>CAVOFQ010000003.1:0-2117769 GCA_963695025.1 uncultured Actinomycetes bacterium | reverse complement strand
GGCCGTTTCGGTACTCGCCCATCAGCTCCCGGCTGGCGGCCAGCCTCCAGATGAAGATAAGCAGGATCGGCAGCAACGCGCCGTTCACGACCTGCACCCCGATCAGCAGCGAGATCACCGGCAGCCCGGGGATGATCGCCACGATCGCGCCGATCGCGATCAGCAAGGTGATGGTGGCGACGAACACCGGTGCCTCCTTCGGGTTGCGGCTGATGCCCTTCTCGAAGCCGAACGTCTCCGAGATCACGTAGGCCGCGGTCGTGGGCAGGATCGCCGCGGCCAGCAGGCTGGCTCCCAGCAGCCCGATCCCGAACAGCACCTCCGCGTAGCGGCCCGCGAACGGCTCCAGGGCCTTGGCGGCCTGCGCGGCGGTCGAGATGTGGTGCTCGCCGTGCACGTAGAGCGTGGCGCCGGTGGCGATGATGATCGAGAGCGCGATCACGTTCGCGAAGATCGACCCGGTCACGACCTCGGAGCGCTCGGCCTTGAGCTCGCTGGTCGATACCCCGCGTTCGACCACGGCCGACTGCACGTAGAGCTGCATGAAGGGCGTGATGGTTGTGCCGGCGGTCGCGATGAACAGGAACAGGTACGCGTGCGACGCGTGCAGGCTGGGGGCGATGATCGCCTTGCCGACGTGGCCCCACTCGGGCCGCGCCAGCACGGCGGCGATCGGGTAGGCGAAGAACGGGATCGTCATCAGCACGAACACCCGCTCCGCCACGCGATAGGAGCCGCGCATCAGGAGCAGCCAGACGGCGGCCGCGGCGATCGGCACCGACACCTGCACGGGCACGCCGGCCAGGCCCAGGGCGGCGCCGATGCCGACGAACTCCGAGATGCAGATGCCGACGTTCGCGACCAGCACCGAGACGGTTGCGAACAGCGACCAGCGCACCCCGTACTCCTCCCTGATCAGCTCGGCCAGCCCCTTGCCGGTGACCGCGCCCATCCGCGCCGCCATCTCCTGCACCACGATCAGCGAGATCGTGATCACCACCATCATCCACAGCAGGTCGTAGCCGTAGGTGGCGCCGACGGCCGAGTAGGTGGCGATGCCACCCGCGTCGTTGCCCGCGTTGGCAGCGATCAGGCCCGGCCCCAGGAACGCAAGAGCGGCCAGGACGCGGTTGCGACGGCGGCTACGCCAGCGGCGCGGGCGCAGGCGGGCGCCGCCGGCGATCAGCCGGCCGGGAAGCGCCTTGGCGGCGGATACTCGGCCCGCCATCCACGGGCACCGGGATCTGCGTCGCTGTCATGGGCTGAGCGTACCTATTCGGCGCCGAACAGGTCGAACCTTCGCCGCCAGCCGCGCGGCAGCACCAGCTCAAGCACGTCGTCCACTGTGACAACGCCTATCAGCTCGCCCTTGGCCCCGGTCACGGCCACGATGGTGAGGTCGTAGTCGGTCATCAGTCGCGCAATCTCCTCGACCTCGGTGTCGGGAGTGACAACGCGCGGCTTGAGGGTGGCCAGGTCTGCCAGAACGTCATCGTCCTGGCGCGGATCAGGTCGGCCAGCCTGATCTCGCCCTGCAGGCGGCGGTCCAGGTTCATCGTGAAGATCGAGGTGAGCGAGTTGGGCTTCACCTGGTCGCGCCTGATCCGCCCGACCGCCTCCCGCTTAGTCGCCGTCGCGTAGAGGCAGATGAAGTCAGGGCTCATCAGCCCGCCGGCCGTCGCCGGGTCGTACCCGGCCAGCGCGCGCACCCGCCGGGCCTGCACGGCGGCAGCAGCTCCAGGATCCGCCGGCGCCGCTCCTCGTCCAGCTCGCCGAGCATGTCCACGGCGTCGTCGGACTCCATCCGCGCCAGCACGCCCGCCACCTCCGCATCGGTGCGCTCCTCGATGAACTCGCGCTGGTGCTGGGCGTCGAGCTCCTCGAACACGTCGGCCTCCAGCTCCTCGTCGGCCAGCGCCGACATGATCTCCTCGCCCTCGCGGTGCGATGCCGCCTCCACCAGGTCGGCGAGCTGGGCCGGGTGCAGCCGCGCCAGCTTCGGGTGCGGCACCCGCAGCCGCACGGTGGGGACGTGACCGGTGAACGGCTCGACGCTGGCCCAGTCCAGGAACCGCCCCAGCTGCACACGCGGAGCCAGCCGCCGCGGCAGCACCCGTCGCGTCAGCCCGCGCAGCCCGGTGTCCACACCGACAACGCGATACCATCCGTCCACGCGCGCCAGCTCGATCTCGTTCGTCCGCACCAGGCGCGCGCCCTCGACGTTGATCAGCTGCCGGTCGAGCACGTCCTGCTTGAGCAGCACCTCCTCGCGGCGCCGCTCGAAGGGCCGCAGGTCGAGCCTGACCTCGCTCAGTTCCACGTATCCGTGCCCGATCTCGCGGACCACCTCCGCGGGGACGAACACGCGGCGGCCGGCCACCGTCGCCAGCACGCCGCTGACCACCGGATAGTCGGCGCCCAGCCGCACGACCACGTCGTCGACACGGCCCAGCTGGCCGCCGGCGCCATCGCGCAGCACGCCGCCGGTGATCAGCGAGAGGTGCATGATCGGCAGGCTCTGCGTTGCAGCCATGCGGAAACGGTACTCCGGTGCGCGGATCAGCCCAGCAGGTAGGAGCCGGAGAAGGCCAGACGGTCCACCGGCCGCGCCCGCATCCGCTCGCCGTCCAGGCGCACCTCGCGCGCGGTGGCGTCCACGGTCACGGTGCCGGTGCGGGTGTTTCGCACCATGTCTGCGGCGGTCAGATCGCGGCAGCCGTGCACTCGCGCCCGCCGGCGTTGCGTCGGCAGCTCCGCCTCCAGCGAGGCCCCGGCCAGGAACGCCAGCGACGTCTGCGCCGGTGCCGATCCCGTTGCGGCGAACTGCGGCCCTACCGTCACCGGCTCCACCAGCATCGTCGAGCCGTCGCCGTCACCGGACGATCCCCAGGCCGGCATCCCCGCCTTCAGGATCAGCTCCGGCCGCACCCCGAACAGCTCGGGCGCCCACAGCACGATGTCGGCCAGCTTGCCCACCTCCAGCGACCCGACGTCGGCCGCCAGCCCGTGCGCGATCGCCGGGTTGATCGTGACCTTGGCCAGGTAGCGCAGCACCCGCTCGTTGTCGGCCGGGCCGGGCTCCGCGCCGGCCTGTGCCTTCATGGCGTCGGCGCACTGAAACGCCCGTCTCACCACCTCGCCGATCCGGCCCATCCCCTGTGAGTCGGAGCTGAGCATGTGGATCACGCCCAGGTCGTGCAGCACCGACTCTGCCGACATCGTCCACTCGCGCACGCGGTGCCGCAGGATCTCCGCGTCCCCGGCCCGCGAGCCCGGCTCCAGCACGTGCACCGCCGCCACCATCGCCAGGTGCTCGGCCTCGGCGCCGGCGCCGAACGGCACGGTGGGGGTGGTGGACGACGTCAGCACGCGCTCGCGACCGGCCAGCTCCAGCAGGTTCGGTGCGTGGCCGCCGCCCACCCCTTCGATGTGGTAGGCGTGCACCGTGCGACCGGCGAAGGCGGCGTAGGTGTCCTCCAGCGAGAGCGCCTCGTTGAGCCCGTCGGTGTGGATCGCCAGCTGCACGTCGTGACGATCGGCGATGTCGAGCGCGCAGCGGATCTGCTCCGGCCCGGCGCCGACGTCCTCGTGGATCTTGAGGCCGGCCCCGCCGCGGGCGAGGGCATGCTCCACCGGCCCGGGCCGGGCAGACGAGGCCCGCACCAGCATGGCCACGTTGATCGGAATCGCGTCGAAGGCCGCCCACATCATCGCCTCCGCCTCCGGCGGGTTTGTGCCCAGATTCCAGACTGGGCCGAAGTCCTGGGTGACGAGCGTGGTCAGCCCTGCCGCCAGCGCCGCGTGGCAGACCTGCGGTGAGAGCAGGTGCACGTGGCAGTCGATGCCGCCCGGTGTCACCACCAGCCCGCGGGCGTCAAAGACGGCCGTGCCGGTGTCGAGCACGACGCCGATGCCGTCCATCGTGTCAGGGTTCCCGGCTCGGCCGACGGACACGATGCGACCGTCACTGATGCCGATCGAGGTCGCCCGTACGCCCAGCACCGGGTCGAGCACCAGGCCGCCCACGGCGGCCACCTCGACTCCGCCCCGTTCCGCGCGGACGCCGAGGCCGTCGCGCATGGTGTTGCCCCAGCCGGCGATGATCTCGTCGGGACCGGAGACGTCGTCGCTCTCAGGCACGACCCAGAGATCGCTGTCGCCGAGCCTGATCGCGGCCGGATCAGGCACCCTCGTAGCCCCGCTTTCGCGCCAGCGCCAGTGCCGCTTCCAGCGCGCCCGGCGCGTCCAGCGGGCCGTCCACCAGGCCGCCGTGCCCGCGTACGATGCGCGCGCCGCCGAACGGCACCACCCACACCTCGCGGGTCTGGCCCGGCTCGATCACAACCTTGACCCCGGCCGCCACCGCCAGCCGCATGCCCCAGGCCGCGCTGCGATCGAAGTGCAGTCGCCGGTTGGCCTCGAACACGTGGAAGTGCGAGGTGAGCGCGATCGGGACATCGGACGTGTTTGCGAGCCGCAGCGGCCTACCGTCCTCCAGCCACTGCGGCTCGACGTTTGCTGCGTCGAGCGAGGGCGGCCCGCCGCTGGTGATCGGGTCGAGCAGCACGATCAGCCGATGGCCGTCGGCGAACAGCGCTTCGAGCTCGATCCTCGCGACCAGTCGCGGTACGTCCTCGAGCACGTCCGCGGGGTAGAGGATCTCGTATCCGCGCTGCTCGACCGCCGCGTAGTCGAGCCCGTCCCGGGCGGCCTCCATCACCTCGTCGCAGATCAGGGCAACCGCCTCGGCCTGGGAGAGCAGCAGCCCGCGCGCCCTGCGGCGCCGCGCCAGCTCGGCGGCGGCGAACACCTGAAGGCGGTTCTGTTCGCGGGGAAGCAGTCGCACGGGCTGACAGTACCTATGATGGGTGCCCACCATCAGGAGGTAGAGCGTGGCCATCAGGGAGAGCATCGAGATCTCGCGGAGCCCGGAGGACGTGTTCGCCTATCTCGACGACCTCGCCACGCACGGCGAGTGGCAGGAGCAGGTCGTGAGCGCGAAGGTCGACGGCGGCGATCCCACCAGGGTCGGCACCAGATCCACAGAGACGCGCAAGATCGGTGGCCGCGAGCAGCAGATGACCTACGAGGTCACCGAGCACAACCCGCCGCAGGTGTTCGCGTTCCGGGGCGTGGACGGCTCCGTCCGCGCAATCGGGCGAGCCACCATCGAGCCGCTCGACGGCGGCGCTCGCTCCCGGGTCACGCTAGATCTCGACTTCGACGGCCACGGCATGGGCAAGCTGCTGCTACCGCTGGTGCGCAACCAGGCCGCCAAGCAGGTGCCGAAGGACCAGGCGCGGCTGAAGGAGCGGCTCGAGAGCGGCACGCCGGCGGCGTAGGGAGTTACTGGAAGATCTCGGTGGTGCAGTCTCCGTTTTGCAGTCGCACCTCGTGGGCGCGGGCGGGCCCGCCCGGGCGATCGTGGAAGTCGACGAAGAAGTTGGGGTCGACCGTCATTCCGCCCTCGGGGTGGCAGTCCACCTTCAGCAGCCACGACTTCATGTCCGGGTAGAACTGGTTGTCCCACGTCGAGTAGAGGGTGTTGGTGACGTACAGCCGCCGCCCGTCGAGGCGAGCTGGAGCATCTGCGGCCCGCCGTTCAGCGTCGCGCCCGGCGTCGTTGGGCTTGCCGAGCACGCCGCCCAGCCAGAGCTGGCCGGCCAGCTTGGGATTGGCCGGATCGCTGATGTCGTACTGGCGCAGGTCGCCGTGCAGCCAGTTCGAGAAGTACAGGAAGCGGTCGTCCATCGACACGACCAGGTCGGTGATCAGGCCCGGCACCGGGAAGGGCCAGCCCTCGTGCTCGATCCCCTCGACCTCGATCACCTTCTCGGCCTTCCAGCTGCCGTTCGGCTGGTGCCAGTGCCACATCGCGCTCGAGAGCGCCGCGCCGACGAAGCCCTGCGCGGCGGCCGGGTCGTGGAGGAAGCGCACCTCGAGCGGGATCAGGCCCTCGTCGCCCAGGTCGATCGACTGCGCGACGCGGCGCTCCTCCAGTCCCAGAAGTGCAGGTTGTGGCCGTACTTGCCGGCCCTCACGTCGTCCAGGTTGAAGCCGGGCTCGTAGGTCTCGGGGATCCCGAACTCGCGGCGAGATCATGACGTTGTGCCGCGGCTGGTACCAGAAGTCGTAGTTGATCCGCTGGTCGCCGCGGTCGGCCTCCCAGCGCCCGACCACCTCGAACGTGCGTGCGTCGAGCTGGGCGAACCCGCCGCCATCGGTGCCGTCGGCGTTGCCGAGCATGCTGATCACGACCTTGTCGCCGGGCATGCAGTGGACGGTGTGCGGGCGCGTGTAGCCGGTCTTGGCCACCACCTCCTCGGGCTCGATCACCTTCTCGATCGTTGGCCGGCGGGGATCGTCGGCCACATTCGACGATGTGGATCCGCGACGAGCGGAACCCGGGCACGATCAGGTGCGTGCGATCGGGCCCGTGGCATGCCGAGCTGCAGCGGTTCCAGCCGTAGTGGTGCAGCTCGTCGCCGACGCCGGGCATCGGCAGCTCGGAGATGATCTTCCCGTACTCCGGCGTGTCGGGCTCGGTGCCGACCACAGCCAGGAAGTCCGGTTTGTCCACTCCGGTGCCCTCGTGCAGGCAGGCGACGTACAGGTACTGCTCCTGCGGCGCCTTGATCGCCTCGTCCGGTGTGGCGAACATCGATGCACTGTGGTTGGCGGAGTCGTGTGACACGGTGAATCCCCCTTCTCGGTTACACGCGCGCGGACCAAACGGGCGTCGATTTTACTCCCTTCGCCGCGCTCAGGTGGTAGGCTCGCGACGTTCGCCACAAACCATCGCAAGGGGGTCGACCATGGCGTTCGCACGAGTTGTGTCGTTTGACGGGGTCAGCAAGCAGCGGATCGAGCAGATGAAGGAAGAGATGAGCGGCGAAGGGCCGCCCGACGAGATCCCGGCCACCGAGTTGGTGCTGTTGCACGACCCGGATGCCGAGCAGTCGATGGCGATCATGTTCTTCGAGACCGAGGACGACTACCGCCGCGCCGACGCCGCCCTGAACGCGATGCCGGCGTCGGACACGCCGGGCAGTCGCACCGGGGTGGCAAAGTACGACGTCGCCATGCGGATGGCGGCTCAGCGCCAGACGTAAACGGCGCAGCAAACAACTAGGATCCGCCGATGCAGCGGGTCGTCATCCTGGGAGCGGGCTTCGGAGGGCTCGAGCTCGCGACCATGTTGTCGGATGCCGTCGGCGGTGACATCGACGTTGTCCTGATCGACAAGAACGACTCGTTCGTGTTCGGCTACTCGAAGCTGGACGTGTTGTTCGGGCGGACAACGATGGATGCCGTGCGGCTGCCGTACCGCGACGATCGCGAAGCCGGGGGTGCGGTTCCTGCAGGAGACGGTGATCGCGATCGACCCCGAGGCGCGGGTTGTGACCACCGAGGCGGGCGTCCACCAGGCGGACGCGCTGGTCGTCGCGCTTGGCGCGGACTACGACATGGATGCGACGCCCGGGCTGGCCGAGGCCGGCAACGAGTTCTACTCGGTCGCCGGAGCGGAGCGTCTTGCCCAGTTGCTGCCCACTTTCTCGGGTGGGCGCGCCATCATCGGCGTCTGCGGGGCGCCGTTCAAGTGCCCGCCGGCTCCCAGCGAGGCAGCGCTATTGCTGCACGACTACCTGGTGACCCGCGGAATTCGCGATGCCTGCCGGCTCTCGATCGTGATCCCCTTCGGCACGCCGGTGCCCCCGTCGCCGGACACGTCGGAGGCGCTGGTGGCGGCCTTCGCCGAGCGCGACATCGAGTTCGTTCCCAGCCGGCGGGTGGCGTCACTCGACGACGACCGCAGCGTTGCCGTGCTTGACGACGGAGCCGAGATGCCGTTCGACCTGTTCCTGGGCGTTCCCCGCCACAGGGCTCCCGAGGTCGTGATCGCAAGCGGAATGACCGAGGACGGCTACGTGCCGGTGAACTCGAGGACGCTGGAGACGAGGTTCCCCGGCGTCTATGCGGTCGGCGACGTGGCAACTGTCGGGGTGCCGAAGGCCGGAGTCTTCGCCGAAGGGGCGGCGCGCGTTGTCGCCGACACGCTGATCGCCGCGGTCCGCGGCGACGAGCGGCCCGGCGGCTACGGCGGGCGCGGGTCCTGCTACATCGAGTTCGGAGCGGGACGCATAGGCCGGGTGGACGTCGACTTCCTGTCGGGGCCGAAGCCGACCGGCACGTTCCGCGAGCCGTCGGTCGCGCTGGTCGCCGAGAAGCAGGAGTTCGGCTCCAGCCGCAGCGCCCGCTGGTTCGGCCGCTGAGTCCGTCCTACGATCGTAGTGTGCAACCGAGGGCGACGTTGATCGCGGCCTGCTGGATCGCGTGGGTGCTGATCTGGATCATCACGGCTGTCATCTACCGGCCGGACTCGCTCGACCCGTCGCCACGGGAGGCTTCGCGGTCTCACCGGTACTGGCTGAGGCTGATGCTGGCGGCGTTCTTCGTCGTCGCGCTGCGGGAACATCACCCGGGCGGCACGTCGTTCGACGCCGCTCTCGGATGGTTGGGGGTCGCCGCCTGCGCGACCGGGATCGGTATCGCCACCTGGGCGCGCGTATGCCTCGGACGCAACTGGGGGATGCCGATGACCGTGCGCGCCAGGCCGACGCTCGTTCGCAGCGGCCCCTACCGGGTCGTGCGTCACCCGATCTACAGTGGGCTGCTGCTGGCGGCGCTCGGCTCAGCCCTTGTCACCGGGCCCGGCTGGCTGGTGGTGGTGATCGGCGCGGGCGCGTACTTCGTCGTCAGCCTGCGAGTGGAGGAGAATGACATGGCCCGCGCGTTCCCCGACCAGTATCCGGAGTACGCAGGCCATACCAAGCGGCTGATTCCGTTCGTGTACTGACGCCCCGGCGCACCTCGAGGAGGAGAGCATGAGCAAGGAGACTGCGTTCTACGGCCGCCTTCGGGCGATGACCGACCGGTGGATGGATCTGTTCGGCTACCACGCACCGGCGGTCGTCAGCGACACCCAGCAGGAGTACCGCGCGGTGCGAGAGGCCGCGGGCCTGATGGATTTCTCGATGCTGCGGAAGGTCGATCTGGACGGCGCCGGGGCGCTCGCACTGGTCGACTCGATCGTGTGTCGTGACGTCTCGGCGCTCGGCCAGGGGCGGATCGCCTACGGCCCGCTGTGCGATCCCGCCGGGAAGATGGTCGACGATTGCACCGTGATGCCGCGATCGTCCGGGGGTGATCAGGTCCGGTTCTGCGGCGCCAACGACCGCGACTACGAGATCTTCTCGGCGGCCGCTGAAGGCCGCGGCATCGAGGTGCGGGAACGCACCGACGAGCTGCCCCACCTCTGCCTTCAGGGCCCCAACAGCCGAGCGATCCTCCAGGGCATGACCTCGAGCGACCTGTCATCGGAGGCGTTCCCTTATTACACGTTTCGGGAGGACGTCGAGGTTGCCGGCATCCCGGTGTTCATGACCCGGCTCGGCTACACCGCCGAACTCGGCTACGAGCTGTGGGTGGATGCTGATCGAGCCCTCGAGCTCTGGGACGCCCTGCTGGAGCAGGGAGCCGGGCACGGCATGGAGGTGATCGGGATGGACGCGCTGGATCTGTTCCGGATCGAGGGCGGGTTCATCATCGGCGGCGTCGAGTACGACCCGACGGTGTCGCCGTACGAGTGCGGCCTGGGCTGGGCGGTCGACCTGGAAAAGCCCGAATTCCAGGGCCGCGATGCCCTCCGCGAGGCTGAACAGACGACCATGCTGCGGCTGACGTCGGTGGAGCTCGAGGGGGGCGGGGCGGAGGCGTCGGGAGCCGAGCTGAGCGTCGATGGTGCGGTCGTCGGCTTCATCACCCAGGCCGTCGACTCGCCCTACCTCGAGGGCAAGACGCTGGGGCTGGCCAAGGTCGATCGGAACCGGAACCAGCCGGGCACCGCGGTCGAAGCACGGGTGGCCGGCGCGGCCGTGCCCGGGACGATCGTCCGGCATCCGGCCTATGACCCGGAGCGGCGGAGGGTCAAGGGTTAGGGCGGGTGGTCATTGTCAGTCGTTCCAGCGGACGACGATCTCCCGCTGCAGACCCGGCAGCGGCAGGGCCGCGGCTTCGGCCTCAACGGCCTGGCGTGCGGCGCGGGAAGGGCGGCGCCAGGCCTGGATCGTCACCGTCTCGTTCGCCCGCCGCCAGGTGCCGCTGATCTCGCCGTCGAGCAGCACGGCGCCCGGCCACACCCGCGACGTCCACAGCGCGCTGCGATGATCGGCGTCCGGGACGAGCAGCTCGCGGTCGTCTCCCTGCAGCAGGTAGTAGGCATCGCCACTCGGCAGCAGCCGCGCGGGTGCGACGGGCCCGCGGTCGGCGCGGAAGGCCGGCTCGTCGCGGGCCAGGATCCACGCATCGCCGATCGGCGTGCGAACCGCGGTCAGAGAGCGCTGCAGCGAATCGAATGCTGTCAGGCCTTCCCGAGCTGAGATCCCCGCCCAGCGTGCGAATGCCTCAGGCGTCGAGGGGCCGAAGACGTGCAGATGCCGGCGCGCCAGCTCGAGCCGGGCCTTGAGCGGATCGTCGCCTGTCGATGGCACCGTCCAGACGGTCGGCTGCCGCGCCCCGGCCCACCGGATCAGCACCGTGCCCGTGGTCGCGGCGTACCGGAGCGCGTTCGCGTCGTGCAGCCCGAGCGCGTCTCCGGCCGCGCCGTAGGGCATCGTCGCGCCGTCGAGCAGGGCGTGGAGGCGGGCGGCCATGTCCTCCGCCCTGCGACGAGCCTTGAGGTCGTCTGGGAACCTGCCGAGCGAGAACACCGCCAGGTCGCGGGCCGCGATCACGTAGACCTGGAAGCGCGGCCCCCACAGCTGGACGAGCGAGGCGTCCTCCCAGCTCGACGGCCCGGCACCTGCGACGCGCGCGTGGATCGACAGCAGCGCGGCCCGCGGCATGCTGTCCTGCAGCCCCGCCCAGGCCGCCTGCCGCAAAGAACCTCGTCCAGGCGGAAGACGCTCGTCGAGCGCTCCGACCCGGCGCCGGAAGGCGAGGATCTCCGCCCTGCTCAGCACGAGCGGCGCCGTCATTCGATCACCCATTGCCCGCGGCGTACAGGTGGTAGCTCTGGGGGATGCCCTTCAGCTGGTGCTCGCCCGCGTCGGTGAAGGTGAAGCCGCTGCCCGCGACCAGCTCCTTCACGGTCTGGGAGACGAGCACCTGCGAGGGGTGGGCTAGGGCTGCGATCCGCGCGCCCGTGGACACCGATATGCCGGCGCATTTACCGTCCACCAGCTCGCACTCGCCGGTGTGCACGCCGGCCCGCACCTCGACTCCGAGGCCGCCGACACGTTCGTGGATGTCCAAAGCGCAGTGGATCGCCCGGGCCGGCCCGTCGAAGGTGGCAAAGAAGCCGTCGCCGGCGGTGTCGTTCTCCCTTCCCCGCCAGGTGGAGAGCGCTTGCCTGACCAGGTGGTTGTGCTGCTCGATCAGATGCTTCCAGTCGCGATCGCCGAGCCGCGCCTGATGAGTGGTGGAGTCGACGATGTCGGTGAACAGGACGGTCGAGAGGATCGTGTCCGGCACGACGGGCCTCGGCTGAAGACCGACGAAGCGCGCGATCGCGTCGAGGCGTGGGCGGTTCACGGCGTCGATGTCGATGTCGCGCCCCATCCATCCCTGCTCGGCGAACACCTCGATCCTGGCGTCGGGCATCAGCGACGCCACGTGCTCTGCCTCCGCGTGGTTGTCGGCTCCTTCGCCGACCATCAGCAGTGCCGGCGCCTGGACGCTTGGGAGGACGCCGCGGATGTCGGTCTGCCACCAGATCTGTTCGAGCGCCTCGGCGACATCGCGCGTGCAGGCGTTTCGCGTCAACCTCGCCCACCATCGGATCGCTTCCTGCGATGGTCGATGGCCACCGCTCACCTGCTCCAGGTCGTCTGCCCAAGACTCGCCGTAACTGAGGGTTCCCCACCCATTGAGGTCCTTCATTCGACGAGCCAGATCGTCCGGACCCTCGCCCCAGGGATAGTCCGGCGCCCACGCGGTTCGCGGAAGCGGATTCCACCAGGCCAGTGCCCGCACGCGGGTCGGGTCGCCGGCCGCGAGCAACACGCCCGGCGCGAGACCCTCGAACCAGCCGCCGATCACCGCGCTCGCCGAGCCGACCTCATCCAGCACCGCCCGTAGATCGTCGGTGCGCGTCTCCAGGTTCGGCAACGCCACGTTCCGGCTGGACAGGCCCACGCCTCGCGGGTCGTGCAGGATCAGCCGGCCCAACGACGCAAGCCCTTCAAACCATCGCCCCACCCATGGCAGCTCCCACCACACGTCGAGGTTGCCGCCGAACTCGACCTGCCAGGCGATGTCGATCGGGCCCTCGCCGACGGTCTGGTAGGCGATGTAGGCGCCGTCATGGGTCTCGAGGTATTGGGGATCCGGGATCTCCACCCTGGCTCCTACGAGAGACTACGTCGGCTGGTTCAGGTGGCCTTCGATCCGCTCCAGCCGCGCGATGATGTCCTGCAGCTGCTCCGAGGAGTGCGTGCCGTCCCCGCTGGCCTGCTCCTTGCGCGTCCGGGACACGAAGGCGCCCGTGATCGACGCGGTGATCACCGTGACGAATCCGATGCCGAGCAGCATCACGACGGCAGCCAGCACCTGGCCCGGGACGGTCTCGGGAACGCGATCGCCGTATCCGACGGTCGTCACGGTCTGGACCGCCCACCACAGCCCCGAGCCGATCGAGGGGAATCCCTTGTGGTCGATGACCGACATCAGGAGGCCGGCGGCGACGGTGATCGTGGTGGTCACCGTGGCGATCACGGCAGCCGCCGTCCTCGGAGTCCCGGCACGGGCGATCAACCTGTCAAGCCGGCGCTCGACGCGATTCTCTCTGTCCATCAGAGCAGATTCGTAACGGTGGTCGCCAGTCCTGCCGGGCGACGGCTAGCGCGGTCGCCCTCTAACTGCCCTTCCCGCCGGCGTTGAGATCGACGGCTGCATGAATCAGCGCCTGGAACGCGCCCGCGTCGACCTCCTCACCCTCGTGGATATCGATCGCACGCCGTGCGTTGCCATCGAGGCTCGAGTTGAAGAGCTTGGCGGGGTCATCCAGGGACGCGCCCTTCATGAAGGTCAGCTTCACGGCCGACTTGTACGACTCGCCCGTGCAGATGATGCCGTCGTGCGACCAGACCGGGGTGCCCGGGTTGGTTCGTTTGGCCCACTTCCACTCCTCCACAACGTCCGGGTCCGCCTGCCTGATCAGCTCGCGCATCCTGCCCAGGGTCTCCCCGCGCCAGTCGCCGAGCTCGGCGATGCGCTCGTCGATCAACTCAGATGCCGACCGGTCCTCGGTCGCGCCCGATTCCGTCATGTGCGCCTCCTTTATGGATATATCGCTGCTGCCCGTCTGCGGCGGGGCGCGGCGTCAGCCCGGCGGCATCTCGGCGAACTGCGGCGCGTCGTCGCCGATCTCGTGCCAGCTCGCCTTGTAGGCCACCTGCTGGTGGAAGCTGGGGCGAAGGTCGAGGTCCTCCATCAGGCCGGCGGCCACGAAATAGACGGCGCCGAGGTCGTCGTAGAGACTGGATCCGCAGTTGCTGCAGAAGTTCCGCGGTGCCAGGTGGCTCTCGTAGGTCTTCACCAGGTCCTCGCCCTTGGTGAACCTGAAGTTCTCCTTCGCCACAACCACACCGGCCAGGCTGGAACCGGTCCAGTGCTGGCAGCGCGTGCAGTGGCAGTAGCCCAGCGCCTGCGGGTCCTTCACCTCGTACTCCACGCGCCCGCACAGGCAAGTTCCCTTGAGTGTCTCAGACATCACGACTCCTCCCGAGTTGGCCTGACAATCGCCTGCAACGCTACCAGAAGGGGCTCGCGCTTCCCGGTACCGGACGGTGTGCGAGCATGCAGTCGATGCGGCTCGCCGACCTCAGTAACCTGGCCGCTCGGCTCGACGGCGTCTCGGAGCGCCGCCGCGACGGACTGCTCGATTGGCGGTTCCACGGCCGCCTGGTCGCCCGCCAGCTCGATCGCAGCCATATCGTCATCCGCTCGTCCTTCGACTCGCGGGATTTCCTCGTCCGCTCGTTCCCCGAGACGTTCTCCGTGCCCAGACGCTTCGCCAAGCACATGATGATCGTCGCTGACCTCGAGCGCGGGAACGCCGAGGCGATCGAAGACGCTGTCATCGGTGCGTGGGAGCTGCAGTCCGGCAAGTGACGAGCGACTACTTCGGAACGTCCGTGGAGGCCGTCGGCCGGGTGATCGGCTGATCGTCGCCGAGGTGGCTGTACCGGACGCTCCAGGTGATCGTGCGATGTGGGTTCGACGGCGACCCGGACTGGGGACAGTTGGGGAGCCCGGCCCGGCAGTACGGCTGCTGGAAGATGAAGCTGATCCGCTTCACCAGGCCGTCGTGGCCGACGATCATCCTCAGCTTCGAGCTGTCCGGATACCTCCCGCCGGGGGCGTTGGCGTCGCCCGCGCCTTCGCCGCGCAGCTTGGCGAGCACCTGCGTCACGTCGTTCTGCGACAGGGTCATCTGCGGGTCGACGTGGGCGTTGCGGATGGTGCCGGTGTACAGCGTCGTGCCGTTCGGCCCGGGAGTCTTCGTGAGGTTGGTGGCGACCGAGAGGATCTCCAGTGCGTTGTTCGGGTGCGTCTCGGCGGCGAGGCCCTCCACTTCGGGGCCGAGCTTTTCGCCCACTTCCGCCTGGCTGGCGTAGTGCGTCCAGGTCCCGTCCTGGTGCTGCACGTACACGCCGCCTCCGATCAACAGCATCTGCAGGTCCGGGCCGAGCACGTGTCCGAGCACCAGCGCGCTGGACTGGTCCTTCCTGAGCGCGATCCGGTGATCGTTCCAGCGCAGGGTGGAGAGCGTCGTTCCGTTCACGGTGAGCGTCATCGTGCCTGAACGCTGGGCCGACGTGGCGGCGAGCGCCTTGTGCGCGGCCGCATACGCACTCTGCGGCGATTCGCCGCCGAGCGTCAGGCCGCCGAGAACGACGGCGAGCGCGGCGGCAGCTGCGAAGCCGAGAGAGAGGCTGATCAGCCGGCGACGGTGCGCGGGGCGCCGCGGCCCGCCCGCTGAGTCGGGTGGCGAGGATGTGATCTGCGTGCCGAGCTGCTCGTAGCGCTCGAGCAGAGCGTCGAACTCGGGCTGGTGGCGCGGACTGGCGTCGTGCAGTGCCTTCAGGCTGGGGGTTGTCGACACGGTCGTGCTCCTTTAGGAGAGGAAGGTGGTACTGCGAGAGGACGCGCCGGCCATGGGACGAGGGCTGCGACGGGCCGGCGAATCGGCCTCTCCGGCCGGCTCCTGCGATTCGAATGCGGTTCGGAAGCGTCGCCGAGCGCGGTGCAGGCGGCTGCGAACGGCAACGGCCGGTCGGTGCACCACCACGGCGATCTCGGCTGCGGTGAGCCCCTCCCACTCGGCCAGCAACAGCACCTCACGGTCACGGGGCCCGAGACCGGCGAGCGCCTCGCGCACCCTCCCGACCAGGGGATCGTCCTCGTCTGCGGCAGCAACCGGCTGGGCACGCAGCCGCTCGCGCAGCCTGCTGCGCCGGGCGTTGGCGCGCGCCTGGTTTGCCATCACGCGGCGGGCGGTGGCGTACAGCCAGGGACGAGCCTGCTCGCCGCTCGGCACCTCATCCAGCCGCCGCCACGCGACCAGGAACACCTCGCCGACAGCGTCCTGCCCGTCGCTCGGCAGATCCGAGCGCCATCGGCAATAGGATGCGACGCCCGCCAGGTGTTCGCTGAACAGGGCATCGAAACGCTGCCTACGCTGTTCCAGATCCGCGTCCGTCACATGCGCCTCCTCGGCGGGGTGGGGTCACCCTGCATATGTCCGGGCACGGGGCGAGCGTTGCAGCACATCCGCAGTCTTGCATCCGCTGCTTCTCTGACCTGGTCAGCCCAGGGCCATGCCCTCCGCGGCAGCCGACGGCTCAGGCTCCGGGATCCGCATCATGCGGAACGAGGTGAACAGCCCGGCGAGGCCGGCCAGGATCGGGATCAGCAGGGCCACCTGAAGAGCCCGGTGGCGGGCGTCGGTGTTGATGCTGATGATCTCGTCCTGGGTCTGCTGGGGCCGGCCGGCCAGCTGCTTCTGGAGCTGGGTGTTGGTCATCACCTCGGCGTTGTGCTCCAGCGCGTCTCCCACCTGCTGCTGCTCCGCTGGGGTGAGCACGTTGCTGGACTCGGCCAGGTTGGTGAAGCTGAAGGAGAGCGTCGCCAGCATGATCGCACCGGCAAAGGCGAGTCCGAACGAGAGCCCGAACGACCCGGCCGCTGAGTTGACGCCGGCCGCCTCGCTGACTCGCTCCTCCGAGATGGGAGCCAGCGTGTAGTTGTTCAGCTGCGAGACCAGCAGTCCCAGCCCGGCTCCGGCGATCATCAACGGGATCACGAGGTACCAGCCGGAGTCGGCCCGCGGGACGATCGGAATCAGGATCACCAGTCCTGTGGTCAGCAACGCGAATCCGACCCGGATGATGGCGCTGGCACGGCGATCGCCGGCCTTCCTCTCGGCCAGCAGCGCCACCCCGAACATCGTCAGCGACAGCGGCGCCAGCGACAGGCCGGCCTGCATCGCGCTGTATTCGAAGACCATCTGCAGGTAGATCGGCAGCACGATCATGGTGCCGCCGAGGGCGATCTGCTGGAGCATCTGCCCGGAGATGCCGAACCGGAATACCTTCGATTTGAACAGGTCGGGGTCGATCAGCGTCGCTTTTCCCTCGCGCTTGCGCCGCACCAGCCAGGAGGCCAGGCCGACCATCGCAAGTGCGCCCACCACGAGCAGCGCGCCGACCGCCTCGCCGCCCTCCTGCCACACCAGGATGCCCAGCACGATTCCGCCCATGCCCAGCACCGACAGCACCGCGCCCACGGGGTCGACGCTTCGCGGACCGGTGTAGGGCACGTCGCGCACGAGCCTGATGTTGAGCAGCACGATCAGGATGATCACGTCCTCCAGGAGGAACGCGATCCGCCAGGACAGGTAGGTGGTGATGAACCCTCCCAGCAACGGGCCCACGGCGGCGGCGATGGCGGCGGCCGCGCCGACCAGGGCGTACGCCTTTTTCTGCGCCACTCCCTCGAAGTTGCCGTGGATCAGCGACTGCATTGCCGGCAACAGCAGCGACGCCCCCAGCCCGCCGACCACCGCCCAGAAGACGATGATCGCCGCCAGGGTCTGCGCCAGAGCCATCGCCAGCGCGCCGGTCGCGTAGGCCAGAAGGCCCACCACGTATGCGCGCTTGCGGCCGACCAGGTCACCGACCTTGCTGCCGATCAAGATGAACGCGGCAGAGACCAGCGCCTCCAGCGCGATCGCCGACTGCACGCCGCTGACGGTCGTGTGCAGGTCATGCACCACCGACGAGATCGACACGTTCATCAGCGACGTGTCCACCACCAGCACGAACATCGCCATCGCCAGCAGGATGGCGAGCCGCTGGTTGCCGGTCTCCTCCTCGGGAACGCTGGGAGGCGCGTTCACACCTATGCGAGCGCCTTTGCCTTGAGGGATTCGTATTCGGCCTGGTTGATGGCGCCGCTGTCGAGCAGTTGCTTGGCTTTCGCGATCTGCTCGGTCGAGCTGGTCGGCGCGACCGAGCGGATGTGGTCGTCCAGCTGTTGCTGGGCGGCCTGCTGGTCTCTGGCAGCGCGCTGGGTCATGCCGTCGTGGTTTGCGATCAGGTAGATGAACACGCCCAGGTAGGGCAGGATGATCACAAAGATCATCCACAGCACCTTCGTGAACCCGCTGGCGTCATGCCGCCGGAACAGGTCGGAGAAGACCGTGATCAGCAGCCAGAACCAGATGATCCAGGCAAAGAACACCGCCATCGTCCAGAGCACAGAAAGGAACGGCGGATAACTCGAAAGCAGGGTCAAATCACAACTCCTCCGCCGCACACAGCCGGCGCGCCGCGACCGTCATCCCGACACGGGAGACCGCCGGATTTCCAGGACAATCACGCAAGCCTTGCAGGTCGCACCGCTCAGCGCAAGGATCCGGGTGATCCAAGCCTTTCGCCGATGATCCAGGCATACTCGATCGGGCGGCCGCCCTCGAGCTGTGGTTCGAACTCGGTGCTAAGGATCGATAGGCCAGCCTCTTCGAGCAGCTGCACGAGCTCTTCGGTGGGCACCGTGTTGATGAACATCGGCACGCCGAGCCACGTGTACTGCTGCCACGGATCCTCGCCCGGCTCGGCACTCAGCAACAGCCGTCCGTTCGGCCGGAGCAGTTCGCCGAGGCGCCGGAAGAGAGTCGGGGTAGTCGTCACGAGCGATGTTGTCGATCAGGTACAGCGCGACGATCGCGTCGAACGCACCTACGGGGAGATCGACCTCACGAACGTCGCCACGGATGAACGTGGCCGCCGGGACGTTCGACGTTGCTCGAGCGATCTGCTCCTGGGAGATGTCGACGCCGGTGACTTCGTGGCTCAACGCCAGTTCGCGGGTCGCCGGCAGCCCGTTCCCGCAACCGACGTCCAGAATGCGCGACCCGTGTGGGAGGTCAGCCGCGAATGCCCGCACGCGCTTCAGACGGGGCCACGGCGCCTCCGCCGACTCGAGCGCCGCGTACTCGTCGGCCACCTGGTCGTAGCCTCGGGCGATGATCGCATCGTCTCGTTTCACCACACCCTCAACGTCGAGGCGAAAGCCTTCGTGAGATGGCGCCGGCGCCCGTGAAGCACGCCGGCGCGGGTCGCTCAGCCGGCCGTCACCTGGCGGTAGCTTCCATGGCGGAACTCTTCGACCAGCCCTGGATGGGTTGGACGCCAACCGAGTTCGTTCCCGAACCTTGGTGGCCGTGGCGTTCTGATCGAGCAACAGGACCTCGGCTAAGGAGTCGCCCAGGCGTGCGCGAGCCTCCTGATCGGAGCCGGTGAGCCTGTGGACGCGGCGGTCGAGCATGCGATCGAGCGCTATCTGGACGCTCGGCGCTGAAAACGCTCGGCCCGGACCCGACGCTCGAAGCCCTGGCGGCGGCCTTCGCGCGGCCGATGATGCGCGCGCTGGCCGCCGGCGGGCATGAACTCGAGGTGCACCGTATCGTCTTCGCGGGCGGCATTGGATCCTCCACGGGGCTGGGATCGATCCCTCCCAAGTTCGAGGCGATTCGTGGAGCTTGGAACCATGTCCGAGAAGCAGCTCGAGCGGCTGCTGGTGCCGATCATCGCCGGCGCGTTTCGCGGTACGAATCCCGCCTGACCCGCTCTAGAATGGTGTCCCGGAAGGAGGACGCCCTTGCGCAAGGTGACACTTCTGGTCACCGCAGGAACGCTGATCGGTGGCGCAGCGTTGTACCGCTCGTTCCTGCGCGGGCCGATCCTCACCTGGGGAGCGACCCTGGATGAGGCTCGTGGCCGGCTGCCGGGCGATGAGCTCCTCGAAGAGGCGGACGGCACCGCGACGCGGGCGATCACGATCGACGCACCGCCGGCTGCGGTGTGGCCGTGGATCGCCCAGATGGGGCCATCGCCCCGCGGTGGCGCCTACACCTACGACTGGATCGAGAACTTGCTCGGGCTGAACATGCACAGCGTCGATCACGTCTTGCCCGAGTTCCAGCATCCACAGGTTGGCGACGGCTTCGGCTACGGGCCCAACAAGATGAGCTTCAGGGTCGTCGAGCCTGAGCACGTGCTGGCCGCACAGTCGGAGGACGGCAACTGGGTCTGGACGTTCGTAATCCAGGAGACGCACGACGGCAGGACTCGTCTGATCAGCCGCAACCGGTTCCGGCTGCCGAAGGTCAAGGACAAGATCGGGATGATTCCGATGGAACCCGCGTCGCTCCTGATGGAACGGAGGATGCTCTACGGCATCAAGCAGCGGGCGGAGAACCTGGCGAAGTAGGCTGACCGCCACATGCGGATCTGGACGATCTCGGCAGCGGCTGGAACAGGCGGCGAGCGCATCGCCGCCGATCTGGCTGAGGCGGCCGGGGTGCCGCTGCTCGATTTCAAAGCGCTTTCCAGCTATGCCGGGGATCAGCTTGGAGACGTTCCCGATCTGGCACACCTGGAGGAGCGGGTCGGCGGCCGCCTGAACGCCATCGGTCTCAGCCTCGCCATGATCGGCTCCGGTTCCGCGCTCGCGGTTTCGGAGCTCGAGTTTCGGCGAACGCTCCCGGAACTCGGCCGCGCGGTGCTGGGGGAGGCCGCGCGCTCGTCCTGCGTGATTCTTGCCCCGAGTGCGTTTCTTGGTCTGCGCGACCACGTTTCGGCGATCCATGTACGCATCCACGCTCCGCTGGAGTGGCGCATCGACGCCTACCAACGCGACAACGTCGTGGATCGCCCCGCCGCTGAGCGCGCCGTCAAGCACGACGACCACATGACGCGGACGTGGGTGAAGACGATGTACCACGCGAACCTCGACGACTATTCGCTGTTCTCGGTCGTCCTTGATGCCAGCCGCTTCAGCACGCAGCGCTTGGTTGAGATGCTGAGGGCGGCATCAATCTAGCGGCTCGTCGTTCGGGTCAGGTTGAGACGCCCGATCCTGCCCCTCGTCGGCATCGAACCACTGTGGACGCTGACCAGCCGCCACCCGAGCGCGTTCGTCGGCGACCCACCGCCCGACTTCGGCGCGCGTGGAGTCGATCGGGCGGGCTGTGTCGATCACGCGCACCCGCCAGCCTGGATCGTTGGCTCGCCATCGCTCCAGCCGCCCCCATTCCAGGCCGTCGCCGTCGGTGCGGATCACGTCGAGACGGTACGTCGGATCGCTCGCGTGGTGACGCATCCACTGACCCCAGGCCAGGTAGTCGTGCATCGTCCCGCCGGCCCGGTCGAACCAGCCCGGTCCGCGCGCCTCGATCCGAGCGACGCGGGTCTCATCGTCGCAGTCAAGCAGGCATGCCGCGAGCGCTCCTACCCGTACCGCAGACGGCGACGCGAGCAGCTCGCCTATTGGCGTCTGCCCGGCCACGAGCAGATCCATGCCCGCCTCCCCAAACGCGAGCGCCCGTGCCAGCCACAGCTCATTGGCGCGATGTCGCCACTGCACGGTCGCGGGGGACGGGACGCCGATCTCGTCGAAGTTATGCACCTCGAGCCCTCGCACTCGCCTCTGCAGCGCCGCCACCAGCGCGGTCTTACCGGCCGCGCTCGATCCGAACACCCAGAACAGCACTAGCGGGCGCCGATCATTCAGCCAACCAGCTTCGGCGCAGTCGAGCGACATGGTGCCTGGCCGCAGCGGCCACCTCGTGCGTGGGCTCGGGGTCGGCCCAGCACCAGGCAGCTACGCAGTAGCTGACGGCGGCGCGCAGCCGCTCGATGAGCGCCTCGTCTCGATCCGGGAAGGCGTTGCGGGCTTCGTCCGGGAGGTAGGCCAGATCCCATTCGAGCGGCCCGGTGCAGCTGGCCTCGAAGTCGATCAGAAGCGGCCCGTCGCCCGTCCAGATCACGTTCCCGTCATGGGGCTCCCCGTGAAGCGCGGTATCCGGTGCGAGCGGATCGAGCAGCTCGTGGATGCGCGGCTCGGCTCGCGCGGCGGCCCGCCGGTCCTGATTGGTCAGTCCCGGAGTCCGATCCCGATCCCGGAGGAGCGCCGACGCGTCGTCGATCTTGTCGGCAAGCGTGGGGAGGTCGGCCGCGAGCTCGGCGAGGGCCGAGTGGAAGCCGCGAACCACCCCGCCGAGCTCAGCCAGGTCGCTCGGTGGCGGCTGTGGCTGGCGGTAGCGCCAGAGCGTCAGCACCGCGTCACCGATCCGATGAGGGCCGGCGACGTCGGGGTGAGCGGGCGCGGCGATCCTCGCCCCATGAGCGGCGAGATGCACGCCGATCCGCAGCTCGCGTTCGAGCGCAGTTCGATCGCGTCCCGGAAGCACGCTATTGGAGACCTTGGCGACCAGCCGCTCCACCGGGAGCAGCACGATCGTGTTGTTCGAGTGCTTGATCACCGTTGCGCCGGTCGCGTCGAGGTCGACCCGCGCTGAGGCGAGATTGACGGCGGCGATCGCTTCGTCGGTGGGATAGCGGGTTGGGCGGCTCATCGATCGGCGACGAGCACGACGTTTCGCCTGGTCGCGCGGAAGGGATAGGGGCCGGCCGGCGCGGTGAGCGAGCCATACATCTTCTGGTAGGCGTCGAGATACGTCTGCAGCCGCTCGCGTGTCTCCCAGAGAACCTCGCCGTGCGCCTCCCTGACCTGCACCCGGCTGAATGACCGCTGCAGCTCGGCCGGTCCGTTGTCAGCATTGAAGTCGTCAGCAGCGACGGAGACTCCGACCGTCGACCACAGCTCCTGCAGGTGGCCGGGGGCGTTGTAGCAGCCGACGAAGCGACCGGCCGGCGCGAGCACTCTGGCCAGCTCTGCGATCGCCAACGCGCGGTCGCGAACGTGGTAGAGCACCCAGTTGGCCACCGCCACATCAAACGAGCCGTCCGGGAACGGCAGGTTCTGGATGTCTGCTACGTCCGCATTCAGTCCCTTCGCGTGGGCGGCGTCGACGGCGGCCGGTGAGAGATCGACGCATCGCACATCGGGAGCGGTGAGGAGCGAGGCGAAGTCGCCCGAACCGCACCCCGCATCGAGGACGCGGGTGGGCCGCACCTCGGCGATCGCGGCCAGCGCGAGCAGCCAGGGATCGTCCTCTCCGCCCAACCAGGCGGTGCGATCCAGCCGGCGCATCGCCAGCCGGTCGACCGTCGCGTACTCCCGTGCGACCAGATCGCGATCGCTGAGCTTCTTCACCATCTCATTCTCTGTCAGCGCAGCACCAGGAGGTCAAGCCAGTTGCTTCTGGGTTCCCGGTTCGCTGTGGTCTCGGCATGTCGTGCGGCGCGGCGGAGGCGCTCTTTGCCGCGCAGGAACTCGCCCTCCGTGAGATCGCGCATCGTGGTGTCGGCGTGGCGGAACGTGTCCACCTGGCCGAGCAGGTCCGCGAGGCTGGTCGGGTATGTCTCACGAACCTGCTCAAGGGCGTCCTCGCGGAATCCTGCGGCCGCGAACGCGCTGCACGTGTCCTTGACGGAAGGGAAGGTTTCGATCGTGCGCGCAGTCTCAGGGAACCATCGGACGAGTTCGATCCCGTCGAACTTCAGGTTGCCCGCGGGCTCGTATCTGTCCGGGAACCCCTGTCGGATGAGGACCGGGGCACCAGGACGGAGAACCCGGCGGATCTGCTGTGCGGCGACCGCCAGGTCTGGGATGTGGTGAATGACAAGGGAGAGCCACGCGGCGTCTGCCGATTCATCCGGCAGCGGTAGGGCGCTCGCGTCTCCCTGGAACGCCTGGATGGCCGGTGTCCGCGGGATCTGATCGCGCATCGCGGCCGAGGGCTCGACTGCGAGGACGCTGATGTCGAACCAGTCGCTGAAGGCGGCGGCGAACGCGCCGGTCCCCGCGCCGATGTCTACCAGCGTCATCCCCGGCGACGGGCGCAGGTGTCGTCGTACCGCCTCGCGCCACTCCCCGAGTCCGTCGCGTGGCACCTCGCGGACGGCCTTGAATGCAGCAGCGGTCTGTTCGTCATAGCTGATCCTGGCCATGTCATCCCTTCTGGGCGACGCCTGCACTCACGACGATATCCATCATGCTATATCGCATGGAGGCTATCGTCAAAGATGTCGCGAAAAACATCGCTCAGGCGGGGAGCCGGGGCTCCACCTGGGCCAGGGGAGTGGGCTTCACGCCGTAGGGGCCGGCAAACGGCCGGTCCTGAACGCCGATCATCAACAGCGACACCACGACCGCGGCCGCCCACAGCGTCATCGCGATTGCCGTTGTGCGCCGGTTGGCGCTGTGGACGCAGGCGATCGCGATCAGCGTGAGGATGCCGAGCGCGATCACGCCGGTCCACTTCGCCGAGTTGACCGCGGACTGGCTGATGATGATGCGCTGACGACGGGCATCCAGCGCCGCATCCAGCGAGGTCACGATTTCGCGCTGCGCGACCACCCGGCCCGGGTTGTCGGCGGGCAACCCCAGTGCCACCTGCAGCGCCAGCGCCATCTGCGGCGGGGCCGCAACCAGCGTCGCATTCTGACGCCCCATCGCCGGCCACTCGTGCGTCACCACCTGTCCGATGTAGCTGCGGATCAGCAGATCCAACCGCCGCTGGTCGGCGGCCGGGAAATCGCGGTCGAGCAGGTCGACCGAGCGCAGCGCGCTGGCCTCGTTGTCGACCGCCTGCTGCGCGTTGGAGCTATTGCTCCACACCCCGGCCGCCAGAAACCCGATCAGCAGCCCGAACACGAGCGCCAATGGGGGCAGCAGGCCGGGCGAGACGGCCGATAGGGCGTCACGCTGGCCGGCCGCGGCCAGACGGGTCACGATCAGGTAGATCGACACCGTGACGAGCGCCGTGGCCGCGCAGGTCACGAGCAGCAGCGAGACGATCGAAAGGCTGTGCAGCCAGTTGACCACGCGATGGAACCTATGCGTTGGGGGCGAAACCTTCAAGCTACCGCGTAACCGGCTAGGGCAGCACCACGCTCATCGAGTTCCAGCATGGTGCCTGGACGCGGTCCGTCCAACTCAACGTTGAGCTGCGAACACCAGGAACTCGTGGTCGGGCGTTGGTGGCAGACCGTCGTAGCCGCCGCGCACGTGGACGTGGGAGAAGCCTGCCCGCTCGAGCAACAGCACCAGCTCGTCTCGGAGGTACATCCGCATCGACAGCTGATGCGTCTCGATCGCGACCTCTTCCTCGCCCTGGAACCTGCGTGCGCAGATCTCCATGGTGGCGCACTGGTCGAGCGGGTCGACGGCGAGCACGCGGCTGCGAAGCTCGAGGGAGCTGCCGTCGGCGGCGTCTCGACGCATGCCCTCCGCTGAGTACTGCTCCGGCAGCGCGGCCCGGCCCGTCGCCGTCCAGCGGCTCCACATGCGGCCGTTCGCGTACGGCGCCTCGTTGTCGAGCCGCAGCACCCCACCCGGCTCGAGCGCTTCATGGAAGCACCGCAGCGCCTGTCCGTCCTGGGCGCGGCTGCTGCCAAGGCCGAAGACACCGCATGCGACGATGGTGCGGTACCGGCGGGGCGGGTCGAGCTCGTGCAGGCGCTGGTGGAGCAGCACCGGACTGTGTCCCTGCGCCTCGGCCCGCGCCCGGCAGCGCGCGAGCATGTCGCCCGACGCGTCGCTGCCATCTACGTCATAGCCCGCCTGCAACCACGGTACGAGCAACCGACCCGCGCCGCATCCGGCGTCCAGCGCGGCTGCCCGCGCGCGACGAATTGTCCGAAGTAGTCGATCTCGGGTCCGTCGGCGTTGAACTCCGCCCACCAGTCCGCGACCAGGCCGTGGTGCCAAGTCTGCAGCCCTACTCGTCCGCCCACCAGTCACGCTCGCCCTCGACGTCGTCGCGCGGATCCTCACCGAGATTGGGTGCGCCGACGACGAGGATCTCGAGGCCCTCGGGCCCGGCCTCGTAGCCTCGCCAGGTGCCGGGCGGGACGCGCACCGCGTCCCACTCCTTGAGCTCCACGATCTCGTCGTCGACCTTCATCCGCCCGCTCCCGCGCACGACCACGTACACCTCCTCTTGCCTCATGTGCGTGTGGCCGTACGGAAAGCGATAGCCGGGCGGGACGCGCTGGTAGCTGAGGCTGGCTTGCTCGAGCTCGAGCGCCTTGGTCGCCGCGCGGAACTCCAGATCGGGCGCGCCGTCAAACCGCGAGCCGAGGTCCTCCAGGTCCTCCCTGATATTCGTGAGCGTGAACGGCATCGGCGCGAATCCTATGGCACAGGCACCCGCTCGTATAGGCTCGCCGCTCGCCGGTGAATACGCTCTAGCCAACCGACACCGACGACGACCCAGGATCAACGATGCCTGCGCAGCGGCTCCCTCACGGCTACACGAACGCCTCGTGGTTGGATGGCGAGCGCGTCCGTAAGCAGTACCTCGGCGAGGACGCTGGTGCGCGTATGAGGATCGAACTCGACGCGATCAAACACGCCGCCGACCGCGTGCCGGTACCGCTGGTGCTTGACGTCGACGACCGCGCGAACGTCGTGACGTTCGCGCGTGTATCGGGCCGCCACGGACAGGATCTGATCGACGAGGGTCAGACCGGAAGAGTCCTGGAAGCAGCCGGCCGTACCCTCCGGACGTTGCAGAGTGGTCAATCACGTCCAATGCCAGTCCATGGCGACTTTGGGCCGCAGAACCTGCTCCTCGACCCGTTGACGATGGAAGTCGTCGTGGTGCTGGACTGGGAATTCGCCCACCACGGAGACCCCACGGAAGACCTGGCGTGGGCCGAGTGGATCGTGCGGACACATCACCCAACGGTAACGACCGACCTCGCCTCGCTGTTCGCGGGGTACGGGCAGGAGCCACCGTGGAGTGCGAGGCGCTCACTGATGCTCGCAGCCTGCCACCGGCTCCAGATGCGGGCACGACGGCTCGGTGATGACCACGCAGCCGAACTCTGGCAGAGGAGAGAGGCGCTGACCGCGGGCTGGCAACCTCCGTAGCAGGGCCCGCGATCTCATCCGCGGCAACGTGGACCCGGCTGCTGCCGGCCGGGCCCACGTCAACTGCTGCGGTTGGCTATGTGCAGGCCGGTGCGGCGGCCGTGAAGGTGCCGTTGTTGGAGAACAGCCCGTTCACGCCCAGGCTTGGCTTCGAGTGGTAGAACCACGAGAAGAAGGCCAGCTCCTGGGGATGGAAGGTGTGGCCGTTCGTGGCGGTGGGGACGTTGGTGCCCGAAAGAGGATCGCCCACCTCGAGGTTGTTCTGGCACCCCGCCACCTGGCCGATGTGGCCCCACGGCTTGGTCGAGTTGTTGCCGAACGGATCGTCCTGCCACTCGGCCACCTCGTGGCTGAGCGTCGAGACGTCGTTCACGCCGGCGAAGCGCCCACTCGACTCGTACTCGGCCGTCGCGTAAGTCTGCTTGCCCGCGGCGGTGGCCTTGAACCCGTGGTAGCCGAGGATGCAACACGAGTTGGGGCTGCCGTCGAACATGACGACGCCGCGGAGCTCGAAGATCGGAAGCGTCGTCTCGGTCACGCCCTGCGCCCGCAGCGCGGGCAGCAGCGTGCCGGTGACGAGGTTGTCCCAGAAGTTGATGTCCATGGCGCCGGTCTTCTCGCCGCAGGTCGTGGTGGTGGTGAACTCGGCGGCCGCGGAGCCGGGCACCCGCACGGTCCGCACGGGCAGCGTCACGGTATTCAGCTTGACGTGGTAGCCAGGGTTGATGCCGGTCGGCCTGGTCTGCGTGAAGAACTCGGCGCGCCGGAAGATGTCGGTGTACTGGCCGGTGCCGAGTGCGGTACCGCCCACGTTGTAGGCTCGGCTGGCAACGACCGGCGACTGCACCGTCCGCGTCAGCGCCGAGGCCTGGGTATCGCACGGTGTGGTGGCCGTCGGATCGAACGTGTCGCCGTTCGGCAGGATGATCTTGACGGGCACGAGGAACGTCTTGACCGTCGTCGAGGGCGCCGTCTGGGCGACGAACGGGTTCTTCCCGACCATCGTCACATGGAAGGTGGAACCGCCGTCACTGACGGTTCTGGTGAACCTCGTTACCGATGTCGATCCCGCCGTCACCGCACGTGCCTGGGTGTGATGCGGCTGGAAGTCGAGGATCACCCGCCCTGCCGATATCGGCGGCAGCGAGGTGCTCACGGCCGAGGCGCGGCCGGAGGCGACGCCCGCGAGCACCGCGACGGCGACGGCTGCCGATCCGATCATTGCGAAGGTTCGAAGGTTCATGCCCTGTCCTTGAGTCGTAGGTCGTCAGCTGCCACGCTTGGAGTGGCCGGTCATTGCCCCCTCACTACGCGCCGTCATCCCGGCCGGTTTCATCGACCGCCTGGCAGCCGACGGACGTCTCCCGGGCAGGCTGAGCCGAGGCTACTTGCGGACCCGGAACCGGAGGATGGTGGCGTCGCCCGAAGGCGTGCTGCTGATCGGCTCCAGATCGACCCTGGTGAGTCCCGGGGCCGAGAAGGGGATGCCATCGCCGAGCAGCAGCGGTAGCACGTAGACTAGGACCTCGTCCACGAGCCCGCGCCCCAGACATTGGCCCGCAACGTCGGCGCCGAGGATCTCCAGGTTCTTGCCGCCCGTGGCGCTCAGCGCGGTGGCAACCGCTTCCCCGATGTCGCCGCTCAGGATCGTAACGTCCGGCTCCGGCGGGTCAGGCGGCCTATGAGTGAGCAGGAAGAACGGGCCGGAGAAGGGGTAGTCCACGCTGCCGGGTTCCTCCGCTTCCATCTTGCTGCCGACATCCCAGGTTCGCCGGCCGATCAGCATGGCGCCGGTGGCCGCCGCGATCTCCGCGAAATCCTTCGGCGCCACGAAGCTCGCGAGGTGGCGACCACCGCCCCAATCCATCCGATGGCCGGGAGCGGCGATGAAGCCGTCAAGCGACATCGCCCTGTTCACGACCACCTTCGCGTTTCCGCTGCCCGGTTCGCTCATCTGCCCCGCCATTCTTGCACCGCGCGATGCCGCGGCTACAGAGCGCCGAGCGCCTCGCCGGCGACAAGGCCGGCCAGCGTGAACACGCCGACCGAGAAGAGGGCGTAGCTGACGGCCGCCAGGGCGATTCGATGCGAGCCGAGCGGCCGGCCCGTGACCGACCGCCCGAGCGTGACCGCGACGATCGCGCAGGTGAGCGCCGCCGCGGCCGCGAACCGCACGTTCGAGTCGCTGGCGATCCACCGCGTCGCCGCCCCGCCCACGCGCGTCGGTCGCACCTTGTCGAGCTGCCGCTCGATCCGGGCTCCGCTGCTTCCGTTCGCCCAACTGCTCCACGCAGCGTTGATCCAGCGGCATGCGGCGAGGTTGATCGAGATGACGATCGTCACCGCCCCGAGGAACACGATCAGCGGGTTCCACGTCGCCGCCAACGCCGCCACCGGCAGGCCGATCACGTAGCCGTCCGCCAGCCAGTAGGCGACGATCATGGCGGCGGCGACGGATGCGTGACCGCCGATGTTCGCTGGCCGGTTCTCCATCGTGCACCTATCGGGTCGAGGTGCCGACACCATGAGACGGAGCGGTCCGCGGTCTCCTAGATTGTCGGCATGACCATCCGACCGTGCCGAGAGGACGAGCGCGGAGCCATCCTGGAGATCGTCAACGCCGCGGCAGAGGCCTATCGGCGCGTGATCCCGGACGACTGTTGGCATGAGCCGTACATGCGCTCGCGGGAACTCGATGCAGAGATCGCGGCGGGCGTTCGGTTCTGGGCGTACGACCTGGACGCCACTCCGCTCGGCGTGATGGGGGTGCAGCCGAAGGACGGCGTCGACCTGATCCGCCACGCCTACGTGCAGCCCGGCAACCAGCGCCGGGGGATCGGCAGCGCACTGCTCCGTCACCTGCAGGGCATGACCGGGCGACGCCTCCTCGTCGGAACGTGGGCGGCAGCCGACTGGGCGATCGACTTCTATCGCCGGCACGGCTTCGAACTCGTCACACCGCAGCGCAAGGACGAGCTGCTCAGAAGGTACTGGGACATCCCGGACCGCCAGATCGAGACCTCCGTGGTGCTGGCGAGTCCCCCGTTCGACTGACTGTATGTACCTTGACAGTTACGTAACTGGTTTGGTACATTCGAGCCATGGAAGCTGTTCTGCGGGCGCTGGCGGACGACAGCCGGCGGACGATGCTCGAGGCGCTCACCGGCGGTCCGGCCACTGCGGGTGACCTGGCGGCGCTGCTGCCGATCGCGCGACCCGGCGTCTCGCGGCACCTGCGGGTGCTGCGTGAGTCGGGGCTCGTGGAGGTTCGCCAGGAGGCGCAGCGGCGTGTCTATAGCCTTCGTGCCGAGCCGCTGGCCGAGGTCGATGAGTGGCTGGGCCGGTACCGGGCCCTGTGGGAGCAGCGGCTGGACGCCCTGCACACCGAGGTGGTGCGGGGAAAACGCGAACGAAGGGGCACCAAGTGACCGACAATGCACCGCGCATCCTGGGCAGCCTGCGCTCGGCAGATGGCAAGGGGGTCGTGCGCATCGAGGACCGCTACGACACCGACATCGACGACCTGTGGGCAGCGATCACCGATCCGGCGCGCCTGGCTCGCTGGCACGGCCAGGTCGAAGGCGACCTCCGCCCGGGCGGAGCGTTCCGCGTGTACCTCGCAGCCGACGACATCGAGAGCACCGGGCGCGTGGAAGCGTGCGAACCACCGCGACGGCTGCTGGTGACGACCCGCGAGACCGACGAGTCGTATCGGAAAGGTCAGGGCGTGCCGCCGTTCGACGAGAGCATCGAGGTGACGCTGACCGCCGACGGCGATCAGACCATCCTGGTCATCGAGTTGCAGGGCATGCCCCTGGACAAGATCGCCTTCTACGGCGCCGGTTGGCAGATCCACGCCGAAAGCCTCGCGGCCCACATCACCGGGCGTGAACGGGGCGATAGCGAGGCGCGGTGGAACGAGCTCGTCCCTTCCTACCAAGCCTTGGCGGCGGAGGTCAGCTAGGTTCGACGATCAGGCGTCCGACGCAGCCGTCCGCGGAGCGTAACGGTGGTGGATCATCAGCACGTTGCCGTCGGGGTCCTCGAACGCCGCCATGTGGCACACGCCGCTGTCGATGGTGTCACTGGTGAAGATCACGCCGCGTGACTCCAGCTCGGCGCGGGCCGCCTGATAGTCGTCGACCTGCAGCGCGATCGGGTTCCGGTTGACCGTGAACCCCATGCCGAACTTCTCGGTCGCCATCACCGCCAGCGTGAGGCTGCCGGTCTCGAACTCGGCACCCGGCATTTTCCCGTAGCGCGTCGAGCACGGCAGGCCGAGCACCGTTCCGTAAAACTCGACGGCCCGGTCGAAATTCCTCGTCGGCACGACGACGAAGTCGGTGCCCGTGATCACCTTCTGCTGGCCGTTGGCTCCCATTCCACTCCCCCTTATCGGCGCCCTCTTAGTCGAGTCCACGCTCGGATATCTGCCGCCTGGCCTCTTCGGTCTTCTCGAGCTCCTGGATGCCGAGCTTGCGCTTCACGCCGTCCACCCGGTCGAACTGGATGTCGCCGTAGCCGACAACCTGGAACCGGTTCCCCCAGGGATCCAGGAAGTCAAAGCTGCGGCGGCTCTGGCCGACGATCGCGAGACCCTCCCGTGTCGCGGCCGCCCGGGCCGCCGCGACGTCGTCCACGACGAGGCCGAAGTGACGCGAATCGTCGGCCGGCTGGCTGCGCGGCTCGGAGATCGCGATGAACTGGTCGCCGATATCCACGAAGGCCATGTGCGGCACCCGCCCACGCAGCTCGAAGTCGAACAGCCGGTCGTAGAGCGCGAGCGCCTGCTCGACGTCTCCCACCTCGACCGCGACGTGGTTGATGCCGACCAGCCTGGCCCGATCCGCCATCAGCCGAGCCTAGCAGCGACGCCAACGGTGCTGATCGCGCGGCAGACGTCAACAGCCTATGCTCGGCCCTGGTCAGCTTCACAATCACGTTGGAGGACAGTCATGACCGACACCACCTGCCACATGTCGATCTCCCTCGACGGCTTCGTCGCCGGGCCGGATCAAAGCCGCGAGAACCCGCTCGGCAAGCGGGGCCTCGAGCTCCACAGCTGGCACCTCGGCGACGAGCGCGCGAACGAGGCGGACGCCACCGTCGAGCGCCGGTTGATGCGCCCCCGCGGCGCCTACGTCATGGGCCGCAACATGTATGGCCCGATCCGCGGCGAGTGGGACGAGGAGTGGTCGGGCTGGTGGGGGCCCGAGCCGCCCTACCACGCGCCCGTGTTCGTCCTAACCCATCATGCGCACGCGCCGATCGAGATGGAGGGCGGGACGACGTTTCACTTCGTCACCGATGGCTTCGACGCCGCCTACGCCCAGGCCCGCGAGACCGCCGGCACCGACGGCGTCGACATCGCGGGCGGCGCCTCGACCGTCCGCCAAGCGCTGCAGGCGGGCGTCATCGACGAGCTCTGGCTCGACATCGTCCCCGTTCTGCTCGGGTCAGGCGAGTCGATATTCAACGGCGTCGCCGAGTTCGATTTCGTGCCCGACGAGGTCCTCCAATCCCCACTTGCGACGCACATCTGCTACCGCCGGGCGGGATGAGACGATGGCGGGGTACGCGGTCGCCGGATTGAGCGATATTGGCGAGATCGGCGGCGGTTTGCCGTGCCGACCGGTGCGCTACCACTTCGGCATCACGTCGTTTGGCATCAATGCATGGACGGCGGCGGTCGTGGGCGACCGGATCCTGAACGCGCACGACGAGGCCGGCGACGCCGAGGAGCTGTATCTCGTGCACTGCGGCCGAGCGACCTTCGAGCTCGACGGCCAGCGTGTCGACGCGCCGGCGGGTACGTTCGTGTTCGCGGCACCCGGGGTGATGCGGACGGCGTTCGCCGCTGAGCCGGACACGACCGTGTTCGCCATCGGCGGCAGGGTTGGCGAGGCCTGGCAACCGGACGGCTGGGAGCTATGGACACCGGTCGTCCCTCTGTTCGATGACGGCCGCTATACCGAAGCGGCCGACCTCAGCCGCCAGCTCGTCGACGCAAACCCAGGGCTGCCGATGCTTCCCTACATGCTGGCCTGCTGCGAGCTCAAAGCGGGGAGGACAGACGAGGCTATTGAGGCCCTACGGGCAGCGCTCGTGACGAAGCGAATGCGCGTGATCGCAGCCAAGGACGCCAACCTCGACCCCCTCCGCGACATCCCGGCGTTCAGGGAACTCCTGAACCCTTCGTAGTCCCGGAACCGCCGCCGCGACCCGAGTAAGCTAGCCCGGCACCTGCCCGCTAGCCCTTGGAGTTCGATGGCCGGCTCGTTCAAACCGCCAGTAGTTCCGCCGGGGAATGTTTGACTTGTGAAGACCGGCGACGGACGCGTGCATTTGGCATTGGCCGGGCACATGCCCTACCCGAAGACCGCGACGCTGTCCTCGCAAGCGGCGACGGAGATCGGCAACGCCTACGACCTGATCTCCGCGAACCCCAACACGTTTCAGGGCCACGAGGCCGAGGTCGAGGCGGGCGGGCCGCAGATGCTCCTGTACACCAAGGCGGCGGCGGTCCAAAACGCAAAGCTGCCTGAGGCGATGTACGCGCACCGCGTCGGCGGGTCGATGAGCAAGGCTGACCGCAAGTACGACTCGACGTGGCACGTCTTCACGGCACAGGCGGGATCCGACGCCTGGCGGACGTATCGCCTGGATCAGCTACGCGCCGGGCCGTCGTGGGCGCAGGGCTACTTCTGCGACGCGGTCGTGATGTCCTGGTCGCAGGGCGGCGCCAAGCCGGGAAAGCCGCCGTCGTTCGCCTCGGGGTACACGCTCGAGGAGTGGCTGGCGTTGATCTCAGGCGACCTGGACTACTGGGCGCAGCAGACCGGCAAGCCGCCGCTGGCGATCAACGGGCTGCGGGCGCAGACGCTCGCAGCCCTGTCCCCACGTGTTGCCATGGTGGAGAACGCGTGGCGGTCGCAAGGGGGTGTCCTGCCCGCCGTGGACCAATGGGTGAAGACGATGGACACGTTCGCCGAAGCCCAGGAGCAAGGGTGGGTTCCCTGGGCCTTCGTCAAGCTGTTCGACATGAGCGCGAGCCTGTGGGATCGGTGGCGGAGGATGGCCGCGCCGTCGGCGCTGCTCGCGGACGCGGGGTCGTTCCTGCTCGGGTTCGGCGGGTCGGAGGGCAGTCCGCCCGCGTGGGTGACGAACGAACACCGGCAGGCGTGCTGGACGCCGAACATCGGCAAGCCGACCTCGCCGCCGTGGCCGATCGAGGCCAGCGCCGACGGCACGTACCGGCGGGCGTTCGAGCAGGGCTTTGTCGTCTACAACCCCGGCACAAACGGCGTGAGTGTCAGCCGGGCCTCGGGGGCGCAGACGTTCCCGGTCGGGCCGCAGGAGGGGATCATTCTGCGGCACACCGCGGACGGCTGGGTGCTGGTGGCCTGATTCCCCAGCCGAGATGAACGCGTGACCGTCGGGCAAGATTCGGTCGCATGGTTTCGGCAACATGGCAGCAGGTTCGCGGACGCAGGTTGCAGCGCTCGTCGCTGGTGACGCGAGCGGGGGCAGAACGTCTGGTCGAGATCACAAGCGCCGTGGGCGGCGTGCACGCGCAGATCCAGGCCTCCGCGGAGCTGCAGCTTGGCGCACGGGTGGCGGACGTCACGCATGCGGACATCCGCGCGGCCTTGTGGGACGCGCTCCCGTCTCAGCGAGTGAACAGCTTCCAGTGCCCCTCGGATATGACGTCGACGGTGCCGTCGACCACCTTGATGGCGGTCTCGTCGTCGATCGCATACGCCGGACCTGGGATGCCGGCCGCCCATCGTTCTGCGTCGGCCATGGTGTTCTCCGGCAGCAGTTCGTGATCCAGGTGCGGGAAGATCGAGAAGTCGACGACGCCCAGCGTGCTGTCGCCACCGGCGGGCGGCTTCCAGCCCACGAAGTCCTCCCCGATCCGGGGGGTCATCACCATGCTGCCGCCGCTCAGCCCCACCCAGACCGCGGGCAGCGACGGCAACAGGTCTGCCAGTCCGGACTGCCGCATCCAGTGGCACAGGTAGAGGGCGTCGCCGCCATTCACCAGCAGGACGTCTGTCTCCTGGACCCAGGAGACCCAGCGTTCCCTGTCGATGCTGGGCAGCGCCGTGAGCTCCAGCACCCCCAAGGACTTCCAACCCAGCTCGCACATGGGAGTGGCTGCTTGTCCGGTGATGAACCGCCATGCCCCACCAGGACTGCCCTGGGGGTGCCCGTACCCGGCAGTGGGGATGCAAAGGGCGTTGCAGTCGGCGATCGGTTCGCCGAGGAGGTCGACCAGGGCGTCGTGGATGCTCGCGTTCTTGATGCCAGCGGACGTGAGAAGAAGCTTCATCGCGTACTCCTTGTGATGGCGAGGCGGTTCCAGCTCACGTTAGCCCGGTCAGCCGGCCCGGGCTGCCCAGCGGTGCTCACGGCATCAAGCCGCGGGAGGATATCTCCAGACCACAGCTGTACGTCCTGAATCTGAAGGTGTCACAGTCTCGGCAGGGATCGCGCCGAGTCGCTTCGCGACGCCCTGGGAGCGGACGTTGTCGGGCGTAATCAGAGATACAAGTCGGTCGTCGGGCAGACGTTCATGTGCCCAGTCCCGGATTGCCGAGGCTGCTTCGGTCGCATACCCGTGGCCCCAGTGCTCGCGTATCAAGGCCCAGCCAAGCTCGAGCTGCGCATGGCTTCCTGCGTCCGCCCGCGTCGACGGCGTCCAGCCGCGTGTGTCGAAGATCATGAGACCGGCCTGGCCGACCACGCGCCCGGGTGCTGAGGCGGTTTCGAGAACGAACGGGCCGAGTCCGCCGGTTCTCCATCCAGCGATGCCATCCTCGGCCCAGGCGTGAGCCTCTTCGAGCGATGAGACCGGCTGCTTGCCCAAGGCATGCATGATCCCGCGATCCGCGAACAGGTCGTACAACGCCTCAGCGTCCGCCGAAGTTGGCATCCGCAGGCAAAGCCTCTCCGTGGAAAGCCGGAGCTGCTGCCAGGATGAGGGATCGTCGGCCACCCTTAGACGCTACCGGCGAAGCGCCGATCCTGCCGGCAAGGAGCTAGAGAGGAGCGAGCCGAGACGCCAGGTCTGCGCCTGCCGTGTCGAACGTGGTTCTGAGGATCACGCGGGTCGCGCCTGCGCTGATCCACATGATCGTGTGAGCCAGCGGTATCGGAGAGTTGGCAGGCGAAGGGTGTTCGACAGATTCGATCATGGCGTTGGAGCCGTCGCGAAGTTTGATGTCTGAGGAGCTTCCCTGCGTGGGAAGCACTAAGGCTCCAGAGTTATCTGCGTGTGAGGCAACGCTCTCCTCTAGCTCGATGCTGCGGCCGAGTGCGTCGGAGCCCTGGTACTGGAAGAACACCGTGTCGGTTCTGGTGGTCGAGGTGGTCTCCTCGTATTCCTCCTGCAGAGACAGTCCGTCGACGGATGACCCGAACCAATACGCGGGGACGGTCGAGGGATGCGCACCCGGGGAGAGCTCCCGCTGCGTGATTTGCACTCCGTGGGCTTGCACCGTGAACAATCCCCGCGAGGCGGCCTCAGCGGGAGTGATGGTGTGAAGGATCGTAAAGGTGACCGTCGACACCCTTCCCAATCCCTCCGGTGACCGTGAACGCCGGCCGCCCATCGGCCGTGGTTCGATGGATCTGGCCGGCCACATCAACAGACGTGGGCTGTCCAAGATAGGCGCGTAGGTAGACGAGCGAGAACACGTTTGCCTGGGATGCGATGAACTCGGGTGATCCGAATCGTGCGGTTCTGATCCGGGTGTCAGGGCCGTCCCAGCCGAACGCGATCGAACTCGTCACTTCACGACGCCCGTCGGAAACGTCTCTCGAAATCCGACGATGGACGTCGAAGGCCCCGGACGCGGGGTTCACCCACTCCACATCCGGCCCACCGAAGAACGTCCTTGTGACCCGATCGGCACCCGCCGCGAAGGTGTATTGGACCGACAGCTGGTAAACCAGTTTCGGACGCGCCTGCGACTGCCGGTGGGTCACCGGGGCTGCCGATTGGCCAGAGGATGCTTCGTGCGTCGCCGTGGCGCCCCCGCAGCCGACAGCGCCCGCGACGGCGAGCATGATCAGGGTCAACCGTAGCCCCACGCCCATCTAATCGGCATCCAGGCCAGAGACGATGAGCCGCGGCGGCCCGATCCAAGCGCGAGTTCGCAAGTATCCCAACGCCTCAGCTGCTGAATATCCGGCCGCTACGCGCGCACGCTCTGACATACGCTCTGCTGCATCAGCGTCGTGCTTAGACAGGACAGTTCAGCTTGAAGGATGCGATCACGCCTCGGCTCGTGGACTGCCTGGTGGCGGAGCAGTTTCCAAGATGGTCCCGCCTGCCGGTCGCCCCTGTCGAGCTCGACGGCAACGACAACACGACGTTCCGTCTGGGCAGCGGTCTCTCAGTGCGATTACCGAGTGCGGACGCCTATGTCGCGCAAGTCGACAAGGAGCACCGGTGGCTGCCAATACTGGCACCGCTTCTGCCACTTCCGATCCCTGAGCCGCTCGCGCGTGGCGAGCCGGGATGTAACTTCCCGCGGCCCTGGTCGGTCTATCGCTGGCTGGACGGTTCTGTCGCGACGGTCGATCGCATCAGTGACTTGCCGAGCTTCGCCGCCGATCTCGCCGCGTTTCTGTCCGCGCTGTACGCGATCGATCCGGCTGGAGGGCCGGCGGCGGGCGCGCACAGCTTCTTCCGCGGTGGCCCGATCGACGAGCTGGATGCCGACGTGCGCTCGGCCATGGCAGCGCTGGCGGGTGAGATCGATATCGACGTGGTAACCGCGGCGTGGGAGGCTGCACTCGACACCCGGTGGAACGGGCCGGACGTCTGGGTACACGGTGATGTCACCAGCACGAACCTGCTCGTGGTCGACGGCCGTCTTGCGGCGGTCATCGATTTTGGCTGCTGCGCTGTCGGAGACCCCGCCTGTGACCTTGCTATCACCTGGACGCTCTTCCATGGCGAAAGCCGCCGCACGTTTCGCGACGGCATCGGGCTCGACGACGGCACCTGGTCACGCGGGCGCGGCTGGGCGCTCTGGAAGGCGCTAAACACGCTCGCCAAACCGCAGGCGGAGGCCGAGCGGCGACGCGTCAGGTTCGGGTGGCGAGTCGGCGCCCGCGACGTCATCGAGGAGGTGTTGATGGAGTTCAATGCGGCTCGGTGAAGCCGCCAACCGCGCGAGGCGCAGACGGGCAGGCCCGAGTCAGATGAGCGGACCCAGACGAACGGCCCGTCGATGCCATTCGGGCCCGTCCGCATTCGCGTGCCGTGGTCGCGTGCGACGTCGATGAGGTAGCCGCGATTCGCTGCCGCCGCGTCGGCGCCGTTGAAGTCGGCCTGCCACGACACGGCCAACGTGCCGCCGTCCGGGGAGAACGAACCCGGGGAGATCGCGATCAGCCCGTAGGGCGGCCTCCACAGCGGCCGATCCTCGCCGCCGCTGGAGTCCATGACGTGGACACCACGACCCCAGCTGGCATACGCGAGGTGGGCGCCGTCCGGAGACCAGGCGAGCCCGTCGACGAGATCATGCGGAAGGCTGTCTACCAGCGTTGCGTGCCCGGAGTCGATGTCGACAACGGTGATGGTCGACCCTGGCTTCGCGCCGGTGATGCGAATCCCAGTCGCGGCGAGGCGGCGGCTGTCGGCTGAGAACGCGACCCAATCGGTCCAGTCCGGCAACGGCAGCCGTCGCTCGATTGTGCCGCTTCGCGCATCCAGGATCAGGAGCACGCGACCGGGCAGCTTCTGTCCGGGCCGCTGCACAAAGGACAGGCGGCGGCCGTCGGGGAGCCACTCGGGATCGTTCGTCAGCTGGTCGAGCCGGCGCAGGGTGCGCAGTGATCCGGTCTGAGTCGAATAGATCTGCACCACACCTCGTTCGATGGTCGCGACCCGAGAGCCGTCAGGCGAGAGGGCCGTCGACTCCCAGTTGACGTGCTCACGCCCGGCGTCCCAGCCGGACAGCCGTCCCTTGCTGGACAACGTGGCGACGTGCAGCCCGTAGACCGGATACCCGTCCCGCCACGGGGTGCCCACAGCGACCAGCCGGACGGTCGCATGCGAGGAGCCGGAACGAGCCTCGCCGCTCCCACAGCCGCTGACCGTCAACGCGACCACGGTCGCTACGAGAGCCCAGCGCATCCGGCAACCCTACTCACGTCGGCGACCGTCAGTGGATCATCCCACCGGGGTGCAGTTTCCCGAGAATCCACCCGACCACGAGGATCCAGGCCCACGCGCCCAGCACCACCGCGTGGCGGTGATCGTCAATCCAGTCGCGGCGCGCGAAGCCGGCCGGCATGAGGCTGGGGGTCGGTTGCCGCGTGCCGTACGCGAGAGCCCGCTCGATTCGCTCACCGGTTGGTGGATACAGCCACGCCAGCAGGCTGTGCAGGCGAGTCGGCCACAATGGCTCTGCGTTCTCGTGCGCCCACGAACGAAGTCCCCGGGCGTACTCGACGCCGTCACCGAACAGGGCCAGCGCAAGCCCGTCCGCGTCGCGCTCACGGAGCCGCGATCGGTGATGCACGAACGGAGCTGTCAGGTCCAGCGCCAACGTCAGTCCGAACACGACGGATGGCACCGCCGACCAGGCTGGCCCGAACCCGTCAAGCGGGAGTTGGTAGGTCAGCGGGAGTACGCCCAGTGCGACCGCGACCAGCCACGCCATGGCGGTAACCGCTGCCATCCGCACCGCCGGAAGCGGCGAGATCCGCCGGTGACCGAGTCGCAGATGCGCCACCTCGCGCGCCACCATCATCGTCAGCTTGGACTCCGCACCCGAGAGGATGTCGTGCGATACGTAGATCGCCTTGCCGTGCACGAATACGTCCGGACACCCTGGCCGGTTCGGAACGCCCATGGCATCGATCCCCGGCGTCGGCGCGAGGATCTGGCGTGACAGCTGCGGTAGCCGGGTCAGGTCGAGGGGTGACGCGTTCTTCACGCGCGCGCTGAGGTAGCACACCACGACGAGCGGGATCACGACCGCTGCTGCCCAGATCCCCGCATAGCAGACGAACACGCTCCAGATGCACACGGTCAGATAGCCGCGGGCGAGACGCGAGAACAACGAGCGCCGGCCATGCGCCGGCTTCGCGACACCGGCGCGGCGACGAGCCTCCACGCCCGCCCAGGAGGTGAGTGTCCAGATCAGCATCGGCAGCACGAGCGTGAGTGTCAGCGCAACCGCCGTTCGGACAGGAGCGACGGCGACCACCCCGAGCACGACCAGCGGCGCGAACTGCGCCACGTACCACAGCCGTCGCTGCCGGACGTGGTACGCCGCGAGCGCCGGCTCGTCCTCCAGCAAATAGCCGCTACCTGGATCCATGAAGCCTTCATCGGCACACCTCCCCGCCATCTCCAACCAAGCCTGCTCGCGGCTTCACCGCCTGGACGGAGCGACCTCCCGCAATCCCTAAAGCGTCAAGCGTCCCGTCAGCTACCACGCAATCGTTCGGGGAAGTCCGAAGTGCGGTAGGGCGCTGGTCGCGGCGAAGCGGGTGATGTGCGAGATGCGGTCGCCGTCGAGAGTCAGCACGAGCAGCCCGGACGCGCGGCCGACGCCGGCCTGTGGGTCTTTGGCGTACTGGACGAACGCGGGTTGGGAGTTGGCCCGCGTCGGAATCAGGCGGCGGGGGCTGTCCCCTCGCGTTGCGAACGCGTGGGCGATCAGCTCCTTGATCGCTGCGACACCGTGGTACTCGTCAGGCTCCGGGGGCATCGTCCAGCACGCATCCTCGGCCAGCAGCGCGACGATCGGTTCCACGTCTCCGCGCTCGAACGCGTCGGCGAACTGCGCGACGAGCTCGTGTTCCTGGGCTGATCGGGGGAGCGGCGCTCGGTCGTGCGGCCCGCGCTCCTCGATCGTCGCGCGGGCGCGGATGAGCGCGCTGTTCACCGACGTCCGAGTGGTATCGAGCATCGCGGCGACCTCAGTTGCGGAGAACCCCAGCACGTCGCGAAGCACGAGCACGGCGCGCTGGCGGGGCGGGAGGCGATGAAGCGCGGTGAGGAACGCGAGCGTTACCGCCTCGCGGGTCTCGTAGCGGGCCTCCGGACCGGCCGCGCCGCCGGCGATGCCTTCGAGCAGCGCGTCGGGATAGGGCTCGAGCCACAGCACCTCGCCGTAGCCGGTGGGCTCCGGGGTGGATGCCGACGCGACCGCCGTCGCGGGTCGTCTACCGCTGTCACGCAGCATGTTCAGGCAGCGGTTGGTGGCGATCCGATACAGCCAGGAGCGCAGCGTCGAGCGCTCTTCGAACGACTCCAATGCTCTCCACGCGGAGAGGAGCGTCTCCTGCATCGCGTCCTCGGCGTCCTGCACCTGGCCGAGGATCCGGTAGCAGTGCAGCTGCAGCTCGCGCCGGTAGGGGTCGGTGAGCGCCGCGAACGCCTGATGGTCGCCCGCACGGGCGCGGATCAGAGCGGTGTCGCTCACGAGCGAAGTATGGCATTCCGGTTCACAACGATTGAGACACCACCGGTGTCCGGAATTCGTCGGCGAGTTCCTCCGCCGGGCGGGGTCAGAACCGTGACAGGCAAGTTCGCGTTCTGATCGGACGACCAATCCGCCCAAGCCGACCACCCGAAACGATCGATCGGGCGGGGACCTGTTCGGCATGGGGTGAAGCGTCGTCGCAGAGGAAACGAGGCTCAAAATGCTGCATCCCGATCTCGCTCGAGCGCTCGCCGCCGCTCACATCGAGGACCTCCATCGCGCGGCCGCCCGCAGGCACACGATCCGACTCGCCCGTCGCGTCGCGCACGAGCCACACGTGGCGGCCACTCCAATAGCGATACTGCGATCCGCGTCGACTCGGCTACGTGGTCTCGCGCACGCGCGGCCTTGATGCGGATGAACCGCCGCGTCTCACACCTGATCGCGGGTTGGCGCACCGGGCTCTCTCGCCCCGTGCTCATCCTGCAAGGGGGAAACGCCCTCAACTACTTCGGTTATGGGCTGGTTCTTCCCTTTGAGATCATCTATCTCCACCAGATCCGAGGCTTCCCGACGTCGACGGCCGGACTGGTGCTCGCGGCGACCATGGGGACGTCCGCAATCGTCACCCCGCCGACGGGAGCGCTGCTCGATCGGTATTCCGCCAAAGCGATCGTGGTCGCAGGAAGCCTGGCGAGCGCCGTTGGTTACGCCGGCTTCGCCTTCGTCGAGCATCCCTGGGAGGCGTTTGCCTGCGCGGTTGTCAGCGGAGCCGGGCTCGGGGCGGCTGGGACGGCCAACCGAACACTGGTCGTCAGGTTGGTCAGGCCTGAGCAGCGAGCGTCCGCCTTCGCCCTCAACCGCGTCGCCGGTAACTTCGGCATTGGCTTAGGCGCGACCGTAGCCGGCTTCGTCGTCGCAGCTGCACAGCGGCCCAGCTCGTTCCAGCTTCTCTATTTCTTCGACGCTGTCACCTACGCCGGATTCGCGCTGATCGTGCTCGCTGCGGTACCGAGCCCGCGAGCCGAGACCGTCGCAGCGACGGACGCCAACGGGACAGGCTTTCGCGCCGTCGCTCGAGATCGGCTCTTCCTCACGGTGATCGCAGCCAACATCGTGCTGGTCGTCGTCGGCCACACGTTGTTCTCCAACATCCTGCCGCCCTTCGCAAAGGCCCACACACCGGTCGGTCCCGCCGAGATCGGAATCATTGTTCTCGCCAACACGTCCTTCATCGTGATCGCGCAGATCCCGGCGGTGCGCGTAGTGGCGCGGATGCGACGCACGCACGCGTTCGCGCTGACAAGCGGGCTCTTTGCGGTCAGCCTGCTCGCGGTTCTGCCAGCGACACTCATCCACTCGGCGGTCGCGGCGACCAGCCTCCTCGTCGGCGTTGCGATCGTCTTCGCGCTCGGTGAAATCGCACACATCCTCGTCCTCGGGCCGCTCGTCGCGGACATGGCTCCAGCCCATCTGCTCGGCCGCTACCTGTCTCTCTACAGCCTGACCTTCACGCTTTCCCTTGCCATCGGCCCAGCGATTGGTGGCCTGCTCCTAAAGACCGCACCAGACGCCATCTGGTGGGGTGGTGCGGTTGCCGCGGTGCTGGCCGGAACCGTCCTGCTTCGACTCGGCGACCGCATCCCCGACCACCCGTTGGCCGCGACCGGCGCAAACGCGCCCCACGACGCCGCGCCTGAGGCCGCATGACGCTCGCCGTCACCACGCGGCGAGCCATAGCTACCGACGATCGTGAGGAGGCGCCATTGTCAGCACCCACGCCGATGGCGGCCTGAGCGTCGCGGATGTCGGCGCTCGTCGGCTGGATGCCGGAACAGTCGATGCCGCGTCGCGGTGTCCGCTTTCACGCAATCCCTATGACCCATCAAGAAGCTGGCGGGTTTGTAGGCAGAAACTCCTTAGTGGGGCTCGTTGCTTGCGCAAGCATCCAGTCGCTCCGTGCGGGCGCCTGGCCCCACCCGGGACCGCCTAGCGCCGTGCCCGTGTCGGCAGGCGCTCGAGGAGAGCGCGAAGCCAAGAGCCTCGGCCCCGACGGCACAATCTGCACGCGCGGGACAGTCGGACTGCTCCAACGCCGACTAGTGCGTGACCTCACCATCCGGCACATCGGCAAGGAAACAAACGAGATCGAGGAAGTTGGGGCTGGCCTGGTCGCCGCTGGCGATGCCACCACGACCTACACACACCCGTCCCGGGACGTCTACTCACGCGTGATCCTGCCTGCACTCCTGGACTTTCCAGAGGCAGAGGTCGCGCACGCCGCTGGGATCCCACGGCGCACTATCAACGGCCTCCGCGGCGGTCGACGCCCTGATCACGCGACGCTCAGCCGGCTCGTCCCGGTGCTCGCCGACCTGTGCGTCTATACGACGCCCAGGTCGACGGCCGTGACCCTCTCCGGCAGTTCTCGGCGCGTGGCGAGATCGGGGTTCGGCGTGGCGAGTGTGCCCCGCGTGCGGGAAGCCGCCACCCAGGCCAGCGGATCTATTGTCGAGCCGCTTGTCGCCAGGCCGCCTACCGCCGCTGTCTAACCCGTAGGCTCGACCATAGCGTTTCGGCGTCCACGCGTTCTCGCTGCGCGCGATTGCCGGTCGGCCCGGCGTCAAGGCTCGGGTCGAGCGCCGTCTGGGAGATGAGGCGGAGGTCGGCGTCCTCGCGCCTTGACATGCGAATAGATAACGGTTATATTGATGGCCAACCGTTATCTGGAGGCGTTTTGTCGGCAGTGGTCGAGTCATTGGATCGGGGGTGGTCGCGAGGCTTTCAGCTTCGAGTGGTGCAGGAGGTGCTGCTTGCTTTGCTCGCGTCGGAGCCGTCACATGGCTACCAGTTGCGGGCGCGGTTGCAGCTCGCGCTGGGCCCGCTCGCCGAGTCTTTGAACGCGGGGCACGTGTACGTGACTCTGGGCCGCCTCGAGAAATCGGGCCTGCTGAGGTCTGAGCGGGTTGAGCAGTCGGAGCGGCCCGACCGGCGAGCCTATGTGCTCACCGAGCTGGGGCAGGCCCGGGTGGCAGAGTGGCTGGCTGACACGAGCTGGCCAAAGCCGGCGCCGGCCGACTTCCATCTGAAGCTGGTGGCGGCCGCTGCGGCCGGCCTCGCCGATCCGGTTCGGCTGGTCGATGCACAGCGGCACGCCGTGTTGGCGTCGTTGGCGGCGGCACAGCGGGCTGCGTTGGCCGAGGCTGACGGCTCGATTGCCGGGCTGCTGCTCGAGGGGGTCGTCTTGAGGTTGCAGGCCGATCTGCGCTGGCTCGAGGCTTGCGCGCGGTTCTGGATTGAGAGGAGCGACGATGATCGAACGCGTTGACCCAGTTGTGAGTGCGCGTGGATTGACCAAGGAGTACGGCGCCGACGCTGCGCTGGTTCAAGCCGTGAAGGGCGTCGATCTCGACGTCGTCCCCGGCGAGACGGTAGCGGTGATGGGGCCGAGCGGGTGTGGCAAGTCGACACTGCTTCATCTTCTTGGCGGCCTGGATCGCCCGTCGGCCGGCGAGATTCGGCTCGCGGACGCCAGGTTGGATCAGCTCGGCGAACACGCCCTCGCTCGTGTTCGCCGGACGTCAATAGGTTTCGTCTTCCAGGCCTTTCATCTTGTCGAAGAGCTGACCGCGGCCGAGAACGTCGAGCTGCCGGCGTTGCTTGCAGGCCGATCGCCGCGAGCTGCACGAACCCGGGCGCAGGAGCTGCTCGAGCAAGTCGGCCTTCACGATCGTGCGCGCCATCTCCCATCTGCGCTGTCCGGCGGTCAGCGGCAGCGCGTCGCGATCGCCAGGGCGCTTAGCAACGAACCCCGGGTCGTGCTCGCCGACGAGCCAACTGGCAATCTCGATAGCGCTTCCACCTTGGAGGTGTTGCGGCTGCTCGAGCAGCTGCGTGCCGGCGGGCAGACGCTCGTGATCGTCACGCATGACGAACGTGTGGCGGCGACCGCCGATCGGCTGATCTCGATGCGAGACGGCGTCTTCGTCGAGGAGACGCATCTGTCGCACGGCAGCACGGGCCGGCTCAACGAGCTCGTCGGACTGGAGACGTGAGCGGGATGGGCCGCCTATTCCTGATCGCCCGGCTTGCCGCAGCCGACGTGCGCCGACATCCAGTCGAGGCGGCACTTCTTGTTATCGCGATCACTGCGGCGACAGCCACCCTAGGCCTTGCCCTCGCCCTGCATGATGTGACCAGCAACCCCTATCAACGAACACGAGCGGCCACGGCCGGCCCCGACGCAGTCGCCGCCCTGTTCAACGCCCCGACCTCGAAGAACAACACCGGTAGCCTCATCAGACCCGCACACGAGACACTGTCCTGCACCAACTGCCCACCCGCCAAAGAACGCACAGCGGGATTCGACGCGTTGGCCCATGCCGCCGGCGTTGTCGCTCACTCAGGCCCATATCCGGTCGCCTGGGCGACGCTAAGCCGCGACACGACGACCGCTGGCGTGGCGGTTGAGGGACGCGACCAGACACGCGCACCTGTCGACCAACCACTTGTCACCCAAGGGCATTGGATCGACGGGAGCGGTCAGGCGGTCGTCGAAGCCGGCTACGCAAACGCGCTGGGCATCCACGTTGCAGACAAGATCCGCCTCAACCGCGAGCAGTTCACGGTCGTCGGCGTCGCTGTCACCGCCGCCCTGCCCAACTACCCGGGCGCGCAAAAGGCGCTCGGAGAGAGCCCCTTCCCGGACCCAGGCCTGGTCTGGGTCCCTCGTGCCGCGGCACGCAGCCTCGCCACCAAGGCGCTCCCTCTCTCCTATCTGCTCAACCTGAAGCTGCGCCCCTCGGTCGGCCGGCATAGCCCGAAGGGCGTCCAGGGGGTCGAGCTCGGCAGCGGCCGGGTGTGGCATGTGGGCTGCCCCTGCTCGATCGTCAGCTCAGACCAGATCCTCCAGCAAGACGCAAAGCTCATCGCGCCCGAGCGGCAGGCGCTGACGATCGGCAGCTGGCTCCTCGGACTGCTTGCGGTGGCGAGCATCGTCGTGCTCGTCGGCGGTCGAATGGCCGAACAAGAGCGTCGCGTCGGCCTCCTCAAAGCCGTCGGAGCGACCCCCGCGTTCGTCGCCGCAGTCTTGTTGCTCGAGCACCTCGCCCTTGCCCTCACCGCCGCAGCCGCCGGCCTACTGATCAGCTGGATAGCCGCGCCTCTACTTACAAGCGCCGGGGCCGGCCTCCTCGGTAGCGCGGCACTCCATCGATCACCGTATCAAGCGCATTGCTGATCGTCGCAGTCGCCCTCGGGGTCGCGACGCTAGGAACGTTCGTCCCAACACTCCGAGCCGCACGGCTGAGCACCGTCCGCGCGCTCGCCGATGCCGCTCACACACCGCGCCGCAGCAGCCGACTCATCGGTCTGTCGACGCGCCTGCCGGTCCCATTCCTGCTCGGACTGCGACTAGCCGCGCGCCGCCCCCGCCGGGCGCGTCTTGGCCGCACTCAGCATCGCCGTCACAGTAACGACACTCGTTGCCGTCCTCACGGTGCACTCCCATCAGGAGCTGATGACGATCGCAGGGTTCTCCTCGATCGACAACCCGCGAACGGACAACACCAACCAAGGCCTGCTCCTAATCACCATTCCGCTACTGGTGCTAGCCGCGATCAACGCCCTCTTCATCACCTGGTCGACGGCAATCGACGCCCGACAACCACTCACGATCGCCCGTGCCCTGGGAGCAACCCCCCGACAGATCACCCTCGGGCTCGTCGGCCGCACAGACCATCCCGGCGCTAGCCAGGAACGATCATCGGCATCCCTGCAGGGATCGCACTCGTCGCCGCCCTCAGTCACGGTGCCGATAACCGCACCGCCAACGATCTGGCTCGTCGCAGTCTTCCTCGGAACACTTCTTGCCGTCGCCACGCTAAGCAGCATCCCAGCCAGCCTCAGCGCACAACAACCAGTCGCCGAAATCCTCCAGGCTGACTCCTGACTCCAAGTAGGGATCGGCACGAGCGGCCCGCGGCCCCAGGCTGCCAAACGAGCCCCAGCGCCCAGCTGAACCATCGAACCAATGGAACCGCCAGGCGTTTCGGTTGGCCGCGGACATTCGGTGGCCGGCGGGCGGCGTGATCTCTCTGCCTGGTCGTTGTGAACGTTGTGTATTGGAGGCTGCCGTGCTAGCCGCGCGTCCTCTCAGGCGCGGCCGGCTGTCGGCACCTTGCTCACGATCCAGTCGAACATCGGCACCTCTTGGCGGCAGCAGACGCCCCCGTGTCCTAGCCCGTCGACCAGGAACGGCTCTGCGTTCGGGATCGCCGCCACCAGCCGGCGGCCGTGCTCGATCGCGACCAAGCGGTCGTCCTCGCTGTGCCACACCGCGACCGGCTGGCGGATGTCGGCCGGCTCAAAGCCCCATGGCCGAAGCATGGTCAGCCCGTCGTCCAGCCACCCGTCGCGACCAGGCCGGATCGCCTCCTGGATCGCCTCCAGCAGGTACGCAGCGGTCGCCCGCTGCTTCGGCGTTGCCGCCGCCGGGTCATCACCGACCGCGCTCATGAAGCCGTCCACGTCGGCGCTGCGCAGGCTCTCGACCTCGGGGTCGTAGAAGCGCGCCAGCGCCTGCCGCCCCTCCGCAGTAGGCCGCAGCGCCTGCTCGCGGTTCAACTCCAGCTCCTCGGGGTCCGTGGCGGCGCCGTCGACCGCCTCGTCGAACCCGGAACTGCCGGCGCCTGAAATGACCGCTACTACCCGGTCGGGCAGGAATGCGCCGCAGGCCAGCGCGTACGGCCCGCCGCCGGACACGCCGATGACGGCGAACCGGTCGACGCCAAGGTCGTCCATGAGCGCGGCGGTAGCCTCGACCACGCTGCGCGGGGAGCGGTTGGGCTCGGCGGGCGCGTTGCGGTAGCCGGGGCGATCGATGCCGATCAGGCGCAGCCCTCGCTCACGCCCCGGCGCGTCCCACCACTCCGGCATCAGACCGGAAAGCGGCGTGCCGTTCTGGAAGACGACTGCGAACCCGTTTGGGTCGCCAAGTTCGTGAATGATCGAGGAACCCGTCAACCTGCCTCCCGATGTTCGGCTGCCGACGCTACTCCGCTCGGGCCGGACCCGCAACCGGCCCGCGGAAGCCCTCGACACTGGCGGACGGATTGCTGATCGGCGTCAAAAACGGCCGCAAGCCGCGGTACCACTGCTCGGTCGCATCCAGGGCCTGCTCTCGATCTTCTCGGCGAGGCCGGTCATGCTGGAATCCCACGGTTGAGAAGAGACTCGCGTTTCTCGCCGGGCCCTCGCCCGGGACCTTGTCGACCCGCTGCAGGCCTCCGCGTTACGGTTCGCGCCTCGCCCAGAACTCGTTCGGTAGCGCCCCGACGTCCGAGGCGGCCGACTCGAGGTACTCGGCCACAAACACCACGCGCGTCGCGGCCGGATCGCCGCTCTCGGCCATCTCGCGAATCGCGGCGGCTTGCCGCCGAGCGCGTTGCACTACGACAGCACCAAACCCTTCCCGGTCTGCGTCGTACCCGTAGGCGTCAAGCAGCGCATGAACGCGGCGGGATCGGCCGTCGAAATCGTGGAAGCCCAACGGCTCAACCTCGCTGGGCGGGCCGAGCGGCACCCACCACAGGGCCGAGAGCGCCAGATCGAACGCTCGCGACGACGGCCCCGCGATGTCCCAGTCGCAGAAGCCGACCAACCGGTCGTGGTCCATCACCGCGTTGTACGGCGCCGCATCCTGATGGCCGACAATCAAACCCGGTCGCACCGCGCCACCGATAAACCACCTCTCGTCCGCCGGCGGCCCGAAGCTCACCGTCGCGTCATGCAGCCGTCGCAGCCATCGGCCGACCTGAACCAACGTCGACTCGCTCCATACCCATGCCGGCCACGGGTCCCGGTCGCCGACCGTGTCGCCTGGCAGGTAGGTGAGCATCTCGCGGCCCTGATCGTCAAAGCCGAGCGCCCTCGGAGCACCCTCGAAGCCGACACCCTCCAGGTGCCGCAACAATGCATGAACCGTGGACGTCCACGGTGCCGCTGGCTTGTGGACGACATCGCCGATCAAGACGGCGCCCGTGGTAAAGCCGCCCGGCAGGCTCTCATCGGTCATGCTCGTTGTGTACAGCATTTCGACCACACACGAGCGACCGGACGGGGCGTATCTCCTGCGGATCGCAATCCTCGAACGGAGAACACCCTGACCGACGATGTCTGGGTGGCAGTCGCGAAAATGTTCGCCGGCGCCGGCCGCAAGCTGGCCAGAGTCGGCGAGATCAGCAGGACGACCGTTACGGTTCGCACCTCGTGGGACGCTGCCAACAGCCTTCCCACCGTTGCCTTGACAAAGGAGGTAGGTGGGGAGGGTGTGTGTGGGGCTTGAGGGTAGCGGTGCCCTTGGCTGTCGAAGCCGGGCGGCCCGGCTCGGCGGGACCGCGTCGGTGTTGCTGGACTTGGGGGTTGTCGGCTGCGTGGTCATTGCCGGGGGCGGGCGATATGATGGCGGTGGCGCTGGAGGGCGCCTCCGGGCCTGCGGGAAGGACCGTGTCCACCTCCGCGAACTTGATCTTGGCTTTGGCTTCTTCCTTGCCTGAGTTGCGGGCCGCGGGCGTTGGAGGGAGATGCCATGTCGTGTTCGTTTCCTGAGCTTCCCGATCGTGTCGATCTCGATCAGCTTCGTCGCCAGGCAAAGGAGTTGCGCGATGCTGCGCGCGGCGGCGAGCCGGCTGCCGTCGAGCGGATCGCGCGGCACGCGCGCTCGGTACAGCCGCCGGCGGTCGTGTCGCTCGCAGTCGCACAGCTTGTGATCGCGCGAGAGCTTGGGTTCGCGAGCTGGCCGGAGCTCAAAGCGATCATCGGGACGCGAGCGGTTGCTAGCCATCGGGCGTCCGTGTTTCTCGCTGCGTCGGTGGACGGCTATGTCGGCCGTGCGCGGCGGCTGCTCGAGGCCGATCCGACGCTCGGGCGCCACGACATCCGGACCGCAGCCGTCGTCGGTGACACCGCGTGGGTTGCGCGGCTGTTGGAGGCCGATCCATCGGCCGCAACTGGGATGGATCGCCAGCGTGGGTGGCCGCCGCTCTTGTACGTCTGCTACTCGCACTGGCACCGTCTCGAGCCGGCGCGCGCTCCGGGGATGGCCGCGGTGGCGAGGCGGTTGCTGGATGCCGGAGCGAGCCCGGACGCCAACAACGGCGCTAGGCCCCACCATGGCTACCGGTCGGCGCTTCACGGCTCGGTGACCGTCAACAACCCGGAGATCACGCGGCTGCTGCTGCAGCGAGGCGCGGACCCCAACGACGGAGAATCGCTCTACCACGCCGCCGAACACCGCGATCACCGGTGCCTTCAGCAACTCCTCGCCCGTGGCGCGACGGTCGCTGGTACATGGGCAGTTGACGTCGCCGCCGGGGCCGGTGACGGCGTCGGCGTGCGGTTGCTGCTCAACGCGGCGGCACACCAGGGCCCCGAGCAGGTGGCCGCTATGGCCACCGGCCTGCTCGGCCGCGCCAGCATCGACGGCTCTACGCCCGTCGTGCAGGCGCTGCTCGACGCAGGCGCGGACCCACACGAGCTCGTCGCCGCGAAAGAGGACCCGCGCCACGCCTCACCCGACGGACTGTCGCCGCTTCGCCTCGCGGTCCGCGCCGGCAACGAGCAGACGGCAGCCCTGCTGCGCGCTAACGGCGCCGGCGACGACACCACCGACATCGACCGCTTCCTCGGCGCGTGCGCGCGCGGCGACGAGGACACCGCCCACCGGCTTCTGGCGATGCACTCGCGGCTGCGAGACCAACTCTCCGATCGCGATCAAGCTGCGATCGTCCACATCGCCGGCCGCGGTCGCGCCGTGGGGCCTGTGCGTCTGATGCTCGAGCTCGGGTTCTCGGCCTACGCGCGTAACAGCTTCGGCGAAACCCCGCTGCACGCTGCTGCCAGCACCGGAGACTCAGAAACGGTGCGACTGCTGCTCGACCACGGCGCCGAGCTCGACGCGCACGACGCCAACTACCACGGCACCCCACTCGGATACGCCATTGTCACCAGCGGCGAGTCTCCTCGCTCAGACGGCGACTGGGCCGCCACCGTTCGGATCCTCCTCGAAGCCGGCGCGGACCGAACCGGCGTCTGGGTCCCAGGCACGCCACCCCGCGAGGACGTCGCCGAGGTGTTGTACACCTACGGAATCACCGGGCCCGAGAACGACGGCAACCAGCGGTAGCTTGTTGGGTCGGCTGGTAAGGGCGATTCACCCAAAGCTTACGCTCGGCGAACCAGGCATACAGCGACTGAATCGACCTCGGGCTCGAGTCCAGTTCTGCCACCGGCGCAATATTTCACAGCCGCTTCTCGGATGGCGACATGCTGGTCGAGCCATTTGCAGCGGTGGGCATGTCCGTTGGTTGATCGGTTGGCGACTCCCTACCGCTCACGCCGCGGCGCCCGAGCGATCCCCGCGCCATCGCCGCTTGAGCGGACTGGACGCTACTGCGTGTCTCGGTCACCAGATGCGGCGTCCGGTGACGTCCTGGTCGCAGCTGGGTTTCCGGCACTTTCGAATGCGCGTCGGTTCTGCCGGCGAGATACGAGCATGGAAGCGCGCCTCGCATAAACGGGGAAGCCTGTATGAGATGCGCGGCGGCCGGGAGTGGGGCGTCTTTTAGGGCCCCCAACCGCGTTACACCTCGCACCACACCACACACACGGCCCACCAAGCCCACGCAAACTCGGACGCCCGACTCGCATGCGAACTCAGAGAGGTCGCTTGCGCCCCCGAGGTCACCGAACCGCTACCCGGCCGTGGCGGCGCGCCGGCGTTGGCGAAGCTGGCACCGCTACCCTCACCCACCACACCACACCTCCCACCTACCTCCTTTACCGCTGCCTTGACGGGTCTACCTCGACTTCACCAGCCAATATCCGACCGTCTTTGTCCTCCAGGCCTAGCCGAAACGCCGCACAAACGGTCACGGCCTTTTCGTCGCGGTTCAGCGCGGCGTCGTCGTCACGATCGGCGACGTGGGCGTGAGATGTGCCGGATGGTCCCAGTCGCATCGGCGGGGTCGTAGACTCTACTGATCGTGACTGAGGACACGAGATCGGGCGAGGTTCCGCCCACGGTCTCTGGGGCGGATATCCGCACGTTCCTGTTCGCGGACATGCGTGGGTATACGCGGTTTACGCAGGAGCACGGCGACGAGGCCGCCTCCGCCGTCGCGAGCCGGTTCGCGGATCTAGTGCGCGAGGCGGTGCCCGAGTTCGAGGGCGAGTTGTTGGAGTTGCGGGGGGATGAGGCGTTGTGTGTGTTCCGCTCGGCTCGGCAGGCGTTGCGGGCGTCGGTGGAATTGCAGCGGCGCTTGCGAACCGCGACGGACGAGCAGGACGCGTTCCCGCTTGGCGTCGGGATGGAGGCACCGGTAGGGGCGGGAGCGGGTGCTCCGGTTCAACCACGACGAACCGCACGGGACGCGCCATGCCCTTCAGCGTCGCCGAGCGTCCCTCAAGGAGGCGGAGTCCGTCGACACGATGGACGAGATGCGCAACGCTCTCGGTGGCGAGGATCTCCCCCGGCTTCGCCAACGCGCACAGCCGGGCCGCCAGGTTCAGCGCCGCACCCCGATACCCCCCCTGCGTCGGTATCGCCTCGCCCGCGTCCAGCCCCATCCCTACCCCGAGCGGGAACGCCGGCTCTGCCTCGGTCGCAGTCCGCAGCCGCCGCTGCAACTCGACCGACGCCCGCAACGCCTGCCTGGCCGACCGGAACACGCACAACGCCTCGTCTCCACGCAGCTCCAACAGCTCGCCCTCGAACTCGGGCACCGCCTCTCGCACTAGATCCGCGAACCGACCGGCTAGCGTCGAGGCCGCCTCGTCGCCATGCTCGTGCGTAAACCGCGTATACCCCCGCATGTCGGCGAACAGGAACGTCCGAATGTCCGCCCCCGTCGGATGCGACTGGCCCGCGCTCGTATCCTGAGCCACGATCAGTCGAGTCTACGACTCCACCGAGGCGATTGGGGCCATCCGGCACATCTGACGACACGTCGTCGATCGTGTGATAGCGGGCCGCCAGAGGTTCACGGCAGCACGAGCTGCAGAGATTGACCTGGCGACTTGGGAGTGAGATAGTGGCAGGCCGTACGAGACGCTGGGAGGGTCGTGGATGCGGCCACCGCCTTGGTATCGGTCGACTGCGCTCGGCGTGCTGACCGTAGCCGCCGTGCTGGGATGTGCTCGGCCAGCGTATGCCGTATGCGGGTCATGGACGCCGGTCGCCGGTGCCTCGGTGCGCGGCGAGTTGGAGGACGTCTCGGGGAGTTCAGCCACCAATGTGTGGGTGGTCGGAGGGTCACTTGGGCGCACGCTGGCAGAGCACTGGAACGGCTCTTCGTGGCGGCGGCTGCCGACCCCGAACCCGGGACGACATGGCGACAGATTGCTCTCCGTGGTTGCGATCACCCCCAACGACGCATGGGCCGTCGGGGAATTCGGCCAGCAAGGTCGGGGCGAGCTGCTGTTGCACTGGAATGGGACGGGCTGGCATCGCCGGCTACTCCCCACAGGCGCGCGGAAGGCGTCGTTCGCGGATGTGGCGGCAACGTCGCCAAGCGACGTCTGGGCGGTGGGGCAGAGCAGACGATTGCGAGCGAGGATCGTGCACTACGACGGGTCGGGATGGTCGATTGTCCCGGACGCAAGCCCAGTAACCGGCGTTCACGCGCTCGCCGGCGTCGCCGCCACGTCCACATCCAACGCTTGGGCGGTAGGAAGGGTCCGCAACCACGGCCTGGCCGAACACTGGGATGGGCACGCATGGCACTTGACGTCCATCGCTGCCACCGGAATTTTGGTATCGCCGCCACGGGAACGACCGATGCGTGGGCGGTGGGCGTCGGTGCGACGCCTGGAGCTGCGATCTACCACTGGGACGGCACGTCATGGACGGCCGTCGCGGCTCCCAGCGCCGACGATTTCATCTCGTCGGTGGCGGCAGCCACATCCACCGATGCCTGGCTGGTGGGAGCGGTGGTAGCCAACACTGTCCTCGACCACTGGGACGGCAACTCGTGGATCCGGCTCTCCGTGCTTTCCGTACGCAAGGACCTAGTAAGCATTATCCATGTTCCCGGGACAACGACGTATTGGGCGGTCGGCCACATCCTGCGCGTTACATCCGGCGGCGGCTACGCCACCCCACTGATCGAGTCGCACTGCTGAGAAACCGAGGCACGTCGAGGTCAAGGTGCGAAGCCGTGTCGGTGTTGGGTCCGCCTCCGAGCAGGGCGAGGTAGGCGAGCGCGAGTGGCGGCCCGCCGGATTGATCACGCTCGAGCCGCTCAAACACGGGCGATACAGACCTGCGTCGATCGCCTTCCAGGCGGTCACGCGGCTACACACACCCATCCGCCGCGGCTTCGGTCGCAGGCCTTTAGGCGATGGCATGACACTCCTCTGGAAGGTCCTGAGAATGGCGGAATCGGTGGGGCTCAGTGATTGGCCTGGTTGGGGTGTCGTAGGCTCCTGAGGACGTCTGAGGGCCGACTGCGATGTGGCTCGACTCTATCCGGACCTCGTGGTCGTGTTCCGTCAGGCTTCCACACTGGTCGTTGCCCGGTTTGCGTCCACGATGTTCGCGATCCAGGGAGCGCACCGAGGGGTTTATTCTCCGCGTTCTTCTATCACGCTTGGTGACAAGGTCACTGCTGCCCGTTCCTGGCCCACCATGCGGGGCGAGTACGGTCGGTCGTCAGGTCGTCCTCGCTCGGCCAGTCCATGTTTTTCGGCACGCTTGCGCGAAGCGCCGCGGTGGCGGGCTGGCCGGGGATTGGCCACGGCTGCATGCGGCCGCTCACACGTAACATCGCCAGATGCCGCCAATAGGTGGCACGGTTCATCCATGTTCCCAACTCGATCGCCATCTCCTCGTAGAGCTGGTCGGCGCTGAGCGCGGTTAGGCTGGGTTGGTGTGGAGTACTCATCTGCGTCGACTCAGTGGGGAGATGATCCGGGCATTGTGGCCACTCGCATTTCGCTTCGGCAAAGTGGCGTTGCCCTATCTCGTGGGTGACATCTTATAAGTGATGAGTATGTATATATCACGTTATCGCGTGTTTCACTCACAGCCGGCCAAAAGGCGACCTCCAACAACCTTTCGCGCGCGAAGATCCGCCGCCTAGTTTGCCGTGGGCGAGGGCGACTGACATCTCTTTCCTTCCGGACAGGAGGCAGAGGTGAGCGCTTTGACGCGGGTACGCGAGCTGACCGACACCTACGGAGCGGTGGTGTACGAACTCGAGTCCGAGGATGCCCCCGGCGGGAATGCCTTCATGCTCTTGGCGACGTGGCGGAGAAGCGCCCTCGAGTGGGGCTGGCCGGAATCAGCCGTCTCCGAACAACTGCGCGAAGCGACCAGCGCCGACTACCGCCACCTGCGGCGCTGCCTCTCAGCGGCAACAGGGGCTGAGTGGTGAACGAGGCCGAAGGTGTGACCCCCCGGCCGGTGCGCATCTTCGCATACACGAGGAGGCTGGACGGTCGCGCAAACGTCCATCACGCTTCGGGAACTGGGTCGAACGACGGCATGGCGCCCAACCTCCCCGGTGGCTCGTTCGTCCCTTCTAGGGAGCCTCGAGAGCAGGGGCGGTGCGGCGTGCTGGGTTTGATCGTGCGAAGAGGGTCAGGCTGCTCACTAACACGAAAATCAGCAGGAGCAGGAAGCCGATCAAGTCGAGGATGAGGCCGAAGGAGGCGATGACGCCGCCGAGGCCGAATGCTTGGGTGAACAGGAACGGCGCGGCCAGGATCGCGGTCCAGGTCTGCCACCGCGGCAGCAGGTGGGTGCGGAGGAGGAGGAGTCCTGTCGCGAGCGTGAACAGGCTTGCGAAGATGTCGGCGACGCTGTCGAGCGCGAACGTCAACAGGTAGAGGTTGTATGGGCCGCTGTGGTCGTGCGAAGCACTGTAGGCGGCGACTGCGATCTTCGCGCCGACCAGTCCGGTGATGCCGATGTCGCTTACGCCGTGCAGAGTGACCCAGACGACGCCTCCGACGAGCACCCAGCTGACTAGGGACCGGCTGTGCGTGGTGTGCTCGCGGAGCAGGTCGTGCAGCCGGCTCAGGTAGATCACGAACGCTGGCGCGTACAGGATCGACAGGCATGCGACCAGAATCAGTCTGCGGTGGTGATCCTGGAGGCCGGCTGCGATCTTCCCCTCCGAATCGTTCAGGCTGAGGTGGACGCCGACTTCGACGATGGTCTCCGCTACCAGTGCGACCACGAACAGCGCCCCTCCAAGCCAGAGATAGCGCTCCCACCCGCGAGACTCCGACGCGACCATCCGCGGATTGTCCTTGTTGACGGGCCGCGTTGCAAGCTCGCGACGAGCCGCCAGGAGCCGCGTCCGGAGCTGTGTAGGTGGGGCATAAGGCCGTACAGCGGAAGTGGCCGAGCTGCTCGGTGGTGACCGCACGGCGTGGCGCATGCGCGCGACGTCCGCCGCATCGGCGTTGGCCGCGGCCAGCCGAGCGGCGGCAGGCTCGAGTGTCAGCCGGGCCGTCCAGGCGTGGCGCATGTCGCCGAGGTCGAGCTGCGAGACGGTCGCGCCCGGTTGGTAGAAAACTCGACGAACCCCTCGGCGGACAGCCGGCGCAGCGCCTCGCGAAGGGGGGTGCGGGAGACTCCCATCTCCTCGGCCAGCGCGCCTTGGGGCAGGCGTGTGCCGCGCGGGATGTCGCCCGACAGTACCCGCTCGAGAAGCGCGTCGTAGATCTGGTCGACAACGCTCCGGATGCGCAGCCGACCCGAGTCATCGGAGGTCAGCGATTGGCTCATGAACTTTGCATACGGTAGCCGCGTTCCCAATCCACCATAGCCCCGGAGGCGCTTGACCCTTGATTTCCAACCTGCGAATGTATTCATGTTCCATCACGCCAAGAGGAGGGCGAAATGTCTGAGGCTGCGTCACCGCCGGCAAAGGGAGGCGAGCTCGGTCATCGCCGGCTTGGAACGCCGGCTGCGGTCGCCCAGGCGCTGGCGATCGGGCCGATGTTCTCCACGGCGATCGTGCTCGGCTTCGTGTCGAATCCCGTAAACGGCGCCGGCTGGGACACGCCGCTGGCGGTCCTGATCGCAGGAATCGGCGTTCTCGCCATCGCGTATTCGATCTCCCTGTTCGCCAAGAAGTACCAGGGGGCGGGCGCTATCTATGAGTACCTGACCCGGGGCGCCCACCCGGCCGTTGGCATCTTCGCCGCGGGCATCTTCTTCACAGGCACCTTGTTCCTCGGGGGCGGCGGGATCTATCTCGGTCTCGGCATCCTCACGCAGACCTTCTGGCAGGCGCACATCTCCAGCTCGACCGTGCCCGCCTGGTGGCTCCTCCTATTGCTGTTCCTGGCGCTGGTGCTTGTCCTCAACTACCTCGGTGTGCGGATCGCGATCGGCGCCATGCTCACGTTCGCGGCCATCTCATTCACACCGATGCTCATCCTGGCCGTCACGATCATTGCCAAGGGCGGCGCGAACGGAAACACCCTGTCGGGTTTCAACCCCAGCACAACCTCGCTCCACGTCGTGTTCAACGGCGTCATGCTCGGCATCCTGCTGTTCGTCGGCTTCGAGGCCGCGGCCTCGATCGGCGAGGAGAGTCACGACCCCCATCGCTCGATCCCACGCGCGCTCCTCGGGACCGTCGGCGCCTCGGCCGTGTTCTTCGTGCTGATGGCCTACTCGATCTCGATCGGCCTGGGCAGGGCGGTCGTGGATAAGGGCGGTTGGGCATTCAACCCGGCGGCCTTGGATCAGGTCGCCACGCAGTACATCGGTTCCTGGTTCGCCACCATCATTGACCTGATCGTGATCCTCGACGCGACGGCACTCGCATTGGCCATTTGCGTCACCATCGGCCGCGGCTACTTCGCGCTCGGCCGTGACGGGCTGCTGCCGTCGTTCTTCGCCAGAACATCGCGGCACAACACGCCGTGGGTCGGGAATCTTGTGGTCGCTGTCGGCGGCATCGGGCTGATGCTGCTCGGCCTGTACAGCCACACCCTGGATCGCTTCGTCGCCCAGCAGGCGGCGCCCTCTCGCGAGTTTGCGGCGTTTCTCGTTGCTGCAACGGCGGGGTCGTTTGCCGTCGAGCTGGTGTATCTGTTCTTGTCCGTTGCGGCGATCTGGCTGCTCGTTCGCGACAAGGCGGCGTGGTGGCAGTACCTCATTATTCTGGTCGCGATCGCCACGCCGGTCCTGGGCTTCTACGGAGCGCTCAAGCCGGCACCGCACAACACCACCAACCTGAACTGGCTGGCGTTGTACTGGGCGCTGGGATGCGTGGTACTTGCAGCCGTCTGGTTCGGCCTGTGCCGCATACTGCGTCCGCAGAACGTCGCCAACGCTGCCGCGTACGCAGCGGCTCACCACGGCGTCGCGCCGCTGGACGAATCTCTCGACTACGAGGCGCAGCCAGAGTGACGTTTTGAGGGGGCCGGCCCTCGGTCGGACGCCAACGATGGAGAGCAACTGGAGGGACTTGATGCGGGCACTTATCGCAGGCGGAGGCATGGCCGGGCTGATGACCGCTCTGGCGCTGCGGGATTCGGGCGTGTTCACGACGATCGACGTCTTCGAGCAGACGCGCACGCCGAGCACCGCGGGAGCGGGGCTGAACATCCCCCCGAACGCCGCACGGCTGGCGCGGTCGCTGGGCGTCGACCTCGACGGCGGGGACACCAAGGGCCCGCACGGGGCAGTCGACGGCGGCAGGGCGGCGATCCTCAGCGAGACGCGGATGGTCTGGGAGGACGGCTCCATCACGCGGAAGCCGCTCGACCACAACACGTCGGCCAACGATAACGCCGGCTTCCACCACATGCACCGCCTCGACCTGCTGATGTGCCTCTACAAGCGGGTCCTCGAGTTCGCGCCGGAGACGGGCGCCAACTGCCCGATCCAGGTCCACATGGCCAAGCGTCTGGAGGCCGTCAGCCAGGACGAGGAGTCCGTGACCGTGACGTTCTCCGACGGCACGACGGAAACCGGAGACCTGCTGATCGGTGCCGACGGCGTCGACTCCCAGGTGCTGGAGGCGGTCTGGCCGGGCGTGTCGGCCAAGCGCTGGACCGAGGTCGTCGTCTACCGCGGTCTGGTCCCGAGGGACAAGGTCGCCGCGGCGCGCAAGCCCGACGGCAGCCCGCTCGACTACAACCCCATCGAAACGATGTCGATGGACACCCGCGAGACCCCAACGGCGCAGCATCTCACGTACTGGGTCCGCGGCGGCGAGCTGCTCAATGTGTGGCTCGGCTACTACGAGCCCAACGCCGAGGAGTTCGAGCGCCAAGAGAGCGACTGGTTCCCCGCCGACCGCGATGAGATGGTCGGCAACATGAGCAAGGCGTTCGAGGGTGACCCCCGTCACGACGACGTCGTCGCACTAACGAGCCTGATGGAGAACCCGACGAAGTGGGGGCTCTACGATCGGGACGCGCTCGAGAACTGGACGGAGGGTCGCGTGGGCCTGGTGGGTGACGCCGCTCACCCGATGCTGCCGACCTTCGGCCAGGGTGCCGCGCAGGCCTTCGAGGACGCCGCGGCACTCGGCAAGTGCTTCGAGCTCCACGGCACGGACATCTACCGTGCGCTATTGCACTACGAGCGCGTGCGCTACTACCGCGCGACGCGCTTCCAGTTCGCGTCCAAGTTCCTCTTCAAGCACCTCGAGCCGGAGGACTCACCTGAGCGCCGGAAGATCCTCGCTGCGGTGAACGAGCGGGACTACCCCGTCTTCGATCACACGGAGCGTGCGGGCAGCGACGACTCGTGGATCTACGCGTTCGACGCGCGCGAGATCGGCGACAAGCTGCCGATCAGGAAGCTCGGGCCGTGGCACTTCCGCTCGCGGAACGAGGCGCTCAAAACCGCCCGCAGGGAGGTCGCGACCAGCCTCTGGAAGCCGGCGAAGCCATGGACTGGCGACCGGCCCGTCACGCGCGAGGAGCTCGCACAGCACGCGACGTTCGACGACTGCTGGGTCGTCGTCCGCGGCAACGTCTACGACTTCACCGAGTGGAAGGACCACCACCCGGGCGGGCCCTTCGTCGCGCGCATGTACGGCGGCAAGGACGCCACGGCGGAGTTCGGCGAGTACCACAGCCGGCTCGCCGAGCAGCACATGGAGTACTTTTGCGTCGGGCCGCTCATCGGAGCCCCCGCCGAGCCCGCCGGCGACGCGTCGGAGGTCGAGCCGTCCAGGACTTGACCGGGTGACGCCCTAACAGGCGGGCGGTTCGGGGAGGGGGCTTCTCGCCTGCCTATACGCCAGGTAGTCACCGGCAACGGTCGGGCAGGAGACTCGCTCGCTCCACGGCGAATGGCTCATCCTGCGCGACTGGTCGGATGTCCTGCGTCTCAGGGGGTGGGGGACGCGGCTGACGAGGTCGAGCCCCTTCAGCCCTTCTTTTCCCCACTTTAACCGTTCCGGTGACTCATTCCTCGCCCGTTTGGCCACGCTTGGAGCCATCTACAAGTGGTCTGGCGTAGAGGACCTTGCCGAGGGTCAGCTTGCTGCCGGCGATGCTGTGTCCCTGTTAATTGCGGCGTGTATTGGGGCCAGCCCGCTGTTCAGGGACCTCGATGCAGGACGAGTCCGAGGCCAGGTCTACCTGGTCACCGTGGTAGCCGCCATCGTCAGCCGACTCGTCCCACTCCGAAACCGCCGACCAGATACCGGCGCGTAGACCGTCGCGACGCCGTCCCGCCGACAATCCAGCCGAACTGAACACCGCGCCCGACCAGGGCTGCCGACACCGACACCGGGCTCGCTGGGAGGCATCACGGTACTGAGACCGTTTGTGCGGCGTTTTGCTCTCTCTATCTACTCTCCCACCGCTGCCTTGACGGGAAGGCTGTTGGGGCCACTTCGCGAGGTGCAAGCCGTAACGCGCCACGCAAGGCGGAACGACAGCGGCCGCTCATCAGCGGCTCACTCGTTGGGCGGCTTCCCCGCCATGAGCACTGCGTGAATCTCTCGCGTCAGGTTCGCCACCTGCTCGGTCAGTTCTTTGTCCTGCTGCGTCAGGGTCGTGTTCGACTCCAGCAGCATGACCAGCCGATCGGTCTCTGTCTTGATCCCGTGCTCCAGGCTGGACTGGCGCCGCTCGGTGCGCGCCATCTCGTGCTTGTCGCGGTCGGCCTGGCGGGTCTGGGCGAGCAGGATCAGCGGCGCGGCGTACGCCGCCTGCGTCGAGAACGCGAGGTTGAGGAGGATGAACGGGTACGGATCCCAGTGGGCGATCAGCGCCACCGTGTTGAGCGCGATCCAGATGCCGACGAGGACGGTCTGCCCGACGAGGTATTGCGGGGTGCCCAGGAACCGGGCGACCTTCTCGGCCGTCCGCCCGAAGGGGTCGTCGCCAAACGCGCCGTGGTGGGCGGGATTCGTTGCCATGCCGCTGACGGTAGATGCGGCTTCGGACGGCGCGCAGCTCCTAGATGATGCGCAGTCGTCTCGTGGGTTACCCACCTAAGCGAGTCGGAGCAGGCCGCTGAGCAAAGAGCAGCGCGCCGGTCGCCCGTCACGACCCGCCAGCCGTCGCGCGCACTGGGTCATTGCTTGATAAGGAGGGGTAGCTCGGCGGGGGACGAGTGGCTCGGCGGTAAGCCCACTCGTCGCCCCGTCGAGCGAGATCACATCGGTGTTCGGATGTCTAGCGAACCGATTTGAACGCGGCGCGAACCTCTTCGCTGAAGACGGCCGGCTCTTCCCAAGCTGCGAAGTGGCCGCCCTTGTCGGCCTCGTTGAAGTAGACGACGTCTGGGTACGACTTGTCGACCCAGCTGCGCGGCGTCCGCCACAGCTCACCGGGGAACGTGGTGAAGCCGACCGGGACCGAGACCGCCGCAGGGGCGGGGCCTGCGGCGGCCGCGATGGCCGGCGCCCCGTAGCTTTCCCAGTAGGAGCGGGCGGCCGAGGCGCCGGTGCCGGTCAGCCAGTAGAGCGTGATGTTGTCGAGTATGTGGTCGCGGGTGAGGTTGCCCACTGGCTGCCCGTCGACGAACGCGCGGGAGATCTTGTAGTACGCGTCCGTGTCATGATCGAGCATCCACGCGGCCAGGGCGATGGGTGAGTCCAGTGTTGCGTAGCCGATGGTCTGGGGTCGCGTCGCCTGCTCGATGAAGTAGCCGTTGCCGCTGGTCGAGAACACGGAGATGGCCTCCGCGGACGCGCGTTCGTCGTCGGTGTTGGTCGGCTGAGGGCCACCCAGCGCGGTGACGAGCAAGTTCATGTGGATGCCGACGAGCCCCTCGGGCGCCTGGCGGCCCATTGCGTCGGTCACCCCGGCGCCGACATCGCCGCCCTGGGCGACGTAGTGGGTGTAGCCGAGGCGGCGCATCAGCTCCGCCCACGCCTGGCCGATGCGGCCGACACCCCAACCAAGTTCGGTCGGTTCAGCGGAGAACCCGTAGCCCGGTAGGGACGGTAGCACTAGGTCGAACGCGTCCTCGGCGGTTCCGCCGTGCGCGGTGGGGTCTGTGAGCGGGCCGACGGTTTCGAGCAGCTCGATGATCGAGCCGGGCCAGCCATGCGTCATGATCAGCGGCAACGCACCATCGTGGGCCGACTTGACGTGGATGAAGTGGATCTCGACGCCGTCAATCTCGGTTGTGAACTGCGGCAGCGCGTTGAGCTTCGCCTCGGCTCGGCGCCAGTCGTAGTCGGTGGCCCAGTAGCGAGCGAGCTCCCGAAGCGGCTCAAGCTGGACTCCCTGCGAGCGATCTGCGACCAGCTCCTTGGTAGGCCAGCGCGTCGCGGCGATGCGTCGACGGAGCTCTGCCAGCTCGTCGTCTGGAACGTCGACGTGGAACCGGCGGATGTCGTTCGCTGCATCGACCTGTGCGGGGCGCGGTTCAGACGTGATCGACTCAGTCATTGCGTTTCCTCTCGTCCGTGCGTGGGACAAACCGATCGGGCGGTTCAGGCAAGAGAGGACATAGGCAGCTCCTTCGGCTTGCGGGCTCGGGCGCGACCCCTAGGTCACGCGCCTCGTCGGCCGGGAGTTGGAACCGGAAGAGACTGTCCGCCGAGGTGAGGGCTGGACGAAGATCCACCCTAGCACCCGACGCCCACCGGCAGGCGTGATTTCCTTTCCGACCGCCGGTGTCCGACTTCGTGCAGTCCCTATAACCCACCGCTGCCTTGACTCCGTCCGACCGCCCTGGCACACTTCAGTCCGAACACACGTTCGACCCCAGGAGGGCGGCGATGGATCTGTCCCAGCGGCAGAAGGAAATTTTGGAGTTCGTGAACACCCACGTGGACGGCCACGGGTACCCGCCGACGGTGCGCGAGATCGGCACTGCCGTCGGGCTGACTTCTCCGTCAACCGTGCACGCGCATCTGGCGAAGCTCGAGAGCGCCGGCCTGATCCGCCGAGACGCGACCAAGCCGCGCGCGCTCGAGGTCATCGAGGGTGGGCGCTCCCGTCGCGAGCCCGCTCCTCTGCAGATTCCGGCGGGTCCCGTCGGCGCGACCGTCCTTCCGCTCATCGGCCAGGTGGCCGCCGGCTCGCCGACCGTCGCCGAGGATCAGGTCGAGGAGTACCTGCCGCTGCCCGACCAGTTCTGCCGCGACGCCGACTTCGTGCTCGCGGTACGCGGTGACAGCATGATCAACGCGGGCATCCTCGACGGCGACTACGTCGTCGTGCGCAAGCAGTCCGACGCCCGCAACGGCGAGATCGTCGTCGCCCTCGTCGACGACGAGGATGCGACCGTGAAGCGGTTCTTCCGCGAGAGCGGCCGGGTCCGGCTGCAGCCGGAGAACGACTCGCTCGAGCCGATCTTCCCCGAGCAGGTGGCAATCCTGGGCACGGTGCAGGCGGTGTTTCGGCGGCTATGAACCAGGGGTTAACACGTCCCGCGGTCGATGGCCCGATGCTCGAGGACATCGTCCTTGCGGCGCTCGCCGCGGGACGCGTGCGCCAGGCCGGCCGGCGGCCTGCCTGCCCGGTCTGCGGCGACGCGATGTGGACGTTTGAGCGCGGCTCCGATGGCGCGGAGCTCTGTTGCAGCGGGTGCGGCTCGCGGTTGTGGGATGCCGCTCCCGTCGACGCGGAGGAACTCCGCCTGATCGCCTGAGCAGATCGCGGGGCCGGTATCACCGTGCCCGTCAGGGTTGGCTGCGAGAATCCCCGTGTGCGCCTGACCCGTCGCGAGATCCTCTTGTCGGGGTCGATGCTGCTCGCCGGAGCGTGCACGCGCCCGGGGAGCGACTCTGCTCCCCAGCAGTTCGGCGTCGCCGCCGCGAAGGCGAACGTCCAGGTGCTCGACCCCCAACTCGTGCTCTCGCTGCCCGGCGGCGTCGTCGCGCCCACCACCGTCTCGTCGTTCGTCAACGAGTTCGGCGTCAAGGTCACGGTCACTCCCGGGCACGCTGGCGAACTCTCCCAAGTCGGGGTGACCGACGTGGCCCTGACCGACGATGTGACTCTCACCCGGCTCGTCTCCTCGAAGCTCGTCGAGTCGATCGATCGCAGCCTCGTCACCAACCGTAAGCTGCTCCTGGCGCCATTCGACAATCCCTCCTACGACCGCGGCAACCGTCACAGCGTGCCCAAGGACTACATCACCGCCGGGTTCGCCTATTCGGTCGCATCGGTACCCACTCCGCCGTCGACCTGGCGCGCGTTCTTCCGCCTGGCGGCGGCGCAGCCCGGCCGGGTCGCGGTGCCGCCCGACCGCGACATCGTGATCGGCGCCGCGCTCATCGCCGCCGGCCACGACTGGAACGCGTCCTCGAGCTCCGACATCACAGACGCCGCCGACGTCCTCCTGCCACTGCGCCCGTCGCTCGTCATCGCCGGGGTCGCCGGCCGTCGGCGTCTGCCGGGCACGCTAGCCGCGGCGCTGTGCTTCGGCCCGGGCTTCGCCACGCCGCCTGCCGGGATCCGCTTCGCCGTGCCCCAGGACGGAACCCTCGTCCGCGCCCGCTGCTACTGCATTCCGGCCTACGCACCCGACCCCGTCTCCGCCCACGCCTGGCTGAACCACACGCTCGACCCCGCCGTCGCCGCGGCGGAGACGCGCTACACCGGCCGAGCCACGCCGGTCGGCCCGGCCGTCTACCAGTTGCCCAGCGCGCTCATTGCAAACCAGGCGGTGTTCCCGCCGGCGCTGCCGGCGACGCCGCTCACGTTTGCGAACGTGAGCACGTCCGGCGCCCAGCTGCGGTCCGATCTGTGGGCCGAGTTGACCGCGGGCCGGAAGCTGCGGCTGCCGGCACGGTAGACTCGGGTTGCCGATCGGGCAGTCGCGACGCCCTCGGGCGCCGAGGAAAGTCGGGACACCGCAGGGCAAGGGTGCCGGGTAACTCCCGGACGGGGAAACCCGATGGAAAGCGCAACAGAAAGCAAACCGCCGACCGGCGCCCCTCGTGGGCGTCGCGGCAAGGGTGAAACGGTGGTGCAAGAGACCACCAGCGCCCGCGGAGACGTGGGTGGCTAGGCAAGCCCCACCCGGTGCAACGCCAAACGGAGCGATGACGCGGCCCGCCGAGCTCCAGGTAGGCGGCGTGAGCCGGCCGGTAACGGCCGGCCCAGATGGATGACTGCCCCCGACAGAATCCCGCTTAGAGATCGGCTACAGGAAAGCCCTGCAAATGCAGGGCTTTCCCATTTCAGCGGGCATCACCGGTGAAGCAGGCGCCGTGTCGGTGGGCACCGGCAAGAGCCTCCAGCTACGCGCCGCGGCCGAACAGGGGCAACCACCGCGCGTTCGCATCCAGCATCTCGTCCAGCAGCGCGCCGGTCTGTTCGAGATCCAGCCGTGCCTGCATATTGGGGTCGAGGAGGAACGCGTGCAGCGCGGCGTCCCTGTCCCCGCTCAAGGCTGCCTTCACGACGTGCTGCTCAAACGCCACGTAGTGCCGCAGGTGCGCGGCCAGCGCCTCATGCAGTGCCCCCGCGTAGATCGGACGAACTCCGTACGCGTTGACCGAGGCATTCACCTCGACGATCGCGTCTGCGGGAAGGTTCGGGATAGCGCCGTTGTTCGGTGCGTTGATGACGAACGTCGTGTTCCTGTTGGCGACGATGGCCTCGATGATGTCGATAACCTCGATGCCCCAGTCCTCGTCGCCCACCGGCAGGTCGGCGAGGGTGACCGGGCCCCCACCGGGCGCGGTCCACGTTGCGGCCAGCGCCTCGAGGTCGACGACCCGCGCCTTCTCATACGCCATGCTGTGCGTGGTGATGCCGTAGCGCATCTTCACGCCTTGGGCGGTGCCCTGGTAGGGCTCTTCGAGCCACTGCATCTGCGGGTAGTGCTCGACCCAGTGGCTCCAGCAGTATGGCAGCACCCCGTAGGTGTCGAGCGCCCACTTCACGATTGGGTTCGTGGCCCGGGCGCGCACCAGTGGCATGGCATCGGTGCCATCCGTCAAGCGGAGCTGCTGGACCGATGCGCAATGGTTGATTCCTGCGACGAGCGGTGGCATTGCGATGTCGGCGGGGTCGACGCCGGCCTCGTGTGCCAGCCACTCCCGGCTGCTGGGGTGTCCGGTGCACGAACAGAGTGCGAAGCTCTTGACGCCGGGAGCAGCGGCGCGCATCGCCAGAGCCTCGGTCGGCGCCGGGTTGGTGTAGTTGAAGACGTAGGCGTCGGGCGCGACCTCAGCGACGTTGCGCGCCACCTCGGCGAGCACCGGCGCGTTGCGGAAGGCGCGCATGATGCCCCCCGGCCCCACGGAGTCGCCGACATGCATGACGAGGCCGTACCTGCCGGGAATTTCGAGATCGGATGCCCAGGCGTCGAAGCCGCCCACCGAGATCGCCGCGATCACGAAGTCGGCACCGACGAGCGACTCGCGCTGGTCGAGGGTGCTGTGCACGGTCAGCGCGCTTGTCTCGCCATCGATGAGCTTCTCGCCCAGCTCCTGCATGACGTCCAGCCGGTGTTCGTCGATGTCCATCAGCGTGACGGCGGAGTCACCCAGCACCTCCGAGGATATGAGCCGGCGAAGGAGCAGCGGCACGAAGCTCGAGCTGCCGCCGCCGATGATCGTGACCTTCTTCCCCATGTGGCTCCTTTCGATCAGCCCATCGAATCGTCGCTCATGGGCAGGACCGAGGCCTCGAAGATCCTGGCGGTGCGGGGCCTGGTTACCGCGAACATCACCGCATCCGCGACCTCCTCGGCCCGCAACATTCCTGCCAGGTCGGCATCACCAGGGGCGCGGCCGCGGCCCATCGCAAACTCGGTCTCGACACCGCCGGGGGCGACGATCGAGCAGCGGACGGCCTTGCCGTAGAGCTCGTGGTCGAGCGACCGCAGAAAGCCGGTCTGTGCGTGCTTGGAAGCGGCGTACACCGCCTCGCCCTCCGGCGCTCGCTGGCCCGCGATCGAGGTCACGGCGACCAGGTCGGCGCTGCTGCTCTCGAGCAGGTGCGGCAGACCGGCGCGGATCGTATACAGGAACCCCTTGACGTTGGTGTCGATCATCTCTTCCATCCAGTCGGGATTCAGCTCGAGGAAGCTGCCGTAGGCACCGACGCCCGCGTTCGCGACCAGGATGTCGAGGCCGCCGAACCGTTCGACGCACGCTTGGACGAGCGCTGTGACCTGGGCCGGCTCGCGCACGTCGCATGGCTGCGCCAGCACGCCCTCGATGCCAAGCGCCGCGCCGCGCCGCGACGCAAGCGCCACCTTCGCCCCGGCATTGGCAAGCATCCGCGCCGTCGCCGCCCCGATGCCGCTGCTCGATCCCGTCACAAGGGCCACGCGGCCCTCAACTCCGCTCATCGGTGATCCCCTCTCAACAGTGGCCGACCTCTGGCATCGACGGCGGCACGTCGAGCGCTGGATTCCGTTCGAAGAACCCCACCGGCTTCAGCTGAAACCCGATCGTCGCCACCGGCATCACCGGCCAGTCCTCCGGCCGTGGCACATGGTGGTGGCCGAACGTATACCAGACCACAATGTCCCGGTCCGCGACGTCCCTATCGGCGCTCGTCCACTCGGGCAGCCCGGCGCCGCCCGGGTGCTGGTTGGGGTAGTCGCCCGCCGCGTATCGCTCGGACGGTTCGTACGGCGTGACCCATAGGTGCTCGTGGATGAAGCCCGCCCGTTTCGACACCGGCGCATCTGGCTGCGCGAACGGCACCGCGTTCTCGCCAGGTATCAGCCGGTAGCCGACCGGCTCTCCGAGCCGGTGCCGGACGGCGGGGTTCACGATCTCCCACCACCGCGCTGAGCGCGCGTCCGTGCGCCGTCTGGCTTGCAGCTCGGTCTCGAACCGGCGGCGCAGGGGCCGGAAGGCGTTGCCGTAGGGGTTATCCGGGCCGGGCGGAACGGACTCAGTCCACACCTCCTCCACGGCGTTCTCGCGGCCGTCGATGTCCAGGTCGAGGCGCATGTTGAAGAAGTGCTGGTGCACCATTGCGTTCAGGCCGGGAGCTACCAGCGTGCCGTGCTGGGGCCGGACCCCGGGTGCCACCGCGCCTGTTGAGAGCACGCCCGTCAGCTTCACCTCGAAGGCGATGGTGCCGTCCTGGTAGAGGTACCAGAAGAAGCCGTAGTCGTAGTTGCCGATCGCAGAGAACGACGAGATCACGAGCCGCCGTGAGCGCCGCACCTCGCCGGAGCCGTCTCGCCACTCGATATGGCGCCAAAGGATGCCGTGGTCCTCCTCATGCATGCAGATTGCATTGGGGATCTCGACCGGCTCGCCCGCCGCGTCGTTGACCACGGCGTCGAGGTAGATGATCTCGCCGAGGCAGTCGCAGCCGCGGGCGAGCGGCGAGGCCGCAACGCCCACGCCGTTCTCCCCGGCGTCGAATGCGTTCTTGAAGTAGTGCGTGGGGCTGGGGTCGCCGTAGGGCACCACCATCTCCGAGAGCGACGCGCGGTGCATGATCGAGCGCGGTCGTCCGCCATCCTCGTAGCTGACGCGGTTCAGGACGAGGCCTTCGCGCGCCGTGAAGCCGACGTGCAGGTGCCAGCGCTGCCAGCGCACCACTCGCCCCTCGACGGTGAATCCAGGGCCGTCGGGCTGAGTGATTGCCAGCGGTGCGATATCCGTTCGTAGCGGTGCGCCGGCCGCCGCGTCGAAGTTGCCGCTCTCCGGAGGCACGGGCACCACGCCGTGGTCGTCGACCCGCAGCACCTCGAGGGTGTTCAGGTCCACCAGGGCGATCACGCCATCCACGGGGTGGGCCCACTCGTTGTCTCCTGGTCGCGGCTTGACGAAGGCGACGCAGCGGGCCAGTCGCCGCTCGGACTCCTCGGCTCTGCCGAAGTGACCAGCCGGCCAGGCGTCGACTTGGATCTGGTCGGGATCGACCACGCCGCGGCGGGCGAGCGCCGCCTGGAACTCGGGGTGCAGGCGCAGCAGCTCCTCGGCCTCCATCAGCTCGGAGACGACCGCCATCGGCTGCACGTCGGTGCGCGTCCGCCACTCGGTCACGGTGCCGGCGTCGAGGGAGACGGTGGCCTCGACCGTCTCCGCCCGTCCTCGGTCGAGCAGCACCACCTCCGCCTCGCGGGGTGGGCGATCGCCGCCCGTCTCCCAGGCGAGAACGGCGTCCTTGGGCGGCTCGGCGAGGTCGATCGTGATGAAGCGGCAGCGGTCGCTCTGCGCGCGGTAGCCCTCGCTCGCGCGCACCGCCGCGGCGGCAGCCGCGATCTCGTCAGCCTGCATCGGATCGAGCGGATGGGTGGCCACAGGGTGTTGTATTCCGTCCATCCAATTCGTAGTATGGCGAAGTGCACCGATCGCAGCGGCTCATCGTGGTCATCGCCCTCGTTACCTCGGCGCTCGCCGCGGGCGCTTGCGGCGGGAGCAGCGGCTCAAGCAGCAGCGGCAGCTCCGGCGGGTCGATCAGGGGTCAGACGATCACGGTGCTGATTCCCTACAAGATGCCGCAGAAGCTGCTGAACCAGTTCACCGCCCAGACCGGGGTCAAGGTCAACTACGTCGTCACCGGCTGGGACGCGACGCACACCAAGCTGATCGTCGCCAATACGGCCAAGACCTACATCGCGGATGTCGCCGAGTTCGACTGGTCCTTCACCGGCCAGTTCGCCGGAGCCGGGTGGGTGGAGCCGCTGGACAACGTGCTCCCTGCCCACCTCCTGGCCGACCTAAAGAACACCGACGCCGCGTTCCAGTCGGGCGGCAAGACCTACGCCGCCTGTTACTCGAACGATTTCCGCGTCTCGATGTACAACACGAAGATGTTCGCAAAGGCGGGCATCTCGACGTTTCCGAGCACATTCGACCAGCTTGCCCAGGACGTTGTGAAGCTGAAGGCGTCGGGCGTCAAATACCCGCTGTCGATCCCGATGGCGGCGACAGAGGGCGGCGTCACCCCCTGGTACCTCTTGACGCTGGCGATGGGCGGGCAGCTGTTCGACAGCAACCTGAAGCCGATCTTTCAGGATCCGAGTTCCGCCGGTTACAAGGCGCTGCAATGGGAGGCCATGGCGCTCAAGAACGGCTGGGTTTCGCCCGGCTCAGTCTCGATGGACGACTCGGTTGCCTTCAACAACTTTACGGCCGGCCAAAACGCGATCGTCCTCGCCACCGGGCCTGGCAACATGGCGACCGCGAACGATCCCAGCCAGTCCAGCATCGCCCACGACGCTGCGCTCGGCCTGGTGCCCGGCGTGACCGGGCCGGGCGCCTCGTACGGTCTGCCCGAGGGGCTGTCGATCCCGGTCACCGCCAAGCATAAGGCCGCGGCAGCGGCCTTCATCGAGTGGTGGGAGAGCCCCAAGAACGCGGCGGCCATCTACAAGTCGCAGGGAAGCCTGCCCTGCGGCGCCTCGACGATCAAGCAGCTCTCGGCGAGTGGCCAGCTGCAGGGCGGCGCCGCGCTGAACAACGAGCTCTCGCACGTCGGCCCGCTGTTCCCGCAGGGCGCTCCGATCTGGTACTCGCAGTTCAGCTCTGATGCCCAGGGTCTTCTGAACGCCGCCGTGAAGGGCCAGATGAGCATCTCCGGCGCCCTCAGCCAGCTCGCCTCGAAGGCGTCCGCGCGCACCCAGTAGTGCGGCTTCAGCGGAACCCGACGGGTGGCGACCGCACCGCCCGCGAGACCCAGATCCTGGGCTGGGTGTTCGTGGTCCCGGCCATGGCCGCGGTCGGGGCGCTGATCCTCTACCCGCTGGTCAAGGGATTCCAGCAGAGCATTCGGTCCGGCGGGATCCTGTTCGGCGAGAAGCCGGGGTATGTGGGCCTGCGCAACTACCGCGACGTGATCCACGACCCGGTGTCGCTCGACGCCATGCGCCATACGTTCGAGTACGTCGTGCTCGCCGTCTCGCTCGAGCTGGTACTGGGGATCTTCGTGGCGGTCACGCTGCACCGCGTGTTCCGCGGGCGTGGGATCGTGCTGGCGATCCTGATCCTCCCCTGGGCGCTGCCCTCGGTCGTGTCAGGGGTGCTCTGGCGGCGCGTCTTCGATCCCGACACCGGCCTGCTGAACAGCGTGCTGCTGCAGCTGCACCTGATCAGCCAGCCGCACGTCTGGCTGGCCGGCGGGCAAAGCGCCATCGTGTACATCACCATCGTCCACGTCTGGGGAGTGCTGCCGCTGGTCAGCCTGATCTTCCTTGCAGGGCTGCAGAGCATTCCGGACGAGGTGTACAGCGCGTCGGCGGTCGACGGAGCCGGGCCGTGGCGCCAGTTCCGGCACATCACGATGCCGCTGCTGCGACCCTCGATGGCGATCGCGCTGACCGTGGGCACGCTGCTTGCGATCAGCATCTTCGACGAGATCTACGTCCTCAATGGGACGGCGCTCAATACCCGCTCGATCCTGATCCAGGTCTACAACACGACGTTCGTGGAGGCCGACTTCGCCCACGGGACGGCCCTCGCCTTCCTGCTCGCGGGGGTGACCGCGATGCTCGGGATCGGCTACGCGCTGGTGCTGCGGAGGTCGACGGTATGACCTCGATGGGCTGGCGCTTGGCCAAGCTGGTCGCCGTCATCGCGATCGTCGTCTGGTCGGTGGCTCCGATCGTGCTCGGGGTCTCCACCAGCATCTCGACCCAGCGGGAGGTGAACGCCGTGCCGACCCACTGGCTGCCGCACAACCCGACGCTCCGCGCCTACCGCGACCTGCTGGAGGGCACCAGCGGCCAGCACGCCGGCGGCACGGTCACCGAAGCGGGGACGTTCGAGCGGTCGATCAGCAACAGCGCTGAGATCGCGGTGATCTCGACCGCCCTGATCTTGGTCGTCTCGACCATGGCGGCCTACGCCTTTGGGCGACTGCGGTTCCGGTTCAGCCGCCTCGTCCTCTCGATCCTGATCGGGACGATGATCGTGCCGATCTTCGTCGTCGTCATCGCGCTCTTCCAGTTGATGGCAAACGCGCACCTGATCGACACGAAGCGGGGCCTGGTGCTGGTGTTCCTGGCGACGCTGACGCCGCTTGCGACGTGGCTGCTCTACACGCAGGTGCGGGAGATGCCGGTGGAGCCGGAGGAAGCAGCCCTGATCGATGGGTGTCGCCGGTGGCAGGCCTTCGTGCGCGTCGTCATCCCTCAGATGAGCTCGGGCATCGCGGCCGTGGCGGCGATCCTGGTGCTGTCGGTGTGGGGCGAGTTCCTGATCCCGCTGCTGCTGACGTCGACCATGAACGCAAAGCCGGTGACGGTGCTGATCACCGAGTACGTGGGGAAGTACACGACGAACTATCCGATTCTGGCCGCCGCGGGCGTGCTGGCGCTGATCCCCCCCGCGCTGATCGCCCTTGCACTGAACAAGCGGATCACCGGCATGCTGGCGGGGTCGTCGTGAGCGGCACCATCACGCTCGAGTCGCTGACGAAGCACTTCCCCGGCGGCGTGGTCGCCGTGAACGACCTCAGCCTCGAGGTGGAACCGGGCGAGTTCCTGGTCCTGGTTGGGCCGTCCGGCTGCGGCAAGACGACCGCGCTGCGGATGGTCGCCGGGCTGGAGCCGGTGACCAGCGGACAGATCCGGATCAACGACAAGCTTGTCACGAAGCTGCCACCGCGCGACCGCGACATCGCGATGGTGTTCCAGAATTACGCGCTCTACGCTCACATGTCGGTGCGAGGCAACATGGCGTTTGGACTCAAGATGGCGCGGGTCAAGAAGCCCGAGATCCGCCGCCGGGTCGACGAGGCGGCGGCGATGCTCGGCCTGGTCGACCTGCTTGACCGAAAGCCCAGGCAGCTCTCTGGCGGCCAGCGCCAGCGCGTGGCGATGGGCCGCGCCATCGTCCGCGAACCGGCGGCGTTCCTGATGGACGAGCCGCTCTCCAACCTGGACGCCAAGCTGCGCGTCGAGATGCGCGGCGAGATCATTCGCGTGCAGCGCCGGATCGCCGCGCCGACCCTGTACGTGACGCACGACCAGACCGAGGCGATGACCATGGGCGACCGTGTCGCCATCCTCCGCGACGGCCTCCTGCAGCAGTTGGGCACGCCCGACGAGATCTACGACCACCCTGTCAACGTCTTCGTGGCCGGGTTCATCGGGTCGCCGTCGATGAACCTGGTCACCGCGAAGTTGGAGGGGACGGCCGTCACGTTCGGCACCTGCCGGTTGGACGTGCCGCCGCGGCCGGGGCTGGCGGCGTACCGGGGCCGCGAGATTGTGCTGGGCATCCGGCCCGAGGACCTCACATCGGCGGCCGATGGGGTGCTGCAGCTGACGACCAACCGCGTCGAGTCGCTCGGCTCCGAGCTGGTCGCCTACCTCGACTCGGGCGAGCCGGGAGCCGAGATCACCGCGCGTCTGGAGCGCCGAGCCGGCGTCGCGGAGGGGCATCCCGTCAGGCTGGCTGTCGACCTCGACCGGCTGTACTTCTTCGATCCGCAGAACGGCGCCGCGATTGGCTGATCAGGCGGGCGGTTACGTTAGCAGCACGCTGATGATCTCGTGCGGGCGGTAGGCGAGCTCGACTTCGCCGCCAGCCGCGGGCAGGGGAGGGCCTGCGTCCTCGAGCAGGTTGCAGCGAACGGCGCCTGTAAAGGCAACCCCAACCCTCAAGCGGGCCGTGCCACGGGCACCGTGGGCTTCGTAGAGGCGCAGTACCAGCGCGTCGGAGTCCTCCGCCCGCTTGACCGTATCGAGCACCAGATTGGGATCGTCGATCGAGAGGAACGAGTGCGGCTCGGCTGTGCCGGGCGCCCAGCGGAGCGGGGTTTCGAAGCGCGCCGCCTCGGCGACCACCCCCGCCTCGCGCCAGCCGCCGCCATGGGGCATCACCGCGTATGCGAACGCGTGCCCGCCGACATCGGCGTGCGGGTCCGGCACCGTGGGGGAGCGGAGTAGGCTGATCCGCATCTCGTTGCCATACGTCGAGTAGCCGTACTTGCAGTCGGTCAGGAGCGCAACGCCGAAGCCGTGCTCGGAGAGGTCGGCGAAGCGGTGCCCGGGCACCTCGTAGCGGGCCAAGTCGTGGCTGGTTGAGTAATGCGTCGGCCGCTCCACGTGGCCGAACTGCATCTGGTACGTCGCGTTCTGGCTCCGCACCTCGACGGGAAACAGCGCCTTCAGCATCGTGTTCGACTCGCGCCAGTCGACTTCGCAATGGAACTCGAGCCGCCCCGACCCGGCGTCGAGTCGAACCACCTGCCTCATCGCGCTCGCCCGCCCGATCGGCCGATCGAATACCACCTCGACCCGAAGGCGGTCGCCCGACAGCACTTCGCACGACGTCGCCGGCGGGCAGTCCGTCACGGTCTCGAGGTGGAACGGGTCAACATCCCACGCGTCGTAGGCAGTGGGCCGATCGTCATACACCTGCATCACATTGCCGGGCGCGGCCAATGCCTCCCTGCCGCTGTGGCGCTCGACGAGCGAATACAGCAGTCCGTCGGAGCTCAGTTCGGCGCGCAGTCGACCGTTGTCGAGCACGATCCGATCGGCGGTCTCGGTCACCACGACGGGCGCGGGCGGCTTGCCCGGCGCGCCGAACCCGTGGGCGGGTGCTTCGATCCAGACCAGCCCACCGCCCGGATGCTCCACCACCTGAGCCCGGGCGAACCCGATCGTGTTCAGCGGCGTTGGATCATCGCCTTCCCCGGCGAGAGCCGCCATCGCCTCGGTCGCCAGCAGATCGGCACCCTCCCGCACTGCAGCGTGATCCCGCGAGGCGTCCTCGTAGACAAGTGCGATGCTCGAGCCCGGCAGGATGTCGTGGAACTGGTTCGAGAGCAGCAGCTGCCACAACTCCTCCAGCCGTTCTGCCGGATACGAGGCGCCCCGCTCGCGCGCGGCCACCGCGCAGAGCAGGTCGGCGTCATGCAGCGCACGCTCTCCGTCCCGGTTGCCGCGCTTGACCGCGGCTTGCGAGGTGTAGGTGCCGCGGTGATACTCGAAGTAGAGCTCACCGACAACCGTGGGCAACTCCTCCGCGTCGGCCGCGAGAGCGTCGAAGAACTCGTCGCTGGTCGCCATCGTCGTGCGTGGCACCCCCTGCAGGTCGGACACCCGGCGCAGCGTCTCCAGCATGTCGGGCGTGGGCCCGCCGCCGCCATCGCCAAACCCGAACACCAGCAGGCTGCGGTTCGAGCGGTCGTGGTCCTTGTAGTGGCTCGCGCTGCGGCGCAGCTCCGCGAGTTCGACCGTGGCGTTGTAGGTGTCGGCCGGTGGAAAGTGTGTCAACACCTCCGACCCGTCGATCCCCTGCCAGGTGAACGTATGGTGCGGTGGTTGGTTGAAGCGGTTCCACGAGAGCTTCTGAGTGAGAAACCGGCCGATACCGGCACCGCGCATGATCTGCGGCAGTTGCCCGTTGTAGCCGAACACGTCCGGGTTCCAGAACTCGCGGCAGCGGTGGCCGAACTCTCGCTCGAAGAATCGTTGCCCGTACAGGAACTGGCGGACCAGCGACTCGCCCGACGGCAGGTTGCAATCAGGCTCGATCCACGTGCCGCCCACCGGCACCCACCGTCCGGCGGCGGCGTGGCGCTGGATCCGTGCGTAGAGCTCGGGGTTCCGGCGTCGGATCCACTCGTACTGCTGCGCTTGCGAGCAGGCGAATCGAAACTCGGGGTACCGTTCCATGTAGCCGGTCTGCGAGCTGAACGTTCGGACCGCCTTGCGGTAGGTTTCCGCGACCGGCCACAGCCACGCCGTGTCGAGGTGGGCGTGGCCGATCGCCGACAGCTGGTGCGTGCGTGAGCCGTTGTGGTGCGCGAGCAGTTCTGCGAGGATTGCGCGCGCCTCGTCCCAGGTCGAGCGGTCGTGGTCGACCCAGACGTTGCAGAAGCGGTTGAGCCCGGAGAGGAGCTCGCCGGCCCACGCCTCGTCCAGTCCATGGGACCAGTCGGCCTCGAGGCCGCGGAGCACGTCGAAGTCGTGATGCATGTCCCAGGCCTCGCGGTTGAACCGGGCGATCTGGCAGCGATCGAGCACCACCGGCTCCAGCGAGCGAAACGGGCGGTCGAGTTCACCGAAGGTGCCGTTGCACGCGAGCTCGATCCGAAGGTCGAGCCGTTCACCGCCCGCGGCGGGGTCGAGCAGGAGCGCATCGATCCTCGCGCCGTCAGGGCTCGTGTTCAGGCCCTGGATCGAGCGTCCGTCCATCCACAGTGTCGCCTCGCTGTGGCTGATCCAGAGCAGGTCGACGCGCTCGTCCGCCCAGTCGGCAGGCACGGTTGCCCCCACCCGGAACCAGAAGCTCGCCCACAGCGGCCCGAACTGTTCCCCAGGCTTGGCGGCTCGGTAGTCGAGCCGGTCTGCCTGCTCGGGAGCGATACGGTCCACCGGCCCTGCGACCTGAAGGACGTCCGGGTCGCGCGTGTCGGCCCACGTGAGCGCGCGGATCCGCTCGCCCACCTGGGCGATCCGGTCGCGGGTGTACTCCGGATGCCGCAGCATCGCCGGAACCCTACGTGAAGTGCCGCATGGACAGGTCGCGCTCGAATGCCAACGAGGCTCCGTCCGGACGGACTGTCCGTGCCGCTGTGGCGTGAGTCGATGATGCCCCACGTATGGCAGGTGAGCGCGCCCGACGGGCTGTGTTCATCGCCTCGACGACACTCAGCTCGTTCGTGAGTGAGCCGGGCCGAGTTCGCAGGGAAATCTCAACGTTTGTGAACCCGCTTTTCAGAAACGCGCGCGAGAGTGACTGCAGACAACGAAATGCTCCCCGGCCCGCCTTCTGCCGCAAATCGGAACAAAAGGAACGCTTTCATGTTCTCCCACAAGCCCACCAGACTCCTCGCTGTCGTCGCCGTGGCCGGCGTCCTCGACGAGATACCAGAACAGCGCGAGCTCGACCCCGGCAAGCGCTATCCACAAGGGTGAGAGCGTCCTCGTGCTGGGGACCGTCAACGGCACGACCATCTCCGCCGGCCGGGTCATCATGCAAGCGCCGACCAGCGCGGGATCCGGCGCGTCCTCGGCGGCGGTGGTTCCGTTCCAGGGTGGTGCGCCGTCGACCTCCAAGCAGGTTGGCCATGTCCCGGCCAGCTACAGTCAGGGCGCGGGCACGATAGTCAGCGGAGAAGCGGCCGACGAAGCGACCGTAGCCGCGCTGGCCGCCTACCCAGGCGGCATCGTCAACCGGGTGGTGAGGCTCAGCAACGGCGAATACGAGGTGCACAACATCGGCGTCAACTGGCCCCACCACATCTTCGTCAGCCAGAGCTTCGAGGTCATCGGCGCCGATTAGCCTTGCGCGCGAGCGGCCCTCTCACGACCGATTCGTCGGCGAAAGCGGTCCATCGAAGCGCCTCAATCCCAAGGAGTACAACGAGATGCTCGACCGCACTCCCTCGTGTCGACCGGAAGCCCACTGATGCGGTTCGAAGGCAAGCGCGCGCTGATCACCGGTGGGGGAACCGGAATCGGTGCCGCCGTCGCCACTCGCATGATCGAGGAGGGGGCGGTGGTGACCGTGATGGGCCGTCGCCAGGCACCGTTGGAATCGATCTCCCCGAACTTCGTCGTCGGCGACGTCAGCACCACCGACGACTGCCGGCGAGCCGTCGAGGCGGCCGGCCCGCTGGACATCCTCATCCACAATGCGGGCGTCGCGGGAACCGGTTGGGACCACGCGATCGCGGTCAACCTGACGGCGGCCTACCACCTGTGCGAGTTCGCCGAGCGCGACCTGGTCGCGAGACGGGGGCTCGATCGTCACGGTCGGCTCCACCGCGGCCATGGTCTCCGGTGCGGTCGACGCCGACTACAACGCCGCGAAGGCGGGGTTGGTCATGCTGACGCGCTCGCTGGCGGTCAGACTGGGACCGCACGGCGTGCGCGCGAACGCGGTCTGCCCTGGATGGGTGCGCACGCAGATGGGAGAGGAGGACATGCGTAAGATCAGTGGGGACGTCGACGACGCCTATCGCAAGGTCACGCGGTTCGCGCCGCTGCGACGCGCGGCCGAGCCCGAAGAGGTCGCCTCGGCGATCTGCTATCTCGCGTCCGGCGATGCTTCCTACATCACCGGCGCGATCCTGATGGTGGACGGCGGCTCGACGGCCGTCGATGTGCTCGTCGTCGACTACGAGGAGGTGTAGCCGCGATGCGGGCGATGCGTCTGGTCAGCCCTGGGGACCTGCCCGTCTTTCAGGCGGTGGATGTGGCCGAGCCCGTTGCGGGTGACGATGAGGTGGTCGTGCGTGTCGTCACCGCGGCGCTGAACCGGCGAGACTGGTGGATCTGGCGGGAGGCCTCTGACGGTGCGCCGGTGACGCTGGGCTCTGACGCCGCTGGAGTGGTTGCCGCGGTGGGCGCCGGCGTCGGGACCGTCTCGGTGGGAGATGAGGTTGTGATCAACCCGACGCTCGGCTGGAAGGCTGGCGAGCGCGTGCCCACGGAGACGTTCGAGATCCTTGGTTCGCCGCGAGACGGCACCTTCGCGGACCGGGTCGTCGTGCCGGCGGCGAACGTCGCACCGCGGCCGGCCGGCCTTTCGTGGGCGGAGTCGGCTGCAGTGAACCTTGCCGGGCTCACGGCCTGGCGGGCCGTAATCAGCTGTGCGGGCGCGGGCCCCGGCCGCCGCGTCCTGGTGACCGGTGCCGGCAGCGGGGTCGCGACCTTCGCCGTTCAGATCGCGGCCGCGGTCGGCAGCGAGGTGTGGGTCACCACCTCGACGGATGCAAAGCTCGAGCGTGTACGGGAGCTGGGTGCCCGCGGCGGCGTCCTCTATTCGCAACCCGGCTGGGCATCGAGCCTGCGCGAGGCCGCCGGCGGCGGTTTTGACGCCGTGATCGACAGCTGGGGGGCGGACTGCTGGCCGGACGCGTTGCGGGCGTTGCGGTGGGGCGGCGTGCTGGTCACCTTCGGTGACACCGGCGGCGAGACGTCGACCATCCCCGTCTCCGAGGTGTACTGGGCGTGGCGCTCGATCGTGGGCACGACCATGGGCAGTCCGGACGAGTACCTGGCGCTGCTCGAACATGTCTCCACGCACTCCTGGCGACCGGTGATCGACAGCGTCCACGCCCTGGAGGACCTCGATGCGGCGGCGCGGCGGCTTCTCGATCGCGAACGGTTCGGCAAGATCGCGCTGCGCGTGTCCGACCCGCCCGCCGCCGGCTGAGGACTGGCGCCCGGCGACCGGGACGAAGGCCGGCGAACGCCACCGCGGAGGCGATCAGGGTCAGCGCTGAGCTCGTCAGCAGTGCGCCTCGAGTGCCATCAACGAATGACGCGAGGGCGGCCACTTCCGCTGGACGGCCGGCGACCGCGGCGATGGGGGTGCCCTGTCCGCCGACCACGAGTGCGGTGAGGTGGCTTGCCTTGGCCTGCGTCGCCAGATCGGCGGGGCGCTCGGGGCATCGCGGTGCTCGGCTCGATGGCCGCCACCATCACCCGCACCGACTGGCAACAGCAGATCTCCCAGCTCCCACCGGCGAGGTGGTGACCTGGATTTGGGCCAAGCCAAACAGCCCGGCAGAGAGCAGCAGCAGCCCCACACTCATCTTGGTGCGCGCGCCGAGCATGCGGTTCAACCTTCCGGCATTGGCCGCGATGAGTGCCTGGGTCAGGGTCAGGGTCAGGGGAAGCGTCCGCAGTCCGGCCTCGAGCGGGAGCACCCCATGCCCAGGAACCGCAGCTGTCGGAGTATCTTGCGCTGGTGGATCGGTTGCAGGTGGTCGCCGACCGTCACGAAACGACGCCGGGCGCGGTCGCGGTGGCCTGTACGCTGCGCAATCCCGCCGTTGACGGCGCGATCGTCGGGTTCCGGCGCCCTGATCAGGTCGACCCGATCATCACCGCGGCTCACATCGAACTTGGCGACGACGACGTCGCGACGATCGAAGGGAGGGCCTGAGATGGCCACCGACACCGCAACGACGACGAGGATCGGCTTTGTCGGCCTGGGAAACATGGGCGGCAACATGGCGGCCCGGTTGCTCGCCGCGGGCTACCCGGTCTACGGCGAGGAGCGGAGACCCACGCACGCGGAGGGGCTCGTCCAAGAGGGCCTGCAGTGGCGCGACACGCCGCGAGAGGTCGCCGAGGCCGCCGAGATCGTCTTCACATCCGTGCCTGACGACGGCGTGCTCGAAGCGGTGGCGTCGGGTACGGACGGCATTCTGGCCGGCCTCGCCGCCGGACAGGTCTGGGTCGACGTGAGCACGGTCAGTCCTCGCGTGAGCCGCGAGCTTGCCGCGCGTGCCCGCGAACAGGGGGCGGCCATGCTGGATGCGCCGGTCTCCGGGAGCGTCCCCCAGGTGCAGGCGGGAACGCTCACGATCATGGTCGGCGGCGACGAGCGGGCCTACGCGCGTGCCGAGCCGATCCTGCGCGAACTCGGCACCCCCACACACGTGGGCGAGAACGGGCAGGGCCTCGTGCTCAAGCTCGCGATCAACATCAGCCTGGCCGTGCAGATGCTCGCGTTCGCAGAAGGCCTGCTTCTGGCCGAGCGGTCTGGGATCGACCGCCGGCTTGCCATCGATGTCATGACCCAGAGCCCGATCGGCTCGCCGATGCTGAAGGCACGGGCGGCGCTCCTCGTGGATTTGCCGGACGAGGCGTGGTTCAACATCGGGTTGATGCAGAAGGACATCGCGCTCGCTCTCGATGCCGCCCGCCGGCTCCCCGTCCCGCTGCCGTCCGCCTCGACCGCGGACCAGGTGCTCACCGTGGCCCGCGCGTTGGGCTATGAACGCCGCGACCTGGCAGCCATCTTCCAGGTGCTCGCTCACGTCTCGGAGGACGGTCCCGGCGCATGAGTGACGCGGGTTCGGCAAGCCGGGGAGTGCGGTGGAGGGGTTTGCGCGCGGCCGCTCGCGACTGGGGACCGCCGGGGAACGAACGGCTGACGACGTCAGTCGGGCTCGTGCTCCTCGTCCTGCTCGGACTCGAGACGCTGACAACGCTGGCGCTGCACTCGTATCTGCCCGAGCACATCTTCCTGGGGCTCCTCCTGATCCCGCCCGTGGCCCTCAAACTGGCCAGCACCGGCTGGCGGTTCCTGCGCTACTACGCGAACAGCAGGCCATACCGGCTCGAGGGGCCGCCTCGGCTCCCCCTGCGCCTGCTCGCGCCGCTGCTCGTCGTATCCACGCTGACGCTCTTCGGCAGCGGCACCGCTCTGATCATCGTTGGACACGGCGGCGGCCCACTGCTCCAACTGCATGCGGTCAGCTTCGCCGTCTGGGGCGTGTTGATCGCAATCCACGTCCTCGCCTACCTCACCCGAGTGGTGCGGGTGGGCCTGGCGGATTGGCGCCGCCGCACGGCTCTGAGTGTGGCCGGAAACCGCAGCCGCCGCGCCGCACTCCTCGGCGCCCTTCTCGCGGGCGTGGTTCTCGCTCTCGCAACGTACCCGGCCCAGCAAGCCTGGCTGAACACACCGCCACGAGCACCAACACCGAGGCGGTGCGGTGCACGCCCCGGCCGACGCGACACGACGAGTCTGAGATATGCAGTTTGGCGCTCATCAGGATCTTGAGCTTCTCGGGCTTCTGGTAGCGGTCGGCGCGCTCCTCGCGCTCGCGCCGACCCTGCGGCTCCCCCTCCCGATCCTGCTGGTGCTGGGCGGCGTGGTGATGGGATTCATCCCAGGGTTGCCGCAGGTCGCGCTTCCGCCGGAAATCGTGCTCGTAGTGGTGCTTCCGCCGCTCCTGTACTCCGGCGCGTTCTTCACCTCGCTGCGTGACCTGCGCGACGAACCGCCGCCCGATCATGCTGCTGGCCTTCGGTCTCGTCGCGGCGACGATGACGGCGGTCGCGGTTGTCGCGCATGCGTGGATCGGGCTGCCGTGGGCGGTCGCGTTCACGCTCGGTGCGATCGTGTCGCCGACGGACGCGCTCGCGGCGACCGAGATCGCGTCGCGACTCGGCGCGCCCCGGCGGATCGTGTCGCTGATCGAGGGCGAGAGCCTGGTCAACGACGGCACCGCGCTCGTGCTCTACGCGGCGGCGGTCGCCGCCGCGGTCGGCGGCACGTTCTCATTGCTCGACACGTCGGGGCGGATCGTGGTGAATGTGGTCGGCGGGATCGCGATCGGACTGGCCGTCGGCTGGGTTGTTCGGCAGGTGCGCCGGCGCCTCGACGATCCGCCGATCGAGGTCGCGATCGCGTTTCTCAGCGGGTACCTGGCCTACCTTCCGGCGGTCGCCGTCGGAGTGTCGGGCGTGCTTGCAGCGGTCACGATCGGGATCTACATGGGGTGGCACACGCCCGAGCTGACGACCGAGCGCACCCGCCTTTCTGGCGACGCATTCTGGGAGATCCTCGTCTTCCTCGTCAACGCGCTGCTGTTCGTGCTCGTTGGTCTGCAGCTGCGGCGGATCATCGATGGGCTCTCGGGCCTGTCCTCGCCGAGCCTCATCGGCTATGTCGCCCTCGTCTGCGCCACCGTGATCCTCGTGCGGATCGTGTGGGTGCCGATCTTCGCGTACCTGCCCCGCTGGGCGTTTCGCTCGGTCCGCGAGCGCGATCCGTATCCGCCGTGGCAGTGGTCGGCGCTGCTGTCGTGGGTCGGCATCCGCGGAGCCGTCTCGCTCGTGGCTGCGCTCGCGCTCCCCAGGGACTTCCCCGACCGCGAGCTGATCATCTTCCTCACGTTCGCGGTGATCGTGGCGACGCTCGTCCTCCAGGGTCTGACCCTGCCGGCACTGATCAGGGTGCTCCGGATCACCGACGACGGCGGCGCCGAGCGCGAGGACGCCAAGGCGCGGATCAAGGCGGCGGAAGCGGCGCTGGCCCGGCTCGAAGAACTCGTCGAGGACGGCGAAGTCCGCGCGCAGACCGCCGAGCGTCTGCGAGGGTCGCTCGGCTTCCGGCGCGACCGGTTCCTGGCTCGCCTCGACGACGGCGACGACGGCAGCATCGAAGAACGATCACTCGCCTACCAGCGAGTGATGCGTGAGCTCCTCGACGCCGAGCGCGCCGCGTTGGTAGCGCTCCGGAACGACCGAGTCATTGACGACAACGTCATGCAGCGGGTTCAGCGCGACCTCGATCTCGAAGCCGCCAGGCTCGACTAACGCGAGATTCGGCTTGGTCGAACCTCGCGCGTACCCGGCCTGATCGAACCGTTTGCGCCAGGTGGAAGCAGTCGCTCGAACGCGATCGCGGCAGGCGCGGCGAGTGCACAGGCCAGGGCGAGGCCGAGCAGCAGTGGTGCACCGTCGCCGGCGGCGAGGGCCGCGCCGGCGATGGCTGGGCCGATCATCGGGCCGGCTTGCCAGGACAGGCTGTATACCGCGACGTAGCGGCCACGTGCGTCCTCGTCCGCCAAGTCGTTCACGATGGCGGGGAGGCTGGGGGAGAGCAGCGTTTCGCCCAGCCCGAACACGGCCGCTGCGGCCACCAAGCCGGCGTAGGACGCGGCCTTGACGGACGTCTCACCGGCACCGAGCACGAGCAGCCAACAGGCTGCGAACAGCAGCCCGGTTCCGGCGATCGCTCGCGTCCGGCGGCGGCCCCGCACAAGGGACAGCACCGGGAGCTGCGCGATCGCGATCGTCCACGTGTTCGCCGCAAACGCGAAGCCGACGAGGCTTGACGGAGCGCCGGCGACGCCAGTTGTCCATGCCGGAAACGCCGATGTGAACTGGCTGTAGCCCGCCGTGACAAGCAGCAGGTTCAGCCCGGTCGCGACGAGCAGGGGGCGGTCGCGGACGACCGCCGCGTACCCCGCCCTGCGAGAAGCGCCGACGGGCCGGTCGCTCCCGCCGCGCACCTCGCCGAACCACACCAGGCACGCGGCGAACGCGAAATACGTCGCCGCATCCGCGACGAAGAGCGGCCGGAACGCACCCGAGTCGATCGAGAGGACAACCCCCGCCATCGTGCTGCCGATCCCAAGGCCGAGGTTCGTCGCGGCATAGTTCGCGCCCAGCACGTCTCCGCGCATCTCGGGACTGACCGCCCGAATCAGAAGCGGGAATACCCCCACCCACGTCGCCGCGAACCCCGCCCCCTGAGCCGCCGACGCGGCGATGGCGGAACCCGTGCCATCAACCGCCAGATACCCAGCGGTGCCCACGCCGGCCAGGACGAGGCCGCCGACCGCCGTCCAACCGGCACCGACCCGGTCGACGAGCACTCCGGCGGCGATCGTGGCGACGATCCCGCCAGCTCCAACTGCCGCCAGCGCGAGGCCCGCATCGCCCAGCCCGAGACCGCGGGCGTCGTGCAGGTAGACGATGACCAGCGGAAGCGTCATCCCCGTCCCGACCTCGAAGAGCAGTACGCCTGCGAGTAGTCGCCACGCCCGCCGGCCGACCGGCGGCAAGAACCGCGCAGCAAGGTAGGTCATCCGGTGCCTCCGCTGCAATGTCGCGGACGGCTCAGCGGCCACCGCCCGTCCCGAGGTATATCCGAACGGAACGGTTCGTCAACCATCCGATCGAGTCATGCCGGCCTGCTTCAATATCGCGACGCATCCGAGCAAAGGAGTGACGATGAGCGCCGCCCGACCGATCGCCGTCGCGGACAATGACCGCGTCCGGGTCACCACCTGGATGTTCGATGAGGACGGTGCGGCCACGGGCCGGCATCACCACGACTTCGACTACATCGTCGTACCGGTCACCGGCGGGACGTTCACGGTCACGGACGCCGATGGGTCGGTGCACGAGCTCGAGCAGGTTGCGGGCGTGCCCTACCTCCGCCCGGCCGGAGCCACCCACGACGTTGTGAACAGCACCGGCCGCGAAGCCGTCTTCGTCGAGATCGAGCTGAAACCCTGACGAGGCGGGGCGACGCCGGCGGCCAGGCGACCCCGCGATGTACCCCAATGGGTGTCCTGCCGGCCCGGCGTGCTGCCGAGAGCGGTGGTGCGGGGCCCCAGACGCTTGGTCCCGCGATTCGTCCTTCCCCCAGCAACCGGGTCGGAGCCATTGGCCGACCTACTCAATGTCGGAACGAGATCTGCTGAAGAGGAAGGGGAGACATGAAGCTGTTCACACGCCATGTCGGAGGGACCCGGCCGCGCTGGCGATTCGCGAGGCTGCCGGCACTTGGATTGGTCATCGCCGCGGGGGTGGTGACACTTTCGTCCGCGGGGCAACGCGATGTCTGCGCAGGCAACCGTCGATATGGGCAACGCCGCGTCGTTCGGCGCGCTGTCTGCCACCGCCATGACCAACAACGGCCAGAACACGGTCGTGCACGGCAACATCGGCTCGTCCACCTCGATCGATTCGGGCGTGACACACCCCGGATTTGCAGCCTACGGCCCCGGCTCCTCACAGCTGGCGCAGGCCCAGGCGAGCCTCCTCATCGCCTACGGCGACGCAGAGGCGCAGGCGCCCACCCAGTCGATCACCGGACAGAACCTCGCAGGCGTCACGCTCGGCCCCGGGGTGTACAACTCGACATCGGACATCCTGATCAGCGGGCCGACCGCGCTCACGCTGAACGGGCACGGCAACCCGAATGCGGTGTTCATCTTCCAGGCGGCGAGCAGCGGCAACCTGACCGTCGACCCGACGTCCTCGGTGAGCTACACGAACGGCGCGCAGCCGTGCAACGTCTTCTGGAAGGTCAACTCGGCGTTTCTCAAGAACACCGGCAAGACGTTCATCGGGACGATTCTCGCCCTGACCCAGATCACGCTGACAGAGAACATCACCGTCCAGGGCCGCGTCCTGGCACGCAACGCCGACGTGACCTTCATTCACGACACCGTGAACACGCCCACCTGCGCCAGCTCTCTGGGCGGCGGTGGCGGCGGCGGTAGCGGCGGCGGTGGCAGCGGCGGTGGCAGTGGCGGTGGTGGCAGCGGCAGTGGCAGCGGAACGGGCAGCCCGACCGCGACGACCGGATCCGGCAACGACGAGCACAAGCGTCGCCCGGCCTCCCCGGCATCGCGTCGTCCTCACCGGATGACCATCGCCCACCACAAGGGACGCTGGGCCGCGGTCGCCGCGGTGCTCGCGCTGGCAGCAGCCGGCGTGGGCGCCGCGTCGCTCGCGACGCACTCGCGGCGGCCGACACGCCGCCGCACCGCCCGGACACACGGGTGACGACGGCGACCAAGAGCAAGCCGAAGCCAAAGCGCTCCACGGCGCCAGTGATTGCTCGCCGGACGCAGCTGGCGGCGCTGGTGACGACGCATGCGGTGTTCTCGAAGCCGGCCGCAGGCGCGACGCGGCTCGGCCGGATCACGGCGAAGGGCTACTACACGAGAGAGCAGACCGTGCTCCCCGTGCTACGCCGGAGCGTCAGCGGGGACGGTCAGCGGTGGCTGCTGGTGAGCCTTCCCGGGCGACCCAACGGCCATTCCGGCTGGATCGCTCAACGCGCGACGATCGCGAAATCCACGCCGTGGCACATCGTCATCGATCTCGGCGCGCGGCGGGTGACGGTCTACCACGCCGGCCGTTCGGTGCGGGTGGTCCGCGCCGTCGTGGGCGAGCCCGGCGACGCCGACGCCCGGTCGGTCACTTCTTCGTCCAGGAGACGATCAAGCTTGGGCCGCTGGCAGTCGGAGCGCCGGACGCGCTGGCGCTCAGCGCCCGCTCGATCGTGCTGCGTCCACTTCGAGGGCGGCGTGGGCCAGATCGGCCTGCACGGGATCCTGAACGTCGGCGGCGTCCTCGGCACCGCCGGCTCTCACGGCTGCGTTCGGCTCTCCACGAAGATGATGCGGTGGCTGGCGCTGCGGATGGGGCCCGGCACGCCGGTGACGATCACGAGCTGACCACCCGCTGCCTGAGCCCGTCGGCGAACTGACGGAACGACGGGCCCAGGTCGGGGATCGACCTGAACATCATCCCTGCGAGCGGCCCGGTGTAGCTGCTCGCGCATCGTGAACCGCGTGCCGGCGCCCTCGGGCACGAGCGTGTACGTGCGCTCGCCGGTGAAGAGGCCGAGCGGCATGCCGCCGCGAAACACCATCCGAGCCGGTGGTCTCGAGCTGCACCACCTTGACCGGGAACACGCGTCCGGGGTTGGCGGCGACGGCGATCGAGAGCTTCTGGTGCAGTGCGAGCCGGCCGTCGACGCTCGTGACGCCCGAGTCCCAGTCGGGCCAGGCCGCGATGTCGGTGAGCACAGGCCAGACCTGCTCTGGCGGTCGCCTCGATGAGTGAGCTCGCCTCGTAGGAGCGCATGCCGGTCATCCGTAGGAGCCGACGAGGGTTGCATCGCTCGGCGCCGGCTGCTCGACGCAGCGCTCCCGCTGCTCGCGCTGGAACTCGGCGAACGCGGGCAGAGTCACGAGCGGATTGTCGGATCCAGAGAGATGGGCGATGTGGACGAAGGTGACGCCGTCGGCGAGCCGGTAGGTCACATACCGGAAGTCGGGTGGCGCGAGCTCGGCCAGCGCCGCGTACACCCCCTCGACCAGACGGGCGTTCTCGTCGGCCGCCTCGGGGCGGGTGCGGTAGCGGACGACCACGGTCCTGCTCATGCGGATCTCCAATCCATGTCGGCGGGCGTGACGTGTGCGCCACCCTAACCATTCAGCTTTTCGTTTGCAAGTGAAGTTGTAATCTGGAAGTGTGATACCGTGACGCATGTCTTCGCCGGCCGCCACGGCGCGCAGCTACGCCCAGCTGTGCGGCATCGCCACCGCGCTCGACGTGATCGGCGACCGCTGGACACCGCTCGTCGTGCGCGATCTGCTGCTGGGGCCGCTGCGGTTCGGCGACCTGGTCGAAGGCCTGCCCGGGCATCGGCACCAACACGCTGACAGCACGGCTCAAGCACCTGGAGGCGACCCGCGTCGTCCAGCGCCGGCTGCTGCCGTCGCCCGATCGCGGCACCGTGTACGAGCTCACCGCGTACGGGCGCGAGCTCGAGCCGATCCTGATGGCGCTCGGCCGCTGGGGGACGAAGAGCATGGGCCGCCTGCCTCGCGAGATCTCATCGCGCTCGCGCTGGCTGGTCGCCGCGATGCTCGCGTTCCACGACGAGAGTCGCCGGATCGCCCGGCCGGCGACCTGGGAGCTGCGCCTGACCGACGGGCCCTTCACCGTCCACGCCGAGGGCGCCAGCCTGACGATCGCCGCCGGCGCGCCCGACTCCGCCGACGCCGTCATCACCACCAGCGACGAGCACCTGCACCTGCTCCTGTCCGGCCGGCTCACGGCCGCCGATGCGGTCGCGGCGGGCACCGTCACGATCGCCGGTGACCCCAAGGCGCTCGCGCGCCTGCTCGAGCTGGTCGCGTTCCCACCTCTAGACATCGATTCGTGAGCCCATGATCACCGTGCGATGGCGCGGCAGGCCGAAGTACTCGGCGGCATCGGCCGTGATGCGCGACGTCGCCAGGAACAGATGCTTGCGCCAGCGGCTCATGCCGGCGCCGGCGCCGATCTGGAGGTCGATCGTCGAGAGGAAGTAGGAGGCCTCGTCGAGCGGGCACTCGAGTCCGGCCGCCACCGCGAGCCGCATGACGCTCGGGACGTTGGGCCGGTCCATGTACCCGAAGCGGGCACCGACGTGGGTGATGCCGTCGCTCGAGTCGCCGAGGTCGTCGATGTCGAGCCGGTCGGCCTCGGCCACGTGCGGCACATGCCGCGTCTCGATCGAGAGGATCACGACGTGCTCGTGCAGGATGTGATTCTGCTCGACGTTGGCGCGCATGGCGAGTGGCGTCGTGGTGGTGCGGTGGTGCAGGAACACCGCCGTGCCGGGGACGCGGATCAGCGGTGGGCGCCGCTTGTGGACCTCGTCGATGAACGTGCGCAGCGAACCCTCCTCACGCGCCCGGCGCTTCGTCACGAGGGCGCGTCCGCGCTGCCAGGTGGTGAAGATCGTGAAGACCACGACGCCGATCAGCAGCGGCAGCCATGCGCCGTGGGTCAGCTTGGTCAGGTTCGCGGCGAAGAACAGGAGGTCGACGGTCAGGAAGGCGCCCGCGCCGATGACGACCAGCCACAGCGGCCGCCCCCAGCGCTCGCGCGCCAGGTAGAAGAAGAGCGCGGTCGTGATCGTGATCGTCGCCGGTGACCGCCATCCCGAACGCGAAGGCGAGCGCGTTTGCCGTCTGGAACGTGAAGACGAGCGTGAGCACCGAGACCATCAGCAGCCAGTTGATCCACGGCACGTAGATCTGGCCGGCCGTCTCGGCGGACGTGTGGGTGACCCGCAGCCGCGGCAGGTAGCCGAGCTGCACCGCCTGGTGGGCGACCGAGAAGGCGCCGGTGATCACCGCCTGGGACGCGATGACGGTCGCCAGCGTCGCGAGCAGCACCATCGGCAGCCGCCCCCAGTGCGGGACGAGCAGGAAGAACGGGCTCCTGACCGCCGTGTGCGGGTCGCGCGAGCACGAGCGCGCCCTGGCCCATGTAGCTGAGGATGCAGGCCGGGAACACGAGCAGCAGCCACGCGCGCGTGATCGGGGCGCGCCCGAAGTGGCCCAGGTCGGCGTACAGCGCCTCGGCCCCGGTGACGGCGAGCACGACCGCGGCCAGCGAGAAGAAGGCCATCGCGAAGTGGCCCGACAGAAACCCCAGCGGCGTACGTCGGCGAGAGCGCCTTCAGGATCGCCGTGTGCCGGCGCGACTCCCGACACGCCGCAGGCCCCGATCGCCAGGAACCACACGATCATCACCGGCCCGAACAGGCGTCCGACCGCTGCCGAGCCGATCCGCTGCGTCGCGAACAGAACGACGATGATCACCGCGGTGATCGGCACGACCAGGTGCGCCAGCGACGGCTGCACAACCTTGAGCCCCTCGACCGCCGACAGCACCGAGATCGCCGGGGTGATCATGCTGTCGCCGAAGAACAACGAGGCTCCGAAGATGCCGAGCCCGACGAGCAGGACCTTCGTCCGCCGGCCGCCGTGCGTGCGCCGGCCTCCGACCAGGGTGATCAGCGCCATGATGCCGCCCTCGCCGTCGTTCGATCGCGCGCATCACCAGCAGCACGTAGCCGAGCGTCACGACGATCGTCACCGACCAGACGATGAGCGAGACGATGCCGAAGACGCTCTCGGCGCGTCACCGTCACGGGGTGCGGGTCGCCCGGGTTGAAGACCGTCTGGATCGTGTAGATCGGGCTCGTCCCGATGTCGCCGAAGACCACTCCCAGGGCGCCGACGACGAGCGCGGCCTGCGCGGGGCTGCGCGACGTGCTCATCCGCGCCGGAAACCGCCCTCCGAGTTGATCACCTGGCCGGTGACCCAGCCGGCTTCGTCGGTGCAGAGCCAGCCGATCAGATTGGCGGCGTCGCGCGGCTGCCCCCAGCGGCCCGCCGGCATCTGGGCGGTCACGGCGGCGTGGGTGCTCGGCGGCGCGTAGCCGGTGTCGGTCGGGCCGGGGTTCACGGTGTTCACCGTGATTCCGCGGTCGGCGAGCGTGTCGGCGAGCGTCGCGGTCGCCTGCTGGATCGCGCCCTTCGAGATCGCGTAGGCGACCTCGCCCGCCATCGGCCCGAGGTGCTGGCCCGAGGTCATCATCACCACGCGTCCCCCGGGCCGGCCGTCGTGCTGCGCGGCGAGCGCCTGCACCAGCAGGACGGTCGCGCGCACGTTCTCGTGCAGGAACGCATCGAGCTCGGCGGCGCTCGTCTCGGCCAGGCTGCCGTGGCCGCTGCGCGCATGGTTTGCGATCAAGATGTCGACGTGGCCGAACTGCTCCCGGGCCGCTTCCATCACCCGCGCCGGTGCCTCCGGGTCGGCGAAGTCGGCCTCCAGGTGCTCCACCGGCCCGCCGGCTCGGAGCGCGGCGATGACGCCGTCGATCCCGGCCGGATCGGCGCCCCACGGCATGTGGGCGTCGTGCGGCGTCCACGACTGGGCGAACACCGCGCGCCGAGCTCGAGCAGGCGCTCGCGAGATGGCGTATCCGATGCCGACCCGGCGCGAGACGCCGGTGACGAGCGCGACGCGATCGGAGAGAGGGGGATGGGCCGTGGACATCGGACAGCCGCATGTTGCCAGGTTGGCGGATAGCATGGCCCGTCGGAGTCTCATGATCACCCAGCACCTCCGCACCCTCCGGCTCACCAGGAACCTGATCGGGTTCTACGACGGCCGCGTCCCCGGACAGGCGTTCGCGAGTGAGCCCAACTGGGTGGACGACGGCGCGCTGCAGCTCGGAATCTGCAGCTACGCCCTCGTGGACGGCGGCGACGCGCTGGTCTATGACACGCACGTCTCGGTCGAGCACGCCGCGTTCATCCGCAAAACAGTCGAGGAGCTCGGCGCGACTCGCGTCACCGTCGTTCTCAGCCACTGGCATCTCGACCACGTGGCCGGCACGGCGGCCTTCGCCGACTGCGAGGTCGTGGCCAACGCGCTCACCGCGGACCTTCTGATGCAGCACAAGGCGGCGATCGAGACCGGGACCCACGAAGGGCCGCCGGCGATCTCGCCGCTCGTCCTGCCGACCACGACCTTCGATGGGCACACGCGCATCGACGTCGGCACGCTCCAGGTCGAACTGCTGCAGTTCGACATCCACAGCCGCGACGCGACGGTGCTCCACCTCCCCGCCGAGGGGCTGCTGCTGGCAGGAGACACGGTCGAGGACACCGTGACCTACGTCTCGGAGCCCGATCGCCTGGCCGCCCACGTCGCCGACCTGCGCAGGATGCGCGGGCTGCGTTTCGACCACCTCTACCCGAACCATGGGGATCCCGGCATCATCGCGGCCGGAGGATACGGCGAGCCGCTGATCCGTGGCACCGAGCACTACGTCGAGAGTTTGCTGCGCCACTCGGCCGAGCCCAGCCCGGACGACGCCGACCTGCGGGCGTTCATCGCCGCGCCGCTCGAAGCCGGGTGGCTCAACTATTTCGAGCCCTACGAGCGCGTCCACCAGAGCAACCTCGAAGCGGTGCGCTAGTCTCGGAGCGCCCGGCGGGCCGGGCCGAGGGCCCGTGCATGGCGGCCGATGTCATGCCAAGGATCGCCCATGTCGGTGAGCCGGTCGGCGAGGGTCATGACCGTCCAGCTCTGCGGACCCAGCCGGCCGTCGTCCAGCTCCGCCCACCGCAGCGGGGTTGCGACCGGCGCCTTGGGCAGGGCGCGGACGGCGTACGGAGCGACGGCGTGCTGGCCGTACGCGTTGCGGCCGACGTCGACGAAAAGACGGTCGCCGCGCCGATTTCGGCGGAACTCGGTGGTGAGCGCGCCGGGATCGCGTGCGACCAGCACGGCCGCGACGGCGCGGGCGAAGTCGTGTACCTCGTCGTAGCTGGCGGTCCGGCGCAGCGGGGTGACGACGTGCAGTCCGCGCGAGCCGGTCGTCATCGCATGGGGCGCGAGCCCGAGGTCGCGGAGGATCTCTCCCAGGGTTCGCGCCGCCGCGCGCACGTCGGCAAACCGCTGCGTCGACGGATCGAGATCGAAGACCAGCCGGTCGGGGCGCTCCAGCCGGTCGGCGCGGCTTGTCCAGATATGCGGCGTGAGCATGTTCTGGCCCGCCAGGTAGACGAGGGTGGCGGTGTCGTTGGCAAGCACCTGGTGGATGGTGCCGCCCTCCCGCTTGGGCACCGCGGCTGTGGCGATCCAGCCGGGAAAGTGCCGCGGCACGTCCTTGACGAAGAACCCGTCGCCGTCCACCCCGTGCGGAAACGCGTTGAGTGCCAGCGGGCGTCCGCGCACGTGCGGGACCATGACCGCGCCGACCGAGGCGTAGTAGCGGGCGAGGTCGAGCTTGGTCAACCCCACCGCCGGGAAGATCACGCGGTCGGCGTGGCTGATGGAGACCTTGCGGCGGGCGGTCAGGACGACGCCGGTCACTCCCGCACGACCTCCGCCGCCGCCTTGTCGTCGCGCAGGCCGAGGAAGCGAGGGTGGCGCAGGCGACCGTCGCGCGTCCATTCCGTGAAGCCCACCTGTGCCACGAGGACGGGCTTCACCCATGTCGCGCCCCGCTCGCGAACGTCGTCGGCGAACGCCGAATCGTCCCTCCGCAACGGCTCGAGCCGCGCGGCCAGGTCGCGCAGCGTCGCGTGCGTGAAGCCCGTGCCGACCTTCCCGGCGTAGCGCAGCCGCTCGTCCTCGTAGTAGCCGAGCAGCAACGCCCCGAGCTCGGTGCGGCTGCCGCGCGGGGGCGTGTAGCCGCCGATGACCAGCTCCTGCTCGGCCGAGCACTTGAACTTCAGCCAATCGCGAGAGCGCCCGGACGTGTACGGGCTCTCCGCCCGCTTGGCGATCACACCCTCCCAGCCCTTGCGGCATGCCGCCTGAAACAGCGCCTCGCCGTCGCGGTTGCGGTGCGGGGTCAGGCGTACCGGGCCGCCGAACCCGAGTGCGCGCCGTAGCAGCGTCTTGCGCGAGCGCAGCTGAAGGGCGGTGGTGTCGTGCCCGTCGATGTGGAGGAGATCGAAGAGGTAGAGAACGACGGGCACATGCCGCTCACCGCGCTGCTGGAGCTTTGCGAAGCTCGTCTGAGCCCCGTCGAATGCGACCACCTCGCCGTCCACGACGAACTCGGCCGGAACTCGCCGAAGCGCGTCGGCCAACTCGGGAAAGCGGTGATTCAGGCTCAGCTGGTTGCGCGACATGAGCCGCACACCGTCCCTCGTCCTGAACGTCAGACACCGAATCCCGTCCAGCTTGCGCTCGTAGATCCAGTCGGGATCGGAGAAACGGTCGTCGGTCAGCACCGCCTTCATCGGCACGACCCACTCGGGCGCAGACCCTGGCCGCAGACGGGCCCGCTCCTCGCCGGAAAGGCTGGCGAAGATGTCCACGGGGGTCAGCCCCCGCTTTCGGCAAGCTCTTCGACCGTCCGTCCGCTGCGCACCGATTCCGGTTGCGTGCTGACCGGATTGCGCCGCGCGTCCGCGCCCTCGTCGCGGCGCTTGATCAGGAGCCACTGCGGCTTGGGTCCGCCGCGCGTGCGCTGCAGCGTCCAGCCGCCCCGCAGCTTCGTCGCCCTCCAGCCACACCGACAGGTGGCCCTTCTCGAGCGCCTCTTCAACCGGGCTGTCGGCGAGGCTGCGGTAGGTGCCCGCATCCCACACGATGACCCTGCCGGCGCCGTATCCGGACCCGATCACGCCCTCGAAGTCGGCGTACTCGAGCGGATGATCCTCGACCTCGACGGCCAGCCGTTTCTCGCGGGGATCGGTCGAAGGGCCCTTCGGCACCGCCCAGGACTTCAGAACGCCGCCCACCTCGAGCCGGAAGTCGTAGTGCAGCGAGCTCGCCGCATGCTTTTGGATCACGAACCGCGGTTCTCCCCGTGTCCGGCGCCCACCGCCACGGCCGGCCGGCTCAGTGGTGCGACGAAAGTCCCGCTTCGATCGATACCGGTCGAGGTCGCCCATCCGAGCCTCACCAAGCGGCCGGCGGTCCCGAGTCCCGTCCCCGCGTCATGCGATAGGCGGCGTACGCGGCGCCGCCTATCGCGCCGAGTGAGACGATCGCCAGCCGGCGCCGGCCGCGGCGCCTCGGCGGTGCCTGCACGAGCGCGTAGCCTGCGGCAAGGGCGCCCACCGCGCGGCGAACCTCGGTCCAGAATTGCTCGTCGGCGACCGCGCCGCTGACGTCGCCCTTTTTGAGCCTGCCCCCGGCCTTCAACAGCGAGCGTCGTCCGAGTCGCAGCTGCCGCTGGACGTTCGGATCCTTCGCCGTGGCGTTGAGGCGCCTGGCCGCTCCTGGGGCTTCGCGAGCGAGCCGGATGACCGTCGCGGCCCGGCGTGGGTGCCGGGCGGCGTACCGGCCCACCCGGGCGGCTGCCCGTGGGTGCCGGCGGACAAGGCGAAGGCCCTGCTGGAGTCCCGTTGTCTGCATAGCTGTCTGACTACCCACTTCCCGCCATCCGGTAACCCGTGAGGCTACAGCCTGCTCACGCGGAAATTAACCCGACGGCCGCGAAAGAGGTAGCATCTGAGCCGCAGACGGTGTGGGAGCCGTTTGGGAGAGCGGCAGGTCATGTTTTCGGTGGTGCGGGACCTGGGTAAGGGGGGTTTCCGAGTGCGCAGCCGCGAACCACGAGAGCCTTCGCCCCGGCGGTCGAGCCTTTGGATCGGTGCCGCGCTGTGCGTGCTCACCCTCGCGGTGGCCGCGGGTTGTGGCGGCGGCAGCGCCTCGAGCGGGCCCGTCACGCTCAACTGGTACATCTTCCCGGAGTTTTCGGGGGCGTTCGTCAAGAGCGCGGCACAATGCGGCCAGGCCTCCCACGGCAAGTACCGGATCGCGATCCAAAACCTGCCCAACTCGGCCAACGGTCAGCACCAGCAGCTCGCCCTCCGCCTCGCCGCCGCCGACTCGTCGATGGACATCCTCGGCCTCGACGTCACCTGGACGCCGGAGTTCGCCGAGGCCGGCTGGATCCAGGCGTGGCCGAGCTCGCTTGCCCAGCAGATCAAGCACGGCACGCTGGGGTCGATGATCGACACCGCCACGTGGAACGGCAGGCTCTACTCGGCTCCGTTCAACACCAATACTCAGCTCCTCTGGTATCGCAAGGACCTCGTTCCGCATCCGCCCAAGACCTGGGCGCAGATGATCGCGACGGCCGACAACCTGGCCAAGCAGGGCAAGCCGCACCTGATCGAGATCCAGGGCGCGCAGTACGAGGGGTACACGGTCTGGTTCAACACGCTCGTCGCCTCGGCCGGGGGCCAGATCGTGAGCAGCGACGGATCGAAGGTCGAGCTGGGGCCGGCGGCGGTGCAGGCGCTCAAGGTGATCCACAACCTGGCCCATTCGCCTGCGGCCGATCCGTCGCTCTCCAACCAGATGGAAGATCAAAACCGGCTGCAGTTCGAGACCGGCCAGGCGGCGTTTGAGCTCAACTACCCGTTCGTGTACCCGTCCGCAAAGGCCGACGTTCCCAAGATCTTCAAGAACATGGCCTGGGCGCCGTACCCGCGCATGAAGGCAAGCGAGCCCGCGCACGTCACCATCGGCGGGATCGACCTGGCGGTGAGCCGCTATTCGAAGCACAAGCAGCTCGCGTTCGATGCCATCTCGTGCCTGCGTGAGGCCAAGCACGAGGTCACCAACGCCGTGCTCGGCGGTCTGCCCCCGGTGCTGACCTCCGTGTACCAGCAGCCGTCATTCAAGAAGGCGTACCCGTTCTGGAAGGACATCCTGGACACGCTCAAGCTCGCGAGCATCCGCCCGAAGACTCCGGCGTACCAGAGCGTGTCGCTCGAGATCGCGTTCGTGCTCTCACCGCCCACATCGGTTGACCCCGCGAAGAACATCTCGACCCTGCGCACGGGCATTCAGGACGCGATCAACTCGAAGGGACTGGTGCCATGAGCAGTGCTCCACTGACCGCGCGTGCACGCTCCGAGCGCCGGCTGGCGTGGATGCTGTGTGCACCGGCCGTCATCGTGATGGCGCTCGTGGCGGTCTATCCGATCGTGTATGCGATCTACCTCTCGTTCCAGCGCTACGACCTGCGCTTCCCGGCCGACCATAAGTTCGTCGCCTTCGACAACTACGTCACCATCCTCAAGTCGACCGACCTGTGGTGGCAGGCGTTCGGCATCACCATCTTCATCACCGTCGTCTCGGTCGCGATCGAGCTCGTGCTGGGCATGGCGGTCGCGCTGGTGATGCACCGGGCGGTGTTCGGGCGCGGGCTGATCCGCACCGCCGTGCTCGTCCCGTACGGCATCGTCACAGTGGTCGCGGCGTACAGCTGGCAATACGCTTGGACGCCGGGCACTGGCTATCTGGCGGGCCTGCTCTCCTCTGGCCAGGCGCCGCTCACCAACAAGTGGCAGGCGATCGGGATCATCATCCTCGCCGAGGTGTGGAAGACGACGCCGTTCATGGCGCTCCTGCTGCTCGCCGGGCTCTCGCTCGTCCCCGAGGAGCTCCTGCGCGCCGCCAAGGTCGACGGCGCCACCGCGTGGCAGCGGTTCCGGCGGGTGATGATCCCCGTGATGATGCCGGCGATCCTCGTGGCGCTGCTCTTCCGCACGCTCGACGCCTTCCGGATCTTCGACAACATCTACATCCTCACCCAGGGCACGCACGACACACGCTCCGTGTCGATCCTGAACTACGACCAGCTGTTCACGGCGCTCAACCTCGGCATCGGGTCGGCGATGGCCGTGCTGATCTTCCTCTCGGTCGCGGTGATCGGATTTGTCTTCATCAAGGGCTTCGGGGCGGCGGCGCCCGGACAGGCGACGGGCCAGCGATGAGGACCTCCGGACGACAACGACTCGGCTGGGGCGTGGCGAACGCGGTCGTGCTTCTGGCCGCGGCCATCCCCGTGTGGTGGCTGATCGCGATCTCGTTCAAGGATCCGAGCACGCTCGGCGACGGCAGCTTCTATCCGCACAAATGGACGCTGCAGAACTACCGTGGCATCTTCCAGACGCCGCTGTTCACCCATGCGCTCGTGAACTCCATCGGCATCGCGCTCATCTCGACGGTGCTCGGCGTGGCCCTCGGCGCGATGGCCGCCTACGCGATCGCCCGCCTCGACTTCCCCGGCAAGCGCGCGCTGGTGGCGGCCGCGCTTCTGATCGCGATGTTCCCGCAGATCTCGCTCGTGAGCCCGCTGTTCAACCTCTGGCGCCAGATCGGCCTGTTCGACACGTGGCCCGGTCTGATCATCCCGTACATGACGTTCTCGCTCCCGCTTGCGATCTACACGCTCTCGGCGTTCTTCCGTGAGATCCCGTGGGACCTCGAGAAGGCCGCAGCACTGGACGGCGCGACGCCGATGCAGGCGTTCCGGCAGGTGATCGTCCCGCTGGCGGCGCCGGGCATCTTCACCACCGCCATCCTGGTGTTCATCTTCGCCTGGAACGATTTCGTGTTCGCGATCTCGCTCACGTCCACCACCAACGCGCGCACGGTGCCGGCGGCGATCGCCTTCTTCACCGGTGCGTCGCAGTTCCAGCAGCCGATCGGCTCGATCGCGGCCGCCGCGGTCGTGATCACGGTTCCCATCATCATCGTCGTCATGCTGTTCCAGCGCCGGATCGTCGCCGGGCTCACCGCCGGCGCGGTCAAGGGCTAACCGAAGGAGAAGGAGGCAGGGGAATGGCAGAGATCGTCCTCGACCATGTGACCAAGCGGTTTCCCGACGGCGCTCTCGCCGTCGACGACGTCAACCTCACGATCGGCGACGGCGAATTCGTGATCCTGGTCGGCCCGTCCGGGTGCGGCAAGTCGACCACGCTCAACATGATCGCCGGCCTGGAGGACATCAGCGAAGGCGAGCTGCGCATCAACGGCGAGGTTGCAAACCAGAAGTCGCCGCGCGAGCGCGACATCGGCATGGTGTTCCAGAGCTACGCCCTCTACCCGCACATGAGCGTGCGGGAGAACATGGGGTTCTCGCTGAAACTGGCCAAGGCCGACCAGAAGACGATCACCGAGCGGGTCGAGTGGGCCGCCGGCATCCTCGACCTGACGGCGCATCTCGACCGCAAGCCGGGCCAGCTCTCCGGCGGCCAGCGCCAGCGGGTCGCCATGGGCCGCGTGATCGTGCGCACCCCGAACGCGTTCCTGATGGACGAGCCGCTGTCAAACCTCGACGCAAAGCTGCGCGTCCAGATGCGCACCGAGGTCTCGCGGCTGCAGAAGCGGCTCGGCACCACGACCGTCTACGTCACCCACGACCAGGTGGAGGCCATGACGCTGGGTGATCGGGTCGCGGTGATGCGGGCCGGGATGATTCAGCAGGTCGGCCCGCCGCAGGAGCTGTACGAGCGGCCCACCAACCTGTTCGTCGCCGGCTTCATCGGCTCTCCGTCGATGAACTTCTTGCCCGCCACCATCGCCGACGGCGTACTGCACACCGCCCTCGGCGATCTGCGCCTGCCCGAGGATCGCCGCCAGAAGCTGGAGGGGCAGAAGGGCGAGCGGGGGGTCATCGTCGGCATCCGGCCCGAGCGGTTCGAGGACGCCGCCCTGGTCGGCGACGACAAGAAGGACAGGGGCGTCATCGTGCGCGCCACGGTCGATCTGCTCGAGTCGCTCGGCTCCGACAAGTTCGCCTACTTCACCGTGCAGAGCGAGCGTGCGACCGCCGAGCTCCTCGAGGAGCTGGCCCGCGACGCGGGGACCACCGACATGACGACCGACGAAGGCGTCCAGGTGACGGCCCGGCTCGACGCCGCGAGCCAGGCGCAGGAGGACAAGGAGCTCGACCTCTGGCTCGACATGCACGGCGTCCAGGTCTTCGACCCGGAGACTGGCGAGAACCTGACACTGTAGGAGAGGGTCGCCGGGTTCAGCTGCGCCCGGGGGCGGTGCCGCGCAGACGGGCGATGATCTCGTCACTCCACTCGTGCGCCCGGATCAGCCGGTAGCGGTCGCATGCGACCCGCAGATACGCCTCGGCCTCGGTGCCCGCACCGATCAGGTCGGCCTCGCGCAGCATCGCCACGACCGGCTGGTACTCCTCGTCGTACCAGCGTCTTGCAGCCGTGCGCCGGTCGAGATACTCACCGGCGTCCTGGACGAGCCGAAACGCCCACGCCTCGACGTTCTCCGACAGCTCCGCGTAGCTCCACGGGTCGGTCACGCGGATGTGCGCTGCGATGTCGTCGGGCAGCGGCACCCGCTGGCGGAAGAGGCGCTCGTAGTCCTTGATGACGATGTCGCCGCGGTCGGAGATGCCGTCGGCGGGGACCTCCGTGAGCACCTCGGTCACGTCCGCCTCGATGACCGAGTGCCCCAGGGCCAGCGTCACCGATACGCGGTGGTGGCCGTCGCGGACGAAGTGCAGGTCGCCGATGCGGTAGACCGCGATCGGCGGCATCCCCACCCCGCGCCGCTGGGCGAGGTTGATCTGCTGCCAGCGCTCGCGCAGGCGGTTCGACGTCGGCCGGAACCGGCGGTCGAAGTCGCTCGTGCGATCGACGCTGCCGACGATGCTGCGCAGCTCGATCATCCGCAGCCCGAGCGTGCGCTCGCCCCTTCGCCCGAGCGCGTGCACGACCTCGTCGAACGGCAGGATCACATTGATGTCGTCCGGCTCGCCTCGCAGGCGGCGGGCAAGTTGCGCCAGCACCTGCCGGCGGCGGGCGCGCTGGAAGTCGGTCTCGGCGTCGAGCTGGTTGAGGCCGGTGTCCCAGGGCATCCCCGAAGGGTAGTTCCCCCGGCGCCGATCAGCCGCGACGGATGACGACGCCGGCGCCGGGTGCGAGCACGCCGGGCTCGGTGACGCGATGGGTCGCGAGCACCACGTCCCCTGCGATACCCGACGGTCGCGTCGCCTCCCCCAGATTGAGGACGACCGTGTGGGCGCCGCGGTGGTAGGCGAGCAGCCCATCCGCTTGGGCGGCCGCCAGTTCGAGCTCTCCCACGAGCGTCCGCCGGAGGGCGATCAGCGCTCGGTGGAAGGCGAGCAGGGAGTGGGGGTCGCGGCGCTGGTCGGCCACGTTGCGCGCGGCCGGATCGACCGGTGGCAGCCACCCGGTGCCGGTCGTGAACCCGCCGCGCGGCCCCGCGTCCCACTGCATCGGGTGGCGCTGGCCGTCGCGGCCGAAGCGATCGACCGGCGGGTCGCATCCCGGCCCGTCCAGCATCCCGATCTCGTCGCCCTGGTAGAGGAACACCGGGCCGGGCAGCGTCAGCAGGAGCATCGCCGCAGCGCGCAGGTTGCGCTCGCCGATGCGCGAGCCAACGCGGCTGAAGTCGTGGTTGGAGAGCATCCATGACATGCGCCCGACCCGCGCCCCGCGCTCGATCACGCCGCCAAGCACGTCGGCCCGCCAGTCCGCGAACAGCAGCTCGAACGCAAACGCGCTGTCGAGGTGCTTGAGGTATGGGTCGAGCTCGGTCGTCCGCCGGTAGACCTCGCCGACGAGAAAGCCGTCGGCCGCCGCCGCTCGCAGCGCCCGGAGCGCCCCGTCGAGCGCCGGGCCGAAGTTGCTCGAATGGATGCTGTCGAGCGCGGCCACCGCGGGGTCCTGCGGGAACGGGAACGGCTCCCGCGCGGGTGGGTCGTCGCGCAGGCCGGGATCCTTGCCGATGCGGTCGAGTGCGTCGAGCCTGAAGCCGTCGGCTCCGCGTCCGCGCCAGAAGCGCAGGACGTCCTGCATCGCCGCGACGACGGCGGGATTGCGCCAGTCGAGATCGGGCTGCTCGGGGTAGAACGAGTGCAGGTAGAAGCGACCGGTGCGCTCGTCCCGCGTCCACGCCGGCCCCCCGAACGCGGCGCGCCAGTTGTTGGGCGGGGCGTCTGCCCACACGTACCGGTCGGGGTGGGCGCGAAACCACGGGTGCTCGATCGAGGTGTGGTTGGGGACGATGTCGAGCAGGAGCGTCATACCGCGCCGGTGGGTCGCGGCCGCCAGTTCGGCGACGTCGGCGATCGTGCCGAGGCGGGGATCGACGCCGGTGAAGTCGGAGATGTCGTAGCCGCCGTCGGCGAGCGGGGAGGGGTACACCGGCGACAGCCAGACGCCGTCGACGCCCAGATCGGACAGGTGGCCGAGCCGGGCGGTGATCCCGCGCAGGTCGCCGACGCCGTCGCCATCGGAGTCCTGGAACGACCGCGGATAGATCTGGTAGATCACCGCGTTTTGCCACCAGGGGTTCGCCGCCATGGGCGATGTCTTACCCGATCGGGCCGGCGGGGGGTGTGCCGGCGTCAACCGGGGTGGACGCGCTCGGCCGCCCGCAGCGTGAGCAGAGCGTCCTGGGCCGTCGCCGCATCGCCGCCCGAGTCGCCCCCGACGCGGGCGGCGAACGCACGCGCCTGAGCCCGCAGCGCGCGGTGAAGCGAGGCGTCGCCGCCGGCTCCCCACAGCACCTCGCAGCGCTCGTACCCGGCGGTGCCGAACACCTCCACCCAGACGCAGTCGCCGTGCGGGAAGCTCTGTCCGAGCGACACGAATGCTGCGGTCCCGCCTGAGAGGGCGCCCAGGATCTGCAGTCCCTCCGGGCCGTCCGCGGTGGGGGCCTGAGTGACGGTCGCGAATGTCTCCAGCTCCTGTCCGGTCAGCCAGCGCAGCTGATCGAACTCGTGGACGCCCATGTCCACCGCGATGCCGCCGCTCGTGCCGCGGAACGCCCGGGTCGGGGGCTTGGCATCCCACTGATAGCACGAGACGAGCACGAGCTCGCCCAGAGCTCCCGACCGCATCCGCTCGCGCAGTTCCACCAACTCGGGCGCGAACCTGCGCCAGTACCCGATCTGGAGCAGGCAGCCGGCCCGGTCGGCCGCCGCGGCCGCGGCCCTCGCCTCGTCCGGCGTTGTCCCGCACGGCTTCTCGCACAGCATCGGCAGGCCACGCGCGGCGCACTCGCGCACGAGCGCCACGTGCAGCGTCGACGGGGCGGCGATGAGCACGGCGTCGACACCGCCGTGTCCGACGGCCGCATCGAGATCGGCGAACGCCGGCGTTCCGGGCGACGCCGATACGGCGCTCGCCCGGGCCTGCTCGGAGGGATCGACGATCGCCCGGAGGCGCACGGACGGCTCGTCCGCGAGCGCGCGCATATGCGTGATGCCCATCCGCCCCGCGCCAACAATTGCCAGCCCGATCGGCGTGGTCACGTGGGTTCTGATGTCGACAAGACGGCCATTGGAACGCTCCAGAGCCAGCGTACCGCACCGCGCCGCTCGCGGCGATCGAGACTATGGTCGGTCACGCCGTGGGCTTCTGAGATCCACTAGCTTCCCGCCCCGGTGTTCCTGTTCCCATGGTACGCAGCGCTGTGCGCCGCCCAGGGCCTGCTGGTCGCAGCGTCTGCGGTGGGGCGGGAGACCAGCCGCCGAACTGCGCTCCTCGGCCTCGCCGGACCCGCCGTGGCGCTGGTCGTCGGCGTCGGCCTCGTGCACTTCCTGGGCGGCTCGGGAGCCTCGTTCGAGGCGTGGCTCGGCACGATTGCGACGCCGATACTGGCGGCGCTGCTCGGATGGGCGGCCCGGTGGCCGCGGCCGCTGTGGCCGCTGGCCACCGTCGGCGCCGCCGCGCTCTATGTGACCGCGTGGCAGACGAGCGGCCACGTCGCCCAGGCTGCCGGGGCGATCCTGATCGGCGGAGCCTGTCTCGCCATCGCCGGCATCGTCGGCCCCGTCACGCCCGCGCGCTACCTGGCGATTGGCCTCGTGCTGCTCGTGGGCCTCGACATCTACCTCGTCTGGGGCAACCGCCAGGTGGAGTCCACGACGACCGCGCTGCAGCACGTGGTCCTGCCGCGGGTTGGCGTCGCGCACCATCGCTCCCGGCCCCTCCCCTCGCTGCAGCAGGTCGAGCTCGGCAACTCCAGCATGGGCTGGCTCGACTTCCTCGCGCCCGCGCTCCTCGGTACGGTGGTGGGCCGGCGCACCCGGCGGCGGGTGGCCGCGGCCGCGGCCGTCGCCGTCACAGCGCTCGCGTGGGGATTCCTGCTCGAGGTGACCTCACCGATTCCCGCCACCGTCCCGGTGCTGGCCGGCCTCGCCGTGACCTGGCCGGCGTGGTGGCGCGGGGCCGGCTAGCGCCCCAGCCAGGTAGCGCTCGAGGTCGCGCATACCCGACCGAATGTACCGGCGCTCGCTCCGCCGCCGCCGCCAACTCGAGCAGCGCCCACCGAACACGCACGTCGCGCCGCAGCACGAGGACGACAACGATCATCGCGGCGCCGACCGCGATCACGGCGTCGGCCAGGGCCCACCCCCAGGCGTTCAGCGAGATCAGGGCTCCGGACATGACCGCCCGCCTCGCGCCTCAGCCCCGCAGTGGCGCGAGCGTGTGGGCGGACTGACCGTGCCAGCGGATGTTCACGGCGATCCTCCCCGAGTTTAACGCCGGATGTATCTCACGTTCGCCGGAGATTATACCGAAACAAGGTGCTCATAGAGGGTTGCTCACGCCGTATTTCCCCCTGCTATCTTCCGTGAAGGTGAATATGTCCCAAGAACAGCCCGCCGCCCCGCTCGAGGAGGGCCGCTTCCGGATCGGAGAGCTCGCCCGCCGCGTCGGAGCGACACCGAGGACCGTGCGCTACTACGAGGAACTCGGGCTGCTGCCCGACCGCGGACGACCCGAGGGATCGCATCGCCTGTACGACCACGAGGACGAACTGCGGCTGGCCGAGCTCATCCGGGTGCGCGACCTTCTGGGGCTGTCGCTGGCCGAGCTCGGCGACTGGATGGAGGCCGAGGCCGCCCGGGCGGTGCTGCGCGAGCGCTGGCACGGCCAGCCGCCCGCGGACGATCGCGCGCGCATCCTGGCCGAGGCGATGACGCATGTCGATCGGCAGGTCGCGCTCGTGCGGTCTCGCCGCGCCGCGCTCGAGCAGCTCGAGGACGAGCTGATGGACAAGCGCCGGCAGATCCGCGTGGTGCGGGACGAGTTCGAGGAACAGGCGTGAGCCCGCAGGCGCCGCCGTCGCCGCGGTACAAGTGGATCGCCCTCTCGAACACGACGGTCGGGATCCTGATGGCGACGATCAACTCGTCGATCGTCCTGATCGCGCTGCCGGACATCTTCCGCGGCATCCACCTCGATCCGCTCGGCCAGGGCAACTCGAGCTACCTCCTGTGGATGATCATGGGCTTCCTGGTCGCGACCGCGGTGCTGGTCGTGAGCTTCGGCCGGGTCGGGGACATCTACGGCCGGGTGCGCATGTTCAACATGGGCTTTGCGATCTTCACCGTCTTCTCGCTGCTGCTGTCCGTGACGTGGATGTCCGGCGCCCACGGAGCGCTGTGGCTGATCGTGATGCGGGTGGGCCAGGGCGTCGGCGGCGCCTTCCTGTTTGCGAACTCCTCCGCCATCCTCACCGACGCGTTCCCGCATGACCAGCGCGGCCTGGCGCTCGGAGTGAACGCCGTGGCCGGCATCGCGGGCTCGTTCATCGGGCTCGTGCTCGGCGGGGTGCTGGGGCCGGTTTCGTGGCGGCTCGTGTTCCTGGTCTCGGTGCCGGTCGGCCTCTTCGGGACGCTGTGGTCGTGGTGGAAGCTCGTCGACCTGGGCATCCGCAAGCCCGCGAAGATCGACTGGTGGGGCAACCTCACCTTCGCCGCCGGCCTGATCGCCGTGCTGGTCGCGATCACCTACGGCATCCAGCCGTACGGGGGCCACACGATGGGGTGGACGTCCCCCAAGGTGGTCGCGTCCATGGGCGGTGGCCTCGTCCTGCTTGCGATCTTCGCCTTCATCGAGACTCGGGTCGATGACCCGATGTTCCGTCTGAGCCTCTTCCGCATCCGCGCCTTCACCGCGGGCAACATCGCCACGCTGCTCGCCTCGCTCGGCCGTGGCGGGCTCATGTTCATGCTGATCATGTGGCTCCAGGGGATCTGGCTGCCGCTGCACGGCTACAGCTTTTCGTCCACGCCGCTCTGGGCGGGCATCTACATGCTGCCGCTGACGGCTGGGTTCCTCATCGCCGGCCCGGCGTCGGGCTACCTTTCAGACCGCTTCGGCGCGCGCCCGTTCGCCACCGGCGGCATGCTGGTCGCCGCGCTCAGCTTCTTCCTGCTCGAGCTTCTGCCGGTCAACTTCAACTACCTCTGGTTCGGCCTTCTGCTGCTGATCGTCGGGCTGGGGATGGGACTGTTCGCCTCGCCGAACCAGGCGGGCATCATGAACAGCCTGCCCCCCGACCAGCGCGGCGCCGGCGCCGGCATGGCGACGACCTTCCAGAACTCGGCCCTCGTGCTCTCGATCGGGATCTTCTTCTCGCTGATGATCCTGGGGCTCGCGAGCTCGCTGCCCTCGACGCTGCACCAGGGACTGCTCGCCCAGGGCGTGCCGCCGGCTGATGCGGCCCGCATCTCGCACCTGCCGCCGGTCGGGCTCCTGTTCGCCTCATTCCTGGGCTACAACCCGATGCAGCACCTGCTCGGCCCGAGCGTGCTGCAGCATGTCTCGCACGCCCATGCCTCCTATCTGACCGGGCGCACGTACTTTCCGAAGCTGATGTCGAGGCCGTTCTCGAGCGGCCTGGACGAGGCCTTCGACTTCGCGGTCGCCGCCTGCCTCATCGCCGCGGCCGCCTCGTGGTTGCGCGGCGGCAAGTACGTGCACGGCGTCGACGGAGAGCACGTGGCGCCGGTGGTGGCCTCGGCCGAGGGCGAGATGGCCCTCGCCGAGGGCGACTGACCGCCCGGTACCTCGCTCCGGGGCGACCCTATTATGGAGGCGTGGACGAGACGCAAAAGCGCGCGTCCGACCCGGGGTTCGCGAATGCTGTGGCGGCGTTGCGGGCGGCCCCGAGGATCGTCGTCGCAACCCACGAGAACCCCGACGGCGACGCGATCGGCTCGCTCGTGGCGGCGGCGGCCGGACTGCGCCAGCTGGGCAAGGCCGTCCGCACCTACCTCGAGCCGGCCTCGTCGATCCCGAGTGAGCTGCGCCTGCTGGACGTGGCCGGCCTCGAGCGGCACCTGGACGAGTCCGAGCTCGGCTCCTGGACGCTGCTCGCCCTCGACTGCGCCACGATGCGCAGGCTGGGCCGGGGGCACCGGGGCGTGGTCGAGACCGCCGCGACCGTCATCGACATCGACCACCACTACGACAACACGCGCTTTGGCGCCATCAACCTGATCGACGGGTCGGCCTCCTCGACCGCCGAGATCCTGCTCGACGTGCTCGAGGCGCTGGGTGTCGAGCTCACCCCCGACATCGCCCAGTCGCTCTACGTCGCGCTCGTCACCGACACGGGCCGGTTTCAGCAGCGCACGACGGGCGCCAATGCGCTGCGGATGGCGGCCCGCCTGGTGGACGCGGGCGTCGACATCCAGCGCGTCTACCAGCGCGTGTTCGAGACCGTCCCACTGCGCAAGCTGCGCCTGCTCGGCCGCGTCATCGACCACCTCGTCCTCTACGAGGACGGCCGCGTGGCGATCTCGCACCTCGACCGGGCGGACTTCGCCGAGCTGGGCGCCGCCGAGTCCGACACCGAGGGACTCGTCGACCACCTGCGCGCGATCGCGGGCGTCGAGGTCGCGGCCCTGATCCGCGAGCCGCCGCTCGTGGCCGTCGGCCTGGCCTCCCCAAACCGCGTGTCGCTGCGATCGCGCGGCGCCATCGACGTGTCCGAGATCGCCCGCAAGGTCGGCGGCGGCGGTCACAAGCAGGCGGCGGGCTTCTCACACGCCGGAGACCTCGCGTCGATCGCCCGTTTCATCACGGGAGAGGCGGCGGCGCGGCTCTCGGCGGGGGTGGCGTAGAGCCCGCAGGCGGCCGTGGTGGTGCGGGTGGTCGATGCCATTGCAATCGAAGGCACCGGGTCGTAGAGTGCGGAGGCGTTTTTGATCCGAGGGGGAGGGTTCGCGTGGGACGTAGATGGTGGTGCGTGTCCGCCTTGACGCTGGTCGTCGGGGCGCTTCTGTGGGCGCCCGCGATCGCCGGGGCGGCAACTCGACACGGGACGGCGTGCGTCGCCCGTCACGTGATCTACGTGGACGGCAAGCTCGAGGTGCACTACCGGCCGGGCTGCACCGGCCATGACGAGCCCGAGCTCGACCCGGTCTCCTCGCTCCCGCACTCGGCCCAGAACCTGACCTGGAAGGCCGTCCTGCCGATCGACGGGGCGTTCCGGGTGTCGGGGACCGGCTTCGGATTCTGGTTCGGCGGCACGGTCACCGACCCGCACAGCCTGTTCCACCAGGCGTTCCTCGAGGTGCAGTTCTACCCCGACACGCTCGTCTCGCGCTGCGACCCGAACGGCAACTCCCAGTTCACGTTCTCGCGCAACACCTACACCGTCTGCACGCCGGTCTGGTCGGTCGTGGGCAACAACGAGCCCGCGGCGTTCAACGCCATGCTGCGCAACGGCCACAGGCGCGGGCCGCTCGTCATGCACGGCGGCGACACGATCGTCCTGCACTACTTCCAGACGCCCGCGCGCGACGGCGCCCACATCACGGTCACCGATCTGACAACGCACCAGGGGGGCACCGTCATCCTGAACAGCAAGCGCTGGGGCCCGCTGATGCCGGCGTTCAGCCGGCAGGTGATCGGAAACTCGCTTGGGTGGGGAATCGTCCACGACGCCCCCAACTCATTCGTGTGGGAGATCGGGCACCGCTCCGACTTCGGCGCGCGGCCAGGGGCCTTCTGCGCGCCCGGGCACTCCGGCTGCGAGTCGTACAACTGGCGCGCCTGGCGCGAGACCACTCCCATCCAGATCAAGTCGGTCACGTTCGGCGACCGCGGCCAGGCCAAGCACTGGGCGGTCGTGAGCGACTACGGCGGCAAGGCCCAGATCCTCGACCCGAGCGAGACCGGATCGACGTGCACGCACTATGGCGGCCCGTACTGCATCTATCCCTGGTTCAGCCAGAACACGAATGGATCATTGACCTACGGCGTCAACCAGCCGAGCACGGCCGACAGCTTCGGAAACGCGAACCAGTTCGAGCGCCGCACCCATTGCGGCGGCCCGTTCGGGACGGACAGCACCTACTGCATGACGGTGATCCGGTGACGAGCGTGAGCCATCCCACGATGCATTGCGCGCGGCTCCTCTGAGGCATACACTCGACGGGGGCAGAGGCAGATGGAAGTCAGGTCGGTACCGTGTCATTGACCGCTTCAATGGAACCGTTGATCGTCGCGCTCGTCGCGGTCGCGGCGCTGGTCGTGCTCATGTTCGTGCTCCTGCACGTCGGGGTGCGGACGTGGCGCGCACTGGCTCCCGCCACGCGCGAGCGCATCCGCCGCCGCCGCGATGTCCGCCGCGGAATCCGGGAGATCGAGGCCTTCCTGGCCGGCCCGGGCGCAGAGCCCTGGAGCGACGAGCACACCGGCCCGACCGAGCGCCGGCCCGGACAGGACGCCGACTGAGCGACCGTTAGGCCTCGCGCTGTGCGGGCCGGCGCAGGCCGGCGGACGCGAGAATCGCCGCCAGCAGCCGCGCGGCGGCATCGTCCGCGGGCGGGGCGGGGGGCTGCTCGGGTTGCGGGTGGCTGGTGACGGTCATGGGCCACCAACGCCCCGGCGCCAGGCCCGGAGGACGGAAACCGCGGGGTCTGGCGCCGGAGACGAGGGGTGTTGGGCGCCAGAAGGGTGGCTGTTTCCACAGACCGCCGTCAAGTCCGAGGGCGGTTTTCCCTCGATCGGACTTCGCACCATGCGGGAAAGTCGTTCATCGCTCCACAGGCCGTCCGGGCGGCCGCGCACTTCTCCACAGGGCTATCCACAGGGACACCGGTCAGTCACGCGCCGCCAGCTCGGCGAGCGCACCTGCGAGCACCCGGGCGGCGGCGACGCAGTCGTCGTCGGAGGCCGACTCGGCCGGATTGTGGCTCGCTCCGGTCGGGTTGCGCACGAACAGCATGGCCGCCGGAACGTGCACCGCGAGGATGCCGGCGTCATGGCCGGCGTAGGAGGGCAGGTCGCCCGCCGTCACTCCCGCGGCGGCGGCCGACGCATGCAGCGCCGCCCGCAGTTCGGGGTCGAAGGTGGCGCCGCCGTTCCGCGATGCCTCGGTGATACGGGCGCCCGCGGAGGTGCGCTGCAGCTCGGCCACGAGGTCGTCGATCGTCGCGGCCTCGAGTGCGCGCACGTCGAGCGAGCAGGCGACGTGGCCCGGAATCGAGTTCGTCGAGCCGGGCGAGACCTCGATCCGGCCGACGGTGCCGACCGCGCCCGGACGTGCCCGGGCGGCATCGTCCACCGCCAGAATGAAGCGGGCCGCCGGCAGGAGGGCGTCGCGTCGGCCTGCCATCGGTGTCGTGCCCGCGTGGTTCGACTCGCCCTCGAACTCGGCCCGCCAGCGCTGGCGGGGGGCGAGCACGTCGGCAACGCCCAGCGCCTGGCCGCGGTCGACGAGCCCGCGGCCCTGCTCGACGTGCACCTCCAGGAAGCAGCCGACGTGCTCGAGCTGGGCCCGGCATTCGAGCAGCGACTCGCGGGTCACGCCGTAGATCGCGGGTGCGTCGCCCATCACCGCCAAGGCCTCGTCGATGTCGAGCCGGCCCGCGATGGCGAGGCTTGCGAAGCAGGCGGTGCGGAAGCGCGCGCCTTCCTCGTCGACGAAGGCGGTCACCGCCAGTGGCCGCCGCCGGGTGACGTCAGACTCGAGCACTGCGGCGACCGCCTCGAGCGCGCAGACGATCCCGAGTGCGCCGTCATAGGCGCCGCCGTCGGGCTGCGTGTCGAGGTGCGAGCCAGCGCAGACCCACGGGCCGTCGCCGGCGTCGGGAGTCACGGCCCACAGGCTGCCCGCGCCGTCGCGGCGCACCTCGAGCCCGATGCCCTCGGCCGTGTGCCGGAACCACTCCTGCGCCTCGGCCTCGAGCGGCGTCCACGCGACCCGGTTCCAGCCCGTCGGAGTCCGGCCGATCGCCGCCAGCTCGGCGAACCAGCCCAGAAACCGGTGTCGGGATACCTCTGGCATCGGGTCTGGAAGGATACGCGGGTGACCACCGCCACGCTCCGCCTGCCGGGCTTTGTCAACGTGCACAGCCACGCCTTCCAGCGCGGTCTGCGGGGCGTCGTCGAGCGGGTCGACCACGCCCACCGAAGCGACGATTTCTGGACCTGGCGGGAGGCGATGTACGCCGCCGCCGGCCGGCTCGACCCCGACTCGATGCATGCCGTTGCGCTGCTGGCCTACCGTGAGATGACGGCGGCCGGGTATGTGGCCGTGGGCGAGTTCCACTACGTTCACCACCGCCCCGACGGGACGCCGTACGCGCCGCCGAACGCGATGGCGCTCGCGACGGCGCATGCGGCCGACGAGGCCGGGATCGACCAGGTGCTCCTGATGGCCGCCTACGAGCGCGCCGGGGCCGAGGTCGCGCCGACGCCGGGTCAGCGCCGGTTCTGCGACCCGGATGCCGGCGCCTACCTCGCCCGCGTCGAGGCGCTGGCGCAGGAGCTTCCCGGGCGCGTCGGTGTCGCCCCGCACAGCGTCCGCGCGGTGTCTCGGCCCTGGCTCGAGGAGATCGGCCGCTACGCCGCCGCCGCCGGCATGGTGGTGCACATCCACGCCTGCGAGCAGCTGCGCGAGATCGACGAGTGCCTCGCCGAATATGGCCGGCGGCCCATCGAGCTCCTGGCCGACGCGGGCGTCCTGGGGCCGCACACGACGATCGTGCACGCAACCCACGCGTCCGACGGCGAGCTCGACCTGGTCGCCGATGCGGGGGCGTCGGTGTGCGTGTGCCCGACCACCGAGGCCAACCTCGGCGACGGGTACCTGCCGGCCGTGCGGATGTTCGAGCGCGGGATCCGCGTCTGTATCGGCACCGACTCCAACACCGTCATCGACCCGGTGGTGGAGCTGCGCGAGATCGAGGCGGTCGCCCGCCGATCGGTGCAGCGCCGCAACGTGCTCGTGCCGGAGGGCGCCGACGGCCCCACCGGCTACCTGCTCGACGTGGGCGGCCGCAACGGCGCCGAGGCGCTGGGGCTGGCGGTGGTGCCCGCGGAGATCGACCTCGACCTTTCCGCCCCCCACATGGCCGGGGTCGATCCGGCCGATGCGCTCGCCGCTCTCATCTTCGGCGGCTCGGCCGCCGACCTGCGACCCCGCCCGAAGGAGTAACCCCGATGGACTTCGCCCTCACCCCTGACCTGATCGAGCTGCGCACCCGCGTGCGGGCGCTGGTCGACGACCATCTGCAGCCGTTCGAGTGGGAGGCCGAGAGCACGGCCGGCCGGCTCAGCGCCGAGTCGCACGCGCGCATCAAGCAGGCCGTGCTCGACTCCGGCCTGGCGGCCAACAACATCCCCAAGGAGTTCGGCGGCGGCGGGTTCAACCTGACCGAGCAGATCGTGACCCATGAGCAGCTCGGCCGGTTGACGAACTGCCTCTGGGTGCTCGTCTGGAGCCCCTCCAACGTGCTCGTCCACGGGACGCCCGGGCAGATCGAGCGCTACCTGCTGCCCGACGTGCGCGGCGACCACCGCCACGCATACGCGATCACCGAGGCCGCGGCCGGCTCCGACCCGCGCGCGATCACGTCCGAGGCGGTCTGGAACGGCAGCCACTACGAGCTCTCCGGCTGCAAGTGGTTCGTCACCGACGGCGACGTCGCGAGCTACTTCATCGTGCTCGCGTGGGCCGTTGACGGGCACGACCGCCGGCCGGCCCTGTTCCTGGTCGACAAGGACCTGCCGGGCGTCGAGATGACCGCCGACCCCGACTTCACGCACAACTTCCCGTACCGCCATCCCGAGTTCACGTTCACAAACACGCCGGTGGCGCCCGAGAGCGTGCTGGGCGAGATCGGCCGCGGGTTCGAGCTGACGGGCGAGTGGTTCGTCGAGGAGCGCGTGCACATTGCCGCGCGGTGCGTCGGCGCATGCGACCGCCTGATCGAGTTGGGCACGGCCTGGGCGCTCGAGCGCGAGCAGTTCGGCAGCCGCATCTTCGACCATCAGGCTGTGAGCTTCGCGCTGGCCGACTGCGCCGCGGAGACCACCGCCGCCCGGCTCCTGACCTACTACGTGGGCTGGCTGGCCGATTCGGGTGCCGACCGCAAGCTGGTACACCACAAGGCATCGATGGCCAAGCTGATCGCATCGGAGACCGCCGGCCGTGTGGCCGACCGCGTCGTGCAGATCTTCGGCGGTCGCGGGTACATGCGCGAAAACCCGGCCGAGCGGCTGTGGCGCGAGCTCCGCGTCGACCGTATCTGGGAGGGCACGAGTGAGGTGCAGCGCCTGATCGTCAGCCGCGGCCTCGAGCGGCGGGGGCCGGCAACGCTCCTGGCGCTGTGACCGTCTAGGGTTGCCTGCGACATGAGCGACTCTGCCCCACGCGACGCCGGCACGGCCGCCTGGCACCGGCAGCTGCACCACACGTCGCACGACGATCTGAGCGAGGACACCGCCCAGACCCCGGGGATGCGCCGCTACGAGGCGATCTCGGGAGCGCGCAACGGCTCGCGCAAGATCTGGATGGGCGAGAGCCACGTCGCTCCCGGCATGTGCTCGGGCGACCACCACCACGGCGAGGCCGAGACCGGCATCTACGTCGTCTCCGGCCACCCCGTGTTCGTGTTCCTCGAAGACGACGCCGAGCGCCGCATCGAGGCGGTGCCGGGCGACTACGTGTACGTGCCGCCGTGGGTGCCGCACCGCGAGGAGAACCCCTCACCGGACGAGGAAGCCGTGGTCGTGCTCGCACGGAGCACGCAGGAGGGAATCGTCGTCAACCTGCCCAGCCTGCGGGCCGCCGTGCCCGAGCTCGACCGCCTGATCGCCGAGGCCCGGGGAGAGCGACCCCTCTAGGCAGCGAGGCGGAGCGGCTCGGTCGCCGCGGCGGGCCGGAGCTGAATCGCGGGCATCGGGCCGAGCAGTGCGTGGATCCGCTCGATCGTGCGCTCGAGCTCCCGCAGCGGGCCGTGGGCCTTGAAGAGGGGGCTGGTCGCCCCATCGGTCAGGAGCCGTCGCAGCAGCACCATCCCCGCCGGGTCGACGGCGATCTCGACAGCACGCAAGCGGGCGCAAAGCCCGCGGATGCTGGGCTCGAGCTCGCGCATGGCGCCGCGGTTGAGCGGGACGGCAGCGACCTGCCGGCGAACCGCCAACTCGAGGAGCCGCTCCATGGTGTCGGCCAGCATCCGCCGCCGTCCCGGCGAGATCAGGTCGGCGGTGTGGCGGGCGATCGCGGATCCGCCGATGTGGCGATAGCCGCTCAGGACGATCTCGTCATAGATCTCGCCGCGCCTCCACTGGAGCATGCGCGCGGCGGCGACCGCGCCCAGCCCGCCGAGCACGGCGAGGGCGGAGCTGGTTCCGATGAGCGGCGTGATCCCGTGCACCACGAGGACGAAAACCAGGGCGAGACAGGCATAGACCATCAGCGAGGCGGCCACCGTGTAGGCCGTTCGCAGGCGTTCATCGACGATGGAGAGCGCGTTTCGGAAGTCGGATGGGGCCATGATCGAACCAGCCCGGTCATCGCTCGCGAGTGCGCAGAATTGAGTCCAGAGAAAGCGACGAGGCCGCCTGGGCAGAGGCGGCCTCGTCTGTTGGGCTGTCCGGTGGGCCGCCGGACAACGTGTCCCACACCGACGGGTCAGCCGGTTGCGCGAACGCTAGGCGACGCGCTTGGGGACACTCTTCGAAAACCCTCCGATGTCGAGTTTACTGCAATTTTCTACCGGATGACAGTGCCCGGACGCAGAAGCCCATCCCGGCCACGGCGGCCGCGATGATGGGGAGCTGCGCGAGCTGGCTGAGCGTGAACGGCAACTCCGCCGCGTCGGACGTCGTGTGTCCGCCGGCGACGGCTTGCGAGCCGCCGCTTCCGCCCACGAGGACGATGGTTGCAAGCGTGGCGAGAACCACGATGCCCACCGTCATGCCCTTTGCCATCCTCATGTCCCTCCCTGCAGGTCTGACCCTGTGAGCATACGGCCGGCGGGCTCGGCGTGCAAGCGCGTTTCGGTCGCTCACGCCCCCGCCGCGGCGGCCCACGCACGCACACCGGCCAGTTGCCATGGCAGCGGCCGGCATGTCGGCCACCGGCCCTCGGCGGTCCGGAGCGCCTCGTCGATCTCGACGCCGGACCGGGACGCGAGCAGGGCGACGGCGACCGCCGCCGAGCGCTCCCGCCCGCCGCGGCAGTGCACGTAGGTGGTCTCCCCGCGTGCGGTTGCGGCAACCGCACGATCCAGGATGTCGGGTGGGATCGTGGCTCCGTCTGGCACGCCCAGCCGGTGCTCGGCGATCCCCGCGGCCGCATACGCCGCCTCGATCGCCTCCCGCTCGCCGGCCCAGTACTCGTGGTCCTCGCACAGGTTGATGACCGTCTGCACGCCCTCGGCGGCGAGCGCGTCGACGTGCATCGCGGTGTGCGGCATCCGTCCGGCATAGAGGCCGGATCCGAGCGACGAGTAGCGCAGTGGCGCGGTCATCCGCGCCAGGGTAGTGGTGCGGACGCTACGGCCGGCGCAGATCCTCCGCCAGGCGGGCCGCGGCCGCAGTTGCGGCATCGACCCGCTCGCGGAAGCGCAACTCCAGCTCACGCGCCAGCCTGCGCTGGCGCCGTCGCTTCCTCAGTTGACTGATGAACGTGCCCATTCTGTGCAGAATGCCTCAAACTACGGGGAATTTCCAGTAATTCGTCCGCCTGATTACACTCGGGCGATGTCCGAAGACACCCTCCTCGAGCTCGCCCTCGGCGCCGCCCGCGACGCGGGCTCGCTCCTGCTCGAGCGGTTCGGGGGACCGGTGAGCGGGGTGGAGTCGAAGAGCAGCGCCACGGACATGGTGTCCGATGCCGACCGGGCGGCCGAGCGGTTGGTGCTCGACCGCATCTCCGCCGAACGGCCCGACGACGGCGTCGTGGCCGAGGAGAGCGGCCGAGCCGCGGGCAGCTCCGGCCTGGTCTGGGTGGTCGACCCGCTCGACGGCACCACCAATTATCTGTTCTCCTATCCTGTGTGGGCGGTCTCGATCGCCTGCGAGGATGCCGACGGCGGCGTGGTCGCTGTGGTGCACGATCCCTGCCGGGGCGAGACGTTCGCGGCTGTTCGCGGCCGCGGCGCGACGCTGAACGGGCAGCCGGTGCACACCCGCAGCCCCCGCGGCCTCGATCGCGCACTGGTGGGGACGGGGTTTTCGTACAGGCCGGCGGATCGGGCCTTCCAGGCGACCGTACTCACGCATGTGCTGGGCGAGGTGCGCGACATCCGCCGCGGCGGCTCGGCCGCGCTCGACCTGGCCTGGGTCGCGTGCGGGCGCCTCGACGGGTTCTACGAGTGGGGGATCAAACACTGGGACCGGGCGGCCGGGATGCTGCTCGTCTCCGAGGCGGGCGGCCGGGCGGCGGTGTTCGATGCGGGCGAGGGGCTCGACCCGTGCGTTGTCGCTGCCGCGGCGGATCTGCACGACCCGCTGCGCGACCTGGTGACCGCGGCGGTTGCGGCATCACGCCGCCCGAGCGATCCGCTACACTGAACTCCGGCCGCTGGTGTCGCCCGTTGGGGCGCCCGTTTCAGCCCGGCGGCTGCAGGGACCATATGACTGTTCGCTTCGAGGCCGACTCTGAGGCGGCTGCACACCGCGTCGAGGCGTGGTGTGGGGAGCCGCTCCTCCATGAAGGCGAGGATCTCGCCGTCGCCCTTGCACCCGCAACGGTGCGCCGGCAGGCGCTCGACGCTGCGCTCGCGGAAATGGCGCGCGGGCTGCCGGAGCCGAGCTACGAGTGGCGGCGAGACTACGCACTGGTGCTCGGGCTCGAGCGGGTGCTCTCCGATCCCCAGCCGCGGCTGGCCTCGGGGACGACCCTGCGCCGCCACCAGGTGGACGCGCTGGCCGGGCAGCTGGCCGCGCTGATCAGCGACCTCGAGCGCACCGCCGCCCTCGACGAGGATGACGCCGACGACGAGCCCGAGAACGGCGACGACGAGCCCGAAACGATTGAGGTCGACGTCGAAGCCGAGATCGACGAGGACGAGGAAGAGGACGAGGACGAGGATGACGAAGACGGCGACGATGGGAACGGCAGCGAGGCCGAGGACGGCGGCGCTCCCGGGCCGGCGCACGACCCGGCCATGGCCGTCGCGCCCGACCCCGACGACGCCGCCAACGGCGATGCCGCGGCGCCCGACCCGGGGGCGCGCCGCCGCTACCGGTTCAAGCATCCAACGGCCTCGGGCAAGACGATCGCGGCGGGAGGGTTCGTCGAGGCCGCTCGCACAACGGGCGTCCTGATCCTCACCCATCGCCGGCTGCTGGTGAACCAGTTCACCAGCGATCTCACCAAGGAGGGCTACGGCGGGCGCCTGCATCCGCCCGTCCTGCGGGGCGATCCGACGCCCAAGCGGATGCCGCTCACGATCAACACCTACGCCTGGTTCATCAAGCATGTCGACGAGATCAAGCCGGACGTCTACGGCGTGATCGTGTGCGACGAGGCCCATACGGCGCTGGGCGAGAAGACGGCGGCGGCGATCAGGCGCTTCAACGAGCCCATTTACATCGGCATGACGGCCACCGACCAGCTGCTGGCCAAGCACGTGGGCGACGTGTTCCCGGCCGAGGTGGCCGACTTCCCGCTGGCCGAGGCAGTGCGCCGGGGTGTGGTGGCGCCGCTGCGCTGCATCCGGGTGCGGCCCATCACGTCGCTCCGCCAGGTCGAGGTGGTCGGCGGCGACTTCGACCAGGGCCAGCTGGCCGCGGCACTCGACCTCGATCCGTTCAACATGGCGGCCGCGGACCTGTACCAGAGCCGCTTCGGCGACACGCCGGGGATCGTGTACGCAGCCGGCGTCGAGCACGCCGAGCGGGTGGCGATGGCGATGCGGGCGATCGGGATGAGCGCCAAGGCGGTCTCGGGGCGCACGCCTCCGCGCGAGCTGGCCGAGACGCTCGCGGCCTACGAGCGCGGCGAGATCAACGTCCTGGTCAATGCCCAGATCCTGGCCGAGGGCTGGAACGCGCCCCGGGCGACCGTGTGCATGCACCTGGCTCCTACCGCAAGCAGGCGCGTGTACCAGCAGCGCGTCGGGCGCATCATGCGTCTGCACCGGCGCAAGGAGGCGGGCATCGTCGTCGACTTCGCCGAGGTCGGGGCGCCGCATTCCGAGCGCGTGGTCACCCTGCATTCGCTCCTCGACGTGGATGCGTACCGGCCGGGAGGGCTCGTCACGCCGCCGCCGCCCAGGCGCCGGCGGGGACGGCGCAAGCCCCCCAAGCCGATCATCAAGGAACTGCCGTGGATCGTGCCCGTGTCGGACAAGCCCGAACGGAGAGTGGCGGTGATCGCGAACCAGTGGAAGCTCGTGGACGCGTCCAAGCTGCCCCTGGACGAGCAGCGGGCCTGGGCGGTCACGGCCGCACGCCAGCTCGGCCCCGCCGACGTGCACACGCTCACCGACCGCATCCTGAACCTGGCACCCGAGGCGCGCGAGCTCTTCTTCTTCACGTGCGCGGCCGAGAACCGCCATCGCAAGCTGCGGCTGTCCAGCCTCGGCGACCTGGCAACGTCGGGTCCGAGCCAGACGACCTTCGCGATGGCCTGCCGGCTGATCGAGGCCGCGCCGACCTGGCAGCAGGACCGCGGCCAGGGCGCCCGCGTGCTGCTGCTCGCGATGGGCGACAACAAGATCGAGGCTCCTCCCGATCGGATCGTGTCGTGGACGTGGAGGCTGGCCCGCGCCGCCCGCGACCACGAGTACCGCTACGCCGGTGCCCATATCGAGGACGGCCGCGGCCTTCTGGGGGCTGTGGCAAACGCCAAGACCGACGGCGAGCACTCGCAGGCGTGCCTGCACCTCGCCCAGGTCGCCAAGGCGGCGCCGCTCGAGGCCGGGGCGGCACTGCTCGCGGTCGCTTCGCCGCGCCGCGGGACGGCCGGCGAGAGCATCATCGAGGTGGCACGGCGGTCGCTGTCGGAGGATCCACTGCGGCTGGCGGCGGCGCTCGGCTCGAACATCCCCGCGCCGATGCAGCGCACCAAGGCGGCCAAGAAGACCAAGCGCAAGGCCGCCACCGAGCGTGGCGAGACGGTCTCGTTCAACGGCGTCGTGGTCGGGTCGACCCCGCCCGCCGTGCCGCTGCGCAGGGTCGAGGGAGGCGCCGAGGTCGAGGTCGCGCCGGAGGTGGCGGTGCGGCTTCGCGACGACGCCGACCCGGTGATCCGCGAGCGCCTGGGCGTCGAGAGCCTGCGTTGGAAGCTCTTGGGCGACGGCGAGCACGTCTACCCGAGCGCGGTCGAGCTGCGCGCCGCCGCCAGCGCGAGCACGCCGCTGCAGGTGACCGTCTCCAAGCTGCTGAACGAGCCGGTCGGAGACCGGGTCACGTCGATCGCGGTCGACGGCGCCGGGCTGATCGTGCCGCTCGAGCTCGCCGAGGCGCAGGTGCTCGCCGACGACGCCGCCCGCCGGGTGCTCGCGCAGCTGAAGGCGGCAGGGGTGCGCGGGCGCGTCCGGGTCGAGTTCGAGGTGGTCGACGGCGACGGCGCTGCGACGCGCGACTCGAGGCCTGGGGCGGTGCGCAAGATCGCCCGTGGCGAGCCCGTGGGAGCGTCACCCGAGCGCCGTGACCGGCGTCGCCGGGCGCGCGGGCGGCGCGGCCGCAGAGCCGGCGCCGAAGAGCAGGCGCGGCGTGCGACCGCCGACTCGAACGGCGGCGCCCCGACCGCCGCGGGCGGCGGCGACGTCGCCGACCGCGCGTCGGCTCTCTGACCCGCTCCGGGGGCTGGATTCTGGGGCCATCGGTGTTTAGACTGGGCGCGTGTGCTCCGCAGTGGGGCTCATGAACGTGCGTGTGGGACCGTGAGTGCGTGACCTGCGTCGTTCCAAAATCTCGACCAGGAGAGCTTCATGGCCACTGGCACAGTCAAATGGTTCTCGGCCTCGAAGGGGTTCGGGTTCATCTCCCCCGAGGACGGCGGTGCCGACCTGTTCATCCACTTCTCCAACATCTCCGGCAACGGCTACCGGAACCTGGAGGAGGGTCAGAAGGTTGAGTTCGAGGCACAGCAGGGCAAGAAGGGGATGGAGGCAACGGGCGTGACGGTGATCGGCTAGCCGTTGGTCAAGGAAGAGACCATCGAGGTTGAGGGCGAGGTCACCGAGGCCCTGCCCAACACGATGTTCCGGGTCAAGCTGGACAACGGGCACGACGTGCTCGGCCACATCTCCGGCAAGATGCGCCGGTACTACATCCGCATCCTGCCCGGAGACCGGGTCAAGGTCGAGCTGTCGCCGTACGACCTCACCCGCGGGCGGATCACCTACCGCTTCAAATAACGAGCGCCGACTCGGCCTCGTCCTGGCGTTCCGCGATCAGGCGCTCGACGCCGGCGCGGTCGCCTGCACGCAGAAGCGCGATCGGGTCGGGCTCGCCGTTGACGATCGCCTCGAAGAAGTCGCGCCGCTCGGCGAACGTGGGCAGCGTGGCCTTCGCCCACCCCCGAGCCTCGTTCAGGAGGACGGCCAGCTCGGCGTGCTCGGTGCCGTAGAGGGTGGCGAGCTCGCGCTTCATGCGCTTGGCCAGCGCGGGGCTTGCGCCCGCTGTCGAAATCGCGATCGCGATCGGCCCGGTGCGCACGATCGCCGGCAGAATGAAGCTGCAGAGCGGCGGGACGTCGACCACATTGCAGAGCATCGACCGGCGCTCCGCCTCTTCGAAGACCGCGATGTTGGTCTCGGTGTCCGACGTCGCGGCAATGGCCAGGAAGCGGCCCTCGAGATCGCCCGGTTCGAATCGCCGCTGCGTGAAGCTGACGTCGCCGGCCGCCGCGAGCGCGCGCACCTCTGCACACGCCTCGGGAGCGATGACGTCGACGCGCGCGTCACACGCGAGCAGGCCCTCGATCTTCTCGAGGCCGACATCTCCGGCCCCGACGACCAGGCATCTGCGGCCCGTCAGCTTGAGGCAGGCAATGTAGAAGGTCGTCTCGAGCATGTCGGCGACGCAGCTCTGGTCGCATCGCTCCAGCCGGTGCTGGCAGACGCACGGCTTGCCGGTGTGGGCCTGCGGTGGCATTGCGATGGATCGTACCGGGCGTCCGTTCTCGAACCCTTCACCGCGGTAAGATCGAGCCATGCCCTACAAGCGCTCCGAAGCGGAGTTCGTCTCGGCCGTCATGAGTGCGAACCTGCTCACGGCCTCGGCGGACGACGCGCTCACCGAGGCCGCCCGGCGGATGGCCGAGCGCCGGGTCGGCGCGATCCTCGTGACCGACGGCACCGTGTTGACCGGCATCATGACCGAGCGCGACGTGCTGCGGGCGGTCGGCAGGGCCAGCATCGACGGCACGGTCGGCGACTGGATGACGCGGCACCCGGACACCGCCCCGCAGAGCGCCACGATCGGCCAGGCGGCGGCGATGATGCTGCACGGCGGCTACCGCCATGTCCCGATCGTGGACGGCGACCACCTGGTCGGGATCGTCTCGATCCGCGACCTTCTGCGCCTGCCCAGCGAGACGCCCAGCGGCGTCTGACCACCGCCGGGCGCCCCTCTGTGCGCCGCTACTCCCCAGCCGCCGGCGCGGTCCTGTCGACCTGCCTGTCGGCCGCGTGTTTGGGGTCTTCGATTTTGACGCGGTACCAGTAGAGGGGGAGGTAGCTGAGGAGGATGGCCCAGCCGATGAAGTAGTAGACGCGGGTGTTGTTGCCGCCGAGTGAGGCGTTGGGTAGGCCGGTGTAGACGATGCCGCCGTAGATCCAGATGACGAAGTAGAGCGCGGCCATGGCTAGGGCGATGTATTTGAAGAATCCGGGTAGGCGGACGGGGCGGTTCATGTCGGGCCGGTCGCGGCGCAGCAGGTAGTAGGCGACCAGGACGGGGATGAATGACGCCAGGTAGCCGACGTTGGACAGGCTGTAGATCTCGACGGCGCCGCCGGTGAAGATCAAAAGGATCGAGCAGACGACGTTGAAGCCCATCGAGAAGCCGGGCACGCCGTGCTTGTTGACGTTGGAGAAGATGCGGGGGAAGTCGCCGTCAAGCGACATCTGGTAGATCGCCCGGCCCGACCCCATCAGCGCGTTGAGCACCGAGAGCGACAGGGCGATCACGAGCATGGTCGCGATCAGCCAGTCAAGCCACGACGCGCCCGTTCCGAACACCGCCGTGGCGAACGTGGAAAAGATCGTGCGCGGGTCGGCCAAAAGCGGGTTTGACAGCTTGGTGGCGCCCAAAACGACCACGAACGCGATCGGGATCATGGTGTAGATGAACAGGCCGTAGAGGCCCTCCAGGTTCATGGCGATCTTGGCGTCGCGCTCCGGATCGCGGCACTCACCGATGTAACACGCGGCCGCCTCCATCGCGATCACGTTCCACGTCAAAAGGAACGAGAAGGCGATGTAGATCACAAGCCAGTTATGCCCAAGCGCACTGGAGAAAAAGCCGCTGCCGTCCAAATGATGGAAACCGGAAAGCTGGCCCCAATGGCTGGAAGAGGGATGCAAAAACGGCATCAGCGCAAGCAGCGTCAACGGGATCATCGCCAACAACCCCAGCACCGTCGCGAACATCGCCCCCAGCCGAATCCCAAGCCACGCCGGAATGAAGATCAACAGGATGCCAACCACCGAGATGATGATCGTCCAATAGGCAATCGGCGTGTGAATCGGCGTGAAGCCGCTCTGAGACAGGTTGAACTTCTCAGTGATATAGAAACTCGCCAAAATCATGTTCAACGGCGCCACCGGAAACCAGCCCAGCCAGTACGCCCACGCCGTGAACCCATTCACATGCCGCGCGAACTTCGGCCACCGATCCTTGAACCCCACATACGCATACGACGGCGACCCGCCCGTCCGCTCCGGCATCATCGCCGACAACTCCGCCAAAAACAGGCACAACAGATACCCCGTAATCGTGATGAAAATCATCACCGGAACCGCCGACGCCCCCAACGACGTCACCATCACCGGCGCGATCCCCGTCACCAAGATCGTCCCCGCCAACCCAATCACAAACGCGCCCCACCAGTTCGTCTCCTTACTCAGCCCACCACCCTCATAATCCGGCGAACCGCTGTCTGTCTCAGTCGCCATCGATCTCCCCTCGAACGGCGGTCCACCTCATGCGGACGCGGTGCTGGCATCCCACCACAGCCGGCGAAAGTCGTAAAGAGCACAAGCGCATAGTTGGGTAAAAGTGCCTACTTGGAACCCTCCCGGCCGCGTGCGAAGATCGGTCGTTGTTCCATTGATCACGAGGGTGGAGGTGCCCGATGGCGGTCGCAACGAGGTCCCCGGCAGTCGCCGACCCCGAGGCGGTGAAGAAGCAGGCCGACAAGGATGGGATCGAGTTTTTCTTTGCGCAGTTTGTGGATATGCATGCGAAGCCGTCGGCGAAGTTGGTGCCGATGTCGAATTGGGAGGGGTTGGTTGGTGAGGGGGCGGGGTTTGCGGGGTTTGCGGCGGGGCCGATTGGGCAGTCGCCGGCGTCGCCGGACATGATGGCGATTCCGGATATGCGGTCGTATACGCCGGTGCCGTTTAAGCCGGGGTTGGCGCGGTTTGCGTGTGATATTACGGTGGAGGGGGTGGAGTGGCCGTATTGTCCGCGGACGATTCTGCGTCGTCAGCTGGCCCGGGCGAAGGGGTTGGGGTTCACGTTTAAGGTGGGGATGGAGCTGGAGTTCTTCTTGTTGCGGGAGAAGGCTGATGGCGGGATTGAGTTGGCCGATCATCTGGATAACTTGGATCAGCCGTGTTACGACATGAAGGGGTTGACGCGTCAGTACGAGTTTTTGAGCACGCTTTCGACGTATGTGAATCAGCTTGGTTGGGGCAGTTATGCGAATGATCATGAGGATGCCAACGGCCAGTTCGAGTCGAATTTCGAGTTCGCTGATGCGTTGGAGACGGCCGATCGGGCGATCTTCTTTCGGTACATGGTGCATGCGATGGCGCAGGAGCGTGGTCTTTTGGCGACGTTCATGCCCAAGCCGTTTGGGCATTTGACCGGAAACGGTGGCCATTTCCATATGTCGTTGTGGGACGAGGCGGGTGAGCGCGACCTGTTCGACGATGCGTCGGACAAGAGCGGGCTTGGTCTGTCGCCGATTGGGCATAACTTCATCGGTGGGCTCAAGCAGCACGCCAAGGCGTATATCGCGGTCACCGCGCCGACGGTGAACAGTTACAAGCGTCTGACGACCACGGCGGGCACGCCGACCAGCGGCGCGACGTGGAGTCCGATCTTCATCACCCACGGCCGCAACAACCGTACCCAGATGCTGCGCGTCCCCGGCGGCCACGTCGAGGATCGCACGGTGGACGGCTCGTGCAACCCCTACCTGGCCATGACCGCCATCCTGGCCGCCGGCCTTGACGGGATCGAAAACAACGCCGATCCCGGCCAGGTCAACGAGGAGAACCTGTACACCTTGAGTCCCGAGGAGCTGGCGAAGCGCGGCATCGAGCTTCTGCCGGCAAACCTGCTCGAGGCCACTCACCACCTCAAGCACTCAGACGTGCTGCGCAAGGCCTTCGGAAACACCGGCACCGAGGACTACACCGACTACTACGTCAAGACCAAACAAGAGGAATGGGCGGCCTACCACGAGCAGGTCACCCCCTGGGAGATCAACCGCTACCTGACCCTCTTCTAAGGAGGGGCGCCGTCAGTTGACGTCGCGGCGGGTCGCTAGCGCGGTCCCCGCCACGCACAGGACGACCGTCCATGCGAGCAACACCGCGCCGCCCGCGGCGGGGCCGAGCAGGTGGTCGGTCGTGAGCCCCATGAACCCGTTCTGGGCCTGTCCGGGAGTCAGCCGCCCGACCGATGGAGCCAGCGCGAACAGCAGGTTCTCGATCACGAACCCCCAAGCCAGGAGGCCGATGATCGCGCCCACCTGGTTGCGGACGATCATGCCCAGACCGACCCCGATCCCGCCCCAGAGCGCGGTTCCGGCCAGGGTTCCCAGCGTGAGCAGCTCGTAGTCGTGTCCGTGCAGGGCGATCGAGATGCCGCGGCCGTTCAGGATCACCGCGCCCACGCCGACTGAAAGCGCTTCACCGACGACGGCAAACACGAATCCGGCCAGGAGGCTCGCCGCGACCTTGGCCGCGACCACCTGGGTGCGGCCGGGGTTGAAGAGGAATGTCGGCCGGATCGTGCCAAAGCGGTACTCGCCCGTCACGAGGAGGACGCCGGCGAGCGCCGAGAACAGGCCGGCGAAGCTGCCGATGCTGAACAGGCTGCGCTGGTCCTCCTTCCCGCTCAGGCTCGAGACCGAGCTCAGGAGCCCGGTCAGAAGCACGAACAGCAGGATGATCGCCACCATGCCGAGGGCGAGCCCGAGTGACGTCCGGGTCGAGCGGATCTTGAGCACCTCGGCGCGGGACTGCCCGATCACGCTTCCGGCTCCGACGTCAGGTTCAGGAAGATCTCCTCGAGCGAGGACTCCTCGGTCACCAGCTCGTGCAGGACGACTCCGGTGGCGGCGGCGATCTCGCCGACCCGCTCAGCGGTCGTGCCGTTGGCGATCAGCGCGCCGTTGCGGCCCGTCACGTCGATCTCGGCTTTGGTGAGCGCCTCCTGCAGCTGCGCGGCCTGGGGGCTGCGCACACGCACGGAGCCACCGACCGTGGCGGTCAGCTCGTCGAGGCGCGCCTCGCGCACCAGCTTCCCGTCGTTGATGATCAGCACGTGGTCAACGGTCTGCGCCACCTCGGCCAGCACGTGGCTCGAGACGAGCACGGTGTGGCCCTCCCTCGCAAATGCGCGCAGGAAGTTGCGCAACCACCGCACGCCCTCGGGATCGAGGCCGTTGGCGGGCTCGTCCAGGACGAGCAGCTCGGGATCGCCCAGGAGCGCGGCCGCCAGGCCGAGCCGCTGGCGCATGCCCAGCGAGTAGCCCTTGACGCGCCGGTTCGCCGCGCTGTCAAGCTCGACGACGCCCAGCACCTCGTCGACCCGCGAGTCGGCGATACCGACAGCGCACGCGAGGGTGCGGAGGTGGTTTCGGCCCGAGCGCCCGGGGTGAAAGTCGGTCGCCTCGAGCACCGCGCCGATTCGCAGGGCGGGGTTGTGGATCTCGCGATACGGCGTGTCGAAGATCAACGCCCGGCCCTGTGACGGCGCCGCGAGGCCGAGCAGCATGCGCAGCGTCGTCGTCTTCCCGGCGCCGTTGGGACCGAGAAACCCGGTGATCGTGCCCGGTTCGAGCGCGAACGACAGGTCGTCAACCGCGGTGAGTTTCCCGAACCGCTTGGTCAGCGACTCGGCTCGGACGACGGAGGCCACGCCCTCCAGGCTAGACGAGATCCACGCCCACAGCGAACGGGTCAACCCTCCCGACCACGCCGTGCTTGGGTAGGCTAGAGAGAATGAGCGCGGGCGTCTTCAACCTGCCGGTGCCGGCCAACGAGCCGGTGCGCGACTATCCGCCCGGATCGCCGGAGCGCGCTGCGCTCAAGGCACGCCTGGACGAGTTGGCCGGCAGCACGACCGAGATCCCCATGGTGATCGGCGGGCGCGAGGTGCGAACGGGCCGGACTGCGAACGCCGTCATGCCGCATGATCACGACCACGTTCTGGCCGAGTTCCACCGCGGCGGCGAGGCCGAGGTGGCCCAGGCGATCGAGGCCGCCGCGGACGCGCGGGTGGAGTGGTCGCAGACGCCTTGGGAGGCGCGGGCCGCGGTGTTCCTGCGCGCGGCCGAGCTTCTGGCCGGGCCATGGCGCGACACGCTCAATGCCGCAACGATGCTCGGGCAGTCGAAGACGGCCTACCAGGCCGAGGTCGATGCCGCGTGCGAGCTGGTCGACTTCTGGCGCTTCAACCTCACCTACATGCACCGGATCATGACCGAGCAGCCGGTGTCGGGGCCGGGCACGTGGAACCGGATCGAGTACCGGCCACTCGAGGGATTCGTCTTCGCGGTCTCGCCGTTCAACTTCACCGCCATCGCCGGCAACCTGCCGACCGCGGCGGCGATGATGGGCAACACCGTCGTCTTCAAGCCGGCATCGACCGCGGTGTACCCCGCGCACTTCCTCATGCGGCTGTACGAGGCGGCGGGCCTTCCCCCGGGCGTGATCAACATGGTGCTCGGATCGGGCCGCGAGATCGGCGCTGCCGCGCTCGCCCACCCGGATCTGGCCGGGATCCACTTCACGGGGTCGACGCCGGTCTTCCAGGACATGTGGCGCACGGTCGGCCAGAACATCGACCGCTACCGCACCTACCCGCGGCTCGTGGGCGAGACCGGGGGCAAGGACTTCATCTTCGCGCACCCGTCCGCGGATCCGGCCGCTGTCGCGACGGCGGTGGTGCGGGGCTCGTTCGAGTACCAGGGCCAGAAGTGCTCGGCCGCATCGCGTGTCTACGTGCCGTCGAACCTGTGGCCCGAGCTGCGCGAGACCCTGAGGGAACAGGTCGCGACCATCCGCACCGGCGACGTGCGCGACTTCCGCAACTTCATGGGCGCGGTCATCGACGCCGACGCGTTTGCGACCCAGCGGGACGCGGTCAGGCTGGCGTCCGAGGCCTCTGACGCCGAGGTTCTGGTCGGCGGAGAGACCGACGACTCGGAGGGCTACTTCGTCTCGCCAACCGTGATCGAGACGACGGATCCCGGGTTCGACCTGATGCGCCGCGAGCTCTTCGGCCCGGTCGTGACCGCGTACGTGTACGACGAGAAGCGCATCGACGACACGCTCGACCTGGTCGACCGCACCTCCCCGTACGCGCTCACCGGGGCGGTGTTCGCAACCGACCGGCGGGCGATCGACCACGCCGCCGGCGCGCTTCGAAACGCCGCGGGCAACTTCTATGTGAACGACAAGCCGACGGGCGCCGTGGTGGGCCAGCAGCCGTTCGGCGGTGGGCGGGCGTCGGGCACGAACGACAAGGCCGGCTCGATGTGGAACCTGATCCGCTGGGTCAGCCCACGCTCGATCAAGGAGACGTTCGTCTCGCCGACCGACTACCGGTATCCGTTCATGGACGCGGAGTAGCGGCAGTCAGGATCCGTGTCGACAGACTGCGCGACGGCGCCTAGGATCCGCCGCGATGCGAGTGGCGGTGATCGGTCTGGGGACGATGGGCGCGCCGATGGCGCGGCACCTGCTCGCGGCGGGCCACGACGTGACGGTGCACAACCGCACCCGCTCGCGCGAGGAGCCGCTCGAGGCCCTCGGCGCCAAGCGGGCGGCCACGCCGGCCGCGGCGGCCGCCGGCGCCGAGGCGGCGCTGACGTGCGTCTCGGACACGCCCGACCTCGAGCGGATCGTGATGGGCCCTGACGGCGTCGCCGCCGGGCTCGGTGCGGGTGGTGTGGTCGTGGACTGCTCGACCGTCTCTCCGACCGCGGTCACCGAGATGGCGGCAAAGCTCCGGGACCGCGGCATCGGCCTCGTGGATGCGCCCGTCTCGGGCGGCTCGGAGGGGGCCGAGCGCGGAACGCTGACCATCTTCTGCGGCGGTACCGATGCGGACGTCGCCAGCGCCCGGCCGGTGCTCGAGGCCTTCTCGAGCCGGATCACCCATCTCGGCCCGAGCGGCTCGGGCCAGGTCGCCAAGGCGGTCAACCAGGTGATGATCGCGGGCACCTACGCGAGCGTCGGTGAGGGCATTGCGCTGGCGGAGGCCGCCGGGCTGCGGCTGCCCGAGCTGGTCGAAGCCCTCTCGGCCGGCGCGGCGGCGTCGTGGGTGCTGCAGAACCGCGCCGGCAACATGATCTCCGACAGCTACCCGCTGGGCTTCAAGGTTGCCCTGCACCGCAAGGATCTGGGCATCGCCCTCGACGAGGCCGGCCGGGCGGGCGTGCCGATGGAGGTCGCCGAGCTCGTGGTGGCGCAGGAAGACCGGCTCATGGCCGAGGGCCATGGCGACGAGGACGTGAGTGCGCTGGCCCGCCTGCCCAAACGCCGCCCCGAATAACCGGTGAAGAATTGGGGCCTGGCCCCGATTATTCACGCACGGGGGCCGAGAGCGGGTCGAGCACGAATGGGAGCAGCCGCACGGCCTTGGCGAACCGGCCCAGCAGCGAAGCGCGGTCGGGCGCGGCCAGCGCCACCACGGCCAGGCGGTGGCTGGCGGTGTCGTCGTCGTTCTCGCTCAGGCGGTGGCCGGGCCGCACCAGCACCTCGACGTGGGCATGCGGGAAGCGCTCGAGCACGATGGAGGGGTCGGGCACCGATCGCACGATCGCATCCTCGTACGTCCGCAGCAGGAAGCTCGCCGTCACCAGATCGTCCCGCGCGGGCGGAAGCTGCGGCGTGCGCCCGGTGCACAGGTCGAGCTGGATCTCGTAGCTCGAGATGCCGTGCACCGCGTGCACGAGCGGTGCGAACTGCGACGCCATGCGGCCATTGCACTCGACGATCTTGAGGCTGCCGTCGGGCCGGACGAAGAACTCGATGTTGAACATGCTGTTGTCGAAGCCGAGTGCCGGCATCAGTCTCGCCGCGACGTCGGCCATCGCCTGCCGTGGCCCGTCCGGCAGGCGGCTGGGGTACTCGAAGCGCAGGAAGCTGATGTGATTCGGATGCATGACCGCGTCGGTGACGCCGATCGCCGTCATCCGCCCATCCTGCATCCAGCCCTCGAACGTCACGAGCATCCCGTCGAGCAGCTCCTCGGCGATCAGCGTCCGGAAGGTCCGTCCCTCGAGCGCGCGGTCGGCCGCGGTGATCGCGTCGATCTCGTCACGTGCGCGGGCCACCACCGCGGCGAACTCCGCCTCGTCGTCGACCCGGTAGGCCAGCTGCGACAGATGGGCGGCGACCGGCTTCAAGAAGAACGGGAAGGGCAGCGGCGGCGCCGCGTCGGGATCATCCAGCTCGACCGCCGCGAACGCCGGCGTCACCTCGGGAACAGCCGCAGACTGGATGCGGCGGCAGGCGAGCTTGTCGTGGCAGCGCATGAACGCCGCACGCCCAGGGCCGGGCAGGCCGGCGTCGTCGGCGAGGATCGACGCGAGATGCCCGGTGGCGTCGCTCGACCCGAAGATCCCGTCGGCCGCGGGACCGAACCGGGCCATGTGCTCGACGAACGTGCGTGGGTCGAAGCCCGGCCCGATCGGCTGTCCGGCAAAGCGGAGCGCGAACCGATCGAGAATCCGCTCGTCGGCCATGTTCAGCCGGTCGCGCTGGCTGGGGCAGATCACCAGTGCGGTGGGCACGGTGCCGTCCACCGGCCGGATTGTGACGGATTCGAGCCGTCACCGCCACCCGCACGCCTCCGGGCGTGTTCACCCCCACAGAACTTGGGCGGTCTCGGCGAGCGTTTCGAGCTTGGCGAGCTGGTCGGCGGGGCCGAGCGCATTGCCGAGCACCGACGTCGCAAATCCGCACTGCGGGCTGATCGCCAGCCGGTCCAGGTCGATGTGCGACGCAGCTTCGCGGACACGCCCGGTGAGCTCCGCGACCGGCTCGCGGCGGGGCGACTTGGTCGTGACCAGGCCGAGGACGACCACCTTGTCGTCCGGCACCTCCCGCAGCGGCTGGAACGACCCCGACCGCTCGTCGTCGTACTCGAGCAGCAGCCGCTGGGCCGTCACCCGGCGGAAGACCCGGCCGGCGATTGGCTCGTAGCCGCCCTCAACCAGCCACCGGCTGGCCTGGTTGCCGCGGCACAGATGGAAGCCGAACGTCACCCCCGGGTGTCCCTCCATCACCCAGTTGTCGAGCTCGATGCCGCGGTCGAGCCACCGCTCGGCGGTCCAGCCCTGGCGTTCGTAGAACGCCCTCGTCGCCGGGTCGATCAGGAGCGGATAGTGGGGCGCGTCGAGCTGGATGTAGGTGCAGCCGAGCCGGGCCAGCTCGGTGATCTCGTCCCGGGTGAGGGCGGCCACATCCTCGAGGAACTCGTCGAGCGTCGGGTAGGCATCGCGTGAGTGCTCGGGTGACCAGAGGTTTGCATACAGGCTGGGGCTCGTCAGGGTGACCTTGGCGATCGCCCGTGCCCGCCCGCGCAGGTAGGTGAAGTCCTCGGCCGCGATGTGCCGGCGCCGGTGCAGCCGCTCTCGCACACCGAGCCCGGGCGGCCGCTCGGTGGCGCGGTCACCGACCTCGTCGCCGTGCCACTCCCCCCACAGGTAGGCCTCGAGGGGGACGCTGCCGAACCCGTCCACCGCGTCGGGGAGGCCGCTCTGGAACGACAGCCGCCGCATCTCGCCGTCGGTGACGACCTCGATGCCGGCGCCCTCCTGAAGCTGCACCGCGGCATCGACCGCGCGATCCTCCCCCCGCTTCAGCTCGGCCGCGGTGGCCTCGCCGCGATCGAAGCGGTCGCGCACCGCAAGCAGCTCTGGCGGCCGCAGCAAGCTGCCGACGACGTCCGTTCTGGCGGTGATCACAGCCGGATCGCCGGTCGAGCACGCGGGGCGGACGCAGTCGCCAGCACCGCAGGAAGAGTTCGCGCCTCCACTGGAGCGCGAGACTACACCTCGCGAAGCGCCCCCGACCGCACCAGCTTCACCACGGGTTCGAGATCCGGCGGCGGCGGCTCGCCCTCGCCCGTGAACGGCACCAGCGCGCGCACCATTTCGCGGACGCGTGCGGTGCCGGCAGCGACGGCCGCAGGCGCGCGCAGGTCGAGCGCCTGGCAGGCGACGACGAGGCCGATCGCGCACACCCGGTCGCCGAGCGAGACCATCTCGGCCAGCCGGCGGGCACCGAGCGGGGCCATCGTCATGCGGTCTTCGATGCCCTCCGCCAGGCTCGAGCTGGCGAGCTCGTACGAGACCGGCGCCGCCAGGAGACGAGCCTCGGCGGTGATGCCGACGGAGGCGGTGCCGAACTCCGACAGCCCGTCGTCGGACAGGTCGCTGCGCATCTTCAGCCCGGTCGGCAGCGCGGAGAATGGCTCGGACAGCTGCTTCACCGTTCGCTCGGACGCGCTGGTCAGCACGGGTGCGAGGCCGATGCGCAGGTAGTCCACCGCCGCGGCCAGGGGCACGACGTCGAAGTTGGCCACCGACACGATCCGGTCCTCCGCGAAGATGACCAGCGGGTTCTCCTGCGAGGCGTTGAGCTCGATCGCGAGCTGGCGGCCGGCCTGGTCGAGCGCGTCGCGGGCGGCGCCGTGGACGTGGGCCAGGCAGCGGAAGGTGAGCGGATCCTGCAGATTGCGGGGCGCGTCCTCGGCCCACAGCGGGCTGCCCTCGAGCAGCTGGGTCAGCCTTCCGATGGTGGCGACCAGCCCAGGGTACGGGCGCACGCCGACAACCGCCGGGTGCAGCGGCGTCATGTTGCCGGCGAACGCCTCGAGGTCGAACGCGCCGGCCACGTCGAATGCGTCGAGCAGGCGAGTGGCGTCTGCGATCGCGAGCGCGGTCATCGCGGTCGAGAACGAGTTCTGGTCGACCAGCGACAGCGTCTCCTTTCCGATCGGGGCGAGGTCGCCGATCGACCCCACGGCGAGGTCGGCCAGCGGCGCCAGGTCGGCCTGGCCGACCGAGCCCAGCGTTCGCACGGCCGGGATGCGACCTGAGTTGAGTGTCTCGAGCAGCCGCTCGACCAGCTCGGGGCGGACGCCGCCCGTGCCCTTCGCAAAGCCGTTCACCATCCGCAGGAGCGCCGCCCGCACCACCTCGGCGGGCGCCTTCGGCCCCTGCGCGACCAGGTGGCTCTTGAGCAGCAGGTCGTTGAATGCAACGGTGTCGGCGACGTCGACCGCCACCCGCTTGTGCGCGCCGACGCCGGTCGTGAGTCCGTACACCGGCCGCCCCTCGGAAGCCGCCCGGCGCACGATCTCCCAGCCGGTGCGCACGCGTTCGAGCGCTGCCGGGGCGAGGGTTGCGGCCGCGCCGTCGCGCGCGACCGCGACGACGTCTGCGACGGTCAGGTCCTCCCCGGTGATCTCGACTGCTGGCGGCACGGCGGCCTTGACAATACCGGGTGGATGTGAGACAGATGGCCGCTCCGCCTGTGCGACCCGTGTTCCACCGGCGGAACCGGGATATGGACGATCCCCTCCCTCATCCGGTGTGGTGCTGAGTGGCGGTCGCCGTCCGCGAGCGGACGCCGGCGCCGGGCCGGGCTGCGTCCCCGGGGATCGCCGCCGTCCTCGGCGTGCTCGAGGCGGTTGACCGGCTGGGAGAGGCCAACCTGGCCGACCTCGCCGGCGCGACCGGCCTGCCGAAGACGACGCTGCACCGCGCGTGCGCGGCGATGGAGGAGCGCGGATTCCTCGACCGGGCGGGCGAATGCGGCTACGCGCTCGGCCGCCGGGCGGTCGCGCTCGGAGCGCGCAACCGCGGCTCGGCGCTGATGTCGGCGTTCGAGGCCGAGGCGGAGGATCTGCTCGCGCGCCACAACGAGACCACCTGCCTGGTGGTGCTCGACGGGCGCGACGCGCTCTTCATCGCGAAGGAGGAGACGTCGCAGCCGGTGCGGCTGGTCACGCGCGTCGGCAGCCGCCTGCCCGCATTCGCCGCGGCCAGCGGTCGTATCCTGCTCGCGGCGATGCCGCCGGAGGCGGTGGACCGCCTGCTCGCCGGGGTGGACCTCGTGAATCCGGTCGGGGGCCGCCTCCGCGGGCTCGACCAGGTGCATGAGATCCTCGGCCTGGTCCGGGCCAACGGGTACGCCGAGAACGTTGACGAGACCGCCCTGGGGCTGCGCTGCCTGGCCGTGCCGGTCACGGGGCGCCGCGGCGAGACCGTCGCCGCCATGACGCTGTGCGTGCCCGCCGGGCGCATCGACGGGCGTCGCCGGCGGCGTATGCTGGCCGACCTGCGGGCGGCGGGGCTGCGCGCCTCGGCATCGCTACGCGCGCTTAACCAACCACCGGGCTCGGCATGACGTCGAACCCGAGAAGATCTCGAAACGCCAAGGAAAGGTGACCCGACACATGGACTTGAACCAGCGAAGGCTCGACGCCATCCGCAGAGGCAGCACGGAGCTCGAGAACAACTTCATCGACGAGTTCGCGGCCGGCCGTCTCAGCCGCAAGGAGTTCGTCCGCCGCGGTGTCGTGGCGGGCCTGTCGCTGCCGCTCCTGACCGCGATCGTGGCGGCATGCGGAGGTGCCAATTCAAGCAGCTCGCCGGCGTCAGGTGGCAGCTCGGGGCCGGCCAAGGCCGGCGGCGTCATCAAGGCCGGCATCGTGACGCCGACCGCGGCGATCAATCCGGTCACCGTCGCCGACCAGGGCGGGCTCGACATGCTCGGCCAGACGGGTGAGTACCTGTGCATCTCGAACTCGACGCTGACGCTGGTGCCGGTGCTGGCCGAAAGCTGGAGCGCCAACGCCGACTCGTCGGTGTGGACGTTCAAGCTTCGCAGCGGGGTGAAGTTCCACAACGGCGCCCCGTTCACGGCCGACGACGTCGTGTACACCTACAAGCTTCAGACCGACCCCAAGGGCTCGTCCAACGCGCTGAGCGCGTTCGGTGGGGTGCTCCTGCCCGCCGGGGTGCAGAAGGTGGACAGCCTCACCGTCGCCTTCCACCTCGAGGCGCCGAACGGGAACTTCCCGTACCTGTGCTCGTCGGACAACTACAACATGATCATCCTGCCGAACAACTACGACCCCACGAAGTGGGAGTCGAGCTTCATCGGCACCGGACCGTTCAAGCTGCAGAAGTACACCCCCAAGGTCGGTGCCTCGTTCGTCCGCAACGATGCCTACTGGGGCAAGAAGGCGCTCCCCGACAGCACCGAGTTCACCTTCTACGACACCCAGGAGCCCGAGATCCTGGCGCTGCAGGGCGGGACGATCGACGTCATCGGCCAGTTCTCGGTGTCGGGCGGCCAGTCGCTGCTGTCGAGCTCGAGTGTGACCGTGCTCAACCTGAAGTCGAGTGCGCACCGCGAGCTGTCGATGCGCTGCGACCAGGCGCCGTTCACCGATCCGCGCGTCCGCCAGGCGGTGGCGCTCACGCTGAACCGGCCCGAGATCGTCACCGGCCTGTTCCAGGGCAAGGCCGACCTCGGCAACGACAGCCCGTTCGCGCCCGTCTTCCCTTCCACCGATACGAGCGTCGCCCAGCGGGCCCAGGATCTGACCAAGGCCAAGCAGCTCCTTTCGGCCGCCGGGCACTCGAGCGGCTTCTCGACCAAGCTCTTCACGGAGAACTTTCTCGAGATCCCGCAGCTCGCCCAGATCGTCAAGTCGTCGGCGGCCAAGATCGGCGTCAACATCGGGCTCACGGTCGAGACGTCGTCGCAGTACTACGGCAAGGCCGTCTTCGGCCAGTCCGACTGGCTGGACGGCGCCATGAGCCTGGTGGACTACGGGCACCGCAGCGTGCCCAACGTCTTCCTGACGGCTCCGCTGCAGAGCTCGGGGACGTGGAATGCCGCCCACTTCAAGAACAAGACGTATGACACCCTGTCGAAGCAGTACATCGCGACCCCCACGACTGACCCGACGGGGCAGAAGACGGTTGCGGGCAAGATCCAAAACCTCCTGCTCGCGCAGACCCCGATCATCTACCCCTACTTCTACAACTACCTGACCGCCACCTCGAAGAACGTGACCGGGGTGGAGCCGACAGCGATCGGCCATCTGTTCCTGTTCAACGCCTCCAAGTCGTAGGCGCAGAAAACGAGCGCCGGCCGCGGGTCCGCCCGCGGCCGGCCACAACCACCGAAGGACATGTCGGTCTTCATCGCAAAGCGGTTCGGGCTCGCACTCATCACGCTCTGGATCCTCAGCCTGATCGTGTTCTTCGCCGGTCAGGTGCTTCCGGGCGATCCGGGCCGGGCGACCCTCGGGCCGCTGGCCGCGAAGAGCGCGGTGAAGGCGCTCGATCACCAGTTCGGCGTCGACCGGCCGCTTCTGACCCAGTACTGGAGCTGGATCTCGGGCTTCGTGCATGGCGACATGGGCACCTCCTATCAGTTCCGCTCGCCGGTGGAGCCCTTCGTCTCGGCCGCGCTCCAGCACTCGCTCAAGCTGGCGGCGGTCGCCTTCCTGATCGTGGTGCCGCTGAGCATCCTCGGCGGCGTCGTGGCCGCCCTGAACGTCGGCCGCGCGCCCGACCGCATCATCACCGTCCTCGGCCTCTCGGCCTCCACGGTGCCCGAGTTCGTGTCCGGGATCGTGCTCATCATCGTGTTCGGCGTGTGGCTGAACGTGTTGCCGATCTCGGCAGCGTGGGCGCCGGGAACAGGGCCGTTCGGCCAGCTTTACCACCTGATCCTGCCGTCGATCCCCCTCGTGCTGATCCTGTTCGGGTACATCGCCCGCATGGCCCGGGCGGGCACCGTGGAGGCCCTCGACTCCGACTACGCCCGCACGGCGACGTTGAAGGGGCTGCCGCGGAGCGTGGTCATCCGCCGGCATGTGCTGCGCAACTCGCTCGTGCCAACGATCACCGTGATCGCCACCCAAACCGGCTACCTGATCGGCGGCCTCGTGATCGTCGAGACGCTCTTCAACTACCAAGGGATCGGGAACCTGATCTTCAAGGCCGCCCAGGACAAGGACTTCCCCATGCTCGAGGCCGGCGTGCTCACGATCGGGATCGTCTACATGATCGCGACGCTGATCGCCGACTTCATCTACTCGATGCTGAATCCGCGCATTCGTTTCGGGGGCGGCGAGTGAGCGCGGCCGCTTCCCCCGTCGAGGCCGCCGGAGCGCTGGATGCGGGCGTGAGGCAGGTGCGCCGCGAGCTCCTGCACGAGCTCCTGAGGTCGAAGACGTTCCTCGTGGGCGCGGTGATCGTCGCGTTCTGGGCGCTGTGCGCGATCCTCGGTGGCGTGTTCGTGCCACATGATCCTCTCGGCCAGGACCTGTTGGCGGTCAACCACCACCCGTCCGGATCGCACCTGTTCGGAACCGACCAGCTCGGTCGTGACGTCCTCTCGCGCGTCATTGTCGGAGCGCGCAGCATCCTGATCATCGCGCCGCTCGCCACGCTCTTGGGCACCGTGCTCGGGACCGCTCTCGGCCTGGCGATGGGCTATCTCAGCGGCTGGACGGATACCATCGCAAGCCGGATCGTCGAGGCGGTGCTGGCGCTGCCGGTGGTCATCGTGGCGTTCCTGTTCGTGGTCGCGCTGGGGCCGTCCACCCAGACCCTCATCGTCGTGATCGGCTTCGTCTTCACGCCCCTGATCGCCCGTACCGTGCGCTCGGCCGTGCTGTCGGAGCGCGAGCTCGACTACGTGGCCGCCGCGCGGCTGCGCGGCGAGCGGGCGCCCTACATCATGTTCGTCGAGATCCTGCCCAACGTCCTGCAACCGATCCTCGTCGAGTTCACGGTGCGGCTCGGCTACGCCATCTTCGCAGTCGCGACGCTGTCGTTCCTGGGCTTCGGCATCCAGCAACCAACACCGGACTGGGGCGGCGACATCTCGGTCAACTATGGCCTGATTATCGCCGGATACTGGTGGGAGACGCTGTTCCCGGCGGTCGCGATCGCAACGCTCGTGGTGGCCGTCAACCTGATCGCCGACTCGATCTCGGGGGTGCTCGAGGCATGAGCGCCGCCGCAGAGGACACCGCCGCCAGGACCGACGCGCTCACCGTCGCGAACGTCGACGTCGCCTACCGCGTCCGCGGCCGCGACCGGCTGGTGCTGCGCGACGTGTCGTTCACGGTGGGCCGGGGCGAGTCCTACGGCCTGGTCGGCGAGTCCGGTTCGGGCAAGTCGACCATGGCGCTCGCGCTGATGCGCTACCTGCCCCGCAACGGGCGCGTTCGCTCGGGCTCGATCACGATCGACGGCCGCGACGCCCTGGCGCTCGGCCGCTCCGATCTGCGCCGGCTGCGCGCCGAGACCGTGTCGATGGTCTACCAGGAGCCGGGCCGCGCGCTCAACCCGTCGATCCGGGTCGGCCGCCAGGTGGCCGAGGTGTACGAGATCGCAGGCCTCGACCGGGCGGAAGCGCTCGAGCGGTCCGAGGCGATCCTGACCAAGGTGCGCATCTCCGACCCCGGCGGGGTCATGCGCCGCTACCCCCACCAGCTCTCGGGCGGGATGCTGCAGCGGGTGGTGATCGCGATGGCGCTCGCCTCCGAACCGTCGCTGCTGGTGCTGGACGAGCCCACGACGGCGCTCGACGCCACGGTGGAGGCCGAGGTGCTCGACCTCGTCGCCGCCCTGCGCGACGAGTTCCAGACATCGGTGCTCTTCATCAGCCACAACCTGGGCGTGATCGCCCGCATGTGCGACCGCGTGGGAGTGCTCTACGCCGGCGAGCTGGTCGAGGAGGCCCCCGCCGCCGAGGTGTTCGAGGGACCGCGCCATCCCTACACGGTCGGGCTCCTGCGCTGCATCCCCCGCCGCGGCCGGCGCAAGGATCACGGCCGCCTCGACACGATCCCCGGGTTCCTGCCGCAGCCGGGCCAGGTTCCCGACGGGTGCATCTTCGCCCCCCGGTGCGCGCTTGCCGAGGACCGCTGCCGCACCGAGACGCCTCCCCCATACGACGTCGGCCCGGGCCGCACGTCGCGCTGTCATTTCCACGAGAAGGCGCCCGGGCTGCCCCGGGAGACGCCCGTCGACCTCCAGGTCGCGCAGCCGCGCGAGGCGGCGGAGCCGGTCGTCAGCCTGCGCGGCGTGTCGAAGACGTTCAACTTCTACGGCGAGCGCCTGCGCGGGCTGGTGGACGTCGACCTCGACATCAGCCCCGGGGAGACGCTCGGGCTGGTGGGCGAGTCGGGCAGCGGCAAGACGACCCTTGCGCGCGTCCTGCTCGGCCTGACCGCTCCCGATCCGGGATCGGAGGTCGAGCTCGGGGGCGTCCCGGTCGCCGGGGACGCCCGCGGCCGCACGCGGGAGCAGGTCAAGTCGCTCCAGATCGTGTTCCAGAACCCGGACTCGGCGCTCAACCGCCGCCACAGCGTGCGCCGGCTCGTCGGGCGTGCGCTGCATCGGCTGGCCGGCCTCTCGGGCGACGCCCTGCAGGCGCGGCTGGTCGAGTTGATCAAATCCGTGCGGATGGAGGAGCGGCATCTACCGCTTCGGCCCACGCAGCTCTCGGGTGGCCTCAAGCAGCGCGTCGCCATCGCCCGGGCCTTTGCCGGCGAGCCACAGGTGGTCGTCTGCGACGAGCCCACCTCGGCGCTCGACGTGTCGGTGCAGGCCGCGATCCTGAACCTGCTGGTCGACCTGCAGACGCGTGAGGGCGTCACGTACCTCTTCATCTCCCACGACCTCGGCGTCGTGCGCTACCTGTCCGACCGGATCGCCGTCCTCTACCTCGGCCGGATCATGGAGCTCGGCACCGCCGAGACCGTGTTCGTCGGCCCGCACCATCCCTACACCGAGGCGCTGCTCTCGGCCGTCCCCAGCCTCGATGGCACTCACCGCGAGCGGATCCGGCTCGACGGCGAGATCCCGAGCGCCGCCAACCCGCCCTCGGGCTGTGTGTTCCACACCCGCTGCCCCCGCAAGATCGGTGACATCTGCGAGACCACCGAGCCGCGGCTCGAGGAGACCGGGGACGGGCACCTGATGCGCTGCCACATCCCGCTCGAGGAGCTGCGCCGGCTCCAGGCCGTTGAGGATACGAGCAGCACTCCTGCCTGAGACAGGCGCGCGGCTCGAGGTGGTCGAGCTCGACCTGGCTCCGCCCGGCCCCCACGAGGTGCTGGTGCGCCTGCATGCAAGCGGCGTCTGCCATTCCGACCAAAACGCGATCGACGGCACCGCCGAGACACGCTGCCCCGCCGTCCTGGGACACGAGGGTGCCGGGGTGGTCGAGGCGACCGGGCCGGGTGTCACGGCCGTGGCGCCCGGCGACCGGGTCGCGCTCTCGTGGCTGCCGGCGTGCGGCGTGTGCGAGCAGTGCCGGCGCGACCTCTCGCACCTGTGCGAGGCGGCCTTTCCGGCAATGGACGCCGGTGGGCTTCTCGACGGCACCTCGCGGCTGTCGCGTGACGGTGAGCCGGTCTACCACTACTCGCTCCTGAGCACCTTCGCCGAGCGCACCGTGGTGCCCGAGGCCTCGTGCATCCCGATCGGCGCCGACGTGCCGTTCGCCGTAGCGGCGCTGGTCGGCTGCGCCGTCACCACGGGCGTCTGCGCGGCGTGGCGCACGGCCCGGGTGGCCCCCGGTGACCGCGTGGCCGTGTTCGGCTGCGGCGGCGTCGGCCTCTCGGCGGTGATGGGGGCGGCGGCCGCCGGGGCCCAGCCCGTCGTGGCCGTCGACGTCAGCCTCGAGCGGGCCGAGGCGGCGGCCGAGTTCGGCGCGACCGCCGCCGTCGTCTGGGACGCCGGGGCGGATGCGACGGCCGAACTGGTGCGTGAGGCGTCGGGGGGTGGCGTCGACCATGCGTTCGAGGCAACCGGCCGGCCCGAGGCGATGCGGGCGGCCTTCCTGTCGACCCGGCCCCGCGGCCAGGCGGTGCTCATGGGCATCCCCCGCCTCGACGCCGACCTGTGCGTGCCCGCGCGGCTGATCCCGCGCGGCGAGCGGCGGGTGATCGGAGCGCTCTACGGCTCGTCGCGGCCGGAGCGCGACTTCCCCCTGATTCTCGACGCCTACCGGCGCGGCCGGCTGCCGCTCGACCGGCTGATCTCGCACCGCCTGCCGCTGGACGAGATCGAGCGGGGCTTCGAGCTCCTGCGGGGCGGTGGCGCCCGCCGCGCCGTCGTCGAACTGGCCCCGGGAGGCACGGCGTGAGGATCGCAGCGGTGGAGACGCGCACGTACCGGTTCGGGCTCGATCCGCCGCTGCACGCGGCCTGGGACCCGGAGCCGCGCGGGCACCAGGATGCCACGCTCGTCCTTGTCACCACCGACGATGGCGTGCGCGGCTGTGCGAGCGGCGATGCGCTGCCGGATGCCGGGGTGCTCGAGCGGCTGCTGCGGGGCGTCGATCCGTTCCGCACCGAGGTCGTGCGCGAGGTGTGCGAGACGGTCGACTTCCACGGCGGCCGGCCGTGGACGCTCGAGGTGGCGGTGTGGGACGTCGTCGGGCGGGCACTCGGGCAGCCGTTGTGGCGGCTGCTGGGCGGCCGCAGCGAGTCGCTGATCGCCTACGCGTCCAGCGCCGAGCGGCTGGCGCCCGCGGAGCGGGCGGCCCGATGTGTCGCGCTCCGCGACGCGGGCGTCCGCGCCGTCAAGCTGCGCTTTCACGACGACGATTGGCGCCGCGACGTGGAGGTGGTGGAGGCGGTGCGGGATGCCGTCGGGCCGGATATGCGGGTCATGGTGGATGCCAACCAGGGCTGGCGGATGGCCGGCGACCGCACGCCGCGCTGGGATCTCCCGACCGCGCTTCAGTGCGCCCGGGCGCTCGAGCCGCTCGGGATCGAATGGCTCGAGGAGCCGCTGCGGACAGACGACATCGACGGGTACGCGGCCCTTCGCCGGGGGACCTCGCTGCGGCTGGCGGCAGGCGAGATGGTGCGCGCGGCACACGAGGCTCGTGACCTGGTCGTGCACGGGGGCGTCGACGTGATCCAGCCCGACGTCGTGCTCGCGGGCGGGATCGGCGGCGCCCGCCGGATCGCCGCCCTGGCCGATCTGCACGGCCGGATGTGGTCGCCGCACACCTGGTCGAACGGCCACGGCCTGGTCGCAAACCTGCACGCCGCGCTCGCGTTCTCGACCTGCCCGTACGTCGAGGTGCCGTTCGACCCGCCGGCATGGCCGGCCGCACGGCGCGACTGGCTGCTGCCGGCCCCGGTCGAGATCGCCGCTGACGGCACGGTGCGCCCGCCGGCGGGCCCGGGGCTGGGAGTCGAGCCCGACCTGGACGCACTCGAGCGCCACCGGGTGGCATGAGCGGCCCGCCGATCGAGATCCGGGCGTCGGTGCTCGAGTGCCATGGGGCGCCGGTCAAGGTCGAGCGGCTGCTGCTGCACCCTCCCCACCACGACGAGGTGCTGGTGCGGGTCGCCGCCGCCGGCGTGTGTCACTCCGATCTGCACCTGGCCTTGGGGCACCTGGGCGACGGCAGGTGGCCGATCGTGCTTGGGCACGAGGGTGCGGGCGTCGTCGAGGCCGTCGGCGAGAGCGTCACGCACGTGCGCCCGGGCGACCCGGTGGTGTTCTGCTTCGTGCCGCCATGCGGCGCCTGCCGGATGTGCCTCGCCGGCCGGTCGCACCTGTGCCGGCCGGCGGCCAGGCACTCGTTCCACGGCGTCCTGATGGACGGCACATCGCGGCTGGAGCGGCCCGGTGGCGGTCAGGTCAAGCACTTCCTGCACGTCTCGTGCTTCGCAGAGCGGTGCGTCGTCCCCGCCGCCTCGGCCGTGCCGCTCACCGCCGACCTGCCGCTGTGGCAGGCGGCGCTCGTCGGCTGCAGCGTGGTCACCGGTGTGGGCGCGGTGCGAAACGCCGCTCGGGTTGCGGCCGGGGAATCGGTGTGCGTGATCGGCTGCGGCGGGGTCGGCCTGCAGGTCGTGACCGGCGCGCGGCTGGCGGGCGCGGGCCGGATCGTCGCGGTCGACCGCGACCCCTCGAAGCTCGCGCTCGCCCGCACCCGCGGCGCCACCGACGTGGTCGAGGCCGGGGCCGACGTCCATGCGGTCCTTGCCGAGCTCGTACCCGGAGGCTTCGACCATGCGATCGAGGCGGTCGGCCGCGGCGACACGATCCGGCTCGCCTGGGACGTGCTGCGGCCGGGGGGCCAGGCGACGGTCGTCGGAATCGCGCCCGCCGGCGTCGAGGTCTCGCTGCCCGCGCTCGACCTGCTGAACGAGAAGATCCTTCGGGGCTGCTTCTACGGCTCCGCCGACGTCGCCGGAGAGCTGCCCGCGCTGGTCGCGCTGGCGGCCTCCGGCGAGATCGACCTGGTCAGCGTTGTGTCGCACTTCACCGATCTCGATGGGGTCGAGGACGCGCTGCAGCGCCTGCGTCGGGGTGAGGGGGCCCGCACGGTTGTGATCGTCGACTCCGAACTGGCGGGGCGCGGCGTGGAGTTGAGCGTAGGATCCGCGCCATGATCGCGGTCACCTTCACGGGCGCCGGCGGATCCGAGGTGGTGCGGGTGGAGGAGCGGCCCGATCCTGTCCCGGGTGATCACTCCGTGCTGATCCGGGCTACCCATGCCGGGCTCAATCCCGCCGATCTGGCCCAGCGCGCGGGCCGCTACCCGGCTCCGGCCGGCTCGCCCCAGGACATCCCGGGACTCGAGGTGTCGGGCAGAGTTGTCGCCTGCGGCGCCGCGGTCACCGCCTGGCGAGAGGGCGACCGGGTGTTCGGCATCGTTGGCGGTGGCGGGCTGGCCGACACGGTCGTGGCGCACGAGCGGCATGTGACCGGCGTCCCGGACTCGCTCGACGACCGCGATGCGGCCGCCGTACCCGAGGCCTTCGTCACAGCCCACGACGCGGTGTTCACGCGTGCGGCCCTGGCGATGGGTGAGACGCTGCTCGTGAACGGCGCCACCGGAGGGGTCGGCACGGCCGGGGTCCAGATGGGCGTCGCCGTCGGCGCCCGGGTGCTCGCCAACGCGCGCTGCCACCACGACAGGCTGGCCCAGCTGGGCGCCGAGACGGTGGCGCTCGACGACGCGGCGGGGGTCGACGTGGTGCTCGAGCTGGTCGGCGCCCAGAACCTCGCGGGCAGCCTCGCCGCACTCGCGCCCCGTGGCCGGGTGATCGTCGTGGGCACCGGCGCGGGCGCCGACGCAGAGCTGTCGCTGCGGGTGATGATGGGCAAGCGCGCCAGTCTCATGGGCACGATGCTGCGCGCCCGGGCGATGGACGAGAAGGCCGCCGCGGTGCAGGCGTTCGCGCGTCAGGTCGTCCCGCTGCTCGCAAGTGGCCGGGTGCGACCGTTCGTCGATCGGGTGTTTCCGGCCGCGCGGGCCGCCGACGCGTTCGACCATCTCGCCGCCTCGGGCAAGTTCGGCAAGGTGCTGCTCCACTTTGGCGGCTGATGGGCTCGGTTGACGTGCATGTGCGCCCGGCGGTCGCGGCCGACGTCGAGCCGGCCTTCGCGGTCTCGGATGCCCTCTCGATGGTGCTGTACGGCCAGGGCGAGGGGTCGATCGAGCACCTGCGCGCGGCGTGGGGCCACGGTGAGGCGTGGGTGGCCGAGGGCGACGGGGGCGTCGTCGGCTACGCGACCCTCGAGGACGGCTACGTCGAGGTGTGGCCGCACCCCGACCACCGCGAAGGCGACGTCGCGGCGGTGCTGCTGGATACGGTCGCCGCGCGCGCTGGCGGAGCTCGAGACCATCGTCCCGTCGGCCGCGGACGATCTGGTCGGGCTCTATCGTGACCGCGGGTGGGTGCAGGCGCGCGAGATCCTGCGCATGGAGCTCGACGTGACGGAGGAGCCGCAGCCGCCGGTGTGGCCCGACGGGGTCGCGATGCGCACGTACCACGACGATGACGCTCCGGCGGTGCACGCACTGATGGTCGAGGCCTTTGCCGCCAACGCCGAGGTGGTGCTGCCGTTCGACCGCTGGGTGCCCTGGATGACGGGTGACCCCGGCTTCGATCCCGGGGTCTGGTTCCTGGCCGAGGCCGGCGCGGAGCTGTGCGGAGCGTGTCTGTGCTGGGCGGAGGGCTGGGTCAAGGACGTCGGGGTGCGCCCGGCTTGGCGTGGCCGCGGCCTTGGTGAGGCGCTGCTGCGCGAGGCCTTCGGCGAGTTTCACCGCCGCGGTCTGGCGACCGTCGGCCTCAAGGTCGACTCGGACAATCCGACCGGCGCCGTGCGCCTGTACGAGCGCGTCGGCATGCTGCCAGACCGCCGCTACGTCATGTTCTCCCGGGCTGCACAACCGGTGTCAGGCACTCAATATTCTGCGCGGCAGTTGAGTCGCGGGCGACCAGGCGCGGGCGCACCACCAGCTCGCCGCCGAGCCGGCGGCGGCCCTCGATCGCATCGAGCAGCATCGCCGCCGCTGCGGCCGCCGCCCTGCCGGTGTCCCAGCTGACCGTCGTGAGCGCCGGGCTGAGCAGGCGCGAGATGGGGTGGTCGTCGAATCCGGCCACCGACACGTCCTCGGGGATGCGCCGCCCCAGGTTGGCACAGGCCATGTAGGCGCCGTAGGCGAGAGCGTCGGAGAGGGCGAACACCGCGGTCGGCGGTGACTGCCGGCGCAACGCCGCGGCGGTGGCCGCCCGGCCGTCGGCGGCCGCAAACCCGCACGTCCGCGTCCGCACGCCCCGCCGCCGGCGCGGGTGGTGGACACCGGTCGACAGCACCGTGATGCGCTCGTGACCGAGGCCGCGGAGATGGTCGAGCACCAGATCGGCCCCCTCCTCGGCCTGGAACCGGATCGCGCCCGCCGGTGCCGCCAGCGGCGCCCCTACGGCCACGACCGGCACCTGCGACACGATCTCGCTCCAGGCGGGTGAGTCGGGTGCCACCGGCAGCGCGATGAGGCCGTCGACGCGCTGGTCGACCAGGCCGCGGGCGAGGTCGGTCTCGGTCGCCGCGTCTCCGTCGGCATCCGCGAGCAGCATGTGGCGGCCGCGCCTGCGCAGGTGCCGCTGCAGCTCCGAGGCGAACTCCTGATGCCAGTAGTCGGCCAGGCTGCCGCCGATCACCCCGATCACCCCGGTCGAGCCGCCTCGGAGCGCACGCGCGATGGGATCCGAGCGGAATCCCAGCCGGTCGGCCGCGTCGCGCACCCGTTCCTCAGTCGCCGCGGACACCCGCTGCCCGCGCAGTGCGTACGACACTCCGGCGGGAGAGAGCCCGGTCAGCTCGGCCACGTCGCGCAGCGTTGCCCGCTTGCGTTTGGGGCGGTGATCAGTCACAATCGTGTTAATCGTTTCACAAGACCGGGGAGTGCGCAAACGCGCGTCGATCTGCACCAGCACCTCTGGCCCGAGGCCTTCATCTCGGCCCTGTCGGGGCGCACGACTGCGCCCCGGATCGTGACGCGCGACGGCGGCATGTGGCTCGAGCTCGCCTTCGAGCCGGCCGGGCCGATCTCCGCCGCGTACCACGACCCTGAGCGGCGGCTGGCACTGCTGGATGCAGGCGGCATCGACACCGCCGTGATCTCGATCTCGAGCCCGGTCGGAGTGGAGTCCCTGCCCGAGGACGAGGCCCGCCCGCTGCTCGATGCCTACCACCGCGGCATCTCCGAGCTCGTCGGCTCCTCGAGCGGGAGGTTGCGGGCGTTTGCCGCCGCCTGCCTGAACGCGGCCGACGCCGGGGCCGGCGACGTCGCCGACCGGCTGGAGGCGGGATTCGCGGGGCTGTCGCTGCCGAGCGAGGCGCTGGCGACGCCGGCCGGGCTCGACCTCTGCGCTCCGCTGCTCGAGATGCTCGAGCGGGCGGGACGGCCGCTGTTCGTGCACCCGGGGCCCGCTCCGTGGACGCGGCCCGAGCCGGCCGACGCGCGCCTTCCGGCGTGGTGGACGCCGCTCGCGCAGTACCCCGCCTGGTCGCTGCGCGCGTTCGCGACCTGGAGGGCGCTGGGGGCGCCCGCCCACCCCGAGCTGCGCGTCGTGTTTGCGATCATGGCCGGCGGTGCGCCGTTCCTGGAGGGGCGCTGGCGGACGTTCTCGGGTCTCGCCGGCTCGATCGACGCCAACGTCTTCCTCGATACCGCCTCATGCCAGCGGCTCGATCTCGAGCTCGCCCTGGCCGCCTACGGTGCCGAGCAGATCGTGCTCGGCACCGATATTCCCGTCATCGACCCGGAGCCGCTTCTGCGCTCGCTCGATGCTCTCGGCCCCGCCGTCTTCGAGGCCGTGGCCGAACGCAACCCGGCTCGCGTGTTCCACGACCAAGGAGGTGTTCCATGACAGACGCGCTGTCCGCCGTCGCGACCTGGTTCTCGCAGCGGCACAGCGACGATCGAGATCTCACGCCCGGAGAGCTGCGTGCCCTGGCCGAGGATCTCGCCGGACGTCCCGAGCTCTGGCGGAGCGAGGTTCGCCACGACGACGACGAGCGGGTGTTCGTGCGTCTTCACCGCGACCACCATCTCGACGCCTGGCTGATCTGCTGGGTGGGCACGCAAGAGACCGGGCTGCACGACCACGACGTCTCCGGCGGCGCGGTACGGGTGATCGAGGGCGCGCTGGCGGAGCTGCGCCCGGTGCTCGGTCAGGCCGATCTCGACGTGGTCATCCACGCGGCGGGCGAGGGGTTCAGCTTCGACGCCTCGAGGATCCACGACGTCTGCCACACCGGTGATGAGCCGACGGTGTCGCTGCACGTCTACTCGCCGCCGCTGTGGCGGATGGGCTACTACGAGACCGGCGCCGACGGTCGGCTCACCCGCCGCTCGGCCAGCTATCTGGACGAGCTCACGGTCACCTGAGTCACCCTGCCCGCAGGCCCCAGATGACGATGCCGCCGCCGGCGCTCAGGCGCCGCGAGCGGATGCGCTCCATCCCGGCGTCGGCCCACATGCGCAGCACCGTATCGAGCGGATATGCGTTCCAGAATCGCTCGATGCTGGGGCCGAGGAACCGGCCCGTCTGCACCCACGCCGGGCCGGCGAGGGCGCCGGCCAGCGGCAGCCCGACTCGCGTGTAGGCTCGCCACGCCGCCAGCTCGGCGCCGCGGGGGACGCCGAACTCGAGCGATGCCATCATCCCGCCGGGACGAACCGCGGCCGCCAGCGTGCGCAGCACCGTGGCCGGATCGTCGACGTAGCGCAGCAGATAGGTGTGGGTGAGCGCGTCGACCGAGCCGGGGGCGACGGGCAGCTCCTCGGCCGGAGCCTCGACCAGCTCGATCCGCTCGGCGAGGGTTGCGGCGCCGATCCGGTCACGGGCGCCGGCGAGCATGTCGGGGCTCTGGTCGATGCCGACGACGCGGCACGGGTAGCGGCGGGCCAGCGCGATCGCGACGGCGCCGGTGCCGGTGGCGACGTCTGCGACGAGCGCCCCATCGCGGTCGGCCGCCGGGGCGATCGTCTCGATCATGAAGTCGTGCCAGCGCCTGTCCTGGCCGAGCGAGAGCAGGTGCGCCCAGCGGTCGTAGTCGGCGGCGATGCCCGCGAACAGATGGCGGGCGTGGCGCTTGCGTTCCGAGACCGCGGACACGCCGGTAGCATCGCACAGGCATGCCCGAGGAGACCCTGGCCCTGGCGGTTCTGGGCCACGGGCTGGTCGATCCCGACCGGCCGTGGCTGCGGGTCGACGACGAGGCGGTGCTGCGCGGCCGGGCGGTGTTCGAGACGCTGCGGGTGTACGCGGGGCGGCCGTTCCGGCTGCCGGCGCACCTGGAGCGGCTGACCCGCTCGGCCCACGTGCTCGGGTCTGGACGCGCCCGACTCGGCCGCGCTCACCGATCTCGTCGGCGAGTCGCTGGCGCAGCCGGGCGTGCTGGATGCGGTGCTGCGGGTGGTGTGGACGGCGGGCGCGGATGCGACGCGGCCGGTTGGATTCGCCCTCGTCACCGCGCTACCGGAAGGCCTCGATCGGATGCGGGCGGCCGGGATCGAGCTGCGCTCGCTCCAGCTCGCGATCGGCGCGACGGCCCGGCGCGCGTCCCCCTGGCTTCTGCCGGGCGTCAAGTCGACGAGCTACGCGGTCAACATCGCCGCCCAGACCGAGGCCCGCCGGCGAGGCGCCGACGACGCCCTGTTCCTCTCGCTCGAGGGAATCGTGCTGGAGGGCCCGACGTCGAACGTGTGGTTCGTCGAGGACGGAATCCTGCACACGCCGGCGCTCGACCTCGGCATCCTCGCGGGCGTGACTCGCGACACCCTCGTCGACGTCGCGGCGGACGCCCGGATCACCGTCGAGTCGGGCGCCTACGAGCTCGACCGGCTGGCGCGGGTCGCCGAGGTGTTCACGTCGTCGAGCATCCGCGAGGTGATGCCCGTGGTGCGCCTGGACGGCGCCGCGGTTGCCGACGGCCGCCCGGGCCCGGTCGCGGCGGCGATGCAGAGGGGACTGCGGGCGGCCGCGTTGGGGTAGCGGCGTGGGGCGTGCATGGTGTTCTCACCGTTCACGCCCTCGGGGGTTGTTGGTGAGGCGCCGAAACGGGGTTAGGCCCCATTCATGCGGCTAGAGAACCGCTTCCGGCACCTTGTGCCAGGCGGCCACGTACTCGCGCTGCAAGGGGTGGGTCAGCCGGCCGGCCCAGGCCACCTGCACCATGTCGGGCGCCTTGGGGACGTGGCGGGGGTACATGCCGGCCTCCCACGGCAGCCGGTTGCCCTTGCGGTGGTTGCAGCGGCGGCAGGCGCTGACGACGTTGTCCCACGAGTGCCGCCCGCCGCGGGAAAGCGGCTTCACGTGATCCATCGTCAGGTCGCGAGGGCCGCCGTCACGGCCGCAGTAGGCGCAGCGCCAGTTGTCGCGGCAGAAGAGCACCCGGCGAACGACGTTGCGCTTCACCAGCGGGCGCAGCTCGACATATGCCGGGACCTGCAGGATCACCGGCAGCGCGACGCGCAGGTGCTCCGACCGGAACAACACCTCGGGGTCTTCTGCGATCACCTGTGCCTGGCCACAGACCACCAGCGACACAGCACGCTCGCGCGTGACGAGACTGGTTGGCCGCATGGTTGCATCGAGCAGCAGACAGCGAATCGCGCACCTCCGACGTTCAGCCTGAAGTGTACGGCGTTTGGTGCCGCCTGCCAGCGCCTCCTGGGGCCACATCGAGCGGTGCACGGGGTCTGGTAGGTTCAGGCCGTGGAGCGCGCGGCCATCGTCACGGGCGGCGGTACCGGCATCGGCCGGGCGACCGCGATCGCGCTGCACCGCGACGGCTACGGCGTGCTCGTCGCGGGCCGGCGGCCCGAACCGCTCGAGGAGACAAGGGCGCTGCTGGGAGACGGCTGCGAGACCTACCCCGGGGACATCCGCGACCCGGACGTGAGCGCCGGCCTCGTCGAGGAGTGCATGACCCGGTTCGGGCGCATCGACTGCCTGGTGAACAACGCGGGCGGCCAGTTCACCGCCGCTGCGGAGGACATCTCGCCGGGCGGATGGCGGGCCGTGCGGCGGCTGAACCTGGACGCGCCCTGGTTCCTCACCCAGGCGGTCGCGAAGCGGTGGATGATCGCAAACGGCGGCGGCCGGGTGATCTCGGTGGTGCTCTGTCCCGAGCGCGGCATCGCCGGCATGGCGCACTCGTCGGCCGCCCGCGCCGGGATGGGCGGGCTCACGCGAACGCTGGCGATGGAGTGGGGCCGGTACGGCATCGGCCTTGTGTGCGTCGCGCCCGGATGGATCGACACCGAGGGCGTGGCCGGCTACGGCCTCGACCTGGACGCGGTGGCGGCCACCATCCCGATGCGGCGGCTCGGCGCCGCCGAAGAGGTGGGCGACCTGATCGCCTATCTGGCGTCACCGGCGGCGACGTACATCACCGGCGTCACGATCGCCATCGACGGCGGCCTCGACCTGACGAGCAGCGGCTGGGATCTGCCCGAGCCGCGATAGATGGTTGGTTCCGCCGCCGCCGTGATGTCCTGGGCGACGGTTCGCAGCCGCAGCCCCGCCACAAACCGCCAACCCGCCACCGATGAACGTCCAGGCGCGGAGGCGTGGAATCAATCATCTAATCTCAGGCTGTGATCAAAGCGGACTCCATCGACACGCTCACGGCGCAGCTCGCCGAACACGCCTATCTGGCCGACCGCGGCCTTGCGACGGTGCTCACGCTCGCACTCGCGCTCGAGAAGCCGGTGCTCCTCGAGGGCGAGGCCGGGGTGGGCAAGACGGAGGCGGCGAAGGCCCTGGCGATGGTCACCGGTGGGCGCCTGATCCGGCTGCAGTGCTACGAGGGCATCGACGTCGCCCACGCCCTGTACGACTGGAACCACGCCCGCCAGCTGCTCTACATCCGCACGCTGGAGGCGGCGGAGGCGCTCGACCCGGCCCGCACGCTCCACGACCTGTTCGGCCGCGAGTTCCTGGAGGCGCGGCCGCTCCTCGAGGCGATCGAGCACAGCGACGCGACTCCGCCCGTGCTCCTGATCGACGAGATCGACCGGGCCGACGACGAGTTCGAGGCGTTCCTGCTCGAGCTCTTGTCCGACTTCCAGGTCACGATCCCCGAGATCGGCACGGTGCGTGCCAAGCGCCGCCCGCGCGTCGTGCTCACCTCGAACCGCACCCGCGATCTCCACGATGCCCTGAAGCGTCGCTGCCTGTACCACTGGATCGGCCACCCCGACACCGACCGCGAGGTTGCGATCGTGCGTGCCCGCGTCCCCGGCGTGCCCGAGCGGCTGGCCGTCGAGGCGGCAACGTTCGTCGCGTCCCTGCGCGACCTCGACCTGGCGAAGGTCCCCGGCGTCGCCGAGACGATCGACTGGACTCAGGCGCTGCTGGCACTCGGCCAGGCGGAGCTCGACGCCGGGGTCGTCGACGCCACGCTGGGCACCGTCCTGAAGCACCACGAGGACATCGAGCTCGTGCGCGACGGGCGCCTCCCGAAGCTCCTCGCACACGCCCGCGAGGCCTAGCGTGCCGGCCCCGGGGGACGTCGTCCTCGAGCGCATCGTCGGCTTCGGCCGGGTGCTGCGCTCCGCCGGGCTCGAGGTCGGCCCCGGGCGGCTGCAGGACGCGCTGCGCGGGCTCGACGTGGTCGGGCTCGCCCGCCGCGACGACGTCTACCACACCCTGCGCGCGACGCTGGTCGCGCGGCGCGAGGAGATGGACGCATTCGACGCGGCCTTCGCCGCCTACTGGGAGGAGGCGCCGGTGATGCCCCAGCCGGATGCGGGCGTCGAGGTGCCGCGGGTCGAGCCGGGCGCCCCGCCGCCGGTGCCGGCGCACGAGCCGGATGGTGGGGGCGACGAGAGCGGCGAGGAGTCGGTGACGGTGCTGGCCGCCTCGCCCGACGAGCGTCTGCGCCAGCGCGACTTCGCCGATATGACCGTCGCCGAGCTCCGGAGGCTGCGCCGGCTGATGGAGCGCCTGCCCGACGCAACCCCCAAGCGGCGCTCGCGGCGCCTGCGGGCGGGCACGAGCGGAGACGTACTCGATGCCCGGCGAACGCTGCGACGGGCGATCCGGACACAGGGCCTGCCGCTCGATCCAGCGTTTCGCCGTCGCAAGCAGGTTCCCCGCAAGCTCGTGTTTCTGTGCGACGTCTCCGGCTCGATGGAGCCGTATGCGCGAGCGATCGTGATGTTCCTGCAGGCGGTGACCGTCACCGGCCGGCGAGTCGAGGCGTTTGCCTTCGGCACCCGGATCACGCGGCTCACCCCCCACCTGAAGAAACTCGACCCCGCGCGGGCGCTCGCCGGGGCGGGCGGGTTGATGCCCGACTGGGGCGGCGGCACCCGAATCGGCGACTCGCTCCGCCGCTACAACGACGTATGGGGACGGCGGGGACTGACGCGTGGAGCGGTCGTGGTGATCGTCTCCGACGGATGGGAGCGCGGCGACCTCACCCTGCTCGACACGGAGCTCGCCCGGATCTCACGCCAGGCGCACAGGCTGGTGTGGGTGAACCCGCTCAAGGGCCACGACGGCTTCGCGCCGCTGGCCGGGGGCATGCGGATCGCACTGCGCCACGCCGACGTCTTCGTCGAGGGCCATAACCTGGTCGCGCTCGAGGCGCTTGCAGATGTGCTCGCCGAGCGCAGCCCCGGCCGCGCTGCCTGACCTACCCGAGACACGGGCCGGTGTCCGGGTGCGGCCCGGTCATCTGGAGCGCGTGTCGGATCGCATCGAGCGGAACCCCGAAGCCGCCCTGGATCCCGCCGCCCTCGTCGGCGGCGAACATCATGGCAACGACCTGCCCGGCCCGGTTGACGACCGGGCCGCCGCTGTCCCCGTGGCGCAGCAGGCCGCGCAGCGGCACGACCGTGCGGGGGTGGACGTGCTTGCCGTACGCGTCGGGTGCGAGCGCCGTCACGGGGGTGCCGGCACGCCCGGCCACGGCCGTCAGGGGGCCGTCCTCGGGGTAGCCGATCAGGATCGCGCCGCCCCCGGACGGAGCCTTGGGCGAGAGCCGCAACGGCGGCGGGTGCAGGCCGGCGACACGCAGTAGCGCGACATCGTTGCCCGGGTCGACCGCGATGGGGATGCCGGTCAGCGATACGCCTCCCGGCGCCTCGACCTGCGCGTTCTGCTCGCCCGCGATCACGTGGGCGTTGGTGACGACGATCCCCGGGCGGAGCACCCAGCCCGAGCCCTGGATGTCCAGACCGCAGGCGGTGCCCTCGATGCGGACCACGCTCCGGCTGTCGCGCCGGGCGGGGACGCTGCGCAGGACGCTCGGATCGGGCGGCGGCAGCGCCCGGTCGGCGATCGACGGGAGCACCGGGAGCGGGTCGAACCGGGCCAGCGCGTGCAGCACCTCGTCGGCGGGGACATCCCGCAGCAGCGCCGGCAGAACGGTCGAGCCCTGCACGTCGCGGCGGAGGCCGAGCGTGGGCTGGGCGAGCGCGACGACGGCGACCAGCCAGGCCACGGCCAGTCCGAGTGCGGCACCGGCAACAAAGCCACCGGCCGTGTCCGCCAGCCGCAGCGGGCCGTGCAGGAGCCGCCCGCGCAGCATCGCGGCCACCGACCCGGTCACGGCCTGAGCGGCGCTTCCGCCGACCAGTGCGCCGATGAGGCTCGCCATCGGCAGCCACGTCGACTGCGACCCGCCCGAGAGCAGGTGGGGCGCCAACCGCGCTCCGAGGAGCGCGCCGACCGCGAATCCCGCCAGCCCGAGCACGTTTGCGACCAGGCCGCGGCGGGCGCCGAGGACGGCGGACATCACCACCCATGCGATCACGATCAGGTCAACTGAGCCCATGCGCCGGGTTATATCGCCCACGAGCCGCCCGCGGCTCGAAGGCGTTGTGCCAGACTGCAGGCATGGACTTCGTCCGACTCGATTCGGAGCCGGCTCTGCAGAACCCGCGAATGGTGGCCGCGTTCAGGGGCTGGAACGACGCCGGCGGTGCGGCCAGCCTGGCGGCCGGCTACCTGCGGGCTGTCACCGATGCCGAGCTTTTCGCCGTCATCGACTCCGAGCCGTTCATCGACTACCAGCAGACCCGGCCGACGGTGCAACTCGTCGACGGCGATGTGCGCCGGTTGGAATGGCCGGTCACCGAGGTGTTCGCATCGCCGTCCCACGACCTTCTGATCGTGCTCGGCACCGAGCCGAACATGCGCTGGCGGGCGTTCTCGGACACGATCGTCGAGATCGCGCGGAGGTACGAGTCGGAGCTCGTGATCACAATGGGAGCCCTGCTCGCCGACACGCCCCACACGCGGCCGGTGCCGGTCTCGGCCAGCGCCTCCGATCCCGAGCTGATGAGCCGCCATGGGCTCGCGAGCTCCACGTATGAGGGCCCGACCGGGATCGTCGGCGTGCTCCACGACTCGTGCTCGCGGGCCGGCCTCATCTCGGCCAGCCTGTGGGCCGCCACGCCGCACTACATCTCGGCCGCCCCCAACCCGCAGGCCGCGCTGGCGCTTCTGGAACGGCTGGCCGAGATCGCGGGCACGCCTCCGGGCAGCGGCGAGCTGCAGCGCGCGGCGAGCGAGTACCAGCTGCGGGTGGCCTCGGCGATCGCCGACGATCCCGACGTGGCCGGCTACGTCGAGCAGCTCGAACAGGCCGCCGACCGCGACGATCCACCGACGGGCGACGAGCTGGCCGCAGACTTCGAGCGCTACCTGCGCGAGCAGGCGGACGACGAGGGGTGAGCATGGTCGAAGCCACCGATCACAGCTTCGACGCCGACGTGATCGAGCGCTCGCGCACGGTCCCGGTGGTGGTCGACTTCTGGGCCGAGTGGTGCGGCCCCTGCCGCCAGCTCGGCCCGGTGCTGGAGCAGGCCGTCGAGAGCACGGACGGCGCCGTCGAGCTCGTGAAGGTCGACGTCGACAGCAATCCGCAGGTCGCCATGCGCTATCGCGTCCAGGGGATCCCGGCCGTGAAGGCCTTCAAGGACGGCCGCATGGTGGACGAGTTCACCGGAGTGGTGCCGCGGGTCGCGGTCGACTCGTTCCTGCGCGGCCTGCTGCCCTCGGAGGCCGACCGGCTGGCGGCGCTGGGCGACGAGACGTCGATCCGGCGCGCGCTGGAGCTGCAGCCCAACCACCCGGCGGCGCGGGCGGCGCTGGTGCGGCTGGAATCGGCCGACGATCCCGTGCTCGCCCCCGCGCTGCAGGCGCTCGCGGACGGCGAGACCGAGCGCGGCCTCGAGCTTCTCCTCACGGCTCTGCAGGGCGCCGAGGGCGACCTCCGCGAGCGGATCCGCCAGGTCATGGTCGGCGTGTTCGCCGACCTGGGCCAGGACGACCCGCTGGCGGTCGCCTACCGCCGCCGGCTGGCGGCCGCGCTGTACTGAAACCGGGCCAAACGGGGTCAGACCCCTTTTGGCGCAAGCTCCGATTCGAGGGCGGCGCGGGCGTCGTCCGGCCATGGGGCGGCGGCGGTGCGGGTCTCGTCGATGTGCACGAGCACGGTCTTTGCCCTCGCCGCCACGCGGCCGGCGGCGGTGACGATGCGCTCGTCGAGCGTCACGCTCGACCCGCCGACGGCGGTCAGCTCCACGTGGACGTCGACCAGGTCGTCGTCCTGCGTCAGGCCCGAGACGAAGTCGATCTCGATCCGTCGGATCACCACCCGGTGCACGGTCTCGCCGACGAGCTCGGTGATGTGCTCGTCCCGGCCCTCCTCAAGATAGGTCAGGTAGGTCGAGTTGTTAACGTGGCCGAACCCGTCCATATCACGCCAACGAATCTCGATGCGTTTAACCGCCATGCCCCGCAGTTTCCCACGAAGCCCGCACCTGTTGCTGGCTCTCGTCGTCATCGTCTGGGCAGGGGCGTTCGCAGCCATCAAGCAGCTGCTGCACGACGGCCTCGCCGCACCGGACATCGCCCTCGGCCGCTACGTGGTGGCGGCGCCGGGGTTCGCCGTCGCTCTCGTCATGACCCGCGGGCTGGCCGGTGCGAGCCGGCGTGACCTGCTGCGGCTCGTCGCGGCGGGCCTTCTGGTCGTCGACGTCTATCACCTCTCGCTGAACGCGGGCGAGCGCCTGACCACTGCCGGAACGGCCAGCGTCGTGGTCGCCGCGGCGCCGGGGATGACGCTCGCGATGGCGCTCATCATCGGACAGGAGCGGTTCTCCCGGCGGCGCGCGGCGGGTCTCGCGCTGTCGTTCGCAGGCGTGGTCGTGGTCATCCTGCTGGGGTCGGGGCAGCGGGTCTCGTTCGCGCACGCGCACGGGCCGCTGCTCGTGCTCGCCGCTCCCATCGCCTTCGCCGCGTACAACGTCCTCGTGAAGCCCCTGCTCGCGCGCCACGGGGCGGTCGCCGTCACCGCGGCCGCATCGCTTGTCGGCACCGTCGGGCTCGTGCCCTTCGGCGGCACCGCGGCGGCCAGGCGGGTGGGCGCCCTTCACCCGGGCGGGATCGCGCTTCTGCTCTACCTCGGGGTCGCGGCCACATTCCTGGGATACATGGGCTGGACGCTGGCGCTGCGGCGGCTGGACGCGTCGCGCACGACCGCATATCTGTACGGTGTGCCGGTGGTGGCGATTGCGATCGGGGCGGTCACGTTGGGCGAGCAGGTGACGGTGTGGCTCGGGCTGGGCGCCGCGCTCGTCGTCGCGGGGGTGGCGATGGCTCAGTGAAACCGTTCACGTGGGCCGACGGCGACCGCGTGATCCACTTCGGGCCGGGGGCCGGCCAGCGCGCATGGCCGGGTGCCGACCTGCTCTCGACTCCGAGGGCGCGGGAGTCGATCCCGCCGTCGCTGCGCGATTCGTGGCGCTCGGTCCACGACGTGCCGTCCGGTCAGGTCGTCGATGCCGCCGCGGCACTGGTCGACGACGTCGGCGACGGCCCCGTCGTCGCCTGGGGCGGCGGGCGCGTGATCGACACGGCCAAAGCGCTCGCCGCGGCGCGGGGCGGCCGCGTGTGTGCGGTGCCGACGACGCTCTCCGGCGCCGAGATGACCACAGGCCACCGCCTCGTGCCCGGGTACGAGGATCGTGGCCGCCATCGGCCGGTGCTGGTGCTCGCCGATTCGGCTCTGATGACCAGCCAGGCCGAGGTGGCACGCCGCGCGAGCGCCATGAACGCGCTCGCCCATGCTGCCGAGGCGCTGTACGGCCCCGCCGTGAACCCGGTCGCGACCATGGTTGCCGCGGCCGCAGCGGGGATGATCGCCCACGGGCTCGAGCCCCATGCCCCTGACCGTGTCGACCTCCTCGCCCTCGGAGCGCTGCTGGCCGCCTACGCGATGGACTCGGCCGGCTACTCGCTGCACCACGTCCTCTGCCAGACCATCGTCCGCATCTGCGAAACGCCGCATGCCGCCACCAACGCGGCGGTGCTGCCGCACGTCCTCGTCGCCATGCATCGGCGCGAGCCCGCGGCTGTCGAGGCCCTCGCCGCCGCGATCGAGGTGCCCGTGGAGGGCATCGCCGCGAGAGTGGCGGACCTGGGCGGCGGGATCCGCCGGCTCTCGGAGCTCGGGGTCATCGAGGCGCAGCTGGGACCGGTCGCCGACGCGGCCCTCGACCGGCCCGAGCTGCGGCGGATGCTGCCGCCGCCCGGCCGTGAGGAGCTCGTCGGTCTGCTTCGGCGGGCGCTGTAAGACGCTTTGGCCGTGAATATTTGGTGCCCGGCCCCAGATCTTCATCCACCTTGTTCGCGGTTGGCGGGTGTTCATTCATTCACCTCCCCCGGGCCGGGATTACACTTCGGCGATGGGGAAGGGATACGCAGACGGCCCGGCGGGCGAGGAACTGCTGGCGGCGCAGGAACGCGGCGACCATCTCGAGAAGCCCGAGGTCGAGCCGCTCCGCAGGTTCGTGTGGGGCAGTACTCACGACGATCCGTCGCCGCACATGCTCGGGGAGGTCGGCGAAGTCGATCCTGACGAGCTCTTCGACTCGGGCCGCGCATGGGGCCTCTACGTCGCCGTTGAGGCACGTTCGGACTGATCACGCGGTAGGCTTGCCGTCCGTGCCGCGCGACCCGTACGACCGCCCGTCCGACCCCGCCAAGCGGCACAGCGCCGCGCTGACCGACGGCCCCGACCGCGCTCCGGCGCGGGCGATGCTGAAGGCGATCGGCTTCACCGACGACGACCTCGCGAAGCCCCTGGTCGGCGTCGCCACGACGTGGATCGAGACGATGCCCTGCAACTTCAACCAGCGCGAGCTGGCCCAGCGCGTGAAGGAGGGCGTGCGCGCCGCCGGCGGCACTCCGATGGAGTTCAACACGATCTCGGTCTCGGACGGCGTGTCGATGGGCACCGAGGGGATGAAGGCCTCGCTGATCAGCCGCGAGCTGATCGCCGACTCGATCGAGCTCGTCGTGCGCGGGCACCTGTTGGACGGCCTCGTCTGCATCGTCGGCTGCGACAAGACGATCCCCGCCGCAGTGATGGCGCTGTGCCGCCTCGACGTGCCCGGCCTCGTGCTCTACAACGGCACCATCGCGCCGGGCACCTTCCGCGGGCGCGACATCACGATCCAGGATGTGTTCGAAGCGGTCGGGGCGTACGCCGCCGGCAGCATCGACGCGACCGAGCTGCACGAGGTGGAGTCGGCCGCATGTCCGGGTGCCGGCGCCTGCGGCGGCCAGTTCACGGCAAACACCATGTCCATGGCGCTCGACTTCCTCGGCATCAGCCCGGCAGGGCTGAACGGGATCCCGGCGCTCAACCGGGGCAAGGGCGACGCCGCCGAAGAGTGCGGCAGGCTCGTGATGCGGCTGGTGCGCGACGACGTGCGCCCCTCTCACATCGTCACCCGCGAGGCGATCGAGAACGCGGCCGCATCGGTGGCTGCGACCGGGGGGTCGACCAACGGCGTCCTGCACCTGCTCGCCATCGCGCACGAGCTGGACATCCCCTTCACGATCGACGAGTTCGACGCCGTCGCAGCCCGCACGCCGATCGTGGCGAGTCTCAAGCCGGGCGGCCAGTTCGTGGCCACCGACATGTTCGACGCCGGCGGTGTCGCCCTCGTCGCCCGGGAGCTGCGCAAGCGCGACCTGGTGCACGCGGGCGCCCGCAACGTGGACGGCCGCACAATGGCCGAGATCGCCGACCAGGCCGTCGAGACGCCGGGTCAGCCCGTGGTGGTGCCGATCGAGACGCCGCTCAAGGCCACCGGCGGCCTCGCCATTCTGCGCGGCAACCTCTCGCCCGAGGGCTGCGTCGTCAAGCTGGCCGGGCACGAGCGCCTTTCTCACAGCGGTCCGGCGCGGGTGTTCGACTCCGAGGAGGATTGCTTCGCCGCCGTCAAGGCGGGCGCCGTCGAGGCCGGGGACGTCGTCGTCATCCGCTACGAGGGACCGGCGGGCGGTCCCGGCATGCGCGAGATGCTGCACGTGACCGCCGCCCTCGTCGGCGAGGGCCTGGGCGACCAGGTGGCCCTGATCACCGACGGCCGCTTCTCGGGCGCGACCCACGGGCTGATGGCCGGGCATGTCACGCCCGAGGCGGCCCGCGGCGGGCCGATCGCGATCGTCCGTGACGGGGACACGATCGAGTTCGACGTCACCGCCCGCGAGCTCCGGATCGTGCTCTCTGACGACGAGATCGCCGCCCGTCTGGGCGACTGGAGCCCGCCGCCGCCGCAGTACACCCGCGGCGTCTTCGCCAAGTACGCCGCGCTGGTGTCGTCGGCCAGCGAGGGCGCGGTCACCGACCCCTGACCTACGAGAACGTCGTCTTGTAGATGTCGGTGGCGCCGCCCCGGCAGTGGATCTTGGCGAACAGGTAGTCGTCGGCCGGCCCGTGCTCGAACAGGAACGGGTGGAAGAGGTCGATCCCCGGCTTGAGCGTGCCCGCCGCGAACATCGGACCGCCCACCGGGTATTCCTCGATCGTCGCGTTGTTGCCGCAACCCGGGCCGCTCTGCTCGAAGAAGACCGTCCCGGACGAGTTCACCGCGGCCGCGGAGTGCACCCTGCCGAGCGGATTGGGGATCACGGTGCGCGTATTCTGGGCGATGTCGTAGAGCCACACGTTGAACACCGCGCCAGTCTTCGACTGGGTGAAGACGGCGAAGTTGCCGTTCACCTGGCCGGCCTCGAGGACGCCGCGCGCACCCGGTACCGACGCCAGCACGCGGGTCGCGCCGGTGGTCAGGTTCACAAGCAGCACCTGCTGGCCGGGGGAAGACCCGTCCTCGAGACGGTGAAACAGGAGCCAGTTGCCCGAGATGGAGGGCTCGTCCTCGATCGCCGGCGTGTTCACCCCGGCCGGCGGCCCGCGGCGGGCATGCGTCGGCAGGTTGAAGAGGCGGATGCTCTCCCGGCCGCCGTGCACCTGGGTGTACGCCAGCGTGTGGCCGTCGATGCCCGTCCCCAGCCCGGCCTGCGTCCCGGGAGCGTTGACGCGGAAGCGGGCGCCGCCGCCGTTTTGCGCGTACGCGTTGTAGAGGTGAGGGTGGAGCTTCGAGTTCTGCACCCAGGCGAGCTCGCCCGGCGCCGCCGACGGCGACTCCTCGTTGACCGGCGGCGGCTTGGCCTTGACCGCCGACTGCGGCAGCGGCGTCGCCGTCGCAGCGGCCGGCGCGACCAGCGCGGCGACGCACACGGCGGCGGCGACGAACCGGCCGGTCATCCGAGCGCGGCGAGGGCGTCCGCGGCGAGAGTCTCGAGCAGCCGGCGCTTCCAGGCGGTCATCTCGAGGCCGGGCAGGCCCGCCAGCGGGTCGTCCGGGTCGAGCAGGCGGGGCAGGTTCGAGACGCCGATTGCCGCCAGCCGCGTGCGCCCGGAGACGCGGGCCGCCGCGACGCCGCACAGGGCAAAGCTCCACGCGGCGCGCTCGCCGGCGCGCACATAGGCGCTCGCGTCCGGCGCCTGCGGCACGGTCACGGCGGTGACCAGCTCGCCGTGCTCGAGGGTGAGCGTCGAACGGTTATCCGCGCTGGCCTTCCGGTAGAGATCGGCGAGCGGGAACGTCTCACGCCGGTTCGTCGCCACGGTCGCGTCCAGCGCCAGCAGGGCCGCGGCCAGGTCAGACGGGGCGACCGAGATGCAGTCGCCCGGCTCGAGGCCGTGCTTGCGGTGGTCGCCGATCTGGGCATAGCAGGTGTCGCCGCCGCGCAGCCAGCAGGTCAGGTCGGGATGGCGGAAATACCAGCACCGAACGGCCTGACAGAGGTTGCCCGCGACCGTGCCCATCTCGCGCAGCTGCGGTGAGCCGATCGCCGCGGCCGCCTGTGCGAGCACCCCAAACCGCGCGGTCACGTCGGGATGCCGGGCCACATCGGCGATGCGCGTGGCGGCACCGATCCGGAGCCCCTCGCCGCCGATCTCGATCCCTGCGAGGCCGGCGCCCCGCAGGTCGACGACCTCGTCCGCCGGCCGGATGCCGCGCTGCAGCTGAGTGAGCAGGTCGGTGCCGCCGCCCATCGCCCGTGCCCCGGGCGCCCTCAGGCGCTCGGCGGCCGCCGCGGCCGACTCCGGCCGGGAGTAGGCGAACGCCCTCACCGGCCCAGCCCCTCGAGCCCTTCGAGCACCCGCCGCGGCGTGTACGGCGCCTGACGCAGCCGCACCCCGGTTGCATGGGCGAAGGCGTTTCCGATCGCCGCGGCCGTGGGGATGATCGGAGGCTCGCCGAGGCCCTTCACGCCGAGCCCCAGGTGTGGGTCGGGGCGGTTGACGAACTCGCACACGATCTCGGGGGTGTCGGCCATCGTCGGCACCTTGTAGTCCTCGAAGCCCGGGTTCACGACGGTGCCGGTGGTCGGGTCGACGACCCGCTCCTCGCTCAGCGCGAACCCGACCGCCTGCAGGATGCCGCCGGTGACCTGGCTCATCGCCCCCATGGGATTGATGATCCGGCCGACGTCGTGCACCGCCCACACCCGCTCCACGGTCAGTTCCCCGGTGAGCGTATCGACGGCGATTTGGGCAACCTGGCAGCCGAACGTGTGGATCCGCATGTCTTCGGGATTCGGCCCGCGTGACCCGTGTCCCACGAGCGACGCATTGCCGAGCTTGGCGGTGATCTCGGTGATCTCGTGGTGCAGCGTGCCGTCGCGCGACGTGACCGCGCCGTCGCGCAGGACGAGGTCGGAGGCGGAGATCTCGAACATGTCCGACGCCAGGTCGAGCAGCTGCACGCGGACGTGGTGGGCGGCCGATCGCACCGCCGGCGCCACCGACGCCAGCGTCATCGATCCGCCGGAGGTCGGCCCGTATCCCGATCCGGCCGTGTCGCCCGCCTGCACCCGGACGGCATCCACGGACACGCCGATCGACTCGGCCACGATCACCGCACACGCGGTCATCGTGCCCGTTCCGATGTCCTGGAACCCGCACACGAGGGTCGGCCGGCCGCTGCGGCCGAGGCGCACGATGGCATGCGCCGGCGGCCCGCCGCCGCCCCACCAGATCTGGCTCGCCATCCCCATTCCCCGGCGGACGCGGCCGTCGGAGCGCAGCCCGTCGCGCCGCTCCCATCCCGCCAGCTCGGTCGCCCGTCGATGGCACGTCTCGAGATGCTTGGAGCTGTAGGGCTTCCCGCTGGCCTGCTCGATGTCGGCACCGTTTCGCAGCCGCAGCTCGAGCGGGTCGATCCCGAGCTTCTCGGCGAGCTCGTCGATCGCCTGCTCGAACCCGAACGTCCCCTCCATCACGCCCGGCGCCCGGAACGCGTTGGAGAATCCGAGGTTGAGCTTGACCGGGAGCACCATCGAGCGGACGTTTTCGCATGCGTAGAGCGTCTCGGCTGGGTTCAGCACCGGGAACACCCAGCCATGGGAGCCGATGCCGATCACCGCGGAGCTCTCGATCCCGACCAGCCGGCCGTCGGCGTCGGCACCGATGCGGTACGTCTGGGTGGTGGGGAAGCGGTGGCCGGCTGTGAGGTTCTCCTCGCGGCGCGAGAAGACGAGCCGCACCGGCCGCTCGCTGCGCCGGGCGAGTTCCGCGGCAAGGAAGCCCTCGGCCCCGGCACCCTGCTTGGCCCCGAACCCTCCGCCCATGTACTCACACACCACCCGCACGTCGTCGGGCTCGAGGTCATACGCCGCCGCGAGCTCGTCGCGTGCGGCGAAGATGCCCTGCGTCGACGACCACACGGTCAGGCCGCCGGACTCCCAGGCGGCGACGGCGCAATGCGGCTCGAGCGCGTTCTGGAGCTGGGCGGGCGTGCGGTACTCGGCATCGACGACCGCGGCCGCGCCCGCGAGGGCGGCGTCGACGTCGCCGCGAGTGGTCTCCGAGGGGTCGCTGGTGAAGTTCTGGCGGGCCAGCCCCTCGTCGAGGTCGACGACGAACCCCAGCGGCTCCCAGGCGGGCTGAAGCGCCTCGAGCGCCCGCTCGGCGTGCTCGGGCGTGTCGGCGGCGACCGCGGCCACGGCCGCGCCGGCGTAGTCCGGGGCATCTGTGAGGACGGCCCGGCCGTCGCGGTCGGGGATGTCACCCGGCCCGATCACCGCGCGCACGCCGGCGAGCGCTGCGGCGGCCTCGAGGTCGAGCGACGCGACGCGGGCGTTCGCGTGGGGGCTGCGCAGCACGGCGGCATGCAGCATCCCCGGCAGCGTGATGTCCGAGATGAACCGGGCCGCGCCCGTCAGCCGGGCCGCGGCCGAGACGCGGGGGTGGGGCTGGCCGACGACCGCCAGCGTCTCGTCGGGGTCGTACTCGGGGGTGGTGTCGTCCTCGACCAGCGTCCAGCGGTCCTCGTAGCGCCCCTCCATCTCGACCTGTGTCCGCACCAGCCGCGCCATTTCAGGCCGCCTCCGCCGCCCGCGCGACCGCGCGCTCGATGGCCGGATAGGCGCCGCAGCGGCAGAGGTTGCCGCTCATCCCGGTGCGGATCTCCTGGGCGGTCGGATGGGGCGTCGAGCGCAGCAGCGCCACGGCTGCGAGCAGCTGGCCGGGTGTGCAGAAGCCGCACTGGAACGCATCCTCGGCCGTAAATGCGTCGCGCAGCCGCTCGAGCAGGTCGTCCCCGCCGCCCTCGACTGTGCGCACATCAGCGCCGTCGCAGGCGACGGCGAGCGTGAGGCACGAGAGCACCGGCCTGCCGTCCACCAGGACGGTGCAGCTGCCGCACGTGCCCTCACCGCACGCGACCTTCGTGCCTGTGAGTGCGGCATCGGTGCGGATGAGGTCGGCGAGGGAGCGGTGCGGCTCGGCTTCGACCTCGTGAAGCCGGTCGTTGATGGTCAGCCGCAGTTGCATCGAGCCGCTACGGTACCAATTTGTCCCTCCCCTCCACATCAACCGCGCGGCGGGCGCCGCTCGAGCTGGCCTTCGTCCCGCGTGGGGTGGAGGAACCCGTGCTCGGCCTCTACTCGTTCTCGCCGCTCACGCCGGGCGGGTGGGCCGACCTGCTCTCCGAGCTCGGGCTGCCCGACACCCTGCGCCGGCTGAGCCAGACGGTGCTCGTGGGCGGCCGGCGCCGCTCCGTCGAGATGCGCTGTCTGGCCGCGCTCCCGGGACTGGCCTACCTGCTCACCGACCGCAACGGCGCGTCCAGTGCATCCGTGCGCGCCTGGCGTCTGGCGGCGCGGGTGGTGGAGCAGGCGGTGCTCGCCGGCGGGACGCTGCCCGACCTGAGCCGGTTTGCCGCGGCATTCCCCGAGGCGGGGTATGCCGTGGTCGAGCTGGGCGACCTCGATGAGCCGCGGGCGCTTGCACCCGAGGCGGCGGTCGAGGGGTTTGTGGACTCGAGCATGCGGGCGCTCGCGGCGGCCGTGCGCGACCCCAAACTCCTGCGTGCGGGCGAGGTGCAGCTCTCCGGCGTCGATCTGGCCGTCCTGCAGCCGTTGCTGCGCGCGGTGGCGCCCGATCTTGGCATGGCGGCTCCGGTCGTGCGCCTGCGCGACTCCCTCGCACCGCTGCAGCTGCGGCTCGAGCTGCCCGCCGGCGGCGACGGCGGCTGGCTCCTGCGGGCGACTCCCGACGACCCGGCGCTCCTGCGTCGCGCGGCGCACGTGTTCGCCCCTCTTGCGACGGCGGTCGACGGCGTCGTCACGCTGCCCGCAGAGAGCGTCATCGAGCTTCGCCTGGCGACCTCGGCGCTCGAGTTCGCCGGCGCCCGGGTGGAGCTGCCCCCCGAGGTGTCCGAGGAGCGTGAGCTCGAGCTCGACGACGCCAGGCTGGAGCTTGCGGGCGGCCCGCTGCAGCTGAGCGGCGTCGTGCGCTACGACCTGCGGGCCTCGCTCGGGGGCCACGAGATCAGCCTCGAGGAACTGCGCGCGCTGGCCGCCGCCTCCCAGCCGCTGGTGCGGCTGGGAGGCGAGTGGCGGGCGCTCAACCCCAAGGCGCTCGCCCGTGCCCGGGCGCTCGCGTCGACGGTGCTGCACAGCCCGGGCCTGCCGGCGATGACCGCACTCGGTGCAGCGCTCGCTGGGTCGACGGACGTGCGCGGGATGGTGGTCTCGGTGGTCGAGACCGACGGCGACTTGGCGGGGCTTGCGGCCCGGCTGCGCGATCCGGCGCTGCGCCGCCCGGTCGAGCCGGTGGCGGAGTTCGAGGGTGAGCTGCGGCCCTACCAGAAGGCGGGACTCGGGTGGCTGGTGCGCATGCGCGAGCTCGGCCTGGGGACGCTCCTGGCCGACGACATGGGGCTGGGGAAGACCGTGCAGCTGATCGCGTACCTGCTCGACCGCAGCGACGACGACGACCGGCCGGCGCTGATCGTGTGCCCGACATCCGTCCTGGGCAACTGGCAGCGGGAGCTGCACCGGTTCGGGCCGGGGCTGCGCACGCTGATTCACCACGGCCCCGACCGCACGTCACGAGCGGCCGACCTCGAGAACTGGGACGTGGTGCTGACGTCGTACGCCCTGCTCCCGCGCGACCGCCGCCTGCTGTCTGCGGGCAGCTGGCGGATGTTTGCGCTCGACGAGGCTCAGGCCATCAAGAACCCGCTCACCCGAGCCGCGCAGACCGCCCGCGCCATCGACGCGGGCCATCGGGTGGCGCTGACCGGCACCCCGGTCGAGAACCGGCTGGACGACCTCTGGTCGATCATGCACATCCTCAATCCCGGACTGCTCGGCACGCGCACCGGTTTCCGGCGCCTGTTCGCAACCGCGATCGAGCGTCGCGGCGACGGCCGCGCCGAGGAGTCGCTGCGGCGCATGACCGGGCCGTTTCTGCTGCGGCGCCGCAAGACCGATCCCTCCGTTCTGCCCGACCTGCCACCCCGGCAGGACTCGACCGAGTTCTGCACGCTCACGGTCGAGCAGGCCGCGCTGTACCAGGCGACGATCGACGCGATGCTCGGACGAGTGCGCGGCCTCTCGGGGATCGAGCGCCGCGGCAATGTGCTGGCGCTGATCACGCGCCTGAAGCAGGTCTGCAACCACCCGGCCCACGCGCTCGGCCGGCACGGAACGCTGGTCGGCCGCTCGGGCAAGCTCGACCGGCTGACGGAGATGCTCGCCGAGGTGGTCGACGAGGGCGATAGCGCGCTCGTGTTCACCCAGTACGCGGTGATGGGCAAGCTGCTGGCCGAGCACCTGGAGCACGAGGTTGCCGGGGAGCTGCTGCACCTCGACGGCTCGACCCCCCGCATGGGGCGCGAGCGAATCGTTGACGAGTTCCAGCAGCCCGGCGGCGAGCCGCGGATCCTGGTCATGTCGCTGCGGGCGGGCGGGCTCGGACTGAACCTGACGAACGCCAGCCACGTCTTCCACTTCGATCGCTGGTGGAATCCGGCGGTCGAGGATCAGGCGTCCGACCGCGCCCACCGAATTGGCCAGACGCGGGTCGTGCAGGTGCACCGGATGGTGTGCGCCGGCACGATCGAGGAACGGATCGACCAGCTGATCGCCGGTAAGCGCGACCTCGCCACCCGGATCGTCGACCGCGGTGTCGAGTCGGCCCTGTCCGACCTCGGCGACGACGAACTGGCCGAGCTCGTCGCACTGGGTGACTAGATCACCGGCCCGAGGCCGCGCGCTGCCACAGGAGCGCGTACGGGGTGAGCCAGCCCGCGAGCTCGGCGAAGCCGACCGGCCGGATCGCATAGATCCGGCGCTGGCCGGCGGTGCGGCACTCGACCAGACCCGCGTCGCGCAGGATCCCCAGGTGACGCGAGGTGTTCGGCTGGCTCATGCCCGTCGCTGCGGCCAGCTCCATAACCGGGCGGGGCGCAGCCAGAAGCAGGTCGAGCAGGCGGCGGCGGTTCGGCTCGGCGACGGCATCGAAGCTGCTCATGCTGCGAATCTCACCAGCGGCGTATATGTGTGTCAAGGCATGTACGTCGGGCGCCTGTCCATCGGGCGGCCGCCCGCTCGTCCTTGGCGTGAACCATCCACCCTGCGAAGGAGGAACCGATGAGGTACATGATGCAGATCTATCAGGGCCACGCGCTCGAGGTGTGGAGCCAGCTTTCGGAGGATGACCAGCGGGTCGTCGCGGCCGACTACATGGCCATCAACCAGACGCCCGGCGTGACCAGCGGCGAGGGCCTGGGGCAGCCGGAGACCGCCACGACCGTGCGTGTCGTGGACGGGCGCACCGTCACCACCGACGGCCCGTTCGCCGATACGAAGGAGGCGCTCGGAGGGTACTTCCTGTACGAGGCCGACGATCTCGACGCGGCGATCGAGCTCGCAGCACGTGTGCCCGCCACCCGCTACGGGGGCGCGGTGGAGGTGCGCCCGATCGTGCAGTACTGATCGAGGAGTGTCCGGCGGGGATGGGCGCTCCTGCGCGGCTCGCAGGTGGCAGGCCCCATTCGGGTGATTGAGGGATTTGGGCTTCGCTCCGATGTTGTGAGTAGTCACGCGCCCCCGGATCCCGTGTCCGTGGGGCCGGCATCGCGCCCAAAACCTTTCCAGGGAGGCAGTCAGAGTGGCGCCCACCCCCGTCGAACACCCAGAGCCAACCGTTCCCCCCGCCGTCTCCGGACGGCGCTCCCGCATGGACGCCCTCAGGGCGACATCGGGCCAGACGCTGCCGCTCGTGGTGGTGTTCATGTTCACCATGCTGATCTTCGCCGGGCTCGTCATCGACCTCGGCAACGCCTACCGTGTGCAGCAGGCGCTGCAGGCCTCGACCGATGCCTCGGCGGCGGCCGGAGCCGGCCAGCTGACGATGACCTTCCCACCCATCGGCGCGAATGCCATTTTGGCGGCGAAGAAGTACGGCTCGCAGTCGGGTGGTTCCAATCCCATCACGGGTGTCCCCGCCGGCAACGTGACCCAGTCGGTCACCGCGACCTGCGTCGTCCAGGGAACATTCACGTGCACGTTCCCCAACACGGTCACCGTCGACGAGACGGCGAACGTGCCAACCTATCTGCTGAACCTGCTCGGGTTCAGCACGATCCAGCTCAAGGCCCATGCACAGGCGTGCTCTCCGTGCGGCGAGGTGCCGCTCGACATCATGCTCGTGCTCGACCGCACCGGTTCGATGGCCTCGGACAACAAGCTGGCAAATCTGAAGACCGGCCTCTTGCAGGGCTTCCTGCCCGGCCTCGATCCGACCGCGGACTACGTCGGCCTGGCCGTGCTCCCACCCGACATGAACGGCACGTCGGACATCTGCAACGCCGAGCCCGGCGAGGCCTACCCGGCCGACGCGACGTACGGGCACACGCCCTACTCCGTCAACAACCCGACCTACCTGATGGTGCCGCTCTCGAACAACTACGCCACCTCCGCCGGGACGCTGATCCCGAGCTCGCCGCTCGTCAGCGACATCAACTGCATGAAAGCGGGTGGCCAGACCGGCTACGCCAGCGCCATGGAGGCGGCGGACGCCGAGCTGATCAAGGACGGCCGTACCGGCGTCCAGAAGGTGATGGTGGTGCTCTCGGACGGCGCGGCCAACGAGGGCCAGAGCTGCCTTGACACGACCACGATCGTAAAGGGCAAGAAAGTGATCACGCCCGATCCCGACCCGCACTGCATGCAGCCGTGCCAGACGGCGGTCAACGACGCGACGACCTACAAGGCCGCCGCCGGGAGCGCCAAGGTGCTCGTCTACACCATCCTCTACGGCGACCAGACCAACGGCGCCGACTGCCAGACCTACCAGCAGAACAACGAGGTCCCGGCGATCACCTCCCTCACCGCGATGCAGCAGATGGCCAGCCCGGGGAACTACTACCCGGACCCGGATCCGACCAACCTGAAGACGATCTTCCAGCAGATCGCCTCGGATCTGGCCGCGGGCACCTCCCGCATCGTCCAGTAGCACACGCGTAGGTGCCGGTGGCCGCTGCGGCGGTCACCGGCACCGGATACGCTCTCGGCCGATGATGGACGCGGTCGATCTCCTGCGCCGGCTCGTCGAGCTCGAGAGCCCCACGGGCGACCGGGAGCGGATGGGGCACATCGGGCGCTTTCTCACCGCCGAGCTGGAATCGCTCGGCGCCACGGTGACGCCGCGGGACCTGCACCTGACCGCACGCCTGGGGCCGGACGACGGCCCCGCGCTCGTGCTGGTGGCCCACATGGACACGGTCTGGCCCGCGGGGACTCTGCCGTCGATGCCGTTCCGGGTCGAGGACGGCTACGCCTGGGGCCCCGGCGCCCTGGACATGAAGGCCGGCATCGTCACGGGCCTCGAGGCGCTGCGGGCGACCGGCGAGCCGGCGCGCCCGGTGCACGTCCTCTTCACGGCGGACGAGGAGGTCGGCAGCCCCACGGGCCGTCCGCTCGTCGAGGAGATGGCCACCGGGGCGCGGGCGGTGCTGGTGCTCGAGCCCCCGGTCAAGGACGGCACCATCACCACCACCCGCTCGGGGCTCGCCCGCTACCAGCTCCACATCCGCGGCCGTGCCGCCCACGCGGGCAACGGCTCGCGGGCGGGCGTTTCGGCCGTCGAGGAGCTGGCGCACCAGATCACCGCGGTGCACGCGCTCGCCGACGCTGCCCGGGGCATCCGCACGAACGTCGGCCAGGTCGGCGGCGGCACCGGCGACAACGTCGTGGCCGGCGAGGCCTGGGCGCGGATCGATGCCCGCGCCTGGAAGGCCGACGAGCAGCGATCGCTCGAGCGGTCATTGCAGGCTCTGCGGCCGCACCTCGACGGCGCCGTGCTCACGGTCACGGGCGGCATCACCAGGCCGCCGATGACGCAGACGCCGGCGGCCACCGAGCTCGTGCGCAGCGCGATCGCGATCGCGGCACGGTCCGGGGTCAGGCTGGACGAGAACGCCTCGCCGGGCGGCTCGGACGGAAACTTCGCAGCCGCGGTCGGCACTCCCGTGATCGATGGCCTCGGGCCAACGGGAACAGGCGCCCACGCTCTCGACGAACGCGTCTCGCTCGAGTCGATGAAGGAGCGCACGGGCCTTCTGGCAGCGTTGCTTGCACACCTGTAGGGTTGAGAGGATTCGCCGCATTTGCGGCGAACGAAGGGCAGGTTTCCTTCCGTTGTCTTCGCAACAAAGGAGAATGGATATGGACTGGTCGAAGGTGTCCCGCAGCCAGTGGATGGTTGTCGGCGGCACGATTCTGGCCCTCATAGGCACGCTGTTTCTCGACTGGTACTCGGTTTCCGCGACAATCCAGGGCCTCGGCACGTTCTCCGCGAGCGTGGGCGCCTGGGACACGAACTTCATCGGCAAGCTCGCGGTCCTCGGTTCGCTGGTGATGCTGGCCGGCGCCGTGCTGCTGTTCGTTCCCAATGGGCCGGCGCTGCCGGTGCCGCTGCCGATGGCGATCCTCCTTGCAAGTGCGTTCACCGCACTCATGTGTGTGTTCGAGTTCATCGACCACCACAGCCACACCGCGATCGGGCTCTGGCTGACCCTGATCGCAGCGCTCGTCGCCGCGTACGGCGCGTTCGAGATGGGCGGCAGGTTCGCGATGCCGTCCAGCACGTCCGGGACGTCTGAGCCGTAAGGATGACGATGTGAGGGCGGACCGGTCAACGCCGGCCCGCCCTCACGCGTTCTTGACGGCCGTGGTGAGGCTGCTCACCGACGCCTTGGCATCGCCGAACAGCATCGACGTCTTCGGGTCGAAGAAGAGCTCGTTCTCGATACCGGCAAAGCCCGGTGTTCATGCTGCGCTTGAGCACGACGACCGCCGTGGACTGGTCGACGTTCAGGATCGGCATGCCGTAGATCGGGCTGCCCGGCGTGTTGTTGGCGGCCGGGTTGACCACGTCGTTCGCGCCGATCACAAGCGAGACGTCGGTGCGCGAGAACTCCGGGTTGATGTCGTCCATCTCGTAGAGCTGGGTGTAGGGGACGTCGGCCTCGGCCAGCAGCACGTTCATGTGCCCCGGCATGCGACCGGCGACCGGGTGGATGGCATAGCGGACGTCGACCCCGCGCCGCTCCAGCTGGTCGGCAAGCTCGCGGACGCTGTGCTGGGCCTGCGCGACGGCGAGGCCGTAGCCGGGCACGATGACCACGCGGCGGGCATACGCGAGCATGATGGCGACGTCCTCCGGGGTCGTCGCCCGCACCTGGCCGTCGGTGCTGCCCGCACCGGCGACGGCGGTGCCCGAGGCGGTGCCGAACGCCCCGAACACGACGTTCCCGATCGTGCGGTTCATCGCCCGGCCCATCATCTGGGTGAGGAGCGTGCCTGACGCTCCGACGAGCATGCCGGCGATGATCAGGACGTTGTTCGAGAGCACGAAGCCGGTCGAGGCCGTGGCAAGGCCGGTGAATGCGTTCAGGAGCGAGATGACGACGGGCATGTCGGCGCCGCCGATCGCCATCACCATCTGCACGCCGAGCACCAGCGAGACAGCCATCGCGACCCCGAGCAGCGGCTGGCTCTCGTGTCCGGTGGCGAGAACGGCGCACAGCGCCAGGACCACCACGAACAGCCCGCCCGTGATCGCCTGCTGCCCGGGAACGGTGACCGGCGATCCGGTGATCACCTCCTGCAGCTTGCCGAAGGCGATCATCGAGCCGGCGAAGCTGATCGAGCCCACCACCGAGGAGAACAAGATCGACACGATGATCTTGGCGGCCACATGGCCGGGGAGGGTGACCGTGTCGTGATAGTCGGCGAGCGCCACGAGCGCCGCCGCGCCGCCGCCGAAGCCGTTGAACAGGGCCACCATCTGCGGCATCGCGGTCATCTTCACCCTGCGCGCGCCGACGGCTCCGGCGATGCCGCCGACCGCCGCGCCGAGCGCGATCCAGCCGAACCCCAGCACCCGCCGGTCGACCAGGGTGGCGACGATCGCAAACGCCATTCCCACCGCCGCCAGGCGGTTGCCCGACCTGGCGGTGGCGGGAGAGCCGAGCCGCTTGAGGCCGATGATGAAGAGCGCCGCGCACACCAGGTACGCCGCTCCGATCAGATCAGCCCGGCTCACCCGCCCCCATCCGCCTTGTCGTCCGGGGCGGCAGCCGGTTTGCGCTTGAACATCTCCAGCATGCGGTCGGTCACCAGGAAGCCGCCGACCACGTTGGACGCGCCGAACGCGACCGCGATGGTGCCGACGGTCGTCGTCAGCGCCCCGTGATGCGACCCGGCCACCAGGATCGCCCCCACGATCACCACGCCGTGGATGGCGTTGGTGCCGCTCATGAGCGGGGTGTGCAGGGTGGTGGGGACCTTCGAGATGACCTCGACGCCGACGAAGGCGGCCAGCACGAAGACGGTCAGCTCGAGCAGCAGGGGCTCGTTCACGCAGCCACCGTCTGCAGCAGGCGCGAGGTGATGCGGCCGTCGTGGGTGATCAGCGCGTCGGCGTTGATCTCGTCCTCGAGGTCGATGCGCAACTCGCCGTCTGCCACCAGGTGGTCGAGCACGGCCCCCAGGTTGCGGGCGTACATCTGGCTCGCGTGCAGCGGCATTCCGGCCGGCAGGTTGAGCGTCCCCACGATGGTCACGCCCTCGCGCACGACGGTCTCGCCCGGTTCGGTGAGCTCGCAGTTGCCGCCCGTCTCGGCCGCCAGGTCGATGATGACCGAGCCCGGCCGCATGGCCGCGACGGCCGAGGCGGGGATCAGCCGCGGCGCCGGCATGCCGGGCACGAGCGCCGTGGTGATGACGGCGTCGGACTCGGCGATGTGGCGCTCGAGCAGGCGCTGCTGCTGCTCCTGCTGCTCGGGCGTGAGCGCGGTGGCATAGCCGCGCGAGTCCTGCGCGCCGGAGACCTCCAGCTCGAGCTCGACGAACGCAGCTCCCAGGCTCTGCACCTGCTCCTTGACGACCGGCCGCGTGTCGAATGCCGACACGACGGCGCCCAGGCGGCGGGCGGTGGCGATCGCCTGCAGGCCGGCGACGCCGGCGCCCAGCACCAGCACGCGGGCGGGGGCGACGGTGCCGGCGGCGGTCATCAGCATGGGGAAGAACCGGGGCAGCGCCTCGGCCGCCAGGATCACCGACCGGTACCCCGAGACGGTGGCCTGCGACGACAGGGCGTCCATCCGCTGGGCGCGGGTCGCCCGCGGGATCGACTCCATGCCGAACGATGTGATGCGGCCGTCGACGAGCGCCTGCACCAGCTCCGGGTTGAGGCGCGGCCACAGCCAGCCGATCAGGACGGCGCCGGGCCGGAGCTCCGAGACCTCGTCCGCCTGCACGCGGCCCGCCCGCACGACGATGTCGCCCTGCCGGTAGAGCTCGGCTGCCTCCTCGACGATCGTCGCGCCGGCCTCGCGGTAGACGGCGTCCGGCAGCGCGGCGGCGTCGCCGGCGCCGGTCTCGACCAGCACCGTCAGTCCCAGAGGCTCGAGCCGTGAAACGGCGTCAGGGGTGAGCGCGACGCGCCGCTCACCCGCGGCGTGCTCCTTGGGGACAGCCACGTTCATCGCGGTGATCGTACCGACCGGGCGTCAGTCCCGCCCCGGGAACCCGCCGCCACCACAACGCCAAAAGCGGGCCGGGGGCTGGCTCCGGGCGGGAGCCGGCTAGATCGCCAGCACGTTGGGGCCGTCGCGCTCGCGCTCGGCCTCGTAGCGGTCGATCTCGGCCAGCCGCAGCTCGGTGAGCGCGATGTCGTCCCAGCCGTTCAGGAGCCGCTCGCGCAGGCCCGGATCGATGTCGAATCCGACCCGCTCCCCGGAGGGCAGCGTCACCGCCTGGGCCTCCAGGTCGATGGTCGCCTCGGCGGGCGCCGAGTCGAGCAGCTCGCGCATCGCGTCCGCGGGCAGCACGACGGTCAGCAGGCCGATCTTCGAGCTGTTGGTGGCGAAGATGTCGCCGAAGCTCTCGGCCACGACCGCCTGGAAGCCGTAGTCCTGCAGCGCCCAGGGTGCGTGCTCGCGGGAGGAGCCGCAGCCGAAGTTGCGCCCGGCGGCCAGGATCGGCGCGCCGGCGAACTCGGGCCGGCGCAGCGGGAAGTCGGGCTGCTTCATCCAGTCGATAGAACAGGAACTCGCCGAAGCCGCTGCGCTCGATCCGCTTGAGGAACTGCTTCGGGATGATCTGGTCGGTGTCGACCGACGAGCGGTCGAGCGCGGCGACCGGCCCTGACACGATCCCGCACGGGCTTCACGATCCCACCAGCTCCCGGACGTCGGTCAGGCGACCCGTGACGGCAGCGGCGGCCGCCATGGCCGGGCTCATCAGGTGGGTGCGGCCGCCCTGGCCCTGGCGGCCCTCGAAATTGCGGTTCGACGTCGAGGCGCAGCGCTCGCCGGGGGCAAGGATGTCGGGGTTCATGCCCAGGCACATCGAGCACCCGGCGCCGCGCCACTCGAAGCCCGCCGAGGTGAAGATCCGATCCAGACCCTCACTCTCAGCTTGAGCCTTAACCTGGACGGATCCGGGCACCACCATCGCCCGCACCGAGCCGGCCACCCGGCGGCCGTCGATCACGGCCGCGGCGGCGCGCAGATCCTCGATGCGCGAGTTGGTGCACGAGCCCAGAAAGACGCGGTCGACCGTGATCTCCCGCAGCGGCATGCCCGGCCGCAGGTCCATGTAGGCGAGCGCGCGCTCGTCGGACTCCCCGGCGGGGTCGGGCACGACGCCGGTGATCGGCGCCACCTGGGCGGGGTTGGTGCCCCACGACACCTGCGGCACGATCGCGGCCAGGTCGACCGTGACGGTGCTGTCGTACGCCGCCCCGGGGTCGGTGACGTACCGGCGCCAGCGCTCGACGGCGGCGGCGAAGTCGGCAGGGGCGCCCGGCCGGCCCTCGATGTGGGCGAACGTGGTGTCGTCGGCGGCGAACATGCCCGCCCGCGCACCCGCCTCGATCGACATGTTGGCGATCGTCATCCGCCCCTCCATCGACAGGCCGCGGGCCGCCGCGCCGGTGTACTCGATCACGTGGCCGGCGGCGCCGTCGGTGCCGATCAGGCCGATCGTGCCGAGGATCATGTCCTTGGCGGTACAGCCCGGCCCGAGGGCGCCGGCGTAGTCGATCCGCATCGTCTTGGGCCGCCGCTGGGGCAGGGTCTGGGTCGCGAGCACGTGCTCGACCTCGCTCGTGCCGATACCGAACGCGAGCGCGCCGAACGCCCCGTGGGTGGAGGTGTGGGAGTCGCCGCAGACGATCGTCATGCCCGGCTGGGTCAGTCCGAGCTGCGGGCCGATCACGTGCACGATGCCGTTGCGGCGGTGGCCGAGCGGATACAGGCGCACGCCGAACTCGGCGCAGTTGCGGTCGAGCGCCTCGAGCTGGGCCTGTGAAAGCTCGTCCGGGTCACCGGGGCCGGTGGCGACGTTGTGATCGGCGGTCGCCACTGTCCGGTCGGGCCGGCGCACGCGCCGGCCGGCCGCGCGCAGCCCCTCGAACGCCTGCGGGCTCGTCACCTCGTGCACCAGATGCAGGTCGACGAACAGCAGGTCGTCGCCGATCGCATGATCGTCCCAGACCTTCTCGAACAGAGTGCGCGGCGCCTCTGGCATGGTGGTCTTGCAGTGTATCCAGCGGCGGATCTGGATACACTCGCATGGTGCTGTGCGCAGCGTGTGGGACGGAAAACCCTGCCAGCAAGCCCTTCTGCCGCGGCTGCGGCGCCTCGCTGGCCGCGAGCCTGCGCAGCGTGCGGCGCGGCGGTCACCGCGGACGACCGCTTCTGCGGTGAGTGCGGCACTCCGGTCGCCGGCGGGGCGGCCGTGGCGGCCGCCGCCGCGGCGCAGCCCATTGCACCGCCCGGCCGGGCCGAGCCGGCCACCGAGCGGCGGCTGGTGTCGGTGCTGTTCGCCGACCTGGTCGGGTTCACGACGGTGTCCGAGGCCCGCGACTCCGAGGAGGTGCGGGCGCTCCTCTCGCGCTACTTCGACACCTGCCGGCGGCTGATCGAGCTCTACGGCGGGGTGGTCGAGAAGTTCATCGGCGACGCCGTCATGGCGGTCTGGGGAGCGCACAACGCAACCGAGGACGACGCCGAGCGGGCCGTGCGGGCCGCGCTCGACCTCGTGGCCGCGGTCACCGCGCTCGGCGACGAGGTGGGCGTGTCCGACCTGCACGCGCGGGCCGGCGTGCTGACCGGCGAGGCGACGGTCACGGTCGGCGCGACGGGCGAGGGCCTGGTGGCGGGCGACATCGTCAACACCGCTGCGCGGATCCAGACGCTGGCCGAGCCCGGCCGCGTGCTGGTGGGCGAGACGACCCGGCGCACCACCGAGCCCACCATCGTGTACGAGGACGCGGGCACGCACGAGCTCAAGGGCAAGGTGGGCCTGCACAGGGTGTGGCAGGCGGTGAGGGTGGTCTCGGGCGCTCGCGGAGCGCTCAAGTCCGAGGGACTGGAGGCGCCGTTCGTCGGCCGCGACCGCGAGCTGCGCCAGATCAAGGACCTGTTCCACGCCTGTGCGGATGAGCGCCGCGCGCACCTCGTCTCGGTCACGGGCATCGCCGGCATCGGCAAGTCGCGGGTCGTATGGGAGTTCTACAAGTACTTCGACGGGCTGGCCCAGATCGTCTACTGGCATCGCGGCCGCTGTCTGGCCTACGGCGAGGGCGTCACCTACTGGGCGCTGGCCGACATGGTGCGGATGCGCTGCCGCATCAGCGATGACGAGCCGGCCGAGGCGGTGCTGGCGAAGCTGGCCGCGGTGCTCGACGAGCACATCCCGGATGCCGACGAGCGCGCGTTCGTCGAGCCGCGCGTCGCCCACCTGCTGGGCATCGAGGGCAGCGCGCGCTTCGAGCGCGACGACCTGTTCTCGGCCTGGCGGATCTTCTTCGAGCGGCTCGCCGACGTGTACCCGACGGTGCTCGCGTTCGAGGACATGCAGTGGGCCGACGCCTCGCTGCTCGACTTCATCGAGCATCTGCTCGAGTGGTCGCGCAACTCGCCGCTCTACGTGATCACGGCCGCGCGGCCGGAGCTGGTGGAGCAGCGGCAGACCTGGGGCGCGGGCAAGCGCAACTTCACGTCGCTCTACCTGGAGCCGCTGCCGGAGAGCACCATGCGCGCGCTGCTCGGCGGGCCTCGTGCCCGACCTGCCGGATGCGCTGGCCACCCAGATCCTGGCCCGGTCGGAGGGCGTGCCGCTGTACGCGGTCGAGACGGTGCGCATGCTGCTCGACCGCGGCCACCTCGTGCAGCAGGGCAGCGTCTACACGGCGACCGGTCCGGTCGAGACGCTCGAGGTGCCCGAGACGCTGCACGCGCTGATCGCCGCCCGGCTCGACGGCCTGAGCGCCGACGAGCGCCGGGTCGTCCAGAACGGCGCCGTGCTGGGAAAGACGTTCACGCGTGAGGCCCTGGCCGCGGTCACCGGCGACGACGAGGCCGGCTTCGCCCCGCTCCTGGCCGCCCTGGTGCGCAAGGAGGTGCTGTCGATACAGGCCGATCCGCGCTCGCCCGAGCACGGCCAGTACGGCTTCCTGCAGGATCTCATGCGCCGCGTCGCCTACGAGACGCTGTCGCTGCGCGAGCGCCGCGTCCGGCATCTCGCGGCAGCCGGCGTATCTGGAGTCCACCGCGCCCGACGACGACGAGCTGGTCGAGGTGCTCGCGTCGCACTACCTGGACGCCTTCAACGCCGCGCCCGACGTCGACGGCGCCGAGGACGCCCGCGCCAAGGCCCGGGAGCTCTTCGTGCGCGCGGGCGAGCGGGCCGAGTCGCTGGGCGCGCCGGGCGAGTCGCAGCGCTACCTCGCCCAGGCCGCCGAGCTGACGGACGACGTCCTGGGCCGGGCCGCGCTGCTCGACCGCGCCGGTCAGATGGGGATGCGGGCCGGGCTGAACGAGCAGGCGGCGGCGCACTTCGAGCAGGCGATGGCGATCTACGACGCCGCCGGCGACACGCACGCCGCGGCCCGGGTCACCAGCCGGCTTGCGTACGTGGACGAGCGCGCGGGGCGCCACGAGCTCGCGATCGAGCGCATGGAGGAGGCGATGGCGGTGATCGGCGCCGACGAGCCCGACGAGGACGTCGCCCTGCTGACGGTGCGGCTCGGAAACGCGCGAATGTTCGTCGGGCGGGTCGAACCCGCCTCGGCGCTGGTCGAGCGCGCGCTCGACATGGGCGAGGCGCTCGGCCTGCCCGAGATCCTCGTCCGCGGATGGAGCGCCAAGGCCCTGCTCGTCGGGCCGCACCGCCGCCAGGAGGCCGAGGTGCTGCTGCGCGCGGCGTCCGAGCTCGCGCTCGAGCAGGGCCTCACCGAACGCGCGGGCGCCTGCCTCGGCAACCTGTCCGACCTCGCGTTCGGCCAGGACCGCTACGAGCACGCGCTCGGCGTACCTCGAGCGGTCGCTGGAGCTCGCGCGCCGAACCGGCGACCTCCCGAACACCTGGTTTGCGACCAGCGAGTCGACCTACGCGCTGTATCACCTGGGCAGGTGGGACGAGGCGGAGGCCGCGTTTGCGGAGCTGCCCCAGGACCAGCTCCCCAGTGGGCACACCCTCATCAGCCCGCTGACGTCCGTGCTGCCGATCCGCCTCTATCGAGGGGAGCTCGATTCGGCCCGTGCGCTGCGCGAGGTCTATCTCCGGCTCGAGAAGTCCGCCGACGTCCAGGAGCGGTCGTGCTTCGCCGCCGGATCGCGCGACCCTGGCGGTGGCCGAGGGCCGCTACGACGAGGCGCTGACGTGGGGCGAGCGGGCCGTGGCGTCACAGGGATCTGATGGGCACGTGGCCGCAGAACGTCAAGCAGGGGCTGCTGGCCGCGATCGAGGCCGCCCTCGTGCTCGGCCGGCTCGACAAGGTCGAGGAGCTGCTGGCCATCATCGAGGAGCAGCCGCCGGGCCAGCGGACGCCGCTCATGGCGGCCCATGCGCACCGGTTCCGCGGCCGTCTTGCCGACGCGCCCGCGACGGCCGACGCCGAGTTCGGCATCGCCGAGGGCCTGCTGCGCGGCCTCGGCATCCCCTTCTGGCTGGCGGTCGCCCGGCTCGAGCACGCCGAGGCATTGGTCGCCCACGGGGGCGAGGGCGACGTGCGGGCACTGCTCGACGGCGCCCGGGAAGCGTTTCAGGAGCTGCGGGCCGCGCCCTGGGTCGAGCGCGTCGACGCGCTGAGCGTGCCGGTGGCGTCAACCATCTAGTCGCGGTCGGGCATCCGCACGAGCCGGAACGCCTCCGACCACAGCCTGACCGGGACGAGCCGGGCCGTCTTCATGGCGAGCAGCATCGGCAGCGGGAAGGCGATCTCGGCCTTGCCCTTCTCCAGCCCGCGGACGATCCGGCGGGCGGCGTCGTCGGGCTCGAGCATGAACGGCATCGGGAAGGTGTTCTTCGCCGTCAGGTCGGTGCGGACGAAGCCCGGGCAGACCGTGTGCACCGAGATCCCGAGCGGGCGCAGGTCGATCCGCAGCGACTCCAGCATGTTGATCTCCGCCGCCTTGGTCGCGCCGTAGGCCTCCGAGCGGGGCAGGCCGCGGTAGCCCGCCAGGCTGGCCATCCCCGCGATCGCGCCGGAGCGGCGCCGGCGCATGTCGGCGAGCACGGCCTCGACGCCGTGCGCCAGGCCGATCACGTTCGTGTCGAAGTGGCGCCGGATGACGTCGGTGTCCCACGTCTCGACCATGAACTGGCCCCAGTAGGCGGCGTTCAGGATGACGAGGTCGATGGCGCCGAAGCGCTCCCGGATACTCTGCGGCGGCGGCCAGCATGCCGTCGCGGTCGGTCACGTCGACGGGCACGATCATCACCTCGCCCGGCGCGCTCATCGCGAGCTCGTTGAGCCGCTCCTCCCGGCGTGCGCTCGCCGCCACCCGGCAGCCGCGGCTCGCGAGCTCGTGCACGAGGGCCGCACCGATCCCGCTCGAGGCGCCGGTCACCCACACCCGGCTGCCGTCGCGAAGCCTCACGGGCGTGCCAGCCGCAGCTGTGCGTTTCCGAGCGCGCCGGTCGCGAATCCGGCCTCGCAGTAGGCCAGATAGAACTCCCACATCCGCACGAACGTGTGGTCGAAGCCGAGCGCATGCACCCGCTCGCGCTGGTCCAGGAAGCGCTGCCGCCACATGCGCAGGGTGGTCGCGTAGTGGTGGCCGATCTCGCCGTGGTGGGTGACGCGCAGCGACGAGGCGTCGTGCAGGGCGCGGTCGATCGCCTCGCGCGACGGGATCAGCCCGCCCGGGAAGATGTACTTGTGGATCCACGTGTAGGCGTGCCGCGACGCCAGGTAGCGGCGGTGCGGCATGGTGATCGTCTGCAGGCCGATCGAGCCGCCCGGGTCGAGCAGCCGGTCGCAGGTCGCAAAGAACACGGGCCAGTACTCCTCGCCGACGGCCTCGAGCATCTCGATCGACACGATCTTCGAGTGGCGGCGGTCGATCTCGCGGTAGTCGCTGAGCAGCACCTCGACCCGATCGGACAGTCCCGCGGCGGCCACCCGCTCGCGGGCCAGCTCGGCCTGCGCGCGCGAGATGGTCACCGTCGTCACCCGGCAGCCGCGGGTGGAGGCGGCGTGGATCGCAAAGCCGCCCCAGCCCGTGCCGATCTCGAGCAGGTTGTCGGACGGGCCCAGGTCGACCAGCCGGCACAGCGCCTCGTACTTGCGTGACTGCGCGGTCTCGAGCGTGTCGCCCGGCTCGAACACGGCCGCGGAGTAGGTCATGGTGGGGTCGAGGAACGCCGCGAAGAGGTCGTTCGAGAGGTCGTAGTGGCGGGCGACGTTGCGGGCCGCGCCGGCGATCGTGTTGCGCTGCTGGGCCGGCATCCGCGGCTCGTACAGCCGCCGCAGCCGCTGCAGCGGCCCCGGCAGGAGCCGCTCGACGTGGGCGGCGAACGCCCCCATCGTCGCCGCCAGGTCGTCGGCGGTCCAGTCGCCGGCCATGTATGCCTCGCCGAACCCGATCTTGCCCGACGCGGCCAGTCGGTGGAAGAACGCGTCGCGGGTGATCGTCATCACCGGCGCGCCCGGGCGGCCCTCGGCCGCGATCGTGCCGTCGGGCAGGACGACCCGCAGCGGCGCGGTCGCGCAGCCCGCGCACGGTGCGCAGGAAGAGCCCCCGCGCGATGGTCGCCCGCACGGCCGCCCGCGGCGGCATCGGGATGCGCCAAATGGGGTCTGACCCCGTATGGCTCGCGACCGTCATCCCACGTGCTCCTGCGGCGAGTGCGGTGGGCGCGGCACGCGGGTGACGCCGCGCAGCCAGAGCTTGACGCCCTGCATGTGGATCAGCGACGTGACCCGGGCCGGTCATCAGCGGATGGCGCAGCAGCATCCGCGCCACCGTCGCGTTCGTGCAGGGGCAGCCGCCGCCCCGTGAGCGAGGCCGAGAACACGCGCCGCCCGTCCTGGTGCAGCGCCATCTGCACCGACAGCCGCTCGCCGGGCTCCGGCACCGACATCCGGTAGCGGCCGTCCGACTGTCAGGAACGGTGAGACGTAGAACGTCTTGCCAGCCTCGGCGTGGCCGCGGTCGCCGGGCTCGAGCAGGTAGCAGTGGCGCTCGCCGTAGGTGTTGTGCACCTCGGCGACCACGCAGCGCAGGTCGCCGTCGGGGCCCTGGCAGTAGAACACCGACAGCGGGTTGAACACGTAGCCGAGCACGCGCGCGTTGGTGAGCAGCGTCACCCGGCCGCCCGCGAGATCGACGCCGTGTGGAGTCCAGATAGGCCAGCAGGTTGGCCTTGATCGAGCGGCCGGGGTCGCCCAGGTGGTCGCGGGCGCGGATCGTGGTGAGCGCCCGGCGGTTGTGCCCGAACGCCCACAGCCGGCGATCGAGCTCGGTCGAGCTCGTCCAGGTCGACCAGCCACATGTAGACCGAGTAGCGGAACAGGTTTCGCCGCTGCGTCCGGCGCTCGTGCACCACGTGGCCCTCGTAGATGGCCGACCTCACCACGCGCACCCCATCGCCAGCGCCGCGCGCAGTCCCGACACGCAGCCGTCCTCGTGGAAGCCCCAGCCGTGGTAGGCGCCGCAGTAGTAGGTGTTGCGCTCGCCCTGCAGCGACGGCAGGCGGCCCTGCGCCGCGAGGCTCGCGTGGGTGTAGATCGGGTGCTCGTAGGTCATCCGGCGCAGCTCGTGGCCGGCGCCGATGCGCGTGGTCTGGTTGAGCGTGACGCAGTAGTCGACCGGCTCGCGCAGCGCCTGCAGGCGGTTCAGGTGGTAGGTGACGTGCACCAGCGGCTGGCTGGTGGAGCAGGCGTCGAGCAGGTAGTTCCACGAGGCGCGGGCGCCGGCCGCGCGCGGCAGCAGCGACGCGTCGGTGTGCAGCACGGTCTGGTTGGACGAGTAGGCAAACGCGCCCAGCACCGACCGCTCGGCATCGGTGGGAGCGGCGAGCATCCGCAGGGCCTGGTCGGGGTGCGCCGCGATCACCACGCGGTCGAAGCGGTGCTCGCCGTTCACGGTCACGCCGGCGTCGTCGCGGGCGATCGACTCGACCGGCGTCCCGACGTGCACGCGGTCGGCGAGGCCCCGGGCGATGCGGGCGACGTACTCGCGGCTGCCCCCGGTGACCGTGCGCCACTGCGGCGAGTTCTTCACGGTCAGCATGCCGTGGTTGGCGAGGAAGCGGATCAGGTAGCGGGCGGGGAAGTCGCGGATGGTGGAGGGAGACGATGACCAGACCGCGCCGGTCAGCGGCAGCATGAAGTGGTCGGCGAAGTAGGGTGAGTATCCCCCCTGGCGCAGGAATCCGTCCAGCGTGAGGCCGTCGGCGGCCGGATCGCGCGAGCACGCTGCCGGGCCTGGCGGTGGAAGCGCTTGACCTCGGTCAGCATCCGCAGGTAGCGCGGTCGCGCGAGCACGCCCGGCCGGGGCACGACGCCGTGCATCCCGCGGGCGCCGGCGTACTCGAGGCCGCAGCCCTCGCAGCGGACGCCAAAGCTCATGTCGCTGTCCTGGGTGGCGATGCCGAGATCGGCGAAGAGCCGCAGCAGCGTCGGGTAGGTGCGCTCGTTGTGGACGATGAAGCCGGTGTCGAGCGCGACCTCGCGGCCGTCGGCCGTGCCGATCGCGATCGTGTTGGCGTGGCCGCCGAGGCGATCGTCGCGCTCGAACAGGGTCACCTCGTGCGTGCGGGCGATGATGTGGGCCGCCGTCAGCCCGGCCACGCCGCTGCCCACGACCGCGACCCGCAGCGGGGTCACAGCGGCACTCGCAGCGCCCGCTCGGGCGGCAGGGCGAACGCGGCCGCGACGCGTTCGTCCATCGGCTCGAGCCCGAGCGCACCCAGCACGAAACGGCGCGTGAGCGACTGCCACAGCGGCAGCCGCTGGAGCATGGCGTGGCCGGTGTGCTGAAGCTCGAACCGGCACAGCCGGGCGGCGGTCGAGCGCGCCCGGCGGGCGAACTCGAGCGAGCGGGCCGGATCGGTGACCCGGTCGCCGGTGCCGTGCGCGAGCATGACGGTGCGCCCGGCCAGCTGCTCGACGGGCTCACCGTCCGGCAGCCAGGCCGCGAGCGCCGCCACGGCGGTCACCGACGGGTGGCCGGCGGCCCGCAGCGCCGCCCGGGCGCCCATCGAGTGGCCGACCAGGCACACCGGCGCCGCGAACCGGCTCGGAGAGCTGCTCCAGTGCCCATTCGACGTCGCGGACCGGGTCGCCGTCGTTGTAGCCGACGACCCGGTAGCGCAGCTGCGCGACGGCGAGCCCGCCGCGGCGCCCCGCCCGGGCGAGGTCGCCGAGGAACGGGAACATGCGCAGCGCCGGCGAGCGCAGGTTCGAGTCGGGCGCCGTGCTCTTCGGCTTGCCGCCGTGCGCGATCAGCGCGACCCCGCGCGCCGGCCCGCCCGGAGCGAGCGTGACGAGGGACGGGGCGCGGTCGGGCAAGGCAGCGGCGATGCTACCGCTCGTCGATGCATGCATGATGTGCATTCGCCCGCCGCGGCCGATCGGATCGGGTTTGCATCGCAGGGCCTAACGTCCTATAGTGAACGGAATGGTTCAGTATCCAACGACCGTCGACCGCGCGTTCGCCGCCCTCGCCGACCCGACCCGCCGCGCCGTCCTCGAACGGCTGGGTTCCGGCAGCGCGTCGATCAGCGAGCTCGCCGAGCCCTTCGGCATGTCGCTGACCGGGATGAAGAAGCACATCCGGCTGCTCGAGGAGGCGGAGCTCGTGACGACCGAGAAGGTCGGCCGCGTCCGCAGGTGCATGCTCGTGCCCTACGCCTTCGAGGGCATCAGCACGTGGCTGCAGCGGCTCGACCGCTTCGACCAGGTCGTCGAACGCACGAAAGGAGCACGATGAACACCACCACCGTCACCACCCCGAACGAGCTCGAGATCCGCGTCGAGCGGATCTTCGACGCACCGCGCGCGCACGTCTTCTCCGTCTGGACCGACCCGAAGCTGATCCCGGAATGGTGGGGCGACGGCACGGTCGTCGAGGAGATGGACGTCCGCGCCGGCGGCACGTGGCGCTTCCGCACCGCCTTCGGCGTCGTCGAGGGCGAGTTCCGCGAGGTCGACGCGCCCGAGCGGCTCGTGCAGACGTTCCAGAACCACCTGCAGACGCTCGAGTTCGACGATCTGGGCGACGACGGACGAAGCTGACGCAGACGATGCGCTTCGAGACGACCGAGGAGCGCGACACGTCGATGCAGTACGGCGTCGAGGAAGGAGCGAAGGGCGGCTTCGCACGCATCGACGCGCTGCTGCAGCGGCTCCCGCTCGACGCGTGAGCATGGCCACGAGGACGGACACGCGGTCGCCCGCGGTGCACGTGGCCGACAGCCACGACCTGATCCGCGTGCAGGGCGCGCGCGTGAACAACCTCAAGGACGTCAGCGTCGAGCTCCCGAAGCGCCGGCTGACGGTGTTCACCGGCGTCTCCGGCTCGGGCAAGAGCTCGCTGGTGTTCGGCACGATCGCCGCGGAGTCGCAGCGCCTGATCAACGAGACCTACAGCGCCTTCGTGCAGGGCTTCATGCCGACGCAGTCGCGCCCCGAGGTCGACCTGCTGGAGGGGCTGACCACGGCGATCATCGTCGACCAGGAGCGAATCGGGCTCCAACCCCCGCTCCACCGTCGGCACCGTCACCGACGCGAACGCGATGCTGCGGATCGTCTTCAGCCGGCTCGGAAAGCCGCACATCGGATCGCCCAAGGCGTACTCCTTCAACGTCCCGTCGGTCACGGCCGCCGGCGCGATCACGGTCGAGCGCGGTTCCCGGAAGACGGTGAAGAAGACCTTCAGCGTCACCGGCGGCATGTGCCCGCGGTGCGAGGGCATGGGCAGCGTGACCGACCTCGACCTGGCCCAGCTCTTCGACGAGAGCAAGTCCCTCGTCCGAGGGTGCGATCACCGTCCCCGGCTACACCGGGGGCGGCTGGAACTCGCGGCTCTTCGCCAAGTCGGGCTTCCTCGACCCGGACAAGCCGATCCGCGACTACACCAAGACCGAGCTGCACGACTTCCTCCACCGCGAGCCGACCAGGGTGAAGATCGCGGGCATCAACCTGACCTACGAGGGACTGATCCCGCGGATCCAGAAGTCGATGCTCTCCAAGGACAGGGAGGCGATGCAGCCGCACATCCGGGCGTTCGTCGACCGGGCCGTCACCTTCACCGCCTGCCCCGAGTGCGGCGGCACCCGGCTCAACGAGGGCGCCCGTTCCTCGAAGATCGACGGCCTCAACATCGCCGACGCCTGCGCCATGCAGATCAGCGACCTGGCCGACTGGGTCGGAGGCCTCGACGAGCCGTCGGTCGCGCCGTTGCTCGACGCGCTGCAGCAGACCCTCGAGTCGTTCGTGGAGATCGGCCTGGGCTACCTCTCGCTCGACCGGCCGACGGGCACGCTGTCGGGCGGCGAGGCACAGCGCACCAAGCTGATCCGCCACCTCGGCTCGTCGCTCACCGACGTGACCTACGTGTTCGACGAGCCGACGATCGGGCTGCACCCGCACGACATCCAGCGGATGAACGACCTGCTGCTGCGGCTGCGCGACAAGGGCAACACCGTGCTGGTCGTCGAGCACAAGCCGGAGGCGATCGACATCGCCGACCACGTCGTCGACCTCGGCCCCGGCGCCGGCACCGCCGGCGGCGAGGTGGTGTTCGAGGGCACCGTCGACGGGCTGCGGGCCAGCGGCACGCTGACCGGGCGGCACCTCGACGACCGGGCCTCCCTGAAGCCGTCGGTGCGGACACCGTCGGGAGTGCTGGAGGTGCGCGGCGCCGGCGCCCACAACCTGCAGGACGTCGACGTCGACATCCCGCTCGGCGTGCTGGTGGTGGTGACCGGCGTGGCCGGGTCGGGAAAGAGCTCGCTGATCCACGGCTCGGTGTCGGGCCGGGACGGGGTGGTGTCGATCGACCAGGCCGCGATCCGCGGCTCGCGGCGGAGCAACCCGGCGACGTACACCGGACTGCTCGACCCGATCCGCAAGGCGTTCGCGAAGGCCAACGGCGTGAAGCCGGCGCTGTTCAGCGCCAACTCCGAGGGCGCCTGCCCCAACTGCAACGGCGCCGGCGTCATCTACACCGACCTGGCGATGATGGCCGGCGTCGCCACCACCTGCGAGGAGTGCGAGGGGAAGCGGTTCCAGGCATCGGTGCTGGAGTACCACCTCGGCGGCCGCGACATCAGCGAGGTGCTCGCGATGTCGGTGACCGAGGCCGAGGAGTTCTTCGGCGCCGGCGAGGCGCGCACGCCGGCCGCGCACGCCATCCTCGACCGGCTCGCCGACGTCGGGCTCGGCTACCTCAGCCTCGGCCAGCCGCTCACCACGCTGTCCGGCGGCGAGCGGCAGCGGCTCAAGCTGGCCACCCACATGGCCGAGAAGGGCGGCGTCTACGTCCTCGACGAGCCGACCACCGGCCTCCACCTCGCCGACGTCGAGCAGCTGCTCGGCCTGCTCGACCGGCTCGTCGACTCCGGCAAGTCGGTCATCGTCATCGAGCACCACCAGGCGGTCATGGCGCACGCCGACTGGATCATCGACCTCGGCCCCGGCGCCGGCCACGACGGCGGCCGGATCGTCTTCGAGGGCACACCCGCCGACCTCGTCGCCGCCCGCTCCACCCTCACCGGCGAGCACCTCGCGGCCTACGTCGGCGGCTGACCACTCGGGATCACGAGCACGGGCCGGTGGGAGTGGTTGACCACGCCATGCGAGACGCTGCCGAGCACGAGTGAGCGCACGCCCGTGAGGCCGCGCGATCCGAGCACGATCACGGCCGCGTCCCGCGAGTCGGCCTCCTCCAGGATCGTGCGCCACACCGCGCCGACGCTCTCGACCGCCGCCGGCTGGGCGTCGCAGCCCTTCGCCCGCAGCAGGTCGCAGCCGGCGGCGGCAATCTCCAGCGACCGCTTGCCGGGCGGCGTCGTCCACCCGCTCGACGTCCTCCAGCGGGAGCATGTCCGGGTAGGGGAAGTCGCCCGCCTGCACCGCCAGCATCGAGTCGAACACGCACAGGACGCAGGCGCCGCCGTCGGAGTGGGGCCGACCGTCGAGGAGCGGAGCCGACGTCCGCATCGATGTCTGCGCAGTTGCCGGCGCGGCGTCCGCGCCCGAGCCGTCGTAGCAGTCCAGAGCGCGCAGCCATCGAGCGCGCCGACGGCCTACGCCTTCGCTTTGGCCTCCGCGGCGCTGGCCGATCCAGGGCATCATCGCCCGCAGCTCGGCGCCCACCTGCTCGATCTGGTGCTCGGCCGCCCGCCGCCGCAGCGCCTGGAACTGTGGCCGCCCGGCCGCCTCCTCGGCGATGATGTCGCGGGCGAAGCGACCCTCCTGGATGTCGCGCAGGAGGCTCCGCATCGTCTCGCGGACGTGCTCGTCGATCACGACCGGGCCCCCGGGTGAGGTCGCCGTACTCGGCGGTGTCCGAGATCGAGTCGCGCATCCCGGCCAGGCCGCCCTCCCAGATCAGGTCGACGATCAGCTTCATCTCGTGGAGGCACTCGAAGTAGGCGATCTCGGGCTGGTAGCCGGCCTCGACCAGCGTCTCGAAGCCGGTCTGGATCAGGCGGGTGACGCCGCCGCACAGGACCGCCTGCTCGCCGAACAGATCGGTCTCGGTCTCCTCGGCGAACGTGGTCTCGAGCAGGCCGCCGCGGGCGCAGCCGATGCCGTGGCCGTAGGCCAGCGCGAGCGCGCGCGCCGAGCCGCTGGAGTCCTGGTGCACGGCGATCAGCGCCGGCACGCCGATCCCCTGCGTGTACTGGCGGCGGACGAGGTGGCCCGGGCCCTTCGGGGCGATCATGGCCACGTCGACGTCGGCGGCCGGCGAGATCTGGCCGAAGTGGATCGTGAATCCGTGCGCGAACATCAGCATCGCGCCGGGGCGCAGGTTGGGCGCGATCTCGTCGCGGTAGAGCCCCGCCTGGATGTGGTCGGGCACGAGCACCATGACGATGTCGGCCTGGGCGGTCGCCTCGGCGACCGTGGCGACGGGCAGGCCGTCGTCGGAGGCCTTCTTCCACGCCCGCGAGTCTGGCCGCGCGCCGACGACGACGGTGTTGCCGCTCTCGTGGTTGTTCAGGGCGTGGGCGTGTCCCTGGCTGCCGTACCCGATCACCGCGATCGTCTTGCCGCTCAGGGCGGCCGGATCGCAGTCGGACTCGTAATAGATCGTCGTGCTCATGCAACCACCCTTATCCGTCGTCGTGTTCCCAGCTCACCATCGCGGTCGAGCGCGATTCTGCCTGTGCGCACGAGCTCGCGGATGCCGTAGGGCTTGAGCAGCTCCTCCAACGCCTGAAGCCTATCCGGCGGGCCGACGCAGGCGAAGCTGATCGCGTCGGGGCCGACGTCCACCACCCGGGACTCGAACACCTCGGCCAGGCTGATGATCTCCGGCCGCCGCTCGGGCGTCGACGACACCTTGATCATCAGCAGCTCGAGCTCGACCGCGGTCGAGCCGAGCTCGGACACCTTGATCACGTCGACGAGCTTGTAGAGCTGTTTCGTGACCTGGTCGACAGAGTGCTGCGAGCAGTCGACGCGGATCGTGATGCGGCTCCGGCTCGAGTCCTCGGTCGGGCCGACCGCCAGCGAGTCGATGTTGAAGCCCCGGCGGGCGAACAGCCCCGCACAGCGCGTGAGCACGCCCGGCCGGTTCTGCACGAGCACGCTCAACGTGTGAAAATTCATCGCCAACTCTCCCTCCAACCCCAACCGGGGACAGTCCCCGGTTGGTGTGCGTGCGAGTTTCGCTGCAGTCTTGTGACCGGTCGGCTCACACGCCCTCCTCGACCCACTGGTTGTCCTCCTCGGCCCACTCGACATCGATGATGTCGGTGGCCGAGCCGCCCGCCGGCACCATCGGATACACCTTCTCCTCGCGATCGACGCGGGCGTCGATCACCGCCGGGCCGCCGCACTCGAGCGCCGCCCGGATGGCCACGTCGACCTCCTCGACGGTCTCGCAGCGGAAGCCGGCGACGCCGAAGGCCTCGGCCAGCTTGACGTAGTCGGGCAGGTCCACCGTCAGGTTGGTCTCGGAGAACCGCTCGGAGTGGAACAGCTCCTGCCACTGGCGCACCATCCCCAGCCAGCCGTTGTTGACCACGCACGTGGATGGCGGCGATGCCGTACATGCGGGCCGTGGCGAGCTCCTGCATCGTCATCTGGAAGCAGCCGTCGCCGTCGATGTTGATCACGATCGCCTCGGGGCAGGCCACCTTCGCGCCGATCGCAGCCGGCACGCCGAAGCCCATCGTGCCCAGCCCGCCCGAGGTGATCCAGCGGCGGGGCCGGTCGATCTCGAGGTACTGCGCCGCCCACATCTGGTGCTGGCCGACGCCGGTCGTCCAGATCACGTCCTGGCCGGCGGTCAGGTCGCGCAGCCGCTCGATCACGTACTCCGGCTTGAGCGGGCCCGAATGGCGGTACTTGAACGGGTTCTCCTCGTTCCAGCCGCGCACCGTGTCGAGCCACGCGACGGCCCGCGGCGGGCCGCCGTTCTTGCGCGACTCGATCGCCTCGGCGAGCTTCGGGATGACCAGCTCGATGGAGCCGACGATCGGGATCTGGGCGGCCCGGTTCTTGTCGATCTCGGCCGGGTCGACGTCGATGTGCACCACCTTGGCGCCGGGTGCGAACGTGGCGAGCTTCCCGGTGACGCGGTCGTCGAAGCGCGACCCGCAGGCGACCAGCAGGTCGCACCGGTTCATCGCCCAGTTGGCGGCCTTCGAGCCGTGCATCCCGGGCAGGCCCAGGCACAGCGGGTGCGAGTCGGGGAAGACGCCCTTGGCCATCAGCGTGGTGACGACCGGCATCTGCAGCGCCTCCGCCACGCGGATCAGCTCCGCCGGATCGACGCCCGACGTCACCGCCCCGCCGCCGATGTAGAACACCGGCCGCTCGGCCGCGAGCATCGCCTCGGCCGCGGTGATGATCTGCTTGGGATGGCCGTGTCGCGACGGCCTGTAGCCGGGCATGTCGGTCTGGCGCGGGTAGGTGAAATCGAACGTGGCGAGCTGCACGTCCTTGGGGATGTCGATCAGCACCGGGCCGGGCCGGCCCGAGCGGGCGACGTGGAAGGCCTCCTTGAACGCGCGCGGCAGCTCCGTCACGTCCTTCACCAGCCACGAGTGCTTCACGATCGGCATGGTGATGCCCTGGATGTCGGCCTCCTGGAAGGCGTCCGTGCCGATCAGGTGCGTCGGCACCTGGCCGGTGATGCACACGATCGGGGTCGAGTCGAGGTAGGCGTCGGCGATCGGCGTCACCAGGTTGGTCGCGCCGGGGCCGGAGGTGGCGATCGCCACGCCCACCCTGCCGGTCGCGCGGGCATAGCCCTGGGCCATGTGGCCCGCGCCCTGCTCGTGGCGCACGAGGTAGTGGCGGATCGAGTGCTCGTACCTCGCCCAGGCGTCGTACAGCGGCAGGATGGCGCCGCCGGGCAGGCCGAACACATCGGTCACGCCCTCGGCCTCGAGGCAGCGTATGACGGCTTCGGCGCCCGTCATTCGCCGGCTATCCACGGGTCACCAGGTGGGCGTCGAAAGGGTGGTCGGCGAACTCCCCGGCTGCGCTCGCGTGGATGCTCAGGGCGTCGCAGACGGCCTGGCCGACCTCCCAGGTGGCGTACACGCGGCCGCCCGACACCTGGTCGCCCGTCACGATCCCGTCGCCGAGGACCGTGTCCACGGCCGCGGTGATCGCGCGGCCGATGTCGCGCCGGTTGAGGCCGTAGGTGAACATCATCGCCACCGACATGATCATCGCGATCGGGTTGGCCTCACTCTGGCCTGCGATGTCGGGCGCCGAGCCGTGCACCGGCTCGAAGACGCCCGGCGCCTCGTCGCCGAGCGACGCCGACGGCGCGATCCCGAGCCCGCCGCCGACCGCGGCTGCGAGGTCGGAGAGGATGTCGCCGAACAGGTTCTCGGTCACGATCACGTCGTAGCGCTGCGGCTTGGTCGCCAGGTTCATGGCGAACGAGTCGACCAGCTCGTGGGTCAGCTCGACATCGGCGAACTCCGCCTCGCCGAGCTCCGTCACGACGCGACGCCACAGCTTCGACGTCGCCAGCACGTTGGCCTTGTCCACCGAAACCACGCGCCCGGAGCGCCGCCGGGCCAGCCGGAACGCCCATCGCGCCACCCGCTCGATCTGGCCGCGGTCGTAGGTGCACGTGTCCGAGGCGCGGTCGTCCTCGAGCTCCTTGGCGCCGAAGTAGAGCCCGCCCGTCAGCTCCCGCACGACGATCAGGTCGATGTCGGCATGGCGCACCGGCCGCAGGTTGGCGAACGTGTCGAGCTCCTTGCGCAGGTCGAGCAGGCCCTGCTCGGGCCGCCGGGCGGCCGCGTTCCAGCGCGGGCCGCCGACGGCGCCGAGGAGCACCGCATCCGACGCCCTCACCGCCGCCCGCACGTGTGCCGGGAAGGGATCCCGGTGGCGGTCGATGGCCTCGCCGCCGAACGGGAGGTGCACCTGCCGGATGCGCGCTCCGAACAGCTCCGAGACGGCGTCGATCACGCGGCCGGCCTCGGCCATCACCTCGGGGCCGATGCCGTCGCCGGCGAGGCAGGCGACGATGGGGATTGGACGGGATTCGGTCATCAGACTCCGATCAGCTCCTTGTCCTGCTCGGGCTCTATCGCGATGCGGGCATGGGCGCAGGCCCGCAGGTATGCCTCGGCCGAGGCCTCGGTGATATCGGTGGATACGGCCTGGCCGGCGAACGTCCTGCCGCCGACGTCGACCACGACCCGCACCTCGCCGAGCGCGTCGGCGCCGCCGGTGACCGCGCCGATGGTGTACTCGACCAGCTTCACCTGCAGCTCGAGCAGCTGGTTGACCGCGCTGAAGGCGGCATCCACGGGGCCGTCGCCGGTGCCCTCCGCAGTGCGGGGGCCGCCGCCGTTCTCGATGGTCACCTCGGCCCGGGCCGTCTCGCCGGTAACCGTGGAGATGGCCAGCCGCACCAGCCGGTACGGCTCCTCGCGCTCGCGCAGTGAGTCGGAGGCCAGCGCCTCGAGGTCGAGCGAGCTGATCTTGCCCTTGCGGTCGGCCAGCTCCTTGAAGCGCCCGAACGCACGCCGCAGGTCGTCGCCCTCGATGGTGAACCCGAGGTCTGCGAACGCCTGCTGCAGCGCGTGGCGGCCGGAGTGCTTGCCCAGGACGATGTCTGACCCGTGCAGGCCGACCGACTCGGCATCCATGATCTCGTAGGTGCGGCGGTGGGCGAGCACACCGTGCTGGTGAATCCCGGCCTCGTGCGCAAACGCGTTTCGGCCGACGATCGCCTTGTTCGGCTGCACCACGTACCCGGTCAGCCGCGAGACCAGCCGCGAGGTGCGGGTGATCTCCTCGGTGTGGATGTTGGTCTGCAGCTCGTACCGCGGCGCCCGGGTCTTCAGCAGCATCACGATCTCCTCGAGCGAAGCGTTGCCGGCCCGCTCGCCGATGCCGTTGATGGTGCACTCCACCTGGCGGGCGCCGGCACAGACGCCTGCCAGGCTGTTGGCGACGGCCAGGCCGAGATCGTTGTGGCAGTGCACCGACAGCACCACGCCCTCGACCTCGGGCACGCGCTCGCGGAGGCCGTTCAGGATCTCCGTGTACTCCTCGGGCACGGTGTAGCCGACGGTGTCGGGGATGTTGATCGTGGTCGCACCGGCGGCGATCGCGACGCGCACCACCTGGGCCATGAACTCGGCGTCGGTGCGGGTCGCGTCCTCACACGAGAACTCGACATCGCTGCAGAACCCCTTGGCCTTGCGCACCGCGGCATCGGTGGCCTCGATGACCTGCTCGCGGGTCATGCGCAGCTTGTGCTGCATGTGGATGTCGGAGGTGGCGATGAAGACGTGGATGCGCGGGTTGCGGGCACCCTGCAGCGACTCGATGGCGGCATCGACGTCCTCGCTGTTCGTGCGGGCGAGCGATGCCACGACGCAGTCGACCGCCTGGCTCACGGCCCGGATGCCCTCGCGCTCGCCGGGCGAGGAGATGGCGAACCCGGCCTCGATCACGTCGACCCCGAGCCGGGCGAGCTGCCTGGCGATCTCGATCTTCTCGGGAGCCGACAGGGCGATGCCGGGCGATTGCTCGCCGTCTCGAAGCGTGGTGTCGAAGATGCGGACGGTGTCCGTGGGTGAAGCCATCAGAAAGATCCTCCTCGGCTGGAGGAGAGCGCAACTCTCCCGTCGATCGAATGCGTGTGCGCCGGCAGGCGGCGCGTAGGCCAAATCGATCGCCCTAACGGGCGAGGAGGAGAAGGCCGAGCAGGCGGTGGGAACCCGTTGAGCGCCCGACAGGACGCCCGCTCAACGGGGAGCGGGCAGTGTTCCTCTCTGTACGGGCGGTGCTCGTCATCGCCTCACAGCATAGGGGCGGGGACGCCGTCCCGTCAAACCGGAACGCACGCACGAGGTCACAGGTCACGGTTCCATCTGCTTAACGCGCGGGCTTGGTGGGCGGCTGGCTGGTCGGGCGTCATATCGCAATTGACATCCATAGCCAGCGCCAATTGGCCAATTCCCGCGCTGGCGGGCGCGACCCCGATTGGCATGGATGGCGGGCGCCAAATGGCGCAACTCGGCGCCCCGCACGTCCGCGGGCGGCGTCGGCCCTCACCTGGCGGGCGCGACCCGATTGGCATGGATGGCGGGCGCCAAATGGCGCAGCTCGGCGCCCCGCACGTCCGCGGCGGCTTCGGCCCTCACTTGGCGGGCGCGACCCGATTGGCATCGATGGCGGGCGCCAAATGGCGCACTCGGCGCCCCCTAGGGCCGCCTCGCGGCTCCGGCCCTGAGCCGGCTAGCCTGAGCCAATTGGCATTGACGGCGAGCGCCAAATGGCGCACTCGGCGCCCCCAGGGCCATCCCCGGCTCCGCGCCTCCGCCGCCGACCCCGACCCTCGACCACCCACACCCTCACGCCCGCACCTCCTCACGCACCTCGACGCCAAAGCGCTCGAGGCGCTCGAAGAGCAGCCCATAGGGCACGGCCCGCTCGCTGGGAAGCACGCCGCGGGCCTCCAGCTCGCCGCGGCAGATCATGTCGGCGACAACGGCCGGCGGGCAGGCGGTCGATGCGATGCCGCCGCCGAAGCCGAGGCCCTCGACGGCGCGGGTGACGCACTCGACGAACGCGGCGCCCGCCGGGCCGTAGGCCTCGATGCGATGCACGCCGACCGTCTGCCGGGACGGCTCGGTGCGCGGCAGCCGCGCGAGCAGGGCGAGCAGCACCCGCCGCGGAGCAACCGTCTGCCCGTCGACCTCGACCGGGTCGGCCGACGCGAGGCCGATCTCGGCCAGCAGGTCGACCTTGGCCAGGAACTTCGGGTCGAGCGAGAGCTGGAACGACACCTCGCGGGCGCCGAAGCTCTCCGCGAAGGTGGCCTGCTCGGAGTGGATCGTGTAGATCGTCTCCGCCGGTCCGACCGGGTCGCCGAAGGCAACGACTCCCGCCGGCGTGCGGGGAGCGAGGAAGCGCACCGTGCCGTCGCGCACGACCGGGCTTGGCATCGTCAGCTCGTCGAGAATCGTCTCGACGGCGTACGGCGCGACCAGAGGCCCCGCGGCGGCTGCGGGTCGCGGCCGGAGGCGCCGATCACGATCCGCTCCACCGAGCCGCCCAGGAGCTCGACCGCGCGCGCCGCCATCACGCTCGTCTTGCCCGGGGCCGAGCCCATCCCGAGGATCGCCAGCAGCCCGGCATCGCGGAAGCGGGGATCCAGCTTCACCTGCTCCAGGGTGACGTGGAAGAGACCCCCCAGGTCGACGTAGTGGCAGCCCGCGGCGAGCGCCGCCTCCATCGCGGCCAGGTTGATGCGGTACGACGCCGTGTTCACCAGCACCGTGGCGCCGTCCAGTGCCCGGGCGGATGCCTCGCCGTCGCGGATGTCGAGTGCCCGGCCGGTGGCCTTGCCGCGGCCGTGGTGCTCTGCCACCTCCCCGGCGCGGTCGGCGTTCATGTCGAGGCAGACGATCTCGGAGACGGCGTCCTCTGCGGCCAGCGTCGCCACGATCGCCGGGCCGATGATCCCGCCCGCGCCCACCACCGCAACGCGGCTCACGAGACGGGCTCCAGCGCGCGGCGCGCCTGCAGCTCGTGGGCGCGCAGCGCCAGCCACAGCTCGAGACGGTCGCGAGCGTCGGCGGGGCTGCGGCCGGTCAGCTGTTCCACCTTGCGGATCCGGTAGCGGAGGGTGTGCCTGTGCACGCCGAGCTGCGCCGCGGCCTCGGCCCAGCGGCCGTTCGCCTCGATGTAGGCCTGGAGCGACTCGATCAGGGCCGATCCATAGCGGTCGTCATGGGCGCGCAGCGGCCCGAGCATCGACTCGCAATAGAGCTCGACGCCGCGCTCGTCGCCGAGCGACAGGAGCAACTGGATCGAGCCAAGGTCGCGGAACGTGGCAACCCTCGGGGCGCCGTTGACCGGCCGCGCCTCGACGGCGTAGAGGCTCTCGTCGAAGCTGCCCGAGAGCTCGCCCGGCTCGGTGCGCACACGACCCACCCCGGCGGCGCCCGCGCCGGTCTCGCGCAGGAGGTTGGAGGCGGCCTGCTCGGCCTCGGCGTCGCCCGCCGCCTCGATCAGCACCGCGACCACGCCGTCGCGGATTCCCGCGGGCCCGAACCGCGCGGCCGCCTCGGCGAGCCGGGCCAGAGGCGCGGCCTCGGGGGTCGCCGGCCGCAATGCGACGAACGCCATCGGCCGCGCTCCCGAGAGGCCGAACGCCCGCGCCCGCCGGCGCAGCTCCCGCGGGCCGACGTCGCCGGCCAGCACCGCCTCGACCAGGTCACCCGCCAGCCGCTGCACGGTCTCCGCCACTCGCGCGTCCGAAAGGCGGGTGAAGACCGCCTCCGTGATGGCGATGAACGGCACCTCGTAGGGGATGGTGAAGAGCGGAAAGCCGAGCCTGTCGGCCGCTGCCACCGCTTCGGCGGGCGCCTCGTCGTATCCGAGCCCGAGCCCGAGGCCGATCCCCGTGAGGCCGGCGTCCGCCAGCCGCTCGACGTAGGCCGCCGGCCCCGAGTCGAACGGCGGCCCGGTGGTGAGCAGGAGCTCGCCGCCGCGCAGCCACGGTGTCGGGTCGGGAAGCTCCGAGATGTGCACCCAGCGCACCGGCCGGCCGGAACCGGCCGCGCCTCCGCGGAGCGTCAGCCGCAGCTCCTCCGTCTCGACGATGTCCGCGACCGTCAGCATGCGTCGTCCGGTCAGGTGGTGACCGCCTCGCGGCTCGCCGACCTGGTCATCTCGTCCCAGGCCTCGTCGAGCACCGTGTCCAGCACGTCGTGGACGTAGTCGAGGTCGTCGCGGGTGGCGATCAGCGGCGGCGAGAGCTGGATCACCGGGTCGCCGCGGTCGTCCGCGCGGCAGATCAGGCCCAGCTCGTACATCCGCGGCGAGAGGAAGCCGCGCAGCAGCCGCTCGGATTCGTCGTCCGAGAACGTCCGCTTCGTCTCCTTGTCGCGCACGAGCTCGATCGACATGAAGTAGCCCGCGCCGCGCACGTCGCCCACGATTGGCTTGTCGCGCAGGCTGTCGAGCCGCGATTGGAAGTACGGCTCGTTCCGCAGCACGTTCGCGAGGACGTCCTCGCGCGCCATCACCTCGAGATTCTTGAGCGCAACGGCCGTCGCGACCGGATGCCCGCCATACGTGATGCCGTGGGTGAACATGCTCGTCCCCTCGAGGAACGCGGATGCGATCCGGTCGCTCATGAGCGCGCCGCCGAGCGGCACGTGCGCCGAGCCGACGCCCTTTGCGAACGTGACGACGTCGGGGCGGATGTCGTAGCGCTCGGATGCGAACCAGTAGCCCAGCCGGCCGAAGCCGGTGATGACCTCGTCGGCCACGAGCAGCACGCCGTATTCGTCGCAGATTGCGCGCACACCCTGGAAGTAGCCCTCGGGCGGCGTGAACGTCCCGCCCGAGTTCTGCACCGGCTCCATGAACACGGCCGCGACCGACGCTGGTCCCTCCTGCTCGATCACGGCGCGCAGCTCGTCGAGCAGGAAGGCCGTGAACTCCGCCTCGGTCTCGCCCTCGGGGCGGCGGTAAGCGTTGGTGTTCGACACGTGGCGGACGCCCGGCAGCAGCGGCTCGAACGGCGTCTTGATCGCGGCGATCCCGGTCAGCGACAGCGCGCCCAGGGTGGTGCCGTGGTAGGCCAGCCGGCGGGCGATCATCTTGTAGCGGCGGTGCTCGCCGCGCAGCTGGTGGTACTGGCGCACCAGCTTCAGGATCGACTCGTTGGCCTCGGAGCCGCCCGAGCAGAAGAACACGCGGTTCAGGTCTCCGGGCGCGAGTTCGGCGATCTTGGCCGAGAGCTCGATGGCGCGGGGGTGCGCGTACCCCCAGTTGGTGTAGAACGGCAGCTCCGCCATCTGGCGGGCCGCGGCCTCGCCCAGCTCGGCGCCGAAGCTGTATCCGATCTGGGTGCAGAACAGGCCGGAGAGGCCGTCGAAATAGCGCTTGCCGTTCGTGTCCTCGAGCCAGCAGCCGTCACCGTGGCTGATGACCGGGACCTCGCTCTCGGCGTAGCGCCCGTGGCTGGTGAAGTGCATCATCAGGTGCCGCTTTGCGAGTTCCTGGAGCGTGGCGTGGTCGGTCATTCGCGTTCGTCCTTGTTCGAGGCCGCGCCCGGGCCGGCCGTTGGACACCGCGTCCAATGCTACCCCACGAGGACACGGTCAACGGCCGTGGCGCTTATACTCGGCGGCGCAAGGTTCGCTCGTCCGCGGAGGTCATCATGGCAGTACAGACAGGCTCACAGACCGAGGCCATGCGCGCGAAGCGCGACCGTTACGTGGCCCGGGGTGTCTCGATCGCACCGATCTTTGCCGCCCACGCCCACGGCGCCCATCTCACGGATGTCGACGGGCGCGAGTACATCGACTTCGCCGGAGGGATCGGCGTGCTCAACCTCGGCCACACGCCCGAGGCGGTGGTGGCCGCGATCAGCGCACAGGCGGAGCAGCTCGTCCACGCGTGCTTCCCCGTGGCCGCCTACGACCCGTATCTCGAGGTGTGCCGGATCCTGTGCGAGCTGGCTCCCGGCGACCACGAGAAGAAGGCGCTTCTGATCAACTCGGGCGCCGAGGCGGTCGAGAACGCGGTCAAGATCGCCCGCTACCACACCGGCCGAGACGCGGTGATCACCTTCGACCGCGGCTTCCACGGGCGCACGCTCCTGACGATGAGCCTGACCTCGAAACTGGTGTACAAGCGTGGCATGGGGCCGTTTGCGCCCGAGATCTACCGGGCGACGGCGCCGTACCCCTATCGCGGCATCACGTCTGCCGATGCCCTCGACTCGCTCGACTGGATGTTCAAGGCGACCGTCGATCCGGCCTCGGTGGCGTGCGTCATCCTCGAGCCGGTGCAGGGTGAGGGCGGGTTCACGGTCATGCCGCCCGAGTTCATCCAGGGCCTCAAGGAGCGGTGCGAGACGCACGGCATCCTCTACATCGACGACGAGGTGCAGGCCGGCATGGGCCGCACCGGCACGCTCTGGGGCATCGAGCACTCGGGCGTGGTGCCCGACCTCGTGACGGTCGGCAAGTCGCTCGCCTCGGGCATGCCGCTCGCCGGCGTGATCGGCCCCTCCGAGGTGATGGACTCGGTGCACCCGGGCGGGCTCGGCTCGACCTACGGCGGCAACCCGGTCGCCTGCGCTGCCGCGATCGAGAGTCTGCGCGCGATCTCGAGCGACGACTTCCTGGAGCAGTCGGTGCGGCTGGGCGAGCACATTCAGGCCCGCCTGCGGGACCTCGCCACGCGGCACGAGGTGATCGGCGAGGTGCGCGGCATCGGCCCGATGGCGGCGATCGAGCTGGTCAAGGACAAGACCACGAAGGAGCCGGCGGGAGACGTGGCCGCCGCGCACCGTCGCCGGGGCGCTCGAGCGGGGCCTGATCCTGCTCAAGACCGGCATCCACGACAACGTCATCCGCATCCTGGTGCCGATCACGGCGACAGATGCCGATGTGGACGCCGGCCTCGACCGGCTCGAGGAGTCGCTGGGCGCAGCCGCCGGCTGAGCGACGGCTGCGCCCGTCGTGACTAGTCGGCCAGGTGGAAGACGAAGTCGTACTCGGAGCCGAGCGGGGTGCCGCGCGCGTGCAGCAGCATGTGGCCCGTGGCGCCGGTGTACTTGCCCGTGCCGCCTGTGATCGTCAGCGTGGTGTTGGTGCCGTCGTCGTAGTACGGCCCCTCGACTGTCAGATGACCGCCCCGCAGGAGCGTTGTCCACGTGCACTCCCACTCGGTCTTGCCGGTCGCAACCGTGCGCACGCAGTAGCCGTTGTCGGTGGCGATCTGATGCGTGTTTGCGGCGTTGAACACCGGGTTGTGGAAGCCGAGCGTGTCACCCACGCTGTTGGCCGGTGGATGGAACATCTGGACGGTGTCGCTGACGGCGTGCTCGACAACGTGCACGACCGTGCCCGAGTGGTGCGATGCCGACTTCGAGCCGGTGCTCGCGCCGGCCACGACCGGAACGGCCGCGAGCGCGATCAGTGCCGCGACGCCGACCGCGGCGAGCGTCTTTCTGCGGTTCATCATGCCTCCCTATGTTGACGATCCGAACGGTGACCGACCATACGCCGCGGTCCGCAAGGAATCAACCGGGGACAGTCCCCGGTCTAGACCGGTCACAACCTTGCAACGGCGATTTGTGGGGGACTGTCCCCGGTTTTCGGCGGCGCTATTCGTCGAAGACGCGGGCCTTGCTGGGGCGTACGAACACCGGCCGGCCCGGCTCCAGGTCGAGGCGATCCGCCTCGTCGCGAGTCAGCTGCGCCGACACGGCGACGCCGCCGTTCACGCTCAGCTCGACGCGGACGTGGTGGCCAAGGTGCAGGATCCGCTCGACGACCGCCGGCTCGGTCGTCCCGTTCGGCTCGAGGCGCACCTCCACATCGTGGGGGCGGACATAGACGTCGCCGATCCGGTTCACCTGGCCCATGAACCGCATGACGAACTCGTTCGTGGGATGGTCGTAGAGCTCCTGCGGGCCGCCCTGCTGGACGATGCGGCCGTGGTCCATCAACACGATCGTGTCCGAGACCTCCATCGCCTCTTCCTGGTCGTGGGTCACGAACACGGTGGTCACGTGCATCTCGTCGTGCAGGCGCCGCAGCCATGCCCGCAGCTCGCTGCGGACGCGTGCGTCGAGCGCCCCGAAGGGCTCGTCCAGCAGCAGCACCTCGGGTTCCACGGCGAGCGCGCGCGCCAGCGCCATGCGCTGCCGCTGGCCGCCTGAGAGCTGCGACGGGTAGCGGTCGCCGAACCCGTCCAGCTGCACGAGGTCGAGCAGCTCGGCCACCCGCCGCCGCACGTCCTCCTTGGGCCGTTTGCGGATCTCCAGGCCGAAGGCCACGTTCTTTGCCACGGTCATGTGCTTGAAGGCGGCGTAGTGCTGGAACACGAATCCCACCTCGCGCCGGTGCGGCGGCAGGTTGGTCGCCTCGGAGCCGCCGATGAACACCTCGCCTGTGTCGGCCTTCTCGAGGCCGGCGATCACGCGCAGGAGCGTGGACTTGCCGCTGCCGCTGGGACCGAGCAGCGCGGTGAGCGATCCCGACGGGACCTCCAGGCTGACGTCCTCGAGGGCGACGAAGTCAGCGAAGCGCTTGTTGACGTTGCGGACGGTGATGGCCATGGCGTCAGTGGTCCTTTCGGGGATGGATCAGATTCATCAGGAAGAGCGTGATGAGTGCGATGACCGCCAGCTCGAGCGCCGCGGTGTAGGCGCCGATGTGGTCGAAGTTCGCGTATTCCTGGGACACGCGCAGCGTCAGCGTCTGGGTTTGGCCGATGACGTTGCCGGACACGACCGCAACGGCGCCGAACTCCCCGATCGAGCGGGCGGTCGTCAGCACGACGCCGTAGATGATGCCCCAGCGGATCGCCGGCAGCGTGACGCGCCGGAACGTCTGCAACGGCCGCGCGCCGAGCGTCGATGCGGCCTGCTCCTGCTCGGTGCCGATCTCGCGCAGCACCGGGATCACCTCGCGGGCGACGAACGGCAGCGAGGCGAAGATCGTCGCGATCACCATCCCGGGCATCGCGAAGATGATCGGCTCGCCCTGGCTGATGAACCACGATCCGAACCAGCCGTTCTGGCCGTACACCAGGATCAGCGTGAACCCGACCACGACCGGCGAGACCGCAAACGGCAGGTCGATGAGCGCGCTCACGAGCGCCTTGCCGGGGAAGTTCCGGCGCACGATCAGAAGCGCCATCGTGATCCCGAAGATGGTGTTCAGCGGCACCGTGATGAGAGCGATCTCGAGCGTCAGCTCGAGTGCCCGCAGCGCGTCGTGCTGCGTCGCCGCATTCCAGCACCGGCGTGAGGCCGCCCGAGAAGGTGTGGGCGACGATGATCGTCACCGGCACGATCAGCAGCGCGAACAGGTAGGTGAGCGCGATCGTGCGCAGTCCGAGCCTAACGATCATGCTTCGACCTCCATCTCTGCAGGCCGCTGATCGACATCAACACCGCGAGTGAGATCGCCAGCAGCACGACCGACATGGCCGCCGCGCCGGTCACATAGTCGCTCTCGATCTGCGAGTAGATGTGGACCGAGGCGACCTCGGTCGAGAACGGGACATTGCCGGACAGGATCGAGACCGAGCCGTATTCGCCGATGGCGCGGGCGAAGGCGAGCGCCATGCCCGACAGGATCGCCGGCAGCAGGTTCGGGAGCACGACGCGGCGGAAGATCGTGTGCCCGCGCGCTCCGAGCGAGGCGGCCGCGTCCTCCATGTCGGTGTCGAACTCGAGCAGCACCGGCTGCACGCTTCGGATGACGAACGGGAGCGTCTCGAACAGAAGCGCCACGCACCACCGCGATGCGGGTGTAGGTGATGTTGAGCCCGATCGGGGAGTAGGGGCCGTACAGGGTGAGCAGGGTCAGGCCGGCGACCACCGTCGGCAGTGCGAACGGCAGGTCGATCAGCGAGTTGATCGCGGCCTTGCCCCGGAACGAGTCGCGGACGAGCACCCACGCGATCAGGGTGCCGAACACGGCGTTGATGCCGGCGACGAGCAGCGACGCGCCCAGGGTGAGCTCGAGCGCGGCGACCGCGTCGGGTGAGCTCACCGCCGCCCAGAATGCGTGAAAACCGCCCTTCTTCGATTGCCAGAGAAGGGCGGACAGCGGGAGTAAGACGATCAGCGAGAGGTAGGTGATCGCAACCCCCGGGGCGACGCTTGGTAGCGCCGCCCCGGAGGCCCGCCTACGCGGGAGTGCGATGCTCGTCATGAACCGTCGACACTCCGATGCTCTGCTCGATCTTCTGCATGATGCTGCTGGTCGGATCGAAGAACTTCGTCGAGACGTCATTCCAACCACCCGAGTCGACGTCGGTGATCGTGAACTCGGTCGGGTTCTGCGTGTTCGGCCACGCTGTGGAGAATGCGGACTCGACGCTCGAGACCACAGGCCGGTAGCCGGTCTGGGCCAGGATGGTCTGCGCCGCGGGGGTGTACAGCCATTTCACGAACGACTTCGCGGCCTGAGGGGCCTTGACGGTCGTCGCGATGGGCGTCTGGATCTCGATCGTCTGCGGCGGGTACACGATCTGGATGTCGCTGCCGCTCTGCTGGGCCAGCAGCGCGTCCTGCTCATAGGCGAGCAGCACGTCGCCCTTGCCGCCGAGGAACGTCTGCAGCGCCGCCGATGCCTTGTCGTCCTGCACCGGGACGTTGTGGAACAGCTGGCTCAGATACTGCTGGGCCTGGGCCGGCGTCTTGCCTTCCTTGATCTCGGCGCCGTATGCCGCCATGACGTTCCAGCGGGCACCGCCCGACGTGAACGGGTTGGGGGTGATGACCTGGACACCCTTCTTGACGAGGTCGTCCCACGTGGTGATGTTCTTGGGATTTCCCTTGCGCACGACGAAGACGACCATCGTGTTGGCGACGATCCCCTTGTACTGGCCCTGATCCCAGTTGGAGCTGACCAGTTTGGCGTCGACGAGCCGGGCGATGTCCGGCTCGAGGGCGAAGTGGACGACGTCCGCGGCCTGCCCGGCGGCGACCGCCCGGCTCTGGTCGCCCGAAGCGCCGTAGGACTGCGTGAAGCTGACGCCATTGCCCGCAGACGTCTTCTGGAAGGCGGGAATCAGCTTTGCGTAGGACGCCTCCGGGGTGGAGTAGGCGACCAGATTGATCTTCTTCGTGGTCGCGGCGGCGCTCGATCCGCTGCCGCCGCAGGCCGCCGCAAGCGCGACCAGCGAGAGGACCGCGAGCCCGGCGGCGGCGATCCGTACTTGTATTCGGTTCAACTTTTCTCCTTTGTCTATCGACTTAGTTGAGATTAGGGTAGGATGGTATTCGGCGGCTGTCAAGCGGCAACCGCACAAGAACGATCGACTTTGTACCGATACGCCAGATTCAGAGAGGCAAACACGTGCCTGAACCAGCCAGCTTTGGAACCAACCTCCGCCACCTGCTCGGCATGCACAACGTGAGCCAGCAGCGGCTCGCGCGCTACCTCGGCCTCTCGCCGCAGGGGCTGTGGAACATCCTGCACGGAAGATCCGAGCCGCGCTCCCGCACCGCCCAGCGGATCGCCGCGGCTTTCGGCATCACGATGGATGCGCTGTTCGCCGACACCGGCAGTTGTGTGCGCGCGGCCGCCGGCGTCTTCGAGCGGGCTCCGGTGCGCGGCCTTTCGGAGTCGAATGAGGAGCCCGGACCGGCGGAGTGGGACGAGGGCGGCGTCGGCGGGCGTCGCGTTGTGGGGTGAGAATATGCAGGCCTCTCGTTCGCAGCCACCCCAGATCAGCCCCGCCTCGGTCGCCCGCGCCCTGAGCGCCGGCGCGGTCGTGATCGACGGCCGCCCGGCCGAAGCCTTCGATGCCGGGCACGTCGCGGGCGCTGTGAACATCCCGGCGGGCGGGGAGGACGGCGCCGCACTGGCCATGCGGCTGCTTTCGCCGGACGTCCCGCTGATCGCGGTGGCGACGTGGCGGACGCAGGCGACCTGGATGGCCGACCAGCTCGGCCGTGCCGGGTTCCGGTGGGTGCTGGGCGCGCTGGACGGCGAGAACGCCCACCGGGCATTCGCGGGCCGGCCGCGCCACTGCTCCGGCGCTGTCAGCGTCGACCGGCTGGCGGAGGAACTGGCCACGGGCGGCGTTCTGCTCCTGGACGTGCGCGACGACCGTGAGTGGCGAGCGGGGCATGTCCCGGGATCCGCGCACCTGCCGCTCGAGCGCCTGCTCGAGGCCGCCCATCTGCTGCCTGCCGTCCCCATCGTGACCGTGTGCTCCGGCAGCCGGCGGGCCGCTGCCGCCGCCAGCGCGCTGCGCCGGCTGGGCCACCGAAACATCTGGCGGGTGTCCGACGGCGGCGTGCCCGAACTGCTCGCCCGGCCGCTCGGGCTCGACCTGCTCGGCGCCGCATGAAGCCGCGCGCCGTGGGCGTGCCGAAAGTTGTGACGATTTCGTTAGGACGCCTGAAGTCGGGGCGGCCGCCGAAGTGGCCCAACCACGCCCATGGCCTCAGGCACGACCGCATCTGTGTCGACCGATTTGTGACGGACTTGTTAGGAGGCCTTGCCACCACCGCGTCCGGCCGTGGGGTTTGGTAGCCTCAGTCCCTATGCCAACCGCCCGAGGCCAGGCGCACGGAAGCGCGCGCGTAACCCGAGCGAGCGTCGCGATCGGTGTGATTACCGCGATGCTGGTCGCAGGAGCGACGGCCGGAACGGCGGGTGCAACCTCACTGGCGCAGAAGAAGACCGAGGCGCGGCAAGCGCAGGCCGAGCTCAGTCAGCTCCAGAATGCGGCCGAGCGAAAGGTCGAAAAATACGACCTCGCTCATCAGAAGTACCAGAACACGGTCGCCGCCCTGCGCAACAACCAGCGCACGCTCTCCCTGGCCCGCCAGAACCTGCACGCGGCCCAGCAACAGCTCGCAGACAGCCTGCTCGCCGACTACAAGAGCGGAGGCCAGGATGCGATCGCCTACATGCTCGCGGCCCGTTCGATCGGTGACCTGGTCGACCAGGTGCAGGTGCTCCAGCGCACCACGGGGGTCAACAAGACCCTTCTGAGCGACATCACCCGGTTCCAGGCGGTGGTCGTGAGCCGTGAGGCGCTCCTCAAGAAGCAGAAGGCGCAGAAGGCCCACTACCTCGCGGTGGCCCGCGCCGAGCGGAACGCGGCCCAGGCCAGCGTCCGCCGCGAGGAGGCGTACTTCAACAACCTGAAGGCCTCGATCCGCAAGGAGATCCAGGCGGAGCAGAGGGCAGCGGCCGCCGCGGCGGCGGCGGCGGCCGGCCAGGCCGGCGTGACCACCGCGCCGCCCACCAACCTGCCGAATCCGCCCACGAGCACGCTCGGCGGCCAGGCGGTCGCGATCGCCGAGCGCTACCTGGGCGTGCCCTACGTCTGGGGCGGCGCGAGCCCGTCGGGCTTCGACTGCTCCGGCCTCGTGATGTACGTCTACGGCCAGCTGGGTGTGTCGCTGCCGCATAACGCCGCCGCCCAGTACGACTCGCTGCCGCACGTCTCCGAGAGCGACCTCGAGCCCGGCGACCTGGTCTTCTTCGACGGGCTCGGCCACGTCGGCATCTACATCGGCGGCGGCATGATGATCCACGCGCCGCACACCGGCACCGTGGTGCAGATCGCCTCGCTCTCGGGCGGCGGCTCGTTCGACGGCGCCGCCCGCGTGCCCTAGCCGGCCTGGCGCTCCAGCCACCGTGCCGCGGTGGCACCGGTCTCCAGCACGTGCGCATGCAAGAGGCGGCGCGCGCGGCGGGCATCCGGCTTGACCAGTGCCTCGACGATGCGGTCGTGGTCGGCCACGCTGCGAGGGATGATGTCGGGATCGTCGGCGAAGGTGCGCCACGCGATCGAGCGGGGGACGGCGTTCTGCAGCGAGTGCACCGTGTCGCGCAGCGGCGGGCACGAGGCCGCCGCCAGAATGACGTTGTGAAAGAGCTCGTTGGCCTGTGACCACTGCTCGCACAGGATGGCGAGCCCGGAGTCGTCGTCGCCCGCCAGCGAGCGGTGGCGTTCGTAGCCGGTGCGCAGGAGCGCCTGGGCGACATCGAGATCGCCCTTGTCGTAGCCCGTCAGCCGCCCCGCCGAGCGCTCGGCGGCCAGACCCTCGAGCTCGGCCCGCACCAGATAGACGTTGCGGCACTGCTCGGGGCTGAACGGGCGCACCACGGCGCCGCGGTGGCCGAGCTGGTCGACGAGGCCGATCGCCTGCAGCTGTCGCAGCGCCTCGCGCACCGGGGTGCGGCTGACACCGAAGCGGGCCGCCAGGTCTTCCTGACGCAGCCGCGCGCCCAGGGGGATGCGGCCCGTGACGATCTCGACCTGCAGCTGGTGGGCGAGGTCGTCGGCGCGCGACAGAAGCGGTGTGTTTGGCGTCACACCCCCGATCTTAACACCGTTGGATGTCAGTTCGGGCACAGGTGTATCCTTTCGCTTGCAGTTTGGATCCAAACTGGCTAGGGTGATCGGGACCAACCAAAGGAGTGCCCGATATGCCCACCGACGTCGCCGCGAAGCTGCCAGAGATCGAGCACATCAAGGCGCGCAAGGACGGCCTGGACGTGCTGGCAGACATCTACCGGTACGCCGAGCTGGGGTTTGACGCGATCGATCCCGACGACCTGGCCCTGTTCCGGTGGTACGGCGTGTACACCCAGCGCGCGGCGGAGTCGGCGGAGTCGGGCGCGCCCGGCCCGTCGGACGAGACGGACGGCCTCTTCATGCTGAGGATCAAGTTCCCCAACGGGATCCTGACCTCAGAGCAGCTGCGCGCGGTGGGCCGGCTGTCGGTGCGCTACGGCCGCGGGATGGGCGACATCACGACCCGCCAGAACATCCAGCTGCACTGGCTGCGGATCGAGGACATGCCGGTCGTGCTGGACGAGCTGAACGCCGTCGGGCTCTCGTTCACCCAGGCCTGCGGCGATGTGTGGCGAAACGTGGTCGGCTGCCCGCTGGCCGGCGTCGACGGGCACGAGCTGCTCGACTCCCGGCCGCTGATCGCCGAGCTCGAGCGGACGTTTGTGGGTGACAAGCGCTTCTCCAACCTGCCGCGCAAGTTCAAGGTGTCGGTGTCGGGCTGCCTGCACCGCTGCGCCCAGCACGAGATCCAGGACATCGGCCTCGTTGCGGTCGAGCATGAGGGTGCGATCGGCTACGACGTGTGGGTGGGCGGCGGCCTGGGCGCGTCTGCCCGTATGGGCCGGCGGCTCGACGTCTTCGTCCTGCCCGAGGACGCCGCCGAGGTGTGCGCGGCCATCACCGAGATCTACCGTGACGAGGGCAAGCGCACCAAGCGGACGCGGGCGCGGATCAAGTTCCTCGTGGACGAGTGGGGCGTGGAGCGGTTGCGGGCCGAGGTGGAGGCAAAGCTCGGGCGGAGCCTTCCCACGTCCGTCGCGCCCGCCGACCCGATCGATCCGCACCGCGACCACCTGGGCGTGCATCCGCAGCTGCAGCCCGGCCGGTACTACCTCGGCGCGACGACGCTGCGGGGCCGCTTCAGCGGCGAGCAGATGATCGCCGTGGCCGACATCGCCGACCGGTTCGGGTCGGGAGAGGTGCGCTGCACCAACCGCCAGAACATCATCGTCCTGGGCGTCCCGGATGCGCAGGTCGAGGAGGCGGAGGCGTCGCTCGCCGACATCGGCCTGCCGACGCGCGCGTCAACGTTTCGCCGGGGCGTCATCTCGTGCACAGGGATGGAGTTCTGCAAGCTCGCCATCGTCGAGACGAAGCAGCGGGCGGCCGAGCTGATCGACCACCTCGAGCGCCGGGTCGGCGATATTCCCGGGTCGCTGCGGATCAACCTCAACGGCTGTCCGAACGCCTGCGCCCAGTACCAGGTCGCCGACATCGGCCTGCAGGGAGGGATCGCCCGGCTGCCCGAGGGCGGGCGGGTGCAGGGGTTCATCCTGCACATCGGCGGCCGCCTGGGCGCCCACGCGGGCTTCGGCCGGCGGGTGTCCTCGAAGGCGCTCCCCGCGGAGGATGCGAAGTACGCGGTCGAGCGGCTCGTGCGGGCGTACGCGGCCGAGCGGCCGGCCGACGGCACCTTCGCCGTCTGGGCCGCTGCGCAGTCCGACCGCCGGCTGGCGGCGCTTGCGGGCGTTGCGGTGGCCCGGGAACCGGCCGAGGCGGCCGCCTAGCCGAGGGGTATGGCTGGCGGCCACCAGGCCGGGGCCGGCAAGCCTCAGATCGGCGCCGGCCGGCCACGCAAGAGCGCGGCCAGACGCGCGCGCTGCTCGAAACGGCGGCCCTGACGCAGTTCCGGCTGCAGCTGGCCCGCCCGCGCGCGACGGATGAGATCGGTGTGCCTGGCCTGGGCCTCGAGTTCGGCCTGGCGGAGACGGGAGAGTTCCCGATGGGTGGTCGAGTTGGCGAACATGTCCACCAGACGCCCGACCGTGCCGGGATCTTCCACCGGTTCCGGTTTGCCGCTTCCCGCACCGGCCGGATACCATGGCCCGAGGAGTTTGCGCACCCGCCGGGGCGATCCCCGGCGTCGCATCCAGAGAGGCGGAGGGACCGGCCCTGTGAAGCCTCGGCAACCATCCCGGTCAGTGGGAAAGGTGCCAAATCCGGCGGGATCCGATGATCCCGGACGATGTGGAAACGGCCGCTCGCCTGGCGGTGGCCCGAACGTAGGGGATCGATCATGAAGGCAAGTCATCTCGCCTGCAAGGGATGCGGGGCCGTGTACCCGCTGGAGGCGCTGTTTGCGTGCGACCGCTGCTTCGGGCCGCTCGAAGTGCGCTTCGACGAGTCGGAGCCCGTGTCGCGGGCCAGCGTCGAGGCCGGGCCGCGGACGCTGTGGCGGTTCGCCGACTTCCTGCCGGTGGCGCCGCCCGAGCGCGGGCTCCCCGTGGGCTGCTCGCCGCTGATCCGGGCCGACCGGCTGGCGGCCGCGCTTGGGCTCGAGTGTGAGCTCTACGTCAAGACCGAGACGTCGAACCCGACGCACTCGTTCAAGGACCGGGTCGTGGCGGTGGCGGCCGCCAAGGCCGTCGAGCTCGGCTACGAGGCGCTCGCCTGTGCGTCGACCGGCAACCTGGCCGGGGCGACGGCCGCCGCCGGGGCCGCGCTGGGGCTGCCGACCTACATCTTCATCCCCGCCGACCTCGAGCGGGAGAAGATCATCGCCGCGGCCGCCTATGGCGCCACGGTGTTCGTGGTCGACGGCTCCTACGACGACGTCAACCGGCTCTGCTCGGAGCTGACATACGAGCGGCCGTGGGCGTTCGTGAACGTGAACATGCGCGCCTACTACGCCGAGGGCTCCAAGACGATCGCCCTGGAGACGGCCGAGCAGCTCGGCTGGCGCGCGCCCGACCGGGTGGTCGCGCCGATCGCCTCCGGCTCGCTCTACACCAAGATCCTGCAGGGGTTCGAGCAGGGCCGCGCGGCCGGCCTCATCGAGCCCGGCCCGGCGCCGGCGATGCACGGCGCCCAGGGCGAGGGCTGCTCGCCGGTCGCGGCCGCGTTCGCGCTCGGCACCGACGAGGTCGTGCCCGTGCGCCCGACGGGGATCGCCAAGTCGCTTGCGATCGGTAACCCGGCCGACGGCGTGTTCGCGCTCGGAGTCGCCCGCCGCACCGGGGGCAGCATCGAGGCTGCCGGCGACGACGAGATCGTCGCGGGCATGCGCCTCCTCGCCCGCACGACCGGCATCTTCACCGAGACGGCCGGCGGGGTGACGACGGCGGTCCTGCGGCGCTTGGCCGAACGGGGAGAGATCGGCGCGGGGGAGACGGTTGTCGCCTACATCACCGGTGACGGCCTCAAGACGATCGAGGCGGTCGCCCCGATGGTCGAGACGATCGCGATCCCCGCTGATGCCGACGCCGTCGATGCTGCCCTGGCGGCGCCGGCCACGCGGTGATCGGCGCCGGGCTTACGCTGCGGCGGTGACGTGCTCGTCCAGGCGCAGGGCCTGGGCGAGTTGCGCCTTCGGGCGCGCGCCGACCGCTCGCTCCACGACCTCTCCGGCCTTCAGCAGGAGCAGCGTGGGGATGCTCGAGACGCCGAACGTGCCGGCCAGCTCGGGCTCGGCGTCGACGTCGACCTTGCCGACCTTGATCCGGCCGGCGTACTCGCCCGCAAGCTCGTCCACGATGGGCGAGACCATGCGGCACGGCCCACACCAGGCCGCCCACAGGTCGAGGAGAACAGGGACGTCAGACTCAACGACTTCCGTCTGGAAGTTGGTCTTGGTGATCTCGATGCTGGACACTCAGGCTCCTTCAGGAAGCAATATTCAACTAGATAGCTATATGGTTGCACATGCGGTACACTTTCGCAAGTGGCACTCCCCCGCCCGCTCAGCCCCGCGATGGCCTCCGCCATCGCCGACCGGTTCCGGCTCCTGGCGGAGCCCACGCGGCTGCGTCTACTCGACCTGCTCTCGGACGGCGAGCGCAGCGTCGGCGGCCTCGCGGGCGACCTCGGCTGCAGCCAGGCCAACGTCTCCAAGCACCTGGCCCTGCTCGCCGACGCCGGGGTCGTGCGCCGCCGCCGTGACGGCCTCCACTGCTTCTACGCAGTCTCCGATCCGGCCGTGTTCGTCCTGTGCGGTCAGGTGTGCGAGACGCTCCGCCGCAACGCCGACGCCCGGGTGGCCGCCCTGCGCGAGCCCGCCTAGACTCGTCCCCGTAGGGCCATCACGTTGTTCACGTACCAGACCGTCTCGGGGAACATCCCGAACGCGCGCACCGAGCCTTCACCCTGGTAGTACGCGGCCACGGCCAGCTCCGTGTTCCCGCCGAAGTCCAGTATCAGGTGGTGCAGGAGGGCGACGCCGACGCGAATGTCCCCGTCGCCGGTGCGGGCGACGGAGTGGCCGATCAGCACGTCCTCGACGTACCGCCACGTCCCCGGCGTCACCTGCATCGGGCCCCACGCGTCGGCCGGAGACAGGATGTCGATCTGGAAGCCCGACTCCTGCCACGAGATCGCCCGCGCCAGCGCGGCATCGACGCCGTAGTGCGCTGACCAGGCGTCGATCGCGGCCGTCACCGACCAGGGCCCGGTCGCCACGGGCGCCGACTGCGTGACCCGCGCATGGGCCGGCACGCGCAGGGTGATCCCGGCCAGCAGGATTCCGTTCCGGCGCAGGCCGTTGGCGCGTGCGAGCCGGTGGAGGCCGACGCCGAATCGTGCCGCGATCCCCGTCAGCGTGTCGCCGGGGACGACCCGGTAGCGGCCGCGGAACCCACCGGCATGGTGCGACGGGCCTCCGGAGGACGGCACCCTGAGGGTCGATCCCGCCAGCAGGATGCCGCGCGGAGCGAGCCCGTTTCGCCGCGCGAGTCGCTCGACGCTGGTGCCGAAGCGTGCGGCGATGCCGGAGAGCGTGTCGCCGAAGCGCACCGTGTACGCGCGGCCGCGGTGCGTCCTGCCGCCCGGGACGACCAGCACGGTGCCCGCGCGCAGAATCGCGTAGGGCCGGCGGTGGTTCAGTCGGGCGAGCCGCTCGAGGCTGATCCCGTGCGCACGCGCGATGCCCGTCAGCGTGTCGCCGTAGCGGACGACGTAGTGCGTCCGCGCAGCCGCCGGAGCGGCTGCGGCCAGTGCGAACGTGACGGTTGCGAGGGCGACTGATGTGCGGCGCATGGACGGGGAAGTGGCGTTGGGGGAACTTGCATGTTCGGGACCGCCGCTCCCAGTCCTGCCCGCGCCCTCACGGGCCCGGGCTGCGCCCCAGCCGCTCCAGGAGCTCCGTCACGCGCTCCTCGGCGGCGTCCAGCCGGGCGCGGCAGAGCGCGTGCAGCTGCTCGCCCCGCTCCCACAGTGCGAGCGCCTCGTCGAGCGGCGTGCTGCCGTCCTCGAGCTTCCGCACGATCTGCTCGAGCTCGTCGCGGGCCTGCTCGAAGCCGAGCTCCTCGTTCACGGCTGCACCTCCTCGACCCGGGCCGCGAGCCGGCCGGTGGCCAGCCTGACGCCGACGCGCTGGCCGACGGCGATCGCTCCCGCCGCCCGCACGACCGCCCCGGCATCGTCCTGGACGATCGCGTACCCGCGCTCGAGCGTGGCGCCCGGCCCCAGCACCCGCAGCCGGTCGCGGGCGTTCACGAGCCGCGCGGACTCGCGCTCGAGCCGCAGCGCCGGCAGCCGCCGCAGCGAGGCTGCCGACCCGTCGAGCAGCGTCCGCCGGGTCGTGATCCAGCTGCGGGGATCGGCGAAGGCGGGGCGGGCCGCCAGCAGCTGGAGGTGCCTGCGGGCGGTGGTCGCCCGGCCCTCGAGCGCGCGTCCGGCCCGCGCCGCCAGCCGGTCCAGGTCGAGGCAGACCGCGGCGTGATCGGGCACGACCAGCTTTGCGGCCAGGCTCGGCGTGCCGGCGCGGACGTCGGCGACCAGATCGATCAACGGGGTGTCCTGCTCGTGGCCGATGGCGGTGACGACGGGGGTCGTGCACTCCGCCACGACGCGGCACAGGCCCTCGTCGGAGAAGGGCAGCAGATCCTCGACACTGCCCCCGCCGCGGGCGACCACGATCACGTCAACGAACGGGTCGGCGTCGAGCGTCCGCAGCGCGGCGGCGACCCCGGCCGCCGCCCCGGCGCCCTGAACCGCCGCCTCGACGATCCGGAACCGCACGCCTGGATACCGCTTCTCGGCCGTCTCGACGACGTCGCGCTTGGCGGCCGCATCGCTGCCGCACACGAGCCCGACGACCCGCGGCAGAAAGGGAAGGGGGTGCTTGCGGTCCTCGGCGAACAGGCCGTCGCCCGCGAGGCGCAGGCGCACCTCCTCGATCCGGCGCAGCAGCTGTCCCAGCCCGAACTGCTCGATCGCGAATGCCCGGAACCGGAACTCGCCCTTGCGGTGCCACAGCTCACCGCGGCCGAACACGTGCACGCGGTCGCCGATCACCGGCGCTGGCTCGATCCGGTCGAACCGTTCGCGCTGCATCGAGGCCCGCAGCGTCGACGTCTCGTCCTTGAGGCAGAAGTAGACGAGCCCCCACTGGTCGGTGCGCTTGAGCTCCGAAAGCTCGCCCTCGATCCAGACGTTGCCCAGCTTCCCCAGCCAGTCGGCGACGCCCTGGTTGAACCCCGCCACGGAGTAGACCGTGCGGTCGCCATAGGTGGTCGGCGTTGGCTTCGCGTTCACAGCCGAAGTCTAGGGACCGCTAACTCAGGTCAGGATCCGGGCGGCGGTCTGAGGAGTGCAGCCCTCCTCGAGGATGTGCACCGCTCGGTGCAGATCGGCCGTGCTCTTCGCCAGGCGCTCGGCATCCCGCAACGGGTATCCCGCCTGGAGCAGCACGTGTAGTCGCCACGCCTCTACCTGCGAAGCCGCGTCCGTGCCCTCGTCGAGGACATTCGCCGGAGTCATGCGCGGCATGGTAGGGGTGGCCTCGGACGGACGGCACCGGCGCTGGTATCGTCAGTCGCGATGTCGGAGACTCTGCGCGGCCTGTGGCTGGAGGTGCGGGTCATCCCCGTGCTCCTCTGGAGCTTCTCGGCGCTGACGCTGGGCACGGCGCTGGCGGCTCGGGGGCGGCCGCTGCAGGTGTGGTACTACCTGGGGGCCGTGACGCTGGGGGTGCTGATCCAGGGACTGCTCGCCCATTCCGTGAACGAGGTCGAGGACTGGCGTTCGGGCACCGACCGGCACGCCTCGCCCCGGGTGATCTCGGGGGGAAGCAAGGTGATCGTCGCCGGGCTGCTGTCGCCGCGGACGCTGTGGCTGGTGTTCGCGGCTGCCTTCACCGCGACGACGGTGATCGGGCTGGCTCTGGTCGCCGCCGGCGGTGTCGATCTGCTCCCGTTCGGGCTCGTGGGCGTCGCCGGCGCCGTCATCTACACGCTGCCGCCCGTGCGCGCGGCGTACCGGCCCTTCGCGGGCGAGGCGGTGGCATTCGTGTGCCTGGCCGACTGCGTCATGGGGGCGCACCTCCTGCAGGGGCCGTCGATCGACGCGGCGACGGTCGCCTCCGCGGTTGCGGTGGCCGCCTACGCCGTCTCGATGCTGATGGTGCACCACTATCTCGACCGCGATGCCGACGCACTGGCGACGCCGCCCAAGGTGACGTCGATCGTCCACCTGGGACTCGTCCGCGGACGCCACTATGCCATCGCCTGGTGCCTGGTGGCCCTGGCCGCTGCGGTCGCCGGATCGGCCGTGCAGCCGCGGCTGCTGCCCCTCGTTGTCGGCTACGCGGTCGGGCTCATGGCGCACCTGCGCTGCCGTCCCGACGACGTCGCATCGGTCACGGCCTCAGAGACGGTGATCATCTTCGCCGGGATCGGAGCGGCCCTCGTGTCGGCGGCTCTGCTCACCCCGCCGCTTGCGGTCACGCTGCTGGTCGCGGTCGCGCTGATCGCCTTCGAGATGCGGATGGCGGTCGCTCCGGCGCATACTCCGGCCGCATGAGTCTGGAGCAGGAGCTGGAAACGACACTCGCGGCCGCGAGCCGCCACGCCCGAGACGATGAGCACCCGGTCGCGGTGATCGCGACCGAGCCCGCGGGGGGCACCCGCGTGTACGTGATCGCCTTCACAGCGGGCGGCGACCTGGCGTACATCGCGCTCGACCAGTCGGGCGCCCCCGTCTCGGACAGGCGAGTCGTGCGCGACGCGGTCGCGCTGGCGGCGCTCGCCGAGCGGGCCGAGGAGGTCTCGGGCGCAATCGCGGCGGAGGAGCTGGTCGCGCGGTTCACCGAGGTCGCGGAGCGGCTGCGAGGCGGGGATGCGGACGCCGCCGCGGCGGCCGACGCCGTCGCCGCCGCCGCCGGCCGCCTGGCCGACGCCGCAACCGGCCCGCGGCCGGCGACGGCGCAGTATCTCGATCGCATGGCCGCCCTGGCCGCCGAGCTGGCCGCCGCCCTGGATGCGTTCGTCCCGCACGCCCAGCGGGTACCCGAGGCCAGCGTCGAGGCGGCGCTCAGCGCCGCCTCCGGTGCGGGCGATCCGGCCAATTTCGCCTCGGCCATGACCGCGGCGTCGGGGGCCGTGGACGCGCTCGTCTCCGACGTGATCGACCACTACCGCGGGGAGCTGGACGACCGGTGAAGGCCGTGGATCGCCTGCTCGCGGCCTCTCTGCCGGTCGTGCCGCGCGTGCTCGTGCGGAAGATCGCCGACCGCTACATCGCCGGCGAGTCGCTCGCCGATGCGGTCGCCACCGTCCGCGAGCTGAACGGGCGCGGTGCGATGGCCACCGTCGATGTGCTCGGCGAGTTCATCCGCAACCCGCAGGAGGCCGAGGCGACGGCGACCGAGTACGAGCGCGCGCTCGACGCGATCGCGGCCGAGCGGCTCGCGGCCACCGTGTCGGTCAAGCTCTCGGCGCTCGGGATCGAGATCGACCGCGACCTCTGCGACCGCACCCTCGCGCGGGTGTTTCGCTCGGCCGAGCGACACGGCATCTTCGTGCGCATCGACATGGAGCACAGCGGGCTGACCGATCAGACCCTCGAGATCTACCGGCGGCTCCGCGAGGGCGGGCACGACGGCACGGGAGTCGTGATCCAGGCGTACATGCGCCGGTCGGCCGGCGATGTCGCGGGCCTTGCCGACCTTGTGCCCAACGTGCGCCTGGTCAAGGGCATCTATGTCGAGCCGGGCGAGATCGCCTTCACCCACATGCCGGACATCAACGCGAACTTCATGCTGCTCCTCGAGCAGCTCATCGACCAGGGCAGCTATGTCGCGATCGCGACCCACGACCGCGCGCTGGTCACGGGCGCGCTCGAGCTGATCGAGCGGCGCGGCCTCGCGCCCGACCGGTACGAGTTCCAGATGCTGCTCGGGGTCGCCGGCGAGGTCGGCCGGCGGCTGATCGCCGGCGGCCATCGCCTGCGGGTCTACGTCCCCTACGGCGACGCCTGGTATGCGTACTCCGTGCGCCGCCTCAAGGAGAACCCGAGCATCGCGGGCTACGTCGCCCGAGACGTGGTGCGCACGCTCGTGCCGGGGCTGCGGTGAGCGTCCGGCGGACGCTGCGGGCGGCGCTGGCAGGCGCGGTCGCGGCCGGCTGCTGGGCGGCCGCCGAGCCGCTGCTCTCCCGGGCGACCGGCGGCTATCACCGCCAGGCCCGGCTGATCGGCCGTGTGCTTGTGCCCGACGGCCCCTGGCGCGCCGTGGGCGTCACGGTCCACCTCGCAAACGGCGCGGCGTTCGGGATCGCGTTCGACCGGCTGGGCGGGCACGGCGTGGCCCGGGGAGTGGCGGCTGCCGAGGCCGAGAACGCCCTGCTGTGGCCGCTGGTGGGGGTGGTCGACCGGATCCACCCCGACGTGCGCTCCGGCGCGTGGCCGCCACTGCTGCGAAACCGGCACGCCATCGCCCAGGAGGTGCTCGGCCACGCGGTGTTCGGCGCGGTGCTGGGCGGCCTGCTCTGACCGTTCGCCGGTGTTGCGCCAAACGGGGTCAGAACCCTTTTGGCGCAGCGGAAGAGCGTGGTGTTCTGACCGTTCGCGCCCTCGAGGGTTGGTGGTCTCTCGTGACGTGGCGGCTGGGGTGGGGACACCGCTCGCCCCCGAAGAACAACCATTCGGGGACGAGCAATGTCCCCTTCCTGACGGTCTTGTCGACCTTCCGCGTCCACGGCCTGTGGCCGTGCATAACCGGTGCCTGGCACCGGTTATTCATCCACCCTGGCGGTGGTGGTAGGCGGACCGTGGTGCGTGGTGTTCTGACCGTTCTCGCCCTCAGGGGTTGGTGGTCTCTCGCCACGTGGCGGCTGGGGTGGGGACACCGCTCGCCCCCCGAAAACAACCATCGGGGGACGAGCAATGTCCCCTTCCTGACGGTCTTGTCGACCTTCCGCGTCCACGGCCTGCGGCCGTGCATAACCGGTGCCTGGCACCGGTTATGCATCCACCCTGGCGGTGGTGGGAGGCGGACCGTGGTGCGTGGTGTTCTGACCGTCCACGCCCTCAGGGGTTGGTGGTCTCTCGCCACGTGGCGGCTGGGGTGGGGACACCGCTCGCCCCCGAAAAAACCATCGGGGACGAGCAATGTCCCCTTCCTGACGGTCTTGTCGACCTTCCGCGTCCACGGCCTGCGGCCGTGCATAACCGGTGCCTGGCACCGGTTATGCATCCACCCTGGGCGGTGTCAGTGGGCGGGGTCGGGGCCTTTGGTCGTGCCGTGGCCGAGCTCGTCCAGCTCGGCCAGCCGTAGCTCGCCGTGGGCGCGCACGGCGTTCCCGGGCGGGAGGTCGGCGATCAGCCCGGCGATGCGCTCGGCGATCTGGTAGGCGAACTGCGGTGTCGCCGGCCCCCACAGGGCGTCGATGTCGCGGGTCGTCGGCTCGGCCATCGGCGCGCCAGTGTACCCGAGACGGCGGAGGTACCATGGCGACGGTGGGATCGGCATTTGACCATCGCGAGCACATCCACCTGGCGTGGCGGGAGCTGCGCGATCACGACCCCGGCGAGGCGCTGCACCGCGTCGAGGCGGCGATCCGCCATGTCGCGGCTGCCCACGGGGAGCCCGAGAAGTTTCACCGCACGATCACCGCGGCGTGGATGGCGCTCGTCGCCCACCACCTCCATGAGGCGCCGGAGCTCGAGTTCAACGCCTTCGTCGACCGCTTCCCGGCCCTGCTCGATTCTCGGCTGCTCCGGCGTCACTTCAGCGCCGAGCTGATCGGCTCGGAGACGGCTCGCGAGCGCCCGCTCGCTCCCGACCTGCGCCCCCTCCCGGCGCGGTAGACTCGCCGTCGGTCACCGGGGAGGGATCCGATGCACAGCCATTCGCTGCATGAGGTCAGGGCGGACGCGTTCAACTACGTGTGGGACAACTCGATCGCGCCCGTGCTCGAGGTCGAATCGGGCGCGGAGGTCGAGCTGCATGTGCGTGATGCGGGCGATGAGCAGATCGGACCCGATTCGGGCGTCGATGCCGTCGTCGCGCTCGACTTCTCGCATGTGAATCCGGTCAGCGGGCCGGTCGCCGTGAAGGGGGCGCGGCCCGGCGACGTGCTCGCGGTGGAGATCCTCGAGCTGCGCCCGCGCGACTGGGGCTGGACGGCGATCATCCCGGGGTTCGGCCTGCTGGCCGACGAGTTTCCCGATCCGTGGCTGCGGATCTCCAGCGTCGACGAGGGCACGCGCCGGGTCAAGTTCGCCGAGGGCATCACGCTGCCGTTCGAGCCCTTCCCCGGGCACGATCGGCGTCGCCCTCCCGGAGCCGGGCCCGCACTCGATCGTGCCGCCGTCGACCTGGGGCGGCAACCTCGACATCAAGCACCTCCGCACCGGCACCACGCTGTACCTGCCCGTCGGGGTCGACGGCGCGCTGTTCTCGGTCGGCGACACGCACGCCGCCATGGGCGACGGCGAGGTGTGCGGCACCGCGGTCGAGGCGGCGATGGACATCGTCGTGCGGTTGAGCGTGCGCCGCGACTTCTCGGTGCCCGCGCCTCAGTACTCCGTGCCCGCGGGCGAGCTCGCGCGCACCGAGGCCGGCTCGTTCCACGTCACCACCGGCGTGGCTCCCGACCTGATGGAGGCGACGCGGGCGGCTACCCGGGCGATGATCGACCACCTCGGCCACCGCCGCGGCCTCGACCGCCAGGAGGCCTACGCCCTCTGCTCGGTGGCCTGCGACCTGCGCGTGCACGAGGTGGTGGACGCGCCCAACTGGGTCGTCGGCATGTTCCTGCCAGAGGCGGTGTTCGGGCCTGAGCGGCCGTGAGCGCGGCGGACGGCAAGAACACGCTGCGGCGCGAGCTGCGCTTCTGGGAGACGATCGCGCTCTCGGTCGGGATCATGGCCCCGACCGCGGCCATGGCCCTGAACGGCGTCGGCGTCGCCGACAACATCGGCCGGGCGGTGCCGCTCGCGTTCCTGATCTCGGGCCTGCTCGTGTTCTTCGTCTCGTGGAGCTTCATCCGGCTCTCGGCGCACTACAGCCACGCCGGCTCGGTGTACGCCTTCAGCGGCGCCACGCTGGGGCCGCGGGCGGGCTTCTTCTCGGGCTGGGCGCTGCTCGGCACCTACCTGGCGTTCACGGTCGCCTCGTCGGCCGAGGTCGGGCTGTTCCTGGCCCAGTTCGCCAACGGCACCGGGATCTGGAGCGGGAGCGAGTGGATCTGGATCTCGCTCGCCGCGGCAATCGCGATCGGCATCCTCGCCTACAGCGACATCAAGCTGACGACGCGCACCCTGATCAGCATGGAGGCCGTGTCGGTGCTGCTCATCACGGTGCTGATGGTGGTCATCTTCGTGCGCCTGGCGACGGGGTCGGTGCCGGGTGCGGGCGGGTTCAGCACGAGCGTGTTCTCGCTCCCGGGCGGGACGTCGAGCTCCGCGCTCGGCCTCGGGATCGTGCTGGCGTTTCTGTCGTTCGCGGGCTTCGAGGGCGCCGCCGCGCTCGGTGAGGAGACCAACGAGCCGCGCCGCCACATCCCCCGGGCGATCCGAAACGCCGTGATCGGCGCCGGCATCTTCTACCTCCTGTGCATGCTCGCCCAGACGTGGGGCTTCGGCACCGGCAAGGCGGGCGTGGCCGCGTTCGGGTCGTCCAGCTCGCCGCTCGGCGACCTGGGCAAGTCCTACATCGGCTCGTGGATGGGCGACGCGATCAACCTCGGTGCCGCCGTCAGCGGCTTTGCGAGCGCGCTCGCCACGGCCACGGGCGCCTCCCGGATCCTGTTCGCGATGGGCCGCGACGGCTTCGTCACGCCGCGGCTCGGATCGTCGTCGGAGCGCACCGGGGCGCCGGCGGTGGCGCTGGCCTGTGTCATGACGATCGCCTGCGCCGGCCTCGCGGGGATGCGCGCATACGGGATCTCGGACGCCGTGTCCGCCTTCTTCTATCCGGGCACGCTGGGCGTGCTCAGCCTGATCGTGGCCTATGCCGTCACCAACGTGGGCGCCGCCAAGCTGTTCCTGACCGACCGCGCCGAGCGGGCGTGGGAGCTGGTGTTCCCGGTCGTCGCCATCGTCGTCCTGGCCTACGTGTTCGACCGCAACGCGGTCGGGCAGGTGTACCCGTTCAACTGGTTCCCGTGGGTCGTGGTGGCCTGGCTCGCCGTCGGCCTCGCGATCATCATGGCCATCCCGGGCCTCGCCCGCCGAATCGGGGCCAACCTGACCGCCGCCGAGGGGATGGGCGCCGCCGGCGACTAGCTCAGTCGACCGCCTGGCGCAGGAATCCGCGGATGCCGATGGCCGAGAAGACCACCAGCGAGAGCAGCAGAGCGCCGATGCAGATCGGCGCCCGGATGTGGGCGACGCCGGGGACGAGCGCGCCGCGCATCCCCTCGCTGACGTAGGTCAGCGGGTTGAACGCCGTCACGACCTGGAACCAGCGCAGGCGCGCGAGCGACGGCCACGGGTACTGGCTGCAGCCCGTGAAGAGGAGCGGCGTCAGCACCAGCGTGAACATGACCGTGATCCGGTTCGGCGGCACGAGCGTCCCCATCGTCAGGCCCATCGCGGAGCCGACCAGCGCGCCCAGCACGAGCACGACGACGAACTGCGCCGCGCCGCCCGCCCGCCACGGCACGGAGCCGAGGATGAGGATCCCGATCGGGAACATGAAGAGCGCCGCGGTGAGCGCCCGCATCGCCGCGAACACCATCTTCTCGACGGCGACCAGCGCCACGGGGATCGGCGCCAGCAGCCGGTCCTCGATCTCCTTGGTGAAGCTGAATTCGATCACGAGGGGCAGCGCCGTGGACTGCAGCGCGGTCAGCGTCGCCGTGAGCGCCACGATGCCCGGGAACAGCAGGTGGGCGTACCCGGGGCGCGTGTAGCCCAGGCTCGACAGCACCTTGCCGAACACGAACAGCATGAAGAGCGGCTGCAGCACCACCTGGGCCAGGAACACGGGCAGCTCCCGGCCGGTGACGAAGAGGTCGCGCCAGAGCACCGACAGGAACACCGCCGGTGCGGTCGCGCGATGCGGCGAGGCGGCGGGTGCGCTCACCGCAGCGCCCGTCCGGTGAGTCCGATGAACACGTCCTCGAGGCTCGGCTCGCCGATCTTCACGTCCGACAGCGTGATGCCGTAGGTCTGCAGGGCCGTCGCGACGGGCGCGACCATCATGGGCGCCTCGCCCGTGACGTAGAGCCGCACGTGGCCGTCGCTCTGCTCGAGCCGCTCCAGGCGCTCGACGCCGTCCAGTGCCCCGAGCGTTTGCAGCGCCGGCTCGAGCGAGCCGTCGGCTCCGGCCATGGCGATCTCGAGCGTCGTCTTGCCGGGCAGGCTGCGGGTGAGCGCGGCCGGCGTGTCGAGCGCCAGCAGATGGCCGCGATCCATGATCCCGACCCGCTCGGCGAGGGTGGCGGCCTCGTCCATGTCGTGGGTGGTGATCACGATCGTCACGCCCTGCTCGCGCAGGTCGCGGATGCGATCCCACACGAACAGGCGCGCGGCAGGGTCGAGGCCGGTGCTCGGCTCGTCCAGGAAGAGCACCTGGGGCGTGTGCATCATCGCCCGGGCGATCATGATCCGCTGGGCCTGCCCGCCGGAGACGAAGTCGACCTTGCTGTTCGCACGGTCGGTGAGCCCGAACAGCTCGAGGAGCTCGTCGGCGCGCCGGTTGCGCTCCGCCGCCGGCACGCGGTGGTACGCCGCGTGGAACGTCAGGTTCTGGCGGATCGAGAGCGACCGGTCGAGATTGTTGCGCTGCGGGACGACCGCCAGCATGCTCCGGGCCCGCACGGCGTCGGTGGTGACATCGACGCCGACCACCCGGGCGACACCGGCGCTCAGCCGGACGCGGGTCGTGAGCACGCCGATCGTCGTCGTCTTGCCCGCACCGTTTGGCCCCAGCAGGCCGAATACCTCGCCCCGGTCGACCGTGAACGAGACCCCGTCCACCGCGTTCGCCGGCGCCTTTGGATAGCGCTTCTCGAGCCCCTCCACCTCGACCGCAAACGTCGCGTGCATCGGCGCGAAGGATAGGCGGCGGCGATGCGCCCCTCCCCCGAAGGCGGGTTGCGCCGCGGCGCGTCTTCACCGACTATGCGTCCATGCGGGGTCGACGACTTCTGCGGGTCGCGCTTGCGGCTGCGGTCACCGGCACGGTCGCACTGGCCCTCGGGGCGGCGCGCAGCCAGGCCATGCCGCTGCCGTCCGCGCCCAACTGCGAGATCTTTCCCGCCACGAATGTCTGGAACAAGCGGGTGGACTCCCTCCCGGTCGCCGCCAACTCGGCCGCCATGATCGATGCGATCGGCCGCACCGCCCCCGTGCACCCCGATTTCGGCTCATTCGCGGGGTACGGCATTCCCGTGAACGTGGTGCCCGGCAGCCAGCCCACACGCAAGGTGCGCTTCCAGTACGCCTCCGAGTCCAACCCCGGCCCCTACCCGATTCCCAAGCAGCCCCGCATCGAGGCCGGCTCCGACCGGCACCTGCTGATCGTCGACCGCGGCAACTGCAAGCTCTATGAGCTCTTCGACGCGAGGCGCACCACCAGGGGCTGGCACGCCGGCTCGGGCGCGATCTGGTCGCTCACCTCGAACCATCTGCGCCACCTGGGCTGGACGAGCGCCGATGCCGCCGGACTGCCGATCCTGCCCGGCCTCGTGCGCCACTCCGAGGTCAAGGCGGGCGTGATCAATCACGCGCTGCGCTTCACCGTCCCCGACACGTGCGCCGGATTCATCTACCCGGCCCGCCACCAGGCCGGGCACGGCTCCTGCGCGACGCTCCCGCCGATGGGCTTGCGCGTCCGGCTCAGGGCGTCGTTCGTCGTCTCGTCGCTGCCCCGCCCGGCCCGCGTGATCGCCGTCGCACTCAAGCGCTACGGCATGATCGTGGCCGACAACGGGTCGCCCTGGTACATCTCGGGGTTCTCAAACCCGCTCTTCAACGACAACGCCCTGCACCAGCTCGACCGGATCACCGGGGCGGACTTCGAGGTGGTCGACACCTCGACGCTTCGCAACGGCTGAGAGGTTCTCAGGCACAATCCTCCGCACATGGGGGACGTCGGGGCAAAACTGCGCAGCGAACGTGAGCGGCTCGGGATCGGCATCGACCGGATCGAGGCCGAGACGCATATCCGGGCGAAGTTCCTGCTGGCGATCGAGGAGGAGCGGTTCGGCGCGCTCCCCGGCCCGGCCTACGCTCGGGCCTTCGTGCGTGACTACGCCGAGCAGCTCGGGCTCGACCCGCAGGCGCTGATGGCCGAGCTGAGCACCCACCCCGATCTGGCCGAGGAGCCCGTGATGATCGCGCCCCGCCGGGAGGCCTCCGTCCCGCTCTTCAGCCGGGGCACGCGCAGCGCGGCGTGGACGCTCGCCCTCGTAGTGGCGGTGGTCGTCCTGATCGCCGCGGTGATCGTCTTCCTGCGGTAGTCCCGCCGTTGTCCGGGCGCTCGCTCTAGGCTGTCGCCGTGCGACGCCCCGACCGGGCCGACGGCATGCTGGTCCTGGCCAACGTGCTCTGGAGCCTGAACTACGCCACCACCAAGTACGCGTTCGAGCGCTGGAACCCGCTGGCCTTCTCCGGCATTCGCTTCGCGGCCGCCGGACTGGCCATGGCGATCGTGGTGAGGGTGCGCGAGGGCGGCCTCGGCGTCGACCGCCGAGACGTGCCGCGGGTCGTCGTCGCGGGCGCAACCGGCATCTTTCTGAACCAGCTCACGTTCAACTACGCACTGGACTACACCGCCGCGGCCAACGTCGCACTCCTGCTCGGCGCCGCGCCGGCGTTCACGGCCGCATTCTCGGCGGCCCTCGGCCACGAGCGCGTCCGGCGGACGCACTGGCTGGCGCTCGGCGTGTCGCTGATGGGAGTCGCGCTCGTGGTCCAGGGTGGCGTCGGGCGTGGCGGGGTTCAGTCTCAAGGGCGATCTGCTCGCGATCGGTGCCGCCGTCACGTGGGCGGCCTACTCGGTGATGCTGCGGCCGTTGTTCGGCCGCTACACCGCCATGCGGCTCTCGACGCTCATGATCCTCGTCGGCGCCGTGATGATGACGCCGTTTACGGGATCGCAGGCCGCCCACCAGGACTTCGGCCGCATCGGCGCCCTCCGCTGGGGCGCGCTCGGCTACTCGGCGGTGTTCCCGCTCGTGGTCACCAACGTCCTCTACTTCGGCGCCCTGCGGCGGGTCGGCGCCGCCAGGGCCACGCTGTTCATGTACCTGCAGCCGTTCCTGGGAGCGCTCTTTGCCGCGCTGCTCCTGGGTGAGCACATCGGCCCCCTGCAGATCGTCGGCGGCGTCTTCATCGTTGGCGGGGTCGCACTCGGGCGCACCCTGGGCGCGGCTCGCCGGCCCGTCGCGGCCGCGTAGGGTACGCTCCTCGCCGTGCCGACACTGGCCTACCTGTACGCCGAGGAAGCGCAGCAGATGGACAATCTGTGCGGCTGCTTCTGGGGCAGCCTGGCGCTGCGGGCCGCCGGGTTCGATGCCGACCAGGAGGCTGTCGCCGTGGCTGCACGGTCGATCCTGCCGGGCGGCGATCCGCTCACGCACGTCTTCCCGGGCTCCACTCCCCGCAACGGCTACCGGGTCGAGATCCCCCTGGCGGCCGTGCCGGAGACGGCCGGCACCGCCGCGCCGCCGCTGGCCGAGGCGATCGAGCTCCTGTCGGGGTCGGCGCTCGTGGCCATCCCGGTCGCGGGCCCGTGGACGTCCGAGCACGTCTGTGCGCTGATGGATGTTGCCGCGGCCGCCCCCGCGACCCTGATCGGAAATGTGCGCACGGGGGCGTTCTGGGGGGCGCGGCCCGATCCGGCGGCCGTGGTCGACCACCTCATGGGCGGCAGTCCCGACCCGCCGCCGGCCGACTGGGACGTGGGCCACTTCGTGAACCTCGCCACGCTCGTGCGCGGCCCCGGCGGGTCGCTCGTCGTCGTGCGCGATACCTACCAGGAGCTCGGCGTGCAGGGTCACCACCTGCAGCCGCCTGACCGCGTGGCTGCGGCGCTCCGCCGCGACGACGGCAGCGAGGGCGGGGTTCTGGCCGTGTGTGCGGCGGCGGTTGCCGTCCGGCCTGCGGGAACGCCTCCAGAGCGAGGGGTTCGAGCTGCGCCACTGGGACAACGGCACGCCCGCGCCGCCAAGCGGCGCCTGACCCGGGCTCAGGCCTCGAGCGCCCGCATCACCCAGACGGCCAGCACTCGCGCACAGCTCGCAACGTCCTCGAGCGCGATGCGCTCGTCGACGGCATGGGCGAACTCGGGGTCGCCGGGCCCGTAGAGCACGGTCGGCGTCGCCCCATGGTCGATCAGGAGCCGAGCGTCGGAGCCGTACGGCACGCCGACGAACGGCGGCAGGCGCCCGCGCACGTCGCGGGCGGCCTCGCCGAGCGCCCACGGCAGCGGGTGGTCGGAAGGCACCGCGGCCGAGGCGAACCGGCCTCCGGTCACCCTCACCTCGACGGGATGCTCGGCCAGCCAGTCGTCGCCGGCGCAGGCCTCGGCCACGACGCCCCGCAGCTCGGCCTCGGCCTCGGCCACGGTCTGGCCGACGCGCACGCCGAAGCGGCCTTCGGCGACCAGCCGCTCGGGCACCGTCGATGACCAGTCGCCGGAGCTGACGCGGCCGATCGAGGTGGGGTACGGCAGGCGCAGGTCGCGCATCGACCGCAGCGTCTCGGCGGCGTTTCGCTCGCGCTCGTTGCGCTCGAGCGCGTCCATCACCGGCCGCAGCTTGTCGAGCGCCGAGACGCCCCGCAACCGGAATGCCGCGTGCGCGCTCCTGCCGGTGATCGTGAGCGTGAACGTGATCGCACCCGCCTGGGCTGTCACGAGCTCGAGCCGCGTGGGCTCGGTGATCACCGCCCAGTCGCCGGTGCAGCCGGCCCGGATCGCCGCCAGCATGCCGGCGCCGCCGTCCTCCTCGCCGGGCACCGTCACCAGCATCGCCTCGCCCGCGAGCTCGACCCCGGCCTCGCGGATCGCCCGCATCGCCGCCAGGCCGGCGACGACGCCGCCCTTCATGTCACACGCGCCGCGGCCGTACAGCACGCCGTCGTCGATCCGCGGCCGAAACGGCGGTGACGTCCACCCCAGCTCGTCGCCCGCACCGACGACATCCACGTGGCCGGCGATCAACACTCTCCGGCCGGCGGCGTCGCCCGTGAGTCTCCCGACCACCACGGGGTGGGTGTCGCGCGCGACCTCGACGCCGGGGAAGTCGGGGTCGGCGACAAGATCGATGGCAGGCGTGTCGACTCGCTCGACGTCGAGGCCCGCCGTCGTCATCCGCAGGGCGACCTCGGTCTGCACCTCGCCCTCGTTCCCGGTCAGGCTGGGGATCGCCACGAGCGCCGCCAGGTCGTCGGCGACGCGATCCCGATCGACATTCGCCACCGCGGCCAGCTCGGCCGGGCTCAGGTTCTTCATCCGCGCAGGATCGGCCGGCTGATGCAGGTGGGGCCGCCGGACCCGTTGATGCACACCTCGTCGCCGGGGAACGTGTGCACCTCGCAGCCGCGATCGAGCAGCGCCCGCTGCGTCACCGGGTTGCCCTCGACCATCACGACCACGCCCGGCCGCACCGTCAGGATGTTGCAGCCCTGGGTCACGAGCTCTGCCTCGGGCACCGGGACGAGCTCGACCGAGTGCTCGCCGAGGAGCTCGTGCAGGCCGGCCGGGAGCTGCGGAAGGAACACGACCGCCAGGTCGTCGGAGATGGGGGAGATCACCGACAGCAGGTGCAGGCATTCGGCGGGGCCGTTTGCGTAGGGCACATCGAAGACGTGGACGTCGCCGCCCACAAGCTCCGCGAGGCGCCTCGCGCCGGCATCGTTCGTGCGCAGCGAGCGGCCGATGCAGAAGATGTCCGGGCGCAGCCAGAACGTGTCGCCGCCGTCGGCGGTGGCAGGCGCCTCGAGCCGCGCGAGCACCGGGATGTCGTGCTGCCCGGCCCAGACCTCGATCGGCGCCGCCTCGCCCTGCCGCGTCGGCTTGCCCGAGCGCAGCGCGATCACGCCGCGTGTCGGTCACGAGGGCCGGATCGTATGTGTAGACGAGGTCAGGGCTGGCGGTCTCGGCCTCGAGCTGGTGGACGGTGACCCCCAGTCCGGCCAGGACGGTGCAGAAGGCGTCGTGCTGGCGGCGGGCCTCGGTCAGGTCAACGGGGTGCAGAAATCCGTGGGCCGGATTCTCGTGCGCGCGGCCGAAGGCCTCGCCGGGGCGCTTCACCAGCACCTCGTGGAGGGGAGTGGTCATGCTCTGGGCGCCGAAGCGGCGCGTCTGCGGTGCAGCGGTCTGTGCCATTTCACAAGACTAGACTGCCCGGAGTGTCTGAGGAGCATGACTACCGGACGGAATACAACGAGGCCGTCCGCCGTGCCATCGCCGGCGACGTCGGCTTCTACCGCGATTTCGACCGGCATCGCCAGGAGACGGTGTGGCGGCTGCTCTCGAGCGACCGCCAGGCGCTGCTGCGGTTCTGCCAGCGCCAGGGGATCTCGGTCGGCCGGATGGAGACCATGCAGACGCTCAAGAGCCCGAAGCCGCTGCTCCAGCTGATCGCCCACGGACACGACGCCGACACCGTCGCCCGCTGGGCCCGCCGCGCCTGAAAAATTCGGTGGCTCCCTGGCTCATCGTCGTCGACTTCGACGGCACGATCACCGAGCGCGACACGCTCGACGACGTCCTCGAGCGCTACGCCCCCGACGCCTATGAGGCGGCCGAGCGCGGCCTCCAGGCGGGCGAGCTGACCCTGCGCGAGTGCATGACGATGGAGTTCGAGCCGGTGCGGGGCGACCACGACGCGATCGTCGCCGAGGTGGTCGACGCCGCCCGCATCCGGCCCGGCTTCGCGGAGTTCGTGCAGGCGGCCGAGGCCGGCGGCCACCGCGTGGTGATCGTCTCGGGCGGGTTCGAGTCGATCATCCGGCCGATCCTCGCCCAGGCCGGCGCCGGCCACCTGCCGCTGATCGCGCACGAGGCCCGCTTCACGTCCGAGGGCACGACGGTCGAATTCCGGCATGGCGAGGACTGCGAGGTGTGCGGCCAGGAGTGCAAGCGGTCGGTCGTCGCCGGGCTGCGAAACGGCCATCCGGTCGCATACATCGGCGACGGCTACTCGGATCGTTGCGCAGCGACCGCCGCCGACCGCCGGTTTGCCCGCCGCTCGCTCGCTCGCGACCTCGAGCGGCTCGGGCTCGACTACACGCCGTTCGACGACTTCCACACCGTGCGCGAGGCGCTGCTGGGGCCGGGCCCGGCGTAGGGCCCGACCCCAGCGGAGGTCGCCTCAGTCGCCCGAGGACAGGCCGGCCTCGATCCGCTCGAGCTCCTCCTCGGAGCCCATCCGGATCGGGCCCTTGAACCAGTTCTTGGCCGAGATCACCCACCATCCCGCGAACAGGATGAAGGCGCCGCCGACCGTCAGCGGGGCGTAGTTGACATCGATCCAGGCCACGTGCAGGAAGTAGTGGTTCGAAGACGCGTTGCCGGGGATCCCGTCAGGGAACAGCGGCAGCAGGAACAGTATGCAGATCAGCGCGATCCAGACGATCGCCAGCGGATCGATCCAGCGGTAGTGCTGGCCGAGGTGCCAGGCGCCGCGCTCGAAGCTCTCGCCCTTGCGATAGCGCAGGATGATCGGCAACACGAATGCGATATACAGGCCGATGACGGCCACAGAGGTGCCCACCGCGTAGCCGACGATGGGATTCTTCAGCGTCGGCAGCATGAGCGCCCATGCGAGCACCGCGATCGCCCACACCGAGTTCACCGGCACCCGTTCCCTGGCCGACACCTTGCGCCACATGCGGTGACCGGGGATGGCCCCGTCACGACTGAACGCGAACATCATCCGTGACGCCGATGTCACCGATGCCAGGCCGCAGAAGAACTGGGCCAGGCAGGCAATGAAGAGCAGGAACTCGGCCCACTTGTTGCTCATCGCGTTCTGCCAGATGTACTGCACCGCGAACGTGTACTGCAGCGCGGTGTTGGACACCGGGCCAGGGATCGCGAACGTGACGGCCACGAGCAGGATGAACCCGAAGATGACCGACACCACGACCGACATGACCATGCCGATGGCGGCCGAGCGGGAGGCGTTGCGCGTCTCCTCGCTCATGTGCGCCGAGGCGTCGTAGCCCGTGATCGTGTACTGGGCCATGAGTAACCCGATCCCGAAGACGAACCAGAACACCGGATTGGCGAAGCTGTGCCCCGAGAAGCCCGAGAAGTTCTCGGTGTCGGTGAACACGAAGCTGACCGACTTGTGGTGGTCGGGGACGACGATCAGCACGCCCACGATCACCAACACCCCGGCCATGTGCCACCACGCCGAGATATTGTTGATCTGTGCCAGCAGGCGCACGCCGTACGTGTTGATCAGTGCGTGCAGCGCGATGATCACCGTGTAGACGATGAAGACGTGCTGTCTTGCTGAGCGACATGTTGAACCACAGGTTGATCAACGACGAGATGAACGTCGCCGCCCCGAAGTCGATCGCCGCGGTGACGGCGATCTGGCCGATCAGGTTGAACCAGCCCGTGAACCAGCCCCAACCCGGACTGCCCAGCCGCGACGACCAGTAGTACAGTCCGCCGGCCGTCGGGTACGTGGAGGCGATCTCGCCCATTGCCAGGGCGACCAGAATGCAGAACGCGCCGACGATCAGCCACCCCCAGGTGACCGCCACCGGGCCGCCCCAGCCGATCGCGATGTAGTACGACGTCAGGCAGCCGGCGAGGATCGAGATGATGGTGAACGAAATTGCGAAGTTCGAGAACCCGCCCCAGCCACGCAAGAGTTCCTGGGCATAGCCGAGCCGGTGCAGCGTCTGCTCGTCCTCCGATAGGTGGGTGCCGCCGGTCGGCCCACCTCCGGGTCCCGGATCGATGCTCATACGCCCTCCTTGAGGTCGTTGTCGCGAGCGACACTAGACCCTCGGTCGGTCGGAGTAAAGACCGGCGGCGGGCGGGCGGTCTAGACCATCCTAAGCCGCGCTGCGGGCGCGCGTGAGCGCGATCTCGGCGAACCGGTCGGCCATACCGCGGCCGATCGCCTCGTGGGCCTCGATGTTCCGGTCGAGCGCCTCCAGGTAGCGCTGCTCGGTGTATCCGGCCCGACCGAGCTCCTCGGGTGCCCATTTGAGCCAGTTGAGCAGGATCTCGCGGGTCACCTCGATGTGGAACTGCGTCCCCCAGGCCACCTCGCCCACCCGGAACGCCTGGACGCAGGTGGGGTTCCGGGCCAGCTCGACGGCGTCGGCCGGCGGCTCGCACGCGTAGTAGTGCCACTGCATGGCCGGGAACGACGGCGGCACGGCGCCGAGCACGGGATCGGCGGCCGCGGCCGGGGTCGTCGCCACCTCGACCCAGCCCACCTCGGGCGGGTCGCTGGGCAGCGCCGTGCCTCCGGCCGCCAGGTTGAGGAGCTGGGCGCCGAGGCAGAGGCCGATCACCGGGATGCTGTCGCGCAGGGCCTCTTCGAGCAGGCCGATCTGGGGCTCGATCCAGGGGTGGATGTCGGTCTCGTGGGTGTTGGCGGTGCCGCCACAGGACACGACCGCGTCATAGCCGGCCAGCGTGCTCGGCAGCTCGCTCCGGGTCGAGTCGACGTTGTCGATGACAAAGCCGCGGCTCTCGAGCGGCGGCAGGAAGAGGCCGCCGGGGCCGCTGGGCTCGTTGATGATGTGCAGGGCGCGCAGGCTCATCCGCCGCCCTCCACGATCCTGGCCGCCTCGCGGTAGGGCGCCTGCTCGCGCCGGATCAGGTCGGGGTTCGTGTCGCGCGCGTGCGCCAGCTCGAGGGTGAAGAGCTGCAGGGGCACCGCCGCTCCCAGGAGGGCGGCCGCGGCCGCCGGCAGGCCGTCGCCCGTGGGCACGGGCACGACTCCGGCCGGGGCGAGCTCGGCCAGGCCGGCGTCGGTGGTGATCGCGGCGCAGGCGATGCCGATGCGCGCGCAGGCCGACAGCGCGATCCGGGCCCGGTCCGACCGGGCCTCGTGCGCGCGCCGGTCGGTCAGGATCAGCACCACTCCGGTGGTCGAGCCGGTGGCGGGCAGGTGGCCGTGAAGGAACGTCTCGAGGTCGCGCATCGCGGTGGGCAGATGAGACGCCTCCTCGATCTTGAGAGTGAGCTCGCGTGCGCTGGTGCGGTCGGCCCCGCTGCCGACGATCAGCAGCTGGTCACAGGCGTGCAGTTTCGCGGCGGCCGCGGCCGCGGCATCCCGGGCGCCGAGCCCGGCGGCCACCAGCGCTCCCACCGCGCCCGCGTCGACCGCCGTTCCCGACACGGCGCCGGCGAGGGCCAGGCCGGCCGTGAGCGGCGAGATGTAGCCCACAGTGTGGCACCAGGAGCGATCGACGAGCGGGGTTACCAGCACCGCATCGGCATGCGAAGTCGACTCCGACCTGGGCCGGGCCGTGATGAGCCCGGTGGCGGATCCGGCCGAGCGCGCGACGCGCAGGGCTTGCGCGGTCGCCCAGGTGCCTCCCTCGTGCGAGACGGCGATCACGCTGCCGCCCCGCTGCGGCTCGAGCGAGGCCTCGAATGCCTGGCGGGAGACCGCGGCAACGCCCGCCTCGCGCAGCATCTCGGCGACGCCCAGCGACGCGTGCTCGCTCGTGCCGCAGCCGACGACGGCCAGCGGCCCGTCGCCGCGGCACAGCAGGGCCAGCGCCGAGGGGTCACCACCGGGCTCCGACGCCGCTGCGATCTGCTCGACCAGGGCCGGCTCGGCGTCGATCATCTCCTGCATCACCCACGGCGGGGCCGAGCGCAGCTCGGGAAAGGCCTCGGGGTCGTACCAGTCGTCGGTCACGTCGAGATCGCCCTTTCGGTTGCGGTGGCGGGCTCGAGCCGGCCACCGAGGTGCTCGGCCAGAAACTCCTCGGCCGCGGCGTGGAACGCCAGGCTGTTCTCGGGCTTGCGGAACCCGTGGCCCTCGTCGGCAAAGAGCATGTAGCGGTACGGGATGCCGTGCGCGGCCATCGCGGCGACGATCTGCTCGGACTCGGCCTGCTTCACCCGGGGGTCGTTCGCTCCCTGGGCGATCAGCATCGGGATCCGGATCGCATCGACGCGCGAGAGCGGCGAGCGCGTCCACAGGAAGTCGGAATCGCGCTCGGGATCCCCGACCCGGCGGTGGAACTGGGCCATCAACGGCGCCCAGTACGGCGGGATGCTCGCGATCAGCGTGCGCAGGTCGGACGGGCCGACCACGTCGATCGCGCAGCGGAAGCTGTCCGGCGAGAACGTTGCGCCGACAAGGGCGGCGTACCCGCCGTAGGAGCCGCCGTAGATCGCGACCCGGTCGGGATCGGCGTGCCCCCGGCCGACAGCCCAGGCCACCGCGTCGAGCAGATCGTCGTGCATGCGGGCGCCCCACTCGCGGTCGCCGGCGTTCAGGAACCGCTTGCCGTATCCGGTCGAGCCGCGGTAGTTGACCTGTACGCACAGGTAGCCGCGGTTGGCGAGCCACTGGGCATCGGGGACGAACCCCCACTCGTCCCGCGCCCACGGCCCGCCGTGGACGAAGAGCACGGTCGGCAGCCGCGTCCGATCGGCACCCGGCGGGAAGCTGAGATAGCCGTGCACGTCCAGGCCGTCACGGGACGAGAAGGCAAACGGCTCCATCGCGGCCAGCGTGTATCCCGTGAGGTTCGGCTTGTGGTGGAACAGGAACGTGCCCTCGCCGGTCGAGCGGTCGAAGGCGTGGTAGGACACCGGGCCGTCGTCGGCGGTGAAGCCGAGCACCCAGATGCGGTCGGCATGGTCGCGGCCCTGAAAGTGCATATCGCCGGGGTGCAGCGCCTGCATCGCGTCGATGTCGGTGCGCAGGGCGGGGTCGAGCACGGTGTGCTCGACCCGCTCGCGCAGGAAGCTCACGACCTGCACGCGGTGCGTGGCCGGGTCGATCTCGACCTCCGAGACGTCGGCCACGGGGTCCTCTGCCAGCACCTCGGTCGCACCGGTCGCGACGTCGACCTGGATCAGGCGGGCGGCATTGCTGTCGGTCGACGTGACCAGGTAGAGGCTGCCGCCGTCTGCCGTGAAGCCGGCCACGTCGGTCACGAGCGCATCCTCCGGGTCGATCTCGAGCAGCGTCCGGTAGTCGCCGGCGGCGGGGTCGCCCACCTTGATGGTGGCGCCGCCGCCGGCGTCGAAGCTGATCCCGCCGCGCACGTTGAGAGCCGTGTCGACCAGCCAGGCGGCGAAGCCGGGGTTGCTCGCGACGAGCTCGAGCGTCCCGTCGCGAATATCGAGCAGGTAGGCGTCGTGCAGCTCCGGGTCGGTGCGGTTCAGGCCAACGAGCAGGTGGCTGGGCTGGTGGCGGTCGTGCCCGATGATGCGCGCCTGGACGCCGTCGAAAGGGGTCAGGTCGCGGTCGCCTCCCGCCTCGAGGTCGACCACGTGCAGGTGCCAGTTCTCGTCGCCGCCGGCGTCCTGCGGGTAGACGATGTGGCGGTTGTCCTCACACCAGAGGAAGCTGCGCACGCCGCGCTCGCGATCGTCCGAGACGGGGGCGGCGTCGTCGCCGCCGAGCGTTCCCACCCACACGTTCAGCACGCCGTCGACAGGGGCGATGTGGGCCAGCCGCAGGCCGTCCGGCGACACCGACGGCGCGAACCGCTCCGGGTTTCCGAACAGCACCTCGCGCGGGATCAGATCGACCATTGCGCGGCGATTGTATCCAGGCGCCGACGCCGTCCCTACACTCCCGCGCATGGACGCGCGGCCAATCGGCATGTTCGATTCGGGGGTGGGCGGGCTGACGGTGCTGCACGAGTGCCTTGTCAGCCTTCCGCACGAGGACTTCGTGTACTTCGGAGACTCCTCGCCCGACCGGTTCCCCTACGGCCCCAAGCCGGCCGCGACGATCCGCCGCTTCGCCCATGAGATCGCGACGCACCTGGCCGCGCTCGACACCAAGCTCGTCATCGTGGCGTGCAACGCGGCGACGTCGGCGGCGCTGCCCGGCCTGCAGCGCGAGTTCGAGGTGCCGCTGATCGGCGTGATCACCCCCGAGGCGCGCGCCGCGGTGCAGGTCACCCGCAACCGCCGGGTCGGAGTCATGGCCACCCAGGCGACCGTTCGCAGCGGCCGTTACCCGGATGCGGTGCACGTGCTCGACGCGGGCGTCGAGGTGACCCAGGTCGCCTGTCCCGACCTCGTGCCCCTCATCCAGACCGGCGACACGCACGGTCACGAGCTGCACGAGGCCGCCAAGACCTACGCGGAGCCGCTGAAGCGCGCAGGGGCCGACACGGTCATCCTGGGCTGTACCCACTACCCGCTGATCCGGCCGATGCTGCAGCGGATCTTCGGCCGCGAGGTGACGCTGATCACCTCGGCCGAGGAGATCGCCCGCGAGGCCGCCGAGACGCTCGCGCGCCGCGGCGTCGGGAACGACCCCGGCCGTGAGGGCGACTACCGCTTCCTGTGCACCGGCGATCCCGCCGCGTTCCTCGACGTCGCGGGCAGGTTCCTGCAGCTGCCGATCACCGACGTCGAACGGGTCGACCCCGCCACGCTCGAGGTGGCGGCATGAGCCGGGTGGACGGTCGCGGGCCGGCCGATCTGCGCCCGATCTCGATCGAGCCGGACTTCATTCCGTCGGCGTCCGGCTCGACCCTGTTTTCGATCGGCTCCACGCGCCTGATCTGCACGGCGATGGTCGAGGAGTCGGTGCCGCCGTGGATGCGCGGGCGGGGCACCGGCTGGGTGACCTCCGAGTACGGGATGCTGCCCGGATCGACGTCGGAGCGGAAGTCGCGCGACTCGAGCCGCGGCAGGGTCGACGGCCGCACCGTCGAGATCCAGCGCCTGATCGGGCGGTCGCTGCGCTCGGTGGTCGACTTCAAGGCGCTCGGAGAACGCACCGTGTGGATCGACTGCGACGTGATCCAGGCCGACGGCGGCACGCGCTGCGCCGCGATCTGCGGCGGCTACGTGGCGATGCACTCCGCGCTGGCGCGGCTGGTGAAGCGCGGCGCGATCCCCCGCATCCCGCTCCAGGATGCCGTCGGCGCCGTGTCGGTCGGGATCATCGACGGCGAGCCGCTGCTCGACCTGAACTACTCCGAGGACAGCCGCGCCGAGGTGGACATGAACGTGGTCATGACCGGCGGCGGCGAGCTGATCGAGGTGCAGGCGACGGCCGAGCGGACGCCGTTCAACCGGGCATCGCTCGACCGGCTGCTGGAGCTGGCCGCCGGCGGGATCGAGGCCATCGGCCGCGAACAGGCGCAGGCGCTCTCCGAGCCGTGAGCGGCCGCCGGATCGTGCTGGCGTCGGCCAACCCGCACAAGGCCGCCGAGTTCGCGCGGCTGCTGCCGGGGTACGACGTCACTCCGCACGCCGGCGAGCTGCCGCCCGAGACCGGCACCACGTTCCTCGAGAACGCGCGCCTCAAGGCGCTTCACGTCCACCGGGCGACGGATGGGCCGGCGTGGGTGCTGGCCGACGACTCGGGCATCGAGGCGGCCGCCCTCGGCGGGGCGCCCGGCGTGTATTCGGCCCGCTACGCCGGCGAGGGCGCCACCGACGCCCAGAACCTGGCCAAGCTGCTCGACGCGTTGCGGGGCCGGGACGATCGCCGTGTGCGCTACGTCGCCGAGCTGGTGGCGGTGTCGCCGGAGGGGCGGGAGCTGCACGCTCGCGGCGAGCTGCGCGGCACGCTCGCGACCGAGCCCCGCGGCGCCGGCGGCTTCGGCTACGACCCGGCGTTCGTGGCCGACGGGGAGACGCGCACGGTCGCCGAGATGAGCGCGGCCGAGAAGGACGCGATCTCCCACCGCGCCCGCGCGGCGGCGGCGCTGCGCCCCCAGCTCCCCGCCTGAATAACCGGTGCCAGGCACGCAATATTCACGCGGTGTGGTCTGTGCCCGGTATTCACGCTGCGCGTGCATACCGGGCTGTGGCGTGGTTTGTGGGTGGCTCGCGGCCTTTGGCCGCGGCTACGGTGTCAGGCACCGAATATTCACGCTGCGCGTGAGATATTCATCGCCAGACACCGGTGAATACTCCGTGCCAGGCACTTAATATTCACGCGACGCGGTCTGTGCCCGGTATTCACGCTGCGCGTGCATACCGGGCTGGGTCGTGGTGGGTGGGTGGCTCGCGGCCTTCGGCCGCGGCACGGTGTCAGGCACTGAATATTCACGCTGCGCGTGAGATATCCATCGCCTGACACCCTTTAGGCGAGGCCGTCGAGCTCGGGCGGCGGGGGCTGGCGGCGCGACCAGTGCCACCAGTTGATCTCGGCCCCGAGGATGAGGATGTTCGTCAGCAGGTAGAGCCACACCAGGAGCAGGACGAGCCCCCCGAACGCGCGCAGGGCGAGCAGCTGATCGGAGAAGCGCAGGTAGAGCGACAGCGCCGAGAAGAGCGCCTGGAACAGGACCGTGCCGATGAGGGCGCCCGGCCAGACATCTGCGAAGCCCAGCTCGACGTTGGTCAGGAACCGGTAGACGGCCGTCAGGAACAGGAAGATGCCGGCGCTCGTGGCCGCGAGCGTTGCGATGAACGGAATGAGCTTGAGGTCGATCAGGTGCGGGACGTGGCGGTGGTACCAGCCGGTGGCCGCCGTGGTGACAATCAGTGATGTGAACAGCACCGTCAGCGAGATGGTGACCAGCACGAAGGTGACCCACTTCTGGTGGAGGAACGTCCGGTTCTGGACGCCGAAGACGATGTTCAGCGCCGACTCGAGCGCCGAGTAGAAGCCGAGCGTGCTCCAGACGAGGCCGAAGAGCCCGATGGCGCCGAGCGTGCCCGCGTCGCGCTGGATCGCGCGCACGGTCTTCAGCAGGTCGCGGGCCGACTGGCCCGGCAGGATGTGCGCCAGCTCCCGGATCAGGTAGGAGCTGGGCGAGACGTGGCCGGCAAACCCGAGCAGCGAGGCGGTCAGGAACAGAAACGGCACCAGCGAGAGCAGCGCGTAGTAGGCGACCATGGCGGCCAGGTGCGGACCGCGGTCGCGCAGGTATTTCGAGATGACCGGATGCCCAAACTCGGCGACTGTCCGCAGGGGATGCAGCACCAATTTGGGAGTGTTTGCCGCCATCGGCGGTCAGGATATCGGCATGTGCTAGGTTCAACGGCATGGACGCCGCTGACGCCCTCGCCGAGCTGAAGAGCCTTTCGACGCAGATCCAGGTGGTCGTGCTTGCCGGCCGCGACGGGTCGGTGACCGCGGCGACGGTGGCCGACGACCGGGCCGTGCGCCTCGGCCAGCTGGCCCGCGATCTGGTCGCAGGCGCCGACTCCGTCCGCGGCGATCTCGGCCGCGACGCGCTTGCCCAGCTCCAGGCGGCCACCCCCGAGGGCAGCGTGTTCGTCGTGGTCGACGGCGACCGGCTGGCCGTCGCGACCACCGGCGCGGACCCCACGGTCGGCCTGGTGTTCTATGACCTGAAGACGCTGCTGCGCCAGCTTGCCGCCGGGGAGCCGGTGGCCGCCGCGGAGCCCGCCGCCGCTGATACCAGCGCCGAGGAGAACGGCGATGCCTAAGCGCCGGATCTGGGTCGGGTTCCTGCTCGGCGCCGGCTCGTTCGCGGGCACGATCTTCTACCGCCGCCGCAGCGCCCGCAGCCGCACGCGCGTCGACCTGTACTTCGACGACGGATCGATGCTGTCGCTGGCGAAGGGGTCGCCCGACGCCGATCGGCTGCTGCCCATCGCCCGCGACCTGCTGGCGGAGGCGGGGTGACTCCGCTCGGCGGGGCCGAACTCGGCCGCCGGCTGGTGGAACGCGCGTACCTCGAGGGTGACTTCGTGCTGCGATCGGGCCGGCGCAGCCGCTACTACCTCGACAAGTACCGGTTCGAGACCGACCCCGAGCTGCTGGCGGGACTCGGCCGCGAGCTGGCCGCCCTGGTGCGCCTCCACGCGCCCGAGGCCGACCTCTTGGCGGGGCCCGAGCTGGGCGCCGTGCCGCTCGCCGCGGTGACGTCGATCGAGACCGGCATCCCCTTTGTGATCGTGCGCAAGGAGGCCAAGGGGTACGGCACCAACAACCGGCTGGAGGGCGTTTTCACGGCCGGCGAGCGTGTGTGCGTCGTCGAAGACGTGGTCACATCGGGCGGCGCGCTGCTCTCTGCGGTGGAGGCTCTGAGAGCCGCGGAGCTCGACGTTTGTGCTGCAATTTCGGTGGTTGACCGCCAGGAGGGCGGGGCCGAAACGATCGCCGCCGCGGGCGTCGCATACGCCTCGCTTCACACCGTCGAATCGCTCGGGCTGCGGCCCACCCCGCAAACCGCCTGAATCCCGCTACAGGACAGCGATTGTGGCCGTCCGACCGTGATGATAGGGTGTGGCCGCTTCACAGGTTCCCGGACAACGACCCAGGAGGACACGTGACCAAGAGCGACTTTATCGACGCCGTAGCGACGAGGTCGGGCCTTTCCAAGAAGGATGCCGGCGCAGCGCTCGACGCGGTGCTCGACTCCGTGAAGGACGCCCTCCAGAAGGGCGACGACGTCGCCTTCACCGGTTTTGGCAAGTTCAGCGTGCAGGCGCGCAAGGCGCGCACCGGGGTGAACCCGCGCAACCCCACCCAGAAGGTCACCATCCCGGCGACGAAGGTACCGAAGTTCTCCGCCGGTAGCCAGCTGAAGGCTGCAGTCAAGCAGTAGGGGTTTCACGTACGGGCGCCCGCCGCGCCGCCGCGCGGCGGGCGTGTCCGTACCTCCGGAGAGCACACCGTCCGTCGGGTGTGCGAACATGTGTTCGCCATGGCGGCTTCGGGCGCACAGCTCACCCTCGACGGCGGCGACCGCCTGCACGAGCGTTTGGTGCAGGCGGGCAGGCCCCTGTCTGTGGCCGATGCCGCGACGTGCCTGTTCGCCCTGCGCAGCGCGCCCGCGGCGCTGATGCGGCAACTGGTCGACGACGTCGTCTGCGGCGACGCCCGCTTCGCGTGGCGGTCGGGCACCGAGATCGCCCTCGCCGAGTGGGAGGACGCAGGCTCGCTGCTCGACGCCCCGCTCGAGCGCGCCGACTACGTCGTGTTCGACCTCGAGACCACCGGCACCCGCCCCGGAGCCTCCCGCATCGTCGAGGTGGGGGCGGTGCGGGTGTCGGCGCTCCAGCCCGTGGCGCGGTTCGAGCGGCTGGTCGATCCCGGCGTCCCGATCCCGGCCGTGATCACCGCCCTGACGGGGATCTCGCCCGAGCTGGTGCGCGGGCGGCCGCGCATCGACCGCATCCTCGACGACTTCCTGCGCTTCTGCGCCGGCGCCGTGCTGGTCGCGCACAACGCCCGCTTCGACGTCGGCTTCGTCGACGCGGAGCTGCACCGGCTGCGCGGCGGCCGGCTGGCGGCGCCGGTGATCGACACGGTCGCCCTGGCCCGGCGGCTGATGGGCGACCGGCTGCCGCGCATGGACCTGGGGACGCTGGCCGAGCGCTTCGACACCGAGGTGCGGCCGTGCCACCGCGCGCTGGCCGATGCGGAGGCCACGGCCGAGGTGCTGGTGCAGCTCCTGGGGCTGGCTCAGGAACGCGGAGCCGCGACCGTCGCCGAGGTGATCGGCCTGTGCGCCCCCGCCCGCCGGCGGGCATCGGGCCGGCGCGGGCTGGCCGCAGGCGTCCCCACCGGGCCGGGGGTGTACCTCTTCCGCGACGCGTCCGAGCAGGTGCTCTACGTCGGCAAGGCGACCGACCTGCGCGCGCGGGTGCGCTCGTACTTCTCGGGCCGGTCGCTGCGGGCGCCGGTCGAGCGGGCGGTCGAGGCCGCCGCCCGGGTCGAGACCCGGCCGCTCGGTTCCGAGTTCGAGGCTGCTCTGCTCGAGCTGGAGCTGATCGAGCGGCTCCGGCCCCCGGCCAACACGCGCGGCGCCAACCCCGACCGGGCGTGCTACCTGGTCCTGACGGTCGACGAGGCCGTACCCCGGCTGCGAGTGTCGGCGAAGCCGGGCACTCCCGGCGCGATCACCGCCGGGCCGCTCCGGTCCCGGCAACAGGCCGACGCCGTCGCGGCCGCCGTGCGTACCGCGTTCGGCTTACGCGTGTGCCGCCCGGCGCTGCCCACCGACGACGGCTCGTGCCTGGCGGGCATCATCGGCAGCTGCCGCGCGCCCTGCCGGGGGGCCGAGCATGCCGACGGCTACGCCACCGCCGTGGAGGCCGCCGGCGAGTGGCTCCAGGGCGGTGCGGCGAGCGGCCCGCAAGAGCTCCTGCGGGCGCGCATGGCGCGGCTGAGCGGAGAGCGCCGCTACGAGGAGGCGGCCGCGGCCCGCGACCAGCTTTCGGCACTCGAGCGCGGGCAGCGCGCGGTCGCGCGGCTGCGCCGGGCGGCTGCGCGCAGCGGCGTCGTGCTCGCACCCGACGTCGACGGGCGGTTCGTGCAGGCGTTCGCCTGTGCCGGCGGGCGCGTGGTCGGGCGGCGGCGGCTACCCCGCTCGGGCGACGGCCTGCTCGAGACGACCGCGCTCGTTGCCGCGCTCGCGCATGGCCTGCGCCGGCCGCCGGCGCCGTTCTCTCCGGCACAGGCCGATCAGGCCCGGCTGGTGGCGGCGGCTCTGGCGCGCCCGTCCGCCGGCCTGCGCGCGGTGGCGGTCGAGGCGGGCTCCCTCGCCGACGCCGCTCCGCGGCTCGTCAGGCTCCGGCGGACGGTACCCTTGCGGGGATGAATTTCGGAGATCGCGTCGCCGAGGCGGTGGAGCGCAAGCGCAGCTGCCTCTGCGTCGGTCTCGATCCCCGCATCGACCTGCTCCCGCCCGAGGTGATCACCGGCCTGCACCCCGGCGCGTCCGGCCGCGCCCGGGCGTACGAGCGGTTCTGCACGGGGGTGATCGACGCCGTTGTCGACGACGCCGTGGCGGTCAAGCCGCAGGTGGCCTTCTTCGAGGCGCTCGGCGGAGCGGGCATCTCGGCGCTCGAGCGGGTGTGCGCGCACGCGCGCGAGGCCGGTCTCCTGGTGGTGGTCGACGGGAAGCGCGGCGATATCGCCTCGACGGCGGTGGCGTATGCCGAGGCGTGGCTGGAGCGCCGCGACGGCGACGCCCCGGCCGGCGACGCGCTGACCGTCAATCCCTACCTGGGCACCGACTCGCTGGAGCCGTTCCTGGCGGCCTGCGGCGAGGGCGCGGGGTTGTTCGTCCTCACCCGCACCTCCAACCCCGGCGGCGCCGACGTGCAGGAGGCCGAGCTCGCCGATGGGCGGCGGGTCTGGGAGCGAATCGCCGGCCTGGTGGCGGGGTGGGGCGAGCCCCACATCGGCGAGAGCGGGCTGAGCGCGGTCGGCGCCGTCGTCGGCGCGACCCAGCCCGACGCCGTTGCCCGCGCCCGGGAGCTGATGCCGCATGCGGTGCTGCTCCTGCCCGGGATCGGCGCGCAGGGCGGAAAGGCCGACGTGCTGCACGCGGCCACATCCGTGCATCCCGCCGGTGGCCTGATCGCGCCCTCGCGGTCGGTGATCTACGCGTGGCGCGAGCGGGGCGGCGACTGGCGCCAGGGCGTGCGTGCGGCGGCGTCCGAGCTGCGCCGGTCGGTGCTCGCGGTATGACGCCGCTCCAGGCCGACCTCGAGCTGGCCCGCGAGCTGGCGCTGCTCGGGGGCGGTATCGCGCTCGAGCGCTACCAGCGGCATCCGCCGGCGACGCGCAAGGGAGACGGGTCGTGGGTGACCGAGGCTGACATCGCCGCCGAGCAGGCCATCCGCGCCCGCCTCGCCGAGGCGCGGCCGGATCACAATGTGCTCGGCGAGGAGCACGGGCTGCGGTCTGCCGCCGGAGGCGACGCCGTCGCCGGCCGCCCAACGTGGGTGGTCGATCCCATCGACGGTACCCATAGCTACATGATCGGCATCCCGCTTTGGGCGACGCTCGTGGGGCTCGTGGTCGACGCTGAGTCGGTGGTCGGCGTCTGCCACGCCCCCACCCTCGGCGAGACGTACGAAGCCGCCGCGGGCGGGGGAGCGCGCATGAACGGAGCCCGGATCGCCGTTCGCTCGACCCCGCTTGACGAGGCCATGGTGGTCTCGGGCGGGCTGCGCGGCATGCAGGAGCACGGCATCGAGGCGTTCTACCGCGAGCTCGCCCGGGCGGCCTGGCGGGTGCGCGGCCTGGGTGACTTCTGGGGCCACATGCTCGTTGCGCGCGGGGCGGCGCAGGTCATGGTCGACCCCGAGGTGCGGACGTGGGACACCACGGCGGTCGAGGTGATCGTCCGCGAGGCGGGCGGGGCGATCACCCAGCTCGACGGCTCGCCCCTCGCCGACGGAGACTCGTGCCTCACGACCTGCGGCGAGCCGCTCCACGGCCTCGTGCTCGCGATGGCAGCCCGCTAGATGCCCGACGACGTCGTCATCCGGCGGGTGACGACGTCCGCCCAGGTCGCTGCGGCCAGTGCGCTCTTCGACGACCCGCCGCAGCCCGACGCGACCCGCCGGTTCCTGGCCGAGACCGGCCACCACCTCCTGGTCGCCTCGATCGGCGGAGAGGCGGTCGGGATGGTGTCAGGGGTCGAGACGACGCATCCCGACAAGGGCACCGAGATGTTTCTGTACGAGCTCTCGGTGGCCGAGCCGTACCGCGGTCGCGGCATCGCGACCCGGCTCGTGACGGCCCTGGCCGAGCTTGCCCGCCGGGTCGGCTGCTACGGGATGTGGGTGCTCACCGACGACACGAACGCGCCCGCGCTCGGGGCCTACGAGGCCGCCGGCGGCGTCCGCGAAACCGCGCCGCGCATGCTCACCTGGACGTTTTAGGGCCGAGGGGTGGAGACGTCCCGCGCCGGCCGTGCCGCCGGGGCCCCGCGGCCGTCGCGCACGAGCCAGGCGGCGCATGCCGCGGCGGTCAGTGCGACCGGCACGCCGGGCGCGCCCAGGGCGAGCATCAGCCCCAGCGCCAGTGCCACCTCGAGCCCGGCCAGGTCGGCGAGCACCCCGCGCCGAGTGATCCCCCAGGCGGTGTCGGCAACCGTCACCGCGACCACCATCACCAGCAGTCCGAGCCAGCCGGCACCCAGCGCCCAGCCGGAGATTCCGACCTCGAGCACCACCGCGACGGTGACGACCGCGCGCTTGCGGGAACCGAACATGCCTGCACTTTACCGTTTCTGGCGCCTCCGCGTGTATACAATCCCTCCGCCGATGGGGAGGGCACGCAGATGATCCTCACCGTAACCGCCAACGCCGCGGTCGATAAGACGCTCACCGTCCCCAATCTCCAGCTTGGGCACCGGCATCGGGCCCAGCAGGGCATCGTGATTCCTGGAGGGAAGGGCGTGAACGTCGCCCGCGCGCTGAAGCGGCTCGGTGAGCCCGTAATCGCCACTGGACTGGTGGGCGGACGCACGGGCAGCCACATCCTCGACGGGATGACCGAGGAGGGGATCCTGAACGACTTCGTCCGCATCCGCGGCGAGTCGCGCACCTCGACCGTGGTCGTCGACCCGACCAGCGGCGTCCAGACCGAGATCTACGAGTACGGGCCGGAGGTCGGCGAGGACGAGCTGGCCATGCTGCGCGAGAAGCTGCACTACCTCTCCGGCGCCGTCAGCACCGTCGTGCTCGCGGGCAGCCTGCCGCGGCGCGTCCCCACCGAGCTCTACGCCGGCATGATCTCCGAGATGACCCGCCGCAAGGTGCGCACCGTTATCGACTGCGACGGCGAGCCGCTGCGCAAGGCGCTTCACGCCCAGCCCGGCCTGGTGTCGGCCGAGCAGCGCGAGGCCGAGGCGCTGGTCGGCCACGAGTTCCAGACCGACGAGGACTTCCAGGACGCGCTCACCGAGATCGCCTCGATGGGGGCGGCGAGCGTCCTGATCACGCTGCGGACGGGCTGCTATGCGCTGCTGCGCTCAGGCCGTGCCCGCGCCCATATGTACCGCGCCTGGATCCCGCAGGTCGAGTCCGTCTCGTCGGTCGGATCGGGCGAGGCGCTGCTGGCGGGGTTCGTGGCCGCGTCGGCCGCCGATGCCCAGCCCGAGGAGTGCCTGCGGCGGGCGCTCGCCTGCGGTGCGGCGAACTCGCAGACCGTCGGTGCGGGGGTCTTCGATCCCCGCGACGTGCCCCGTTTCGCCGGCATGGTCGAGGTGCAGGAGATCCTGCCCGCCGGCACACGCGCGGCGTCGTGATTCCCGGGCCAGGCGCCGTCGTGCAGCCGACCCCACTGATAGACTGCGCCCAACTTTGAAAGCTCGTTGCGACGCTCAGCGATCCTCCTCACGACCCGGGCCGGCCCCCAGCCACCTGGGTCGTGTGCGTTTCGGGGGACGACGGGGCACCGGAGAGGCGGTCAAGCGTGGAGATTGAGATCGGGCGTGGCAAGAAGGCGCGCCGTGCATATGGGTTCGACGACATCGCGATCGTGCCCAGCCGGCGCACGCGCGACGCCGAGGATGTCGACATCGCCTGGCGGCTCGGCCCGCACCTGCTCGAGCTGCCGCTCCTGGCCTCCGCCATGGACGGCGTCGTCTCACCCGAGACGGCCGTCATCCTGGGCCGCCTGGGCGGGCTGGGCGTGCTCAACCTCGAGGGCATCTGGACGCGCTACGAGGATGCCGACGAGCAGCTCGAGCGGATCTCGACCTTCGACAAGGCCGAGGCCACCCGCGAGATGCAGCAGATCTACTCCGAGCCGATCCAGCCCGAGCTGATCGCGCGCCGCATCGCCGAGATCAAGGCCGAGGGCGTGCTCGCGGCGGCGTCGCTGACGCCCCAGCGCGTGCGCGAGCACTGGCAGACGGCGCTCGAAGCGGGCCTCGACGTGCTCGTGATCCAGGGCACGGTCGTCTCGGCCGAGCACGTCTCGACCGTCGTCGAGCCGCTGAACCTCAAGCAGTTCATCGCCGAGCTGCCCGTGCCGGTGATCGTCGGCGGCTGCGCCTCCTACCAGGCGGCGCTGCACCTGATGCGCACCGGGGCGGCGGGCGTGCTCGTGGGCGTCGGGCCGGGAGCGGCCTGCACGACCCGCGGCGTCCTCGGCGTCGGGGTGCCTCAGGCGACGGCCATCGCCGACGCCTCGGCGGCGCGCACCCAGCATCTGCTCGAGACCGGGCAGTACGTGAACGTGATCGCCGACGGCGGCATGCGCACCGGCGGCGACATCTCGAAGGCGATCGCCTGCGGCGCCGACGCGGTCATGGTCGGGTCGCCGCTGGCCCGGGCGTACGAGGCTCCGGGCCATGGCTACCACTGGGGGATGGCGACCTTCCACGCGAGCCTCCCGCGCGGCGCCCGCGTCCAGACCGAGCAGGTGGCCTCCCTCGAGGAGATCGTCGCCGGGCCCGCGACCGAGAACGACGGCACACTGAACCTGATGGGCGCGCTTCGCACCTCGATGGCGACCACCGGGTACGACTCCATCCAGGCCTTTCAGAAGGCCGAGATCATGTTCGCCCCGGCGCTCCAGACCGAGGGCAAGAAGCTGCAGCGCGAGCAGGCGATCGGAATGAGCCGTTGACCGAGGCGCCGCGGGCACGCGGCCAGGCGGCGACCGTCCAGGAGACGGGCGCCGAGCACCGGCCCGTGCTGGTGGTCGACTTCGGAGCGCAGTACGCGCAGCTGATCGCCCGCAGGGTGCGCGAGTGCCGGGTGTACTCCGAGATCGTCCCGCACGACATGCCGGCGGCCGAGGTGGCGGCGTACGACCCGATCGGAATCATCCTCTCGGGCGGCCCGGCGTCGATCTACGAGCCCGGTGCGCCGGCGGTCGATCCGGGCCTCTTCGAGCTGGGCGTCCCGGTCCTGGGCATCTGTTACGGCATGCAGGCGATGGCGGCCGCCCTCGGGGGCGACGTCTCCAACACCGGCGTGGGCGAGTTCGGCAAGACGCCTGTGCTCCTGGGCGGCGACAGCCTGCTCTTCGGCGACCTGCCGGCCGAGCAGACCGCCTGGATGAGCCACCGCGACAGCGTCGGTGCGGCCCCCGGACGGGTTCACCGGCACGGCGGCCACCGACACGACCCCGGTTGCGGCCATGGAGGATCGCGAGCGCGGGCTCTACGGCGTCCAGTTCCACCCCGAGGTCGCCCACACGCCCCGCGGCACCGACATCCTGCGCCACTTCGTCCTCGACGCCTGCCAGGCACCGCCCACCTGGACGGCTCTGCAGTTCATCGAGGAGCAGGTCGAGCTGATCCGGGAGCAGGTCGGCGACGACCAGGTCATCTGCGCCCTCTCGGGCGGCGTCGACTCGGCCGTCGCGGCGCTGCTCGTGCATCGCGCGGTCGGCGACCAGCTGACGTGCGTGTTCGTCGACCACGGCCTGCTGCGAAAGGACGAGGCCGAGCAGGTGGTCGAGGCGTTCGACGACCACTTCCGGGTGCCGCTGCGGCACGTCGACGCCACCGACCGGTTCCTGACGGCGCTTGCGGGCGTGACCGAGCCCGAGCAGAAGCGGCGCATCATCGGCGAGCAGTTCATCCGCCTCTTCGAGGAGGAGGCGCGCGGGCTGGGCGACGTCCGCTTCCTGGTGCAGGGCACGCTCTACTCCGACGTGATCGAGTCGGGCAGCCGCACCGCCGCCAAGATCAAGAGCCATCACAACGTCGGCGGCCTGCCCGAGGACATGGAGTTCGATCTGGTCGAGCCGCTGCGGATGATCTTCAAGGACGAGGTGCGGCGGGTCGGCACCGAGCTCGGGCTGCCCGAGCGGATGGTCTGGCGGCAGCCCTTCCCGGGCCCGGGCCTTGCGATCCGCATCATCGGCGAGGTCACCCGCGAGCGCCTGGACATCCTGCGCGAGGCCGATGCGGTGCTGCTCGAGGAGATCCGCCGCGCCGGCCTGTACGAGCGCCTCTGGCAGAGCTTCGCCGTGCTGCCCGCGATCCGCTCGGTGGGCGTGCAGGGCGACTCGCGCACCTACGCCTACCCGATCGTGATCCGCGCGGTGACGTCCGAGGACGCCATGACCGCCGACTGGGCGCGCCTGCCCTACGACGTGCTCGAGCGCATCTCGAGCCGCATCATCAACGAGATCCCCGGTGTGAACCGGGTGGCGCTCGACATCTCGTCGAAGCCGCCCGCCACCATCGAGTGGGAATAGCGCGCCGAACGGGGTCAGACCCGTTTTGGCGCAGGCTCCAGCCGCTTCACCATGAGCACGCGGGCGATCCGTCCGGGCATCTACGGATCCACCACGGTGCGCGTGCGCGACCGCGCCGGCTGCCAGCGCTGGAAGAGCCCGCCCAGATAGCTCCACCGCAGCACCAGGCTGTGGCCGCGCGCCAGCGTGAGCCCGCTCGGCGTCATACCGGCCGCCGCCCCGGACGGGGCTCGCGCCGAAGCTCGTCCACGGCCCGCGGTCGCGCCGCTCCTGCAGCACGACCTCGGCGCCGGTCATGACGGGAAGGGAGCGGCCGCTGACGACGAACGCCACACCCGGCCGGGCCACGTAGTGGCCGTTCCGGAACGCGAGCCCCACGCGGAGGCCGAGATGGGGGATCACGAACAGCTTGCGTGTCGGCGAGGAGGCCGGCGCCGTCGTGTCGGATCCGGCGTACACCGCATGCCAGCAGTAGATCGCGCAGGATCGCCTTCGACCGCGTCACCGACCACGCCCCCGCGGCGTTGGTGCGGACACGGAAGAACCCCACGTTGGTCGCCACGAGCACCTGCGCGTTTGCGATCGGCCGGGAGGTCGTCGTGTCGGTCAGCGTGCCGCGGAAGGTGACCCGGCGACCGTAGACGATGCGCCTGCCGCTGACGGGGCCCGCCACGTGCAGGGCGGTCGCATCGACGGTCACCGCTCCGGGCGCGTATGCGGCGAGGGCGGTGGCAAATGGCACCGGCCCGGACCGAGCCGAGCCCGGTCGCCATGTCGTAGCCCGGCCGCGCCGCGAAGTGACGGCCGCCGAAGATGCTGTTCGTGCCCGAGACGATGTCGTGGAAGACGCTTGTCCCGGCCTGGGCGTACAGGAACGGGTTGGCGAAGCCGAGCTGCCTGCCCGCCGCCTCGTCGGCGTCCGCGGTCAGGGCGGCCATGAGCGGCGCCGCCGCGCTCGTGCCGCCGACCGGCGCCCAGACGATGCCCTGGCCGGCCCCGCAGTGAGCGCAGTAGATGATGTAGCCCGTGCGCTTCGGGCGGGCATCGAGTGAGATGTCGGGCGTCTCCCGGCAGCCGCGCCGGCCGCTGCGGCACTTGCGCCCGGCGACCGGGATCGTCCTTCCGACCTGGTAGGCGGGCTTCGGCCACCACATCGAGATCCCACCGCCGGATCCGTGCCACGCCGTCTCGCTGCTCTTCGGGTACTCCGGCGGCACCTGGAGCGCCGTCCCGCCGACCGCCGTCGCAAACGGCTGTGACGAGGGATCGTCGAGCAGCAGGTTGACCGAGCCGGTGAAGGGGAAGCAGTCCGTCGCGCCGAAGTCGCCCGTGGCCACATACGTCGAGATGCCGGCGACCGCCGCGAGCTCGAGCGAGGTGTTCTCGGCCGTGAGCAAACCCGGTGAGATCAGCGGCTCGCAGGCGCCCCAGCTGTCGCTGATGATGTTGACCCCGTCCTGGCGCATCTCGTCGAGGATCACCGGGGCGAAGCTCGGATCGTTCGGCGCGATGTACGCGCGCAGATCGGCGTCCGGCGCGGCGGCCATCGCCACCTCCAGGTCGAGCGCGACCTCGGTCCTTCCGCTCATGTCCAAGGTGTTCAGCCCGACGATCGTGTCGGTCGAGTACGTCCCGGTGATGCCGGGGAAGCATCTGCGGAAGTGATTCACATCGCTGCGGGCGTAACCGGAGAACTCGACCATCCCGATCACCTCGCCGCTGCCGTCGGCGCCCGCTCCGATCAGGCTGTTGTGGCCGTAGGCCGCCGGCTGGCCGAGGTCGGCCGGCAGGTAACCGCCGAGCCTGCGCTGTGCAGTCGTCGCGCCGGCGCAGGTCGGTGTGATCTCGGCCGCCGGCCGGTGCAGCTGCGGCCGGCCGGACGCCGGCCGCAGCCGGACGCCGCTTCCGAGCCCACCGACCGTCCGCACGGCGCCCGCGATCGCTGCCGGCAGCCGCACCGCGCCGGCCGGCGCCTCGAACGTACGCCCCGACGGGCTGCGGAAGACGCGCAGGGTGACTCCGAACGCGTGCTCGGCTGCCGCCGCGTCGCCGGACACGGTCATCGTCATGTCGGTCCGGCCGGTGACGCTCAGGCCACGGGCCGCGAGGTAGTCGCGGACCGCCCGTACGCGGGCCGGGTTGGGCGCAAAGAGGCTCTCGATGCGCGCCTCGCTCAGCCCGGGACGGCCGCTCGACCGCAGCGCGAGCTGGTGCAGTAGCGCGCCGTTTCGGGGCCTGAAGACCACAACCGCGTGCACACCGCTCGCCTGGGCCACCCTTCCGACGGCGTGTGAGCGGCCGACGGCCGGAGCGGCCGATCCGGCCAGCGGCACCATGGCGGAGGGCGCCGGCGCCCGCTGCGAGGTCGACGCCGCCGTCGAAGCGGCGGTGGCGGCGGGGAAGGCGCAGAGGGCTGCGAAGGCCGCAATACGGATGCACGGACGGCCCGTCAACTCGACGGCCACTGTACCGCACGAGGCTGGAAAAGACCGGGTGGATCGAGCGGTGTTCCGCCCGCGGTCAGCCCAGGGCGTTGGCGGTGACTCTGAAGCTGTACCGGGCGATGTGTGCGTCGATGTTGCCGCCGAGGTCGACGGCCCTTGCCCGAACCGTGTGGGTGCTGCCCTGGGCGAGGTGATAGAGCACGAACGAGTTTCCCACCGCCCAGCGCCACCTGCCGCCGTCCACGCGGTACTGGTAGTGCAGGTCGCGGACGCTGTCGGGGTCGGGATCCTTTGCGCCCAGCGCGAAGATGACCGTCGCCTTGTTGGAGGGGTTCGGCGGGCGGAGGGTGAAGTGCGTGTCGGTGGGCGGGATGCGGTTGGTGGCCCACCAGAGCGAGCGGGCGACGAGCGCGCCGCCGGGGCTGACGGCAGGGTCGAAACCACCGCTGGCCACCGCGGACGACCAGGGCCGGAAGCCGAGGTCGACGACCCGGCCGGCGCCGATCTCACGCGAGGACAGGAGCACCTGACCGTAGGTGTGAAACGGGCTCGACGGGTCGGGGGATCGCTGCAGGGTGGCGAGCATCTTGCCCGACGAGTAGTCCTGGATGATCGGCTCGCCCGAGCCGGGGCCGATGATCGTGAACTTGTGCAGGCCCTTGGTGAGGAAGTTCGGTACCACCGAGCCCGGCGCCATCTGGCTCAGGCTGCTCGAAACCTGGTTGGGGAAGACGTCGTCGTAGGTGTACATCGCCCAGCGGGAGGCGAACTTCGTCGTCGCGGCGCCGATGGCGCTGGTGGTCGCCCAGCCCGCGTTCGGGCCGGCCAGCCAGTGTGTCTGTCCGCCCAGGACGACGCCGTGGCCGTGGTTGCAGTAGACGTTCAGCGCCGCGTCCAGGCCGAGCCGGTCGAGCACGGGCAGGTCGGTGACGACCAGCGCGGACTGGTGGGTGCGCAGCGCCGCGGTGTACTGCGCCGCGGTGAGGGTGCGGGCGGAGGCGTCGATGAAGTCCGAGGCACGCGGCACGGCGAGCAGGTTGGCCGCGTCCATCCGGTGGGCGATATCGAGCACGGCCGCCGGCGGGATGGCGGTGATGTACTTGACGTGCAGCTTGGCGTGGGCCGGCGGCGGCAGCGTCTTCCACGTCGTCGTGGTGGTGGCGCTTGTGACCGCGGGCTCGACCACTGCCGTGAGCTTGACCGAGTACCCGAGCGCCGAACCGAGGTTGCCCGGGATGTCGAACGTCAGGGCGGTCGTGGTGAGACCACGTCGGTTGACCGGTCGCGATCAGCTTGTGGCTCGACGTCCGGCTCACGACCACGCTTGCACTGTCGACGATGCCGGTACACGTCCAGGTGATCTCGGGCCGGTAGCGCAGCTTCGTGACGTGGGTGGTGCACGGGGCCGTGGTCGCGGAGGCAGGCTGCGCCACACCCGACGCGAGCAGGGCGAGGAGAAGCGTCACCGGGGCGAGCCTGCGCATGCCCCTGTTATCGGCCGCTGTGTGATCGGCCCGATCCCCCATTGGTGCAGGCCGGCGGCGGCGGCCGGGTACGGTTCGCCGGTGCCGGCGTCGCGTTTCGCCTCCCTGGGTCGTTGGGTGTACCGCCGCCGGAGGCTGGTGGTCGGGGTGTGGCTGGCCGTGGTGGCCGTCACGGCGCCGCTCGCGCCGCAACTGCAGGGGGCGCTGGCGTCGGGCGGGTTCATCGCCCAGGATTCCGAGGCGGTGCGGGCCGGAAACCGGCTCGACCACTGGATCCCGCGCCGCCCCCAGTCGGAGCTCGTGGTGGTCGCTCCCGACGGCAACGTCGCCGACCTGCGCCGGACGATCGCGCCGCTGCGCCACTTCCCGCATGTCGACCTGCCGGCGTCGGGGCCCAGGATCGTGCGCTCGCGCAGGGGTCCCGCCGCCTACGCCGTGTTCCCGCTCAAGATCGACCCGGACACGGCCCGCGCCTACGTCGAGCGGTTCCGCGCCGCGCTGCGCCCGCCGCACGGATTCGCCGTCGACGTCACCGGCTCTCCGGCCGTCTTCGAGGACATCCAGCTCGCCACGTCCGCCGACCTGCGCCGGGCCGAGTCGCTCGGCGTCCCGGCGGCGCTCCTGGTGCTGGCCCTCGCCTTCGGCACTGCCGTCGCCGCCGGCATCCCGCTGGCGGTGGGCGGCGTTGCCGTGCTGGCGACGCTCGGGCTCCTGTTCCTGCTCGCCCAGGCCGAGCCACTGTCGATCTTCGTGCTCAACATCGCCACGATGCTCGGCCTCGGGGTGGGGGTGGACTACGCCCTGCTCGCGGTGTCGCGTTTCCGAGAGGAACTCGCCAAGGGCAGCGACGTCGAGAGCGCGGTCGTGCGCACGGTCGAGACGGCGGGCCGGGCGATTGCGTTCTCGGGCGTGGCGGTGCTGATCGGGCTCTCGGGCATGTGGGTGTTCGGGCTGCGGGTGCTCTCGTCGATCGCGGCGGGCGGGTCGCTGGTCGTGGCCGTCTCGGCGCTGGCGGCGGTGACGCTGCTTCCCGCCATCCTCGGCCTGCTCGGCCGTCGGGTCGAGCGGGCGCCGCTCTACCCCCGCCTGCATAAACGGGGCCAGGCCCCAAATATTCACGGCTGGGAGCGGCTGGCGCACGCCGTCATGGCGCGGCCATGGACGTTCATCGTCGCGACGCTCGTCGTTGTCGGGATCCTGGCGACGCCGCTCCTCTCGGGGACGCTGAATGTCGCGCGGGCAGACGTCCTGCCGTCACGGTACGCGTCGCGCCGGGGTGAGCACCTGCTCGACACGCAGTTCTCGCAGGCCGTGCTGAACCCGATCGTCGTGGCGGTGCCGCGCGGGGTGGCGCTGCCACCACTGGTGCACCGCCTCGAGCGCGTTCGCGGGATCGCGGGAGTGGCGCAGATCGAGCGCGGGCCGGGCGGATCGGCGATCGATCTCACTCTTTCGGTCGACCCGTTCACCGGGGCCGGGCGCGCGGTGGTCAACCGCATCCGGCGCCTCCCGGGCCACGGGCCGCGCTTCCTCGTCACGGGCGAGACCGCGGGTGAGCTCGACTTCCTCGCCCAGATCGAGAACCGGGCGCCGTGGGCGGCGGCGGTCGTGTTCGCGGCCACATACGTCATCCTGACCGCCGCGTTCGGGTCGCTGCTCCTGCCGCTGAAGGCGATCGTGATGAACAGCCTCTCGATTGCGGGCGCGTTCGGGGTGCTGGTCTGGATCTTCCAGGACGGGCACCTGAACGGCGTCCTGGGGCTGACCAAGCTCGGCTACATCGATGCCACGACACCGGTCGTCGTCGTTTGCACGCTCTTCGGAGTGTCGATGGACTACGAGGTGTTCATGCTCTCGCGGATCGCCGAGGCGTATCGGGCCGGTGCGACGAATCGCGACGCGGTCGCCACGGGGCTCGTCGCCACGGGCCGCATCATCACCTCCGCGGCGGCGATCCTGGTCGTGGTGGGGCTCGCATTCACCACCGCCGACGTCGTGATCGTCAAGGAGCTCGGCCTCGGGCTCGCGCTGGCGATCGGCCTCGACGCGACGCTGATCCGGTCGATGCTCGTGCCCGCGACGATGCGCGTGCTGGGCGACTGGAACTGGTGGCCGTCCGGCCGCCGCCACAGGCTCACCCGCTAACTCAACTGGCGACGGACTCCGGGTGGATGCGGCCGGCCTTCTGTGACAGCGCCCCGCCCTCGCGGTTTGCGCGCACGGCCAGCACCTCGGCCAGGATCGACACCGCGGTCTCGGGGGGTGTGACCGCGCCGATGTCGAGGCCGAGCGGACCGCGGATGCGGGCGATCTCGTCCTCGCTGTACCCGGCGTTCAGCAGCCGCCGCCGGCGCGAGTCCTGCGCCCGGCGGCTGCCGAGCGCGCCGATGTAGGGCGCCGCGGAGCGCAGTGCCGGCCCGAGCGCCGGCTCGTCGAAGCGGGCGTCGTGGGTCAACACGACGACGTAGGTCGCCTCGCCGGGGGGGTGCAGGTCGTAGGCCATCGCGGGCCAGCCGACCACGAGCTCGTCGGCGTCCGGCAGCCGCTCGCGGGTGGCGAACTTGCTGCGGGCATCCGAGACGACCGTCTGGAAGCCGACCAGCTTCGCCATCCGGCACAGTGCCTGCGCGGTGTCGACGGCGCCGAACACCATCATCACCGGCGCCGGGGCGTAGTGCTCGACGAATGTGTCCTCGTCGGCGCGAACCGCGGTCGAATGGGCCTCGCCCTTGGCGTACGTCTTCTGCCCGGCGGCGTCGCCCGCGACGGTCGTCGTCACCGAGAGCCGCTCACCGGTGCGCAGAGCGGCCTCGACCCGGTCGAGCTCCTCCACGTCGGCGGCCTGCACGAACACCTCGATCTCGCCGCCGCAGGGCAGGCCGACGTCGAACGCGTCGTCGTCGGAGATGCCGTACCGCAGCAGGAGCGGAGGGCCGCCCGCCAGCACCTCCTCGGCGCGCAGGGCCACGTCCGACTCGACGCAACCACCCGACACCGAGCCGACCATCTCACCGCTCGAGCTCAGGGCCAGGCGCGATCCGAGCGGGCGCGGAGCCGAGCGGCGGGTGTCGACGACCGTGGCGAGCGCGACCCGGTCGCCCGCGCCGAGCATCCGCCGAACGTCGCCGAGAACCTCCCGCATGCCGAGAACGGTAGCAGGTCGCTTGCGCGCGCAACCAGCCTTGCGGCACCTTCGGAGGTGTCTGTCCGGAGTGCCTCGGCGGCTCCGAGTTGCCGCAGTCACGATCGCGCCGGTACAGTTCCGGCGCGCATGAAGACGTATTCCGCAAAGCCGGGCGAGATCGAGCGCCACTGGTACGTGGTCGATGCCGAGGCAAAGACGCTCGGCCGCCTGGCCACGCAGATCGCCGATGTGCTGCGCGGGAAGGGCAAGCCGGCCTACACGCCGCACGTCGACACCGGCGATTTCGTGATCGTCGTCAACGCCCGCAAGGTGCACGTCACCGGGCAGAAGCTCGACCAGAAGCTCTACTACAAGCACAGCGGCTATCCGGGCGGCCTGCACAGCCGGACGCTGCGCGAGCAGCTCGAGCGGCGGCCCGAGGAAGTCCTGCGCAAAGCCGTGCGGGGCATGCTGCCGAAAAATCGGCTCGCCTCGGCCCAGTTGCGTAAGCTGAAGATCTACGCGGGCCCGGATCATCCGCACGCAGCGCAGAACCCCGAACCGTTCCAGGAGAGGTCGTAGTGGCAGACACCGCCGTCTCGTATCGCGGCACCGGTAAGCGCAAGACGTCCGTCGCGCGTGTCGTGATGGTGCCGGGAGCCGGTGCGATCACCGTCAACGGAAAGCCGATCGAGGAGTACTTCCCCCGCCAGACGCTGCGGTCGATCGCGACCGCGCCGCTGGCGCTGACGGGTACCGAGTCCGCCTACGACGTGCGTGCCCGTATCGACGGCGGTGGCATCTCCGGACAGGCTGGAGCGCTCCGGCACGGCATCTCGCGCGCCCTGATCGGCGTCGACGAGAACCTGCGCACAGAGCTCAAGCGCCAGGGCTTCCTCACGCGCGACGACCGCCAGGTCGAGCGCAAGAAGGCGGGCCTGAAGAAGGCCCGCAAGCGGCCTCAGTTCTCGAAGCGCTAGTCCGACATCCGCATGCGCAAGCTGTTCGGTACCGATGGGGTGCGCGGCGTGGCGGGCGTTGACCTGACGCTCGACGTGGCGCGCGACCTGGGCGGGGCGGTCGTCGCGTGGTCGGGCGCGGGGTCACGGGTGGTGATCGGCCGTGACACGCGCGAGTCGGGCGCGGCCCTCGAGGACGCCCTCGTCGAGGGCGTCGTGGCGGCGGGCGGCAAGGCGCTGCGGGCCGGGGTGATCCCGACCCCGGGTGTGGCGGTGCTCACGCGCCTCGAGCGCGCCGAGCTCGGGTGCGTCATCTCGGCCTCGCACAACCCCTACGAGGACAACGGCATCAAGTTTCTGTCGGGCGACGGGCGCAAGCTCGACGACGGCTCGGAGGCTGCGATCGAGGCGATCATGGGCCGGGCCGCGGTCGTCACGGGGGGCGGCGACAGCGTGCTCGCAGACTCGGCCGCGCGGTACCTCGAGTGGCTGGTGAGCACCTACGGTGCCGACGCGCCCCCATGGCCCGTGGTGCTCGACTGCGCGAACGGGGCCGCGCACGTCGTCGCGCCGGCGATCTTCTCGATGGTGGGATCCGTCGTCGGCACCATCGGCACCCATCCGGACGGGCGCAACATCAACGCCGGAGTCGGCTCGACCCATCTCGAGGCCGTCGCCGCGGCGGTGGCGGGCTCCGGCGCGGCGTGCGGGATCGCCTTCGACGGGGATGCCGATCGCTGCCTCGCGGTCGACCCGGAGGGCCGCACGGTGAACGGCGACGCGATCATCGCGGCGATCGCCCTGCACCGCCGCGCGACCCGGGTGGTCGTCACATCGATGACGAATCTCGGGTTCCATCGCGTCATGGAGGAGCACGGCATCGAGGTCGAGGTGACCGGCGTCGGCGACCGCTACGTGCTGGCGGGGATGCTCGCCACCGGCGCCACCCTCGGCGGGGAGCAGTCCGGCCACGTGGTCGACCTGCGGCACCACACGACGGGCGACGGCGTGGCGACGGCGCTGATGCTGCTCGCCGCGCTCGACGGGCTCGGGATGTCGATGGCCGATCTGGTCGACCTCGTCGTACCGTTCCCGCAGCAGCTGGTGGCGATCCCGGCCGACCGGGCGGCACTCGAGGGCTCGAGGCGTATCCGGGAGGAGGTCGCGGCCGCGGAGGCGAAGCTCGGCCGCAACGGCAGAATTGTGGTGCGTGCCTCTGGCACCGAGCCCGTTGTGCGGGTGATGGTCGAAGCGGCGGATGCCGCGGTGTGCGCGGACCTGTGCAACCATCTGGTGAGGATCGTCCAGACCGAGATCGGAGTCGGCTGATGTGCGGAATCGTCGGATACGTGGGGGGCCGCCCGTGTAAGGAGCTGCTCTTGACAGGGCTCGAGCGGCTCGAGTACCGCGGCTATGACTCCGCCGGCATCTGCCTGATCAACGGCAGTGTGGACATCACCCGGCGGGTCGGGAAGGTTGCCGTCCTGCGTGCCGCGGTGGGTGCGAACTCCCACCCGGCGACCAGCGGCCTTGCCCACACCCGGTGGGCGACACACGGCGGCGTGATCGAGGCCAATGCGCATCCGATCGAGGCCTGTGAGGGCTCCGGCGTGACCGTCGTGCACAACGGCATCATCGAGAACTACGCCTCGCTGCGGCGCGAGCTCTCCGCCGCCGGCCACGTCTATCACTCCGATACCGACACCGAGGCGATCGCCCACCTGGTCGAGGAGTGCTACTCGGGCGACCTGGTCGCGGCCGTGCAGGAGGCCTACCAGCGCCTCGACGGCCACTTCGCCTTCGCGGTCGCGCACCGCGACAGCCCCGGCGTGCTGGTCGCGGCTCGGCGCGGATGCCCGCTGGTGGTCGGCGTGGGGGACGGCGAGATGTTCATGGCCTCGGCCATCCCGGCCTTCCTGGCCGAGACGCGCAGGGTGCAGCACGTGTTCGACGGCGAGATCGTGGTCGCGACGGTCGACGGCGCGATCTTTCTGTCGGGCGACGGGGCGGCGATCGAGCGCGAGGTGCAGGAGGTCGAGTGGGACGAGGACGCGGCCGAGAAGCAGGGCTACGACACGTTCATGCTCAAGGAGATCTGGGAGCAGCCCGACGCGATCGCCGAGACGATCGGCGAGCGCCTGTATCACGGCACGCTCCAGCTCGACGGCCTGAATCTGAGCGAGGAGCGGATCCGCGGGCTCTCGCGGGTGGTGTTCCTTGCCTGCGGGACGTCGTACCACGCCGGCCTCGTCGGCCGGTACCTGCTCGAGGAGTGGGCGCGGATCCCGTCGGAGTCCGACATCGCGAGCGAATGGCGCTATCGCCACGCGGTGATCGACGAGAACACGCTCGTGATCGCGGTCGCCCAGTCGGGCGAGACGATCGACACGCTGGCCGCGATGAAGGAGGCGCGCTCGCGCGGCGCCCACGTGCTGGCCATCACCAATGTCATGGGCAGCCAGATGACCCGCGAGTGCGACTCGGTGCTGTACACCCGCGCCGGGCTCGAGATCGGCGTCGCGGCGTCCAAGACATTCACCGCGCAGCTGACCCTGCTCTACCTGCTGGCACTCCGCCTCGCCATCATCCGCGGGACGCTCGCCCCCGACCGGGCCGAGACGCTCCTCACGCAGGTGCGTGGCCTGCCCGATCTCGTCCGGGAGACGCTCGAGCGCGGCGGGCTGGTCGAGCCGGTCGCCGAGCGCTTCGCCGGCAACGACTTCTTCCTCTACCTGGGGCGCAACATCGGCCTGCCGATCGCGCTCGAGGGGGCGCTCAAGCTGAAGGAGATCTCCTACATCTCGACCGACGCCTACGCGGCTGGAGAGATGAAGCACGGCCCGATCGCCCTGCTCGACACCACGACGCCCGTCGTGGTGATCGCGACCGACGGGCACGTCTACGAGAAGATCGTGTCGAACATCGAGGAGGTGCGGGCCCGCGGTGCGCACGTGATCGCGGTGGCCACCGACGGCAACGAGGGCATCCGGGACGTGGCCGAGCACGTCCTCTACGTTCCCCGCACCGAGCCCGAGCTCCAGGCCGTGCTGGCCGTGCTGCCGCTGCAGCAGCTCGCCTACTCCATCGCCAGCCGCCGCGGCCTCGACGTCGACAAGCCGCGCAACCTCGCCAAGACCGTTACCGTCGAGTAGGCGGCGCGGGCGCGCGGCGAACGAGCTTTAGGGCTCGCCCGCAGCGAACCGCCCCGCAACGATCACGCCGCGGAGCACCACGAGGTAGAACAGTCGACGATGAGGCCGAGCTTCCGGCGGATGTGCCCGTGCCGCTACGCCGCCGCCCGCAGCCGCTCGCGCACCCCCACGCGCGCCCGCTCGAGGATCCCGGGGTCGCCGAAGAGCGGGAACGCGAGGTTCGCCCCGATGAGCATGGCGTTGGTCTCGAACGCGAGCTGGGTGGGGTCGGCCTCGGCCGAGATCTCGCCCAGCGATTGCGCCTCGCGGATACCGCCCTCGATCGCCCCCATCCACCCGCCGACGAACTCGCCGATCCGGTCGCGCACCGGCCCGGGCCGGACGTTCATCTCGGCGGCGACGGCGGCGAAGAAGCACCCGCCCGGAAAGACACCCCGTTCGACGTGGGAGAGGAATGCATCGCAGAGCGCCAGCGACGCGGGCGGTGCCCGCCGGCGCGGCCAGTCCCGGATCGACCACCTCGCTGCGGAACACGGTGTCGGCGGTCTCGATCGTCGCCAGCTGCAGCTCCAGCTTCGACTTGAAGTGCGCGTAGAGCCCGCTCTTGCTCATCCCGACCGCGCTCGCCAGCCGGCCGATCGAGATGCCCTCGAGGCCCTCGACGGTGGCCAGCCGGGCCGCCTCCGCCAGGATCGCCTGCCGGCTGCGCTCGCCGTCCGCGCGGCGGCGGGGTGAGGTGGGGGTGGTTGCCATCGTTGACAAGGTAGCACGACCGGTCGTATGATCTCGCCGGAGAACGACCGATCGTGCTTCGAAGGGAGGATTCGGTGGACGAAAAGACGAACGGCAGGGCGGTGATCAACCTCACGACCGGCCACGAGGACGCCGACCGGGTGACGGTCGCATTCCTCGTCGGCACGGCGGGGCTGGCCGCGGGAAAGGACGTGGTGATGTTCCTGACCAAGGAGGCTGTGAGGCTTGCGATCCCGGGGTACGCGGACGCGATCGAGACCGCCGGCGCCCCGCCTGTCGCCAAGCTCTTTGCGCAGTTCGCCGAGGGCGGCGGCGAGATCTATGCCTGCCCGATCTGCTTCGACGCCCGCCGGCTCGACCACGAGAACCTCGTGCCGAACGCGCGCCTCGCCGGCGCGACCCCGCTGTGGGAGTTCGTGGGCGAGGGGGCGACGGTCTTCAGTTACTGAGCGGGTCAGGCGTTACCGCAGGTATGCAGGACTGCATACCTCAGATAGGCCGTGAAGCGCCGCGCCGGCCGATGCGCGGTGTAGAATGCCTGCCTACTGTTGGTATGCAATTTTGACTACCAAAGGTAGCAGTGAATCCGAACACGAACCCGTTCCAGATCTCGGGCAAGGTGAAGCCCGAGGACATGATCGATCGCGAGCCCGAGGCGCTCGAGCTCAAACACCTCGTCGACGGAGGCCACCCCGTCCGGCTGGTGGCGCCACGCCGTTATGGCAAGACCACGCTCCTCGGACGCGTGCTCAGGGGCGCCGCCAACGAAGGGATGCCCACCGCGCATGTGGATCTCCTCGGCGTACTGACCCTGGCTGCAATCGTGACGCGGATCGAGCGGGCCTATAGCGAGAGCCTCAAGGGATCGGTGCGCCGCGCGACCGATGCGGTGCTTCGCTCGTGGGACATCGGCGTGTCGCTGGGTGGCGGCGGATTCACAGCCGCCATCCGTTCGAGCAGGAAGATGGACGTCGAATCGGTGCTCCTCCGCCTGCTCGAGCTCCCGAGCCAGCTTGCGGCGAAGAACGGAGTCCGCAGCGTCATCGTCTTCGACGAGGTCCAGGACATCCTCAATGTCGACGGCGCCGACGGGATCCTCCGCAGCGTCATTCAGCGCCAGGTCGACGACGCGTCGTACCTCTTCGCCGGGTCATCGCCGAGCCTCATGAACAAGCTGTTTGCGAACCCCTCCCGCCCGTTCCTCGACCACGCACTGCCGATGGAGCTCGCGCCGCTGCCCATCGAGAGCGTCGCCGACCATGTGGACGCCCGCTTCACCGCGACGGAGCGGGCGGTGGGCAACGCCCTGCAGCCGCTGCTCGATTTCAGCCGCGGCCACCCTCAGCGGACGATGCTGCTGGCTCACCACCTGTGGTCGCTGACTCCGCGTGGCTCGACGGCCGACGAGAGCGCCTGGATCGACGCCCTCAACAAGGCCTACCGCGGCGCTCGCCCCATGCTCGAAGCGCGCTGGAGCGAGCTGCCGACCAATGAGCAGCGGGCTGCGATCGGACTTGCCATCGCCGGAGGGGGCACACTGTACGACGAGCCGGTGTATACCGCCGTCGGACTCAAGCGGGGCAGCATCCGCAAGGCGCTCGACACACTGGAGGGGCGGGGTGACGCGATTCGCACGCCTCGGGGCCCACAGCTCACAGACCCGCTCCTCGAGCACTGGCTCGCCGACCGCGGCGCTTACTGATCCGCTGACGCGGACGGGTGCAGGAGCGGGACGAGCGGTTCCCAGCCCGCGTTCAGCGCGGCCACCAGCATTGGCGGGGTGATCATCACCGCCCGGCCGTTCGGCCGCGGCCGCGGCGTCGCGTAGCCATCTGGAGTCCACCGCAACAGCCGGTCGCCCCGAACGAGCCACGGTTCGCCCGCCTCGAGCACGAACGCGCCGTCGGGGAGATCGGCAAACGTCGCCGCGTGATGTCGCTGGGCGCGGCCGGTCATGTCGAAGCGCTCGGCGTGCAGCCGCGCGTCCACCTCGTCGGCGGTCGGCCGGCGGCCGCCGGTACCGGCGCAGATGTCCAAGAAGCGGTTGTAGTCGGCCCGGCGGCACAGCGCGCACGGGCGGTGGCCGGCGGCAAACGCCGTCGCCTCGTCGAGGAAGAACAGCTCGGTGAACCGGCCCGGCTGCACCAGGCGCTCCCGCTTCCACCCGCGGAATCGGAGCTGGCAGGCGATCCAGCGCCGGCCGTTGTGGTGGCGGCGGATGCGGCCGGCGGCGTCATGCAGGCAGCCGCGGTTTCCATACACGAGTCCGCGGCCCGGATGGGCGATCAGCTCGCCGAACGGCGTGACCCGGTTTTGGAGTGGCACTGCGACGCACCGTAGCGGGTGCCAGAGCACCCGACCCGCTTGCGCCATGTGGCTCGTAAGCTACGTCCGCTTGCGCCGCTGCGACGCGCGCCGGGCGGCGATGGCGGCCTCGGGCCGCGGGGTGGGCACGTGCGCTGGGCCGGTGTGCTCGGATGCCACCGCCGGCGCTGGCTCGGGTCCGCGGCGCCGGAACGAGATCACGAACCAGACGAGGCCGGTGATGAGCGCGATGGCCGCCACCCAGACGTTGATGCGCTGCCCCAGCACGTGGTCGGCGGGGTCGATGCGCATCGTCTCGAGCGGCAGCCGGATCGTGCAGTAGAGCACGACGTAGAGCGCGAAGATCGTGCCCTTCGGCACCCGCCGCCAGTAGCGGCGCGTGAACCACAGCAGCACCAGACAGGCGCCCGCGTCCCACAGCGACTCGTACAGGAACATCGGCTGGAAGGTCTTGTCGGCCTGGTATGGGGCGTAGCGGTGGATCGGGTCGATCTTGACCGCCCACGGCAGGCTGGACGGATGCCCGTACAGCTCCTGGTTGGCGTAGTTCCCCCACCGTCCCAGCGCCTGGGCGAGGATGAGCCCGGGCGCGATGCAGTCGGCGACCGTCCAGAACGCCAGCTTGGCCCGCCGGCAGGCGATCCAGGTGCCGAGCATCCCGCCCAGCACCGCTCCCCAGATGCCGAGGCCGCCCTGCCAGATGGCGGGCACCTCGGACAGATGGTGCGGCCAGAACGCGCTCCAGTCGGTGATGACGTGGTAGAGCCGGGCGCCCACGAGGCCGAAGGGCACTGTCCAGACCGCGATCGAGTACGCGAGATCGGGGTCGATCCCGCGGCGGCGGAACTGACGCCGTGCCATCGCCCCTGCGAGCAGCACCCCGCAGGCCAGAAGCAGGCCGTACCAGCGCGGTTGCAGCGCTCCCAGCCTGAAGATGAACGGACTCGACGGGCTGGGGATGGCGAACGGGATCACGACGCCGCAGATCGTAGTCGGGGTGCGCCCGATGCGACCGCGCTTGCGACCACAATCGAAAGCACCGCCATCAGGCCGTAGGCGGCCCGGTCGCCGGCGGTCTGGGCGAGCGCGCCCGCGGCGATCGGCGCGACCAGGGCCGAGAGCGCCCAGACGATGTTCAGGAGCGCCGCGACCGTGCCCACGCTGATGCCGGCCGCGCGCCCGCCGCGCACGCCGAACGGGAACGTCACGGTGAAGAGCACCGCGGCGACGGGGCCGCGGACGAGCAGAAACGTCACCACGACGACGGTCGAGCTGCTGACGAGGACCAGGATCAGCGTGGCACCCGCGAGGGCCGCGGCCACCGCTCCGACCCCCGACTGGGCGGCGCGCTCGCCGATGTGTGCGACGGCGGCGCTCGAGGCGATGAAGAGCACCGCCGATGCGCCGAAGGCGGCTCCGATCGACGCCGTGGCGACCCCGTTTCGGTGCAGCTGCAGCGGGCACGAGCAGGTTGACGACACCTCCCAGAAGGCCGCCCAGCCCCATCAGCGCGAGGCTCGCCGTGACGCGGCGCTCGCGAGCAGCCGCGGCGAGCGCGTGGAGCGTGGCCTGCTCCGGTGGCGATCGCGCGCCCGCTCGCCGAGCCCTCCAGGGCGAGCCCGGCCGTGAGCAGGGCGGTGACCGCGGCCGCGACGGTGAACGGCGCCGCGAGGCCGAACCGCTGCACGAGCACACCCGCGAACGCCGGCCCCGCGACGCCTCCCAAGCCCGGCCGTCGTGACGGTCAGCGACAGCGCCTGGGCCTGGCGCTCTCCCGTCGCCTCGCCCAGCCACGCCAGGCCGGTCGTCCAGAGCGCGCCGAACCCGACACCGAAGAGCACACGCGCGGCGAGCAGCTCCCAGAAGGTGCCCGCCAGTCCCTGGCCGGCGTCCGACACGGCCAGAATGGCCATCGCCGCCAGCGTGACCCGGCGCATCCCCAGCCGCTCGCCCGCGATCCCCGCGGGGATCGAGACGAGCAGGATGGCAACGCTCGCGCTTGCGAGCAGCAGCCCGGACTGCACGGGCGAGAGCGAGAACCGCAGCGCGAACGCCGGAACGAGCGGCACGATCGCGCTCCACATCGCCTCACCGACGAACACCGCCGCGTACAGCAGAAGAACAACCGGGCGGCGCACCCCGGCAGCATGCCAAGGAACCGCTCCCTACCGGTGCATCAGCGGGTCGAGGTAGACGTCGTCGATGCGCCAGTTTCCGCGGCGTGTCGAGGGGCGTGAACCGGAACTGGACGTCGCTCGTCAGGAGCGGCGCCATACCGCCCAGCATCGGCGATGCTGGAAGAGGGTTGCCAGGTGCCGGTCGACGTCAGCGTCCCCGCGTCGGAGATGCCCAGCGTCGCTCCGAGCCACCCCAGCAGGGCGCCGGCGCCGCCGCCGTAGATGACCTGCACCCGCAGCTTGGAGGTCGCCTTACCCGTGTTCGAGGTGAAAGGCGCATCCCGCCCGAGAAGAGCGAAACGCACATCGGCGGTGAGAGTCGCGCTGCTGCCGGCGGGCAGCGAGAGCGAGTGGGTCTGCCCGGTGCCGCCGACGTTGAACGACTCGTTGCCCCTGACGACGCGTGCGCCGCCGCTGAGCGTCCATCCCACCGCGCCGGTCTCGAAGTCGCCGCCGGGCGCGAGCGCGTAGGCGTGGCCGTCCCCCCAGTGAAGGAACACGGGCGACGTGGGGTAGGGGCACGCGATTCCGAGCGCGGCGTGCGCGGGAGCGGCCGCGCCGGCCATCGCCGCGACGACCGCGGCCAGCGTGCCGACGCCGAGCATCACCGAGCGTGTGCCGAAGAATCTGAGAGCCACTGCTGCTCCTTGAGGACTGAAAACCGGCGCGGCGGACTTGGGGGGGAAGCCGCCGTGGTCTCACTGTGGAAAATGGCCGCCCGCCGCGCGTCCCCTGTTTCGGGGATCGTGTGGTCAACATCGCCGTGGTTCGTGCCGATATCCCCCTGTATGGGCACCCAAGAGCGGGAGCTGAGCCGACGCACGGCCGGGGTACGCAGGTGGCACGCCGTTCCGGCGGATGACGGCAGGCTGGTCGAGCAATCGCGGGAGGGGATGATGCTCGCGCCGACGCCGCGTGAGGTGCGCGCGACGGTCGCGGTCGCAGCCGTGTTCGCGCTGGCCGTCGCGGCGATCGCTGCATGGGCGCCCGATCGGGGCGGTCACAGTGTGGCCACGGCCGGGCTGCTCGTGCTCTGCTATGCGCTCGTCGCGCGCGTCCAGTTCGAGGTCGGATCGGGGGTCGCCGTCCCGACGCAGCTCGTCTTCATCCCGATGCTGTTCCTGGCAGCGCCAGCGGCTGTCCCCGTGCTCGTCGCACTCGGCTTCGCCCTGTCCACGCTCCCGGAGCATCTGCGCGGGCGCCACCATCCCGGCCGGCTCGGCCTGCACATCGTCAGCGCCTCGTTTGCCATCGGGCCGGTGCTGGTGCTGTTGCTCGCGGGCGACCCGCGGCCGGCGTTCGATCTCAAGACCCTGGCGGTCGTCCTGGCGATGCTTGTCGCGCAGTTTGCGTTCGACTTCGCCGGCTGGGTCGCGCTCGGCTACTCGCCCTGGAACCAGGCCCGAGCGCTCGTGGCCGCCTGGCGGGTCGATCTTGTCCTCACCCCGCTCGGCCTGGCTCTGGCAGGCGCCGGCAGCGGCCACATGTACGCCGCTCTGCTCGGCCTGCCGCTGGTCTGGCTCCTCGGCGACTTTGCCCGCGAGCACACGGCGAGGATCGACCAGAAGGAGGAGCTGTCGAAGGCCTACCGCGGCACCGCGCTCCTCCTCGGCGACATGGTCGAGGCCGACGACTCCTACACGGGCCGCCACAGCCACGACGTCGTCTCGCTGGTGCTCGTCGTCTGCGACCGGATGGGGCTCGACGCCGACTCCCGTCGGGACGCCGAACTCACCGCCCTCCTGCACGACGTGGGCAAGGTCACGATCCCCAAGAGCATCATCCAGAAGCCGGGGCCGCTGACCGCAGAGGAGCGGTCGCTGATCGAGCAGCACACCCTCGAGGGCGAGCGCATGCTCGATCAGGTCGGCGGGCTCCTGTCCGACGTCGGCCGGCTGGTGCGCTCGTGCCACGAGCACTGGGACGGCCGCGGCTACCCGGACGGCCTGGCGGGCGAGGAGATCCCCCTGGTCGCACGCATCGTCTGTGCCTGCGACGCCTGGAGCGCGATGACGACCGACCGCAGCTACCGCACGGCGCTCCCTCACGAGGCGGCCCTCGCCGAGCTGCGCCGGTGTGCCGGGACGCAGTTCGATCCGCGGCGTGATCGCCGCCCTGATCGAGCGTCGCGGGCGCCCGGCCCGGGGCGGCGTTCTCACGCCGCCGCTTGAGCCGAATAACCGGTTACCTCATCACGCGCCGCAAGACGAGATAAGATCGTCTCGCCCGCGGGTTTTGGAGGCGGCCCGTGGGTCTGGGGTCAACGTCTCGGTTGTGGGGGTGATCGTGTGGGTGCACGAATGTTGGTGCGCGGGGCCGTGGCCTCGTGCGGCCTCGCCGCGGTGATTGCGGCGGCGGGGGTTGTGACGGCGGCGAGCGCCAGCTCGCACGCGGTCGTCCTGAAGGGAAGCGCGCCCGCCTGGGCCGCTCATGCGGCGGTGCGGCCGGCGAAGGCGTCCGGCCATGTGAACGTCCGCGTCTACCTCGCTCCGCGGGGCGGCATCGCCGCGCTTCGGGCGGCGGTGAGCGCCGCGTCGACGCCCGGCAGCGCAACGTACGGGCACTACCTGAAGCCGGCCCAGTACCGGGCCCGGTTCGAGCCGACTGCGGCAGCCGTCTCGTCGGTCAGCGCCTGGCTGCGATCGGCCGGCCTGCGCGTCACGGCCGTCGAGGCCTCGCATCGCTACATCAGCGCGAGCGGCAGCGTCGCCGCCGCCGAGCGCGCATTCGGCGCAAAGCTCAACGTCTACCGCCATGGGGGCACGCTCGTGCGCGCGCCTTCGACCAACGCCCGCATCCCGGCCGCCGTGGCCGGATCGGTGCTCGGCGTGACCGGCCTCAGCACGGCTCCCGTCTTCGTGCGGCCGCAGATCGGGCCGCCCCCGGCAGGGTTCCGCAATGCGCGGCCGTGCTCGAAGAGCTACGGCACGATCCCGGCGACCGTCCAGTCCGACGGCACGACGCCACTGCCGAAGTTCCAGGGCAAGGTGCGTGACTACGCCGTCTGCGGGTACACGCCGAAGCAGTTCCGCGGCGCCTACGGCGTCACGAGCAGCGGCCTGACCGGCAAGGGCCAGACCATCGGCATCGTCGACGCCTTCGCGGCCGGCACGATCCTGAAGGACGCGAACACCTATGCGAAGCGCCACGGCGACAAGGCGTTCGCGAAGGGGCAGTTCAGCCAGAACCTGCCCAGGACGTTCCATCTGCATCCGACCCAGTGCCAGACCCCGTCCGAGCTGGGCCGGCGAGGAGACACTCGACGTCGAGGCCGCGCACGGCATGGCCCCGAAGGCGCACGTCATCTACTACGGCGCACAGAGCTGCCTGAACCAGGACCTGGAGTTCGCCCTCGCACGGGTCGACGACCAGGACAAGGTCACGGTCGTCTCCAACTCCTACGGTGGCCCGATGTCGAGCGAGACGTCCGGTGACATCGCCGCCGAGGAGCAGGTCATCCTGCAGGGCGAGATGGAGGGCATCACCTTCCTGTTCTCGTCCGGCGACAGCGGTGACTGGGTGACCACGGAGGGCTTCAAGGACACCGACTACCCGGCCTCCGACCCATTCGCGACCGCGGTCGGCGGTACGAGCACGGCGATCGGCGCGAACGATCACCTGCTCTGGCAGACCGGCTGGGGCACCGAGAAGTACTCCCTCTCGGCCAACGGCAAGGGCTGGACGCCGATCGCAGCCGATCCGTTCCTGTACGGGGCGGGCGGTGGCTTCTCGTCGGTGTTCCCGCGCCCGAGCTACCAGAAGGGCGTCGTCACGAGCGGCTCGGGGCGCGCGTTCCCCGATGTCGCCCTCGATGCCGACCCGACGACCGGCATGCTGGTAGGGGAGACGCAGATCTTCCCGAAGGGCACGAAGTACGACGAGTACCGCATCGGCGGCACGAGCGTCGCCTCGCCGCTGATGGCGGGGATGGTCGCCGACGCAGCCCAGCACGCGAAGGCGCGGCTCGGATTCCTGAACATCGCCATCTACAAGCTCGCGGCGGCGAAGTTGGGTGCGTTCAACGACGTCGGCTCGATTGCCGGCGCGAACGTCCGCCCGGACTTCGCAAACGGCGTGGACAAGTTCAACGGCTACCTCTACAGCGTCCGCACGTTCGACCAGGACTCGAGCCTGTCGACGGGTCCCGGTTGGGACGATGTCACCGGCGTCGGCCAGCCGAACTCGGTCTTCCTGACCGCGTTCGGAAGCGGCGGCGCCTGATCTGAAGCGAGCGATGGGGCGTCCCGGCAGCGGGCCGGGGCGCCCCATAGGCGTTCAAACCCGGGAATGGCGGAATCTGGTTGCGTGCGCAAGAATACGAACCATGAACACCACCGAAACATCCATCGCCGGGGGCGCCGACCAGGCGGCACCCGTCACCATCCGGCTCGGGCCGGCGCATCTGATCGTGACCGACCTCGATCGCTCGATTGAGTTCTACGAGCGGTCGATCGGGCTGCAGGTGCGCGATCGCGACGCCGCGACCGCCGTCCTGTGGGCGGGGGGCGCCGGGGATCTGCTCGTGCTCGAAGCCGACCCCGGTGCGCGCCCAGCCGGCCGCCACGCCGGCCTCTACCACGTCGCGCTGCTGCATCCCTCGCGTGTCGAGCTCGCCCGCGCCGCCGCCCGCCTCGCCGAAACCCGCACGCGGATCCTGGGAGCGTCCGACCACGACATCTCCGAGGCCATCTACCTCCACGACCCCGACGGCAACGAGATCGAGCTCGCGGCCGACCGGCCCCGCGAGGCCTGGCCCGACCTGGCCAACCCCGGCTGGGACGGCGGGCCCAAGCCGCTCGACCTGCACGGCCTCCTCGACCTGGTGGCCGGCGAGCCGGTGCAGAAACACGCTGACCCCGGCCTGACCGTGGGCCATGTCCACCTGCACATCGGCGACGTCGAGCGTGGCCTGGAGTTCTACCGCGACGCGCTCGGGTTCGACGTGATGACCCGGCTGCCGACCGCCGCGTTCCTGGCGATGGACGGGTACCACCACCACGTCGCGATCAATGTCTGGCGCGGCGCCGGCGTCCCGGCCGCGCCGGCGGGGACGATCGGCCTGCGGCACTGGGCGATCGTCTACGAGACGCCGCAGGCTCTCGCCGAGGTGCTTGCCCGTCTCGAGGCGGCCGGCATCCCGACCGAGCGCCGGGCCGACGGCGTGCTCGTCCGCGACCCGTGGGACATCGCGCTGCTTCTGACCGCCCGCGATCGAACGTGACAGGGGGAATGCAGTGAACACCACCCAGGGCACCATCGTTCCAGCCGCGCGCAGCGCGCGGCCCATCGACCCCGGTGTCACCATCGGGCACGTCCACCTGCGCACCGCCGACATCGACAGGGTGCGGGCGTTCTATGTCGACCTGCTCGGGTTCGACGTCACGGCAGAGGCTCGGGACGTACCCGGCTGGGGGACGACGGGCGACCTGCTGTTCGTCTCGGCCGGCGGCTACCACCACCACCTCGGCTTCAACACCTGGAAGTCCGCCGGCGGCGGACCGCAGCCCGACGGCGTGGCCGGCCTGCACCACGTCGCGATCCGCTACCCCACCCGGGTGGCGCTCGCCGACGCCCTGCAGCGCCTGCGCAGCGTTGACTGGCCGATCCGGCAGGCCACCGACCACGGCACGCACGAGGCGATCTACCTCAGCGATCCCGATGGCAACGACCTCGAGCTGATGTGGGACCGCCCGCCGGCACAATGGCCGCGAGATGAGGGGGGCCAGATCGGCTTCTTCGACAGCGACCTCGACCTCGACCGGCTCCTGACCGAGCTGCCAGCCTAGAGAGAGACCTGATCCTCGTCGGTGCGGACCGGGATCGGATCGGTCGGCCGGCGGTGGAAGCCGACGCGCCAGCCGTACGTGTCGCGGCGTGACGGGAAGAAGTCGGGCCAGTCCTTGAGCATCATCCACGCGGCCACGATGACCACGACCGTATCGAGCGGGTGCGGCCCAGTACGACCGGTCGCGTGGCCCATCGCGACGGCGATCGTCGTCACCAGGCCCGCCCAGCACTCGTGCACGCGCTGGCCGGCGACGTAGACGCGCGGCCCCAGCGGATGGGAGCGGACGTCCACGACGGTGCGGAGGGCGCGGGTCATGCCCTCTTTATCGGCAACTTTCGCGGATGCCTCAGCCCGGCGTTGCGACCGCTGCCGTCGCTTCGCAGGCACGAGCGACATTTGCGGCGTGCACGGCGTGGTCTCCGGCGCCCGCCACGCGCGCCGGAACGGCGATCTTCTCGGCTCGATCCGGCGGGCAGCCGGCCTCGGCATGGGCGAGCACCGCCTCGAGGTATTCGAGGTCCTCATCGGCAATCTTCAGCGCCGCCTCGCTCGTGTGCGGGCGCCCGTGCCCGACGACGATGAACTGCGGGCGCTCGCGCTCGATGAGGCTGATGAGCGCCTGCAGCGTCGTGCGGTACTCCGGCACCGAGTGGTAGCAGGACGGGATCTCGAGTGCCGAGAGGTAGTCGCCGACGACGAGCAGATGCTCCTCGGGCAGCCAGGTGATCAGGCCGTCGTCGGTGTGTCCCGGCGCCGGCGTGCACACCGCCCGCCACGCGCCCAGCCTGACGTCGGCCGGCGGGTCGACCGTCTGGTCGACGTGCAGGCGTTCGAGCGAGCGATAGGGGACGAGCATCTGGCCGGCCTCGCGCTCGACCTCGGTGCGGGCCACGCCCGAGCGGATGCGCTCGGCGGCGGCGCTGCTTGCGGTCACGTTGGCGTCGCTCAGGATGCCGAGCGCCATGACGTGATCCCAATCGGCGTGGGTGACCAGGACCTGCGTGATCGGCATCGTCGATGCACCCACGAGCTCCTCGATCTCCCAGGGGGAGATGCCGGGATCGACCAGCAGGCGCTCACCGGCACGGCGCAACTCGAGCGTCGTGGTTTGGTAGAGGGTGCTCGGCCACCAGGTCGCCGTGCCCGTAAGCGGGATCGCCCGTGGCATGGCCCTAGCATAGTATGGCCCGGTGCGGGTTGGGATCGACCTGATCGAGATCGCTCGGGTGGCGCGCGCGCTTGAACGCCACCCGCGTTTTGTCGAGCGCGTGTTCACGCAGGTCGAGCGCGACTACTGCCTCTCGCGGGCGAATCCCGCGCAGCACTTCGCGGCCCGGTTCGCCGGCAAGGAGGCCGTCGGCAAGGCGCTCGGCTTCGGCGTGCCGTTCACCTGGCGCGAGATCGAGATCGCGGGCCGGCCCAAGCCCGCTGTGAGCCTGACGGGCCGCACCGCCGCCTGGGCCGAGCGGGTGCGTGCGGGCGCGATCGACCTCAGCATGACGCACTCCAAGGAGATGGCCGCGGCCGTGGCTGTCGTCGCCGATCCATGATCCGCACCCTCCCGCTGTATACCGCTGCTGAGATGCGCGCCGCCGATGCGGGCGCGATCGACGAGCTCGGCATCCCCGGGGCCGTGTTGATGGAGCAGGCCGGCCTCGCCGCCGCGCGGGAGATCATGGCGAGCTTCCAGGGCACGACGGCGGCGGTGGTGTGCGGCGGCGGAAACAACGGCGGCGACGGGTTCGTGGTCGCACGGCACCTGCACACGGCCGGCTGGGAGGTCGACTGCCTGCTCGCGGCCGATCCCGCGGGGCTGCCGGCGGACGCCCGCCGCAACCACGACATCGCCATCCGGCTCGGGGTGCGCATGCACAACGGTGTGCGGCGGGCGCGCCTGCGCCGGGCCCACGTCATCGTCGACGCGCTGCTCGGCACCGGTTTTGCGGGGGCGCCCCGGCCCGACGCGGCGCGTGCCATCGCCGCGACCTCCGGGCTGCCCGGCATCGTCGCCCTGGACGTCCCGTCGGGCGTCGACGCGTCGACGGGAGTGATCGCCGGGAAGGCCGTGGCGGCCGCGGTGACGATGTGCTTCCACGGCCGCAAGCTCGGCACCGCGGTCGAGCCGGGCCGCACCGCGTCCGGCCGCGTCGTGGTCGCCGGCATCGGCATTCCGCCGCAGGCCGATGTGTCCACGGCGGCGATCCTGGCGGACGGCCTGACCGCCGCGGGAAAGCAGCGCTCCGACACGAAGTACACGGCCGGCGCGGTGCTGGTGATCGGTGGCGCGCGCGGGTTCTCGGGGGCGCCGCTGATGTCCGCGCTGGCCGCCCTGCGGTCGTCGGCCGGGATCGTGTGGGTCGCGACGCCGCCCGACGCCGCTCGCATCCTCGAGGCCCGCGTACCCGAGGTCATGGTGCGTCCGCTCCCCAACGCGCTGGAGCTGCTGGACCGGGCCGACGCGGTCGCGCTCGGCCCGGGCCTCGGGCGCGAGCCGGAGGCGATCAAGCTCGTGCGCGAGGTCGGGATCGGCCATCCGGGGCCGATCGTGATCGATGCCGACGGCCTGTTCGCGTTCAACGGCGATCTCGGGGCGCTGCGCGGCCGTGCGGCCCCGGCCGTGCTGACGCCGCACGAGGGCGAAATGGGCCGGCTGCTCGGCGAGACGTCCGAGTGGGTGCGGTGTCACCGCCTCGAGGCGGTGCGGCGGGCGGCCGCCGAGAGCGGGTGTGTCGTCCTGCTCAAGGGGCCCGACACGCTCATCGCCGACGCTGGGGGTGAGCGCGTATGCGTCTCCCACGCCGGGGTGAGCGGCCTTGCGACAGCGGGCTCCGGCGACGTGCTCACGGGCGTCGTCGCCGCCATGCTGACCGGATCCGACGAGGCATGGACCGCGACCTGCACCGCCGCCGAGGCCCATGGCCGGGCGGGGCAGCTCGCGTCCGAGCGCCTCGGCCCGTCGGGCATCATCGCCACCGACGTGATCGCCGTCCTTCCCGAGGCGATGCGGTGATCGGCACACACCCGGCCCGTGCGACGGTCACGGTCGACCTGGCGGCCATCGCCCAGAACGTCGAGCTGCTTCGCACCGCCGCAGCTCCGGCCGAGCTGTGGGCCGTCGTCAAGGCCGACGGTTACGGGCACGGCGCCGCGGCGGTGGGTGGGGCGGCGCTGCGAGCGGGCGCCCGGCGACTGTGTGTCGCCACATGGGAGGAGGCGCGCGGGCTGCGCGACGAGCTGGGCGATGTCCCCGTGCTCGTGATGGGGCCGCTCGTGCCGGGTGAGGAGGCGGACGTGACCGGCGTGGACGTCGCCGTCACCTCGGTGGAGGGCTTTGCGCGGCTGCGCACGGCGGCGCGGGTGCCGGTTGGGGTGCACGTGAAGGTCGATACCGGCATGGGCCGGTGGGGGATGGCGGCGGCCGATGCACTGCGCGTCGCCGATCAGCTCAGCACCGACGGGGTGCTGCGGCCGGCGGGGCTGATGAGCCACCTCGCGGTGGCGGATGCCGATGCCGATTTCACCCGGCTTCAGATCCAGCGCTTCGCCGAGCTGGCCGAGCGCTTTCCCCCGTGCCCCCGCCATCTCGCAAACAGCGCCGGGGCGCTGCGGTTCCCGGACGCCCGCTTCGACGCCGTCCGGTGCGGCATCGCCGTCTACGGCATCTCGCCGTTCGGCACCGACCCGGCGGCGGACGACATCGTGCCGGCCCTGCGGCTCGAGAGCCACGTGGCCGATGTCAAGCTGCTCCAGCCGGGTGAGAGCGCGGGGTATGGCCGCCGCCTGGTCGCCTCGGAGCCGACCTGGATCGGCCTGGTGCCGGCCGGCTACGCCGACGGCGTTCCGCGGGTGCTCTCGGGACAGGCCGACGTGCTTGTGGGCGGACGCCGGCGCCGGGTGGCCGCCACGGTGAGCATGGACCAGCTCACGTTCGTGATCGGCACCGACCGCGATGTCGAGCCGGGCGACCCGGTGACGCTGATCGGCGCCGACGGCGACGAGCGCATCCTGGTCGAAGAGTGGGCGCGCCTGGCCGGGACGATCGGCTACGAGATCGTGACGTCGCTGGCGCCGCGCCCGCGGCGGGTGGAGCATGTTGTTGCCGGGGCTTGATGCCGTCCGTGCGATCGCCCCGGTGCCAGACGCATGGCTCGTCGGCGGCAGCGTTCGCGATCTGCTGCTCGGACGGTCGGTGGTCGACGTCGACCTCGTCGTCGAGCGCGACCCCGGCGACGCCGCCCGTGCGCTCGCCCGGAGCGCGGGCGGAGCGCCGTTCCCGCTGTCGGAGCGGCACGGTGCCTGGCGGGTGGTGCGCGACGGGAGCACCGTGGACATCACCGCCAGCCGTGGTGCGGTCACCGACGATCTCGGCCGGCGCGACTTCACGATCAATGCCATGGCTGTGCCCCTTGCGGGCGGCAACCTGCTCGACCCCCACGGCGGCCGCGCCGACCTCGAGGCCGGGAGGCTGCGGGCCGTCTCCGAGCAGGTGTTCGCGGACGATCCGCTGCGGCTTCTGCGCCTCGCCAGGCTCGCGCACGAGCTGGGGTTCACCGTCGACCCGGATGCCGAGCGGCTGGCCCGGCGCGATGCCCACCTGGCCGCCCGGCCCAGCGGCGAGCGCGTCCTCATCGGAGATCCGGCGGCTGCTCGAGCCCGACCACCCCGACGACGGCGTGCGCCTGCTCCACCGGCTGGGTGTGCTCGATGTCGTGCTGCCGGAGGCCGCTGCGATGCGGGGTGTCGGCCAGAGCCCGTTTCACCACCTGGACGTGTTCGAGCACACTCTGGCCGTGCTCGACGCCGTGGCCGACGTCTCGGCCCACCCGGCCCATTACCTGCGTGACGCGGCGCCACCCGTGGCCGCCGCCCTTGCCGCCGACGTGGGCAACGACTTCGACGGCCATGCCGGCCTGCGTCTCGCTGCGCTCTTCCATGACATCGACAAGCCGTCCACGCGTGTCGTCAGCGAGGACGGGCGGGTCAGCTTCATGGGCCACGACCGGATGGGAGCCGGCACGGCGGAGCAGGTGTTGACGCGCTGGAAGGCGTCTCAGGCCCTGATCGCCTTCTGCCGCGTGCTCGTCTCCGAGCACCTTAGGCTCGGGTTCATGGTGCGTGAGCGGCCGTTCGACCGCCGCACCGCCTATCGCTACGCGGTCGCCACCGCGCCGTATACGCTCGAGAGCGTGGTGCTGTCGCTGGCCGATCGCCTCGCCACCCATGGAGTGCGCGCGCGCCAGGCGTACATGCGCGCCCACACCGAGGCGGCCATCGAGCTGGTCGGCCTCGTGACCGAGCTCGCGTCCGAGTCGCGGCCGCCGCTGCTGCGCGGAGACGAGATCGCCGAGCTCACCGGGGCGAGCGGCCCCCGTATCGGCGAGCTGGTCGCCGTGCTCGCCGAGGAGCAGGCGGCGGGAACCGTCATCACCAGGGAGGAGGCGGTGCGGCGTGTCGGCGGGTAGCAGGTTCGACCGCACCGCCGACCGCTACGCCGCGCATGCGGCCCGGCGGGAGTGGGGCGGATTCGTCGCCTGGTGCGAGTGCCGGGCGACCGATCGCGTGCTGGACGTCGCCGGCGGGCCGGGTGCACTTGCCGGCGTCCTGCTCGGCTCCGTCGCGTCGGTGACGGTGATCGACGCATCACCGCGGCTGCTCGAGCATGTCCCCGCCGGGGTCGAGCGCGTGGTGGGACGGGCCGAGCAGCTTCCCTTCGACGCGGGCGCATTCGACCTGGTGACGTGCGTCAACTCGCTGCACCACATCGCCCGGCCGGCCCGGGCGCTCGACGAGATGACGCGGGTGCTCGCACCGGGCGGGCGGATCGTGCTCGAGGACATGGTCGCCGACGAGGACGGCCGCCGGGCGCGGCGGTGGGAGGAGATCGAGCGTCTGCGCGACCCCGAGCACGGCCGCCTGATCGCTCCCGGCGAGGCGCGCGGGCCGCTGCAGGCGCATGGCCTGCACCTGGACGCCGAGGAGTTGTGGCTGCGTACCTCCGCGGTGGCGCCGTGGCTCGAGGTGGCCGGCTGCACCGGCACCGCCGCCGCGCGGGTGCGCGAGATGATCGGCGCGAGCGAGTTCGAGGTACGCGTCTGGCGCGCGCGGTACCGCCGCCCGCTCGACGAGTGAGGGTCAGGCCGCGCGGATGACCGTCGTGCGGCGATCGATCTCGTAGAGCATCTGGGCCAGCTTGCACTCGAGGTCGTTGGTGGTGCGCACCGGGTAGCCCGGCTGCCACTGCCCGCCCGTCTCTGCGACGCGCACGCAATACATCAGAGTCTGGATGTCACGCTTGTCCAACATCGGGTTCCAACTCGGCGTTCGACGTCGGGGTGCCCATCCCCTCCTTGCGGTATATGCCCGCGTGGCGAGAGGGTATAGTCACGGCGCTTATGGTGAAGGTCCTGATCGCAGGCGTGCTCGGCACCGTCGCGGGCATCGTGGTGATGATCGTCGTGATCGTGGCGGCAGGCGGATCGACCAAGGGCGCAAGCAGCCAAGGCCTGAACCTCTCGCTCTCGACGGCCGCCGTCTCGTCGACGCCGGCCACGAGCACCCCCTCGACCGGCGGCGGCGGCAGCAGTGGCGGCTCGAGCACCGGCGGCGGCAACGCGACCGCGGGCAAGGCGGTGTTCGCCTCGAACGGCTGCGGGAGCTGTCACACCCTCGCGGTTGCCGGGGCGACCGGGACGATCGGGCCCGATCTGGGCAAGGTCGTCGCCGGCGACGCCACCAAGGATCACATGCCGATTGGGGCGTTCATCCAGCAGTCGATCACCGATCCCGCCGCATTCACCGCCTCCGGAGGGCCGTGGGCGACGGCGATGCCCACCACGTTCGGCTCCTCCCTCAGCTCATCCCAGATCGCCGATCTGGTCGCGCTGATCGAGTCCGGTCAGACCCCCTAGGCGGCTGGATGACCGTCGCCGCGAAGCCGGACGTGCGCACCGGGGCGCGGGTCCTGGTCGAGGCGCTCGAGGCACAGGGCGTCCAGGTCGTGTTCGGCCTCCCCGGAATCCACGCGCTCCCGCTGTGGGACGCGCTGATCGGATCGCCGATCCGCCGCGTCGTCGTTCGCCACGAGCAGGCGGCCGGCTTCGGCGCGGTGGGGTATGCGCGCTCGGGCGACCGGCCTGGGGTCTACCTGACCAGCACGGGCCCGGGAGCCTTCAACTCGCTGGCCGCGCTGTCGGAGGCCGACGCGTCGAGCACGCCGGTGCTGCACCTGACATCGCAGATTCCCACCCATCTCGTGGGCGCGGGCCGCGGCTACCTGCACGAGAGCCGCGGTCAGTCGCAGGCATTCGCCGCCGTCTCGCGGTTCCACGCCCGCCCGACCACACCCGCGGCGCTGGTCGAGGCGATCGACGAGGCGTTCCGGCAGATGGCGCTCGATCCCGGGCCGGCCACGATCGAGGTCGCCACCGACGTCATGTCCGCGGTCACCGACGCCGGCTCGCCCCCGGTCACCCGGGTCGCCTTGCCGGCGCCCGATCCGGCGGCGGTCGCCCGCGTCCACGCGCTGATCGACGCGGCCGAGGCGCCCCTGATCTGGGCCGGCGGCGGCGCGCGACAGGGGGCCGGGAAGGTGCGGGCACTGGCCGAGCACCTGGACGCTCCCGTGCTCACGACCTACAACGGCAAGGGCGCGCTTCCGAGCGGCCATCCACTGCATGCGGGATCGTCGGTCGAGGAGCCGTCGATGCGCGGCCTGGTGGAGCGCTCCGATCTGGTGATCGCCCTGGGCACACGGTTCTCGCAGGAAGCGACGGCCGACTGGGGCCTGCCGATGCCCGAGATGTTGGTGCAGGTCGACCTCGATCCGGGCCGGTTCGGGCGCACGTTCGCCGTTGCCGAGGGAGTCGTCGCCGACGTCGGCCTGTTCTGCGCCGCGCTCATGGCCGATCCGCCCGCGGCGGGCGGCCGCGACGGCGAGGCCGCGGTGCGGGCAGCCCTGCAGGGGCGATCGGCCGAGATCGGCGCGCAGGGCGCCGATGTCGAGGTCGAGCTCATGGGCGTGCTGCACAACGCGCTTCCCGAGGAGGCGATCGTCGTGGCCGACATGACGGTCGCCGCCTACTGGGCGGCGCTCTATCTCGACGCCAAGCGGCCCGGGGCGTTCATCTACCCGTCGTCGGGGGCGCTCGGATGCGGGATCCCGCTGGCGCTGGGGACGGCGGCCGCCAACCCCGACAGGCCGACGGTTGTGATCTGCGGCGACGGCGGCTTTCTGATGGCGGGCCACGAGCTCCTCACGGCACGGGCAGAGGGGCTGGCTTTCGTCGCGCTGGTCGTCAACGACTCGGCCTACGGGATCCTGCGCAACTATCAGGAGACGATGTTCGGGCGCACGGTCGCGGTGGAGCTGAACGCGCCCGACTTCGAGCAGCTCGCCCGGGCCTGCGAGGTGCGCTACCTGCGTGCCGACGGCGTCTCCGACCTCGCGCGCGCGCTCACCGAGGCCATCGCCGACCGCTCCGGGCCGGTGCTCGTCGAACTGCGGGCGGCACTGCGCGCGCCCGGCCAGTCGGTCTGAGCGGTCAATGTAAAGTGAGGTGCCCATCGTGAGCACTCCCGTCCGCACCGACTACTCGATGACCGCCAGCCCGGGCAGGCCGGTGCCCGTGGCCGTGCGCGCGAGCGGCTGTGTGATCGAGGACGCCGACGGCAACCGCTATCTGGACGCCTGCGGCGGCGCGATGGTGATGCTGCTCGGGCACTCCCATCCACGGATCGTGGAGGCGCTGCGGCGCCAGGCCGAGCAGATCGCCTTCACCTACCGGTTCTCGTTCGGCAACGAGCCCATGCTCGAGCTGGCCGACCGGATCGCGAGGATCGCGCCGGGCGACCTCGAGTGGTGCTTCTTCAACTCGTCGGGGTCCGAGGCCAACGAGTCGGCGCTCCATCTCGCGGTCCTCTACTGGGAGCAGCTGGGGCGAGCGGGGAAGGTCGAGTTCCTGAGCCGGGTCACGTCATACCACGGCTCGACCATGGGGGCGCTCTCGCTGTCGGGATCGCGCTGGCGGGCGCCGTTCGAGCTCCTGCTGCGAAAGTACGCGGTGGTGCCGAACTCCGAGACGGCCGCCGAGGGGGCCGCGGCGCTCGAGTCGGCCATCCTCTCGCGCGGCGCCGAGCACGTGGCGGCGTTCGTCGTCGAGCCGGTGACGGGCTCGTCCGGGGCGGCGGTGCCGCTGCCCGACGGCTATCTGGCCGCGGTGCGCGAGGTGTGCGACCGCCACGAGGTGCTGCTTGTCGCCGACGAGGTCATCACCGGGTTCGGCCGCACCGGCCGCTGGTTCGGGGTGGAGCACTTCGGCGCGGTGCCGGACGTGATCACCTTCGGCAAGGGCATCGGCGGCGGGATGATCCCGCTCTCGGGGATGGTCGCGTCGCGGCGCATCCGCGAGGTGGTGGAGACGTCTCCCAGCGGGTTCTCGTACGGCCACACCTTCTCGGGCAACCCTCTCGGCTGCGCGGTCGGCTGCGAGGTGATCGACATCATCGCGCAGGAGGGTCTCCTCGAGGCGGCCGAGACGAAGGGTGAGCTTCTGGCGGCACGGCTCGATGAGCTGCGCCTGCGCCACCCGGTCATGCACGCCGTGCGCGGGCTCGGACTGCTGCGCGGCATCGAGCTGCGCCAGGCGGATGGGAGCCGTTTCCCGGCGGCGATGGGCCTCTGCTCGCGGGTCTCGGCCGAGGCCAAGCGCAGGGGGCTCATGATCTACTCGTGCCCGACGCCGGTCGGCACCGAGCAGATGGACGCGCTCCTGCTCGCGCCGCCGCTCATCATCTCGGAGTCCGAGATCGACGAGGTCGCTCAGCTACTCGACGCCTCGCTCACGGCCGTCGAAGCCGCGCTCTGACCGTGGCCGCCGAGCCGGTCAACCTGCCGACCAGCGCCGAGCTGCGAACGGCGCTGGAGCAGGCGGCCGGCTGGATCGCCCGCTATCTGGACGGCGTCGACCGCCTGCCGGTCATGGCGCGGGTCGAGCCGGGCGACATCGCCGCCGCCCTGCCGGAGCATCCCCCCGCGCACGGCGAGTCGCTCGAGGCGATCCTGGCCGATGTCGACCGGGTGCTGGTGCCCGGGCTGACCCACTGGAACCACCCGGGTTTCATGGCCTACTTCGGCATCAGCGGGTCGCCTCCGGGCATTCTGGGCGAGACCATCGCCGCGGCGCTCAACGTCAACGCGATGCTGTGGCGCACCTCGCCCGCGGCCACCGAGCTCGAGCAGGTGACGGTGCGCTGGCTCGCCGAGCTGACGGGCCTGCCGACGGGCTGGTTCGGCCAGATCACCGACGGCGCGTCGTCCTCGACCCTGTACGCCCTCGCGGCGGCCCGCGAGGCGGCCGGGCTCGACATCCGCACACGCGGCATGGCGGGGCGCGCCGACCTGCCGCCGCTGCGCGTGTACGCCTCGGCCGAGGCGCACTCGTCGATCGAGAAGGCCTGTATCGTGCTCGGTTTCGGGCGGGAGGGCCTGGTCAAGGTCGAGACCGATGCCGACTACCGGATGCGGCCGGATGCGCTGCGCGAGGCGGTCGCCGCCGACCTGCGCTCGGGCCGGCGTCCGGTCGCCGTCGTCGCCACGGTCGGCACCACGTCGTCCACGAGCATCGACCCGGTGGCGCGCCGCCGCCGACGTGTGCGCCGAGCACGGCATGTGGCTGCATGTCGACGCCGCCTACGGAGGCTCCGCTGCGGTCGTCCCGGCGATGCGGCACGTGCTCGACGGCTGCGAGCGGGCCGACTCGCTGCTCGTGAACCCGCACAAGTGGCTGCTGACGCCGATGGACTGCAGCGTTCTCTACACCTCGCGGCCGGACGATTTGCGGGCGGCCTTCTCGGTCATCCCCGAGTACCTGCGCACCGACGACCAGGACGCGGTCAACCTGATGGACTACGGGGTCGCGCTGGGGCGGCGGTTCCGGTCGCTCAAGCTGTGGATGGTCCTGCGCGCCTACGGTGCCGACGGCCTGGCCGCCATCATCGCCGGCCACATCGAGCTCGCCCACCGGCTGGAGGCCGCCATCCGGGCCGAGCCCGGGTGGGAACTGCTCGCGCCGGTGCCGTTCTCGACGGTCTGTTTCCGGCACAACCCGGGGGGCGCCGGCGACGAGGCCGATCTGCGGCGCCGCAACGAGGCCATCGTCGAGCGGGTCAACGCCACCGGCCGCGTGTTCATCTCGCACACGGAGCTGGGCGGCCGCTACGCGCTGCGCGTGGCGATCGGGAACCTCGCCACATCGGCCGAGCACGTCGACCGGGCCTGGGACCTGCTGCGCTCGGCCGCCGCCCAGGGCTGAGCCGAAGTCACAAGAGCGTCACGAAACAGCTTCGGCAGTATTCGGGGGACTGTCCCCGGGTTCAGGCGTCGTGAGCTCGCGGAAGAGGAGCTGGAGGGAGCCGGCCACCGGGATGGCGATCAGCGCACCCAGGACGCCCAGCAGCTCGCCCCCCAGGAGCACTGCGACCAGGATCAGGAACGCCGAGAGCTGCACCGTGCGGCGGTAGACGATCGGCTGCAGAACGTGGTTTTCGATCTGCTGGTAGACGATGTTCAGCACGATCATCGCGACCCCCGCCGTGACGCCCTCGGTGGCGAAGGCGACGCCGATCGCGGCCAGCGCTCCGATGGTTGCCCCCACCAGCGGCACAAGGTCGGCCACACCCATGAGCACCGCCAGCGCCAGCGCGTAGGGCACGCCCAGGATCCACAGCGAGATTCCGACCACGGTGCCCGCGATGATCGAGATGATCAGGTTGCCGACGACGTAGCCGGCCACGCTCCGGTTGATGTCGGCGCCCACCCGGCGGGCGCGTGCAGCCTTCTCGGCCGGCACGAACCGCAGCACGCCCTCCGTCATCGCCGGCAGCTCGAGCAGCAGGAACAGCGTCATGAAGAGCACCGTGATGGTCGCGACGACGCCGCTCACGAGCTTGCTGAGAGCGCCGAACGCCTTGTTGGGCGCCGCCTTGGCCGCGTCCTGCGCCTTGGCCACCAGGTGATAGCGGGTGTTGAGGTGGTTGATGGTGGAGTTGTGGCGCAGGTCGTCGATGTAGGTGGGCGCGGCGGTGCGGAGATGGTCGACCTGGCTCGCGATCGGGATGATCAGCAGGGCGAGGAACGCACACACGACCACGATCAGGCCCGCGAAGACCGCGAACACGGCCAGCGTGTGCGACATGCGCCGCTCGGCGAACCGCACCGCGGGCTGGAGGGCGACGGCCAGGAAGAGCGACGTGGCCAGCCACACCAGGATGCGGCTGACCGCGCTCAGCAGGTCGACCGCCGCAGCGGCCAGCAACACGAGCACGATCACTCGCACGATGGTGCGCACCGGCAGGTCGATCTCGACCCGCTCTCGAGCCGGTTCCATGACGGCGGGTTCGACGCCGGGCGGCCGAATCCCGCCCGGCCGCGAGCGCTACTACCCGGCCCCGTTTGGCAGCAGGTTGCTGCCGAGCACGATCGCGACGCTGTCTGTCTGGGTCGAGATGACGCCCGGCGCCTGGGCGATCGGCACGGGGGCGGGCAGGCCCAGGCGCGCCGCCACGACCTGCGCCTGGCCCAGGAAGCCCTGGACGTAGACGACGATCGTGTGCTGGGTGTCGGGCGCCGCGTCGCCGACGCCGATCACGGTCCAGCCGGCCCTCTGCAGGTCAAGCTTGGCGGTGCCCGCGGCGTTGGCGCCGCCGAAGCCGTTCAGGACCGTGAGCTTCACCCGCTTCCACAGCGGCTTCTTGGCCTTCGTGGCGGGCGTGGTGGAACTCGCCCCGCCCGTCGACGCCTTCGGGTGTGTCGCGGGAGGGGTTGTCGTGGCCGCCGTGGAACCGCCCGATGCGGCCTTCAGCACGAGCACGAGCGCGATCAGCGCCGCGACCAGCGCGACGACGGCCAGGATGCGCGCAAACGGGATGCGGGCGCGCCGGGCTTTGATTCCCTGCGATTCCAGTCGGCGCGCGAACCAGTCTTCGAGGCCCTCGTCTCCGCGCGGCGGGTCGAACGGGGGTTTCTCCTGGGACCGCTCGCCCGGTGTCCTCAACTCGGCCATCGTGCCTCCGAACCTTACACGCAGCTTAGGATCCCGAACCTGTCTTGCGAACTCATTGATACGTGGGTGGCCGCCGGCGACGTCCCGGCCGTGGCTGCGGCCGTGGTCGGTCGCGCCGGAATCCTCGAGCAGCGCACGGCCGGGGCCGCCCGGCCCGATTCGCTGTTTGCGCTTGCGTCGCTCACGAAGCCGCTGGTCGCGCTCGCCGTGATGGTTGCCGCGGAGGAGGGGTCGATCGACCTCGACGCGCCGGTCGCCGAGCACCTGCCCTCATACCGCACGCCGGCCAAGGATGCGATCACCGTCCGCCATCTGCTCTCGCACGCCTCGGGCCTGCCGGAGGTGGGACCGCGCGGCGTCGCCTCGCTCGACGTCGAGCCGGTGCATCCACCTGCGACCCGGCGGGTGTACTCGAACGAGGGCTACGCCGTCCTCGGCGCGCTCCTGCACGCCACCACCGGAATCGGGCACGCCGACTACGTGCACCAGGCCGTGTTCGAGCCGCTGCGGCTGGACGCGTTTCTCGGGCTCCCCGAGGCCGAGTCGGAGCGAGCCCTCGACGTGCGCGAGCCGGGCCTGTGGCGTGAGGGCACGCCGCTCTTCAACTCGCGCGCCTGGCGCTCGCGCGCGACCGCCGCGGGCGGCGCGTTCGCGACAACGGCGGCCTATGCGCGCGTCGTCCAGCTGCTCCTCGAGCGCGGGGCGCCGCTGCTCGCGCCCGAGACGTTCGACGAGTTCGCGCGAGTGCAGTATCCCGGGCTCGGCGGCGGGATCGAGTCGTTCATGACGTGGGACACCGCCGACTGGGGCCTTGGGTGCGACATCCGCGACGCCAAGCAGCCGCACTGGACCGGCGCGCACACATCCCCCGAGACGCTGTCGCACTTCGGTGCCTCGGGCACGCTCATGTGGGCCGATCCCGCCGCCGGGGTCGGACTCGTCTGCCTGGCGAACCGGGGCACCTACTCCGGCTGGATGATGCGCCCGGGACGCTGGCCCGACCTGTCCGACCGGGTGCTGGCAGAGGCATGAGGGGGTGGAGCCACTGTCCCCGCTGCGCCGCGCCGCTCCGGCGGTCGGTGCCGCCGGGCGAGGACGAGGAGCGGCTGTGGTGCACGGAGTGCGGTCTCGTGCTGTACGAGAACCCCGCGCCGACCGCCAGCGCGGTGCTGGTGGACGACCGCGGCCGGGTGATGCTGACCCGGCGGGGCATCGAGCCGCGCCGGGGACTGTGGGACCTGCCGGGCGGGTTCATGCGTCCCGGCGAGGACGGCGAGCAGGCCGCGCGCCGCGAGTTGCTCGAGGAGACGGGGCTCGAGATCGCCGTGGGGCGGGTCCTGGCGATCATCCCCGACGTCTACGGCCCCGATGATGAGCCGACGCTCAACATCTTCTACCTGGCCCGCGTCGTGGCGGGCACCGCCGCGCCCGCCTCGGATGTCGCCGAGATCGACTGGTTCGGCGCGGATGCGCTACCGCCGTCCGACCGGATCGCCTTTGCGTGCGTGGCCGACGCGCTCGAGCGCTGGCGCACGGACATGTGAGCGAAACGTAAACCCAACCGCCGCCGGGTCGATTACGGGGCTGGAAGCGCACGGTCGCAAAGGAGTTCGGGGACCGGAGCGGAAAACGCGTCAGCCGGTCCCGGATGTCCGGAGGAAGCGACCCCATGGACGAGTTGTACGACAAGCACGTGGAGATCGACGAGCGGTGGCTCACGGAGTGGTTCGAGTTCGGGTTTGCCGAGCTCAGCTCCTACCTGGCCAAGTACGCCGCCTTCGACGACTTCTGCGGCAGCAACGATGCCTGACTGAGCATCCGCGAGCGCCCGGCGGCGACCGGCGCCGCACGGCATAGAATCCCCCGATGCCGCCGTTCGAGCCCGTCGCCAAGCAGCCGGACCACATCGGCCTCGAGCATCGCGTGCTCGACCGCTGGGCGCACGAGCGCACGTTCGAGACGCTGCGCGACCGCAACCGGGGCGGCCCCCGGTTCAGCTTCTTCGACGGCCCCATCACGGCCAACAACCCGATGGGCGTCCACCACGGGTGGGGCCGGACGCTGAAGGACATCTGGCAGCGCTACCACGCGATGCAGGGCTATGACCTGCTCTACCAGAACGGCTTCGACTGCCAGGGCCTGTGGGTCGAGGTGGGGGTCGAGAAGGAGCTTGGGCTGAACTCCAAGCGCGAGATCGAGGCGTACGGGCTCGACCGCTTCGCCCGCGCCTGCCGCGACCGCGTCGCCCACTACGCGGCCGGCCTGACCGAGCACTCGAAGCGGCTCGGCCAGTGGATGGACTGGGACCGGTCGTACTACACGATGACGGACCCCAACATCAGTTACATCTGGGGGTTCCTCAAGCGCTGTCACGAGCGCGGGTGGCTCTACCGCGGCCACCGCTCGATGCCGTGGTGCCCCCGGTGCGGCACCTCGCTCAGCCAGCACGAGTTGATCGACTCGTACAAGGATCTGACGCACCCATCGCTGCACGTGCGTCTTCCGCTCCACGGCCGCGACCGCGAGTACCTGGTGGTGTGGACGACGACGCCGTGGACGCTTCCGGGCAACGTCGCCGCCGCCGTGCGCCCCGACGCCGACTACGTGCGGGTCAAGACCTCGGCCGGCGTGGCCTATGTCGCGGCCGACCGCCTCGAGGCGAGCCCCATCTCGGGCACCGTGCTCGGCACGGTGCGCGGATCCGACCTCGTCGGGCTCACCTACCTCGCGCCGTTCGACGAGTTGCCGGCCCAGGACGGCTTCGAGAACCGGGTGGTGGCGTGGGAGGACGTGTCGATGGACGAGGGCACCGGGATCGTGCACATCGCCCCGGGCTGCGGCGAGGAGGACTTCGAGCTCGGCCGCCGCGAGGATCTCGCGACCCTGATCCCGGTCGACGAGGCCGGCGCGTTCACGAGCGAGTACGGCTGGCTGCACGGTCACGTCACCGCCGAGGCCGCCTCGGCGATCGTCGACGACCTGGGGCAGCGCGCGCGGCTGGTCGCCGACGGCGAAATCACCCACCGCTACCCCGTCTGCTGGCGCTGCGGCACCGAGTTGATCTACCGGCTCGTGGACGAGTGGTTCATCCGGTGCGAGGAGATCCGCCAGCCAATGATCGAGGCCGCCCGCGGCGTGGAGTGGACGCCGCGCCAGTACGGCAAGCGCATGGAGGACTGGCTCGTCAACATGGGGGACTGGTGCATCAGCCGCAAGCGCTACTGGGGCCTGCCGCTGCCGTTCTACTTCTGCGACGACGGGCACATGACGGTGATCGAGTCGAAGGATGACCTGCTCGAGCGGGCGCTGCGCGGCGTCGAGGGCCTCGAGGAGCTGCACCGCCCGTGGATCGACGACGTCGTCATCGCCTGCGGCGAGTGCGGTCACGACGCCCACCGCCTGCCCGAGGTGGGCGACTGCTGGCTCGATGCCGGCATCGTCCCCTTCTCGACGACCGGCTGGCAGAACGACACGTTTATCGAGGCGGGCTACGCCGCCGGCGCGGGCGTCGGGGTGACCATCGCCGACCTACCCGATCACACCTTCTGGGAGCGGTGGTACCCGGCCGACTGGGTGTCGGAGATGCGTGAGCAGATCCGGCTCTGGTTCTACTCGATGCTGTTCATGGGCGTCGTCCTCGACGGCCGCGCGCCGTATCGGCGGGTGCTCACCTACGAGAAGGTGAACGACGAGACCGGGCACCCGATGCACAAGTCGTGGGGCAACGCGATCTGGTTCGGCGACGCGATCGAGGACATGGGCGCCGACGTGATGCGGTGGATGTACGCCGGCCAGCCGCCGGCCCAGAACCTGAACTTCGGCTACGGGCCGGCCGGGGAGGTCAAGAGCCGCCTGCTGCGGCTCTGGAACACCTACTCGTTCTTCGTCCTGTACGCGAACATCGAGGAGTTCCGCCCGGCCTATGCGCTGCTCGCGGACGGCCCCGACCCGGCGGCGGCGAGGCCGCTCGACCGCTGGCTGGTCGCCCGCACCCAGTGGCTGGTGGGAGAGTGCCGGGCCGCCCTCGACTCGTGGGACTCGCCGCGGCTCGTGCGCGCCTTCGAGACGTTCCTGGACGATCTGTCCAACTGGTACGTGCGCCTGTCGCGGTCGCGGTTTTGGAGGTCGGACGATCCGAGCGACGCCCGCGCCGCCTTCGAGGCGCTCTGGTACGCGCTCGTACAGGCGCTGCGCTGCGTCTCGCCGGTGATGCCGTTCCTGGCCGACGAGATGTGGCAGAACCTGGTCAGGGGCGTCTGCGAGGAGGCACCGGCCGGGATCCACCTCGCCGGCTATCCCGACGTGCGCGCCGAGCTCTCCGACGCCGCGCTCGTGGAGTCGATGGAGAGCGCGCGGGTCGTGGTCGAGCTCGGCCGCCGCGGCCGCGACGAGGCCCGCATCCGGGCGCGCCAGCCGCTGCGCGAGGTGATCGTGGCGACCGACGACCCCGTTCGCCGCGACCATGTCGCCCAGCACGTCGAGCTGATCGCCGCGGAGCTGGGGGTCAAGCAGGTGCGGCTGACGACGTCGGCCGAGGAGTTCGCCCAGGTCGAGGTGATGCCGCTCCTGAAGCTGCTCGGGCCGAAGTACGGCCGCGAGCTCGCCGTGATCCGCGGGCTCCTGCGCGAGGGCGAGTTCGAGCTCCGCGACGGCCGCGTCCACGTCGGCGACTGGACGCTCGAGCCGGGCGAGTTCGAGCTCCGCGCGCGGGCGCGGGAGGGGTTCGCGGTTGCCGACGGCGAGGGCTTCGCGGTGGCGCTCGACACCGAGATCACGCCCGAGCTCCGGCTCGAGGGCGCGGTTCGCGACCTGATCCGGCGGATCCAGGTGATGCGCCAGGACGCGGGCTTCGAGGTCACCGACCGCATCAAGCTGACCTATCCCCGCGCGGACGGCGAGGTCACGCGCGCATTCGAGCAGCACGGCGACTGGATCGCGGCAGAGACGCTCGCGGTGTCGGTCGAGCCCGGCGACGAGCTCGCCATCGCCAAGGCCTGAGGATCGCCGGGGGACGCCCATGTCCCCCATCCGGGGAGGTTGACCGGACCCTCGTTTGGTTCCATGCTGAGATGGCACGGCTCCCAACGTGCACCGGACGCACTACGGAAGGTTTCACCATCGCTATGACCCATGCCCGCCGGGCTCTCGTCCCCTTGGCCGCATTTGCAGGCCTGCTGCTGCACGCCTCGGCGGCCCTCGCGGTGCTGGCCCCTGCGCCGGCCGCGCCGTGGGCGACGACGAACGGCCGGGTGCTCACGATCGCGCGAGTGAATGGGGTCGTCTATGTGGGCGGCAAGTTCACCCAGGTGACCGACACCAACGGAACCGTCCTTGCCCGCAACCACCTGGCGGCGATCTCGGCCGCCGACGGGCATGTGCTGCCGTGGAACCCGGGAGCGAACGACTTCGTCCGCGCGCTGACCGTCTCGATCGACGGCAAGACGATCTACATCGGCGGTGACTTCACGACCCTGGGCGGGGCGGCGCGCTCGCGGCTGGCCGCGGAGGCGACCATCTCGCCGGCGAGCACGACCACCACCGGCAGCCTGCGTGCGTGGAGGCCGGCCGCCGACGAGGCGGTGTATGCCATCACCCAGCTCGGAGGGCGCGTTTACCTGGGCGGCAACTTCCTGCACATCGGCGGGCGCGGCCGGCCGCGCCTGGCGGCGGTCGCCGCCTCGAGTGGCACGCTGATCGGATGGCAGCCCAAGGCCGACGGCGCGGTGCGGGCACTGCTGCCCTCGCCGACCGGCTCGGTCATCTTCGCCGGCGGGCTCTTCCAACACGTCAACGGCGCCAGCGCCCAGCACCTGGTCGCGATCGATCCGGCCAGCGGCGCCCTCCGCCCCTGGAGGTCGCACCCCGGAGACTCGGTCCTCGCACTGGCTGAGAACAGCTCGTACCTCTATGCCGGCGACAAGGGCGGCGGCGGCCACCTGCGCTCGTTCATGCTCAACACGGGCAGGATGCGCTGGACGGAGACCACCGACGGCAACGTGAACGCCGTCGCGCTCCTCGGACGGGGCTCAGCCCAGCGGGTGGTCATCGGCGGGCACTTCACCAAGGTCGGAGCCCAGCAGCGCCACAAGGTGGCCCTGGTCAACCCTGTGACGGGCCTCGTCGACACCTCGCCGAACTCGTGGCATCCGGCGGCCGCCGGATCGGACCTCGGCATCTACGGCGAGCTCGTCTACGGCCAGAAGGTGTACTTCGGCGGTGACTTCCTCGAGTGGCAGACGCACCCCGGTGTCGTCGAGCAGGCGCACCTGGCCGTGTTCAGCACAACGGCCCCGGCCGACGCCACTCCGCCGGTGGTGAAGGCTCCCGCCGTCAGGATCGTCGACGGCGTGACCCTGGGACCGACCAAAGTGCCGCTCAGCCTCGCCTGGTCGGCCTCCGACCCCGGCAGCGGTGTGTGCCGCTTGAACGTCCAGCGACGCTACGGCAAGAACCCGTACGTGCCGCTGGCGCTGCTGCTTGCGACGTCCAGGGCCGCCGTTGCGCCCGCCTCGCCCGCGCCCCGCCCGTACACGTTCAGGGCCGCCGCCACCGATTGCTCCGACAACACGTCGGCGTTCGTCACGTCGGCGCCGGTCAGGCTCAGCGTCTATCAGAACTCGAGCTCGGCCATCAGGTATCGCGGCGGCTGGAGCGGGAGCCGCGCACCGAACGCGTTCGGCGGGTCCGTGCGCCGTTCTGGTGCCGTCGGCGCGAGCGCCACGCTGCACTTCACCGGCCGCGAAATCGCCTGGGTGGCGTCCCTCGCCCCCGGCTACGGAAGCGCGCGGGTGCTGATCGACGGCCACTCCGCCGGCACGGTCCACATGCGGGCGGCCACCGCGATCCAGCGCCGGGTCGTCTTCACCCGCCGATGGGCGACGAGCGGCGCGCACACGATCAAGATCGTCGGGCTCGGCACGCACGGCCACCCGCTGATCAGCGTGGACGCCCTCCTCACCCTGCGCTGAAGCCGGACCCTCAGGAGCCGACGGCGCGGCGCAGCTCGACCGGGAGTGAGAAGTGCACGTCCTCCGGCTCGGCGTCCTGTGACACGATCTGGCCGACTCCCATGGCGCGGAAGTGGTCGATCACCCGGTCGACCAGCGTCTCGGGGGCGGATGCGCCCGACGTGATGCCGACGGTCGCAATGCCCTCGAGCCAGCTCGGGTCGATGTCGCGCTCGTCGTCGATCAGGTGCGCCGGCACGCCGAACTCGCGGGTGACCTCGACCAACCGGTTGGAGTTCGACGAGTTCTGCGATCCGATCACGAGCACCAGGTCGACCTCGCTCGCGAGCCGCTTGACCGCGTTCTGGCGGTTCTGGGTGGCGTAACAGATGTCGTCGCGCTTCGGCCCGACGGCGGCCGGGAAGCGGCGCCGCAATGCGGCGATGATCTCGATCGTCTCGTCCACCGAGAGCGTGGTCTGGGTGATGTAGGCGACTCGCATCGGGTCCGGCACCTGGAGCCCGTCGACGTCGGCGATCGACTCGACGAGCAGGATCGCGTCGGGCGCCTCGCCCATGGTGCCCACGACCTCCTCGTGCCCGGCGTGGCCGACCAGCACGATCGTGTAGCCGCGCTCGGCGAACCGGCGCGCCTCGGCATGCACCTTGGTCACGAGCGGGCAGGTCGCATCCATCACCCGCAGCTCGCGCGCGGCGCTGCGGCGGTGCACCTCGGGCGCGACGCCGTGGGCCGAGAGCACGAGCACGGCGCCCTTGGGCACGTCCTCCTCGGACTCGACGAAGATGGCGCCGCGTCCGGTCAACTCGGCGACCACGTGGCGGTTGTGGACGATCTCGCGGCGCACGTACACGGGCGGCCCGAAATGGTCGAGCGCACGCTCGACGGTATCCACCGCCCGGTCGACCCCGGCGCAGTACCCGCGCGGAGAGGCCAGCACGACTTTGGTCGGCGCCATGCGGTTCATGCTACCGCCCGGCGTCACGGCGAGCCGCGGTGGCGCTGCGGCTGCGAATCTTCTTCTCGGTCGCGCCTACGGTTTACCGGTATGAACGCTACCCGCTAGGCGAGGCCTTGCGGGTGGTTCTCGCCGCCCAGGACATCACGGCGACGTGGGACCACTCTTCTAGCGGTGACCCCAGTCGGCCGTCCAGATGTCGGCGCCGGAATGGCCCAGGAACCTGCCCCGAGCACGGCCGATGCCGACGAAGCGCCACAGCGGAGACAGCAGGATCGCGCGATGCTCGGGGCTCGCCAGCCACATGTCGACGACCACGGCGGGATCGCCGGAGGTGCCCGTGCCCCATGCGAGCGTCTCGCCCGCCCACCACGTCCCGTCGGTCAGGAAGCCCGAGTTGACGATCCGGTCATACAGCGTCGATCCGCTCGGGCTGGTGTGGCCGAAGTAGTCGCGTACGAGCATGTCGGCCGAGTGGTGGCGCGCCGCCCAGTGCAGCCGCGGCGACGCGCTGGACCGGGTGGAGGTGGTGTTTGGCGCGCACTCGGTTGATGGCCTGGAACAGCGGATACCAGGGCGCGCGGGCCGCGCGGGCCGTCGCGGCGCCGATCCCGCTCGCCAGCAGTGCAGCCACGAGGAGGAGTGTCACTCGACGGCTCATGCCGAGGGTGATCGGCCTGCATCGGGCCCGGATTAGCCGGATTCGTCAACAATCTGTAAAACTGGCAACGAGGGTGGGTGGGGCGGCCGGTGAGCGGCCAATTGGCGCCGCGTCTCGCCGTCAATTGGCATTTCACGGACTGGCCGATCCTGGGCGGTGATCTCGCGCCTGGACGACGCGGCTGCCGGCAGCAGCCCGGTGGTGGGCGGGAGGCGGCCACTGAGGCTGGGAAAATGGCCAATTGGCGCCGTGTCTGGACGTCAATTGGCATTTCCCGGCCTGGCCGATCCTGCGCGCTCACCCGCGCCTCGACGACGACGGCTGCCGGCAGCAGCCCGGTGGTGGGCGGGAGGCGGCCACTGAGGCTGGGAAAATGGCCAATTGGCGCCGTGTCTGGACGTCAATTGGCATTTCACGGCCTGGCCGATCCTGCGCGCTCACCCCGCGCCTCGACGACGAGGCTGCCGGCTGCCGGCAGCCGCGGACGGCGGGACATCGGGCCGCGCCCCTACGCGGTATGAGGGCGCGGCGCGCTCAACACCCACCTGCCCGCGACGCCGACCAACCACCGACCGGCCACCCCAGAGTCACCGCACCAACCACCCAGAGCGGGACGGCAATCCTCCAGGAGGTTCTTGGGCCACCGATCTGCGGCAGGAATCGTCGTGGCTAAGAGGCCGGACGCCAACCGGCGGCGGTGCGGGTCAGCCGCAGCGGTGTGCCTGCGCGCACCTCGGCTTGGAGGTCGCCGATGCTGACGCGGGCCGCGGCCGTGCGCGCCTCGATCTCGATATCGTCGGGCGCCAGCGTCAGGAGCAGCGGGACGCCGCGGTAGGCGATCCGGAAGCGCAGCCGCGTCCAGCCCGGGGGCAGGTGCGGGTCGATCTCGAGGGCGGTCTCGCCCGCCCTGACGCCGGCGCACCCGATCGCCACGGCCTGCCACAGGCCGCCCTGCGTGGCCATGTGCAGGCCGGAGGCGCGATTGTCGCGCGAGTCGTCGAGGTCGATCGCGATCGCACGGCGTAGGTAGTCGTCGGCCTCCTTGTGCAGGCCGAGCCGGCGTGCCACGACCGAGTGGACGGCCTCGGAGAGCGACGACAGGTGCCGCGTCAGCGGCTCGTAGAGACGGTAGTTGCCGAGCCGCTGCTCGGGGGTGAACTGCGGTTCGAGCAGCGACATCAGCATGACGACGTCGGCCTGCTTCACGTCGCGCCACTCCATCCTGTCGCGCTGCCAGGCCAGCTCGTCGTGGCCGGCCCGCTCGTCGGGCGCGCGCGGGAGGCTCAGGAAGCCCTCGTGCTGCTCGATCAGGCCGTCCGGAGTGTGCAGCACCACCATCCGGTCGCCGATCTCGCGCCACCGGGCGGGCTCGCCCGGCTCCGACTTCGCCCGGTCGGACTCGGCCAGATCGGCGGCTCGGTGGAGCGTCCAGGCCGCCATCGTGTTCGTGAACGCGCTGTTGGCGACGTCCTCGTGCAGCTCGTCGGGGCCGATGACGTGCAGGAGCTCGAACCCCCGCGGTGTCTCGACGGCCCGCGTTGCGAAGAACCGGGCCGCCTGCAGCGTCAGCTCGGCTCCGCCCTCGTCGAGGAAGCGGTCGTCGCCGCTCCAGCGAACATACGTGTCCACGGCCCAGGCGATGTCGGCAACCACGTGGATCTCCTGCTCGCCCGTCAGCACCCGCAGCCTGCGCCCGCCCGGGCCGGTGACGTAGGCGGGCGTCACGTCCTCGCCCGATGCGGCCGACTCCCACGCAAACCACGCGCCGTGCAGGCCGGCATCCTCGGCGTTGCGCATGGCCGCCGGCAGCGTGATCAGGCGGTACTCCAGCAGTCGCCGGGCGACCTCGGGGAGGGCGGCCGCATAGAACGGCATCAGGAACACATCGGTGTCCCAGAACACGTGGCCCTTGTAGCCGTCGCCGGTCAGGCCCTTGGCCGCGATCGAGCAGCGCCCGTCGGTGGTCGGGGCGATGGCGATCAGCTGTGCGACCGCGAAGCGGATCCCGACCTGGATCCCGGCGGCGGCGCCCGCGACCTCGACGTCGGTCCGGTCCCAGGCCGAGTGCCACGCATCGCGGTGCTCGGCCAGGACGGCGTCCCAGCCCAGGGCACCCGCCTCGCGCGCCTCGCGTTCGGCGTCCACGGCCGGCAACGGCCGCTCGCGCTCGGTGTACACGGCGACGAACCTGTCGATCTCGAGCCGATCGCCCGGGTGCAGCTCGACCTCGGCCGACCGGCCGCAGCCGTCGGTGGGGGTGTCCCACACGGTCTGGATGTCGTCGTCGCCAAGCCGCATCTGGACCGCCATCCCGACGTCCACCGCGACGCGCCCGCCCTGGGTGCGAGTGTGCAGCAGGTCGACGCCGTCGGCTCGGCCGGCGGCCACGACCTCGACGTGCGGCAGCGGCTGGCGCTGTTCGCTGGCGTGCGCGCCGGCGTACGCGTGCACCCGTGCGGGGGGCCCGTTCTCGAGCACCAGCCGCAGCCGGATCGCGCCCAGGTGACGCCGCGCCAGGCTGAGCAGCCGTCGCGACTCGAGCCGCAGCCGGCGTCCGTCGGGATCGACGCAGGTGAGTGTGCGCTCGAGCACCATCGCGTGCAGGTCGAGCCTGCGCCTGTGGACGACTTCCGTCCACTCCCACGGACGGAACTGGCGACCGTCGATCTCGAGCCGGGTGTGCGTCCAGTCCGCGATCACGACCAGGTCTTCGATGCCCGCCTCGGCGCCGTCGAAGAGGCCGGCCACGTACGCCGCCCGGGAGGATCCCGGGTTGTCCTCGTCGGTGGCTCCGCGCACCCCCATGTAGCCGTTCGCGAGGGCGAAGAGCGCCTCCTGCGAGGCTTCTGCGCGGACGTCGTAGCCCTCCTGCTCGATCGCCCACCCGTCCGCCGGCAGATCCAGCGGGGCGGCCGGCGGCGGCGCGCTCGGAGAGTCCGTGCCCGGCGCTGCCGGCGGTCGCATCTGCCCGTGCAGCAGGCGCAGGAACTCGGCCGGGCCGCCGCCGAGGCGCAGCACCCCGTGCGGGACGCCGTTGGGCTCCCTGCCCACCGAGACGATCGTCGCTCCCGCGGCGAGGCGGGTGACCATGCGGTAGTCGCTGCCCTCGAAGCCGGCGATGGGGCCGAACTCGTCGCCCGCGATCAGGATCTCGTCGGCCCGGATCGCGCGCAGGGGAGCGAGGCGACGCACCAGGTAGGCGATCGAGTCGGACTTGTCGGTGAGGCCCACCTCGATGTGCTTGACGTCGGTGGTGATGCGGGCATCGGGAAGGCCCTCGTCGCTGGCGAGCTGCTGGGTCAGGGCGATGACCGCGCCGATCCCGCCCGGGACCGGGCGCCAGCCGCTCGGTGACCGCCGCGAGCAGCTCGCCGATCCGATCCTTGGGCGGATCGGCCCACTCGGGGGTCGGGATGAGATCGATCTTGCGCCGGTTGAGGCGGTCGCGGATGATCCCGATCTCGAGCCCGTGCTCGGCCTTGAGCCGGTCGCGGACACCGTCCGCGATCCGGTCGAGGGCAGCATCCTCCTCCGCGGTCGCCGTCCGCACCCACAGTCGTTCGAGCTCTCCGTCCGTGTCGTACGCGTAGACCTCGGAGCCCCGGTTGACCATCAGGTAGAGCCGCTGCCGGGCGGCGACCGAGAGCAGCGGCGCGATCTGGCCGCTGACGTTCTTGGCGTTCGTGCCGGTGATGACGACGAGTGTGATGCCGGCGCAGAGCAGGCCCTCCATCGCCGGGCCGAGCTCGTCGGGGCGCTCGGCGCGCGACGTCACCGCCGTCCCGTCCCAGTCGAACGCGATCAGCCGGTAGCGGCGGTCGCCGAGCGCGGCAGACCTCCCGGCGGGCGCGGACCCGCCGTGCATGGCATTCGGATCACCCACCAGGACAGCCGATTATCGGATCGCGACCCGGGTGCCGAGGGTGGCGAACTTCCACACGACCTGGGCGTCGCCGTCGGCGATGCGGATGCACCCGTGCGACACCGGCTCCCCGGGCACGTCCGGGTACTCGTGGAAGGCGTACCCGCCGGTGAAGTAGTCGGCGTACGGAAGCCATACGTCGAACAGGGTCGACCACGACATGATCTGCTTGCTGTAGATGTGGAAGATCCCGACGGGCGTGAAGTGACCCGGGCCCGCGGTGGACACGTGGATCGCGCGCTTGACGTGGCCGAGCTTGCCGATCAAAAGCAGCACCTGCTGGGCCTTGTGCACTTCCATGTGCTTGCGGTTGTGCCCCCACGACACCGGGACATTGGCGTGCTTGAGCCTGGCCCAGGAGGCCGAGTCCATGTAGCCGGTGCGGGGGAGGCCGACCCAGCCCTGGAAGGCCATGACGGCCTGCACCGTGCCCAGCCCGTAGTTGCCGGTGGCAAGGCCCGGCTGGAGGTACTTGAGCCGGATCAGCTTGCGCTGCAGGGCCTTGGTGACATCGACGGTCGAGACCGAGGATATGGAGGCGGATGCGGACGGGGCGGTCGCCAGGACGGCGCCCGCGACGACGGAGATGAGAACAAGGCGGCGGATCATGGATCCGGATACTACGGCACGTTGCGGAGCCGGCGCGTGACGATGGTGCGTCAGTTCGGCGCGCCCAGGTTGAACGCCAGCATCCGGGGCCGGCGACCGAGGCGGATCACCACCCAGTGGCAATTGTCCAGCCAGAGCCGCCGGTGCGCCGCCGGCGGCGCTCCGAGCACCACGCTTGCCACCAGCACGCGGGCCAGCGATCCGTGCGTGGCCGCGAGCGTGGTCCCGGCGAGCTCGCTGACATCGGCGAAGAACGCGGCCGCACGGAGGTGCGCGGACTCGAGCGTCTCGGCGCCCGCGGGCGTCACCGGATCGGTGTCGGAGTGCCACAGCGCGTGCGCCTCGGCCAGCGGCCCGGCGTTGATCTCGGCCGCCGTGAGCCCCTCGAAAGGGCCCGCGTCGATCTCGGTCAGGCGCTCGTCGACCATAACCGGCGGGGCACCCCCGGGCTGGGCGGCGGCGATGATCTCGCCGGTCATGCGGGCACGTCCGAGCGGCGAGCAGAAGACGCGGTCGATCCGCGTCGCCGCGAGCGCGGCGGCGGCGGCACGCGCCTGTGCGATGCCCTCGTCGCTCGGCGGGATGTCCGAGCGGGTGGTGTAGCGGCCCTCGGTGTTCCACACGGTCACGCCGTGCCGCACGAGGATCAGGCGCCGCTCAGGCGATGGGTTGCCAGAGGCTTTGGTCATCGCCGATAGGTGTCCGCCGAACCGCTCCGGTGTGCTCGAGGAGTTCGAGCGCGGCGGCCGCGGCGGCAAGGTCGGGGTCGTCATTTCGGTCGCGGCACACCTGTGCCACCTCGACGGTCACGAGGCCGCCGGGGAACGCGGCCAGGAGCTGCGGCGGCTCGGGCTCCGGCCGCCGCGGGAGGTCGGGTGCGAGGTTCGAGACGCACAGGTCATAGGCCTCGAACGGCTGCCAGCCGCCGGCCACGAGCGTGTCCTCCCCGCGGCTGAAGACGAGGCTCGGCGCCGTGAACCGGGCGCTCGGCTCCTCGACGGCCGCCCGCCCCTGCGCGATCGCGGGCGCACCGGTCTGACCCGCGGTGCGCGCCTCGCCGCGGTCGTACTGATAGGCGGACTCGACGTCGGGGTCGTCCAGTCCGGCGACGACGGCGGCGCCGTCCAGGCCCGCCCACTCGGCGACCTCGGCGATCGCTTCGTCGGTGTCGAGAAGCAGCGTCGTCGTGAACCAGCCCAGCCGCAGCGCCCGCAGCATCCGGTCACCCGCCCCCAGCCGCTCGGCCGCCTTGACCGCGCGGCAGGCCCGCCCTGAGGCAATCAGGCGGGTGCGTGGGGTGCTCAGCACGGGCATCCCGAACCGCGTCTCGTACGTCTTCCAGCCCTTCACGCGGCCCTCCGGAGTCACACCCGCGCGCTCGCGGGCGCGAGTGTCCTCACTGAGGCCGATCATCACCGTGCGCCACACGAGGCCCTCGCCGTAGCGCCACTCGAGGCCACGCATGAACGGCTCGGCCGAGTACGCCCACGGGCAGCTCGGGTCGGTGTACTGCGTGACCTGGACGGGATCGTGCAGCATCGGCGCAGACTACCGTGATGCCGCCGGCGCCGACCGGGGCCGGGCCGCGGGTCTTACGCGGCCCGGTTGGTCCGGTCGCGGGCCGGCGTGACCTGGTCGAGCAGGGTCGCGGTGGCGAGCGCGCTCGTGGCCTGGTTTGCGAACAGGCGCAGGGCCCGCAGCCTCTGGGGGATCGGCAGCAGCCGGTCGGTCGGGTCGTCGACCCAGATCACGCCGATCACGGAGTTGTCCGGAGCGCGCAGCGGGACGAGCAGCCAGTGCTGGTTCCAGGCGTTGGGACCCGCGCCGTTCAGCTGCGACTTGTACCCGACCGACGTCTGGGAGCAGCGGGCCGCGCCCTCGTCATGCGGCAGCAGGTAGCAGCCATCCACGTCGAACTCCGGGTCGAGCAGGCGGGCAAGATCCGCCTCGCTGGTGGGCGTCGTCAACGCCTTGTCGCCCTCCGGCCAGCCCACCGAGGCTGCGCAGCGGTAGGTCGCGGTCTCGGGATCGTGCAGCTGGAGCTGCACCTTGTCGAACCCGAGCGCCGAGCGCACGCCCGCGCACACCCGGTCCAGCACATCCTGGGTGCTCCCGGGCTCGAGGAGGCGCGCCGAGACGGCGAGAAGCTCGGCCAGCCCCTTTTGCGACCGCTCCCAGGCGGCGCCGGTCTGCGCGGCCTCGACGAGTACCGCCGCCTGCAGCGTGACCGCCACGAGCACGTCCAGCTCCTCGTCGGAGAGGCGCCGGCCCGAGACGGGGTCACCGACCGAGAAGAGGCCCAGGATGTGCCCGTCGGAGTGGCGGAAGGGCACGAACAATTCGTCCTCGAGCTGCCACGCGTTCGGGATCGAGCTCGGCGGGCCGGTGGGGACGTAGCGCGGGCCGAGATACGTCTTCCAGTCGAACGTGCCCTGCTCGATGAAGTAGGCGCCGCGGCGGAGATACCGGTCGTCCATCAACGGTTCGAACCACTCCCGTGGATACGTCGAATTCAGCAGCTCGGCCCGCGCGCGCGCATTGCCGTGCACGCTCGAGACGATGAAGTCGTCCCACTCCGGCCGGTACATGTTGATGATGACCGTATCGAGGCCCAGCCCTCGGCCGACGGTCTCGACGATCTCATCGAGCAGGCGGTCGGGGTCGCGCTTCACCCGCACAAGCCGGATCACGTCGAGCAGCGCCTGGATGCGGGTCGAGGGGGAGAGGTCGGGCGTCCTCGGAGCGACCACGCGATTGCCGGCCGGGCGGCGGGCGCCGGGGTGTTCGAGCACCCTCCGCGCGGCGGCGACGACACGGCGGTCGAACTGTGTTCCGGCGTCCTTCTCGAGCTCGGCAATCGCGGCCTCGCGCGGAATTGCGTCGTGGTAGGAGCGGTCGCTCGTCATGGCGTCGAACGCGTCGCAGACCGCGATGATCCGCGACCCGAGCGGGATCGCCTCGCCGGCGAGGCCGTCGGGATATCCGGCGCCGTCGATGCGCTCGTGCGTCGAGCGGACGAGCGCGGCGACGCTCGAGAGCACGGGTGCCGCGTTCAGGATCGCCTCGCCGATCGTCGTGTGCCGGCGGATCATCTCCCACTCCGACGCGTCCAGCGGGCCCGGCTTGTGCAGGATCGACCGCGGGATGACGATCTTGCCGATGTCATGAAGGTCGGCGGCCAGGCCGATGTCGTCGATCTCGTCCCGCTCGATGCCGAGCTGCTCGGCCACGGACTGCGCCAGCTCGCCGACCCAGTCACAGTGCGGACGCAGCTCCGGCGCGTGCTGGTCGAGCACGGCCAGGAGCAGATCGCGGGCCTGGCGTTTTGCCGACGTGCGGTGGTCGTCCTTTTGGGCGTACATGCGCTGATCGACGATCCGAAGCGCGGTCGAGGCGTCGCGGGCCTCACGGGGCAGGAGGACGAATCCGCACGACGACCGGATCTCCTCGTGCTCCTCGGTGAGCGCCGCAAGCGCATGCCCGATCGCCTCCTCGAGCTCCGAGGGGGATCCGTGCACGATCAGGCAGAACTCGTCGCCGCCCAGCCGGTAGGCCGAGCCCGACTCGGTGAACGCCGCCGCCAGGCGGGCGCCGAGGCGCGCGAGCAGGGTGTCGCCGGCGGGATGGCCGTGGGTGTCGTTGTACGACTTGAAGCCGTCCAGGTCGAACATCGCCAGGACGGCCGGCGAGTGATCGGTGCCGCGCTCGATCGCGCGCTCCAGGTCGATCAGGAGCCGGCGCCGGTTCCCGAGCCCGGTCAGGTCGTCCGTCAGCGCCTGCCGCCGCGATTCCTCGACCCCGGCGCGGAGGCGGCGGGCCCACAGGAGCAGCAGGCCCGAGCCGACCGCCGCGATCCCGACCGTTACCGACTGCGCCAGCTCGCCACCGCCGAACCACACGGCCGCAGCCCCGACCGGGAACAGCAGGAACAGATAGCCGGCTCGGTCACCGCCGACCCCATATCGGGAGAAGATGGACATATACCCCTGGTAATCGGCCGCCGGGTGTGTTTCATGTGTCACCATCGTCGGGTATCTTCCACCTGTGACCACACTACGAGGAGGTTCAGCGATGAAGACACTCCTGGTTGGCTACGACGACAGTGATGCCTCGCGACGCGCGCTCGACCGTGCGATCGAGCTCGCACAGGCGTTCGGATCGAAGCTCGTGGTGACGAGCGTTGCACCTGTCCCGGTTGCCGCGGGGCGCGGCGGCGGGGCCATTGATCCCGCCGATCCACCGGACCGGCATCGCGACGAGCTCAAGGCTGCGACCGACCATGTCAAGCAGGCGGGTATCGCCGCCGAGTCGGTGCTCGCGGTCGGCCACCCCGCCGAGTCGATCCTCGACATCGCCGAGGAGCGGTCCGTTGACATGATCGTCGTCGGTACGCACGAGCCCGGGTTGCTCGAGCGGATTCTCGGCCAGAGCACGAGCGGCGCCGTCGCCCGCCGGGCTCACTGCGACGTGCTGATCGTGCACTAGACGGTTGATCGATTGCGCATGATGGAGATGGCGGCATTCGGCGGCGCGCACGACGAGCGCCACGCCGACATGGAAGTCATCGAGCGCTGAGCGTCAGCCGACCGTCTCGTGGCTGGCGGCGTGCCCGGAGCGGGTGCTCGAGGCTCTGGCGCGGGCCGGCCATGTAGCCGCCGGCGATGAACCTCATCACCCGCCCCCGTCTACACACGGCACGCCCACTCAACGGCCGGTGCGCCGGAAAGGACCAAACCATGTCGAAGCTCACTCCCTGTCTGTGGTTCGACACACAAGGCGAAGAGGCCGCGAGGTTCTACACGTCGGTGTTTCCCAACTCGCGGATCGTCGATGTCACCCGCTACGGCGAGGCGAACCCGCGGCAGGCGGGAACCGTCATGACGGTCACCTTCGAACTCGACGGCGAGCGTTTCCTGGCCCTGAACGGCGGGCCGCAGTTCGCGTTCAGCGAGGCGGTCTCGTTCCAGGTCGATTGCGCGACTCAGGCTGAGGTCGATGCGTACTGGAGCGCGCTCTCGGAGGGCGGCGAGGAGGGGCCGTGCGGTTGGCTCAAGGATCGCTATGGTCTCTCGTGGCAGATCGTCCCGGCCCGCCTGCCCGAGCTCCTGTCCGACCCCGATCGTGAGAAGTCACAGCGGGTGATGACCGCGATGCTGAACATGAAGAAGATCGAGATCGACGTGCTGGAGGAGGCGGCGGCGCTCGCATAGGCCGATGAGTTCTCGCGCCCAGCCGAGTCTTATCGCCAAATCCCACCCGAAGGAGGACGACATGACCAAGACGGCAACAGGCATCGCGGGGATCAGCCTCGTGATCATCCCGTCGACCGATCAGGACCGCGCGATCGAGTTCTATGTGGACTCGCTCGGGTTCGAGAAGCGCACAGACGTCCCGTTCGGTGACGACTATCGCTGGGTGGAGGTCTACCCGCCGAGCGGTCCGACGGGCATCGCCCTCGCCCCGCCGCCGCCGGGTAGCCCGACCTCGGTGCAGACCGGGATCACCCTGACCACCGACGACGTCGACGCCACGCATGCCGAGCTGCGCTCCCGCGGCGTCGACGTCGATGCCGAGGTCTCGCGCATGGGCGATCCGGTACCGCCGATGTTCTGGTTCCGGGATCCGGACGGGAACACGCTGATGGTTGTGCAGGCGGCCTGAGCGTGGAGGACGGCGGCGGCTGGTCGTTCGTGCGCGGCCAGCTGCCGCCGGTCCCCGCGGCGGTACTCGAGATCGGGTGCGGCTCTGCGGGCGGTTTCGTGCCGGCGCTGCGGCGGGAGGGATATGACGCTGTCGGGATCGACCCGAACGCGCCCGACGCAGCCGGGTTTCACCGGATCCCGTTCGAGCGGTACGAGCCGCTGCAGCCCGTGGCCGCGGTGGTTGCCTCCAACTCGCTCCACCACCTCGGCGACCTGCGGGAGGCGGTCGGACGGATCTGCGATGTGCTGCAACCCGGAGGAACTCTGGTCGTCGTGGAATGGGCCTGGGAGCGGTTCGACGATGACACCGCGCAATGGTGCTTCGCCCGGCTTGGCGATGACGGTGAGCCCGGCTGGCTTCACCGGCGCAGGGACGACTGGGCGGCGTCCGGGAGGCCCTGGGACGAGTACTTCCCGGCGTGGGCGCACGGGCACGGCCTGCACCCGGGGCAGGAGGTCGTGCGCCGGCTCGACACGAGGTTCACCCGCCGCGTGTACGGCGAGGGGCCCCTGTTCTTCCCGGATCTCGAGGGTGTCACGCGGGAGCACGAGCAGGCCGCGATCGCCGCGGGCGAGATCCGGGCCACCGGCATCCGCTACGTCGGTGTCCCGCGCGTGTGATGTCGGCGTCTCGGCGCCGTACACTTCCCGCATTCGCGCGGAAACGGAGTCCTATGTTGGTTGTCTTGCGACGATGACACTGCCAGAGTTGCGCCTGTCCGACTGGCGTCCGACAAAGGACACGCTGCATCTGTACAGCCAGATCCTCGGCAAGATCCGGCTGGCAACGACGACACCGCGCAATCATTGGTGGAACGTCCCCCTGTACGTCGATGTTCGTGGCCTCACGACCCGGCGCCTCCACCATGACGGCACGACCTTCGAGATCGGGCTCGATTTTGTCGATCACGCCCTGATCGTTCGCACTGCCGACGGTCGGACAAGGTCGTTCCCGCTCGTGGACGGCGTGGCGGTGGCGGAGTTCGATACGCACCTGCATGCGGTGCTCGGGGATCTCGGCGTCGACGTGAAGATCAGGGAGCAGCCTTTCGGGGTTCCGATGAGCACGCCGTTCACCGAGGACATCGAGCACGCGTCATGGGATCGCGACGCGATTGAGCGGTTCGGCCGCATCCTCGACTGGACCGACACCGTGCTGGAGGAGTTCAGCGGCTGGTTCAGCGGCAAGACGAGCCCGGTGCACCTCTTCTGGCACAGCTTCGACCTCGCGGTGAGTCGCTTCTCCGGTCGACCGGGTCCGCCGATAAAAGCTGACGCCGTTACCCGGGAGGCGTACTCCCAGGAGGTGATCGCGTTCGGATTCTGGCCCGGCGACGACAACCTTGGCGAGGCCGCCTACTACTCCTATACCGCCCCAGAGCCCGCCGGAATCCGCGATCAACCTCTGCCCGTCGGCGCATGGCGCGAATGGGGTTCCGGGTCGTTGGCCATCCTCCCGTACGAGTCCGTCCGAGTGGCTCGCGATCCCAAGACGACGCTGCTCTCGTTCTGCCAGAGTGCCTACGAGGCCGGCGCGCGCCTTGCCGGGTGGGACACGGCCGGCTTCGAGTCGTCCTGGTGCCCCACCCCGGCGGAGCTCAACGACCTGCATGCGAGGGCCGTCGGTGACTTCGGCCGCCCCCCGTCGAGCTCGTGACGTGGTCACAGCCCGTCAAGCAGGTTCCGCAGCGTCTCGGTGTAGTCGTCGAGTGCTCCGCGGCCGCGGTGGGTGAGGGCGACCGACGTGCGCGATGCCGTCCCGTTGCCGGTCTTCTCGCTGGCCACATAGCCGGCGTCCTCCAGCTTGCGTAGGTGTGTGATGAGGTTGCCGGGGGTGAGCTCGAGGATGTCCTGCAGACGGGTGAAGGAGAGCGTGTCTCCGTCGGGCAGCGCGGCCAGCGTCGCCGCAATCCGCAGGCGCGCCGGGGCGTGGATCACCGGGTCGAGCGGTTCGGTGCTCATCCCCGCCCCTTCACGCCCGGCGCTGCAGCGCGAGTGCCACGGAGCGGCCGACGATCAGGACGAACAGGCCGGCGCCCGCTACCGCCCACCCACCGACCGGGCCCGCAAACGACGCGGCGACGCCGGTCGCGACGGCGCCCAGTCCGGTGCCGAACATCACCCAGTCCTCACTCCCGGCCGCCATCCCGGCAACGGTTCGCGCCGACGATGACGAGCGGCGCGGCGGCGGGCCACACCCCGTACACGATCCAGTGGGCCGCGCCGTTGTAGTGCAGCGCTCCCTGGAACGTCGCCGAGGCGACGTACGCGGACACGACGGCGACGCCCTGGGCCTTCATCTGGCGCCGGGATTTGCCGCCGACGCCGGCCGTCGCTCGCCGGAGAATCCTCGCGCTCGCGGCGATCACCACGGCGATCGCCGTGTAGACGGCCGCGATCGCCGCGCCGCTCGGCCCGGTGTAGGGGTGCTGTCCTCGCACGGACAGCCAGAGCACCAGATAGCCGCCGAAGACGACGGCACCCATGAGCGCCGACAGCAGCGGCGGATGGAGGTCGAACTGGCGTCGCGCCTCGCGCCTGGTCTGGGCGAGCAGCCTTGCCGCCTCGGCGGGGTCGAGCGCGTCGCCGTTTCCGGCGGTCCCGCTCTCGTTCATGTCGCGCGTTCCGTGCATCGTGCGCTCCTTCGGTATTGACTTTGCACTGCAAAGCGTAGCTCCTTTGTGGGGCAAAGTCAAGCCGCGGCCAAAGCGTCGGCGTGCGACCACCTCTCCGAGTGCTCGGCTAGGAGCCCATCTGGCCCATCGCGGGCATCGGATGGCCTCCGGGAATCGTGAGACCCGGGATCGTGTCGGGCGAGACGAGCAGGAGCACGCCGAGCCCGAGAAGGATCGCGGCCGTTCCGAACGTCGCGACGCGACGCCACGGCAGGGTCTTCTCGGCCGCGATCAGCCCCGCCACGACGGCCATCCACAGGATGCTCATGACACCGAGCGCAAACAGGGACGCCATCAGCGCCCAGCAGCACCCGACGCACCACGCGCCGTTCTTCGCGCCCATCTGCAGCGCCCCGGCCCGGCCGTCGCGCCAAGAGCCGAGCAGCAGGCCGAGCGGGCTGCGGCATTTGCCGAGACAGACGTCCTTGAGTGGCGTCAACTCGTAGACGGCCGCGACGATGAGTGTCGCGCCCGCGACCCACCGTCCGGCGCGATCCCAGGCGAGCACGTCGCTCGTGACCCGGCCGCCGGCCGCCGCGACCGAGAAGGCGAGCACTCCGGCCGCGGCCCACGTTGCGAGATAGCCGGCCGCGAAGAGGAGCGGCGAAAGCGGCGAACGCTCCCTCGTCATACGGGAATACAGGGCGACGGTCGGGGCGACGGACGGGAACATCATCGCGGCCATCATCACCACCCACACGGCCAGGAACCAGCTGACCGCTCCCAGTCCGGTCCACGGCCCGTTGTCCATCCCCCGCATCTGATCGGCCGTCCACCACCAGCCGGCGCCGGCGAGGGCGAACAGGAGCGCGACGAGCCCGAGCCGGGCACGCGCGGCCGCGAAGGCCGGGGCGAGCCCGGCACCCCCAGCGGCTCGGTTGGACACGCGCGCGATCACGCGGTCAGGCTGCCCAGGAAAACTCGGAAGTCGAGAGGCCGGTCTTGCCTTCGTATGCGATGCCGAAGGCGTCGATCCGTGAGCGTTTCGCCTCCGCCATCGTGAGGTCGGACGCCACCGGGTGGAACATGCCGGCAAACCGAATCGGCTCGCCGGTCTCGACGCCGAAGGGCACGATGTCCTCGATCTCGAAGTCGATCACGTCCCCGACGCGGACGCTGTGGCGCAGCCCGTCGTCGTGCACCTCGATCGCCGCCCGCTCGACGCCGAGCATCTCGCCCACGAGCGGAGCGAGCGCTCCCATCGGGCCGCCGAGCTGGCCGCCGAAGACCTGTACGAGCTTCCCGGCCTGCTCATCGCTCGCCCGCTCGTCGATGAACACTCCCAAGCGCCAGTTCCCGTCGGTCATGACCTTCGGCGTGTCCGCGATCGCGGCGACCTTCAGGCCGCCGATGTCCGTGCCCTCGATCTCACCCTCGCGGATGTTGAAGACGAGCACCACGCGACAGAAGTCGTACGTGGCGCCGTGGTCGAAGGACAGGTTGCACGGGCACATCAGCTCGCACGAGCACGTCTCGATGTAGCTGCCCTTGAGGTGCCACGACATGGATGACCTCCCGTTGGGTGCGAGCGAGAAATGCTATGCCTCGGTGTGGGGGGCGTCAACCGGCCGCCGAATCGTCGAAGCGTCGCGGCCAGGTGCGACGTGTCAGGTGGGTGGGTTGGGGGCCGGCCGACAGCGGGCGATGAACCGCGTGGCGCGGGTGATCGCGGCCGGCGCGTCGTGTGGGTCGAAGTACCAGCGAACGACTGTCCGGTGGTGGTTGGGCACGAACAACACCCCCGGCTGACGGACGATGGACACCGGCAGCGGGATGCTCCGGGCGAGCCGCCGGCCCGACCGGCGATAGGCGTCGACGTTGCACAGAACCGCGGTCCTGTCGCCGGTGGTGTTGGTAATCGCCGCGCGAAACCAGGCCCGTCGCCGGCCCTGGCCGCACGCCTCCACTGCGTAGGAGTGTGAGTATCCCCGCCGGCGCATCTCGCCGGCACACACCGCGACCGACAGCGGTGAGATCGGGGTCACCGTGGCGACGATCGCGCCAAGCGCGCCACACGGCCCACCGCCCGGCGCGCTGCACGTACCGGGCGCACGCAGCGCGATCAGCCCGAGGTAGACCGCGGTCACCCCGACGATCACCGCGAACACGAATCGCCGCGAGTGGCGCGGACGCATCCACCACAACGGATCAGGCCGCCGATCCAATCATCCAGCTCCTTCATCGGCACGATTCATACTAGGACGCCGGACGGGGAGGGAAGGTTCGTCCGCGAAGCCGAGCAGGCGACGGCTCGGGTAGCTTCACCTGCGGGTCGAGCTCGGAGGGGGTTCGCCGAACGAGGATCGTGACGATGAACACGGCCAACAGCAGCGCTTGCAGAATGACCGCCGCGTGGACGATGCGGTCGGCGGTGCGCAGCCCGAACGGGAAGACGCCGACGCCGAACAGGGCGCCGTAGCGCGCGACCGCGACGGCTGAGAGGAGCCACCACCACACGGCCGTGACCGATAGGAGCGCGAGGAACGGCACCAGCCAAAGGAGGTATTGCGGCGAACTGACCTTGTTGAGCAGGATGAACGCGGCGGTCGCCGCGGCGCACCACTCGACAACCCGGCAGCGACCGTCCCGGGCGGCGGCGACCAGAGCGATGGTGATGATGACCAGCGCCGACGCCAACGAAACGAAGCTGAGCAGGTTCTCAGCCGTTGTCGACAGCGTTGGGTCGATGACCGACCACACCGTTCCGCTCGTGGCGGGCGCGCGGTCAGCGTGGAATCGGTACGTCGCCCACCACCCTGAGGCGTTTGCGAGGATGAACGGTAGGTTGATGAGCGCGAGCGTGCCGAAGCCGACCCCCCCGACTTCAACCGCCTTTGCGGTTCGGCGTCTGGCGATCTCGTCGACTACGAGCGGGACGATGAACAGCGCCGGGTAAAGCTTGAACGCTGCGCCCACCGCGAACGCGACGGCGGCGAGTCGTGGGCGACCACGCCGCCACTGGTAGATGCCGACCACGGCTGCCGTGACGGCCAGGACGTCCCAGTTATGGAACGCGTACAGCAACAGGATCGGCGACGCCGCCCAGTAGACGGCGCGGACGCTCACCATCCGCCACAGCAGCCACGTCACCGCCGCGGCGCACACCGACAGCAGCACCATGGTGAGAACGAGGTAGGAGGAGCCGCTCCGCGCCGCCAACCCCGTCGCCCACATGAAGATGCCGGTCAGGACCGGGTATTCGTTGAACCCGTGCCGGCCCTGAGTACCCGTGAGCGTGGCGTGGATATAGGGAAAGACCCCGTGGTCGATGCCGCGAATGTGGTAGAGCGGCTGGATGTCGTTGTAACACAGCCGCGAGCGCCAGTCCTGAGTGTGCGCCCCGAAGCACACGCCCTTCAGGGCGGCGCCGCCTCCCAACGTGGCGGCCAGACACGCCCCCACCAAGACTGGCGCTGCAATCACGCAACGGAGACGGGAGCGTCGGATACCGGCTTAGACGTCATCGGTAGGAAAGAAGTTCTCTCTTGCCGTCCAGTCCCACCAGGAATCGCTGGCAGCGCCAACGCGCGCATCGCGTTTGACCTCGCCCACGGCCGGGAGAAGCCGTGGACGGGTAGCCTGCGGGAAGGCGGGGCCGCCTTGCGCCACTCCGCCGGAGAGCTTCGGTGGTGCGGAAGGTCTCGTGCTATCGCGGCAGCCGTCCCTACCGGATTCCGGAGTCAAATCGGAGGCGAATCCGTTCAGTGTGCCCCGCGAGCACTCGGACAGAGAAGCGCGAATCCTGAGACAGGCGGATTCCTCGGCCGTTGATGGTGACTCCCGAAAAGGTCGGCAGCCGCGAGCCCCCCACGACCGTGACGGAGTAGGCGCCTGTCGGCACACTCACGAAGGCGTGCCCCCGGCGCGTGAGCCGGATCGTGATGGGGCTGCCGGCGCGACCTCGAAGGACGACGTCGGCCCGATAGGGGCTGGTGCACGGGCTGCCACTTCGGCAAACGGGCTGCGTTGGGCCGCGCACAGCGACGATTTCGAGTTCGCCAGTTGGGGATTTGGCAGACTGATGTCCGCAGGCCGCCGGCAGCGCGATCAGGAGCCCCGACAGCACAAGTACGGAAATGCGAAGCGTGTGCGCACGCCCAGCCTGACCCTGTGGGAGGAATGGACTCACACCTCGTTGGACGCCGCAACCACGGGGCTGGTTCCGGACAGAGTACGGGTGTGGGGGGCCGGCGGCCGCCGCCCACCGGCCCCCACTGGGTGGTCCTACGTCAGGGACGCACGTGCCACACGAATGTTCCCCAGTTGGCGAGCTGCGACCGGGGAGCGTTTGGGATGTACTCAGCTCCCATCCAGATCCGGCCGTTGGCGTCGGCGACAGCGGCGGAGTAGTCGCCCCAGCGGGCGACTCCGTTGCCGCCCTCGGCCTGGTAGCCGGTGAACCCGTCCTCAGGCAGCTTGCCGCGGCCGGCGATGAAGATCGGGCCGGCATGTCCATGCCGCAGCGGCGCATAGGCGGCGCTGGGGAAGTTGCGCGGGCCGCTCAGGCTGAACGCCATGACGGCCCTACCCCCCGCCGTCACTCCGATGGACGGGAAGTAGATGTGCGCGCCGCGGGCGGACAGGTACCCCTGAGCCGCCATCGTGGCCGTGAAACCGCTCGCCACCGACGGGCGCACGACGAAGAAGGCGATCCCCGAGCGCGGCGCACCAACGCCCTGCGTGACCGACGTGTTCACGCCCGTCCACAGCTTGCCGTCGGCGAAGACGACCTGGTTCGTGCGATCGTCGTTCGTGGCGACGAGCTCGAGAGGATTGCCCAGCGATGTGCCGAGCGGACGCGGCCCCGGCCTCTGGGTCGCGTTCGGAGGCTGCGTGTAGAACTCGCTTGGAATCACCCTGAATGCGAGATGGACGGCGGGGCTCGCGGTGTTCAGAGACCCGGTGTTGGTCAACGCCCACGCCAGGATCCGGTTCGCGCCCTGGCCCAGCGCAGGGCCGACGCTCCAGTCGGTGACCGACGCGAAGTAGGCCGTTCCGTTGTTTGCCGCCGCCCACCGGGGCGTCGGCGAGGTGGCCGGCTGAATCGAGACCGCCAATCCACCGTTGGGGAGCGATGTGGTCATCGTCGCCGCATCGATGTGCACGACGTTGCCATTGGCGCCCGTCTCAAGCCCCGACTTGGAGAACGCGTAGAGCTGTGACCCGTGATAGGCCGTGCTCGTGATGCCGTACTCGTTGGTCGAGACGTAGAACCCATTTTTGTCGGCACCGATCAGTGGCTGGTCACCGAAGCACGGGCAACCGGAATGAACCGGAGTTCCGCTCGTGCCGTCGTCGGTCGTCACGACCTTGTACAGCCACCATCCTCCGCGCGGGTCGCTCGTCTTGGACACCGCCACCAGCAGGCCGGATGGAGGCCCGAATGCGCCGCTGGCTTGATCCACGCCGAACTCGAGCTGGGTCATGAACCAGCGATGCGTGGCCGGATCGAAGTAGCACTTGGGATCGCTGATGAACGGCCCGAAGCTCGGCGGGTTTGACCGCACAACTTCGGGCGGAAGTCCGAAGAACTGGCTGTAGGAAATCGGCTGTGTCAGCGCGTTGCCGCCGGTCGTGAACACGCGGAACGCCTCGTTCACTCCCTCCAGCACGAACCCGCCGCCGACACACAGCGCCTGATCGGGAGGCTCGAGCGAGAACTGCGTGCCCGAGTAGACACCCGTGCCCGCGTTCAGCTGCTGGAGATGGGTCAGCCCCCGGAACCCGGCGAAGCCGGTTAGCTGGCCACCGACGATTGGACTTGCGGGGACGGTCGTCGACCCGGCGTGCGGACTCAGAGCTGCTCCGAACCGCTTGGTATTCGGCATTCGCCGCGCCTGCACGGCCCCACCGCGAGTGACGGCTGCCGACAGTCCGGCGGCTGGAAGCCGCGCCGAGCGGATCAGAGTAACCCGTTGCACCGTCTGCCGGGGCGTCGACGCCGCTCCTGCCGACACCGCTGCTGAAGACCCGCTCACTGCCAAAACGCCCAACACGCAACCCAACAACCCTAAGCGACCAGACATCGCTGACCCACCTCCAACATCACGCAGGGTGAACGCCCACACGGCGTGATCAGGATCCAACACCCTGGCACTCTTCTTGTCAAGTTATCGAATCGCGACCTTCAAGCGGGACGGGAACGCTTCCGGCGCCTACGCTGTCAGAAGGGTGATGACGTCGATCCTTCGCATCGTGATCGCGGTCGTCGCGGTCAGCGTCGTGGCGCACTGCCTGCGGGTCCGGCGGTGCTGCGGGCGACGCGTCCGGGCATCTGGCCGTTCGGGTGGCCGTCAGGCGCGGCGCCTGCCTGCCTGTGCACCCCGGCCTTTCGCCGTACCGCGGGTTGCTCGTCCTCGTGCGCAGCGACGGGCGTCGAGTAGGTGTGCACCCCGGCTCGCGCGCGGACAGCCGGACGTCGCTTGCGCCGGGGAGCTATCGGCTCGTCGCGCCGCTCCCGGGGAGCACCATCCGCCTCGAGCTCGATGGCCAGCCCGTCACCGCCACCGGCCAACACTATCCACTGCGAATCGTCGCCGGCGAGACGGCCCGGCTGGCGGTCGTGATTCTGCCCCGGCGCGGCGACTGCACGTCGAGCGGGGCTGGCGCCTAGCCTTGGGGGAGGCCGCCCGCGCCGCGGCGGCCTCCCCGCTGAGGCTTACGGGATCCGCAGTTTCCAGAGGCCGCGGCCGTGGGTGGCTGCGACGACGTAGCTGTGATCCGGGCTGACGGCCAGGCTCCACGTGTCGACGCTGGGCAGATCGTGCCCCAGGCGCGACCAGTGGGTGGTTCCGGCGCGGGCGATGAAGACGCCCAGGTCGGTCGCGACGATCAGGTGGTGATGGACGATCACCGCGCCGTCGGCCGGGTTGTCCGGCAGGTTGCCGGTGATGTTCGTCCAGGTCGTGCCGCCGTTCATCGACTCGAACACGTGGCCGACGCTCCCGCCGGGGATCCAGCGGCGCGAGAAGCCGCCGAGAGTGACGACGACATGGTTGGGGTCGTTGCGATCGACGACGAGGCCGGTGATGTAGCGGTTTGGCAGGTTCGGTGCGTGCACCGTGTGCCACGTGCCGCCGGCGTTCGTGTCGATCCCCGACGTGAACGGCACGCCGGAGTTGGGGTTGCACGGAAGGCCGCACCAGCCGGCGTAGATCGTGCTGCCGTTGACGGCCACCGCGGTCGTGCTCGCGTGCGTGTCGTGGACGATCTTCCAGTCGCACGCCGTTGCGGAGCAGTGCGTGTTCCAGCCGGCATGGTCGTCCCAGATGAACTCACCGCCCGCCACCCAGTGCGACGGGTTGCGCACGTCGGCGGTGAACGGCGCGATGAACTGCGGCGCCGGGTCGCACGGATTGGGCGTGTAGGTGAACGCGCCGCAGGACGGGCTGATCTCGCGATAGTTGCGCCCCGCGTTCGTGCTCAGGGCCATGTCGAGATCGACGTACTCGTTCACGACATGGCTGGCGTTCGCCGGGTCGACGATCACCTTGCCGCCGTCGCCGGTGAACCCTTGGATGACGCGCCCGGCGCCGGGCCGCAGGAGCGTTGCCCCGTTGTCCTGCAAGCCGCCCCAGATGCCGTCACCGTGGCCCATCCGGCCGACGCCGACGCCGTAGTACTGAGCGGTGTGCAGGCGTCGCGTTCAGGTCGACCCAGCCCGCCTGGACGCGGTCGGCCAGCGGCCGCCGCCAGACGCCGCCGTCACTGCCCGTGTAGTAGGTGTTGCCGGTGATCAGCGTCGCGTGCTGATCGCTGTGGGCGGTCGGCGGGCAGTCGGTGGGGCTGCCGTGGAAGCACGGCAGCACCGAGTCGAAGTATGGGGCGATCGTCGTCCACGTCTGACCGCCGTTGGTCGACTCGTATACCTCCTCGATCCCCACGTACACGTGCAGCGGGTTGCTCGGGTCGACTGCGACGTACTGGTTGTACCAGGTCTGGGCGCCGGGGAACTGGCCGAGGGCCGGCTCCGCCGACCCCGAGTGCGCCAGCTTGGTGGCGTCCGCGACAATCGTCCAGGGCCCCGCCGGGTTGCCGCTCGTCGACACGAACACGCCCAGCAGGTTTGTGAAGCCGTCCGACGCGCTCGGGTTGGCGAGCTTGGACGGCGATTCGATGACGGCGTAGATACGCCCACCGCCGGCGGCGAAGCTGGTCCGGCCGATGTCATTTGCCGGGATCGCGCCCGTCGGCGTGATGCGGTGGAACGTGCCCGCCTTGCCCCAGTCGCTCGAGACGTAGAAGCCGTTGAACGCCAGGTCGGTCGGAAGCGTGCCACCGCGCCAGCCGAGCGCCGCCAACACGACGCGTCCACCGGTGCCCGGCTGGAACGTCACGTCCGTGATCTGCGACGTCCGGTAGGGCGAATGCGTCGGGTTCGGGTCGGGCTTCAGCACCAGGTGCCATGGCCCGCCGGCCGCCGCGCCATGCCGGTAGAGGCCCGAGTTCGTCGCCGCGTACGCGTGGCCGGAGCCGTCGAAGTGGATGTGGTAGATGTTGCGGCTCTCGAGCTCATTCCCGCCGACGCGGCGCCAGACGTGGCCGCCGGCGGCGAGCCGGTAAACACCGAAGGCGTTGAAGTTCTCAAACGCCGTGTTCGCCTCGCCCAAGCCGACCCACACGGATCCATCGGCCGGGTCGGTGGCGAGCGCGCCGATCGAGAGCCGCGGCAGACCGGTCGACCAGAACCTCCAGTGCCCGTTGCCGTGCGCCGACTTCCACACACCGCCGTCGGCGCCGCCGGCGAAGACCGCGCCACCCGCCTCCGTCAGGGCACTGATCCGCCCGGTGACGAGGCCGTAGCCGGAACCGAAGTCGCTCCAATTGGGATCGCGGTATCCCGGGATGGGATCGTTCAGGAACGGCTTGTCGGTCAGCGCCTGCCACGTACCGCCCTTCGTGCCCAGATGCGCCGCCTGGACTGCGGCCGCTGCGTACGCCGCCGCCGACACCGATGATCCGGGTGCGGTGCGCATCAGCGACTCCTGCGCCGCCCGGGCAAGCACCTCGTTGGCGTCACCTTGGCCCTCGTCCTTGGCCGTCGCATTGTGTGCACGCTGCAGCTCTCCGAATGCGGGACGGCCGTGCGCCCCTCCGCCTGCCGCCGCCGCGGGTACCACCCCCAGCGCCACGAGCACGGCCACGCCAAAGAGCGGCGCGACCACGCGCCGCCACCCATCGATCCCCCTCATCTCCGCCCCCTTTGTGCTGCGTCTCTGGCACGGCACGACCGTGCCCCCGCCGAGAGCGAGGCTAGTCCGGGTAGCCGCGTCGCGCAAGCTCACAGGTCACGTAGGTGACCACCAGCCCTCTCAGGCGGAGTCGGTGATGGGTCGGGGCGTGGGGTGGAGGAGGAGTGCTCGGGCGGCGCGGTGGGGGAGCCACCAGTTCCATCTGCCCAGCAGCCGCATGATGGACGGCACGAGCAGGGCACGGATGATGGTGGCATCGAAGATGATGCCGGCGGCGAGGCCGATGCCGAATTGTTTGATGTCTGCCCCTGGGCTGCTCGAGAGGACGATGAAGGCGAACATGAGCACGAGAGCGGCGCTCGTGACGAGCTTGCCGGTGCGCTCGAGTCCGAGTTCGATGGCGTGGTTGGTGTCGCCGGTCTGGTCGTAGATCTCGCGCATGCGGGTGAGCATGAACACCTCGTAGTCCATCGAGATCCCGTACAGGAAGGCGAAGATCATGAGCGGGATCCAGGAGATGATCACCCCGGTCGCGGGCACATTCCAGATCGTCTGGCTGCCGTGTCCCTGCTGGAAGATGAAGACGACGATGCCGTACGCCGCGCCGAGCGATACCAGGTTCAGCAGCACGGCCTTGAGGGGCAGGATCGAGCGAGCGGAACGCCCGGGCCAAGAGCACGTAGGTGAGGACCACCACGAACAGGAGGACGTAGGGGAAGTTGCTGTAGACGGTGTGTTCGAAGTCGCGGCTCTGGGGCTCGTCGCCGGCAACTCGGAGCTGGGCGTTGCCTCCCACGCGCCGCTGAAGTGCGGGGAGGACCTGCCCTTCGAGCCTTCCGATGGTCGACCACGACGCCGGCGAGGCCGAGTCGGTCGAGGGGAACGCCTCGACCAGTGAGAGGCCGGCGCGGCTCCACCCGGCCGGGATTGCCGCCCCTGCCAAGCCGTGGGTGTGTCCGATCGCGGCCGCTGCAGCGGTGAGGCTTGAGTGGCTCACGTTTCTGGCGGTGATGATGAGCGGGTCGATCACGCCTGGACTGATCCCGGCCTTGGTGAGCGCGTCGCGACCGGTGATGGCGGGGCCGGCGCCCGGGTTGTCCTTGGCCAGCGCGTCGCCGGGGTTGAGCCGGGACGCGGGAATCAGGAGCAGCGCGACGATCGCGAGGCCAAGCCCTGCCATGGTTGCGGCGCGGCCGGTCACCAGATGCGCCCAGCGTCCCCACGGTCCCTGGTCGGGATTCTCCTGGCCGATCCAGCGGGCCGGCAGGACCCGGACACGGTTGATGCGCGGGCCCAGGATCGACAACATCGCCGGAAGCAACGTCAGGGCGGCGATCACCGAGACGGTGGGAATCAAAAGTCCGCCAATCCCGATCGAGCGGATGAATGGGATGGGCAGGATGATCATGCTGAGCAAGCCGATGCCGACGGTCGAGCCGGAAACGATGATCGACCGGCCGGCATGCTCCATGCTTTGGATCGTGGCCTCGTCGACGCCGTGGCCCTTGGCGAGCTCCTCGCGGAACCGGAAGATCAACAGCAGCGAGTAGTCAATGGCGATACCGAGTCCGACCAGGCCGACCAGGAACTCGACGATCACCGAGACGTCGGTGACGTATGTGAGCAGCCAGATCACCGTGAAGGTGTTCAGGATCGAGGCCACCGCGACGATCAGGGGCATCGCGACCGCCGGGAGCGTGCCGAAGACGAACAACAGGATGACCAGCGCGCCCAGCCCGCCGACCGCGGTCTCAACCAGGATGCTCGGCCCCCCGCCACCGCCGCTTCCCGCCGCCTGTTGAAGGGGCGTGTTGCCGGTCACATAGGCGTGCACACCGGCCGGTGCGGTCGCCGACACGGCCCGTTGGGTCGCTGCGACCGTGCCACCCGATCCAAACCCGTTCGCGCCCGCCGGATACATCTCCGCGAACATCGTGTGGTGATCCTTGGACACGTACACCGGGGAATGCGTCGAGAAGAACGAGCTCTCCCGAGCGCCCGGGTTCACCCGCAGCGCCGCGGCCAGCGTTCTCTGGGCACCCACCGCCCGGGTGACATCGGCGGAGGGATCCTGCATCACGACCACCAACGGCGGTTGGTCGCCGTTGTGGAACGTCTGCACAATCTGCTGGTTTGCCTGGTAGGTCTTCGAGCCTGGAATCGAGAACGTCGTCAACATGCGATTGACGGCGAGCGGTGCAACAACCACGCCCAAAACCGTCAGTGCGATCCAGACACCCACCACCAGCCACTGGTGGCGTAACACGACCCGTGCGAGGCGGCCAAGCATTCCAGCTCCTCCATATCCCGACCAATGGTCAGCCTTGCTGCCGAAGTCGATATCGTAGGAGACCGGGCGCCGGGGGGTGTTCGATCGCAGCTGGGCGGGTACCAGAAGTGTCCATGGGAGAGCCGCGAGACGAGTTGTTGGCAGGCGCAGGGGTCGGGCCCGACCGCGCAGGTCTGGGTCCCCGCGAACTCCTCGTCGCGGTTTCTGCCCCGAGCAGCCTTGCAACCTCGGCCCGTTCCGGCCGGCTTCAGCCAAGGACGGTGTTGGCGATGCCAACCGCAGCGCAGCTGAGCACCACGGGGATGACTCCCACGCGGTAGCGCCAGACGGCGATGAAGGCAGCCACGGCGAGTGATGTGAGCACCGGGTCAGGGTGACCGCTGGTGATCAGGGCGTGGCGGGCGACGAAGACGGCGAGCGCGGCGATGACACCGACGACGCTGATGGTGACGCCGTTGAGGCCGTTTGCGAAGCTGCCGGTGGCGCGGATGCGGTCGATGAGCGGCGCGCCGGTGATGATGAGGACGAAGCAGGGAACGAAGGTGGCCAGCGTGGCGATGCTGGCTCCGATCAGGCCCCAGCCGAGGTTGCCGTCGACGTGGTAGCCGGCGACGAAGCCGACGAAGGTGTTGACCATGATCAGCGGGCCGGGCGTCGACTCGCCCAGCGCAAGGCCGGCGACCATGTCCTTCGAGGTCAGCCACCCGTAGTGGTTGACGGCCGAGTTGGCGACGAACGGCAGCACGGCGTAGGCGCCGCCGAAGGTGACCAACGCGGCGATCGTGAAGAAGCCGGCGAGCGCACCAGCAACGCCTCCGACGAGGACGAGCAGGGCAACGGGGACAAGCCAGATCACGAGCCCCGTGGCGAAGCGTCGGCGGACGCTGACGCCGGCGTGCGCTCCCGCCGCGGCGTCATCGGACTCGTCCTCGCCGTCGGCCGCCGGCCGGCCGAGCAACGAGAGGTTGGATCGACCGGCCAGGTACCCGATCACGGCGGCGACGGCGATGATGATCGGGAATGGAACGCCGGCGACGATCGCCGAGAAGGCAGCTATCGCGAGCCCGAGCGCAGCTCGGGTGTGGATGACGCGGCTGCCCACCCGAAGCACCGCCGCGGCGACCAGGGCGACGACGGCAGAGCCGAGGCCGCTGACGACGCCTTGAACGACGGTGACGTTGCCATACTCGACGTAGATGCCGCTCATCAGGCATAGCAGCACGAACGAGGGCGCGACGAAGAGGCCGCCCGAAGTGATGGCGCCGCGGACGCCGTACAGCGAGTAGCCGATGTAGGAGGCAAGCTGCTGGGCTTCGGGGCCCGGCAGGGCCATGCAGAAGTTGAGCGCATGCAGGAACCGGCGCTCGGAGATCCACCTGCGCCGCTCGACCAACTCGTCGTGCATGATCGCGATCTGCCCGGCCGGCCCGCCAAAGCTGATGCAGCCGAGCTTGAGCCAGAACCAGAGCGCCTCGCGCTCGCTGGGCTTACCGCCGCCGGCAGCCGGGTCGACCGTGACCTGATCGGTGGCGTGGACCGCCCTCACCGCAGCTCTCCCCCGGCGCCGGCGATCCGCCGTCGGATACCGTCGAAGTCCTTGAGCGCGACCGCCGCAGCCACGATCACCTCACCGGCAAGGGCTGGCACCAGGTGGTACGAGGGTTTGTACCTGTCCATCCATGTATCCCGAGAGCGGGCGAGGAGAATCGAACTCCCATCTAAAGCTTGGAAGGCTCTTGCTCTACCATTGAGCTACGCCCGCGGGGCTCACATGGTATCGGTGGGCGCCGGCGCTGTCGCGGCCTTCGCCCGGGCCGCCGGCTTGCGGCGGCGGGGGCGGGCCGGGACGACGTCAGCCAGCTGCACGCGCTCGGTCTCGTACACCTCGGACGTGCCCGAGAGCGTCTCGCGCAGGATCCCGCTCTCGATGAGCGCCTCGTGGCCGGGGCCCTCGTTCGCCTCCCGGCGCTGATCCTCGGACGCCCAGAGCTGCATGATCACGATGCCCTCTTCGGTCGGCGCCGCGACCTGCGCCGTGAGACCCGGCGGCATGCCGAATGCCGCCGACAGCCGGTCGGCGGCCTCCAGCAGCCGCTCCGTATTGCCGTTCATCCGGACGAGGACCAGCACACTCATAGCATGTGATGGTTGATCGGTGTCTCTCGCGAGCCAGGCCGTACGACGGCTTGAGTAGCGCGGCGGTTGGTGGGGCTGCGCCTGCGAACCGTCGCCAGCCTTGAAGCCTCTCGGTCGCGCCCATACCTGAACCGGTATGAACGCTCCCTGCGTCCTTGCGATGCGCGATTCTCGCCGCCCTGGACACCACGGAGACACCGATCAACCATCACTACGTCGTCGTCGTCGTGCCGGTCGTGTCGGTCTGCGTGACGGTCACCGTCGAGGTGATGGTGGTGTTCGTCCCGGTGATGGTTGTCGGGATGGTGATCGCCGTGGTAACGACCGTTGTCGTCCCCGGGAGCGTGTACGTCACCGTTTGCGTCCGGTGCTCGACGCGCGTCAGCGTCTGTGGCCGCAGCACATACGTGCGCGGCGGCACCGTGACGACGCTGCCCTTCTTGACGACGACGACGGTGCCGGGCACGCTCACCACGGTCTTCGTGCTGTTCACCGTCACCAGCTTGCCGGGCACCTTGATGACCTTGGTGGCGGCCGCCGCCTGGCCGGAGCCTCCGACGATGCTCCCCAGCCACACGCCGCCCGCAAAGAGCGCCAGGATCACCGGCAGCCCGATGAGGAGCCGGTGCGGGTAGGCACGGGGACGCGGTCCGGCGATGGATGCGAACACCGGCATCGCACCGGCGGCCGCTGGTGCGACGACCACCGCCCCCGGCTCGACCGCTTCCGCGGCAGCTGCCGCCCCAAGCACGTTGACGGCAGCGGCGGGACGTGTCCGGGTCGGGATGGCCTCCTCGCGCTCGCCCTTCATCGCCGGGAACGCGAGCCACAGCAGGAAGCGCAGGATGAAGAAGAGCAGGGCACCGTTCGCCACCAAAATGGCAACGGCGATCATGACCTTTGCGAAGACTCCCACCCGAATGCCACCTACCCGGACCTCGTGGTCTCGAACACGGTACCGCAACAACCGCCTCAGGGGAAGCCCTCCCGAGCGCTCCAGCCGCTCCAGCGGTGCACGGCGATACCGATCACCGGCCCCTGCGGAGTCCTGCCGGCGTACTGCGGGTAGGCCTCGGCGAGCGCCTCCAGCGCGAGCCCGCGCTCGTCCGCAGCCGTGACGATGCCGGCCTGGCCGTCGGCCCGCACCCACCAGAGCCGCGTCCAGTCGCCGTCGTAGTGGTCGGCCAGGAGCGCCACCCGCGGCTCTGCGGCGATGTTCGCGAGCCGGGCGAGCTCGGTGGTGCGTTTCGGCTTGTCGTCGACGGCCGAGTACACGACGTTGCCGACCACGGCGAAGCAGACGGGGACGAGGTGCGGCGCACCGTCGGCTCCCACCGTGGCCAGCCGGGCGACCGCGGCAGAGGCGAAGAGCTCGCGGGCTCTCAGCGCAGCGAGGCGCACATCACGACCACGGCCGCAGGTCGGTCGGCACGGTCACCTCGATCGTGGCTCCCTCCGTCAACCCTGTCCCCGGCTGTTGTCCCCGCCGCCGTTGCCGTCGCCATTGCCATGGCCGTGGCCCTTGCCCGTGCCCGGGCGGTGCCTGTGCCCCGGGTGATGGGCGGGCGGTGCCGGCGGCGCCGCTGCGGTCACGGTGACGGGAACCCTGACCGTTCGCGTCACCGTCCGCGTCACGGTGTGGGTGACGGCGGTCGTCACGGTGTGCGCGGCCGCATCCGCCCTCTGGGGCGCCGCGAGTGTCGTCGTCCGTTCGAGTTGGACGAGGTGGTCCGTGTTGCTGCCGCCGCCGGCGCGCATCCCCACCAGGAGACCCACGATCACGCATGCCAGGGCCGCCGTGGCGGCGGCCGCAAACCGGGTTGGGTTCACATCCATCTGCCCACCAGCACGGTACCTCCACGACGAACCAGGCGCCAGGGTACGGACCCCTCGGGTGGTTGACCGGACACGGCAATGGGTGTCCAATAGATGGAAATAGGTGGAAGGCCCCCTATGGCCGAGAAGGCCCCTATGGCTAAGGTAGGGGACATCCGTGGCCGATGGAGACATGAGATGAGTTCCCCGATCCTGATCACCGGCATGCACCGGTCCGGCGGTAGCTGGGTCGCCAAGATGATCGAGGGCGGCGGTGGCGTCGTCCACGTGAACGAGCCGTTCAACCGCCGCCACCCGCCCGGCCTGACCCCCGGGATCCTGCGCGTCCCGCCCCCGCGGGCCTACCAGCACGTCGGCCCCCACAACGAGGCCGAGCACCTGCCGGGCTTCCGCGACATGCTCGAGCTGCGGTACGACCTCGCCGCCGAGCTGCGCACGAACCGCGGGGTCTACGACCTGGCAAAGGCGGCCAAGTACCTCGCGGCCTTCACGCTTGGGCGCGCCCGCGGCCTGACCCCGCTGATCGACGATCCCTACATGGTGTTCACCGCCGAGTGGCTGGCCGAGCGGCTCGACTGCCGCGTCGTCATGCTCGTGCGCCACCCGGCCGGCATCGTGTCGAGCCTGAAGCGCACCGGGAACGGCTGGGCCGACAACCTGCCCGACATCGCCTCTCAGCCCGAGCTGGTCCGGCGCTACCTCAGCTCGCACGCCGCGGCGCTTCAGCGGGCGGCCGACCAGCCGCTCGACCCGATCGCCCACGGCGCGCTTCTCTGGCTCCTGATCCACCTCGCGATCGCCCAGCAAATCGCCCGCCATCCGGAGTTCATCGTCGTGCGCTACGAGGACATGGCGAGCGATCCGCTCACGCAGTTCCGCAGCCTCTACGAGCGCCTCGAGCTCCCGTTCGACGACGACGCCGAGAAGGCCGTCCGCGCGGGCAGCATGGCGGGGAGCGCGTCGCGCAGGTCGGCGTGGGGCAGGGTGGGGCTGGCGCGCACCGCCTTCCAGCCGATGGAGAGCAAGGCCAACGCGTGGGCCTGGCGCGACCGCCTCTCCACACAAGAGATCGCCGACGTGATCCGCGCGACGCGGCACGTGGCGTCAAAGTTCTACACCCCCGACGAGCTGGCCGTCAGGCTCGAGCCCGCGGCGTAGAACGCGCGCTCGAACGGCGGGCCTCGAGCCGGCGCCCGGCGACTACCACGACGCCGAGCCCGGCCGCGAGCTGGACGGCCGAGAGCGATCCGGCACGGGTGTGAGCGGCCTGCGATCCGCGGACGGCGTCGTACGAGCGGTCGGAGAGCAGCGACCAGCGCGACCGTGATGAGAGCACCGAGCCGAACGAGGCGAACGACCCCACCGACCAGGCCGAGCAGGCGCTACCGAGGGATCCGATCGAGAGCACCGACCCCACCGATCCGATCGAGAGCACCGAGTCGGTGGAAGCGATCGAAAGGAGCGATCGGTTCGAGCAGATCGACCACAGCGACGTCTTCACGGGCGGAGTCCGAGAACAACCAAGGGGCCGCTCGACGCGGTGGGCCGGCGCAGCGTGAGCCCGACCGAGACGATCGCGGCCGCAGCCGCGAGCGACGCCACGAGCGACTGGTCGATCTCGCCCTGGGCCGACGTGATCACGTACGGCAGCGGTGTCAGCGTCGCCGCCAGCAGGAGGCCCGCGGCGCCCGCGGCGATGCGGGCGCGCACGTCGATCGACGTCGTCGCGAGGCCGATGAGCCCGAAGCCGAGCAGGGTGTAGCCGAGGCCGACGAGCGGCACCAGGGTCACGCTGTCGAGCAGGACGCCGACCCGGCTGAGGACGATCACCAGGCACCCTGCGGCTCCCGCAAGGCAGGTCACGGCGGGTGCCCGCCACTCACGTCGGGCGGTCAGGAGCAGCCAGGCAAGGGGCGGCAGCGCAACGGTGACGATCAGGATCCGGCCGGCGGTGAGCACGGCGCCGCCCCCGAGGTGGAGCTCGAGATCGGTCGCCTCGAGCATCAGGCCCGCCGTGAACGCGACGCCGGCCACGATCCAGAGCGCAGGCCGGGAGGCGCCGTTCGCGACCCGGCCGGCCACCGTGTCGGCAGCCCGTGTCACCCGCTCGAGCCACCGCCCCACGAGAGGGCCGGCCGCGGACGCGGCACCCTCGCGCGTCGCGACCAGGCTCACGATGACGGCGACCACCGCCGGCAGGACGAAGAACCCGGCGCCCGACGCGAGCGACGCCACGACGTTCTGGGCCGAATGCAGGGCGATGCCGGTCCTGACCGATCCCGTGCGGCGCCGGATCCAGCACAGGACGATGCCCTCGACCGTGAACGGGATCAGCACGCCCGACACCCCGTGGAGGCCCGCCCAGACGAGCGACGAGATGATCGCCGCCGGCCAGAACCCGAACCTGCTCCAGAGACCCGAAAGCAGGAAGCCGCGCATCGACACCTCCTCCATCCACGGCGCCACGACGATCGCGATCCAGGCCAGCAGCAGCACGAACGCGGTCTGACGGTGGACGAGGGGCACATCGGTTGTGCCGTGGAAGCCCACGGCGCGGCCGAGCAGGGTCAGGAGGGGCGAGAGCAGCACCAGGAATCCGAGCTGCGCCAGCACGGCGGTCCCGACCCGGCGCGAGGGTGCGCGGCCGGTGACGGCGCCGGACGCGTCGCCGTCCGGGTATGCCAGCGCCGACGAGAGCCGTACGGCCCCGAAGCAGAGGATGCAGAGCACGACCATCGCGGCGATCGCTGCCGCCAGCGCCCGGCCCCCGATCTCGGCGAGCAGATACGCGGCGACGGTGGAAGCCAGATACAGCACCGCGCACGCGGCGGCGCCGGCCACGAGCCGGCTCGAGCGCTCCCGAGCGGCCGGATCGGCGGCGCGAGCTTCGGCCGACTGCACCATGGTCTCACCATACGCGGCCTCCGGCAGGTGCGCGAGCGCGGTTGCGGTCCGCATAAGGTGAGGGATGGGCACAGGTGAAGCGGTGCGGGTGGAGGGGCTCGCCAAGCGGTTCGGCGACACGGTCGCGGTTGCCGGCGTCGACCTGGACGTTCCCGACGGGTCGTTCTTCGGGCTCGTCGGCCCGAACGGCGCCGGCAAGACGACGCTGCTCTCGATGACCACCGGCCTGCTGCGGCCCGACACCGGGAACGCCGTGGTGGCGGGCATCGACGTGTGGGCCGATCCCGTCGCGGCCAAGACCAAGATGGGGGTCGTGCAGGACACGCCGGCGCTGTTCGACCGGCTCTCAGGCGCCGAGCTGCTCGCATTCCACGGCGCCCTGCGGCGGCTCGACCCCGCCACGGTGCGGGAACGCTCCGACGAGCTCCTGCGCGTGCTCGACCTCGCCGTTGACGCCGACCGGCTCGTGGTCGACTACAGCCTTGGGATGACCAAGAAGCTGGCGCTGGCCGCGGCGCTCCTGCACGCCCCGCGGGTGCTGTTCCTGGACGAGCCATTCGGCGCCATCGATCCGGTCTCGACCAACGTGATCGAGCAGCTCCTGCAGCGGTTCGTGGAAGGCGGCGGCACGATCGTGTTCTCGAGCCATGTCATGGACGTCGTCGAGCGGTTGTGCGACCGGGTCGCCGTGATCTCGCGCGGCCGGATCGTCGCCGCCGGCACGCTGGCCGACGTCGCCGAGGGCGGCGATCTGCGCAAGGCGTTCTTCCGGCTCGTGGGTGCGCGTGAGGACGTTGGCCTCGAGGAGCTCGGATGGCTTGGGTCTTCGTCCGACTGAAGTGGCGCCTGCTGGCCAACGCGGGCGCGACCGGCCGCGAGGAGGCGCTCGGGTGGCTCGCCCGGGCGATCGGCCTGTTCGTGGCGGTGACCGGTGCGGTCGACCTGGCGACGGCGCCGCGTCACGGCGGGGCGGGCCTGGTCGCGGTGTTCGTTGCGATCGCCGTCGGCTGGATCATGCTGCCGCTCCTGGTCGGGTCTGACCGGGCGCTCGATGTCGCCCGGCTGGCGGTGCTTCCGCTTGCCCGCCGCGACCTGGTGGTGGGCCTCTTCGCGGCGTCGCTGGTCGGTGCCCCGCCGCTCGCGACCCTGGTGCTGCTGTCGGGAGCGGTCCCAGCCTACGCCGCCGGCCGTGCTGCCACGGCGATCGTGGTCGTCGACGTCCTCGTCATGGCGGTACTCGCGATCGCAGCCGGAAGGGCCGTGTCGGCCGGGCTGGCGGCTGCGGTCCACTCTCGCCGCGGCCGTGACCTGGCATCGGTCGTGCTCGCGATCGTCTCGGCTGCGGGATACATCGCCTGGCGACTCTCGACAGCACTGGCCCGGCAGGTCGGCCAGCTGCGGCCCTCCAAGGTCACCGACGCACTCTCGTGGACGCCTCCGGGTGCGCTGGCGCGGTCGATCGCCGATGCGCACTCGGGCGCGCTTCTGGCCGCGGTGGGCGGCCTCGCCTACGCGGTCGCAGCGCTGGCGGCGGTGGGCTGGCTGTGGGCGCGCGCCCTCGAGCGGCAGCTGACCAACCCCGCGGCAACCGCGAGCGGCCGCGCCGCTGCGGCGGTGCCCACCCTCCGCGCGCACCGGGTGCGCCCGCGGACGCCGGCTGCGGCGGTGTGGGTGAAGGATTTGCGCTACCTGTGGCGCGCCCCTGTGCAGCGCGCGAACATCGTCACCGGCGTCGTGACCGCGGGGTTCGTGACCGTGCCGCTGCTCACGGGCACCCACCGCCCGATCGGCCTCGCGCCCTACCTGGGCGTGGTGGTCGCGTTCTTCCTCGAGACGAACCTCTCGGCCAACCTCTTCGGCGTTGAGGGCGCCGCCTTCGGCTCCTATCTGCTGACGGGCGCCGACGCCGGCGAGGTGCTGCGGGGCAAGGCGCTGGCCGTGACGACGGTCGTGGGGACGATCGCCGCGGGCGTCACGCTTGCCGGGTGCGCCCTGTCGGGAGCCTGGACGGAGCTTCCGAGCGCACTCCTCCTCGCCGCCGGCGTTGTCCTGGTGGCCGCCGGCACCGGCCTTGTCGCCTCGGTCCGCTCACCGTTCCCGGTCGCGATGGATACGCCCACCTTCGGCCGCGCCCGCAGACCGCGAGGGCGGGGGAGGGCCGGAGTGTCGTTCGTTGCGTTCCTGATCGAGTTCGCGCTGATCGGAGTCCTCGTCGCGATGGTCGCGATCAGCCGGTTCGTCCTCCACGTCGGGACGCTCCCGGGCGCCGTCGCGGCCGCCCTGTGCGGCGCGGCGGTGGTCGGGGTGGCGGTTCGCATCGCGGGCGGCTATCTGCGCTCGCATCTGCCCGAGACCCTGCTCGCCCTCTCGCCTCGCGGGTAGAGGCTAGGAGGCCAGAAACTCCTCGACCAGGGCGGCGTAGCTCTCGGGCTCCTCGAGGTGGGCGCAGTGCGCGCTTTGCTCGAACACGTGCATCTGTGCGCCCTCGATGCCGCGGGTGATCGTCTCGGAGCAGCCGGGGACGATCTCGTCGTAGCGGCCGCATGTGACCAGCGTCGGCACGTTGATCCGATGCAGGTCGGCGGTGCGGTCCCAGTCGCGCAGGCGGCCGATGACGTCGAACTCGGTGGGGCCGTTCATCGTCAGGTAGACCTGGTTTCCATCCATCTGCTCGCTCGATCGCACCAGGGCGTCGGGCCACGGGTCGAGCCGGCACAGATGGCGGCGGTAGAACTCCTGCACCGCCGCCTGGTAGTCGGGGTGGTCGTACTCGCCCCTTCGCCCCCAGGTCGATCAGCACCGTGCGATGCGGCTCGGGCAGCGCTTCGATCAGCCCGCGCGCTCCGGCGGTGAACTCGGGGATGCTGGCCGAGGTGCTCGCCAGCACAAGCCGCTCGATACCGGCCGGGCGGCCGGTCATGTACTCGATCGCGAGCCACCCGCCCCACGACTGGCCGAGCAGGTGGCAGCGGTCGAGGCCGAGCGCCGCCCGCACCTGGTCGAGCTCCTCCACCGCCCGCTCGACCGTCCACAGCGATGGATCGTCAGGCTGGTCGGAGCGGCCGCAGCCGAGCTGGTCGTAGACGACAACGCCGCGATGCTCCGCGAGTCGCTCGGCCAGCGGCAGCATGTAGTCGGACGCCGCGCCCGGCCCGCCGTGCAGGAGCAGCACCGGCATGCCCTCGCGCGGTCCCATCCAGGCCGACCAGACGGTGCCGCCGGTGACCTCGACGCGGCGCTCCTCGGTGTTCGTCGTCGGCATCCGTTGCGACCTTACCGCACCGGCCCCGGTCGGGCCGGGGCCGGTGCGGCGTGCGAGACGTCTGGGTGCAGAGTCCGGTCGGGTGGGCCGGCGGGAGCAGCCTGACATGGCGTCCGACGAGGTGGATGTCCTCCGTACTTGTCGGGTTCCGACGGCGCGAGTCCCCCGGTCACAGGAGGTAGCGGCCGGAGTAGGGCACCTCGGCGGCGGGCAGGCACGTGAGCGGCTCGCCGTCCAGGCTGACGGTCTGGCGGGCGGCATCCACCGAGACGGTCCCGGTGCGGTCGTTCCGCACCATGTCGGCCGCCGTCAGCCGGCGACACTCCGAGACAGTCGCGCGGGTGCGCGTGATCGGGAGGTCGGCGTCCATTGCGGCCGCCGCCAGGAATGCGAGCGATCCGCGGCCCGGGGCGGCGCCGGTGGCGGCGATCTGGGGGCGGACGCTGACCGGCTCGGTCATCATCGTGGTCGCGTTGCCGCCGCCCGAGGCGCCCCACGCCGGCATGCCCGCCTTGAGCACGAGCTCGGGCCGCACCGGGAAGAGCGCGGGCCACCACAGCGTCATGTCGGCCAGCCGGCCGACCTGCAGCGAGCCCACGTCTGCCGAGAGTCCGTGGGCGATCGCCGGGTTGATGGTGACCTTCGCGAGGTAGCGAAGCACGCGCTCGTTGTCGTCCCGCCCAGGGCCGGGGCCGCGCTGGGCCTTCATCACCGCAGCGCACTGGAACGCCCGCCGCAGCGTCTCGCCGACTCGACCCATTCCCTGGGAGTCGGACGAGAGGATCGGGATCACCCCCAGGTCGTGCAGCACGGTCTCGGCCGCCATCGTCCACGGCCGCACCCGCTCGCGCAGGATCGTGGCGTCGCCGGGGCGGACGCCGGGATCGAGCACGTGGACGGCGGCGACCATCGTCAGGTTCTCGGCCTCGGCGCCGACGCCGAAGGGGACGGTCGGGTTGGTGGACGAGGTCAGAAACCGCTCGCGGCCCGCCAGCGACAGCAGGTCGGGTGCATGGCCGCCGCCCACACCCTCGATGTGGTACAGGTGCACGGTCCGGCCGTCGAGGACGCGGGCGGTGTCCGCGGCGAGCAGCGCCTCGTTGAGGCCGTCGGTGTGGATGGCGAGCTGCACGTCGTGGCGGTCGGCGACGTCGAGCGCACAGCGCAGCTGCTCGGGCCCGGCGGCGACGTCCTCGTGGATCTTCAGGCCCGCGCCGCCCGCGATCAGCGACTCCTCGACGCCCTCGGGCCGCGACGACGACGCGCGCACCAGGAAGGCGACGTTGATCGGGACGCTCTCGAGCGCCGCCCAGGCGGTGGCGAGGCAGTCGGCGGGGTTCGCTCCCAGGTTCCAGACGGGGCCGTAGTCCTGGGCGACCCACGTCGTCACGCCCCCCGCAAGCGATGCCTCGGCGATCTGGGGCGAGAGCCAGTGCATGTGCGAGTCGACCGCCCCGGGGGCGACGATGAGGCCGCGGGCGTCCACGACCGCCGTCTGGGCGTCGAGGACGACCTCGATGCCGTCCATCGTGTCGGGGTTGCCGGCCCGCCCCACCGCGCAGATGCGGCCGCCACGGACGCCGATCGACGTCCGGCGCACGCCCAGCACGGGGTCGAGCACGAGCCCGCCGATGACCGCGATGTCGACCCCTCCGCGCTCTGCCCGCACGCCGAGTCCATCGCGGTGGTTGCCGCCCCAGGCCGGCACGATCTCGTCCGGCCCCGAGACGTCGTCGGCCTCCGGAGCCACCCACAGGTCGCCGTCGCCGAGCCGGGTCAGGTCACTCGCCGGCATCGGCGTACCCCCGCTCGCGGGCGAGGGCGAGCGCCGCCTCGAGCGCCCCGGGCTCGTCCAGGCGGCCGTCGACGAGGCCGCCGTGGCCGCGGACGACCCGGTTGCCCCCGATCGCGACCAGGCGTGCCTCCGCGGTCTCGCCGGGCTGGAAGACCACCTTCGCGCCGGGACTCACCGCGAGCCGCATTCCCCATGCCGTGCGGCGGTCGAAGCGCAGCACCCGGTTCGTCTCGAAGAAGTGGAAGTGCGACGTCACTCCGACCGGGACAGCGCCCAGGTTCTCGACGGCCAGCGTCGCCTCCGCCGGCAGCCAGCGCTGCTCGATCTCCCGGGTGAGGTCGGGAGGGCCGTCGCGGACGATCGGCTCGATGAGGACGATCAGCCGCGGCCCGTCTGCGAACAGCGGCTCGAGCTCGATCCTGCTCGCGAGCCCGGCGACGCCCTCCTGGACGTCGGCGGGGCCGAGCAACCCGTAGGCGCGCCGCTCGACCTCGGCGTAGGCGAGGCCGTCGCGCGCGAGCTCCATCGTCTCGTCCGCGATCACGGCGACGGCCTCGGCCTGGCTCAGCCGCAGGCCGCGACCCCTCCGCCGCCGGGCCAGCTCCGCCGCAAGGAACAGCGTCAGGCGGTCATGTTCTTGCGGGAGCAGGCGCACGGCGCAGTTGACCGCATCCGACGTGGGCGAGTCAAGTCGTGGCCGGCGGCGGGGCCGTGGTGAGGATCACGTGTGCGTCGTGTGGCGCGCGCTTCCCGAAGCCGCACATGCAGTTGCTGAAGCGGTCATGAACCGGGCGGCCCTCAATCGTGCCGCGCACGTCCACCGAGAGTGCGCTCAGCGGGCACGGGCATGCCAGGCCGGAATCACGCGGGGCGGTCTGGAAGTCGAGGATCGCGAGGCACTCCTCGGCCTGCCACGACAGGATCCCGCGCATCTGGCGGTACGACCGGGGGGACGCACAGGTGATGGTGAAGCGGGCGTGCCGAACCTCCGACCCGAAGTTCGCGGTGCTGGCGACGTTCGCGTAGGTGCCGCTGATCCTGAAGCGTGCGTACCAGGCTGTGGCGTGGCGCACATGAGTCGTGGGAGCAAGGCCGGTGGGGGAGCCGAGGCAGCCGCCGCCAAGGAGCGCGACCGCGGCGAGGGCGATCGCCACGTGGATGTTCCGCATGCCGGTTGGACGGTGTGGCCGGGGCGGTGGTTCCCGGTTGGCCGTTTGCCACCTGATGCGCCAATGGGGTCTGGCCCCTCAGGCAGCGGCCGGCTCGGCCTGGCGCAGCCGGATCGCCCACCACAGCACGACGATCTGCATCGCCGCGCCAATCGAGTCCGAGACGATCAGCGGCACGTTGCCGAGGCTCAGGCCGTACACAAACCAGATCAGGTAGCCGCCGGCGCCGATTGCGACGTAGCCGCGGCTCAGGCTGCGCGAGTCGCCCGCGCGCCGCATCCGAACGATCTGAAGCGTCGGGGAAAGTGCGCAGACCACGCCGTAGACGGCGGCGATCAGGGCGAGCTGGGCTGAGAACGCGGCGAGCATCCTCAGGGCATCGGCGGGTTTCGGGGAATGGTTGACGGTCTGGCCGCCGCCGCAACACGAGCGCAACATGCCCTCAACCAGAACTCCGCGATCGCTGCTCGGCCGGACGGATCCAGGTCGAGAGTTGGGCCGGCTGCACGGCCCGATCCACCGCCGCTGCCAGCTCAAACTGCACGGTCTCGAGGTCGATGGCGTCGCGCAGGCGTGCCGTGAAGACGGCGACCGTCGCGTCGGCGTCGTAGCGGGCACGGTTGAACCGGCGGTCGACGAGCCGCTGCACACGCAGCCGCAGCGGGTTGAAGAGCGCCGCAGCGGCGAGCGTCGAGGCGGTCACGCCGACCTGCGAGGCGAGCGGAAGCACCGTGGAGGTCAGGACGACGATTCCCACGAAGATGCCGACAAGGAGCGCCGTCAGGATGGCGTAGGACAGCGTCCGGCTGATCAACCGGTCGACCTCGTAGAGCCGGTACCGGGTGATGCCGATGCCGACACTGACCGGCAACGCCGCGAGCCCGATCGCCCCGGCGCCGGCGACGAGCCCGAGGACTCCCGGCTTGCCCGAGAGGGTGATCGTGAGGCCGCCGCCGACGACGGCGATCGTGGCGCCGGCCATCAGGCACTTCAGCTGCTCGCGGCGCACTCCGGTCGAGTGCCGCCACACCGGCACCTGGGAGGCGAGCCACAGGACCAGGTTCACCCCGAAGAGCGGGAAGAACACGATCTGGACGTATTTCCACCAGGCGGCCGACCCCGTTGGATTGTCAACCTGCACTACGTCGCCGCCCGGGGTGACGTGCACGCTGTGCCCGATGACGGCAACGGCCGCAAGCCCGTACGCGCCCACGACCCACGCCACTGCGACGGCGCCGAAGATCCACAAGAACCAGCGTCCCCGCCGCAGGGCCAGGTGCCCGTCCGGGAAGAGCTGGATGGCGACGGCGAAGAGCACGATTGCCGGGGCCCACGAAGGCTCGAGGAGCACCGCGACGGGGCCTCCGGGCAGCCCGCCGTGATTGCGGTAGTCGATGACCGAATAGAGCGCGGCGGCGCCCTGGACGACGATCAGGCCCGCCGCGGCGAGCAGGATCCATCCGATCGGATTGCGCGGCCGCGTCCGCGCGACCAGGACGCCGACGACCAGGAACGCGATCGGGAACGGGTTGGCCACATTCGACAGCACGCTCACGTGCGCGCGCCGGCTGAGCGGTACCTCGGCGGCGAGCACGAGCGTCGCCAACACTCCGGCCACGACCGCGACGGTCGGCGCCGGCAACCTGGACCGTGGAGCGTGCGCCACTCGGCCAATCTACCCGGCGGTCGTTCCGGGATCGTTACGGCCTGATGGGTGGGCTAGTACTCGTCGTCGAGGCTCTCGCGCCGGGCCTTGCCATAGAGCTCGTAGCGGGGGCCGGAGCCGGATCCGACGACCGTCGTCGACTGGATCATCCAGGCGGTTGCGGCGATGCCGGCGATCGTCAGCCCCAGCGAGAGCAGGGGGCCGGCCGTGCCGTAGAGCGGCAGGTACATCGATGTGCTCGTGTCCCGGGTGACCGCATGGGAGACGACCAGCCCGCCGATGAACGGGATCAACTGGCCGACGACGCTGGCAAGGACCGCGGTGCCGATGGTGACGCGGCAGCCCGAGAGCGCCGGCAGCAGCGCCACGGTGACCGCGCCCGTCGCGACCGCGCCGATGAGCGTGACGACGAGCGTGAGCGTGAGGGTGGAGGACTGACCGAGCGCGCCGTTCGCGCTGCCGGTGCTCGCGACATACACGACACCGGCCACGAGCCCGGCCGCGAAGCCACCCACGAACCGGGCGATGACGACGGTGACCCATACGGGTAGCTGCATTGAAGCTCCTGATTCGCAGTTTGCGCTGCTCCCTTCAGTCATCGGCACGGCACCGCAGTCGCTTGAAGCGTTAGACTCGGCGCCTCGCTTCGGCGAGAGGGCAGGGGGCCCGGGTTGCAACGGCCCAGACCCAGGAGGTCGCGGTGAACGACAGCAGCCAGGATGGCCGGTGGAACACCGTCGCCGGCCAGGTCATCCACGAGGCGGACGGCGTGTTCGAGGGTGGTGGAGTCAAGGGTGTCGCGCTGGTCGGGGCGCTCGAGGGGTTCGCCGCGTGCGGGTACACCGACTGGAGGAGCGTGGCGGGCACGAGCGCCGGTGCCATCCTCGCCGCCTACCTGTCTGTCGGCCATTCGCTCGAGGACGCGACGGCCACCATCGCCAACGCGCCCTACCAGACGTTCGAGGACTGGGGTCACGGCGGCGCCGTCGCCGGCGGCGCGCTCAACCTCATCCGCGAGCACGGGCTGTGCCACGGCGAGGTCTTTCGCAGGTGGATGGCCGAACAGGTCGGCAACAAGCGCTTTCGTGATGTCGAAAACCTCGACGGGACGACCCGGCTCAAGATGGTCGCGACGGACATCTCACGCGCGAAGATGCTCGTGCTCCCGGAGGACCTCGCCGACTACATCGACGCCGAGACCGGCCGGCCGATCGTCCCGCGCGATTATCCGATCGCCGACGCGGTGCGGATGAGCATGTCGATTCCGTATTTCTTCACGCCGGTGCACCTGACCGCGGCCGCCGACGGCCAGCAGTGCCTCATCGTCGACGGCGGCGTGTTGTCGAACTTCCCGGTGTGGCTCTTCGACGCCAGTCCCGGCCGGGCGCCGACCCGGCCCACGTTCGGGTTCAAGATCACGGGCGGGCACGGAGTCGGAGGCGGTCTCAACACGGTCGTGGATCACCTCGGCTGGCCGGTCGAGATGGCGGCACGGATGTTCCAGACGGCGACCGGCGCCTGGGACGACAGGTTCGCGTCGCACTCGACGGTCGTGCGCACCTGCCCGGTCCCCGCCGGCGATCTCGGCACGACCGACTTCAAGCGTGTCCAGATCCTGAAGGACGCCGTCGTCGCGGACGCGAAGGACGCGGCGGTGAGCTTCTTGCAGAAGCAGTTCGACCTCTCCGACTACCGCAACACGTACGGGCGATCGATCGCGACGTAGAGGAGGCCACGATGGAACACCACGGCTCTGAGAGCTACTACGTGCTCGGCGAAGGGCTCTTGACCGAGAGCGGCGGGGGCCGCAAGGCGACGCTCTCGCCCAGTCTGGAGGCGGCGACGCCGCCGTTTCGCTTCTCGCGGATGGGGCCGCCCGGCACCGGGGCCCAGCTCGGCGATGCAACCCGGAGGCTGCTGGCGACGGCGATGACGACGGGCACGAACGCCGGGTCGCGGATCCCGTCGGGGTTCACCTACCTCGGCCAGTTCCTCGATCACGACCTGACGTTCGACAAGACGAGCGTCACGTTCGGGGAGGACATCTCGCCCGCGAAGCTGCTGCAGGGGCGCTCGCCCGTGCTCGACCTCGACTCGCTGTACGGCGCCGGGCCGCAGGATCCCACGTCCGCCCAGTTCTACAGCGACGGCCTGCGACTGAAGATGGGCGGGACGCTCGCAAGCGGCGACCCGGCGATCCCCAACTTCGATCTGCCGCGGCATCCGTCGGGCAAGGTGGCGGTGCGCCGCACGGCGCTGATCCCCGAGCCGCGCAACGACGAGAACCTGGTCGTCGCCCAGACGCACCTGGCGTTCATCCGTTTTCACAACCGGGTCTGCGACACGCTGCCCGCCACGCCGCCGGCGCAGAAGTTCAGCCGCGCCCGGCGCAAGGTGACCAAGCACTACCAGTGGATGATCCGCACCGACTTTCTGCCCCGCATCTGCGACCGGGCGGTGGTGAGCGACGTTTTCAAGAACGGCCGCAAGGTGTTCGAGGTCGGCGCCGTGCCCACGTCGATGCCGACGATGCCGATCGAGTTCTCGATCGCGGCATACCGGCTCGGCCACAGCATGGTGCGGGCCGCCTACAACTGGAACAAGAACTTCGACGGCGGCTCCGGCACGCTCGACCTCCTGTTCCAGTTCACCGGTAAGAGCGGCAACCTGGGCGGCGAGAACCACCTGCTCAGCATCTGGATCGCCGACTTCCGCCGGCTCTACAACTTCGCCGAGGCCGGCCGCACCGACCTGGTCGTGCCCGCGGCCAAGTTCAACCGCGCCCAGCGCATCGACACCCGGATCGTGTCGCCGCTGCACGACCTGCCGCAGGGGTCGATCGGCCCCCCGCCCGTGCCGGACGGCGACGAGCGCCGCAACCTCGCCTACCGCAACCTGACTCGCGCGAGCATGGTGTCGCTCGCAACCGGCCAGCAGATGGCCGCGTTCATGCGCAGCAAGGGCGTGGCGGTGACGACGCTCTCGAAGGCGCAGATCCGCGACGGCAAGGGCGGCGTCACACTCGAGAGCCTGAGCAAGAAGCAGCGCTCCCGGGTGGTCACGGACACGCCGCTTTGGTTCTACATCCTGCGCGAGGCCGAGCTGAACGGCGGCCGGCTGACGGGCGTCGGCGCCCGCATCGTGACCGAGACGTTCCACCGGGCGATGGAGGGCAGCACCTTCTCGATCGTCCGCGACCCGAAATGGCGCCCGCAGCTCGGCCCGAACACCTCGACGTTTCGCATGGTCGACCTGCTGCTCTTCGCCTGCCAGGACAAGGCCAGCCTGATCAACCCGTTGGGAGACTGAGAAGTCCGGGAGACCCGGCCGGGGGCTACCATTCGCCGGTCGATGGCGATCCTCCGGCGGCTGGCCGCAACGTGGTGGATCCGCGCACTGGTGACGGTCGGGCTGCTTGCGGTCGTTGCAAGCCGCGTCGACTTTGGCGACGCCTCGAAGCGGTTCTCAGGTGGCAGCTGGGGATGGCTTGCGGCCGCGATCGTTGTGCTGTTCGCGTCGTTTCTGGTCGCCGCCTTTCGCTGGCACATTCTGCTTCGGGCGGTTTCGATCGACGTCTCGCTCGCCAATGCGGGCCGGGCGTACCTGATCGGCGTCTTCTCGACGAACTTCCTCCCGAGCCAGGTGGGTGGCGACGCGACCCGTGCCTGGATCGCGGGCAGCACCGGCAACCGCGTCCGGGCGGCCACCACGGTGGTGATCGATCGCGCGAGCGGCCTCGCGTGCCTGATCGTCATCGCCTGGGTGGTCTGCCTCGCCGATTCCGGCGGGGCACCCCGGGCGCTGATGCTCGCTTTGGGCGCGGCGACGATCGTGGCCCTCGTCGCCGGCTTGGCCGCGGTGGCCGTGCTGCGGGGCAACCGCCGCATTGGGAGCTGGTTCCCCGAACGCGCCGGGGCGTGGGCGAGCGAGGCCCGGCTCGCCGCCCGGTCGACCGTGCGGTGGCCCATCCTGTGGCGGACCGTGCTGCTGGGCATCGCGTTCCAGGCCCTCGTCGTCCCGTCGATCTGGCTTGTCGCGCGCGCCCTCGAGATCGACCTGCCGCTCGTCATCGTCGCGATCACCCTGCCGCCCGTCCTGATCCTGGCCGCGCTCCCAATCTCGATCGGGGGCTTCGGCGTGCGCGAGGGAAGTTACGTTGTGCTGTTGGCGCACGCGGGCGTAAACGCCACAGACGCGACGCTGCTGTCGGTGATGACGGGGGTGAACTTCGCTCTGTCGAGCTTGCCCGGGGGCCTGCTGATGCTACGGGCCGGCGTCAGTCGTCGAAGCGCCGCAGGCCAAGAATCGAGAGCAGGAACGACGTGAAGAAGATCTGCAGCCCGGCGATCACGAGGGTGGCGGCCAGGATCGACATCCGCTGCTCGCTGAGCGAGCCCAGGCCCCGCGCCAGCCATCTGGCCAGAATGACCCCCTCGAGACCGAGCCCGACGAGCGCCACGGCCGCCCCCGCGAGCACGCCGTGCCCGAGGCGTGAGCCGGGCCTGCATGCGCTCGAGCCATGGATCGCGGTCGCGCAGCTGGTACACGCCGTACGTCCGGCCGCACAACCCAAATCCGATCACCTGCGTCCCGACGATGACGAAGAGGGATCCGGCGATCAGTGTGTGGATGAAGAGCCGGTGTCCGAGGATCGGAACGTTGACAAACACGAGCAGCATCGCCAGAGCACCGAGCGCGAGTAGCGCGATGCCCGGCCACAGAAACAAGAACGTCGGGTTGTACACAAGCATCAACCGGAGATGACGCCAACCGTCCCGTAGCGGTGACAGCTTCGATTCACCTCCGCGTGGGTGAAGCGCGATCGGCAACTCGCGGATTTCGAGGTCAGCCCTCGCGGCCCGAATCACCATCTCAGATGCAAATTCCATGCCCGTCGAGCGGAGATCGAGACGTGGCAATACCTCGCGCCGAACCGCTCGCATGCCACAATGCGCATCACCGATCGGCGTGCGATAGAGCAAATTCAGGAACCCCGAAAGTATCGGATTGCCAAGTCGGCTCACCCAGTTCATCGCGCCCGGTTGGATGTCGTGCATCCTGTTTCCCATGACAAGCTGCGCGCCCCCCTCGAGTTCCTTCACAAACGCCGGAATGTCGTTGAAGTCATACGTCAAATCGGCGTCGATCATGACAATGTAGTCGCCGCGCGCCTCGGCGAATCCGGCCAGGTAGGCGTTGCCGTAGCCGCGGCGCGGCTCCACGACAACCGTTGCGCCGGCCAGGCGGGCGAGTTCGGCGCTCCGGTCGTCGGATCCGTTGTCGCAAACGATTACCTCACCCGAGATCTGATGCTCGTTCAGCACCTCATATCCGGTGCGAACGCAAAATTCGATGTTCTCAGCCTCGTTCAGGCAAGGAATCACTATCGACACGAGCGACATGCCTCCGGTCGTCACGTTGCGTCGTGACGTGAAGCAGAGATTCGTAAGCCACCTTTGGGGAATAGCAGGTATGCGGTCATAGCGCAAACTTTTGCTTAACGATCACGAGCGGTACTACACTTATGCGGCATGCTCGATCCGGCAGGGGCCCTGTATGGGCGAGATGCATCGACCGCGCTACCACGGGTGAGCGCGGTGGTGCTGGCGTGGAAGGCGGAGCCGTGGCTGCGGCGCTGCGTCGAAGCGCTGCTCGCGTCCGAGATGGTCTCGGTCGATGTCGTACTGGTCGACAACGGATGTACGAACAGTGATGTCGCCGAGTTGTCGCGACTCCCGGGTGTGGTCACGGTCGGGTCCGGCTCGAACCTCGGCTTCTCCGGCGGCTGCAACCTGGGCGTGGCGGCGTCAGACGGTGACTATGTCGCTCTGATAAACGGCGACACGGCCGTCGAGCCCACCTCCCTGTGCCGCCTGGTCGAGGAGCTTCGCCAACCAGGTGTTGGAATTTCTGTCGGCGCGTTGCGTCTGAGCGAAGACCCGGCGTTGTTGAACTCTTCGGGCAACGTCGTGCACGTGCTCGGCATCTCGTGGGTCGGCGGCTTCGGGCAGTCCGAGACGCGAACCGCCCCCACCGATACGGCCGGCGCGGCGGGCGCGTGCCTCGTCACGCGTCGCACGCACTGGGACCGGCTGGGCGGGTTCTACGAGCCCTATTTCGCCTACCACGAGGACTCCGACCTCTCGATTCGCACATGGCGGCTCGGCCTGCGGGTGGTGAGCGTTCCGGACGCGGTGATCGTCCACCGGTATGACTTCTCCCGAAACTCCAGCAAGTACTACCTGATCGAGCGCAACCGGCTCATGTTCGTTTCCACGCTCTGGAGCGGGCGGGCCCTCGTGCTTCTGGTTCCGCCGCTGCTCGCGCTCGAGTTCGCCATGGTGCTGCTCGCGGCCAGGCAGGGATGGCTGCGCGACAAGCTGCGGGGCTGGGGCTGGCTCGTGCGGCACCGCGGCGACATCCTCGCCCGCCGCCGGCTCGTCCAGCGAGAGCGTCTGGTTCCCGATCGCGAGTGGATGCGAGTGCTCACCGCCCACCTGGACACGCCGCTCGTGGGCGTGCCGGGCCGGCGCCCGCTGAACAGCATGATGGCCGCCTATTGGCGGCTGGTCTCCCGCGCCTTATGACCCCGAGATGGACTCGATCCAGTCGAGGTTCTTCCCACAGAGCATCCTCGCCTTCGCGGCTGCGACCGACTCGACCGGGCCGTTGTCGTTGTCGCGGGTGAGTGCGACCGGCCCGAACGCGAACTGGGGTCCTCCGCTTCCGGGGCGCAGGTCGGGGCCGCTGTAGTCGAGGATCAACTGGTGGGAGCCCGCGCTCAGGAACAGCCGGCCGAACGGGGTGTACTGGCCGTTGTTGTTCAGCACGTCGCGCTCGGCGGCGGCTCGGCGGTCGTCGACCGAAAGGTCGATGCCGTCGCGGAAGGAGCCGGCGAGCCACAGGTGGTACCAGCCGGCCGTGGGCACCTTGATGTTCGTCTCGACCGTGCCGGCGCCGGTCGGCAGCACCGCGCCGACGCCGTTGGCGGTCCAGGTCGGGGGATGCAGGGCGGCCGCCAGATCGACGTACGATCACCGGAGTGCGGGGGACGGCGAGCAGTCTGGTGGCCCCCTGCGCCATCTGCACACCGTGCTGCACCGCGCGACGCCGCCCGGCTGGGACGCGGTGCCGAGCCCAAGGTGCTTGACGATGTCCGAGGCCGAGCCCACCTGTTGCCACACCTCGTAGTAGCGGCCTGTCCACACCTGCTCGGTAGTTGGACGGCGGCCGGCTCTCGGTCGGCGAGCGGCGCAGCACGAGGGATCGGTACGCCTCGACCGCCGTCGAGCTGGAACCGGTCGAGATCGGCGTATCCGCCCTTGGCGAGCGGCTGGCCGTCGAGCAGCGGATCGACCCGGGTGCGGAGCTCCGCCGTCGCCTCGGGATCCATCCGGCGCAGGAAGTGGCGCACGCCGTACGGCTGGTACTCGGTCATGAGCGTGGGGCCGTCGCCGCCGAAGCGGTCACCGATCATCGCGAGCTCGGCCAGCTGTGGGCGCGGTGCCAGCCAGACGCCGTGGTAGGCGAGCACGTTCGACCACATCACGCCGCCGCCGATTGCGAGCACGAGCACCGCGGCCTCGACCCGACGGCCGCGCTCGAAGATCGCGGCGGCGCCGGCCATCCCGGCGAGCAGGACCGCGGGCGACGCGGTCGCAAGCGCCTTGCCGTCGACCCACGGAGAGCCCTTGGGGATCAGCAGCACGCAGCCGGCCAGGAGCGTGCCGACGTAGAGCAGCAGTGCCCACGACCGCCGCCTCCACGCCCACCACAGTCCGAATGCGGCCGCCACGCAGAGCACCGCCATGAGCACGTAGGCCGTGTCCAGATTGCGCCCGGCAGGCTGGACGCGGAAGTCGCCGGCGGGCCAGATGCCGAGCAGCTGCAGGTAGCTGAGCGGGTGAAACAGGTTCCCGATCTCGGAAGCGCTCGTGAGCGACGACGTCGCGGTCTCCTGGTGGTACAGGGCGCCGCGATGACGATGGCCGGGATCGACAGGACGATCGAGCTCGCCACCAGTGAGGTCGCGCGGAGAGCAAATGCGTGCATGTCAACCCGGATCGCGATCACGGCCGCGGCCGCCAGGGCCGGCGCCAGCCATGCGAGCCCGCCCGCCGAGACAGCGTCCAACTCGGCTGCAATCGTCACGCTCAGCGGAAGCACCATTGCGATCGCCTGTCGCCGGCGCGCATCTTGCGGGAGCTGCGCGACCACGGCGAGCTGGGCCGCGAAGAGGGCGATCAGCGCGGCTGACGTGAGCTCCTTGATGCCGCTCCAGACGCCATACCCGTACAGCAGCGCCGGCTGGGCGGCGATGAACGCCGCCAGCGCCCGTAGCGGAGCCGAGGCGACGATCTCGTCCAGCAGCCCGTAGACGCCAAGTGCGAGCATCGCGGCCGCAAACGCGATCGTCGGCTGGAAGAGCCAGGCGATGTCCTGCCCGAGCAGCTTTCCGCCGATCCCGAGGGGCAGAAACGAGCCAGCGGGATATCCGCTCTGGCTGAGGTAACTGTTGAGGGCCGCCTCATACGTCGAGGGCTGCAGCCCGGCGAGGCTGCGGCCGTGCTGCATCACCTGATCGGTGATCGCAAGCCACGTCGAGGTGTCGTCAAGGGAGATGTACCCATCGAACGTCGCCTGGCCTGAGAGCACCGTGGGGGCGGCGTAGGCGGCAAAGACCGCGACGACTGCCACTGTCCCCCATGCGTTCGGGCGGTATCCGCGCCAAGGCGCCGTCAGGCCCAGGCCGACGATGGCGCAGCCGACGACGAGCGGAGTCGCCAGGTTCGTCGTCGCGTCGCTCATCGTGGCGAGGTTCGAGAGGACGATCAGGAGCGCGAATCCCGTCGGCAACACGAGGATTCCGCGGATGCTTCCGGCCGCAACGTACGCCACCAGCAGCCCGCACCCGAGTGAGAGCAGGCCCAGTAGCAGCGGAAGGGCGATCCAGGCCGTGACCAGCGACATGTCCCCGAGTTAGTGAATGGGAGCGAGCGCGCCGGAGGCGACGATCGCGTGGGCCCGAGTTGCCGAGGGGTCGTACACCTCGATTTGCAGGTCTTGCCCCGGGTAGGCGATGTGGACGTTCGACGGACTGGTCTTGTTGTAGAAGGCGAATCCGCCGGGGACCGTGATCGTCACTGTTCCAGCCCCGTGGGCGGCCGCCTTGGTCACCGCGTATGCGTTCGGCAACGGATACGTACCGATCGTCAGATACGGAGTGCTCGAGCCGGCGTGCACGCCGGTCGGCAGATATCTGATGTAGGTGCGCCCAGCCGGCGTCTGAGTCAACTCGTACCTCACTCCTGGCTTCGCGCCCATCCAGTAGACGGGAATCCCGGCTCCCTTGGCACGATCGATCAGCTGCAGCCTGGTTAGTGCAACGGCGCCATTGGAGCTCGCGTGTGTGGACGCCGCGGTGCTTCCCGGGATCAGTTGTACCTTCCCTGACGCAACCAGCCCTCGGGCGGCCTTTGCAGATGGGTCAAATACTTCTATCTGATAGTCGGACCCCTTGTAGGCGATGTACACATTGGTCGGCCGCGAGGAACTGTAAAACGCGATGGCTCCCTTACCGACGTGGATGCGAACTCCGCTCTTGGCCGCCGCCAGTGTTGCGGCGAACGCGTTGGTGACCGGATACGTGCCAATCGTCAAATAAGAGGTACTCTGCTCGCCGATCTTCGCGCTGGTGGGAAGGTATCGAATCCACACCCGGCCGTCGCCGGCCTTTGTCAGCTCGTACTGCTGGCCACCCTTTGATCCCGCCCAGTAAATCGGCTGTGTGAGAGCGCCGCCGAGGGTCGTCAGGCCCTGGAGAGAGATCCGAACCGGAATCGCCCCGCTTGGGACACCGGGCGCGCTCGTACCGCTTGAGCCGCCGAGCTGAAGCCACACAACGAACGCGATTGCCGCTGCCACAGCCAAAACCGCACCGATGCGGATGCCCGTGTGCCGGCGCGGTGGATCGTCCCGCCATGGGTCGGGTGAATCGATCGAGATGGGAGGTTCGCGAAGTTCGGTCACGACAAATCGATGTTTTTCGTCCGAGAGCGTAGCGTGTTTTTCGCCAGTCGCAACATTTTTCTTTTTCCGCAGTGGCTCTTCCGTGGGCAAATCGATCATTCGAACCAAAAGGGGGATTCGACCGTTTCCAGGATGTGGTAGGTCATCAAAGTCCGGCTGATTCGCTTGTGACAGACCTTGTGGCCATTTGGCAAATGTATTTCTTGACGAACGTATAACGCCGACCTACCATGAGGATCCCCGATGTGTCTTTCAGGCACCTCGAAACTCGATCGGAGTATCTGTGAAGATCCGGCACGTAGTCCTCACGATCACGACGACGTTACTCGCATTCGGTGCGACAAGCGCCTTCGCGAACACGGGCCCAGGTGGGGTCGTGAAAGCATGTGTTAGAAGCGACGGGAGTGTCCGTATCTTCGACGGTCCCGGCGTCACGAAAACGACGGGATGCCACAACGGAGCCGTGATGGTCGTGTGGGCGACCAAGGCCCATGGTCCGACCGGCCCCACCGGGCCTGCCGGTCCCACAGGGCCGACAGGTGTGACCGGACCCGCTGGAGCGACGGGTGCCGCCGGTGCGACCGGTGCCGCCGGTGCGACCGGTGCTGCGGGAGCCACGGGAGCCGCCGGGCCGACCGGTGCTGCCGGTGCGACGGGTGCTGCTGGCGCGACGGGTGCTGCCGGTGCGACGGGTGCCGCCGGGGCGACGGGTGCCCAGGGTGACACGGGTGCTGCTGGTGCGACCGGTGCTGTTGGTGCGACGGGTGCTGCTGGCCCGACCGGTGCTCAGGGTCCCACCGGTGCTGCCGGTGCGACGGGTGCCGCAGGGTGACACGGGTGCTGCCGGTGCCACGGGTGCTGCCGGTGCGACGGGTGCCCGGGTGACACGGGTGCTGCCGGCGCGACCGGTGCTGCTGGTGCGACGGGTGCTGCTGGCCCGACCGGTGCTCAGGGTGCGACCGGTGCTGCCGGTGCGACGGGTGCTGCGGGCGCGACGGGTGCGGCCGGTGCCGACGGGTGCCGCAGGGTGATGCACGGGTGCCGCCGGTGCGACCGGTGCTGCCGGTGCGACCGGTGCTGCCGGCCCGACCGGAGCTCAGGGTCGCCACCGGTGCTGCCGGTGCGACGGGTGCTGCGGGCGCGACGGGTGCTGCCGGTGCGACGGGTGCCGCCGGTGCCACGGGTGCCCAGGGTGACACGGGTGCTGCTGGTGCCACGGGTGCCGCACGGTGCCACGGGTGCTGCTGGTGCGACGGGCGCCGCCGGTGCGACCGGCGATACCGGTGTGTGCCGGGGCGACCGGTGCACAGGGTGATACGGGTGCCACCGGGGTGACGGGTGCTGCCGGCCCGACCGGCGCACAGGGTCCCGACCGGTGCGACCGGTGCGACGGGTGCGACCGGGCGCGACGGGTGCTGCTGGCCCGACCGGCCTCCAGGGGCCGACCGGTGCGACCGGCGTAACAGGTGCAGACGGCGCGACCGGTGCTGCCGGCTCGACCGGTGCACAGGGCACAACGGGCGCCGACGGGACGACGGGCGCGTCAGGCCCGAGCGGCGCACAGGGTCCGACTGGTTCGACTGGCCCGACCGGTGCAACCGGTTCCACGGGTGCAACTGGCCCGACCGGTACTCTGGCCTCGACGGTTGTCGTAGTCGGCTGCTGCATCGTCCCCCGGGACGACAACGCCGAACACGTCGTCAGGCGTGTCGATCGCGACCTGCCCGGTCGGAGATCAACTCCTCGGTGGCGGTGCGAGCATCAGTGAGACCGGCGATGCTCTCGCCACGATGCTGTTCTCGATGCCGAATCCGAACACCGCCGGCACTCCGACGGGATGGCAGGCTCAGGCCGGCGCTATTACAGGCTCGGTCGGAAACACGTTCACCATCACCGCCTACGCGATCTGCGGTACAGCGTAGACGGCCTTCTGAGGTAACCACGGCACGAAGCGAGGGGCCCCGAACTTCGGGGCCCCTCGTCTGTGTGCGATCAGTGCAGCGGATGCGCCGATTGCTCATCCGCGGGACGCGGATGGCCGGCGACGGCGTAGTCCTGGCATGTTCGCGTTGACCGGGCCGCACGTCGAGTCGTCCGCCGGGCATACGCCTGCGGCGATCGTCGTCTCGGCGCACACCGCCGTCGTGCACTTCGGCGCCGGCCGCCATGTGCGCTCGTTCCGGATGCGCGAGCCGGCCGGTGTGATCCTGCACTACTCGATCAGCGCACCCGCCGGGGCGATGGTGCGGGGGTGGGCACAGGTCCCCCACCTCACGGCGCGGCTCGAGATCCGCACGACGCCGGATGGCCCGAGCGGCTCGTGTGCCCAACGTGGCCCGCGTGTCGTCTGCACGCAGGGGGAGGAGTGGTGCCCGATGCCGCAGACGACGTGGCACTTTCACGTCCTCAAGCTCGTGGGTCGGGCGGGGAACGTGGTGGTGCGGTTCCGGGTCGGCAGACCGCCGCGCAGCGGTGCCGCCTGAGCCGACGCGGAGAGCGCCGCCGGGTTGGTATCGTGTCGCTCGAGGAGGCGGGGCGAGATGCGCTTCACACGAGCAGGCCGGGTCGCGGTGCTCACGGTCGTCATCGGTTCGATGCCGGTCGCGACGGCTGCAGGGGCTCCGGCGCACACGACTCGCGTGGACGTCTCGACGGGCGGGGTGTTGGCAAACGAGGGCGACCGATTCGTCTGGGATCGCGATCTCCGCCGCCGGCCGCTTCGTGGTGTTCGCGTCCGCAGCGACGAACCTGGTTGCCGGCGACACAAACGGAATGCGCGACGTGTTCGTGCGCAACACCCAAACCGCCGTCACCACCCGGGCCGACCTCGGCCACGGCGGCGTCCAGGCCAACGGCGACAGCCTCGGCCCGGTCGCGATCTCGGGTGACGGCCGCTTCGTCGCGTTCGGGTCGGATGCGTCGAACCTGGTCGCGGGCAGCGGCTGCACGCCTGCCAACGGCCTGCTGTGCCTCTTCGTCCACGACCGCAAGCTGGGCACGAACCGGGTGGTCAGGCGCCTCCCCGACCCGAGTCAGGTGGCGCTGTCCGAGCACGGACGCTATGTCGTCGGTACGTCGTTCAAAGGCCCGCTCCTGCGGATCGACCTGCGCACCGGCAAGGCCGTGCGGGTGAGCTGCTGCGGGCTCGGCACCGACTACGAGGATCTGTCCCTCGGCGGCATGTCGGCGAACGCGAACCTGATCACCTTCGGCGTGAACGCCGGGCCCTCCGGCGGCACTCCGGGGATCCTGCAGGTGGAGGTTCGCAACGTCGCCCGGGGCACGACGCGCCTCGTCAGCCGGGCCCCCGGCGGGGCGCCCGGAAACAATCACAGCTTCGCCGGCGGGATCTCGCCGGGAGGCCGGTACGTCATCTTCGCCTCGTACGCGTCGAATCTGGTCGCCGGGGACACCAACGGCCGCGAGGACGTGTTCGTGCGCGACCGCCGCCGGGGCACGACCCACCGCGTCGATGTCGGCTGGGGCGGCGTCCAGGCCAACGGCGCCGGGTTTGCAGTCGGGATCTCCGCGGGCGGCCGTTACCGCGTGTTCGCATCACACGCCTCGAATCTCGTCGCCGGCGACACCAATCGCGCGTGGGATATCTTCGTCCGCGACCGGGATACGGGCAGGACAGTGCGCGTCGACCTCACGGCGACCGGCGGCCAGGCCAACCGCGGTATCGGCCGTGTCGTGTTCGGCGCGACCGCGCTCACCGCCGGGGCCCGGTGGCTGGCGTTCGTCTCGCCGTCCACCAACCTGCACCCACCGAACGCGAACAGCCTGAGCCACACATACCTGCGCGGCCCGCTCTACTGACAGCCCGTTTGTGCCCCACGACCTTGCCTCCGGGCGGGTCGAAGAGGATACTCACACCCGCCGGTGGGTCTGCCGGCGTTCATCCGAAAAGGGGGAAGTATGTCCGTGAGCCAAGGCGCGGCCGAGCAGACGACGTCGGCCGCGGTTGAGGAAAAGGCAAAGCTCCAGAGGCACTTCGGTCGCTTTGACATGTTCTTCTTCCTGATCTGCACGCTGGTTGGCCTGGACACGATCGGCGCGGTTGCAGCCAACGGGGCCCAGGGGTTCACCTGGCTGATGTTCCTCGGGCTGGTGTTCTTCATCCCGTACGCATTTCTCACGGCCGAGCTGGGCGCCGCGTTCACCGAGGAGGGCGGGCCGTACATCTGGACGAAGCTCGCGCTCGGCCGGTTCGTGAGCGGCGTCAACGCCATCATCTACTGGATCTCGAACCCGATCTGGCTGGGCGGAACCCTGACGATCACGGCGGTGTCCGTGTTCAACGAGTTCTTCCACAACCTCGGCAACGGCGAGTACATCTTCGGGCTGATCTTCATCTGGTTCTCGGTGTGGGCGGCCATCCTGTCGTTCGGGGTCGGCAAGTGGATCCCGACCGTCGGGGCGTGGGGCCGCATGATCGTGCTCGGATTCTTCTCGATCACCGTCGTGATCTACGCGATCAAGCACGGTGTCCACGGGGTGCACGGGGGCGACTTCAAGCCGACGTACACCGCGTTCATCGCGCTCGTGCCCGTGCTCTTCTTCAACTACGTGGGCTTCGAGCTTCCGAATGCTGCGGGCGACGAGATGAAGAACCCGCAGCGGGATGTGCCGTTCACGGTGATCCGGGCCGCGATCTCGTCGATCCTGCTCTACGGCGTGCCGATTCTGATGATCCTGCTGGTGCTGCCCCTGAGCCAGGTCACGAGCCTGGGCGGCTTCATCGACTCGATCAAGACGGTGTTCACCGTCTACGGCGGGCACGTCGGCGCGACGCCCGCCCAGACCACCCTCTCGGGTGCGGGCAAGGTGCTCGGCGACGTGGCGGCGGCCGCCTTCATCTGGGCCCTGATCTCGAGCGGTACGACCTGGATCATGGGGGCCGACCGGGCCGAGGCGGTGGCCTGCTACGACGGCGCCGGTCCGCGCTTCCTGGGCCGGTTCTCGTCGAAGTTCGGCACGCCGATCGCGGTCAACTTCATGTCGGGGATCATCTCGAGCCTCTTCATGATCCTGGCCTTCTACCTGACCAGCGGCAGCACGGCCAAGTACTTCAGCGCCGCGCTCTCCCTGGCCATCTCCACCACGACCATCGCCTACCTCGCCATCTTCCCGGCGCTCTACCTGCTGCGGAAGAAGCTGCCCGACGTGCACCGGCCGTACCGTGTTCCGGGTGGCGATACCGGCGCGCTGATCATCAGCATTCTGTGCTTCGGATGGTCGGCGCTGGCGACCGTCGCGCTCCTGTGGCCGGGTTTGGGCCAGTCGAATCCCGACTCCCACCTTCCGACCGGTTTCGCGGGCGAGCGATTGCAGTTCGAGCTGAGCCAGTTCGTCCCGCTCGCGATCTTCATCGGGTTGGGCGTTCTGTTCTACTACCTCGGCACGCCGACCAGGCGGACGCTCGTGGATATCCCGATCGGGACGCCGCTCGAGCCCGCGACGGGCGACTGAGCACCATCACGCCGGGTGCGCCGCGAAGGCGGCGGCGCACCCGGCTCGACCCGTCCGGCCTCGTGACGGGAAGGGAGTCCCATGTTCACGAAGATCGTTCTCGCCCTCGACGGGTCGCCACCGTCCGACCGCGCCTTCGCGCTTGTCCGCGGCCTGGTCGGGCTCACCAAGGCACGCGTCACCGTCGTGCATGTGCGCGAGATGATGATCGCCCCGGCCGTCGGCGGAGTGCCACGCCGCATCGACGAGGAGAGCCTCGAGGCGAAGATCCAGGGTCAGGTCGACGAGCTCACCGCGGCCGGCGTCGAAGCCGACCTCCGCGTCATCGTCACGACCTATGCGAGCGGGCCCGCACACGACATCGCTTCGGTTGCCAAGGAGGTGGGGGCCGATCTGATCGCCGTCGGCACCCGCGGTCAGGGCCTCATCAGCGGCCTGCTGCTGGGTAGCGTGACGCAGCGCCTGCTCCAGATCGCCCCCTGCCCGATCCTCGCCGCTCCCATGGACGAGAGCGCGGGAGCCTGAGCTAGAGTCAGAAACGTCGCCGTCGACAGAGGTCCGCGTTGCCGTACGTTCAGTTCTGGCGCCACTTTCTCCACCAGCACGCCGCCCACGGCGGCTCGGGCCTGACGGTCGACCCCGCGGCGGCGTTTGCCGCCGCGATGTGCCTCTTCGTCGTCGCCTGCTGGGCGGCGTATCAGATTCAGTCCCGCTGCCGAAGCTGCGGCGCGATCCCGGCGCGCTGCCGGTGTGACGGCGCGCACATCCGTTAGGGCTGGCCGGAAACGAGCCGGTGCCTCAGTCGCCGCCCACCGGCTCGAAGGCGATCGGCACGTCGACGTTCTGGTCGCGCACCGGCTTTCCGAGGATGTATCCGATCACGCCGAACAGGATCACCGCACCCAGCGTTCCGAGCGTGAACACCTCGAACCGGGCTCGCGAGACCCCGTAGTTGTCGTGCACGCTGTAGTGCAGGCCGAAGACGTATTCGTCGATCGTGCCCGGGAAGATGGCCACCCACGAGCCGAGCACCATCCACACCGTGCAGAGCACGCCCGAGACCCAGGCGCCGGCCATGCCGAAGGGAAGCCGGTACGGCCGGGGGACTTCGGGGTGGCTGTAGCGCAGCTTGATGATCGCCGGGAAGATCAGCAGGTAGGAGAGCAGGGTCGTTGACGTCGCGAGGTACAGGACCACCGTGAAGGTGCTCGCGTTGGAGCCGGTGGAAAGCTGCACCGCGGCGACCATGAAGATGGTCGAGACGATGCCCGACATGACGTTCACGCGCACCGGCGTGCCGAAGAAGGCGTTGAAGCGGCCGAACCAGCCGATGAACGCGCCGTCGTAGGCGGCGACCGCCTGGATCCGGTCGGATCCCATCATCCACACGCTGCCCGACGTCACCAGGGCGAAGATGAAGCCCAGCGCCATCACGTCGACCAGGAAGTTCTGCGCGCCGCCGTAGACGCTGAACGTGGTGTGGATTGCGTCCAGGAAGCCCGCCGATCCCGCTGATCTTGCTGGTCGGGAGCACCTCGAGGATGCCGAAGATCGGGATGCCGTAGCAAAGCACCGTGATGACCGCGCCGATCGTGACCGACTTGGGCACGTCCTTCTGCGGGTCGTGCATCTCCTCGGCGGCGGCGCTCTGGAGCTCGAAGCCGACGTAGTTGAACAGCAGCAGCGGCACCAGGCCGAGGAAGATGGCGGTGCTGGGGCCGAACTGGTGGAACGAGTAGCCGTGCACGCCGTGCTCGATCGCGTAGATGAGGACGGTGACCGAGAAGAACGCCAGCACCGCGACCCGGATGATCGCGCCGACGTTGGGGATCCACTTGCCGCGTCGCAGCGACACGATGGCAACGGTGATGCTGACCCAGATGAACACCACCTTGAAGAAGTAGTCGCCGACCGTGCCCGTTCCGATCTGCGAGATGTTGCTGCTCCAAGCCTGAGTCGAGATGAACGCCAGCGAGCCGCCGACCCAGAGCGGGTTCGTGATCCAGTAGAGGACGGCGCCGATGCCGGCCCAGAACCGGCCCCAGCACAACTTCATCCACTCATACGGGCCGCCTTCCTGGGTGAATGCGCTTCCGAGCTCGGCCATGAGGAGGGCGTACGGCAGCACGAAGAAGACCGCCAGCACGATCAGCCACGTGAACGTCTGGGCGCCCCAGCTCGACACCTGGCCGAGCGTGTCCAGGCCCACCAGCGCGCACACGGTGAAGAAGAGCATGTCGAAACGCCGCAAGCTCTTCTGGAGCTTCTTCTTCTCCTGCACCGCCATCGTGGTCGAGTGCTCGACGTCAACCCGAGATGCCGCGTGTTCGGACATCGATCCCCCCAAGAAAGTGGCCCCAGGGCGGGGCACAGATGGAGGTAGTTCTATCACGGGCGTCCGCTGGGACGAGTTCAGGCGCGTCCCGAGGCTCGCGTCGGGCAGGGGCGTTCCCAGCTCTGGGGTGCTCGGGGTGCGTTGCGCTTTTTGCAAGACAACCGGATAGTCGAAGGAGATGCCCCGCCGCGACATGCCGCTTCCGCCCCTGCGGCTCTCGTTCGTGTTCGTGGCGGTGGCGCTCGCTCTCGCCCCGGGCGCCACCGCGGCCGGTGGCGCCGCCGCCGCCGCGACGCACATGCGCACACTCGCTTCTGGCGTCGTCCTCAGGTGGCAGCCGCAGGCGCCGGTCGCCGGCGTCGCCCTCCCGGCGCAGCTCGTCACGATCACGTGGCCCCTGGGCGACTCGCGCTACCGCATGCGGACGGTGACGACGGGCGGCCCGGTCGCGGCGGACGGCTTTCTTCCCCGCCGCCGCCTGTCGGCGTGGGGGGCGACCCAGCCGGCGTCGCTGGTTGCGGCGATCAGCCCCGACTTCGCCACCTATCTGCCCGGCCGCGCAATGCCGAGCGGCCTCGAGGTGGCCGGCCGGGTGATCGTGCACCTGCCCACCGCCGGCGCGGTCGCACCGAGCGCCGGCTACACGAGCGGGGGCGGGCTGGTGTTGGGCACAGTCCGGGCCCAGCCGATGACCTTCCAGCTGCCCGGTGGCCAGACCGCGACCGTCGAGGCGATGAACGCCTCGCCGACGACCGGGACGCAGGTGGGTGCGTATGACATGGCCGGCGCCAGAATCGCCGTGCCCCCGGGCGACGGGGCTGTCATCCTGCAGCGCTCCCCGTTTGCCGGCTCGGTTCGGTCCCCTGTGGGCGTCGCCAGTTTCGCCGCGCTTCCGGCGGCCTATGCGTTGCACCAGTCCGAGCACCCGGTGCAGTATCTGACGACGCCAATCAGACGCCCGGCGGCCGGCGCCACCCATGCCACGGTCCCCGTGGGTGGAGCAGTGCTGGTCGTCCGCTCCGGCGGGAGCGCCGCGGCCGGGTTCGATCAGCTGCTCGCCGGGCCGCAGCCGCAGGTGCAGGTCAATGTGACCGACCAGGCCTGGGCGGGCGTCACCGACGTGATGGGTGGGAAGCCGATCCTGGTCAAGGACGGGACCGCGGTCACCGCACGGCCGGCGACGATGACTGACTACCAGTGGTCGGGCGCGACGGCGCGCATCGCACTGGGCGAAACCGCCGACGGGCGGGGGGTCATCGCGATGCTGAACGGCGGCAACCATTCGACCGCGGGCCTCACCGCTCCCCAGTTTGCGGCCGCGCTGCTCCAGCTTGGCGTCACGAACGCAATCGGCTTCGACGCCGGCCCGGTCCCCGAGCTGTACTCCCTCCGGTACCGCAACCGCACCTGCCTCCCGAGCCCCGGGTGGTGCTACCGCAGCTCCAACGCCGAGACGACGCCGGCGCTGGCCAGTGCGTTGTACTACACCCCGTAGCCTTCGGCTGCCTGCGAGGGCTTGCGTTCGATCGCGGCCACGTAGGCGACGAGGGCGACGATCAGGGCGGTGAGCGCGAGGCTGACGACTCCGCGGCCGAATCCCAGGCCACCCAGGGTGTGCGGCAGGCCGATCCAGTCCGCGAACGAGGCTCCCAGTGGCCGCGTGACGATGTAGGCGAACCAGAACGCGGCGATGGCGTTCAGCCTGAATCCCCAGTGGAGCACCGCGGGCACCGCGATCAGGGCCGCGAACATGAACCCCGAGCCGAGCCAGCCGAGCCCGAGCGTGCGCGCGGTCAGGTCGCCCGCGGCCGTGCCGAGCGCGAACGTCGTCATGACCGTCGCCCAGTAGAACACCTCGCGGCGACGGGTGACGATGCTGTGGATCGAGAGCGTGCGCTCGCTGCGGTACCAGACGGTGAACACCACGGCGAGCGCGATCGCGAAGAACGTGGTCGAGATGAAGTAGGGGATCCCGAGTCCGATGTGCAGAACGTCGGCGTCCATCGTCCCGAACACGCTCACCATGACGACGGCGAACCAGTAGGCCCACACGTTGTAGCGGGGTGTCCGGAACTGCAGGACAAGCGCCGCAACGAGCACGATGCCGGCCATGACGACGGCGACGGGCGGCGCGAGCCGGTGCACCAGGAAGTCCGAGGTCGCCTCGCCCATCCCGGTCGTCAGCACCTTGATGACCCAGAAGGCGATCGTGATCTCGGGCACCTTGCTCAGGCCCTGCAGGCCGATGCCGGCGCGATCCGGAGTGGGGCGGAAACCGCCGAACGCCAAAAACGCGCCCTCGTCGTCGGGGGGCTTGAGCTCGGTGGAGAGGGGTTCGCTCACGGTCTTCCGAGCGTAGGGCCGGAGGATTGCCGCACGATTGTGACGGCTGGGTGGGGATCCCCAAACATCGCCGTGAGCGTGTCCGTCTAGGGTTGGGGTCGTGGATGGCCGACACGAGCGGATGCTGGGCCGAAGACAGCGGGTACGGCGTCGACGCAGGCGGCGTCGCCAGGTCACGGCCGGCGTGGCCCTTTTGCCTGTCCTGGCAACGCTGGGATTCCTGGCGCCGGAGCTGGGTCTGGGAGAGGACACGGATCAGGCGGCGGTGATGCGGCCCGCCTCGTCGATTGCGACGCTTGGCGTGCCGCCACCGCGCACGAACGACCTCAGGAACACAACGCGGCCCGGCGTCCGCCCGGCCGGCCCCAGGAACATCTATTCCGGCATCCTGCCGGGGAACTTCAGCCCGGCCGTGCGCGGGGTGCCGGAGCGCGTGTATGTGCCGAACAGCGAATCCGGCACCGTCACCGAGATCAACCCGGCCACGTTCCGCGTGGTGCGGACGTTCGCCACCGGCACCTACGACCAGCACATCACGCCGAGCTGGAACCTGCGCCGGCTGTACGTCAACAACACCACCAGTAACACGCTGACCGTGTTGAGTCCGCGCACGGGGCGGGCCATCGGCACGATTCCCGTCACCGACCCGTACAACCTCTACTTCACGCCGGACGGCTCGAAGGCGATCGTGGTGGCGGAGGGCCTGGAGCGGGTCGATTTCAGGAACCCGCACACCTGGCGGCTGATCAAGAGCGTCCGCATCCCCTCACCGGGGCCGGACCACCTCGACTTCACCGCCGACGGGCGGGCGTTCGTCATCAGCTGCGAGTTCGCCGGCGCCGTGTACCGGGTGGACACGCGCACGATGCGCGTCACCGGCCGCGTGCTCACAGGCGGGCTCCCGGTCGACGTCAAGCTCTCGCCCGACGGGACTCGCTTCTACATCGCCAACCAGGGCATCCGAAGCGGCGTCACGATCATCTCCGCACGCACCCTGCGGATCGTCGGCTTCATCCCGACCGACCATGGCGCGCACGGTCTCGCGATCAGCCGCAACACTCGCGACCTGTACGTGGCTGACCGCGTCGCCGGCGACGATCTCGGTGATCAGCTTCGCCCGCGACCGCGTCATCGCCACATGGCACGTCGGCGGCAGCCCGGACATGCTCCAGGTCTCGCCGGACGGCAGCCAGCTCTGGGCGTCGAATCGCTTCAACGGCACCGTCTCGGTGATCGACACCCACACCGGCCGCCTGATTCACACGATCACGGTCGGCAGCAGCCCGCACGGCCTGGCCTTCTTCCCCCAGCCCGGGAACCACAGCCTCGGCCACAACGGCGTCTATCGCTAACCCTCGGGCCCGTCTGGGATGACGATGGAGACGTCGGCGCCGCGCTCGGTGTTGGCCGCGACGGCGGTGCCGCCGTGGGCTCTTGCGATCACGTCCACGATCGCGAGGCCCAGGCCGCTGCCGCCCGCATTTCGGGCTGGGTCGGCGCGACTGAATCGCTCGAATGCATGGTCGATGAACCCGCTCGGGAACCCCGGCCCGCCGTCCTCGACGTGGATCGTGACACCGGTCGGCGTGGACGCCGATGACACCCGGACGTCGCCCTCGCCCATGGGTCAGCGCGTTGTCGATCAGATTGCCGACGGCCTGTGCCAGCCGGAGCCGATCGGCCACCAGCTCGCGGCGGTCGGCGTGGACGACGATCCGCCGCCGCGCGGCCGTCGCACGCCGGTGATAGCGCTCGGCCACTCGCTCGAGCAGCTCGGCGATGGCCTCTGGCTCGCGGTGCAGGGGGAGTTCGCCGCCCCGCGCTCGCGCTGTCACCAGCAGGTCGTCGGCGAGCCGCTGCAACCGATCGGTCTCGTCGGCCGCCGAGCGCACGGATGCCTCGAGCTCCGCCACCGACCGCGGGCGGCGCAGGGCCACCTCGAGCTCGGTCCGGAGCAGGGAGAGCGGCGTTCGCAGCTCGTGACTGGCGTCGGCGACGAATTGCCGTTCCCTGTCCATCGACGCGTGCAGGCCGCCGAGCAGCGAGTTCAGTGTGACGCCCAGCCGGCGCACCTCGTCGCGGGCGACGGGCAGGGGCAGGTCGCCGGCCTCCTCGCCGGTCAGCGATTCGGCCGCGCGTCGCATCCGCTCGACCGGCCGCAGCGCCGCGCCGGCCAGGAGGTATCCGCCGGCCGCGAGGAGCAGGATGAGGATCGGGCCGCCGACGACGAGCTGGGTGCCCAGCGCGGCGAGCGCCCGGTTGCGGTCGTTCAGAGACGTACCGACGACCACGAAGAGCCGCCTGCCCTGGGCGTGGATGGGCATCGCCAGCAGCCTGACCGGCCCGACCGCGCCGGCCACTGCCGCTCGCTCGAACACCCCCTGGCCGGCCGCCGCCCGGCGCAGGTCGTGAATCCGCAGGAGCGGCGATCCCAGGAGCCGCGGGCTCGCGTCGAGCACCCGCCCCGCCGGCGTGAGAACCTGAGCCAGCGCACCCCGCCCCGCCACCGGTGCGCCGGCCTGCCGAAGTCCGGTATCCGACTGCTTTGCGAGCGCGGCCACGGTGGCGGCCTGAGCGGTCAGGGAACGGTTGATACCGGAGTCGAGCGACGCTTGCAGCCGAGCCTCGAGGAACACGCCCGCCGCGGCAAGCACGATCGCCGTCGCCACGGTGAACGCGAGCGTGAGCCGAAGCCGGATCGGGATCCGGGTGGTCACGGTCGCGGAGCGTCGAGTCGATACCCCGCGCCGCGCACGGTGCGCACCGAGTTGAGCCCGAATGGGCGGTCGATCTTCTCGCGCAGCTGGCGCACGTAGACGTCGATCACGTTCGATCGGTTGTCGAGGCCGTAGTCCCACGCGTACTCGAGCAGCCGCGAACGCGAGAGCACCATCCCGGGTCGCCGCATGAACGTCTCGAGCAGCGTGAATTCCTTGGCGGTGAGGTCGATCTCGTGCTCGCCCCGCCACACCCGCCGGGTGGCCGGATCCAGGTGCAGGTCGCCCACCGCGATCACCACCGGGCGCGGCGTCTCGCCCCGGCGCACCAGGGCCCGCAGCCGGGCCAGGAGCTCGTCGAACGAGAATGGTTTGGTCAGGTAGTCGTCTGCGCCGCTGTCCAATCCGGCCACCCGGTCGACGACGGCATCGCGTGCAGTCAGCAGCAGCAGCGGCGTCCACACGGAGGCGTCGCGGATGCGCCGGCAGACGCTGAACCCGTCGATGCCCGGCAGCATCACGTCCATCACGATCGCGTCGTAGTCGCTCGCGCGGGCCGCCGCGACCGCCGTCTCGCCGTCGCCGACGACCTCGACAAGGTGCGACTCCTCCGTCAGCGCCCGTCGCAGCAGCTCGGCCATCTTCGTCTCGTCCTCCACGACCAGCACTCGCACGGGTCAAGTCTCCCGCCGCAAGATGAACCACGGATGAGGCATCCGGGCCTCATCCACGGTTCATCGCAGGTTCAGACGCGGCTTCTACGTTGCGATGTGCAGACCAACGAAAGGAGCAGACGTGCGAATGCCAATTGGACAGACGATCGCGGCGCTCGCCGGGGCGGCCACCCTGGCCGTCGGAGGCGCGGCATATGCGGCATCCGGCCATCACGCCGTGCCGTCCCACATCGCCAAGGCGACGACGGCGGCCACCGTGGCGGAGTCGACCTCCCCCGACACCGACAACATTCAGTCGGGCGACCAGACCACGCCGGACACCGCGTCCGGCGGCGCAGAGCAGATCGGTGAGTCCGGCTCGGGGTCGGAGCAGACCGGCAACGACGGTCCGGGTGGCCATGCTGACGAGCCCGGCAACCCGAACGCCGACCACCAGTTTCAGGGTCAGGAGTAGCCGGCCAGTCATGTCGCTGCGGGCAACCTGACGCTGAATTCGGCGCCGGCATGGGAGGGGAGTGCCTCGACCTCCCCTCCCGCGGCCCTGGCCAGCCGGCGCGAGAGCGCAAGCCCCAGCCCCACACCGTCCGGGTTTCCATCGACGCTGTCACCCCGGCGGCCGGGGTCGAAGATCACCTCGAGGTCGCCGTCGCCCACACCCGGCCCGTCGTCGCTGACCACGTAGACGACCGAAGCGGCGCCAGGTCTGACGGCCACCGTGACCCGGCTGGCGGCGTAGCGGCATGCGTTCTCGAGCACCGGCTGCAGCACGCGGGAGGCGACGTCCGAGTCGACCGCCACCACGAGGCCGGCGCGGGCCGGACGCTCCACCACGATCTCGATCCCCCGCTCGCCGGCGACCTGCTCGCACGCCTCGACGGCCAGCTCGACGACCGCCTGCGCGTCGGCCCGCCCGCGATGCGAGCCCGCCTCCGCGCGGGCTGTCTCGAGCAGCGCCTCGATGATCCGGCGCAGACGATCGGCGTTGCGCGTGATCGCGCGCAGGGCGCGCTCGTAGTCGGCCGGCGTCCGTTCTCGCCGCACCGCCAGCTCGGCCTCGGCGGCGATGCGGGCAAGGGGCGTGCGCAGCTCGTGTGAGATCTCGGCGGTGAGCCGTTGCTCACGCCGCAGGGTCTCCGCGATGCGGTCGAGCAGCCTGTCGAGGGTCGCGCCGAGCTGGGTCAGCTCGTCGTGGGGGGTGCCCAGGTTGAACCTGCGATCGGCGGACTCCTCGCTCCATTCCGTCGCGGTGGACGTCATCGCCGCGACGGGCCGAAGCGCGCGGGCGAGGATCATCCGCGTGATCAGCGCCACGGCCACCAGCACCAGCGCCGCGAGCACGAGCGAGCCCGCCAGGGCCACGTCCCCGGCCTGCCGGTACGGGGCGAGCGAGACGCCCCCGACCACCGTTCCGACGCGCCGCCCGCCCGAGACCACATCCACAGAAACCAGCCGCACCCCGTTCACGGTGCGCGAGGAGCCGGAGGACGACGTCGCCAGCCGGCGAGCCGCGGACGCGATCGCAGCCGTCGCTCGGGGCGCCTCCACCGCCCGCGAGTGGTCGAACACCCAGATCTGCGTGCCCGCCGCAGCCGCGTCCGGCGACTCCGAGATCACGACGTGGCCTCCCCGCACCGAGAGCGGCGCGAGGGTCGCCGTTGCCCGTGCCCGGGCCTGGTCGGTCGCCTCGGAGTCCAGGCGCCTCTGCAGGAGCAGGTTGAACCCGACCACGAGCACCGCCAGCGCCGCCGCCACGGCGGCGACGGTGGTCGCGAGCAGCCGTGCCCGCACCCCGCGCGGCACCCGGAGGCGCGTCATCGGAGCGAGTAGCCGACGCCGTGAACCGTCTCGACCGCGGGCCCGTCGGAAAGCTCGCGGAGCTTGCGCCGGATCCGCGCGATGTAGGCGTCAAGCGTGTTTTCGTGGACGATCGCCCCGTGCGGCCAGCCGACCTGGACCAGCTCGCGGCGCCGGACGGCCTCGCCCGGGCGGGATGCGAGGAGGCCGAGCAGCCGGAACTCGGTCGGCGTCAGCGAGACACGTCTGCGGCCGTCAGAGGCGGTGTGCGTCGTCGGGTCGATGGTGAGCGGCCCCACCGTGATGGCCGCCGTTGCCCCCGACCGGCGGATCTGAACGCGCAGACGGGCGACCAGCTCGGCGAGCTCGAACGGTTTTGTCAGGTAGTCGTCGCCACCCGAGGCGAACCCGGCCAGCCGGTCGGGGAGGGCGTCGCGCGCGGTCAGGAAGAGCACCGGCACGTCGATGCCACGCGAGCGCAGCGACTGGCAGGCGTCTCTGCCGTCGGCATCCGGCAGGCCGATGTCGATCACGAGCGCCTCCGGGATGGCGGCGTCCACTCGCTGGAGCAGCTCCCTTGCGGTCGCCACGGCCTCGGGCGCGAACCCCTCTTCCAGAAGCCCACGGCGGAGGAGATCTCGCAGCTCAGGATCGTCCTCGGCGATGATGATCCGCGCGCCGGTCACTCCTCGCGCAGTATGGCACCGACCGGCATACGGCGAAGCGTCCGGATCGTCAGCGCCGCCGCCATCAGGCCTCCGACGAGCGTGGCCGCGCCGAGCCCGGCCAGGAAGCCCCAGGGGATGGCGAGGGCATCCGGCGGTGGGTCGAACACGTGCTGGAGCATCGCCACGAGCATCTGCGAGAGCAGCCAGCCGAGCCCGGCTGCCAGGATCGCCGCGGCACCCAGGACGATGGCCGCCTCACTCCAGAGGAACATGCCGACCTCGCGTAGCGACGTACCGATCGCCGCCATGGTCGCGAACTCGGTGCGCCGCTCGAGCATCGCGAGGCCGATGAAGAGCGCCATCGCCGCCGCCGCCAGCACGACCGCGAACACCTCCTCGATCCGGCTCACTCCGGTCAGGTCGACGGTTGTGATGGACGTGGTGGTGAGGTGGATCTGGTCCGTGATGTTCTTGACACTCACGCCGGCGGACGCCGTCGCGGCGGCCACCGAGCGGGCCACGGAGGCTGGGTTCCCGCCGGTCTTCGCGAACACGACGTTGGGGCCGGTGCCATGGGTGACCGACTCCAGGTATGCGAGGTTCGCGACCATGAAGGAGTCCTTGGGCGCCGACGGGAACTCCTGCACGATCCCGACGACATGGAATGGCGCCACCCTGAACTTGCCGCTGCGGTGGTCGAGCACGCGCAGCCGCAGGAGGTCGCCAGGCCGCAGCTGGTAGTCGGTGATGGTCTCCTTCGACACCAGGACGCCGCTCGGCGTGGACCGCAGCCGGGCCATGAGAGCGGACGCGCTGCCGCCGAGGAAGTACGAGTCGCGAAGCGTCGTGGCGCCCGGCAACGTGGCGGCATTGATGCCGTAGATGTCCTGGAGATCCGGCCCGACGTACGCGTACGCATGGTCGAGCGCCGTTGTCGCCGTCACGCCTCGGACGGCGGCGATCGCGGTCTCGAGGTGGTGTGAGGCCACCGCGCCGGGCGGTGCCGTGGCGGTGACGTCGGCGCCGATCGTCAGCTGCGCATCGACCCGCGCCTGCTGGTTGTAGGTGGCGGTGAAGATCCCGAGGTTGACGCCGAAGGCGAGCAGCAGCCCCACCACGATCAGGCCGCGGTTGATCGCGGCCCCTCGCCGCCCGGCGCTCGCAAGGAGGAAGCGGCGAAGGCCCGTGGTCGTCCCCCGCGCGCCTCGCCGGATCAGCCAGGCCAGAGCCCGCCCGCGCAGGCGCACGAGGAGCAGGGTCGCGCCGATCCAGAGCAGCGCCGGCGCCAGGAACATGTACACCGACAACGACAGGGTCGGGTTCGAGTCCGGGTTGACGACGGCCGAGAAGCCGGTGCTTGCGGTCAGCAGGTAGACGCCGCCGCTGATCAGGAGCGCCAACACGTCCAGGTAGAGGCGCTGCCACATGGGCCGACCGGTGCGCCGAGCCGATCGGCGGCCCTCCGTGACCGTCGCCCGGAGCGCGTCGACGCTCGCCCCGATCCGCGCCGCGAGGGCGCCGGCGATGGCGAGGACCACACAGACGAGCACGACGACCGCCGCTCGGGTGGGCGTGGCGGCGACGCCCCCGGCGACCAAGCGCGCCACTGCGAGGAACGCGATCCCGGCGCCGGCGAGGCCGGCGAGGCCGCCGAGGATTGCGCTCTCCACGACGGCGAGCACGATCAGATCGCGCCGGGTGGCCCCGCGGGCGCGCAGGAGCGCGAAGTCACGCCGGTCGCGCTCGACCGTTCCGAGCGCGGCCAGATAGGCGAGCCCGAGCGCGATCAGCGCCCCCGGTAGCGCCAGCATGATGTAGAGCGTCTCGGCGTACAGCGCGTCACCGGCCGCGGTGGTGAGCGAGTCCGACAGGTTGTCGACGAACTGCACGCGGCCGGGCACCGAGCGCTCGATGCGGTTGCGGATGGCCGTGGCCGTCGCCAGAGCGTGGCTCGGATCGCCGGTCAGGCTGGCGGCATCGACCTGCGCCTGCACTTGCCACTGCACGCCGGTCTGTGCCCCCGGCACCGCCGAGACCCCGGTCGCGGACACGGCCGGCAGGGTGGGCGCGTACCGGGCCGCGAATGTCTGCAGCGGCATGACGGCGATCTCGGCGGGAGGCTGGGCGGGTGCGGGTCCGAGCAGCGGGTTCAGGGGCTGGAAGAGCACATCGGGCGCCGTCACGAGCGCGACACCGCTCACCACATACCGCTGCGGCTTGGCGGCCCGTGTGGGCTTGAGCGCCACCGTGTCTCCGACGGTCGCCTGCAGCGTCGCGGCCAGCTGCTGGTCGAGTACGACCTGTCCGGGAACGAGCGAGCCGGCCAGAAACCGCATGGTGTGCAGGTGATCGAGGTAGTTCGTGGGCACGGCCAGGAGCGATCCGGCGCCCGACTGGACGACTCCGAGGGGAGCCGCGTGGGAGGCGCCCGCGAACGGAGCCGTTGCGGTCGGCGACGCCTGCAGAACATCCCGCTGGCGCCCGACGGCCGCCGCCGCCGCCAGCGCCTGGGTGTACGACCCGGCCGGTGCCTGCCAGTCCAGGGGCACGGCCTGGCGAGCGCTCACCGTCATCGTGCGCAACGAGTTCGAGATGAACAGGAGCATCGAGCCGAGCAGCGACACCGCCGCGGCAAGCACGGCGATGCGAAGCAGCGTCCGGGCAGGTGCGCGGCGGAGCCCCGCGAGGGCCATGCCGGTCGCGGTCCTCACGCGTGCACCTGCTCGCTCACGACCATCCCGTCGTCGAGCTCGACGACCCGGTCGAGCCGGGCAACCACGTTGACGTCGTGCGTGGCAACGACCAGCGCGAACCGAAACTCCTCGCGCAGCGCGTTGATCAGGTCGAGGACACGTTCACCGGTGTCCGAGTCGAGGTGCCCCGTCGGCTCGTCGCAGAGGAGCATCCGCGGCTGCTGGGCCAGGGCGCGGGCGAGCGCAACCCGCTGAGCCTCGCCTCCCGAGAGCTCGGCCGGCAGATGATCGCCCTTGGCCGCCAGGCCGACGAGCTGCAGCAGGTCGGTGGGCGCCGGGCCTGCCTCGGCCCCGCCGGCCCCGCGCGCCGCGAAGGCGACGTTCTCGAACGCGGTGAAGTGAGGCAGGAGATTCGAGCCCTGGAACACGTACGCGATCCCCGTGGCCCGGGCGCGGGCGCGGGCCGATGCGTCGAGCGTGGAGAGCGGCCGGCCGAGCCACTCGACCGTGCCCGACGTCGGCTGGATCAATCCGCCGAGCGCATGCAGCAGCGTCGTCTTCCCGGAACCGGAACGGCCCCAGAGCGCAAGCGTGTCCGTGTCGCGGACGTCGAGGGTGATCCCGCAGAGGGCGCGCACTCGTGCCTCGCCATGGCCGAGCTCCACCGTGAGCTGCAGGCAACGCGCAATGGCATCCGATGCGGTGGTGGTCATGCCACCGCCCGCCCGTCGCGAATCTCTACCACGCGGTCGGCGGCCTCCGCCACGCGCAGCGAGTGGGTCACCACCACCACCGTGCTCCGGTACTCGTCACGCAGCCGCAACAGGCCCTCGAGCACCAACCGTTCGTTCGCCTGGTCGAGCTCGCCGGTCGGCTCGTCCGCGAGCACGAGGCCGGCGTTGCGCGCGGCCGCGGCGGCGATCGCGACGCGCTGCTGCTCCCCACCCGACAGGGCGGCCGCGCGGTTGCCGGCGCGGTGCCCGAGTCCCAGCCAGGCCAGGGCTGCGCTCGCCGCGGGTCCAGGCGACCGGACGCCGGCCATGCGCAGCGAGGCCTCCACGTTCTCCCGTGCCGACAGGGCCGGCCACAGGTTGTCACTCTGGAACACGATCGCGATCTCGCGCGCCCGGTATCCCGCCAGCTCGTCGTCGCCCAGGCGCGCGAGCGACCGGCCGCCGACGCGCACCTCGCCGGCCGACGGGATATCGAGCCCGGCCGCCAGGTGCAGGAACGTGCTCTTGCCGGACCCGGACGGGCCGAACACCGCGACCACCTCGGCGCGTTCGATGCGCATGGTCAACCCACGCAAGGCCACGGTCTCGACCTCGCCCGAGCGGTAGATGCGAAAGACGTCGATCAACTCGAGTGCCGGATGGTCGACCTCGGCGCGCACTTGCGGCTCGCGGTAGAGGCTCGTCACCTCCACCGGAAGCTCGCGATCATGAGGCAGTACGCGTCCACGTTGTCGACGCCCTGAGGGGTGCCGAGGTCGACGGTGACCACGTGGCCGGCGTGGTGGAGGTAGTACCGGTTCACCAGCAGCTTCACCCGCTTGCCCGTGACCGGATCCGGCGGGCTCAGCGTCGAGTAGTCGACCCGGACGGACGCCGCGGGCACGGCCCGCGTCTGGCCGCGGATGGCGCACGTCGGGGTCGTCGACGGAGTGCCCGTGCGCAGCGACGGCGTCTGCGCCCGAAGTCGCGCCAGGTCAGCGGCGACCGTCGCAGCGGTGGGGGTAGACCCGGCGCTCGCCACGATTCGGATCAGGTTGTTCTTGTCGCGGATGACCGTCGTCGAGCCGCGCGTCGCCACGGCCCACCCCTCCGGGTACTTGATCGAATACGGCGGGGTACTGCCCCGGTGGATGAGGAACACCTGGTTGTCGGGGATATCGCCGGCGGCGGTCGCCTGCGCCTCGGCAACGAGAGCTCCGGCACCCGTGGATGAGGCTTGCGTGCCCGTCGCGCCCGTGGGCGTGGATGGCGACGACGTGCCGGCCGGCGAGCTGGAGCCACAGCCAACGGCAAGCGCGACCACGGATCCCGCCGCGACGAGATGGAGGCGAAGAGGGTTCATGCGCCCCAGGATGCCCAGGATCACCTGAACATCGCCTGACTACGGCATGGTGAAGCCGATCGGGACGGCGTGGGAGATGGAGCAGTGTGACCGAGCGGCCACACGATCCAACCGGACAACCGCTTGCGATCGTCTGTGACCTCAGATAGCATGGGTGCTATGACAAGAAGCGCCTCGGCTCCGACGGGTTCGCGGATGCTCGCAGCGGCGTCGGGCTTGCTGCTGTGTGTGGTCGTCGGGGTGGCTGTGGCTGTGGGCGTCTACGCGATTCGGAATCCGAACGGGATCGACTTCGGGCCGTGGCCGATGGCATCAGAGGTGGTCGCGGTGGTCGCCGCTCTGACCCTTGGTCTGGGCGTTCGGGAGCAAGGGCACCAAGCAAACCGAGCCCTGGCTGCGTTCGGCTTCGGCGCGGCGATGGTCGCGCTTGCGATGCTCGGGATGGTGGCGTTCGTATTGAGCTTCAACCAGCTCTGACCGACACTGCTACGCCACGCGGCGACTCGGTGCCTAACTCTGCCGGTATCACCGAGCCGTGCTCCGCTCCAACGGTGGGCGTCGGGGGCGGTCTGGTGGCGGTTCGTCAGGCCGGGTGCGTGTAGTAGGTCTTGTTGACGATGCGCCAGGTGCCGTCGTCCTTGACCAGGGACAGATCGTCGCTGAAGTAGATGCCGCCGAACTGGGCGGCATCTCTGACGAGCGCCGTATTCCCCTCGAATGACATTCCAGTGATCCGCAAGTCGTATTCACCTGCTTCGCTGGCGCCTTCCACACATTCGGCGATGTACTCCTCTCGCGTCTGCCACTCCAGCTTGCCTTGCCATGTGCCGACGATGGAGGCTCGTGGGTGGAACGCACTGGCGAGTTTCGCTTCGTCGCCAGTCATGGACCCATCGTAGTAGGCACGCACGACGTCGGTGACCGCGGCGATGTCCGCTTCGTTGGTGTTCTTGGTCTGCTCACTCATGCCAGGCTCTCCTTTCGCGGCCGTATCATCCCAGACACCGGGCTGCGTGGTTTGTGGTGCCTGATTCCGCCGGTATCACGAAGCCGTTCCTCTACCTGGAGGACTGGTCTGTCGGCAAGTCCTGAAGCCCGTCGTGTTGGATTCACGAGGCCGTCGTTGGTACCAGCCTCGCGGCGCAGGCGAGCAGCGCCGCCGAGGCCACGGTCATGCGGGACACCACGTCTTCGGGAGGTTCCTGAAGACGACCTCCGAGCCGCCGGATGGCGGTGTCGTCGAACTGCCCACCGAGCAGCCGACGGTCCCTAACGCCAGACACGAAATCAGGAGCGCCCTTCGCACGCTACGTTGGTCTTGGAACGTCCGTACCCCGTGCCTGATTCCGCCGGTATCACCAGGCCGCACTCAGCGCTTGATGATGTTGTGAACCTCGAAGACCTCTGGCTCGCCCGAAAACTGGATTCCAACATCCGCCAGAATCGGCATCAAGACTTCGCCGTACGCCTGGAACTGCTCGCGGGAATCCCAGATTTCGCTGACGTGCAAGTCTCCGTCGGTTCCGAAGCAGATGTGGTAGTCCCTGCCGTCCGGTGGAAACGTGCCCCCGGCGCTCTGCTCGCGCCGCACCACGTCCTCGTACTGCGCGATGGTCACGTTCGTCGGATGAAATCGGACAACGATGCTCATGACGCGGTCCTCCGTGGTTGGGGTGTCCACCCTATCCGGCATCTCCGGGGAAGTGGCGGCACTCGGTTCATTCCCGGCGTCTGGGAACGCCGATATCCCCACGCCAAACCCTCAGGCTTGACAAGGAAGTGGCCAATGCGATCAGCCTCACCGGACCCTGAGCAAGCCTGGTGGCTGGAATCGACGTGATCGGTTTCGTCAAGCCGTCTACGGCTATCGGGACGGCGAGATTCGAACTCGCGACCCCCTGCTCCCAAAGCAGGTGCGCTACCAGGCTGCGCCACGTCCCGGGTCTCCGGCCAGTGTACGCGACGCCTGGGCGTCAGACCGGCGCGGTCAGGGGTGGATGATGACCGGGGTGCCGGGCTCGAGCGCGCGCTTGAGGACGTAGAGCGCGGCGGATGACACCCGCAGGCAGCCGGCCGAGGCCGCCGTTCCGAGCGAGGCGGGATCGTTGGTGCCGTGGATGGCGAGCTGGTTTCCCCCCGTCCACCCCGGCGGCAGGTGGGGCTGGTGGCCCGAGAGGCCGAAGGCGTACCAGCCGAAGGGGCCCGAGGCATCGCCGGTCGCGATCGGGTCGGTGACGCTGAAGCGGCCGATCGGGGTGGGGGAGGCGGAGGCGCCGACCGCGGCGACGAACGAGGCGACCATGTGCGAGCCGCGCATCAGCATCACACGGCGCCGCGAGAGGTCGGCCTGCACCCACGTGCGGGTGTGCACCTCGGCCCGGCCACGCAGCGTCACCCAGCCGGTGCGCCCGTTCGGCGTCCATGGCAGCACGACCTGCGCCCAGGTGCCGGCGCGGTTGGTCGTCAGCGCCCACAGCCATGTCGGTGTCCCCAGGGGCGTGGCGCCGGGCAGGCGCCCGATCACGCGGCCGGCGGGCGTGGCCCGGACGACCGTGCCGACCGACTCGTCCACTAGCGTGAAGCGATGCTTGGGTGGCGTTCTGACCGGAGTGGTGCCGTCCGGCGCCGGTGTGACCACCCGATAGCCGTCCTGCGCGGCCTGAGTTGGCATTGCACCGGTGGTCGGCACGGCGACCAAGAATGCCGTTGCAACCAGAGAGAAAATCAAGACCCGCATAGCCAAACGTCATCGGCACGAATGCCACCTCGCTTGAGGCGCATCCCACAGGCGAATTTGGGGCTTCAGGTTTGTGTCGTTGCGGCCGATACACGCGAGTGACTCCGTGTACCCCCCAAGGAGCACTGTCGTGAAACGACCATCCGGCATTCTCGGCCTGGCCACACTCGCCGCCGTGGCCGTACCCGTAGCGTTTTCCGCCTACCGGCTGGCTCGCGCGCGCAACTACACGCAAACCCGCGAGTTCCAGGCGCTGGCCGGTGGCTACCTCATCTAGCGGCCGCCACCCCTGGCAGGGTGAGCCGCAAACCACCAATTCGGGCATGTGGAGCGACCCTTCGGGCCCCGATGATGCGGGCATGAGGGTTCTGCCGCCAACCGATGACCCCGTCGTCGAGCACACCGAGTTCTTGCTGCGGCGCCTGCAAGGCTGCCAGACCGCCGAGCATGCCGCGTACCTGATCGCCCGGGAGCTGCCCGAGGCGGTCGGCGCCGACTGGGCGGCCCACCTGCCCACCGACGCAACGGGCGGCGCCGGCACGGTCGATCCGGCCCACCGCCGCCTGGCCGCGGCCGCGCTTGCCGCCGGAGGCGTGTTCTCGATCGGCGAGCCGCCCACCGTTGCCGCCGTTCCGGTGCGGGTGGGCGCGACCTACACCGGCGTGCTCCTGATCGGGCGCCAGGCCGGCCTGTGCCGGGCGCAGCTGCAGGTCGCGGCGGTCTTCGCCGAGCATGCCGGCGCGCTGCTCCCGACGATCTCCATCGCCCGCGCCGCCTAAGTCTCCTGCACGGCCGTCCGGAGGCCGTCGAGGCGGGCGGCGGTGATGTCGATCCAGCGCAGGTCGGCCTCGAGGTGGAAGAGCGCGTTGTCGGCCAGGAGCTGATCCACGACCTCGCCCGTCCGCTTGAGCTCCGTCAGCTCCCGCATGCGCTGCATGTGACGGGCCCGCTGGGCGTCGAGGAACGTCTCGGGGTCGTGGTCGAGCAGCAGCGCGAGCACGACCTTCGCAAACAGCGTCGAGTGCAGGTACGGCTCGGGAGTCTCCGTCTCGGTCAGCCATCGCCCGAGCTCGGTGGCGCCCTCCTCAGTGATCACGTAGCGCTTGCGGTCGGGGCCGTGGCCCGGCTCCTCGGCGTCCATCACCACCAGGCCGTCACGCTGCAGCCGGGCCAGCGTCGAGTAGATCTGGCCGTACTTCAGCGGCCGGGCGTGCGAGAAGCGGGCGTCGTACTCGCGCTTGAGGTCATAGCCGTGGCGCGGCCCGGTCTCGAGCAGTCCGAGCAGGGCGTGGGGGACGCTCATGCCTACTCCGTCCTCAGGTTGTCGGCCCGGATCACGCGAGCGAGCATCGGCAGCCCCAGGGCGAGCACCCCCGCCCCGACGACGACGGTGACGGCGAGCAGCTGGGCCAGGCTCGTCCAGGGCACCACGAGGCCGATCCCGCGCACCCGCAGCAGCGTGGCGGTGACGACCACCCCGATCACGCAGCTTGCGATCGACGCGACCGCGAGCGGGATCACGATCTCGAGTGCGACCGACGAGCGCAGGTCGCGCGGGCGGGTGCCCGCCGCCGTGAGCATCGCCAGCTCGCGGCGGCGCTCGACGATGCCCTCGATCATCATGACCGCCAGGCTGCATCCGGCGATCGAAAGCATCAGCGCCACCACCAGCTCGGCCTGCCGCCGCAGCGGATCCGAGGTGGGCGCGGGCACCGCGTCGTCGGCGTCGGTCGTGACGTCTCCCAGCAGGCCGCTCGCCGTCTGCGCGGCCCGTACGCGCTGAGCGGTGGCGAGGCTGCCGTTCGTGCGCAGCAGCCAGGTCTGGGGGTGGGGCGGGGGCGCCACGACATCCGGTGGCACGACCGCGCTCACCGCGGAGTTCGGCAGGAAGGCGGCGACGGTCGCGCGGACGCCTCGGATCCGGAGGCGGTCGCCCACGTGCAGTTGCGTGGCCCGGCTGACGAGCACCCCGTGAGCGGGGCACGCAAACCGCTCGTGCAGCACCCGCCGCGCGTCCGGACAGGTCGCGAACACGGCCGTGGCCCCGTAGCCCGCCCGCGTGAACTCGACCATGGCTCCGGGCACCGTCTCGCGCACGCCGGCAGTCGCGGCCAGCCGCCGGCCGAGCGCATCGGAACGGGCCGCGGGCGCGCCGTTTCGATACACGTCCACCGTCGCGTCGACCGGCGGCGGGGCGACGTAGGCGGCGACCTGATCGCCGCGCGCGACCCAGCGGTCGTGCGACGGCAGGTAGACGAGCACGGCCGTGGCCGCGAACACGCCGAGCACGGCCCCGCCGACCGCCCGGAAGGCGGTGCCGGGCGCGGCCTGCAGGCGCCGTCCGGCGATCAGCGTGCCCGGTCCGCGCGCCGCCCGGGCCACGCCGGCCGCCAGAGCGCCGACGAGCCACGGGCCGGCGACGACGATCCCGAGGATGACGCCCGCGAAGCCGAGCCCCAGGGCGGCGAGCTTGCCGTTCTCGCCCAGGCCGTCGCCGATCTGGACGGCCAGCGCCAACTCGGCCCACGACAGCACGAGCGGGATCAGTCGGAGGGCCGAGGGCGCGCCCGGCGGCTGGCGGCGGCGGACGCCGAGCGGCGTCACGACCACGCGGCGCATCGACCCGAGCGCCGCCGCGGCGGCCAGTACGGGCGTCGCCACGACGATCAGGCCGACCTGCCACAGCGGTGGCGAGAGGTCGGCGGGAAACGCGGAGTAGCCGCCGATGCCGAAGTCGGCCGCTCGAGTTCGCAGGGCGAGCGCCAGGATCACTCCCAGGGCGCCGCCGAACACACCGGCGAGCGCCGCCTCGAGCGCGGCCGCGAACGCCACCTGCTGCGGCGTCGCACCGACGAGACGCAAGGCCGCAAAGCGCCGCTCGCGCGTGCTCGCGCCGATGCGGGTGCTGGCGGCGATGAAGACGCCGATGGGGATGAGGACGCCGATCGCCGCCAGGAGGTACACGAGCCTGCGGTTGAACGTGTTGCTGCCCGCGGCCTCCGCTGGAGGCTGGGAGTGCCAGTCGGTCACGCGCGTCGCGTCGCCCAGCAGGGCGGGCGCCAGTCCGACCATCGCGACGAGCTCGTTCGGATCGTGCAGCACGGCCCGGCCGAGCGTCCCGTCGACCCGGCCGGGCAAGCGCAGGCGGTACACCCGGCCGTCGGCGGAGCGAAGCAGCCGCGCGAGTGCGGGCGACACGAACACCTCACCGGGCCCGGGGATCCGCGAGGCTCCCAGCGGACGCGGTGCGCCCGGCGCGGTCGCCGCGACATCGATCACCGCGAGCACGCGGCTCCCGATCGCCCCGAAAGAGCTGCGGCCGGCGTCCCAGAGCAGCGCGGGGCGGTTGTCGGAAGAGGGCGCCCCGGGGGGACTCTGACGGAGCGTGACGCGCGCGTCCTGCAGGTCGCGAGCCGGGCCGATCGCGAGCGCGCCGAGCAGGAAGACGACTCCGACCGCGACGCCGGCGACGATCAGCAGGAGCCGCATGATCCCCCGGCGGCCACCGCCGAAGAGGAGCGAGACGCCGAGCGCGATCACGCCGCGACCGGCGTCACGATCTTGCCGTCGCGGACGACGATGTCGCGGCGTGCGTATGCCGCGACGCGGGGATCGTGCGTGACGATCACGATCGCGGCACCCTCGTCGCCCGCCATGCCGACCAGGAGGTTCATGACCACCTCGCCCGAGAGCGAGTCGAGCGAGCCGGTCGGCTCGTCGGCGAACACCACCCGGGGCCGGTGCACGAGCGCGCGGGCAACGGCGACGCGCTGGCCCTCACCGCCTGACAGCTCGCCCGGGCGCTTCTGCGCCGCGTCGACCAGATCGAGCTGTCCGAGCCAGCGGCGCGCCTCGCGTAGGGCGCCGCGCCGGGACGCCCCGCTGAGCATGAGCGGCAAGGCGATATTCTCGGCGGCCGTGAGCTCGGGCACGAGCTGGCCGAACTGGAAGACGAAGCCGAACGCCGTGCGCCGGAGCGCGCTGCGCGCCGCCTCGCCCATCGCATCCACCCGGCGGCCCTCGAACACGACCCGGCCGGCATCGGGGCGCAGGATCCCGGCGGCGCAATGCAGCAGCGTGGACTTCCCCGAGCCGCTCGGACCGACGATCGCCACCATCTCCCCGGGGTTGACGGACAGGCATGCGCCGTCGAGGGCGACCGTGCGCCCGAACCGCTTCTGAAGATCGGTGACCTCGAGCATCCGGCGACTATACACCAAGTGTATACATGGGGCAAGAGCGCCCCAGCGCCCGCCACCGGCCCGGGCGGTCAGCCCTCCGTGCCGCTCTCGGCCTTGGCCTGTCGCTCGAGGCCCTTGCGCAGGGCGCTCAGCAGATCCTGGGTGGAATCACCGCCGGCGGGCTCCGGCTCGACCCCGGCGGGGCCGATGGGCCGGCACGTCTGGCAGAACGGCGAGGTCAGGTCGCGGCGCCTGTCGTCGGGAGTCGGGTACCGCGTGAAGACCTCGCCGGGCGGGATCGAGCGGCCGCAGCCCGTGCACGAGATGGTGAGCGAGTCGAATACCTGCGGCTCGCCCGGCCGGACGCGCCCCGCGCCGACGTCGGAGCCGTCCACCTCCGAGAGGTGTCTTCCGGGAATCGCCCTGTACGTGTGCTTGTCGCCTGCCACCTGGTGCAGCCCGTTCTGACGCCGGTCTTGGCCGGAGTCGCCGCATGAGGCTACACGGTTGGCGCCCGCCGCGCCATGCCGATGCGCACGCGCCCAAGCGTGGTTCAATTCGCGCGTGCCGGTGCAACCCGACGTCGAGGCGCTCTCCGCGGTGCTCGCGGGCGCGGGATTCGTCGCGGCCGCCGAGGAGGCGCGTGAGCTGCTCGCCTGCGCGGGCGCCGACGCGGAGCTCCTCGGCTCGCTGCTCGCACGTCGCCTCACCGGCGAGCCGCTCGCCTGGATCACCGGGAGCGTCCGCTTCTGCGGCGTCGATGTGCGGGTCGATCCGGGTGTCTACGTGCCGCGGTGGCACAGCGAGCCGCTCGCCCGCCGGGCCGGCGAGCGGCTGCCGGCGGGCGGTACCGCGATCGATCTGTGCACCGGATCGGGGGCGATCGCCAAGGCGCTGGCGGTGAACAGCCCCGGCGCGCGGGTCGTCGCCTCGGACATCGACGAGCGCGCCGTCGCCTGCGCAGTCGCAAACGGCGTCGAGGCCTACCACGGCGATCTGTTCGCCCCGCTGCCGCGCGGGATCGCAGGGTGCGTCGACGTCGTCGTCGCCGTGGTGCCGTGTGTGCCGAGCGCCGCGCTGCCCCTGCTGCAGCGCGACACCTTCACGTTCGAGCCGCCGCTCCACTACGACGGAGGCCCCGACGGCACCGACATCCTGCGCCGCGTCCTTGCCGAGAGCCCCCGTTTCCTGCGCGGCGGCGGCGCGGTGCTGCTCGGGCTCGGCGGTGATCAGGCCGCGATACTCGCCGCTGACCTCGACCGCATCGGCTACGTCGGCGTCTCCGTGCTGGCCGACGAGGAGGGCGACGCCCGCGGCATCGAGGCCACGCTGCCCGGCACGGCCTCGTAACCGTCCCGGCGGCTCCGCCGATCGAGTTGCCACCCGCTGCCGGGAGCCTGTAGGGTCGTCGTCGACGGCCGTCGCGTTCCCTGGCAGGTCTCGGAGGGTCGTCCGTGGTTGCCCCGTCCGCCTGGGCGGGGAACACCATCGGGAGGAGGCGGAATGAAGGGTTTGCGTCTGGTGGTCCTGTCGCTCGCCGTCGTCGTTTTCGGCGTCGGGTCGAGCGCCGTCGCGGGGGCGGCCGTCGCCCACCACGGCAAGGTCACGTGTCACGGCGGCACGATCGCTGCCGGGACGTACAGGTCGCTGCGGGTGACCGGCGCCTGCATGCTCGGTGCGAGTGGAAACGTCACCGTGAAGCACGACGTCGTCGTCACGGGGACCGGGCTCTTCAACGCCGGTACGCCCGCAACGCTGCGGGTCGGCGGTGACGTGACCATCCAGCATCACGGCGCGGCGGCAATCGGCTGCTCGCCCGACATCGGATGCGCGTCGCTGGGCGCCGATGTGATCCACGGGAGCCTGCGCGCCCACGGCGCGGCGGCCGTGATCGTCCACGGCACGACGATCTGGGGAAGCGCCAGCATCCGCGGGGGCGGCCAGACGGAGGACTGCAGCGTGATCGCACCGTTCGGCGCTCCGTACTACAGCGTGATGGAGGACAGCACGATCCACGGCAACCTGGTGATCCGCGGCCTGCACACCTGCTGGCTTGGTGTGATCCGCAACCATGTTGGTGGCTCGGTGCGGCTGATCGGAAACCGCTTCGGCGATCCTGACGCCGACGAGGTCGTGACCAACGTGATCGGGGGCAACCTCGACTGCTTCAACAACATCGCCGCCCCGCACGTCGGCGATTCCGGCGGCGCGCCCAACGTCGTCGCCGGCCAGAAGCGCGGCGAGTGCATGGCGCTGTAGGCAGCGCATGATGCTCCGGGGCAGGCCGTGGACGCGGCCCGCCCCGGCCGGCCCTCGTGCCCGTACACTGGTGACGTGATCTTCAGATTCCAGCCGTTCACCAAGGACTGGCAGATGGTCGTCTTCGCGGTCGTGGTCGCGGCGGTGGTCGTCGAGCTCGGGGGTTACCTGCTCAATGGGCTCACCTGGCCGTCGCCTGTCTACGCGATCGTCGAGGCCGGAGCGTTGGTGGGGTGGGTGTGTGCCGTCGACGTGTTCCGGCGCCGCCGGACGGCGTGACCCTGCGGTAGCGGCGCGGGATGAACGGCGGGCGGTGCCTCCGGATGGCCGCCAACGGGCTCAGCGGAGGGCCGCCGATGTTGGCCATACAGACGCCTGGCCGAGCGGCAGGGCTACGCCTGCGTGGGCGGCTCCGTCGGCTGGCCAGCCGGCGAGCTGGGCGGCCCTGCCGGCGAGGTTGGCTGCGCCCCGTCGTGATAGACGTGCACGACCTGCGGCTGCGGCGATGGCCTCGTGAACGACCAGACGAGCGCCCCGATCCAGCCCAGAAGCGTCCATCCGAGGAGCAGGTTGAGTGCGAAGATCGCCCACTTGTTGTGGTGGCCCCGGACGAACGCGACGACCGACGGCACGAAGTACGCAACCAGGACGATAACCAGGCCGACGGCGGCGCCGCCGCCGGCGAGAAGAACGAGCGATGTCACGTTCGAGCCACCTTTCCCAGGTTGTCGCGCGGAGACTACCTGGTGTTGACTGTTACGTACGGTCGCGTGATCGTTGGCGACCGCGAACCCGGAGACCAATGCGGCTCGGAACCCGAGTTCGCGACTTGCGAAGCTCTGCAGCCCAAGTCCAGGAGGCCCGGATTGTGCTCCTCTCCTCACGACCCCGCCGCTCGCCTACGGGACGTACGCCCAGCTGAGCAACAGTGATTCGGACACGCTGCCGCCGGACTTGCCGTGTGCGAGGGTGCACGTGCCCGAATCCTGCGTCGTGTCGAATGAGCACGAGCCGTGTCCATTGAGGGTGCAATAGATGTGGGCGTGGTGCTGCGTCCATTCGCAGTGTGTGGCTGTGGAGCCTGTGCCTACGAGGAACGGCTGGACGTAGGAGAGCGCGGATCCCGCCAGCCCTGGCGGTTCGGGGCCAGACCGGACGACCACAGCGACGCCGAGCGGAACCGCAACGAGCGCGATCACGACGACGAGGGCCTCGAGGCTACGGCGCATCGTGCTGCGAGTCTACGGTGCTCGACATCTTCTCGCCAGATCTTGGGGACGATGACGATGGGTTGCGGGGCTTCGGAGGCATCCGCGCCGTGGAGTAGCCTGGGGATCGTGCTGCTTCTCACGACTCCGCCGCTCGGCTTCCACTCGGCGGTGGCCGTGGTGCTCCCCGTGCTGTTCTTGGCGGTGATGGTCGAGACTCGGTTCAGCGCGGCGGTTCCACCGTTGAAGGAGGAGGAGTCTGAGACTCAGCTGACCGCTCGCGTCCTGGCGTTCCTGTTCGCGGTCGACGCGTTGGCGGTGGGGAGCTTGGTTCGCTCGATGCGCTCTCGCACGGTGCTGGTTCCGGGATCGACGGGCCCGTGGCGCTGGCTGGACTGGTCATACTCGGGGTGGTGCTCGTGTGGCCTCTGATTGGTCGGATGAAGGTGGACGTCAAGTTGGGTCGCGTCGATTGGTGGAGCGATGGGATTCGTTTGGGTGAGAGCGGGGGCGGTGCGAATCGAACGCACGACCGTCAGCTTAGAAGGCTGCTGCTCTATCCCCTGAGCTACGCCCCCCGATTTCAATCTGGCACCTTGATTCCGGTCTGCTTCGGTCATCGTAGCCGTCACTCGGCCGCCGGCGTTGCGGCCGCGACCGGACGGCGTCCGGGATGGTTCACCGCCGTCAGCCGTCCCCGACGTCGACCAGTCGCTCGCGCACGGCGCGCAAAGCGGCCTGGGTGCGGTCGGTGACGTCGAGCTTGCGCAGGATCGCCGAGACGTGCGCCTTCACCGTCTTCTCCGACAGCGACAGCCGCAGGGCGATCGCCTTGTTGGGCATCCCGCGCGCGAGCAGCTCCAGCACCTCGCGCTCCCGGGCGGTCAGGTCCGGTCCCGCCGGCGGCCGGCGCAGCTCGCCCACCAGCTCGGCGGCGGCGTCGGGGTGAAGCGGCGATCCGCCGGCGTGGGCCGCACGGATCGCGGCCAGGAGCTCTGCCGGTTGGGCGTCCTTGAGCAGGTAGCCGGCCGCACCCGCCCGCATCGCGTCCACCACGCGTCCGTCCTTGGCGAAGCTCGTGAGCACGATCACCCGCGGCGCGCCCGGCCCCGACCCGATCCGGCGCAGGGCCTCGATCCCGTCGCCCTCGGGCATGACCATGTCGAGCAACACCACGTCGGGTGCGAGCCGCTTGGCCTCCGCGGCCGCCTCGAGTCCCCCGCCGGCCTCGCCGGCGATGACGATGTCGGCCTGCAGTTCCAGGTAGGTGCGCAGGCCCTGGCGCACCACGGGGTGGTCGTCGGCGATCAGGACGCGGATCGGATCACCCACCGGGGATCTCCACCCGCACCGTGGTGCCTTCGCCAGGCCGCGAGCGCAGCTCCAGCTGCCCCCCGGCCGCGCGGGCTCGCTCCTGCATGACCGTGAGCCCGAGATGCCGGGAGCGCACCACTGGATCGGCCGGGTCGAACCCGCCGCCGTCGTCGGCCACCGTCAGCGTGCCGCCCGTCCCGGCCAGCTCGAGCTCGAGCGTGATCCGGTCGGCCGCCGAGTGCTTGAGCGCATTCTGCAGCGCCTCCTGTGCGATCCGGTAGAGCTGGCGCTGGGTGTCTGCCTCGGGCGACCCGTCGCCGCGAACCGCCATCTCGACCCGGGCCGGGTGCACGCGGTCGAGCACCTCGACGTGCTTTCGCAGTGTCGCAACGAGGCCGTCGGCCTCGAGGTCGGCCGGGCGCAGCTGGAACACGAGCGAGCGCATCTCGGCGCGCGCCTCCGCCGCCAGCCGGCCCACCTCGGCGAGCTGCACCCGCGCCGCGGCCGGGTCGCGATCGATCAGCTCGGCGGCCGCCTCGGCCGTCAGCGTGAGCGAGAAGAGGGTCTGCGAGACCGCGTCGTGCAGGTCGCGGGCGAGCCGGTTTCGCTCCTCGACCACCGACAGCTCGCGGCTGCGCTCGTGCAGGCCGGCGGTTGCGATCGCGACCGCGGCGTGGGCGGCGAAGAGCTCGATCAGCTCCTGGTCGGCGTCTGAGAACTCGTCGGCGCCGATCTTGTCGGTCAGATAGAAGGCGCCCACGACGTCACCCGCCGACACGATCGGGACGCCGAGGAACGACGTCATCCGCGGATGCGCCGCCGGCCACCACTCGAACCGCGGGTCGCGCGAGATGTCGGGCGTGCGATGCGGCTGCGGCCGCTCGAGCATCGCGCCGAGGAGGCCGTGCGTCCGGGGCAGCGGGCCGATGGCGGCGATCAGCGCGTCGCTCATGCCGGTGGTGATGAACCGCGAGAAGCCACCGCGACGGTCTGGCGTGCCCACGGCCGCGTACCGGCAGCTCGCCAGCCGCCGCGCGGCCTGCACCAGCCCCTGCAGCGTCGCCTCGAGCGACGGCGCCGCCGCCATCGCGGCGACGACTTCGCCCACCGCGCGGAGCGCCGCTCCGGCCGGCTCAGCGACGGCTGCGCGTGCGGGCCGCGTCATCGCCGCGGGCGAGCAGGAAGGCCGCGAACACCGACAGCACGACCACCCCGAAGATGGGCGCGAGGGAGATGACGCTGGAGATCGAGACGCTCATGGGTGCCCACTCATGGTACCGGCGCCGGGGGCGGCCGCATATCGAGGAGTTCGTGCAGGGCGGCGCCGAAGCGGTCGTGCCGCACCGTGACGCCGGCCCGGCGGGCCTCGGCGAAGCGCAGCGACATCTCGAGCAGCTCGAGGCACAGCATCAGCCGGGCGGCCTCGGGCGGCTGGTCGAGGTCGCCCAGCCACGCGGGCGCGCGCGCGAGCGTGTCGGCCACGGCATTCCGCGGCGCCAGCTTGCGCACGTTCAGCGCCACAAGCAGGCCGTAGTGCAGCGCGTCCAGGCCGACCGGGACGCCCTCGCGGCTGCGCTCCCAATCCCACACGACGAGGCGCCCGTCGAGATGGCGCATGTTCCAGGGCGTCCAGTCGCCGTGGCCGCGGCCGAAGCCGAGCATCAGGTCGCCCGCCTCGGCCGCAATCGCGTCGGCGGCAGGACCGAGGTCGGCGCCCGAGGCCTCGATCCGGGCCCGGGCGTCGTACCACCAGCCGCTCAGCCCAAGAGGCTCGCGGCCGACGGCGCCGCCGAGCGCCAGCTCGTGGGTGGCGTCTCGGGGCGGGTCGGGCGAGCGCACCGGCACCCCGCCGACCAGCGGCTCGACAACGGTGAGCGTGTTGCCCTGCCACTCGCCGGCATGCAGGAGCTGCGCCACACGGAACGTGCGCGGCGCCGCGGCCCGGGCGGCGATGCTCCGCAGCGCCTCAGCCTCGGCGGCGACCAGCGGACGTGTGAGGTCGTTCCAGCCCACCTTCGCGTATGCGAGCACCCGCCCGCCCGGCTCGGCCACCTGCACCACCGGCTTGCCGTTCGGGCGGGTGGCGCCGACCCGCACCGCCAGCTCGACGTCGGCCTCCCCGAGCACGGCGGCGAGATGGTGGCGCAGCACGAGGTCCGGCAGTTCCGCGACCGCCACGTCGGGTGCAACCCAGATGCCGAGCCGGCTTCGGCTCAGCCGCTGCGGCACTCCCGTGCGCAGCGCGATCGCGACGGCCTCGGTGGCGAAACGGCCGGCGCCGCCTGGCAAGAGCAGGTATTGACGTGCGGCTGCGGCCGCGGGCCGGCGCGACGTCACCGGGACGAGCAGGCCGGGCCGGCGCAGCGACGGCAGCACCACATAGCGGTCGACCGGCCGAAAGGCCGGCGGTGGAGCGGGCCCGGCGTGGACGCGTTCGCCCGTCGCCGCGAGACCCCGCATGCAGGCGTCTGCATCCCTCACGCCGAACACCGTACCCGTGGAGGCAACGAGAACCTGTCAATCGCGTGCCAATAGTGCCCGAGAGCAGGGTTGACGCCGAACTGCTGGGGAGTACCATGGGTGTGGGAGGCCGGGTGTTACCTGGACGATCCAGAGCCTCCCTCCAGCCGGCGTCCCCGCGCCGGGCGGAGCCTATTCGTAACGGCACCTGGCTTGGCCATGCCGACAACGCGCGAGCGCAGACGACCCGAGAGGACCGAGTAGTGGAAAACGGATGGTATGAGTCGGTTTCGCTGAGCGACTACGTCGGTGTGGTGTGGAGGCGCAAGTGGATTGCGCTCCTGGTCACGGTGATGGTCACGGCGGCCGCGTTCGGCTTCTCGGAGCGCCAGCAGAAGCTGTATTCGGCGAGCTCCCAGCTGGTCAACACGACGTCGTCGGCGTCGTCGTCGTCGTCCAAGAACCCGAGCGGCAACACGTGGTCGGGCACGCACGCTCCGCTGCTCGCGACCCTCGCCGGGCGCGAAGGTCGATCATCTCCCAGTCCCACCTCACGGGCATCTCCCCGGCGCAGCTCCTGGCGAGACGACGGTGACGCCCGACGCCGCCGTCGATGCGATCGACTTCACCGTCACCGACCCGAGCCCGGTGGTCGCCCAGCAGCTCGCCAACGCGTGGGCAACGATCATCGGCGCATACTCGAACAGGATTGACCAGACGCAGCTCCACAACTCGATCGTCGCCCTGCGGACACAGATCGCGAACGCGACGACCGAGCTCATCCCCTACAACGAAGCCGTGAGCAATCACACGACGCCGCCGTTCACGGCGGCCAAGGCGCACCAGCTCACGGACCAGATCACGACCGACAACGGCATTCTCACCAAGAAGGTGGCTCAGATCACGAACTCGGGCCTCCAGCTGAACCGCCCGCGTCGCGCAGTCGGCCAACCAGACGCAGCCCAAGACCAGCCGCAACGCCGCCATCGGGCTCGTCCTCGGACTGATCCTCGGCGTGATCCTGGCCTTCCTGCAGGATCTGCTCGACACCCGCATCCGCACGGTGGACGAGGTCGGCCGGCGCCTGCGCCTGCCGCTCCTGGCCAGCATCCCGTCGCGGCCGCGTGCGCTCCGAGATCAGGCCGTGGTGCTGATGTCTCCGCAGGGCGGAGCGCAGATGCCGACGGCCGAGGCCTTCCGCATCCTCAAGCTGAACCTGTCCTCGACGCTGCGGCGCGGCATGAAGGTGATCATGTTCACCAGCGCCTCGGATGACGAGGGCATCTCGACCACCGTCGCGAACCTGGCGGTTGCGCTGACGCGCGCCGGCCAGCACGTGGTCGTGGTCGACGCCAATATGCGCCGGCCGGCCCTGGGTGGATTCTTCGGACTGGACGACCGCATGGGTGTGAGCGACATCCTTTCGGGCCACAGCCAGCTCGGCGATGCCCTGACGATCGTCGATGTCAGCCGCGAGCAGGCCGTCGAGTCCGGCTCGAACGGCTCCGGCGGCGGTGCCGGCCTGCTCGAGGTGCTGCCGGCCGGCCCGATCCCGGGCGATGCTGCGGAGCTGCTCGACAGCCGGGCGATGACCGAGCTCCTCCGTGAGCTGCGCACGCGCGCCGACGTCGTCCTGGTGGACGCGCCGCCGATGCTGCCGGTGACCGACGCCATGGTGCTCGGCACGAAGGTGGACGCGGTGGTCGTGGTCGCACGGGCACGGCTCGCCAGCCGTCCGCAGCTCGTCGCACTCGGCCGCGCCCTCGAGGCGTGCGCCGCACCGCGGCTTGGGTTCGTGTTCGTCGGCGGCGCCGCCGACGAGGTGCAGGAGTACGGCGGCTACGTGGGCACGTCCCACGTCCAGCCAGACTCGGTCCCGCAGCCTGGACAGACACGAGAAACCGAACTGCTGTGAGAGTCCTGCTGGTCTGCTCATCGGGCGGCCACCTGATCCAGCTGCACCAACTCAAGCCGTGGTGGACGAAGCACGACCGCAGGTGGGTCACGTTCGACCTGCCCGACAGCCGGTCGCTCCTGCAGGACGAACGCGTCACGTGGGCGTACTACCCGACCACGCGCAACATCCGTAACGCGGTGCGGAACTTTCTTCTGGCCGTTCGCATGCTGCCACGGTGGCGGCCCGACGTGGTCGTCTCGGACGGTGCCGCCGTGGCGTTCCCGTTCTTCATCGTCGCCCGTCTCCTGCGTATCCCCACGGTGTACCTCGAGGTGTACGACCGGATCGACTCACCCACGCTGACCGGCCGTCTCTGCCGGCCGTTCTCGAGCCTCTTTCTGGTGCAGTGGGAGGAGCAGTGCCGGTTCTACCCCGGGGCACGCGTGATCGGCGGCCTGTTCTGAGCGACCCTCTGCCACTCGTCTTCGCCTCCGTCGGTACCGACTACCACCCCTTCGACCGCCTGTCCCGCTGGATGGACGCCTGGCTCGAGGCGGGCGGCTGCGACGTCGCCCGTTGCTTCGTGCAGACCGGCACGTCGGCCGTGCCGCGTCTTGCCGAACACCGCCAGTACCTCGGCCATGCCGAGATGGAGGCGATGGTGCGCGAGGCCGCGGTCGTGGTGTGCCACGGCGGCCCGGGGACGATCATGCTGGCCGCGACGCTCGGCAAGCGGCCGATCGTCGTGCCCCGGCGCAAGCGCTACGGCGAGCACGTGGACGACCATCAGTGCTCGTTCACCGAGCGCATCGCGGGAGAGGGCGCGATCGTCCTGGCCCAGTCCGAGGAGGAGCTGCGCACGTGCCTTGACGCGGCTCTCGGCCTCGACGGCAGCGAGGCGAAGCTGCCGCCCGCCGGCGCCGGGCCTGCGAACGCGGTGGCCATGTTCGAGCAGCTGGTTGACGAGCTCGTCTCCCACACGAACGGCTCGCACGGGGGCGTCGCGCGGTCGGCGCCGTTCTCGCGGCGGCGTGCATGACCGACGTTCCGGTGCTCTACATCGGCGGCTGGGGGCGGAGCGGTTCGACCCTGCTCGCGCACGTTCTGGGCGAGGTGCCGGGGTTCGTGTCGGTCGGTGAGCTGCGCTACGTGTGGCAGGCCGGGCCCGGCGCGAACGAGCTGTGCGGATGCGGCCTGCAGTTCGCCGACTGCCCATTCTGGGCGGCGGTCGGGGATGCGGCCTTCGGCGGCTGGGACAAGGTGGACACCGACGAGATCCTGCGGCTCGAGTCCACGGTCCTCGCCCACCGCAGGATCCCGCTTCTGGCGCTGGGCCGGCTCGCGTCCGGCCACGCACAGGCCGTGCGCCGCTACGCCGACCTGACCGCGCAGCTCTATCGCGGCATCCTGACCGTGTCGGGAGCGCAGGTCGTGGTCGATTCGACCAAGAACCCGCCGTACGCGTACTTCCTGCGCGCTGCGGCGGGCTCGGGGATCGCCCTGCGCGTGGTGCACCTGGTGCGCGACAGCCGCGGCGTCGTGTACTCGTGGGCCAAGCGGGTCGCGCGCCCCGAGGTGATCGCCGGCGAGGCCTACTTCCAGGAGTTCTCGCCGGTCTCGGCGGGTGTGCGCTGGATGCAGTGCAACCTGGCCTTCGAGTTCCTGCGGCGCGTCGGTGCGCCGACGGTGCGGATGCGCTACGAGTCGCTCGCAGCCGACCCGCGCGGCGAGCTCGAGCGGATGTTCGCGGCGATGGGCGAGCCGGGCCGGCACGACCTCTCGGCGATCGGGGCCGACTCGGTGCACGTCTCGGGGCAGCACAGCGTGCGCGGAAACCCGATGCGCTTTGCCCACGGCCGCCAGCAGGTGCGGCCCGACGAGGCCTGGCGCACCGGCATGGCCCGAAAGACACGCTCCCTCGTGGTGCTGGTGACCTGGCCGCTGCTGCTTCGCTACGGCTATCTCCGGCACCATGCTTAGAGCCCCCGCCGCGCGGATCAACCAGAACCTGCCCTCGGGCTGGGTGCTGCCGGGGGGCTGGCTGCTGGTCGCCATGCTGCAGGTGCCCTACTACGACGTCACCGAGCGCCTGCCGATCATGCTGGTGGCCGCTGCGATCACCTACCGTGCGATGATGACGGCAGAGGCACCGGAACCGGTGGGCGAGGCGTCGCCTGCCCGACCTCGGCGACGGGCGCTCGTCCCGGCTTGAACAGATGGATTGGCATGAGCACACGTTCGTGTTCATCGGCGGTCTGCACCGCAGTGGCACGACCCTGCTCGGCCGCTGTCTGGCCGAGCATCCGCAGGTGAGCGGCTTCTCCGAGACCGGTGCGACCGAGGATGAGGGCCAGCACCTGCAGACCGTGTACCGGCCTGCGAACGAGCACGGCGGGCCGGGCCGGTTCGGGTTCGACCCCAGCGCCCATCTGACCGAGGACTCCCCGCTCGTGAACGACGAGAGCCGCCGGCGGCTGTTCGAGGAGTGGGGCCGCCACTGGGACGCCTCGCGGCCGGTGCTGGTCGAGAAGTCGCCGCCCAACCTGATCCGGACGCGGTTCCTGCAGGCGCTCTTCCCCGGCTCGTGCATGGTCGTCCTGATCCGCCACCCGATCGCTGTGGCCGGCGCGACGCGCCAGTTCGGGCGCGCACGGCGGACGTGGAAGCGGATGTCCTACACGTCGCTGATCGAGCACTGGCTGCGCTGCCACGAGCTCCTGATGGACGACGCGTCGCACATCGAGAAACTCCTGGTGATGCGCTACGAGGAGTTCGTCTTCGACCCCGACCGCCGCCTTGGCGAAGTGTTCCGGTTTGCCGGTGTCGAGCCGCTGCCGAGCGGCCTCGAGGTGAGGGGCGGCATCAACGACGGCTATTTCCGCCGCTGGACGCTGGCCCGGCGCGCCCCCGGGACCGGTACCGACATCGCCACCGCCGTGGAGACGCTCGAAGACCGGGTGAACCGGTTCGGCTACAGCCTCAAGCAGCCGGTGCTCCTGACGCCGCTGGAGCTGGCCGGCTGATGCCCCGCGAGCGCGGCGCGGCCAACGACAACTACTCGCGGCTGCCCGCACCGGTGATCACCGCTGCGCGCGAGACCCTGATCGGCTGGCGCATGCTCACCGCCACGCACCGGCCGCTGCCGGACTTCCTCATCATCGGCGCCCAGCGCAGCGGTACGACGTCGCTGTACAACTACCTGGCCGCCCATCCCCAGGTGATGCCCGCCGTGCCGAGCAAGGGCGTGCACTACTTCGACAAGCACGCCGACCGCAGCCTGCGGTGGTACCGGGCACACTTCCCGACGGAGGCGGAGCGGCGGCGGCGCGAGCGCTCCGCCGGCCCGCCGGCGGTCACGGGCGAGGGCAGCCCCTACTACCTCTTCCACCCCCACGGGCCGGCGCGGGCGGCGGCGGCGGTGCCTGGCGCGCGCGTGATCGTGATGCTCCGCGACCCGGTCGAGCGGGCCTACTCCCACTACCAGCAGGAGTACGCCCGCGGGTTCGAGGACGCCGCCTCCTTCGAGGCCGCGCTCGACCTCGAGCCGGCGCGCATCGAGGGTGAGCGCGAGCGGATGCTGGCCGATCCCGCCTACGACAGCCGCGCCTACCAGCACCACGCCTACGTCAAGCGCGGCGAGTACGCCGACCAGCTCGCGGCATGGCGCGAGCACTTCCCGGCCGAGCGCACCCTGGTGATCTGTTACGAGCGGTTCTTCGCCGATCCCCAGGCCGGCTATGCCGAGGTCCTGCGCTTCCTCGGCCTGCCCGATCCCGAGAGCCCGCCGGAGTTCCGGGCATACAATGCCCGACGCGCCACGGGCATGGCGGACGAGACGCGGGCACGGCTGCGGGCGCACTTCGCCGCGCCCAACCGGAGGCTGGAGGCGTTCGTGGGCATGAGGATGGGCTGGCCGGAGGCCGAGCACGAGCAGGTCGAGCCGTGACGGCGGTGGAGTCGCCGGCCACGGCCGGCCAGGAGCGCACCGACGACCTGCGCATGGTCGCCCGCGGCGGCTCGCTCAACTTCATCGGCGCGCTCGCAAACGGCCTGCTCCAGTTCGCCATGGTGGTGGTGGTGACGCGCGCGCTCACCCGCAGCGCCTCGGGCGCCTTCTTCGAGGCGGTGGCGCTGTTTCTGATCCTGTCCAACACGGCCGAGCTCGGAGCCGACACCGGCCTCACCCGGATGATCCCGCGCTACCGCGTCGCCGGCCGGGTGGCCGACGTGCGCCGCAGCCTGAGCGTCGGCCTCGTCCCGTCGTTCGTCGGCGGAGTGGTGCTCGCGGCGATCTCCTTCGCCCTCGCCGGCCCTCTGGCCGAGATCTTCACGAACCACCGTCAGGCCTCGGCAGACGCCGTCGCCACCTACATCCGCGTGCTGGCCGTGTTCGTGCCGCTGTCGTCGGCCTACACGGTGGCCATTGCCGCGACCCGTGGCTTCGGGACGATGCTCCCCAACGCGCTCGTCGATCGCATCGGCAAGGCGGCGGTGCAGACCCTCGCGGTGGCGGTCGCCGTGCTGGCCGGCGGCGGCAGCTTCGCCGTCGCGGTCGCGTGGGGCGTCCCGATCGGGATCTCGTTCGCCGTCGCGCTGCTCTGGCTCGGCCATCTGGTGCGCCGCACCGAGCGGCGCGAGAAGGCGACCCAGCCGGGGACGCCGTTGCGCGAGCTGGCGCGCGAGTTCTGGGTGTTCACGGCGCCGCGGGGGATGACCGGCGTCTTCCAGGTGACAACGCTCTGGGTGGGGACGCTGATGGTGGGCTCGCTGATGGACACCGCCCACGCATCGATCTACACCGCCTCGACGCGGTACCTCGTCGCGGGCAGCGTGGTCAACATGGCCATCATCCAGGTGATCGGGCCCAAGCTCTCCGAGCTGCTGGCAAGCGGCGCCCGGAAGCGGGCGATGGACGTCTACCAGGTGGCGACCGCCTGGCTCGTGCTCATGGCCTGGCCGATGTACCTGGGCCTCGCGATCTTCGCCCCGCTGCTGCTGCGCGTGTTCAAGCCCCAGTACGTCTCCGGGACGTCGTCGCTCGAGATCCTGGCGGTCACGATGCTGGTCGCGACGGGCATCGGGCCCGTGGACATGGTGCTCCTGATGGGCGGGCGCAGCTTCTGGAACCTCTTCAACGTGATCGTGGCGCTGACGGTGAACGTCGGCCTGAGCCTGCTCCTGATCCCGCATTTCGGGATCGCCGGGGCGGCCGTGGCATGGGCCGGGAGCATCGTCATCAACAACGTCGCCCCTCTGGCCGAGGTGCGCGCCTTCCTGAAGGTGCACCCGTTCGGCCGCGGCTTCCCGGTCGCAAGCGGCAGCGCGCTGCTCTGCTACGGCGTGCTCGGACTTGCGCTTCGGGTCACCGTGGGCACGACAGTGCCGGCGCTCATCGTCTGCCTCGTCGTCGGCACGGCCGGCTACGCATGGCTCCTGTGGAAGTTCCGCGACCGGGTCGAGCTGGAGCTTCTGGGGGGCTCGCTGCGCCGGCGGCGGCGCGGCAGGGCCGCGGCCGCGACGCACGGGTGAATCGCCCCTCGTTCGCGGATCGGCTCCCACCTAGCTCGACCTGCTTCATCGGTCGGATCCGCCATTGGCTCGATGGCATCCGCTTCGGGCCGCGGCTCAGGGGCTGACGGCCAGCGCGGCCTTGATCTGGTCGGCCTCGGCGGTGGGCGCGCCGTTCGTCGACAGCAGGCCGAAGCCGCCGCCCGTCAGCACCCAGCGCGTCCAGCTGACCTTGTCCTTGGCGAAGAGATCGAGCATCTGCGTCTGGTACACCGCGGCTCCGGGGGTGCCGCTGTGGATGCCCCACTCGCCGACGAGGAGCGGGATGCCCCACGTGCGCGTACGCTCGAGCGGCACCTGGAGGACGCGCGCCTGGGCCTGCTCGCTGCCGGTGTAGCTCGCGGTGGTCTGGTTGTGCGTGGCCGTCCATGACGGCACCCAGTTGTCCCCGGCCGCGTCGAGGCCGCCCGAGAGGCCGTTGAAGTAGTCGTGCCAGTCGAGGGCCAGGTGCGTGAGCGATCCGAACGGCGCCAGGCTGGCGGTGCCGACGCCCTCGCCGCCGCCGCGGCACATGATGAACACGGTCCTGGACGGATCGACCTTGCGGATGGCGGCGCGGATGCCCGCCTGCCAACGCAGCATCGTGTCGGTCGCACCGGTCGTGTCGCCCAGCCGGCCGGGGTGGGGCTCGTTGAAGAGCTCGTATCCGACGACGTTCGGGTAGCGCGCGTAGCGGGCCGCCATCATGCTCACGAATGCGGCGTAGTAGCCCTGCGAGAGTGACGACTCGGCTGCTCCAGAACGCCGCCTCGGCTCTGCGACACGCCGCTCTTCGTGGCGGCGAAGCGGCCGCCGGAGTAGAACCAGGCCGGCACGCCGCTGGCACGGCACACGGTCTTGCCCGCCTTGCATGTCGCCTGGGCGAAGTAGGGCGACCAGTGGAACTGGTGGTAGTCGATCAGGACGTTCACGTGCAGGCGCTGGAGCGCCTGGACCTCCTGGTCGAGCTGGGTCGAGGACATTGGTGTCCCACCGGTAGCGGCCGTGCAACGGCGGCTGGGGCTCGATCGAATCCCAGCCGACGTGGATGCGAACGAAGTTCACGCCGAGGGCCGCCGCGGCGGGGGCGAGCGTGGCCTGGCCGACCGACATGTTGACGCCGCGCAGGAGCACCGGCTTGCCATTCTGGTCGACGAACTGGCTGCCGCAGGTGGTGACCCACGGCTTGCGCAGGCCGGTGCCGTGCGGGGGTGGGAACGGCCGGCGCGGGGGAGGCGGCGGCCCTGTCGTGGTGCGCCGCTCTGGCCACCGCCACCGGCGCATCCGGCGGCGACGAGCAGCGCCGCGGCGGCGGCTGCCAGCCCTCGCCGGCTCACAGGCCGAACGCCTGCACCAAATCGCCCGCCGCCGGTCGCCCGGCGTTGCCCAGCTGGGTCTTGATGCCGAGCAGCTTCTCGGTCGCCCGAAGCAGGCTGTAGTGGCTGAACCGGGTCGTCACGTTGATGCCGGCCTTCACGTACGGCGAGATGACCAGCAGCGGCACCCGGCACGCGTTCCTGGGGGTCCCGGTGGTGCAGGCGATGTCGAGCGGCTTGGCCGGCGTGCCCTGGTTCCAGGTGATGAAGATCACCATCGAGCCCGAGCGGTAGGCGAGCGATGAGGTGAGCACCGGGATCCAGGTGCGCAGCCATGTGTCGCCGCGGGCGATGAACGCGCCCCGCTTCTTCACTCCGCCGCAGTGCTTGTTGAAGCCGGTGTCGTGACAGCCGTCGGGGACGATCATCGTGAACGCCGGCATGGTGTTCGCGGTCAGGAGCGGGGCCAGCCGGCCAGCCGGTCGGTGTGCCCAGAGGCAGGTCGAAGCGAGGGACAGCCGGGGAGCGGTCAGGTACGATCGGCGGGTTGGAGAGGCGCGAGTATCGCGTTCGTCGGCGAGCTTGCGGCACGGCGTCGGCATCCCGCCGATGAATGCCCGCCACGACGGCACCTGTGTGAGCAGGCTTGCGCCGGGGACGATGCATGGCGAGCAGGCGTTGTGGACGAGGCCGTGGGAATCCCCGGCCAGGACGCCGACGTCGTTTGCGATCGCGGGGTGGGTGATCGTGCTGTAGGCGCTCGCAAGGCCGCACTGGCCCGCCAGCTGGTTGATGTACGGCGCCTCCCGTACCTTGCCGATGATGTGCTTGTAGGACTGGCCGCCCATCCAGATCCAGACGACGTGGCGAACGGTCGCCGTCCCGGTCAGGCTGCCGCAGGTCGCGTCCAGATGCGGGCCCGGCGCCGTGGGCGTCGTGGTGGTCGTGGGAGGTGCGTGCGCGCCGACGTGACTGGTCGGGCCGTTGCGGCTCGCCAAGAATCCGATCAATAGCGCGGCGGCCACCGCGACCGGCAACACCCATCTCCACATGGAACCAGTGTACGTGTGCCATGTGAGTTGAGAATTTTGTTGGAGAGGTTTGTAAAGGGGGTCGACAGCACGGGGGTTCGTCGCTACGGTGAGCCCCGATATGGATGCCTCTGACGATGTGGTGTTCGCCCAGGCGCGCTTCAACATCTTCCGCCCGAACCGGTGGGTGACGGTCGCGGCGGGATCGTCCGAGGATGTCGCTCGCAGTGCTGCCGCCGGGCTCTACGGCGAGGTCGTCTCGCCGATGGGCGACACGCCCCACTCGGTGCGGGTGCACACTCCGGAGGATGCGCGCGAGCGCTCGCAGGCGATGGCCGACATCGCGGTCACCGCCGCGTGGGGCAGGGTTCCCGCCGTCGGCTGATCCCAGGGGCCGTATGCAGGGGTGACGGTAGGATCGCAGACCGGGGCCGGCGACCGCGTCGAGGTCACGATGGCCGGCACCGACGGGCTCTCTGGATGGCGCGCGAGCGGCCCGACCTGGTTTGTGCTGGACGTCCGGCGCCGACACACGACCCTCCGTTCGTGAGGACGCATGCCACGTCGGCGCGATTGTGCGACTTCGAGTGCGCGGCGCATCCTGGCGAGTGGAGATACCACGATTGGTGGGCCGGGTTACCGCAATTCCCAGATTCTCCGGCGGCGATTGCCGCCAGACTGGACGGGAGTGACCTCACCACCCGAGATCGAATTCACTCCGTCCGCTCTGGTCGCCCGGATCGTCCGGGGCGCGACCGAGGGCGATCCCGTGCGCATGCACGGCGCCATCGCCGCGACGCTTCAGCTCCATCGCAGAGTCGCCCGCCGTGCCGTGTTCACACCCGCCCTCGAGCTGGCGAACGGGCACAGCAGCGCCTGCCGCGATCTCGTCGCGGGCGCAATCCACGATCATCTGGAGCTCGCGGCGGCGGGCGCTCACGCGTCGTGATTTGAGGGCCGCAAGACGTCGTGATCCGCAACCCCCTGGTGTACACCTGCCTGGTCGCCGTACTCGCGTTGCTCTACCCTCGGTGGGATCGCCGTTCTGGGCGCGGTCTTTCGCTCGGCGACGGGCGCATGTCGTACAGGCGATAGCGGAGGATGGCCACGCCCATCACGTCGGGAAGAGCACGAGCGACAGCACGAAGGTCGCCCCCGAGTGGTCCGGCCCGCCCGCGAAGGAGGAGGGTGGCGGTCCGGGAACGCTACGGGGTGCTGACTATTGGACGATGCGTGCGGTGCCGCCGGTGATGTCTGCCGCGATTTGCTGGAAGATGCCGGTCAGCGACGTGGGATTGGGGAGGTCGTAGAAGTAGGTGCCGTTGCCGGTGCTGGCGATGCTCTGGAGGGCCTGGCTGTGCGGCGATGGCCGGCGACTCGAGGGTTCCGTCGTAGGTGGTGACGATCTTGCCGCCCACGTTCGCGCCCACCGCGGCGTAGCAGTTGTCTCCGTTGGCGGTATAGGCGATCGAGTACACGAGTACCTTGGCGGCCTTGGCGATCCCGGCGCTGGTGACGCCTTGGCCGCAGGGGTTCGTTCGATACGGCGAGGTGGCCGGCAGCGAGATGGGGGCGTCGTTGGCCGCGCCGTCGGAGAGGAACACGATCACCTTCTGCGTCTTGGGGCGGCCGTCCTTTTGCAGTTCGGCGTATGCTGCGTCGATTGCCTCGGCGTAGGCCGTGCCCCCGCCGGCCTGGACGCAGTTGATGGTCGATATCAGGGGCGATCCGTTGTTGAGGTTGCCGACGCTCGACGCATAGGTGTTCGACAGCGGCACCAGTGTGTATGCGGCGTTGGGGAGGCTGTAGGTGCCCCCGCTGCCGTCGTACTGGCCCTCGGCGTTTACGGTCGTTGAAGTACGGGTCGACATCGACACAGGGCGCGGCCACGCTCGGTGCCGGCGGGAGGACGGCCAGCCCGACGTTGTCAAGCGTGGGGTCCATGGTCTTCATGAACGCGGTGATGCCCGCCTTCGCCTGGCTGAGCTTGTTGTTGTCGGCCATCGACCCCGTGCGGTCAAGCACGATCATCACGTCCAGCGGCACCCCACCGCACGGTGAACAGGCCTGCGCATGGGCGTTGAGGCTGATGGTGCTGAACCCGAGCAGCTTGAGCAGAGTAGGTGGGCACGCTGGCCGTCTCGTTGACCGTGACCGTGTTGGCGTACCCCGAGTTGCAGTTGTAGCCGGCCTGAGGCGCACATGTGACGGTGACCGTCTGGGTGACGTTGCCGGCGGGGACGCCGGTGATCGGGTTCTGGCCGCCCGACTGCGACCCGTACTTCTGCGCCTGCGACGTGGCCGTCGCGACCTGCGGCGGGTATGTCAGGGTCAACTGGCCGGCTCCAGCGGCGGCCGAGGCGTCCGCCGAGGCCTGCAGCGCCTGCTGCACCCGATAGGCATTGCCCAGGTCGATCACCAAGCCGGCGAAAGATCAGAAGCGTGAACATGAACACGACCACCAGCGGCAACACCTGACCCGCCATCGACCCGCGAGTGCGTCGTCCTCTCGTGACGGCCAAGGCAACGATTCGGTTCGAGTGCTCGACGGAGAGGTGCGCCACGTCCGTGCCTCCGAGGAAGGTTTCGGCGCGACGCCGTCCCCCCGGCGGCCGCGCTCACTACTCACAAATTCGGACACAGCCCGGGAAAGCCAATCCCCCGAATGGGCCGCCTGTGATCCCCCGTTGATCGGCGCGCGGCGCCGAGCCGGACACGACGAAGTGGCCTCAGCTCGTCGCGGGCAGCGTGACGGTCGTCCCCGGCAGCGTGATGGTGATGGTGTCGGTCACCGTCTGCGTTGGCCCCTGAACGGTCGTTGTCGGCCCCGTCAAGGTGAGCGTCTGGACGACCGTCGTGGTCGTCGTGTGATTGACCGTCGTCAAGATCGTCACCGGGACGGTCCTATTGATTGGGACAGCGACCGTCGTGCCGGAGATGACGGTGTCTGCGGCCAGCGCGACCGTGCGGGCCGGGATCTGGACCGTCTTGCCGTTGACCTTCACCGTCGTGGCGGGCGTCTTCACGTAGCGGATCCCGTTCTTCGTGAGCACCTTGCCCGTCAGGGTGCGGACGAGCGTCGCTGCGCTTGCATGGCCGCCGATGGCGCCGCCCAGCCAGAACCCGCCGACGATCAGCGCGATCGCCGCGACCAGCGCCGGAACGGCCTGCCACGGCCGCACGCGGTGCCGCAGGCCGGAGAAGCGCCCGCTCTCGCGCAGACGCTCGAACGGATCGCCAAGGCGGTGCGCCAGCCCGTGAGGCCGGGAGGTCCGCCCCCGGCGTCGAATCCGCAGCTCGCGCAACCTCTCCATCAGCTCTTCGAATCGGCCCGGCATGACAGTTTCCAGACTCTACCATCGGTTTCGGCCGTTCGGCGGATGGTGCGCACGGGTCGAACCTCGGGTCAATGCATGTTTGCGATGGTTCTGGTATGCGCGTGGCAGATGGGGGGCATTCCTGCGGCGGTGCCCGCGCGAGACGAGCCGCCCGGGGTAAACCGATGCGGCAGCCGGCGTCGGACCCGTTCGTCATATGCGGCGTGCTGGCGGTGTTTGTGTTCCTAGTGGGGGCCGGCTGCGCGTCTGCGCCCGCCGGCGCGCCGACCGGAAGCGCACCGCGATCGACCGCGCGCGTTGTTCCGCTCAGATCCGCACGGCGGGCGCGGTCGGAGGATGAGGCGCCGATCCGCGCGCGGGAAGTCTTGGCCAGGTCCGTCGATGGTCGAGTGGTGTGGCTGTACACATCAGGAGATCCGGACGCGTCTCATCGGGTGCTCGTGGTCGGCTGTATCCATGGAGACGAGCCCGGCGGGATCGCGGTTGTGCGAACGCTGATGACCAGCCGGCTCTCACCTGAGGTGGCATTCTGGCTTGTGCCGGTGCTGAATCCAGACGGCCTGGCGACGCGCCGCCGCCAAAACGGTGATCAAGTCGACCTGAATCGGAACTTTCCCTACCGTTGGCACCGGATCGGCCGCCCCGGGGATGTCCACTACTCCGGCCGCGGCCCCCTCAGCGAGCCTGAGAGCCGAGCCGTGGCGAACCTGATCCTCCACGTGCGGCCCACGCTTTCGATCTGGTTTCATCAGGCGCTCGCGGTCGTCGACCTCGGGGGAGGAGCCGTGGCGATCGAGCGCCGATTCGCCCGGCTGGTCGACCTGCCGGCAGCACGACTGCCGCGGTATCCCGGAAGCGTCACCGGGTGGGAGAACCATCGACTCCCTGGCACGACCTCCTTCGTCGTCGAACTCCCCGGCGGACAACCCTCCCCGAGCCTCGTGCACGACAGCACCAACGCCATACTCGCCGTCGCTGGCCGCCGGTAGGCAATCCGACCGTCGAGTTCGGCCCAGCGCGCACACGATCTCCGCGGTCGATCTGCCCGGCGTCGCCTCGGGCAGCATCGGCTCGGCGGCGCGCGTCATTCACAGGGAGGTCGTGGCCACGGTCGCTGAGCGCAGCCTTCCCCCGTTCGCGCCGGTACCACCGACCGGCGCCGCGCATGGCGAGATCTCCGCGATGCCGATGTATGCCCGAACCTCAGTCGGCGACGTGCACGCGACCATGCCGGCGGCGACGATCGTCGCCGAGCTCACGGGCGGGTCTCGAGGTTCCCAACGAACGTCCGCCGTGAGGCATGGTGATATTGGTTTCGCCAGGGCGGCGATGCCTGGCCGTTAGATGTGTGGGTACTGTGGGAGGATGAAGGGCGGTTGGGGGGGTTGGTGGAAGTTGAAGTCGTGGGTGAGGTTGCCGAGGATGGGAGCGTTTTCGCGGATGGTGGGTCGGGAGTCGGGTCGGCCGTCGGTTCTGGGGTTGAGGCGTTGGCCGTGGAGGAAGTCGTCTTCGATGAATTTGAGGTAGGCGTCGAAGCTGAGGGTTTGATGGTCGACGTAGCCCTGGCGGGCATAGGGGCTGATGACAAGGCCGGGGACGCGCAGTCCGTAGCCGTAGCGGTCGACGATGGGTGGGCGAACGTGATCGTAGAAGCCGCCCCAGTCGTCCCAGGTGAGGAAGATGGCGGTGGAGTTCCAGTCGGAGCTTCGCATGACGGCGTTGATGATGTGGGTTACCCATGCTTGGCCGACGGCGATGTTTGCGGGTGGGTGCTCGCTGTGCTTCTCGTCGGGGACGATCCATGCAACGGCAGGGAGGGCGCCCCTGCGAGCGGCGGTGAAGAATCGGCGTACACCCTGGATGTCCCCCAATTGGTGGTCTTTGCGGACGGTCGTGAACCTCGGCAGAGGGTTCCAGATTCCGGGTGTCTTGGCGGACAGTCGGGGGAGGTGGCATTTCTGGGCGCCGGAGGCGCAGTCGGGCAGGCGGCCGGCGTGGACGTAGTAGCGCCAGCTGACATGCGCCCGGTGGAGTACGTAGGTGAGGTCCGTCCAGCGGAATGGCGTACTCGGCAGCGCGGTGAACGCCGACCTGCCGCCCCGCCGGATCCCGAGGGCAGTGGTGCAACTCATGGGCGAGCGGTTCTTGCACGTGGCCGACCACGCCGATACTCCGTACAGGTGGGCGGGGAGGCTCCAGCCCAGGTTCGGGGAGAACATGTGGTCTTGCAGCACGAAGCGGCGTGCATATGCCCAGTAGTTGGGGATCTCCGCGGCGGTGTGATAGCCCATCACGTCGGGATGCAGCCGCGACAGGCTGCAGAGCGGGTTGAGCGGCCCAAACGAGCGCAGGCAGCCTGGCCGGCCCTGTTCAGCCTGGCGCAGGAACCCCTTCATCCGACCACCACCGATATCCCTCACAGCTGATCTCGGCCCGTGCGGGCCCTCCGCCGTTTACCAGCGCCCGGTCGTGGTATGGACGCTGGCACCGACCACGGAGCGGATCGGGAATGCACACCGCCGGTCGCCCGTTGCGCATCGGGATCCCGTCAGCGCCCGGGTAGGTGCCGAAGTAGGAGTCAAACGAACGGTTCTCTTGCGTGATGATGATCACATGCCGGATCCTGTGGATCCCCGCGGGGCTCGTCATCGCCGCCTCCGTGCGAGTCCCGCGCATCGTCGATTCGGTCCCCGTCGACCCTCCGACACACCCTGCCGACAACCCAACCATGAGCGCCACGGCCGCGACTCGCCGTCTCCGGGCAGCGGTCATCCGCCGAGCCAACGGGTCGATCGGGTGGGCGCAGATGCAGTGGGCTGCGGTTGGTCGGCGTGGCATGCGCGCGATCGTACATTTGGTTGCCTAGAGAATGATTTTTGTCGTCAAAAGGAAGCGATCAGCCGCACCACCCCGCACCCGGCTCACAGGTTGAGAACAACGAAGCGTGCCAATGTGTGGTCGCCGGAAACCGCCCGGTTAGGCGACGCGCCCGGTCCGATTCGAACGGACGACCGGCAGATTCGAAGTCGCTCGGCGCTGTCTCGCCCTTGTTCGGGCAGGCTGGAAACCTGCTGCTATCAGGCGGTTTCGGCCGCGACGATCGACGAGGCTTCTCGCCCGGCCTCGGTCGGTCTCGTTCCCACCTGATTCCCACCCTCCGGCTCGAACGGTGACGCCGGCAACTCGTCGGACAGCACATGCACGTACACGGGGAGCGTGAAGGCGGGGGAGTGGTGGCCGACCATAGCTGCACCTGCTTGGCGTTCAGGCCGCGACGGAAGAGCTCCGTCGCGCAGGTATGGCGCAGCGTGTGGAACGCCGCCCACTCGACGCCGGGCCGCTCGAGCCGCGGGCTTGACGACTCGCGCAGCCAGGTTGCTCGGGTCGAGCATCGCGTCGGTCGAGCTCGTGAATACCGGGTCGGAGTCGACCGAGCGCGCAGGTCATCCCCTCCGTCGGAACATCACATGGCCCGGCCGCCCCGCGCGCCCACGGTTTGGCCTAGGAATTGAAGGGCGGGAGGCTGAGTCGCTGCCGAAGTCCACCCTCGATCGCGCCGCGCTTCGCGATGCGGGCGTCTGCTTCGGACATGTTGCGGAGGTGCATGATCTGGCAGGAACCTGAGCAGTAGATCTGGTTGTCGTCCCATACGGTTGCGCTGCAGTTGTCGTTCGAGCAGACTTTCATTCCAGTCCTTTCTACTGTGTGAGGCCGAGGCTGTTTGCATAGCCTGGGATGTATGGGCCGGTCACGATCCCGGCGCAGGATGTTCCGTCGTAGATCCCGAGTCGTAGGCCGTCGATCTCTTTGCCGCTGACTCCGCTGCAGGAGACTGGGCCGGTGCCCCCCGAACACCCGGTGATGCTGATCCATTCAAACGCGGTCACGGTGTATGGCCCTTGGTGCCTTGGCCGGCGGCCTGTTGCACAACCGGGATCAGCGCGGCCAGGGGGCCAGAGCGACGTGTTGGGGTAGTCGGCGAACAGGTCGTTGCCGGGACCGCTGCCCTTGCCCGTCTGCGTCTGTGCGAGGCACCCGCCGACGAGCACGTTGCCGGTCGCAACTGTTCCGTTCATGATCTTGTCGAACTCGTTGCCGTTGCCAACGGGCGTGTAGTTTGGAACGCCCTTTGAGTCGCACGAGCCTGCGGTCTGGCCGGAGGCCGGCAGTTGGATCGAGCCTACGTTTGAGGATGACGATCCGCAACTCGAGCCGCCGTAGACAACGACGGTCTGGCCGATCGGCGGGACACAGTTGTTGAAGAGCGCGAACGGCATTTTTGACCCGCTGAATGAGTGCACGCTTTGCACCGTTGCCCGCGCAACTGATTGCTCGTGTACGGAGGTGAACCCGAACATCTTGCTGAAGTAGGTGGGTGCTTGGTAGACGACTGTGGCGGTGACCGAGTCGTTTGCCGCGAGGTACGTTGTCAGCGAGTAGCTGCCGGACTCGGTGGTCTTGTTGTTGACGCCGAAGTTGTGCGCCGCGTAGGTTGACCACTGACCGTTGACCATGCCCTGTGCAACCGCGAGCGCAGCCGCATCCGCATTCACCTGAGTGGTTTGCTTGGCTTGGAGCAAACTGCCTGCATCAATCGTAAGACCAGCTATGCCGAGAATGCTCACCATGAAAAGCACGATCACGGGTAGCGTCTGGCCACGCGCTTGTTGGAGTCCGCCCACGGGGATGTCTTTGGAGTCGGGTGGCTCGAGCGAAATACGCAATCGCGGGAAGTACTGCCTCGGGGGACGACGGCCCTTCCGTATCGAGCCCTTGGTGTGTCTTAAAGGATGCGAGTACACCGAATCGGCCCTGATGGGTCCCGACTCGGTGACATACATCCAGCGTACAAGCTTCGCGGAAGCGCGCTACCCCCCGCCCCCGAAAGAGTTGATCATGATAGTTGAGCAGCAACAGTCCGCGGGCTGGGCATGGAGCATCGTTGCGACTAGCAAGGCGGCGCGACCGGCAACGTCAGTGACGAGATCCGGCAATCTGAGACCGGTCCTTTACAAAACGATCGTCGCCGATTGGCAGCTTCCCCTGCCCACGATGCGGGGCGCCTCACCCCGACCAGCGTGACGAGCCCTGCGAGCGACAACAGCACGACGATCCGCTCAGGCGCGCGGCGCTGCTTGACCGGTGGTATGAGTCGGAACTCATGTTCGGCTTGCAGCGATGCTCGGGCCGCTGCACCCAGCCTGAATGGCGCTTCGTCCTGGTCGGACTGCTCGCCGACCCCGCCGAGGTCGACGGCGACCGCGAGATGGCGGCGGAGGCGCTGCCTGCAGGCCGGGCCACCCCACCCACCAATACCCGCATCCGCCTAGATGGAGAACGCGGCCACCTGACACGTCAATGAGCAGGCGGCCCGCTCGACTTCCCGTGCCGCCGAGAGTACCTCGGCGACGCTCCCGTAACCCTCCACCGCTTGGCTTCCTGGCAGTCGCGCTCAAGCGGCCAACCGCATAGGTGGCGACGGCCGGCCGCTCGACCGAAGGACGTGCGCCGGCCACCCCGAACGTTCTATACCCCGTCGCGGCGGTCTAGAGGGCGGCGATGACGTTGGTGAGGGTGCCCTGGATGGCGGTGCTGAGCAATCCCAGGGTGACTACTACGGCGATGGTGATGACGCCCAGGACGACGGCGTATTCGGCCATCGTCTGGCCGGCCTCGGCGTGTAGTTTGGCGAGCGTGTGTGACATGTGGTTCTCCTTCTAGCACGATGTGGTTTGTTTTGGGGTGGATGGGTGGGCAGGGGTTATTGGGTGAGTTCGATGGCGAGGATTTGGCCTTGGACGCCGGGTTGGTAGGTGGTGGTTTGTCCTGTGGCGGGTAGGTCGACGGTGACCCATTGTCCGGTGATGGTGAGGCCGCTGCCGCCGCCGGTGGCGCTGGTCAGGTAGAACCAGGCGAAGCTGGTGATGGTGGCGTTGCCGTTGCCGCCGGGCAGCGATTGGACGATGGGGATGTACATCAGCCGTGGGGGCAGGCCGTTGGCGTCGTCCCATGGTTGGGGGATGACTTGGTATTGGCCGTTGCCCTGGCTTTGCAGGTCTTGGCTCATGGCGTTGTTGGCCGGCGGGATCTGGTTGACGATGTTCGCCGATGGCTGGGATGCGCCGCCTTTTACCGACAGGCAGCCTCCGACCAGGAGCGACCCGGTCGCGAGTTGGTCGCTGAGCTCGTTGCCGATGTTTGTGGGTGTGCCTTTGTTGGTGTTGCCGGTGCAACTGCCACCGGAGGTGTTGTCCGAAGTGGGCAGGTCGACGGTGCCGTAGGAGCCGGGTCCGTTCTCCGTAAAGAGCGTTGTTCCGGTGCCGTTCGCATATGCCTGCTGGGTAACCACGTAGGGGGACACGTGCCCCTGGATTTGACCGATCGCCTCGATCCTGGCCGTGGCGGTGGCGGACACCGAGATCGAGTTCATGTCGAACATGCGCAGAAAGTAGGTGGGGGCAGACCGGGTGACGGTGACGGTCACCGAGTCGGTGTTGTTGAAGCTAACCGCGACGTGGTCGCCGGTAACGTCATTCTTGGTTGCGATCTCTTGGGCTGCCGTCTGGTATGTCCCGGTGGGAATCGCCGCCGCGCCCGCCAGCGCAGCGGCATCGGCCGCGTTCTGGATCTCTTGTCGCTGAACATACGTGCTGCTCACGTCGATCACCAAGCCGACGAACCCGAGCAGAGTCATCGAGAACAGACAGATCAACGGCAGCGTCTGCCCGGCCTGGCCGCGCCCGGCGGGACGGAAACGGTCAAACGCCGACGCCAGCCCGATGCGGCGCCAACGCCTGACCGACAAAGCCGCGAGCGCGGGTTCAGACCGCATAGACCGTGCAATAAACATCGACGGGCGCTCCTGGAGCCGAGGATTCCTGTCACCTAACAAGACCCCACGGGCGGCCATACCCTGCGCCACAGCGCGCAAGACCCCCCACCAGAGTGACCCCCGCCTCCCCCCGCTTGGCTGCCCACCACACTCTTGCCGCCGTCGAGGGCGACAGCTTCGCGCCGGGGTGTGTTCCCCCGGCCACGCAGGAACTGCTCGACCCGCGACTGCGCGACCTGGTCCTGCACCCGAAGCAGTGAGCACGCCGACGAGCTCGCGCACCTCGGCGCCAGCGGTACGAGGAGCGGCCATGCCTGCAACGGCTCACAAACCACACCACGAGCCGGGCCCGAATCGGAAAGCCGCGCCCGGCGGGCCAGTCCCGAATCTACCCCCGGCCACGATGGCGCGGCAAGGGGTCCGTCTGAGCCGCGCTACATGCCGAGCGGGTGCGCCAAACTCGCGAACGGCGAACCAGGCCTCTTAGACACCTTTGGCGCGTACGGCGTGAAGCTGCAGTCCCTCGATCCGGCTGGGCCAGGGGAGGCCTGCAGCCTCGGTTGCGCCTCGAAACTCCGGGGAGGTCGAGAACTGCTCGAACACCTCCTTAGTTGGGCAGGCGTCGTAGATGGTCATGCCGTTCTCACGGATGGCGCAAGGCGTGAAACACAACCTGGCCCTCGGGCATCATCGCGATCAACCGATCGTAGGCGGCGAGCAGCTCGTTTGGGTCACCGTCAATCTCGTAGATGCCGAGGTACATGGCTTCTCCTTTCCGGGAGGGCGTCGCGACGTTAGGGGTGTTCCGTTGTGGCAACGACCGGCCAGCCGACGGCTGCCTCGAGTTGGGCTGCGAGACTGATCAGCACGTCGTCGCGATCGGGCGCGGCGACCAGTTGGACGCCGATCGGGAGGCCGTCGTCGGTGCGGGCGAGCGGAAGGCTGATCGCTGGTTGGCCGGTGACGTTCCAGATCCGCACCAGGGCGCTGAAGCGGCTGGCGTCGTCGGTCACGCCGGCCGCCGACCTGATGCCGCCGACCGGCGCCGGCAGCCGCGTGAGTGTCGGAGTCACCAGCACCGTGGTCACCACGCCATTGGTCGATCACTTTCCGGCTGAATCGGAACAGCTGCTCGCCGGCCTCCAGGTAGTCGACCAGTGGCACCGGCAGGGAATCGACCAGCCAGGCTCGTGTCGCCGGCTCCAGTTGGTCGGGGTCGACGCGTCCCCCGTGCAGGCGCTCGACGATCCGGATCAGGTGTTGTCCGGTTCCGGTCATGAACGTGCCCCACGCGGACGGGAACGCCTCATCCTCCCAACCGAAGTCGACCTCCTCGACCTCGTGGCCGAGCGACGCCAGCAGTTCGCCCGCCGCGCGTGCCGCCGCCGCCGGCTCAGGGTCGACCTCGATGCCGTGTGGTGCGCGCACGCACACCCGCACCCGAAGCCGGCCCGGGTCGGCCCTTGCCAGCTCCACAAACGATTGTCGAGGCGTCCACGCCCGGTGCCGGTCACCGAACTCGTAGCCGGCGATCGCATCGAGTGCAACGGCGGTATCCATGACCGTCCGGGTGAGCACGCCGTCGGCAGGCATGCCGGCCGCCACATCGCCGTAGTCGGGCGCCATCGACACCCGTCCCAGGCTCGGCTTGAGCCCGACCAGCCCACAACACGACGCCGGGATCCGGATCGACCCGCCGAGGTCGCTGCCGTCGGCCAGTGCCACCATCCCCGACGCCACCGCCGCAGCGCTCCCGCCCGACGAGCCTCCGGCCGACAGCTCGGTGTTCCACGGGTTCCGGGTCGCGCCGAAGCGGCGATTCTCGGTCACTGGCCGCAACCCCAGCTCCGGGGTATTGGTCTTGCCGACAATGATCGCCCCGGCCTCACGCAGCCGCCGCACGTGCGCCGAGTCGTGGGCGGCGACCCAATCCGGGAAGCCGAGGCTGCCCTCGGTGGTCGGTACTCCTTCGGTGGCCGACAGCAGATCCTTGATCCCGACCGGTACCCCGCACAGCGGACGCGGATCGCCCGCCCCCACCGTGTCAGCCTCTGCCAGCGCCCGTTCGCCACACACCGTCACAAACGCGTTCAGACCGGGGTTCCGGCGCTCGATCGCGCCCAGCGCCGCTTCGACCAACTCGCGGGCCCGGACCTCACCCGCCCGCACCATCGCGGCCTGGTCGCTGGCGCTTCGCTGCAGCAGATCGGCCACCATGTCGCGACCCTACCGTATACGGAAGCAGCCCAGCAGCCCGCCGAACACGGGAGCGCAGTCGCCCTCAATCGGCGCGACGTACCCTCGCCCAGGGGTCGGCAGTCACCAGGGGTCGTGCCCGACACCACCGACCCCCACTACTCACGCCACGCGATCAGCCGCCGACTCGTAGCCACGAGCGCGCAGGAACCGCTCGAGCCTGAGCTTGGCGGCCTCACAGCTGGGATCTCAGGACGGCGAACTCGCAGCCTGGCGAGGAGGGGTCGAAGCCGTGCTCGATCAGCCAGCGGGCCGCCTGCAGGCTTCGCAAACGACCACCACGCGCGGATCACGCCGAGGTCGACTTCAGTGCCGTAGCCGGCGACGACGTTCCCTAGGTGCTCTTCGTGTCCGAGCGGCAAGGTGGCGAGGTCGTACAGGGCATCGCCCCGGCCTGCCTCGGACCAGTCGATCACGCCGGTAACCTGGTCACCGTCGACGAACACGTGGGTGATCTGCAGGTCGCCGTGCGTGAACACCGGTGTCCACGGCCGGAGCGCAGCCTCGGCAATCCGGCGGTTGCGCGTGACCAAATCGGTGGGAAGGACGCCGTTGGTGACGAGCCACTCGCATTCGCCGTCGAGGTGCGAAGCGATGCGGGCAGCAGCGCACTGTACGGGGCCTCAGAAGCTGACAGTGGTTCCAACGGCTGGCTGGACGAAGGCGGCCGGCATCGCTCGGGCGAGGGTGTGGACTGCCTTCCAGCCGGTGCAGTGGGCGGGCAGCACACGGCCGACCTGCGCGAGCGAGAACGCCTCGACCGTCGGCTCAATGATCGGCTCGAACAGCCCGCCGGTGAGGTGGAAACCGCCGATGAAGCCCGCTATCCGCTGCTCGCCGGTGAGGCGCTGCGCGTTTCGCAGCACGTTCACCGCCCCCGCGTGGGAGCAGCCGGAGACGATCACTAGGCCCTTCCCCTTGACCTTCACGATCACGTTCTGGTCGTCGACAATGACCGGGTCAGGTTTCCAGTCGCCGCCGGCGCGTGCGTAATGAATCGGAAAGCCTTGCTCGAATGGCGTCGACCGTTCGACCTGCCCCGACACGAGGACGGCGGCGTCGAGCAGCAGCGTTTGCCCCCGCTCCTCTACCAGCTCGAGGCCCTCGCGCTCAAGATCGGCTCGGCTGGGGGGCGGTAGGCGGAGCTCCGCTCCGGTCGGGAAGACGAGCTTCCGCTCGCGCCACGCATCGGGATGGATCACGAGCGGCAGGCTGCAGCGGCCATACCGTCGGAATAGGCCCTCCAGGCCGCCGTGGTGATCAGCGTGGCCGTGGGAGATGACGATCGCGCGCAGGTTCTTGACCGCCACTCCGAGCACGTCCAGGTTCCGCCCCAGTGCGGCCGGGGTCATGCCGGCGTCGTAGAGAAGCGAGCTTCGTTTGCCGCTGCGATCGACCGTGAGCAGCGCTGCGAACCCATGCTCGGCGATCAGTTGCTCGCGGTCACCGAAATCGCGGGCGAGATACCGCTGCACACCCTCGACGCCGGCCATCAACAGATCGACGAAGTTATCCACCACCAGCGTGACTTCAGCACCATCGACCGGCTCGAGCGCCGCAGCCCCACTATTGCTTCGCGAGACCAGCATCCGGACTTAGCCTAGCGGCCTAGGAAACGCTCAGAAAGCAGGGACCTGCTGCTCGGCGGCGAAGGGGGCTGCGTCCACTTCGACTGGGAGGATAGGCGCCGGACGGCGACATCGAGCGGGCGGCCGCGCGGATGGCGGGGCCGGACGTTGACGAGCGCGCCGTAGCTGCGTGGGAGCAGGCGGTCAAGGCGGCCGCGGCCGCGGCGGAGCGCATCCGGGCGCTGCCCGAGTTCCCCGAACTCGCCGACCTGCCGCCACGCGAGGCGGTACGCGTGGCGGCAGATCGGCAAAACCACACCGAGACCACACGGCCACGGCATTCCGTGGCGAATACGGCGCCCGCGACGGGTCGTAAACCGCCTACGCTCGGTTAGCGCCGGAACACGTATGCCAAGATGTACCCCAAGACGGTGACGCAGGCGATGACGGCCAGATCCGGGCCAACGCTTGGCACCAACGCGGCATATAACTGTTCGAGATAGGTCGCCCAGACAGGCAGGCTGGTCAGCGTGGCGACGATCGCCAGGCGTCGAAGGATCTCGTCCCTATCGGGACCGTCGACGGGCGTCAGGAACGGCGAGGGCCGGATGACACCCGCCGTCTCGACGCCGTGGCCCTGGTCGGACACGATGATCGTCGGCACGAGCGCGCGAGCCGTCGCTTCCGCAGCCTGGGCCACGGCGGCCGCGAGTTGGGTTCTGCTCGGGCCGGCGCTCACGGTGCTTAGGGCTCTTCCTTCGATCGCGGTGTTCCCACTTCTGTTCCCACCCTGCCTGATCGCCCCGCGGCGAACCGCCCGTAAACCGCCTGGTTGACCGACGCGCCCGGTCCGATTCGAACGGACGACCGGCAGATTCGAAGTCTGCTGCTCTATCCCCTGAGCTACGGGCGCAAGTGAAAAGGGTGACCGGTGGGACTTGAACCCACGACCTCCTGGACCACAACCAGGGGCTACCACCAGCTGAGCTACGGCCACCGCGTGGTCGTAGGATACTTCGCCCACGCGCGGGTGTGGCGGAACTGGTAGACGCGCCGGCCTTAGGAGCCGGTGGCCTTGGCCGTGGAGGTTCGAGTCCTCTCGCCCGCATGAGCGGCCTCGAACGTCTGCAGGCAGGAGTCGGAGCAGAAGTAGTGGGTGGCACCGTCGAGGGTGAGGCGCTTGGCCTTGGCGCGGTCGACCGTCATGTGGCAGACGGGGTCGGTGGCCCCGCGACGCATTGTCAGCCCGAACAGGGCGGCGAACAGGAGGAGCGCGATCGCGTTGAGGACGAGCTTGTAGTCCAGCTGGATGGTCTGGAAGATGTCCGCTCGCGTCGGGCGGGCGGTGGGAACGAGGCCGAGCAGGCTGAACAGCCCGTCGATCAGAAGCGCGGCCGCGGCCATGGTGACGAACATGAGCGCGGTCAGCCGGATCGTGAACTGCCAGCCGTAGTACTTGCGGTAGATCGCGATGATCGGAAGCACGATGAGGTCGGCGAAGATGAACGCGAGCACGCCGGCGAAGCTGATCCCACCCGACCAGAGCACCGCCGCCAGGGGCACGTTTCCGACCGAGCACACGAAGCTGAGCACGGCGATCAGCGGCCCGACGATCACGTTTTCGATCGTGGGCAGCGGCTCGGGGGCGTCGTGCACGAAGAGGGTGTTGAAGGCCGAGTTTCCGAGCAGGCCGATGACCCCGGCCAGGACGAACCCGCCTGCGATCTCGCGGTAGAGCATCTGCCAGTCGCCGCGGAAGTTGTGGGCGACATCCGACCACGCGGACACCGAGGTGAGCCGCTCGCGCCACCGCAGCTGCTCGCCGGCCGTGTGGTGCTGATGGCCGCTGCCGGCCTGTCGCGCGTGCTCGCGGGCCGCCTCCTCGAGCCCGGGGGGGATGAAAACCCGAACGAGGAGCCCCATCAGGACGATCATGACCAGGCCGCCGAGGTACTCGGCGAGGGTGAACTGCCAGCCGATCAGCACCCACAGCACCAGGCCGAGCTCCCACACCAGGTTGGTGGACGCGAACTGAAAGGCGATCGCCGCCGACGCAGACGCCCCCTTCTGGAACAGGCTCTTTGCGATCGCGATGGCCGCATACGAGCAAGACGACGAGGCCGCGCCGAGCCCCGTCGCCCATGCCAGCGGCCGGGGACCGCCGCCGGCGAGCCTGGCCTCGATCCGTTCGCGGGGCACCCATGCCTGGACGACCGCCGAGATGAAGAAGCCCAGCACCAGCGCCCACCACACCTCCCATGCCATCAGGAATGCGTCCTTGAGCGCAATCCCCACCTGCGAGATGACGTCGCTCATCGCCCCGAGCCCAGCTCGCAGACAGCGGCGTCGAGCAGCACCGCGCCGCGCTCGGTGAGACGGTACATGGTCATCTTGCCCTGCTTCCGGGCGCTCACCAGCCCCTGCTGGCGCAGCTGTTTCATGTGGTGCGAGACAAGCGTCTGGGAGCGCTCGCTGATCCAGGCCAGGTCGCACACGCACAGCTCGTGGTCGCCGCGGAGCGACAGGGCGAGCGAGAGCCGGGTGGGGTCGGCCAGCGCCGCGTAGGCGGCCGCCACCCGTTCGGCGTCCGCCGCCGCCGGCCTGCCCGCACGGAGGCGCTGTCCCTCGGGTTCGCTGAGATGCAGCAGCTGGCCGGCCACGGGTACATACTAACAACTATTGGATCGTTCCGTTGGCGAGGAGCCACCCCCCGAAACGGGGCTTGCCCGCCGGGCCGCATGCCCGTACCATCGTGTGGACGTGGGGTGTGGGCCCCGCGCGCAGGTGCGAAGGAGTGCAGGTGTCTCTCCAGACGACGGACGTCGCCCATATCCTGATGGCCCTGGCAGCGCTGCTGCTGGCCGCGCATGGGATGGGCTCGGTATTCGTGCGCTTCCGGCAGCCGCGTGCCATCGGCGAGGTGGTCGGCGGACTGCTCCTGGGCCTGACCGTGTTCGGGTACCTCGCGCCGTCAGCACAGTCCTGGCTGTTCCCGTCGACGGGAGCCACGCCGACCGTGCTTGCCGCCGTGAACCAGCTCGGCCTCCTGCTGCTCCTGTTCATCACCGGCATCGAGATCCGCCGGGTGTTTCACCGCGAGGAGCGAAAGACGGTGGGCGCCGTTTTCGTCACGGGGATGCTGATCCCGTTCCTGGCCGGCATCGCCATCCTGCAGTTCACGAACCTGCACCGGATGTGGGGCCCGAACGGCAACACCAGGTCGTTCCTGCTCGTGTTCGCGATCTCGATGGCGGTCACCAGCATCCCGGTGATCTCGCGGATCATGCACGACCTCGGCATCCTTGATACGACCTTCGCCCGCGTCGTTCTGGGCGTCGCGGTGCTGGAGGATCTCGTGCTGTATGTGGTGCTCGCCGTCGCGATCGGCTACGCCGGCGCGCAGGCGGGCTCGCTCTTCGGCCTGCCGGCCGAGCTCAACATCGCCGGCGGCTCCAACGCCGACATGGCCTACCACGTGCTTGCGACCATCGCCTTCCTCGCCGTATCCCTCGTGATCGGCCCACCGCTCTACCGGTGGATCGGCGGGCTCAAGATCAACCTGATCCAGCGCGCGAGCCCGATTGGCCACCAGTTCACCTTCATGCTCCTGCTCACCATCGCCGCCCTCGGCCTCGGCATCGAGGCCTTCTTCGGCGCACTGGTGGCCGGGATCGTCGTCGGCTCCACCGAGAGCGAGCCATCCGAGGCAACACAGGCCGTGACGAGCTTCGCGCTGGCGTTCTTCATCCCGATCTACTTCGCGATGATCGGCCTCGGGCTCGACCTCGTCCATGGCTTCAGCGTCGTGTTCTTCATCGGCTTCCTCCTCGCGGCATGCGTCATCAAGTCGATCAGCGTGTTCGCCGGCGCGCGTGTCGCCGGCGAGACCAGTGGCTCGTCGCTCAACCTGGCCGTCGCGATGAACGCACGGGGAGGCCCCGGGATCGTGGTTGCCTCGACCGCCTTTGCGGCCGGCATCATCAGCCAGCCGTTCTACGCCGTGCTCGTGCTTCTGGCGATCGTCACGTCGCTCGCCGCCGGTGCCTGGCTCGATCGCATCCCACGCGACCGCCTGCTCGTGCGGCCGGCCACCGAACCCCTGGAGCCGACGGTCGAACCGGCTGGTCAAGCGGTCTGAACGGGCCGTGTGTCCCCACCGTTACGGCGGTGGCACACCCGGCGCGGCGCGACTAAGGTTAGAGAACGGCTCCGGGGGAAAGGCCCACGGCGTCTCTTCGTATGAAGACCCAGGTCTCCGAACTCGCCGACAACCGTGTCCGCCTCGATGTCGAGGTCCCCGCAGGCGACGTCGATCATGCCTTCGATCACGCCCTGACCGACCTGTCACACAGTATCCGCGTGCCCGGTTTTCGTCCCGGCAAGGCGCCCAAGCCGCTCGTGGCGCGGCAGGTCGGCCGCGAGACGGTGGTCAAGGAAGCGCTGCGCGACCACCTCACCGCCTGGTACTCGCGGGCGGTGGCGGCGGCCGGGATCGACCCGGTCGACCGGCCCAACATCGACTGGACGGACGAGCCCGCCGAGGGCGCGCCGTTCGCGTTCACCGCCGAGGTCGAGGTCAAGCCGCCACCGGAGGTGAAGTCCTACAAGGGGCTCGAGGGGACGCGGCCGGCGGGCGATGTGCCCGAGGAGGCCGTCACCGGCGAGATCGACCGGCTCCGGCTCACGGTCGCCGAATTGAACGGCGTCGAGCGCGCGGCCGAGCCGGGCGACTTCCTGGTGATCGACTTCGCAGGCAGCACCGAGGGCAAGCCCTTCGAGGGCGGCTCGGGATCCGACTACGCGGTCGAGCTCGGTGCCGGCCGGCTGGTCGAAGAGCTCGAGCGCGGCCTGGCCGGGATGAAGGCGGGCGAGGAGCGCGACATCGCGTTCTCGATGCCCGAGGACTACGCGGCCGAGCACCTGGCGGGCAAGCCCGTGAGCTTTCACGTCAAGCTGAAGGACGTCAAGGAGCGGGTGCTGCCCGAGCTCGACGACGAGTTCGCAACGTCGGTCAGCGAGTTCGACACGCTCGGCGAGCTGCGCGCGGACATCCACGAGCGCGTCCGGGCCGTGATCGACGCCGAGGCCGAGCAGCGGTACCGTGGGTCGGTGCTCGATGCGCTCGGCGCGGAGCTCAAGACGCCTGTGCCCGACGCGCTGGTGCAGAGCCGGCTCCAGAGCATGACCCGCTCGCTGGCATCGACGCTGGAGGCGCGGGGCATCGCCCTGGCCGACTACCTGCAGGTGACCGGCATGACGCCCGAGCAGATGGTCGCCGACATGCGCGTGCAGGCCGAGGACCTCGTCCGCAAGGACCTCGCGCTCGAGGCCGTCGTGGCCGCCGAGGGCATCGAGGTGAGCGACGAGATGATCGCGGCGTGGGTGCGGGAGCAGGCGGCCGAGGCCGGCGAGGACGCCGACGCGGCCGTCGAGCGGCTGCTCGCCGATCCGGCCACCCTGACCGCGCTGCGGCAGGACCTCTCCGCCCAAAAAGCGCTCGATATCGTCGTTGAGAATGCCAAGGCGATCACGCCCGAGCAGGCCGACGCGAAGCAGAAGTTATGGACGCCTGAGAAGGAGACCGCCCAGGCAACCGCCAAATCAACCCCGATCTGGACCCCCGGCTCGAGCTAGCCGGCCAACCCGAGGAGCACCTGTGAGTCCACTGATTCCGATGGTGATTGAGCAGACGTCGCGGGGCGAGCGGTCCTTCGACATCTACTCGCGCCTGCTCAACGAGCGCATCATCTTCCTGGGTACGCCCGTCGACGACCAGATCGCCAACCTGATCGTGGCTCAGCTGCTGCATCTCGAGAGCGAGGATCCCGACAAGGACATCTCGATCTACGTGAACTCTCCGGGCGGCAGCGTCTATGCCGGCCTCGCGATCTACGACACCATGAACTTCGTGAAGCCCGACGTGCAGACGATCTGCGTGGGCATCGCCATGAGCATGGGCGCCCTGCTTCTGGCCGGCGGCACCAAGGGCAAGCGCATGGCGCTTCCGAACGCAAAGATCCTGATTCACCAGGTCAGCTCTGGATTTCAGGGCCAGGCGACCGATATCGAGATACATGCGCGTGAAATCATCGACCTGCGCAAACGGCTTGACCAGATCATCGCGGACGAGACCGGCCAGCCGATCGAGAAGGTCGCAAGGGACACGGAGCGGGACTTCTTCATGAGCGCCGACGAAGCAAAGGACTATGGGATCATCGACCGCGTGATCGCCAAGCACTAGATGGCACGGCCCACCGACACGAACGAGCAACTCCTGTGCAGTTTCTGCGGCAAGTCGCAGCGGCAGGTCAAGAAGCTGATCGCCGGCCCGGGCGTCTACATCTGCGACGAGTGCATCGACCTGTGCAACGAGATCATCGACGAGGAGCTGACCACTCCCGCCCAGCTCGACCTCGACAACCTGCCCAAGCCGAAGGAGATCTACGCGGTCCTGAACGACTACGTGGTGGGGCAGGAGGAGGCCAAGCGGACGCTGTCGGTGGCGGTCTACAACCACTACAAGCGCGTCCAGATGGCGGGCTCATCCGACTCCGAGGTCGAGCTCCAGAAGTCGAACATCCTGCTGCTGGGGCCGACCGGCTGCGGCAAGACGCTCCTGGCCCAGACGCTCGCCCGGATCCTGAACGTGCCGTTCGCGATCGCCGATGCCACGGCCCTGACCGAGGCCGGGTACGTCGGTGAGGACGTCGAGAACATCCTGCTCAAGCTGATCCAGGCGGCCGACTTCGATGTGAAGAAGGCCGAGACCGGGATCATCTACATCGACGAGGTCGACAAGATCGCCCGCAAGGCGGACAACCCCTCGATCACGCGCGACGTCAGCGGCGAGGGCGTCCAGCAGGCGCTCCTGAAGATCCTCGAGGGGACGGTTGCAAGCGTGCCGCCGCAGGGTGGGCGCAAGCACCCCCACCAGGAGTTCCTGTCGATCGACACGACCAACATCCTGTTCGTGTGCGGCGGCGCCTTCGCCGACCTCGACAAGATCATCGAGCGCCGGATCGGCCGCAACTCCGTCGGCTTCGGCGCCGAGCTGCGCTCGCGCAAGAACGGCCCGTCCAAGGATCTCTTCCCACAGGTCATGCCGGAGGATCTGATCTCCTACGGCCTCATCCCCGAGTTCATCGGCCGCCTGCCGGTGGTCTCGGCGGTGCACGCGCTCGACCGCGAAGACCTGATCCGGATCCTGCTCGAGCCGAAGAACGCGCTCGTCAAGCAGTACCAGCGCTTCTTCAACTACGACTCCATCGACCTGGTCTTCACCGAGGACGCCCTCGGCGCGATCGCGAACAGCGCACTGGAGCGCGCGACCGGCGCCCGCGGCCTGCGCTCGATCATCGAGTCGGCGCTTTTGAACGTGATGTTCGACCTGCCGTCGCGCAAGGACGTGAACAAGTGCGTCGTGACCAAGGAGACGATCGAGAAGCATCTCGACCCGACTCTCGTCACCGAGGGCGGCCAGGAGCTCGACGTCACCGACGAGCTGCGCGAAGAGTCGGCCTAACGCACCACCGCTCGCCAACCCACCACCGCCATGGTGGATGCATACACGGTGCCAGGCACCGTGTATGCACGGCCAAAAACCGTGGACGCGAAAGGTCCGTAAGGCCGCCACGCTCTTCGGCGTGAATATGTGGTGCCTGGCACCGCGTATTCAGCGGTCGTGGACGGCGCCGTAGGCGAGGGCGCCGCCGAAGCCGACGAGCCCCACGCCCGCGATGGTGTCGGCGGCCCTGATCGCGCGCGGCCCCACGGCGCGGCGGATGATCGCGACGACGCTCGCGAGCACGGTCACCCAGGTGGCGCTGCCCAGCGCGACGCCGGTGACCAGCAGTGCGGCGGCCCGAGCCGAGGTACCCGTGCCTCCGACGCCCGCGGCGGCGAAGATTGCCGCCCACGACGCGATCGTGGCCGGATTCGACGCCGTCCCCGCAAGCGCGGTCAGAAATGCGCGCCACGGCCCGGACACCTCGAGGTCTGACTCGCCGCCGTGGCGGACGCGGAACGCGCTCCAGAGCGTGCGCGCGCCGATGACGACGAGCACCGCGGCACCGACTAGGCCCAGCACCACCCGCAGCGGTCCGATCTCGAGCAGCGGCACCGCGCCGGCGGCGCCGAGTGACGCGTACACCCCGTCGATCACGGCGATTCCGGCGCCCACTGCGAGCCCAACCGACCACCCCCGCCGCAGCGTCGAGCGGATCAGAAACAGTGACATCGGCCCGAGCTGCACCGCGACCAGAAACCCGAGCCCGAATCCCACCACCACGGCGTGCACGCCGGCGAGTCTATACGGCGGGGTGAGACACTACGATGCGCGGCCATGGACGCCCGCTACGACCACGTGTCGGCCGAGCAGCCGATCTTCGCGCGCTGGGAGGCAACCGGCGTCTTCGGCGGCCGGCCCGACTCCGGCCTCGAGCCGTATGTGATCGCGTTCCCGCCCCCGAACGTGACCGGCGAGCTGCACATGGGCCACGCGCTCAACGGGGCCTTCCAGGACACGCTCATCCGGCTACGGCGGATGCAGGGCCGCGACACGCTCTGGATCTGCGGCACCGACCACGCATCGATCGCCGTGCATGCCGTGATCGAAAAGCAGCTGCGGGCCGAGGGGCTGACCCGCTTCGACCTCGGCCGGGAGCGGTTCCTCGAGCGGGTGCGGCGGTGGCGCGAGGAGACCGGCGCGACCATCATCCAGCAGCTCAAGGGGCTCGGCTGCACGCTCGACTACGAGCACGAGCGGTTCACGATGGACGAGGGCTATGTGCGGGCGGTGCTGACGATGTTCGTACGGCTGTACCGCAAGGGCTACATCTACCGCGACAACCGCCTGATCAACTGGTGCCCGACCTGCGCGTCGTCGATCTCCGACCTCGAGGTGCGCTACGAGCACGCCCACGACACCCTCTACGAGGTGCGCTACCCGATCAAGTCGAGCAACGAGTTCGTGACGGTCGCAACGGTGCGGCCCGAGACGATCCTGGCCGACACCGCCGTGGCCGTGCATCCCGACGACGACCGCTACCGCCACCTGGTGGGCCGCACCGCCATCGTGCCTCTCGTCGACCGTGAGGTGCCGATCATCGCCGACCCTTACGTGAAGATGGACTTCGGCACCGGCGCACTCAAGATCACCCCCGGCCACGATCTCAACGACTTCGAGATCGGTCGCCGCCACGGCCTGCCCGAGCTCTCGGCGATCGGCTATGACGGGCGCATGACCGCGCTCGCCGGCGAGTTCGCGGGGCTGCCCGTGGGCGAGGCGCGCCAGCGGGTGCGTGACGCGCTCTTCGCCCAACGGCTGCTCGGCCGCGAGCAGGACTACGAGCACGAGGTGGGCCACTGCGACCGCACCGGCGACCGCATCGAGCCGCTGATCTCGCTGCAGTGGTTCATGAACATGAACGAGCTCGCGGCGGCCGCGAACGCCGAGGTGCGCTCGGGCCGGGTGCGTTTCATCCCGCCCAACCAGGCCAACACCTACTTCAGCTGGATGGACAACATCCGGCCGTGGTGCATCTCGCGCCAGCTGTGGTGGGGGCACCAGATCCCGGTCTGGTACTGCCCCGACGGCCATCAGACGGTGGAGCTTGACGAGCCGGCCGCCTGCGCCACCTGCGGCTCGGCGGCGCTCGAACGCGACCCCGACGTGCTCGACACGTGGTTCTCGTCGGCGCTGTGGCCGTTTGCCACCATCGGCTGGCCGGACGAGGACGATCCCCGCCTGCAGCGCTACTACCCCGGCGTCGTGCTCACCACGGCCCGCGAGATCATCAACCTGTGGGTGGCGCGGATGCTGATGACCGGGATCGAGTTCATGGGCGACGTCCCGTTCACCGACGTGGTCATCAACGCGACCATCCTGGCGTCCGACGGCCGCCGCATGTCCAAGTCGCTGCGAAACGGCGTCGACCCGCTCGAGCTCGTCGCCTCCCATGGTGCCGACGCGACCCGCTACGGCCTGCTCAAGATGAGCTCGACCCAGGACGTGCGCTTCTCGGAGGGCATGATCGCCGAGGGGGCCAGGTTCGCCAACAAGCTCTGGAACGCCGCCCGCTTCGTCGTCACCCAGGCCGACACCACGGTCGCCCCGGAGCCGGCCGGCGACGACCCGGCCGACCGCTGGGTGCGCTCGCGCCTGGCCGCGGCGCTCGAGGAGGTGCTGCGGCTGATCGACAGCTATGACTTCTCGGCGGCGGTGAAGGCGCTCTACGCCTTCGTGTTCGATTTCTGCGACTGGTACATCGAGGCGGCCAAGCCTCGCCTGCAGGGATCCGACGAGGCCGCGCGCCGCGACGTGTCGGCCAACCTGCTGTGGACGCTCGAGCGGATCCTCGGCCTGACGCACCCGATCTGCCCGTTCGTGACCGAGGCGGTGTGGTCGCACCTGCCGGGCGAGCGCGGCCTCTTGATGCTCGAGCCGTTTCCCGCCCCGGTGGCCGAGCACCGCGACCCCGCGGCCGAGGCAGACGTGCAGGCGGCCATCGCGGCAATCTCGCAGGCCCGCAGCACGCCCGACGTGCGACTCGTGCTGCCTCGCGGCTTCGCGGCGGCGGCGCTCGTCCGCGCCCTGGTGCCGCGGCAGACCGAGGTCGTGGAGGACGAGGTGGTCACCGTGGTGATCGAGGCGGCGGCCGAGGATCCAGCGGAGGTGCGGGGGCGCCTGGAAGAGCAGCTCGCCCGCGCCCGCGCCGAGCTCGGCCGTGCACGGGGCAAGCTCGCGAACGAGCGCTTCATCGCGGGTGCGCCCGCTGCGGTGGTCGAGGCCGAGCGGGCCAAGGTGGCCCGCTTCGAGGTCGAGGCGCGCGAGCTGGAGGATCGCCTGGGCGGGTAGGCACCCGCTCGGCTGCTGCGATGACCCCGGCGGACGTCTACATCGACTCGCTGCAGCTGTTCGGCATGCGTTTCGGCCTCGAGCGCATGCACGGGCTGCTCGACCGGCTCGGCCACCCCGAGCGCTCGTTCGACGCCATCCACGTCGTCGGCACCAACGGCAAGGGCTCGACCACCCTCTATGCCGAGGCGCTCCTGCGCGCCGAGGGCGTGCATGTGGGCGCCTATCTCTCGCCGCATCTGACGTCGTTCCGCGAGCGGATCCGGATCGGAGGCGCCGAGATCCACGCGGCCGCCTATGAGGCGGCGGTGCTGCGCGTGCGCGACGCCGTCGGGGCCGGCGTGACCCAGTTCGAGGCGCTCACCGGCGCGGCGTTTGCCGCCTTCGCCGCGGCCGGTGTCCGGTGGGCGGTCGTCGAGGCCGGCCTGGGCGGCCGGCTGGACGCCACCAATGTGCTCGCCCGCTCGCGCGTGCAGGTGCTCACGAACATCTCGCTCGAGCACACCGAGCTGCTCGGAGAGACGCGTGAGGCGATCGCAGCCGAGAAGCTGGCGGTCGTTCCCGCGGGCGGAGTGGTGGTCGTCGGAGAGGCCGGCTGGGAGGGGTTTGTGCCGCAGGCGCGTACTTTGAAGCAGGTGACCGTGGCCGGGACATACCAGGACCAGAATCGGGCGGTGGCGCGCGCGACCGTCGAGCTCGCGCTCGGGCACGCGATCGACGCCGGGCCGATGGACGCGGTGCGCATCCCGGGACGGATGGAGGTGCGCGGGTACGATCCGCTCGAGATCTGGGACGGCGCCCACAACCCGGCCGGCATGCGCCGGCTGGTGTCCGAGCTCCCGGGGCTGATCGGCGGGCGCACCCCCGTGGCCGTGTTCTCGACGCTGGGCGAGAAGGACGTCGCGGCGATGGTCGAGCTCTTGCGTAACGTTTGCCCGACAATCATCGCAACACAATCGAGCAACCCGCGCGCGCTTGCAGCGGATACACTTGCGGCGCTCACCGGAGGACCCGGCGGAGCCGGATCCTGTGGTGGCTCGAGAGCGTGCCCTGACCCTCGCGGGGCCGTCGGGGGCGGTTGTCATTTGCGGTTCGCTGTATCTTCTCCATGACCTGACGACACGAGCCGGAACCGCGCCGGCCGCCGTACACTGAGCCGACTGCTTATGCTTTTCGCCGCCACATCCGCCTCAACCACCAGCTCCGGCGCGTTCTCGAGCGTCACGGACTTCTTCAGCTCGAGCTACTTCTCGGCGCTGATCAAGCTGGCGGCGCTGTTTGGGATCGCGCTCTACGGGGCGACGGTGTTCTGGACCTGGAAGGACGCACGCCGGAGGATCGAGGACCCGGTCATCGTCGGAGTGTGTGTCGCCACCGCGGTCTGCTTCCCGTTCGTCGGGGTGCTCATCTACCTCATCCTGCGGCCGCCCGAGTACATCGCCGACGTTCACGAGCGCGAACTCGAGATCCGGGCCATGGAGCGGCGCCTCGGTGCCGACTCGGTGTGCCCGTACTGCCGCAACCCCTCCGAGGCCAGCTTCCTCTCGTGCCCGCACTGCGGCACCAAGCTGAAGCAGGCCTGCCGGCGCTGCAAGGCACCGCTCGACCCGACCTGGCGCCTGTGCCCGTACTGCGAGACGGTGGCGACCACGCTGCCACCACCGGAACGGCCCCGCCGCGCCGGCCAGCGCACGACGACCGAGGCCTGAGCGGACCCCGCCGGGATCGTGGCCGACGTCGAGCGCACCCTGTTTCTGGTCAAGCCCGATGCCGTGGAACGGCGGCTTGTGGGCGAGATCGTCTCGCGCTTCGAGCGCCGCGGCTTCACGATCCGCGGCCTGAAGCTGATCCGTGTCGCCGAGCAGCAGGCGGCCGAGCACTACGTCGAGCACGTCGGCAAGCCGTTCTACCCCGAGCTCGTCCAGTTCATCACGTCCGGCCCGGTCGTCGCGATGGTGCTCGAGGGCCCGGGAGCCGTGGCGGCGGTGCGGGCCATGATGGGCGTGACCAACCCGCTTGACTCCGCACCCGGAACGATGCGGGGCGACTACGCGCTCGACCTCGGCCGCAACGTCGTCCACGGATCCGACTCGCCGACCTCCGCCGCGCGGGAGATCGCGATCTTCTTCGCGGACGGCGAGCTCACGGGATGATCCCCGAGGGGCTCGGCCGCCTGCAGCCGCTGCTGCTGGCGTCTCGCTCCCCGCAGCGGCGCGCGATCCTGGCCATGCTCGGGGTCGACTTCGAGGTGGTCGAGCCTGCCTACGACGAGCCCCCGCTCGCCGGCGAGCCGGGCGAGATCGCCGTCACCCATGCGCGGGCGAAGGCGGCATCGGTCGACGGCCGCTGCGTGCTCGGCGTCGATACTCTGGTGGCTGTGGAGGGGCGTGTGCTGGGCAAGCCGGCCGGCGAGGAGCAGGCGCGTGAGTACCTGACCCTGCTGTCCGGACGCACCCACACCGTCCACTCGGGGCTGTGTCTGCGACTCGATGGTGCCGAGCATGTGCGCCACGCGGCGACCGACGTGACGTTCGCCGCCCTCGAGCCGAGTGACGTCGATTGGTACCTCGGCACCGGCGAGTGGCGCGACCGCGCCGGCGGCTACGCGGTGCAGGGCCGCGGCGCGGCGTTGGTGCGATCGATCGCCGGCGACTATCAGAACGTGGTCGGCCTGCCGGTCGCCGCGCTGATCGATGTCATGGCAGTTGCAGCGGTACGCTAGAATCGAATAGCCGTTTTTCAGGCGAATTGCAGCGAACTCTCGAGCTTCACACACCATCAGCTTCCTCAACTCTCTCACCGGTCTTGGCGGCCGCGACATGGCCGTCGACCTCGGCACCGCGAACACGCTCGTCTATGTGCGTGGGCGCGGCATCGTGCTGTCGGAGCCCTCGGTGGTGGCGATCGACCAGCACACCGGTGAGGTGCACGCCGTCGGCATCGAGGCCAAGCGCATGCTGGGGCGCACGCCGGGCAACATCTCGGCGATCCGGCCGCTCAAGGACGGCGTCATCGCCGACTTCGACGTCACCGAGCAGATGCTGCGCCACTTCATCCAGAAGGTGCACCAGAACCGGTTCGCGCACCCGCGCGTGGTCGTGTGCGTGCCGTCCGGCGTGACAGGGGTCGAGAAGCGGGCCGTGATCGAGGCCACCGAGTCGGCGGGCGCCCGCCAGGCGCTCCTGATCGAGGAGCCGATGGCCGCGGCGATCGGCGCGGGCCTGCCCGTCTCCGAGGCCACCGGCAACATGATCGTCGACATCGGCGGCGGCACCACCGAGGTGGCCGTGATCTCGCTGGGCGGCATCGTGGTCAGCCAGTCGATCCGCGTCGGCGGCGACGAGCTCGACGAGGCCATCATCGAGCACGTCAAGAAGGAGTACAAGCTGATGATCGGCCCCTCGACGGCCGAGGAGGTCAAGCTCGAGATCGGCTCTGCCGCCGAGCTGCCCGAGGAGGTCGAAGCCGAGATCCGCGGCCGCGACCTGGTCACGGGCCTGCCCAAGACCATCGTGCTCTCGTCCAAGGAGGTGCGCCACGCCCTCGACGTGCCGCTGACGCAGATCATCGACGCGGTCAAGCAGACGCTCGACAAGACGCCGCCCGAGCTGGCGTCGGACATCATGGACCGGGGCATCGTGCTCGCCGGCGGCGGATCGCTGCTGCAGCGGATGACCGACCGGCTGCGGGCCGAGACGATGATGCCGGTGCACCTGGCCGAGTCGCCGCTGACCTGCGTCGCCGTCGGATCGGGCCGCTCGCTCGAGGAGTTCGAGGTCATCTACCGCGCGAACCAGACGTACGCGGCGAGCCGCCGCAACGGACGGCGCCAGTACCACTATTAAGATGGTGGATTGGGCCTGGGCATGCTGATCCTCGCCGGACCGATCTCATACTTTCAGGCCGTGGTGCTGGGCCTGCTGCAGGGCTTCGCCGAGCTCTTCCCGATCTCGAGCCTCGGTCACAGCGTCATCCTGCCCCGGCTGCTCGGCTGGAACATCCACCAGGACGACAAGTACTTCATCGCCTTCCTGGTGGCCACCCATCTGGCCACGGCGATCGTGCTGCTCGTGTTCTTCGGGCGCGACTGGATCCGCATCCTGAGCGGCATGTGGCGGTCGCTGGTCGAGCGCGAGATCTCACCCGAGAACCCCGAGGCCCGGCTGGGCTGGCTGGTCGTGGTCGCCACGATCCCCGCCGGCATCCTGGGGCTGCTGCTGCAGGACAAGCTGCAGTCGGTGTTCGCGTCGGCCCGCTCCGCCGCATTCTTTCTGATCCTGAACGGGTTCATGCTCTACGGCGCGGAGCTCTTGCGCCGCCGCGCACCGGGCGTGCCCGAGGGCGACTCCGACGACGACGTGCGCATCGTCAAGCGGGTGGGCTGGCGGGAGGCGCTCGGCGTCGGAGCCGCACAGGCCATCGCGCTCATCCCGGGTTTTTCGCGCTCGGGCGCCTCGATGGGGGGCAGCCTGCTCGCGGGTCTGTCGAACGAGGACGCCGCCCGGTTCTCGTTCCTGCTGGCGACTCCGATCATCGGCGCGGCGGCACTGCTCAAGATCCCGGTGCTCCTGGGGCCCGACGGGAACGGCGTGCGCGGACCGGCCATCGCGGCCTCGCTGTGCGCCGCGGTGACGGCGTACCTCTCGGTGCGCTTCCTGATGCGCTACTTCGAAACGAACCGGCTGACGCCGTTTGCGATCTACTGCGTGATCGCCGGCGTCGCGACCTCGATCTACTTCACCGTCAACTGACCCCGTTTGGATCAGGTCGCAGACGCGCGCTCGCGCTTCGGCCCGCTCTGGAACCAGGCGAAGGCGAAGCAGGCCAGGCCGACCAGGAACGAGGCGACGCCGTGCTTGACGTGCACGGCCGAGACGCCGGACTCGTGTCCGAGGAAGTTCGGGAGCGGAAGCGACTTGGGCGGAACGGTCCAATACATGATGGCGACTGCGATGAAGAAGATCCCGGCGAGCACGCCGGCGATCACGAGAGCTCGTTGCTTGGACATGTTTCGAGTATACGAGCCTTTCTCTTGGAGCCACGTTTGAATATTCACCTGTACGGGGCGGCTGCGGCCCTGTCAGGTAGAATCGGGCCCCCGACCCGTCCTGAATCATGCTCCTGAGCAAGAACCGTGTCATACGCAGGCGGGCCGTTGTCGGCCTGCTGGTCGCCGCCTCGCTCACCCTCCTCACCGTGTCCTACCGGGAGGGATCGACCGGCGTCGTCGGATCCATGCAGCGCAGCGTGGCGCAGTTCACCTCTCCGTTCTCGGCCGTCGCCCATCGCGTCACGAGCCCGTTCGTCGACGGCTGGCACTGGACGACCAGCCTCATCCACGCGCGCAACCAGACCGCGGAGCTCAGGATCGAACGCACGAAGCTGGGTCAGGCCGCATCGCTGATCAAGCAGCTCCAGAGCGAGAACGCAACCTACAAGGGCCTCGCCAACTGGGTGCAGAAGAATCCCCAGTTCAGCCCGGTGTCGGGTTCGGTGATCGCCGTGTCTCCCTACGCCACCTCGCCCACGGTCACGCTCGGCATCGGCAGCGACCAGGGCGTGAAGGTGAACGACGCCGTGGTGGCCCCGACGTCTGAGGGCGGGGGACTGGTCGGGCGGGTCTCGGAGGTGACGTCCACCACGGCCCTCGTCGAGACACTGCTCGATCCCAACACCGGCGTCACCGCCGCGGTGCAGGGACAGCAGGGCGCGTCGGGGACGGTCGTGCCCGCGACCGGCACGCCCGGCGAGCTCAACATGGAGCAGGTGCTCCAGTCGGCCGCGGTCCACAAGGGCGATACGGTCGTCACCACGGGGCTGCCCGGCACGGGGAACCCGCAGCTGCAGTCGTTCTATCCGGCGGGCATCCTCATCGGCCGCGTCGACACCGTCACCAACAATGACTTCGGCGGTGGCGCGAAGGTGATCCAGGTGACGCCGTTCGTCAACTTCGGGACGCTCAGCGCCGTCTCCGTCCTCGAGGCCCACTAGGTGAGTGATTCCACGCCCCCGCGCACTTGGACGTCCGCTGGCGGTGGTGTGGCAGGTCGTGGCGGGGCTGCGGCTGCGAACCTTCGCCTCAACGCTCCCGCAAGGCAATGCCTTGCGGGTGGTTCTCGCCACCCAGGACATCACGGCGACGTGGAACCACTCACCTGATGGCCGCACTCGACTACCTCAAGGCGCTCGTGTGCGTGTTCGTCCTCGTGATCATGCAGGTATCCGTGACGCCGCAGCTGTATCCGTTCGGGGGCGGGCCCGATCTGGTGGCCATCCTCGTCGTGGCGCTCGCCCTCTGGCGGGGGCTCGAGATCGCGGCGGTCGCCGGGTTCGTGGGCGGACTCCTGCTGGACGCGATCCTGTTCCGGCACCTCGGCCTGACATCGCTCTCGTACCTCGCATGCGCCTGGGTGGTCGCGACCTTTGCGACCCGCGGTGAGGCCGGCGCGGGCATGCTCGAGCCGGCGCCGGTGCGGCCCCTGCCGTGGGTCGTCGCGGGCGCCCTGCTCGTCCAGGTCGTGCTGGTGGCGGTCGAGGTGCTGCTCGGATTCGGCTACCCGGCGGGCTACCTGATCTGGCACCAGATCGTGCCCTCCCTGCTCCAGACGACGCTTCTGGCACTCCTGTTCCTGCCGCTCCTGCGCTTGCTGTTCCGTCCCTCGAGACGCCGACGCGATGTTCCTGCAGCGGCCACCGTCTAGGCCCGAGCCGACCCCCGACCCGGTGCCGCTGGCACTGCGGGCGGCGACGCTTGGGGTGATCGCGGCGGCGCTGCTGGGGGTGTTGCTGTTCCGGCTGTGGGCGTTGCAGGTGCTGCACTCCGACCAGTACGTCGCCGCCGCGGCCCAGGACAGCGTCCGGACGATCAGCGTGCCGGCCCCGCGCGGCGAGATCCTCGACCGTAACGGCCATGTGCTCGTCGGTACCGGCGCGAGCATCGCCGTCCAGGTCGATGAGGGGCGACTGCCGGACGGGGCGCACTGCGCGGACACGGTGCACGACCGGACGGCGCTGCAGCACAAGCCCGGCTGCATGGTGCTGAGCCGCTTGGCGTGGGTGCTGAACGTCCCCTATCCGCGCATGTGGAACAGGTTCTCCCACCTCGCCAACGCGAACCCCGGCTACCCGGTGACGCTGCCGTTCAGCGTCAACCGGCGCGAGACGGCCTACGTCCTGGAGCGGCGGTGGCGGTTCCCCGGCGTCCAGTTCGAGCACGCGTACCAGCGCACGTACCCGACGCTCGCCCAGTTCGGCCCGATCAACCCCAACCTGATCGGGTTCGTCGGGGCGATCACGCTCCAGAACCTGAAGGACTCCACCTACCACGAGAAGCTGCCGACCATCGGCACCGCCGGCCAGGCGGGCGTGGAGAAGACCTACGACCGCTACCTGCGCGGCCAGGACGGCCAGATCCAGGAGACCGTCGACCCAACGGGCGCCCCGGTCGGTGCGGCCTATCTGACCCAGTCTCCGGTCGCCGGCGACAACCTGCGCCTGACCATCGACGCCCCCCTCCAGCGCACAGCCCAGCAGGCGGTGCTCCAGGGCATCTCCATCGCACACCTCGACGGCCAGCCGGCCGACTTCGGCGCTGTGGTGGCCATGAACCCCCAGACCGGGGCCATCTATGCGATGGCCTCGTCGCCCACGTACAGCCCCAAGGTGCACATCCCGCCCTTCAAGGGCTCGACGGCGCTGGCAAAGAGCACGCTCACGCCCGCCTACGACAAGGCCTTCCAGGGCACCTACCCGGCGGGGTCGACGTTCAAGCCGATCACCGCGACGGCCGCCTTCCAGTCCGGCATCCTCGCCCCCGGCCAGAAGCTCGAGTGCCCCGGCTACATCACGTCGCAGTGGGACAAGTCCGCGAACCCGCACAAGTTCTTCGACTGGACGCCGCTCTCGATGGGCGCGATGAACCTGTCCACGGCGCTCCAGGTGTCGTGCGACACGTTCTTCTACCAGCTCGGGGACGACTTCTGGGCGCGGCGGGACCAGTTCCAGGGCTGGATCCGCAGGTTCGGCTACGGCCAGACGCCGCCGCTGGACGCCGGCGGCGCGCAGGCCGGCATCGTCCCCGACAGGGTGTGGAAGGCCGACCAGACCTGGCCCGGCACGCCTGCCCAGCAGCAGATCGAGCAGATCTGGGAGCCCGGCGATGACATCACGATGGCCATCGGCCAGGGCAATCTGCTCGTCTCGCCGCTGCAGCAGGCGGTTGCCTACAGCGCGCTCGAAAACGGCGGCTACGTCGTCACCCCGCATGTCGGCCAGGACATCCTCAAGCCCGGCAGCACCACCCAGGTGATCCCGGGCGGCGCGATCGCCCCGAAGGCGCAGCGGCACATGAACCTGAGCCCGACGCTCCTGAGCGAGATCAAGCTGGGCCTCTATGGCGCCACCCACGCGGGCAACGGTACCTCCAGCGCGATCTTCGGCAACTTCCAGCCGACTGTCTACGGCAAGACCGGCACCGCCGAGGTGCCCACCCCCACCTGCCCGAACTGCTCCGATGCATGGTGGGCCGGCTGGGCGTCCCAGGGCGGTCAGTCGCTGGTCGTGGTGGCGTTCATCCACAACGGCGGCCACGGCGGCGTGACGGCAGCGCCGGTTGCCGCAAGCGTGTTCCAGGAGTTCTTCGCGCCGCACCACCGCTTCGTCTTCCACGCCGGAAGCGACACGTCGCGATGACCCACTACCTGCGCCATCTCGACTACCTCATGCTCGCGACCGTGCTCTCGATCTCGGCCTTCGGCCTCTGGATCATGCGCACCGCGACCCAGAGCTACGCCGGCAACCTCTACGGCCACCAGCTGGTGTACGTGGCGGTCGGCACGGTCGCCATGATGGTGGTCGCCGCGGTGCCGCCGGCGCTCATGCGGCGGGTGCGCTGGCCGCTGTATGCCTTCGTGATTCTCAGCACCGCGGCCGTGCTCGCGATCGGCACCTCGGTCGGCGGCGGCCGGCGCTGGATCAACCTGGGCGCCTTCCAGCTGCAGCCGTCCGAGTTCGCAAAGCTGCTCCTGATCGTCGGCCTCGCGGCCGTGCTGGCGTCGCGCCGAGGCGTGACCGGCCCCGCGCGGCTGACGCTGCTTGCGATCGCCTACATCCTGATCCCGGCGATGCTGGTGTTCAAGGAGCCGGACTTCGGCACGACGCTGGTGTACCTCGCGATCATGCTCGGGATGCTGTTCGTGTACGGCATCCCCTGGCAGCACTTCGTGTGGATGGCGCTGGCCGTGGGCGTGGTGGGTGCGCTGGTGCTCTCGATCCTGCCCGGGATGGGCGTCGAGGTGGTGCACGGCTACCAGATGTCGCGCCTGACGGAGTTCCTGCATCCCAACCCCAACGACACGCAGGGCAGCGGGTTCCAGGTGCGCCAGTCGGTGATCGCGGTCCAGCTCGGCGGCGTGGGCGGGACCGGGACCGGCCAGTCGATCCCGGGTCAGCCGCAGACCGGTGCCACCCAGACGTCGCTCGGCTTCCTGCCCGAGGCGCCCACCGACTTCGTGTTCGCGGTGGTGGGGGAGGAGCGCGGATTCGTCGGCGCGGCCTGGCTCATCAGCCTCTACGCGCTGCTCCTGTGGCGTGGGCTCAAGGTGATCACGAAGTCGCGCTCCACCTTCGGCAGCCTGGTCGCCGCGGGAGTCGTGTCGATGCTCCTCTTCCAGATCTTCATCAACATCGGTATGACCATCGGCCTTGCGCCGGTCACCGGCATCCCGCTGCCGTTCATGAGCTTCGGCGGGTCGCACACGATCACGAACCTGCTCGCGATCGGGGTGCTGCAGGCGATCCACGTCCACTCGCAGACCGCCGACGAGCCGGTGTACGCGCGGTGAGAACGTTCGCGGTCGGATCCGCGACCATGGTGCAAAAGGCGCTGAAGGAGGTGGCCGAGGCCTCTCACGGCGTCGGCCCGATCATGCTGTGCGGGCGCTCGAGCCCGGTCGAGCAGGTGCGATCGGCGCTCGTGGGCGGTGGGCCGGGCCTCACCCCGGGGGTCGAGGCCTATGCGGTGCGCAGGCTACGGCCCGATGACCGCGACCAGCTGGGGCGGGCCGCCGTCGTCATCTACGGCGGCGACGTCACGCACACGCTCGACGACGAGACGCGGTCCGACCTCGAGGTCGTCGGCCGGCTCACCCGCCCGGTCCTGGTGGTGCTCGAGGGTGTCGAGATGCCCATGGACGCGGCGGTCGAGGCCGCGCGTGTGCGCGGCATCGAGCCCGATGCGGTGCTGGCGGTGAAGCGCGGCCGGTTCCCGCAGAAGGCGGTGCTGCGGCGGATCGCCGAGCGCAGCGGTGTGTCCGGACCGGCGCTCGCGGCCAGGATTCCGGCGCTGCGGCCGCACGTCGTCGAGCGCGTGATCGAGACGGCGGCGCGGCGCAACGGCGTGATCGCAACGGCGGTGTGGATCCCGGGTGCCGACATGCCGCTCCTGACGGCGGTCGACATGCGCATGGTGCTCCAGATCGGCGTCTGCCACGGGGTCGGTGTCAACGCCGACCGCGCGGTCGAGCTGCTCGGCATCCTCGGGGCGGGCTTCGGCCTGCGCTCCGCCGCCCGCGAGCTCCTGGACGTCGTCCCGCTGGCCGGCTGGGTGGTCAAGGGCGGCGTGGCCTACAGCGGTACGCGCGCGCTCGGCCGCGCGGCCGTCGAGTACTTCGAGCGCGGGGCGGTGGCCGACGTCACCCACCTGCGCGCGCTGGCGGAGCGCGTGCGCACCTGAAAACGGGGGATCCCTGGCGCCGCCACCCGGTCGTCTACCATCCCGGTTATGGGCCGAGCGTTGCTCGAAGACCGAATTGAAGCCGTGCTGGAAACGGTGCAGAAGCCGTCGCGGTACATCGGCGGCGAGGCCAACCAGGTGCAAAAGCCGCAGGCGAGCGCGCTCGTCGCACTCTGTTATCCCGATGCGTACGAGGTCGGGATCTCGAACCAGGCCCTGCAGATCCTCTACCAGCAGACCAACAAGCGCGAGGGTGTGGCGGCCGAGCGGGTGTACTGCCCGTGGCCCGATATGGCCGACGCGATGCGGCGCGAGGGCCTGCCGCTGTTCACGCTCGAGTCGTGGCGGCCGGTGCGTGAGGCCGATCTGCTCGGGATCACGCTGCAGGCCGAGCTGACGTACTCCAACGTGCTCGAGGTGCTCGACCTGGCCGGGATCCCGCTGCGCGCGGCCGACCGCGGCGAGGGCGACCCGATCGTCGTCGCCGGCGGCCCGAGCGCCTCCAATCCGGCCCCGCTGGCACCGTTTTTCGACGCGTTCTTCATGGGCGAGTCCGAGCGCGCGTTCGACGACGTGCTCGACGTTATCGCGACCGTCCCCGGCCGCAGCGCCCGTCTCGCCGCACTGGAGCCGAATCCGTACCTGTACATGCCGCAGCGCGGCCGGCACCCGGTCGAACGGGCCGTGTACGCCGACTTCGGCATCGAGACGCACCCGATCGAGGTGGTCGTGCCGTACTCGTCGGCGATCTTCTCGCGGGCGTCGGTCGAGGTCATGCGCGGCTGCACCCGCGGCTGCCGCTTCTGCCACGCCGGCACCTGGTACCGGCCGGTGCGCGAGCGTCCGCCCGATCAGGTGGCCGAGGCCGGGCTCGCCCAACTGCGCTGCACCGGCTACGACGAGCTGTCCCTGACGTCGCTCGCCTCGAGCGACTACACCGGCATCGTGCCGGCGATCGACCGCATCAAGTCGCGCATGCCCACGCTGCACCTGTCGCTTCCGTCAAACCGGGTCGACACCGGCCCGGTGGCGCTCACGGCCGCGGCCAACGCCCGCCAGAGCTCGATCACGCTTGCGCCGGAGGCGGCCACGCAGCGGATGCGCGACATCATCTGCAAGACGATCACCGGCGAGATGATCGAGCGGGCGATCGAGGCCGCCTTCAAGGCCGGCTACACGAGCCTGAAGCTGTATTTCATGATCGGTCTGCCGCGCGAGACGCATGCCGAGGTCCAGGGCATCGTCGACCTCGGCATCCGGGCGCGCGAGATCGGCCGCCGCGTCCGCCCGGGAGGCGGGCGCTTCTCGGTGCACGTGAGCGTCAGCAACTTCGTGCCCAAGCCGCACACGCCCTTCCAGTGGGAGGGGATGTCGAGCCGGGCGCAGCTCGACGCGAAACAGGCGTACATGCGCCGGGCGATGCCCACCCGCCAGATCCGGCTCTCGCTGCACGACCTGCGCACCTCGATGCTCGAGGGCGCGCTCGCACGCGGCGGCGAGGATCTGGCAGATGTGATCGAGCGTGCCTGGCGATCCGGTGCGCGCTTTGACGCCTGGAGCGAGATGTTCCAGGAGGCCGCGTGGGAGGCGGCGTTCGCGGCCTGCGGCTCGAGCATCGACGAGCAGGCCACGCGAGAGTTTGGAGAGTGGGACGAGCTGCCGTGGGATCACGTGCGCTCGGGCGTCTCCAAGGAGTTCCTGCTGGACGAGTGGGGGCAGAGCCGCGCCGACGTGGCGACGGGCGACTGCCGCTGGGACGGATGCACCGATTGTGGCGCGTGCTTCGGCCCCGTCCGCAACAGGTTGGTGAATTGACCAAACCGGGGACAGTCCCCGGTTGGTTGGATGGTGAAAGTTGAGACAGACCTTTGACATATCGATTGACGTTTGCGGTCGCTGGACGGGCGCGCTTTCTGTCGCACCTCGAGACCGTTGACACGCTGCTCGGCGCGCTGCGCCGGGCCGGATACGACATCGCCCTTTCCAAGGGCATGAAGCCTCGCCCCGTGATCTCGCTGGCGCTGCCGCGAGCGGTGGGCGTGCGGACGCTGGCCGATCTGGCCGACGTCGAACTGGTGGACGACCCCGACCCCGCCGAGGTGGCAGAGCGGCTTTCCGCTCAGCTTCCGATCGGCATCACCGTCGTGGGCGTCGAGCCGGCCGAGGGCCGGACGGCCGCAGCCCGGGTCGAGGGTGCGGCATACGAGGTGGAAGTGGAGGACGACGTCGACTGGCCGCGGGCGCTCGCCGCGTTCGCGGCGGCCGGTTCCTGCGAGGTGGTGCGAACCGCCCCCGGCAAGGCCGACCGGACGATCGACGTCAGGAGCTACTGCTCGAGCATCGAGCACGAGCCGGGACTGTTGCGGATGGAGCTTCGGATGACCGAGGCCGGCACCGCGCGCCCGGATGAGATTGCACAGGCGGTCGCCGGCCTTTTGGGCCAGACCGCGAACATCAAGCAGCTGGTGCGGACGCGGATACGCCTCCGTCCCCAGCCGGTGGGAGTACACACGTGACACTGACTTCTGACGCAAAAAAGACAATCCTGATCTCGGTCGACCTGTCCGAGCTGCGGGTGGCCGTGGTCGAGGAAGGCCGTACGGTCGAGGCGCTGATCGAGCGCCGCGGCCAGGGCTCGCTGGCCGGCAACATCTACAAGGGCAAGATCGACAACGTCCTGCGCGGCATGGAGGCGGCGTTCGTCGACCTCGGGCTGCCCCGCAACGGGTTCCTGTACGTGGACGACGTCGTCGTCCCCGGCCAGGACTCGAAGACCCGCCGCAGGCGCAAGATCGACGAGCTCCTGAAGCCCGGCCAAGAGGTGCTGGTACAGGTCGTCAAGGACTCGATGGGCACCAAGGGCCCGCGGGTGACGATGGAGCTCTCGATCGCCGGCCGGTTCCTGGTGCTGTCGCCGCACGGCGAGGGCTCCGGCGTCTCGCGGCGGCTGCCCGACGGCGAGCGCGAGCGCCTGCGCAAGCTCGCCAAGTCGCTCGAACGCGAGGACGGCGGCATCATCGTTCGCACCGCGGCCGCCGGCGCGACCGCCGATGACCTCGAGCGCGACCTGCGCTTCCTGCACAAGATGTGGGCCCAGGTCGAGGCCCGGGCAAAGCCGGCCAAGTCCGGCAGCCTCGTCTACGCCGAGGCAGACCTCTCACTGAAGGTCATCCGCGACCTGCTGGCGCGAAACGTGGACGAGGTTCTGGTCGACTCCGAGCGCCAGTACCGGCGCATCCTCGGCTGGGTGCGCACCACCCAGCCCGAGTTCGTCGAGCGGATCAAGCTCTACACCGACCCTGTGCCCCTCTTCGAGCGCTACGGCGTCGACCAGGCGATCCTGTCAACGCTCAACCGCCGCGTCGACCTGCCCTCGGGCGGCTACCTGATCTTCGACTACGCCGAGGCGTTCACGATCATCGACGTCAACACCGGCCGCTTCGTCGGCTCCTCCGGGCGGCTCGAGGACACGATCACGCGCAACAACATCGAGGCGGCGCGGGAGGTGATGCGCCAGCTCCGGCTGCGCGATATCGGCGGCATCATCGTGATCGACTTCATCGATATGGCCTCGGCCAAGAACCGCACCGAGGTGCTGAACGTGCTCCAGGCCGAGCTCGAGCACGACCGCACCAAGACCTATCTGGTTGAGATCTCCCCGCTTGGCCTCGTCGAGATGACGCGCCAGAACGTGACCGCCGGAGTGCGCGAGATCCTCACCCGCACCTGTCCGACCTGCGGCGGCGAGGGCGTCGTCTTGAGCGAGCAGACGATGGCGGTCGAGGCCGAGCGGCGGCTGCGCAAGCTTGCCCGCGCCTCGGGCTCCGACGCCTATCTCGTGCGGCTGAACGCGAGGGTCGCGTCCGGGCTCGTCGGGCCGGGCGGGACGAAGCTGATCGAGCTCGAGAACGAGACCGGCAAGCGCTTCACGCTCGAGCCGGTCGAGCGGATGCCGCTGAGCGAGATCGACGTGATCCTCGAGGGCACGCGTGCCGAGGTCAACGGATCCGCGGTGCCGGTGGCCGACAACGACGAGCTCACCGTGCGCATCTCCGAGCCGCACATGTACAACGTCACCGACGGCGTCGCCCGCCTCGACGGCGGCTACCCCGTGGTGGTCGGAGGGGCGATCGGCTACGTCGGCCAGCAGCACAAGGTGCGCATCGACCGGGGCACCCGCACGACCGCCTACGCGACGTTGCTGGATGCCAAGCCGACGGCGATGGACACGCCTCCGGAGCCGGACGACTACGAGCTGCCGGAGTTCGAGCGCGAGGTGGGGGAGCGGCTGGAGCTCGAGGATCGCCGGCCGCGCTCGCGCCGCAAGACCCCGGCCAAGCCGCGGGCGACCGCGACCGCCGCGGCAACCGAGGAGAAGGACGCGGATGCGGCCGACGAGACCGCGGCGGCTCCCAAGCAGCGGCGCCGGTCACGCGCAAAGCCGGCGGCCGAGAAGGCCACCGCGGAGGCGGCCGCCGAGCAGCCGGCGACCGAGGAGGGTGCCGCCGCGTCCGAGAACGGCGATCCCGATGTGGTGGATGCAGCTGCCGAGGGTGGCGAGGAGGCCACGGCCAACCGCCGCCGCCGGCGCGGCAAGCGTGGCGGCCGTGGTCGTTCGAAGGCGGCAGCGGCGGACGGCGACGGAGCCGCTCCGGCCGTCGATGAGCCGGCGGCGACGCGCCCGTCCGACGACGGCGACGGTGCGGCCCCGGAGGAGGCCCCCGCCGCGGCTCCGCGGCCACGCCGGCGGGCCCCCGCCCGCCGCGCGGCGGCATCGGCCACGGCCGCCTCTGACTCGGAGGGCGATCAGGCACCGGCAGCCCCGCCACCACCTCCGACGACCCCCGCGCCGACGCCCGAGTCCGCGCCCGCGCCCGCGCCGCAGAACGACGGCGAGCGGCTCGGGAGTGAGCCCAAGCGTGGCCTCCTCGGGAGGCTCCTCGGGGGGTAGGGAAGCGGCCAACCACCTCTGGTACCATTCCGCGGCTTATGTACGCGGTTATTAAGGTCGGCGGCAAGCAATATCGCGTCGAGCAGGGGCAGAAGCTTCTGGTCGACCGGCAGCCGCATGCCGCGGGCGAGGCGTTCGCGCCCGTCGTGCTCATGACCGGCGGCGATGAGGTCGTGACCGACCGGTCCAAGCTCGAGGGCGCGGTCTCGGTAGCGGTGGTCGAGCATCTGCGCGGCGAGAAGATCAAGGTCTTCACGTTCAAGCCGAAACGCGGGTTCAAGAAGACGCGCGGCCATCGCTCGGAGCTGACCCGGATCTCGGTCGAGTCGATCGGCCGGGCCACCAAGCCGAAGCGGGCACCCGCCCGCAAGGCCGAGCCCGAGGCACCGGTCGAGGCGGTCGTCGAGAAGCCGGCAGCCAAGCCCACGCCGGCCGCCAAGCCGAAGGCGCCCGCGGCGGCCAAGCCGAAGGCGCCGGCGAAGCCCCGGGCGGCGGCCAAGCCGAAGCCCAAGCCGAAGGCGAAGGCCGACGCAGCGACACCGGCGCCGAAGCCGCGGCGCACACGGGCCAAGAAGGAGGACGCGGGCGATGGCGCATAAAAAGGGACTCGGGTCGTCCAAGAACGGACGCGACTCACATGCCCAGCGACTGGGCGTCAAGGTGTTCGCCGGCGAGACGGTAACGGCCGGCGCCATCATCGTGCGCCAGCGCGGCACGCGGTTCTATCCGGGCCTGGGCACCGGCCTCGGCGGCGACGACACGCTGTTTGCGACGGTCGCGGGCACAGTCGAGTTCGACCGCCGCAAGGGCCGCCGCTACATCAGCGTGCAGCCCGCGCCGACGCAGTAGACCAGGCGGGCGGCCTCTGCCCGTGTTCGCCGACCGCGCAACCGTGTTCGTCAAGGCCGGCCGTGGTGGCGACGGCTGCATCAGCTTCCGGCGCGAGAAGCACGTCCCCAAGGGTGGACCCGACGGCGGTGACGGCGGTGACGGGGGCGACGTCGAACTGGTCGCCGACCCCGACCTGCGCGACCTCTCGCGGTTCCGGCAGGCGTCCCACTTCCGGGCGCAGCGCGGCACCCACGGCCGTGGCGCCGGCAAGGCCGGGCGGCGCGGGGAGGGGCTCGAGCTGGCCGTTCCGGTGGGGACGCAGGTGCGGAGCCGAGACACCGAGGAGCTTCTGGCCGACCTGGCTCACGCCGGCGCCCGGGTGACGGTCGCGCGGGGCGGCGCGGGCGGCAACGGCAACCGCCGCTACGCCACCGCTCGCTGGCACGCCCCGGAGACGGCGCAGGTGGGCGAGTCGGGCGACGAGCTCTGGCTCGAGCTGCGGCTGAAGCTGGTCGCCGACGCCGCGCTGCTGGGGTTCCCCAACGCCGGCAAGTCGTCGCTCCTGCGCCGGATCTCGAACGCCAAGCCGCGCGTGGCCGATTACCCGTTCACGACCGTCGAGCCGGTGCTCGGCACGGTCGAGTCCGGCGACGGCCGCCAGCTGACCGTCGCTGACGTGCCCGGCCTGCTCGAGGGCGCCAGCACCGGGGTCGGGCTGGGGCACGAGTTTCTGGCCCACCTGGAGCGGGCGCGGCTCCTGGTTCACCTCGTCGAGGCGGGCGCCGATCCGGCCGAGATCGTGCGCCGGCGCGACGCGATCAACCGCGAGCTGCGGCTGCACGGCGGCGGTCTGGCCGAGCGGCCGCAGCTGTTCGTCATCTCCAAGATCGACCTCCTCGAGGCCGGCGAAGGAGCCCAGGTGGCCGCTGCCGCCGGGGCGGCGATCGCCTGCTCGTCGGCGACCGGCGACGGTGTCGACGAGCTGAAGCGCATGCTCTTTCTCGCCGTCCCGGCCGAGACGGCGCCGGCCGAGCCCGTCGAGGCCGAGCTGGCCGACTACCTCGTGTACCGGCCGGCGCCGGCCGCCCGCCGCCGCTTCCGAATCCTGCGCGACTCCGGCACACTGCGCGTGGCCGGTCGTGACCTCGAGAAGCGGGCCGAGCTGCTCGATCCGGACGACGAAACCGATGTCGCCGCGCTCGCGGGCGAGCTCGAGGAGCTCGGCGTCGAACGCGCGCTGCGCGATGCCGGCGCCCGCCCCGGCGACGACATCCTGGTCGGGGCCCACCGATTCACCTTCAAACCGAGGGGCGCGTGACCCGGATCGGTGTCTTCGGCGGGGAGTTCGATCCGCCGCACAACGGCCACGTGATGGTCGTGCGGTCGGCGCGCGATCAGCTCCGGCTCGACCGGGTGCTGGTTGTGCCGACCGGGTATCCGCCGCACCGCCCGGCCGCCGAGACGCCCGCCGAGACCCGCTACCGGCTTGCGCAGGCCGCCTTCGCCGGCGAGCCGAACGTCGAGGTGAGCAGGCTCGAGCTCGACCGCGACGGCCCGAGCTACACGGTCGACACGCTCGAGCAGCTGGCCCGCCCCGGGGTCGACCTGTATCTGATCGTGGGCGCCGACCAGCTCGCGGCGCTGTCCTCGTGGCATCGCCCGGATCGGGTGCGCGACCTTGCCCACCTGGTGGTTGCCGGTCGCCCGGGAGCGCCGTATCCAGCCGATGCCGAGCAGCTCGTGATGCCGCCCGTCGACGTGTCGTCGTCGGAGTTGCGGCGCAAGGTCGCCGAGGGGATGGATGTGGCCGGACTGATGCCTCCGGCGGTGGTCGAGGCGATCGGGCGCGAGGGGTTGTACGCCCCGACCCCGTGCTAGTCTGATCGCGCCGATATGGAGTGGAGCGCCTGACAGAGACCATCCAGCTTGCCCATCGCGCGGCATCGTTGGCTGCCGATAGGCTCGCCACCGAGATCGTCATCCTCGACATGCGTGGAGTGGTCACCTACACCGACTACTTCGTCATCTGTTCGGGGCGCAATCCACGCCAGACGCAGGGCATCGCCGAGCACGTCCACGAGGAGCTGAAGCGCGAGCAGCTGTCGACGCGGCGGATCGAGGGGCACCGGCAGGGGGATTGGATCCTGCTCGACTACCTCGACGTCGTCGTGCATGTGTTCACGCCCGAGGCGCGTGCGTTCTACCGGCTCGAGGCACTCTGGGGCCAGGTGCCGAGCGAGACGTACGCGGCCGGGTAGCCCGGGCGCGTGGAGCAGGAGCGCCGATTCACGCTCGCCGAGGCGCAGGAGCTGCTCGACACCGAATTGCGCGCCCTGGCGGAGCGCATGGTCGAGGCCCGCGCCCGCAGCCGTGATCTGGAGTCGCGCTGGCGGCGGCTCGTGATCGCGATCGGCTCCAACGGCGGCAACATGGAGCGGCCCGAAGTGCGCGAGCTGCGCGAGACCGTTGAGGCCTCGCACGCGGAGCTGAACGAGATCGTCGCCCGGTTCACCGCTCAGGGTGTGCAGGTGAAGGACATGGACCGGGGCCTGATCGACTTCCCGGCCGAGGTGGACGGCCAGGAGGCACTTCTGTGCTGGCACGTGGGCGAGCCGCGGATCGCCCACTGGCATTCGCCCGCCGACGGCTTCGCCGGGCGCCGGCCGCTGGAATGAGCGCGGGCACCCATCTCGAGGCGGCGCTCGCCGCCGAGGCCGACGCCTACCGCGCGCTTCTGGCGAGGACGGACGCCGGCCCGGCGCTCCTGCGTGCCCGCGACGCCTATCTGGCATCGCACGCCGAGACGGGGCCGTCGAGCTGGGGCCGGCTGCTGGGTGCCCTCAAGATGGCGATCCTGGCCGGTGACGGCGCCGAGGCCATCGCCCGCCGCGCGCAGACCGAGGTCGGGCCCGGTGACACGCCCGCCTCGGCCTACCTGCGGGCCCTTGCCCAGGTGACGCTGGACGAGCGGCCGGACGTGGAGGTGATGCTCGCCGCCGGTGACGCGTTCGCGCGCACCGGCCGGGCGCTGCAGGCCCTCGGCGACCGCGACCAACCGGCCTACGCGGCGGCGCTGGGGCAGATCGTGGCCGACTTCGCGGCCCGCGAGCAGCACCTGTCCGGCGTCTCCATCGCCGACACCGCTCTGGTGCTGGAGCGGCTGGCCGCGGGGCGCGGCATGGCCGTCGAACCGGCCGGCGGCGGTATACTGCGGCCCGATCTGGGGCTATAGCTCAGCTGGGAGAGCGCCACGCTGGCAGCGTGGAGGTCGTCGGTTCGAGCCCGACTAGCTCCATTCGAGGGAAGCTGCCGGCGGGGCGACGCCAACGCCGTGTTGGCGCCGCCCCCGGCAGAGTGTCAGGCGTCGCACCTGGCGGCGAACTCCGCGGCCTGGGGACGCGACTTGTGCCCGGCTGCCTTCATGATCGGGGGAACTTCGGGGTCGGACACGAAGCTGTGCCAGCCCTGCTCATCCCAGTCGAAGATCACCCACACCCGATCGGACTCGGAGGGGTCGCGGAAGATCGCGGCACCCTTGGACCCGTGCTGCTTGCGCTTCTCGGCGCCAGCGGCCGTGAAGACAGCCATGAACCGGTCGAAGTCCTCCACCTGTGTCGTCGCGAGTAGCATCTCTCTCTCCTTTTCTGGACTGTTGTGGCCTTGTTGGAGTGGCGGCGTACGTCTCAGCCCACGAGGGCCGGCGTGCCCACCTGGCGTTCCTGCGGATCGATCGCTCCCAGGCTCTCGACCACCTCGAAACGGCCGCCGCGTGCCTGGGCGATGTACATGTTCATGCGCACGTGGTGCTCGCCGGGCACGACGGCGGCGGCCCCGCCGGGCCCCTCGGCGATCGCGGCGTGATCCAGCGCCGCGATCACGTCCTCCTGCACGAGCGAGCCCGCCTCTGTCACGGCGGCCGCCCACAGGCGGAGTCCGCGATAGAGGCCCGAGCATGCGCCGCCACCCGTGAACTTCGCGTCACCGGGATAGAGCGCGTTGTACTGTGCGAGTAGCTTCTGGCTGAACGGATCGCCGACGGCCTGGTAGTAGTCGAGGCAGCCGTACAGGCCTTCGACATGGGCGGCCGGCACCATGTTGATGAAGTTCTCGTCGAAGTACGTGCAGACGAGCTGGCCGCCGCGGCGCGAGAAGCCGGAGTCGTGCAGCTGCTCCAAGAACGGCGTGACGCCGGGTGGGACGATCGTGTTGAACACCACGTCGGCGCCACTCGAGTTGATCCTCTCGACCATCGCGGCGTAGTCCATGTGGTCGAGCGGGTAGTACTCCTCGCCGACGATCGACCCGCCGTTGGCCGTGACGATCTCCCGCACGCGCGTGTTCAACACGTGCGGCCAAATGTAGTCGGCGGACGGAAGGTAGAACGTCCGCGCTCCGGTCTCTCGCATGAGCCACGGGATGAACGGGTCGACCTGCTGCGCCGGCCCCGGGCCGGTGCAGAAGATGAGTGGATCGGACTCCGCCCCCTCGTACTGCTCCGGGTAGATGTAGAGCGTCTTGCCCTTCACGACGGCCGGACCCTTGATGGCCTGCCTCGTGGAGCTGAAGATGCCACCGAAGACGACGTCGACGTTGTCCCGCTCGACCAACTTGGTCGCGACGGCGCTCGCGACGGCGTCGTCCGTGGCGCCGTCCTCGATGTGCAGTTCGAGCTGCCGCCCGAGCAGCCCGCCCTTGGCGTTGATGTCGCCGATGACCATCCTGGCGACATTGGCGTTCGCGAGTCCCACGAACGAGAACGGTCCCGTCTGGTCGGCGATGACTCCCACCCTGATGGGATGAGCGCCCGGGGTTGGCGATGCTGCCACGATGTCCTCCCTTGATCTGAGCTTGGCGGTCTCGCGTGGCGACCTCCCACGCGACGTGAGAGGATTCTGCTCGGCCGTCAGGGCCGATACATCGGGAGGACCCCCCATCTTCGACGCACCGCTCCGCCTCAGTGAGTTCGTCGCGACGCTGGCGCTTGCGCAGGACAACGCGTTCGGCCAGCCGCTCGAATCGCAACTTCGGTCGTGTGTGCTCGCGGCATCGATATGCGACGCCGCGGGGTTCGACCGAGAGTTGCGCGACACCGCGTACTGGGTGGCGCTCCTCCGGTACGTCGGTTGCACTGGTCACGCCCATGAGGTCGCCACTGTCTTCGGCGACGAGATCGCGATCCGTGCCCAGACGCTCGTCCACGACGCCGCGAATCCCACGGAGGTGATGCGCGACGTCATGGCCTTCGCGACCGCCGGCCGAAGCCCGGAGGAGCGCGAAGAGATCGTCCGGTTGATCCAGGAGACGGCCCGCGAGTGGGCGGTCTACAACTTCACGTCCGGCTGCGAGGTGGCCGACATGCTCGTGCAGCGCCTCGACTTCGGCCCCGACGTTCGTGACGCTCTGCGCTTCACCTTCGAGCGCTGGAACGGCAACGGCTACCCGGCCCACGCGCAAGGGGGACGCGATCCCGCTCGCGATGCGCGTCGTGCACCTCAGCCACGACATGGAGGCGATCGGCCGCCTGTTCTCGCCCGAGCATGCGATCGAGGCTGCACGCGATCGCCGCGACCGCACCTACGACCCGGCTCTCGCCGACCTGTTCGTCGCGCATGGGCGCGACTGGCTCGATGCGCTCAGCAGGGCCGAGCCGTGGGACGTCGTGCTCGCCCTCGAGCCCGAGCCGCACCGCACGCTGTCCGGCGAGCAGTTCGACGACGCCTTGACCGTCGCCGCCGACTTCATCGACCTGAAGTCGCCGTACATGGGCGGGCACAGCCGTCGCTGCGCAGAGATCGCAGGCGACGCTGCACTGGTGCTCGGGCTCGACGAGGAAGCTGTCACCGGGGTGCGTCGCGCGGCGCTCGTCCACGACTTCGGCACCACCATCGTGCCGAACTCGATCTGGGACAAGCCCGGGCCGCTCACCCGCACGGAGTTCGACCGGGTCGAGCTTCACCCCCTGCTGACTGAGCAGATGCTGCGCCGCTCACCGGCTCTGGCCGTCCTCAACCCCGTCGCGTCCGCACACCACGAGAAGTGCGACGGCTCCGGGTACCACAAGCGCGTGCGGGCGGACGCCGACGATCTCGGGGGGTGCGTCCTGGCGGCGACGGAGATCTACGTTGGGCTGACCACCGAGCGGGCAGACCGTCTGCCGTTCTCGCCCGACGGCGCGGCCGCCGAGCTTCGCCAGCTCGAATCGCAGGGCGTGCTCGAGCCTCGCGCGAGCCGGGCGGTGCTCGTGGCCGCGGGGCACGGTGAGCCGCGAGTGCCCTCGGGCAAGCGGCAGCAGCATCCGGGCGGGCTCACCCGGCGCGAGGTCGATGTGCTGCGGCTTGCGGCCAGGGGACTCACGACGCGCCAGATCGCCGATCGGCTCTTCATCTCCCCCAAGACCGCCGATCACCACATCCAGCACATCTACGGCAAGATCGGCACGTCGACACGAGCCGCCGCCGCTCTGTGGGCAATGCAGCACGCGGTCGTCCAGTGAGCGGTCGGTGGTTGTCTCAAACACGACGGTTCGAAGAGTGCGCCGCCGCTCCTCGTCGCGATGAGTTTCGACCGCGCCCGCGGTCTCATATGGTGATCGCGGTCGCGCCGTGAAGCGGTGGATCCCGTCGCACCGGGCGGCCGAGCTGGAGAGAAGGAGATGAGATGACAGAGCACACGATTGGAACCAGCGAGGAATGGCAGTCTGCCCGGCGCGAGCTGGCGATGCTCGAGGGCGAGCAGGCGGCGCGAAACGAGGAGATCAAGAAGAGGCGGCTCGAACTGCCGTGGGTGCCGGTCGAGAAGGAGTACCAGTTCGACACCGAGGATGGCACGAAGACCCTCGCCGAGCTCTTCGACGGCCGCTCCCAGCTCCTCGCGTACAACATCATGTTCGGGCCCGACTACACGCTCGGCGCGTGCCCGGGGTGCACGAGCCTGGGAGACGGGCTCGATGGATCGCTCGTCCACCTGAACCACTGCGACGTGACGCTGATCTGCTTCTCGCGGGCGCCGATCGAGCGGCTGGTCGCGTACAAGGAGCGGATGGGCTGGGAGTTCCCCTACGTCTCCACGTACAACACCGACTTTGCGTTCGACTACGGCCTCGCGATGACCGAGGAGCAGGCGCAGCAGGTGCCCGAGATCAAGGGGATGGTCGACGACCCGCCCGATTGGCTCGTGCAGTGGTCGGGCCAGATCGGCGCCAAGCTCGAAGACGGCCTGCGCGAGGCCCCGAGCTGGATCGCGTTTGCGCGCGAGAACGGCACCGTCTACCACACCTACACGGTGACGGCGCCCGACCCGTTCGTCGCGCCCTATTTCAGCTTCCTGCTCGACCGGACGCCGAAGGGGACGCCGGACGCGCCCCTCAACTTCCGCAAGGACGAGTACCCGGACTGAGCCGACCGCTCAGCTGACCCGGTCGTCCTCAAACGTCGGAACGATGATGCGGCCCAAATGCGAGAAACCCCAGGCCGTCACCGCCCGCCTCGAACGCGCGCGCCACCTCGGGGGCGTACGATCAGCCCATGGCGTACGACGAGGAGCTGGCCGGCCGCATCCGTGAACTGGTCGCGGGCGAGGCGGATCTGTCGGAGCAGCGGATGTTCGGCGGGCTCGCGTTCCTGATCGGCGGTCACATGGCGGTCGCGGCGAGCGGCCAGGGAGGGGCGCTGGTTCGCGCCGACCCGCTGCAGACCGACGACCTGGTCGCGACCACCGCTGCGGAGGCCTTCGAGATGCGCGGCCGCTCCATGCGGGGCTGGCTGCGCGTCGCACCCGAGCACCTTCAGACTCAGGAGCAGCTCGCGAGATGGGTCGCGGTCGGAACGGCCTACGCGGGGTCGCTGCCCGCCAAGCGGTAGCGCTCCCCGGGGGCGGCCGGACGGCCGCCCCCGGGGAGTGGCCTGCGTCAGTGACTCGTGCAGGGGTTGCCGTGGAGGTCCCTGTGGAAGTCCTCGGCCAGCCGGAGGGTTGTGAATCCGGCGTTCGCGTAGTGCACGAACAGGAGATGTCCGAACTCTGAGGTCGATGTCCCGCCGAAGCGGTTCACCGTGCCCGGGACGTGGACGTCGCCCTGCTGGAACCAGCAGCGGCCGTCCGCCCGGGCGAGCGTGTAGATCGGGTAGAACTTCGCCCCGATCGGCGGGTTCACGCAGTGTGCGCCCGTCAGAGCGTCGCACTCAGGCTGATGGTTGCCCGGCTCGCCGCGCTCGATGCGGGGCAGGTCGGTCTCGAACGCGACGTTCTCGAGCGGCTTGCCGTTCGACGTCGGAACCGTGAACCGGAACGGCGTCCCGTGCATCCGCCGGTCGAGCACCGGGTTCTTGAACGAGCCCGGCCAGTCGTGCAGGTACGACGGCCCGTCGAAGTCGCCGTCGTCAAGCACGCAGCCCTTGATGGGTATCAGCGCCCGGAACTGTGCTCCGTCCAGGCAGGCCTGGTCGTCCACATCGACGGTGGGGTCGCCGGCGCCGGCCTTCGTGCATGCGCCGGTGGTCGGATCGATCGCACCGCAGTACTCGAAGTGGCCGATCTCGTCGGATGCCCCGACGTTGGTGGTGTGCGCACCCCAAGTGGAGCCGCGCGGCACCGCCGAGTTGTACATCGGGTGGAACGCGTACGGCGCGACGTGGCACGTCTTCGCCTTGGGCTGGAACAGGATGTGCCCAAAGCCGTTGGCGATGCTGGCCGTCATCGAGCCGTGCTGGTGAGTGGTCAGATCGTTGATGTCGACCCGGTAGCCGGCCGGTGTGTCGTGCATGTGGACGCGGAGCTTGTCGCCCGGGTTCATGAGCAGGTCCTTGCTCAGATCGGGGTTCAGGCCCGTGAGGTTCGGGTCGTCCGAGAGCGCCAGCGGGTTGGCGGGCGCCTGGGACTTGCCGCTCTTGGTGATGTACGCCCAGTTGATGGGCTCCTCGCCGACGAGGAGGTGATTGTTCAGGCAGTCGGCGTTCTGTGTAACGCCGGTGTTGTCCTGGTCGGACAGGCTGTCGATCGTCAGGTTGGCGCACCACTGCGTGGCGCTGCAGCCGAAGCCCGCGAACTGCGGGACCCAGCCGGGCGTGTAGAACTGGAGCTCCATGAACGCGTTTCCGGGCGACCTGCCGATGTAGTCCGGCGAGCTCGGGTTGGCGCTGCGGAAGCGGGCATTGGCGTCGCTGTTGGGCGTGCACTTCTTCGTGAAGTTCGGCGACGATTCGGTGTCGCACATCGTGATGCTGAACCAGAACGTGGCGCGCCGCTGGAAGTCCCAGGTGCCGCCGGTGCCGGCCTGGTTCGGCTTGACCGTCGAGTTCTTCGGCAGGGTCACGAAATACGTCAGGTCCCTGCCGCCCGTGCCCGGCCGGTTTGACGTGAACTGCACCGTCGGCTCGTCATGGCCGGTGTAGCCATTTCCGATCGAGTGGTACGGATCGAGGCACAGGAAGGCGCGTTCCTGACACAGGCTGCCTTCGGTGTAGGTATCGCCGTGTGCCACGGCTGCAGGCCCTGCGAGCGCCGCCACCACCACGATGGCGAGCGCGAGTAGTCGTTTCACTCTTCCTCCCGTGGACGCTGGGAACATGTCCGAGCGCGCTGCGACTCGCGGCCGCGCGCGATCCATCCCTGGTGACCTGCCATCTCTGCCTCTGGCCCACCCCCTCGTCGACCGGGCTCGACTCTAGCCGACCAGGCCGACAAGTTCCAGTGCCCGTTCGCCCACCCGCGTAACGGCGTGGTGGTGCGGAGGACGGTAGGGTCAACGTGCTCCTGCTCGTGTCCACGGCCGATACCAACCCGAATGCCCCGGACGTCGTCGCCACACCCGACGACCGCCGCATCGTCGCCGCGCTCCTCGCGGGCGACGAGCGGGCGTTCGCCGAGCTGGTCGACCGGTACAACGCGCCGATGCTGCGGCTGGCGATGGCGTACGTCCGCACTCCCAGTGCCGCGGAGGAGGTCGTGGGCGACACGTGGGTCGGCGTATTGCGCGGGCTGCCGTCGTTCGAGGGCCGCTCGTCGCTCAAGACCTGGATCTTCCGGATCCTCGTGAATCAGGCGAAGACCCGCGGAGTGCGCGAGAGCCGCTCCGTGCCGTTCTCATCGCTTGGAGGCGGCGCCGAGGGGGCCGTCGGCGCCGACCGCTTCGTGCCTGCGGACGACCTCGCCTACGCGGGCCACTGGGCCGTACCCCCACGCCGCTGGGAGGACCTGCCCGAGGCGCGCCTGTTGTCGGCGGAGACGCAGGAGGAGGTGCTCGCCGCGATCGCCGAGCTGCCGCCCGCGCAGCGCGACGTCATCACCCTCCGTGACGTCGAGGGCTGGTCGTCGGCCGAGGTGCGCGCCGCGCTCGACCTGAGCGAGTCCAACCAGCGTGTGCTCCTGCACCGGGCGCGGTCGAAGGTGCGCGCACGGCTCGAGCGCTTCTTCGACGAGGCGGCCGCGTGAACGACCTGCCGACCACCGAGCTCACCTGCCGCGAGATGGTCGAGCTCGTCTCCGACTACCTCGAGGGGGCCCTCACCGACCACGACCGCGCGCGCTTCGAGCAGCATCTCGTGCTCTGCGACGGGTGCACGGCCTATCTCGACCAGATGCGGCGCACGATCGCCCTGGTCGGGAGGTTGCGCGAAAGGGTGCTCGACCTGCCGAGCCGCGACCGGTTGCTCGAGACCTTCCGTACGTGGACCGGCGAGTGATCGCGCACACGTTCACACGGCCGGGTGCCCTGTGCCCGTTCACGGCCCGGACATGGCCGGAGAACGGCGACTGGCTCGACGGTGCCCGCGCGACGAGTCTCGAGCACCTCCCGGTCTGGATCGCCCCCGAGCTCTGGAGGGTCGAGCTCGAGGGCCGTATCGCCACGCCGGCGGCCCAGCTCCTGGCCGAGCGTGGCCGGCTGGTCGAGCGGGTGGATGCGTGGGACCGGCGCACCGCCGAGGCGTTCGTCGCAGGGTGCACCGGGCGGACGATCGAGCGCCTCGAGCTGCGGCCCGACGACGCGACGCTCGCGCTCCTGGCGGCCGATGCCCGCAGCTGCGGCGCCCCTGACGCCAATGTCTGCGGCTGGCTGGCGGCCCGGGCGGCCTTTGTGTCCAGCGGTGCGGACGGCCACCGGCGCGAGCGCAAGCACCAGGCGCGCTGGCTCGTCGAGCGGCTCCAGCTCCGGGGCCGGTCCGACGTCGGGGAGGCGGTATGAGCGCGGCCAGCCTCCCTCCGCTGCCAACGGCGTTCGCCGAGACCCGAGAGGCGCTGCACCGTCTGGCCGTCTACGTCATCTCGCCCGCGCAGCGGCTGCAGAATGGCGAGATCATCCTCCACGCAACCCCCGGCGGGTTCTCGACGTTCGCCTTCGGCGGACGGGTGATCGGCGTTGACGGCGCCGATCTGGTGGTGGACGGCGCCCGCCACCCGATCGGCTCGCTGAACGACGCCGCCCGGCTGGCGGGCATCACGCCCGACATCGCCCAGCAGGAGGAGTTCGACGTGCCGCCGCACGGCGACCTCGACGAGCCGCTCGCCGTCGATGCCACCGCGGGTCGGGCACTGGGGGCGTGGTATGCCTTTGCGACCGAGGTGCTGGACGCCCTGCGCGCCGATGCCGGCCCGGCCGACGAGGCTTCGATCGTACGCATCTGGCCCGAGCACTTCGACGCCGCGACCGACCTCGGCGACGCCGGCGCGGACCGGCGCGCGACCTATGGAGCCTCGCCGGGCGACCGGCACCACGCCGAGCCGTACCTGTACGCCTCGCCGTGGGCCGGCCGGGTCGATGCCTTCTTCGACGAGCCGGGCTTTGACGGAGCGGCGCGCACCCGCCGGCAGCTGGCCGCCGCAGCCGACGCCCGCGGGGCGGCGATCGCATTCCTGCGCGCGGCGCGGGAGCGGATGTGATGAACGCCGAGTTTGGATCCAAGCAGTACGATGTGGACCCGCCGAAAGCGCACTGCACGAAACGACCCAGGGAGGGTTAAACATGGCGTTACAGCTTGGTGATACGGCCCCCGACTTCACCGCCGAGACCACCGAGGGGACGATCCACTTTCACGACTGGCTCGGCGACTCGTGGGCCGTGCTCTTCTCGCACCCGCGTGACTTCACGCCCATCTGCACGACCGAGCTCGGCTACATGGCGAAGATCAAGCCGGAGTTCGACCGCAGGAACGTGAAGATCATCGGCCTCTCGGTCGACCCGCTCGAAAACCACGCCAAGTGGGCCGACGACATCGCCGAGACCCAGGGCACCGCTCCGAACTACCCGATGATCGGCGACTCCGACTTCAACGTCTCGAAGCTCTACGGCATGCTGCCCGAGAGCACGTCGGGCGATCCGACCACCCGCACGCCGGCCGACAACCAGACCGTGCGAAACGTGTTCGTCATCGGCCCTGACAAGAAGGTCAAGCTGATCCTCGTCTACCCGATGACCACCGGGCGCAACTTCGACGAGGTGCTGCGGGTGATCGACTCGCTCCAGCTGACCGCGAAGCACAAGGTTGCGACCCCGGTCAACTGGAAGCAGGGCGAGGACGTGATCATCGCCGGCTCGGTGTCCGACGAGGACGCCAAGAAGACGTACCCGGACGGCTGGAGGTCGCCGAAGCCGTACATCCGGATCGTTCCGGCGCCGCGCTGAGCATCGCGGCCCGCTGACCTCTCGCCGTGGTGCGTGTCTCGCAACGCGCCCACGGCGAGAGCTTCACTCCATGAAGTGGCGGCGCGCCGGTGGGACGAGGGAGTGGGTGAGCGGGCATGCCGCGCAACCGGTTGCTTCGCCGCAGCCCACCTCCAACCACCAACCCACAACCGATCTAGATGCCCGTCGCCACGCCGCCGTCGGCGCGCGGGTCGGACGCCGCGTCGAAGCTGCCGTCCGGCCGCACGGCGATGGCGTGGGCGTGGCCTGCGGAGTCGTTCCACCGGGGCATGAGCGCTGCGGCCCGGCCGGCCTTCTCGAATGCCGCCCGGGCGGCGGCGAAGTCCTCCTCGATGCAGACCTCTCCGGCATCGGAGCCGATCTCGCCGACGACGAAGCGCGGCGAGGAGACCGCCGTCTCCGGGTCACCGCCGGCTCGGCGCCGCAGCAGCATCTGGGCGTGGATCTGGGCCTGGGCGTGCCCGCCCATCGTGCCGGCGATCCAGCGCACCCGCTCGCCGTGCGTCAGCACGACCGGCATCAGCGTGTGCAGCGGCCGCTTGCCCGGGCCGAGCGCGTTCGGGCTGTCGGGGTCGGCCGAGAAGCAGGCGCCGCGGTTGTGCAGGAGGATGCCCGTGTCCGGCTCGAGCACGCCCGACCCGAACCCGTGGTAGATGCTCTGGATGAGTGAGACGGCCAGCCCGGAGCCGTCCGCGGCGACCAGCGCGATGGTGTCCCCGTCGGCGTGCCGCTGAGCGACCGGGCCTGCGCTCGCCGCCGCCGCCCGTGCGGCGAGCTCGGCGATGTGCGGCTCCGAGAGCAGCTCCCCGACCGGGCGCTCCATTGCGGCTGGATCGGCCAGGTACCGGTCACGGTCGCGGGCCGACTCGCGGAAGATCGCCGCCAGCATGGGCGCCTGGGTCGCGAGCGGGTCGGTCAGCCCCATGCGGTCGACCGCGGCCAGGATCTGGAGCAGCGAGAAGCCCTGGGAGTTCGGCCCCATCGTCAGGATGTCCTCGTCGCCGATCGACCGCCGCAGCACGGGCTCGACGTCGGTGCGGTGGGCGTCCAGGTCGGCGAGCGACAGGTGCGAGCCGCGTTCGCGCAGGCCGGCGATCAGCCGGGCGCCCGTCTCACCCCGGTAGAGGTCGTCGGCGCCGTGCGCGGCCAGGCGCTGGAGTGTCCGTCCCAGCCGCTTCTGCACGAGCAGATCGCCCTCGGCGAGCACCCTGCCGCTGGGCGCGAACACCCCCTGAAGCCCCGCGTCGGCCATGACCAGGCCGGGATCGGCATCGAGCTTGCGCGCCAGCGCCGGGGCGACGGCAACACCATCGAGCGCCAGGGCGGCGGCGCCCTCGAGCGCCCGTGCCAGCGGCAGGGTCCCCCAGCGCTCGGCCAGCGTCCGCCACGCGGAGACGGCGCCCGGGACGGTGATCGAGCCCACACCGCGGAGCGCGACACCGCCGCGCACGGCATCCGGCGGCAGCGACCGCGCGGCGCGGCCGCTGCCGTTCACCGCGTGCGCCCGCCCGTCGTGGACGAGCGCCATCACGTCTCCGCCCACGGCGCACATGTGCGGGTAGACGACCGTGAGCGCGCACGCGGCGGCCAGCGCCGCGTCGACCGCATTGCCTCCGGCCTCGAACGCTGCACGCCCGGCCGCGGTGGCGGCGAGGTGCGGTGTGGCGATTGCAAACGGCCCGGCCGGCTCAGCCATCGCGCAGCTCCTCGACCGCCTTGGTGAGGGAGTGCAGCACGCGCGTGCTCGGGGCCGGGACACCGACCAGGCCCGCGATCTCGACGATCGCACCGGTCATGCAGTCGGACTCGAGCGGCCTGCCGGCCTCCCAGTCCTGCAGCATCGAGGTCTTGTGGTCGCCGACGGCGAGGGCGGCCTCGAGCCGGCGGTCGATCGAGACGGGCAGCTCGACCCCCAGGCCGGCCGCGACCGCCGCGCACTCGACCATCACCTCGCGCGCGAACGCCACGGCGTGCGGCGAGGCCGCGAGCCCGCCCATGGTCGAACGGGCGACCGTCGTCAGCGGGTTGAAAGCCGCGTTCCCGATCAGCTTGAGCCAGATCTGCGCCCGCAGGTCGGGCTCGACCGGGGCCTTGAGCCCCCCGGCGCGGAGCGCCTCGGAGATCTCCGTGCACCGGTCGCTCGGCTCGCCCCCCGGCGTTCCGAGGGTGAACCGCGTGCCCTCGATGTGGCGGATCACGCCCGGCGCCTCGATCTCGGTCGAGGCGTAGACGACGCAGCCGATCACGCGCCCGGGAGGGAAGGCCCGGGTGACCGCCCCGCCGGGATCGACACTCTCGAGCGTGTGCCCGTCGAGCGCGCCCCCGACCCGGTGGAAGTACCACCACGGGATGCCGTTCTGGGCGCCGACGACGACGGCTCCAGGCCGGAGCAACGGCCCGATCGTGGGAGCGATCGCGGGCAGGCTGTAGGCCTTGAGGCCGACGAAGACGACGTCGGCTGCCGCGATCTCGGCCAGGTCGGAGGTGACGGGCGGGCGGCTCTCGAAGTCGCCGCGCGGGCTGTGCACGCGCACGCCGTGCTCGGCCATCGCCCGCAGGTGCTCGCCGCGGGCGATCAGGGTCACGTCGCTTCCGCCCCGGTGCAGCGCGGCACCCACGTAGGCGCCGATCGCTCCCGCCCCGAGCACCGCGAACCTCACGGTGCCGCCTTCTCGAGGTGGGCCGCCATGCGCGACCGCTGCACCTTCCCGGTGGGCGTCTTGGGGATCTCCTCGACGATGTGGATCGTGTCGGGCACCTTGAACGTGGCCAGCGAGCGGCGGGCATCGCTGCGCAGTTCCTCGGCGGTCGCCTCGCCCCGCAGGACGACCGCGGCGGCCACCGTCTGGCCGTACTTGGGGTCCGCGACTCCGAACGCGACCGCCTCGGCGACCTGCGGGTGGGCGAGCAGCACCGCTTCGACCTCGAGCGGCGAGATGTTCTCGCCGCCGCGGATGATCAGCTCCTTGAGCCGCCCGCGCAGGTGCAGGTAGCCGTCTTCGATCGCGCCCTCGTCGCCGGTTCGAAACCAGCCGTCGAAGAACGCCTCGGAGTTCGCCCGCTCGTTGTGCAGGTATCCCGGCATGAGACCCGGCCCCCGGATCGCCACCTCGCCCGCCGCTCCCGGGGCGACGTCCCCGCCGGCCGCGTCGACGATGCGGATGTCGGCGCCGGCGGGGATGCCGACGGAGCCCTCGATGCGGGCGGCGGGGGGGAGCGGGTTGGACGTCATCTGGTGGCCGGCCTCGGTCATGCCGTAGGCCTCGACCATGGGCACTCCGAGGCGCTCCTCGGCCGCGCGCAGCAGCTGCGGCGAGAGCGCCGAGCTGCACGACCGCGCGAACCGCAGCGTCGCGATCGGGCCGCCCGGCTGGTCGAGGATCATCCGGTGCATCGTCGGCCCGGCCGAAAACCACGTGACGCCGTGATCGGCGGCCTGGACCCAGAACCGGCGCGGGCTGAAGCGCCGTGGCACGACCACCGTGCCGCCCGCGGCGAGCTGCGCGAGCGTCGAGGCGATCAGGCCGTGCACGTGGAAGAGCGGCATCGGGCAGTACGACACGTCGTCCGGCCTCAGCGCGTAGTGGCCCGCGATCGAGTGCGCCTGGGCGGTCAGGTTGCGCTGCAGGAGCGGCACCTGCTTGGGCCGCGACGTCGTGCCGCTCGTGTGCAGGAGCAGCGCGACATCCTCGGGCCCACCCTGAATACACGGTGCCAGGCACTGTGTATTCACGCTGTCGCCGGCCGAGAGCCGCGGAGGGGTGCCGGACTCCCACTGCAGCAGCTCGACGATCGGCGTCGCACCGGCGGCGGCCCGGGCGGCCGGCGCCGCGCCGGCTCCGACCAGCACGAGCTGGGGTGCCAGGTCGTCGAGGAAGAAGCGGTACTCGGGCTCGGTGTAGGCGGGGTTGAGCGGCGCCATCGTGGCGCCGAGGCTCGCGAGCGCGAAGAGGAGCGCCACGATCTCGGGACCGTTCGGCAGCACCACCGCGACACGATCGCCGCGCCCGACGCCGGCATCCCGCAGGCGCCCGGCCAGGTCGGTCACCGCCGTGCCGAGCTCGGCATACGAGACCGCGATCCCGTCGTCGGGGCAGACGAGCGCCGCTCGGGACGCGTCCCCGCCGATCAGCTCGAGCAGCGGCTCGGCGGCCCGGGCCACGTCAGCCGGCCCGCGCCGCCAGCTCGCGGCAGGTCGCGACCCAGACATCGCCCCGCCTGCGCACGTGCTCGATCATGCCCTCCAGCAGCGGCAGGCGGCCGGGCCGGCCGATCACCTGTGGGTGCATGGTCAGCACGAACGCGCCGCCGAGCTCGCGGATGCCGGCGAACTCGCCCTCCCAGATCTCACGCACCTCGCTCGGGGCCGAGATCCGGCGCGTCCAGCTCGAGAGGCCGTCGAACCAGAAGTGGGCAGCGTCGTCGAGGATCCACTGGATCGGGAGCTCCGCCAGCCGCTTGCCCGGGTGGCGGTAGGGGCGAACGTCGTCCATCAGGTTCGACGAATACTCGAAACCGTGGCGCTCGAGCAGGTCGAGCGTCCGCGGGCTGAAATCCCATGACGGTGAGCGGTAGCCGGCGATCTCGGCACCGAAGCTGCGCAGCACCGCGAGCGCGCGCACGATCTCGTCCTCCTCGGCGGCGGCGTCGAGGTTCGCAGGGGAGGTGTGCGTGTAGCCGTGGTGGCCGATCTCGTGCCCGTCGGCGATGATCTCGCGCACGCGCTCGGGATACCGCTCTGCGACGCGGCCGGGGATGAAGAAGGTCGCCCGCAGGTCGTGCCGGCGCAGCAGCTCGAGGATCTGAGGCACCGCCACCTTCGCGCCGTAGGTGCCCTGCGAGAGCACGCCGGGCCGGTGTTCGTTCTCGGGGTCGTCGCCGATCCAGACCTCCTCGGCGTCGAAGTCGAATGTGAAGGCGGCCGCCGCACGCATTCCGTCGGGCCACATGCTCGCTCCTCCTCTGGCGGGGTTCGAGTGTAGACAGCCGCGCCGCCCGGTGAGACACTCGCCGCATGCGCCTGCGAATCCTCCTCGTTGCACTGCTCGGGATGCTGCTCGTTCCGGCCGCAGGTGGTTCCGCGGCCACCGGGGCGACCGTGGTGCTGCGGCAGTGCGGCCAAAACCCGCTGGTCGAATGCGGCTCGATCGTGGTGCCGCTGTACTGGTCGCACCCCGGTGTGGGCCGGCCGCTCGAGGTGCACTTCCGGATCTATCGCCACAGCGATCAGGCCGCGCCGGCGGGCGTGCCGGTGGTGGCGTTCGAGGGCGGCCCGGGCTATCCGTCGATCGGCTCCGCCTCCACCTACCTGTTCATGCTGGGCTCGCTGCACCGGACGCGCGACCTGATCGTGATGGACCAGCGCGGGACCGGCACGTCCGACCCGATCCGCTGCCCCGATCTCCAGAACGGCGTGGGCAACTACGTCCGGGCCACGGCCGCGTGCGCGCGCCGCCTGGGAGGTGCCGCGAATGCGTTCGGCACGGCCGCCGTGGCCGACGATCTCGCCGCCATCCTGCACGACCTGAACGTTCCGCGGGTGGACGTCTACGGCGACTCGTATGGCACATATGCAGCGCAGGTGTTCACCGTGCACCACCCCCATCTGGTGCGGGCGGTGGTGCTGGACGGCACCTACGACAACTCCTTCCGCCCCTTCGAGCCCGAGGGGTCGGTGTCGCTTCGCCACGCCTGGAAGGCGCTCTGCCGCCGGGCGCACTCGTGCAACGGGATCCTGGGATCGATCGGCGCGTTTGACCGCGGCCTGGCGACCCATCCGCTGATCGGCCGCGCACGGGACGCCGACGGGTACGTGGAGCACGTCCACCTGACGCCGGCGGGCTTTGCCCAGCTCGTCTTCGACGCCACCTACACCTACACGATCTTCCGCGACCTGCCCGGGGCGCTGCATGCCTACCGGCACGGCGACCGTGCGCCGATGCTGCGGCTGGCCGCCGAGGACGTCTCGTTCAACGCCGCCGGTGGCAACGCGGCCGGCTACTCGGTGGGCGACCTCGAGGCGGTCTCCTGCCATGACTACCCGACGGTCTGGAACGTTGCCTCGGGGATTCCCGCCCGCCGCGCCGAGCTGAATCACGCGATCGCCGCGCTGCCCGCCGGCGTGTACGCACCCTTCTCGAAACGGGTGTGGCTCAACTCGGCCGACGAGAGCGAGCTGGTGCGCGGTTGCCTGGAGTGGCCCGCGCCGAAGTACTCCGACCCGCCGTTCCCGTCGGCCTCGCGCCCGCACATCCCCGTGCTGGTGATCGACGGCGAGTTCGACCAGACGACGCCGGTTGGTGACGCCCGCAACGTGGCGGCGGCGTGGCCTGACTCGACCTACGTCGAGATGGCGAATACCGGGCACATCAGCGCCCTGGACGACTTCCAGCGCTGTGCGAGCGGGCTCGTCCGCACGTTCCTGACCAGCCTGCAGGCGGGCGACACCGCCTGCGCCTCCCGGATTCCGGCGATCAATGTCGTCCGGTTCCCCGCCGGCGCGAGCGGGCGGCGCCAAGCCGCCGCCGTCGCCAACGCGGCCGTCGGTGACGCCCTGTCGCGCTGGTACAACCTCATGTACGGCGTCGTCGGTGACGGCCTGCACGGCGGAGGGTTCACGGTGCTCGGGCCGTATGCGTCGTATGCCCATCCGCTCGTGATCAGGTTTCACGGCGACCGGTTCGTCCCCGGTCTGGCGGTCTCCGGGCGGGCGAGCTGGAACCGCACAACGCTGCGCGTGCGGGCGGCGCTGACACTGCGCGGCCCCGCCGGCGCGTCCGGCAGGATCACGCTGACCTTCCCGACGAACCGCCCTCACGGTCGGGCGATCGTGACGGGCACGCTCGGCGGTCGTCACGTGCACCTGCGCCTGTCGCCGCCCTGGACGTCGGAGGGGTGACTGATACCGTGTCTCGGGTGAGCGTCGAGACGGACACGCACCGCGCCGCGCCGCCGCTGTCTCACTCCGTCGTCGAGGCGATCGGCGGCACCCCGCTGCTCGCGATCGAGGGCATCTACGCCAAGCTCGAGCACCTGAACCCGTCGGGATCGGTCAAGGCGCGCCTGGCCGGGTACATGATCGAGCGCGCGGAGCACGAGGGCCTGCTGCGACCCGGCGACACGATCGTCGAGGCGTCGAGCGGCAACACCGGCAACGCCATGAGCATGGTCGCGGCGGCCAAGGGCTACCGCATGCTGGTCGTGATGCCCGAGGGGATGAGCCCCGAGCGGGTCGCGATCTCCCGGGCGCATGGCGCCGACATCCTGCTCGTGGGCGACTTCCACGTGACCGCGGCCCTCGACCACGCCCGCACACTGGGCGAGCGGCCCGGCTACTTCCACCCCGGCCAGTTCGACTCCGAGTGGAACGTGACCGAGAACCGCGAATGGCTGGGCGCCGAGATCCTCGAGCAGCTGCCGGCTCCCCCCGACGCGCTGGTGGCGGGCGTCGGCACGGGCGGCACGCTGATCGGCGTGGGACAGGCGTTCCGGGCCGTGAACCCCGACGTGCGGGTGGTCGCCCTCGAGCCGGGCGAGTCACGCACCATCTGCTGCGGCGAGATCGCGCTGCACGCGATCGAGGGCATCGCCGACGGCTTCGTCCCCGGGATCATCGAGCGGCACCGCGCGGAGATCACCGACGTCGTCAGCGTGTCGAGCGCGGACGCGATCACCGAGATGCGGCGCCTGGCCCGCGAGCACGGCATCTTCGTCGGCCCCAGCTCGGGCGCCCACATGCTCGCGGCTCAGCGCCTGCGCCGGGAACGCCCCGACCTGCCCGTGATTGTCACGCTCTTCTGCGACGAAGGCGAGAAGTACATCGCGGACCACCACCGTCCCCGATGACCACGACCGAAGGGAGTCGGCATGGCCATGTACCTCTGGCGAGTCTCATACACGACGGCGGGTGCTGAAGGCCTCCTGGCCCAGGGAGGCACCGCTCGGCGGGCCGCAATCCAAAAGGCGCTCGAAAGCCTCGGCGGGACGCTGGATTCGTTCCACTACGCGCTCGGCGAGGATGACGCCTATCTGGTGGGCGACCTGCCGGACGGCACCGCCGCGGCGGCGCTCAGCCTGCGGGTGGCGGCGGCGGGCGGCGCCCGCGTCACCACGGTTCCGCTGCTCACGCCCGAGCAGATGGACGAGGCCGCGAAGCGAGGCGTGAGCTACACCCCGCCAGGGTCCTGAGCCTCGCCGGCGAATGATTCTGACGCTGTGGCGCCGCACCACCATGTGGCGGCGATCACCGGACCGTGCCCGCGGTGATAGGCCTCACAGCCCTGCAAACCACCCGCTCCAAGCGCCCGTAAGCGGTGACGCCGGGATGTCCGGCACCAACCAAAGCGAGGGCACATGGAATCGACACCTTCCACCCCCACGGATGCTCCGTCGGCGGACGTCCTGCAGTCACACTGGAACCGGGTGATCGGCCGGCGGGGCTTCCTGCTGGGCGTCGGCTCGGTCGGCGCGACCGCGCTCGCGGGCGGCGCGCTCTCGGCGACCGACGCATTCGCCGGCTCGGGCCGGCTCTCGAGCGGCGACGCGGCGATCCTGCGCTTCCTGGCAGCCGCCGAGCTCCTCGAGACCGACCTGTGGCAGCAGTACGCCGAGCTCGGCGGGGTCAACGGGGGCAATCCGGCGTACATCGCCGCGCTCGAGAACCTCGACGGTGACATGCCGCAGTACATCTCGGACAACACCGATGACGAGGCCAGCCACGCCGCCTTTCTGAACGCGTATCTGCGCTCCAAGGGCGCCGAGCCGGTCAACCTGGACGAGTTTCGCACTCTGCCCAGCAGCAAGGCGACGGGTGCCCGCCAGGTCGGCCGCCTGACCAACCTGCAGAACCTGAACGTCGACACGAGCTGGTATACGCGTTACCGCAGCCCGATGAACCCCGACTTCGGGGCGACCTTCCCGCAGGCGGTCAACATCATGAACGAGCCGGCGATCCCGCTGAGCGACGCGGACACGCCGCCGGGGATGTCCCAGCCCGTGCCCCCGACGAACGCCAAGCAGCGGCGCATGCAGGCCATCGCCAACACCGCCGGGTTTCACTTTGCGATGATCGAGCAGGGCGGCTCGAGCCTGTACACGACACTCAGCCTGAAGGTCACGAGCCTCGAGGTGCTGCGGATCGTGATCAGCATCGGCGGCGTCGAGGTGAATCATTTCGCCGTCTGGCACGACAAGGCCGGAAACGCGGTGGCCCAGCCGCTGGCGGGCGTGACCGATCCGGAGACGGGCGTCACCTTCCCCGACCTGAACTCACCGCCCTTCGGCGGCGAGCGCTTCCAGACGAACCTGATTATGCCCGAGCCGACCGACTTCCTTCACATGGGCCTGCCGAAGTGCTCCGTGATCCGGCCCTCGACGGTACAGCACTCGGGTGCGATGGCGGCCGTCGCGGCGCTGACCGCCAACGGCCTGTTCAAGGGCCAGTCGCCCAAGTTCTTCCGGGCGGCCAAGGCTCTGGCGCGCGCGGCTGACAATGCCCACCGGGGGATGCATTGACGTCGTAGACTTATGGAGTGATCTGTCCACAGTGCGGCACCGATAACAGCACTGGGCGCAAATTCTGCGGCGAGTGCGGGGCCGGGCTCTCGACCGCGTGCCCGGCATGCGGCTCGGCGATCGAGGCGGGCACGAAATTCTGCGGCGAGTGCGGGACGGCGCTGGGAGCGACGGCGCCGGCCCCGCCCGCCGCGGAGGCCCGGGTCGCGGCGGTGTCCGAGCGGCGGCTGGTCTCGGTGCTCTTTGCCGATCTGGTGGGGTTCACCACGCTCTCGGAGGGGCGGGACTCCGACGAGGTGCGCGAGCTCCTGTCGCGCTACTTCGACACGTCGCGGCGGCTGATCGAGCTCTACGGCGGGACGGTGGAGAAGTTCATCGGCGACGCCGTGATGGCCGTCTGGGGCACGCCGGTGGCGACCGAGGACGACGCCGAGCGCGCCGTTCGGGCGGCGCTCGACCTGGTCGCGGCCGTGTCGGCGCTCGGCGACGAGATCGGGGTCGCAGACCTGCGCGCGCGGGCGGGGGTGCTCACCGGCGAGGCCACGGTCACCGTCGGCGCCGACGGACAGGGCATGGTGGCCGGGGACATCGTCAACACCGCGAGCCGCATCCAATCGCTGGCCGAGCCGGGCCAGGTACTGGCGGGCGAGTCGACCCGGCGCACGACCGAGCCCACGATCGTGTACGAGGCCGCCGGCACGCACGAGCTCAAGGGCAAGTCGGGACTGCACACGCTCTGGCGGGCGGTGCGGGTCGTCTCCGGCGCACGCGGCGCGCTCAAGTCCGAGGGGCTGGAGGCCCCGTTCGTGGGCCGCGACCGCGAGCTGCGCCAGATCAAGGATCTGTTCCACGCCAGCGCCGAGGAGCGGCGGGCGCACCTCATCTCGGTGACGGGGATCGCCGGGATCGGCAAGTCGCGGCTCGCGTGGGAGTTCTACAAGTACTTCGACGGGCTGGCCCAGATCGTCTACTGGCACCGCGGCCGCTGCCTCTCCTACGGCGAGGGGGTTACCTACTGGGCGCTGGCCGACATGGTGCGCATGCGCTGCCGCATCAGCGAGGACGAGGGCACGGCCTCGGCGCTTGCGAAGCTAAGCGACGTGCTCGACGAGCACGTGACCGATCCGGACGAGCGCCGGTTCGTCGAGCCGCGGGTCGCGCACCTGATCGGCCTGGAGGAGGGCAGCGCGTTCGGCCGCGAGGATCTGTTCGCGGCCTGGCGGACCTTCTTTGAGCGCCTCGCCGATGTGTATCCGACCGTGCTGGCCTTCGAGGACATGCAGTGGGCCGACGCCTCGCTGCTCGACTTCATCGAGTACCTGCTCGAGTGGTCGCGCCAGAGCCCGCTGCTGGTGGTCACCGCCGCCCGCCCGGAGCTCGTGGAGCGGCGGCCCACCTGGGGGGCGGGCAAGCGCAACTTCACCTCGGTCTACCTCGAGCCGCTCTCGCCGCAGGCCATGCGCGACCTGCTGGCGGGGCTCGTCCCCGGCCTGCCGGACACGCTGCGCGACCAGATCCTGGCCCGGGCGGAGGGCGTGCCCCTGTACGCGATGGAAACGGTGCGCATGCTGCTCGACCGCGGTCACCTCGTCCGGGAGGGCAGTGTCTACCGGCCGACCGGGCCGGTGGAGGCGCTCGAGGTACCCGAGACGCTGCACGCACTGATCGCCGCCCGCCTGGACGGCCTGAGCGACGACGAGCGGCGCACGGTGCAGGACGGAGCCGTCCTGGGAAAGACGTTCACCCGTCAGGCGCTGGCGGCGCTCTCGGGGGCGACCGACACGGCGCTCGAGCCGATCCTCCAGGCGCTCGTGCGCAAGGAGGTGCTGTCGATCCAGGCCGACCCGCGGTCACCCGAGCACGGCCAGTACGGATTCCTGCAGGACCTGATGCGACGGGTGGCCTACGAGACGCTCGCACTGCGCGACCGCCGCGATCGCCACCTGGCCGCCGCCGCCTACATGGAGGAGGCGTTCCCCGACGACGACGAGACCGTCGAGGTGCTGGCGTCGCACTATCTGGACGCCTACAACACCGCGCCGGACGCAGAGGACGCGGTCGGCATCCGCGCCCGGGCACGCGCGCTCACCGTCCGCGCCGCCCAGCGCGCCGCCGCGCTTGGCGCTCCGGCCGAGGCTCAGCGCTACTACACCCAGGCCGCCGACCTCACGGACGCACCGCTCGAACGGGCCGGGCTGCTCGACGAGGCCGGCGAGATGGCGCTCCGATCGGCGACGCAGGACGCGGCGGCCGAGCTCTCCGAGCAGGCCCGGGCGCTGTACGAGGCTGCGGGCGAGGTCGGATCCGCCGCCCGCGTCACGTTGCGCCTGTCGCGGATCGATCAGGCTCAGGGCCGTCTCGGGGAGGCGATCGAGCGCATGGAGCGTGCCTACGAGGTGCTTGCGGCCGAGGAGCCCAGCGAGGACTTCGCGATGCTGGCGGCGCGATTGGCCGGCGCGGTGTACTTCGCAGGCGATGTACCGCGAGCGTCCGTGCTGGTCGAGCAGTCGCTCGACATCGCCGAGGCACTCGACCTTCCAGAGGTGCTCGTCCGCGGCTGGGCGATGAAGGGGATGATCGGCGCCTCGGGACGCCACCCCGAGGAGGCCCGCGGGCTCTTCCAGCTCTCGCTTGAGCTGGCCAACCGGCACGAGCTGCGAGAGGACGCGAGCCGGGCCTGCTCGAACCTGTCCGACCTCGCCTTCCGGCGCGACCGCTACGCCGACGCGCTGGCGCATCTCGAGCAGGCGGGATCGGTGGCGCGCATGATCGGCAGCCGCCCGCACGAGTGGTTCGCCCTCAGCGAGTCGACCTACCCGCTGTTCATGCTGGGGCGGTGGGACGAGGCCATGGCCGTCTACGAGGAGCTGCCCGAGGAGCGGCTGCCGGATGGGGGCACCCTGCTGAGCCCGCTCAGCTCGATCCTCGAGATCCACGCGCACCGCGGCGACCTCGATGCCGCCCGGAGGCTGCTGGCGATCTATCACCGGCTCGAGGAGTCGGCCGACGTGCAGGAGCGGGCCGGATACGCCGGCGCGACCGCGTGCATCCGCTTCTTCGAAGGCCGCTACGCCGAGGCGGTGGCCGAGGGCGAGCGAACGCTCGAATGGGGGATCACGCTCGGCTCCGACGGACAGGACGTGAAGATGGGCGTCATGTGGGCGCTCGAGGCCGCGATCGCCCATGGCGACCGGGTGAAGGCGGAGGAGCTGGTCGCGTGGATCGAGGCGCTCCCGCCCGGACTGCGGCCGCCGTCCATGGGCGGCCACGCTCATCGTGCCCGCGCCCGCCTGGCCGGCCCCGGCGAGGCCGCGTTCGCCGATCACGCCGCGGCCACCGCCCGCTTCCGCGATCTCGGCATCCGCTTCTGGCTCGCGGTCAGTCTGCTCGAGCACTCGGAGGCGCTGATCGCCGACGGGCGTTCAGAGGAGGCCGAGCCGCTGGTCTCCGAGGCCCGCGAGATCTTCACCGAGCTGGCCGCCCGGTGGTGGCTCGACCGGGTCGAGGCGATCTCCGGCCGCACGTCGGCCGAGCTGGCGGGCTGAGCCCTCAGGCACCTGGCAGCTGCGCCAGCTCGGCGAGCCGTGTGAACGACCCCACCCGCGCCTGCGCGTCGGGGATGGTGGCCGTCGCCATCACCTCGTCGGCCCCCGTCTCGGCCACGAGCCGCTCGAGCTTCGTGCGCACGGTCGCTGGGCTGCCGACGACCTGCGACTGCAGGTAGGCGTCGGCGTGCGCGCGCTCGTCGTCGGTCCACTCGTGCGCCTCGATGTCGGCGAGGGTCGGAAGCGGCGACGGCGGCTTGCGGGTGCGGCGCTGGGCGAATACGAGCGCCATCGCCGAGGCCCAGAGCTCGGCCTCGGCGTCGGTGCCGGCGCAGACGACGAACACGGCGATCTGCGCATACGGCGCCTCGAGGTCGGGCGATTCGCGGAAGCGCGACCGGTAGAGCTCGAGCGCGGGCAGCGTGTTGGCGGCGCTGAAGTGGTGGGCGAAGGCGAAGGGCAGGCCCATCAGCCCGGCCACCTGAGCGCTGTAGCCGCTCGAGCCGAGCAGCCAGACCGCCGGCATCCCCCCGTAGCCCGGCACGGCCCGGATCCCGGCGTACGCGTCGCCGGGGGCAAAGCCGTTGAAGAACCCGTAGAGCTCGTTCAAGAGCTCGATCAGGTCGTCGCTCGAGCCCTGGCGACGGAGCGCGAGCATCGTGCGCTGGTCGGTGCCGGGTGCCCGGCCGATGCCCAGGTCGATGCGGCCGGGATGCAGCGCCTCGAGCGTGCCGAACCGCTCGGCCACCACCATCGGCGCGTGATTGGGAAGCATCACGCCGCCGGAGCCCAGGCGGATGTGGTGTGTGAGCGCGCCGGCGTTGGCGATCAGGACGTCCGGCGCCGAGCTGGCGATGCTCGGCATGTTGTGGTGCTCGGCGTACCACAGCCGGTGGAAGCCGAGCCGCTCGACGAGCGGAGCCAGGGCGGTCGCCTCGGCCAGCGCCTGGGCGGGCGTGGAATCGCCGCTGACCGGCGCCACGTCGAGCACCGAAAGCGGGATCCCGAATACGGGGCTGGCCGCCGCATGGGCGGCGTCGCGAAGCGCGCTCACGTCTGCGCGCAGTGGGCGCAGCGGCCGGGAAGCGATGCGAGTGCGCGGTCGCTGAGCTCGAAGCCGACCGACTCGGCCGCCTGCCGCAGCGAGGTCAGCGCACATCCTTCCAGCGTCGAGATCGACCCGCACTCCACGCAGACCAGATGGTGGTGGTGGCCGTCGGTCGCGCACATGACGAACACCGACTCCCCGGCCCTCGTGCCCGCCTCTTCGACAAGCCCCTGGCCGCGCCAGCGCTCGATCGCCCGATAGGCGGTCGTCAGCCCGAGCCGGGGCTGATGCCGCCTGGCCACCTGGTGCAGCTCGCGCACGCTGAAGGCGCGGCCGATCGATCGGCCCGCGTCCAGGAGCGCGTCGCGATTGCGCAGATTGCGTCCCATCTCCATCCCGCCAGCGTAGTCGCCGCGGCCGGGAATCTCTAGAAATGCGATTGACATCCGTTTTCATTCTCGGGCATGCTGTACCTGGCACCGGGGCGATGGGCGATCGGCCGCCCGCCGAGGTGCTCACCACCGAGACCCTGTCGCGGCTCTACGACACACCGGTCGACGTGCTGCGCGTGCGCGGCCGGGTGGTCGTTGTCGGCCCGCGGATGCGAGTGCGGTTGGCCCCCGAACTACACTGACCGGCGATGGACGCGTCCGGCACGCTCACCCGCGGATTCGAGTTGCCCTTCGAGCCACGCCTGCCGCGCATCGGCGCCGTGGATGCCGTCGCGCTCGAGGCCCGCGCCGGCGAGCTGGCCAAGCGCTCGATCAAGCGTGAATCGAAGCTCCAGGCGCTCGATCTGATCGTGCGCATGATCGACCTGACGACGCTCGAGGGCGCCGACACGCCGGGCAAGGTGGCGGCGCTGTGCGCCAAGGCGCTGCACCCGGATCCGGCCGACGCGAGCGTGCCCGCGGTGGCCGCCGTGTGCGTCTACCCGAACCTGGTCGCCGTGGCCCGCGAGCGGCTCGGCGAGGCAAGCGGCGTCCGCATCGCCTCTGTCGCGACCGCCTTCCCGTCGGGCCAGTCGCCGATCGAGGTCAAGCTGGCGGACGTCCGCGCGGCGGTCGATCTCGGAGCCGACGAGGTCGACATGGTGATCGACCGGGGGGCCTTCCTCTCGGGCCGCTACGCCAGGGTCTACGACGAGATCGTGCGGGTCAAGGAGGCGGCGGCGCCCGCGCATCTCAAGGTGATCCTCGAGACCGGCGAGCTCGGCACGTACGACAATGTCCGCCGGGCATCGCTCCTGGCGATGGCCGCGGGCGCCGACTTCATCAAGACCTCGACCGGCAAGATCAGCCCGGCGGCGACCCTGCCCGTGACCCTGTGCATGCTCGAGGCGATCCGCGACGTCGAGACCGAGTCCGGCCGGCAGGTGGGGATGAAGCCCGCCGGCGGGATCCGCCACGCCAAGCAGGCGATCCAGTACCTGTGCGTCCTGCACGAGACGCTCGGCCGCGAGTGGCTCACGCCCGAGCGCTTCCGGTTCGGCGCCTCGTCGCTTCTGAACGACGTCCTGATGCAGATCCGCAAGCAGAAGACCGGCATCTACCAGTCCCCCGACCACTTCACCGTCGACTGATGGCCGACCTGGAGCAGCCGCCGCGCGCGCTTCCGGCCGCCCCGGAGTGGGAGTACGCGCCGGCGCCCGAGGCCCGCGACATCGTCACCCTCAAGGAGCGCTACGGCCTGTACGTGGGCGGCGAGATGGTCGAGCCGCGCTCGGGCAGGTGGTTCACGACCAGCTCTCCCGCCGACGAGCGGCCGCTGGCCGAGGTGGCGCAGGCGGGAGCGGCGGACGTCGAATCGGCCGTGGAGGCGGCGCGGGCCGCGTACGAGAACGGCTGGTCGGCGCTCCGTCCGGCGGAGCGGGCCAAGTACCTGTTCCGGATCGCGCGGATCCTGCAGGAGCGCGCGCGTGAGCTCGCTGTGGCCGAGTCGCTCGACGGCGGCAAGCCGATCAAGGAGTCGCGCGACGTCGACCTGCCGCTGGCCGCCGCCCACTTCTTCTACCACGCCGGCTGGGCCGACAAGCTCGAGTACGCCTTCCCCAACCGGCGGCCGCGGCCGCTCGGGGTCGCCGGCCAGATCATCCCCTGGAACTTCCCCCTGCTCATGCTCGCCTGGAAGGTGGCGCCCGCGCTCGCCTGCGGGAACACCGTGGTGCTGAAGCCGGCCGAGACGACGCCGCTCACGGCACTCATGTTCGCCGACGTCTGCCGCCAGGCGGACCTCCCCGCGGGCGTGGTCAACATCCTCACCGGCGACGGCTCGGCCGGCGCCGCCCTGGTGCAGAGCGACGGCATCGACAAGCTCGCGTTCACCGGCTCGACCGAGGTCGGCAAGGCGATCCAGCGCGAGCTGGCCGGGCGGGGCGTCCGGCTCACGCTCGAGCTGGGCGGCAAGGCGGCCAACATCGTCTTCGACGACTGCGCGCTCGACCAGACGGTGGAGGGGATCGTCAACGGCATCTACTTCAACCAGGGCCACGTCTGCTGCGCCGGGTCGCGGCTGCTGGTGCAGGAGTCGATCGCCGAGCCTCTCGTGGCGAAGCTGAAGCGGCGCCTGCAGACGCTGCGAGTGGGGGATCCACTCGACAAGAACACCGATGTCGGCGCGATCAACTCGCGGGCCCAGCTCGACCGCATCCGGGCGCTGGTCGCAAGCGGTGTCGAGGACGGCGCCGAGCTCTACCAGCCGCCCTGCGCACTCCCGGAGCGCGGCTACTGGTTCGCTCCGACGGTCTTCACCAACGTCGCCCAGAGCAGCCGCATCGCCCAGGAGGAGATCTTCGGCCCGGTGCTCACCGTGCTGACCTTCCGCACGCCCGCCGAGGCCGTCGAGAAGGCCAACAACACCCCCTACGGTCTGTCGGCGGGTGTGTGGACAGAGAAGGGCTCCCGCATTCTGTGGATGGCCGCCCGCCTGCGGGCCGGCGTCGTGTGGGCGAACACCTACAACCGCTTCGATCCCGCCTCGCCGTTCGGCGGCTACAAGGAGTCGGGCTTCGGGCGCGAGGGCGGCCGGCACGGCCTCGAGGCCTACCTGAGGTTCGACGAATGACCCGCCTGCCGGTGCAGAAGACCTCCAAGCTCTTCATCGGAGGAGCGTTCCCGCGGTCGGAGTCGGGCCGCACCTACGAGGTGGACGGCCACAACATCGCCCGCGCGTCGCGCAAGGATGCGCGCGATGCGGTGCGCGCCGCCCGGGCGGCCGTCGCGAAGTGGTCGGGCGCGACGGCGTACAACCGCGGCCAGGTGCTCTACCGGCTGAGCGAGATGATGGAGGCACGGGCCGCGGGCCTGGCCGACGGCTGCTCGGGCGTTGCCGAGGTCGAACGGTCGATCGACCGGGTGGTGTGGTACGCCGGCTGGGCCGACAAGCTCGCCCAGGTGCTGGGCGGGGCCAATCCCGTGGCGGGGCCGTACTTCAACTTCACCGTGCCCGAGGCGACGGGTGTCGTCGCGATCGTGGCCCCGCCCGAGCCTGCGCTCGAGGGCCTGGTGTCGCGGCTCCTGCCCGCACTCGTGGGCGGCAACACGGTTGTCGTCGTGGCCGCGATGTCCCATCCGCTCGTCGCGGTGGAGCTGGCCGAGGCGGTCGCAACGTGTGACATGCCCGCGGGCGCGGTGAACATCCTCACCGGCGACCCGGCCGAGCTCGCGCCGGTGCTCGCCGCCCACATGGACGTGAACGCGATCGACCTCACGGGCGTCGCAGACGGCGCCGTTGCCGAGCTCGAGCGCCTGGCCGCCGAGAACGTCAAGCGTGTCGTCCGCGGCACGTCGACCGGACAGAGCGTGTGGGAGATCGAGCCGCTGATGGAGGCAAAGACCGTCTGGCACCCCATGGGGGTCTAGATGATTGATTCCACGCCCCCGCGCGCCTGGACGTTCGGTGGTGGTGGGTTGGTGGTTGGTGGTGGGGCTGCGGCTGCGAACCTTCGCGTCGCTGCGTCCTCGGTCGCGCCCATACGCTTAACCGGTATGAACGCTCCCTGCGTCCTTGCGAGGCTCGGTTCTCGCCGCCCAGGACATCACGTGGGCGTGGAATCAATCATCTGAGCGCGCCAGTCGATCCGGGCAAGGCGCCGCCGCAGCGCCGGCCCCGCGGGCCGGGTTGAGCGCCTCCACCCAGCTGATCCTCCCCAGCAGGTGTGCGCGCAGGTCGGGGACGCCGGCGCGGTTGGCGGCGGCCGGGCCGTGCAGCTCCGCGTCATGGAGCAGCGCCCGCAGGCGGTCGTAGTCCCGCCGCGGGGCGTTCGGACGGTCGTTGACGACGATTCCGCAGATACGCTGGCGGCCCGCGCGGCTCATGAGCTGTGACTTGTGCGGATTCAGCCGAAAGCCCTCGGCGCGCACGATCTCCTCGACCATGCGCCTCACCCCGGCGGCGTGTGCGTGCAGGCGGCGGCCGCCTGAGAACACGATGTCGTCGGCGTACCGCGAGTAGTGCGCGCTCTCGGCGTCGGCGAGCCCGGCGAGGCGGCAGTCCAGCCGATAGGCGCACAGGTTCGCAAGCACCGGGGAGGTGGGGGCGCCCTGGGGTAGGTGTGGCGTCGCCAGCCGCTCGCCGAGGCGGTGGTGGGCGGCGATCGCGCCCGGGTGGGCCGGCCGGGGCGCACGCTCCCACTCGGCCGCCGGCATGACGTTGGTCATGAGGCCGGTGAGCGCCGCGGAGACCGCCTCGGGATAGCCGGCCGTCCGCAGCAGGCCGTAGATGCGGCCCGCGGCGACCGATGCAAAGAAGTCCTCGAGGTCGAAGCGCAGGACGACCTCCTGGCCGGTATGGCGGCGGGCATGGGTGATCGCCGAATGGCCGCGGCGGAAGCCGTGAGCGGCATCGTGGGGCGGGATCAGTTCGAGGATCTGGTGCAGCAGCCGCCGCTGTGTCTCCTTGAGCAGACGCTTTGGCTGCTCGATCAGCCGTGGCGGCGCCCCCACCCGGGGCACCCAACGGTAGCGGTAGTTCTGCAGGCGGGTGTCGCCGACCCGGCGCTCCAGGCCGCGGCGGTCGCCGAGCCAGTGCAGCTCGCCCATGTGCAGGTCGAGCATCGCGGCCAGATCGGCCGCGGTGTCGAGGGCGGGCACGGGCCAGCGCATCCGTCCCATCGCCGGTGAGAACACACCCATCGGGACATGCCGAGGCGGGCGCGGCAATATCCCGGCGCGGTCAAGGCGCAGGAGCTCTCGCTCAATCGTCGCCGTCAGCTCGCTCGGGCGGTCGATGGGGCGGTCGCGGTAGGTCGCCGCCGCCGCGCGAACGACGGCCCCGAGCCAGCGCGGTCGTCGTCCGAGGGCCGCCGTTGCTCGCTCCGCCATGCCCGCGGGCTCCCAGTCGCCCGCGAGGAACGCCGCCGCCACCGCACGGGCGACGCTCCCGCGGTGCGCGCTGCTCCAGCGGCTCATGCGATGGCGCCCGACGGCGCGCCCCGACTGCTCCTGTCACGCGTGCGCGGGCCTGCGGCGAAGTCGCAGCGAGGCGCATGCGATGTGATGCGTGGTGACACCGGTTCCCCTGGGGGTGCCCCAGAGGGACCCGCCGAGCGGGTCAACTCGGGACGCGTCGTCGGACGAGCGCCGACCATACCCCAGGATGCCGGGGGGTTGCGCCCGCACGTATGCTTCGGGTATGCGGGCTCGGGTCGGGCTTACTCTCGTGGGAAGCGCCGTTGTGTGCGCCGCGTATGCGGGGGCGTTGGCGGGCGGGCATCCCGGATCGGTCAGGCACCTCGAGGCGGTGCTGCGCGGATCGGCGCCCAGGTCGTCGCCTGCCCGAACCGTCGCCTGGCATGTCCCGCCGCGCCCGCGCGGGCGCGGCGCCTATCTGATTGCGCGGGTGCGGCGGCCGCTGCGGACGCCGTTTGGCACCGTCACCACCAAGACGCACTTCGGCCAGCCGGTGTGGGTGCCCGTGCTGCGGCATCGCGGCGTGCGCGCGACCCTGCTGGTGCCCCTGGGCCCGAACGGCCGGATGGTGCACGCGAACCTGCGCCGGATGCCCCTGCGGTGGACGCGGACGCGGGTGGTGGTCAACCTGGCGCTGTCGCGGCTGACGGTGCTGCGGGGCCGCCGCCTGCTCGGGTCGTTCCCGATCGGTCAGGGCACGCCCGCCACGCCGACGCCCGTGGGCCGGTTCTTCGTCACCGACCGGCTCGTCTTCCCGCCGGGCAGCCCCTACACGCCATACGCGCTCGGGCTCTCGGCGAAGCAGACGCGTCTGGCACCGACCTGGATCGGCGGCGACCAGATCGCGATCCACCCGGGGCCCATGGGCATCGTCAGCAACGGCTGCATCCACGCCACCCTCCCGGCAGTCGCCCTGCTCCGCCGCGTGGCCCCGCTTGGCACGCTCGTCATCGTCCGAGCCTAAACTCTAAGTCTAAAGTTTAGATTGAGAGTTCGGAATCGGCGGCCGCGTACATCACGTCGCCCTCGACTAGCGTTGCAACCACGCTGGCCTCGATGTACTCGGCCGGAGCGAGCTGGTGGAGGTCGCGGTCGAGCACGACCAGGTCGGCCAGCTTGCCCACCTCGATCGAGCCGGTCCGGTCGTCGATCGAACACGCGTGCGCCGCGCCCATCGTCTGGGCCGCAATGGCCGCGTCGAGATCGATCCGCTCGCCGGGGAGCAGCGCCTCGGTGACGTCGCTGTCGGGGTCGACCCGGGCGACGGCGGTCGCGAGCTGGTGCAGCGGGTCGGGGGTGGACACCGACCAGTCGCTTCCGAACGCGAGCGCGCCGCCGGCGCGCAGGATGCTGGCGAAGGGGTACATGCCGGCGCTCGCCCGCGCCGACACGAACGGGATGGTCAGCTCGATCACGTAGGCCTCGAGCCGCGCCCACAGCGGCGTCACGTTGGCGATGACGCCGAGCGCTCCGAAGCGGGGCACGTCGTCGGGGTGGGCGAACTGCACGTGCGCCAGCTGGTGGCGGGCATCGCGGCGCCCGTTCGCGCGGATCGCGGCTTCCAGCACGTCCAGGGACTCGCGCACGGCGCGGTCGCCGATAGTGTGGATGTGTACGCCGAAGCCCTCGGCGTCGCACAGGCGGACGAACCGCTCGAGCTCTGGGAGCGGATACTGGTCGAGGCCGTGCTCGTCGGTGGGGCGGCCGTCGGCATCGAGGTAGGGGTCGAGCATCGCGGCCGTGCGGTTCTCGACGACGCCGTCGTGGAAGAACTTGACGTTGCCGCAGGCGAGCCGGCCGACGGTGCCGCTCGCGCGGCGTTCGACGAGCTCGGCGACCTGGCGCTCGTCGCCTCCCGGCCGCCACTCGAGCGACCCGCGCACCCGCAGGCGCAGCTCGCCGGCGCGGGCGAGTTGCTCGTACGCCGCCTGCCACTCTCCGTCGACCAACGCGTCCTGGCAGGCGGTGATGCCGAGGCTGAAGTAGTAGTCCTCGGCCGCGCGGATGCCCTCGACCCGGTCGGCATGCGTCGGCGCCGGGGCACGATCGAGCACCAGGTGCATCGCCTGCTCCTGCAGCGTCCCGATGGGCGCGCCGTGGGCGTCGCGCTCGATCCGCCCGCCGGGCGGGTCGGGCGTCGCGGCGGTGACTCCCGCCAGTGCGAGCGCGCGCGAGTTGACCCAGGCGCCGTGGTAGTCGCGGTTGGGCAGCACCGCCGGGCGGTCGGGGACGATCGCGTCGAGCGCCGCCGCCGTCGGGATGCCGCCGGGGAAGTCACTCATCGACCAGCCGCCGCCGACGATCCATTCGCGGTCGGGATGAGCCCGGCAGTAGGCCGCGATCCGGCGCAGATGCTCGTCGGCGCCGCGACTGCTCGAGAGGTCGCAGCGCGTGGTGGCATAGCCGCTCATGCCCAGGTGGCAGTGGGCGTCCTGGAAGCCGGGCAGCACCATCGCCCCGCCGAGATCGACCACCCGGGTCGTGGGCCCGCGCACACCCGCGACCTCGTCCGCGGTCCCCACTGCGACGATGCGGCCGCCCTCGACGGCCACGGCATCGGCCGTGCGGCGGACGGCGTCGACGGTGTGGACGACGGCGTTTTGCAAGATCAGGTCGGCCGGCATCGGGCGGATGCTACCGACCGCGCCATCGCGGGGTTCAAGCCGGGCGGCGCGAACGCCGATTACTCAGGTGGCCATGTCCGACTTCGAACCCCTGCCCGAGCTCGTGGACGACCCGCTGGACGCATTCCTGTCGCTCTTGCCGCCGCTTCCCACCCCGATCGGGGTGTTCTCGGCCGGCGGCGTCGCCGAGGTCGTCCTGGCCGATCTCGACCGCGGGCTTCTGATCGGGTACGCGCCCCAGATGCTGATGCAGCCCCAGCTCGTCGTCGTCTGCCCCCTCCGCGACCAGAGCGGCGGCGGCTACGACGTGTCGCTGCGCATCGAGAAGGCCTACTTCCAGTCCTCCAACCAGACGCTCCTGCACATGCGCGTGCTCGACGTCGTGCACCAGCCCGGCCATCGCCGCACCAAGCGCGCCCAGCGCACCGACGAGGCCGATGCCGTTGTGCTGCGCTCGCGCGCACTGGCCGACGGTGAGCATTTCCGCGTCCGCACGGCCGACCTGTCGGAGGGCGGCGTCGCGTTCGTGACCGAGCTTCACCTCGCAATGGGCGACCGGCTGATGCTGTCGATCCACATCGGCGCCCGCCCGATCACGATGGAGGCGCTGGTGATGCGGGTCGAGCCGATGTCGTTCGGCCGCTACCGGATCGGCTGTGAGATCGACGCGATCGCCGAGCACGACCGCCAGACCGTCGCCCAGATCGCCGATGCCTCCGAGGGCTCGAGCGACGCCGACGAGCGCGACCCCGAGCTGGTCGCCGCCCGTGTGCAGGGCCGCGCCGAGCAGCATGCGCTCAAGTCGCGCCTGGCCGTACGCCGCTACATGCGCTGATTGGCGGCGACGATCCGGGCCTGCTCCGGCGGCGCCGCCGGCTGGCCGTCGAGCAGCGCGTCGGCGAACCCCTCTGCGTCCGCGTGCAGCAGTGCGTGGTTGTGCCGCCGCTCGAAGCCGATGCTCGAGATCGGGTTGCCCGAGAGGCCGCGCCCGCACACCGACCCGCCGTAGTGGCTCGGCAGCACGACCACATGGTCGGGGAGCGCGAGCAGCCGCTGCATCGATGCGTACTGCTCGACCGCGAGCGCCCGCGCGTCGCCGCCCCCGGCGTGCAGGTCGGGCCGGCCGGCGTCGTTGACGAGCAGTGAGTCGCCGGTGAAGGCGATCCAGGTCTCGTCGGTCTCGCGGCGCCGGTCGGCGACCAGGTAGGCGTGGTGGGCGGGTGCGTGCCCGGGCGTTGCGAGGGCGGTGGCCACCGTGTTTCCGAGCTCAACCCGCTCGCCGTCCTCGAGCGCATGATGGTCGAAGCCGACCCGGGCGCCCGCCGGCAGATAGGCGGTCGCGCCGGTCGCGATGACCAGGTCGGGCAGGCCGGAGACGTGGTCGGCCTGGACGTGGGTCTCGAACACTGCGACGATCGCGGCGCCCGTCGCCTCGGCGGCCTCGAGATAGCGGTCGACGAGTTCGATGTGGGGATCGACGACGCCGAGCCGATTGTGGGTCGTGCAGCCGAACACGTAGCTCGCGCAGGCCGTCGCCGGGTACAGGAATTGGCGCAGGATCATCGGCGGGATCGTAGACCACCCCCGGGGCCGGATCGCTTGACCGACACCGGCAAACCCGGTAGAACCCCGCCGCCGTGATCACCCTCGCACTCACCCACTACAACGAGCTCAAGTTCGTGCACGTGCTGGCGGCCGTCGTCTGGGTCGGCGGTGCGGCCACGGTGCAGGTGTATGCGCTGCTGGCGGTGCGCACGAACGATCCCGCGAAGGTGGCGGCGTTTGCGGGCGACACCGAGTTCGTCGGCACGCGCATCTTTCTTCCCGCCGCGCTGATCCTGCTCGTCTCGGGGATCCTCACGGTGCGTGCGAGCGGCGGCGCATGGGACTACCACCAGGGCTGGGTGCAGTTCGCCCTCGTGATCATCGCGCTCTCGATCGTGACCGGTGCCGGCTTCCTCGGCCCGGAGTCGGGCCGGATCGCCAAGGCGACCGAGACGGGCGGGGTGGAGTCGCCCGAGGTGCAGGCGCGCATCCGCCGCATCTTCCTGGTCTCGCGGATCGAGCTCGCGCTGCTCCTGGCGGTCGTCTTCGACATGGTGGTCAAGCCCGGCATGTGACCCCCGGGGCCGGGTCGTAGAATCCCCCGCATGATGGAACGCTACGACCCCGGCGCCATCGAGGCGCGCTGGCAGGAGATCTGGGAGCGCGAGCACGTCTTCGACGTGCCCAATCCCGCGCCCGGCGAGGACACGTCGCGCCTGTCCTACGTGCTCGAGATGCTGCCGTACCCCTCCGGGGAGCTGCACATGGGGCACGTCAAGAACTACACGATGGGCGACGTGGTGACGCTCTACCGGCGCCGGCACGGCGACCGTGTCATGCACCCGATGGGATACGACGCGTTCGGGCTGCCGGCCGAGAATGCGGCCATCCGCTCCGGCCGCCACCCGGCCGAGGCAACCCGCGAGAACATCGCCGCCATCCGCCGCCAGATGAAGCGGATGGGCTGGTCGATCGACTGGAACCGCGAGCTCTCGACCGCCGATCCGGAGTACTACCACTGGACGCAGTGGATCTTCCTGCGCCTGTTCGAGGCGGGCCTCGCCTCCCGCAAGAGCGCGGCCGTCAAGTGGTGCCCGAACGACCAGACGGTGCTGGCCAACGAGCAGGTGATCGACGGTCGCTGCGAGCGGTGCGGCGCCGAGGTCGAGGCGCGCACGCTGGAGCAGTGGTTCTTCAAGATCACCGACTATGCCGACCGGCTGCTGGACGATCTCGAGCAGGTGAGCTGGCCGGAGCGGGTCGTGACGATGCAGCGCAACTGGATTGGCCGCTCGCACGGTGCCGAGGTGGCATTCACGCTCGACGACGGCACCGACCTGCACGTGTTCACCACCCGGCCCGACACGCTGTTCGGGGCCACCTTCTTCGTGCTGGCGCCCGAGCACCCGCGGGCGGTCGAGCTGGCCGACTGCAGCGAGCACTCCCAGGCGGTGGCCGACTACGTCCGCCACGCCGCCGGGCGCACGGCGGTCGAGCGGGCCGAGGCGCGTGAGAAGACCGGCGTCTTCACCGGCCGGTATGTCACAAATCCGGTGAACGGCGAGCGGATCCCGGTGTGGGTGGCCGACTACGTGCTGGCCGAGTACGGCACCGGAGCGATCATGGCCGTGCCCGCCCACGACGAGCGCGACTTCGAGTTCGCCGAGGCACATGGGCTCGAGATCCGGCCGGTCGTCGCTCAGCGCGGCGCCGCGCCCCAGGCCGATGTCGCCTACGTGGCCCACAGCGATGACGAGGTGCTGATCAACTCGGGCGAGTTCAGCGGGATGGCCGCTCCAGAAGGGGCTCAGGCGATCATCGCCCGCCTGGAGGCCGACGGCCATGGCAGGGGGACGATCGCCTACCGGCTCCGCGACTGGCTGCTCTCACGCCAGCGCTACTGGGGCTGTCCGATCCCCGTCGTCCACTGCAAGGACTGCGGGATCGTGGCCGTGCCCGACGAACAGCTGCCCGTCGTCCTGCCCGACATCAAGGACTTCGCCCCTCGTGGGCGCTCGCCGCTCGCGGCGGCCGAGGACTGGGTGCGGACGCAGTGCCCGGCCTGTGGCGGCCCCGCCTCCCGCGAGACGGACACGATGGACACCTTCGTCGACTCGTCCTGGTACTACATGCGCTACGCCGATCCGCATAACAGCACGGCGCCGTTCAGCCGCGAGGCCGTGGATGCCTGGCTGCCCGTCGATCAGTACATCGGCGGCGTCGAGCACGCGATCCTGCACCTCATGTACGCGCGCTTCTTCACGAAGGCGCTGTACGACCTCGGCTACGTCGGCTTCACGGAGCCGTTCGCAAACCTCTTCACCCAGGGGATGATCTATTACCTGGGCGCAAAGATGGCCAAGTCGAAGGGCAACGTGATCTCTCCCGACGACCTGATCGAGCGCTTCGGCGCCGACACGGTGCGGATGTACTCACTGTTCCTCGGGCCCCCCGAGCAGGATGCCGAGTGGTTCGACAACGGCGCCAAGGGATGCCACGACTTCCTGGCGCGGCTGTGGCGGCTGGCGCTCGAGTCGGCGGCCGAGCTCGAGCCGGGCATCCCGGCGGCGGTGCCCGCCGCGGGGCCGGGTGCCGAGCTGGTGCGAAAGACCCATTGGACGATCGACCGGGTCACCCACGACGTCGGCGAGCGGTTCGCGTTCAACACCGCCCAGTCGGCCGTGCACGAGCTGGTGAAACAGCTCCAGCGGTCGCATGACGCAACGCCGCAGCAGCGCCGCTTCGCGGTGGCGACGGCGGTGTCGCTCGTACAGCCCTACGCGCCCCACCTGGCCTGTGAGCTGTGGCAGCGGCTGGGCGGCGAGCGGCTGTGGGACGCGCCGTGGCCGGTCGCCGATTCCGCGATGCTGGTGGCCGACGAGATCACCTACGCCGTGCAGGTGAACGGCAAGCTGCGGGGCGAGTTCACGGTCGCGGCCGGCGCCGAAGAGGACGATCTGCTGGCCGCCGCGCGGGCCGTCCCGAACGTCGCCCACCACCTGGACGGCGCCGAGGTGGTCAAGGAGATCGTGGTGCCGGGCAAGCTGGTGAGCCTCGTCACCCGCTGAATACACGGTGCCAGGCACCAAATATTCACACCCGGTTGGTGTCGCGCTGATAGGCCCAGCCGGCCGCCACCACCAGGATGGCCGTCCAGGCCGCCATCACCGCCCAGCCGCGCGTGCCCCAGCCGCCGCCGCCGATCGAGACATGACTTGCCTGCACGAGCCAGTACGACGGCAGCGCCTGGGCGATGTCGTGCAGCGTGCCGCTCTGGACCGGGAACCACACTCCGCCGAGCAGCGCCAGGAGCGCGGTCGTCCCACCCATGGCGGGGCCGATGGAGTCCGGCGTCACGAGATGCCCCATCAGCACGCCGAGCGCGATGAACGGGATCAGGCCGACCAGGATCAGGCCGGTCATGCGCGCCCATTCGCCGCCGGCCAGGTGCACTCCGAGTGACAGGCCCGAGGCGTACAGCGCCACGATCGTGATCAGCGCCGTCAGGTAGGCGGTGATGACCTTGGCCCGGAAGTACGACCGCACCGACAGGGGCGTCAGCCGCAGCTGCCGGTTCCAGCCCGCCGTCCGCTCGACGGAGATGCGGGCACCCGTCGAGAGCACGGTGTTCATCGTCCCGAACGCGGTCAGCCCGATCATGTAGTACAGCGGGACCGAGATGCCGCTGCCGTCGAAGTTGTGGTCGTTGCGATTGGCTCCGGCGATGACGAAGTAGAGCACCAGCGGGAACCCGAGCGAGAACAGGAAGAACCGGCGGTTGCGGAACGTGCGCAGGAGCTCGTATTTCGTGTACGTGATCACGATTCATGGCCTCCGCCGGTCAGGAGGAGGAAGGCCTGCTCGAGCCCGGCGCCGGCGATCTCGATGTCGCGGACGGCCGGATGGGCCTGCAGAAGGGCGCGAATGGCGCCGTCGGAGTCGGCGCAGTGCAGGATGACCGCGTCACCGCGCCGTTCGGCGGAGCTGACGCCGGGCAGGCGCTCCAGCTCGCCGAGGTCCACGTCCGGCAGGGTCGCCCGGATCGTGCGCAGGCCGACCATGGCCTTGATCTCGGTGGTCGGCCCGTCGGCGACGATGCTGCCGTGGGCCATCAGCACGGCCCGGTCGGCGTTGTCGTCGGCCTCCTCGAGGTAGTGCGTGGCGAAGATGATCGTCTTGCCGGCGGCGGCGAAGGTGCGCATCGTTCCCCAGAACGCGTGCCGGCCCTCCACGTCCATGGCCACCGTGGGCTCGTCGAGCACCAGGAGGTCGGGGTCGCTGACGAGCGCGACGGCGAAGCGCGCACGCTGGGTCTCGCCGCCTGAGAGCTTCTGCGTGCGGCGCTCGGCGATCGCTTCGATCCCGACCAGCTTCAGCACCTCCTCGACCGGCAGGGGGTCGGGGTAGAGGCCCGCCATCATCGAGAGCAGCTCCCGCACGGAGAGATCGCGGATCAGCTGCCCGGTCTGGAGCATGGCGCCGATCGCGCCGTCCATGATCGCCTCGGAGGGCGGCCGGCCGAAGAGCGAGACCGAGCCGCTGTCGGGAGTCGTGCAGGCCGAGCAGCATGTCGATCGTGGTCGTCTTGCCGGCGCCGTTGGGTCCGAGCAGGGCGACCGTCTCGCCCTGCTCGATGGAGATGTCGATACCGCGAACGGCGTGCACCATCCCGTGTGGCGAGCGGAAGGACTTCTCGAGGCCCTGCAGGCGAATGCCCTCACCGACTCGTGTTGCAGTCGAGGCCACACCTGCACTCTGCCAAAGATGCCGCCAGACCCTCGACAGTTCCGGCACGGGCCGGGTCTGGATCCGTGACGGCGGCAGGGTGGATCCTGCCGGCGTGCCCGCGTTCTCACCCCGTCAGATCGCGCTGTATGTGGCCGCGGTTGCGGCGATTCTCGTGGTTGGCTGGAAGTACCACCCCAGCTCCTCGCAGGGCGCCTACACCCCCGCACCGGCCTCGTCTCCGGCGCCGATCGCGGCGCCCGTCGCACCCGTCGCGGTGGTTGTCGACGTGTCGGGAGCCGTTCGCCGCCCGGGGGTGTACCGGCTCCCGGCGGGTGCGCGGGTGCTCGACGCCGTCACCAGGGCCGGCGCGAGAGCGCGCGCCGACCTCACCGCCGTCAATCTGGCCGCGCGGCTCACCGACGGCGAGCAGGTGGTCGTGCCGGTGCGCGGCCGGCCGGGCAGCGTGCCGGCGTCCGGCACCGGCGGCACGGCATCTCCGGCCGCCCCGGTCTCCCTCAACTCCGGGACCCTGGAGCAGCTCGAGACCCTTGACGGGATCGGCCCCGCCCTCGCGCAGCGGATCATCGACTATCGCACCCTGCACGGCGGGTTCCGGTCGCTGGAGGAGCTCGACAGTGTGAGCGGCATCGGGCCGGCGCGGCTCGCCGCCCTGCACGGGCACGTGACGTTGTGACCGGCCACACCCGGCTGGTGATCGCGGCCACCATCGGGCTTGCCGTCGCCGCGCTCGGCCGCCCATTCCTCGTTCTGGCGGCGCTCCTGGTTGGCGACTCGACCCGTCTGCGGGTGGCGGCCGGGGGCATCGCCGTCGCCGCGCTCGTGTTCGGCAGCGCCCGGGTGGCGGCGCTTGACCGGCGCACGCTCGCCGTCGGGCCGGTGCGCGATGCGGTGGTGGTCGTCACCGGCCAGCCGTCCGGCGGCCACGGGCTTGCGGCGGTGCGCGGAGCGGGGGAGACGGTTGTTCTCTCGGTGCCCGGGATCGTGCTCGAGGAGGGCGGCATCTACCGCGTCGACGGCCGCCTGCAGCCGCTCGACGCGGTCGTGCGCGACTATTACGCCACTCAGGGCGCCCACCTCGAACTGCACGCGACGGACGCCGTGCGCACCGGCCGCCGCGGAGGCGTGTGGGGCCGGGCCGACTCGCTGCACCGGGCGGCGCTGCAGCGGCTCGGAGTCGGCCCGTACCCCTCCGCGCCGCGGGCGCTCGTGGCCGGGATCGCGCTCGGCGACATCGGCGGGCTGCCGGCCGCGACGAAGGCACAGTTGCGCTCGAGCGGCCTCTACCACCTCGTCGCGGTCAGCGGCCAGAACGTGGCGCTCGTGATCGCGTTCACGCTCGTGTGCCTCGGAGCGGTGGGAGTTATCGGGGTGCCGGCCCGGCTGGGGGCGCTTGCGATCACGCTGGCCTACGTGCTGGTCACGGGCGCGGGCCCCTCGATCGTGCGGGCGGGAGTTGCGGGGGTGCTGGTGGCGGCGGCGTGGCTGGGGTCGCGGGTGGTGTCGCGCTGGCACCTGCTCGCCTGCGGGGCGATGGTGGTGCTCGGGCTCGATCCGCTCGAGCTGTTCGATCCGGGGTTCCAGCTCTCGTTCTCGGCGGTGGTCGCGATCTTCGTCGTCGCGCCGAGGCTGCGGGGCGCGCTCGGTCAGGCGGCGGCGGTGTCGGTGGCCTGCACGGTCGTGACCGCCCCGATCGTGTGGTGGCAGTTCGGCCGGGCGACCCCGCTCGCGATTCCGGCCAACCTGCTGGCCCTGCCGGCGGTCGCGCCGATCCTGTGGCTGGCGCTGGTGGCGATGCTGGCGCGGATGGTGTGGGCGCCGCTGGCAACGCCGCTACTCGGGCTCGCCGATGTCCTCGCGGCCTATGTGCTGGCGGTGGCGGCGGCCTGCTCGTGAAGGCGACACAGGTCGCCGGTCTCACCCGAACGCGTCCCGGGGTCATGCCGTGCGAGAATGTGGGTATGAAGCTCTCTGCCAAGGCCGACTACGCCGTGCGGGCCGTGCTCGTGCTGGCCATCCACGAGGGTGAGGGCCCGCTCAAGGGCGAGCTCGTTGCCCGTGCTCAGGAGCTCCCGCTCAAGTTCGTCGAGAACATCCTGGGCGAGCTCAAGCACGCGGGAGTCGTCGCCTCTCAGCGTGGCCCCGACGGCGGCTACAAGCTCGCCGTTCCGGCCGCCCAGGTCTCGATCGCCGACGTGATCAGGATCGTCGACGGCCCGATCGCGGCCGTTGCCGGGGTGCGCCCGGACGAGGTCACCTATCCGCCCGGCGCCGAGGCGCTCCCGGGTGTGTGGCTCGAGGCCCGCGGCATGCTCCGATCGGTGCTCGAGACGACGACCTTCGCCGACCTGGTCGAGCGGTCGCAGGTGCTCGCGAAGCAGGGCGAGCGGCGGGCGCCACGAGCCGCGGCTCGATCGCGGTCGGCCAAACAGTAAGTCTCAGGTAGAGGGTGAGTATGACGCAGCAGCCCGAGATGAAGCCGGCCTATCTGATCGCCGGCAGCGACTGGCCGAAGGTGGACGCGGCCATCGCGAGGCTGCGCTCGCGCTTCCCTGCCGAGTCGGTCGAGCAGCTCTCGCCCGGTGGGGATGAGCCCATCGACGTCGCGGCATCCTGCAACGCTCTCGGCCTGTTCCCGGGCCAGCGGCTGGTGCTCGTGCGAAACGCCGAAGCGCTCGATGACGACGCGGTTGCCGCGATCGTCGGGTACCTAGCCTCGCCGACTCCCGACACCTGCCTCGGCCTCTTCGGGGGCACCGGTTTCGGCCCCCGGCACCCGCTGGTCAAGGCGGTCGAGGCGGTCGGCGAGGTGCGTCTGTTTGACGCCCCGGAGCGCAAGCAGGCCTCCGAGTGGGTCGTGCGTCGCTTCGCCGAGGCCCGGTCGACCTGCCCGCCCGCGGTGGCTCGCCGGCTGGTCGAGCTGGTGGGTGAGGACGTCGGCGACCTGGCGCTCGAGACCGACAAGCTGATCGCCTACTGCGGTGGGGAGCCGCCCGACGTCGAGGACGTCGAGCGGCTGGTGATCGCGAGCCCCGACATCAAGCCGTGGGACATCACCGACGCCTGGGGGCGGGGCGACGCCGCGGCCGCGATCGGTCTTGCCACCGCCGACGTCGAGCGCCGCGAGGATGTCGGCCGCGTCGTCGCCCAGCTCGCCGGGCACGTCCGCAAGGTGCATCGGGCCGCCGTGATGGTCGAGGCGGGCGCCGCCCAGGCCGACATCGCCCGCGAGCTCGGGCTCAAGCCCTTCCCGGCGCAGAAGCTGGTGGCGCAGGCACGCCGGTTCGAGCCGCAGGAGCTCGGGCGCGCCGTGGTGCGGCTCGCCGCCCTCGACCTCGCCGTCAAGGGCGGCAGCCGCGTCGATTCACGGTTCGAGCTCGAGCTCGCGCTGGCCGACATCACGGGCGCATGAGCGCCCAGACGCTCGCGGCCGCGGTCGCGGCGGGCGTCGCCGCAAGCTGCACCGCCATCGTCGCGCTGCGCCTTGCCCGGGCGCATTCGCGGCGGGCGCCGCTGATCGCGTGGACGATCGGCTTCGCCCTGTTCACGGCCGCCTCGCTCGCGCTCCTCGACGGCGCCGCCCGCGGTTGGACTACCGCACCGTTTCGGGTCTATTACCTCACCGGCGGTGTGCTCGTCGTGGCCTACCTGGCGGTCGGAGAACTGCTGCTGGTGCTGCCCGGGCGCACCGTCACACGCCTGGCCGCCGCCACGATGCTCTTCCTCACGTTTGCGGCAACCGCGGCCGTGCTCGCCGCCCGGATCGACGCCGGAGAGCTCGCGCGGGCCGGTGCGACACCGCCGAACGGCGCCCTGAAGGGCCCCTGGCCGACGGTGATGGCGATCGCGCTCAACTCCGCGGGGACAGTCGTGCTGCTCGCGGGCTCGATCCTGTCGGCCCGCCGCCGGCGCGACCCGCGGCCGCTGCTGGTCGCGGCCGGGGTGCTCGTGATCGCACTCGCCTCGACGGCGACGCGCCTTGGCAGCTACACGCTGTTCGCGCTCGCCCAGGCCGCGGGCGTGACCCTGATCCTGCTCGGCCTGGTTACGCGGAGACGTTCGTCTGGTTGACCATCCGGGCCGCCTGCGACTTGCGCCGCGAGGCCGCGTTGCGATGGATGGCCGACCGCGCTGCCGCCCTGTCGACCAGGACAACCAGGCGCCGGTGTGCGGCTGCGACCTGCTCGGAGTCGCCCGCATCGACCGCCTCGTCGAGGCGCCGGAACAGCGTCTTGATCTGCGTGCGGTAGCGCAGGTTCTGCAGCCGCTGACGCGCCGCTGTTCGGACTCGCTTTGCCTGCTGCTTCGAGTTGGCCACCGGTTCCCTTCGGACTGACACGCGAATGCCCGCCTGCCGGCGGGGCGTCGAGAGCATAGCAGCGGGTCGATAGACTCCGGCGCCGATGAGCGAACAGAGTCGTCTGGCCGCGTCGACGGCGGTGTTCGGGGCGGCCACTGCGGTCTCGCGCGTGGCGGGCGTGATCCGCGAGATCGTCGCGGCCCGCTTCTTCGGCGCGAGCCCGGCTCTGGGGGCGTTCCTGATCGCATTCAACGTCCCCAACCTCGTGCGCAGCCTTGTCGCCGACAGCGCGATCTCGGCCGCCTTCGTGCCCGTCTTCGCCCACCTGCGCGAGGAGGGCAAGGAGCCCGAGGCGTGGCGGGTCGCGAGCATCGTGCTGTGGCTGACGGCCGTCAGCCTGGGAGCGCTGTCGGCGCTCTTCATCCTGGTCGCGCCGCTCGTCATGCCCCTGTTCGTGCTGGGCCAGAGCAACATCGACCCCAACCTCGTCGTCGGGCTCTCCCGGTGGATGTTCCCGATCATCGCGATCCTCGGCATGACCGGCGTCGTCACCGGGATCCTGAACTCCTACGAGATCTTCGGCCTGCCCGCGATGGCCCCGATCGCCTGGAACGCGGTCATCGTCGCGGCCCTCGTGATCGAGCCGCACAGCGCTTATGCCTATGCGATCAGCGTGCTGGTGGCGACGATCGTGCAGTTCGTGATCCCGCTGCCGCTGCTGCGCGGCCGCGAGCAGGGGCTGGTGTTCAGCCTGGCGTGGCGCAACCCACACGTCAAGCGGGTGCTGCGCCTGATGCTGCCGGTGACACTCGGCCTGGGTCTGATCAACTTCAACCTGACGCTCGACCTGTCGGTGGCGACGCTCGTGCCGGGCGGTCATGCCGACGCCTACCTGAACTACGCGTTTCGCATGTTCATGCTGCCGCAGGGGCTCTTTTCGGTGGCGGTCTCGTCGGTGCTCTTCCCGCGCATCTCGCGGCTTGCGGCCCGGGGCGACATGGAGGGGTTCGCGCTCACGTTCGCCGCCGGCACCCGCACGATCGTCTTCCTGCTGCTTCCGGCCGCCGCGATCTCGATCGCGCTCGCCGCACCGATCACGCGCGTCCTCTTTCAGCACGCGAAGTTCACGTCGTCGGACACCTCCCACGTGGCCGCCGTGCTGATCGCGTTCTCGCTCGGCCTGACCGCGAACGGCATGGCCCTGCTGCTCACCCGCGCGTTCTTCGCGCTCCAGCTGCCGCACATCCCGACGCGCGTGGCCTTCGCCAACCTCTTCCTGAACGCGATCCTCGACCTGGCGCTCTACAAGCCTCTGGGCGCCGCCGGGATCGCCCTCTCGACGGCGGTCGTCACGACGGTGAACGCCGCCGTCCTGATGGTGCTCCTGCGCCGGCGGGTGGGGCGGCTGCACCTGACCGAGCTGGCGGGCGAGACCGCTCGGATCGTTGTCGCGACCGTGTACTGCACGGCGGCGGCGTTCGGCGTCTGGTGGCCGCTCGACCAGATCCTCGGCCGCTCCCTGCCGGCCCAGATCGTGTCGGTCGGGCTGGCGCTGAGCGCCGGGGGCGGCGCGTATCTGGCGGCGGGACGGATCCTGCAGCTCTCCGACATGGATGTGCTGGGGGCACTTGCAGACCGTTTCCGCGGCCGTCCGGCCTGAGGGCGGCCAGTACGCTACCTGGATGGCGCTTTCGCGCATCCGCAACTTCTCGATCATCGCGCACATCGACCACGGCAAGTCGACGCTCGCAGACCGGATCCTGCAGCTGACCAAGACCGTGTCGGATCGCGACATGCGTGAGCAGGTGCTCGACTCGATGGACCTCGAGCGCGAGCGCGGCATCACCATCAAAGCCCAGGCCGTGCGGGTGCTCTTCCTCGCCGCCGACGGGGTCACCTACGAGCTCAACCTGATCGACACCCCCGGGCACGTCGACTTCACCTACGAGGTCAGCCGCAGCCTGGCCGCCTGCGAGGGCGCCCTGCTGGTGGTGGACGCCGCCCAGGGGATCGAGGCCCAGACGCTCGCGAACGCCTACCTCGCGATCGAGAACGAGCTCGAGATCGTCCCGGTCGTGAACAAGATCGACCTGCCCTCGGCCGACCCCGACGCCGTGTCGATCGAGGTTGCCGACCTGGTCGGCTACGCCGCGGATGACGTGCTGCGGATCTCGGCCAAGACGGGCCAGGGCGTCGAGGCCGTGCTGCAGGCCGTCGTCGACCGGGTGCCGGCGCCGAGCGGCACGCTGGAGGCGCCCGGCCGCGCGCTGATCTTCGACTCGTCCTACGATCAGTACCGCGGCGTGGTGGCGTTCGTCCGCGTCGTGGACGGCACGTTTCACCCGCGCGAGCGGCTGCGGGCGATGGCGCAGGGCACCAACTTCGAGGTCGAGGAGCTGGGCTTCTTCTCGCCCGGGATGCACGCCACCAAGGAGATCTCGGCGGGCGAGGTCGGCTATGTCATCACCGGCCTCAAGGATGTTTCCCAGCTGCGGGTCGGCGACACGCTCACCCAGCACCGAGCTGGTGCGACCGAACCGCTGCCCGGCTACCAGGACGTGAAGCCGATGGTGTTCGCGGGTCTCTTCCCGACCGACTCCGACCAGTATCCGGAGCTGCGCGATGCGCTCGAGAAGCTGAAGCTGAACGACGCCGCCCTGAGCTACGAGCCCGAGACGTCACGGGCGCTCGGGTTCGGGTTCCGGTGCGGGTTCCTCGGCCTGCTGCACATGGACATCGTGCGCGAGCGGCTCGAGCGCGAGTACGACCTCGACCTGCTCGTGACCGCGCCCAACGTCGCCTACCGGGTGCAGACCGTCACGGCGGAGTGGATCGAGGTGCACAACCCGGCCCAGATGCCCGACGCGGGCTCGATCGAGCAGACCGAGGAGCCGTATGTCCGGGCCTCAATCATCTGCCCCTCCGAGCACGTCGGCGCGGTGATGGAGCTGAACCAGGAGCGGCGCGGCACCTACGGGCACATGGAGTATCTGAGCCGCGAGCGGGTGCAGTTGATCTACGACCTGCCGCTCGCAGAGGTCGTGCTCGACTACTTCGACCAGCTCAAGTCGCGCACCCGCGGATACGCATCATTCGACTACGAGCTGCTCGGGTTCCGTCCCGGCCAGGTCGTCAAGGTGGACGTGCTGCTGGCCGGCGAGCGGGTCGACTCGCTGTCGCTGATCACGCATCGCGACAACGCCTACCGTCAGGGCAAGGCGCTGGTCGAGGCGCTGCGCGCGCGCATTCCCCGGCAGATGTTCGAAGTCGCGATCCAGGCCGCCATCGGCTCGCGCGTGATCGCCCGCGAGACGGTCAAGGCCAAGCGCAAGGACGTGCTGGCGAAGTGCTACGGCGGTGACATCAGCCGCAAGCGCAAGCTGCTCGAAAAGCAGAAGAAAGGCAAGCGGCGGATGAAGCAGGTGGGCAACATCGAGGTGCCCCAGGAGGCGTTCCTCGCGGTGCTCGAGATCAACCGGGAGGGGGTGGCATGACGGCCCGCCATCTCTACGTGCACGTACCGTTCTGCGCGCACCGCTGCGGCTACTGCGATTTCGTCACCGTGACCGGCCACGAGGCGGTGCACGCCGAATACGTCGACGCTCTGCTGGCCGAGCTGCGGCGCTACGAGGTCGAGCCCGACACGATCTACATCGGCGGGGGCACCCCGTCGCTGCTCGACGACCGGCTCCTCCACCGGCTGCTCGAGGCGCTGCCGGACGCAGCCGACGTCACCATCGAGTGCAACCCCGAGACGGTGACCGCCGCCAAGGCGCGGGTGCTGTGCGACGGCGGAGTGACCCGGATCTCGCTCGGCGCGCAGAGCCTGCGGCCGCATCTCCTTCAGACGCTCGAGCGGCGCGCCCGGCCCGAGGCCGTGATCGCCGCGGTCGAGCTCCTGCGCGCCGCCGGACACCGGAACCTCAACCTCGACCTGATGTTTGGGGTTCCCGGGCAGTCGGCGGCAGACCTTCGAGCCGACATCGAGGCTGTGCTCGCCATCGGGCCGGAGCACGTCAGCTGGTATGAGCTCGAGGCGAAGCCCGGAACGCGCTTTGCCGTGCACCACGGCGCCGCCCTGGAACGGCAGGCCGAGGCGCTCGAGGATCACTACGAGACGGTCGTCGCGGCGCTGCGCGGCGCGGGCTACCGCTGGTATGAGACGGCCAACTTCTGCCGGCCCGGATACGAGAGCCGCCACAACCTGGGCTACTGGCTCGGGCACGACTACCTCGGCGTGGGGGTCGGCGCCGTCTCGACGCTCGGCCTTCAGCGTCGCCGCAACCGCCCGGGCCTGCGCGCCTACCTGGCCGCCGGCGCCGCCGGCGCCGAGCCGCCCTTCGAGCTCGAGCAGCTGACGGCATCGGAGCGGGGCATGGAGCGGCTGATGCTCGGCCTGCGGCTCGACAGGCCGCTCGCGCTGAACGGCCTGGCCGCGCTGGTCGATGACAATGCCTGCGCCCGCCTGACGACGGCCGGGCTCGTGCTGCGCGACGGCGACACGATGGCGCTCACCGACCGCGGCCGGTTCCTGGCCAACGATGTGGTTGCGAGCGTGCTGCGATGAGCCGCCCGCCCCTGACGCCGCGTCAGGCGATGATCCTCACTCAGGTCGTCGACGCCTATATCCGCAGCGGCCACCCGATCGGCTCCAAGGCGCTGGTCGAGGGCGGGGCGATCGATGCGTCAGCGTCCACTGTCCGCTACGAGCTGGCCGAGCTGGAGGCGCGTGGCCTGCTCGGCCATCCGCACACGTCGGCCGGCCGCGTCCCCACCGATGCCGGCTACCGGCTGTACGCCGAGGACCTGCTCGAACAGCCCCTGGGCACGGTCGATCCGCTGCCGGTCGACCTTTCGACCGTGCGCAGCGAGGTCGACACCGCGCTGCGCACGACCACCGAGATGCTGTCGCAGGTGACGTCGCTCGTCGCCCTCGTAACAGCCCCGCCGCTCGAGACCACCGAAATCCGCCACATCGAGGTGCTGGTGCTCCAGCCGCAGGTCGTGATGGTGGTGGTGATCACGTCGACCGGCGGTGTGACCAAGAAGATCGTTCCGTTCTCGGCGGCCGTCGACCCGAAGCTCGCCGAGTGGGCCCACGCCTTCCTGAACGAGCAGCTGACCGGCGTCCGCCTGGGCGGGAGGATGCTGCAGAACCGGCTCGACGAGCCGGGCCTGTCGCCGCGCGAACGGGAGTTTCTGACCGCGCTGCGGCCCGCCTTCACCGAACTCGTGTGGGAGGGGCAGCAGGGGCTCTACGTCGGCGGAGCGGGCCGGCTCGTGGACGAGATGCGCTTCGCGGATCTCGACCAGATCAACGATCTGGTGCACGTGCTCGAGAGTAGGGTCGGCGTGCTGGCGATGCTGCGCGAGGCGCTCGAGTCCCCGCGACCGTACCTGCGCATCGGCTCGGACCACACCGTCCCGTACATGCGCGGCCTGGCGATGGTTGCGGCCAACTACGGCCTGGCGACCCGCAACCTCGGCACGGTGTCGCTGGTGGGCCCGATGCGGATGGACTATGCCGTGGCGATCCGCTCGGTGCGAAGCGCCGCCCACTCCCTGTCGGAGTGGGTCGCCGACATCTACGAGGAGTGAGGCGGGAGGCCCTTACCGCCCTCGGGGCGATACTCGGCCCGATCTGCGAATTCGGCGATGATCGGCCGGGCGCGCTCGATCAGCGCCATGGCGGCGGGGCCCGCGAGCGAGGCGGCGTGTGCGGCGCGGTCCGTCCAGGCCTCGGTCACCCAGATGCTGTCCGGGTCGTCGAGCGCCCGGCTGACCACGTAGAGCAGGCAGCCGGGATTCGCCTCGAGCCCCCTCGCGGCCTCGAGGAGCATCTCGGCGAGCGCATCGCCGTGACCCGGCTGGGCGACGATGCGGCCATGCATTCCGAACGACGCTGGCACGACGGTGAGTATCGCGGCGTGGAACGAGTCGCGCGGCGGTGAGGGGCTCCAATCCTCACCGCCGCGCCTGACTCAGACCCCCCACCGCCGGGAGTGGCGACGAGACCCCGTCGTCGCCGTCCCTGCGTTTCGTCTCGCGTTGTGGTCTCACCATAGGTCGGCGGGCGGGGCCGGTCAAGTGGCCAGAAAGGGTGAAATCAAGTCACATGACCTCTCGTCACTTCACCGGCGCGATCCCGCTCGGACAGATGCCTCGAACGACCCGGGCGAGTTTGGTCATTCGCTCTGGTCAAGTGGTCGATCGTACGCTAGTTTGAGCTCATGGCACACGGACGCACCGCCACCACGGGACGCCGCGAAGGGGTCGCCCTTGCATCGGGGCCCGGCGGCCGCGTGCGGGAACGGCGGCTGGCGCTCGGGCTGACGCAGGCGGATCTCGGCGGGGACCGCTTCAGCAAGGAGTACGTGAGCCAGGTCGAGCTCGGAAAGTCGCACCCGTCCGCCGCGGCCATCGAGTGGTTCTCGGCGCGGCTCGGCATCGCGCGGACAGAACTCGAGGGCGATGCGGGGCCGGCGGCGGTGGCGGCGACGGAGGCAGCGCTCGTGCGGGCCGAGGCCGCGATCGAGGCCCACCGCTACGACGACGCCCTGGCGAGTCTCGAGGTGGTGCGCCCGGGGCACGGCGGGGGGCTCGAACTCCGTCACGCGCTGGCCCACGGGTGGGCGCTGCACCATCTGGGGCGGCTGCCCGAGGCTGCGGCGCTGCTCGATCGCGCACGGGCGCTCGCCGAGGCCGGCGACGATGCCGATCGGGCGGCGGCGCTCTACCGCCTCGGCGTTGTCCGGTTCAAGATGGGCAGCCACGCGACCGCCCTGGCCGCGCTCGACGAGGCGCTGCGCTGCGACGCCGAAGCCGCGCGGCCGTCCGATGCGCTGCGGGTGCGGATCCTGAACACCCGGGCCAAGATCCGCCGCCGTCAGAAGGACTTCACCGCGGCGGCCGAGGACGTCACCGCTGCGCTCGAGCTCGCACACGGTCTGGGTGACGACCGCGTCCTGGCCGAGACCTATCTCGACGCATCGCTCGTTGCCGAGCGGCGGCACGAGTACGGCCGTGCGCGCGACTACGCGGAGCGCTCCAAGGTGCTCTACGAGCGCATCTCCGATCACGAGTACGTCGGCAAGCTCCTGAACAACCTCGGCCAGCTGCGCGCGATCACCGGCCGGCCGGACGAGGCGGTACCGCTGCTCCGCGAGGCGTTCCGGATCGCGGTCGAACAGGACAACCGCGTCGACGCCGCCTTCGCAGCCTCGTCGCTGGCCTCGGCCCGCCTGCACAGCGGCGACCCCGAGGGTGCCATCGAGAGCGCAAATCGCACAATCGAGCTATTGGGATCGCGCGGGGAATTCCGACAGGAAGAGGGGAACGCTCGTCTGGTCATGGGGCGCGCGCACATGGCGTGCGACCGCATCGACGAGGCCGAGCGCTGCTTCACCGCGGCGGCGGACTGCTTCACCGCTGTGGAGTCGATCAGCCACATGGCCGGAGCGTGGGTTGCAATGGGAGATGTGGCGGCGCAGAGAGGCGACTCGGCACGGGCCGCCGACCTGTACCGGCGAGCGGCAGAGGCACTGCAGGACGTTCGCTGGTAGCCCGGACACGCGTCTGAGACGGACAGGAGGTGAAGATGAGGCTTCTCTCGAAGCGGCCGGTGCTGTTCGCACTGGCGACCACAGTGGCGATGTTCCTGGCACACGTGTCGCACAGCGGCATCACCCGGGGGTTCCACGAGTGGTGATCGGCTCCCCGTAGACTACGGATGTGGCATCGAAGCGCGACTACTACGACGTTCTCGGCGTGGCGCGCGACGCATCGGATGGTGACATCAAGAAGGCGTTTCGGAAGCTGGCGCGGGAGCTGCATCCCGACGTCAATCCGGATCCCGCCGCCGCCCAGCGGTTCCGCGATGCATCCGAGGCGTACGAGGCGCTGAGCAACCCCGAGACCCGGGCGCGGTACGACCGGTTCGGCCACGCGGGCGTCGCCGGCACGCAGTTTCACCCCGAGCAGTTCATGGACTTCTCGAGCCTGTCCGACCTCCTGGGGGCGTTCTTCGGCGACGATCTGTTCGGCACGTCCCGCAGGCCTTCGCGCGGGGGCGATGCGGCGGCGGCCGTCGAGCTCACCCTCGTCGAGGCGGCGTTCGGAGTCACCCGCGAGGTCGATGTCGACACGGTCGCGGAGTGCGACCGCTGCCAGGGCAACGGAGCCGAGCCGGGAACGTCGGCCACCACCTGCCCGACCTGCGGGGGTGCCGGGCAGGTCCAGCACGTCTCGCAGACCTCGTTTGGCCAGTTCGTGCAGACCTCCGCCTGTCCCGCATGTCGCGGCCGCGGCGCGCGTATCGACACGCCGTGCACCGCCTGCCGCGGCCGCGGTCTGCGCCGAACGACGGAGCCGACCGAGGTGCAGATCCCGGCCGGGATCATGACGGGCCAGCGGCTGCGGCTGGCCGGGCGCGGTCATGCCGGTGAGGCCGGCGCGCCGCGTGGAGATCTCTACGTCAGCGTGACCGTCGCCGAGGACAGCCGCTTCCAGCGCGACGGCAACGACGTGGTGTCGGTGCTCGACATGCCGTTCACCCGGGCCGCGATTGGGACGACCACGACGGTCGAGACGCTCGACGGGCCGCACGAGGTCGAGGTGCGGCCGGGGACGCAGCCCGGCGAGGTGCTCACGCTGCGCGGCAAGGGCATCCCGGTTCTGGGCGGTCGCGGCCGCGGCGACCACCGGGTGGTTGTGAACGTGCTGGTGCCGCGCAAACTGAGCGACGAGCAGCGGGCCCTCCTCGACAAGTTCGAGACCACGGTCGACGAGGGCACCTACACGGCCGAAGACGGCTTCTTCGGCCGGCTGCGGGCCGCGTTTCGGTGAGGCGCTACTCCCTGCGGGTGCCGGCGGCCGAGGCCGAGCCGGCGCTCGCGCGGATGCTCGACCTCTTCCCCGCCGGCCTCGAGGAGGAGCGCGACGGCAACGATGTCGTCCTCGCCGGCTACGCCGAGCACCCGCCCGCCGAGGGCCTCGTGGTCGCCGACGTCGTGCCGGGCTGGGAGGACGCCTGGCGCGCCCACCACCGCCCGGTCACGGTCGGCCGGCTCTGGATCGGGCCGCCCTGGGCAACGCCACCAACCGGGGCCGGGCCCCGGGTGGTGATCGACCCGGGGCGGGCGTTCGGGACGGGTGGGCACGGCTCGACCCGGGCGGCCCTCGAGCTGCTGCAGCGGCTCGAGCCCCAGCCCGCGCTCGATCTCGGGTGCGGCTCAGGCGTGCTGGCGATTGCGGCAGTCAAGCTCGGGTTCGGCCCGGTGCAGTGCTTCGACGTCGACCCGCTCGCGGTTGGGGCGGCCGCCGAGAACGCCTCCCGAAACGGCGTGACGCTGAGCGTCGCCCGGGCCGACGTGCTCGCCGACCCGCTGCCCGGGGCGCCGCTCTGGCTGGCGAATCTCGAGCTGGGGCTCTTGCAGCGGCTGCTGCGCCGCACCGATCTGCCCCGCCGCATCATCGCCTCGGGCATGCTCGGCTCCGAGACGATCGGAGGAGTCGAGCGGGTGGTTGCGGACGGCTGGGCCGCCGAGCTGGTGGAGCGATGACGCGCCACACGTATCGCTTTCTCGCGACCGACGTGAGCGGTGGGGTGGCGGTCCTTGGCGACGGCGAGCGCCGCCACCTGGAGCAGGTGCTGCGCCTGCGCGTGGGCGATACTTGCGAGGTCGCCGCCGGCGGTCGCGCATACCGTGCCCGCGTCGTCGCCGGAGGCCTGGAGCTCGAGGAGGAGATCGACGTCGTGATCGCACCGCCCATCACCGTGTGGCTGGCCCAGCCGGGCGGCCGCTCCGACGACGCGGTCGAGAAGCTGACCGAGCTCGGCGTGGCCCGGATCGGTGCCCTGCGCTCCCGGCTGCTCAAGGGCGAGTTCACCGACGCGCGCACCGAGCGCTGGCGCCGGGTCGCCGCGGCGGCGGCGAAGCAGTCCAAGCAGGCGGGCGTGCCCGAGATCCTCGCGCCCGCCGACTACGCCGACGTGCTCTCGCCCGAGGCGGTCGTGTTGAGCCATACCGGCGCCTCGGGCGGCCTCGCAGACCGCATCGTCGGCCGCCGTCAGGCGACGCTTCTCATCGGCCCCGAGCCGGGCTTCTCGGAGGAGGAGCTCGACCTGGCCCGCTCCCGCGGTGTCGCCGTGGCGACGTTCGGGCCGGTCGTGCTGCGGACCGAGACGGCCGCTGTCGTCGCCGCGGCCCTGGCCCTGCGCGAGATGGGCTTCCTGGGATGACGACCTTCGCCGTCGAGTTCCTGGGCTGCAAGGTGTCGATGGCCGACGCCCAGGCCGTCCGCGAGCGCCTGGCCGGCGACGGCCACACCGAGGTCGAGGCGGAGCGGGCGCAGGTGCGGGTGGTGAACACGTGCTGCGTCACCGCCGAGGCGGTGGCCAAGTCGCGCAAGGCCGTGCGCCGGGCGGCCGCGAGCGGCGAGCGCGTGCTGGTGACGGGGTGCGCCGCCAACCTTGCCGGCGGCGCGCTCGCCGACGTCGCTCCCAACGCGACCGTCCTGCCCGCCCGCGCCGAGCTGGTGCCCGGGGCCGCGTCGAGCTGGGTGGGATCGCTCGGCTGTACGGGCGGCGCCGCACCGGCCTTCGCGCGCACGCGCGCATACGTGAAGGTGCAGGACGGCTGCTCGTTCGCATGCAGCTACTGCGTCATCCCGCAGGTGCGCGGCCAGAGCCGCAGCCGTGCCTCGGCCGCCGTCCTCGCCGAGATCGCCCGCCGGGCATCGCAAGGTCACCGCGAGGTCGTCCTGACCGGCATCAACCTGGGCTGTTTCCGCGACCGCGCCGCCGGGATGCGGCTGGCAGACCTGGTGGTGGCGGCGGCCGAGGTGGACGGGATCGAGCGCGTCCGCCTGTCGTCGATCGAGGTCAACCACCTGACCGATGCGCTGCTGGATGCGCTGGGCCATCCCCGTGTCGCCGCCCACCTGCACGTGCCAATGCAGTCGGGCGACGATTCCGTGCTGCGGGCGATGCGCCGCCGCTACAGCGCCGAGCGGTTCCTGGCCCGGATGCACAGAGCGAGCCAGCGGGTGACCGGCGTGAACCTGACCACAGACGTGATCGTCGGCCACCCCGCCGAGACCGAGGCCGCGTTCGCCGCCACGCTCCACGCCGCCGGCGAGGCGGCGTTCACGAAGGTGCACGTGTTTCCCTATTCGCCCCGTCCGGGCACGGCCGACGGCAGCCGCGCGGGTGTCGCCGCTGCGGTCAAGCGCCGCCGCTGCGCCGAGCTGCGGGCCTTCTCGGATGCGCGCGGCGCGGCCCACCGGGCGGCCAAGCGCGGCCGGCGCGAGCGCGTGCTGGTCGAGACCGCCGCCGGCCGCGGCCATTGCGACGACCTGACCGCGTTCGTGGTGCCCGGTGCCGCACCCGGCGGCATCGTGGACGTCGTCGCCGCCGGCGTCGTGGGTGACGCCGTCTTGGGGGTGCCGGCGTGATCGCCCGCGTCCAGGCGGAGCTGCGCGCGGCGATGCTTGCCGGCGACCGCACGCGAGTTGATGCGCTGCGGCTGATGCTCTCGGCCCTGCAGCGGGCCGAGAAGGACGTCGCGGCCGGAGCCTTCACCGCCGCCGCCGCCGAGGCGGTGCTGCGGCGGGAGCGGAAGCAGCGGCTCGAGGCCGCCGAGGTCTACCGGGAGGCCGGCCACGCCGACCGGGCCGCCAAGGAGGAGGCCGACATCCCGGTGATCGACGAGTTCCTGCCGAAGGCCATGGACGCGGACGAGCTCGAGGCGCTTGTGGACGCGGCAATCGCCGAGACCGGGGCAACGTCGATGAAGGAGATGGGGCGGGTGATGGGGCTCGTCACGCAGCACGCCGGTGGGCACGTCGACGGCCGCGCCGCCTCGGCGCTCGTGCGTGCCCGCCTCGGGGGCACCATCTAAACTTCGGGGCGGATGGCGCGTGTGCAAATGTCGGTCGGAAACGAGCTCGCAGCGGAGCTTGGTAACCACCGTGACGCGATGCTCCACGCGCTGATCGAACGCCTGGGCACCAAGGCGTACCTGCGCGGCAACGAGCTCACCCTGGACGGTGACGACGGCGCCGTCGAGAACGCTCGCCTCGTCGTGGACGAGCTGGCGCAGCTCGTGGCCGAGGGCGTGAGCGTCGGGCCCCAGACGGTCGATGCGGTGGCCGGCGTGCTCACCGCGGACGGGCGCCCGGTGGACGTGCTGCACGACATCGTGTGGATGCACCGCGGCAACAAGGTGACGCCCAAGACCATCGTGCAGAAGCGCTACGTCGATGCCATCCGGGCCAACACGGTCACGTTCGGCATCGGCCCGGCGGGCACCGGCAAGACGTATCTGGCGATCGCGCTCGCCGTTGCGGCGCTGCAGGAGCGCGAGGTGGCGCGCATCATCCTCACCCGGCCGGCGGTCGAGGCGGGGGAACGGCTCGGCTTTCTGCCCGGCGACCTGCTGGCCAAGGTGGATCCGTACCTGCGGCCGCTGTTCGACGCGCTCCACGACATGCTCGACGCCGAGCGGCTGGTCTCCTACATGGACAAGGGGATGGTCGAGGTGGCGCCGCTCGCCTTCATGCGCGGGCGCACGCTCAACGACTCGTTCATCATCCTCGACGAGGCGCAGAACACGAGCCCCGAGCAGATGCAGATGTTCCTGACGCGGCTCGGCTTCGGCTCGCGGGTGGTGGTGACCGGCGACATCACGCAGATCGACCTGCCGCGCGACTCGCGCTCGGGCCTCGTCAACGTCATCAGCGTCCTCGAGGGCGTGCCCGACATCGCGTTCGTGCACTTCTCCGATGCGGACGTCGTCCGCCACAAGCTGGTGCAGCGGATCGTCAGCGCCTACCGCGAGCACAGCGAGGCAGCCGGCGAAAGCGCGCGCGAGTGACCGTCGCGGTCGAGGTGCGAAACCGCGCCCGCATCGTGCTCGACGAGGGGGCGGCCGCGGCCGTGCTGGCCGCAGCGCTCGAGGCCGAGGGCGTGGCCGAGGGGGACGTCGGGCTGGCGGTGGTGGGGCGCAGCGAGATGGCGCGCCTGAACGGCCTGCACCGCGGCAAGCCCGACCCGACAGACGTGCTGTCGTTCCCGCTCGACATGCGCGATCCGCTGCCCCCCGGCGTGCCGCGGCAGCTCGGAGACGTCGTCATCTGCCCCGCCGTCGCCCGCGCCCAGGGCACGCCACTCGAGCGCCTGCTCGTCCACGGCGCACTGCACCTCGTGGGCTACGACCACGAAGCCGATGATGGAGAGATGATCGCCCGCCAGGAGCAGATCGTCGAGGAGATCGCCGCGCGTGCCGCCGCCCGTCCTTCGTAGCGGAGAGGAGACGAGGAGCGCCGCCAAGCGCGCTGCGCCGTTCAGCGCTGCCCGGCGTGAGGCGAGCGGCCTCGTCAACAGCTTCAACTACGCCTTCGAGGGCATCATCTACGTGGTGCGCACGCAGCGCAACATGCGCGTCCACTTCCTCGTCGCGTTGGCGGTGCTGCCGCTGGGAGTGCTGCTCGGGGTGACGCGGATCGAGATGCTCGCCGTGCTCCTGTCGGTGGCGTTCGTCCTCCTGATGGAGATGGCCAACACCGCCCTCGAGATGACGATCGACGTGGCCACCTCGGCGTTCGACCCACGCGCCCGTGCCGCCAAGGACATCGCTGCGGGGATGGTGCTTGTCTCGGCGGTGACGGCGCTCTTCGTCGGCTATCTGGTGTTCGCGCCCCGCCTCCAGCACCCCAGCCAGCGGGCCATCAACGGCGTCCGCGCCTCGCCGGTGCACCTGACGGTGATCGCGATCGCGGTCGTGATCCTGGTCGTGATCGCGATCAAGGCCTACTTCGGCTCGGGCTCGCCGCTGCGCGGGGGCCTCCCGTCGGGACACGCCGCGGTCGCCTTCTCGGGCTGGGCGGCGATCACGCTGGTCACCCACAGCTACGAGAACCAGGTGCTGGTCTCGACCCTGGCCTTCGTGATGGCGGTGCTGGTCGCCCAGACCCGGGTCGAGGCCGGGGTGCACTCGACGCTCGAGGTGATCTACGGCGGCGTGCTGGGCGCACTGATCACGACCGCGATCTTCCAGGCCCTCACCTAAGGCTCGGGCGAACACCAACCGGGGTCAGTCCCCGGTTGCGACCGGTGGGTGGTTCGTTGCGATGTTGTGACACATCGCGCGGTGATCGGTGACACCGATCCGCGTAGCGTGGAGGCATGCCCGAGACCGTCTCCCGCTCCCATGTCATCGCCGACCGCTACCTGACCAGCCCGGCGGCGCTCGCCGCCCAGCCGTTCGGGCCGGTGGACGCGCTCGACACGCACTCCGGCCGAGGTGCCCAGGTGCGGATCGTGTTCGTCGCCGGCGAGTGTGACGAGGCGGATCTGGCCGAGGGGGTCGCACGCTGGTGCGGGATCGGCTGCAGCGAGGTCTGCGGCATCCTTGACTTCGGCCGTCACCGCGACCGCTGGTTTCTCGTGCTCCCGCCGAGCGTGGGGCTCCCGGTCGAGCGGTGGCGCATGCTGCGCCGGCCGACCGCCGCCGACGCCGCCCGGCTCACCCTCGCCTTCGGCCGGCTGACCGAGCGGGTCGCCGCCGCAGGCTTCTCGCCCGACGCCGCGGCACTGGCGGATGTGGCCGTCGGCCCGGGCCCGACCCCGTTCCTGGAACGGCCGCTGCTGCCCGCCGGGCGCCGACGGCCGGTCGCGCAGGGCGACGGCCAGCGCATCCTGGCCGCCGTCTACGGGGCCGCGCTCGGCCCGGCCGACCCGCCCGCCGGCCTCTACGGCTGGGGCGAACGCGCGCGCGCCGGCCAGTTCGCCAGCCTGAGCGAGTGCCTCGACGAGCTCGAACGCTCGCGCGCGGCGGTCGACGGTCAGGAGACGCAGACCTCCGACGTGCCGCCCGGCCTGGGCCATCTCTTCGACGACGACTTCGACCTCGACGGCCCGGCGGTGACCGCGCCTCCACCGCGTCGCTTCCGCCGTGTCTGGCGCGTCATCTCGGTTGTGATCGCCTTCTTCATGCTCCTGTCGGCCGTCCTGGATCTCACGCACGTGAGCCCGGCCTCGACCACGCAGCGCGATCCCGCCACACCTGCGGTCACGCCGGTCACGAACACCGCGACCGGGCGGGGCGGCCAGAACCCGCTCGTCCACACGCGGTCGACGCACCGGACGGTGAAGAAGCCGACGCCGATGCACCACCACCGGCACCACCGGGCGGTGCGGGCCGCCACTCCGCCGGCGACCACTCCGCCTGCGACCGCGTCGACGTCCACCACCCCGGCTCCGACCTACCCGGCCGGTGCGGTGTACCTGCCCGAGCCCTCGCCGGTCGGCGTCGTCCTGCCGGCCCCGTGAGCGCAGGATCTACCATGGACGCATGCGTTCCCCATCTCCGGCCGAGCTCGACCTGTACGCGCGTGCACAGGCTGCCGTTGTGCACGCATATGTCCCGTACTCGCGGTTCGCGGTCGGCGCGGCCCTGCTCCCCGAAGGTGGCGGCGAGCCGATCACTGCGGTCAACGTCGAGAATGCCTCCTATGGACTGACCGTGTGCGCCGAGCGAAACGCGGTGTTCGCCGCCGTGGGGGCGGGACACCGGCGGTTCGACGCGGTGGCGGTGTACGCCGAGGCCGACTCCGTCCCACCCTGTGGCGCATGCCGGCAGGTGCTGGCGGAGTTTGCGCCGACGATCGCGGTCATCTTCCGCCGCGGCGGCGAGGTCGTGACGATGGGTTTGGACGAGCTCCTGCCCGAGCAGTTCCGGCTGTGACCGGACCCGGGTACCGGTCGGGGCTGGTGGCGCTGGCCGGCCGGCCGAACGTGGGCAAGTCGACGCTGGTGAACCGCCTGGTCGGCGAGCACGTCGTCGCGGTCTCGGCCCGGCCGCAGACGACCCGCCGGCGGGCGCTCGGAGTGGTCAACCGCGAGGGCTGCCAGCTCGTGATGGTCGACCTGCCCGGGTTCCAGAAGCCCTTCGACCGGCTGACCGAGCGAATGCAGCGGTCGGTGAACGAGACCCTCGCCGATGCCGACGCGACGGTGCTCATGCTCGACGCGCGCGCACCAGTCGGGTCGGGCGACCGCTACATCGCCGCCCGGGTGCTCGCCGAGGGCGCGCCGCCATGCGTCGTCGCGGTCAACAAGACCGACGGGATCGGCCCGGATCGCATCGTCCCGATCCTCCACGAGGTGGTGGGCCTCGGCGACCCGCACGCCGTCCACCCGATCAGCGCGCTCACCGGCGCGGGCATCGATGCGCTCCTGGACGAGCTGCTGAGGCTCTTGCCCGAGGGGCCGGCCTGGTTTCCGCCCGGCATGGTCACCGACCAATCGCTCGAGCATCGCATCGCCGAGCTCGTGCGCGAGCGGGCGCTCGAGCTGACCCGCGACGAGGTGCCACACGCCGTCGCCGTGCTGGTCGAGTCGATCACACCCGGGCGCGGGCCGACGGTGATCGAGGCGAAGCTGATCTGCGAGACCGAGTCGCAGAAGGCGATCCTGATCGGCCGCCACGGGGCGATGGTGAAGCGGATCGGGTCCGAGGCCCGCCCCGCGGTCGAGCGCGCGGTGGGAAGCCCGGTCTTCCTGGAGCTGTCCGTCAAGGTGCGGCCGCGGTGGCGGCGCGACGCCGCCGAGCTCGATCGGCTCGGGGTCTGAGGCGATGCGATCCACTACACTGGCTGTGGATGCCCCCGTTACCGGCTGAGCCGTTCGTCCGACCGGCGGTCGATGGCCTCACTTGACCGCATGATCAACTCCAGCCGGCGGGCGATGGAGCAGCGTCGCGACGCCCGGCCGCTGGAGGCCCTCGAGGACGCGGTGCGCGATCTCGATCCGATCCGCCCGTTCACCGAGTCGGTGGTGGGGGAGGAGATCGCGTTCGTGCTGCGCGTCGGCGACGCCGACGCAGCGCTCCTGTCTGCGGCCGCGTCCGCCGGCGTCGGTGGCCTGGCGGTGCACGGCGACTCGGTGCCCGCGGCCTTCACCGAAACGTGGCTCCCCGTGCTGCACAAGGGCGTTCTGATCGATCCCTATCAGCTGTACGAGAGCCGCCTCGCCGGCGCCGACGGCGTCGTGCTGATCGCGGAGGCGTTCGACGGCGAGGACGATCGGTTCAGCGAGATGCAGATGGTGGCCGCCCAGCTGGGCCTCGACGTCGTCCTCGAGGTCGCCGACGAGGACGAGCTGGAGCACGTGCTCGACCTGCTCGATCCCGACTCGTTCCTGATCCAGAACAGACGACCGGGGCGGCACGAGGCCGACTTCGAGCACACGTTCTCGCTGCTCGAGGAGGTGCCGGCCGGCAAGGTGGTGCTCTCGGAGGGTGGGATCCGCAACCGCGATCAGGTGCTTGCGCTCGAGAGCGCCGGCGTCGATGCGGCGGTTCTTGGCGACTGGGTGCAGAGGCTCGGCATCGCCCGCACGCTCGACGTGCTGCGCGGCGACGAGCGCGAGTAGCGGCGCTCAGCCGAAGAAGGCGCCCGACTGCTCGTAGAGTTCGCGCGGCACCAGCTTGAGCTGGGCGACGGCCTCCGAGATCGGCACCGACACGATCTCGTCGCCGCGCAATGCCGCCATCATCCCCCACGAGCCCTCGCGCACGAGGTCGGCCGCCTTGAGCCCGAAACGAGTGGCCAGCACGCGGTCGCGGGCGGTCGGCGACCCTCCGCGCTGGACGTGTCCGAGGGTCGTCACGCGCGTCTCGAAGTGCGTGCGCTCCTCGATCTCGGCGGCCAGGGCGGCGCCGACGCCGCCCAGCCGGGGGTGGCCGAACGCGTCGACATCGGCCGACGCGACGGCCCGCGACTCGCCGCTCTCGAACAGCAGTCCGTACCCCTCGCTGACCACGACGATCGAGAAGTCCTTCCCCTTGGCATGCCGGTTGCGGATGAGCTCGCAGCAGTGCTCCACGGTCATCGGCAGCTCGGGAATCAAGATCACGTCGGCGCCGCCGGCCATGCCCGCCATCACCGCGATCCAGCCGGTCTGGCGCCCCATCACCTCGCACACCATCACCCGGTCATGCGACTCGGCGGTCGAGTGCAGGCGGTCGATGGCCTCGGTCGCGATCGTGACCGCGGTGTCGAAGCCGAACGTGTAGTCGGTGCCGTTCAGGTCGTTGTCGATCGTCTTCGGCACCCCCACGATGTGGGCGCCGTGCTCGGCGTTCAGGCGTGCGGCGACGCCCAGGGTGTCCTCGCCGCCGATGGCCACCAGCGCGTCGAGGCGCGCCATGTTCTCGAGCACCCGCTCGACGCCGCCGTCGATGTCGAACGGGTTCGTGCGCGAGGTGCGCAGGATCGTGCCGCCCCGTGGGAGCAGGCCCGACACCTCGTGCTCACCCAGCGGCCGCGTCTGCCCGTCGACCATCCCACGCCAGCCGTGCATCACCCCAAGAACCTCGTCGCCGCGGTCGATCGAGGCGCGCGCCACGGCCCGGATCACGGCGTTCAGGCCGGGGCAGTCTCCGCCGCCCGTGAGCATCCCGATGCGCATCCGGGGGTTCTAGCCGATCGCCCGGCGCGTCACCTCAGGCAGGCTCGCACACGTGGGCGTGGATCTCGGCGGCGAGCTTGCGGACGAGCTCAGTCGTTTCGGTGTTCTGCCGCAGCAGCGACGCGTGGAGCTCGGCGATCGCCTCGCGGTGCTTGGCATCGGCGATGGTCGTGAGCTTGTCGCGGTCGGACTGGCGGGTCGCGGCGAGCAGGATGAGCGGCGCGGCGTAGGCCGCCTGGGTCGAGAAGGCGAGGTTCAGGAGGATGAACGGATAGGGGTCCCAGCGCAGCGACACGGCGATCGCGTTGATCGCGATCCAGACCGCAACCAGCGCCGTCTGGGCGATGATGAACTGGGGGGTGCCGAAGAACCGGGCGAACCGCTCGGCCAGCAGTCCGAAGCGGTCGCCGCCGAACGGGCCGGCGTGGGTGGCGAGCAGGTGCGAGTGATGGCGCAGCTGGTGTTGATCGTCCTCGCTCATGCAAAAGACGTTCGGGGTACACCGCGGGTTGCCTGCCCGGCTGGTCACACCGAGACCCCGGCCGGGCGCCGAAGCTGTGCCCGGAGAGCGATGGGAGCCGTAGCGATCGTTCGCCCCGCGCGGCAGGCGGACTGGATGGCAATCCTGTGTTCGCGGCCTGGCCAATCCTGATCTTAGATACGAAAGCTACGATCGGATCCGGTCTGCCGGCGCACTCTAAGACGAGGGAGGGCGCACGCCGGCAGGTCACAAGTCCGAGCCTCGACCGTCGCCCCCAAAAACGCCGGCCGGGGCTCGCTATGCGCCCGGGGGGCGGGGGATGCCCAGGTCCTGCCAGAGCTCGTCACCTCGGTCATGTAGGCGACCGCAGGCTCCTCACATCCCTTGGCATCGCAGGTCACGCGCCTCCTTCGTCGCCGCGAGAATACGCCGTATTCGGTCGGGCTGAAGGCGGAAGGCGGGTTGGTCGATCATGGGCGGAGTCGTCGCATGGCGACAGCCCCCGCATGAGGAGAACCGCCTGTGTCTCCACTCGTCGCTGACCTTCGGGCTGAGTCCGGCCAGACGATGGGCTGAATACGCCGGGTTGTTGGTCAGGGTGTGCCCGAGCGGGGATGCGGGAGTGCCGAAGGTGGGAGTCGAACCCACATGACCTTGCGGCCGCGCGATTTTGAGTCGCGTGCGTCTACCGTTCCGCCACTTCGGCTCGGGTAAGTCGCCAATGCTACCGCCGGCATTGGCACCGGAGCCGAAATGGGGTACAACCCCCGCTCATGGCCGAATCCCCCGGTGATGGTGCGGGCGGCAAGGGCAGCTTGCGATCGAGCGTGCTCGACCACCGGTTTGGGTCGGGGCCGCCGCTGACGGTCGGGATCGAGGAGGAGTACATGCTCCTCAACCCCGCCGGATACGACCTCGTCTCGGGCGTCGAGGAGCTGCTGGACAAGGCCGCGACGGGCGAGATGGCCGACCGCCTGAAGCCCGAGCTGATGCAATGCGTGCTCGAATCGGGCACCGCGGTCTGCGACGACATCGATGCGGCGGCCGCCGACCTGCGTCTGATCCGCCAGTACGTCGCTCAGCAGGCGCGCGCCCTCGACATGCGGCTGGGCGCGGCGGGCACGCATCCGTTCTCGCTGTTCGAGAACCAGAAGATCACCGCGCGCGACCGCTACCGGGCGCTCGTCGAGATGCTCCAGTACGTCGCCCGCCGCGAGCTCGTCTTCGGCATGCACGTGCATGTCGCCGTCCCCTCGCCCGAGGCCTGCCTGGCGGTGATGGAGGGCGTTCTCATCGAGCTCCCCGTGCTGCTGGCGCTGTCGGCGAACTCGCCGTTCTGGCGCGGCGACCAGACGGGCCTCGCCTCGACCCGGGCGATGGTGTTCTCGTCGTTCCCGCGCAGCGGCCTGCCGCCCCGCTTCAAGGACTACGACGACTACGCAAAGGCCGTCGGCTTCATGGAGGCGACCGGCGCCATCGGCGACTACACGCACCTGTGGTGGGACGTGCGCCCGCACCCGCGCTTCGGCACGCTCGAGCTGCGGGTGATGGATTGCCAGACCCGGGTCGAGGACGCCATCGCGCTCGCGGCCTACGTGCAGTGCCTGGTGAAGCTCCTGCTCGACCGCTTCCTCGACGGCCGGGAGGTGCTCTCGTACCACCGCATGCTGCTGGCCGAGAACAAGTGGCTCGCCCTGCGGTACGGCATGGATGCACCGCTCATGGACCTCGCGGCGGGGAAGCGGGTGAAGATGTCGGCCCGCGCGCTCGCCAAGCGGCGGCTGCGCGAGCTGCGCCCGATCGCCCGTTCGCTGGGGTGCGCCGACGCACTTTCGCGCATCGACTGGATCCTCGAGAACGGCAACGGCGCCCACCGCCAGCTCCAGGTGTGGAACGCGAACCGCGACATCGGCGAAGTCGCCGAGGAGATCGCGGTCGCCGCCGAGCGCGCATAGATGAGTGGTTCCACGCCTCCGCGCCGGGACGTTCGGACAGCGTCCGTTCGAACTTGACGTACGTCGTTCGCACCGCTATATTTCGTGTACGAACCTTTTTATTGTGAAAGGAACACACGCGAAATATGGCTGCACGAACGATATCCAAGGCTGAGCTCGCCGCAGAGGTTGGGCGGCTGTGGGCCGACGTGGCCATGCAGGCGAAGCGGGCGATCAAGCCGCTGCTCGAGGAGCAGGGCGTGACGATGCCGCAGGCCATCGCGTTGCAGACGCTGAGGGCGGCCGACGGCCGCGCTTCGGCGCGAGACCTGGGCCGCGACTGCCACATGCTGGCGTCGACGGTAACGGGTGTCATCGACCGGCTCGAACAGGCCGGCTACGCCCGCCGCGAGCGCGATCTGCGCGACCGGCGTGTGGTGTGGGTCACCCTGACCGACGAGGGCCGGGAGCTGGCCGAGCGTCTGCCGAGGTTCTTCGAGCAGGTCGGAAAATCGTTCGCGGTGTTGCCATCGCGCGAGCTTGAGCAGATGCGGGGGTCGCTCCTTCGGGTGCTGGCGTCCGCCGAGGAGAGTGGAGACCGGTAATGCCAGTAATGAATGAGGCCAATCGCAAGCGATGGACCCTGGCGGCGATGTGTTTCGCGCTGTTCATGGTCATGCTCGACAACACCGTCGTCAACATCGCGCTGCCCGCGATCAAGCACAGCTTCGGCGCGTCCATCTCGGGGCTGTCGTGGACGGTGAACGCCTACACCCTGATCTTCGGTGTCCTGCTCGTGACCGGCGGCCGCCTCGGCGACGTGTTCGGGCGCAAGCGCATGTTCCTCGGCGGGCTGATCGTGTTCACGCTCGGCTCGATCGGCGCCGGCCTGTCCGGCTCGATCAACGAGCTCGTGGCATTCCGCGGCGTCCAGGGCGCCGGTGCGGCGTTCCTCATGCCGGGCACGCTGTCGATCCTCACCCACACGTTCAGCGGCAAGGATCTGGGCCGCGCGCTCGGCCTGTGGGCCGGCATCTCCGGCCTGGCCCTGGGAATGGGCCCGGTCGTGGGTGGGCTGCTGGTCGAGAAGGCCGGCTGGGAGTGGATCTTCTTCCTCAACGTCCCGGTCGCCCTCGTGGCCGTGCCGCTGACGCTCTGGGCCGTGCGCGAGTCGCGCGACGAGACTGCCATCAAGCGCGTCGACGTGCCGGGGATCCTGAGCCTGTCGATCGGTCTAGGAGGGCTCGTGCTCGGCCTGGTGCAGGCCAACGACTACGGCTGGACGTCGGGCCGCATCCTGACCGAGTTCGCGGTCGGCGTGGTCAGCCTCGCCGCGTTCATCGTCCTGCAGCTGCGCGGGCGTGACCCGATGCTGAACATGGACTTCTTCCGCAACCGCAACTTCAACGCGGGCAACGTGATCGCGTTCCTGGTCACGTTCTCGATGTTCGCGACGTTCTTCTTCATCACGCTCTACATGCAGAACGTCGAGGGGCTCTCGCCGCTTCAGACGGGCGTGCGCTTCCTGCCCATGACCGTCCTGATCATCGCCACCGCACCGGTGGCGGGCAGGCTGAGCGACAAGTTCGGCTCGCGTGGCCTGCTGACGCTGGGCATGACCCTGGTCGCGACGTCGCTGCTGCTCGAATCGCGCATCAGCGACACGAGTGGCTACCTGACCCTGTTGCCCGCGTTCATCGCCGGCGGCCTGGGGATGGGCATGACCATGTCGCCGATGACGGCGGTCGTGATGAGCTCGGTCGATCGCACCAAGGCGGGCGCCGCGTCCGGCGTGCTGTCGATGACGCGGATGATCGGGGGCGTGTTCGGGGTCGCCAGCCTGACCGCGATCTTCGAGCACCTGTCGAAGGGGCGCGCGGCCGCGGGGCACCCGGCTTCCGACGTGTTCATCTACTCGCTGTCGAACAGCCTGCGCTACTCCGCGGCGGTCGCTCTGGTCGGCGCCGTGGTCGCATTCGCCTTCATCCGCACCCATCGCCAGGCGGAGGCCGAGGGCGCCGTCGCTGATGAGGATCTGGTGGCCGAGGCGGCGTGATCCGACTCGCCTGCGCGGCTCGGCCGAGCGCCGGGCCGCGCGTGCATGGTCCGTCACGGGCGGTCGTTACACTTGGCGCCGTTCGCGGGTCGAGCCAGAGGGAGGAGCGGCATGGATAAGCAGGAGGTGATCGAACGCTGCCGGCGTGACAACGTCGCGTTCGTACGGCTGCAGTTCACCGAGCCCTACGGCCCGGTCAAGAACGTCTCGATTCCGGTCGACGAGCTGGAGAAGGCGCTGGACAACGAGCTCATGTTCGACGGCTCGTCGATCCGCGGCTTCAAGCGCATCGAGCAGTCCGACATGTACTTCCTGCCCGACCCCGCCACCTACGCGGTGCTGCCCTGGCGCGGCACCGAGGCCGCCCGCACCGCCCGCCTGATCTGTGACGTCGCCGATCCCGACGGCACCCCCTTTGCCGGAGATCCGCGCACGAACCTCAAGCGCGTGCTGCGCAAGGCCGCCGACCTCGGCTACACGATGAACGTCGGCCCCGAGGCCGAGTTCTTCCTCTTCAAGCTCGACGCCGACGGCAACCCGACCGTCGATCCCCACGACGCCGCCACCTACTTCGACGTCGCGCCGCTCGACCGCGGCGAGGACTGCCGGCGGGACATCGAGGTGACCCTGCAGCAGATGGGCTTCCAGCTGGAGGCCGCCCACCACGAGGTCGCCATCGGCCAGCACGAGATCGACTTCCGGCATGCCGATGCGCTGACCACCGCCGACAACCTGGTCACGTTCCGGATGGTGGTGAAGACGATCGCCGCCCGCCACGGCATGCACGCGACGTTCATGGCCAAGCCGATCCAGGGCGAGAACGGCTCCGGCATGCACGTGAACCAGTCGCTGGCCCGCGGCAGCGAGAACGCCTTCCTCGACGACTCCGACGAGCTGCGGCTTTCGGCCGACTGCCGGGCGTACATCGCCGGCGTGCTCGACCACCTGCCCGCGATCACGTCGGTCGCCAATCCCACGGTGAATTCCTACAAGCGGCTTCTGCCGGGCTACGAGGCGCCGGTGTACATCGCGTGGTCGCCGGGTAACCGCTCGGCCGCCATCCGCGTGCCGGCCAAGCGCGGCCGCTCGACCCGCATCGAGCTGCGCACCCCCGATCCCACCGCGAACCCCTACCTGGCCCTGGCGTGCATGCTCGAGGCGGGGCTGGACGGGATCAGCCGAGGTCTCGTGCCGGCCGAGCCGGTCAATCGCAACATTTATCACTTGACCGAAGAAGAGTCCGAAGGGCTCGGGATTCGCAGCCTGCCGCACGACCTGGCCCATGCTCTCGATGCCCTCGAGGCCGACACGGTCATGCAGGGCGCGCTGGGCGAGCATCTCTATACCGAGTACGTGCGGCTCAAGCGCGAGGAGTGGGCCGCGTACAACGAACAGGTGCACCAGTGGGAAATCGACGAATATATGGACCGCTATTGACACGTCGAGACGTACGGATCGGGTGTGATCGCCGCCACCGCCAGACAAGCGCAACTTGCATCCCTCTGGTACAATAGGATTATCGGGTGGGGGCTGCCCCCGATGATCGCTGCCCCGGCGCCAGCCTGGCAGGGACCAGCCTGACTGATCGAGATTCACAGGTAGGCAGCCATCTGACATGACTACCAGGCCCGGACGGGTGATGCCGTCGCCGGGCAATCGAGGGACGATGACAGTGCTTATGAACGAGCCGCGAGTGCGGCTGATGATCGAGTCGGCTCACGACCGTGGCCTCCTCGCAGAAGAGGAGCTGGCGGCGGTCGCCGTCGACCTGGACCTTGACGACGAGGATGTGGAAACCCTGACGACCGAGCTGTCCGATCAGGGTGTCGAGATCGTGCCCGCCGGCGATGCCGACGAGGCCGCCACGGCTGCTGCGGTCGCAGCAGCTGCGACCGCCGCTGCCGCGTCCGTCGGACCGACGGACAGCCTCGACCGGTACCTGCACGAGATCTCCCGCCACCCGCTGCTCACCAAGGAAGACGAGCAGCGCCTGGCCAAGCGTGTCGAGGACGGCGACGACAAGGCCAAGCAGCGCATGATCGAGTCAAACCTGCGGCTCGTGGTATCGGTGGCCAAGCGCTACCGCGGCCACGGCGTGCCGTTCCTGGACCTGATTCAGGAGGGAACGATCGGGCTTGTGCGGGCGGTCGAGAAGTTCGACTGGCGCCGCGACCTGAAGTTCTCCACGTACGCCACCTGGTGGATTCGCCAAGCGGTGCAGCGTGCGGTCGCAAACCAGTCGCGCACGATCCGGCTGCCTGTCCACGTGTCCGAGCGCGTCCGCCGGGTCGATGCGACCCGTTCGGCGCTCGAGGCCCGGCTGGGCCGTGACGTGACCGACGATGAGGTCGCCGCGGCGTCCGGCGTCGCGGTGCCCGACGTGGTCGACGCCCGGGCGCTTCCGCGCACGGCGTCACTGCACACCCCCGTCGGCGACGACGGCGACTCCGAGATGGGCGACATGATCGCGGACGACTCGTCACCGAGGACCGACGAACTGGTCGAGGAGTCACTCCGCCGCGAGATGCTGGTGGAGGGGCTTGCACACCTGTCCGAGCGCAAGCGCCGGATCCTCGAGCTGCGCTTCGGGCTCGACGGCGGCGACCCGCAGAACTACGACTCGATCGGCCGCAGCGTTGGCCTGACGCGTGAGCGCGTCCGCCAGCTCGAGGCCGACGCGCTGCAGCAGCTCGCAGCCCTGAACGAGATTCAGGGCCTGCGCAGCGAAGCAGCCTGACGAACGAGCCCCCGGGCGTCTCAGCGGTAGATCGCTGAGGCGTCCGTCGGCGGGCCGGCGGTGCGCCGGGCGATCCCGGTCTCGAGCGCGGCCTCGTACACGGCCGCGGCGACCGACTCCACGACGGCCTTGTTGAACACGCTCGGGATGATGTACTCCTCGTGGAGCTCGTCCTCGCCGATCACGGCCGCGATGGCGCGGGCCGCGGCCAGGTTCATCGGCTCGTTGATCGCGGTCGCGGATGCCGAGAGCGCGCCGCGGAAGATGCCGGGGAACGCGAGCACATTGTTGATCTGGTTGGGGTAGTCCGAGCGGCCGGTCGCGATCACGCGCACATGCCCCTCGATCTCCTCCGGCCGCACCTCGGGATCGGGGTTGGCCATCGCGAAGACGATGGCGTCGGAGGCCATCGACCGGACCGCCTCCACCGAGACGGCGCCCGGACCGGACAGGCCGAGGAATACGTCGGCACCGCGCAGGGCCTCGTTCGCCGATCCGGTGAACCGGCGCGGGTTGGTGTTGCGCGCATACCACTTCTTGATCGCGGTCAGGCCCTTCTTGCCCGGATGCAGGGCGCCCTCGCGATCGCAGCCGATGATGTCCGTCACGCCCGCCTCCATGAGGAGCTTGCTCACGGCCACCCCGGCGGCGCCGACACCCACGAGCACGACCCGCAGGTCCTCCATCGGCTTGTCCACCAGCTTGGCCGCGTTCAGGAGCCCGGCCAGCACCACGACGGCGGTGCCGTGCTGGTCGTCGTGGAAGACGGGGATGTCGAGCTCGCGCCGCAGCCGGCCCTCGATCTCGAAGCAGCGCGGCGCGGCGATGTCCTCGAGGTTGATGCCGCCGAATCCGGGCGCGATCGCCTTGACGATCGTGATGATCTCCTCGGTGTCCTTCGTGTCCAGGCACAGCGGCCAGGCGTCGATCCCGGCGAACTCCTTGAAGAGCATCGCCTTGCCCTCCATCACGGGCATCGCGGCCGCGGGGCCGATGTCGCCGAGCCCGAGCACGGCGGTACCGTCGGTGACGACGGCGACCGTGTTCTGCTTGATCGTGAGCGTTCGCGCCTTGTCGGGATCGCGGTTGATGGCCATGCAGACGCGGGCGACGCCCGGCGTGTAGGCCATCGACAGGTCGTCGCGCGTCTTCACGGGCACCTTGTTTCGCACCTCGATCTTGCCGCCGAGGTGCATGAGGAACGTGCGGTCGGAGACGTTGCCGATCTGCACGCCGGGGATGGCGCGCACGGCATCGACGATCCGCTGGCCGTGCTCGTCGTCGGCGGCGGCCACGGTGATGTCGCGCACCGTGTGGTCCTTCGTCACCCGCACCAGGTCGATGGCGCCGACGTCGCCGCCCGCCTCGCCGATGGCCGCCGCGACGCTCGCGAACGAGCCGGACGCCGACGGGATCTCGACCCGCATGGTGAGGCTGTAGGAGGCTGACGGGATGATCGCCACGGGGCGCTCATTGTAGTGACCACCCGAGTGCCGCCTCGGATACGCTGCATCGGATGGCCACGGTGAAGCAGGCTCAGCCCAAGGATCTGAACCTCGACGACGCCCCGGCCAAGCAGTGCGACGTCTTCCTCGTCGACGGCAACGGGCTCGCCTATCGCGCGTTCTTCGCGCTGCCCGAGGAGCTCCAGACGGTCGACGGCTTCCCCACCAACGCGCTTTTGGGGATGGCCAACATGCTGATGAAGCTTCTGGCCGACTACCGGCCCGCCACCGTGCTCGTGGCCTGGGACGAGAAGCCGACCGCCCGGATCGAGCTCGACGCCGAGTACAAGGCCCACCGCCGGCCGATGCCCGACCTCCTGCGCCAGCAGGTGCCGCACTTCGAGCCGCTGGTCGAGGCGTTCGGCTACCGCAACTTCCGCGTGCTGGGCAACGAGGCTGACGACGTGATCGGCACGCTCTCGGCGAAGGCCGAGAAGGCCGGGCATCGCGTCTGCGTCGTCTCGACCGACCGCGACGCGTTCCAGCTCGCCTCCGAGCAGGTGTGCATCATGATGACCCCGCGCGGGGTCTCCGACGTGGTGGTGTACACGCCCGACCGGATCCGCCAGCGGTACGGCATCGGCCCCGAGCTCGTGCCCGACTTCATCGGCCTCAAGGGCGACACGTCCGACAACATCCCCGGCGTTCCGGGCATCGGCGACAAGACGGCGGCCGAGCTGCTGGTGCGGTTCGGCTCGATGGAGGGCGTCTACGCCAATCTGGACGCGGTCTCGGGCGAGAAGCGGCGCGAGAACCTGCGCACCGCGACCGATGACGCGATCAAGTCGAAGAAGCTCGCGACGATCGACCGCGGCCTCGAGATCGATGTCGACTTCGGTGAGCTCGTGGTGCACCCGCCCGATCGCTCGACGATGAAGGAGCTCTTCCGCACGCTCGAATTCCGGGCGCTTCTGAAGCGCGTGGACGAGCTCGAGGAGGCCGTCCCGGGGGCTCCGCCCGAGGTGGTCGAGGGTGTCGAGCTCGAGTGGCGCGAGGGCGGCCTCGACGAGCTGCGGGCGCTCGGCGACGAGGTGGGGCTTGCGGCCGGCCGCGGCCGTGCGGCCGTCACGGGCGACGGCGCCGATGTGGTTGTGGTGCAGGCCGACACCGGCAGGGTGGTCGAGGCGCTGCGCGACCGGCGCGTCCTCACCCACGGCCTCAAGCACCCCGACCTGGTGCCGGGCGGGGACACGGCCATCGCCGCCTATCTGCTCGACCCGGGGCGGGCGACCTATGAGATCGACGATCTGGCGGAGGAGGTGGGCCTCGGACTGCAGGTTGCCGCCGACGAGGAGACGTCGGCGCTCGTGCGGGCTGCGGCGGCAACGCGGCGCCTGCACCCACGCGCCGCCGAGCGCCTGGCCGAACGGGACATGACGAGCCTCTACCAGGACATCGAGCTGCCGCTCGTGCCCGTGCTCGGAGCGATGGAGGCGGCTGGCATCCGGGTCGACACCTACCGCCTGGCCGAGATCGCCGCCAAGCTCGCCGACCAGGTCGAGGAGCTCGAGGCACGCTGTCACGAGCTGGCCGGAGGTGCCTTCGCAATCGGCTCGCCGAAGCAGCTGGGCGAGGTGCTGTTCGAGCGGCTCGGCCTGCCGTCGGACCGCCGCGGCAAGACCGGCTACTCCACCGATGCGCGCGTGCTGGCCAAGATCCGCCACCTGAACCCGATCGTCGATGTCGTCGAGCAGTGGCGCGAGCAGTCCAAGCTCCTGAACACCTACCTGGTGCCGCTGCCCGACCTGATCGACCCGGCCGACGGCCGCCTGCACACGACCTTCAGCCAGACCACCGCCGCCACCGGGCGGCTGTCGTCGATTCGCCCCAACCTGCAGAACATCCCGATCCGCACGCCGCTCGGGCGCGAGATCCGGGGCGCGTTCGTGGCCGGCGACGGCTTCAAGCTGCTCTCGGCCGACTACTCCCAGGTCGAGCTCCGGATCCTCGCGCACCTCTCCGGCGAGAGCGTGCTGCACGAGGCCTTCGCCCGCGGCGACGACATCCACCGCGTCACCGCGGCGCAGGTGTTGGGAAAGCCCGCCGCCGAGCTCACCCGCGAGGAGCGCAACAAGGCCAAGGCCGTCAACTTCGGCATCATCTACGGCATCAGCTCGTTCGGGCTGTCCGAGCAGCTCGGCATCTCCCGCGAGGAGGCTCAGGCCTTCATCGACACCTATCTGGCCCGGTTCCCGCGCGTGAACGAGTTCATCGCCGCCACCATCGAGCGCGCGAAGGCGGACGGCTACGTGACCACGCTCTTCGGCCGCCGCCGGCCGATCCCCGAGCTGCGCGCCTCCAACTACCAGACCCGCAGCCTGGGCGAGCGGCTGGCGGTGAACACGGTCATGCAGGGCAGCGCCGCCGACATCATCAAGGTGGCCATGATCGGGATCCACCGGCGCCTGCGCGACGACGGCCGGCGGTCGCGGCTCGTGCTCCAGATCCACGACGAGCTGCTCTTCGAAGTTGCCGACGGCGAGACCACGGCGCTCCGCGCGCTCGTCGCCGAGGAGATGACCGGCGCCTACCCGCTCGACCCCGCCCTCGCGATCGACATCGGCGTCGGCGCCACGTGGTTGGAGGCGAAGTGAGCTGGACGCAGATCTCGGGGTCGGTCAGCGCGCTCCCGGCCCGGCGCGGGGACGAGCTCGGCACCTACCTGTGGATCGACGCCGGCGTGCGTCACGAGCGCGTCGTCGCCGAGCTGTACCTCCCGGCCGTGTCGGCCGACGACCTCGACGGGGCGCTCGGTGTCGCCACCGGGTCGGTGCACGCCGGCGGCGACGACCACACCGGGCAGGTGCGGCTCGAGTTCGGGCGCGTCCGCGCCGGCCGCGGCGTCGTCTCGGCACAGGGCGCGGGCGTCGACTCCGACATCGTCTTCGCACTCAGCCACCATCCGCCCGAGGGCGGCTTCTGCCGTCACTGTGGCGAGGAGCTCATCGTTGACGTGGTGGCGGTGATCACGCCGCCCGACGGCGGAGTGATCGGAACGCCCGCCGGCCGCTGCACCCGATGCGATTCCTGACCGCGATCGCCGCTCTCGCGGCACTCCTGGTGGCCGCCTCCTGCGAGGGCGGCTCGAACGCGACCGCTCCGCGCACGTGCGCCGGGCTGCGGCGGCCGGGAGTGCCGCTCGTGTACGCCCCGGTGAGGGCGCCGACGTCCGGGCGCGCCCGCTGTATCGGCCTCCAGTACGCGGCCGTCATCGGCCGGCAATCCTGGGGCACGCTGCCGGGCGCCATGCGCAGGGCGAGCCCCGGTCTGGCGGCCTGGCAGGAGCGGTCGCTGCTGTATGCCTGCAACGCCTGCGGCCTGGCCGGCTTCGGCCTGGACTGGGTGCGCGCCCACCACCCCGACTGGATCATGCACTCGGTCCAGGGCACCGAGGTACACCCGCAGCGGCATCCGAACTGGGTCCTGCTCAACTTCACCGACCCGGCGTATCAGTCGGCGTGGGCGATCCATGTTCGCAAGAGCCTCGCGGCGGGCGGCTGGACAGGGGTGGACGTGATCGACGCCGGCAACGACCCCGATTGGAGCGATGTCCCGGTCGACCCCTCGACGGGCAGGGCGCTGACCGAGTCGCAGAGGCGTCAGTTCCTTGCGGATGCCCTGACGCTGGTGCGGGCGACGTTGAAGATCGAGGTGTACTCGGTCCTGGCCTCGAACGGTCCGCCGGCGATCGTGAACTTCCATCAGGTCAACAGCACCGATGCCGTCTTGCTCGAACGCGGCTTCGCCCGCCTGACCGGTGCCGACTGGGCGACCGAGCTCCACTACTACCGGCAGGTCGACATCTGGGAGTCGGGCGTGTACGTCCGCGATTCGGGCCGCCTCTCGCGTGCGGAGCAGCTCTACGGCCTGGCGAGCTTCCTGCTGGTTGCGATCCCGCGTGACTCGGCCTACATCGCCCCTGCCCGGCCCGACCTGCCCCTGTACGCATTCGATCCCGGGACGCCTCCGGACACCCCGCCAACGTCCGTCGGGCCGGTGTGGGTACGGACGTACCCGAACGCGGTTGTGGCCGTGAATCCGGCGGAGGTGGCAGGCACCGTCGAGATGGGTGCGGCCGGGCAGGTCACGATGGGGCCCGAGTCGGCGGCGATCGAGACCGGCGGGCACCTGCTCACGACCGGCTGAGGCCGTTTGTATACTACCGCCCAACGCAGGGCATGGTCCCGGCCGCGCTGCGCTGCATGTGAACACGCACACTTCATGGCGACGACAGATACCGATACCTGGATGATCGAAGTGGACGGGGAGATGATCCCCGACTACGACCGCACGCTCACGAACTTCAGCGAAGGCGACGTCGTCACCGGGACGGTGGTGCGGGTCGACAAGGACGAGATCCTGGTCGACATCGGCTACAAGTCGGAGGGCGTCATCCCGATCGCCGAGCTCTCGATCCGGCGCTCGGTGAACCCCGAGGACGAGGTCGAGGTCGGTCAGGAGATCGACGCGCTCGTTCTGCAGAAGGAGGACGCCGAGGGGCGTCTGATCCTGTCGAAGAAGCGAGCCCGGTTCGAGAAGGCCTGGCAGCGCATCGAGGCCGCCGCCGAGAGCGGTGAGCCCGTCGAGGGCAAGGTCATCGAGGTCGTCAAGGGCGGCCTGATCATCGACCTCGGCGTCCGCGGGTTCCTGCCCGCGTCGTTGGTCGACATCCGCCGCGTGCAGGATCTCGAGGAGTACCGCGACCAGACGCTCCTGTGCAAGGTCATCGAGCTGAACCGCAGCCGCAACAACGTCGTGCTGTCGCGGCGCGCGGTGCTCGAGGAGGAGCGCAAGGAGGCTCGCCAGCAGATCCTCGACCGGCTCTCGCCCGGCGTCGAGGTCGAGGGCCAGATCTCGAACATCGTCGACTTCGGCGCGTTCGTCGACCTCGACGGCATCGACGGTCTCATCCACATCTCCGAGCTGTCCTGGAGCCACGTCAACCATCCGTCCGAGGTGCTCGAGATCGGGCAGAAGGTGCGGGTCAAGGTGCTCGACGTCGACCGCGACCGCCAGCGCATCTCGCTCGGTCTCAAGCAGACCCAGACCGACCCCTGGCAGCGCGTGATCGACGAGACCGAGCAGGGTGACGTCGTCACCGGCAAGATCACCAAGGTCGTGACGTTCGGCGCCTTTGCCGAGATCGTCTCGGGCGTCGAGGGCCTGATCCACATCTCGGAGCTGGCCGAGCACCACGTCGAGAACCCGCGCGAGGTCGTGCAGCAGGGCGAAGAGGTGAAGGTCAAGATCATCGAGATCGACCCCGAGCGCCGCCGGCTTTCGCTCTCACTGCGCAGGGTCGAGGAGGGCGATCCGGTCAAGACGATCGACCTCGGCCTCGGGGGCATCCCGGCCCCGGTGCGGGTGCCCGAGCTCGGTCTGTCCGAAGAGGTCTTCGCCGAGCAGGCCGAACCGGCCGAGGATGAGCCGGCAGCCGAGGAGCCTGTGGCCGACGAGCCGGTGGCCGACGAGACCGTCGCCGAGGAGACCGTCGCCGAGGAGACCGTCGCCGAAGCGGAGCCCGCCGCCGAAGAGCCCGCCGCCGAGGCACCTGCGCCGGATGAGGACGACGGGACCCCGACCGGCGAATGACTGCCGGCGGCCCGGTGCTGGTGGGGCTCACGGGCGGCATCGGGAGCGGCAAGTCTGAGGCTCTTCGTGCGTTCCGCCGCCATGGTGCGGCGACGCTCTCGAGCGACGAGTCGGTGCGCAGCCTGTACGGCCGCGGCGTGGTCAAGCGCGCCGTCCGCGACCATTTCGGCGAAGGCGTGATCGGCCCCGACGGCGCCGTCGACCGCGCGGCCGTGGGGAGGATCGTGTTCGCCGACCCCGGCGAGCTGCGCTGGCTCGAGGGCCTCCTGCTGCCGCTGCTGGCCGAGGAGTTCGCCCGCTGGCGCGACGCGCAGGTGCGGGAGGGCGCGCGGCTTCTGGTGCACGAGGCGCCGACCCTGTTCGAGGCCGGCGTGACCGACCGCTACGACGTCATCCTCACGGTCACCGCGCCGGCGGAGATGCGGGAGCGACGGCGGCCGGGCTCGCGGCCGCAGATGCAGAATCAGCTGCCGGAGGCCGAGAAGGCGGCGCGCAGCGACCACGTCTACGAGAACACGGGCAGCCTCGAGGATCTCGATCGGTTCATCGCCGACCTGGCGCAGCGGCTGCTGGCATGATCAAGCGAGTGGTTCTGGGTCTCGTGGCGGGAGCCCTCATCGCACTCGGCGGATTCGCCTATCTGCAGCATGCGCAGCCCGGCTGGTGGGTGCGGCTCAATCACCCGCTCTCGTACCGGAGCGAGATCGTCGGCTACGCCCACATCTACCACCTCGACCCGGCGCTGGTGGCCGCCGTCATCTACGACGAGTCGCGATTCCGCGCGGACACGCGCTCGAGCGCAGGGGCGATCGGGCTGATGCAGCTCCTGCCGTCAACCGCGCGGGGCATCGCCGAGCACACCGGCGGCAAGCGGTTCCGGATCCCCCAGGACCTGTACGTGCCCGATCTCAACATCCGCTACGGCTGCTGGTACCTCCACCATCTCGAGCAGAAGTACGCCGGCCACGCCGACTCGGGGGATCTCGCCCTGGCGGCCTACAACGCCGGCCAATCCAACGTCGATGCCTGGATCGCCGAGACTCCGCCCGGCCAGCCGGTGCGGCTGCGCTTCAGCGCCACCCGTGACTACGTCACCGACGTCCGCGCCGCCCAGCGTCTGTACCAGCGCGCCTACAACCTGCCCTAACCGCCCGCGGTCAGGCCGCAATGCCGGAGAGCACGCCGTCACTCATCCGAGCTGCCGGGCGATGTTCGCGATCGATCGGCGCAGCGCTCCCGCCAGCCGGGGCCGCAGCGTGAACCGCTCGACCAGAACGACGGGGCCGCGGGCGGCGTACTCGACCCGCAGCGCGACGACGCTGGTGGCCGCGTCGTGGCGGGTGACGGTGACGGTCTGGGTGAACGCCGAGAACGGCATTCCCACGCCCTCGACCAGGCGCAGCACCGATCGCCGCGGCGGGTCGAACTCCGCGTACTCGCCCACCCACGACGGCGCCTTGCGGCGGCCGTGCAGGTGGAGCCGCACGCCGGCGGCGGGCGCGTCGGCCTCGAGCCGGCAGCCGTCGACCATCGCGTCCCAGTCCTGGCGCCGCTCCGGGTCGTGGAGAAAGGCGAATGCCTCGGCCGGCTTCGCGTCGACGGCGGTGCGCTGTTCGATGACGACGCTCACCCGCCGAACATACACGCGCCGGGGGCCGGTGGTCGAGCGGGATCGCGCGCGCCGCTGGTACAGTCGCCGCCGATGGAGGCGATCCCTGTTCTCTCGCCCGATGACCTCGAGGCGGTGCACGAGCACGCCATGACGATCCTCGAGGAGATCGGCACCGAGGTGCGCCACCCGGCTGCGCTGGAGCTGCTGCGCTCGCTCGGGCAGGACGTCGACGGCGAGCGCGTCCGCTGGGATCGCGAGTTCCTGATGGAGACGGTCGCGACGGCGCCGGAGTCGTTCGTGCTCGAGCCGCGCAACCCCGGCCGGGCGGTGACGATCGGCGGCGGCAGGCCGGTGCTGGCCCCCGTCGGCGGATCGCCCTTCTGCTCCGATCTCGAGCGTGGGCGCCGCGAGGGGGGGATCGCCGACCACGTCGAGCTCGTCAAGATCGCCCACGCGGCCGACCTGATGACGTGCCAGCAGAGCGGCACCGTCGAGGCGGGCGACCTGAGCGAGCACTCCCGTCATCTCGACATGGACTACTCGATCCTGCGCTGGTCGGACAAGCCCTATGTCTGCTACGGAACGTCCGGCCCCAAGGCGCGCGACTCCGTCGAGCTGGCCGCGATCGCCTGCGGTGGCCGTGAGCGGATCGAGCGCACGCCGGCGATCATGGGGGTCGTCAATCCCAACAGCCCGCTCGTGTGGGACTTCCTGATGGTGGACGCGCTGACCGAATGGGCGCAGGCGGGCCAGCCCGTGATCGTGACTCCGTTCCTGCTCGCCGGCGCGACCGCGCCCGTGAGCGTGGCCGGCGGCCTGGCGCTGCAGGTCGCCGAGGCGCTGACCGGGATCGCGCTCGTGCAGGCGATCCGGCCGGGTGCGCCGGCGCTGTTCGGCTCGTTCTTCACCGCCGTCGACATGCGCACCGGCGGCCCCGCGTTCGGCACGCCCGAGTCGGTCATCGGCACGCTTGCCGGCGGTCAGCTCGCGCGCCGCTACCACCTGCCGTACCGGGGCGGCGGCGGCCTCTGCTCGTCGAACGCGCTCGACGCCCAGGCGGCGGCCGAGACGCTGAACACGCTCTGGGCGACGATGCTGGCCCCGGCCGACTTCGTCCTGCACGCGGCCGGCTGGCTCGAGGGCGGCCTCACCGCCTGCTACGAGAAGATGGCGCTCGACCTCGAGGTGCTGCGGATGTTCGACATTCTCTCCCAGGGCATCGCGTTCGGCGACGAGGAGTTCGCCCTCGACGCGATCCGGGCCGAGGGGCCGGGAGGCATGTTCCTGGCCGCCGACCACACCCTCGCGCACTTCCGCGACTGGGTGTTCATGAGCCCCCTCTTCCGGTCGCAGAACTACACGACCTGGCAGAAGCAGGGCTCGCCGACCGTCGAGGAGGCGGCGACGAAGGAGTGGAAGCGGCTGCTCGACGAGTGGCAGGATCCTGGCATCGACGCCGCGATCGACGAGGAGCTGCGTCGAGCACATCGAGCGGCGCAAGGCCGAGCTCGACGCGGACTCCTGATGGGCCGGCTGGCCCGGCACGACATCCTCTTCGAGCCGGTCCCGATCGGCCCGAAGACGCTGCGAAACCGCTTCTACCAGGTGCCGCACTGCACCGGGTTCGGGGTCGAGAAGCCGTGGACGCAGGCGGCGTTCCGGGGCATGAAGGCCGAGGGCGGATGGGCGGCGGTCTGCACCGAGTACTGCTCGATCAGCTCCGAGACGGACGAGTCGCCGTATGTCTCGGCGCGGCTGTGGGACGACGAGGACGTCCGCGCGCTGCGCCTGATGACCGAGGAGGCCCATCGCCACGGCTCCCTCGCCGGCGTCGAGCTGTGGCACGGCGGCCTGTATGCCGAAACCCGCGAGTCACGGCTGCCGCCGCTCGCACCCTCGCAGCTCTCGAGCGACTTCGACGGGATCACGGTGCCGCGGGCGATGGACCTGGCCGACATCCGCCGCGTCCAGCGCGAATGGGTCGCCGCCGCCCGCCGCGCCCGCGAGGCCGGCTTCGACATCGTGTACGTGTACGGCTCCCACACCTACCTGCCGACGCAGTTCCTCTCGCCGGTCTACAACCACCGCACCGACGCCTACGGCGGGTCGTTCGAGAATCGCTCCCGCTTCTGGCTCGAGGCCATCGAGCTCGTGCGGGAGGCGGTCGGGGGCGAGTGCGCGATCGCCGTCCGGATCGCGGCCGACACGCTCGAGGGATCGGGGGTCGAGCTGGGGGAGGGGCTCGAGTTCATCCGCCGGGCCGATCCCATGGTTGACCTGTGGGACGTCACCATCGGGGCGCTGTCCGGCTGGCAGCGGGTCGACAGCGGCGCATCGCGGTTCTTCGAGCAGGGATACCAGCTCGAGTGGTCGGGGCGGGCCAGCGAGGCGACCGCAAAGCCGATCGTCGTCGTTGGGCGGTTCACCGACCCCGACCGCATGGCGGAGGTCGTGCGCAGCGGCGCGGCCGACCTGATCGGCGCCGCCCGGCCGTCGATCTCCGACCCGTTCCTGCCGAGCAAGATCGAGCAGGGCCGCTACGACGAGATCCGGGAGTGCATCGGCTGCAACGCTTGCTACTCGCGCTCGATCTGGGGCCGCCACCTGGGCTGCACCCAGAACGCCACTGCGGGCGAGGAGCACCGCCGGGGGTGGCATCCGGAGCGGTTCGACCGCGCGCAGAACGCCGATCGCAGCGCGGTCGTGATCGGGGCCGGGCCGGCCGGGATGGAGTGTGCGATCGTGCTGGCCAAGCGCGGCCTGGAGCCGGTGCACCTGGTGGACTCAGGCGATGACCTGGGCGGCTGCATGCGCTGGGTGACGCGGCTGCCGGGGCTGGGGGAGTGGGGGCGCGTCATCGACTACCGGCGCGTGCAGATCGACCGGCTTTCCAACCTCGAGTTCGTGCCCAACACACCGCTCGACGTCGATGAGGCCCGCGACTACGGTGCCCAGATCGTCGTGGTGGCGACCGGTGCGCACTGGTCGGCGGACGGGATGAACGGCATGACCCGGGCGACGATCCCCGGCGCCGGCGCGGGACTCGGACACGTGCTGACGCCCGAGCAGGTGATGGTCGACGGGCTGCGCCCGCCGGGAGGGCGCGTCGTCGTGGTCGACTACGAGGGGTACTTCACGGGCGCCGGGGTGGCCGAGGTGCTGCGCGCGGAGGGCCGGGAGGTGACGATCGTGACCTGTTTCGGCCTGGTCGCGCCCTACTGCGACCAGACGCTCGAGGGCGTGCGCCTGCGCGGCCGCCTGCACGAGCTCGGGATCGCCGCGCACCGCGGCGCCACGGTCGCGTCGATCGATCCCGAGGGCGTGACGGCGCGCGACGAGTTCGGCGCCGAGTTCCGGCTGCCCGCCGACGGGGTCGTGCTCGTCACCCAGCGGCTGTCCGACGACGCCCTCTACCGCGCACTACAGGCCGACCCTGCGGCGCTCGAGCGCGAGGGGGTGGAGGCCGTGCACGCGATCGGCGACTGCGTGGCCCCGCGCCTGATCGCCGATGCGATCTTCGACGGCCACCGCCTGGCCCGCGAGATCGACTCGCCCGACCCGTCCCGCCCGCTGCCCTACCTGCGCGAACGCCCGCTGGTGTGAAGTGCGCCAACGTCGCCGCGGAGCAGTGAGTACATGATCAGGTCGACGCGGGTGCCGCGCTGGTCGGCCCAGGCGCGCAGCACCGCCTCGCGGGTGTAGCCCGCCTTCTCGGCCACCCGTTGCGACGCGGGGTTGTCGAGGTGGGTGGTCAGCTGCAGCCGCGCGACCGGAAGCGTTCGCAGCGACCACTCCGAGAGCAGCCGCAGCGCCGCAGTCGCCAGGCCGCGTCCGCGGGCCTCGGGCGCGAGGTGGTACCCGATCTCGGCGATCCCGCGCCCGTGCAGCACCCGTACCCCGATCGCCCCGACCGGGCGATCGTCCGGCGGCTCGACGATTGCGAATGCCGCGCCGTCGCCGGCCCGCAGCCGGGCGGGCTGCAGTGCGAGCCAGATGCCCGCGTCGTCCTCGCCGTAGGGGTCGGGGACGTTCGTGAAGCGCAGCACGTCCGGGTCGCGCGACATCGCGACCACCACGGAGAGATCGGCCTCCCGCCACGGGCGCAACCCGGCGGTCGCGTCCCGCAGCATCGGCTCGGGAAGCGGGATCGGAGTGGTCACCGGTCACCCGGAAGCAGCGCGAACATGACCACGTCGAAGCGGCGTCCGTCCAGCTCCGACCACGAGCGCAGCACGCCTTCCCGCCGGAATCCGGCCTCCTCGGCGGCATCCTGGGCGGCCGCATCGTCCACGCGGGTCGCGAGCTGGAGCCGCGCCAGGCCCCACTCGCGCAGCGCCCACGCGGCCAGCAGCCGCAGGGCCGCGGCGTGCACGCCGTCGTGCGCCACCTCGGCCACCTCGCGGTCGTCCTCGAGCACCCGCAGGCCGATATGGCGACGCGGCGTCCCGCCGTTACGCTCGACCACCGCCAGGGTCAGCCCGTCGCCGCCGGGCATGCCCCACGGCCGCAGCTCGACGACGTCGTCGCGCAGGACGGGGTCGGGCGGTGTCACGGGGATCGGGGCGGGCACGGCGGCTCGATCGTACACATCTCCTGTCTACACTTAACGCCGTGCCCGACCTGAAGGTTTCCGCCGCCTACGAGCCCACCGGCGACCAGCCGCGGGCGATCGCCGAGCTGGCCGAGAGCATCAACCGCGGCGACCGCAACCAGACGCTTCTGGGCGCGACCGCGACCGGCAAGACGCACACGATGGCGCGCGTCATCGAGCGCATCAACCGGCCGACGCTCGTGATCGCCCACAACAAGACGCTCGCCGCGCAGCTCTGCAACGAGTTTCGCGAGTACTTCCCGCACAACGCGGTCGAGTACTTCGTCAGCTACTACGACTACTACCAGCCCGAGGCCTACCTGCCGTCGTCGGACACCTACATCGAGAAGGACTCCTCGATCAACGACGACATCGACCGCCTCCGCCACGCGGCCACCTCGGCGCTGTTCGCGCGCCGCGACGTCGTCATCGTGGCCTCCGTGTCGTGCATCTACGGCATCGGCTCCCCCGAAAGCTACTCCGAGCTCGTGCTGTTCCTGTCGGTGGGCGACGAGAAGCCGCGTGAGGAGATCCTGCGCAAGCTGGTCGACATCCACTACCAGCGCAACGACGTCGTGATGGGCCGGGGCCGGTTCCGCGTCCGCGGCGACGTGATCGAGATCCAGCCGGCCAACATGGAGACGGCCTACCGGGTGAGCCTGTTCGGCGACGAGGTCGAGGCGATCACGCACTTCGACCCGATGACCGGCGAGGTGTACGCGCGGCTCGACCACCTCGGCGTGTTCCCGGCCACCCACTACGCGCTCGAGCGCGAGAAGCTCGAGCCGGCCATCGCGCGGGTGCAGGCCGAGCTGCGCGAGCGGCTCGGGGAGCTCGAGGCAGAGGGCAAGATGCTCGAGGCCCACCGCCTGCGGTCGCGCACCGAGTACGACATGGAGATGCTGCGCGAGGTCGGCTTCTGCAACGGCATCGAGAACTACTCGCGGCATCTCGACGGCCGCGAGCCCGGAAGCCCGGGGCACTCGCTGCTCGACTACTTCCCCGACGACTACCTGATCATCATCGACGAGTCGCACCAGACGGTGCCCCAGATCGGCGGCATGTACGAGGGCGACCGCTCGCGCAAGCAGACGCTGGTGGAGTTCGGGTTCCGGCTGCCGTCGGCACTCGACAACCGGCCGCTGCGCTTCGACGAGTTTCTCGACCGTGCGAACCAGCTGCTGTTCGTGTCGGCGACGCCCGGCGCGTTCGAGCTCCGCCATTCGACCCATATCGCGGAGCAGATCATCCGTCCGACCGGCCTGGTCGACCCCGAGGTCGAGGTGCGCCCGACCCGGCGCCAGATCGACGACCTGCTGGGAGAGATCCGGGCGCGGGCCGAGGCGGGCGAGCGGGTGCTCGTGACGACGCTGACCAAGAAGATGTCGGAGGACCTCACCGACTACCTGCTCGAATCGGGCGTGCGCACCCGCTACCTGCACTCCGAGATCGACACGCTCGAGCGGATCAAGGTCATCCGCGAGCTGCGCCTCGGCGACTTCGACGTGCTGGTGGGCGTGAACCTGCTGCGCGAGGGGCTCGATCTTCCGGAGGTCTCGCTGGTGGCGATCCTCGACGCCGACAAGGAGGGCTTCCTGCGCGGCCAGACGGCGCTGATCCAGACGATCGGCCGCGCCGCCCGCCACGTGAACGGGCGCGTGATCATGTACGCCGACAAGATGACCGAGGCGATCCGCGTCGCGATCGAGGAGACCGGCCGCCGGCGCGCGATCCAGGTCGCCTACAACGAGGAGCATGGGATCACGCCCGAGTCGATCGTCAAGGGCGTCTCCGACATCGCCGAGTTCCTGTCGTTGTCGTCCCAGCCCCACGTCCCCGGACGCCGTCGCCGCGGCACCGAGACCGACGGCATGGGCCGCGAGGAGATCTCGAAGCTCGTGATCGAGCTCGAGGAGGAGATGTTCACGGCGGCCGAGGAGCTGCGGTTCGAGTATGCCGCCAAGCTGCGTGACGAGATCAAGGAACTGCGCCGCGACCTCGAGGCGACCGCCAGCGCGTAGCGGCGCAGGAGCGGCACGGCAGGTGAGCGGGCTCTCGGCGTCGAACTCACCCCGTCCATGGCCCAACTCGACCGTCTGCTCGCTCCCGGCGAGCGCGTCCACCTCGTCAGCCGCGAGCACGGCGTCGTGCTGCTGGCTCCCTTCCTGCGCGCGGTGATGGTCGTCGCAGCATCCGCCGCCGCTGCGATTCTGGTCGCGGGGCTCGGCGTGCTGGGGCCGGTGCGGCTCGTGCTGGCCGGCCTGGCGGCTCTGGCCGCAGCCCACGCACTGCTCCAGTTCGCGCGGGCGGTCGCGCGCTGGCAGCGGCGTGTGCTGATCGTGACCGACCGCCGGGCGGTGCTCCTCGCCGGCGGGATCAGTCAGCGGGCGGCGGTGTTTCCGCTGAGCGCGATCAGCGACATCGAGATCGTCCGGCCCGCCGCGGGCCGCGTCCTTCACTACGGCGGAGTCCTCGTCGGCGGCGGCGGGGGACGCAGCCTGCTGTTCGGTCTGCGGCGCCTGCCCGATCCCGACCTCCTGCTCGGACTGCTGCTCGGGCTCGCGGACGAGGGCGCCGGGATACGCCCGCGCTGGGCGCCGGCCGCGGCCGCCTCGGCCGGTCTATACCGGTGAGGCCGCGAACGCGGTACCCTCTGTGAGACGGAGGCGGCTGCGAGCGAGCACGATCCATCGGTGACGCGGGACTCGGGATGTGCGCGGCTACGGCTGGCGTGCGACCCGGCGGTCGTTGCCGAGGCGCGGCGCGCCGTCGGCCGCTTCGAGCTGGCCGTGCCGGGGCCGGTGCTCGACAACGCCCGGCTGGTGGTCACCGAGCTCGTCACCAACAGCATCGTGCACGGCATCGGCGAGGGCGAGGGCTGGGTCGACGTGACGATCGAGCGCCTGCCGTTGTGCCTGCGGATCGAGGTGGCGGACCCGGCGTCGAACGGTCTGCGGCCGGTGCTGCGGCCCGTCGGGCCGCGGAGCACATCCGGATGGGGCCTGCAGCTGGTGGACCGGCTCGCGAGCGAGTGGGGCGTCGACACCGACGCCGGCACGCGTGTCTGGTGCGAGCTCGCGACCTGAGGCGGGGAGGCGGGGTCCGTCCGCACGGACGTGGTAGTCTGCCGAACACATGTTCGCCGGTGCCGCGTTGCTAAAATGCAGCTGTTTCCCGCTTGAACACGCGGTTTCCAGGCATTAAGGAGTTCGGTGGCGCACGAGCACATCGTCATCCGGGGTGCGCGCGAGCACAACCTCAAGGACGTCACGGTCAGCCTGCCTCGCGAGAAGCTGGTGGTGATCACCGGCCTGTCGGGATCGGGCAAGTCGAGCCTTGCGTTCGACACGCTCTACGCCGAGGGGCAGCGGCGCTACGTCGAGTCGCTGTCGGCGTACGCCCGCCAGTTCCTGGGCCAGATGGACAAGCCCGACGTCGACTCGATCGAGGGTCTGTCGCCGGCCATCTCGATCGACCAGAAGACCACCGCCCGGAACCCGCGCTCGACGGTGGGCACCGTCACCGAGACCTACGACTACCTGCGCCTGCTCTATGCCCGGGTCGGGCACCCGCACTGCCCCAAGTGCGGCCGTGAGATCACCGGCCAGTCGGCCGAGCAGATCGTCGACCAGGTGCTCCAGCTGCCGGAGGGCACGCGGTTCACCATCGACGCGCCCGTCGTGCGCACGCGCAAGGGCGAATACCGCGAGCTGTTCGAGCAGCTGCGGGGCGACGGGTACACGCGCGTCAAGGTGGACGGCGAGCAGGTGCTGCTGGAGGAGCCGATCGATCTGGACAAGCAGGTGCGCCACTCGATCTCGGTGGTCGTCGACCGGCTGGTGATGAAGCACGGCCTGCGCACGCGCCTGACCGACTCGGTCGAGACGGCGCTGCGGCTCGCAGAGGGCCTCGTCGAGGTGGCCGTCGTCGACGGTACCACCATGACCTACTCCGAGCGGTTCGCCTGCCCCGAGGACGGCATCTCACTGCCCGAGCTCGCGCCGCGCATCTTCTCGTTCAACTCGCCCCACGGCGCGTGCCCGCGGTGCACCGGGCTCGGCACCCAGCGGGAGATCGATCCCGAGCTCGTCGTGCCCGACCCGAGCCTCTCGATCTCCGAGGGTGCGCTCGTGCCGTGGACGGTGATCAACTCGAACTTCTACACACAGGTGATCAACGCCATCGCGGACCGGTACGAGGTCGATCTGGAAACGCCCTGGGCCGATCTGCCCGAGGAGCACCGCGACCTGTTCCTGAAGGGCACCGGGGGCGACAAGCTGTACGTCACCTACCGCAACCGCATGAACCGCAAGCGCAGCTACATGCTGGCCTTCGAGGGCATCGTGCCCAGCCTCGAGCGGCGCTACCGTGAGACCGACTCGGCGTACCAGAAGGAGCGCATCGAGGAGTACATGGCGCTCAAGCCGTGCCCGGCCTGCCATGGCGACAGGCTCAAGGAGACGAGCCTTGCGGTCACGGTCGGGGGGCTCAACATCGCCGGGGTCACGCGCATGTCGGTCACTTCGGCAATCGAGTTCGTGGACAGCCTTGAGCTCACCGACACCGAGCGCACCATCGGCGCCCGCATCCTCAAGGAGATCCGCGAGCGGCTGACGTTCCTGGCCGACGTCGGCGTCGGCTATCTCACCCTGGGCCGCGCGGCCGCGAGCCTCTCGGGCGGAGAGGCGCAGCGGATCCGGCTCGCGACGCAGATCGGCTCCTCGCTGATGGGGGTGCTGTACATCCTCGACGAGCCGTCGATCGGCCTGCACCAGCGCGACAACGCCAAGCTCCTGGGCACGCTCGAACGCCTCCGCGAGCTGGGGAACACGGTGATCGTGGTCGAGCACGACGAGGAGACCATCCGTTCGGCCGATCACATCATCGACATGGGGCCCGGCGCCGGCGAGCACGGCGGCCGCGTCGTCGCGGTGGGCACCGCCGAGCAGGTGATGGCGTCCGAGCGCTCGATCACCGGCGCGTACCTGTCTGGCCGCCGCTGCATCCCGGTGCCCGACCGGCGAATGCACGACTCCGGCTGGTTCGGGGTCCAGGGCGCTACCGAGCACAACCTGAAGGCGATCGACGTCGACCTGCCGGTGAGCAAGCTGATCTGCGTGACCGGGGTGAGCGGCTCGGGCAAGAGCACCCTGGTGAACGACGTCATCTTCAAGGCGCTCGCCAATCGACTGAACCGGGCCCGGGTGAAGCCGGGCGCCCACCGGGCCGTGCACGGCATCGACGTGTTCGACAAGGTGATCGACATCGACCAGTCGCCCATCGGACGCACGCCCCGCTCGAACCCGGCCACGTACACGGGCCTGTTCGACCACATCCGTGCGCTGTACGCGACGTCGCCGGACGCCCGCGCGCGTGGATACAAGCCCGGCCGGTTCTCGTTCAACGTCAAGGGCGGCCGCTGCGAGACGTGTCGCGGGGACGGCACCATCAAGATCGAGATGCACTTCCTGCCGGATGTCTACATCAACTGCGAAGTCTGTCACGGCCGCCGCTACAACCGCGAGACGCTCGAGGTCAAGTTCAAGGGCAAGTCCATCGCCGATGTGCTCGACATGTCGGTCGAGGAGGCGCTCGAGTTCTTCGCCAAGATTCCGAAGCTGCGGCGGCGGCTGCAGACGCTGCACGACGTCGGGCTCGACTACATGCGCCTGGGGCAGCCGGCGACGACGCTCTCGGGCGGCGAGGCGCAGCGGGTCAAGCTCGCGACCGAGCTGAGCAAGATCGCGACGGGGCGGACGCTCTACATCCTCGACGAGCCCACGACGGGCCTGCACACCTACGACATCGAGAAACTCCTCCAGGTGCTCCAGCGGCTGGTCGACGCCGGCAACACGGTGCTCGTCATCGAGCACAACCTCGACGTGATCAAGCAGGCCGACTGGGTGCTCGACCTCGGGCCTGAGGGCGGGGACGCGGGCGGCGAGGTGATCGCGCAGGGCACGCCCGAGGAGGTGGCCGAGACGCCGGGCAGCCATACCGGCGAGTTCCTGCGGCGAGTGCTGCCGGTGTACGAGACGGAGCGTGCGCTTGCCGGGTGAGGGCGGCGCGGCGGCCGCCCCGGTCATGTCGGTGCGAGCGCGGGCCGTCATCCCCGACGGCGAGGGCCGGGTGATGTTCGACCGCACCCATCATGCGGGCAAGACGCCGTTCTACTGGCTCCCGGGAGGAGGGGTCGAGCCGGGCGAGACGTCCGAGGAGGCGCTGCGGCGCGAGCTGATCGAGGAGGCGTCGCTCGAGATCAGCGTCGAGCGGCTCCTGTACGTGAGCGAGAACCTGTTCGTCGAGTCGGGCGACTACCGCCACGAGGTGATCCTGTACTTCCTGGCGCGATCGGGCGACACCCTCCCGGATGCGCCCGTCGACCGTCGCCACCACGAGTGGCACCCGCCTGCCGCGACCCCGGGGCCGTTCCTGCCGCCGGATGTGGCGGCGGCGGTGGCGGCGGACCTTGCCGACGGCTTCCGCCGCCCGGTGCAGCATCTGGTCACCGACGAGCGGCCTCGGTGACGTCACCGCCGCTCGAGACGCCCGCCGGCAAGCCGCGGGCGCGGGCGCTGGGACTGGCGTTCCCGGGGGTTCCCGGCCGCTGGAACGCCATCACCGACGTGCCCGGCGTCGAGGTGGGCTATCAGACACTGATCCGGGGCACCGACGTCCGCACCGGTGTGACCGCGATCCACCCGCGCGGGCGGGCCGACCCGGGCGACCCCGTCGCCGCCGGGTTCTTCTCGCTGAACGGCAACGGCGAGATGACCGGAGTCTCGTGGATCGAGGAGTCGGGCACGACGATGCTGCCCATCACGCTGACGAACACCCACGCGGTGGGGGTGGCGCATGAGGGGACGGTGCGCTGGGTCGCCGACCGGTTCCCGGACATCGCCCAGCTGTGGATGCTGCCAGTCGCGGCCGAGACCTGGGACGGCTACCTGAACGACATCAACGGCGGCCACGTCACCAGGGACGATGCGATCGCCGCGATCGAGTCGGCCCGGCCGGGGCCGATCGAGGAGGGCTCGGTGGGCGGCGGTACCGGGATGAACTGTTACGCCTTCAAGGGCGGCTCGGGCACCGCCTCGCGGCTGGTCGGCTTCGGCACCGAGCGCTACACCGTCGGGGCGTTCCTGCAGTGCAACTTCGGGTCGCGGTCGGAGCTCACGATCCTCGGCCGGCCGCTCGGTGGACTGCTCGCCGACGACAATCCCCTCGAGGACACCGCGTGGCTCCCGGCGGGCGGCGGGTCGGTCATCGCGGTGATCGCGACCGACGCCCCGCTGCTGCCGGGGCAGTGCAAGGCGCTCGCCCGGCGCGTTCCGCTCGGCCTGGCCCGCACAGGCACGAGCGGGTCGCACTTCTCGGGCGATCTCTTCCTGGCCTTCTCGACCGCAAATCCGGGGGCCTTCGCGACCGGCTTCTCGCTCGGGGAGCCGTCGACGGCCGATCGGGGCCGGCTCGAGTTCCTCCAGTGGAAGTGGATGGACGGGCTGTTCGAGGCCGTTGTCCAGGCGGTCGAGGAGGCGGTCGTCAACGCTCTGACGGCCAATGAGGAGATGATTGGTCGCGACGGTCACCGAACGCCGGGGCTGCCCCGCGATAAGGTCGCGCGGTGACCGGCGCTGGTGCGGGACGGATGCTGGAGGCGGTCTCGGCCGGGAATGCGGCCGAGGTCGAGCGGCTGCTTGACGCCGATCCGGCGCTCGCGTCGGCGCGCGGCGCCGACGGCGTGTCGGCGATCCTGCAGGCCCGGTATCACGGCCACGCCTGGATGGCCGAGCGGCTCGCAGACTCCGTGGCCGAGCTCAGCCTGTTCGAGGCCGCGGCCCTCGGTCGTGCCGGCCGTGTCGACGAGATGGTGCGGGCCGACCCGGGGATGGTGCGATCGACCGCGGCCGACGGGTTCACGGCGCTCCATCTGGCTGCCTTCTTCGGCCAGCTCGAGGCCACGGCGGTGCTGCTCGAGCACGGCGCCGCCCCTGACGTCGTGGCGGCGAACCCGAGTCGGGTACGGCCTCTGCACTCGGCCGCGGCCGGAGGTCACGCCGCAATCGTGGGGCTGCTTCTCGAGCGCGGCGCCGATCCGGACGCCCGCCAGCATGGGGGTTACGTGCCGCTTCACGCCTCGGCGGCGCTCGGCGATGTGGTGTCGGTGCGCCTGCTGCTCGAGCATGGCGCCGATCGCGCCCTGCGCACCGACGACGGGCGGCTGGCCGCCGACCTCGCCTCAGGCGATGGTCTCGCCGAGCTCCTCGGCGCCTAGCGACCTAGCGGTCGCGTTCGAGCGGAAGCCCGCGCTTCAGCGCTGCGGCCGGCCGGCTGCGCCAGTCGACCTTGCCCCTGGGCACGACGGCGAACTGGATGTCCGTGTTCGTCTCGGTAATGGTGGTGGTACCTGACCCGCGCTGCATGTGAACTCCCCGTTGGTGTGCACTCTCCGAATAGCCGCGGACACCCCGCTGCGTCAACAGTCCGCCCGAAAACCTCACACGACCCGAACAACTCGCCGCCGCTCGCCCGCCTACCTGAAGCGGGCGATGCCCTGCTGGTTGACGCCGTGCACCTTGGTGAACGCGCCGCCCGCCTGCACACCGCCGCCGCCCGCCGAGAGGGCCGATGCCCCGACCGTGCTGCCGACGGCGTCCGGATTCCAGCCAGTCAGCAGACCCTTGCCGACGGTCAGGCCGAGGAGCTTGCGCCGCGGCGTCGGCGCATTGCACGTGAGCGGGTTTCCGGTGGTCGTGCCACCCGTGCAGAAGTTGTTGAAGTGGCCGCCGACGAAGACCGTGCTGCCCAAGATCGCCAGGCCCTGGACGTCGCCGTCGGTCACCACGAACCACCTGCGCGCGCCGTTCGTCGACGCGTAGGCGGCGATGTGCCCGCCGTTGCCGCCGCCACCGGCGACAAGTGCCGTCGCGGTCGTGCGCAGCGCGTCCACGGGCCACGTGGGATGGGCGGCGTAGACGGTCGCCCCGCCGGTGGTCGTGTTCAGCGCGGCCAGGTGCGGGCGCGCCTTGCCGTTGATCGCGGTGAAGTCGCCGCCGGCAAACACCCTGCCTCCCCCCGGGGACATGACGAGGGCCCGCACGGTCGAGTTCGCATTCGGATGCCACCCCTGCAGCGGCGATGTGCTCGCGGTGCCAAGCGCGGCCAGGCGGTGGCGGGTCGAGCCCTTGATCTTGCTGAAGCTCCCGCCGACGTACACCCGGCTCGCGGTCGTCGCGATGGCGTACACGGTGCCGTCAGTGTTCGCATGCCACTTGCGCAGCTTGGTCTCGGTCGTCGTCACCGCGGCGAGGTGGAGGCGGGATTTGCCGGAGATGGTCGTGAAGCCGCCGCCGATGTAGATGGTCGTGCCGGCCGGGTTCACCCGGAGTGAGGTGACCGTCCCGTTCGCCCGCGGGTTCCAGGGCATGAGCTTGCCGGTCGTCGCACTGAGCGCGGCCAGGTGGCTGCGTGCAACGCCGCCGCTCGACGTCCCGGGTGCCCGCACCATGGTGAAATCGCCCCCGATGAAGATCTTGTGCGCGGCGACCACGACGGTGCGCACGCGCCCGTTCGTCTGCCACGAGCTCGCCGGGCTCGAGCTGATTGCAGCGGTCGCCGCGGCCGGCGTCGCCAGCAGGGCGACCGCCATCGCAACGAGCACGAATTTCAGCCTGCCTGCCATTCCCCGCGCCCACGATACCGGACTTGCCCGGATCTGGCAATCGGTCAGTTGGGGATGTCGATCACGTCGGCGGATCGCTCACCGCTCTGGCGGTACTCCCGCCAGTGCCGGAATGCGGCCGCCGTCAGCTCGCCCTTGACCTGGTTGCGATCGATCAGGTCCTCGATCTCGGCGGGCGCAAACCATTCCGGCGCGCCCAGAATGTCCGGGTCGTTCACCGCGTAGCTCGTCTGGCGCGGGTGGTCGGACAGGTAGTTGAGCCGCAGGGACGTGCCGACGCGATGGCCGTCGGTGTCGTGCTCGCGCACGACCGACACCCCGATCAGCTGCGCGTCCGACGCGGCGTAGCCCGTCTCCATGAGCAGGTTGCGGTTGACCGAGTGCTCGGGCAGCTGAACGCGGCCGTCCTCGTCGAGCGGAGCCATCCAGCCGGTGGGGAAGCTCCACCGCTCCTCACCCTCGCGGTTGAGCTGGCGCACCATCAGGAGCTCGCCACCGTGCTCGACGATCGCACAGACGGTCGTCGCGAGAATCGCCGGATGGGCAACGCCCATCAGGTCGGCAACGACCGGCGCCGTGACCGGCGGCTCAGGGCTCGCGGGCTCGCTCACGGCCGGATCCTACACCGGCCCGCCTCGATCTCCCCTTCCGCGACCGGATCCGGCAGCGGTCAGGACTCGCTCAGGAGCTCGGCCAGGAACTCGTCCAGATCGGCCCGGAACTGTCCAGCCTCGAACCCGCGCACCCATGCGCGCAGGAGCGACTCGACACCCGTGTAGCCCACCGCTTCGCCGATGAAGCTGTCTCCGTCGAATACCAGGTATCTGCGGCCTCCGGGTACTGCCAGCCGCCAGTGAACCCTGTGTCCGAGCTCGTGATCGATGTGTCCGGCGAGCGCCCGCACATCGTCCTCTGCCTCAGCCATGCTGCCTCCTCCGTTCTGCTGCTTTGTGCCCTCAGGGAGTGTGACCCCAGTTCCGGGGAGCGCCGTCACCCGATTGGGTGATCCGACCGAGGTCATACTGTCTGGTGATGGAGCACCCCGAACAGCCCGACCTGGCGCATCGTCTGCGGACGCCGCTGGCGGTGATCGTCGGCTATATCGAGATCCTGGCGATGCGCGACACGGCCGGCGAGAGTACCGAGGTGCTCGACCGTCTCCGCGAGGCGTCTGCAGAGCTCGGCGCCGCGATCGACGAGGTGATTGCGGCAGACGCGCGCGACCACTCGGCGCCGCAGGGGTGACCGCGGATGGACGAATGGAGGCCGGAGGTCGTCGTCGACGCCGGCTGGGCGCGACGCCTGATCGGCGCCCAGTTCCCTGAGGTCGAGCTCGGCTCGCTGCGGCTCCTCGGGGAGGGGTGGGACAACACGGTATGGCTGGTCGACGAGCGGTGGGTGTTCCGCTTCCCGCGCCGTGAGGTCGTGATCCCGGGCTTCGAACGGGAGCTGGCGGTGCTGCCGCGTTTGGCCGAGCGGCTGCCGCTGTCCGTGCCCGCCCCGGTGTTCCGCGGCCGGCCCGATGACGGCTTCCCATGGCCGTTTTCGGGTGCCGCGCTGCTGCCGGGCCGCGAGGTCGCGGTCGCCGATCTGACGGACGCCGAGCGGCTCCGCGAGGCGCTGCCGCTGGCGCGCTTTCTGCGCGCCCTCCACGCGCTGGAGCCTCGGGACGTCGGCGGCGATGGCTCACTCCTGCCCGTCGATGCCAACGGCCGCGCCGACATGGCCGTTCGCGTCGGTCTTACGGTCGACCGTCTGGCGCAGGCCGAGCGGCTCGGGGTGTGGCGTGCCCCGGACACGGTGGCGGGGATCCTGGCAGAGGCGCGCGCCCTGCATCCCCCACCGGAACCGGCCACGCTGGCCCACGGCGACCTGCACATCCGCCATCTGCTGGTCGGCGCGGACGGCCATCTGAGCGGGGTGATCGACTGGATCGACGTGTGCCGCGGCGATCCGGGCATCGACCTTCCCGTCTACTGGAGCTTCGTCCCGCCGGGCGGCCGCGCCGCGTTCGCCGCGGAATACGGCCCGATCGCGCCGGGCGCTCTGCTGCGGGCGCGCGTGCTGGCCGTGTTCCTGTGCGCGACCCTGGCCGTCTACGGCCGCGAGCAGGGCGACCCCGCGCTCGAGCACGGGGCCGTCGCGGCGCTCGACCGGTCGGTGGCGGGATGAGCGGCGGGTGGAGCGTCGTCCACCTCGACGGCGTGGAGACGATCCCGTGGCGCGGAACCGAGCTGGTTTGGCGGCCGATCCGGGCCGCGCTCGGTACTCGTATCGTCGGCATGGCCGCGTACACCGCCGAGCGGGTGGGCGAGGAGGTGGTGGAGGACCACATCGAAAGCCGTGACGGCCGCGGGCACGACGAGGTGTACGTCGTGCTTCGGGGTCGCGCGACGTTTTACCTCGACGGCGAGGTCGTCGATGCGCCGGCAGGGACGTCCCCGATTCTCTGGCGCTGCTCATCGGCGAGGCGCTGCTGGACTTGCGTCGCCGGGGCGATGTAGGCCCGGTGCGCGTGCCGCACTGCTCGCAGCAATCGGGACCGCCAACCCGCTCCTCTGCGGGCCGAGGCGAAGCGCGAGCCACTCCTGGCCCCGCTCATCGACGCGGCCTCGGGTAGCCCGCTAGCCGAGCGCCCGGCCGGCCCGCGTCCGCCGACGACACGACAGGGACGACCTCGAAGCGCGCCAGATCGTCCCATTGCGCCGTCCAGCGTTCGAACAGCGCGGGATCGTCTGTCTCCATGAGCTGGAAGCAGCGCCCGAGGCCCTCCTCCACCCAGCTCTCGAGGTACCGCAGGCCGTCGGGCAGCATCCGGCCACGGTCGCGCGCCCGCTCGTAGACGGGCCCCGGGCCCTTGGTGAAGGTCTCGATCACCATGTACCGCATGCGCGCGGACGCTATCAGCGTTACCGAGTTGTTACCGACCGGCAACGCCATCGCGGAACCGATGCGTCAGTATCGGCGTCTGAGAGGCAGCCCCCGACCCCTGGAGCCACCCATGTCCCGTGTTCGAAAGCTCGCATCAGCCCTGGCCGTCATCGCCGCCGGGTTGGCGACCTCGTCGCCGGCAACCGCCGCCCCCACCGGCGCCAGTCTCGAGATCGTGCGCGCTTCACCCACCGTGACCCTGGACAAGTATCCAGGGAGTCCGGTGTATTTCGACGTGGGCGCCTACGTGGCCTCGGTCGGGGGCAGCTTCCGCCTCAACGTGACCCGGGCCGGCTACCGCAGTCCGATCACCGTCACCCAGGTGCTGCCGGGCGGCACACGCAGGCTGCCGGCGTGGGTGGCCAACAGCTGGGACGGGATGAGCCGTTTCGTGCACTACACGATCACCAACGCCTCCGGCCGCGTGGTCTACAAGCTGCGCACCGGCTTCTGCCCGGACGGATACGACCTCCAGCGGGTCAACCCAACCGGCCCGCTCAACCCGACATTCCCGCAGTTCTGTGGCAACAACCCCTTCACGCTCGGCGCGGTGTGGGGGATCGACCGCGGCTGGGCGGTCGGCCTCGACAGCAACGCACCGCAGATCCCGCTCGCGATCGGCCGCTACTCCGTGACCGTCTCGATCCTGCCGCGGTACGCGGCGCTCTTCCGGATCCCTGCCGGTCAGGCCCGGACGACCATCGCGGTGAACGTCGTGAAGGCGCCACCGTGCTGCGCGGCGGGGCGCAAGCCGCTCACGCAGCCGGCCGGATCGCCCACCATCGCCCCGACCATGACGCACCCCAACCCCGCCACCGAGCCCGACCTCGTGCCGCTGCCGTCGTGGGGCATCTCGACCGCGAAGCAGGCGGGCCGCGAATACCTCGACTTCGGAGCGACGGTGTGGGATCACGGGCCGGCGCCGATGGACATCGAGGGCTTCCGCCGCCCGGGCACGGCCGTCATGGATGCCTACCAGTACTTCTTCAAGAACGGCCAACCCATCGGGCGGGCGAAGGTCGGCATCCTCGAATACGACGCCCAACCGGGCCACGAGCACTGGCACTTCCAGCAGTTCGTGCGCTACTCCCTGCTCAACTCGACCCGCTCGCTGGTCGTCCGGAGCCAGAAGGACGGATTCTGCCTCGCCCCGACCGACGCCATCGACCTCGTCCAGCACGGCGCTGTGTGGAACCCCGACGGGATCGGTCTCGCCGGCGCCTGCGGCGCCCAGACCGCGCTCTGGACGCGCGAGACTCTGCCGTCCGGCTGGGGTGACACGTACGTGCAGACGCTCCCCGGCCAGTCGTTCGACATCACCGGTCTGCCGAACGGCACCTACTACATCAGCATCGAGGCCAATCCGCTCGGGGCGATCCACGAGGTGAGCACCACAAACGACACGAGCCTGCGCAAGATCATTCTGGGCGGGACGGCGGGCAAGCGCACGGTCAGCGTACCGGCCTGGAACGGGATCGACCCGGAGGGCTGAGGCCCGGCGATACGATGGCCGTGTGGCGGCAATCACGACCGAGGCCGAGTTGCGGGCGCTCTATCCGGCGCCGGCCGAGCGCGCGCTGCGCAAGGAGCTCGACCACCTCGATCGCCATTGCCGCCGGTTCATCGCGTTCTCGCCGTTCGTCGTGCTGGCGACGGCCGACGCGGACGGCCGCCAGGACGCCACTCCGCGCGGGGGCGATCCCGGGTTCGTGCAAGTGGCCGACGACCACACGCTGCTTTTGCCCGACCGGCCGGGCAACAACCGGCTCGACTCGTTGGCGAACCTGACCCAGCGGCCCGAGGTCGGCCTGCTGTTCATGGTGCCCGGCGTCGACGAGACCCTGCGGGTGAACGGCACGGCAGAGCTGCGCGACGACCCGGATCTGACCGCCCGCTTCGCGGCGTCGGGGCGCTCGCCCAGGATCGTCGTTCAGATCACCGTGCGGCAAGCGTACCTCCACTGCGCGAAGGCGCTCATGCGGTCGCGGCTGTGGGACCCCGACGCTCGTATCGAGCGCACCGTGCTGCCGACGATGGGCCAGATGCTGCGCGACCAGATCGGCTCCGGCCGCGTCGAGACGCAGGCCGAGATGGTCGAGCGCTACCGCGGCCAGTTGTACTGAGCGCTCGAACCCGGTGCCATCGAACCCGGTGCCAGGCACCGACCCTGCGGCCGTGACACGACCGTGACGCCGGTGTTGCAGCGATCGAGGCGGAAACCGCTTGAATAGGCGGTCGGCCTGTGTCGAAACGGTCACAGTCGGCTCCTCCCGGCTGAGACGGTGCCAGGCACCGTCTCAAGGCACCGTCTCAGCGGCCGTGACCGAGTTGTGGCGCCGGCGTTGCGCGGTGGTCAGGCGTCGCTGCCGGGCTCTGCGGCGTCCGGGCCGTGCTGGCTGGCCCGGAACTCCTCGGTCGAGTTCGACCTTGGGAACGGCTCGGCGGGGACGGGGACGTCGAGCGCGGCGCAAAGCGGCTCCCAGCCGTCGGCCGGCCGCCACTCGACCAGGCGCTCGGGTGGCACGGCCGCGCGCACGGCGGCGTTGTGGGCCTCGTAGGCGGCGATGGCAGCCTCAGGCTCGCGCCAGTCCGGCGTGAACGTCTCGGTGAGCAAGGCCACCACCATCTTGCGCCGCACCGCCCAGTCGGGGCGGTCGGCGGGCACGGGCTTGGCCAGGCCGGCGGCGATGGTCGCCTCGAAGCTCTTCCACCAGGCCTCGGCGCTCGCGCGCACCGACAGCAGCACGATCGCGCCCGGATTCGCGGCCGCGAGCTCTCGCCAGAAGGCGCACGCCGGCCAGTCGACGCTGGCCTCGTATTCGGCCAGGAATGTGTCCCAGTCGGGCTGCTCGCCGCCGATGGCCGCGTGCCACACCGGGACGTCATCGGGCCGTTCCATCACCTCGGCCATGTGATAGCAGCGACCGCCGAGGAGCTGTTCGAGCGCGAGCATGAGGGAGTGCGTGCCGGTGCGGCCGAGCCCCGCCCCGACGACACGCAGGCCCGCGGTGCTCATCCGCCCGTGAACGGCTCGAGCAGGTGGCTGAACGCCCAGTCGGGCTGGACGATCCCCGAGCACGTGTTCGAGTCGATCCGGCCCGGGCAGGTGCCGTGGTCGCGCTCGATCGCCCACATCGAGATGGTGCTGATGCCGACCGAGCGCGCAAACCGCAGCACGCGGGCGGCATCGGCGAGGGTCGTCACCTCGGTCTTGCGCGGATAGTCGTCGATGCCCGGCAGGATGGTGTTGCCCTCCATCGCCCACAGGCGGCGCGAGCTGCGGTGCGGGTACAGGACGTGCAGCTGGTGGCGGAGGCCGCGGGCGGCGCTGATGGCGGCAGCGCCCATATCCGTGGTGACCCCGTCGTAGTAGTCGAAGGTCATGATGTTGACGACGTCGACCCGCGTGCCGTTCGTGACCGCGTTCCGCAGCACGTGGAGGCCGTCCGGCTCGAGGCCGGGGGGCTCGACGGGAAGCGTGTATTCGATCTGGAGCCGGCGGCCTGTGCGGGCGGCCCATGCCTCGACCCGGCGCAGCGCCTTGTTGCGCCGGTCGATGCCGGCGAGGTCTCCGAGCGAGCGGTCCTCGACGTCCATGTCGAGCCGGGTGGCGCCGTAGGTGCGCACGACCGACTCGTAGGCGGCCACAAGTTTGTGCATGTTCGTGCAGGAGTCGGCGATTTCGGTCAGCGCGTGGTCGGCGCTGTAGCCGCCGAACGACGGCACGACGTTGCCGCCGAGCTTGCGCAGCGCCTTGAGGCCCGGCAGGTAGCGGCCTGCGGCCATCGTCTGGCGGCGGTCGCCGTTCCAGGTCGGCGTGCACGAGCCCCGCTGCGGCGCCTGGATGAAGGCGAGCGTGAAGGTACGGACGCCCGACCGCTCCGCGACCCGGATCAGCCGGTTGGTGCTCCAGGTCTCGAAGTACGGCGCAAACACGTGCGCGGGCAGCGGCCGGGCTGCGGCCGCCGATGTCCCGGATCCCGAACCGGCTCCGGCGGTAAGCAGGAGCACCGGCGCCAGCACGAGCCCGGCGGCAACGAGCACTCGGAGTCTGGTGATGGGCATCGATCTCATGAAAACGCACTCTCTACACTGCCACAACTCGGCAGGTTCGCGCATTCGCGAAAAGGGGGACCGCATGACAATCACAACCATTACCGAGCACGAGGAACAGCAGATCGAGGCGGCAAATGCGTCCGGGCTCGTGCCCATCGTGTTCGTGCACGGGCTCTGGCTGCTCCCGAGCAGCTGGGATCGCTGGGCCGCCGTCTTCGGCGAGGCCGGCTACACCGCCCTCACACCGGGCTGGCCGGACGACCCCGAGACGGTCGAGGAGGCCCACGCGAATCCCGATGTCTTCGCCGACAAGACCGTCGGTCAGGTGGCCGACCATTTCCAGGACGTCATCGGCAAGCTGAGTACGAAGCCGGCCGTGATCGGGCACTCCTTCGGCGGCCTGCTGGCCCAGATCCTCGCCGGCCGCGGACTCTCGGCGGCATCGGTCGCGATCGATCCCGCGCCCTTCCGCGGCGTGCTTCCGCTTCCGATCTCGGCGCTTCGGTCGGCATCGCCCGTGCTCCACAATCCGGCCAACCGGCACCGAGCCGTGCCGCTCACCTACGAGCAGTTCCGGTACGGATTCGCCAACGCCGTGAGTGAGGACGAGGCGAAGGAGCTCTACGACACCTTCGCAGTCCCGGCCCCCGGCGCGCCGATCTTCCAGGCCGCCACCGCCAACTTCAATCCGCGCACCGAGGCCAAGGTCGACAGCGAGAACCCCGACCGCGGCCCGCTCCTGATCATCTCCGGCGAGAACGACCACACGGTGCCGCCGGCGATCGCGAACGCGTCCTACAAGAAGCAGCAGCGCAATTCGGGGGTCACCGAGATCGTCGAGATCCCCGGTCGCGGCCATGCGCTCACGATCGACAGCGGCTGGCGCGAGGTCGCAGACACGGCGCTCGCGTTCGTCAAGCGGTTCGTCTAGGTCCCGGTGCTCGCGCGATCGCCGCGCGGCTCCTCGACTCGCATGCCCAGGTACATGACGACGAGGTCGGGATAGGCCGCCAACAGGTCGACGGTGTGTCTGGACGGCGGGTTGGGCACGCCGCCGACACTACCATTGCCCGGTGCCACGGCAAGCGGCGGTCACCGGCGCGTTCTCCTACTCCGGCGGTGTGATCGCCGGGCGGTTGCTCGACGCCGGATACGAGGTCGTGACGCTCTCGCGGGGGCCGGCGCCGCCGGGGCACAGGCTGGCCGGCGAGGTCGCCGTCGAGCCGCTGCAGTTCACGGATTCCGAGGCGCTGGTGCGGGCACTCGCTGGGGCCGACGTGCTCGTCAACACCTACTGGATCCGATTCGGCCGCGACGGCGCGACCTTCGCGGGCGCGGTCGAGAACAGCCGGGTGCTCTTCGAGGCGGCGCGGCGGGCGGGGGTGCGCAGGATCGTCCATCTCTCGGTGACCAACGCGTCCGCCGACTCACCGCTCGGGTACTTCCGCGGCAAGGCCGCCGTCGAGCGCGTGCTCGGCGAGACCATGCCCGAGCACGCGGTGATCCGGCCGTCGCTCGTGTTCGGGGGTCGCGAGGAGATCCTCGTCAACAACATGGCCTGGCTGCTGCGCCACCTGCCGCTCTACGCGGTGCCCGGCGACGGCCGCTACCGGGTGCAGCCCGTCTCTGTGGAGGACGTCGCCGATCTGGCCCTGGCCGCCGTTGCGGAAATCGGGGCGTCGGTCTGCGACGCGGTCGGGCCCGAGGTGTACACGTTCGACGAGTTCCTGCGGCTGCTGGCTCGTTCGATTGGCGGCCGGGCGCGCCTCGTCCACCTGCCGCCGGCCGTGGTCGTGAGCTTCGGGCGCGTGCTCGGCCGCATGATGGGCGACGTCATGATCACGCGCGAAGAGCTGGCAGCGCTCATGTCCGAGCTCCTGGTCTCGAGTAACCCGCCCACCGGCACGCGCAGCTTCGCCGCCTGGCTGCCCGAGCAGGCCGGCTGGCTCGGCCGGCGCTATGCCAACGAGCTGCAGCGCAACTGGCGCGGCTCCGCCGTCTAATCCGGCGGCGGGTGCACGGGCTGGGCGCCCGGGCGGGGATTGTTGCCGATCGTGAACTCGTCGAGGTCGCCCTCGGTCATCCCGAAGAGGTGCCCGATCTCGTGCAGGAGCGTGTTGTGGATGACACCGCGCAGGCGCGCGCGGCTGCCCGCGGCCCGCATGATCGACAGCCGGTAGAGCGTGATCTCGTTCATCGGCGTCCCGCCGAGTGTCCGCGACTGGAACAGCCCCAGCGTGCGCGGGCTACCGCGGCGCGCATCCTCGATGTCGATCGCGACGTTGTTGCGGGAGATCGCCTCCTGGATCCAGGCCGGGAGCGCGTCGAGCTCGGCCCCGGCGATCTCGGCGAATTCGTCCTCGCTGCACTCGAACGAGGTCATCCCCGAATCGTACGCAGCCGCTTGCGCATGCCCAGCTCGACCGAGCCAGGGTGTGCGGCGGGCTCGCTGCGGCCGTCGAGCCGGAACCCGGCCCGCTCGTACAGCCGTCGAGCCGGGGTCTCCCGATCGACGACGTTCAGCTGGGCCTCGCCACCGCCCGCGGCCTCGATCCAGCGCTCGGCCTCGCTCAGGAGCTCGAGGGCGATCCCGCGCCGTCGCGTCTCCGGGGCAACCCACATCGAGTAGATGCCGAACACGTCCGGGCGCCCTGGCTCGCGCTCGATCCGGATGAGGCCGACCGCGCGCCCAGCGAGCAGCGCCAGCACTGTGCAGTGCTCATCGCCCGCGGCATGCTCGGCCGCCCAGCGCCGCCAGAACGCGCTGGGGCGCGCGGCGACCTCGGTATCGGTCGACCCAAACGCGCCCGGATCGGTGGTCAGCGCGCGCAGGCGCACCTCGCGCAGCAGCCGGCCATCGCCGGCCCGCACCCGCCGGATGGTCACCCCAGGGGCCACCAGACCAGGGTAGCTCTAGCGGCGAGCCAGCAGTTCCGACCAGAAGATCCCGGCCAGCCACCGCTCGAACCGGTCCGGCGTCCAGCCGCGGTCGCCGGCGAGGAGCCCATAGACGGCCGGGTGGTTCAGCGTCCAGAGGATGTCGGCACTCGATGCCAGATGGCCCGCAGGAGACCGCCTTCGACTCGAAGGCGACGTCTGGAAGGCCGCGTTCGACCGCGACCCGGTGGAGACAAGGACGTACAGCCGCGGCTCGCGCGGGAGTGCCGTAGGGTTCACGGCGATGGCCACCCGGGATGCCACCTGCAGCTGTGGGCAGCTTCGTCTGGAGGCGGAAGGCGATCCGATGCGGATCTCCGTCTGCCACTGCCTTGCCTGCCAGCGCCGGACGGGAAGCGCCTTCGGCGTCCAGGCGGCGTTCACACCCGACCGGGTGAGGGTCGTCGGTCGCCACGCCGACTTCGCCCGAACGTCGGATGAGGAAGACCGGAAGGTGCATGTCTTTCACTTCTGCCCCGACTGCGGCGCCACGGTCTTCTACACGGAGCCGACGGAACCGGACGTCGTCGCAGTTCCGGTCGGGGCGTTCGCCGATCCCTCCTTCCCACCTCCGGCCACTTCGATCTACGAATCCCGCCGGCATCCCTGGGTCGGCCTGCCTCCCGACGTCGAAACCGATGCGGCCTGGGAGTCGCTGCGGCCGTTCTACGAGGCGGGAGGCTACGACGAGGCGGCCAACCGCGGGCGCGAGTTGATCGCGGCCCATCCCGACCATGCCCGGTTGGCGTACAACGTCGCCTGCTGCGAGAGCCTCGCGGGGCGGACGGAGGATGCGATCGAGCACTTGCGGCGCGCGATCGAGCGCGACGAGGACATGCGCACCGACGCCGCCCACGATTCGGACTTCGATCCGATCCGTGAGGAGCCCGGGTTCGAGGACCTGGTGGGCTGACCGGCCGTGGCACCGAGGCCATGACCGATCTTCTGTTTTACGGTGATACGGAACGCTCGCCGGCGATGCGCCACGAGCTCCCCGTCTCGATCGGCGACCCCTTTCTGCTCGCCATCGTCGGTGGCCAAATGCACGTGACGGTCAGCGGCCTCGAGCACGCCAGGGTCGCGGCCGCCGCGCCCCATGCGGTGCTCCACACCTTTGCCGATCTCGGCCTCCGTGAGCTCCTCGGGAGCGGCCTCAGCCATCACGAGATCGACCTGGAGCTGGCGTCGCGCGGTGCCGCCGCGATTGGTATCCGATCGGCGGTCGCCGACCCGGAGATGCCGGTCGCGGTCGCCGATCGGCTTCGATCCGACGGCGTCGTCCTCCAGCCTGACGAGAAGGCGATCGCGGCAAGGCGGCGGGTGAAGTCGGCCGCGGAGCTCGCCGGCATTCGCAGGGCGCAGAGTGCCGCAGAGTCCGGGATGGCCGCGGCCGAGGCGCTCCTGGGGCGCTCGGTACCCGACGGCGATCGCCTCGTGCTCGCAGGTGAGGTGCTCACTGCCGAGACGGTTCGGGCCGCTCTGCGCGATGCCTGTCGGCGCAGCGGTGCGCCGGCCCCTCCCGACGTTATCGTTGCTTCTGTCTGGCAGGGGCAGGGCCACGACCCGGGCTCGGGTCCGCTGCCGGCGAACCTGCCGATCGTGATCGACCTCTGGCCTCGTGACGAGGGGTCGGACTGCTGTGCGGACATGACCCGGAGCTTCGTCGTCGGTGAGATCGGCGCCCCCGTGCGAGCGCTCGAGGCGCTGGTGCGCACCGCCCTCGAGCGTGCGCGTGAGGGCGTCAGGCCGGGTGTCACGGGGCGGGAGCTGCATGCCCTGGCCTGCGACGTGTTCGAGGCCGCCGGCCATCGGACTCAGAGAACCGGCCCCGGGGATGACCCGGATGAGGGCTTTCAATTCTCACTCGGACACGGCGTCGGCCTCGCGGTGCACGAGGAGCCGGCACTCGGTCAGACGGGGCGTGACGAGCTGGTGGCCGGCGACGTCATCGCGATCGAGCCGGGGCTGTGGCAGCGCGGAATCGGCGAGGTCCGCCTCGAGGATCTCCTGCTGGTGACCGAGGACGGCAGCGAGACCCTGACGCAGTACTCGTACGAGCTCACACCGTCTCCGGTGGAGTCGTGATTCCAGAGGCTCCGATGGAGGAGGCGGCGGGCGGCAAGCGGCCGGCGGGCGAGGGCTGGTTCGTCGTCAACGCCCGCGAGGCGGCGTGGATCCACAACGAGAAGTTCGGGGCCGGCGTGACCTTCGAGGGGAGTCCCGGGTTCGCGCAGGTCGGGGTCAACATCCAGGTGGTCTGGCCGGGGCAGCCGAATGGCTACTACCACGCCGAGGTGGCGCAGGAGGACTTCCTCGTGCTGCGCGGCGAATGCCTGCTCCTCGTGGAGGGCGAGGAACGCCTGCTCAAGGCCTGGGACTTCGTGCACTGTCCGCCCCACACGGTGCACATCTTCGTGGGCGCCGGAGATGGCCCATGCGTGTTCGTCGGCGTCGGCGCCCGCAACGCCGGTGAGGGGATCGCGTATCCGGTGTCCGAGCTCGCGCTGCGCCATGCAGCGGGCGTGAGGGAGGAGACGACCACCGCCGAGGCCGCATATGCCGGTGTGCCCGAGACAGCGCCCGGTCCGTTCCCCGAGGGGGTGTTCGCCGGTGGGTGAGCACTCGGCCGCTCCGGCTCACCCCGCGATGCCGGCGATGGACTCCAGGAGATCCGCGACCTCGCCGATCGGCCTGCGCGTGTCGATCTCGGCCGTTGCGCCCACACGCAGCAACGGCTCGATCGTGCGCATCTCGTCCAGGATCAGCGCCCGCTCGGCGTCGCTCTTTCCGTAGTCATTCGTCCGCCGGGTGGCGACGCGGTGGAGGAGGACGTCCGCCGGCGCGCTCAGGAGCGCGATCGCGTCGAACCGGGGATAGAACTTCACCTGGTTCGCGACGCACCCCGCGATGAACAGCGTGCCGCCTGTGGGCTCTGCGAGCAAAGCATCGATCCGATCCTCACGCCACAGCTGCTCCCACCCGGGTTCGCCCGCCAGGGGCACCTGCTCGCTCCAGTCGCCGTAGTCGGTGTCGACCACCCGGTGCCCCCTGCGTGCGAGCTCCGCGAGAGCCGTGGACTTGCCCACGCCCGACATCCCCGTCACCAGAACGACCGTCATGATCTCAGCGTATTCCGTGGGCCCGCCGCGGTCGACCGGATCATCAACGAACACGACGAGGCCGACGAGAACGAGGAGCTCTACCTCGTCCACCAAGGCCACGCGACGTTCGAGCTCGGCGGCGAGCGGGTGGACGCGCCCGCCGGCACGTTCGTGTTCGCCGGCCCCGGCGTCAAGCGGACGGCGTTCGCCGAGGCGCCGGACCTGCTCTACAACGTCGCCTGCTGCGAGAGCCTCGCTGGGCAGAAAACCGAGGCAATCGGACATCTCCGGCGCGCGATCGAGGGATCGGAACGGTTCCGGGCGTTCGCTGCCGGCGACTCGGATTTCGATGCCATCAACGGCGAGCCGACGTTCAAGGAGCTCGTGGGCTAAGCCGCGCCACGCCCGCTTGACGTCCGCCGGCCGATTCGAAAAGATGCGCATATGCGGAGCATCGCCGCACTCTCAGTCGCCGTTCTGGTCGGGGCAGGCTGCGGGGGTACCGACGATTCCGGGCACCCCTCGAGCTCGTCTGCCAAGGTAACCACCTCCAGCTCGCAGGTCGTCTTTCACCTGAAGGGCAAGACGCCCGCATCCGATTCCGTGCGTGGCGGCGGCGGGAGTGGAAAGTTCACCGTCTCCGGCACCGTCACGGACTCAGGGACATTCGTCGATTACCGCCGCCAGAGCGGCATCGCGATCCTGATCCGGCGAGTCCTCACCGGAAAGAACGGCAACGTCACGATGATCATCCACATCAGCACGACGGAGGGCGACAAGGGGTGGAAGATCACCTCCGGCTCGGGAAGCTATGCGGGCGCCCAGGGCAAGGGGGAAGAACTGGGTGGTGTCGATTCGGCGGGCAACATCGACATCACGATGGACGGATCGCTGACCGGACTCTGACTCCGAGGCTCTTCCTCAGGAGGTGCGCAGCGCGTCGACCGTCGCCGTCTTGACGAGGCCCGAGACGGCCTGTGCGAGTTGGCGGTCGGACGTGACGAAGGCGTCGGCCTGGAGGTTCGTCAGCGCCACGTACTCGGCGTCGTATGTCGTCTCCCATCCCAGCTCGTCGGCAACCTTCCATGCCTGCCGCTGGAGCACCTTGTCTCCGAGGAAGCGAACCTTCAGCGAGTTGATCCGCGTCACTCGCTCGACGCCCTCAGCTGCCGAAATCTCACCCCGCCGGGCGGCCTCGTACAGCGCTGCCAGCGCTTGCGAGCGAACGAGCGTCGGCGCCACGAGCTGGTGCTCAGCGGCGACTTCAACCTCGCCGGCAGCAATCTGCAGCAGCGTCTGACAGTCCACGACGAACCGCGTCATCCTGAAGATCGTACCCGGCTCGCCGACGACGCATCCGAGTTCGGCGCCGCTTGACGCGTCTGCAACGAAGTGGGAGCATTCTCCCGCTGCTGCCACCGAGTCGAAGGGAGTGCGGGAGTGACAGATACCACCACAGAACGGCCGACTATCCAACCTCTACGCGAGCAGGTGCGTGGCCGACTGATAACGGCTGAGGACGAGGGGTACGACGAGGCTCGGGTGGTTCATAACGGGATGTTCGACAAACGCCCACTGGCAGTGGTGAAGGCCGAGCAAGTCGGGGATGTTGTTGCTGCCGTACGGTGCGCCGGGGAGCTTGAGCTTGACCTCTCCGTGCGCGGCGGTATGCACAGCGGACCGGGGTTCGGGACGAACGATGGCGGCCTTGTGATCGACATGGGGCAGATGCGCACCGTGCGGGTGGATCCACGGGCCAAGACGGCCCGGGCGGATGCCGGGGCGACATGGGGCGACTTCAATTACGCGACGCACGCGTTTGGCTTGGCGACGACCGGCGGGATCATCTCGACCACAGGCATCTCCGGTCTCACGCTTGGCGGGGGCATCGGCTACCTGGCGCGCGGCTCCGGGCTGACGATCGACAATCTGATCTCAGCCGATGTGGTCACCGCGGACGGAACGTTCCTGGTGGCCAGCGAGGATGAGAATGAGGACCTCTTCTGGGGACTGCGCGGCGGGGGCGGTAACTTCGGCGTCGTCACCTCGTTCGAGTATCGCCTCCAAGAGGTCGACCAGGTCTTTGCCGGACCGATCTTCTACAACTTGGAAGACGCCGCCACCGTGCTTCGGATGTTCGACGAGTTCATCCGGGACGCTCCCGAGGAATTTGGAGGATTCCCCGGATTCCAGATCGCCCCGCCGTTGCCTTTCATCCCGGAGGACCGGCATGGCGACACCCTGTGCCTCGTGGTGGTGCATTGGTCGGGCCCACTCGACCAGGCCGAGCGAGTTCTCAAGCCGTTCCGAGATGTCGCGCCCATCGTTGCGGACGGGACCGGGCCGCTGCCGTATCCGGCGCTGAACGGCGCGTTCGACGCCCTGTATCCGAAGGGCCTGCGGGCCTACTGGAAAGGCGCCTTTGTCAAGGAGCTTCCGGACGCCGCAATCGCGGCACATGTGGAACATGGATCGAGGGTCCCCGAGGTGACCTGCACGATGCATCTGTATCCGATCAACGGAGCGTGTCATCGCGTTGGATCCAACGACACTGCCTTTGCCTACCGCGACGCCACATACGGCATGGTGTTCCTGGCGGGATGGACCGACCCAGCGAAGGACGACGAACGGATCAAATGGTTGCGCGACTACTACGAGGCGCTCTCGCCGCATTCGGAGCCCGGCGGGTACATCAACTTCATGCAGGACGATGATTACGGTCGCATCCGAGACAACTACCGCCAAAACTTCGACCGCCTGGTTGAGGTCAAGCGGGCCTACGATCCTCGCAATCTCTTCCACATGAACCAGAACATCGCGCCATAGCTGGGTCGACGCGCCAGCGGCCGAGGGCTCGGACTTCGATCCGGATCTGGGGCGAGCCTGTGTTCAGGGGCCCGGCGGTCACGAGCAGCGAGAGCGCGGCGAGCGCCGGGATGACGGTACCCACCTGGCCGCGAGCCCGGAACGTCGTCCAAAACGGCACTCACAGATCCTACCGGTCGCGATGACGGTAGGTTCAGCCGGCGGGGAAGTGCGTGCCGACCTATGACCGCTCGATGATCTCGATCCGATACTGATCGGGGTCGCGCACGAAGCACAGCCGCGATCCGCCCTTGCTGACGCTGTAGGGCGGCCGCTCGGGCTCGATCCCCTGCGTCTTCAGCTGGTCGAGCGTGGCGTCGAGGTCGGGGACGCCGACGGCCACGTGCCCGTAGCCGGTGCCGATGTCGTAGCTGCGGCCGTCGTGGTTCTGCGTCAACTCGAGCACGTCGGGCTGGCCGGGCAGGCCGAAGAAGTAGTTGGTCGCCTCGAGCTCGCCGTTTCGGACGATCGGAAGCTCACGGCCGGCCTCGAAGCCGAGCGCTTCGTAGAACGCGCGGCTCTTCGCGGGATCAGTGATCCGCACCATGGTGTGAAGGAAGGTGGTCATGGCGCGGATCGTACTCACCAGTCCGCGAGGATGTTGTCCTCTGCGGTACCCGCTGCGGCGATCGCCGTCTCGAAGGCCGAGAGCTGGTCTGGCGCGATCGGATAGGTGTGCTCGGGCGCGGGGAATGCACGCGCCCGCACCTCGCTCGCGTAGGCCTCGACGCCGTCGCGCATCGCCGCGCCGATGTGGGCGTACTCCTTGATGAACCGCGGCAGCTGGCCGGAGTCGGGGTGGATACCCAGCAGGTCGTGGAGCACCAGCACCTGGCCGTCGGTGGCCGCGCCGGAGCCGATGCCAATCGTGGGGATCGCAAGCCGGCGGCTGATCGCGGCCGCCACGGGCTCGGGCACGCACTCGAGCACGATGGCGAAGCAGCCCGCGGCCTCGAGCGCGATCGCCGAGTCATACAGGGCTCTGGCCTCCTGCCACTGGCGGCCCTGCGCCTTGTGGCCGCCCAGCATCGTGGCCGTCTGAGGCGTGAGGCCGATATGGCCCATGACAGGGATGCCGGCAGCCACCAGCGCCGCCGCCCGCTGCACCGACTGGCCGCCGCCCTCGAGCTTGACCGCATCGGCGCCGGCCTCCTTGATGAAGCGGCCGCCGTTGCGCACGGCGTCCTCGTCGGAGACCTGATACGACATGAACGGCAGATCGCCGATGACGAGTGGCGTGGTGCAGGCGCGCGACACCGCCCGGGTCAGGATCAGGAGCTCCTCCATGGTCGCGCGCACGGTCGAGACCGGGTCGTGGCCGAGCACCGTGTTGGCGGCGGAGTCGCCGACGAGCACGAGGTCGACGCCGGCCTGGTCGACGATGCGGCCGCTCGGGTGGTCGTAGGCCGTGACCATGACGATGGGGGTGCCCGCGAGCTTCAGCTCGTGCAGGTGGGGCAGGGTGACTTTCATGACGCCTCCTCGAGGGTGATGTTGTCGATCAGGCGGGTCGTGCCGAACCACGCCGCCCCGATCACGAGCGCATCCGGCCGCGGCGCGACCGGTTCGAAACTGGCGGCGTCGACGACCTCCAGGTAGTCGACCTTGCCCTCACAGACCGCGGGGTCGCGGGCGACCAGGGCGCGGTGCAGCGACGGCGCCGCCCGCCGCTCCTCGGGCGAGAGGAACACGTTGCGGGACGAGACCGCAAGTCCGTCGGCCTCCCTCACGGTCGCGACCGCGCGGATCGCCACGGGTACGTCCAGGTCGGCCGTCACCCGCCGTACGACCGCCAGCTGCTGTGCGTCCTTGCGCCCGAAGTAGGCGGCGTGCGGGCGCACGCGGGCAAACAGCTTGAGGACGACGGTGGCAACACCGTCGAAGTGGCCGGGGCGATGGTGGCCCTCGTAGCGCGTGCCCAGCCCTCCGACCGAGACCCTGGTGGCAAAGCCGGCCGGGTACATCTCCTCGACCGAGGGTGCGTACACCTCGTCAACCCCCTCGGCGGCGGCGATCGCGCGGTCGCCGGCCTCGTCGCGGGGATACCGGTCGAGATCCTCGCCGGGGCCGAACTGGGTCGGATTCACGAACAGGCTCATCACGACTTTGTCGCACTCGGCCCGGGCCGCGCGCAGCAGCGCCCTGTGGCCGTCGTGCAGCGCGCCCATGGTCGGGACCAGGCCAACCCTCACAGGAGCTCCCGGACAGCGTCGGCGGCGGTGGGCGAGACGAGCGGGAGCGTCGCCCGCCCGAGCGCCCGGTAGAGCGGCTCGAGCTCGGGCCCCACCGCCCGCAGATGGGCGGCAATCGTGGCGGCGTCGCCGCGGGCAATCGGCCCCGTCGGCGGCAGGCCGGCCACATCGATGCTGCGGTGCTGAAGGGGCCGCAGGGCGGTCAGGGCCGCCTCCCGCTCGACGCCGGCCCGCTGGAGCAGCTCAACGGCGGCGTGGGTGAGGGTCACCAGGTAGTTGGAGGCGAAGACGGATGCGGCGTGGTAGACGGGCTTGGCCTCGTCGGCAAGTGCGAACGGGATCATGCCGAGATCGCGGGCCAGGCCGGCGCCGAGCTCCCAGTCGCCGGTGACTGCCGCGTGGGCGCCGTCCAGCTGGCCGGGGCCGCGATCTGCCCACACGGTCTGGAGCGGGTGCACACAGGCACGCGGCCCGGCCGCGGCCGCGAGCGCCTCGATGCTGGTCGCGCCCGAGAAGTGGACGACGCCCGTCCCCGGTTCGAGGCGTGGCGCGAGCTCGCCGCAGACCTCGGTGATGACGGCATCGGGCGTGGCGATCGCGAGCAGCCGGCAGCCGCCCAGGTCGGACGGCTCGCCGTGGGCGACGAGACGGGCGCCGAGGCGGGCGGCGACAACGGTGCCGACGCGCCCTGCGCCGATGACGACGGTGGTGCTGTGCACGGGCTCCAGTTCCGTAGCGGATACCAGGCTTGCATTCCCAGCATAGCGCCCACCCCGGGGCCAGGCCCCGGTGTCCCGGGTATGCTTTTGGCATGCCGATTTACGAGTACCTGTGCGCAGGTTGTTCGGGCACGTTCGAGGAGCTGGTGCGGGGGGAGCAGGACGCCGTGTCGTGCCCCGACTGCGGCGGCTCGACGGTCACCAAGCTGCTCTCGTCGTTCGCGACCCGCAGGCCGGTCATGGCCGGTGGCGGGGGTGGCGGCGGCGGTTGCTGCGGCGGCAGCTGCGGCTGCGGCCACTAGCCGTCCGGACTGGCTGAGACAATGCGGATCGTGAGCGACGGACCCGCCCGTGCGGTCGAGCTCGACCGGCTTTCCGGTGAGTGGCTCGGCTGCCAGAAGTGCGTGTTGGCGCGCACCCGCACGCAGGTCGTCGTCGGGTCGGGGGATTCGGACTCCGACCTCATGTTCGTCGGCGAAGCGCCGGGCTATCACGAGGACAAGCAGGGAACGCCGTTCGTCGGCCAGGCCGGCAAGGTGCTCGAGGGGCTGCTCGCGTCGATCGGCCTCACCCGGCCTGAGGTCTACATCGCCAATGTGCTCAAGTGCCGGCCGCCGGGCAACCGCGACCCCCAGCCCGACGAGATCGCCGCCTGCGAAGGCCACCTGTTCGCCCAGGTCGAGCTGATCCGGCCGCGCGTGGTCTGCACGCTCGGCAACTTCGCGACCAAGCTGCTGTCGGGCCAGCCATATGGGATCACCCGCGTCCACGGCCGTGCCCAGCCGCGCCGGATCGCCGGCGTCGATCTGGTGCTCTTCCCGATCTTCCACCCGGCGGCAGCGCTCTATACGCCGGCCATGATGGATACGCTGCGCGGCGATTTCGCCAAGCTTCCGGAGCTGCTGTCGATGGAGCCGGTGGTCACCCCGGTTGCGGCGTCGCGGCCCGAGCCGGTCGCCGAGCACGAACGCGTCGCCGAGCCCGAGCCCGAATACGCGCAGCTGGGCCTCTTCTAGCCCCGAGCAGACCGAGCGGCTCGGGGCCGCAGTCGCCGTGCTCCTGCACCGGGGCGACGTTGTGCACGTCTCCGGCGAGCTCGGCGTGGGGAAGACCGTGTTCGTGCGCGGCGCCTGCCGAGCGCTCGGGATCACCCAGCCGGTCACGAGCCCCACCTACACCGTCGGCAATCTCTACTCCACACCGGCCGGTCCGGTCGCCCACATTGACCTCTACCGGTCGGCCGGAGTGACCGTCGAGGAGGCCGCTGATCTGGAGCCCTACTTCGACGGCACGATCTGTTTCGTGGAGTGGCCGGACGCCGGCGCCGGGATCCTGCCCGAGCCGCGGCTGGGGGTGACGGTGCGGGTCGGGGAGGGCGATGCTAGGCTGATCGAGCTTCGAAGCCCCGATCCGGAGCTGTTACGCGCGATTGGTGATCCTCTCGTTTGATACGGCGACTGATGTCGCCACGGCCTGCATATGCGCGGACGGTGAGGTGCTGGCGGAGTCCGCCACCCCCGGACGCTCGGTTGGAGCCCAGCGCTTGCTCGACGACGTGCACGGGCTGCTCGACCGTGCCGGCACGCCGCTCGAAGCGGTGGACGCGATCGTGGCCGGCACCGGCCCGGGGACGTTCACCGGCCTTCGCATCGGCCTCGCGACCGCGCAGGGGCTCGGATTCGCGCTGGGCATTCCCGTGCGCGGGATCTCGACGCTCGATGCGCTGCTCGTGCCGGCCGGGGTGGACGTCGCCTGCATCGATGCCCGCCGCGGCGAGGTCTTCTGCGCGGGCGCCGGGATCGAGCCGCAGGCCATGACGCCCGCGGCGCTGGCCGCCGCCCTTCCGGCGGGCACCGTCGTCGTGGGCGACGGGGCGTTGCGCTACCGCGACCTGCTGGCCGGCATGGACGTGCCCGCGGACGATTCGCCGCTGCACGTCCCGCACGCGCGCAACCACGCCGCGCTCGCTGCCGTCGCCGGACCGCCGGAGCCTCGGTATCTGCGCGATCCCGACGCCGACCGGGCCCTGCACGCAAAGGCGTCGCGATGATCACCGCCGTCGAGCTGCGCCCCCTGCACACGTCCCACCTCGATGCGATCGAGGAGATCGAGCGGGCCTCGTATCCCACCCCTTGGTCGCGCTCGATGTTCGCGGGCGAGCTGTCGAAGCCCAGCGGGATCTGCCTGGGCGCGTTCCAGGGCGAGGACATGCTCGGCTACCTGATCGTCGCCCGCTATGTCGATGCGTGGCACGTGATGAACGTCGCCGTCGACCCGAGCTCCCGCAGCCGCGGCGTCGCCCGGGCCCTGCTCGAGCGGCTGTTCGTGCTCACCGACGGCGACAGCGAGCGCGGCTACACGCTCGAGGTGCGGGTCTCGAACAGCATTGCCATCCACCTCTACGAGTCGATCGGCTTCGTGGCCACGGGCGTGCGCCGCGGCTACTACACCGACAACCGCGAGGACGCGCTCATCATGTGGCGCGACCCGGACGCGGTCGAGGTCGGATGATTCTCGGCATCGAGACCTCGTGCGACGAGACGGCTGCGGCCGTCGTCAGCGGCGAGGGCGTCGTGCTCTCGAACATCATCTCGTCGCAGGCCGAGCTGCACGCGCCCTACGGGGGCGTGGTGCCCGAGGTCGCCTCGCGCCGCCACCTGGAGCTGGTTGTGCCGGTCGTCGAGCGCGCCCTCGCCGCCGCGGACACGTCGCTCGCCGAGATCGACGCGGTTGCCGTCACCGAGGGGCCCGGGCTGATCGGCGCGCTCCTGGTCGGCCTTTCGGCCGCCAAGGCGATCGCTTTCGCGCGCCGCCTCCCACTCGTGCCGGTCGACCACCTGCACGGCCACCTGGCGGCGCTCTACCTCGAGCCCGAGCCGCTCGAGCCGCCGTTTCTGGCGCTCCTGGCGTCGGGTGGGCACACGATGATCCTCGAGGTGGACGACCGGCGCGGCTATCGCTGCATCGGCCAGACGCTCGACGACGCGGCCGGCGAGGCGTTCGACAAGGGCGCCCGCCTGCTCGGCCTGGACTATCCGGGCGGCGCCCAGCTGGAGGGGCTGGCGGCGCAGGGCGACCCGGCGGCGCACACGTTCCCGACAGGGATGCGGGGCAAGCCCGGCTACGACCTGTCATTCAGCGGGCTCAAGACCGCACTGCGCTACGCGATCGCGCGTGACCCCGACGCGTCCCGCGCCGACCTGGCCGCCGCTTATCAGGCGGCCATCGTGCGGTCCCTGGTCGAGCGCACGGCCGTCGCGGTTGCCGACACCGGCGCGTCGACGCTGGCGGTCGTGGGCGGGGTCGCCCGAAACGGCGTCCTGCGCGAGGCGTTCGCCCGCCGCTGCGACGAGTTCGGGGTGCGCCTGGCGCTGGTCGCTCCGGAGCTGTGCTCCGACAACGCCGCCATGATCGCCTCCGCGGCCCGCTTCACCGACGCTCTCGCGTTCCCGACGTACCTGCGCCGCGACGCCTACGCGACCGCATCATGACCGTCGAGGTGCGCGTCTACTCGGCCGCAGGGTGCCACCTGTGCGAGATCGCCAAGGACCTGCTCGAACGGGAACGGGAGCGGTACCGATTCGAGCTCGTCGAGGTCGACATCACCGGCGACCCCGAGCTGGAGGCGGCCTATCGCGAGCAGATCCCGGTGGTCTTCGTGGCGGGCCGTAAGGCGTTCAAATACACGGTCGATCCGGCGGAGTTGCACCGGCGCCTGACCGCCGCCGTCTGACCGGCGCGTGGTCGAAAACCCGCTGGCTACACTGGCATCCACGTGTTAGAAGCCCCCGCCTCGAAGGAGAGTCCTTTGGAATCCGATCGCCTGACGGTCGGCGTCGCCGCCCGGCTTTCGCGTTATCTGCAGGTGCTCACGCAGGCGAAGAAGATGGGGCGTGAATCGATCTCCTCGCAGGAGATCGGCGAGTACACGAACGTGAACGCAACCCAGATCCGGCGCGACCTGTCCGGCTTCGGCAAGTTCGGCAAGCGCGGGGTGGGGTACAACATCGACTTCCTGGTCACCGAGATCCGCAAGATCCTGCGCACCTCGGGCCAGCACAACATCGTGCTGATCGGCGCCGGGCGGCTCGGCTCGGCGATCGCATCCTCGCCCACGTTCGCCGATCACGGCTTCAACATTGCCGGAGTGTTCGACTCCGACCCGGCGAAGGTCGGCTCGGAGATCGGTGACAAGCACGTGCAGGACGTCTCCGACCTGGTCGCAGCCGTCCGCGAGCGAAACGTCATCGTCGGCGTCTTGGCCGTGCCGGAGGGGGCCGCGCAGGAGGCCGCCGACGCGCTGGTCGGGGCGGGGGTCAAGATCATCTTCAACTACTCCGACGCCCTGATCGACACGCCCGCGGACGTCACGGTGCACCGGTCGAGCCCGGTCGTCGAGATCCTGCACGCGCTCTACTTCCACCTGACGTAGTTCGGTGGCTCGCGGCATTCGGCCGCGTCTGAATAACCGGGGCCAGGCACTTAATATTCACGCGGTGTGGTCTGTGCCCGGTATTCACGCTGCGCGTGCATACCGGGCTGGGTCGTGGTTTGTGGGTGGCTCGCGGCCTTTGGCCGCGGTGAATACTCGGTGCCAGGCACTCACTATTCACGCGGTGTGGTCTCCGCGCCCGGTATCTCACGCTGCGCGTGCATACCGGGCTGGGTCGTGGTTTGTGGGTGGCTCGCGGCCTTTGGCCGCGGCTACGGTGTCAGGCACCGAATATTCACGCTGCGCGTGAGATATTCAGCGCCAGACACCAAGTAGCCTTTCGGCGTGCGGCTGATCCTGTGGCACGGCTACCTGCTCGAGGGCACGGGCTCGAACATCTACACCCAGCACATCGCCCGTGCCTGGGGCCGGCTGGGCCACGACGTGTGCGTCATCTGCCAGCAGCGCCGGGCCGAGCGGTTCGACCTCGGGCCGCGCGTGCGGGTGGTCCGGCCCGACGTCGGACCGCTGCTGCCGGTGTTCGTGGTCGACCGCTACGAGGGCGTCGAGGCCAGGCATGTGGCCGACTTCACGGCCGCGCAGCTCGACCGCTACACCGCCGCCAACGTTGCCGCGATCGCCGCTGAGCTGCGGAATGGGCCGGTCGATCTCGTCTTCGCCAACCACGCGCTGATGGGCGGGCCGGTCGCGGCGGCCGCCTGCGGCGAGGGGACGCCCTACGCGGTCAAGGTGCACGGCTCGGAGCTCGAGTACGCCATCCGCGGGCGCCCGGCGCTGGCGGGCATGGCCAGGCAGTCGCTGGCGGGCGCCGCGGCCGTCTTCGCCGGGTCGAGCCACATCGTGGCGGTCACCGAGGAGCTCCTGGGCGAGGGCGGCTACCGGCACGCGCTGCGGATCGTGCCGCCGGGGGTGGACACCGACGAGTTTGCGCCCGAGCGCGGGTCGCTCGAGGAGCTGGCGCGGCTGCTCGCAGCCGGTGACCGGGCGGATGCGGCCGCCCCGGCCGAGCGGGCTGCCGATGCAGGCGCCGCGGCCGGCCTCGCGAGGCTCGGGCGCTTCGTCCTCTACTTCGGCAAGCTGATGCGGCAGAAGGGCGTCCACCTGCTGCTCGACGCGTGGCGCGAGGTCGGGCCGCGTCATCCCGGCGTCGGGCTCGTGGTCGTGGGCTTTGGGGATGCGCGGGCCGAGCTCGAGGCGCGCGCCCCGGCCGGCGTCGTGTTCACGGGCGCCATGGATCATGCCCAGCTGCAGCGGCTGGTGCCCCTGGCCGATGCGGTCGTCGTCCCGTCGGTACTGCCCGAGGCGTTCGGGATGGTCGCCGCCGAGGCCGCCGCGTGCGGGGTCGTTCCGATCGTCTCCGCCCACTCGGGCCTGGCCGAGGTTGCAGCCGGTCTCGGAGAGGCCGGGGTCACGTTCGACGGCAGCGCCGCCGACCTGGCGGTGCGGCTCGACGCGCTGCTCGGACTGCCCGCGACCGAGCGCCGCCGTCTGGGCGCACTCGCCCGGGAGGCGGTGGTGGCGCGTTGGAGCTGGGAGCGGATCGCCCGCCGCCTGCTCACCGAGACTCAAGGGAGCACGCTGACGCGCCGATAGGGGCGCTTGTGAACGCCTCCGCCACCCGCGGACTGGGCCGGCTTCCCGCTCCCTTGCGGCGACGCTGTGGCGACTTTGCGGCCGACCCGTTCCGGACGCTCTGGGAGGCGGCGTTCGAGCCGCTCGTGGCGCATGTCGACGGCCGCATCGTCGACGTCAATCCGGCGTTTCGGGCCACGTTCGGCTACACCGCCGAGGAGGCGCTTGGGCTGACCGTCGCCGAGCTGGCTCCCACGGCAGAGCGCGCAGTGCTCGCCGAGCGCATCCGCGTCGGCGGAGACGACCGGTTCGAGCTGATCGGCGTGACCAAGTCGGGTGACTCGAGGTACCTCGAGGCCACCGCACGGAGCATTGTCCAGGACGGCGAGGAGCGCGAGCTGCTCACGCTCCGCGACGTCACCGACCGGCGTGTGGCCGAGGAGGAGGCCGGGGTGCTCGCGTTCCAGTACGCAGCCGACCTCACCGTCGTTGCCGAGGTGGCCCGCAGGCTGCCGCGGACGGCCGACGCAGCGTCCGCCCGGCTTGCCATCTGCGAGGCTGCCCTCGAGGTGTGCGACGGCGCCATGGCCGTGCTGATGGAGCCCGACGGGAACGGCAACCTGGTGTCGACCGCAATGGCCGGCGCCCACTGCCAGCCGCTGCTCGTGCCGATCGACCACTCCAGCTCGGCCACCGCCCAGGTGTTCAACTCCCGCGAGCCGTTCTTCGCCGACCTCTCGACCCACGGCGGCGTCTCGCCGCAGCTGGTCGAGGCGACGGGACTCGTCACCGCCCTGTGGCAGCCGGTGCTGCGCGACGGCGCCCCCGTCGGCGTGCTGCTCGTGGCGTGGGACCGGCACGTGACGCTCATCTCCGACCGCGCCGCCGCCGTCGTGGGGCTGTTTGCGGCCGAGGCGGCCGTCGCGGTCGAGCGGGTGGACATCCTCGCCCGGCTCGACGAGCTCAACACCGCCCTGGCCCAGCAGGTCGAGGCGCTGCGGCTGTCCGATCAGTTCAAGTCGGACTTCGTATCGAGCGTCTCGCACGAGCTGCGCACCCCGCTGTCGTCGATCCTCGGCTACACCGACATCCTGGTGAACGGCGAGGTGGGAGAGATGACGCCCGACCAGGAGGAGTTCCTCGAGATCATCGACCACAACGCCCGCCGCCTCCTGACGCTGATCAACGATCTGCTGACGCTGTCGGGGCTCGAGAGCGGCAGCGTGGTGGTCCGCCCCGAGCCGACCGACCTGTGCGCGCTCGTGTGCCAGAACATGCAGATCCACGCCCCCGCGGTGAGTGCTCGCCGCCAGCGGCTCGACGTGGCCATCCCCGATGCGGTCCTCACCGCGGTCGTCGACCCCGACCGCATCTCCCAGGTGCTGACGAACCTGGTCTCAAACGCGATCAAGTTCACGCCCGACCGCGGCCGGCTGGGAGTCTCACTCGCGGTCGCGGGCGACCACGCGGTGCTGCGCGTGTCCGACTCAGGCATCGGGATATCGGACGACGACCGGAAGCGGCTCTTCGAGCGGTTCTTCCGGGCCGGCAACGCCCTCGAGCGCGCGATTCCCGGCACGGGTCTCGGGCTTGCGATCTGCAAGGGCATCGTCGATGCCCACAACGGCCGCCTCCAGGTGGATTCGGCCCTCGGCCGGGGCACGACGGTGACGGTAACGGTGCCGCTGGAATCGGCACCCGGACAAGGAGAACGCGATGAGCGATGAGCGCTATACGGTCCTGGTGGCCGAGGATGAGCCGCACCTTCTGCGGCTGGTGCAGTTCCGGCTCGAGCTGGAGGGGTACGAGGTGCGCACCGCCACCGACGGCGAGAGCGCACTCGAGTCGGTGTACGACCGCCGGCCGGACGTGTGCCTGCTCGACGTGGTGATGCCCCGCCGGAGCGGCTGGGACGTCCTGCGTGAGCTGCGCTCCGACGAGCGCGGCCGCGACCTCAAGGTGATCATGCTGACGGCCCGGGCCACCGACGACGACATCCAGGCCGGCATGCGCCTCGGCGCCGACGACTACATCACCAAGCCGTTCTCGTCCCAGGACCTGCGGGCACGCGTGGCGGCGCACCTGCCGGGATAGCCCGCACACCGGGTATCGTCCGTCGGCCGATGGGCGAGTCACCCAAGATCACCGACCCGCTGGCTGCGCTCGACGCCGCCCGTGCGGCATTCGAGTCCGGCGACGACTTCACGATCGGCATCGAGGAGGAGTTCGCCATCCTCGAGCCGGCCGGCCTGAACATGGTCGCCGGGTTCGAGCGCATCGACGCCGCCGCCCGCACCGGCCCGCTTGCGGGCATGGTCGCGGGAGAGCTGATCCGCTCCGAGGTCGAGGTGCGCACGGGCCGGTGCGAGTCGTTCGCCGAGGCGGCCGAGACGCTGGCGCGGCGGCGGGCCGACCTGCTGGCGGTGTCCGAGCGGCTCGGCTACCGCCTGTCGGCCACCGGGACGCACCCGTTCGCGCGCTGGCAGGACCAGTCGGTCATCGACACCCCCCATTACCACCTGGTCGAGTCGACGCTCCGCTACGTGGCCTGGCGCAACAACACCTTCGGCATCCACGTCCACACCGGCATCCGCGGGGCCGACCGGGCGATCGCGGTGGCGGGCGCGCTGCGCTCGGTGCTGCCCGAGCTCCTGGCGGCATCGTGCAGCTCGCCGTGGCTCGAGGGCCGCCACACCCACCTGCACTCGACCCGGACACAGATCTTCACCCGGTTCTTTCCCCGCTGCGGGATCCCTGACCGGTTCGCCGGCTGGGACGATTACGCCGCCTTCGTGCGCTTCCTGATCGCAACCCGGTCGATCCGCGAGCACACGGAGATCTGGTGGAGCGTCCGCCCTCACCAGGCGTTTCCGACGGTCGAGATTCGCATCTGCGACGCCCAGCCCGAGTTCGACCGGGCGGTGGCGCTGTCCGGGCTCATGGTGGCGCTCTCGGCGCACTACGCGCGCAGCTACGACGAGGGCCGGCCGCTGCCGGCGCACCCGGGCAGGCTCCTCGAGGAGAACCTGTGGCGGGCCATCCGGTGGGGCATGTCGGGCGAGCTGATCGACTTCGACGCCGGCCGGTCGATGCCGGCGCGCGAGCGGCTCGAGAGGCTCGTGGAGGAGGTGTCCGAGGTCGCGTCGGAGCTCGGCATCACGCCGCATCTGGCCCCGCTCTCAGGGCCGACGGCCGCGGAGCGGTACGCCGCCGACCTGGTGGCGGGCGCGGGCGTGGAGGAGGTGTGGCCGCACGCCGTCGAACGGACGCGTGAATCGGTCATGGAATGGCTTGCCGTGAGGGAGGAGGAGACGGGATGAGCGATGCCGAGCAGACCGCCCAGGAGGCGGCCGCGGAATTCATGCGCACGGTGCCGGTGCAGGACGTCGTCGTGTCGCTGGTGCAGACGGTCTTCGACGTCGGCTACCGGCGGACGGGCCTTCTGGGCGGTGGGGGAGACGAGCGCGATCTCGACCAGACGAAGCTTGCGATCGAGACGGTGCGGGCACTGGTGCCGGTGCTCGAGCGGGTGCTCGACGAGCACTCGCTGACCACGCTGCGATCGGCGCTGTCCGAGCTCCAGCTGGCCTATGCGGATGCGGTGGCCGGACCGGCGCCGACGCCGGCCGGGGAGCCCGCGGCCGAACGGCCTGCCGCCCCCGAGCCCGTGGGCGAGGAGCCTGCGACGGAGGCGCCGCGCACCGTGACCCCGGAGCGGCCCAAGATCTGGACCCCCGGCGGCGATGTGTGAGCGCGGCCGCCGAGATCGGCGTGTTCGGCGGGTCGGGCTTCTACTCGTTCCTCGACTCGGCCGAGGAGGTCACGGTCGACACCCCTCACGGGTCGCCGTCCGACCGCTTCACGATCGGGGACGTGGGCGGCAGGCGGGTGGCCTTCCTGCCCCGCCACGGCCGCCACCATCAGCTCCCGCCGCACGCGGTGCCCTACCGCGCCAATCTCTGGGCGATGCGCGAGCTGGGCGTGCGCCGGATCATCGGCCCGTGCGCGTCCGGAAGCCTCGACCGCGACCTGCCGCCGGGGACGTTCGTGGTCTGCGACCAGTTCGTCGACCGCACCAGCGGCCGCCGTGACACCTTCTACGACGGGCCGGTCACGACCCATGTCTCGGCCGCCGATCCGTACTGCCCCGACCTGCGCCGGGTCCTGCTCGAGACGGGTCGCGGACAGGGGCTCGACATCCGCGACGGCGGGACCGTGGTCGTCATCCAGGGGCCGCGCTTCTCGACCCGGGCCGAGAGCCGCTGGTTCTCGGCGATGGGCTGGGGCGTCATCAACATGACCGCCTACCCGGAGGGCTGGCTGGCCCGCGAGCTCGGGCTCTGCTACGCCAACGTCTCGCTGATCACCGACTACGACGTGGGCCTCGAGGACGATGCGAGCATCGAGCCGGTGAGTCACGAGGCGGTCGTCGAGGTGTTCACCCAGAACAACGACCGGCTGCGCAAGCTGCTGTTCGAGTCGATCCCCAAAATCGGCGCACAGCCCGACGATGTCTGCAAAAACGCGCTGTCCGGGGCGCGGTTCTGAGCATTCCGGGGGGCGGTCGCGGGCCGTCTCCGTCCTCCGGAACCGCTGTTACAATCGCCCCGCTCTTTTCGTAGCCTCGTCCCCTTTTCAAGGAGTGCATTTACGTGAGTTCGCTCGCCAGCCATGCGGTGCTGATCTCCCTCGTCTGCGGGGCGCTCGCGGTCGCGTACGGCGTCGCCCTGACCCGATGGGTGCTCAGCCGCCCCGCCGGCACCGAGCGGATGCAGGAGATCGCCGCCGCCATCCAGGAGGGCGCCGCCGCCTACCTCAAGCGCCAGTACACCACCATCGCCGGGGTGGCTGTGGCGGTGTTCCTGGTCATCGGAATCGCCGGCAGCTGGACATCCGATCTGGGGTGGAAGGTCGCGTTCGGGTTCCTGATCGGCGCGGTGCTCTCCGCGCTCACGGGCTTCATCGGCATGAACGTCGCGGTGCGGTCGAACGTGCGCACGGCCGAGGCGGCCAAGTCCGGGCTTTCGCCGGCGCTCTCGGTCGCGTTCAAGGGTGGCACGGTGACCGGCATTCTCGTCGTGGGCCTCGGGCTCCTGGGGGTCGGGGCGTACTTCGGCATCCTGGATACCATCGAGAGCGGCACCCAGGCCCACCGCGACCTCGAGACGACCAAGGCGCTCGTGGGGCTCGCATTCGGCGGCTCCCTCATCTCGGTGTTCGCCCGCCTGGGCGGCGGCATCTTCACGAAGGCCGCCGACGTCGGCGCCGACCTGGTCGGGAAGATCGAGGCCGGCATCCCCGAGGACGACCCCCGCAACCCCGCGGTGATCGCCGACAACGTGGGCGACAACGTCGGCGACGACGCAGGCATGGCCGCCGACCTGTTCGAGACCTACGCCGTGACAGTGGTGGCGTCGATGTTCCTGGGGGCGCTGTTCGGAAACCACGACGCGGTCATGCTGCCGCTGCTCCTGGCGGCGTTCTCGATCCCGGCGTCGATCGTCGGAACGATGATGGTGCGCCTGTGGGGCGGTATCAGCGTCATCTCGGCGCTGTACGTGGGCGTGATCGTCTCGGCCGTGCTCTCGGCCCTGATCTACATCCCGGTGATCGCGAACACCGCCAAGCACTTCGGCCCGTTCACCGCCGGCGCGAGCTCCACCAAGATCTACTTCTGCGGCCTGATCGGGCTGGTCATCACCGCCCTGATCGTCGCAATCACCGAGTACTACACCGGCACCCGCTTCGGACCGGTGAAGCGCATCTCCGAGCAGTCGCTCACCGGGCACGCGACCAACATCATCGCCGGCCTCGCCGTGGGCATGCAGGCGACCGCGCTGCCGGTGATCGTGATCGCCATCGGCACCGTCACGTCGTTCAAGCTGGCCGGGATCTACGGGATCGCGATCGCCGTCACGTCGATGCTGTCGATGGCCGGGATGGTGGTCGCGCTCGACGCCTTCGGCCCGATCACCGACAACGCCGGCGGCATCGCCGAGATGGCCGACCTGCCGCACGACGTCCGTGACAAGGTCACCGACCCGCTGGACGCGGTCGGCAACACGACCAAGGCGGTCACCAAGGGGTATGCGATCGGCTCGGCCGGCCTGGCGGCACTTGTGCTGTTCCAGTCCTACAGCGACGAGCTGGGTAAGAAGATCGGCCACCCCGTCACGTTCACGATCAACGATCCATGGGTGCTCGCCGGCCTTCTGATCGGCGGCCTCATGCCGTTCCTGTTCGCGTCGCTCGCGATGGATGCGGTCGGGCGCACCGGCGGCCTCGTGGTCCAGGAGGTGCGGCGCCAGTTCCGCGAGATCCCCGGGATCATGGAGGGCACCGCCAAGCCCGACTACGCCCGCTGCGTCGACCTCGTGACGCGCTCGGCGATCCGCGAGATGCAGCTGCCCGCGCTGATCCCCGTGGTCGTGCCGATCGTGGTCGGCCTGATCTCGTATCAGGCGCTCGGCGGGCTCCTGGTGGGGACGATCGTGACCGGCCTGTTCCTGGCGATCTCGATGACGTCGGGCGGCGGCGCGTGGGACAATGCCAAGAAGCTGATCGAGGACGGTGCCCACGGAGGCAAGGGGTCGGATGCCCACGCGGCATCGATCACCGGCGACACGGTCGGCGATCCCTACAAGGACACGGCCGGGCCGGCAATCAACCCGATGATCAAGATCACGAACATCGTTGCGATTCTGATCATCCCGCTGCTCGCGCGCTGAGGTCGGCGGGCCGGGCGGATGCCGATAAAGCGCCGCCAGGCCGGAGGCCTGCACCGGGTTCTCGGCACGGCCGCGCTGTTCTCGACGGCGTACGGCAACGTCGGATCGTCGATCTACTACGCCCTCGGGCTCGTGACGGTGTACGCGCTCGGGATGACGCCCGTATCGTTCGCAATCTCGGGCGCGATCTTCTTCTTCACCGCCGTCACCTACGCCGAGGCGACGGCACGGTTCCCGGAGGCGGGCGGCTCCTCGTCGTTCACCCGGCACGCGTTCAACGAGGCGGTGTCGTTCTTCGCCGGCTGGGCGCAGATGCTGAACTACACGGTCACGATCGCGATCTCGGCGATCTTCGTCCCGCACTACCTGAACAAGTTCGACCCCAACCTCGACCTGATCGGCCACCCCTGGGACATCGTCGGCGGCGGCGTGGTGGTCGCCCTCCTCGTCGCGATCAACATCGTCGGCGTCAAGGAGGCGGCGGGGCTCAACATCTTCCTGGCCCTGACCGACCTCGGCACCCAGGCGCTCCTGGTCGTCATCGGCCTGGTCACCGTGCTGAGCCCGCACACGCTGATGACGAACGTCCACCTCGGCACGTCGCCGACGTGGAGCAACTTCGTCGTGTCGATCCCCGTCGCCATGGTCGCCTACACCGGCATCGAGACGGTCTCGAACATGGCCGAGGAGGCGATCGACCCGCCCCGGCACGTTCCGCGCTCGATCATGTACGTCGTGGTGGCGGTGTTCGCGATCTACGCGTTCCTGCCATCGGTCGCGCTCTCGGCGCTGCCGGTCAAGCCGGCCACCGAGCAGCAGGTCCGAGCCTCGCACGACCCGGTGCTGTCGTGCCCCAAGGCCGTGAAGCTGCACCAGCCGACCTCCGATCTGGCCTGCAAGTACGCCGGTGACCCGGTGGCCGGCCTGGTCGAGCACCTGAGCATCCCGAGCACGATCAAGGAGGGGATGGCCTACTACGTGGCCATCCTGGCGGCGACGATCCTGATCATCGCCACCAATGCGGGCATCATCGGGGTGTCCCGGCTGACCTACTCGATGGGCCAGCACCGCCAACTGCCCGAGGCGATCCGGCGGGTGCACCCGCGCTTCAACACGCCCTACGTCGCGATCATCCTTTACAGCGCGCTCGCGATCGTCCTCATGATCCCGCCCGGGGCGATCGCGTTTCTCGGCAACCTGTACGCCTTCGGCGCCATGCTGTCGTTCACGCTCGCCCACGCGTCGGTGATCCAGATGCGACGCAAGCTCAACTCGGCCGACCTGCCCTGGCGAGGCCCGCTGTCGTTCCGGGTCGGCTCCTACGATCTGCCGCTCTTCGCGGTGCTCGGGCTCCTGGGCACCGGCGCCTCGTGGCTCGTCACCGTCGCGCTGCACTTCCGTGACGGGGTGGCGCCGGTCGGCATCGTCTGGCTCGTCATCGGCATGGTCGTCTACGTCGTCTACCGGCGTGTGCAGCACCTGCCGCTGACCGAGACCGTGATGGCGTCGCGGGCGATCGTCGGGCCCGCGGTCGAGGTCGAGTACCGCTCGATCCTGCTCCCGCTCACCTCGCACAGGGTGACCGACGAGATGACGAGCACGGCGCTTCGGCTGGCCGCGGAGTCGGGCACGAAGCTGGTTGCGCTCTACCCGATCAGGGTGCCCATGAACCTGCCGCTGTCGGCGCCGATGGCCGAGGAGTCGCTCCTCGCCGAGCACGAGCTGCGCGAGGCGGCCGCGCTCGGCCGCGAATATGGGGTGCTGGTGATCCCGCGCATCGTGCGCACGCGCAACGTCGGCCAGGCGATCGTCGACGAGGCGCGCCGGCGGCGGTCCGAGATCATCGTGCTGGGCGCCGAGCAGCGCAAGCGCGGTGGGGAGCGGATGTTCGGCCGGGTGATCGACTACGTGCTGCGGAACGCCGACTGCCGGGTGATGGTGGGCACCCAGCCGACCGGGTGACGCGATGCTGCTGCGAATAAACCGCATCCTGGCGGGCGCGTTCCTTGTCATCGGGGTGGCGCTCCTGATCGAGACGGTCGCCCTGGGCGGCGGTGAGGTCGGCTTCCTGTCCGGCGCCGTCTTCGTCGTGCTGGGCATCCTGCGCTGGCGCGCGATGAATCCGCGATGAAGAATGTCGAATTCGGCCGGTCCGGTTCGTCACTGAGATGACACGGCCGGGCGCCGGCCGGCAAGACGAAGGGAGACGACGATGAAATACCTCCTGGCGATCTACGCCAACGAGGTCGAGTGGGGCGGGCTCAGCGACGCCGACCGGCAGGCGATGTACGCCGAGTACGCCGAGCTGTCGGAGGATCTCGGCCGGCGCGGCATGATGATCGACGGCGCCGAGCTGCGGCCGACGTCGGCTGCGACGACGGTCAGGGTGCGGGACGGACGCTCGCTCGTCACCGACGGCCCGTTCGCCGAGACCAAGGAGCAGCTGGGCGGCTACTTCGTGATCGAGTGCGACACGATCGACGAGGCCATCGAGAGCGCGGCGCGCATCCCCGGTGCCCGGCACGGGTCGATCGAGGTGCGACCGCTGGTGGAGCGGTAAGCGCGACCGAGGCGGCCGCGACCGCCTTCCGCGAGCACTGGGGCCGGGCCGTGGCGGCACTGATGCGCCGGTTCGGCGATGCCGATCTGGCCGAGGAGTCCGTGCAGGAGGCGTTCACGCGTGCGGCCGCGCGCTGGCCGGCCGACGGCGTCCCGGACTCGCCGCTGGGATGGGTCGTCGCCACGGCCGGCAACGTCGCGATCGACCGCCTCCGCCGCGAGCGGGCGCTCCGCGAGCGGTTGCCATGGCTCACCGACCCGACCGATGTCGACCCGCACCTCCCCGGAGAGGACGATGCAGTGTCCGACGACCGACTCGAGCTCATCTTCACCTGCTGTCACCCGGCGCTGTCCGCCGACGCCAGTGTGGCGCTGACGCTGCGCCTGGTGACCGGGCTCACCACGGCCGAGATCGCCCGTGCGTTCCTGGTGCCCGAGCCGGCCATGGCCCAGCGGCTCGTGCGGGCGAAGGCGAAGATCCGCATGGCGGGCATCCCGTTTCGGCAGCCGCCCGGGCACCTGCTCGCCGACCGGCTCGACCACACCGCCGCGGTGCTCTATCTCGTGTTCAACGAGGGCTACTCGGCCTCGTCGGGTGACGACCTCGTGCGCCGCGACCTGTGCGAGGAGTCGATCCGGCTCGCGCGGCTCGTGGTCGAGCAGATGCCGGCCGAGCCCGAGCCGCGCGGCCTGCTCGCGCTGATGCTCCTGCACCACGCGCGTGCCGCCGCCCGCACCACCGCGACCGGCGAGCTGGTGCTGCTCGAGCACCAGGACCGCACGCGCTGGGATGCGGCCATGATCCGATCGGGCTCGGCCGAGCTGCGCCGGGCCGAGCGGGCCGGCGCGCCCGGCCCCTACCAGCTGCAGGCTGCGATCGCCGAGCTGCACGCTCGCGCTCGCAGCTTCGCCGCCACCGACTGGGCGCGGGTGGCCGGCCTCTACGCGGAGCTCGCGCAGATGACACCTTCGCCGGTCATCGACCTGAACCACGCCGCCGCCGTGTCCATGGCCGAGGGGCCCGCCGCCGGCCTCGCGCTCGTGGACGCACTCGCCGCCGAGGGTGCGCTCGACCGCTACCACCTGCTGCACGCCGCCCGCGCCGACATGCTGCGCCGCCTCGGCCGCCCCGGCGATGCGCTCGCCGCCTACACGGTCGCGCTCGAACTGGCCTCGGCCCCCGCCGAGCGCGACTTCCTCGAGCGCCGCCGCGCCGAGATGCTCCGCCAGCTCTGAATACTCGGGGCCGGGCCCCAGGTATTCACGCGCGCCGTGGCTGACGGCGCCTCCGGGGTTGTCAGTATTCTCCGCGGCATGGCGCGCAAGATCCCGTCGCTGGGCCGGTTTCTGGGCGCCCCGTCGCTCTATGCGATGGCCTACGGCGAGATCTCCTCGTCGCTCTACTACGCGCTCGGGATCACGGCGGTCTATGCCCTCTCGCTGACGCCGGTGGTGTTCTTGGCCGCGGGCCTGCTGTTCGCCTTCGCGGCGGCCGCCTACGCCGAGGGCGGCGCCACCATCCCCGAGCCGGGCGGCTCCTCGGCGCTTGCGCGGCGAGCGTGGGGCGACCTGGCCGGCTTCGTCGCCGGATGGGCGACCGTGCTCGACTTCGTGATCGCGATGTCGCTCTCGGCGCTGTTTCTGCCCCACTATGTGGCTGGAGCGTTCGGGCTGACGGGGGCGTTCTCGGTGCGCGAGGACGCGGCCCTGGCGGTCGCGATCCTGGTGGTGGTGACGGCCGTTCGGCTGGCGCGGCGCACCGACGCCTACTCGGCGGGCGTGGCCGTGGCCGCGCTCGACCTGGTGGTGCAGGTGAGCCTGGCCGTGCTCGGGCTGGCGCTCCTGTTCTCGTGGAGCGCCCTGACGCACGGCATCCACCTCGGCACGATCCCCACCTGGAACTCCCTGGCCTTCGCGTTCCCGATCGCGATGATCGGCTACACCGGCCTCGAGAAGGTGAGCAGCATGGCCGCATACGCCAAGGACCCCGAGCACTCGGTGCCCGACAGCGTGCGCTCGTCGGTGTTCACGGTCGTGATCGTGTACGCCGCCGTGGCCACGGCGGCGGCGTCGGCCTTCCCGACCCACGCCGACCCGAGCAAGACCGCCGGCGGCACGAGCGAACTGGCGACGAAGTGGGTGAATGCGCCCATGCTCGGCCTGGCCGAGCGGATCGGGACGCACCTGCCGCACTGGCTCGCGATCGGGCTGCGCTTCGGCGTTGGCATGACGGCCTGCGCGATCCTGCTGATGGCGATCTCGAGCAGCTTCTCCGGCTGCGGGCGCCTGGCCACCGCCATGGGGCGCAACACCCAATTGCCGGCGATCTTCGGCCGCACCAGCCGCAAGCTGCTGCACCCTCCCGCCGCGATCGCGGGAGTCGGGTTGCTGGCGTGCGGGTTCATCGTCGTCGGTGCGCTCTACCACGGCCAGGAGCAGCTCACGCTCGCGTCGCTCTACAGCTTCGGCATCCTGATCGCGTTCATGCTCACGCAGGCCTCGGTGGTCTGGCTGCGCATCGTGGCCCCGGACATGCCGCGGCCGTTCATGATGAAGGGCAATGTGTGGGTCCGGGGCAGGCTGATCCCGGTCACGTCGGTGGTGGGCACGCTGCTCGCGTTCGTGGCCTGGATCGTCGCGCTGGGCACACACCCCGGCGCGCGCGTGGTGGGCCCGCTGTGGATGGTTGCGGGCCTCGCCATGTACGCCTTCGTGCGGGTCCGGGCGGGCCTGCCGATCATCGACAGCGTCGAGCAGGCGGCGCCACCGCCCCAGGACGTGACCGATATCGCCTACTCCACGATCGTGGTGCCGCTCGAGCGGCTCGACCCGATCGCCGAGGAGACGATGGCGTCGGCCTGCCGCCTCGCGGTCGATTCGGGGGCGATGGTGGTCGGGGTGAGTGCTCTCTTCGTGCCCGTCCGCGAACCGCTTGACATCCCGATGCCAGAGCGCGAGCAGGAGGTGCGGGAGGTGCAGGAGATGGCCGCGTCGCTCGCCGCAGAGTACGGCGTCGAATACACGTCCGTGGTGGCCCGCACGCGCAACCCGGGCCGGCTCGTGGTGGACGCCGCAGTCGAGCACGACGCCCAGCTGATCATCGTCGGCTCACCCCAGAAGCGTCGCCTGGCCCGCAGCCTGCACGAGGAGTTCTTCGGCCAGACGGTCGATTTCATCCTCCGCAGAGCCCCCTGCCGGGTGATTGTCACCCACTTTCCGACCGAGGTTGCCGAACAGTCCGCGACTGTGTAAACTCTTGTCAACTTGAGGCGGCCCACTCTTCCCGATCCCGATCTGCGCCGGCTGATGACCTCAGCCTTGCTCGTGGTTGCAGGGACCGAGGCCACGGCGATCGTGCTCGCGCTGAGCGTTTTGCACATGACCGGCAGCACCTATTGGGTGTCGGCCGTGCTCGCCGCGTCGCTGGGCCTGGCGATGCTTCTGGGCCCGTTCGGCGGCGTGGTCGCCGACCGCTACGACCGCCGCCGGGTGCTGGCGGGGGTCGCGATTGCAGAAACAGCCATCTTTGCGACGGCGGCGGTTGCCGCCACCCGCCCGTGGGAGCTGCTGGTGGCAGCCGCCCTGGCCGCGGTCGCTGCGGTGCCCTACGGGCCCGCGCAGGCGGCGGCGGTCCAGGCTCTGATCGATGACGAACGCCTGCCGGGGGCGAACGCGGCACTGTTCGGATCGAATCAGCTGGCGGTGCTGGTGGCTCCCGCGGCGGCGGGTGTCTGTTACGCGCTCGTCGGTGGACGGGCGGCCATGGCGGCGATCGCGCTCGCGTATGCCGGGGCCGGTGTGGTCCTCATCCGCCTGCGCGGCGAGACCCGGCCCGACCCCGAGCCTCGGCGCGGATTCGTCCGCGAGGCGTCGTCCGGATTCGGCGAGCTCGTGCGGGCGCGGATGGTGCTCGTGACGACCGTCGCAGTGGCCGTGATGATCGCGGTCGACGGCGCGGTTGTGGTCGCCATGATCCCGCTCGCAAGGATCTTTCACGCCGGCGGCGCCGGCTTCGGCATCGAGATGAGCGCCTGCGGCCTCGGCATGCTGGGCGGCTCGTGGTTCGCCGGGCGCCTGACGGCGCACCGCGAGCCGCTGCACGTGTTCGGAGTCGGGGCGGCGGCGTTCGGTCTCGGGATCGGCCTGGTGGCGTTTGCGCCGGCGTTCCCGGTCGTCCTGTTCGGCCTCGCGCTGTCGGGCGCCGGCAACGGGCTCTTCGGCACGGCCGAGATGCTGATCTACCAGCGCCACCTGCCCAACCGCGTCATGGGCCGCGTTCGCGCGGCGGCGGTCTCGGTCCTGAACGGCACCTACGCCCTTTCGCTGGTGTGCGCAGGAACGCTGATCCACCTGCTGGGCGTGCGGGGCGTGTTCGCGCTCGGCGGCGTGGCGGGTGCCGTCGCGACCGTGATCGTGCTGGCGGCCGTTCTTCGAAGCTCTACTCCGAGCGTTCGAGCACCGGCAGCACTACGGGCGCGGACCGGCTGAAGCCGAGGTCGGCGACGGCCCGCGCGGCCGCGCGCACCGAGCCCTCGCGGGCGCTGTGGGTGAGGATGACGATGTGCACGCCGTCGCCCGAGTGCTGGACGACCTGGGCCACCGACACAAGCTGATCGGCCAGCGCCTGGGCCACCTGGGCCAGCACGCCCGGCTCGTCGTCCACCTCGAAGCGGAGATAGAACGGGCTTTGCAGCTCGTCGTGCGGCAGCCGCGCGAGGTCGCGGTAGTAGCCGTCGTGCTGGAGGAAGCCCGTTCCCGACGTGCCGATCACCGCGAGCAGGTCGCCGATCACGGCGGTGGCGGTCTCCTCGCCTCCCGCGCCAGGCCCCTCGAGGATCACCTCGCGGATCGAGCGGCCGCGCAGCATCACGGCGTTGAACGCCCCGTGCACCGACGCCAGCGGGTGGTCTGCCTCAACGAGGCACGGATGCACCCGGGCGACCACGGCGCCCTCGACCTGCATCGCCGAGGCGATCAGCTTGACCGGGTAGCCGAGCGCCGCGGCATGCGAGACATCCACCAGGTCGAGGCCGTCGATGCCCACGTGGGCGACCTCGTCGGTGTGCACCCTCGTGTGGAACGCGATCGACGCCAGGATGGCGATCTTGGCGGCGGCGTCGGCTCCGGTCACGTCCTCGGTCGGGTCCGCCTCGGCATACCCGCGCGCCTGCGCTTCGGCCAGGGCGGTGGCGTACGAGTCGCCCGCCGAGACCATCCGCGTGAGGATGAAGTTCGTGGTGCCGTTCACGATCCCGTCGATCCGGTGCACGCCGCTCACGATCAGCGACTCGCGCAGCACCTTGATCACGGGGATGGCCGCGCACACGCTGGCCTCGAACCGCAGCTGTACACCCCGCCGCTCCGCCTCGGCAAAGAGCTCCTCGCCGTGGCGTGCCAGCAGCTGCTTGTTCGCCGAGACCACCGACTTGCCGGCGGCCATCAGCTCGAGCACGTGGGTGCGGGTGGGCTCGATGCCGCCCATGACCTCGGCCACCACGGTGATCGTCGGATCGTCGCGCAGGCGGGCGAAATCGGTGGTCAGAAGGCCGGCCGGCGCCGCGGGATGCCGGGACGGATCGCGCACCAGCGCGGCCGCGGCGACCACCGGCCCGCCGGTGACCCGCTCGATCGCCTCGGCGCCCTCGCCGAGCAGCCTGTGGACGGCCGATCCGACCGTGCCGAAGCCGAGCAGCCCGATGCGCGTCTCGCTCATCCCGCGACGATAGTGCACCGGCGCAGGCGGCAGGCACAGGCCCGATCCGGCGTGTACGCTTCCCGCTATGAGAGTACTGATCGTCGGGTGCGGGCGGGTGGGTTCGAGCCTCGCACTGCGCATGACTTCCGAAGGCCACGATGTGACGGTGATCGACGAGGATCCCGAGGCGCTCGCGCGCCTGCCCGAGGACTGGCCCGGCCGGTTCCTGCAGGGTCACGGCCTCGACACCGACGTCCTCATCGATGCCGGCATCGAGAACGCCGATGCGGCCATCATCGCCACCGACGGGGACAACACCAACATCGTCATCGCCCAGGTCGCGCAGAAGCGGTTCGGAGTCCCGTGCGTGGTCACCCGCGTCCTCGACCCGGCTCGGGCCGCGTTCTATCGCACCATGGGCCTGCAGACGGTGTGCGCAACCTCGGCCGTCATCGACACCGCCTTCGAGGCGATCTGCGCGAACCCCGGACGGGCCGCGTAGAGCCGGGGCGGTAGGGCGGCGTGTACATCCTGATCGCGGGTGGTGGCAAGGTGGGGTCGAACCTCGCGAGCACCCTGCTCAAGATGGGACACGAGGTGACGCTGCTCGAGAACGACCGCGAGCGCTACGCGCGGCTCGAGGAGCGCTTTGAGCACGTCGTCCGCTACGGCGACGCCACCGAGCTCTACGTGCTCGAGCGGGCCGGGGTGGAGCGCGCCGATCTGGTGGTCGCGGTGACCGGCGACGACGAGGACAACGTCATCGTGTGCCAGGTCGCGAAGGAGAAGTACGGCGTCGCCAAGAGCATTGCCCGCGTCAACGATCCTCGCAACCAGCCCCACTTCGACATGGTCGGGGTCAGCCTGACGGTGTCGGCGACCGCCACGATCCTGGCCCTGATCGAGCACGAGCTGCCCCAGCACGAGCTGGTGACGCTCCTCGACCTGCGGCGCGAGAACCTCGAGATCGTCGAGTTCGCCATCGACGCCGACTCGCCCGCCGCCGGCCGGTCGGTGCGCGACCTGAACCTGCCCAGCAAGTCGCGCCTGATCTCGGTCTCGCGCGACGGCCGTGCCGAGATCGCGATCGGCGACACCGAGATCCGCCCCGGCGACCTCGTGATGGCGATCCTCGAGCCGGGTGCAGAGGACGATCTCAAACGCGTCCTCATGCCCGTGCACGCCTAGGCGTCCATGTCGCCCGGGCTGATCGAGCGCTATCGCGACCGGCTCCCGGTGACCGCGTCCACACCCGTCGTGACGCTCGGCGAGGGCAGCACGCCGCTCCTGGCCGCGCCGCGCGTGTCGGAGCGGGCCGGCTGCACGGTCTATCTGAAGTACGAGGGCGCGAACCCCACCGGCTCGTTCAAGGATCGGGGGATGACCGTGGCGGTGTCCAAGGCGCTCGAGGCGGGCGCGACGGAGGCGGTGTGCGCCTCCACCGGCAACACCTCCGCCTCGGCCGCTGCCTACTGCGCGCGTGCAGGTATCCGGCTCGTGGTGGTGCTGCCCGAGGGCGCGATCGCACGCGGGAAGCTGGCCCAGGCCCAGATCGCCGGGGCGCGCGTGATCGCCGTCCAGGGTGATTTCGACGACGCGCTCGGCCTCGTGCGCGAGTTGGTCGAGCGGCGCGACATCGCGCTTCTGAACTCCGTCAACCCGTTCCGGCTCCAGGGCCAGAAGACGGCGGCGTTCGAGGTCGTCGAGCAGCTTGGCGGCGCGCCCGACTGGCTCGCGCTGCCGGTCGGGAACGGCGGCAACATCACCGCCTACTGGATGGGGTTCGGCGAGCTCGGCATCGCGCCGCACATGCTGGCGGGCCAGGCCGAGGGAGCGGCGCCGCTCGTGGCCGGGCGACCGGTGCTGCATCCCGAGACGGTTGCGACCGCCATCCGCATCGGCAACCCGGCCCGGCTCGACCAGGCGCTGGCGGCCGTGTCCGACTCGAGCGGAGGGGTGCGGGCCGATCTCCGACGACGCGATCCTGGCCGCCTACCGGCTGCTCGCGCAGGAGGAGGGCGTGTTCTGCGAGCCGTCCTCGGCGGCATCCGTGGCCGCCCTGCTCGAGGCGACGGCGGACGGCCTCGTGGAGCCGGGATCGACGGTCGTCTGCGTGCTGACCGGGCACGGGCTGAAGGACCCCGACACCGCCGGCGCCGAGGGCGCCGAGATCGTCCGCTGCCCGCCGCACATCGAACAACTCGAGCGGGTCGCCTTCGCCGAAGAGCCGGTCCTTGCCTGACCGGTTGACCGTGACGGCGCCGGCGTCCTCGGCGAATCTGGGGCCGGGCTTCGACTGCCTGGCCGTGGCGCTCGAGCTGCGAAACCGGGTCGAGATCACGGCGGGCGGCGGTGAGGTGTCGGTGAGTGTCGACGGGCGAGGGCGCGAGCCGCGTCCCCCGGGATGGCTCCAACCTGTTCGTGCGCGCGTTCGCATCGGTGGGTGCCGATCCGGCCGGGCTCGCCTTCGCCATGCAAAACGCGGTCCCGTTCGCGCGCGGACTCGGCTCGAGCGCCGCCACCATCGCCGCGGGGGTCGCTGCCGGGCTGGCGTGGCAGGGCAGGGAGGCGGATCCGCTGCCCGCCGCCGCCGCGCTCGAGGGCCACCCCGACAACGTCGCCGCCGCGCTTCTCGGCGGGGTCACGCTGGCGTGGACCGCGGCCGGAGGGGCGCGCGCGCTGCGCCTGAGCGGCTGCCCGGTCGAGTTCGTGGCCGTCGTCGCGGCGGACGAGCTTGCGACCGAGCGGGCGCGGGCGGCCCTGCCCGCCCAGGTCGCTCACGCCGATGCGGTGCACACCGCCGCCCGCGCCGCGCTCCTCGTCGCGGCGCTCGAGCAGGGTCGCACCGACGCGCTTGCCGATGCCCTCGACGACCGCCTGCACGAGCCGTTCCGGGCCCCGCTGGCGCCGTTGCTCCTGGCCGTGCGTGAGCGGCTCTCCGGCCTGCCCGCGTTCGGGGCCACGCTCTCGGGTGCGGGCCCGTCGGTGCTCGTCTGGTGTGAGCCGGGAACGGGGGAGGCGGTTGCGGGGGCGCTCGCCGGCCTGGCCGGTCAGGCACTCCCGCTGGCCGTTGCGGAGACCGGCGTCACGATCGCGTAGGGCTCAGCCCTTGCGGCGGACGTCCGGTCCGTGGCGGCCGAGGGCCGCGTAGGCCAGCGCCTGCAGGGCGCCGTTCAGGTCGTGCAGCTCCTCGGCGATCCGGTTCAGGCCCTCGAGGCCGTCCAGCCTGCGGCCGATCACCTCGAGCTCGCGGCGGAGAAGGTCGATCCGCTCGAGCAGCGTGTCCAGCCTGCGATCCTCGTCCATCACCGCGCCGCCGCCGTTTCTCCGAGCACGAGGGCAACCATATCCGCGGGTGACCCCAGCGTCGCCACGGGTGTGGCGACGTCGGCAACCGCGCCCGTCCACAGCGCGGCCGCGGCGCCCACACCGCGGTGGGCGACGTACGCCAGGGCGCCGGCGTCGTCGGCCACGATCAGCGCCTGGTCGCGTGTGGCGGCCAGCTCATCGGCGAGGAGCACGGCGACGTCGGCCGACCCGCCGGAGCCGATCCGCTCGATCTGGCGGCCGAGGCCGAGCTGGTGCACCACGATCCGGGCGGCCTCGTCGGGGCCGAGCGACCAGCATCCGAGCCGGATACCCGCGGCCTGGAGCCGGCGCAGCGCTGCGTTCAGGGCCGAATTGGGCCGCAGGTGCAGGGGAATGTGGTCCTCGTAGAAGCGGGCGAGCTCTCCTCGCCAGTCGACCTCGTCGCCCGCCCACGTATCGAGCGCCGCCACGATCTCGGCCCGGCCATCCGGCAGCGTGGCCGGATCGAGCGGCTTCACCCGCCCGAGCTTGCGCGTGAGATGGACGACCGCCGCGGCGAAGATCTCGTCCGTGTCGGCGAGCGCCCGCTCCGAGAGGATCACCGCACGCATGGCCGCTCAGCGTAGCGCCTTGCCCGTATGATCGCCGTCATGAGGGTGGGCAACGTGATGGCTTTGCTGGTGGGGGCCGTGACGGCGTGCGCCGCATGTGGTGGTGGCTCGCACGCGGGGTCGGGCCCGTCGGCGCCGAGCGGCCCGATCGCGGCGACCATTCCCGTCGGAGACGCGGGCGGGGCGGTCGCGGTCGGTTTTGGGTCGGTGTGGGTCGCGAACAGCGTGGATGGGTCGGTGTCGCGGATCGACCCGGTCGCCGCCAGGGTGGTCGCGACGATCCGTGTGGGTTCGGCGCCCTTTGGCGTCGCGGCCGGCGACGGTGCGGTCTGGGTGACCAACCAGGACGACGACACTCTCTCGCGCATCGACCCGGCCACGAATCGCGTCGTGCGGACCATCCCCGTCGGCATGCTTCCGATCGGCGTCGCGGTGACGCCGGGTGCCGTCTGGGTCGCAAACCATCACGGCGACTCGGTGGTGCGCGTCGATCCGGGGACCAACAGGGTTGTGAAGACCGTGTCGGTCGGCTCGACGCCGGTCGGCGGGCCGGCGCATATGGCGTCGGGCGCCGGGTCGGTGTGGGTCGGAGTGCCAGATATCGGTGCGGTTGTGCGAATCGACGCCGCGGCGAACAGGGTACGGAGCGCGAAGGTCGCAAGCGGGGGCCTGTGCGGCGACCTGGCGGTCGCCCCCAACGCGGTCTGGGTGGCCGGCGGCGGATGTGCGGTCGGGATCACCCGTGTCGATCCCTCGACGGACAGGACGGCTGCGACGCTCGTCGGCGGTGACGAGGTCGCAGGCCTGGCGCTGGGCGGCGGAGGCCTTTGGTATACGACCCTGGCCGGCAATGTCGTGGGACGGATCGACACCGTCACCAACACGGTCGTCGCGCGGGTCGAAGTGCGCGGCACACCGAGATCGCTCGGCGTGGGTTTCGGCTCGGTCTGGGTCGCCGACCCCGCACTCAAAGCTGTTCTCGAGCTCAGGCCGAACTGAGCGTCAGAGGCCGCGGCCCTGCATCCACCGGCGCAGGGGCACGTCGTCGTCGCGCGGCAGCCAGTGGCCCTCCGGCGCGGCCGCGTCACCCATGAGCTGGCGGCGCAGCGCGCTCTGGCGGCGAAACCAGGCAGCGGTCACCGGGTAGGAGTCGCGCGGGCGCACCCAGCGGTAGGTGTAGGCGAGAAACAGCACCTTGCGCGTGAGCGGCGAGCGGTTGTCCGAGCGCGCGTGCCAGAGCCGGCGGTCGAACACCACGGCGGTGCCGGGCTCGGCCAGGAGCTCGACCGCGCCGGCGGGAGGCGGGCACGGACCCTGCGGGGCCGGCGGCCGCGGAAGCGTGTTTTGCAGGTGGCTGCCGGGGATCACCATCATGTTGCCGCGCCCCGCGGCCGACAGGTCGGTCAGGAAGTGGGCCACCTTGAGCGACAGGCGCGGCCGCGGATTGGACTCGACCTCGACGTTCTGGCGGCCGCCGTCCTGGTGCCAGCGCCACGGCTGCGGCTCGCGTCCGGGGGAGGGCGGATGCACGTCCAGGTGGCAGTGGTACAGGTAGATGTTCCAGCCGAGGACGCCGGCGACGAGTGCGAGCGGGTCGGCCAGGTCAACCAGCTGGCGGAAGGCCGGGTCGCGCGAGACGAAGCCGAGCATGTGCAGCGATCCGTCCGCAGCCAGCCGCCCGGATGCGGCCCGGCGGTCATAGGTGCGGTCGACGACCGCGGTCAGCCGGCGGACGGCCTCCGGGCCGAGCGCCCCGGGGATGGCGACGAAGCCGTCCCGGTCGAGGGCTGCCATGCGCTGGGCGTGCGCGCTCTCCACGCCTGACCTACGGCGGCGGGCGCCCGTCGCGTCCCAAATGTCACGCCGCGCGTGACAGTTCCGGCGTGCAATCGCGGCAGCCCCGGTCTGGACCTGTGACGGGTGCAGGCCGCATCATTGAGGGGCACCGCGATCCCGCTTCAATCCGAAAGGCCCTCCGTGAAACTCCGCGCCCTCGTGCTGTTCGCAGCCGCCGCATCCTCGCCGCTTGCGGCAATGCTCGCCCCGGCGGCCGCCCGGGCCGGCACATACACGATCTCCGTGAAGACCGACCAGGATGCGACCGGATGGTCGTTCGCGCGCGGCGCCGGCTTCATCGGCACCAGCGTTGGGCCGCTTCGCATCTTCGGCTTCGGCCAGGCGCCGAAGCTCGGCAACGCGTGGTGGCAGTGGCAGGCGCCGGCCACCACCACGATCGCCTCGGGATCGCTGTCGGTCGTCTACAAGACCGGTGCGACGGGCACATCGGCCTACATGAAGGCGCGGTTGCGCAGCGGGTCGTTCCCGTCCTCGCCGCAGCTTCACCTGGCGACGGGCGACGGGGCCGCGGTTTGGAGCATTCCGGCCGGAAACCAGATCGTCGGCGTCTTCCTGAAGACCGATATCGCTCGCGACTACGCCGTCAAGGCCAATAACACCATCAGGATCTCCGCTCTCTCGGCCCGCCTGACGGACGCCACGGCGCCGAGAGTCGTCCTGTCGGGTCGACTGGCGGACGGGCTCTGGCACAACGAGGCCCAGCCCGAGCCCCTGACCGTGACCGCCGCCGACGCCGGTGCCGGCGTGCGCAGCGCACGGCTGAGCGAGGCGGCGGTGACACTCGCGTCCGACCTCGTCGCCCACCGGGCGGGAGTGCATCCCGGTCTCACGGCCTACTCCCACAGCCTCCAGCTGACCCCCGCGTCACTCGCCGACGGCGCGCACACGCTCGCCGTCACCGTCTCCGACGCGAGTGGCGAGACGACGGTCGCGTCGCTCGCGCTGCGGGTCGACGCCCACGCCCCGGTCGTGCGCGACCTGGCGCCCGTGCGCACGACAACCGACCGCCGCAGCCCGGTCACCTTCAGCGTCGATCCCGGTCCCAGCGGGCTGGGCCAGTTCGACGCGAGCGTCGACGGCCGGCCGATGACCATCACCGGCAGCACCGCGATGTTCGTGCCGCCGTCAAATCTCGCCTACGGAACGCACACCGTCAGGTGGCACGCGACCGACGGTGCGGGCAACGTGCGCGATGGTTTCTGGACGTTCACCGTCTCGCTCGGCGACCCGGCCAACCTCCGCCTCGTCGGCAGCGGGCCGACGGCGATCCTCGCCGGGCACCGCGCGACGGTCCGGTTCGCCGGCACGAGCAGCGGCGTGCCCGTCGTGGGTGCGCGGGTGCTGGTCGCGGTTCGGCGGGCCGGCCAGCGCCGCTTCCACACCGTCCACAACCTGACCACCGGGCGCGCCGGAGCCGTGTCGTGGCGGACGGCGCCTCGCGGGAATATCGTCTACCGCGTGCGGTTCCAGGCCGCACCATCGGTGACGGCCAGCCGACGGATCGCCGTCCATCAGCGCGTGCGGCTCGTCGCGGGGGCCGTCCGGGTTCGCGCCGGCGGCGGCGTCCGCCTGACCGGCCGCGTCTATCCCGGACACCCCCGTGGCAGGGTGCTGGTGCAGCTTCTGACCGCGAGCGGCTGGCGGACGGTCGCAGAGCCTCGCCTCGGCCCGGCCTCGCGGTTTGCAACGACCATCATCGCGGGAGCCAGGGGCACCTATCTGCTGCGGGTCGTCGCGCCCGCGACACGCACCAACGCGGCCGGAACGAGTGTGACCGTGACGGTGCGCGCGGGGTGATCGCCCTCCGGCCGGCCCGGTAGAATCCGTCAGGTGAGCGCCGTGCCGATCGCAGTCCGCCCCTCTCCCGCCGTGGTGGGGTGACCGCGGCGGGCGCCGCCACCAACTCCCTGCTCGACGCGCTCAATCCCCAGCAGCGCGAGGCGGTGGTGCACACCGACGGACCGCTGCTCGTCGTCGCCGGGGCCGGGTCGGGCAAGACGCGTGTGCTCACGCACCGGGTCGCGCACCTGATCGAGGCCGGCGTCGCCGAGCCGGGCGAGATCCTGGCGATCACGTTCACCAACCGGGCCGCGAACGAGATGAAGGAGCGGGTCGAGCGCCTCGTGGGCGGGCGCACCGCCGCGCGGATGTGGGTCATGACGTTTCACGCGGCCTGCGGGCGGCTGCTGCGCCGCGACGCACAGCGGATCGGCTACCGGCCGAGCTTCACGATCTACGACCAGGCCGACCAGGTGCGGCTCGTGAAATCCTGCATCGAGGAGCTCGAGCTCGACCCCAAGCGCTTTGCGCCGCGGGCGGTGCACACCGCCATCTCACGGGCGAAGGACCGGCTGCTGACGGCGGAGGCCTACGGCGACCAGGTTGGCAACTTCTTCGAGCAGACCGTCGCCTCGGTGTACGCCCTCTATCAGCGCCGGCTGTATGCGGCAAACGCGATGGACTTCGACGACATGATCCTGCAGACGGTGCTTCTGCTCGAGGCCGACGCCGATGCCCGCGCCACCTGGCAGCAGCGCTTCAGCCACATCATGGTGGACGAGTACCAAGACACGAACCACGCCCAGTTCCGGCTGCTGGCGATGCTCGCGGAGCAACACAAGAACCTCGCCGTCGTCGGCGATCCCGACCAGTCGATCTACGCGTTTCGTGGCGCCGACATCCGCAACATCGCCGAGTTCGAGCACGACTTCCCGGGCGCGCGGGTGGTCGCGCTCGAGCAGAACTACCGCTCGACCCAGGCCATCCTCGACGCGGCCAACTCGGTCATCGCCCGCAACCCCGACCGGCGGCCCAAGCATCTCTGGTCGGATCTCGGCCGCGGCCTCCCGGTGCGGGTGGTGGAGGCCGACGACGAGCACTCCGAGGCCCGCTTCGTGGCCGGCGAGATCGCGAAGGCGATCGACGAGGGCGCGGGCCCTGCCGACATCGCGGTCTTCTACCGGATGAACGCGCAGTCGCGCGTGCTCGAGGACGTCCTTGTGCGCCAGGGGGTGGGGTACCGGGTCGTCGGGGGCCCGCGGTTCTACGAGCGGGCCGAGATCAAGGATGCGGTCGCCTACCTGCAGGTGATCCTGAACCCGGCCGACGAGGTGTCGCTGCGGCGGATCGTGAACCAGCCGCGGCGCGGGATCGGGGCGGCCTCGCTCGAGCGCCTCGCAGCGCACGCCGCCGACATGAACTGGTCGCTCTCCGAGGCGATCGAGAACTCGGGCGCCGTGTCACTGGGAACCGCCGCCGCAGGCCGTGTGCGTGAGTTCGCCGCCCTGATGACCGAGCTGCGCGAGGCCGCCGCCGCCCTCGGTCCGGCCGCGATGCTCGAGCAGGTGCTCGGCCAGACCGGGTACAAGGCGATGCTGGAGGCCGAGCGGACGTTCGAATCGCAGGGCCGGGTCGAGAACCTCGACGAGCTGGTCGGCGTCGCCCGCGAGTTTGAGCAGCGTGGGGAGGAGGACACATCGCTTGCGACCTTCCTGCAGGAGATCTCGCTCTACTCCGACTCGGACGCGCTCTCCGAGCAGCGGCCCGAGGTGACGCTGATGACCCTGCACAACGCCAAGGGGCTCGAGTTTCCGATCGTGTTCGTGATCGGCCTCGAGGAGGGGCTGTTCCCGCATCAGCGCTCGCTGGACGAGGGCGACGAGGCCGAGGAGCGGCGGCTCTGCTACGTCGGCATGACCCGCGCCCGCCAGTCGCTGACGATGACCCACGCCCACAGCCGTACCATCTTCGGCGTCCGCGGATACAACCTGCCCTCGCGTTTCCTGAGCGAGCTGCCGGCCGACGAGATCGAGCGCGAGCGCCGCGTCCCCGCCTGGCAGGTGCCGGCCGCGCCGGCGGGCGGCCGCGCTCCCGAGCAGCCCGTGCCCGACCTCGCGGTCGGCGACGAGGTGCGGCATGCGACGCTGGGCGAGGGCACGGTCATCGGGCTCGACCGCGACGTGGTGGCGGTGCGGTTCCGGGAGGACGGATCCGAGCGGCGGCTGATGCTCGGATACGCCCCGATCGAGCGGATCTGACGGGCTCTCTTGCCGCCGACGGCTCGCGGCCGGTATCCTCCACCGGCCGCGTTTGCGGCGCTCTGCGGGCGGTTAGCTCAGTTGGGAGAGCACCAGCTCGACAAGCTGGGGGTCACTGGTTCGAGCCCAGTACCGCCCATCGGCCCCGGATCGCCTCTCGCCAGGCGGCCCGGGGCCGATTTCGTCGGTCACGGAGCGGCCTGTCGGAGGCGAGCCTGGCCCCCGTGGCTTGCGAAGCTGCGAGGTGGGGAAAGCAGGTTGACACGTTCTGGGGTTCCCTGACACACTCATGATGTTCACGACCTTCAACCTTCGGAAGGACAGCAGGGGTTCTCGCCTCCTAGGGTTGGCTCCGACCCTCGGGGGTTCTAGATGACCTGCTGTACTCGATTCGCGGCCGTGCTTGCCGGCGTTGTGGCCGTGTTCGCCGCGCCCGGTGTTGCGCATGCGGGGTCAGCGGCGGGAATCAAGTTCACGCCGCAGACCGCCCCAGCCACGTTTGATTACGGCGTGGTGGATGGCGTGGGTGGCAAGACCAAGACCCAGGTGTTCACACTTACCAACTCCGGTGGCCGTACGACATCGGCGTTGAAGGTCGCGCTTTCGGGTTCAGCGGCGTTTACCAAGCGCGCCGACACGTGCACGAAGCACAGCTTGGAGCCGAAGAAGACGTGCAAGGTCACCGTCGTCTATGCGCCCACCACCAACGGTCAAATCGACACAGCCACGTTGACGGCCACAGGCAAGAGGTGCGGACCTGCCCTCGCAAGCACCACCAGCATCACTCTCAACGGAAGTGGCGGAATACATAACGTCTCGGTCATTCCTGACCCCTACGACTTCGGGAAGCTCCCACCGGGACAATCGGCCACGCACACATTCACGGCGACAAACAACGGCAATGGCTCAACCGGCACCTACGGGATATTGAGTCCATCGGATCCGCACTTCACGCTGTCCAATGACGGATGCGGTGGCCCGTTAGCGCCCGGCCAGTCCTGCCAATACGACGTCACCTATACCGCTTCGGCAGAGTGCGGGGGTGCCATCTACGGCTCAGGGATGTTCTTCGTACCAACGAACACCGAACCGGACTACGCGTTCCCGTTCGTGCAAGCCGAGCAGCAGGAGTGTCCAATAACCTGACAGCTCTGCCGCAATCGATCGCGACCCTCGCGTGGCTCGCCGCCCCGTCGCTGGTCTTCGTACCGCTGTCAATGCGCGCATTCCGGCGCGCGTGAGTACAGTCCATAGGCCCGGAGCTCTCTCTCGCCAGAGGGCTCCGGGCTCTTTTCGTTGAACCCCCCGGCCGGTACCGTTTGGGAGGGATGAGGGAACCGTGATGTGCCCGCGGTTCTCGGCGCCCACGTGGATCGTCGTGCCGGTCTTCGCGGTTGCGTATATCGGTCTGATCGCGACAGCGGCGACGGGTCTGGCGTGGTTCGTGCTCGGTCTGCGGTTCTGGCTCGCGCTCGTCGTGGTGGAGAGCGGCCTGCTCGTCTACGTCCTGTACGGCGCGCTGCGGATCTTGCGACTTGTACGGTGGCAGCGTCCCGGCGGGTGGGGGTGGTCCGGACGACCCGGCGCCGGAGTGCGTGAGCCGCGCCGTCCGCGGGGCCCGCGACCGTCTCTCGCGGCCGCGCTCGATCCCGACGACCCTGACGCTGTGTCTGAGGAGAGACCGCCATAACCCGCGACACGGCCGCCGCGACCACGTAGAGTAGGCCCAGGGAGTGGTGCGGATCCTTCGCAGTCCAGTTCGGCACGGGGTTTGGCTCGCGGCGATCGCGATCGTCGCCGCGTGCACGCTCGGTGCGCCGGCGATGGGGGCGGCGGCCGCCGGGGTGGCGTTCGTGCGGGTGAACCAGGCCGGGTACCCGAAGGATTCCTCCAAGCGCGCCTACCTGCTCTCGAGCGTGCCCGAGCCGGGAGCGGTCTTCCACGTCACGAATGCCGGCGGCCGGGTCGTGCTCACTGCTCCGGTGGGTGCCGCGCTGGGTCGCTGGAGCGCGCGGTTCCCGAACGTCTATGCGATCGACTTCTCGCGTGTGCGGGCGCCGGGCACCTACACCGTGGCCGTCACCGGTGCCGCCGCGGCCGCGTCACCGCCCTTCCGGATCGCGGCCGGTGGTGTGCTCGCGGCGGCCCCGATCCGGCACTCGCTGTCGTTCTACCAGAACGAGCGCGACGGCCCCGACTTCATCCGCAGCGCGCTTCGCACCGGCGCCGGGGCACCTGAACGACGCCCACGCGATGACCTACCTGACGCCCAAGGTCGACGGGAACGGGAACTTCACGGGCAACCTGCAGCCGCTCGGAGTGCGGATCAATGCGGCCGGCGGATGGTGGGATGCCGGCGACTACCTCAAGTTCGTCGAGACCACGAGCTACACCGACGACGTGCTGCTCGCGACCGTCCGCGACTTCCCCCGCCAGACCGACGTGCGCGTCCACGGCTCGAGCTTCGCCGCCGAGGCGAGGTTCGGCGTGCGCTGGCTGCTGCGGATGTGGGACGACAGGACGCGCACGCTCTACTACCAGGTCGGGGTCGGCGCGGCCAACGCCACCACCCTCGGTGACCACGACATCTGGCGGCTGCCGCAGGCCGACGACCACTACGACGGCACCAGTCCCGCGGGGCGCTACATCCGCAACCGCCCGGTGTTCCGGGCCGGCCCGCCCGGTGCGCCGGTCAGCCCGAACCTGGCCGGGCGCGACGCTGCCGCATTCGCGCTCTGCTACCAGGTCTACCGGCATACCCAGCCGGCCCTCGCCGCCCGCTGCCTGCGCTCGGCTGAGCATATCTTCGCGCTCGCCGACACCAGCCCCGGCCGGCTCCTCACCGTCATCCCGTTCGACTTCTACCCCGAGACCACGTGGCGTGACGATCTCGAGCTGGGGGCGACCGAGCTCGCGATCGCAACGGCCCACGGCCACCTTCCCGCCGGGCTTCCGCACCGGCGACTCCCGCTACTACCTGCGCCTCGCCGCCCACTGGGCGCACGCGTTCATCACCGGACCGAACGATGCCGCCGACACGCTCAACCTCTACGACGTGAGCGGCCTCGCGCACTACGACCTCTACCGCGCCATCCGTGCCGAGCACGATCCGGCCGGGCTGCAGGTGACGCCGGCCGCGCCTGCTTTCCGACCTCCGCAAGCAGCTCGACCGCGCCGAGGCGCAGGGGGCGACCGACCCGTTCGGATTCGGGTTCCCGTGGGCCGCGTACGACACCAGCTCGCACGGGTTCGGCCTGGCCGTCATGGCGGGCGAGTACGACCAGATCAGCCACACCCACCGCTATGCCGTTGCGGGTGGGCGGTGGCTCGCCAACGTGCTCGGGGCGAATGCCTGGGGAGTCGCACTCGCCGTCGGCGACGGCACCACCTACCCAGACTGCATGCAGCACCAGGTCGCAAACCTGGTGGGATCCCTCAACGGTTCGCCGCCGATCCTGGCCGGCGCGGTCGTCGAGGGGCCGAACAGCTCGGCGACATCCGGCGTCGTCGACCACATGCGGCTGTGCCCCGGCGACGGCACCGACCGCTACGCCCGCTTCAACTCGACGGCGGTGTTCCGGGACAACATGCAGTCGTACTCCACGGTCGAGCCGGCGATCGACCTCACGGCGACGAGCCCGCTCGCCTTCGCCCGCCAGGCGGCCGGCAACCGGGCGCGAGGTCTCGGGATCGGCGTAGCGCCCGTTTGGCCCGCGGCCTACTGCCGGTAGTGCTCCACCGTGTCCTCGCTGCGGGCGGCCGCGTCGTCGGGGTCGAGTCCGAACTCGCGCTTTGCCCGACGCTGCCGAAGCAGGTCCCAGCAGCGGTCGAGCGAGACCTTGATCTCCTGCAGGCGGGCGTGGTCGTCCGGCTCGAGCCGGCCGTGGCCCTCGCGTTCGAACAGGTGCTGCTCCTCGGCGACCAGCTTGTCGATCTGGCCCAGAACTTCGCTGTCGTCCATGCATCGGCTCCTCGTCGGGATCTGTGGGCGAGAGTGTAGGCCGGTGATGTCCACCCTCGATGAGCTTCGCGCCCGGCGCATGCACGACTGCCGCCTGCGACCTGAGCGTGCGCTCGCGTCGGTCGACGAGGCCGAGGCGTTCCTGCGCGACCGCGGGATGCTGACGCGCACGGCCGACTGCGCGCTCCCCAGCCTGTTCGTCGCCTGCCACGAGGAGCCCTACCGGCAGGGGAAGGGCGGGTTCGCCGAGTGGCCTGCGACCAAGTACCCCGTGGTTCGCGAGAGCTCGCGGCGCGAGACGGGATCCACGAGCTCAAGGTGCACGGCGGCAAGAGCATCCTCATGCCCACCGCGGTCGCGGCGCTCGCCGATCCGGTCTGCCGCGGGGAGCTCGACCGGTACTCGGCGGGCGAGGGGGACGCCGCGGAGCTCGTGCGGCACCTCGCCGACACCGGCCCGAGCGAGCTCGAGGACGTGAAGCTCGAGCTCGGCTGGAGCTCGCCCCGGATGCGGCGTGCGCGGACGCCGCTCGAGCGCTCCGGCGCGCTGGTGAGCCAGAGCGTTACGCTCCCGCTGCAGGGCGGCTGGTCACATCCATTCGAGCCTCCTTCGCCGCTGGGACCAGGTGTTCCCCGAGCCGGCGCCGGGCGGCGGTGTCGATGAGCTGGTCGTCGCCGGGGTGCGCGCCGCGGTGGTCGCCCCGGAGGCGGAGCTCGGGCAGTGGTTCTCGTGGCCGTTCTCCCCGGCTGCCGTGGGGCGCCTCGTGGCCGAGGGCCGGCTGGAGCGGCCCGAGCCCGGCTGGGTTGCCGCCGCCTGATGGCACCCGGCGCAAACGCCGTCTTGGGCGCGTCCACGTCGGGGACGCCGCTCACACGCTGCCGGGATCGCTCGGGCGTGGGATCAGTCGCCTGGCTACAGTCGCGCTGATGCCCCCGGGCGACCACCTGCTCGAGTTCGCGCTGACGGCGTTCGTCCTGATCGTCGTGCCGGGGCCGAGCGTGCTCTTCGTGGTCAGCCGCGGCGTCGCGCTCGGGCCGCCGGGCGGCGCTCGCGACCGTGGCCGGCAACACGGGCGGGGTGTTCGTCCTGGTGGTGCTGGTCGCGCTCGGCCTGGGCACGCTGGTGGAGCGCTCCGAGACGGTGTTCACCGTGATCAAGCTGGTCGGTGCCGTCTACCTGGTCGTGCTGGGCGTGCGCATGATCCGCCACCGCCGGCCGCTGGCCGAGCTGACCGATGCCACGCAGGTGCCCAAGGGCACGCGCACGATCGTGCGCGAGGGGTTCATCGTGGGCCTCACGAACCCGAAGGCGGCGGTCATCCTCACCGTTGTGCTGCCGCCGTTCGCCGACCCGGGCCGCGGACACGTGCCGCTGCAGCTGTTCCTGCTCGGCTGCCTCTTCCTGGCCATCGGCGTCGTCTCGGACAGCGCGTGGGCGATCGCTGCCGGGACCGCCCGGGTCTGGCTGGCCCGGTCGCGGCGGCGGCTCGAGGCGCTCGCGGGCACCGGCGGGCTGGTGCTGATCGGCCTGGGCGTGCGGCTGGCCGTCACCGGCCGGCGCGACTGACGGTCAGTGGCAGGCGGCCGAGCCGGAGTCGAGCACCGAGCCGTCCACCGAGACGAACTTCCAGTCGTAGCTCGCGGGGTGCAGCGTCAGCTCGAGGAGCCCGAACGCCTTCGCGGTGGACTGGACGTTGGTCGACCCCGGCGGCGATGCCTTGTCCTCGCCACCCGTGCCGACGATGAACTCGCGGATCCCGCCGGCCGTGTCGACGTTGCCGTTCGCGTCCTGCGGCGCGAACCGGGCGTACGTGTGGATGTGCCCGTTCAGGACGATGTCGGCGCCGGCTGCGTGCAGCGTGTTCCAGAAGTAGGTGTACGCCGAGGCCGGGCTCCCCGACCCCTTGTAGTACGGCTCGTGCCAGTAGGCGAGCGTGCACGTGCTGCTGCCGAGGTTGGCCTGGAGGAACGTGCCCTGAGCCGAGCCGGCATTGCAGCCGCCGACGTTGCCGCACTCGCCGTTCAGCGCGATCATGTGCCACGCGCCGATGTTCCAGGCGTAGTCGCCCTGGGCGTTGCCGGCGGCGGCGCCGAAGTACCGGAAATACCCGGCCGCGTTCGGCGCGCAGTCGCTACCACCGCTCGTCTGGTACTCGTGATTGCCGGCGACGGGGTGGATCTTGGCCAGGAAGCGGCCCCACGTGGGCGCGAAGGACTGCTGGAACGCCGTGTAACCGCCGCAGCCGTACTGGTTGTCGCCCAGCGCAAGCACCGCCGCGATCGAGGGGTTCGCCAGGACGAGGTCTGAGGTCGCCTGCTCGGCGCACTTCGACGAGCTGCCGTTGCCGCCGTTGAAGCCGGAATCCGTCGGGTCGCAGGCGATGTCTCCCGCGGCGGCGATGACCGGGTCGCCGGGCGTGAAGGTTGTCACGGCGACCCCGGCCGAGCGGGGTGAGCGGTTGCCGGACGCGTCGAACGCGTCAACGGCGTAGACGTAGCGCGTGCCCGCGCGGAGGCCTCGCGTCGGTGTAGGCCGTGGCCGAGCCGGGGACGGTGGCGACGAAGACGCCTCCGCGGTAGATCGTGTATCCGGCCACGCCCGAAGCGTCCGTCGCGGCGTCCCAGGTGAGCGCCACCCTGGTCGAGGAGGTCGCCTGGGCGGTCACGCCCGCCGGTCTGCGAGGGCGCCGCCGAATCGGCCGACGGCGAGGTGAGCGACAGGTCATCCACCTGGAAGCTGTCGCCCTGGGCTGCGGCCGACGTCTGCACGACCCGGAGCGAGATCACATCGCCGGTGTGCTTGGCCGTGTAGCCCGCCGCAGGGAATGCCCGCCATCGGCGGTGGCGGTGAGGCAGCCGACGGCGTACCCGGCCGTGTGGCCGGCCGGTGTCACCTCGACCAGCTTCACGCACACGCGCCGCCCCGGGGTGCCCGAGCGGAGCGTATCCCGCAGCCCGGTAGCGGCGCTCGGCCACGGTCTTCGCGGGAGCGGGGGCCGCGACGATCGAGTAGGTGCGATTTCCGGGCGCCCGAGCGACGCGGACGGCGTGGCCGCCGCCGCGGCCGTCGGGCCGCAGGCTGAGTACGGCGCCGGCGCCCTTCCAGCCCGCCAGCGACCCCGAGCCGCCGCCCTCGAACCCGCCGGTCGGGAGCAGGCTGGGCGCGCCCAGGGCGCTGGTCGCGCCGCCGGCTGTGACGACCACACACGCGGCGGCCGCGAGATAATCTGCAGATTTCTGGTTCCCACCTGCCTCAATCATGCGGGCGGGGTCAGAACCGGTCAAGCATCCGGTTCGAGCGGTAGCGCGCGGTCGGCCTGCTCGATCACGAGTGGATCGTGGGTGGCGCAGACGATCGTGGCTCCGTGAAGCTGGGCCGCATCGGCGAGCATCCGCCCGACCACCGCGGCGTTGACCTGGTCGAGCCGCGAGGTCGGCTCGTCGATCAGGAGCAGCTCAGGCTCGCAGGCAAGCGCCCGGGCGATCGCGACCCGCTGGCGCTCGCCTGCCGACAGCCGTGCGACGCGATGGCCGAGCCGCTGCTCGAGGCCGACGCGCGTCAGCCAGGTGCGGGCTGCCTCCACGGCCTGCTCGCCCTCGCCGACCCCCCGTACCGCCATCGCCAGCGTGACGTTCTCGATCGCCGACAGGTAGTCCACGAGGCCCGCTTCCTGAGTGACGACACCGATGTGGCGGCGGCGGAAGGCCGCCGCCAGGGCGCGGTCGAGCCCGCCGATCGAGTGCCCGAGCACGAGCACCTCGCCGGCCGTCGGATGCTCCATTCCCGCCAGCAGCCGCAGGACCGTGCTCTTCCCCGACCCCGACCGACCGGTCAGCGCGGTCATCCGCCCGGACTCGAAGGTGGCGCTGTAGCCCGCGAGCACGACCCGGGCGCCTTGCCCCTGGCCGTAGCGCATCTGCACGTCGCGCAACTCTGCCGCCGGGCCGGCCTGGGGCCGGTCGGCGGGCGGGCCCGCCCCGGCGGCCTGCCCGCCCGGCGCCTCCCCGGCCGGACCGGCGGGCGTCAGCAGGATCCCCAGATCGTGCCGCTGCGCCCGGGCCAGCCGGCCCACCCCGGCGTCGCGCAGGAGGTCTTCCGGCAGCCGCAGCCAGCCGCCGCGCCCGACCACGATGGCGGTGGCACCCCCGCCGGACGCCTCGTCGCTCAAGCGGCCGTCGCGGATGTGCACCGTGCGGTCGGCGACGGCGGTGGCGGCGGGGTCGTGGCTGACCAGAACGACGGTGGCGCCATGGTCGCGGGCCAGGTCGGCGATCAGCCGGTAGGCGACGGCGACGTTTGCCGCGTCGAGCTCGCCCGCGGGCTCGTCGGCCAAGAGCAGGGTGGGCCGGTGGGCGAGTGCCGCGCAGATCGCGACCCGTTGCTGCTCGCCGCCCGAGAGCGTGCCGGGAGCCGTCTCGGCGGCGTCGGCGAGCCCCACCCGCTCCAGGAGGTCGGCCGCGCGGCGGTCGCGCTCGCCCGCGCCCACGCCGAGCATCGCGAGCTGCAGCCCGACGATCTCGCGGCAGCGCAACTCGGGCGGCAACGAGCGATGGTAGTGCTGGTCGACGATGCCCAGCGACCGGGCGCGCAGCGCGGCCGCCCGGCGCGCGCTCAGCTCGGCCATGTCGTGGCCGAGCACGCGCGCCGTGCCTGCCGACGGCCGCTCGAGCCCCGCCAGGATGCGCAGGAGCGTGCTCTTGCCCGAGCCGCTCGGGCCGAGCACGGCCACCACCTCGCCGGCATCGACGTGCAGCGTCAACCCCTGCAGTGCGGCCGCCTCGCCCTCGCTGCTGCGATGGATCCGGAAGAGGTCGCGGGCATCGACGGCCGCGGTCATGTGCCTCCTCCGATCCGTCCCGGCACCGGGGCCCGGAAGGCGTTGCGGGCAAAGGCCCACACGAGCACCAGTCCGCACAGCGCAAAGGCGGCCAGCCCGGCCGCCACGATCGTCCAGTCCTGCTCGCCGCGCAGGGGCGGGGTCGCCGTCGCCGCGCCGGCGCCCAGCGACACGAGCTCGATCACGAGGCGCGAGAGCACGGCCCCGAGCACGAGCCCGCCGCCGATCCCGACGATCACGAGCACGAGCGCGCGCAGGACGAGGTGGCGCCGCAGCGCCGTCGGCCCGACCCCCATCGCCTCGAGGTCGACCAGGTGGTCGCGCTCGTCGCCGAGGTCGGCTGCACAGACGAGCACGAGACCAGCCGCCCCGAGCACGAGCGCGAGCAGCGCCGACATCGCCAGCACGTCGAGCAGGCCGTGCGCCAGCGGCTGGCCGGCGAGCTGCGACTGGATCCCGTCTCGAGAGCCCGTCACCAGGCTGGAGAACGGCCTGCGGCGGAGTGCCCCGGCCACCCGTGCGCGCTCGGCCGGTGGCACCGCCAGCCAGATCTCGGCGGGCGTGGCGAAGCCCGGGTCGTCGGCGTTCAGGGCCGTGCTGAGCGTCGCCTCGTTGGCGATGGCGAACGCCCCGCCGGCCGTGGGGAAGCGCTGTGCCACGGCTGCGACGCGGACGGTGAGGGTCTGAGAGTCCGGTGCCGTCATCTGCAGGAGGCCATCGCGGCCCGCGAGCGTGGCGAGCGCTGGGCTGGCCACGACGGGAACCGGGTGGCCGTCGGTCGGCTGGCGGGGCCGGAAGAGGCCATTCGTGCTGCCGTCGAGCGCATAGCGCAGCGCCGCCTGCAACCCCGGCGCGGCCGGCCGGGCGGTGCCGCGCGTGATCCACCCGCCCCAGGCGGTCACGTCGGTGCCGGTGCCCGCGACCTGCAGCGGCCCCAGGTGCAGGTTGCCGCTCGCGACGATGGTCAGACCGCCCTCGATGCCCTGGTGGGCCAGCGCCAGCGCATCGGCGAACCGCAGTGTCACCACGAGCCCGATCACGCGCCCGCCGTGGTCGGCCGCGGGCAGGCGTGCCCGCAGGGTCGACGCCCCTTCCGTCGTGTCCCCGAGCGCGACATGGTCAAAGCCGCCCGCGCGCGTCTCGACGGCGAGCACGAGCCGGACGGGCTGGCCATGGGTCGTGACGGCGAGTGAGACGGCCTGCGCGGCGGCCGGCAGGACCGCGCCGTGCAGCGCCGGCGGCCGCGAGGGCCGCAGCGCATGTGCGACCTCTGCCTGTGAGACGGACGCGAAGTCGCCCCGCCAGCTCCGGATCGCCCGGATCGCGGTCGCCGGCACGCCGAGCACCGTGGCCTGGACGGGCAGGCCCGGCGCGGGCGCCGTTGCCGAGGCCCGAATCACGGGCGCCGCCAGCGTGCCCGGGGCGAGGCGGCGGTACCGGTCGACCGGAGCGACCTGCAGCGGCAGCCGCAGGGCCGGCCCCTCGGACACGGTGAAGTCGAGCGGCACCTGGAAGGCGGCCTGGTCGCGCTCGCCCTGAACGAGGGTGGCGCGGTATCCCGCCGCAAACACGCCCAGGCCCAGCCCGGCGACCAGGAATGCAGCGGCCAGCGTGGGCCGGCCGCCCTCCCGCCCCAGCGAGATCAGGGCAAGGCGCACGCTCGGAGGTCCTCGCCGCAGGCCCCGGCCCGCGAGGCGCAGCAGCGGTCCGGCCAGGCGCGCGGTGACGATCGCCGCCGCCACCGCGACGAGGCCCGGCAGCAGCGCCAGCAGTGGATCGGAGCCTGCGGCCAGCGTGGTGGAATTCGCGCTGCCGCGGGCGGCGGCAAGCGCCACCGCGCCGGCCACCGCCAGCGCCGCCAGGTCGAGTCCGCGCACGGGCCCGAGGCGCAGGTCGGTGCCGGCGGTGCGCTCGGCGGCGACCAGCACCGCCGCACCGGCCCCCCAGGCCGCGAGGATGGCCACAGCCCCCGGCCACGACACGATCGTGTGGCGCAGCACGGCCGCCGCGCCGACGCCGGCACGATCGGCGGCGATCGCCACACCCACCGCGGCCAGGACCCCGCCCAGGAGTGCTCCGGCGAAGGTGATCCAGGCGGCCTCGACCCACGCAAACGTCCATAGCTGGCCTAGCCGGGCGCCGTGGCGCTCGAGCCGAGCCCACTCGGTGCCGGCGTCGCGGCGCAGGCCGGCCGCCGCCAGCAGCACGAAGCCGAGCAGGAGCGCCGCCGCGCCTCCGCCCACGAGCTGCAGCCGCCGGGCCGAGACGGCGTCGGCGCTTCGGAGCGCCACCAGCGTGTTGGTCGGACCGGTGAGGCCAAACGAGGTGCCGAGGCGCTGGATGCTGCTCGCCGCCGCGGCCTGGCGTTCGAGCAGGCCGCCGATCTGCCAGTCGTGCAGCGTCTGCGGCCGGATGGGCGTCGTCCAGCCGTAGGCGCGGTAGAGGGCCGAGAGCACGGGCAGGGCCGAGATCGGCGAGACGCCGCCGGCGACCAGCACGGGCGGGGGGCCGCCCTTGGACGAGTGCGTCGAGCGGGTCAGCGCGCCCAGGGTGACCGGCAGCGGAGCCGACGTGCGCCCGACGACGACCAGGCGCAGGCCGGGCTCGGACACGGTATCGACCGGCCGCCCACCCGCCTGGACGACCTCGCAGCGCGTCGGCACGCACGTCCGCGGGAGCCGGCCCGACGCCAGCTGCAGCCACCGGCGGGGGGTGTCCACCGCCCCGAGCTCGACGAGCCGGCCGCCCAGATTGAGCTCGGGAAACGCGAGCGTCCGCGCCGGCGCGCCGGGGCCGAGCGTGGCCAGCGCCGATGTGGCCGCCCGGTCGAGCGCGGGATAGCCGCCGGCGGGAGGCGTGCCGAGCCAGGTTGCGGTGAAGCTCCGCTGGGCGACCGGAAGCTGTTCGAGCCCCGTTCGCAGACTGCGATCGGCGGTGATCGTCGATCCACCGACAACGCCTCCCAGGGCGGCTGCCGCGACCGCGACTCCGGCTGCGACCAGAGCGCCACGGCTCGGACGCGACCGCGCTCGCGCCGCCGCGACCCGAAGCGGCGTCCACGCCGCCCGCAATCGGGCTCCCGCATCGGCGCGCGTTTCCAACCGAGGGGAATGTTTGCGTTTCGCCGTCGCGGTTACAAGCGCGAATCCGCGAGCGGGGTGTTCACGCCTCGCGAACACATGCCCGTAGGACCGGCCTTGTCAGCGCGGCAGGCGGCGATCGTGCTACCAGACCTGAACCCGTTGGGCGGAGATGAGGAGCAGCAGCACGATGCTGAGAGACAAGGTGACGCGGCCGCCCTCTCCCAGAAGGTCCACCGCGATCCCGAGCACGGACGCGGACGTCAGCAGCCCGTCGCGGAGGTTGTTGGGCCACCTTTTCGCCCTCCGACCCGAATTCGCGCGTCCTGCCAATTGGCGTTGAGGGCGAGCGCCAATTGGCAGTGATCGGGCCGATCGGCCCGCCCGCCGGCGTCGGTGCATGTGTTTACGCTTCGCGAACGGTGCGCAGCCTGCGCTCCGCGGCGGAGTGCTCGGCGAGGTCGGCGAACACCGCCACGGCCGCGGCGGTGAATCCCTGCATCGGCTCGCTCAGGTGGCGGTCGCGGTGCCACGCCAGGGCCAGCGTGCGCGGCGGCACGTCGCGGCTGAGATCGAAGGCGACCGAGCGCGGGTCGCCGGGGTCCACGCCCAGCCCCGGCATGATCGCCGCCCCGACCCCGGCCGCCACCATGGCCTGGACGGTGGCGTTCACATCGGAGCGATAGGCGAACCGGGGCTCGCCGCCCGACGCCCGGATCTGCTCCTCGACGCGGCGCAGGCCGCGGCAGGAGGTGTGCCCGATCAGCTCCATGTCGCTGATCTCGACCAGGGTCGGGCACTGCGGGCGCACGGCGAACGGCGAGTCGCTGCGAACCAGCAGGACGTAGGGGTCGACCAGGAGCGACAGCGTCTGGAACGGCCCCGGCGGCGCCGGCAGCTCGACGAAGCTCAGGTCGAGCTCGGCCTGCTCGACGCCGCCATAGAGCTCGAGGTCGGTCTCGGACTCGCGCGGCTGGATCCGCACCATCGGCCACTCCTGCCCGAACCGGCGCACGATGTCCGGCAGGGCGCGGATGCCGACGCTCTGGGTGATCCCGACCCGAAGCGGCGCCGAGCGGTCGTCGGCCAGTGCGGTCATGTCCGCCTGGGCGGCCCGCAGCCGGCCCAGGATCGCCTCGGCGTGGCCGAGCAGGACGTGTGCCGGCATCGGTCAGCTCGACCCCGGCCCCGCGCCGGCGGAGCACGAGCGGCCGGCCGACCGTCCGCTCCAGCGCCCCGATGTGTGCGCTCACCGCCGAGGGCACGTAGCCGAGCTCGGCCGCCGCGCCGCGAAACGATCCCGAGTCGGCCACCGCGCGCAGCGTCGCGAGATGGCGGGGCTCGATGCCGAGCCAGCGGGGCTCGTCCATCGTCAACCCCCGATCCCGTCCCAGTGCGGCGCGAGCGCGCCGCGGACGGCCGCAATGGCCGCGTCGGCCCGGTTCCCGTCGTCGGGCAGATAGGCCAGCGGATCATCGAGGAGGCTGCCGGTGCCCAGCACGCCCTCGAGGGTGGCGTGCATGCAGAAGGCCGAATAGGTCCTGCCGTAGCCGCCCTCCTGCACCAGCACCATGCGCCCGTCGCAATGGCGGTCGGCCAGCTGCCGGGCGGCGGCGCCGAGGTCGCGGAAGCCGGCCATGGTGACGCTCATGCGCCCGTTGGGGTCGTACTGGCTCGCGTCCTGGCCGCACGCGATCACCAGCAGCCCTGGCCGGAACCCGTCGAGGACGGGCTCGACAACCTGCTGCCAGGCCCTCCGGTAGCCCTCGTCGCCCGTGCCGAGCGGCAGCGCGACGTTGACGTTCCGGCCGCGGCCGGCGCACTCGCCGAGCTCGTCCGGGGCGCCGGTCTGCGGGTGGTGGGGGCCCCAGGAGCCGTGGTTCATGTGCAGCGAGACCGTGACGACGTCGCCCCGGTCCCAGAAGCAGGCCTGGGTGCCGTTTCCGTGGTGGACGTCCCAGTCGACCACGGCCACCCGCTCGATCCCGCGCCTGCGCGCGAGCTCGGCGCACAGGGCGGAGTTCGAGAACAGGCAGTAGCCGTCGGCCTGGGCCGGCTGGGCGTGGTGGCCCGGCGGCCGAACGAGCGCGTAGGCGAGCGGCGAGGCTCCGGAGAGGACCGCCTCGGTGGCGGCGAGCGCCGTGCCCGCCGACGCGAGCGCGGCGCCGAAGGACGCCGGGCCGACCGGCGTGGACTGTGTGATGAGGGCGGGCCCGCCCGCACATGCCGCCCGCACCGACTCGACGTAGGCGGCCGGGTGCACGAGCGCGAGCTCATCCCGGGTGGCGTGGCGCCCCGTGTGCCACTCCAGCCGCGGCGCGATCGGCCCGTGGCGCAGGGCCGAGCGGATGTTGCGGATCCGCTCCGGGTTCTCGGGGTGCAGCTCGGGAACCTCGATCAGCGCCGTTTCGGGCTGGTCGAACATCCCCGCCCCGGTGTCGTGGGCGAGCCCCTCCTCATGCCAGTACACCCGCATCCGCGGATCCTATTCCGGTTTCAGCAGCGAGCTCGAGAGGATGATGTGGCGCAGGTCGCGTTTGGCGATCGCCTTGGTCGAGACGGGCGAGGCCACATGGATGCTGACGACATAGGTGCAGCCGTGCCAGGTGAACACGGCGGCGATGTGGCCCGAGTGCGACGCGTGGTTTCGGTCATACCAGTGCACGACGTGGCCCGCGATCGTCTCGGATTTGGGCTCCTCGCCGCCGAAGCAGGGGACGTTGCCCTCACAGGTCGGCGGGAATGTGCCGGGCGGATAGCCCTCGAAGATCACGTGCACGAGCTGTCCGATCTCGAGCCAGGCGTACCCGAGCTGCCACTGGTGGTGGGCGACGCGGGCGGTGTTCCACTGGCCGTGGATAATGGCGTCGATCGGGCTGGGCATCCACCCCGGGCACCAGATCGGCATGGCGACACGGTTCGCCCAGGTTTGCCAGCCGGCGGCCCACACCTTCGAGCACCCCTGCGGAGCCGGAGCCGTAGTTTTGGATCCCGAATGGACCGACCCGGATCCGCAAGCGGAAGTTGTGACGACGACCGCGATGAGGAGTACCATTGCGCGGCGATGCCAAGGTTTCGAGGCAGCGATCGGATTCGTGGGCGGCGCGCTTGCTCCCATCCGCTCGTGATGGTAAATACACCGTCTCGCTCCCGCGCCGGTCCCGGCCGGGGGGAAGGTCTTATCAGCTGTGGGAGGAGATCTCATGAGAAGTGTTACGGGCGGCCGTGCCATGCTGGTGGCGGCCGTCGCGCTCTCGCTGGCCGTGGCCGCGGGCTGCGGTAGCAGCAACAGTGGCGGAAGTGGCGGTGGGAGCGGAGGCGGCGGTGGTGGCGGAGCGACTCCGGTCAACTCGTCCACATGCGCCGCGCCGGTGGGGAGCGGGAAGTACGAGATCGTCTCTGACCTCCCGATGCAGGGCGCCAACTCGCACCAGACCAAGCAGATGGTGCAGGCCATCGAGCTGACCTTGAAGCAGCACAACTACAAGATCAACGGCATGACCATCCAGTACCAGGCCTGCGACGACTCCACGGCCCAGGCGGGCACGTGGGATTCGGCCACCTGCTCGGCCAACGCCAATGCCTACGCACAGGATCCGTCGGTGATCGGGGTGCTCGGGACGCTGAACTCCGGCTGTGCCGAGCTCGAGATCCCGGTCTTGAACCGTGCCGCGGGCGGTCCGGTGGCCATGGTCAGTGCGGCCAACACGTGGCCCGGACTGACGCAGAAGACCAAGACGCCGGGTGAGCCGGACAAGTACTACCCGACCGGCACCCGCAACTACGCCCGCGTCGTCGCCGCCGACAACTTCCAGGGCCCGGCGGACGCCATGCTCGCAAAGCAGCTCGGCATCAAGAGCGTGTACATCCTGGACGACAAGCAGGCATACGGCCTGGGCGTCGCCACGTACTTCCGCGACGCGGCCAAGAAGCTCGGCATCACGATCGCGGGCTTCGCCGCGTACAACACGAAGACCGGCACCAACTACCAGGCGCTGATGCAGCAGATCGGCGCAACTCATCCCGACGCCATCTTCGTCGGCGGCCTGGTCTGCGAGAACGGAGGCCAGCTGATCAAGGACAAGGTGTCGGTGCTGGGCTCGAACACCGGCAAGGTCAAGCTGATCCTGCCGGACGGGTTCACGACCCAGTCCACCATCGACGAGTCCGGCGCGTCGAATGCCAACGGGCTGTACGCGTCGGTGGCGGGCGTGCCGCCGGACAAGCTCACAGGCGCCGGTGCCACGTTCGTGACTGACTTCACCAACGCCTACCACCCCGACGCGCTCGACCCGTACACGCCGTACGCGGCCGCCGAGACGCAGGTGCTGCTGAACGCCATACAGGCGTCCGACGGTACCCGGGCGAGCATCACCTCGCACCTGTTCGGTGTGCAGGTCACCGGCAGCGTGCTGGGCAACTTCGCCATCAACCAGCAGGGTGATACGAACCAGGGGTCGATGACGATCGATGTCGCCAAGGGCGGCAAGTTGGTCACCTACAAGGTGCTGACGCCACCGGCGAACCTCGTGGAGGTCTTCCACTAGACATGGAGGCAACGGGGGAGCGTCCCACGTGACGACAGGCGCAACCACGACGCGTCGGCCGCTCCTTGCGACGCTCCCCCGGTTCTCCAAACAGGTCAACCGCGTCCTCACCTGGGTCGTGCTGGGCGTGTTCGGCGTATGGATCGTCGGCAACTTCGTGAGCGCTCCCGGCCAGTTCGTGAGCGTGCTCCTGCTCGGGATCACGCTCGGGGCGATCTACGCCCTCGTGGCGCTCGGATACACCCTGGTGTACGGCATCATCGAGCTGATCAACTTCGCCCACGGCGACGTGTTCATGCTCGGGACGATGGTGACGATCACGGTCGCCAACGGCTGGCTGGGACTGGACGGGACGCAGGCGTGGTACGTCACAACGCCGCTCGTGGTAGTCACCCTGGCGGCGGCGATGGCATTCTGCGGGACGCTCAACGTCACCATCGAGCGCATCGCCTACCGGCCGCTCCGAAACGCGCCCAAGCTCGCGCCGCTCATCACGGCCATCGGCATGTCCTTCCTGCTCCAGAACATCGGAGCAGCCATCTGGGGGTTCACCGAGCGGCCGCTCACCAAGAGCGGCGCGAGGATCTTCCCGGCTCAGACGCTCTTCAGCATCGGTGGAATCCCCTACCGGGCGTCGTCACTGATCGTCGTCCTGATCACCATCCCGGTCCTGATGGCGCTCGTCTACCTCGTCCGCAGCACGAAGCAGGGCAAGGCGATGCGGGCGGTCGCCCAGGACATGGACGCGAGCCGGATGATGGGCATCGACGTCGACCGCACCATCGCGTTCACCTTCGCGCTCGGCGGCGCGCTCGCCGGCGCGGCCGGTCTGCTGTTTGTGATGTACCAGACCTCGACGCGGTTTGATCTCGGCTTCCAGCTGGGACTGTTCGCATTCACCGCCGCGGTGCTCGGCGGTATCGGCAACCTCACCGGCGCGGCGCTCGGTGCCCTCCTGATCGGGCTGATCCAGGCATTCAATGAGGGCCTCTCGTGGCACACGCCCGGGTCGAACTGGACGGAGTCGATCGTCTTCAGCATCCTCATCCTGGTGCTGGTGTTCCGGCCCCAGGGCCTCCTGGGCGAGGCGTCGGCGGATCGGGCATGACTGAACGGCCCAGCCTTGGCGGCGTGTGGTCCAGCATCCCGCCGCGGGTGCGGCGCGTGCTGCTCCCGGTGGCGCTGCTCCTGGCGCTGATCTTCTACCCCAGCTACTACGGCGATCTCACCTCGGCGATCGGCAGCACCTCCACCGCCGCCCAGCTGGTGCCCACGGTCGGGACGATGGTGATCATGACGGTGTACATCATCATGGCGCTGGGGCTCAATGTCGTGGTCGGCTACGCCGGCCTGCTCGACCTGGGCTACGTGGCCTTCTACGCGGCAGGCGCCTACGTCGCCGGCTGGTTCGCCACCCAGCAGTTCGCCCCCCACAGCGTGCACATCCTGTCGGTGGGCGTGCCGGCCACCGTGCCGGGCATCCACATCAACGTGTGGGCGCTCCTGCTGGCGGGCGCGATCTTTGCGGCCATGTTCGGCATCGTCATCGGCCTGCCGACGCTGCGCTTGCGGGGCGACTACCTGGCGATCGTCACGCTCGGGTTCGGCGAGATCGTGCCCCAGGCCGTGAACAACGGCGACAACTGGTTCGGGCACAACATCACCAACGGCCCCAACGGGCTCACGCCGATCGACGCGCTCGGGTTCGGCAACGGGCTGCACTCGGACGTCTCGTTCCTCCCCGCCGCGTTCTATACCGTCACCAACGCCAACAGCTACTACTACTGGAGCGGGCTCGCGCTCGTGCTCTTCACCCTGTTCTGCTGCATCCGCATCCGTGACTCGCGCCTCGGTCGCGCCTGGGTCGCGATCCGTGAAGATGAGATCGCGGCCGCGGCGATGGGCATCCCGTTGATGCGGACGAAGACACTGGCCTACGCGATCGGCGCATTCTTCGGCGGGGGGGCCGGGTGCTTCTACGCCATCTACAAGAGCTCCACGTTCCCCGGCGACTTCTCGCTCAACATCTCGATCACCGTGCTGTGCATGGTCATCCTGGGCGGGATGGGCAATGTGTGGGGTGTGTGCCTTGGCGGCGCCGTGCTCTCGTACCTGAACTATCAGGGGCTGGAAGCGGTCGGCAACAACGTCAACAACATCGCCGGCACGCACTTCAACGTTCCGCAGTACACCTACGGCATCTTCGGCCTGATCATCGTGGTGATGATGCTGCTTCGGCCCGAGGGCCTGATTCCCGGCCAGCGCCGAAGGGCCGAGCTCGAGCTCGGCGTCGACGGCGGCTCGCTCTACGACGCGAGCGCCTGATGGCCGACAACCTGCTCGAGGCAAAGAAGGTACGCAAGGAGTTCGGCGGCCTGGTTGCGTGCAACGATGTCGACTTCAATGTCCCGCGCGGGTCGATCGTGAGCCTGATCGGCCCCAACGGCGCCGGCAAGACCACGTTCTTCAACATGCTTACGGGTGTGTACACCCCGACCGCCGGCGAGATCCTGTTCGACGGCCGCGACGTGGCCGGGCTCCCGCCGCATGCGGTCACGCATCTCGGCGTGGGGCGGACGTTTCAGAACATCCGCCTCTTCCCGACCATGACGAGTCTCGAGAACGTGCTTGTGGGCATGCATTCCCGCATCAAGGGCGGCATCCTGCGGTCCGTGCTGCGCACGCCCGGGCTGCGACGTGAGGAGAGGGCGGCGGCCGACAAGGCGCACGAGCTCCTGCGCTATTGCGACCTGCCCACATCGGCCGACGACTCCTACGCGATGCACCTCTCCTACGGCGACCAGCGCCGGCTCGAGGTTGCGCGCGCGCTCGGGACCGATCCGAAGCTGCTGCTCCTCGACGAGCCGACAGCCGGGATGAACCCGCAGGAGACGGCCCAGTTCACGACGTTCGTCAGCAAGGTGCGCGACGAGCGCGGCGTGACGGTGCTCCTGATCGAGCACGACATGAAGGTCGTGATGGGCATCTCCGAGCGGGTGACGGTGCTCGACTACGGCCAGAAGATCGCCGAGGGTACACCGGCCGAGATTCAGGGCGACGAGCGTGTGATCGAGGCCTACCTGGGCAGCGGTGCCACATCGGCCGGCACGGGATCGGACGGCACGTGAGCGTCGACGGCGCCCCGCTCCTCGAGCTCGACGACGTGCACACGTTCTACGGCACGATCGAGGCGATCAAGGGCATCTCGCTCAAGGTGCAACAGGGCGAGGTTGTCACCCTGATCGGAGCCAACGGCGCCGGCAAGTCGACCACGCTGCGCTCGATCCAGGGCATCAACCGGCCCAAGCGCGGCCGCATCCTCTTCAACGGCAAGGACATCGTCGGCCAGCCGCCACACGAGATCGTGCGGATGGGGATCAGCCAGTCCCCCGAGGGCAGGCGCCTCTTCCCCCGCATGACCGTGCTCGAGAACCTCGAGATGGGCGCATTCCAGCGTCGCGACCGGTCGGGGGTGAAGGGGGATGTCGACCGCGTCTTCGGGCTCTTCCCGAGGCTGGCCGAGCGGCGATCGCAGAAGGCGGGCACGCTCTCGGGCGGCGAGCAGCAGATGTGCGCGATGGGCCGGGCGCTGATGGCGCAGCCCAAGCTGCTCCTGCTGGATGAGCCGTCGATGGGCCTCGCGCCGGTGCTGGTCGAGCGGATCTTCGAGATCGTGAAGGAGATCAACCAGCAGGGCACGACCATCCTTCTGGTCGAGCAGAACGCGCTGATGGCGCTGGACGTCGCCAGCCGCGGCTACGTCCTCGAGACGGGCCGGGTCGCGCTCACCGACGACGCGTCCGCCCTGCGCACGAACGAGCGCGTGCGCAAGGCCTACCTCGGCCTGAGCTAGAGCTATTGCCTGACGCGGCGGGCGGCGGGCCACCAGGCCTGCTGCCGTTCGCCGGCGGGCCGCGAGTCGGCGCCATAACGCACCGAAAGCGGTCCTACGACCAGGATCAAGATGAGTACCACGAGAAGTCCCATGCGTGTATGATCGGCGCGATAGTCCATAAGTACAAATCGAAGTAAGGTTCGTTTCCATTATGGAACATGATCAATGGCTTGGAGTTGAACTGCGCCACCTGGCCGCGCTCCAGGCGATCGCCGAGCACGGGTCGTTCGGGCGGGCAGCGGCCGCGCTGGGGTACACCCAGTCGGCGGTCAGTCAGCAGATCGCCACGCTCGAGCGTCTGGTGGGCCCGCGCCTGGTCGAGCGCCCCGGCGGCCCGAGGGCCGTTGAGCTGACCGAGGCCGGGCGGCTGCTCCTGCTGCACGCCGAGGTGATCGTGGCGCGGCTGCAGGCCGCTCGGGCCGACATGGACGCGCTTCAGGGCGGCGAGACCGGGACACTGCGGGTGGGTGCGTTTCAGAGCGCCGGAGCCCGCATCCTGCCCGAGCTCCTGCGCCGGTATATGGATGCGTGGCCCGCGGTCGAGATCCAGCTCGAGGAGGCCGAGGACGACAGCCTGCTCGCGGGGGTCGAGCAGGGCCGCCTCGACCTCGCCTTCGTGACGCTGCCGGTGCCGGCGCGGACGCTGGAATCGGTCGAGCTGCACCGCGACCCGTTCGTGCTCGTCACCCGAGCCGACTCGCCGCTCTGCCGTCCCGGCCCTCCGCCGACCTTCCGCGAGATCGCCGCGATGCCGCTGGTCGGGTACCGCACCTGCACCACCGTGCACCAGATCGAGACGCGCCTGCGGGCGGCGGGCGTCGAGCCGCGGATGGCGTTCCGGTCGGACGACAATGCCACCCTGCAGGCGATGGTCGCAGCCGGGATGGGCGTCGCGCTCGTGCCTCGGCTCGCGGTCAACGAAGCCGACGACCAGGTGGCCGTGATCGACCTCGGCGGCCGCCTCCCGCCGCGCCTGATCGGCCTCGCGTGGCACCGCGACCGCTATCGCTCACCGGCCGCCCTCGCCTTCGTCGAGGTCGCGCTCGAACTGTGCGCGCAGCTGCAGGCCGCGGCGTAGATGGTTGACCCATATCTCGCGCGGGCCAGATCGCGCGACGGTTTGGGGTAGTGCGGAGGCTGGCGGGGCTGCGGCTGCGTGGTTCTCGCCGCCCTGGACACCACGGAGATACCGATCAACCATCCAGCCGATCTTCCCAGTCACCGGCCGGCGGTGGCCCTCGAGGCCGCCGTGGGGGCGCTGGCGATCGCGTTCTCGGCCATCCTGTTCCGACTGGCACACGTCTCGCCGTCGACCGGGGCGTTCTTCCGCTGCCTCTATGCCGTGCCGGCGCTCGTGCTGGTCGCGCGCTTCGAGCAGCGGCGCGGCGGCCCCCGCGTCGTCCCCGGCCGCCGCGAACGCGTGCTCGGTGCGATCGCGGGCGTGTGGCTTGCGGCGGACCTGATCCTGTGGAACCACTCCATCGATGCCATCGGCGCCGGTCTTGCCACCGTGCTCTCGAACACGCAGGTCGTGATGGTGGCACTGGCGGCCTGGGCGATCTGGGGCGAGCGTCCCAGCCGGCGCACGCTGCTGGCGGGCGCCGGGGTGCTGGCGGGCGTCGTGCTGATCTCGGGAGTCGTCGGGTCGGCGGCCTACGGCGCCAGGCCGCTGGCCGGTGTCATCTTCGGCCTCCTCACAGGCGTCGCCTACACGGCATACATCCTGCTTCTGCGTCAGAGCGGCCGCGATGGCCGGCCGGCCGCGGCGCTGAGCGATGCGACCGGGTCGTGCGCCGTTGCGTGTGCAGTCGCCGGCCTCGCGCTGGGCGATCTCGACCTGACGCCCGGGTGGCGCGCCACCGGCTGGCTGGTGGTGCTCGCACTCGGCTGCCAGGTGGTCGGCTGGCTCCTGATCAGCGCTTCGCTGACTCGCCTGCCGGCGGCGCTGACCGCGATCACCCTGACGCTGCAGCCGGTGGCATCGGTCGTGTTCGGGGCGATCATCCTGGGCGAGTCGCCTTCCGGCTGGCAGATCGTCGGAGTGGCGGTCATCCTCGCCGGGGTGCTGGCCGCATCGAGCGGCCGCCGGGTCACGGCGGCGGCGGCTCCAGGGGCACCGGCGTTCCCAGCGATCCCAGCTCAACAACGTCTCGGCGGAAGAACAGGCCCACCGTCCAGTCGGTGACGACACGCAGCTTGCGGCTCGGGAGCGGCAGCTGGTAGAGGTGGTAGGTGCGGGTGAACCACCAGGCGGCGAAGCCGCGCAACCTGATCCGCCCGAACATCTCGGCGACGCCCTTGTGGCGGCCCAGCGTGGCGGTCTGCCCGAGCATCCGGTAGCGGTAGGGCCGCAACGGCCGGCCCTGCGCGTCGGCCGCGATGTTGCGCGCAAGCCGCCTGGCCTGGCGCAGGGCGTGCTGGCAGGTGGGCGGGTCGGTGTGCCCTGGCGTGGCCGCATTGGGCACGGCGGCGACATCGCCGAGCGCCCAGATACCCTCGCGTCCTTCGACGCGCAGGTGCTCGTCCACGGGCATGCGGCCGCGATCGTCCACGGGCAGCCCGAGCCGGGCGGCGAGCGGGTTGGGGCGCACGCCGGCCGTCCACACCAGGGTGGCGGTCGGGACCACGGTGCCGTCGGTCAGCTCGACGCCGTTTGCGTCAGCCGACCGCAGACCCGTGCCAAGGTGCAGCTCGAAGCCGCGCCGCTCGAGCTGGCCGGTCGCATACGCGGCCAGGTTTCCCCCGAGCTCGGGCAGGATGCGGGCGGAGACGTCGACGAGCAGCCACCGTCGCGGCACATCCCGCAGCTCGGGGTAGTGGCGGCCGGCGTCGCGGCACAGGTCCTCCAGCTCGGCCATCGCCTCCACACCGGCATACCCGCCGCCAACGAACACGAAGGTGAGCCTGCGCCGGCGCTCGGCCTCGTCGGGAGCGGTCGCCGCCAGCTCGAGCTGGCCCAGGACCTGGTTTCGCAACTGGATCGCCTCGGCCACGCTCTTGAACCCGACGGCGTGCTCGAGCAGTCCCGGGATCGGGGCGGTGCGAGTGACCGCGCCCAGGGCGACCACCAGCGTGTCGAACTCGACCGAGGTCTGGCCGCCCTGGGGCCGCTGCACGGTCGCGACGCGCCGTTCGAGGTCGAGGGCCTCGACGCGCCCCAGCATAAGCCGGGCATGGGGGCACATCACTCGCACCGGTACGACGACGTGGCGCGGCTCGACAGTGCCCGATGCAGCCTCCGGCAGGAGCGGGGTGTAGAGCATGAAGTTGTGAGGGTCGATCAGCGTGACATCGAGGTCGGCGCGGTGCCGCCCGAGCAGCCGGGCGACGTAGCTGCCGGCGAATCCGGCCCCGAGGATCGCGACCCGTCGCACGTGCCGGAGCATAGGCCCGACACCCGCGGCGTCCACCGGTGGGCGGTGTACGCTACGCATCGTGAGCCGGCCGTCGAGCGAGCGCACCGTCTATGCCTGGCAGACCTCGATCGGCGTGGCCGTCGGCGGCACCATCGCCGCCGTCGCCCTGATCATCTTCTTCACCTACGTCGATGACTACATCGGGTCGTTCTGGTCGCAGGTGCTGTACTTCGCCGCGTTCTTTGCGGGAGTCGTCGGACTCGCCGAGCGCAGCCGCCGCAGCGACCACGCCGACCCGAGCCGGCTCGTCGATGCATCGCAACCGGTCACCCCGGCCGGGCTACCGGGCCCGTTCGTGTGCACCCAGGCGTTCGGCGTGCTCGGCGTCGCGATGCTCGTCTCCGGTGCCCTGATCGGCGGCGGCCGCGGGGTCATCTGGATCTTCTCCGGAGTCGTCCTGGTGCTCGTCGGAGGAGTGGGGCTCGCGTTCTGGGGCGCCACGATGCTGGCTCGGCGCACCGCCACGCGGCGGTGATCCGAAGCGCCGGCGGGGTACTTCACCGCGACGGGCTGATCGCGGTCGTCCACCGGCCCCACCGCGGCGACTGGTCGTTGCCCAAGGGGAAGCTCGAGAACGAGGAGGACGATGCCATGGCGGCCGTCCGCGAGGTGCTCGAGGAGACGGGCCGGCGGGGCACGATCGAGCGGGATCTCGGCACCGTCGCCTACACGGTCGCCGACGGGCGGCCAAAGACGGTGCGCTACTACCTGATGGCCGCGGCCGCCCACACTGCCAAGCTCGCCCATGATGTGGACGAGGTGGTCTGGCTCGCGCCCGATGACGCCGAGGCGCTGCTTTCGTATGGCACCGATCGCGACGTGCTCGACCGCGCCCGGCCGTTCCTGTGAAGCGGGGCAACGGGGGGCGCTCCGTCACTGTTTAGCCGCGGGCCGCCCCGGGAACCCCCGGAGTATGAGACGAACACCAAAAACCAGGGTCATAGTCAAATCCGGACGCGACTGGGGCGACCGCGTGACGCGGCTCGCATCTGATCGCGGGGTGCGGCGTCAGGCCCGAAAGGCCACCCGCAGCGTCGCGCACGGCACCCGCCGGGCGCGGAAGCTCGGCCTCGGCCGGGCCGCGTCTGACCCGAGGGTGCATGCCGACCTGCAGGCCGCCGCACGAGCGATCGGGACGATCGCTGATCGCGTGCAGCCACGGGCCAAGCGCCGTCGCACCGGCAAGGCCATCCTCGGAGTGGGGGTGGGCATGGCCGCGGCCGGCGGATACGCGGCGGCGACGAAGCTCCGCGGTGGCCGCAAGGACGACTGACTAGGCGAGGTCCGCTCCGCCGGCCGTGCCCGGGACGGCGATGCTGATCCGGGTGCCCTCTCCGGGGGCCGACGCGATGTCGACATACCCGCCCGCGGCACGGGCTCGCTCGACGAGTGTGTCCAGGCCGAAGTGCAGTGCTGCGGACGGGCGGGAGCGGATGTCGGCGACGTCGAAGCCGCGGCCGTCGTCCGCAACTGCGATGGTGACCACGTCCGCCTCCTCGGCGAGGGTGATCTGGATGTTGTGGGGGCGGGCGTGTCTGCGCACGTTCGCAAGCGCCTCCTGTGCCGACCGGTAGAGCAGCTCTTCGACCGGGTGCTCGTAGCGTCCGACGGTTCCCACGACCGTGGCGGTGGCGCCGACCTCCCGCGCGGTCTGCTCGGCGAGCACACGCAGCGCGGCGGCGAGCCCGTGGTCGTAGAGGAGTGCCGGGCGGAGCTCGAACATCAGCCGGCGGGTTCGCTCCGTCGCCTCCTCGAGCGTCGCCCGGGCGACGCTGAGCGCCGACTCGAGGAGCTCATTTCCGGTCTTGCGCGCGACCAGCGCGACGCGGTCCATCGCGATCAGCGAGGCCGTCATCACCTGCACCGTGTCGTCGTGAAGCGCCGTCGCGATCCGGCTGCGCTCCTCCTCCTCGGCCCGCAGCATGCTGGCCAGGATCGCCCGCCGATGCCGCTCGCTCTCTGTGAGCGCGAGTTCGACCTCAAACCGTTTGGTGACGTCCCGTGCGATCACCGACGCCCCGACCACGCGGCCGTCCGTGTCGTGGACCGGAGACACGCTCACCGACACCTGCAGCAGGCTGCCGTCTTTCCTCTGTCTGATCGTCTCGTGGTGGTCGACCCGATCGCCCGCACGGATCCGGCGGAGAATCTCATCAACCTCGGCGTGGCGGTCATCCGGCACCAGGATCGAGACGTGGTTGCCGATGGCCTCAGCGGCCGTGAACCCGTGCAGCCGCTCGGCGGCGGAGTTCCACGACAGAATCCTGCCGTCCAAGCTCATCGAGAGGATGGCATCGTCGGACCCGGCGACGATCGCAGCGAGCTCGTTCGCCTCGGGAGCGATCTCATGGTGTCTCCGGCCCACCACGGGAACCGAGCTTACCTCTCCAGACCCCGGCCCTCGTCCCTCTTTTGTGGGATCTGCGCGGGGGCTCGAGCATCCAGCATCTACGGGCCACCTGCGTAGCGCACGATCAACTGATCGGTGAGCCACTCGATCGGAGCTTTGTCGTCGGTGAGGGGATCCGTCGACGGGGCCTGCCGCTTCAGCGTCTGAGCCAGGCGCGCGGCGGGCTGCAGCTTCGGAGGAGCGGCATCGAGGCGCGCGACCAACTGTGCTTGGGAGACCGGCCGATCGAATCCGATCACAAGCTCGTTGAAGCCGCCGATCCGCCACCGGTAGACGTAGGGGAATACCGTGGCCATGGTGCCCCCGATAGCGTTGGGCAGTCGCTCGGAACCGGGAATTGTGCCGACGTTCGCCATCACCATGCCGCCGGGGCGGAGGCGGTTCTGGGCGATCCGCCAAAACTCCTGGGTGGTGAGATAAAAGGGGATGTAGGGCTGGGTGAATGCGTCGAGGAAGATGGCGTCGTACCGCGTGGTGTGGGTGGTGAGATACGGCCGGCCGTCGGCCGTTTCGACCGTCACTCGCGGGTTCGAACCGAGGCCGAAGTAGCGGCGACCGATCGCGGTCACCGTGGGGTCGAGTTCGATCCCGAGTACGTTCACGTTTGGCCAGAACGCGCCGTACTGGCGGCCGACGGTGCCTCCCGCATAGCCGATCATCGCGAGCGAGTGAAACCCGGGCCCGTGCAGCAGGGGCGCAAGCAGGAACTGATCCCAGTAGCCGCCGGTGAGTACGCGCTTGGGGTACCAGACCGAGTGCTCGGCCCAGCCCTCGTTGAGATGAAGCACGCGGCCGTGGTCGGAGATCTTCTGTACCTGGATGAACTGGTAGGCGGACTCGCCTTCCCAGATCACCCCGCTGCCAGGTTTCACCAGGCCGGGTGGTATCAGTGCGAGCGCCGCGACCACGGCGGGTACCAGCACGTACCGGCGGCCGAGACCGGCGGATGCGGCCAGTCCGAGCACGGCCGCGGTCGCAAGCATCGTGCGGCGAGTGCCGATGAAGGGGATCAGGACGACAACGGGCAGAAATGTGCCGAGGATCGAGCCTGCGGTCGAGAGCGCATACAACCGGCCGGCGACCTCCCCCGCCTTCTCGACCGACTCAACGCCGATCCTGACCGCAAACGGCGATGCCATCCCCAGCAGCGTGACCGGGATCGAAAACAGCGCCATGGACGCGAAGAACGATCCCAGGAATGCGCCCACGGACACCGCGGCAAACGCGCTCACGGCACGGGACAGAAGCGGCTGTGCGATGAACGGGATGACGGCGATTGCGATCGCCGCGACCAGGATCAAGTTGCACATGTATCGGATGCTGGGGTGCCGATCAGCGATCCGGCCGCCCCAGAAGTAGCCGATCGAGAGGTAGATCAGAATCAGGCCGATGATGTTGGCCCAGACGAGGATCGAGGCGCCGAAGAACGGCGCCAGCAGCCGCGAGGCAGACATCTCCGTGGCCATGGTGCCGGCCCCTGCGACGAACACCAGCGGGTAAAGCAGGCGATTCACTCGTGGTGCAGCGTATCCAGGGGAGAGCGTTCCGCGAACAGGCGCGCGCCTCGGAGGCGAACCGCGCCCCGGCCTCGACCCCGCAGTTTGCGATGAAACCGAAATGGGGCCCCGGCCGATACCCGCAAACTGCGGCAATTCCCCGCTTGCAATGGGGGTCGGCACCCCTTAGCTTTACCCGTGCGCCGCCGAGGGCAGCCGAGTAGGTCGAAGCCGGGCGGACGGGCCGTAGAGGTGACTCGAAAGTCTGTTCGACCGGGGGACGAAAGGCCAGCCGGGGCGGCGAATCTCGTTAACCGCCGCTCGCGCCGCCGGCGCCGCTAGCCTTCTCCGCGATGCCACGGGTGCTGATCGCCGAGGACGACCGCGTCATCGCCAATGCCATGGCCACTCACCTGCGCGGCGCCGGCATGGACGTCGAGTGGGCCGACAACGGCGACGCGGCGCTGCGCAAGCTGCGATTCGAGCGGCCCGACGTCGCGGTGATCGACCTGATGCTCCCCGGTGAGGACGGTTGGAGGATCACCGAGGCGCTGCGCTCCGAGGGTGCGACCATCCCGATCATCATGATCAGCGCGCGCGGATCGGAGCACGACAAGGTGCACGGGCTGCGGATCGGCGCCGACGACTACCTCGCAAAGCCGTTCGGCATGCGTGAGCTCGTTGCACGGGTGGAGGCTGCACTGCGGCGTTCCGGGATGGTGCCGTCCGACCGCGATTCGGGCAAGGTCGAGGCCCCGGGGCTCGTAGTTGACGCCGACCTCCACCAGGCGCTTCTGGACGGAACGGACGCCGGCCTGACACGCACCGAGTTTCGCCTCCTGTGGGTGCTCGCGGGCGAGTCCGGCAAGGCGCTCACGCGCGACCAGCTGCAGCAGCGGGTGTGGGGGACGCCGTACCGGTATCGCGACCGCACGGTGGACGTGTGTGTGCGCAAGCTGCGCCAGAAGCTCGATCAGCGCTCGGAGTCGCACACCTACATCCAGACGCACCCCGGAGTCGGCTACCGGTTCGAGGCGCTCGCCCGCTGAATAATTGAGGCCAGGCCCCAATTATTCAATCGCGGAACACGGACGGAGCCGGCAGCACCACCCGCAGCGTCGTCCCGGCCGCCGGCGTCGACTCGGCGGTGGCGCGGCCGCCGTACTCCTCGGCGATGTGCTTGACGATCGCCAGGCCCAGACCCGTGCCCGGCCCCGACCGGGCGTCCTCGACCCGGTGGAAGCGCTCGAAGATCCGGCCGAGGTGCTCCGGCGGGATCCGGCCGCCGGTGTCGTGCACCACCAGCTCGACCGCGCCCGAGAGGCCGCGCACCCGCACGATGATGTGCTCACCCTCCCCGGCGTGGCGGATTGCGTTTTCGACCAGATTGTCGAGCACCGCGTCCACGAGCCGCGGCGGCACCGCCACGACCAGCCCGCGATTCGCGCTGATGCCGAGCGACATGGACGCCTCCGCCGCGGCGTCGGCATGGCGGGCCACACACGCCTCGACGGCCTCGGCCACCTCGGTCTCCTCGACGCTGCCGTCGAAACGGTGGCTCTCGAGCTGCACCAGCAAGATCATGTCCTCGATCAGCCGGCGCATCCCGTCGACCTCGGCCCGGGCCTGGGCGATGAGGTCGGCGCGGGCGTCGTCGGCCAGGTCGAGGCCGAGGGTTTCGACGAGTCCCAGGATCCGCTGCAGCGGTGTGCGCAGCTCATGTGAGACGCCGGCCGAAAACAACCGGCGGGCGTCGCGGTAGTCGGCCTCGGCGCTCTCATCCTCGAGCACCACGACGCAACGGTGACCGGTCTCGCCCCGGAACGGCTGGACGTGGACGCGGTAGCGGCGCCGCTCCGGGTCGTACACCGTCAGGCCGAGCTCGGCCGGCGCCGCTCCATTCAGCGCGGCGCGCACGGCGGTCGCGAGCTCGGGATGGCCATCGAGGTCGAGCACCGACGGCGCCTCGCGGCGCGCGAGCGCATTTGCCCGCAGCAGGCGGCCGTCCGTCCCGAACACCAGCACCGGGCTGGGCGTGGCCGACATCACGGCGTCGCGCCACGCGCGGGCGGCGGAGAGCTCCACCCGCGGGGCGCTGGCACGCAGCCGGCGCGACACGACCTCGGCCAGGTCGCCCTTGGTCGCTCCGGCGGCCGCGAGTGCCCGTCGCCGCTCGTGCTGGGCCCGGGCGAGCAGAACGACGGCGATCACGAGCGCTACTGCCAACGCCGCCATCACTGCTGTCATCGCCGCGAGCGTAGCGGTTTATGCTGCCAGGCGCGATGAGGATCACACTCCCCGACGGCAACGGCCTCGATCTCGCGGACGGCGCGAGCGGCCTGGACGCCGCCGCGGCGGTGGGACCGCGCCTGGCCAAGGCCGCCGTCGCCGTGCAGGTCGACGGCGAGGTGCGTGACCTGCGCCTGCCCCTGCGCGACGGGGAGAGCGTTCGCATCGTCACCGACCGCGACCCCGAGGCGCTGGCCGTGCTGCGCCATTCCACCGCGCACGTTATGGCCCAGGCCGTCCTGCATCTGTGGCCCGGCGCCAAGATCGCAATCGGCCCGGCGATCGCCGACGGCTTCTACTACGATTTCGAGTTCCCTCAGCCGCTTGGCGCCGACGACCTCGAGCGGATCGAAGCGGAGATGCGCCGCATCCTCGCCAATCCGGTGGAGTTCGTTCGCGAGGACGGCGTCGACAAGGGTGAGCTCCTGCGCCGGTTCGAGAAGGAGCACCAGCCGTACAAGCTCGAGCTCGCCGAGGGGCTCCCAGACGGCGAGATCAGCCTCTACCGCAACGACGACTTCGAGGACCTGTGCCGCGGGCCGCACCTGCAGACGACCGCGCCGATCCGGGCGTTCAAGCTGCTCTCCCAGGCGGGCGCCTACTGGCGGGGCGACTCGTCGCGGCAGATGCTGACCCGGATCTACGGCACCGCGTTCTTCAAGCAGGCCGACCTGGACGAGTACCTGCGCCTGCTCGAGGAGGCGCGCAAGCGCGATCATCGCCGGATCGGGCGCGAGCTCGACCTCTTCCACACCTCCGACGCCGCCCCCGGGGCGCCGTTCTGGCATCCGCGCGGAATGGTGATCTGGAACGAGCTGACCGACCTGTGGCGGGAGCTGAACCGCGACCGCGCCTATCGCGAGGTGCGCACGCCGATCATCTACTCGGTGGACGTGTGGAAGCGCTCCGGCCACTGGGACAAGTACCGCGACCACATGTTCTTCACCCAGAAGGACGAGCGTCCGCTGGGGGTCAAGCCCATGAACTGCCCCGGGCACATCGAGGTCTACCAGGCCGCCCGGCGCAGCTACCGCGATCTGCCGATGCGGCTGGCCGAGCAGGGCCTCGTGCACCGCGACGAGCCCTCCGGCGCGCTGCACGGCCTGCTGCGGGTGATCCACATCACCCAGGACGACGCGCACATCTTCTGCACCGACGATCAGGTGGAGGACGAGGTGGTCGGGTGCCTCGACCTGGCCAATCACATCTACGGCATCTTCGACCTCCCGGTGCGGCTCGAGCTCTCGACCAGGCCGGACGACCGGATCGGCGACGACGCTCTGTGGGACAGGGCGGAGGCGGCGCTCAGGGGTGCGCTCGGGCGGGCGGGGGCCGAGTACGACTTGAACGAGGGCGACGGCGCCTTCTACGGCCCCAAGATCGACCTGCATATGACCGATTCGGTCGGCCGCTCGTGGCAGATGGGCACCGTCCAGCTCGACTACCAGATGCCCGAGCGGTTCGACATGACCTACACGGGCGACGACAACGCCGAGCACCGCCCCGCGATGGTGCACCGCGCGCTGTTCGGTGCCTTCGAGCGGTTCATCGGCATCCTCATCGAGCACTACGCGGGTGCCTTTCCGCTCTGGCTCTCGCCGGTGCAGGCCATCGTGCTGCCCGTGGCCGAGCGTCACGACGGCTATGCCGCCGAGGTGGCGGCCGACCTGCTCACGGCGGGCCTGCGGGCCGAGGCCGACCTGCGCACCGAGTCGGTCGGCAAGAAGATCGCCGAGGCCGAGCACCAGCGCATTCCCTGCATCCTTGTCGTCGGCGACAAGGAGGTCGAGGCGGGGGCGGTCTCGCTCCGCCGCCGCGGCGCGGGCAACCTGGGCGCGCGCCCGCTGGCCGAGCTGCGCGCCGAACTGGTCGCAGAGGCGTCTACGCGCGCAGGGTGAGCTCGAAGCGGGCGCGGTCGCCGCGGTAGAGGTCACGGGCGAACTCGACCGGCCGGCCGTTGCCGTCGCGCGTCGTGCGGGTGAACAGGATCGCCGGGGCGCCGGCGCGGGCGCCCAGGTGGCGGGCGTCGGCCGCGTCCAGAGCGGACGGCTCGAGCGAGGTCTGCGCGGTCACTGGGTCGACGCCGTAGCGGCTGCGCATGACCGTGTACAGCGAGCTCTCGGTCAGCTCGTGGCGAGAAAGCTGGGGGCACACGGCGCGCGGCACCCAGAACGTCTCGAGCAGCAGTGGCTCGCCGTCGCCGAAGCGGAGCCGGCGTACCATCCAGGCGCGCTCGCCGTCGGCCAGCTCCAGCGCGGCCCGGGCGGCCGGGTCGATCCGCGCGCTGCAGCCCATCCGCAGGACGCGGCCGCTGGGGTGGATCTCCTGCCGGCGCATCTGCTCTGAGAACCCGGCCAGCCGCTGCAGCGTGTGCACGATCCGGGGCGGCGAAACGAACGTGCCCGAGCCCGGGCGGCGGTAGACGACGCCGCGGCGCACGAGCAGCTCGACCGCCTGCCGGGCGGTCATGCGCGACAGACCGAAGCGGTCGGCGATCGAGCGCTCCGAGGCGAGCCGGTCGTGCGAGCCCAGATCGCCGGTGGCGATTCCCCGCTGCAGCGCGTCGGCCACCTGCCGGTAGCGTGGGGCAGCGTCGCTTGCCATCTGTCCAACCTACCACGGGTTGTCAGTGGTAGCGTTGGTCAATGGGGCGACGCCTGACCGACGCCAAATCGCGGCCGGAGCGCTTTTCTGCCTAGGCCGATCGAGCTTCTGCGGGTGAAGGGAAGCCATCGCGAGGTTGGCATCCAGATCGGCGCCGCCACCGCCGAGGTGGTGCGCCGGCACGCCGCCGCCGTCGACCCGGCGGCGCTCCTCCAGGCGGAGGCCTATCGCGCCGCCACCGCCGAGGAGCTGCCCTGGCTGGTGGAGGAGATCGACGGCGTGGCCGACGGGGCGGGCGCCGATCCGCTGGCGGTGTTCGCAGACTCGATCGAGGAGCTCGAGGCCGGCGTCACCGTCCCGGCGGGGCGCTGCTCCGACCTGGTGGCACGCGCTCCGGCCACCGCCGACGGGCATGTCTGGGTCGCCCACAACAACGATCTGGCGCCCGAGAGCGAGGACGAGCTGGTCGCCATCGAGTGGAACGTCCCCGGCGATCCCGGTCGTGTTCACGATCGGGATCGGGCCCTGGATCAGCGTCGGCTTCAACTCGGCTGGGCTGGCGCTGACGGGGAATGAGCTCTCGCCCAACGACGACCGGATCGGCATCCCCAGGCTGCTGCTCGTGCGTGACATCGTGCGCAGGCGGACGCTCGCCGACGCGGTGGCGGCGGCGCTTCACGGGCGCCGGGCCTCGTCGTACAACAACCTGCTCAGCCATTCGCGACGGCGGCGTCGTGAGCGTCGAGGGCTCGGCCAGCGATGCCGAGCTGCTCGAGCCGGGAACCGCCGGGACGATCGCCCACACCAACCACTACACCAGCGCGCGCATGTCGCGGTACGAGCGCGAGCCCGCGCAGACCGCGGGCTCCGAGACCCGCTACCGGTCGGCGCGCCGGTGGCTCGCGCGCGGCCCGGTCACCCCGGATCTCCTGCGCGCAGGCGCTCTCGCGACCACGCGGGCGCGCCGGACTCGCTGTGCCGCCATGCCGAGCACGGAACAGCGTCGAAAACTGTCTTTTGGTGCCTTGCCGACGTCACAGAAGGGACGATCAGTTACGGTCGTGGGAACCCGTGCGACTCGCCGGAGCAGCGTTACGCCTTTGCCTGAGCCATCGACACACCGGTACGCACAGCTGACCTGGCCCCAGGTGGCCGAGTGGGCGGCCCGCGATCCGGTGTGCGTGATCCCTGTGGCCACGCTCGAGGATCACGGCTACCACCTGCCGATCGACACCGACGTCGTCATCGCCGAGACCCTGGCCGACCGGGCGGTGCAGCGCTGCGCCGGCCGCTCGCTCCTGCTGCCGACCGTCACCCACGGCTACACACCGCATCACATGGACTTCCCCGGGCCGATCACGATCGACTGGAAGACCTTCGTCGACGGCCTGCTGGACATCGGCCGCAGCCTGCTGCGGCACCGGTTCTCGCGCATCCTCTTCGTGAACGGCCACGGCTCGAACGTGCCGCTCGTGGACATGGCCGCGCGCCTGCTCATGGTCGAGCGGGCCGACGCGATCGCGGCGTCGTTCTGGTACCTGAGCGGGCCCGATTCGGCCGAGCTCCTCCGACGCACGCGCGACTCGGATGCGCCCGGCGGGATGGCACACGCGTGCGAGCTCGAGACCTCGCTCTACCTGGCGATCCAGCCCGACCGCGTACAGATGGACAAGGCGGTGCGCGAGATCCCCGACTGGGGGTCGGAGAACGTGTGGATGGACTGGAACGACGGCCCGCTCTCGATCAAGGGCGCCTGGAGCGGCTGGACCGAGTCGGGGGTGATGGGCGATGCCACCGTCGCCACGCCCGAGAAGGGCCGTCTGTGGCTGGAACGGGCGATCGCAGAGGTCGCCGAGTACATCGACGAGCTGGCCGTGCGCGAGCCGCGCCCCGGCCGTGACCATCACAATGACGCAGCGAGCCGGCTGCCGTCGAAGGAGGAATCCAGATGAACGCGCGCAGGCTGATCGCGACAATGGCGCTGGCGGCGGTCGTCACGGCCGCCGCCGGCTGTGGGGGCGGCGGGGCGGCGCCGGGCGGAGGCGGGGGAACCGGCACCGTCAAGGGCGGCATCCTCCGGGTCGGGACGACGAACTACATCGACTCCTTGAACCCGTTCGTCGCCATCGAGTCGCAGTCGTACAACGCCTTTGTGATGGAGTACCCCCAGCTCGTGCAGTACGGCCCGGGCGAGAAGCTCGAGGGCGACTGGGCGACCAGCTGGTCGCAGTCCTCCGACGGGCTCACCTGGACATTCCACCTCAAGGCGGGCGGGAAATGGTCAGACGGCAAGCCGCTCACGGCCGCCGACGCCGCCTGGACGGGCAACCTGATCGTCAAATACTCCGCCGGTCCGACGGCAGCGGTCGCCGCCGCGCTCACGCACGTGACCAGCATGGCCGCGCCCAACGCCACCACGCTCGTCATCCACTACGACAAGCCGGTCGCAAACGTGCTGCCCCAGCTCGAGCAGTTCTGGGTGCTGCCCGAGCACGTGTGGTCGAAGTACGCCGGCGGCAACGGCAAGAATCTGAAGTCGTTCCGGCCTGAACAGAGCCTGCCCACGGTCGCCGGCGGGCCGTACTCGATCACCAAGTACCAGCAGAAGGGCACGACGGTGTTCAAGCCCAATCCGGGCTTCTACGGGCCGAAGTCGAACGCCCAGGCGGTGGCGATGACCTACTACACCAATTCGACCTCGATGATCGCGGATCTCGACTCGGGCCAGATCGACTTCGCCGACCAGGTGCCGTACAACGCCATCAGCTCGCTGACGGGGGACTCGCGCTTCTCGCTCCAGTCGGTGCCGAGCTCCGAGGTGACGAACATCACCATCAACTCCAACCCGCTCAAGGCCAAGAACCGGGAGCTGCTGAACCCGACCCTGCGCCAGGCGCTCGAGTACGCCACGGATCGAAACTCGATCGTCAAGGTCATCTACGCCGGCCACGCCCGCCCGTGGGCGAACATGCTCTCGCTGCAGTCGGGCTCGTTCTGGCTCAATCCGGCCATCAAGCCGCTGCCGTTCGACATCGCCAAGGCCAACCAGATCCTCGACTCGCTGGGCTACAAGATGGGGCCGGGCAACGTCCGGGTCGTGCCGGCGACGACGGGCAAGTACGCCCAGCCTGCGCACCCGATGCAATACGACGTGATCGTGCCCGACAGCCTCGACTTCAACGGCGACCGCCAGTTCCAGATCATCGCCAACGACTGGAAGCAGATCGGCATCAAGCTGAACGAGGTCGCCGGCGGCGACAGCGGCCAGGCATACGGCGACGAGACGGCCGCCAAGTACACCAAGTTCGACTTCGCGACCTGGGACTGGGCCGAGTACGTCGACCCCGATGCCCAGCTCTCCTACATGACCCGTGCCCAGTGGTACAGCTGGAGCGACACCGGCTACAACAACCCCCTCTTCGACAAGCAGTACCTCCAGCAGGCGACGCTGATCAACCCCAAGCAGCGTCAGGCGCTGGTGTGGAAGATGGAGGCGGAGGTCGCCCATGACCGGCCTTACATCCAACTCGTGGACGAGGACACGGTGACGGCAAACGACAAGCAGTGGACCGGCTTCTATCCCGACCTGAACGGCTACTGCAAGTGCTACTACACGAGCCCGCACATGACCGGATGACCGCCCTGAACCGGCCAGGTACGAAGGAGGGACCGGCGTGAGGGGGATGGACTACGTCGTGAAGCGGACGGTGTTCGCGCTCGTGACGGTGTTCGTGGCCATCTCGCTCAACTTCGCCCTCTTCCGGCTCCTGCCCGGGACCGCGGTGACAGGACTCCGCTGCGGGCACTGCACGAAGCAGTTCCGGGAGTCGATCGTGCGCCAGTACGGGCTCGACAAGCCCAAGTGGCAGCAGTACGAGGTCTACCTCGAACGGCTTGCCCACGGAGACCTGGGCACGTCCGTCATCGACAACCGGCCGGTGTGGGACGACGTCTCCCAGCCGCTCCTGAACACGTTGCCGATGGTCGTTGCCGGGACGGTGATCTCGATCGTGATCGGGATCATCTCGGGGGTGGTGGCCGCCTGGCGGCGGGGCACGGCCGCCGATTCGACCAACCTGTGGACGGCGCTCGCGTTCTACGCCATGCCCACCCAGTGGATCGGTCTCCTGGTGATCTTCTACGTGGCCATCCCGCTCGGCCTGCCCGCGAGCGGCATCGCCTCGAACACGCTTGGGATCCTGAGCACGCCGTCGGAGTGGGCGATCCTGCGAGACCGCTTCTGGCACCTGCTCCTGCCGGCGCTCACGCTCGGGATCGGCCTGTACGGCGAGTACTCGCTGGTGGTTCGGTCATCGATGCTGGAGACGCTCGGCGAGGACTACGTGCTCACCGCGCGCGCCAAGGGCCTCCGCAACTGGGCGATTGTGTGGAAGCACGCCCTGCGCAACGCGATGTTGCCGCTCGTGACCCTGATCGCGCTCTCGCTGGGGTCGATCGTCGCCGGCGCAATCGTCGTCGAGGACGTCTTCTCGTATCCCGGCATCGGCCTCGCCACCATCGCGGCCATCGACAAGCGTGACTACCCGGTGCTCCAGGGGATCTTCCTGCTGCTGACGTTGTCGGTGATCTTGGCCAACTTCGTCGCCGACCTGATCTACTTCAAACTCGACCCGCGGGTGACGTCGTGAGCGGGCTCGTCCAGGCCGCCGACGTCGCCGCGCTCGAACCACCCGCGAAGCCGCGCGGGTTCGTCCGTGAGGTCTTGCTGGGCCAGCGCGTGGCACTCGTCGGGCTGGCGATCCTGATCGTCTTCACGCTGATCGCAGTGGCGGCCCCGTGGATCGAGCCCGACAGCACCACCCAGCAGGCCGGCCCGGTGTATGCGGCGCCGACCGCGAAGCACCTCCTCGGGCTGGACGACGGCGGCATCGACATGCTCTCCGAGGTCATCGCGGGCGCACGGGTATCGATGCTGGTCGGGTTCTCGGCCGCGGCCGTGGCCATGCTGATCGGCGGTGCCGTCGGGCTTCTCTCCGGCTACTTCGGCAACAAGACGGACATCGTGCTGATGCGGATCACCGACTACTTCCTGGTCATCCCGGACGTCCCTCTGATGATCGTGGCGGCAGCGGTGTTCGGCCGCAGCCTCCTGAACATCATCATCATCATCGGGGCGATCTACTGGACGAGCACGGCGCGGCTGATCCGGGCGCAGGTGAAGTCGGTGCGCGAACGCGTCTACGTCAAGCGCGCCCGCGCGTTGGGGGCCGGCCATACACGCCTGCTCTGGAAGCACATCACGCCCCAGGTTGCCCCCCTCCTGATCGCGAACACGGTGCTCACGATCGCGATCGCGGTGTTCGCCGAGACCTACATCGCCTTCCTCGGCCTGGGTGACCCGTCGACGATCTCGTGGGGGCGGCTGATTCAGAACTCGCTCACCGGTGGCGCGGTCTTCCACAAGGCGTGGTGGGCGATCATCCCGCCGGGGCTGTGCGTCACGATCGTGATCCTGGCCGCCACCATGATGGGTCAGGCGATGGAGGACGCGCTCAACCCGCGGCTGCGCGTCGGCCATCTGTCGGTGCGCCGCTTCCGGCTGCGCCCGCTGGCCGGGAGGCTCGACTCCGAGTGAGCGCGGCACCCGTCCTGCAGGTGGAGGGTCTGCACGTCTGGTTCGACGTGGCCGGTGGCGAACTGCATGCCGTGAAGGGCGTCGACTTCTACCTGCGCCCGGGTGAGCGAATGGGGCTCGTGGGTGAGTCGGGGTGCGGCAAGACCACGACGATCCTCGCGCTCATGGGCCTGCTGCCGTCGAGCGCCAGCGTCGCCGGCAGGGTGCTGCTCGACGGCGAGGACGTGCTGGCGAAGGGTGAGGAGACCGTTGCGCCGCACCGGTGGGTTGACGTCTCGATGGTGTTCCAGGGGGCGATGAACGCCTTCAACCCGGTGAAGACGGTCGGCTCGCAAATCGTCGAGCCGATGGAGCTGCACGGGATCGCGTCCGGCCGGGCGGCGCGGACGCAGGCGGCCGAGCTGCTCGAGCTGGTCGGGATCTCGGGATCGCGCGGCGACCGCTACCCGCACGAGTTCTCGGGCGGCATGCGCCAGCGGGCGGCGATCGCGATGGCGCTCGCCTGCAGCCCGAAGGTGCTGCTCGCCGACGAGCCGACGACCGCCCTCGACGTCATGGTGCAGGCCCAGATCCTCGAGCTCCTGGTGCGACTCACGCAGGACCTCGGCCTGGCCATGATCCTGGTCACGCACGACCTGCCGGTGGTCGCGCAGGTGTGCGGCCGGGCGGCGGTCATGTACGCCGGCAAGGTGGCCGAGTCGGGGCCGATGGACACGCTCTTCCACGATCCTCGCCATCCGTACACGCGCATGCTCTTCCAGGCGACGCCCGACCTGTACGGCGACGACCGGGTGACATCGATCCCCGGGGCGCCGCCGCGGCTCGACCAGCCGGTGGTTGGGTGTCCCTTCCAGCCGCGGTGCGACTCCGCGTTCTCCCGCTGCTCCGACGAGGAGCCCGCGCTGCGGGCGGTCGCAGACGCGCACGATGCCGCCTGCCACCTGAACGACGTTCCGGCCCGGGTGGCGCGATGAGCGCGGCCGAGGGCGAGCAGGCCCAGGTCGGAGGCCCTCTCCTCGAGGTCTCGGGACTCGTCACCCGCTACCCGGTTCCGCGCAGCCTGTTTGCAACGCTCAGGCGCCAGAAGCAACTGCAGGTCCACGCCGTCGAGGGGGTCGACTTCAGCGTCGGCCCGGGCGAGATGCTGGCGCTTGTCGGCGAGTCCGGCTGCGGCAAGACCACGACCGCCCAGACCGTCATGCGGATGGTTGACTCGGATGAGGGCCGGATCAGCTTCCGCGGGCGGGACATCTCACGCCTCTCCCACAGGCAGCTGCGCCCGCTGCGGCGCGAGATGCAGATCATCTACCAGGACCCGTACGAGTCGCTCGATCCCCGCTACCGCGTCCGCGACACGGTCGCGGAGCCGCTCGAGATCCACGGGATCGGCGCGTCGGGCGCCGAGCGTGATGCGCTCGTCGTCGAGGCTCTCGTCCATGCGGGGCTCCAGCCTCCCGAGCTCTATCTCGACCGCTTCCCGCACGAGCTCTCCGGCGGGCAGCGCCAGCGCGTTGCGATCGCCGCCGCAATGGTGCTGAAGCCGAAACTGCTTCTGGCAGATGAGCCCGTATCGATGCTGGACGTGTCAGTCCGGGCCGGCATCCTGCGGCTGCTCGACGACCTGCGCCGCGAGGGCCTGGCCATCGTGATGATCACGCATGACCTGTCCACCGCCGCCCACTTCGCCGATCGCATCGCCGTCATGTATCTCGGCCGGATCGTCGAGGAGGGCCCCGCCAAGGACATCGTCCGAAACCCGCAGCACCCCTACACGAAGGCCCTGATCTCGGTCGTGCCCAAGCGCGATCCGCGCACGTCGACCCGGCCGCAGATCCTGACCGGCGAGACGCCGAACCCGATCTTCATCCCCTCCGGCTGCCGGTTTCACCCCCGCTGCCCGATCGCGGAGGAGTCCTGCCGGGTCACCGATCCCGAGCTCCGGCGGACGAGCGGGGCCACCTCGCCCGACCACCGTACCGCCTGCCTCCTGGCATGACCCGCTGGCGCGATATCGGCGGCCCGGTTGGCCTCTTCCCGACCGGCTCCCGCAATGGGATCACCGACGTGCCGGGAGTGCTCGTCGGCCACTCCCAGGCCGCAAGCGGCGAGGCTACCGGCGTGACGGTGATCGTGCCGCCGCGCCTGCCGGCCAACGCCGGGGTCGAGACGGTCAACGGCGCCGGCGAGCTCACCAAGAAGCTCGAGATCGACGAGTGGGGCGTGATCCAGACGCCGGTGTGGCTGTGCAGCACGCACGCCGTCGGCATGGTGTACCACGCGGCGATGCTGGCGGCCGGGGGCGACCCCGACCACACCATCATCCCGGTTGTGGGGGAGTGCGACGACTCGGACATGGCCGACGGGCGCACGGTCACCGTCGCCGATGCCAATGCGGCGCTGGCCAACGCCGGTCCTGAACGTGGCCGAGGGCAGCGTCGGCGGCGGCACGGGCATGATGTGCTTCGACTTCCCCGGCGGCATCGGCACGGCCTCGCGGCTCGTGTCGGGGCACACCGTGGGCGTGCTGCTCATGTGCAACTTCGGCGATCGCGAGCGGTTCACCGCGGGCGGGCTTCGGCTCGAGGCCGCCGAGCCACCGGTCTCGGCCGAGGGCTCGTGCATCGCCGTGTGCGCGACGGATGCACCGCTCGGGCCGCAGCAGCTGCGGCGGCTGGCGCTGAGGCCCCTCCTGGGCCTGGCCCGGGCCGGGTCGTACGCGTCCAACGGCTCGGGCGAGATCGGCCTTGCGTTCACCGTGGCCGAGGCCGAGGGCTACCCCACGAGCGCGCTCTCGCCGCTCTTTGCCGCCGCCTACGAGGCGGCCGAGGAGGCCGTCTACAACTGCCTGGTGGCGGCGAGGCCGGCCCGCCGCCGCGACGGGCGCATGCAGGACGCGTTCCCGGCGCACCTGGTGCGCCCACCGGGCTGATCAGCCGGCGACCGGGCGCCGATCGACGCCACCGCGGGCTTCGTCGGAGTGAAGATCCGTATCATCTCTGGTGGTCGGACGCGCGAAGTGGCTCGATCGTTCCAAAGGAGGAGCACACTGGAGGGGATGAGCGTCGAGCTGCGGCTGCGGCTCTCGGCGGCGGACGTGCACTACGGCGGGAACCTGGTGGACGGCGCCCACGGGCTCGAGCTGTTCGGGGACATCGTCACCGAGCTGGCGGTGCGCACGGACGGCGACGAGGGCCTGTTCGCGGGCTATGAGAAGGTCGAGTTCCTGGCGCCGCTCCACGGCGGAGACTTCGTCCGGGTGAAGGGCACGATCGTGCGAATGGGCAACACGAGCCGCACGGTCGACCTCGAGATCTGGAAGGAGATCGCCGCCCGCACCGACATCAGCGAGTCTGCGGCGGACGTCATCGACCCACCGCTGCTGGCAACGCGGGCCCGCGGCACATACGTTGTCGGCCGGGCGCACCAGCGCGGTCCGGGCGGCAGAGGGTAGGCAGGCGTTCTGGAGGTCAGACGCTCATCTCGAACGCGGGCTTCGCGTGCGAGAGGAGTGCCAGGACGCGCGCCTCGCTGACCTCGTCGAAGTGCTTGTAGAACTGGCTGACCGCGTGGAAGCGCTGGGGCGCGCGCAGCGTGACGAGCCGGTCGCACTCGCGCTCGAGCCGCTCGACCGCGAGGCGCGGCAGCACCGGCAGTGCGATCACCGTCTGACGCGCGCCGGCGTTTCGCACCGCAGCCAGCGCCGCGCGGATCGAGGCGCCCGTGGCGGCCCCGTCGTCGACGATCACCGCCATCCGGCCGACGAGCATCATCGACATCCCGCTGCGCAGCCGCTCGTCCATCTCCCGCGCCTGCGCCGTGGCGATGTCGTAGGCCCGGTCGACCTGCGCCGGCGTCAGGCGGGCGGCGACCCGCCGGTTGGTGTAGCGCTCGCCCAGCGGCGCCACGGCGCCCATCGCCAGCTCGGGGTGGCCCGGGGTGGAGACCTTGCGCACGCACAGCACGTCCAGAGGCAGGTCGAGCAGGCGGGCGGTCTCGGCCGCGACCTCGACCCCGCCGCGGGCAAGGCCGATCACGGTGACGTTGGACTTCCTGCGGAGGTCAGGCATTGCGGCGGCCAGGGCCGCGCCGGCCTGCGTGCGGTCGTGGAACATCGGGCGATCATGCACCACCGATGCCGGGGTGGTCAAGGCTTGTGAAGGAGGATTTGGCTCCCATGGGCACGTTGCTATACTGGCCGTCTGGAAAAGCAGAGGCATCTCGCCCCTCACCCAGCCGGCATCACGCCGGAGGGTTCAACCGAATTGTTCGGCAGCCGCCTCCCATTGGGGGCGTTTTGGGTGCGCGAGGCACCCATTTTTTCGTGTCGAGGAGAGGAGTTCCACAGGTTGAGGATGATCGTGACTAGGCGCAGGTCTTGAGGCCCCGCCGACAGATTGACCAGCGGCCGCAGGAGCCGACGACCCGGATCAACGAGGCGATTCGTGTCCCGCAGGTACGCCTGATCGACGACGACGGCACGCAGATCGGCATCAAGAGCACCGACGACGCCCAGCGATACGCCTGGGACAAGAACCTCGACCTGGTCGAGGTGGCTCCCGAGGCGCGTCCCCCGGTATGCAGGGTGATGGACTACTCGAAGTACCGGTACGAGCAGGAACAGAAGGCAAAGCTCGCGCGCAAGCACCAGTCGACGATCACCATCAAAGAGATCAAGTTGCGGCCAAAGATCGGCATCGGCGACTACGAGACCAAGAAGGGTCACGTCGTGCGCTTCCTGAAGAGCCGGGCGAAGGTGAAGGTCACGATCATGTTCCGGGGGCGGGAGATGACGCATCCCGAGCGTGGGCGCGACCTGCTCCTGCGCCTCGCCGAGGACGTCAAGGAGCTGGGGGCGATCGAGTCACAGCCGCTGCAGGACGGGCGCAACATGGTGATGATGCTGGCGCCCCACCGGGCCGTGGTGGCTCCGACCGTCAAGCCCGCCGAGGACGGGGAGCCGGCAGCACCCACCGAAGCTGAAGTGGCCGAACCACCGGCCGAAGCACCCGCCAAGCCGGCCGACGAGGCCGCCACCGGCGCCTGAAGGAGACCCGAGCATGCCCAAGATGCGCACATCATCCGCCGCCAAGAAGCGGTTCAGACTCACCGCCGGCGGCAAGCTGATGCGCCGGCGCGCGTTCCGCACCCACCTGCTCGAGCACAAGAGCGCCAAGCGGCGCCGGTTCAAGCGGCGCGACAAAGAGATGGTTCCTGCCGACAACAACGAGGCGCTGCGCCTCCTGGGAAAGAAATAGGAGGGCCGAGATGGCACGCGTAAAGCGCAGCGTCCACGGGAAGAAGAAGCGCCGCGAGGTGCTCGAGGCGGCCAAAGGCTACCGCGGGCTGAAGAAGAACACCTACCGCAAGGCGAAGGAGCAGATGCTGAAGTCGCTCTCGTACGCCTACCGCGATCGCAGGGTGCGCAAACGTGATTTCCGGCGGCTGTGGATCATCCGCATCAACGCCGGCGCCCGCAGCCACGGCCTGAGCTACAACCAGTTCATGTTCGGCCTGAAGAAGGCCGAGATCGAGCTCGACCGCAAGGTGCTGGCAGACCTCGCCGTCTCGGACCCCAAGGCGTTCGGGACGCTCGCCGAGGCTGCCAAGGCCGCGCTTGCAACATGACCGGCCCGCGGCCATGGAGCCGATCACCTCACACAGCAACGCCCGGCTAAAGCACGCCCGCAAGCTGCAGACGCGCCGTAACCGGCGTGCGCTTGGCCAGTTCCTGGCCGAGGGCGAGGACATCGTCGAAGAGGCGCTCTCGGCGGGCATTCTGCCTGTCGAGACGCTGATCGCCGCCGAGCGGCCGCCCGACGAGGGCCTGGTCGCGCGGCTTGCCCGCGGCGGCCCCGTGCACGTGGTGCGAGACCAGCTGCTGGCCGAGGTCGGCGGCCTGGGCCACCCGGCCCGCGTGATCGCGATCTTCGGGATCGACACGCTCCCGCATGCATATCCGGTGCCAGGCACTCACTATTCACCGCTCGGCGTCTACCTGCACCGGGTGATCGACCCGGGCAACGTCGGCACGGTCGTGCGCGCCTGCGGGGCGCTCGGGCCGGCCCGGCTCGCGCTCTCGCCCGGCTGCTCCGACCCGCTCGCCGGCAAGGGCGTGCGCGCCTCGATGGGCGCCGTGTTCCGGGTGCCCATCCAGACGGCGGCCGAGCTGCCTGCGGAGGGTCTGCGGGTCGCGCTCGTCGCCGATGCCGACGTGCCGGTCTGGGACGTCGACCTGACCGGGCCGACGGTGCTCGCGGTCGGCGCCGAGCGCTACGGCCTGCCGGCCGAGGTGCTCGAGGCGTGCGACGTCGTCTGTGCCATCCCGCAGGCCGTTGGGGCCGAGTCGCTGAACGCGGCCCAGGCCGCAACCCTGGCGCTCTACGAGGCCGTCAGGCAGCGAGCTGGAACGGCGGATACGCGTCCGTCACCAGCGTGAAGGCGTAGCCCGACACGCGGTTGGTCCAGCGCATCACGCCCTCGACGAACTGGAACGCCCCGCGGGGGTAGCGGCCGGTGAAGAGGATCACAAACCAGGCATAGATGACGACGAAGAGCGTCGCGACGTACAGGAAGAGGAGCACGATGTAATGCGGGAGCGCGAGCAGCCACTTCACGAGTGGCAGCCAGCGGTTGAGCTCCGGGCCCGTGACCTCCGGGTAGTCCAGGTGCACCGACTGGTGCTCATCGGTGGACGGATAGTGGTCGTCCATGAGCAGGAGATACGCCCCAACCCGGCTCGAGAAGCGGGAGAGCTCCAGGTTCCAGTCGTACCACCAGCGCGGGTACTTTTGGCGGAAGAGCAGCATGAGCACGAGCGGTACGACGACCGTTCCGCCGGCGCTCACGACCTCGGCGCCGTGCCGGCTGGACCCGGCGGTGGCGTGATCGAGTCGCCCCAGGATGATGGCGATCGGGATCACCCAGAGGATGCGCAACGCGCTCGTGCCGCGGTCGAGCGAGCGATCGGGGTAGTCCACCGAAAAGCTGACGGGGTAGGGCTCCATGCTCGTCACCCTAGCCACCTGTAGGCCGGTGCGCCAACCACGCCGAGTCCGTCGAGTCGGCCTCGAGCGGCCGTTTGTCGAACCAGCCGTAGCTCTCGATGCGCTCGAACCCGGCCTCGGCGAGCAGCCTGCGCCAGTCATCCGGCCCCACCCACCACAGCTGCATCGCGGCCTCCACATCGCCTGCGCGCACCGAGAGGGTGAGGCTCCGTCCCGCCTCGTCCCAGTGCGCCCGCTCCTCGATTCCGGGCTCGCGCTCGATCCAGCGGTCGTGCGTCTCGGTGATGTCGGCGCCGTCGGGATGGAACACGTCGAAGGCGAGCGTGCCGCCGGGCTGCAGCCGGGCGTGCAGCGCCCGCAGGACAGCCAGTCCGCTCGGCATCGTCGCGCAGGTGCAGGAACGCCCGGAACGGCACCGTGACGAGCGGGAACGTGCCCAGCTCCGGCAGGTCGCGCATATCGGCCTGCACCAGCCGCAGCGGGACGCGTGCGGTGCCGCCCGCTGCCGGGCCAGGTCGAGCATCACCGCCGAGCTGTCCACGCCGACGACCGGCACTCCGGCGAGCGCGGTCGGCACGGCGATCCGGCCGGAGCCGACTCCGACCTCGAGCACCGGGCCGCCCGCGTGCAGCGCCAAATCGACGTAGAAGGGGATGTCCTCGGTGACCGACCGGCACCAGGCGTCGTAGCGCCGGCCCAGACGGTCGTACGCGGAGACCACGCAAGTACACTACCCGGCCACGATGGACCTCGAAGCCCTCGTCTCGGACGCGACCGCCCGTATCGCTGCCGCACCCGACTCGGCCGCGCTCGAGGCGGTGCGGATCGACGTACTCGGCCGCAAGGCGCCGCTCGTTCTGGCACTGCGCGAACTGGGCTCGCTCCCTCCCGACGAGCGCCGCGCGCGCGGCGCGGAGCTGAATCGCGCCCGTGCCGGCCTCGAGCAGCTGCTCGAGCGGCGGGCCGCCGAGCTGGGGGAGGCCGAGCTCGAGCAGCGTCTGCGCACCGACCGGGTCGACGTCACCCTGCCGGGCGAGCGCCGGCCGCGTGGCCATGCGCACCTGATCGAGCAGACCCGGCGCGACATCCTCGACGTCTTCGTCGGGTTCGGGTACCGGATCGCCGAGGGGCCCGAGGTTGACACCGTCTACTACAACTTCGACGCCCTGAACCACGCCCGGACGCACCCGTCGCGGCAGCTGACCGACACGTTCTACGTGGCCGACGACGTCGTGCTGCGCACACACACCTCGCCGGTGCAGATCCGCACCATGGAGGCGATGCCGCCGCCCGTGTACATGGCCACGGCCGGCCGCTGCTACCGGCGCGACACGCCCGACGCCACGCATACGGCGATGTTCACCCAGATCGAGGGCCTGGTCGTCGACCGCGGGATCACGCTCGCGCACCTCAAGGGGACGCTGCTCGGCTTCGCGAGGGCGATCTTCGGCCCCGAGCGCGAGGTGCGGCTGCGGCCGCACTTCTTCCCCTTCACCGAGCCGTCGGTGGAGGTCGACATCAGCTGCTTCAACTGCGCGCGCGACGGCTCGCCGTGCCGCGTCTGCCGCGGTGAGGGCTGGGTCGAGATCCTCGGGGCCGGGATGGTCGATCCCAACCTGTACACCTACGTGGAGGGCTATGACCCGGAGGAGGTCTCTGGGTTCGCGTTCGGCCTCGGCGTCGAGCGGGTCGCCGGCCTGCGCCACGACATCCCCGACATCCGGCTCCTGTGGGAGAACGACCTGCGCTTCATGGAGCAGTTCGGATGAGGGTGCCCGTCTCGTGGCTGCGTGACTACGTCACCTTCGACATGCCCCTGCGCGAGCTCGGCGAGCGGATGTCGATGACCGGCACCAAGCTCGAGGCGCTGCACCACCGCGGCGTGCCCGCCCACGTGGAGCTCTACCGCGTCGGCCGCGTGCTCACCCGTTCGCAGCATCCCAACGCCGACCGCCTGAGCCTGTGCACGGTGGATGTCGGCGACGGCGATCCCCGCCAGATCGTCTGCGGCGCGAGCAACTTCGAGGCCGGAGCGACGGTGGCGGTGGCGCTGCCCGGCGCCGTGCTCCCCGACGGCACCGAGCTGCGGGTGGCCAAGCTGCGGGGGTCGGAGTCGCACGGCATGATGCTGTCGGAGCGCGAGCTCGAGCTGGGCCAGGATCACGCCGGCATCATGCTGCTGCCGGACGACTGGCAGGTCGGCGACGCGCTGATCGAGCATCTGGCCATCGCCGACGACGTGCTCGAGTTCGAGATCACCTCGAACCGGCCCGACTGCCAGAGCGTCTACGGCATCGCCCGCGAGGTGTCAGCCGTGCTCGACACCGATCTCGCGCCCTGGCCGGGCACCGAGCCGGAGGCGACCGGCGCCGGCACGGTCACAGACCACGTCCGCGCCCGGATCGACGCCCGCGAGATGTGCCCGCGCTGGGCCGCGCGCATGTTCACCGACGTCAAGGTCGGGCCGTCCCCGCCGTGGTTGAAGGCGCGCATTGCCGCCGCCGGCATGCGCCCGATCTCGAACGTCGTCGACATCACCAACTACGTCATGCTGGCCGTCGGCGAGCCGACCCACGCGTTCGACCTCGACCGCGTCGCCGGCCGCGAGATCATCGTCCGCAGGGCGACCGCCGGCGAGCCCGTGACCACACTCGACGGCCAGCAGCGCGTGCTCGACGGCGAGACGCTGGTGATTGCGGATGCCGAGCGGCCCTCGGCGATCGCGGGTCTGATGGGGTCGGAGTGGAGCGAGGTCACCGACGAGACCACGACCGTGCTGATGGAGTGCGCGAACTTCGACGGGCCGTCCATCCAGAACGCGTCGACGCGGCTTGGCCTTCGCACCGAGGGGTCGAGCCGGTGGGAGAAGGGCCTCGATCCGCATCTGCCGCCGATCGCGCTCCGGCTGGCCTCGCAGCTGATGGTCGAGCTGGCCGGCGCCAAGCTGGTGCCGGGCACGATCGACCTGCACGGCGACCTGCCCGAGCCGCCGGTCGTGCCCCTGCGCAGGCGCCGGCTCGAGGAGACGATCGGGGTCGCCTACACCGACGCCGAGATCGACCGGGCGCTCACCCGGCTCGGGTACGAGCCCGCGGACGGGGGCTGGCGCGTGCCGACATGGCGCGCCGCCGACACGACCCGCGAGATCGACCTGATCGAGGAGGTCGCGCGGGTGTACGACCTCGAGCGGGTGCCGATCGCGATGCCCGGCGGGGCGCCGACGGGCGGCCGGCTGAGCGGCGAGGAGAGGCTGCGGCGCATGGTTGCCGACGCCCTGCGGGGCGCCGGCATGTCGGAGGCGGCGACGCTGACGCTCTGGGACAAGGGCGTCCCCGACCGGCTGCGGCTCGGCCCCGACGACCACCGGCGCAGGCTGGTCGAGCTCCAAAACCCGATGAGCGCGGAGTGGACGGCGATGCGCACGCTCGTGTTCCCCGGGCTCCTGCACTCCGCCCGCCGCAACCTGGCGATGTCGCAGCCCCGCGTCGACCTGTTCGAGATCGGCCATGTCTTCCTGCGCGGCGACGGCAAGCTCCCCGAGCAGCCGGCGCGGGTGGCGGGGGTGCTGGCCGGTGCCGGGGCGGGCTTCTTCGCCGCCAAGGGCGTGGTCGAGACGCTGGTGGCGGCCGCCCGCATCGAGCCGCCGGAGTTCTCGCCGGCGGATGAGCCGTTCCTGCATCCCGGCCGGGCCGCCGCGTTCGCCGACGGGTTCGTGGGCGAGCTGCACCCGCTCGTGGCCGAGGCGTTCGGCCTCGAGGGCGTCGTTGCCGTGTTCGAGCTCGGACTCGAGGGGCTGCAGGGGCGTCCGCCCGAGGAGGTGCTCTACCGCGACGTGATCAGCTTCCCGCCGCTGCGGCAGGACATCGCGGTGGTCGTCGCCGAGGACGTGCCCGCGGGCACGATCGTGGCCGTGGTGCGCGAGGCCGCCGGCGCCGAGCTCGCCGCGGTCGAGGTGTTCGATGTCTACCGCGGGCCGCAGGTGGGGGAGGGGCGCAAGAGCCTCGCCCTGCATCTCGTGTTCCAGGCGGCCGATCGCACACTCACCGATGCCGAAGCCGACGCCCTGCGCGCGCGCGTCGTGGCCGCGCTCTCCGCGCAGGTCGGGGGCGAGCTGCGGGCATGAGGAGCGAGCGCCTGGTCGAGCTGCTCGACGCCTACTTCGGGACCCGCGAAGTCCGCGGTGACGACTGGAGCGACCTGTTCGACCTGGTCTATCCCGATCCGTACTGGCGCGAGTTCGCCGAACCCGGTTACGAGGGGCGCTGGAACGGCCTGCTGGTGCGCGGAGGCGAGGATGTGACGAGCGTGGCGACGTGCGTGTTTCCCTCGGATCGCGTCGTCGGCCTGCTTGCGCCGGGCACGTTCCTCTTCTCCGAGCATCCGATCGACTACGGCGACGAGGCCGGTTTCCTGCCGCTCGCGCGGGAGACGTTCGAGCGCATGCGGGCCGGCGGGATCGGCTTCTACCACGTCCACGCGCCGATCGACCACCACCCGGAGGTGTCCCCATCGCGGCTGTGTGCTGCGGCCATGGGGGTCTCGGTGGAGGAGGAGTATCTCCCCATCGCCGAGGGCATCCCCGGCGGCGCGGCGGTGATCGGGGCCAGCGACGCCTCCCTCGACGAGCTGGCCGCCCGGCTCCAGGCCGAACTCGGCGCCGAGGTACCCGTGCAGGTGGTGCGGCGGCGGCGCGACGGCGACAGCGCCGGCCGGGTCGCCGTGGTCGGAGGCGGCGGCGCCGATCGTGACGCCCTCCAGGCGTCGCTCGAGCGTGGCTGCCAGACGTTCGTGACGGGCGGGGTCTTCACCCGCTGGGCGGCGGAGTTTCTCGCGCTGGCCGACGAGGCCGGCGTGGCCGTCATCGACGGCACCCACTACGGCACCGAGAAGCCGCCGCAGCTGGCGATGGTCGAGTGGTTCCGGGCGGCCGGCCTCGAGGCCGAGTTCATCGCCGACGGGCCGAAGTAGCGGTCAACGTCACGCCAGCGTGACAGCGCAGTCGCGGCCGGCATGTCCGTGCCTGGCACCGGTCTCGGCGATCTCAGACAGCGTATTTCGCCGATCGTTCTTCCGGAGCCGTTCGCGCCCAGCACCGCGTCACGCCAAGGTGTCAACCGTGTGCCGGCCGAGAGGGCGGTGCCTGGCACCGTCACGAACGGCGTTACCGTTCCGGGGCGAATCGGTCGCCTCGGTCAGACGACGCCCTGGGTGGCGACCGGGCGGACGTCCGAGAGCCGCCGTTCCAGCTTCAGCGCGCCGATGATACCCACGCTGTCGAGTGTCTCCAGTCGCTTCCTCACGAGCTGGGCCGCCGCGCCGTAGCCGAACGTGCGGGCCGCGCGGAAGTGGAAGACGCCGCTGCGCCAGTCCTCCTCGTGCCACGGGTTGAGCGGCGACATCACCAGGGCGCACTCCTCGGACTGGACCGCGTCGCGCAGCCGCAGCTCGAGGAAGAGCGACGACCAGTCCGGCGGCTGCGCCGTCACGATGGCGTCCCACTGGTCCACGAAAGCCGGCATCGCGCGGGATCGTACTGTTTCTACGTGGGCGGCACGACCGGCGGAGCATGGTTGAGGTCAAGCTCGCGCTCGGTCATGAAGTGGGCGTTGGTGATCATCTCCAGATGCACCACCTGGTGCGATCGCCGGTCGATCCAGAGCCGGAAGAACGTTGGCCCGCCCGGCTGCACGAGCGTCACCTCGATCATGCCGTGGCCATGGCCCGCGATGTATGCGGCCTGTGAGGTCGGCGCCCAGTACGGGTCGGGCTGGTGCACGGGGAACGTCACCGAGCGCTTCCAGGTGCCGTCGGCCTGCAGGTCCCAGCGCGTCGAGCCGATGATGCGCGCGTGCTCGCCTCCGAGCACGGTGATCGCCAGCCGATTCGGGGCCTGCGTGGTGTAGTGGGTCGTCACCGACCGGCCCGGAGCCGATTTCAGCACGTTGACCGCCCGCAGGCTGCGGAGAGCGGCGAAGTTGCGGCTCGCGACGGTCACGAGCCCGGTCGCCGATGGGGCGTTCGCGGCCGGCAGTTGCAGGTGGGCGGTCACGGCGGCCCGGCCGGGCCGGCGCACGGACACGACCACCGTCGCCGCCCTGGCGGTGACGGGCGCCTGATAGCAGACGCCGCGCACGCCGGCGCATGGCGTCGCCACATGCCCGTCGACGAGCGCGAGCGCGTCGGCCGTCGCACCGCCCGTCGGCGAAAGCAGTGTCAGCCGCACGCCGTGGAGGCCGACCCGCTGGGCTCCCACGGCGAGGTCGGCGGCCTCGCCGGCCGCGACCGCGCCCGTCACCGCCGGCGCGGCGGGCACCGGAATCGCGCTGCTATGTGCGCCCAGTGTCGCCGTCGCCCCGAACCGGCCGCTCCCGGCGGCGATCACGAAGGCGACACGACCGGCCGGGAGTGCGGGCAGGATGCCCGCATAGGTACCGTCCGGCGCCCGCCGAAGCGTCGTTCGGGCGCCTCCGCTTCCGGTGACGACACTCGCCGTGCGGGCGTGCCCCGGGAGTCGCAGGTCGATCACGTTGCGGCCGGCGTAGCCCGGCCAGAGCGCGAACCGCCCCGTCCTTCCAAGCGGCAGGCTGACGGGGCCTCCGGCGGGCACCTGTTGCGGGGCGGCCGTGGCGAACCCCGGTGTGTTGGCGGGCGGCAGGTCGGTCAGGAGCGAGACGACGGCCAGCAACGCTCCGAGCAGGCCGATCTCGATCATCCCGCGGCGGCGGATCGAGCCGAAGGCGGTCAGGTTGCGGCGGTTGCGGTATCCCAGGACGACGAGGCAGGCCAGGAGCGCGGTCTTCACCAGCAGGGCGCGGCCGTATCCCGTCTGCCACAATTCCGCAGGCGACGACACCGCCCACAGCGCGCGTCCGGTGCCGGTCGCGGCGAGCACCACGATGCTGCCGAGGGCGATGCGGGAGAACCGCCCCGCCACCGTCGCACGCACGCGCGCCCGGTCGGCGTCGGGAAGGCCGCGGGTGGCGTGCGGCGTCACCACGACGAGCTGAAAGAGGCCACCGATCCACACCGCCGCGGCCCCCGTGTGCACCGCATCCACGACCACGGCCGGCAAGCCGAGGCCAGGGTCGCCGGCGTGGCCCGACAGGCCGGGCACGATCACGGCCCACGCGCCCAGCAGCGCTGCCGGCACGGCGAGCACGACCGCCGCGATGCGGCTGCGGCGCGACACGGCAAAGGCGGCCGCGGTCACGACGCAGAACGCGGCGCCGAGGTCGATGCCGCGGCCGAACTCGCGGCCAAAGCGGGTCGCCTGCAGCGCGGATCCGATCGGGCCGCGGTGGTTGAACGCCTGCCAGAACGAGACGCCCGCGACCTCGGCGCCCTCACGCGTCAAGGCCACCCAGCCACCGGCCAGCATCAGCGCCGCGGACGCGAGCAGCACCGAGTTGGCCCGCGCCCGCTCGCGCAGCTCGGCCATCTCACGCGGCCGCCCCGCCAGCGTGGCCATCACGGGCCGGAAGACCCACACCCGGAACACCGCCCCGCCGACCAGCAGCATCAGGCCGCAGTAGTACACGAAGCGCGCGATCAGGAAGGGCCAGTCGAGCGCCGACGTCTCGGTCGACGCCGCCTGGGGCGGAGGGCGGTTGAGGCCGACGCCGATCGCCATCACGCCGGAAACGATGTGGCCGTCGGCCGAGACGACCTTCCAGCGGACGGTGTAGTCGCCGTCCTTGAGCCGCGGTTTCAGGGGGACGATCAGCGCCGTCGAATCACCCGGCGAGGGATGTGCGCGCGCCGGACAGCACCGAGGCCCCCGTGTTCGAAACGGCGGTGGTGCCGGCGTCGGCGACCTGCTGGTCGAAGTGCAGGACGATCCGGGCCGGCGCATGCGCAACCTCGGTTCCGGCGGCCGGATCGGTGCGCAGCAGGGTGGCATGCGCCTGCGCCGCCGCCGGGAACGCGGCGGGCACGAGCAGCACCAAGATCGCGAGCGCGCGCACGCGCATGTCGAGCACAAACCTCCTGATCTGAGACCGGCGCAGGAACCGCCGGAGCGGTCGGGTCAGGCGGGGGCGGGCGGTGCGCGGCCGTGGCGGCCGGCGAGGGGCAGATGTCCGGCCGGCGCTCCGGCCGGCGGGCGATACGCCACGGCGAGCACGGCGAGCAAGAGCTCGCGGGCTGCGGCGACTGCCGTGTCGAGCTCGCCGAGCGAGCGCGAAAGCGTGCGGTCGGCCGCCCACACCGCAACCGCCCCCAGGATTCCCAGGGCAACGTGCAATGCAACGGCGCCGAACTGGCCCGGATGGGCGCTCGCGCCGGCGGCGAGCAGCGCCAGATGCGCACAGCCCTGGCCGGCGAGCATGATCGCGATCGTCTCGGCGAGGCCGAGCGGCGTGTGAGCGGGGAGCGTCGCAGCGCCCGCGCGTACACGCGCGGCCGCGACGCGGGCGCGGCGGGCCGACGCCGTGAGCCGCAGGAGCGCGGCCGTTCCCGCGGCCGCGGCGACCAGGGCGGGGAGTGACCAGTCGGGATCGAAGAGAGCCGCCGTACCACCGTGCGCGACGGTCGCGGAGGCCGCGGCCAGGCCGGCGAGCGCGGACCCGCGGGCGAGCGTGTGCGTGGGCATGGGGTGGGAGTATCGCAGCGGTGGGTATATTGCCGCCGTGGATTCCGCCACGCTGGACAGGATGGCCGAGCTGGCGGTCGGGTTCGGGGCCAACGTTCAGCCGGGGCAGCGGGTGCATGTGGTGGCCTCGCTCGGCCAGGAGGAGCTGACGCGCGCGGTCGTCGAGCGCGCCTACAAGGCCGGAGCGGTGTACGTGAACGTCGTCTACCGCGATCCGTACGTGCAGCGGGCGCGGCTCCGGTACGGCGTCGAGGACGCGCTGGGCTACGAGCCGGAGTGGGTCGTCGAGATGGTGCGCCAGCACGGCATCCACCACGGAGCGACGATCGCGCTCAGCGGACCGACCGCGCCGGGCCTGCTGGAGGGGATCGATCCCGCCCGCATCGGCCGTGACCGCCCACCGGGGCGCAAGGAGTCGGTCGAGAACCTGAACGCTGCCAGCAACAACTGGACGATCGTGCCCTGCCCGACCGCGGGCTGGGCGAACCTCGTCCACTCCGACCTCGATGCGGCCGAGGCGCTCGACCGGCTGTGGCAGGAGATGGCGCGGGTCTGCCGCCTGGACGACGACGACCCGGTGGCGGCGTGGCAGGAGCGGATCGACCAGCTGCATGCAGCGAGCGCGGCGCTCAACGAGCGCCGGTTCGACGCCATGCACCTCGAGGGGCCGGGCACCGACCTGACCGTCGGGCTGCTGCCGGGATCGATCTGGCACGGTGGTGGCCTGACCACGTCGTGGGGCCTCGACCACCAGCCCAATCTGCCGACCGAAGAGGTGTTCACGTCGCCGGATCCCGAGCGCGTCGAGGGCGTCGTGCGTTCGACCCGGCCGCGCGAGCTCGACGGCATCATCGTCCGCGACTTCGAGGTGCGTTTCAAGAGCGGACGGGCGGTTGCGATCTCGGCGGCGGCCAACGCCGAGGTGCTGCAGGCATACGTCGACCGCGACGCGGGCGCCGCCCGTCTCGGCGAGCTCGCGCTGGTCGACGGCTCCGGCCGCGTGGGGCCGCTCGACACCGTCTTCTACGACACGCTGATCGACGAGAACGCGGCCAGCCATATCGCCCTCGGCCAGGGGTTCGAATGGGCCGTCGAGGAGGCCGACCGTGAGCGCATCAACAGCAGCGAGATCCACATCGACTTCATGATCGGCTCTCCCGAGGTCGATGTCACCGGCGTCACGGCCTCGGGCGAGCGTGTGCCCGTGCTGCGCGACGGCGCCTGGCAGATCTGAGGTATCGACGGCGCCTCAGGCCGCGCCGGTGCGCATGCGGAAGATCGTCGCGATCACCTCGGCGGGGTCGAGGTCATCGTCGCCGCCGAGGTTTCCGCCGCGCAGGCGCAGCGACGTGTAGGCCATCAGGTCGCGCATCGAGACGATGCCGATCACGTGGCCGCCCTCGTTGACCACCGGCAGGTGGCGGAAGTGCCCGTCGACCATCAGCGCCATCGCCTCGGGGATGTTCGTGTCGGGCGATGCGGTCAGAACGTGGGTGGTCATGCGCTGATCGACCGGGGTCGCCGGGTCGGTGCCGTCGCTCACAGCAGCGCATCAGGTCGCGCTCGGTGATCACGCCGGCAAGGTCGCCGGCCTCGTCGAGGACGATGGCCGCGCCCACGTCGGTCTCGACCATGAGCCGGGCGGCGTCGCCGAGCTTCGTGTCGGGCGACACCGACACCACGTGGGTTGCCATCACGTCGGTGAGCTGCATCAGATCGAGTGTACGGGTGGCGGCGGGCTCATGCCAGCAGGAGGGTCGGCGCCTCGAGATGCCGCTTGATCGTCTGCAGCAGCCTGGCGCCGTCGGCTCCGGAGCAGGCGCGGTGGTCGCAGGAGAGCGTCACCGACATGATCTTGCGCGGGACGAACGCCACCGTCGCGGAACACCGCCCGCTCGATGGTGCTCGAGACCGCCAGAATCGTCGACTCCGGCGGGTTGATGATGGCCGAGAACGCGGCCACATCGAACATGCCCATGTTCGAGACGGTGAACGTGCCGCCCTCGATCTCGGTCTGGCGCAGCTTCCCCTCCCGGGCGCGGCCGACGAGGTCGCGCGCCTCAGCGGCGATCTGGCGCACGCCCTTCGTGTCTGCGTCGCGCAGGACGGGCACGATCAGGCCGTCGTCGAGGGCGACCGCGATGCCGACGTGGACATGAGCGTGGTAGACGTGACGGCCGTCGACGTAGGAGCGGTGCGCCTGCGGATGCTGCATGAGCGACTGGGCGCAGGCGCGGACGATGAGGTCGTTCACGCTCACCTTCTCGCCGGCATCCGCGAGTGCCGCGTTCAGCTCGGCCCGCAGCTCGAACGCGCGCGTCATATCGATCTCGGACGTGACGTAGAAGTGGGGGACGGTCGACTTCGACTCGCCCATGCGCTTTGCGACCGCCTTCAGCATCGGCGTCAGCTCGCGCACCTCGTCCTCGGCGGCGATCGCCGCCGGCGGCGGCGCCGGCGTGGCTGGGGTGGGCGCCGCGGCGGGCGTGGCCGATTGCAGCGCCCGCTCGACGTCGGCCTTGACGATGCGCCCGTCCGGGCCGGTGCCCGTGCCTGCCAGCGTCCGCAGGTCGAGGCCGGCCGCATCGGCCATCCGGCGGGCGATCGGGCTCGCCCGCAGGCCTTCGCCGTCGCCCGCCGCGGGTGCCGCCGGACACGGGCGGCGCGTCGGCGACGGCAGACGCTGCGGTCGCGCCGTTGCCGCCCTCGCTCGCCGGCTGGGCGGCCGCCGGCGCCGCCTCGGCGGCGGGAACGGCCTCGCCCTCTGCGCCGACGATGGCGATCGGGGCGCCGAGGGGGGCCGACTCGCCGTCTGCGACCAGAATCTTCAGCAGCGTTCCGTCGTCGTAGGCCTGGAAGTCCATCGTCGCCTTGTCGGTCTCGATCTCGGCGATGACGTCGCCCTCGTGGAAGCTCTCGCCCTCCTGCTTCAGCCAGCGGCCGATGGTGCCCTCTTCCATCGTGTCCGACAGCCGCGGCATGGTGAGCTCTTCCGACATCGCCGAAACCCTACAGCCCGCACTCGCGCAGGAGCGAGCGCGCCGCCGCCTCGATCTTGGACTCGAGTGGCAGCGCGGCCAGCTCGAGCGGCTTGGAGTACGGCATCGGCACCTCGGCCTGGCCGACCCGCTCGACCGGCGCGTCCAGGTCGTCGAAGCACACCCGCTGCAGCCGCGCTGCGAGCTCGGCGCCGACGCCGTAGGTCGACCAGCCCTCCTCGGCCACCAGCACACGGTTCGTCTTTCGCACCGACTCCGCCACCGTGTCGACGTCGAGCGGCCGCAGCGAGCGCAGGTCGACGACCTCGACTCCGATCCCGTCCTGCGCCAGCCGGTCGGCCACCCGCAGCGCGCGCTGCACCGTGTAGGAGTGCGCCACCAGGGTCAGATCGTCGCCCTCGCGCGCGATCCGGGCCAGGCCGAGCGGGATCGCGCCGTCGCCGTTCTCGGGCAGCGGGCCGGTGAGGTTGTAGAGGACGAGGTTCTCGCAGAAGAGCACGGGGTCGTCGTCGCGGATGGCCGTCTTCAGCATCCCGTAGGCGTCGGCCGGGGTGGCGGGCGCGACCACCTTCAGGCCGGGGCAGCCCGCGAACCACGCCTCGAGCGACTGCGAGTGCTGCGCGGTCAGCTGGGCGCCGGCGCCGCCCGGCGTCCGGATCACGAGCGGCACGCCCACCTTGCCGCCGAACATGTACCGGATCTTGGCGGCGTGGTTGATGACCTGGTCCATCGCCACCAGGATGAAGTTGATCGTCATGATCTCGATCACCGGCCGCAGGCCCATCATGGCCGCGCCGATGCCCGCGCCGACGAACCCCTCCTCCGAGATCGGTGTCTCGCGCACGCGCACGCCGCCGTACTTCTGCCACAGGCCGGCCGTGACCTTGTAGGAGCCCTCGAACCGGCCGATCTCCTCGCCCATCAGGAACACGTCCGGGTCGCGGCCGAGCTCCTCATCGAGCGCCTGGCGCAGCGCCTCGCGGTAGGTCACGTCGGCCATGTCTGCTCCTCGCCGCGCTCGCCGTAGGGGGCGCCGGCCGACATGCGCGAGAACTGCTCGTGCCAGTTCTCGTCGCCGTACAGGTGGTCGTAGAGGCTCTCGCGGGGCGGGAAGGAGGCCTCCAACGCCCGGTCGATGGCGTCCTTGACCTCGGCGGCGACGTCCTGCCAGACCGAGTCGAGGTCGGCCGGCGTTGCGATGCCGCGCTCGCCCAGCAGCAGGCCGTAGCGGGTGATCGGGTCGCGCTCGCGCCACGAGCGCACCTCCTCGGCGGTGCGGTACACCTTGCCGGCGTCGGCGACCGAGTGGCCGCGGAAGCGGTAGGTGACCGTCTCGAGCAGCGCCGGCTTGCGCTCGTCACGCGCCTGCGCGAGCAGCCGCGAGGCGGCCTCGCGCACGGCCAGGACGTCGTTGCCGTCGACCCGCTCGCCGTGCATGCGGTAGGCGGCCGCGCGCCGCCACAACTCCGGCTCGGCGTTCGACTGCTCGACCGACGTGCCCATGCCGTACTGGTTGTTGATCACCTGGAACACGATCGGAAGGCCCCACAGCTCGGACAGGTTGAGCGCCTCGTGGAACGAGCCGGTGGCGACCGCGCCGTCGCCGAACTGGCACAGGACGGCATTGGGCTGGTCGCGGTAGACCATCGCCAGCGCGGTGCCGGCGGCGATCGGCAGGTGGGCGCCGACGATGCCCCAGCCGCCGAAGAAGTGGCGCTCGACGTCGAGCAGGTGCATCGAGCCGCCGCGGCCGTGGGCGGCGCCCGTCTCCTTGCCGAACAGCTCGGCCATGACCGCCGCCGCGGGGCTTCCCACCGCCAGGGCGGTGGCGTGGTCGCGGTAGCTGGCGTAGAGCGCATCGCCCTCGGCGAGGGCGTCGATCGCGCCCACCGAGGAGGCCTCCTCGCCGATCGCAAGGTGGCAGTAGCCGCCGATCCGCGCACGGGTGTACTGCTCCTCGGTGCGCTCCTCGAAGCGGCGCACCAGGGCCATTTGCCTGAAGAGGCGGAGCGCATGTTCGCGGTCGTCCAGCACCGAGACATCGCCTGCGGCGGTCTTCGCCATCCCCGAAACCTTACCCGCTGCGAAGCGCTAGGCTGCCCGCGCGATGGCGAGCGCCGTCAAGGTTCCGAAGCTCGGTGAAGAGGCGGTCTCGGCGGTGCTGATCCGCTTCCTCGTGGAGCCGGGTCAGCCCGTCCGCCGCGGCGACCCGCTGTACGAGCTCGACACCGACAAGGTCACCCAGGAGGTCGAGGCCGAGGCCGACGGCGTGCTCCTCGAGGTCGTCGGCACCGCAGGTGTCGAGTACCCGCCCGGCGCGACGATCGCCTGGATCGGCGAGCCGGGCGAGCCGGTCGGCGCGTGAGCGACGCCGTCCGGGTCGTGCACATGGACGAGCTCGAGCGGATCGAGGCCGCCGGGGTCGTCTACATGCCGATCCGGCGCCGCCTGGGCGTGCGCGCGTTCGGGGTCAACGCCTACACCGCCGCGAACGCGGGCGATCAGGTGATCGAGCGCCACAACGAGACCGGGGCGGGGGCCGGCGCCCACGAGGAGCTGTACCTCGTGATCTCCGGCAGGGCCGAGTTCACCGTCGCGGGCGAGGCCGTCGACGCGCCGGCGGGGACACTGGTGTTCGTGCCCGATCTCGCGTCCGAGCGGGCTGCGATCGCGCGCGAGCCGGACACCACGGTGCTGGTCATCGGCGCCCCTGCGGCCGCGCCGCTTCCGACCTCGCCGTTCGAGTACTGGTTCGCGGCCGAGCCGGCCTACCGCTCCGGCGACTACGACGGCGCCGTTGGCGATCGTGTCGCAGGGGCTGCGCGAGTGGCCCGACCATCCGGTCATCAACTACCAGCTGGCCTGCTACCACGCCCTGGCGGGCCGGCCCGCCGAGGCGCTCGCACACCTCGCCACCGCGGTCGCCGGGGAGCCCCGCACCGCCGGGTGGGCGGCGGACGACGCCGACTTCGACTCGATCCGGGACGACCCCGCCTTTCCGCCGCGCCCGTGACCGCGGGAGGCTGCGCCTGACGATCCACTAGGATGCCGCCGACGTAACGAGCGAGCACGAGGGAGTGGGTTCCGATGGAGTGTGACGTCGCCGTCCTGGGGGGTGGACCGGGCGGATATCCGGCCGCGATCCGGGCCGCGCAGCTGGGTGCAAGCGTTGTCCTGATCGAGCAGGGCCGCGTGGGTGGCACCTGCATCACGGTCGGCTGCATCCCCACCAAGACGTGGGTGCAGACGGCGCACGCGCTGAAGGAGGCGCGTGAGACGTTCGCCCAGATCGGCGTGCGCGTGAGCGATCCCGAGCTCGACTTCGGCCAGGCGCAGAAGAACAAGACCGGCATCGTCGACGGGCTCGTGAACGGCATCACGGGTGTCGTCAAGACCAACGGCATCACCATCGTGAACGGGCGCGGCGCGTTCACCGGCCCGAACACGATCGCGGTCGACGGAGGCGAGGACGTCACCTTCGGCTCGGCGGTGATCGCGACCGGGTCGCACTCGCTGCGGCCACCTGTGACCGGCATCGACGGCCCGGCCTGCGTCGACTCGACCGCGCTGCTCGAGATCACCGAGGTCCCCCGGCGCCTGGCGATCCTCGGCGGTGGCGTGATCGGCGTCGAGTTCGCCTCGATCTTCCGCCACTTCGGCACCGAGGTGACGATCGTGGAGATGCTCGAGCACCTGATCCCGATGGAGGACGCCGACGCCTCGAAGGAGCTCGAGCGGGCGTTCAAGCGGCGCGGCATCGCGACCAACCTGGGCGCGCGTGCGACCGAGGTGGCCCCGTCGGGCGACGGCGTCACCCTGAGCTTCGAGGGCGCCGACGGCAAACCGGGCTCCGTGGATGCCGATCTGGTGCTGGTGGCGACCGGCCGCGGCCCGAACACCAACGACATCGGGCTTGACCGCGCGGGCGTCGACTCCGACTCGCGCCGCGGCGTGATCGTCGACCGGCGCATGCGCACGAACGTTGCGCACATCTACGCGGTGGGCGACGTGGCGGGGATCTACCAGCTCGCGCACACGTCGTTCCGCGAGGGCGAGGTCGCGGCCGAGAACGCCTGTGGCCACGACGCCGAGATGGACTACTCCGCCGTCCCGCGATGCGTGTACACCGATCCCGAGGTGGCCGCCGTCGGCCTGACCGAGGCCCAGGCGCGCGAGCAGCACGGCGATGCCGTCGTCACCGGCCGGTTCCCGTTCGCGGCGCCGCGCGGGCGCAGATGTACGGCGAGAAGTCGGGCTTCGCCAAGACGATCCACGAGAACCGCTACGGCGAGCTGCTGGGGCTCGTGATCGTCGGGACGCAGGCGACCGAGCTGGTCAACGCCGGCGTCATCGGCATCTCGGCCGAGTCCACAATCGACACGATCGGCGACTCGATCGCCGCGCACCCGACGCTCGCGGAGGCGGTGAAGGAGGCGGCGCTGGTGGCGCTCGGCCGCCCGCTCCACGTGCCGCCCGCCGCGTGCGCGCGCAAAGGCTGCCGCCCGGTGAGCGGCAGCGTCGACGCTTCCCGCTTCCGGATCCCGACACTCAAGGACGACCCGGCCGACGCGGAGGCCATCAGCCACAAGCTGCTCGTCCGCGGCGGCTTCGTGCGCCAGCTCGGCGCCGGCCTGTACACCTACCTGCCGCTGGGCTGGCGGGTGATACAGCACGCGATGGGGATCATCCGCGAGGAGATGGACACGATCGGCGTCGAGATGCTGATGCCGGTGCTCCAGCCGGCCGAGCTGTGGCAGGCGACCGGCCGCCTGGGGGTCGACAACCTGTTCCACCTGAAGGACTCCTCCGGCAAGCCGTACGTCCTGGCGATGACCCACGAGGAGTGCATCACCTGGCACGCCGCCCGCGAGATCCGCTCCTACCGGGAGCTGCCCCAGATCTGGTACCACCAGCAGACCAAGGAGCGCGACGAGCCGCGGCCGCGCGGGGGCATCCTGCGCACGCGCGAATTCATCATGAAGGACTCCTACAGCTTCGACCGCGACCTCGCCGGGCTCGAGGACTCCTACGCCCGCCACCGCGACGTCTACGTGCGGATCTTCGAGCGCTGCGGGCTCGAGACGTTCGCGATCGAGGCCGACGTCGGCATGATGGGCGGTCACGGCGGCGAGGAGTTCGTCGCGCCGAGCCCGAACGGCGAGGCCGACCTGGTGCGGTGCTCGAACTGCGACTACGCGGCCAACGTCGAGGTGGCTCGCTCCACGCCGCGGCCGGCCGAGTTTCCCCCGCACCTGGACGCTCCGCAGGAGGTTGCGACGCCCGGCGCGACGACCATCGAGGGGCTGACCGAGCTGCTCGGGATCGACCCGGCGGCGACGGCCAAGGCGATGCCCATCGTCGCCGGCGGCAAGATGGTGCTCGCACTCGTGCGCGGCGACCAGCGCCTGCACGCTCTCAAGACCGAGAAGGCGCTCGGGATGGCGTTCCGGCCCGCCGAGGTGGACGAGATCCGGGCGGCGTTCGGCGCCGATCCGGGCTCGATCGGGCCGGTCGGCGTCGACGTGACGGTGATCGCCGACGAGTCGCTGCGCGAGGGCCAGTACGTGACCGGGGCCAACCGCACCGGCTGGCACCTGCGCGGGGTGGAGGCCGGGCGCGACCATCATGCCGAGTTCCACGACCTGCGCGAAGTCGCCGAAGGCGATACCTGCGCGGTCTGCGGCACCGGCGTCCTGCACATCGAGCCGGCCATCGAGGTGGGGCACATCTTCAAGCTCGGCACGCGCTACACCGTGCCGCTGAACGCCAACTACCTGGACGAGGCCGGGCAGGAGCACCCGATCGTGATGGGGTCGTACGGCATCGGCCCGGCCAGGATTGCGGCGGTCGCGGTCGAGCAGCACCACGACGAGGCGGGGATCATGTGGCCGGCCTCCCTGGCCCCGTTCCATGTCCACATGGTCGTGATCGGCGGCTCCGGCGATCCCCAGTTCGCGCTTGCCCGCGACATCCAGCGGCAACTCGAGGACGACGGGCTGAGCGTGCTCTTCGACGACCGTGCGGCCAGTCCCGGCTCGCGGTTCGCCGATGCCGAGCTGATCGGGATGCCGGCACGGGTGACGGTCGGCAAGCGCACCGCAACCGACGGCACGGCCGACGTGCAGGTGCGGCGGGGCCGCGAGCAGCAGGCGGTCCCGGTCGCCGACGTGCCTGCGGCCGTGCGCGCCGCGATCGACGCCGCCTAACGGGTGTGCGTGCCGCGCCCCTGGGAAGGCTCGAGCGGTGCAAATGCCCTGCGGAGGGGCGCCGCGAGCGCGAAGCGGTGGGCGTAGGCGTTGCGCAGAGGTGCCGGGACGGACCGCAGGTCGCTGGCGAAGTGGCCACTCGCGGAGGGGGTCGCGGTCTTTTCCCCCGGCACAACGGCCGCACCTCCGGCGGAGGCCGACTGGGCCGGGGACGGCGTGTGGAACGTGGGGGCGAGGTGCTCTGCCGCCGCACTGGTCCCGCCGGCGCCCGATACCGCGCCCCCGGAGTCGATGCGCGTCACCCCGAATGCGGCCGCGGCCACGAGGCAGGCGGCCGCCGCCAGGCTCCCGAGCGGCCTCCAGTACGAGCGCCGCGGCCGGATGCGGCGCGGCCGTGGCTCGGCCCGCACCTGCAGCATCACATCCGCCCGCAGGCGGTCGGGAGCGCGGGCGGCGCCCTCCTCACGCAGCCGCCGAGCGATTTCGTCGTGGCGGTCGCCGGTCACGGCGCAGCCTCCGCCTGCAGAGCCTCGGCGAGACGGGCGCGGGCCCGGTGCAGGCGCGACTTGACGGTTCCGGCCGGGAGATCGAGCACCGCGGCGGCCTCGTCCATCGACAGGCCGACGACGTCGCAGGCCACCGCCACGACGCGGAATTCGGGCTCGAGCTGGGCCAGCGCGCTCAGCAGGTCGAGGCGGTCGTCGGCCGGCGAATCGACGCTGACCGCCGGCACCTCGTCGACTGGCTCGGCCGTGCGCGCGCGCCGCTCGAGCACGTCGTAGGCCTTGCGGACCACGATCCGGTGGATCCAGGTCGAGAAGCGCGCGTCGAAGCGGAAGCTGCCGAGGCCGCGCCAGGCGGCCACGAGTCCCTCCTGCACGCAGTCGTAGGCATCGGCGTCGGAGAGGGTGATCCGCACCGCGAGCGTGTACAGGCGGTCCTGGTAGCGGACGACCAGCTCCTCGAAGGCCGACTCGTCGCCGTCCGCCGCCCGCTTGGCCAGCACCTCGTCCGCGACGATCTGCACCCGACCATGGTACGCCCAGGGGGCCCCGAGGCGAGGGAGCTCGACTGTGAGAGCGTCCTGCACCCCTCTATGACACCCCGGGGGCGCGAGCGGTTCCCCGATATACTCGGACCCCGCGGGGCGTGGCGCAGTCTGGTAGCGCACCCGGCTGGGGGCCGGGCGGTCGGAGGTTCAAATCCTCTCGCCCCGATCGCGGAGATGACTGCAAATCGGCGGAGTGGGCGCCATCCTCCGTTCCTGACGGTGGCGAAGACGGTCTCCCGTATCGGGCTGCTCCGCCTGCGACGGATCGGTGTGCTGCCGCGTGGGTGGTACGATCATGACGCGTTCCAACTCTCGGCGTGATCATCGCTGGCCCCAGTCTCCTGGTCGGTATCCGTAGGCGAACACAGGAATGGGCAGATGCCTGAGATGAGCCGCGACGATGCAATCCGTCGTCTCGAAGCAGCATCCAAGGAAGTCCACGACGGATTGACGAATGGCACGGCATTCCTTGGAAGGAGCGACATGCGCTGGCGCAGATCCTCATCAGACTGTTGCCACTACTCGCTGTCGGCGACCGCCAGGGCCACAAGGAGCTGGATCCACGACTGGTCGCAGACCACGCCGAATGGTGGGACGCCAAATCCTCGAACCACCTCGAGTCGAGTCCGAGGCGAAGTGGCGCCGTCAGCGGATACAGGAGAAGACGTCGATGTCTGAAATGTCTCGTGGTGAGATGATTCGTCGTCTTGACGAAGCGTCGAAGGAAGTGCTCGAACGGTTGACGAACGGGCCGCTGCATGACGACGAGCGCCACGCATTGGCGCGCAGCCTCGTGAGGCTGTTGCCGCTGGTGGCCGACGACCTGCAGGCCCAGGAGGACAAGGAGGCTGCGACCAACCTGTCGCAGCACATCGACCGGTGGAAGGTCGAGGCGGAATCAACGGAACGCCTCGACGTGTCCGAGGCCAAGCATCGAATGGTGGACGAGTCCCACTGGTCGTAGCCGCGGAGCTCGTCAGCCGGCAGATCTTCGATCGAACGCTGTGCCGGATGCAGGAGGCGGGCGGACGAGAGCGAAAGCTGCCCTGCGGGAATGGGGCGGACGCGCCCGACCCTCGCGAGGGGCGCTGCGGCTATGGGCCGCGCGTCGGTCAGGCACTCGCGCTTCCGCGTACGCCATGAACGCGCGAATTTTCGAGGGGGAACCATGCACAGACGACGCGGCTGGCTCGTGGTGGGATTCGTCGGGGTGATCAGCGCCGGCGTGATCGGGGTGACGTCGGCGGCAAACGGGTCATCCGACCGGCTGCACTTCAAGGCGTGGGGGTATCAAGCCCATGCCGCGCCGTTGGTGGTGCCCCGCGTCGCACGCGCAAAGACGCTCGTGGTGCGGCTGCAAAGCGCGACCTCGACCTACGTCGACAACCTGCCAACCGGCACAAGCCAGGGTGACGAACTCGCGGTCGAGGGTCAGCTGGTCAGCCGGACCGGGGCGGCCGCCGGAAACCTCGAGGTGCACGAGATTGTGACGGGCCTCGGGCCCGATACGGGAGGACGGATCCAGCTCACCTTCACCGCGATGCTCGCCGGTGGTCAGATCTCGGGCATCGGCGTCACCCGGTTCAACGCGGCCACTCCGGCACTTGGGATCGTCGGGGGCACCGGGAAGTACCTCGGTGCCCATGGCGAGGTGTTCGTCCATCCCGGTCCACACCGGACCCGGCTCACGTTCCTGCTCCTGCCGCGCTGAACCCGCGGCCCTCGCGGGCGCCGTCCGGTCGGGCGGGGTGCCGCGATACGGGCCTGCCGTACGCCGTCGCCGAGTGGCGGGGTGACACGAGCTGCACCCAGCCGCGACTCATGCCGTCGCCGCCGAGCCATCGCGTTCAGCTGGAACGGGCGCCGCCGACTCCATCGATCTCGCCTACCGCGCGGCAAGGCGGGGGTTGCCGCCGCCCGTCGAGGCGCCGCATTGACGACCGATGAGCGACGGCTAGCGGACCGTCCGAATCACGTGCACGATGGAATCATGAGCACCGGCACCGGACAGAGCGGGACGGGGCGGCGAGCGGACCGGCGGACGCCGCGTCTTGGCCACGGGTGGATGCGCCGGCGCTGTATCGACTGCGGCCACCGCAAACCGCTGTTCACGGCCTATTGCGACAGGTGCGCCGAGCTGCACGGGCTCACGGGCTCGTAGCGCCCGCGACTATCGTCCGCGGCATGGGCCGATCCGGCCGCGTGGGAGTGATCGCGCTGCTTTGCGCTCTCGGGGTGAGCTGCAGCGGCGAATCGGCATCGACGGGCCATCCGCGTTCGCCAACGCCGGCGGCGCCCCATTCGACGGGGGCCGCCAAGGCAGCGCCACACCACCACCGTGCTCCCCGCAAGGCGAAGCGGCGCCGCACCCCTGTCCCGCCCCGGCGAGTGCCTGCGGTGGACGTGCCAAACCCGCGCCTGACACCCGGAGCGGTCTTGACGACCAGTGCGCGCCGCGTGTGCACGCCCGGGTACTCCGCCAGGGTCAGAGACGTGCCCTACTCAGAGAAGCTGGCTGTGTACGCCCGGTATGGCATCGCGTACATCGCCTACAGGCACGAGGTGGACCATCTCGTGTCGCTCGAGGTGGGTGGCTCCAACGCGATCACGAACCTCTGGCCCGAGCCCTTTGCGGGACGCTGGGGTGCGCGCACGAAGGATGTGCTCGAAAATGTCCTGCACGGCCTGGTCTGCACGGGCAGGCTCAGCCTGCGGGATGCGCAGCACATCGAAGCCAGGAACTGGGTGAGGGCCTACCGGCTGTACGTCGGAGGCACACCAACGGCGACGGCCGGGCCAACCCCCGGCGGCTCCGGAGATGGTGGGAGCGGCGCGGGCGGCTACTACGCGTCGTCCTACCCGTCGGCGACCACGATCTACTGCGCGGATGACAGCGAGTGGCGGTCGCTTAGCAAGGCGTATCTCGTGCACTTCAACACCTTCGCCCAGGCGATCGCGCGGTTCCCGGGCCGTCACCTCCACCAGCCGTGCTGACACTGTAAGCTGAATCACGCTTGTGGAAGCTCCGGCATGCAATTTCCCGGGCTGTTCGGCGCCGCAGACGCCTCCCGACGAGGAGGGGTTCGCGTTGTGCGCGGAGCACCGACGGCTCTTGCTCGACGACCCGGGTGAGTTCCGGCGCCGGTGGGGGGCGATCGACCCCCGGCCGGAGGCGTTACGGCCCTACCCGCCGCGGTGGCGCGGCGCCGGATCCGCGCCCCGCGACGGGTGACCCGTCCGCTGCGCGCCTATGCCCGGTACTGCTGATCGAGCGAGCGGACGGTGTCGGCGCTGACGGTGACCCAAAATCCGGTCTCGATCGGCTCGAAGAGGTTGATGTCGCCGTGGCCGTGCACGATGTCGGCAAGCTGGGCGACCGTGACGCTCGTCGACGTGATCTGACCGGGGTTTGTGAGGACGGTGACATGCGTCGTGGCGGGGACGATGAATGTCAGGAGGCGGTGGCCTTCGTCGACGACGTAATTGTCGTTTGGAACCGGCTGGCCGGGTGCGACGACTCCGTCCTCAGCAGCGGCGGTGTTTGCGGTGATTCCCGTGAGAAACCAGGCGGGATCGAACCGCATCTTGTAGTCCGTCCCGGTCCGGGTCAGCGACTTGACGTACCCGAACTCGAGCATCTGCCGAGGCGCCCCAAGCCCGCTTTTGGCCGGGGCTGCAAGGGACACCGTCCGGGTTGGGCCGGGCACGGTGACCGTCACGGTCCTCGTGCCCCCACATCCCACCGCAGCGACGAGGAGCACTGCGGCAACGACGGTTTGACGTGATCGCTTCATGACGGCCTCCAGGTTGGACGTGGCGCAACCCATCGTGGTCCCGCCCGGATACCGGACCGTCACCGCCGCGTAACGTTCGTGACACAGCATCCGGCGATACGAGGGCGGCCGACTTGGACGGCGTCTCGCTCTGTGCTGAACACCGCGAGCTTCTGCCCGACGACGCGGGCGTAGCGCTCGGTCACTCGGCCGGGAGGGTGGCGCGCAGCTCCTTCTCCCAAGTCGCGAAGCGGGGGTGGATCGCCATCCCGACCCGCTCGTAGAGGCGCGTCGCGCCGGTGGTCGACTCGGTGTCGACGTGGAGGCAGACGCCGCGGCGCCCCAGGCCGTGAAACTGGACGAAGCTCGTGCGCAGCAGCGCTTCGGCGATTCCGCGGCCGCGAAAGGCGCGCCGGACACCCAGCAGGCCGACATACCCGAGGGAGGCGTTCTCGTCGGCGTGCGGCTGGCCGATGAGGGCACCGGCAAGCCGCGGGCCATCGAAGGCCAGCCACCAGAGCTCCGGCTGAAAGCTTCCGGTCGCAGTCACGTGGCTATGAATCCAGTCCTCTTCGCTGGGGAAGCCCTCGCTCCAGTCGTCTTCGAAGGCCTCGACGAGGCAGGCATAGACAGCGCTCTGCTCGCCCTCCACAAGCCGGCGCACCTCGATTCCGGGTACGGGGCCTGGTTCCGCCGGCGCCCCCTCGAAGTCGATCTGCATCTGTGACAGGCGCCGCACCTCGACGTATCCGTGCTCGGTGAGCAGGGCGGAGGCGCGTGGCTCGTCCGCCAGTGCGCCCGCGTGCACCACGACGCGCCGCTGCGGCGGTGCCAGATCGACCAGGCGTCCGGCGCGGCGCTCGGTCTCGGCGACGATCGCGGCCCCGAGTCCGAGCCCGTGGTAGGGCAGCGCCACGACGCCGACCGCGAACACCTCGGTGTACGGGGGATGGCCCTGGACCAGCAGGTAGCCCGCGAGATCCCCAGCCTCGGTGTGGACAACGGCGAAGTCGGCCTCGGGATCGGCGCTCGGCGCCGTCCACATGTTCGCGACCCACTCGGTGCTGGCAATGGGAACGCCGATGAACGCCTCGGTCTCCGCGTTCATCATGGCCACGATCGGCTCCGCGTCGGCCGGTCGAGGCGGCCGCAGCCAAAACCCTGGGGGAAACGGCATGGCGGCGATCGTAGCGGGAGAGGGAATCGCCCCGGCCCGAAGAACTTCCGTCACCGACCACGACCGGAGGTGACCGTGCCGACCTGGGACTACAAGACCGAGGTGCTGACGTCGATCGTCGGCCGCGACAAGCTGCGTGTGGGCGACCTCGAGGACGCCCTCAAGAAGGCCGGTGGTGACGGCTGGGAGCTCGCGACCCTGACACTCGACGCCGACCTGCGCGACTCACGTGACGGCCACCTGCTGATCTTCAAGCGGCCGCGAGCCTAGAGGCTCCCGGCCCCTCGAGCAGGTAGCGGGCGGCGACCGCGATCACCATCAGCCCGAGCAAGCGGCGAATGAGAGCCTCCGGCATCCGCGGCTGCAGCCGGGCGCCGAGATAGCCCCCCGCCAGCCCGCCGGCGCCCATCGCGAGCCCGAGCGTCGTCCACTCCGGGGCGATCGTGCCCTGGTGCCGGTAGAAGCAGGACGGCGCCCGATATGCCCGCCGGGGTGGTGACCAGCGCGATCGCAGAGGCGATGGCCGCCCCCGCCCGTATCTCCACTCATGAAGTGGAGAAGAGGCCGGGCGTCAGCGGATTTCTAGGTGCACACGGCTCCCACGACGATGTAGGACAGCCCGCCGTCGCCCGCGATCACCTGGCGCGTCTCGTCGGGGGTGACGAGCACGAACCGGCCGGGCGCAAGCGGCACAGCGTCGGCACCGACCCGCAGCACGCCGTTGCCCTCGATGGGGATGTACAGCTCCTCCTGGCCCGACTCGCGCTCGTCATGTGCAAATCCGGCCTGGCCGGGCCCGGAGTCGTACCGGTTGAGCCTGACGGCCGCTGCGCCGATCGCGCGTGCGATGGGCTTTCGCCGCCCCTCGAGCGAGGCCACGTCGAGCACCGTGAACATCATCCCTCCCTCGTCGTCGCCGGGAGGGTACGCCGCGCCGAGCGGTGGTGCCGCGGGCACCGCTCGCGCCCACTCGGCATCCCCCGAGGGGTCACGCCCGAGAGAAACCGGCCGGAGCGGCGCCCGCGACGGTTCAAGTGTCCCTGCCTTTTCGCCTATTGGCAATATTTGGCAGGAGTCTTTGAGAAGCGGTGGTCGGAACCGGCCGACGCCGCTGCCTCCGCGCGGCGCCGGCCGGCCGGCCGACGAACCGGGAGCGGATCAAACCGGTCCGTCGACTGGCCCGGCGCCCCGGACGGTTGTTCGCCGCCTCTCGGCGGCCACCCTCCAAACCGTCCGGCGACCGCCCGAGCGTCCTCGCCCGATCCCCGTTTTTGCAAGGCTCCCTTGGCGGAGTCATCCGCCGCGCTGACCGTACATGTTCCACATGGAACTGTCGGGCATGGTATGAACTGTCTTTACACAATACTTGCGAAGGTCGAACGGCCGTGGGCCACGGGGAGCGACCGAAGTGCGCGTTCGTGGCGTCCGAGATCGGCGCTAACATGGCCGCGCAGGTCCCGGAGGGCGTCAAGACTGGAATAGGAGGCTCTCGAGGATGCGACGCTCTGCCCTGATCGCTGCTGCAACCCTGGTAACCGCGCTGGCCACGGCCGGGGCGGCCAACGCCGCCCCGCTGCGCACCCACGAGGGAGCGCACTACTACTCGCGCACCATTCCCAAGCCGTGCTTCGCCAACCGGCCGGCCATCCACCCGCACCGGCTCGCACTCGGCTGCAACTGCCCCCGCGGAGAGACCGTGCAGAAGCCGGCGTCCGCCGTCTACCGCTTCCGCCTGGTGGCCGGCCACCCGTTCAAGTTCGAGGTGGCGTGGCAGACACACGAGCCGCATATCACCACCAGCCAGGGGGGGCCGTGGTCGTACGTCACGATCCACGGGCCACGCCGCTGCGGGCTCCTGACCCAGGTCATCAGGGTCACGATCGTTCCCCGCTGACCGCCGCCGGCTGGGCGCCGATCGGCGCGTCCTGTCGCCGGTAGACTTCTGCCGCGTGTTGAGGCCGATTGCCAACGTCCTGACCGCGGCACGGCTGGCGGCCGTGATCCCGTTCGCCATCCTGCTCGCGGCCGCCGGCCACCATCCGGGCTGGCCGGCGGCGGTTGTGTTCGCGGTCGCGTCCCTGACCGACTACCTGGACGGCTACCTCGCCCGCCACGCCGACCGCCCCTCGCGGTTCGGGAGGATCGTCGATCCGCTCGCCGATCGCCTTCTGATCAACATGGCGCTCGTGCTCCTCTGGTACGAGGATCGGCTGCCCTGGTGGCTGGCCGCGCCGGTTCTGGGCCGCGACATCTGGCTCGCGCTGCTCTTCCGGCTGCGGGGAGTGAGCACGAACGTCGCCGTCAACATGACCGGCAAGACCGCCACGGCGGTGATCATGCTCGCGCTCGTGCTGGTGATGGTCGTCGCGGCCCCGTGGCCGCAGGTGCTGATTGGTGTCGGGCTGCTCCTGTCGCTCGCGGCGGGCGCCCGGTACACGCGCAGCCCGAGGGAGGCCTGAGGTGAAGGCGGTCGTCATGGCGGGCGGCGAGGGGACGCGGCTGCGCCCGCTCACCTCGAACCAGCCCAAGCCGATGGTGCCGGTGGCCGGAAAGCCCTGCATGCAGCACATCATCGAGCTCCTGCGGCGGCACGGCATGACCGACATCGTTGTCACGGTCGCCTACCTGCCGCAGGTGATCCGCGGCTACTTCGACGATGGGGGTGCGCTCGGGGTCGAGCTGCATTACTCGGTGGAGGAGCGGCCGCTCGGCACCGCGGGCAGCGTCAAGAACGCCGAGGAACTGCTCGACGAGACGTTCCTGGTCATCTCCGGCGACGCCCTGTGCGACTTCGATCTGGATGCGCTCATCTCGGCGCACCGAAGCAGCGGGGCGGCGGCCACGCTGGCGCTGAAGTCGGTCGACAACCCGCTCGAGTTCGGCGTCGTCATCGTCGACTCCGACGGCCGGGTGGAGCGGTTCTTGGAGAAGCCGTCGTGGGGACAGGTGTTCTCGGACACGATCAACACGGGCGTGTACGTGCTCGAGCCCGAAGTGCTGCGGGCGGTGCCGCCGGGGATGCCGTATGACTTCTCCAAGCAGCTCTTCCCCGATCTGCTCGAGCGGGGCAAGCCGATGCTCGGCCACCTCTCCCAGGGATACTGGCAGGACATCGGCAATCTCGACCAGTACCGCCAGGCCAACTTCGACGCTCTCGACGGCCGTGTGGAGCTCGAGTTGTCGGGGATCCGCCTGCGCGACAACGTGCTGCTGGGCGAGGGCGTGCAGCTCCCCGACCTGGAGCAAATCGACGGCCCGGCGTTCATCGGCAACTTCTGCCAGATCGATGCCGGCGCCCGGATCGGGCCCTACACCGTGCTGGGGCCGAACGTGGTCGTCAAGGAGGGCGCCAACGTCATCCGCAGCATGGTCGACTCCGGCAGTTACATCGGCCGCAGCGCCCGCCTGGAGGGCGCGATCCTCGGCAAGGGCGTGGACGTGCGCACACACGCCGTCCTGAACGACGGCGTCGCCGTCGGCGACGAGTGCTCGATCGGCGCCCAGGCGGTGCTCGCGCCAGGGGTGAAGGTGTATCCGTTCAAGACCATCGAGGCCGGCGCCGCGATCCACACGAACCTGATCTGGGAGTCCCGCGGGATCACAACGCTGTTCGGGCGTGACGGCGTGGGCGGGCTGGTCAACGTCGACATCACCTCCGAGGTGGCCGCGCGGCTCGGCGTCGCGTACGGAACGACGCTGCCTCGCGGGGCGCGGGTGGTCTGCAGCCGCGACGCGCACCCGTCATCACGGATGGTCAAACGCGCCATCATCGCCGGGCTCGTCTCGACGGGCCTCAACGTGGCCGACCTGCGCGTCTCGCCGCCGACGGTGAACCGTCACGAGCTGAAGGTGGGGGAGCGTGCCGGCGGCCTGCACGTGCGCGTCTCGACCGACGATCCCGACGTCACCCAGGTGAGTTTCTTCGCGCCGCCGGGGATCCTCGTGGCCGGGTCCGACCTCAAGGCGATCGAGCAGACGTTCTCGCGGCAGGAATTCCGGCGTGTGAGCCCCGGCGAGATCGGCGGCCTGACCTATCCGGCCCGGGCCACCGAGAGCTACGTCCAGGAGCTCCTGGGGTCGCTCGACCGGGACGCGATCCGCAGCCGCAACTTCCGGATCGTGCTGAACTACGGCATGTCGGCGGCATCGCTCGTCATCCCCTCGCTGATCGGCGAGCTGGGGGTCGAGATGGTCGCGCTGAACGCGTTCATCGACTCGTCGTCCGTCTCGCCGCACCTCGAGACCGACCGCGCGCTCGACGACACCGCCGGCCTCGTGCAGGGCGTGGGCGCCGACCTGGGCGTGCTGATCGACAACCCGGCCGAGCGGGTGTGGCTGGTGGACGAGGGCGGGAACCAGATTGCGCCCGAGACCGTGCTGCTCCTGTTCGTGCGCGAGCTGGCGGCGTCGAACGGGCGCGGCAGGCTGCTCGTCCCGATCACCGAGTCGCGCATGGTCGAGGAGGTGGCCGCGGGCCACGGCGTGGTCGTCGAGCGCACCAAGGCATCGCTGGGCGCGCTCCTCGCCGCCGCGGCGGCCGACGGCGTCGTGTTCGCGGGCGCCTCCGGCGGTGGATATGTGTTCCCGAGCTTCCTGCCCGCCTACGACGCCATCATGTCGCTCGGGAAGCTGCTCGAGCTGGTGGCGCACTCCGGCCGGACGTTGTCCGAGCTCGTCGAGGGCCTGCCCCGGAGCACGCTCGTGCACGTCCGCGAGCCGTGCCCCTGGTCGGCAAAGGGCCTCGCGATGCGGCAGCTGATCGAGGCGGTGAAGGGTAAGCAGGTCGACAACACCGACGGCATCAAGGTGTTCGAGCCCGAGGGCTGGGTGCAGGTGCTGCCCGACCCCGACGAGCCGGTCTTCCACGTGTACGCCGAGGGAGCGTCGCTGGAGGACTCTCAAGCGCTCGAGGAGAAGTACCGGGCGATGCTCGACGGATTCGTCTCGGCGAACGTCTGAAACACCGCCGCGGCCGAACCCTCAACCAGAGCTTGAGGAAATGCCGATGCGTGGGTAGACTTCGCCCGGTCTAGAGAAACGGAAACGGATCATGCCAATGGATGTGCTGCCCGATTTCACCACCATCTCCGACGACGAGCTGAAAACCCTCATCGAGCGTTTCGTGCGCGAGGAGGAGGAGGTGTCGTACCGGCGGCGCCTGCTGCACGGCAAGATCGACATCCTCCGGGCCGAGCTGGTCGACCGGGTCAAACGCCGCGAGACCGGCAGCCCCTCGACGCTGTCTGAGATCGATATCGACAGGTTGACGGACATCCTCGCCCACCGGGGGCCGCCGCCGGGCCTCGATGACGAGCCCGGCGCGGCGTCCAGCGGGTAGCGGTGGCGTACTGCCCTGAGTGCGGTCATCACAACCGCGAGGCGGCCCGCTTTTGCGGACGCTGCGGCGCGAGCCTGCTCGAACCCGACGGCGGCGAGGTGACGCAGGCCTTCACGGCGTTCGTCGACGAGGAGGGTGACGCGGAGGCCGGCGACGAGACGCCCGAGGGGGCGATGCTGGTGATCCGGATCGGCGGCGGCCGCGCGGGGGAGCAGTTTCTGCTCGGGTCAGACCATATGGCGATCGGGCGGGCCGAGAACGCCGACATCTTTCTGGACGACATCACCGTCTCGCGCGAGCACGCCGTGCTCGACCGCCGCGACGACGGGCTGCACCTGTCCGACTCGGGCAGCCTGAACGGCACCTACGTGAACCGGCAGCGGATCGAGAGCGTCCGCCTCGCCGACGGCGACGAGGTGCAGATCGGCAAGTACCGGCTGACCTACATCGAGCGAGGGGCCTGACGTGTCGGCAGAGGCCACCGAAGGACGCGGCAGCTCGACCTCGAGGCTCACCATCGGCACGGTGTGCAAGTCACTGCGTGAGGAGTTTCCCGACATCTCGATCTCGAAGATCCGGTTCCTCGAGGACCAGCGGCTGATCACGCCCCGGCGCACGCCCGGCGGCTATCGCCTCTACGGCGAGGAGGATGTCGAGCAGCTCCGCACGATCCTGCGGATGCAGCGCGACGAGTTCCTGCCGCTGCGGGTGATCCGGCAGGTGATCGCGCAGGGCCGATCGGCCGCGGGCACCGGCCGCCGGCCGCGGCTCGTGGGCGGGGTGGAGGACCGGCTGACGTTCGACCAGCTGCTCGGGGCGGCGGACTCCGACCCGACCTTCGTCCGTGAGCTCGAGGAGTTCCAGCTCGTCGACCGGCACGCCGGTGAGGCGCACGCGACCTACACCCGCACCGACGTCGAGATCGTGATCATCTGCCAGCGGCTGGCCCGCTACGGCGTCAACGCGCGGCACCTGAAGGCATTCCGGTCGGCGGTCGAGCGGGAGGCGGGGCTGCTCGAGCAGATCATGGCCCCGGCGCTGCGGTCGCAGAACCCCGAACGGCGCGAGGCGGGGCTGCAGGAGCTCGAGGCGCTGGCCGAGCTGACCAGCCAGCTCGCCCACCTGCTCCTGGTGCGCGACCTGCGCGACGTCGCGCGGTAACGGTAGGTGGTTTATCCCCGATCCCCGTGATGCGCTGGGCGGCGAGAACCGAGCCTCGCAAGGACGCAGGGAGCGTTCATACCGGTTAAGCGTATGGGCGCGACCGAGGACGTCGCGAGGCGACGGTTCGCAGCCGCAGCGCCACCAACCTCACGCTGACCGCCAGCCGACATGGCGACCAGGCGCGCGGGGATTGGGGATGAACCACCTGGTTATTCGGATTCGTACTGAATCAGCGAGTGGACGTCGTAGCCGTACAGCTTGTCGCGGCCGTTGAGGAACGCCAGCTCGACCACGAAGGCGAGCCCGACGACATTGGCGCCCAGCTGCTCCACGAGATCGATCTTGGCCCGGGCGGTGCCGCCGGTGGCCAGGAGGTCGTCGTGGATGAGCACGCGGGCGCCCCGTTTGAGCGCGTCCACGTGCATCTCGAGCGCGTCGAAGCCGTACTCGAGCGCGTACTTGGCGCCGACCGTCAGGTACGGCAGCTTGCCCGGCTTGCGGGCGGCGACGAACCCGCACCCGAGCCGGTAGGCCATCGCGGCACCCAGGATGAATCCGCGGGCCTCGGCCCCGACGACGATGTCGACCTGGCGGGGCTCGGCCCACGCGGCCAGGTCGTCCACCGCCTGGTGCAGCGCCGTGGCGTCCGCCAGAAGCGGCATGATGTCCTTGAACACGATTCCCGGCTTCGGGAAGTCGGGGATATCGCGGATATGCGTGCGCAGATCGATGCGTGTCACCGGCGCGGCGATGCTAACACGCAGGGCCGGACCGGTCGATATACCCGGGAGAACCATGTACGACGTGTTGCGAGCCAGCTACCGGTTTCACTGTCCCCGCCGTCCCGACGGCGAGCTGACCCGCGTGCCGCTGTCGTCGTTCCGGCGCCTCGAGCGGCTTCCCGGCGCCGTCCATCCGGCCGTCTACCGCGTCACCTACGACTGCTCGTGCGGAGAACAGCACCTCGGGCTCGTGTCGCATGACGACCTCGACTACGGCCCTCTGAGCACGGTCGAGGTCGAGTTCCGCAACCTGCTGACGGGCCGCACCGAGCCCGTCGGCGACGAGCTGGCCGAGCTCGCCCGGTGCGAGGTGCAGCGCGGCAACTGGCCCTGGCGGCTGTACTGCTCGCCGGAGGCCCGCATGCGGCCGGTGTGGCCGTCGACCCTGGCCATGGTCGCCCCGGCGGATTCCGGCCGCGACGGCGTGCTCGGCGTCGCGATGAGCTGCCCCGGCTGCGGCGAGGTGTCGCTGAACCTCGTGAGCGGCGCCCACCTCGACGTGCCCTTCTACCACGACAAGGTCGTCCGCTACGTGCACCGCCCCTTCGGTGACGGTCGCGACCTGACGGTCGAGCGGTTCCACCACCAACTGCACTCCGCCCGCTTCGACAGCGAGCGCGCCGACCTGAGTTAGCCAACCAGGCGGCGCTCGCCGTCGCGCGCCTGCTCGGCGCAGACGACGCGGTTACGGCCCCGGCGCTTCGCCTCGTAGAGCGCCCGGTCAGCCTCCTCGAACAGCTCCTCGGCGTCGCGGGCATCGACCGGGAACGTTGCGATTCCGGCCGAGACCGTCACGATGTCGGGTACATGGTGGCGGTCGAGACCGGCGGTCGAGATCTCGGCGATTGCCTGGCGCACCCGCTCGGCGACGATCACCGCGTCGGTGCCCCGGCCGGGCACGAGCAGCGCGAACTCCTCGCCGCCGAAGCGGGCGGCGATGTCGGCGTCGCGCTTCTCGCGGGCAAGCGTACGGCCGACCTCTGCCAGCAGCCGGTTTCCGGCTGCGTGACCGTGGCTGTCGTTGTACGTCTTGAAGCGGTCGAGGTCGATCATGACCAGCGTGACACAGCCGCCGTAGCGGCGCACGCGTGCCAGCTCACTGCGCAGCACCTCCGAGAAGTAGTCGTAGTTGCGAAGACCGGTCAGGCGGTCGGTGAACGACCGCGCGCGCAATGTTCGCCGGGCGGTGCGGTGGCGATGCTCGAGCTCGGCCGCGACGACGGCCGTCACGGCGATCGCGGCCCGCACGGGACCCGGGACGGGTGTGACGGCCGCCACGGCGGCGGCGGTGACGCCGCCGGCTCGACCCTCCGTGGAGGCCAGAAGCGCAGCGATGGCGAGTGCGCCCGGCCGAAGCGGGGGAGGCAGGAGCCACGCCGCGGCGGCCAGCGCAACCGCGCCGACCACCGCGAGCTGACGAACATGGCCGGCCCGTCCCCGCATGGCGGGACCCTATTCGTGCCGGCGGACGGTGCCCTAGCGCGACCAGAAGTTCAGACGGCTGGCGCCGCTGCCCGACTCGGCCGGCTGGCCGTCGTGGGCGTCATCCGAGGCGCCGTTGCCGTTCTGCTCGGGCACCGCCGGCGGCAGGACCGGTCCGGTTGCACCGCCCTCGCGCTGGAGATTGCCGGCGTAGGTCTCGAGGTCGGCCTCGCGGCGGACGAGGGACGCCTGGCGCTCGGCCAGCCGGCGCTCCTGCGCCTTCAGCTCGGCCTCGCGGCTCCGCAATGCTGCGTGCAGCTCCTCGAGCGCCTTGGCGTCGGGGGCCTTGCCGCGCCGGCCGCCGTCGTCGGAGATCGCGGTGCGCACGGCCCGGTCGAGATCCTCGCGTGCATCCTTCTCGCGCTGCTCGATCGCGGCCTTCTGGCGCTGGAGCACCGCCCGCTCGCGGGCGACCGCCTCCTCCGCATCGGCCAGGGCAGCGTGCTGGGCCTCGAGATCGGTCTCGATCCGGTCGGCACGCACCGTCAGCCGGGCAACGTCCGCCTCGCGCTCGCGCAACTGTGCTTCGCGCAGCTCCATGGCGTCGTGGCGGGTGTCGAGCTCGCGCTCGCGCGTGTCGAGCGAGTCCTGACGCCGGTCGAGCCTGCTCTCGCGCCGGGCGACGTCGCTCTCGTTGGCGCCCAGCCGCGATTCGCGCTCGCGCAGGTCGGCGGACAGGCGCTTGACCTCGACGGAGGCGCGCTCGTCGGCCTCGGCGATGGCTCGCTCCGCCTGCACACGCAGACGGTCCGCCTCGCTGTGGAGGCGCTCCGCGGCAACCCGTGCCTCGGAGACCTCGCGCTCGTCCTGCTCGACCTGCTTGTGGCGCAGGTCGATCTCCTCCATGCGCGCGTCCATGCCCACCAGGCGCCGCTCCATCTCGGCGAGCTCGGTGCGGCGCTTGTCAGTGGCGTTGCGCTCGGTCTTCAGGCGCTCGCGTTCGGCCGAGGCGACCTGTGCGGCCTGCTCGGCGCGGGCGCGCTGGTCATCGAGGTCGGCGAGCTGGCTCTCGAACGTTGCGAGCTCCTCGGCCCGTTTCTCGAGAGCCTGTTCGCGGGCGACGAGATCGGCCTTGGTGGCCTCGACGGCGGCGGTTCCCTGCTCGAGCTCGACCAGCTTGCCGTCGACCAGGGCCAGCTCGCGCTCGCGGTCGGCGAGTTGGGTGAGCCGCTCCTCGGCCTCGGCCTTGCGGCGCTCGGCCTCGGCGTGCAGCGCCGCGGCGCGCTCCTGGGTCTTCTCGATGTTTGCGGACCGCTCCTCGACCGACGCGGACGTCTCGTGCAGCTCCGCCTGGAGCGCTGCGAGCTCGTCCACCGACCGGGCCAGCTCGGCCTCTCGCGCGCCGATCGTGGCGAGCTTCTCGGCGGCCTCTGCCGCCAGCGTGGCCGCAGCCGTCTCGCGCTCCGTGATCGATGCCTGTACCTCGGCCAGCCTGCGCTCGGCCGCCTCGATCTCCTCGGTGCGCTGCATCATGTCGGCGCGCACGGCATCGATCGAGAGCTCCTTCTGGGTGAGCACCTTTTCGACCTTCTTGGTGCGGTGCTCGCGGTCGGTGAGCTCGGCCTCGAGCTTGGTCATGCGGGCCTCGCGCTCGGCGAGCTCCACAGAGCCGATCGCTCCGCGGTCGCGAAGCTGCTCGACGAGATCGTCGCGCTCGCGCTCGACCTGCTCGCGCTGGCGCTGCTCGTGGTCGACCTGCTGCTCGAGCGTCTGGGTCGCCTCTTCCAGCTCGGCCAGGCGCGCGGTCACGGCGGGGTCGACGCTGGCTTCAGCCGGCACGGAGTCGGGGTCGGGGGCCTCGCTCTCGCGGGCGTGGAGTGCCTGCTCGCGCCCGTCCAACTCGTCGACGCGGCGCTGGAGCTCGGCCTCGCGCTCCTCGAGATGGATGCGGTCGGCGTCGCCGCCGCCGGATGCGTGCGATGAGGCGATGCCCTCGCTCACGGCCAGGGCGGCCTCGCGCTTTGACAACTCGCGCTCGCGGCGCGCGAGCCGCGCCTCGCGCTCGGCGAAGACGACCTTCGCCTGCTCCTGCAGCGCAGACTGCTCGCGCTGGAGCCTCTCCTCGGCCTGGCGAAGCGACGACAGCCGATCCTCCATGGCGCGCCTAAGCCCACTGGGGGCGTCTTCGTTCGCAGGCGTCGGGGCGTCGCTCATATGCTCATACCTCTCCCGTGGGGTGATCGGTGCGAAGGCTTGACCAGCGCCTCCAGGCGGCGAGCCGGCGGGGCGCCGTGCTCTCCGCGGTTTGTATCGGCGTGGGAGGGCCTCGCCTTGAGCATGGGGGCGGAATTGGGCGGGCGCAAGTGGGCTGACTGCGGGTTCAACGCGCAGCGCCCCTGCACGACGGTGGCGAACGACCGTCTTGCAAGGGCGCGGCGAGAACTTGTCGGCTTGTTGACTATCGGTGTTTGTGGCTTGACCAACCCCAAACTCGGGCTAACCAAAGGCCTCCGAACTGTCGATAAGCCGATCAGCACCGGTGTGGTATTACCAACCCTTGATAGGCATTGCCTGTTCCCCCTTGCGAATCTCAGTACCCCGAACGAGGGAGAGCATAGCCGCTCAGTCAAGGGATGTCAAATCACCTGTATGAGCGATACATATTTCCACCCCAGATCCCCGAAGGGCAGTCCGGGCGTACGCAGCCGTTCTTGCGGCCGCGTCGCTGGGGCTTGTCCTTTACTGCGCCCTTGCGCATGGCGATGGGGCGGTGGGAGTCAGTCCTGATCCTGGGGGTCGTCGCGTACGTCGCGGAGTCGCGCACGGTCAGGATCTCGACCCGGGTCGAACTGTCCGGCTCGCTCATCCCGCTGGTGATGGCCGCCGTCCTCTTCGGCCCGGCCGCGGCGGCGATCGTGGGGCTCGGGGCGATGCTGTCAGACCGTCGCGGACCGGTGGAGAGGTTCGTCATCTTCACGTGCGGGCGCGCCGCCGCGGGCGCGTGCGCGGGCCTGGCCGCGATGGCCGTGCAGGCGCAGGCGCCGGTGTCCGACGCCGGCCTGGGGCACCTGTTCGCCATCGCCTGTGTCGCTGCGATCGTGGCCTCGGCGGTGGAGTTCGGCGTCACCGGCGGTGACGCTGTGGCTGCGCCACCGCAGTTCGATCGTCGAGCTGTGGCGGCAGGTGCGCGTCCATGCGCTCATCACCGTCTCCCTGTGCGCGCCAATCGGCGCCCTGTTCGCCTATGCCTATCGCGGCTCGGGGGTCTGGGTGCTGGTCTTCTTCGCGATCCCGGTGGCGGCGACCAGGTATGCGTTCGGCATGCACGCCCCGAAGGAGCACCTGATCGGCGCGCTCGAGCGGGCCAATGCCGATCTCGAGGCCGCCAACGGTCAGCTGCGGCGAATCAACATGAGCTTTGCCGAGGCGCTCGTGAAGGCCATCGACGGGCGCGACGCCTACACGGCAGGCCATTCCAAGGCGGTCGCCGAGTATTCACGCGACATCGCCCGCGAGCTCGGCATGAGCCGGGAGGAGTCGGCCCGGATCCATCTGTGCGGGCTCGTGCACGACATCGGCAAGATCGGCGTGCGCGCGGAGGTGCTCGAGAAGCAGGCTGCCCTGGACGAGGGCGAGTGGGAGGAGATGCGCCGCCATTCGGCGATCGGCGAGGCGATCCTGCTCGAGGTTCCCGGCTATGCCGACATGGCCGAGGTCGTCCGCAGCCACCACGAGCGCTGGGACGGCGCCGGCTATCCCGACAACCTGCGCGGCGAGGAGATCCCGCAGCTGGCCCGGGTGATCGCGGTCGCCGACTCCTACAACGCCATGACCTCGAACCGCCCGTACCGGGGCGGCATGTCGCCCGAGCGCGCCATCGAGCAGCTCGTGCTGGGCAAGGGCAGCCAGTACGAGGCCGGACCTGTCGACGCCTTCCTGCGCGTGCTCGAGCGGGCGCCGGGGTGGTACCGCCGCGGGCAGTTCGCGATCGACGCCGGCGGCCTCGCGCGCGGTCGAGACCATGGAGTATCCGGTGGTCCATGACCCCGCGCGCGGCCGCCTGAGCCGCGGGCGCTCAAGACATCGCCGTCGTCGCCCGATACGTTGACAAATGCGTGAGCTTCGCCTGATCGAGATCCTGTCCGAGGCCGCGGCCGCCCTCACGGCCCCGGACGCCGATGCGCACGAGATCGAGCGCATCCTCGCAGACGCGGTGGCGCGCGCGGCCGTGCCGTGCACGCTGCGGCCGACGCGCGACGGGGATCGAGATCGACTGCAGTCGCACTCCCGGCCGGCTCGAACTGGCATTCGTGACGGTGCTGTCCGACTGCGCCAAGCTGGCGCTGGCGGCCGCCGGCGTCTCGGCCGGCCTGACGCTGGATGCGCACGGGTTCGCGCTCGAGCTCGAGCGGGTGGCCGTCCGTCGCGCGCTGGCGCAGCCAGCCGTTGGCCGTGGCCGTCTTCGAGCTGAACGGGCTCGAGATGGGCCCCGGCATGATCGACCAGGCCGACATCGTCGGCCAGATCGGTGCGCTGGCGCTGAGCGCCGTGCGCCAGGACGACCGCGTCGCACACCTGGGCGCCGGCCAGTTCGCGCTGATCTTCCCGCGCGCCGGCACGTTCGAGGCCCGCTCGGCGTTCAAGCGGGTGCGCGACGCGCTGGCGGCGAGCGAGCGCATGTCGCGCGACCTGTCGTTCGGCCCGGCCGGATTTGCCGAGCTCGCCGACGGCGGCACCGGTGCGGAGCTTCTGGCCGAGGCGCGCGAGCGCCAGATGCAGGCGCGGATGCGGCGGGCCTACCTGGCCCCGGTCGATCCGACGCACCCGCTGGCCGGCTAGACCGGAGCGGGGGTCTGTCCCCCCGAGAGGGGACAGACCCCAACACTGCGTCCCCACAGTCCACCGGTGTTGGCCGGTTTTACTTCAACTTGACATAACCAGCATTATCGTGCGTGGACGAGGGACCGGGATTATCCCGAGGGGGCAACGCCCGAGGCGGGCCCTGCCGGGCCGCGCCTTCCACGGCAGCCGGCGCAGCGTGAGCCAGATCGCGAGGCCGCCGACGACGGCGTTTGCAAGCGTGGTCACGAACTGCATGCCGACGCTGAAGGCGAGCACGCGGCTGGTTGGGGCCGCGTTCCGGAACATGTAGCCCAGGAGCGCCTGCTGGGTGCCGACGCCGCCGGGCGTCAGCGGCAGGAGCGTCGAGGCGCTCTGGGCCGCGAGCGCCAGCGCGGCGGTCACCACCCCCGCCGGCACGTGGAAGGCCGCCAGGAACCAGTACATGGCCGCGATCCGGCAGCACCAGCCGAGGAGCTGCAGCGGCACCACGGTGCGGAAATAGCGGCGCGGAGTGGTCAGGATCGCGAGCCCCAGCCGCACCCGCTCCCAGAACGCGACCACGTGCCGCTCCACGTAGGTGAAGAACACGCCGAGCAGGATCAGGATCACCGCCACCCCGAGCATGAACCAGCGGGCGTGGGACGCGAAGAAGCTCCACTCGAACGCGGCGAGATGGCCGAGCGCCGGCAGGTGCGGGATCCGGCCGGTCAGGTAGGCCGCGATCAGGAGCGCCGGGCCGATCACGACGTCGACCAGCGTCTCGGCCAGCAGGCTCGAGGTGATCGTCGTGTAGGCCGCCTTGGGCATCGACCGGTGCGCCAGGTAGACCTTCATCACGTCGCCGCCGCGTGCCGGCACGATGCTGTTGACCCCGACCCCGGCGAGATAGGCGCCGAGGATGCTGCGCCAGCGGACGCGCCCCTCCGGATAGCCGGCCTGCAGGATGATCCGCCAGGCGCTCGCCCGCAGGGTCAGGTTCGCCAGCGTGAATCCGACCGCGATCAGGAGTGCCGAGAAGCGCACATCGGTGATCTGGGACCAGAAATCCGTTGTGGCGTGCCAGAACGACTGGAGCGAACTCACGGGCCGAAGTCTGCCAGTCTCGGATGAGCGCCCGCGCGGGCGCCGCGGCTAGCTCTCCTGGCCGCGGAGGAAGTTGCGCAGGCCGGGGTTCTTCGACTCGAGCTCGCGCAACGCGCGCGTCTCGATCTGGCGGACGCGCTCGCGGGTGACGCCGATCTCGGCGCCGACCTGCTCGAGCGTCGCCGGGTCGCGGTCGCCGAGGCCGAAGCGGGCCTCGAGCACCTGCCGGGTGCGCTCCGACAGCTCCTCGAGCGCGGTCTGCAGCTCCTGCTCGCGCTCGCGGCGCACGAGCCATGTCTCGGGCCCGCGGATCGTGGTGTCCTCCACCAGCTCCGAAAAGTTCGACTCGCCGTCGCCGACGGGGCCCTCGAGCGAGACGGGCTCCTCGATGATCCGCTGCAGCTCGAGCACGCGCTCGGCGGGCAGCTTCAGCTCGGCTGCGAGCTCCTCGATGAGCGGGTCGCGGCCGAGCTTCTGGGTGAGCGACCGCCTGGCCCGGTGCAGCTTCTTGATCACGTCGAGCACGTGCAGCGGGAGCCGGATGGTGCGGGCCTGGTCGGCGATCGCCCGTGACATCGACTGGCGGATCCACCAGGTCGCGTAGGTCGAGAGCTTGTAGCCGCGGGTGTGGTCGAACTTCTCGACGGCGCGCATGAGCCCGATGTTGCCTTCCTGGATCAGGTCGAGCAGCGGCACGCCGGCCGACGAGTATGCCCGCGCCATGCTGATCACGAGGCGCAGGTTGGCCTCGACCAGGCGGTGCTTGGCATCGTTGTCGCCGCGGTCCTTGCGCCGGGCCAGCTCGAGCTCCTCGGCCCTCGTCAGCAGGGCGCCGTCGCCGATCTGGCGCACGTAGGTGTGCAGCAGGTCGACCGCCGGGGCCGGACCGTCGCTCAGATCGAGCTCCTCGACCACCTCGGGCGAGTCGAACTCCGACTGCGCCGGAACCGGGCCGGGCACCGCGATGGGATCGTCGTCTGGCATGGCGGACATGGTTGGGGGCGGGCTTTCTCTTGGGATCCGGCGACGGGCACGTACAACTACTCTCCACCAGTGAATCGGCGCCCGCGACCCATCTCTTGAGGGGCGGTGGAAGCGATGGGGCTGGTTTGCATCCCAACTGTTGTGCGTTAGCGCCGTCGGGGGATGGCGAGCCGTGTCCGCGCGCCGACTACCAAGGTATGCATCACGCCTCCGCACCCACCCCCGACGGGCTCAGTCCCGTCGATGCCGAGCGCATCCGTTCCGGCTGCTCGCACGCCATCGTCCCGCTCGAGCCCGCCATGCGCGGGTACCGCTACGTCGACCTCGGCGGCTCCGAGCCGCCGTTCTACATCGCCCGCCTCCGCTCCGGCGACCATTGCGCCGCCGTCACCCTGTACGCGCCACTCGAGTTCACGTCGGCCTCCGACGCCGAGCCGGGCGCGCCCGCGGTGGCGCAGGTGCGCGTGTCGGTGGGGCTGAACACGCTCCACTGGGAGCGCCTCCTCGACGTCGACCTGTGCTCCGGCGTCTGGGCCGAGCTGCTGGCAACCGCGCTTTCCGAGGTGGCGGCGCTCGATCTGCTCGAGCGCTCGTCGTGCCCCGTCTGCGGTCCGGTCAGCTGACGCGGCCCTCGGGCGAGATCGACACTCCGCGCTGCTCGAGCCGCTTGCGGATCAGGTACTGGAAGGTCGACCACGCCCCCCGGCGGGCATCGAACATGCGGTACACCTGCCACTCGGTGAGCATCGTCGGATCCGTGCGCCGGGCCTGCGCCCAGTCGGCGAACTTGGGCAGGCGCCCGCTGCGCAACGACAGGGCCGCGCCCTGCTCGACCGCCCGCTCCAGCCGCTCCTCCCCCACCGGCACGTCGAAGCCGGCCTGCTTGAGGGCGTTGTTGAGCGACCCGAAGGTGTGCCAGTAGAGCGACTTCGAGGGCATCGCACCCTTGCGGGCCTCGATGTCCTTGGCCGTCGGCACGCGCCCGAGCTCGTCGCCGAGGTCGCGCAGCAGCCGCAGCAACTCGTCCTGGGTCGCGAACCTGCGCGGTACCAGACCGGCGAGCCGCTTGGCTCGGTTCCACGACTTGAAGTGCTCGATCACAGTTTGCGGATGGACCGTGGTACCCGCATCGGCCTCGAACTCGCGCATCGTCGGCGACCGCCCGAGGCGATGGGCGCATGCGCGCAACTCCTCCAGGATATGGTCGTCCGAGTAGCGCTTCCGCATGCCGGCCTGGAACTGCTCAAGCTGGCCCCGATCGATGCCCTCGATCGCCCGGTACACCGTCTTGCGTCTCATGCTATGGACTCCCCAACGCTCGGTTTCGCCCCCGGCAAGTTATAGCAAACCCTGGCGAAAGTGCAAGTGAAGTACGGTGACTTGAAGCGGGAGTCAACGGCCCGCTGGCTAGAGTTCGGCCGGTGACCGCCTTTCCTGCCAAGGTCGCCGCCGCCCGCGCGGCGGCCGGACTTTCGCGGCGGACCCGCGCCGGCGGCGGCACCACGCTGCCGGGCAAACTGCTGCTGCGGATGGCACCGGACGCCATCGAGCGCATGGCTCGGCGGCTCGCCGAGGGCTCGGTCGTGATCTCGGCCACAAACGGCAAGACGACGACCGCCAAGATGCTGGCCTCGATGCTGTCTCCCGAGCGGCATCTGTGCCGCAACACCGCCGGGGCGAACCTCTCGTCGGGGGTCGCGTCGGCCCTCCTGGCCTGTCCCGGGCGCGGATCTCGGCGTGTTCGAGGTCGACGAGGCGGCCCTGCCCGGCGTCGCGCACGCCCTGCGGCCGCGGGTGACCGTGCTGGGCAACCTCTTCCGCGACCAGCTCGACCGCTACGGCGAGCTCGAGGCGATCGCCTCCCGCTGGCAGCAGATGACGGCCGAGCTGCCGGGCGACGCGCAGCTCGTCCGAAACGGCGACGACCCTCTGCTCGCCTCGCTCGAGCACCGCCGGCCCGACCCTCACGTTCGGGATCGACGATCCCGCCGCCGCGCTCCCTGCCATGCCGCACGCCAGCGATTCCAAATGGTGTCCCAGCCTGCGGCACACGGCTGGCGTACGCGCATGTCTATCTCGGCCATCTGGGCGCGTGGAGCTGCCCCAACTGCGGCCGGCGGCGGCCGCCGCTCGACGTGACCGCCACCGCGCTTGTGCCCCAGGGCCTCGACGGCACCCGTTTCGAGCTGCAGACGCCGATCGGCGCCGCGTCGGTGCGGCTGCCGATGCCCGGGCTCTACAACGTCTACAACGCGCTCACCGCGGCGGCCGCCGCGTGTGCGGTGGGCGGCGTCGACATCGATCGCATCGCGGCTGGGCTCGAGCGGTTCGACGCCGCCTTCGGCCGGTTCGAGCGGCTGCGCGTGGGCGATCGCGACGCCGTCCTGCTGCTGGCCAAGAACCCGGCGGGCGCCAACGAGCTGATCCGGACGCTCGCGGCCGATGCGCGCCCCAAACAGCTGCTCCTGGCCCTCAACGACCGCATCGCCGACGGCCGCGACGTCTCGTGGATCTGGGACGTCGACTTCGAGCTCCTCGCCGGCAACGTGCAGGAGGTCGTCACCGCCGGCACGCGGGCGGCCGAGATGGCGATGCGGCTCAAGTACGGCGGGGTCGAGCCGGAGCGGTTGATCGTCGCGGCCGGCATCGCCGAAGCGCTCGACCGGGCGCTTGCCGGCGGCGAGGGGCCGGTCTACCTGCTCGGCACCTATACGGCGATGCTCGAGCTGCGTGCGGTGCTGACCCGGCGCGGCGTCGTGCGTCCGTACTGGGAGGCGGCATGACCGGCCTGCGCGTCTGCCACCTCTACCCCGAGCACCTGAACATCTACGCCGATCGCGGCAACATCGCCGTGCTGCGGGCGCGCTGCGAGTGGCGCGGCATCGGCTTCGAGGCGACCGGCTGCGGGCCGGGCGATGCGCTGCCCGACGCCGACCTGTACTACATCGGCGGCGGCCAGGACCGCGACCAGCTCCTGATCGCGGATGACCTCGTCGGGCGCTCGGCAGGCCTGCGGTCGGCGATCGATGCCGGCGCCTGGCTGCTCGCGGTGTGCGGCGGCTACCAGATGCTCGGCCACTACTACCGTGGCCACCGCGGCGACGAGATGCGCGGCACCGGGCTCGTCGATCTCGTCACCGAGGCCGGCGAGACGCGCATGATCGGCAACATCACCGTCGACTGCGAGCTTCGGCCGGGCGAGCCGATGACCGTGGTCGGATTCGAGAACCACGCCGGCCGCACCCGGCTCGGCGAGGGTGTGCGACCGCTCGGCAGGGTGCTCCACGGCCACGGCAACAACGGCCGGGACGGCGGCGAGGGCGTGCATGCCGGCCGCATCCTCGGCACCTACATTCACGGCCCGCTGCTCCCGAAGAACCCGCCACTGGCCGACCTGCTGATCGGCGAGGCCCTGCGGCGGCGCCACGGCGCGGTCGATCTCGAGCCGCTCGACGACCGGCTCGAGACCTCGGCGCACGGGGTTGCGGTGGCGATCGCCGGCAGCTAAAGCGGGCGGCGCCGGCGCACCTCGGGGATGCCGAATCCGCTCGGCCGGCTGGCGCCGTCGAGGGCGAATCCTGCCCGTTCGTAGAACCGGGCGGCCCGCCGGTTCTCGGCGAAGTGCCAGACGGCGATCGGTTCGTGCCCTCGCTCGATGAGATCGCAGACGGCGTGGCCGTACAGGCGCCTGCCGAGGCCGGTGCCGATCCGGTCGGGGTCGAGGTAGAGACCGTGCACCTCGCCCGCGCCGGCGGGCAGGTCGGCATCCGGGCAGGGTCCGGTGCGCGCAAACCCACACACGGCGCCGGCGAGATCGATCACCCACACCCGGTCGGGCGTGGGCAGTCCGGAGAGGTAGCCGGCCCACTCGTGCGCCTGCTCCTCGGCGTCCAGGTGGGTGAGGATGTCGGGGGCAAGGAGACCCGCGTATGCCGCCCGCCATGCGCGGGCGGCCAGTGCCCCGATCGGATACGCGTCGGCGATGGTGGCGGGACGGACGGCGGGATCCTTGGCGGGAACCGCGTCCCCACGTGTCACAAAAATGTCACGCAACTCGCACCGAGACCAACCGGGGACAGTCCCCGGTTGATGCGCTCAGCGCGACCACAGCTCGCCGAGGTGGACGAACGGGTCGCCCGGGCGCCAGCGCTCCAGGAAGCGGTGGATCGGCGGGCGCAGGTCGATCGCGGCCAGTTCGGCGGGGTGCATCAGCCGGTGGCCATGGATCGCGCCGTCGGTCGAGGAGACCTGCTCGAGGCTGCGGCCCGAGATGTCGGCATGGAAGATCATGTGCACCACGTGCTTGCGCGGCCGCATGCCCGCCGGTGCGATCGACTCGACGATCGCGATCGGGCCCTCCAGCATCAGCCCCTCGATTCCGCACTCCTCGGCGAGCTCGCGGGCCAGGGCGACGTGCAGCGACTCCCCTTCCTCGACCCCGCCCCCGGGAAGCAGCCAGTAGGAGCGGCCGCCCTTCTCCTGCCGCAGCAGCAGCACCGAGTCGCCCGAGCGCAGGAGCGCGCCCACGCGGATGCGGGGCTCGCTCACGACGCGCCCGGTCTCACCGTCGACGACCCGAAGCCGCGCCCGGCCCGCTCCGACGGCGGCAGGTCGAGGGTCTCGGTCACGGTCACCCGGGGCAGGGCCAGCACCACCAGCTGGGCGATGCGGTCGCCCGGCCGGATGTGAAACGGGTCGGACGCATCGGTGTTCAGCAGAACGACCTTCAGCTCGCCGCGGTAGCCGGAGTCGATCAGGCCGGGCGAGTTGACGACGGCGATGCCGTGGCGGGCGGCAAGGCCCGAGCGCGGCTGGACGAAGCCGGCGTGGCCGGCCGGGATCGCCACCGCAAGGCCGGTGGCCACGGTGCGGCGCTGGCCCGGCTCGAGCACGACCTCCTCGACGCTGGCCAGATCGAGCCCCGCGTCGCCCGGATAGGCCCCGGCGGGCACGAGCGCGTCGGGGTGCAGGCGCCGGACGAGCAGTTCGGTCATACGCGGAACGCCGCGAACCGTCCGACGAGGTCGCGGGGCAGGCGGGCGGTCACGAGCACGCCCTCGGCCGCATCCTCACGCGCGGTGATCGGCGCCCCGCTGGCGTACAGCGCCGACAGCTCACCGCCCTGGCCGTGCGGCACCAGCAGGCGCACATCGACGTAGCGGTCGCTGAAGAAGGCGGCCACGCGGTGCTTGAGCTCCTCGAGGTTCTCGCCGGTCTGGGCCGAGATCTGGATCGCGTCGGGGAACCGGTTGGCCAGCCGCCGGCGGGAGAGCGCGTCCACCGTGTCGATCTTGTTCACCACCAGCATCTGCGGGATCTCGTCGGCGCCGATCTCGCCGAGCACAGCCCGTACGTCGGCCAGCTGCCGGCCGAGGCCGTCCTCGCCGGCGGAGGCGTCGACCACCAAGAGCACGAGATCGCCCGCGAGCGTCTCCTCGAGCGTTGCGGCGAACGCCTCGACCAGCATGTGCGGCAGCTTGCCGATGAACCCGACCGTGTCGGTGACGACATAGGTGCGGCCCTCCTCGCGAAACGCACGCGTCGTGGGGTCGAGCGTCTCGAACAGGCGATCGTCCACGCTCACCTCCGAGCCGGTGAGTGCGTTCAGGAGCGTCGACTTGCCGACGTTCGTGTACCCGGCGAGCGCCACGGCCGGCACCGCCGAGCGGGTGCGCCGGCGCCGCATCACGCTGCGCTGGGCGGCGACGTCGCGCAGGCGCGTGCGCAAGAGCGCCAGCCGCCGCCGGGCCATGCGGCGGTCGGACTCGAGCTGGGTCTCGCCCGGGCCGCGGGTGCCGACGCCGCCCCCGAGCCGCTCGAGGTGCTTCCACATCCCCCGCATGCGCTGCAGCGAGTACTCGAGCTGGGCCAGCTCGACCTGGAGCTTGCCCTCGGCGGTGTGCGCGTGCTGGGCGAAGATGTCGAGAATCACCGCCGTGCGGTCGACGACCCGCATCTGCAGCGCATCCTCGAGCGTGCGCTGCTGGCGCGGCGAAAGCTCGTCGTCCGAGACGACCACCTCGGCATCGACCGTTGCCAGCAGCTCGCGCAGCTCGTCGAGCTTGCCCGGCCCGAGGTAGGTGCGCGGATCGGGCCGGCGGCGGTGCTGGACGAGCGTTGCGACCGTCCGCACGCGCGCGGTCCGCAGGAGCTCGCGCATCTCCCCCAGGTCGTCCGCGCCGTCGGTGCCCGGCAGCAGGGACGCCACCACCACCCCGCGCTCGGGATCCTGGTCACGAGGGGTGTTCACTGCCACGAGGAGGAGTATAAGAACTTGCGTTTAGACGGTGACTCTCAGATGCTGCTCGATGCGCGACATCGCCTCGCCCAGCTCGTCGTCGGGCACCGTCAGGGAGAGGCGCACGTAGCCCTCGCCGTTGGGCCCGTAGGCCGATCCGGGCGACACGACCACGGCGGCCTGGTCGAGCACCAGCTCGGCGAACGAGACCGACGTGTGGCCGGGCGGCACCGGCACCCACACATAGATCGTGCCCCGCGGCGGCGGCACGTCGATCCCGACCGCGTGGAGCGCGGCCAGGACGAGGTCGCGCCGCCGCGCATAGACCGCGCACATCTCGGCCACGTGCTCCTGCGAGCCGGTGAGCGCGCGCACCGCCGCCATCTGGACGGCCTCGAAGACGCCCGAGTCGATGTTCGTCTTGAGCTTCCAGAGCGCCTGGATCATCTGGGCGTTGCCGACCGCCGCGCCGACGCGCCAGCCGGTCATGTTGTAGGTCTTCGACAGCGAGAACATCTCGACGCCGGCCTCGCGAGCGCCGCGGGCCTGCAGGAAGCTCGGCGCCGTGTAGCCGTCGAACGTGATCTCGGAGTAGGCGTTGTCGTGCACGATGGGGACATCGCGCTCGAGCCCGAACGCGGCCAGCCGCTCGAAGAACGCCACATCCACGACCGCACCTGTCGGATTATTGGGGTAATTGCAGAAGAGCAGGTTCGCGCGGGCCGACACCTGCGTGGGAATCGCCTCCAGATGGGGCTGAAACGCCCGCTCAGCGGTCAGTGGCATCAATACGGGTTCCGCCCCTGCCAGCAGCGTCCCGGACGTGTAGACCGGATAGCCGGGGTCTGCGACGAGGCAGGCGTCGCCGGGGTCGAGCATCGCAAAGCACACATGCGCGACCCCCTCCTTGCCGCCGAGCAGGGGCAGGATCTCGGTATCGGGGTCGAGCTCGACCCCGAAACGGCTGCGATAGAAGGCCGCCACCGCCTCCCGGAACTCCGGCCGGCCGCGGTTGGACGGGTACCGGTGCGTGTCGGGCCGCGCGAGCTGGCGCTGCGCCTCCTCGACCACGTCCGCGGGTGTCGGCACGTCGGGGTCGCCGATGCCCAGCGAGATGACCTCGACGCCCGCACGCCGGCGCTCCTCGATCTTGCGCTCGAGCTCGGCGAACAGGTACGGCGGCAATGCCTCGACGCGTGCGGCGACCCGCATCGCCTAGAGCTCCCCCAGGGCGGCCACGAAGTCGGCCGAGAATTCGCCCCGGTGGACGCACAGCACCGGCCCCGTCAGCCGCACGGCCAGGTGCTCGTCGACCGCGACCACGAGCTCGCCGCCGTCGGTGTGCACCGTCACGGGGCTCCGGGCGCGCCCGGCGACCACCGCCGCCACCGCGGCCGCGCTCGAGCCGGAGCCGGACGAGAGCGTCTCCCCCGCCCCGCGCTCCCAGACGCGCATGCGGATGTCGTTGTCCCCCAGGGGGCGGTAGAACTCGACGTTCGTGCGGTTCGGGAACCACGGGTGGTGCTCGATCGGCGCTCCCACCGCGGCCAGGTCGAGCCCGTCCACCTCCTCGGTCTCGATCACGCAGTGCGGGTTTCCGAGCGACACGAATGTGTAGGCCGCCGCGGGAGCCGGGCCGCCATTCGGGGCGTGGTCGGATCCATCCAGCGCGGCGGCACCCGCGTCGATGGTGACCGATCCGCCGTCGACCGTGCCGGCGATGGAGCCCTTGAGCGTCTCGAGCACCATCTCGGCGGTGCCGTCACGGCCGGCGACGTAGCCCGCCGCGATGCGGCTGCCGTTGCCCGAAAACTCGGCCTCGCCGCCGTCGGGGTTCAGGATCTGCACCCGCATATGGCCGGGCCCGATCGGGTCGAGCACGAGGATGCCGTCGCTCCCGGCGCCCAGGTCGGGGTGGCAGATCCGCTGCACCCGTGCGGGCGTGAGCGGGTGCACGAGGTCCGTTCGCTCGATCACCAGGTAGGCGTTCCCGGCCGCCTGCCACTTCTCAAACCGCATGCCGCGAGAGGATACCGGCGCCAATGTTCAGTGGGTGCCGAGCAGCGCGCCCAGCAGAATCGCGGCCACGAGCAGGGCGCACACCAGCCCGAAGCCGATCACCACCGGCCAGGTCGTCGGCAGGCCGGCCACGAGCGCCAGGCCGGCGACCAGCGCGATCGTCACCAGGCGCAGGCGGCTGACGGTGTGCGGCCTGGCGCTCAGGTAGCGGCTCCCCAGCCGGTCGGCCAGGAGCAGCGCCGAGCCCAGCGTCCCCAGCAGCAGGACGGCGACCACCAGGGGGCCGATCACCCACTCGGCCCATCCGCGCACGTCCCCGGCCGCGATCCCGGCGAGCACGGCCACCGCGGCCGTCACCGGTGCCGCCGCGGCCACGATCACCAGAGCATCGCGGGCCTCGCGCACCGCGTCGTGCTCGCGGCGGCCTGTCCTCACCGCGCCGCCACGATCTCGGCGGCGATCGCCCGGGGGTCGCGGTCGGCGGCGACCATCGCGACCTCCGGCAGGCGCCGCATCCAGGTGCGCTGGCGCTTTGCGTACCGGCGCGTGCGCACGTTCAGCCGCCGCTGTGCCTCGGGCTGGCCGATCTGGCCGTGCAGCAGCGCGGTCACGTCCTGAAGGCCGTGAATGCGCTCGGCGGTGGCCGAAAACCGGTGTTCGGCCCGGGCGGCGCGCACCTCGTCCACCACGCCGGCCGCGAACATCGCCTCCGTCCTGCGCGCGATCCGGCCCGATCACGAGTTCCGCGGGCACGTCCAGGCCGACGATCGCCGTCGGGCGGCGGGCATCGGCCGCCCACAGCCGGTCGTGCGCGGGCGCCAGGCTCGAGCCGGCCGCATGCAGCTCCAGCGCCCGCACGACCCGGCGGCGGTCGTGCGGGTGCACCGCTGCCGCGGCCCGGGCGTCGGCGGCCGCAAGCGTTGCGTGGGCCGCACCGGCTCCCTCCCGATCGTACAGCTGCTCGAAGCGCTCCCGGTCGGCCGGCGGCACCTGCGGCGGGAGCGGCATCTCGGCCAGGGCCGCACGCAGGTAGAGGCCACTCCCTCCGCAGACCACCGCGACCCGGCCCCGGTCGAGCACGTCGTCGATGGCCGCGTGGGCCAGCGCGGCATACTCGGCGACCGAGCCCGAGTGGTCGAGGCCCCAGACCCCGATCAGATGATGCGGCGCCCGCACCTTCTCGGCGGCGCCCGGCTGGTTGGTGAGGATCGGCAGGCCGCGGTAGAGCTGCATCGCGTCGCACGAGACGATCTCGCCACCGACGAGCTCGGCCACCTCGAGGGCCACGGCGCTCTTGCCCGATGCGGTCGGCCCGAAGATGGCCACGACGTCCACGGCCCTGGCGCTAGGCGACGGCGAGGGCGACCTGGTCGCCGGCCAGCGTCTGCGAGGTCGACGCGCTGATCCGCACGTCCACCAGCGCACCGGCGCGGTGCATCGCCGCCGAAGTTGACCGCCTTGTTCGTGCGCGTGCGCCCCCGCAGCACCGCCGGATCGGTGCGGCTCGGACCCTCCACCAGCACCTCCTGGACGCTGCCCGACGAGCGCCGCGTTGCGGGCGGCGGCGTGGTGCTGCACTCGCTCGACGAGCCGCTGGATGCGCTCCTTCTTGACCGGATCGGGCACCTGATCGTCCATGCGCGCCGCGTCGGTGCCCCGGCGCGGCGAGTACACGAACGTGAATGCGTGGTCGTAGCCGACCTCGTCGACCAGCGCGAGCGTCTGCTCGAACTCGGCGTCGGTCTCGCCGGGGAAGCCCACGATGATGTCGGTGGTGAGCGCGATCCCGGGAATGGCAGCGCGGATGCGCTCGACCAGCGTCAGGTAGCGCTCCCGTGAGTAGGTGCGGCGCATGGCCTTGAGCACCCGGGTCGAGCCGGACTGCACGGGCAGGTGCAGGTGCTCGCACACCGCGGGCGATTCGGCCATGGCGGCGATCACGTCGTCGCGCATGTCCTTGGGATGGGGGCTCGTGAACCGGATCCGGTCGATCCCGGGGACGGCGTCGAGGGTGCGCAGGAGGGCCGCGAAGCTCGCCACGGTCCCCGGTCGCAGGTCGCGGCCGTAGGAGTTGACGTTCTGGCCGAGCAGGGTCAGCTCGCGCACTCCGTCGGCGGCGTACCGCTCCGCCTCGTACCGCAGGTCGTCCGGGTGGCGGCTGTGCTCGCGGCCGCGCACGCTCGGGACGATGCAGTACGAGCAGTTGCAGTTGCAGCCGGTCGAGATCTGCAGCCAGGCCTGATGGTGGCGGTCGCGCTTCAGCGGCAGGTCGCCCGCGAAGCTGTCGAACGTCGAGAAGTGGCCGCGGGCGATCGCGCCGCCCGCCTCGATGAAGTCGCCGAGCCGGTGGATGTTGCCGGGGCCGAAGGCGAGGTCGACGAACGGGAACTGCTCGAACAGCTCGTCCTTCATCGACTCCGACCAGCACCCGCCGACCACGATCACCTTGTCGGGGTCGCGCTGCTTGGCCGCGCGCGCGTCCATCAGGTGCGCCACCAGGCGATCGTCCGCCTTCTCGCGGATCGTGCAGGTGTTGAAGACGAGGAAGTCGGCGTCGTCCGGCTCGGCCGCCTCCCCCAGTCCGACCGACTCGAGCAGGCCCTTGATGCGCTCGGAGTCGTGCACGTTCATCTGACAGCCGAACGTCGTGACGTGGTAGCGCTTCACTTCTTGAAGCCTCCGCTCAGCGCCTGCAGCGCGAGGAGCAGGATCACGGCGCCGACGATCGAGCCGAGGAAGCCGGCCGACTGGCCGGAGTGGTATACGCCGGCCGCCTTGCCCACCCCGGTGGCGATCACCGAGCCGGCAATGCCGACGATCACGGTCACGATCAGCCCCCGGGGATGGCGGCCGGGCACCAGCAGGCGGGCGATTGCGCCCACCACGAGCCCGACCAGTATCGCCTCGAGGAGCCACATGCCGTCAGCCTACCTGGGCCGCCGGTGCCTCACCCCAGGTCGTGGCGATCGCCGGCGGCCGAGTGAGCGTCTGCATGACGACGCAGTAGCGCTCCGTGCGGCGCCTGAGCCCCTCGAGTTCCTCGGCCGTCGCCCCGGGCGCGTCGATCGCGAACGAGAGCCGGATGTCGGTGAAGCCGACGGGCGCCTCCCGGTCGACGCCGAGCGTACCGCGCAGGTCGAGGTCACCCTCGACCGTGACCGCGATGTCCCGCGTCGTCGAGCCCCATCGCTGCGGCCACCATCTGGCAGGTGATCTGCGCGCAGGCCGCAAGCGCGCCCAGCAGCAGATCGCCGGAACACGCGCCCGTGCCCTCGCCCCCCACGCCGGCGTGTGCCTGGGCCTCGTACTGGGCCCGGCCGAGGTCGATCGAGCACCCGATCGGCTGGTCGACCTGAGCACCACGGGCCGTGAGCGTGATCCGGCCGCTCTCCGGGTCGCTGCGATAGCCGGCCTTGAGCGGTTCCTGCAGCGCACGTAGGTCCATCCGAGCCTCCTTCTAGGTTGCAAAAGAGCGTAGCTATCGTGCGCTCGATGGACGTCACCCTCGAACTCGTCGCCGGCGACATCACGACCGTCCCGGTCGATGCGATCGTGAACGCGGCCAACAGCGCTCTGGCGGGAGGCGGCGGTGTCGATGGCGCCATCCACCGCGCCGGCGGCCCCACGATCATGGAGGAGTGCCGGCGGCTGGGCGGGTGCCCCACCGGCGACGCGCGCGCGACCGGTGCCGGCGACCTGCCCGCGCGCCACGTCATCCACGCCGTCGGCCCCGTGTGGCGCGGCGGCGCCTCCGGCGAGCCGGACGCGCTTGCGTCGGCGCACCGCCGCTCGGTGGAGATCGCCGACGAGCTCGGCTGCGAGTCGGTCTCGTTCCCGGCCATCTCGACCGGGATCTACGGCTATCCCGTCGAGCGGGCCGCCGACGTTGCGCTGACCGCGGCGGTGGCTGCCGCCGAGGCGTCGGCGCACGTGCGCCGGCTGGTCTTCGTGCTCTACTCCGACCGTGACCTGGCCACGTTTCAGCGCGCGGCGGAGCGGCTCTAGGCGTTGAGAACGCGGGCGGCCTGGTCGCAGACCGCCTCGGCGACGCCGGCCAGGGCGGGAGCGTCCACGATCAGCTGCACCGCGACGCCGCTTCGCGTTGGTGTCGCGGCCTGCGCCCGGCCGGCATCGACCCACACGGCCAGGCCCGACCTCCTCGATGGCTCGCGGCACGCTCGGCGGTGCCAGGTCGAGCCCGAACACCTCGTCGGCGGGGACGAAGTGGCCGAAGCCGTCGGCGGCAGCGTCCAGCAGGGCGTGGCCGAGCGCGAAGAGCTCGGCCGGCGTCAGCTCCGCCTCGGCGACGTGTGCGACAGGCGATCCGCCGGCGTGCAGCGTCAGGGAGTACGGCACCGATTCGGCGAACGGCTCGGCCGTGATCACGAGCTCCACGCTGATGCCCGAGACGTCCTGCTCGGTGTCGCACAGCCGGATCCTCATTTCGCCCGCCGGCGCCGCTTGCGGGGCAGCGAGAGCGTGAAGGTCGTTCCCTGGCCGGGCTCGCTCTCGACCGAAAGCCGGCCGCCGAGCGCCGTCGCAAGCTCGCGGGCGATCGAGAGGCCGAGGCCGGTGCCGCCCTCGCCGCGGCGGCTGTAGAAGGGGTGGAACACGGCCTCCCGCTCGGCCGGAGCGATGCCGCGGCCGGTGTCGGACACGGTGATCGCGGCGATGCCGTTCGAGTTGTTGCAGCCGAGCTGGACCGTCCCGCCCTTGGGCGTCCAGCGAAACGCGTTGTCGAGCAGGTTGTTCACGATCTGCAGGACGCGGTCGCCGTCGGTGATGATCGTCGGCGCGTCCTCGATCGGTGTGTGGAAGATGACGTCGTTGGTGCGTGCCTTCTCGCGGAACGACGCCGCGGCACGCTCGAGCAGGGCGTTCAGGCCGACCTCCTCGCTCACCACCCGGAACTGGTGGGCCTCGAGCCGCGTCAGGTCGAGCAGGTCGCCGACGAGGCGGTCGAGCCGGCGCACCTCCTCGTTCACGGCGCCGAGCGACTCGTCGAGGTCGTCGGGGCCGACGACGCCCTCGTTGAGCGCCTGGACGTGGCCGGAGATCGCGGTCAGGGGCGTTCGCAGCTCGTGGGTGACGCGCATGAGGAAGTTGCGCTCGAGCTCGTCCACCTCACGCAGCCTGTCCACCATGCCCTGGAAGCGGGTCGCCAGCTGTCCGAGCTCGTCGTCGGATGTGCGCTTGCCGATCACGTTGACGTCCAGGTCGCCGCGGGCGACCTTGTCAGCGGCGCTCCCGATCACCCGCAGCGGCTGGGTGATGCGGCGGGCGACATAGGTTGCCAGGATGACGGCGACGACGAGGCCGACGGCGACACCCGCGGCCACGAGGCCGATCACGTTCTTCCAGGCGTTGTTGACGTCCGTCAGCGGCTTTGCCAGCACGACCGCGCCGATCGCCTGATCGCCGCTGAAGATGGGCGCCCCGACGCCGATGTAGGTCGTCCCGTCGACCGGGAACTGGTACACCGGGCGCGACTTGGGCGTCAGGTTGTCCGGCTTGAAGTTCGGGACGACGCTCTTGAGCGCTCGAGCCCCTGGTATGCCCGGGAACAGCTCCGACCCCGTTGTAGTAGAGCTTGGCGTCGCTCACCTGGTTGAACACGTTGACCGTGATGCTGCCTGGGCGCCGCCTTCTTGCCGTGCCCGTACGTGCCGTTGAACGCCTGCTGGTAGTAGCTCGCGACCCCCTCGACCTGCTTGCGCAGCGCGGCCTCCGTCTGGTTGCGGTTGTACGACTGGTACAGGCTCACGACCACCACGCTCGCGATCACCGTGGCGAGCACGAGGGTGCCGAGGAAGAGAAAGGCGAGGCGTGCTCTAAGTGACTGCAGCATCGTCAGCGACCTTGTATCCCACGCCCCATACGGTCGCCACCGGGCAGTCATCACCGAGCTTGCGCCGCAGCTGGCGCACGTGCACGTCCACCGTGCGGGTGTCCCCCGCGAAGGTGTATCCCCAGACCCGCTCGAGCAGCTGGTCGCGGGTCAGCACCAGCCCGCGGTGGTCGAGCAGCTCCCACAGGAGATCGAACTCCTTCGGAGCCAGCTGCACCTGCCGGCCGGACACCGTCACCTCGCGGCGGCCGGCGTCGATGCGCAGCTGGCCGTGCTCCATCGCCGCCTCCTGCGGCCGCGAGCTGCGGGCGGTCTGGGTCGACCGGCGCAGGATGGACTTGATGCGCGCGACGAGCTCCCGCGGGTTGAACGGCTTGGTCAGGTAGTCGTCGGCGCCCACCTCGAGGCCGACAATCTTGTCCACGTCGTCGTCGCGGGCTGTCAGCATGAGGATCGGCACGTCGGATGTCGACCGGATCTGCCGGCACACCTCGAGGCCGTCGATGTCGGGCAGCATCAGGTCGAGCACGACGAGGTCGGGCTTGAGGCTGTCGGCCTTTTGCAGCGCCTCGGCGCCATCGCGGGCGATGTCGACCTGGTAGCGCGCGTTCTTGAGATACATGGCCACGAACGAGGCGATATTTCGCTCGTCCTCGACCACGAGGATCTTTTCGGCCATCATCGTAGGTTACAGCCTGGGGTGGCGGGCGCCTAGAAGCGCAGGGACTGGGACGACTGCGGCCAGCTCTTCCTGTGGCCGTTCAGCGTGTAATTCCCGTTGCCCGCGATGTTGCCGGTTCCGTCGAACACGCCGCTCAACTGCACTCCCGGGCCCTGCAGCTTGACCCAGAACTTGTTGGTGGCCGAGAACGTCATCCGCGTGGATGGACATCGCCTTCCAGCCGTCATCTCCAAGCGACTTCCAGTGGATCCCGGAGCCGTGCACCCAGTTCTTGGCGTTGGACTTGCCCGTGCGGTCGCGGACCCAGATGATTCCGCTGGAGATGCTGCCCCACTCGGCGCCGGAGCCCATCACGCCGAGGGCGCCACTTCCCGACGCGGTGAACTGCGCGCAGCTGTTGCCGCAGGACTTGGCGAGCATCAGCGCGCCGGACGCCGGCGCGGCGGCGGCCAGGGCCGCGAGAAGGGCGGTGATGAGGGCAATTTTTCGCATGTCACGTGTATCGGCATGCGCTCGGCCGAGTCCAGTAAGCCTTCTGTAAACGTCGCAGGGTGCTCGGGTTTACTTCGCGATCTCGGTGGCGCGCGACTCCCTGATCACCGTCACCTTGATCTGGCCCGGATACTCGAGCTGGTCCTCGATCTCGCGGGCGATCTGGTGGCTCAGGAGGACGGCGGTGTCGTCGTCGACCTCCTCGGGCTTGACCATCACCCGGATCTCCCGGCCCGCCTGCATGGCGTAGCAGCGCTCGACGCCGTCCTTCGCGGTCGCGATCTTCTCGAGCGTCTCGAGCCGCTTGATGTAGTGCTCGAGCGCTTCGCCGCGGCCGCCCGGGCGCGACGCCGAGATCGCATCCGCGGCGATCACGAGCACCGCCTCGACCGTCTGCGGTTCGACGTCGTGGTGGTGGGCCTCGATGGCGTGGCAGACGCTCGGCGACTCGCGGTACTTCTTGCACATCTGGGCCGAGATGACGGCGTGCGGGCCCTCGACCTCGTGCGTGACCGCCTTGCCGATGTCGTGCAAGAGCGCCGCCCGGCGGGCCGTCTTCTGGCTCGCGCCCAGCTCCGCCGCCATGATCGACGCCAGGTGGGCGCACTCGACCGAGTGCTTCAGCACGTTCTGGCCGTAGCTCGTGCGGTAGCGCAGCCGGCCCAGGATCTTGATCAGCTCGGGGTGCAGCCCGTGGACGTTGGCCTCGAACGATGCCTGCTCGCCCGCCTGCACGATCTGCAGCTCGATGGCGGCCTTGGACTGGTAGTACATCTCCTCGATCCGCGAGGGATGGATGCGGCCGTCGGCGATGAGGCTCTCGATCGTCAGCTTCGCGATCTCGCGGCGGACGCCGTCGAAGGCCGAGAGCACCACCGCCTGGGGCGTGTCGTCGATGATCACGTCGACGCCGGTCAGGTTCTCGAGGGCGCGGATGTTGCGTCCCTCGCGGCCGATGATGCGGCCCTTCAGGTCGTCCGAGGGGAGCTGGACGACCGAGACGGTCGTCTCGGCGGTGTGGCTCGAGGCCGTCCGCTGGATCGCGACCGAGAGGATGTTGCGGGCGCGCTTGTCGGCGTCGATGCGGGCCTCCTCCTCGATCTGGCGTACGAGCCTCGCCATGTCCGACCGTGCCTCCTGCTCCACGCGGGTGAGCAGGGCGTCTCGGGCGTCGAGCGCGGTCATCGAGGCGATCCGCTCGAGCGATGTCAGCTGGGCGTCGCGCGCGGCCTTCAGGTCTTCCTGCAGCTGCTTGGCGTGCACCTCGCGGTCGGCGATCGACTGATCGCGCCGGCCGAGCTCATCGGCTCGCAGATCGGCCTGGGCCTGCGCGGCCGAGACGCGCTCCTCGGCCTTGGCGAGCTCCGCGCGCCGTTCGGACAGGTCGCGCTCCTGCTCGGTGCGCTGGGCGAGCAGCTCCTCGCGGGCCGCCACTTGGGCCTCCTTGAGCTGGGCGCCGGCCTGTCGCTCGGCGTCTTCGACGATTCGTTGCGCCTGTCGCTCTGCATCGGCGATCTGGGGACGCCGGCGCCGACTCTGCACGGCGAATCCGGCCCCCACGCCAAGCGATCAGCGCGAGCGCGACCAGCAATTGCTCCACCGGGTCTCCTTCTATGCGTGGCCGTCGCCGCAGCGGCGGCCGTCATCGAATCAGGGATGCGCGCCCGGCGTCCCGCAGCCCACCGGGGCGTGCCGAGGCTCGGGCCGTCTCCGCGAGGCGAAGGTTGGACCCGAACTGATCGAGGACGCGAACCGGTGCAAATCAACCCGCCTTTCGGCAGGAGAGGGTGTTTGGCATTGGTAAAGCCGGACTCGGCTTGGATCGTAGACGACGGGCGGCCGGTTGGGCAACGGCCGCCGCTCCGGTCGGAGGTCAGCCGACGTCGTCGAAGCCGAGTGCGGCCGCAACCGTGTCGCCGTCAAAGCCGCGGCGGGCCAGAAACTGCGCGGCGCGGCGCAGATCCGCCGGGTCGCTCGTGCGCGCCGACTGCCTGGCGCCAAGCGCCGCCCGGGCGCGGTCGACCTCGGCGCCGGGCGACGTTTCGGCCAGCGCGGCGGAGACGTCGGGATCGAGATCGAGGCGGGCGAGCTCGGACTCGATCCGCAGCCTCCCGTACGAGCGGGCGCGCCGGCTCGAGACGATCGCCGAGGCCAGTGCGGCGTCGTCGAGCACTCCCATCCCCTGCAGGCGTTCGAGCACCTGCACCGCATCCTCCCGCGGGACCCCCCACGCCCGCATGCGGCGGGAGAGCTCGGCCCGTGATCGCGGCCGGCGGCCGATCAGGCCAAGCGAGCGCCGCTCGGCCGCATCGGCGGCGCCGGCCCGCACGAGGGCCGCGTGCGTGGCCGGGTCGAGGGATGCGCCCACGGCCAGGCCGTGCTCGGACAGGCGGCGGTCGTGCACCCGCACCCGCTCGCCCGAGTCCAACTCCACCTCGACGCTGGGGTCACCGGCCCGCGGCCGGCGTAGGCCGACAACGACGGTGTCCATCAAGCTCCTCCCGGCCCGCCTTGGCTCCGCTCCGGTCGTTCGCTACTCGACCGGAGCCAGCGACGCCCCGTTTGCCTTGGCGGCCGCAGGCTCGTCGTCGTCCTCCTCGTCGCCTCCCGCCCCCGATCCGGTCGTCGGAAGCTTCACCGGCGACGGCGTGGCGCCGGTGGCGCTCTCGCGCCGCGGGATGACGGTATCGGGCAGCGCCGCCTGGATGCCGTCGAGCAGCTTGGCGGTGACGTCGGGGTGCTCGACCAGGAACGCCTTGACGTTGGTGCGGCCCTGTCCGAGCCGCTCATCGTCGAACGAGAAATACGAGCCGGCCTTCTGGATCAGCTTGTGCTCCAGCGCGACGTCGAGCACGGATCCCTCCCAGGAGATGCCCTCTCCATAGGCGATGTCGAACTCAGCCTGCTTGAACGGAGGGGCCACCTTGTTCTTGACCACCTTCACGCGCACCCGGTTGCCGACCGCCTCGGTGCCCTCCTTGAGGGTCTCGATGCGGCGGATGTCGAGCCTCACCGACGAGTAGAACTTGAGCGCCCGGCCGCCGGGGGTCGTCTCGGGCGACCCGAACATGACCCCGATCTTCTCGCGCAGCTGGTTGGTGAAGATGCAGATCGTGCCGGTGCGATTGAGCGTGCCGGCGATCTTCCGCAGCGCCTGGCTCATCAGGCGGGCCTGCAGGCCGACGTGGGAGTCGCCCATTTCGCCCTCGATCTCGGCCCGGGGCACGAGCGCGGCCACCGAGTCGATCACGAGCACATCCAGCGCACCCGACCGGATCAGGAGCTCGGCGATCTCGAGCGCCTGCTCGCCGTTGTCGGGCTGGCTCAGCAGCAGGTCGTCGACGTTGAGGCCGATGCGGCGTGCGTACGCCGGGTCCATGGCGTGCTCGGCATCGATGAACGCGGCCAGTCCTCCGCGGCGCTGGGCCTCGGCGATCACGTGGTAGCACAGCGTCGTCTTGCCCGAGGACTCCGGCCCGAACACCTCGCACACACGGCCGCGTGGCAGCCCGCCGATGCCCAGGGCGACGTCGAGCGAGAGCGCGCCGGTCGAGACGGCGTCGATCGCCACCGCCGGGGAGTCTCCCATCTTCATGATTGCGCCCTTGCCGAACTGGCGCTCGATCTGGCTGACTGCGGCCTCGAGGGCTTTATCTCGCTCCATGCGTTCTCCACCTTCCTCTCGGCGCGTCCCCGCGGCGCGCCGCTCGTATTGTCGCAGCCGGGGCCGACGTCGTGCCGGCTCCCGAACAGATGTTCGTAGATACTAGAGCCCCGGTCGGACGCGGTTCAAGGCCGTACGTGCGCCGAAGCTGCCACGACGTGCGCACGCAGCATCTGCAGAGCAGCCGTGGCCGCCCGCGAGCGGACGATGTCACGGCCGCCCGGCACGTCCATCCGGCGCTCGTCCTCGCCCGCAGGGGACGAGACGTGCAGGTACACGAGCCCCACCGGCTTGTCCTCGCTGCCGCCGCCCGGGCCCGCGACGCCGGTCACAGACACGGCCACATCGGCTCCCAGACGCTCCCGGGCGCCGATGGCCATGGCCTGCGCAACCTCCGGGCTGACGGCACCGTGGCGGGCGAGCAGGTCGGCCGGAACCCCCAGGAGCCCCTGCTTCAGTCCGTCCGAGTAGGCCACCACCCCGCCCACGAATGCCTCGGAGCTGCCGGCGACGTCGGTCAGACGCGCGGCCACCATCCCGCCGGTGCACGACTCGGCCGTGGCTGCCGTCCAGCCGCGGGCCCGCAGCAGGTCGAGCACGATCTCGGGGAGGGGGCGCTCGTCGGTGGCGAACACGTACTCGCCCAGGCCGGCGGTCATCCGCTCGGCCAGCGTGGCGGCGGGCGCGGCCGCGTCCGCCTCGGCGCGGATGTCGATCTCGATCTCGAAGTTGCGGGCGCAGATGCCCGTCTCGACACCGGGCGGGTCGCCGCCGGCCGCGGCGAACAGGTCGGCGACGTGCGACTCCCCGATCCCGTAGGTGCGGATCAGCCACCGCTGCCGCGGCTCGGAGCGGGCGAACAGCGGCCCGAGCGAGGGATGGTCGGGCGCCATGGCCCACAGCCGCCGCAGCTCGGACGGGACGCCCGGGAGGACGACCACCCGGGCCGTGGCAATCGTCATCACGAGCCCCGGTGCCGTGCCGGCGATGCCCAGCACCTCCGCGCCCGCGGGAATCCGCGCCTGCTTGCGGTTGCCCGCGTCGAACCGGTCGCGGTCGAGCCCGTAGCGCACGGCGACCTGGTCTGTCCACCGGTCGATCCGGGCCAGCACCTCGGGGTCGAGCTCGAGCTCGACCCCGGCGACCTGCGCGAGCGCCTCGACCGTGCGGTCGTCGTGGGTCGGGCCGAGGCCGCCCGATGTCACGACGAGATCGGAGGCCTCGAGCACCAGGCGCAGGCCCGCCCGGATGTCCTCGAGATCGTCCCCCACCACCAGCGTGCGCCGCACCGAAAAGCCCTGCCGTTCGAGCGCGGCTGCCAGATATGACCCGTTCTGGTCGGCGATCACTCCGCGCAGGAGCTCATTGCCGGTGAGCAGGATGGAGGCGGCAGGCCTGCTCAAGCCGGATGGGCGCCCGAGGCGGTCAGGCGCACCCGGTGCGGCGAGGCCACGTTGGGCAGGGACACCTGGCGGCCGTCGATTGCGAGCGTCACGTTGCCCGGGGCGCCCAGGGCGAGAAAGATCGCCTTGCGCGAGGAAAACGTGATGGTGGGATGGCTGGCCGGGTCGACCGTGAGGCCGTGTGGGGCCCCCAGGTCGAGGCCGCCGGCGGCGATGACGGGCGGCCCGTTCGGTGACCCGGTGGTCGCCTCGACCCAGGTCGTCGCGCTGAGCGTGAGCGTGACTCGAGTACAGCTTCGACTGGCCCGACGGGCCGTGGCTGGGAACAGTGCTCGTGGTGGCGGGCGTGCTCGAGGTCGTGGGGCCGGTGTTCGTGTTGTACGGAGCGGTCGGCTGCGGCGGGAAGCGCAGGGCCAGCACGACCAGGAACGACACCGCCACGATGGCCGCCAGCGCGATCATGATCAGGTTCGACTCGCGCCGCTGGCGCCGCCGCTGCTGCGGACGCGAGCGTGGCCGCGACGTGATCGGCTGGTGCTCGATGGCTCCGCGGGGGTCGTGATGACGGGAGTTGAACTCGTCCACGAACGGCTGGCCGTCGAGGCCGAGGTATTCCGCGTAGGCCCGCAGGAAGCCCTTCGCATACGTCGGGCCGGGCAGGATGTGGAAGTCCTCGTCCTCGAGAGCGCGGATGTAGCGCGTGCGGATAGCCGTGTCCGCTTCGACCTGGCCGTAGCTCAGGCTCCTGCGTTCACGGGCTTCCCTGAGTGAGCTCCCGATCTCGAACATGACAAAGACGCCGCGTGTGCGGCGGTTCCGCCAGTGTACTCCGGTCGGCGGCAGCGTTGCAGTGAGACCTCACGGCGCCACGGAAGGGACGTTGGCGGTCCCTGCGCGCACCCGGTCCTCGATCGACTGCAGCCGCGCGTTTGCGCCCTGCCCGACCTCCGCCGAGACCCAGACGAACCCGATGGCATCCTCGCCCAGCCCCTCGAGCGCGATCCCGGGAGTGAACGCGCCGTCCTGGACGCTTCGGGCCGCCGCCGCGACGACCACTTCGGGGCGCGTCCGCAGGACCGCCAGCATCGTGGCACCGGGAAGGTTCGCGGGCGCGATCAGCTGCGCGGCCGGCGCGTGTGGGCGGCAGGCCGTGTCGGGGATGTAGACGACCGCGGCTGCGGTCGTCGCGCCGCACGTGACCGATGTCGCCCGCGCACCCCCGTCCGCCGCGTGGGCGCCGGCCGCGAATGCGGCAGCGAGGGTCGACCCTGGCTCGGCGACCGCGACGTCGCCGCTGCGGAGGGCGGCGAGCGCGCCCGCCAGGTAGGCGAGCTGCCCCCGGTCGAACTCGACGACGCGGACGTTGGCCGCCACCGCCCCGGCGGGTGGCTGACCGACCACGAGCACGTGGGTGCCCGTGTTCTCGCGGGCTGCCGTGGCGGCCGCCGACTGCTGCGCGGTCACCACCAGATCGGCCCGCGAGACGGCGGTCACCCTCTTCGCACCGATCATGGCGATCGCGTCGCGAACGCCCTGGGCCAACCCGGGCGAGCCCCCGACGAGCAGGATCCGCACCGGAGCCGCCGGCGCCGTCGAAGCCGGCCCCAGGTCGGACCCGCAACCGGCGGCCGCGGCGGCCAGGAGCACGAGGGCCGCGGCGCGGATCACGCAGCCCGCGGGAAGTAGCGGTCGCGCAGCAGGCCGGTGACTCCGGCGGCGCTGCCCACGATCACGGCCACGAACACGTAGTCGACCACCTGCTGGGCGCAGTCCGGGCTGCACGTCTCGCTGCCGACCGCCACGCTCGCGCCGATCAGAAGGCCGATCGCGACGAGCGGGGTCAGCGACGCGAGCACGGCCAGCCGGGCGCCGAAGATCACGCCCATGATCCCAGCCTCGATCAGGAACATGATCCCGGTGTACTCCTGCGAGCCGCGAGCCGCGCCGGCCGCCACGATCAGCAGGTCGGCGATGATGCCCACCAGAAGGGCGATCGTGTACTCGCGCGCCTTCGGCCCGGGCCCGGACACGCCCATGACCCGCGCGACCAGCACCGGGTTCGCGGTCGAGAGCGACTCGAGCGCCGAGCGGCTGAGGTTGAGCTGTGCGGTTGCCGCTTCGAGCCAGTCGGTACCGCCGGCGACCATGGCCGCGACCCGCGCCCGGGTGACCGGGCCGGCCTCTTCGAGCGCTCGGGAGATTCCCAGCGTGGCGGCCCCGAGGCGACGGTGCAGATGCTCGGCCTGTGCCGAGACCTCGAGCTTGAGGCCGTCGAGCGCGAACTCCGCGAAGACGGCCGGCTCTTCGTCGAGCCGGCCCCCGTACAGCGCGAAGCCCTCGCGGTCGCCGTAGGTACTCTCGAGCACCCGGCCGAACGCGGGCAGGTCGGTCGCGCGGCACACGACCTCGACCGGAGCCCCCTCGGGCGCGATCCCGAGCGGGTACACACCGACGAGCGCCGGCTGGTAGGGCGCCAGCACGTCGAGCAGGCCCGTCGCGAGCAGGCGCGCATACCAGTCGTCGGTCACCGCGCCAGATCGTAACCGCGCCCGGCGCCTGCGGGATCAGCCGGTGATGTCGTCCACCGGCTCGGGCAGCGGCGTCGCGCTCTCGCCGAGGATGCGATGCAGATCGGTGTCTGCGATCAGCACCTTGCGGGCCTTGGAGCCCTCGTACCCGGACACGATTCCACGCCGCTCGAGCATGTCGATCAGCCGGCCCGCGCGGGTGTACCCGACGCGCAGCCGCCGTTGCAGGAGCGACACGGATGCGGTCTGGTGCTGGGCGACCAGCCGGATCGCGTCCTCGAGCACCGGGTCCTCGTCGGCATCGAGGCTCTCGGGCTCGACGTCGGCGGGCAGCTCCAGAAGCTCCTCCTCGAAGGTGGGCTCGCCCTGGCGGCGGCACGCCTCGACGATCTTCTGGGTCTCGCCCTCCGAGATGAACGCGCCCTGGATGCGCTGCAGCTTGGACGTGCCGAGCGGCTTGTAGAGCATGTCGCCCTGCCCCAGGAGCGCCTCGGCGCCGCCGGTGTCGAGGATCACCCGCGAGTCGGTCTGCGACGAGACGGCGAACGCGATCCGGGACGGGACGTTGGCCTTGATCATGCCGGTGATGACGTCGACCCGCGGGCTCTGCGTCGCCAGCACCAGGTGGATGCCGACAGCCCGGGACTTCTGGGCCAGGCGGATGATCGCGTCTTCGACCTCGGCCGGCGAGACCATCATCAGGTCTGCGAGCTCGTCGATCACGACCAGCACGTGCGGCAGGGTGTCGCGCCCCAGCGCGGCCCGGGACGTGTTCAGCTCGGCCAGGTTGCGAGCCTTGGCGACGCCCATGGTCTCGTAGCGCGTCTCCATCTCGCGCACGACGTTCTGCAGCACCAGCGACGCGTTCTTCATGTTCGTGACCACCGGCGTCAGCAGGTGCGGGATGGCCTCGTAGTGGTTCAGCTCGACCCGCTTGGGATCGACCAGGATCATGCGCACCTGGTCGGGCGAGGCCCGCAGCAGGATCGAGCACAGGATCGCGTTGATGCAGCCCGATTTGCCCGAGCCCGTCGTGCCGGCGATCAGGAGATGCGGCATCCGGGCCAGGTCGCACGCGACTCCTTGGCCGGAGATGTCCTTGCCGAGCCAGGCCGTGAGCGGGCTCGAGCCGGCGGGCGGCTCGGCGTAGATGTCACCGAGCGTGACCAGGTTGGCCGACAGGTTGGGGACCTCGACGCCCACAGCCTGCTTGCCCGGGATGGGCGCGAGGATGCGGATCTCGGTGGTGGCGAGCGCGTAGGCCAGGTCGTCGCGCAGCTGCGACACCCGGCTGACCTTGATCCCCGGGGCGAGCTGCAGCTCGTAGCGAGTCACGCGCGGCCCGTTGACCATGCCGATGACGCGGGCCTCGACGCCGAAGTTCGCGAGTGCCTCGACCAGCTGGCGGGCGACCCGGTCGTGGTCCTGCGCGGATCCGCGGGCGGCCGCGCTGCGCTTCAGAATCGACGGCTGCGGGAGCCGGTAGGGCACGCGGCCGGCGGCGGGCGCGGGCGGCGGCAGGACGGGCGTCGGCTCGTCGAGCGGATCGTCGTCCTCCGCGGCCGCTGCGTCGTACTCGAGGGACGGCGGTACGGGGGGTTCCTCGAGCTCGGGCACCTGGCCGTAGAGGTCGGCGAATGCGTGCGACCCGTCGACGGGCGGCGGCGAGGGCTCCGGCGTGGGCACCGCGTGGAGCACCGGCCGCGTCCCGGGGCGTTCCCGGTAGCGCCGCCCGACCTCCTCCGACAGCCGCATCCCGGCGCCCGCGGCGCGGGCGACGTGACGGCCGGACGCGCGCATCGCCACTCCGAGGGAAGCGCCGGTCACCAGAACGCCGCCGACGAGCGCGCCGAGGACGACCAGGATCGAGACGCCGATCGGGCCGACGAGCCCGTTGAGCCCGACCCGCGCATACGCGCCAACGAGGCCGCCGTGGTGCTCGGCCGAGCTCGTATCAGTCGTCGAAAGCGCGAGCACCAGCGTGCCGAGGCACACGATCGCCCCGGTGCGCAGCGGCCGCAGCCGCGTCAGCGGGCTGTGCAGGAAAATGGCAGCCCCGACCGCCACGAGCAGCGGCGGCACCACGACCCCCGCGCGGCCGATGACCAGGTGCATGGCGGTATCGATCTTGAGGCCGACGACGCCTCCGTCCCAGCCCAGGTACTCGACGAAGCCCAGAAACGCGCCCAGCGCGAGGAGGCCGCCTCCGACGAGGTCGGTGCGCTGCTGGCGCGCCGAACGACTCGGCGCCCGTTTCCGCCGGGGGGGCGAATGGCGGGTGGGGGTGCTCGGGCGCCGAGTCTTCGTGCGAGAGCCAGCGGCGCGACTTCGTGCTCGCGTCGTTGCCCTTGTCATCGAGGAGCAAGTTCGGCGCCTCCTCCCCTTCCCCTGCACCGGCCTGTGCTCGATTTCGTTAAGGAAATGCCAGTATTCAAGCCCGTACCCAAGCTTTGGGACGGCTCTCGGCTAGGGTGCCTCCCGTGCGACTCGAGACTGGCTCTCACAGTTGCGTTCGCGGTGGCGGGGATGATCGGGGGGGCGACGGGGCAGGCGCTTGCGGCCAACCCGTTCCCGCCGACCGCGTTTTGGCAGACCAACGGCACGGTGCGCGCCATCGCGTTCCGCGGCAACGTCGTGTACGTGGGCGGCCAGTTCACCTCGGTTCGCCCGCCGGGCGCCGCGGCGGGCACCGAAGGAGGTCGCGCGCCACAACGTCGCCGCGTTCAACACCAAGACCGGCGCGGTCCTGAAGTGGAATCCCGGCCCCAACGGCACCGTGCGGACGATCGTGGTCACCTCGACGCGGGTCTACCTGGGCGGCAGCTTCACCACGGTCGGCGGCCGCTCCCGCTCAAACGTGGCCGCGGTGTCCTTCGGCGGAGTTGTGAGCAAGTGGAACCCGGGTGCCAACCGGTCGGTGTTCGTCCTGCGGCTGGGGCCGAACGGCCAGCTCTTCGCCGGCGGCGACTTCACCAGGATCGGCGGCAAGTTGCGCCCGGCACCTGGCTGAGATCGGCCGGTCGGCGAGTGCCCCGGTCGCGGCCTGGGGGCCGGCGATCGGCCAGGTCACGGGGTTTGCCTGCCCGCCGCGCTGCTCGCCGCGGATCTTCACGATCGCGTTCCTGCGGCCAGCGCGTCTACTTCGGCGGCCACTTCGGACTGGTCAACGGCGTCGCCCGCAACGAGGCCGCGGCGGTGCCGATCACCAACAGCTCCCAGGTGCTCGCGTTCAACCCGAACATCTACGCGGCGGCCAACTGCCCGGCGTGTACGACGGTCGAGACCAGCCGGGTCTACCACCTCATCGCGACGCCGTCCCACATCTACACCTGCGGCGGCTACTGGAAGGTCAACGGCACCAGGACGTCGTACAACGTCAGCGCCTTCGATCCGAACACCGGCACGCTGCAGAACTCGCTCACCCAGCAGGACGACGGCGACACGCCGGGCTGCATGCTACGGGCGGGGGTGCTGTACGTCGGCGGCCACTTCAACGTCGCCGGGCCCGGGTGTACACCCGGGCACCTCGCGCCGTGCTCGACCCGGCATCACGTGGCGGCGTTCGACACGACCGATAACACCCTCCTGCCCTGGAACCCGGACGCGAACTCCGTCCATGGCCTGCTGGTGATCGCGAGCGGCAGCCCGGGCGTCGGGTTCGGCGGCTACTTCACCCGCATGGGCGGCATCGACCAGCAGGGCTTCGCGTTCTACCGCAGCACCCGCCTGCCCGGCACGTAGCAGGGCTCCTTCGAGGGTGGGGCCGCGTCACACCTCGACGACGATGGGCAGCACCATCGGGCGCTTGCCGGTGAGGCGCGAGGCCAGGTCGGCCAGCGTGTCGTGCAGGCGCTGCTGCACGACGTGCACCTCGGTGGTGCGGTGCTCCTGGCACTCCTCCAGCACCCGCTCGACCGCCGCACGGGCCTGCTCGAGCAGGAGCTCGCCGTTGTCCGACGGGGCGTCGAAGCCGCGCACGATGATCTCCGGATCGACCAGTGGCTCGGCCGAGTCGGCGGCGATCGTCGCAACCACGATCAGGACGCCGTCGGAGCCGAGATGACGCCGGTCGCGCAGGACGACGTCACGCACGTTGCCGACGCTCAGCCCGTCCACGAGGATCGTGCCGGCCTCGATCTGGTCGACCACCGAGACGCCTTCAGCGTCCACCTCGAGCACCGTGCCGTTGTCGGCGATCCGCACCGCGTGTGCGGGCACACCGGCGGCCTCGGCCAAACGGGCGTGCGCCTGCAGCATCCGGAACTCGCCGTGCACCGGCACGAAGTTCCGCGGGCGCACCGTGCGCAGCATCTCGCTCAGCTCGTCCGCGGCGCCGTGGCCCGACACGTGCACGAAGTCGGTCTCCTCGGTCATGACCTTGGCCCCCAGCCGGCACAGGCGGTTGACGGTCTCGTTCACCTTGACCTCGTTGCCCGGCACGGGCCGGGCCGACATGACCACCGTGTCGGTGTGATGGATCTGGAGCGCATTGTGGTCGCCGAGCGCGATCCGCGTCAGCGCCGATCCCGGCTCGCCCTGGCTACCGGTGCAGATGATGACGAGCTCGTGGGGCATGAACTCGTCGAGCCGCTTGGCCCGGATGATGCGGTCGTCGGCGACGTTCGCGTATCCCAGGTTGCGGGCGATGTTGAGGTTCCGGATCATCGAGCGGCCGATCACGCACACCGTGCGTCCCGACGCCTCGGCGGCGTCGATCACCTGCTGCAGGCGATGGATGTGCGATGAGAACGACGTCACGATGACGCGCCCCGGCGCGGTGCGCACGATCTCGCGCAGCGCGGCTCCGACGGTGCGCTCGGACGCCGTGTGGCCGGGCCGCTCGGCGTTGGTGGAGTCGGACATGAGCAGCGCGACGCCGGCATCGCCGATCGCGCCCAGGCGGCCGAGATCGGTGACCCTCCCGTCGATGGGGCTGTCGTCGAGCTTGAAGTCGCCGGTGTGGACGATCGCCCCGAACTCGGTGTGCAGCACCACGGCGACCGCGTCGGGCACCGAGTGCGTGATGGGCACGAACTCGGCCGAGAACGGGCCCACCTCCACCACTCCGCCGTCGGTGTCGATCTCCACCAGCTCGGTGTGTGCGAGCAGGCCGTGCTCGTCCAGTTTCGACTTGACCATGCCGAGGGTGAGCCGTGTCCCCCACACCGGCGCACCCGTCCCGATCTCGCGCAACAGGTACGGCAGGGCGCCGATGTGGTCCTCGTGGCCGTGCGTGAGGACGATGGCCTCGAGCCGGGCGGCGTTGTCGGCGACGTAGCGGAAATCGGGCAGCACCAGGTCGATGCCGAACATCTCGGAGTGCGGAAACGACAGGCCGGCGTCGAGCAGCAGCAGGCGTCCGCCGCGCTCGAAGACGGTCATGTTCTTGCCCACCTCGCCGAGCCCGCCCAGCGGGATGATCCGAACGGGATCGGGCACCAGGTCTAGATCCTGGCGGCGGGCTGGATGCCGGCCGCCTCGAGCGCTGCGGCAACAGTCGCGGTCTGTGAGGCGTCCGCATCGACGAGCGGGAGGCGCAGGCCGCCCACGTCGTGGCCGAGCAGGTTGAGCGCCGCCTTGACGGGGATCGGGTTCGTCGTCACCGCGAGGGCTTCGAAGAGGCCGCGCAGCGCCTCGTTCTCGGCGCCCGCCGCGACCATGTCGCCGGAGTGCGCCAGGTCGATCATCCGCCGCAGCTGCGGGCCGGCCACATGCGACGCCACGCACACGCCGCCGATGGCCCCGAGCTGCAGGAACGGGTAGACGAGGTCGTCGTTGCCGGCGTAGAGCGCAAGGTTCGTCTCGAGCATGATCCGGCGGGCCTGGTCGAGGTCGGGCGTCGCCTGCTTCACGGCCACGACGTTGGGAATCTTGTCGAGCTCGGCCAGCAGATCGGGCTCGAGGTTCACGACGACCCGCTGGGGGATGTTGTAGATGATCACCGGGCGGCCCTCGGCGGCCTCGGCGATGGCCGCGAAGTGGGCGACGATGCCGGCCCGGGGCGGCTTGTTGTAGTACGGGGTGACGGCCAGGAATCCATCGACGCCGGACTCGAGCGCGGCCCGCGTGAGGGCGACGGAGTGGTGCGTGTCGTAGGTGCCGGTGTTGGCGATGACGGTCGCGGTGGAGCCGACCTCCTCGGTGATGACCTCCAGCAGGTCGAGCTTCTCGCGGTCGCTGACGGTCGGTCCCTCACCCGTCGTCCCGCACACGACGACGCCGTCGGAGCCGGTGTCGATCAGGTGGTGCGCCAGCCTGCGGGCCGACGCGAAATTGACCGACCCGTCCGCCTGAAACGGCGTAACCATCGCTGTGAGAAGCTCGCCCAGTGGTGCTGCCATGGTCGGGAGTCTACCCGAGGTGGTGCCTATACTCTCGCGGGTGACCGAGTCCGGCCGGATCGAGGCGATCTACCTGCGCCCCGCGTCCGGCGCGCCGGCCCAGGCTGCCGTCACTGCGCGGCTGCAGGCGGGCCGCGGGATCGAGGCTGACCGCTACTTCTTCCCGGCCGGTGCCGCGCCCGGCGAGGCGCTGACCCTGATCGCCGCCGAGGCCCTCGAGGGGCTGCGCGCCGACACCGGGATCGAGCTCGCCGCCGCCGAGAGCCGCCGCCAGATCGTCACCCGCGGCATCGACCTGAACGCGCTCGTCGGCCGGGAGTTCTTGGTCGGCGGTGTCCGCTGCCTGGGTGTCGAGCTGTGCGAGCCGTGCGCCCACCTGCAGGCGGTCACAACTCCGGGAGTGCTGCGGGGCCTCGTGCACCGTGGGGGGCTGCGGGCCGATGTGCTCACCGCCGGCGAGATCGCCGTCGGCGACGCGGTTGGCGCCAGTCGTGAAGGGTAGCCTCCGCCCCACGGGGGTGATCCCGCCGTGACCCGTTCGGCGAGGACGAGCCGTGATCGTCGCGCAGGCCGTCCTCGTCGTCGGGCCGGACGAACGACCGCGCACGACGTCCAGCGGCACGAGGCGCTGGCGGCGGTCGCGCGAGTCGCGGGTCGAGCGCTGATTCTGCTCAGCTTGCGAGCATCCGCGCGCCGAGCTCGACGGTGGCATCGACCAGGGCATCGACGTCGCGCGCCTCGGTGCGGTGGTTGACCAGGCAGGCGCGCAGGCAGTAACGGCCGCCGAGCTCCGCGTTCGACGGGAACGCCCGGCCGTCGCGCCGGATCGCGACCATCAGCCGCTCGTTCAGCGCGTCGAGCGCCGCGGGGTCGAGACCGGCCGCCGCCGGCGCGTATCGGAAGCAGGCGATCGACAGGGTGACCGGGCACATCGGCTCCAGGTCGGGGTGCTCCCGCACTCGCCGGTCGAGGTACCGGGCGAGCTCGACGTCGTGGGCGATCCGGCGGCCGTAGGCCTCCGTGCCGTGGGCGGCGAGCGACAGCCACACCTTCAGCGCCAGGAATGCGCGCGACCACTGCGGCCCGAGCTCGCCGATGTTGGTGCCACGGCCCGACAGGCTCGCGTCGTCGCGCACGTAGGCGGCGTCGATCGAGTAGCTGCGAAGCAGGTTGCGCGGGTCGCGCACCAGCAGGCAGGCGCTCGACTGCGGCGTGTACAGCCACTTGTGCGGGTCGAAGGCGATCGAGTCGGCCCGCTCGATCCCGCGCAGCAGCGGGCGCAGCTCGGGGGCGAGCGCCGCGGCCCCGCCGTAGGCGGCGTCGACGTGCAGCCAGAGGTCGTGCTCGGCGCACAGGTCGGCCACCTCCGGCAGCGGGTCGATCGCGCCGGTCGCCGTGGTGCCGGCGGTCGCGACCACCGCGAAGGGATGCATTCCGGCGGCGAGGTCGTCGGCGACCGCCCGGCGGAGGTCGTCGATGCGCATGCGGTAACCGTCGTCGGTGGCGATGGCGCGCACCGCCCTCTCCCCCAGCCCGAGCATGTCGGCCGCCTCGGCGATGGTGGCGTGCGCCTCGGCGGATGCGTACAGTGAAGAGCCGCAGGCCGCCGACGCCGTCCTGGCGGACGTCGCCCTCGGTGCGCGCATCCCGGGCGGCCTTGAGCGCCGTGAGGTTCGAGGCCGCTCCGCCGCTGGTCATCAGACCGCCCGCGCCCGCCGGCAGGCCGAACCGACCGGCCAGCCAGCGCATCAGGTGCAGCTCGAGTTCCGTCGCGGCCGGCGACAGCGTCCAGCCGCCCACGTTGGGGTTGAAGCCGGCCGCCAGCAGGTCGGCAGCGGCGCCGGGGACGGTCCCCGATCCCGAGATGTAGGCCATGAAGCCGGGGTGCCCGCACAGCGTGGAGTGCTCCAGCACCAGGGGTCGCAGAAGGTCTGCCAGCTCCGGCACCGAGAGCGGCTGCTCGGGCACCGGCAGCGCGGCCGCGAGGGCCACGCCGGCCTCGTCGAGCGGCCGTGATACGGGCAGCTCGCCCATCCGGTCGAGCAGCTCGCACCACAGGTCGAGCATGGCGCCGGTCAGCTCGCGGGCCCGGCCTGCGTCCCAGTCGAGGTCGGGAACGGGCTCGGGGCGCGATCACAGGAGCGCCTCGAGGCCGCTCGTGAGACCCGGCGGCAGCTCGCCGATGCGCCTGATTGCCAGCAGTGTTCCGGGTACGAAGGCCTCGCGCGAGGTCGTGTCGTGCCGCAGCGTGAGCGTCTGGCCGAGCGCGCCGAAGATCACCTCCTGGTGGGCGACGAGCCCGGGCAGGCGGACGCTGTGGATGGGCACGTCGCCGCCCATCCGCGCGGCGGTCGCGAGCGCGGTTCCCGACGGCGCGTCGCGCTTGGTGTCTGCGTGCAGCTCGACGATCTCGCAGGCGTCCATCAGCGGCCGCGCCTGGTCGGCGAAGCGCATCAGAAGGACGGCGCCGATGGCGAAGTTGGGGGCGTGCAGGATGGCCACCCCGGCGGCGGCGGCGCGCTCGCCGAGGCGGTGAAGGTCACCGGGGTCGAGGCCCGAGGTGCCGAGCACCAGCGGGACGCCCGCGGCGATCGCCGCCTCGCAGGCCGCTGCGGCCGCGGACGGCACCGAGAAGTCGACGGCGACGTCGACGCCGCCCGCGAGCGCTTCGGCGAGTGTCACGCCGAGCGACGGCGCCGCACGAGCGACGAGCGCGAGGTCGGGAGCGGCCTCCACGGCCGGAATCAGGGCACGGCCGACCGCTCCGGTCGCGCCCGAGATCGCCACCCGCACCATGATCAGGCGACCGTGACTCCCGCGAGGTCCGGGTTCAGCAGCGCGACGGCCTCGCCGAAGCGCTCCCGGCTCGGGCCGATGCCCGCCGCCGACAGCCGCTCGGGTGCAAACAGCTGCCGTGCGAGCGCCGCGATCGCGTCGGGATCGACGGCATCGATCTCGGCGCAGATGCGGTCGAGCGACAGGACCTCGGTGTCGGTGAGCACCGACTTGCCGAGCCGGCTGGCCCGGTTGGACGTCGACTCCATCGACAGCATGATGCGACCCTTCAGATTCTCCTTCGCGCGGTCGAGCTCGGCCTCCTCGAAGCCGCCGTCCCCCATCACCCGGAACTGGTCGGCGACGATGCGCAGGCACTCCGCCAGATTGTCCTCCCGCGTGCCCAGGTACACCCCCACCATCCCGGTGTCGGCGTACTGCGACGCGTAGGTGTAGACCGAGTAGGCCATCCCGCGCCGCTCGCGGATCTCCTGGAACAGCCGTGACGAGGCCGACCCTCCCAGCATCGAGTCGAGCAGCGAGCCGGCGAACCGGCGCCGGTCGGAGCGCTGCAGCCCGAGCCCGCCGAGCGCGATGTGGAACTGCTCGGTGTCCTTCTGCTGGAACAGCGACCGCGGCGCGGACTCGCCGATCCACACCGGCCGCACGCCCGCCGCCGGGTCGGGGATCCGGCTGAGCGGCGCAAAGCGGGTCTGGATGGCATGCACCAGCGGCTCGTGGTCGAGGTTGCCGGCGGCCGCGACGACGATGTTCGGGCCGACGTAACGCGAGTCGTGATAGGAGCGCACGTCGGCCGAGGTGGCCGTCGAGATCACCTGCTCGGTGCCGATCACCGGCCGGCCCAGGGGATGGTCGCCGAACACCGCCTGCGCGATCAGGTCGTGCACGAGGTCCTGCGGGGTGTCCTCGTACATCGCGATCTCCTCGAGCACCACCTCGCGCTCGGCGTTCATCTCGTCGCCGTCGAAGCGCGGCTGCAGCACCATGTCGGCCATCACGTCGAGCGCCGCCTCGAGGTGGGCGTCGAGCACGCGGGCGTACACCACGGTGTACTCGCGGCCGGTGGCGGCGTTCAGCTCTCCGCCGAGGCCGTCGAAGATCTGGGCGATCTCGACCGTCGAGTAGCGCGCCGAGCCCTTGAACAGCAGGTGCTCGATGAGGTGCGAGACGCCGGCCTGGCCGGGCGTCTCGTCGCGCGAGCCGGCCCCGATCCAGATCCCGATCGCGACCGACCGCACCGACGCGACCCGCTCGGAGACGATCCGTTCGCCTCCGTCGAGGCTGGTGACGGTGTAGCGCTGCACGGCGACGATGCTACCAACGGCCCGGACGCGGTGAGGCGGGCGGGAGTGCCGCCCGCCCCACCATCCGGGTCAGTTAGCGGCGCCTGGGCCCACGGTCGCGATCGCCGCCACGCCGGGGCGGGCGCTCCTCGCGCGCCGGGGCGGGCGTGTTCTCGGCGACCTCGACCAGCTGCTCGGGCGTGATCTCGGTGTCGCCGTCGAGCTTGGCCAGCAGGGTCAGGCCGATGCGGCCCTTCTCCTTGTCGACCTCGGCGACGGTGACCCGCACCGTGTCGCCGCGGTCGATGACCTGGGCGGCCGACTGCAACCGGTTGCCGCGCGGGAGGATGCGGCTGACGTGCAACAGCCCGTCAACGCCCTTGCGCAGCTCGACGAATGCGCCGAAGTCGGTGATCTTGACCACCTTGCCGGTGTACTCGTCGCCGACCTCGACCTCCTTGGTCATGGCCTCGATGGCGAGGCGGCACTGCTCGGCCAGCTCGCCGTTCACGCCGTAGATGCGGATCGTGCCGTCCTCTTCGATGTCGATCTGCACCTCGTAGTCGGCCTCGAGGCCCCGGATCGTCTCGCCACCCTTGCCGATCACCATGCCGATGAAGTCGGGGTGGATCTTGGTGGTGACGATCCGCGGCGCGTGCGCGGCCAGCTCGGCCCGCGGCTCGGAGATGGCCTCGCGCATCTTGCCCAGGATGTGGATCCGGGCATCACGGGCCTGGCTCAGGGCGCTGCGCAGGATCTCGGTGGTGACACCGGTGATCTTGATGTCCATCTGCAGCGCGGTGACGCCGGCGTCGGTGCCGGCCACCTTGAAGTCCATGTCACCGAGATGGTCCTCGGCGCCCTGGATGTCCGTCAGGATGACGTAGTCGTCGCCCTCCTTGATGAGCCCCATCGCGATCCCGGCCACGGGGGCCTTGATCGGGACGCCGGCGTCCATCAGCGAGAGCGTCGAGCCGCAGACGGATGCCATCGACGAGGACCCGTTCGACTCCAGGATCTCCGACACCAGCCGCAGCGTGTAGGGGAAGTCGGCGGCACTCGGGATGACGGGCACGAGCGCCCGCTCGGCCAGCGCGCCGTGACCGATGTCGCGCCGCTTCGGGCCGCGCATGAACCCGGTCTCCCCGACGCTGAACGGCGGGAAGTTGTAGTGGTGGATGTAGCGCTTGGTCTCGTCCAGGGACAGGTCGTCGATGCGCTGCTCCTCCTTGGCCGTCCCCAGGGTGCACAGCGTCAGCGCCTGGGTCTGGCCGCGGGTGAAGAGCGCCGAGCCGTGCGTGCGCGGCATGACGCTCACCGACGACGTGATGCCACGGATCTCGGTCTCGGAGCGTCCGTCGGGCCGGCGCTTGTCGACGGCGATCTTGGTGCGCACCGTCTCCTTGTAGAGCTTGTCGCACATGGCCATGACGGCCGCCTTGGCGGCGGGATCGAGCGGGCCCTGCCCACCTCCCTCGGCCTCGGCCCGGGCCGGGAACGGCAACCGGATCGTTGTGGCGATGCGCTCGTAGAGGGCATGCCGCTTGGCCGACTTGAGGTCCTTGGAGTCCTGCTCGGCATCGGTCAGCCCGCGGATGTCATCCCCGAACTGCTCCTTGACGTGCGGGTAGACCGCCTGGTCGCGCAGCTCGACTCCGAGCTGGGCGAACCCGAATTGCATCCGCTGGCGCTGGAGGACGTCGGCGTCGGTCGAGGTGCCGCCGATCTCCGGCAGGTCCGAGCGCATGAGCGCGTCGATGCGGGCCGGAAGCGCCGCAAGCCCGTCCGCGGCGATGGCCGCGGACAGGGCCGGGCCGTGCGTGGTGCGCAGCGACTCGGTGACGGCTCCGTCGACCCACTTGGGCTGGCCGGCCTTGGCCGCCAGCTCGATCTGGAGTGCGCACAGCTTCTTGATCTCGCCGTGGGCGAGCTCGAGGGCCGTGATCAGATCCTCTTCGGCGATCTCCTGGGCGCCGGCCTCGACCATCGTGATGGCCTCGGGCGACCCGCAGACGATCAGGTCGAGGGTCGAGTCCTTCAGGTCGGGCAGCGTGGGGTTGATGACCAGGCGGCCGTCGATGCGGCCGATCCGGACGGCGCCGACGGGGCCGAGAAACGGCATCGGCGACAGCATCAGCGCCGCGGACGAGCCGTTGATGGCCAGGATGTCGTGCGGATGCACCTGGTCGGCCGAGAACGTCGTCACGATGACCTGGACCTCGTTCTTGTACCCCTTCGGCCACAGCGGCCTGATCGGCCGGTCGACCATGCGCGCGGTCAGGATCGCCTTCTCGCCGGCACGTCCCTCGCGCTTGAAGAACCCGCCGGGAATCTTGCCCGCGGCGTACGACTTCTCCTCGACATCCACCGTGAGCGGGAAGAAGTCCGCTCCCTCACGGCCCTCGGTCCGGCCGACCGCGGTGGCGAGCACCACGGTGCCTCCCTGTTGCACCAAGACTGCACCGTGCGCCTGCTTGGCGACCGCTCCGGTCTCGAAGCTGATCTCGTTGTCACCGATGGTCGCGGTCAGGCGCGTCGCGCCGGACTCAACTGCAATGCTCATATCGCTCTCTTCTCTCCTCGGGCCCGCAGAATTGCGGGCCATCCTCCGGTCTGGCGCGCCTAGCGGCGCAGTCCCAGCTCCTTGATCAGTGCCCGATACCCCTCCAGGTCGTGCCGTTGCATGTAGGTCAGCAACCGGCGGCGGCGACCCACCAACTTGAGCAGGCCGCGACGGGAGTGGTGGTCGTGCTTGTGAATCTTCATGTGTTCGGTGAGCTCGCTGATCCGCTGCGTGAGCAGGGCGATCTGCACCGTGGTGGAGCCTGTGTCGGTCTGGCTTGCCCCGAACTTCCCGATCAGCTCCGTCTTCTGCTCTTGGGTGAGCGGCATCGCTCAACCTCCTTGCCTCGTTTTGTCTCGTCGCCGGCATCCCAGGGCTGCGTCGGCAAGCTTCGCAACTCCGCGGTGCGGCCGGCAGGCAGGGTAGCAGAGCCCCTGCAGGTGCCGGGGACTGTCCCCGGCGGAGCGCGGGGGCTGTCCCCTACACTGCTGCATCTCTTCCACCGTCATGGAGGCGCATTGAGCACTGCAGTGGTGACCGGCGGAGCCGGATTCCTGGGATCGCACCTGTGCGAGTACCTGCTCGACCGCGAGTGGCGCGTCATCTGCCTGGACAACCTCGACACGGGCAGCCTCGAGAACATCGAGCGGCTCCGCGGCGAGACGTTCGATTTCCGCTACCACAACTGCGTCGAGTACATCGACGTCGACGAGCCGGTCGACGTCGTCTTCCACCTGGCCTCGCCGGCGAGCCCGGTCGACTATCTGCGCCTGCCCCTGGCGACGCTGAAGGTCGGCTCCTACGGCACCCACAACGCGCTCGGCCTGGCGAAGTTCAAGCGCGCCCGGTTCCTGATCGCCTCCACGTCGGAGGTCTACGGCGACCCCGAGGTGCACCCGCAGCGCGAGGAGTACTGGGGCAACGTCAACCCGGTCGGCCCGCGCGGCGTCTACGACGAGGCCAAGCGGTACTCCGAGGCGATGACCATGGCCTACCACCGCCAGCAGGGCGTCGACACCCACATCGCCCGCATCTTCAACACGTACGGGCCGCGCATGCGCCAGCACGACGGCCGCGCGATCCCGACGTTCCTGCGCCAGGCGCTCGAGGGCAAGCCGCTGACCGTGTTCGGCGACGGCAGCCAGACGCGCTCGTTCTGCTTCGTCGAGGACCTGATCGAGGGCCTCTTCCGGCTTGCGATGAGCGACTATCACCAGCCCGTCAACGTCGGCAACCCCGACGAGATGACGCTGCTCGAGCTGGCAGAGAAGATCGTGCAGCTGACCGCGACGACGGCGGAGATCGTGTTCGAGGGTCTGCCCACCGACGATCCCAAGGTGCGCAAGCCCGACATCACCCGGGCCCGGGAGGTGCTGGGCTGGGAGCCGCGCATCTCGCTCGACGAGGGGCTGCGGCGCACGATCGAGAGCCTCGGCCGCACGCCCGTGCCTGCCTAGGCCCCTTAGGGGACGGCGCGCACGGCCGCGATGTCGATGTCGAGCTGGGCGAGCAGGTCGGCGACGTCGTCGTAGCGGATCTCGTCGCGGAGCCGTTTCTTCAGGTCGAGCCGGATCGGCGAGCCGTAGATATCCGAGTCGAAGTCGAGCAGATGCGCCTCGACCCGCACCTCGCTGCGGTCGGCCGTGAAGGTCGGGTTGTAGCCGATGCTGATCGCCGCCTGGTGGCTCGATCCAGGCAGGTGGGCGGTGCCGGCATAGATGCCGGTCGCGACGACCGGCGAGCGCGGCACCAGGGCCAGGTTGGCCGTCGGGATGCCAAGCTCGCGCCCGCGGCCGTCGCCGCGCACGACGGCTCCCTCGAGCCACGGTGGCCGTCCGAGGAGCGCGGCGGCCTCCTCGACGGCGCCCGCCGCCACCAGGTCGCGCACTCGGGAGGACGAGATCGGGGCGCCGTCGATCTCGAGGAGCGGCTCGGCGTGCACCTCGAATCCCAGCCGCCGCCCCTCCTCGGCCAGCTTGGCCGGGTTGCCCTTGGCCCCGCGCCCGTAATGGAAGTTCTCCCCCACGCTCACGTGGCGGGCGCCCAGCCTCTCGGCGAGGACGCGGGCTGCGAACTCGTCGGCCTCGAGCTGAGCGAACTCGCGGTCGAAGCGGACGATCACGAGCTCGTCGGCGCCGAGCTCGGCGACCAGCGCGGCCCGGCGGCTGAGCGACGAGAGCTGCACCAGCTTGACCTCGGGCCGCAGCACCGCGATCGGCGGCGGGTGGAACGTCAGCACCGCCGAGCTCAGGCCGCGCTCGGCGGCCGTTGCGACCGCCGCGCCGATCACGGCCCTGTGGCCGAGGTGGACGCCGTCGAAGCTGCCGAGCGCCACCGAACGCTCGCCCGCCGGCACATCGGCCAGGGTCTGGCGGACGATCACAGCACGACCACCGGCTGCAGGTGGTCGCCGCGCGGCTCGGCCACGGCCCGCAGCTCGCCGTCGGCGAGCAGGCGCGTCACCCCATCTTCGCCGAGCCGCCGCAGCGCCCGGCCGTGCGCGACGTCGCGGCGCTCCTCGTCGTCGAGCACCCGGGCCGGGAGGTGCGGCAGCGCATCGGCCGCCGACCTGTACCAGTGCCCGAGGGGGTCGGCCGCGACCTGCTCGGGCGAGCCGGCGTCGGCGACGTCGAAGCCCCCAACCCGTGTTCGCCGCAGCTCCAGGCAGTAGGCGCCGGCGCCGGCCGCCGCGCCGAGGTCTGCGGCCAGCTGGCGGATATAGGTGCCCTTCGAGCACTCGACGGTGATCGCCGCCCGCTGCGTGCCGGCATCGAACCCCTCGACCTCCAGTCGGTGGATCGTGACGCGGCGGGGAGCCGGGGCGACGGCCTCGCCGCGGCGCATGCGCACGTATGCGCGCTCGCCGTCGACCTTGACCGCCGAGGCCGCGGGGACCGCCTGGACGATCTCGCCACGCAGGGTGTCGGCCGCCGCCCGCACCGCGCTCGCATCGACGGCGGGTCCGGCCGGCGTGATCTCGCCCTCCGGATCGAGCGTGGTCGAGACCGCCCCGAACTGCACCACCGCGGAGTAGCCCTTGTCGACGCCCGACAGGTACGTGGCCAGGCGGGTCGCCCGGCCGGCGACGACCAGCAGCAGCCCGGTCGCAAACGGGTCGAGCGTGCCGGCGTGGCCCAGCTTGCGGCCGAGCGCCGGGCGCAGCCCGCGCAGGACGGCGAACGAGGACGGTCCCGAAGGCTTGTCGACCAGGTACAGGCCGGTGATCTCGGGCATCGGGCGGGCCGCTACGCGGCCGACTCGGCCAGCTGGGCGCTGACCTCGGACACGATGAACCCGCGGATGTCGTCGACGCTGCCGGCGTGCGAGAAGCCCGCCGCCTGCTTGTGCCCGCCGCCGGCAGAGAGCCGTGCGATCGCCGAGACGTCGATCAGCCCGCGTGAGCGCAGCGACACCCGGTTGGGCGCGAGGCTCCCGTCGGCGAGCGGCACCTGCTCGCGGATGAGCCCCGCCACCTGCACTCCCTCGACGGCGCGGAGATGGTCGATCAGGCCCTCGGTGGTGGCCTCGTCACCCTCGACCAGCGCGAGATCGTCGCGGCTCACGTGCGAGATCAGCAGGCGGCCGTCGCAGTAGGAGACGGCGTGGTCGATCACGCGTCCCAGCAGTTTGAGCTTGCCGGGCTGGACGCTCTCGAACACGCGCTCGAAGACCTTGTGCACGTCGACGCCGGCCTCGACCAGGCGTGCACCCAGGCGCAGCGCCGCGGGGCTCGTCGTGCGGTACTGGAAGCGGCCGGTGTCGGTCACCAGGCCGACGTACAGGGCCTCGGCGATCGGCGCAGTGAGCTCGACGCCCAGCCGGTCGAAGATGCCCACCAGGATCTCGGCGGTCGACGAGGCGTGCCCGTTGATCAGGTTCACGGCGCCGAAGCGGCTGTTGTCATGGTGATGGTCGACGTCGATGACAGGCGCGCAGCGCGCGAGCAAATCGGAGTACTGGCCGCCGAGGCGGCGCTCGTTGCCGCAGTCGAGGGCGAGCAGCGCCCAGCCTTCGAGCGTGGCCGGATCGATGTGCCGCTCCACCCCGCTCGTGTCGAGGAAGGCGACCTCGTGCGGGATCGTCGACTCCGGCTCGAGGTAGGTGCGCACCTCCCGGCCGAGCTGGCGTAGCGCGGCGGCCGCGGCGGTCATCGAGCCGATCGCATCGCCATCGGGGTTCTCGTGGGTCGCGATCAGAACGCGGTCTGCCGCAGCAAGAGCGGCGACCACGGCCTCCAGGTCGGTATCGAGTGCGATGTCGGTCATTCCGGGCTGGGCCTCGACCGGCGCATCCTGTTCACGGCTCATCAGCTCCTCGAGCCGCATCGCCTGGTCAAGAGTCTCATCATAGTGGAAGGAAAGCTGCGGAGTGCGCTTGAGGTGGAGCTCCCGCGCAATCCGTGACTGGAGCACCCCGTGGGCACGCTCGAGCGCCCGCAGCGACCGCTCGCGGCGCTTCTCCGAACCGAGCACGCTGACGTACACGCTCGCCTTCGACACGTCCGGGGCCGCGCGCACCGACGTGACCGTGACGAAGCCGAGCCCAGGATCGCCGAGCCCCTCCACGCCCTCGGCGAGCACCTCGCGCAGCACCTCGTTCACCCTGCGCATCCGGTCGCCGGGCATCAGTGCCGCCCGACCACGGGCAGGTCGCTCTCGACCGAGAGCACGGTGCGGGTCGACCCGGCCAGCTCGTACTCTTGCATGCACAGGAAGCGCTCGGCATCGACCAGGGCCTGCTGGACGGCATTGTGCTCCCGGCGCACGATGGCCATCGTCAGGCGCGAGCGCTGCCAGCGGTCGTGGAAGTCGACCTCGGCCACGGATGCGCCGAAACGCCGCTCCAGCTGCGCCTTCGTGTGCAGCAGGTGCTTGCGCTTGGCCTTGAGCGACCCGCCGTCCGGCAGGTGCAATTCGAAGCTGAGGATGCCCACGAAACCTGCCGCCATCGCCCGGCGGATGGTATCCGAGGTTGTGTACAACCCGGAGGATGACCGAGATCGGGGACTTCGCGGTCGTGCTCGCCGTCGTGTCGGCCGGGCTGTGGCTCGCGCTCGTCTCGACCCGGCTCACCGCGCGGCTGCGGGTGCCGGCCCCGGTCGTGTTTCTGATCGCCGCGGCCGCGATCTCCGACATCCAGCCCCGGCTGTCCGAACCGGTGTCGATCCGCGACGTCGAGCGGATCGGGGTCGTTGCGCTGATCGCGATCCTGTTCGACGGCGGCCTGGAGATGGGCTGGCGGCGGATGCGGCCGTCGCTGCGCCCGATCGCCGTCCTGGGCGTCGCCGGCACGTTCCTGACGGCGGCGCTTGGCACGCTCGCCGCCCAGATCATCCTGCCCGTGTCGTGGACGACCGCCGCGATCGTCGGAGCCGCACTCGCCCCGACCGATCCGGCGGTGATGTTCTCGGTCCTGGCCCGGCGCGATATCGGCGGGCGGGTGCCGACGATCCTCGAGGGCGAGGCGGGCGCCAACGACCCGGTCGCGATCGCGCTCGTCGTCAGCCTCCTGGCCTACGCGTCGTCAGGGACGTCGGGGCTCGCGGGGGTCGGCGACTTCGTGCTCGAGATGGCGGTCGGCGCGGCCGCCGGCGTCGCGGGCGCGCTGGTGCTGGTGCGCGCCATGCGTCGGAACCCGCTCCCGCGCGAGGGCCTGAATCCGCTGCGGACGCTGGCGCTCGCCGGCCTGATCTACGGCGTCGCCACGCTGCTGCACGGCTCCGGGTTCCTGGCGGTGTTCGTCGCAGGAGTCTGGATCGGCGATGCGCGCATGCCGTTCAAGGGCGAGGTGGAGAGATTCCACTCCGCGCTGGCGTCGCTGGGCGAGATCGTCGTCTTCGCGGCGCTCGGCCTGACGATCCACCTGCCCGGGATCGGCTGGTCGACCGTCGGGTACGGGCTCGCACTCGCGGCCGTCCTCGTGCTCGTGGTGCGGCCGCTGGCGGTGCTGCCGCTGCTCTGGCCCGAGCGGATGCGATGGGGCGAGAAGGCGTTCATCAGCCTGACCGGCTTCAAGGGTGCGGTGCCGATTCTGCTCGCCGCGCTCGCGGTGCTCCAGGGCGTCCCCAATGCCGGCCTGATCTACCGGCTGGTGTTCGTGGTGGTCGCGGCGTCGGTGCTGGCGCAGGGGCTCGCGCTCGAGCCGCTTGCCCACCGCCTGGGCGTGCAGATGACGGCGCGGCGGCGGCCGCGCGGCTGGGCACTCTCGATCGCGCTCCGGCACGAGCCCGAGGGTGTCCTGCGCCTGATCGTCGCGCCGGACGCCATCGCCGCCGGCCGCCGGATCGGCGGGCTGCCGATCGGCGAGCACACCTGGGTGGCGCTCGTGGTGCGCGGCGGCCGCACCGAGCAGCCGCGCGGGTCGCTGCGGCTGGAGCCCGGCGACGAGGTGGTGCTGCTGAGCGACCCGGCCGACGAGCAGGCGCTGCGGCACGTCTTCACCCGCCCCCGCGGGGCGCGTGCGCGTGAATGAACGGTGCCAGGCACTGAATATTCACGCGGAGTGGTCTGTGCCCGGTATTCACGCTGCGCGTGCATACCGGGCACGTGGCGTGGTTTGTGGGCGGCTCGCGGCCTTTGGCCGCGGCTACGGTGTCAGGCACCGAATATTCACGCTGCGCGTGAAGTATTCATCGCCAGACACCCGTGCATACTCGGTGCCCCCGGGCTGTGTGGGGTGTCGGCGGCTCGCGGCCTTCGGCCGCGGCTACGGTGTCAGGCACCGAATATTCACGCTGCGCGTGAAGTATTCATCGCCAGACACCCGTGCATACTCGGTGCCCCCGGGCTGTGTGGCGGGTCGGCGGCTCGCGGCCTGCGGCCGCGGCTACGGCGTCAGGCACCGAATATTCACGCTGCGCGTGAGATATTCGTCGCCAGACCCCGAGTGGCTCAGGCGGAGCGGGCGACCTCGCGCACGGTGTAGACCTCGAGGACGTCGCCCTCTTTGACGTCGTTGAAGTTGTCGATCGTGATCCCGCACTCGAAGCCCTGGGCGACCTCGCGCACATCGTCCTGGAACCGTTTCAGCGTGCCGATACGGCCGTCGTGGACGATGGTGCCGTCGCGGACGATGCGCACCTGGGCGCCGCGCTGCACCGCACCCTGCGTGACCATGCAGCCGGCGATCGTGCCGACCCGTGATGCCCGGAAGGTCTGGCGCACCTCGACCTCGCCCAGCACCTCCTCGACGCGCTCGGGCGAGAGCATGCCGATCAGCGCCCGCTGGATGTCCTCGGTGAGCTGGTAGATGACGCGGTAGGTGCGGATGTCGACGCCCTCGCGATCGGCCAACTGCTTGGCCTCGGCGTTCGGGCGGACGTTGAACCCGACCACGATCGCGCTCGACGCGGCGGCCAGCATGATGTCGGAGGCGACGATGCCGCCGACGCCGGAGTGGATCACCTGCACCGAGACCTCGTCGTGGTGGATCTTCGAGATCTCGTCCACGGCGGCCTCGACGGAGCCCTGCACGTCGGCCTTGATGATGAGCGCGAGCTCCTTGAGCGCCCCCTCCTGCATCTGCGAGAACAGGTCCTCGAGGCTGACGGCCTTGCTGCGCTTGGCCAGCATCTCGGTGCGCTTGCGCTGGGCGCGCTGCTGGGCCGTCTGGCGGGCGACGCGGTCGTTCTCGACCACGCGGCAGATCTCGCCGGCCGGCGGCGGCCGGTCGAAGCCCAGGATCTCGACGGGCACACCCGGCCCGGCGTCCTTCACCTTCTTGCCGTTGTGGTCGTTCAGCGCCTTCACGCGGCCCCACGCATCTCCCGCGACCACGGCATCGCCCACGTGCAGCGTGCCCCGCTGCACGAGCATGGTGGCCACGGCGCCGCGGCCCACGTCGAGGCGCGACTCGATGATGACGCCGCTCGCGTCCGCGTTGGGATTGGCCTTGAGCTCCAGCACGTCGGCCTGGAGCAGGATCGAGTTCAGGAGCTTGTCGAGGTTCGTGCCGGCCTTCGCGGACACGTCCTCGAAGATCGTGTCCCCGCCCCACTCCTCCGGCTGGAGGCCGTGCGTGACGCAGCTCGTTGCGGACGCGCTCGGGGTTCGCGTCGGGCCGGTCGATCTTGTTGACGGCGACGACGATCGGCACCCCCGCGGCCTTGGCGTGGTCGATCGCCTCGACCGTCTGGGGCATGACGCCGTCGTCGGCGGCGACCACCAGGACGGCCACGTCGGTGACCTTGGCGCCGCGGGCGCGCATGGCGGTGAAGGCCTCGTGGCCGGGGGTGTCGAGGAAGGTGACCTTGCGCCCATCGCCGACGTCGACCTGGTAGGCGCCGATGTGCTGCGTGATCCCGCCCGCCTCCGTTGTGACCACCGACGACTCGCGGATCGCGTCGAGCAGGGTCGTCTTGCCGTGGTCGACGTGGCCCATGATCGTGACCACGGGCGGCCGCGAGACGAGGTCTGCCTCCTCGTCCTCGAAGACGACCTCCTCCTCGTCGTCCTCGTCGTCGGTGTGCTGGACGATGATCTCGCGCTCGAGCTCGCCCGCGATCAGCTCGACCGCGTCGTCGGTGAGCGACACCGTCAGCGTCACCATCTCGCCGAGCCCCATCATCAGCGTGATGATCTTGGCCGGTGAGATGCCGAGCTTCTCGGCAAGGTCCTTGACGGTGATGCCCGAGGGCACCTTGACGGGTCCGGTGGGCGCCTCGGGCTCGCGCTTGGGCTCGGCCCGCGGCGCTCCGCGCTCGCGCCGCATGGTCGGCTTGCGGCCGGCCTGGGCGTCGATCACGACGCGGCGCTTGCCCTTGGGGGCGGCGCCACGCTGGGGCCGCGGGGCACGGCCCGGCTGGGCCGGCCGCTCCTCGGCGGGAGGGGCGGCCTTTGCGCCGAACGCGCGCTTCACCTCGTCGTCGTCTACCAACTCGTCAGCCATTTCCCCCCGTCAACCCTCTGAAGAGGTGTCTCGTTGCGCAATTGCCACCCGCTCTTCGAGATCGAGCGGCACCGTCACCGTGCATCGTAGCCTTCTCGGGATCGCACCCCGCCTGCGAGCCTGCTCCGCGCAGCCCGGCTCGGGGCACAGATACACCCCGCGCCCGGGCAGCCGCCGGTCGCGATCGACCACCAAGTTCCCGTCACCGGCCACGATCCGCACGAGCTCGCGCTGCGGCCGGCGCCGGCCGCAGCCCGCGCACTGCCGCACCGGCGTGCTCACCGCGGAGAAGCGCGCCCCTCCTCGGCCGCAAGCGCCATGTGGGCCGGCACGCCGCAGTAGCGGCTGCCGTCCAGCGCCTGGTTCGGGCAGCGCTTGCCGGACGAGGTGACGGCGATGCAGCGGCCGGGGAACTCGTCCTCTTCGTCCGCCGCACCCGTGTAGGGCTGGTCGGAGTCGTCCGTGTAGTACTCGGTCTCGGAGACGATGTCGATTCGCCATCCGGTGAGCCGGTGGGCGAGGCGGGCGTTCAGGCCCTCCTTGCCGATCGCGAGCGACAGCTCGCCGTCGGGCACGACCACGGTTGCCTGGCGGTTGTCGTCGTCGACATAGACCTCGCGCACCTTGGCCGGGGCGAGCGCCTTGGCCACGAACCGGGCCGGCTCGTCGTTCCAGGGGATGATGTCGATCTTCTCGCCGCGCAACTCGGACACCACCATGCGCACCCGCGATCCGCGCGGGCCGACGCACGCGCCGACGGGGTCGACGCCCTGCGCGCGCGACTCGACGGCGATCTTGGCCCGGTAGCCGGGCTCGCGCGCGACCGCACGGATGTTGACCAGGCCGTCGGCGATCTCGGGCACCTCCAGCTCGAACAGCTGGCGGATGAGCTCGTCGGAGCGGCGCGACAGCACCACCTGGGGCCCCTTGCCCTCGGACCGCACCTCGATGATGACCGCCTTGATGCGGCTGCCCTGCTCGTAGCGCTCGCCGGGCACCTTCTCCGAGCCCGGCAGGATCGCCTCCATCCGGCCGAGATCGACGAAGGCGTAGCGGTGGTCGTCCTGCTGGACGATCCCGGTCACGATCTCGCCGACGCGGTCGGCGTACTCCTCGTACATCATCGACCGCTCGGCCTCGTTGATGCGCTGGCGCAGCACCTGCTTGGCGGTCTGGCCGGCGATGCGGCTGAAGTTGTCGGGCGTGACGTCGACGAGGACGGTCTCGGTGAACCAGTCCCACTCGATCTCGGGCTCGGGCTCCTCGGCCGCGTCCTCGATGGGCGCGGTGGGATCGAGCTCGACGACGGGCGCCTCGGCGAGCACCTGGTGGTGCGGGTGCGCCTCGAGGTAGTTCTTCCAGGCGTCCTCGGTGACGGTCCAGGCGGTGAAGTCTCCCGTGTCGCGGTCGAGGTCGACCCGCACGGGGTGGCGAGCGTCGGGCATCTTGCGGTAGGCGGCCAGCAGGGCGTCCTCGATCGCGGCCAGGAGCGTCCCCGGCTCGATGCCCTTCTCCTTCTCGACGAGCTTGACGCCCTCCAGAATTTCCTTAGTCACGAGCGTCCTCCCCAGGAATCGAACACCAAGCGGCCGCGGCGGATGTCGGCGTACGAGATCCGCACCGTCCGGCCGTCCTGCTCGAGATCGATGCCCGCGTCGTCCGCGTCGGCCAGACGGGCGGCGAAGTGCCGGCGCCCGTCGATCGGCGCGACCGTGCGCACGTCCACCCGCTTCCCGACCACGCGCTGATAGTGGTCCGGACGCACGAGCGGGCGCTCGACGCCGGGCGACGAGACCTCGAGCGCGTAGCGTTCGCGCAAGGGTGCGAGGTCGCGACTGACGCGCTCGCACAGCTCGAGGTCGACCCCGCCCGGGTGGTCGATGAAGATGCGGACGAGGCCGGGAGCGGCCTGTTCCGCGAGCACGACCTCCACGTCCGGGCTGCGGTCGTGGAGCATCTGTTCGATCTCATTTTGAAGCGCTGGATTGATCCTCATATCTGCACCTTGAATCCTGTTCGAGGGCGAAAAAAGAGGCGGGTTGGGGCCCACCTCGACGACCGCTCTCGACCACCTGAAACGACCTTCAGTGTAGCACCCGACTTCTCCAGATGAGAAACTCACGACGACTGTGCGAGCACTGATTCAGCGGGTGATCGAGGCGTCCGTTGAGGTCGACGGCGACCGGCTTGCGGCCATCGGCGCGGGGCTCCTGGTGCTCGTCGCGGCGGGCGCCGGCGACGCGTCCGGCGAGCCCGCCCGGCTGGCCGGCAAGGTGTCGCGCCTGCGCATCTTCGCCGACTCCGAGGGGCGCATGAACCGGTCGCTGCTCGACGTCGGCGGCGAGGCGCTCGTCGTCTCCCAGTTCACGCTCTACGCGGACGTGCGCCGCGGCAACCGGCCCGGCTTCTCCGACGCCGCTCCGCCCGAGGTCGGAGCGCGTTTGGTCGACGAGTTCGCCGCGGAGCTGCGCCGAGCTGGGCGTGCCGGTCGCGACCGGCCGCTTCGGCGCCCACATGCAGGTGCACCTCGTGAACGACGGTCCCGTGACGATCTGGCTCGACTCGCGAACCGTCCCCGTAGTACTGTCACGACCGCCGTCGGGGGTTACCATGTGGCAACCAGGCGGGACTGAACTTTTTACGCCGCGCGGGGGTCTTCTTGAGCAGATGCGCGCACAGTTGACAGGCAGCCAGTTGCCGATATGTCCGACCTGAGCCGCCCGCGCGCTCCCGGGGCGCCCGATCCGTCACACTCGATCGAGACCGCCGTGCGATCTGGCCACGGGAGGTTGGCGGCGGATCCCGCCGGAGGAAACTATCGCGGGTATGTGATCGCGTTCCTGGTCTGCTCGCTCGGCCTGGTCGGGTGCGTGGGCGGGTTCAACGCTGCCGTTGACCCGTACGGCATCGCCGGGACCGGCATTGTGCCGACCGCGATCGAGAGCGATCGCAGCGCGAAGATCTCGCTCGTCGAGAACCTGAAGCAGCCCCCGGACATCCTCATACTCGGGAGCTCGCGCTCCCGGCCCGCGGCGCCCGCGTATCTTCAGAAGCTCACCGGCCACACCGGGTTCAACGCCGGAGTCACCGGCGGCGACTCGGTCGACGAGTGGGTGTTCACACGACTGATGGAGCACCGCTTCCCCGGCGTGCACCGCCGCTACCTGATCTTCATCAATGCGGGGATCGGCGGCGCCGGCGTGAACTCGCAGCTTGCGTCGGATCCGCGCGCTCAGCCGTACCTGACCCCGAGCCAGCGTGGGAGCAGCGGCGAGTCGCTCCTGCACAAGATCTCGGACTATCTCTCGGTGCAGGCGACGCGTGACTCCGTGCGGGTGGTGAAGGCGTGCATCCTGCACAGCTGCAACCACGCCTGGTTTCACCCCGACGGGTCGCTGCTCCAGAGCCGGCTGCGCACGACGGCGGAGCGCACCAGGCACCTCGCCGTCTCGCTGAGCGCGAAACTCGCCGCCCTGCGCGTCCAGCCCGGTTTCCTCGCACCATCCCAGCCAGACGAATCTCGCCGCGTTCGCGCGCCTGATCCGGTGGATGAACGCCCATGGGGCCACGCCGGTTGTCGTGATGAACCCGCTTCACCCCGCCCTCCTGCGCGCGCTCCAGCAGCAGGGCTTCCCGGCCCATCGCTGGGCGGTGACCTACCTCCGCGCGCTGCAGCGCACGAGCCGGTTGGACTTCATCGATCTGACCGACGTGCGCACCTTCCACGGCCTGCCCAATGGCTTCTTCGACCCGACGCACGTCTCGGTGCAGAACATGGACCTGATGCTGAAGTACATCGTCGCCCACGACCACGGGATCCTCTAGGCCGCGTGCTCTTCAACAGCTACACCTTCGTGTGCGGCTTCCTGCCCCTGGTGCTGATCGGGTGGTGGGGGCTGCGCCGGTCGCGGCTGCGGCTTGCGTTCCTCGCCCTCGCCTCGTACGTGTTCTACGCCTGGTGGGACTGGCGCTACCTCCCGCTCCTGATCGTCTCCACCGGAGTCGACTACGTCGCTGCGAACGCCATCTGCGGCTCCGACGACGAGCATCGGCGGAAGTGGCTCCTCGCGGGCGCGCTGACGGTCAACCTGGCGCTGCTGGGCTACTTCAAGTACGTCGGCTTCTTCCTGGGGTCGCTGGACGGCATCGGCGCCGCAGTCGGCTGGGGATCGGGCGTGCCGGTGCTGCACACCGTGCTGCCGATCGGCATCTCGTTCTACACGTTCAACTCGATGTCGTACACGATCGACGTGTTCCGGCGGCGCGTCGCGCCGGCACGCTCGTTCGTCGACTACGCCGCCTTCGTGGCCATGTTCCCGCACCTGATCGCCGGGCCGATCGTGCGCTACGCGGACATCGAGGACCAGCTGCGTCGCCTGGAGCCGCGGCTGACGCCTGGGCTGGCGGCGTCGGGGATGTGGTTCTTCGCCTGCGGGCTGGTCAAGAAGCTGATCATCGCCGACACCCTGAACTCGCATGTCAGCGCGCAGTTCGCCGCTTCGGGCGGTGTGCATCTCGTGCACGCGTGGCTCGCCGCGCTCGGCTACTCGCTCCAGCTCTACTTCGACTTCTCCGGATACTCGGACATGGCCGTGGGGCTCGCCTACCTGCTGGGCTTTCGGTTCCCGCAGAACTTCGACTCGCCGTTCAAGGCCTTGAACATCTCCGATTTCTGGAGGCGCTGGCACATGTCGCTGTCGTTCTGGTTGCGGGACTACCTGTTCATCCCGCTCGGCGGATCGCGGCACGGCCGGACAAGGACGCTGCGCAACCTGCTGGTGACCATGTTCCTGGGCGGCCTGTGGCACGGCGCGGCGTGGACGTTCGTCGTCTGGGGGCTGCTCCACGGCGTCTATCTCGTCGTGCACGACGTCCTGCGCCGGGCCGGCCTCGTGCCTGGTAGCACCTTTGTCAACCGCGCCATCACCTTCGTCGCCGTCGTCGCGGCGTTCGTGATCTTCCGCGCGCCGGACATGACCACTGCGGGGAACATCCTGGCTGGGATGGCCGGCCTGCACGGGGCGGAGCCGCTCCGTACGGCGTGGCATCTCCTGGTGTCGGGCTTCGGTCTCGAGATCGTCGCGCTGCTCGTGTTCGTGAACGTCGCTCCCAACACGTGGCAGATCGAGGTGCGGCCCCGCATCTGGCAGGGCGCGGCCCTGGGACTGGCGGCCGGCGCGGCGTTTCTGTTGCTCGCCCAGCCGCACCCGTTCATCTACTACCAGTTCTGATCGTCAGTCGAGGAGGCCGTCGACCGCCTCCTGGTAGTAGGCCACGCTCGGCCGCAGCCAGGCGGCCATCTTGAAGTGGCCGAGCGCAACCCGGTGGTCGCCCAGCCGGTGCAGGCAGCGGCCGAGACAGTAGTGCGCGTAGTCGTTGGCCGGGGCGGCCTCGAGGATGTGCTCGAACTCCGCGGCCGCCTCGCGATAGCGGTGCATCCGCAGGTATGCGACGCCGAGCGCCTCGCGGATCGACGCCTTGTCCGGCTCGCGCCGCTTGGCCTTCTCGAGCGAGACGGCCGCCTGGGCGTTGTCGCCTCGGCTCAGGTGCTCGCGGCCGCGCTGGAAGAGGTCGTAGGTGTGCTCGTGCTCCGCCATGCCCAGGGTCATCGTCCGCTCAGCCTCCGAGCGTAGCCTGGGCCAGCAGCGAGCGCAGCCGCACGGCGCCGGTCGCCCGTTCGCGGGCCGTCAGTCGCCGGCGGACGTCGCGCTTGACCGCCCGCAGCTCCTGGCGCATGCGGCGTCCCTCGCGCTCGGCCAGCGGCAGCGGGGCGTAGCGGGCGCGGGTGGCGCTCTCGGCGAATGCCGCCGCATCGACGCCGAAGGTCTTCTGCGACGCGTCCGGCGAGGTCGTCGAACGTGTCGTCGGGCCGCACCTCGAGGCCCTGGTCGCCCACGAAGGTCACGAGGTCGTGGTAGGCCGCGGCGGCCTGCGCCCGCGGGCCGCGGCGCAGGTAGCGCCAGCGCACGAAGCGCGACCTTCAGCACCAGGACCGCCGCAAGCAGGACGACGGCGAGCGTGAAGAGCCACGTCACGAAGCGGCCGTGCGAGCTCGAGCCGCCGGCGCCGGTCAGGATCCCGCCCCGCGCGTTGGCGCTGGCGTCGCCGCCCGCTCTCCCGTGCCCGCTGACGCCTTTCGGCAGGGCCTTCTTCCCATTCGCCGTGACGCCGAGGAGCTTCTGCAGCGCGGCCGGGATGTGGTGGGGTCGCCGCCGGTTCTGGTCTTCGCGAAGCTGGGGCTGGAGATCGACGTGTCCGTCGGCACGTGTGCGCCCGGCGTCGGCTCGAACGGCTGCCACCCGTACCCGGGGAAGTAGACCTCGACCCAGGCGTGGGCGTCGCGGTCGTTGACGATGTACGTGTCGGAGCCCTGCAGCCTGCCCTGGGTGAACCCGACGGCGATTCTCGCCGGGATGCCGTGCATGCGCAGCACGAGCGCCATCGCGCCCGAGAACATCTGGCAGTAGCCGCGGTGTGCGTGCAGCATGAACTCGGCCAGTGGCGGCAGGGCGTTGGGGAGGTTCGGGGTGAGCGAGTACTTGAAGGGCGCGCTGCGGTAGTACTGCTCGAGGGCCAGCACCGCCCCGTACTCGGTCTTCGCCTGCGAGGCATGCGAATTCTTCCACGCCTGGTTGGAGGCCTGCATGAACTCGGGTGCCAGCGGCGCCACGTGCGTCGCGCAGCTTCGCCGGCCACATGGGGATCGTGAGGGCGTTGATGACAACCGCACGCCGGATCTGGGACGGGAAATACAGACCGGCGGAGTTGAGCTCCTCCGGCGTCGGCGTCGGATCGTAGACCCGGACGCTGTAGGTGGCGTTGCGGGGGACGTCGGCGAGCGTCGTCACGGTGCCGTCGGAGCCGAGCAGCGACTCGATCCCGCCGGGCAGGTTCCACTGCACGGGCTGGTCGGCGCCGACCAGGTGATCGTCGGCCAGGCCGAGCACCTTCACGCTGACCGTGATCACGTGGTGGCCGATGTTCTCATTGAGCGGCAGGTCGGCGCTGGGCACGTGAAGCGACCCCTGGTTTGCACTTGCCACCAGCCGGTCCTGGTTGGAGAACTGCCAGTGGTCGACCAGAAACGTGCTGAGGGTGGCCGCCTTCCAGTACATCGGGGTCGGTGAGGTCACCTCGAGCACCCTGGTGCGCTTCTTCGGCCAATGCAGTGGCGTGTACGTCTGGTTCCACATGAAGTCCACGTTCACGAGCGGTCCGTCATGCGCGAGCGGGTTCCACGTCTGCCATTGCAGAAAGGCGCTCTTGGTCACCCCCGGGGCGGTGCCGACGACGAGCCCGGCGAGCACGACAGCCACACTCAGGCCGACCACCTGGGCGTCACCCGCGAGCCGGCGGCCGTCGCGCTCGGAGGTCACGACCAGGGTCAACAGGGCGAGTACGAGGAACACTCCGGCGCGGAAGGCGTCGGCGTGGAGCGGCAGCACCGTGCTGGGGAGCGCGAACAGCGCGAAGGCCACGCCGATACCGGGCAGCGCCGATCCCCGGCGCACGAGCAGCCACGCGAGCACGGCCGCCGCCGCGAAGAATGCGAGCCGCAGATCGTGATCTGCGCCCGGGAAGCGGCCGGCATCGATCGGCGTCTTCGTGCCGAACCAGTCCCGCAGGCCGTTCACCACCAGCGTGGCCACGCGTTCGGGGTAGATCCCATGCCGGCTCTGCCAGGGCCAGGTGTGGGTGACATGGCCGATCGCGGCGACGCTGACCGCCGCAATTGAGACGAGCGTGGCCAGGCGGCTGCCGCCGACCAGCGCCACCACCGTCGGCACGACCCCGAGGATCGCCAGCAGGGTGAGCTCGCGCGCGCCCATGTGCGGCTGCTCGAGCCGCGTCCAGTGCCAGCCGCCGAACAGCAGGAACCCGGTCGTGAGGGCCGCGGCGGTGATGCGGCCGGGAGTCAACTGCTCGAGGCTCGGTCTACCCACGAGCCACCACCAGCCGTAGCACCGGCGCCGAGAGCGCCCTGCCGACATGATCGTCCGCGCGGATCCGTGCGACCGCGACTCCCGACCGCGTCAGCCGCAGGGCCGCCGCCTCGGGGCCCGTGTTGCGTCCGCTCTTCCTGCCGTTGAAGCTGGCACCGTCGACCCAGACGACGGCCGGGTCGCACTGGGCCGTGCGCATGGCGAGCACCCGCTCGGCGAGCGACGCCGAGATGTTCGCCGTGATCACGAAGACGCGCGCGGCGTCGACCGGGTCGGGGCCGCGGCCGGCCTCGGCCAGGAACTCCGCGAGCGGCCGCGGTGCGGTCGCCTCGACAGCCGCGAGCTCGCCCAGCACCGATGCCCAGTCGCCGCTTCCGAACCCCAGCCGATGGCGACCGCGCTGCGCGGCGTGGATCACGAGCGAGCTGCGCTGGCCCGAGTCGGACATCCGGCGCAGGAGCGACGCCGCGGCGCGCACCTGCATGTCGAACGTGGAGTCGGGCGCGGTCCCGATCACGGCCGCGGCCTCGCCGTCGAGCAGCACGCAGGCCTCGTCGCGTGGGGTGTCCTGCATCTCCTTCACCATCAGGATGCGGCGGCGGGCGGTCGAGCGCCAGTGCACGCGGCGCAGGCTCTCGCCCTGCTGGTGCTCGCGGATGCTGTGCAGGTCGTACCCCGCGCTCCGGTGCAGGAGCGCCCGCCCGCGCTCACCGCCCGGGGTGCCGCCGTCGGTGAACAGCCCCTCGAGGTCGTAGACGCGCGGATAGACGAGCATCTGGTCGGCGCGGTCCATCGCGACCCGCGCCTCGGCAAGCCCGAACGGGTCGCGGAGGATGAGCTCGGCGCCGTCCAGGCGGTAGCGCCCCCGCGGTGCCGACACGATCTCGTACCGGCCGCGCAGCACCCGCCCGCGCCGCACGAGCTCGGTGCGGACCGCGTGCGTGCTGCCGAGCCGGTCGAGCATCACCGCCCGCCCGGGAAGCGGGCCGCCGGTGTCGGGCCGCACCTCGAGGCCGACGTCGATGCTCTGGCCCTCGGTGAGCTCGAGATGGCCGGTGCGGCGGCGAAGCTGCATCGGCCGGTCGAGCACCTTGACCCACGCGAGCGCCGCCAGTGGGGCGATCGAAAGGCCGACCGCCACCGGAAACATGACCGCCGTGCCGAACCCCCACGAGACGAGATAGAGGCCGGCGGCGAGCAGCAACAGGCGGCGGCCGCGGCTGGTCATACCGGTATGGCCGTGCGCTCGAGCGCCTCGCGGATCGAGTCCGCCGCGTCGATGCCCGCGGTGCGCGCCTCGGGGGCGAGGATCACGCGGTGGGAGAGGACGTCCTCGGCCACCGCCTTGACGTCGCCCGGCGAGACGTAGTCGCGCCCCTCGACCACCGCGTGCGCCTTGGCGACGCGCAGCAGGGCGATGCCGGCGCGCGGGCTGGCGCCGAGTGACAGGCGCGTGTCGCTGCGGGTATGGGTGACGATGGCCACGACGTAGCGGTGCAGCGACTCCTCGACGAAGACCGACCTGACCGCGGCGATCGATGCCTCGATCTCGGCGGCGGTGGTGACCGCCCGGAGGTCGTCGAGCGGCTCGCCCGGCGGCGTGCTCCGCCAGCATCCTCGCCTCCTGGCGGGCATCCGGGTAGCCGAGCGTGAGCCGCATCGTGAACCGGTCGAGCTGGGCCTCGGGTAGCGGGAAGGTGCCCTCGTATTCGATGGGGTTCTGGGTGGCGATGACCATGAAGGGGCGCGCCAGCGGGTGGGTCACGCCGTCGACCGTGACCTGCACCTCCTGCATGCACTCGAGCAGGGCCGACTGCGTCTTTGGGGATGCGCGGTTGATCTCGTCCACCAGCACGAGGTTGGCGAACACCGGTCCGGGCTTGAACTCGAACTCGTTGCCCGTCATGTTGAAGACGCTGACGCCGGTGACGTCGGACGGCAGCAGGTCGGGCGTTGCCTGGACGCGGGCGAATTCGCAGTCGAGCGAGCGGGCGATCGACTTCGCCAGCATCGTCTTGCCGACGCCGGGGAAGTCCTCCAGGATCACGTGCCCCTCGCACAGGATCCCCATCACGCAGCGCGCGATCAGCGACCGCGGTGCGTGGATGACTCGGGAGACGTTCTCGATCACGCGCTGCGCGACATCGCAAGCGGCGGCGACGTCGTCTGCCGGGGCCTGGCCTTCGAGGTCGTGTGCTTCCACCTGACGTGTCCTTCCTGGTTAGCGGCTCCCGGTCATGAGCCGGCGGGTGTGGATGCGGTCGAGGCTGGTACCTCGACGGCGTCCCACAGCGCGGCGGCGCACGCACGCTTTGAGCGGTGGGTGACGGTGCGCTCCGCGTGCGCCGTCACGAGCACCAACTCATTGTCGGGGGAGTCGAATCCGATATCCGTGCGACTGATGTCGTTCATCACGATCATGTCCACCTTCTTGTGCTCGAGCTTGGCTCGGGCACGCTCAATCCCCCCGGGGCCATGCTCGGCGGCAAACCCAATCAGCACCTGCTCCGTCGTGCGTCTCGACCCCAGCTCCTTGAGGATATCGGTGGTCGGCTCCAGTGTCACGTGCCACGGGTCACCGGACTTGGCCTGCTTGCCGGTGTAGGGGTCGGCCGGCCGGTAGTCCGACACCGCCGCGGCCATCACGATCACGTCGGCCGAGGCCGCGGCGGCGAGGGTGGCACGCTCGAGCTCGGCGGCCGACTCGGCACGCAGGATACGCATCGGAGTCGACGGCTCGACCGCCGCGGCGGCGAGGATGAGCGTGACATCGGCCCCCCTGCGGGCGGCCTCGTCGGCGACCGCGACACCCATCCGCCCGCTCGAGCGGTTGCCGAGGTAGCGAACGGCATCCAGCGGCTCGCGGGTCCCGCCGGCCGTCACGAGCACCCGGACGCCGGCGAGACTGCGGCCAGTCTGCAGCCGGGCGGCGATCGCCTCGAAGATCGCGGCCGGCTCGGCCATCCGCCCAACGCCGACCTCGCCCTCGGCCGTGTCACCCCGCCCGGGGCCGACGAGCTCGACGCCCCGAGCGGCCAGGAGCTCGAGGTTCTCGCGGGTGGCCGGGGCATCCCACATGCGCGGGCTCATCGCGGGGGCGGCGATCACGGGGCCGGAGAAGGCGAGCGTGGTCGCGGTCAGGACGTTGGCCGCCTCGCCGTGGCAGATCCGCGCCAGCGTCGTGGCCGAGAGCGGCGCGATGCAGAGGAGGTCGGCGTGGCCGGACGCGTCGAGGTGCGGGAACACCTCGGGCCCGCCGTCGAGGAGCACCGGGCGGCGCGAGAGGGCCGCGAACGTGGTCGGTCCGACGAAGCGCTGCGAGTCGGGCGTCTGCACGACCTGCACGTCGTTTCCGGCGCGGACGAGCATCCGCACGAGCTCGCACGTCTTGTACGCCGCGATCCCCCCGCACACGCCGATCAGGATCATGGCCGTAGTGTCGCTGGGACCGTGGGTGGGCCGCAACATGTCCATCATGGTGAGACGGCGGCCCGGCGGAGGAGTTGGCAGAGTGAGGTGCTTCCAGTCGGGGCCGGGGGCCGCGGCGAGTGTGGCTGGCGCTGGTTGGCGATCGCGGAAACGGCCAATTGGCGCGTCGATGCGGCGTCAATTGGAATCTGGACGCCCGGGCTTCTCCGCGACCTGCGCATCCTTCAATGCGGGGTTCTGCGTTGGGCCGGGAATGGCGGTCGCGGAAACTGCCAATTGGCGCAACGGCCCAGCGTCAATTGGGATCCCCCACGCCCTCCTCAGAATCCCCACGCTCTCGTCACACTCCGTGCACCACCCGTGACCCCTCCGCTGCGACACTCGCCCCATGGCTGTTCCAACGCTCTACAAGGCCCGGGGGATGTCGGTGAAGCGGCCGGTGTGCGCGATCTGCGTGGACCGGACGCGGGGGCTGACGGTCTCGCTGCGGCTGACGCATGGTGTGACGGTGTGGCTGTGCGAAGCACATGCCTCGCCGGAGTTTCAGACGCGGAGGAGCGGGCGTGACTTCGTACTGACGCTGCAGCGGCTGTGGCGTGCGCACGGCTGCCTGACCGCGGCGCGCGGCCAGGCGCTCACGACGCATCTGGCGGCGATGGCCGAGCGGTCGGGGCAGCCCAAGCCCGGGTCGTACGCGTGGGCGGGGCTGCGCCGGCTGGCCGAGAACGAGTTTGCCGAGGGCGGCCCGCCGATGCCGACGATCACCAGGCTGCGGGCGCGCTACTCAGGCGGCGACCGCGGCGCCGCCCAGCGTGAGGACGATGCAGCGCTGGCACCGCGAGCGGCGCTGGCTCTAGGCCGCCTTGGACCCCTTCTCCTTCTTCCACGGCGTCACCTTGAGCTGCCCCTGGGCGATCTCCTCGAGAGCCATGGTGAGGAAGTTCTTCGAGCGCGACTCGACGAGCGGCGGTGCGTAGCTCTCGAAGCTGCCCTCGCCGAGCTGGTGGTGATAGTCGTTGATCTGGCGCGTGCGCCGCGCGGCGGCGATCACGAGCGCGTACTTGCTCGGCACCTTTTCCAGCAGGTCGTCGATCTTGGGGTGAATCATCTGCGCTCCTCAGTCGGTCATCGCCGCTCGCATGACATCGGCCAGTTCCCGGGCCGCGCGCTCGGCGTCGTCGTTCACGATCGACATGGTCGAACTCGGGTTGTGCCTCCAACTCTGCGGCCGCGATTCGCAACCGGTCTGCAACTTCTGTCTCGGTGTTCTGCCGGCGCCCCCGCAGCCTCGCCTCGAGGTCGGCCATTGTGGGAGGGGCGACAAACACCAGCACCGCACTCGGCATCTGACGCTTGATCTCGCGCGCCCCCGCAACCTCGATCTCCAACACGACGCTCTCGCCGTCCCGGAGCCGCTGCTCGACCTCGCTGCGCAGCGTGCCGTATCGCTTCCCAGCGTAGGATACATGCTCGAGGAAGTCGCCCGCCCTCGCGCGCCGCTCGAACTCCTCGTCGGACAGGAAGTGGTACTCGCGGCCGTCGCGCTCATCCGAGCGTCGCGGGCGGGTGGTCGCGGATGTCGCCACCGTGCACCTCCGGGACCGAACGCAGCGCTCGCGAGATCAGCGTGCCCTTGCCGACCCCGGACGGGCCGGCGACGACGAAGAGCCGGCCGCTCACCGCCGGCGTCCCGTGGCCGTCAGTTGCGGAAGAGGTCGAGCAGCTCGCCGCGCTGGCGATCGGAGAGCCCGCCGACCGTCTTGCTCTGGCTGATCCGGCACTGGGTGAGAAGCCGGGTGGCCTTGACGCGCCCCAGCCTGGGGACCGCCACGAGCATGTCGTACACCTTCGCGGTCAGCACCTCGTCGGGCGGCTCCGCGATCACATCGCCGATGCGGACGTGCCCCGCCTTGAGGTCGCGCTTGAGCTGCGCCCTCCGCACCCGGATGTGGTTCGCCCGGCTGAGTGCCTCCATGCGCTGGTCGAGCGACCGGGATGGTGTCTGGGAGAGGGTGCTCGTTGTCATCGTAGGGGGCGATTATACCCGCGGAGGAGCCGTGTGCAACCAGGAGAAAACGGGATGAAAAGGCGAAATTCCGACACACAACACGTCAAGCTCGAGTTGAGCTTGATACCGGTGGATGGGCGACGCCGACAAGTTCACCGATCTCCCCCACGCCATGCCGGCGGAGCAACTTCGGGAGCTCCTGAAGCACTCGTCGGGGCAGGTCCGGGTCCGCGAACAGCGACGTGCCAATTCCTACCATGGTTGCGCCCGCTGCAACAAACTCGACACAATCCTGCGCCGTCGCGACTCCCCCCATACCGACGATGGGAAGGCCCGTGGCCGCCCGTGCGTGGTAGACGGCGTGCAGCCCGACGGGCTTTATCGGCCGGTCCGGAGAGGCCGCCGCCGCCCCCTCCCAGGAGCGGCCGCAGCCGGTCGCGGTCGATGGCGATTCCCCGCACGGTGTTGATCAGCACCAGCCCGTGGGCACCGCCCTCGGCGGCCGCCGTCGCGATCGCGCGCGATCTCGGACACGCTCGGGCTGAGCTTGGCCAGCACCGGCAGGTCGGTCTCGGCGCGGCAGCGCTCGACCAGCGATCGCGTCTCGGCGGGTCGGTGCCGATCGAGATGCAGCCGCTCTCGACGTTGGGGCACGAGACATTCAGCTCGACCGCCACGACGCACGGGTGCGCGCCGACCCTGGCCACCGCGGTGGCGTACTCGCCCGGTGACCAGCCGCCGACGCTGACGATCACCGGCACGGCGAGGTCGGCGAGCCGGGGCAGGTGCTCGGAGCAGAAGCGGTCGAGGCCGGGGTTCGCGAGGCCGATCGAGTTGACCATGCCCGCGGGAGTCTCGGCGATCCGCGGCGGCGGGTTGCCCTCACGCGGATGCAGCGTGACCGTCTTGGTCACGAACGCCGCAAGGCCGAGCGTGCCGGCGGCGAGCGCGTCGAGCGTGCCCGACCCGTTGACGAGCGGATGGTCGAACTCGATCCCGCAGAACTCGGTGCGCAGATCAGCAGAGGACACGTGCGGCCTCCACGACCGGGCCCTCGATGCACAGGCGCTTCCACTCGCCGTCGATCCGCACGGCGCATCCGTAGCAGGCGCCGAAGCCGCACGCCATCGCCGCCTCCATCGCGAGGCGGCAGGGCATGTCGTGCTCGGCGCACAGGGCTGCGACGGCCTGGAGCATCGGGTCGGGGCCGCAGGCGTACACGGTCGCGGCGGCGGGCAGGAGCCGTGCGAGCGGCTCGGTCACGAGCACCGGCTCGAGCGCCACCGTCGCGTCGGGATCGACCAGGGCGGCGCACACCGCCTGGCCCGCCGTGCGGAAGCCGAGCACCGTGCGCACCTCGCCCGCCGGGCAGAAGCCGCTGCCGCAGCCACGGCAGGATGGCGGCGCCGATGCCGCCCCCGACCAGGATGGAGGGGCCGGGGGCGAGCTCGAAGCCGTGACCGAGCGGACCGAGCACCGACACCGTCGTGGCGGCGGCAAGCGCCCGCGTTCCCGGCCCGCGGACGTCAAGCAGGAATGCGAGCTCGCCATCGTCGGCCCACGCTGCCGAGATCGCGCGCGGCAGGTACGCATCGTCCGGGGCCGGCTCGGCGCGGAGCATGAAGAACTGGCCGGGCACCCCGACCTCGCCGCCCTCGTTCCGGAGTCGCAGGAGCGTGTACGCGCCGACCGCCTCGACCGCGGCCACGGGCAGGCTACGCGGGGGCGGCGGCACCGGCGTCCTCGTACACGTGCAGGTCCTGCAGCGCCACCGGCTCCACCGCCTGGGCCTGCGCGATCGACTGCACCGCCGCTGCGGCGCCGGCCATGGTGGTGATGCAGGGGACGCGGTGGGCGATCGCGGCCGCCCGGATCTCGTAGCCGTCGACCCGCGTTCCCCTGCCTCCCGGGGTGTTGATGACGAGCTGGATGCCCCCGGCGCCGAGCAGGTCGACGACGTTCGGCGAGCCATCGCCGACCTTGCGCACCGACCCGACCGGGATGCCGATCCGGCGCAGCGCGCGCGCGGTGCCGGTGGTCGCCACCAGCTCGAATCCGAGCGACTGCAGGAGGGCTGCGAGCATGGTGGCGGCCGGCTTGTCACGATCGCGGACGGAGAGGAACGCCGTGCCGGTGCGCGGCAGCGGCCGGCCGGCGGCCCGCTCGGCCTTGCCGAACGCGGTCGGGAAGTCAGGGCCGATGCCCATCACCTCGCCGGTCGAGCGCATCTCGGGGCCGAGGGTCGAGTCGGCGCCGGCGAAGCGCTGGAACGGCAGCACCGCCGCCTTCACGCTGGTGTGCTCGAGCTCGCTCTCGACCAGCTCGACCGGGAGCCCGAGCGCCGCCCGGCAGGCGCCCTCGACCAGGTCGCGCCCGGTCGCCTTGGAGACGAAGGGCACGGTGCGCGACGCGCGCGGGTTGGCCTCGAGGACGTTGATCTCCGACCCCTGCACGGCGAACTGGACGTTGATCAGCCCGCGTACGCCGAGGGCCTCGGCGATGGCCGCGGTCTGGCCGCGGATGTCGTCCTCGACCTGCTGGCCGAGCGACATGGCCGGGATCACGCACGTCGAGTCGCCGGAGTGCACACCCGCCTCCTCGACGTGCTGCATGATCGCGCCGATCACCGTCCGCTCGCCGTCGCAGATCGCATCCACATCGACCTCGATGGCATCGTCGACGAAGCGGTCGACCAGCGACCCCGGCTGCACCGGCGCCGAGCGCAGCGACTCCTCGTCGTCGCAGATCCGCATCGCCCTGCCGCCGAGGACGTAGCTTGGCCGCACCAGCACCGGGTAGCCGATCCGGGCCGCAATCGCGGTCGCCTCGTCGGCGTCGGCTGCGATCCCCCACGCCGGTGCCCGCAGTCCCAGCTCCGCCAGCACCTGCCCGAACCGCTCGCGGTCTTCGGCGATGTCGATAGCCGCGAACGGCGTCCCCAGGATCGGCACCCCGGCCTGCTCGAGCCGGCGCGCCAGCCGCAGAGGCGTCTGGCCGCCGAACTGGACGACGACGCCCAGCGGGCGTTCGCGCTCGACGACCTCGAGCACGTCCTCGATGGTCAGCGGCTCGAAGTAGAGCCGGTTGGAGCAGTCGGCGTCGGTCGACACCGTCTCCGGGTTGCAGTTGACCATGACGGCGTCGTAGCCCAGCTTCCGGAAGGTCTCGGCCGCGCGCACGCAGCAGTAGTCGAACTCGATCCCCTGGCCGATGCGGTTGGGGCCCGCGCCGAGGATGACGATGCTCTGCCGCTCAGACGGCTCGAGCTCGTCCTCGACCTCGTAGGCAGAGTAGAAGTACGGCGCCTCCGCCTCGACCTCGGCGGCGCAGCTGTCCACCGCCTTGAACACCGGCCGGACGCCATGCCCGAGGCGCAGCTCCCGCACCGTCTGCTCGTCGCTCCCGGCCAGCTCGGCGATGCGCGCGTCGGCCAGGCCGAGCGCCTTGAGGCGGCGCCAGTCGGTCTCGACCAGGTCGTCAAGCCGCGTGCGCTGGAGCATGCGCTCGGAGTGCGCGATGCGCTCCCACTCGTCGAGGAACCAGGGGTGCACGGACGACTCCGCCGCGAGCGCCGCCGGATCCTCCCCGGCGGTGAGCCTGCCCTGGATGGCGTCGAAGCGATCCCACTCGGCCTCGGCCACCGAGCCCGACGTGCGCGGCGGGCCGTCGAGCTCGCGCGAGCGCATCGCCTTGCCCCACGCTTCGGCGAACGTGCGGCCGATGCCCATGACCTCGCCGACCGACTTCATCTGCGTTGTCAGGCCGGTGTCGGCGCCGGGGAACTTCTCGAACGCAAACCGCGGCAGCTTGACCACCACGTAGTCGAGCGTCGGCTCGAACGCGGCCGGCGTCGTGCGCGTGATGTCGTTTGGAATCTCGTCGAGCGTGTAGCCGATCGCGAGCTTGGTGGCCACCTTTGCGATCGGATAGCCCGTGGCTTTCGAGGCCAGCGCCGACGAGCGCGAGACGCGCGGGTTCATCTCGATCACGACCAGGTCGCCGGTCGTTCGCTCGAGCGCGAACTGGACGTTCGAGCCGCCGGTCTCGACCCCGACCGCGCGGATCACGTCGGCCGCGGCGTTGCGCAGGCGCTGGTACTCGCGGTCAGACAGCGTCTGGGCCGGCGCCACGGTGGCCGAGTCGCCGGTGTGAACGCCCATCGGGTCGACGTTCTCGATCGAGCACACCACCACCACGTTGTCGTTTCGGTCGCGGATGACCTCGAGCTCGAACTCGCCCCACCCCGCCACCGACTCCTCCAGCAGCACCTGGCTGATGGGGCTCTCGCGCAGGCCGCGGGCGACCGTCGCCTCGAACTCGGCGGGAGTGTGGGCAAAGCCGCCGCCGTGGCCGCCGAGCGTGAAGGCGGGCCGGACGACCAGGGGCAGGCGCAGCTGTTTGGTGGCAAGCGCGGCCGCGGCCTCCGACATGCTCGTGGCGATCACGCTCGTGGGGACGCGCAGGCCGACCTCTGCGACCGTCGCGGCGAAGAGCTGGCGGTCCTCGGCCCGGCGGATGGCGTCGTAGGAGGCGCCGATCAGCTCGATGCCGAGCTCGTCGAGCACGCCGGCGGCGTACAGGTCGGAAGCGAGGTTGAGCGCCGTCTGTCCGCCGAGGGTGGGCAGCAGCGCGTCGGGCCGCTCCTTGCGCAGCACCGCGGTTGCGCCCTCGAGGTCGAGCGGCTCGAGGTAGGTGCGGTCGGCCCACCAGCCGTCGGTCATGATCGTGGCGGGGTTCGAGTTGATCAGCACCGTGCGCATGCCCTCGGCGCGCAGCACGCGCAGTGCCTGGCTGCCCGAGTAGTCGAACTCGCACGCCTGCCCGATCACGATCGGCCCGGAGCCGATCAGGGCCACGGTGCGGATGTCGGTGCGCTTAGGCAACGGCCCTCGGCGCGACCGCGGATGCGGACGCCGCCAGCTCGTCGACGAACCCGGTCAGCGTCGCCCGGGCATCGTGCGGGCCCGGGCTGGCCTCGGGGTGAAACTGCACGGAGGACACACGCAGGTCGTTCAGCCGGAGCCCCTCGACCGTGCCGTCATAGAGCGAGATGTGCGTGATCCGCCCGGGCCCGAAGCTGGTATCGAAGTCTCGGCCGACCGCGGGCGCGCGCACCGCGAAGCCGTGGTTTTGGGCGGTCACCAGCACCCGGCCGGTGTCGAGCTCGTGCACGGGATGGTTGGCGCCGCGATGCCCGAAGCGCAGTTTGAACGTGTCCAGGCCGAGCGCCTGGCCGAGCAGCTGGTGGCCGAGGCAGATCCCGAGGAGCGGCGGCCCGCCGACGAGATCGCGCACGACCTCGACACACCGCGCCAGGGCGGCGGGGTCGCCGGGGCCGTTCCCGAGCACGATCCCGTCGGGGCGGCTCGCCAGCACCTGCGCCGCATCCGTGTTCCACGGGAACACCGTCACCCGCGCCCCGGCCTCGCGCAGGATGCGGACGATCGAGCCCTTCACCCCGTAGTCGAGCACGGCAACGTGCGCGCGCTCCGGCCCCAGGGCGGGCGCGCTCTCGGGCGCCGTCCGCGAGACCTCGGCCACGAGCGCCCGGCCGAGCATCGCCGGTTCGCCGCGCACCAGCTCGAGCACGTCTGCGATCGCCGCCCTGCCCGTCGAGACCGCGGCCCGCACCGACCCACCGTCGCGCAGCCGCCGGGTGATGGCGCGCGTGTCGACGCCCTGCAGGCCGACGATGCCCCGGGCGGCGAGCCAGTCGGAGAAGCCCTCGCGGCCGTTGGGCGTGGCGTTTCGGCCCTCGCGCACGATCACCGCCCGCGCCGCGGGGACGCTGGACTCGGACGAGTCCGGCTCGACGCCGTAGTTGCCGATCATCGGGTGGGTGAAGGTGATCAGCTGGCCGGCGAAGGAGGGGTCGGTGACCACCTCCTGGTAGCCCGTCATCGACGTCGTGAACACCACCTCGCCCACGGCGACGCCGTGTGCGCCGTAGGGCCGCCCGCGGTGGACGGTGCCGTCCTCGAGCACGAGGAACGCGGACATCAGCCGGGCCTCCGGGTCACGCCACCGCCTCGATCAGCCGGTGGGCGACGCGGCCGCGGGACACCGTCAGGCGGCAGACGCCGCGCAGCGTCTGGCCGGCGAACGCGCAGTTGGTCGAGCGGGAGGCATAGGGCGGCTCGATCTTCCGAGTCGCGCCCAGATCCCACACGGTCAGGTCGGCCGCATGTCCCACCGCCAGCATCGGCACGGGCAGCCCGAACGCGTTTGCGGGGCCAGACGACATCCGCTCGATCACCGTTTGCAGCGTCAGGAGGTGGCCGGGCTCGACCAGGTGGGTGTACACCGCGGCGAATGCCGTCTCGAGGCCGATGACTCCGAAGGGCGCCTCCTCGAACGGGGCGTCCTTCTCGTGGTCGCGGTGGGGGGCGTGGTCGGTCGCGATACAGTCGAGCGTCCCGTCGGCAAGGGCGTCGATCAGCGCGGCGCGATCGGCGGCCGATGCGAGCGGCGGGTTCATCTTGGAAACGGCCGGGTCGAGCGCGCGCACCGCCTCGTCGGTCAGGCACAGATGGTGCGGCGTCACCTCCGCCGACACCTGCGCCCCCCGCTCGCGTGCGCGCCGGATCTCGGCGACCGAGTCGGCGACCGACACGTGGCAGATGTGGAGCGGCATGCCCTCGTGGCGGGCCAGGCCGAGGTCGCGGGCGATCATCGTGCTCTCTGCGACCGACGGCCAGCCGTGCAGGCCGAGCTCGGCCGAGACCGCGCCCTCGTGCATCTGCCCGCCCGTCGACAGCGAGGTGTCCTCCTCGTGCAGCGCGAGCTTCAGGCCGGTCATCGAGCTGTACTGCAGCGCGCGGCGCAGGATCCCGGCGTCGGCCACGGGCCGGCCGTCGTCGGAGAATGCTGCCGCGCCGGCGGCAGCCAGCTCGCCCATCTCGCTCAGCCTGCGCCCGAGCTGGCCGGCGGAGATCGCGCACATGAACCCGGTCGCGACGACCGCCTCGGTGCGCGCCGTATCGATCAGGCCGGTGAGCACGGCCGCGGAGTCGACGACCGGCGAGGTGTTCGGCATCGCGAGGATGGCGACGAAGCCGCCGGCAGCGGCAGCGCGGGTGCCGGACGCGATGTCCTCCTCCTCCTCGTCCCCGGGGGTGCGCAGGTGGACATGGGGATCGACGAAGCCGGGCATGACGGTGAGGCCGGCGGCGTCGATAGTCTCGGCGTCCGGATGGTGCAGGTCGGGGCCGATCTCGGCGATGCGGCCGTTCTCGACGCGCACGTCGACGGCCTCTCCGTGGAAGCCGGCGGCCGGGTCGACCAGGCGCCCGCCGGCGATGATCACGCTTGCGGGAGCGGCGTCGGCCTGGAACAGGCGCTCCGTCATCACGCCACTTCCTGCCCGGCCGAGACCCCGGCGGCGGCCCGGACCGGCCGCAGCGCGGCGCTTGCATCCGCGGGCCCCGGGCCGGCCAGCAGGTCGTAGAGCACGGCCATCCGCACCACCAGGCCGGCGCGCACCTGATCGATCACATGCGAGCTCGGGCCGTCGGCGACCTCGCTCGAGATCTCGACCCCGCGGTTCATCGGTCCGGGGTGCATCACCAGCTGCCCCGGCCGGACGCGCTCGCTGGTCACGCCCCACAGGGCGGAGTACTCGCGCAGCGACGGCACGTAGGCCTCGCCCTCGGCCATGCGCTCGTGTTGCATCCGCAGCACGTAGATCACGTCGGCTGCGGCGATCGCGGAGATGTCGTGGCTGACCTCCACACCCAGGCTCGCCATGTGCCGCGGGATCAGGGTCGGCGGTCCCACCAGGGTGACGCGGGCGCCGAGCATGAGCAGCCCCTGGATGTTGGAGCGGGCCACCCGCGAATGGGTGACATCGCCGACGATGGCGACGTGGAGCGAGTCGAGGGTGCCTCGGACGGCGCGGATCGTGTAGAGGTCGAGCAGGCATTGCGTGGGGTGCTGGTGGCAGCCGTCGCCGGCGTTCACGACGTGGGCGGCGGTCGACTGCGTGACCCGGGCGGCTGCGCCGACCGCCGCGTGGCGGATGACGATCACGTCGGGGTCGTAGGCGGAGAGCGTCTGGATCGTGTCGCGCAGCGACTCGCCCTTGTCGACGCTCGATCCGGCCGCCTTCAGGCTGACCACGTCGGCCGAGAGCCGCTTGGCCGCGAGCTCGAACGACGAACTGGTGCGGGTCGACGACTCGAAGAAGACGGTCATCACGGTGCGCCCGCGCAGGGTCGGCACCTTCTTCAGGTCGCGGTGCATGACCGCCTCGAAGCTCTCGGCGGTGGTGAGGATGCGCTCGACGTCGTCACGGTCGAGGTCGGCCACCGAGATCAGGTGGCGGCGGGCCTGCGGCTGGCTTGGGGGAAAGAGCTCCACAATGCTCCTACTCGGGATGGATGAGCACGACGCGGTCGAGCTCGTCGACCTCGATCAGCTCCACGTTGACCCGCTCGGCGCGGGCGGTGGGCAGGTTCTTGCCGACGTAGTCGGGGCGGATCGGCAGTTCGCGGTGGCCGCGGTCGACCAGCACCGCGAGCTGCACCCGCTGCGGCCGGCCGTAGTCGAAGAGGGCCTCGATCGCGGCCCTGATCGTGCGGCCCGTGTAGAGGACGTCGTCGACCACGACAACCGACTTGCCCTCGAGCGGGAAGTCGAGCCGGGTCGCCTTCACCACCGGCTGCGGGTGGGCGCGCTGCTCGCCGCTGCGGACGGTGACGTCGTCTCGGTAAAAGGTGATGTCCAGGGCGCCGGTTGCGGGCGCGGTGCCGGTGAACTGCTCGATCAGCGTGCGCAGGCGCTGGGCGATGGTGACGCCGCGCGTGTAGATGCCCACCAGCACGAGCGCCGAGATGTCCGGATGCCCCTCGACGATCTCGTGCGCGATGCGGCGGAGCGTGCGCTGGAGATCATCCTCGTCCAGCAGTACGCGTTCGGCCTCGGTGGCGGACATGCACGCTCTCCTTCCCGGCCTCACTGGGCACGGACTTAAAGGTGACACTCTGCCGTGGCGGCGTCTCGCGCCGCCAACGCAAAGGAGGATACCAGCCGTGCCGGACGGGGAGGCGTGGAAAGCTTCGCCGATGGACGCCCTGCTCGCCGACCTGGCCCGCGCCCGCATCGGCGCCACGTTCAACCAGTACGCCGCGACGGGGCCGGACGATGTCGCAGATGGTGCGGCGATCCGGCTCGCGAACCTGCGCGCCTACCTGCACGAGCGGGCGGCTGCCGACGTCGTCGCGCTGGGCGAGGCCGGCGGCTACCAGGGTATGCGCTGGTCGGGGATCGCCTTTACGTCCGAGCGTGACCTGCAGCGCTGGGGCGAGCCCTACCTGCCCGAGCTGCGCCGCCCGCCGCTGGAGCGAGCCGTCGGGGACGATCGTGCACCGGGTGCTCGGCGAGCTCGGGGCCGAGCGGCGGGTGATCCTCTGGAACACCGTGCCCACCCATCCCCACCGGCCTGGCGCCGCGCTGTCCAACCGCCGCCCGACGGTCGCCGAGGTCGCGGCCGGGGCCGAGTTCGCAGAGCGTTTGATCGCCCTCGTGCGGCCGGCGACCGTCGTCGCGGTGGGACGGATCGCGGAGTCGGTGCTCGGTGCGTCGGCCACCTACGTCCGCCATCCCGCCAACGGCGGGGCGACGGCGTTCGCCGAGGGGATGCGGGCTATCCTCGGCGCGCCGTGAGAAGCGCCCACTCGAGCGAGTAGGCGAATGCCTCCCGGCCCGCCCGGACCTCGGCGCCGAGCTGCCCCAGGCCGGCGGCGTACTCCTCCGAGTCGAGCAGGTGCAGGGTCGAGATGTAGCGGCCGCGCACGCGCTCGAGCACGTCATCGGGATCGGCCCGCACGGGCTGGCTGATGCGCTCGATGTTCGCGCCGGTGAACCCGGCCCCGGCCAGGTCGGCCACGAGTGCCTCCGGCTCAGGAAAGCGCGCCCGGTCGATGCCCGCAAGCGACGGGAAGAACGGGTTCAGGAAGAACCGGTCGAAGTGCTCGCAGGCGAACGTTGCGATCACGAGCCGACCGCCGGGGCCGAGCACCCGCGCGATCTCTGCCACGGCGCGGCTGCGGTCGGTGAGCGTGTGCACGACCAGGTGCATGTGGGCGGCATCGAACCATCCGTCGCGGAACGGCAGCCGCTCGGCGACGCCCTGCTTCCAGCCGATGCCACGGGCGTCGGAGCGAGCCCGCGCCCGCAGCAGCATCTCCGCCGAGGGGTCGACCCCCCACACTCGGGCGCCCAGCCGGTGCCGCGCGTAGACCGCGAACCTGCCGGTGCCGCAGCCGACATCGAGCAGCCGGCGGCAGCCGTCCATGCCGGCGATGGTGCGGTCGGCCAGGTGCTCCCACGCATTCCCGGCCGGGCGCAGCCGGTCGTAGTCAGCGGCGAGCCGATCGAAGTCCAAGCTCACCCGGCGGGCGCCGGTTCGTGCGCGGCGGCCCGCGCGGCCCGGTCTTCGCGGCCGACCAAGTGCGGCGCACCGCGCTCGGGCAAGGGCAGCTCGATGGTGTCGAAGTCGCGAGGGACGACGGTGTCGGCGAAGTCCGCCACCGCCTCGGCGGCGATCTCGCGGCCCATGTAGCGGGTTGAGAGGTGGGTGAGCGCCAGCACCCGCACCCCGGCGTCACGGGCGATCTGCGCCGCCTGCTGCGCCGTCGTATGGCCGGTCTCGGCTGCGCGCTCGCGCTCCTCGTCCAAGAACGTTGCCTCGTGCACCAGAAGGTCGGCATCGACCGCGGCGTCGAACAGCGGCCGGCACGGGCGCGTGTCCCCCGAGAAGACGATCCGGCGGCCGGCACGTGCCGGGCCCACCACCTGCGATGGATCGACGGTGGCGCCTGAGTCCAGCGTCACCGCCTCGCCGTGCTGCAGCCGCCCGAACAGCGGGCCCTCCGGCACGCCCAGCCCGCGGGCCGCGGCGAGGTCGAAGTGTCCCGGCCGCTCGTCCTCGACCAGCGCGTAGCCGGTGCTCTGGATGGTGTGGTCCGTCGCGAACGAGACGATCCGGTAGCCGTCCCGGGCGAGCTCGTCCCCGGGTCGCAGCTCGGTGAGCTCGAGGTCGTAGGGCAGCCTTCCGAACACCGCCCCCAGGGTTGTCGTCAACGCGCGCAGCCCTGTGGGGCCGTACAGCCGCAGCGGCGCCTGCCGCCCGCGTAGGCCGAACGTCTTCAGCATCCCGGGCAGGCCGAGGAAGTGGTCGGCATGACAGTGCGTGATCAGGATCTCGTCGACGTCGACCAGCCCCACCCCCGAGCGCAACAGCTGGCGCTGGGTGCCCTCCCCGCAGTCGACCAGCAGCCGGTCGCCGCCACGGCGCACCAGGTACGCGGCGAGGCCCCGCCGTGCGGTCGGTGCCGAGGCCGCGGTCCCCAGGAAGAGCACGCTGCAGTCCATCGCCAGATTGTACGGCCCGGCTTCGGGCCGGCCCGAGGCTACGCCGGTTCGGCGTCGGAGTAGGAGCGCTGAGACGGCTCGGCCATGACGACCCTCGCCCGGCGCAGGAACACCTCGAGGCGGAACGGTGGCGGCGAGTCGCCGTCGCCGACCAGCCGCAACGCGGGCGGAGCCGGCTCGATCTGCATCCGCCGGGCCGCGCGCCACTCCTCGAGCGACACGACCCGGGCGCTCGGCGCCGGTGCCAGGGTGATCTGCGGGGCGGTGTTCACGGCAGCACCAGCACCTGGCCTGCGACGATGTCGGAGTCGTGCATGCGGTTTGCCTGCTCGATCCGGTAGATGGCGTCGCGGGGGTCTGAGTTCGGGTAGGCGTGCTCAGCGATCGACCAGAGCGTCTCCCCCACGTGCACGTCATGCCGGCGCGGATGCGATGCGCCGCTGCTCGGGGCTGCGTAGCTCAGGAGTAGGGCGAGGGCGCAGGCCGCGGCTGCGATGAGGGTGAGCAGGCGGCGGATGTCGAGCTGAGCGAACATGTGTTCGGTGAGAGTAGCGAACAGGTGTTCGGTTGTCAAGTCGTGGTCGCACGCCGGCCGAACCGTCTAGTCTTGGCCGCCCGTGAGGCTGCGCTTCGCCCACCGCTCCCTGGCCCTCGACGGCCCACCGTGCATGATGGGCATCGTCAACGTGACGCCCGACTCGTTCTATGACCGGGGGCTGACGGCGGCGCCCGACGCCGCGGTGGCCCGCGGGCTCGAGCTGGCCGAGGCCGGTGCCGGGATCATCGATGTCGGTGGGATGACGGCCCAGCCCGGGCGGGTGCTCTCGGAGGACGAGGAGATCGCACGCGTCGAGCCCGTCGTGCTCGGGTTGCGGTCGCAGCTCGATCTGCCGATCTCGATCGACACCTACCGCGCGGGGGTGGCCGACGCCGCGCTGCGGGCGGGGGCCGACCTCGTGAACGACCACACCGGCCTCTCCGACCCCGGGATGGCGGCGACGATCGCCCGTCACGGTGCGGGCGTCGTGGTGACCCACCTCGGCCTGCCGCCGAAGCAGGCGCAGACGGACCGCCACCAGGTCGGCGTCGATGAGATCGTCCGCATCCTGGTTGAGCGCGCGGACGCCGCCCGGGCGGCCGGGATCGCTGCCGACGCGATCCTGGTGGATCCCGGGCTCGGCTTCGGCAAGGACACCGCCACCGACCTGCGCACCCTGCACGACCTCCCGCGGCTGGCCGGCCTGGGCTACCCGCTGCTGCTGGCCCCGTCACACAAGGAGGTGACCGCCGAGCCGCTCGGCCTCGACGAGTCGAGCATCGAGGGCACCGCGGCGGTCGTGGCGCTCGCCGCCTACCTCGGCGTGGCCGTGCTCCGCGTCCACGACCTGCCGTTCATGCGCCACGTCGCCACGATGGGCTGGTTGATCGCCGGTGCCGGGGACGCCGCGGATTCGCCGGCGGAACGGTAACGCCGCCCGTAACGGTGCCAGGCACGGGCCCATCGGCCGGCACACGGCCGTCACGCCGGCGTGACGTCTCGGCGGCCTGAGCCCGCTCGGGGAGCGGACCCGCCGAGCGGGCGCCGTTCGCAGGCCGAGACCGGTGCCTGGCACCGGCCCACCGGCCGGCACACCGCTGTCACTCGGGCGTTACGCGGCCGGGGCGCCCAGATCGCCGGCGAAGAACGACGGCAGGAAGGCGCCGTCGCGGTAGATCGGCTCGCCGTCGGCGTGGATCTCGCCGCCCGAGCGCAGGTCGCACACCATGTCCCAGTGAAGCCCGGAGCGGTTGAGGCTGCCCGTGTCGGGATACCCCGCACCCACCGCCATGTGACAGGTGCCGCCGATCTTCTCGTCGAACAGGATCTGCTTGGTGAACTCGGTCACCATGTAGTTGGTGCCGATCGCGAACTCGCCGAGCACCGACGCGCCGGCGTCCATGCCCAGCATCTGGCTGAGGTAGTCGTGGCCCACCGCGGCCTCCGATCGCACCACGCGGCCGTCCTCGAAGCGCAGGCGCACGTCCTGCACCTCTCGTCCGCCCATCACCGCCGGGAACGAGAAGCGCACGTCGCCCGACGTCTCGGACTCGATCGGCCCCGTGAACACCTCGCCGTCGGGGAAGTTGCGCTCGCCGCGGGAGGCGACCCATTTGCGGCCCCCCACTCCGACGCTGAGGTCGGTGTCCTCGGCGATCACCCGGAGCGTGCGCACCTGCGCCAGCTGCTCGGCCAGGATCGCGAGGGTGGCCGAGTACGCCCGCCAGGCCTCCGCCGGATCGTCCAGGTGCAGCCAGCCGGCCCGGTAGATGAAGTCGGCGTAGGCGTCGAGCGACATGTCGGCATCCTGGGCGAAGGCGTCGCACGGGTAGGCGGTGACACACCAGCGCAGGTCGCGGGCGGCGGAGCGCTCCATGAAGCGGGCCATGACCGGCTGGGCCGCGAGCGACCGGCGGGCGAGCTTGCCCGGATCGATGCCCGACAGCTCGCGCGTGTTCCAGGCGGCATGGATGGCGATGCGGGCGTCGATGGCGTCCATCTCCTCGAGCGCGTAGCTCGGGAGATGGTCGAGCTGGGCATCGCCGGCGGCGGTCAGGTAGGCCTCGTCGACCCCCTGCACCGAGGCGCGCACGTGCGGAATCGCACCTGCGGCGAGCGCAGCCTGCACCAGCTCGACGATCAGCGGCTCGGCGATCTCGGGGCCCTGGATCATCACGAGGTCGCCCTCGCCGAGCTTGAGCGAGTAGTTCGCGAGGACACCCGCCAGCCGCTGCACGCGTGCGTCGGTCACAGGAACCGCCCGTCTCGGTAGATCACGTCGCCGTCGGCGCGAACCTCGCCGCCGGAGCGCAGATCGCACACCATGTCCCAATGGAGGCCGGAGCGGTTGTTCCCGCCGGCCTCGGGGAAGCCCATTCCCAGGGCGACGTGGCACGTGCCCCCGATCTTCTCGTCGAACAGCGTGTCGCGGGTGCCCGTGCGGATCTCGTCGTTCATGCCGAAGGCGACCTCGCCGAGGTAGCGCGCGCCCGCGTCCATGTCGAGCATCTGTCTCAGGAACGGGCCGCCCTTGACCGCCTCCTCGCGCACGACCCGCCCCTGCTCGAACCAGAGCCGGACACCGGCGACGTCGATGCCGTTATAGGGCGCGTCGAGGCTGAAGGTGATGTGCCCGCGCGTAGCCGTCTCGACGGGGCTCGTGAAGACCTCGCCGTCGGGAAAGTTCTGGTGGCCGTCGGCATTCACCCACGTGCGGCCCGACACGTCGAGGGTCAGGTCGGTGTCCACACCCAGGATGCGGAGCTCGCCGACGCTCTGAAGCTGCTCGACGACCCGCTCCTGCCGGGCCGATTGCGCCCGCCAGAACTCGATCGGATCGTGATCGAGCAGGTGTCCGGCCGAGTAGACGAAGTCCTCCCACTCGGTCAGCGACATTCCCGCGTCCTGGGCGGCGGAGTCGCATGGGAATGCCGTCCCGCACCAGCGCACCTCCCCGCGCGCCTCGCGGTCGAAGAAGCGCTCGAAGAGCGGCCGTGTCGCCGCCGAGCGGATGGCCTGGCGGTTGGGGTCGATCCCGCTCGCAAAGCGGTTGTTGCGCTGGGCCCAGATGCTGAGAGCGCGCGTGGGCGCCTCGACCTCGATCTCGTCCAGCCGGGTGACCGCCTGCAGCTGCGCGTCGCTGGCGTTGGCCAGAAACGCGGCCTGGGCGCGCTCGAGCCGCGTGCGCACCATGGGGTGTGCGCCCAGCTCGGTCACCTCGCGCACCATCTCGACGATCAGCGGCTGGGCGACGGGCGGGCCGTCGATCGAGGACGGTGTCCCCCTCGCCCACCTGGAGCGAGTAGCGGCTGAGGACGTCCGCGAGAGTGGTGAGTCGGGGGTCGCGCACCGGCGGCGAATCCTACCCGCAGGTCAGCGGGCCGAGAGCACCGCGTCGAGGATCCGCCCGGCGCCGAACCGGACCGGGTCGTCGGCCACGAGGCCCGTCTCCCGCTCGGCCTGGTCGATCGCGTCGCGGGCGGCGTCCGCGCTGATCCGGTTCGTCTTGAGCGCGACGGCCACCACGGGCGCCGGCCGCACGTGCCGCGCCATCCGCACCTGGTCGTCGACGAGCTCCGCCAGGCTGCCGATCGGGTAACGAGGGTCGTCCTCGATCAGCTCGCGCCCCGGCTCGTGGACGAACACCATCGCGTGCGGCGCCGATCCGTGGAGAAGGCCGAGCGTCACGCCGGAGTAGTAGGGATGGTTGAGCGACCCCTGGCCCTCGATCCAGAGGATGGCGCCCTCGCCGCCGCGGGCCTGGCCCTCGATCACGAGCTGCTCGGCGGCGCCGGCGACGAAGTCGGAGACGACCTGGTCGACCGCGATCCCCCAGCCTGCGATCGCGATCCCCGTCTGCCCGGTGGGAACGAACACCGATGCGAGCTCGCGGCGGCGGGCCTCGCGGTGGAGCTCGAGGCAGACCGTCATCTTGCCGAGCGCGCAGTCGGATCCCACCGTCAGCACGGTGTGCGTCCTTGCCTCGATATTGGCGCCGGTGGGCACGTCGAGGCCGTCGGGAACTCGGCGCAGGTCGCGCACCCCGACCCCGGCCCGCTCGGCGGCGGCGGAGATCTCGGGATCGTCCGACAGGAATTCGTGCAGTCCGCTCTCGACGTCGAGGCCGCGCTCGATCGCCTGAAGGATGCTGCGGCGGAAGTCCGGCGGCAGCTTGCCGCCGGCCGGGGCCACCCCGATCAGGAGCGTCGTCGGGTCGTGGCCCATCGCCGCCTCGACGTCGGCCACCACCGGGACGTCCTGCGCCAGCCCGGGCACGTGGTCGGCCGCGACGGTGCCGGCACGGGTCGAGTCGATGATCGCGACGGTGGGCGAGTCGGAGTAGCGCATGACGCCCGTCGCAGTCTTTGCGTCCTCGTCGAAGCACCCCTCCGCGAGCACCGCGTAGCGCCGCTGCGCCGTCACGGCCACCGTTCCAGCGGCGTGACTCCGAGCCCCGGGCCGTCGCCGGGCAGGACACGGCCGTCCGCGAAGCCCAGTCCCGTGTGGCTGTCGTTGCGGTTCAGCAGGTGGCCGTCGAGGTCGACGACGTCAACGAGCGGCGAGATCTGGGCCGCCTGGGCGATCCCGAGCGACGACTCGTTCATACACCCCAGCATCACGCTCAGATCGAGCGCCCGCGCGGCGTGGATCATTCGCACGGCCTCGCGGATCCCGCCCGACTTCGTCAGCTTGATGTTGACGCCGTCGGCGATGCCGGCCGCAGCCGCGATGTCGGGCAGGGTGTGGCAACTCTCGTCGACCACGATCGGGATCGGCAGAGAGCTGTCGTGGAGGCGGGTGTAGCCGGCCGTGTCGGCCGCCGGCAGCGGCTGCTCGATCAGCTCGACGCCGAGTGCCCGCAGCTCGGGCACGAGCTCGATCGTCGAGTGCACCGTCCACGCCTCGTTGGCATCGACGCGGATCAGGGCGTCGGGCGCCTCGGCGCGCACGGCGCGGACGCGCTCGAGATCGGCGGCACCGCCCACCTTGATCTTGAGTGCGTGGTAGGACGCCGCGGCCGCCGCGCGCCGCGCGGTGCCCTCGACCGTGTCGATCGAGATGGTGTAGCTGGTCGGCGGCGGCGTGCGCTCCAGCCCGAGGATGCGCCACAGCGGCTGGCCGCAGATCTTGCCGAGCAGGTCATGCAGCGCTCCGTCGACGGCGCACTTGGCGGCCATGTCGCCTGGGATGGCGCCGATGCGGGCGAGGATGGCCTCGATCGCGAGCGGGTCGTCGCCCAGCAGCGGCGGGACGAGCTCGAGGAACGCGAGCGCGCTCGCGATCGACTCGTGGTAGTGCTCGTCCGGTGCACTCTCGCCGTAGCCGACGAGGTCGCCGTGCCGGATCGCCACCTGGACGACCTGCGAGTGCGTGTCGGCGCTGCGCGAGATGACGAACGGCTCGAGGTACTCGAGCTCGAAGACGCGCGTGTAGAGCTCCATCGCGGCCACACTATCCGACCGCGGTATCATCGCGTGTGATGGGTCATAGCGACGATGACCGCGTGATCCGCGAGATGCTTGCGCCGAACCTGGAGGACGCGCTGTACGCGCTCGGCTTCTGGCTCCGGCGCCACACCAAGCTGCCCTTCTACCGCCGTGCCGCCCGCCGGGAGGCCGAGCGGAGCATCGCGTTCTGGCGCGAGCGCGCGATCGCCGACGCCTCCCGGTCGCCGGCGGCGCTGTTCTGGTCGGCCCCGACGGCCGTCCGCGTCATGCGCCTGACCGTCACGTATCACGCGCGCCGCTTCCTCGCCCGGATGACCGCGCTGGTGCTGACGGTGATCGCCGTCGGTGTCTCGGTCACCACGCTCATTGGCCGGTAGAATCTCGGCCTCAAGCAACGCGCCTGTAGCTCAGGGGATAGAGCGTGCGCCTCCGGAGCGCAAGGTCGTAGGTTCGATTCCTACCAGGCGCATTGTCCTGGCAACCATCCCGCGTCCGGCGGCACAGCCGGCCGAACGTTTCGCCTCATCAAGACTGAGGGAAGGCACGAGGAGCGGAGGATCTGATGACCGGCGGCGCATCCGTTCTTGGAAGTCTCCATTCAGTCGATGGCGAGGGCGTCGTGCGCATGGGAGATCGCCTCGAGACTGGGATCGATGACCTTTGGGGAGCACTCACCGATCCCGCTCGACTCGCCCAGTGGTTCGGCGAGGTGGAGGGCGAGCTTTCCCAGGGAGGCGAGTTCCGTGTGCGCATCGCCCTGGCAGGAGAGCGCAGAGGGCGGGTCGAGGCGTGCGAGCCTCCGCAGCACCTGCGGTTGACGATGCGCGATCCCGATCCTCAGCCCGGCCAGCCGGAGCGGACTGTGATCGAGGCTCAGCTGATTGCCGAGGGCGCTCAGACCAGGCTGGTCTGGGAAGAGCGGGGCATGCCCGTCACCCTGCTCCCGGCCTACGGCGCGGGGATCCAAATTCACGTCGAGCATCTGGCGGATTACATCAGCGGTCGCCAGCTCCGCAACGCCGAGGCCCGCTGGAACGAGCTCTTCCCAGCCTATGAGGCACTGGGCGTCAGCTCGTAGCCCGCGGAGACGAACTTGGCGGCCTCGACGGTACCGTCACGGCTCGACGTTGACCAGCTGTAGCCCACGCCGGCGGATCCCGCGGATGATGCGCGGCAGCGCCCGGATCGTGGCCGCGCGGTTGCCGCCGCCGTCGTGCATGATCACGATCGATCCCGGCGCGACGTGGGAAAGGACGTTGCGGGTGATGCTCTTGGCGGTCGCGCCGGGTGCCCAGTCGCGAGGGTCGACCGACCACAGCACCAGCCGGACGTGGAGGCTCGAGGCGATCGCGACCACCTGGTCCGACCAGCCGCCGCCCGGGGGGCGAAACAGCGTCGCGTGCACGTGTTCGGCGGTGAGCTGGCGCAGGGTGCGGGCGATCTGGAAGCGCACGGTGCGCGGGCGCTGCTCGCCGAACGGCGGTACCAGCGGGTGTGTCCATGAGTGATCCTCCACCAGGACGCCGGGCTGGGCGCGCTCGGCGGCGATCAGCTGGGGGAAGTGCTCGGCCAGGTCGCCGACCACGAAGAACGTCGCCCGCGCGTGCATCCGCCGCAGGACGGCGAGCACGCGCCGGGTCTGGCCCGGCCACGGCCCGTCGTCGAACGTGAGGGCGACCGCTCGCGGCACGCGGGCGGGCCCGGTGGGCCGAAACGCGGTCGAGGCGACCTTGTGCGAGACGTTGCCCTGCACGATCATCTCGACGCCCGGCCTGGTGCCGAGCGTGTATTCGGGGTCGGCCGGGATCCCGCCCGGAACGGGCACGCTGCGGACGGTCACGGGCTCGGTGCGGTCGGGCCCGGGCTGAAGGAGGAGCCGCTCCCCGTCGTGCAGCTGCTGCGAGAGCGGCGCGGCCGAGCCGTTCACCAGCACCCTGCCGGGATAGATGCCGGGGTAGAGCGTGGCGCCCGAGACATCCACCATGTCCCCCGGTCGCGGCCGCAGGCTCAGATCCGAGATGGCGTCGGCGAGCGTCGAGCCGGCCACCACCTCGCGGCCGGTGCCGTCGACCTTCAGGTGCAGCGGCGGTGGGGAGTCGGCGATCGCCGGCGCGAGCCAGGCGGTGCCCACGAGCACCACCACGACGGCCGTCGTGGGCGACCCGATCCGTGCGATCCGTCCGATTCGCGCCATCCCTGCATGGTGCCTTACCCGGGTTGGGACGGATCGCGTCCCGGGTCAGACGGCGCCGGCGGCGCGCAGTGCCCGGAAGCGCCCCGTCACGGCCTCGGTGAGGCGCTCGGGGCTGGAGTCCACCGTGTGCACGCCCCGGCGGCGGATCCCGGCCAGGGCGGCATCGCGATCCTCGATCACCTGCGTGGCGACGCCACGCTCATAGAGGCCGGCCGGGTTGTGGACCGGCTGGGCTGCGAGCTCGGTCAGCTCGGAGTCGCGGATCGACGCGAACACCACCACGTGCCTGCGCGCGAGCGTCCCCAGCAGCGCGGCCAGGCGGTCGTCGGTCTGCGCGTAGAGCGCGTCGGAGAACACGACCACCACCGCCCGGCGCCGGGACATCCGCATGAGCCCGCCCAGACAGGTGCGCCAGTCAGGCTCGACGAGCTCGGGCTCGAGCGGCGCGACGGCGTCCACCACGCGGCGCAGCTGGCCGGCCCGGGTCGACGGTGCGAGCGTCGCGAGCGGCCGGTGCGAGAAGGCCACGAGCCCCACCGCATCGCCGTACTCGCGGGCGACCGCCGTCAGCATCACCGCCGCATTCACAGCCCGGTCGATCTTGCCCAGGCCCTCACCGCCGGCGCCGTGCATGAGCCGCCCCGCCTCGAGGGCGAGCAGCAAGGTCTGCCCCCGCTCGGGCTGGTGCATGACCACCACGGGCCGCCCTCGCCGGGCGGTCGCCTTCCAGGCGATGCGGCGGTACTCGTCGCCGCGCACGTAGTCACGCAGGCTCTCGAACTCGCGAGCCGCGGCCTCGCCGCGCACGGTGCGCTCACCCTGGAGGCGGCGCCCCGGCGGGAGGAGTGTCGCGTCGCGCAGCTGCAGCACGTCCGGCCAGGCGACCGCGGCGACCGCCGTTTCGGGATGGCTGCGCTGGCGGAAGGCAACCCCGAGCGGCCCGTACGCGCGCACCGCGGCCGCGCCGAAGCGAATCGGGCCGCGCCGTTTGGGCACGACGGACGTCTCGATGATGACCTCCTCACCGGGCCCAAGCTCCAGGTCGAGCCGTTCGGGCTCGAGCGAAACGCCCTCGGGGGCGGCGTCGGCGACCGTCACCCTGCGCGCCGCCCGGCTGGTGTTCCGGACGCGCAGCGGCACCGGGTTTTGGCGACCGATCGAAAGCGGCGGCGGCGGCTCGCGCTCGAGCTCGGTCGCTCCCGGGTCGGTCGCAAGCCAGTCGGCCATGGCGATTCCCACAGCGAGTGCGTTTGCGGCCACAAACCCGATGATCGTCACACCCGCCGCCGCGGCCAGGATCGTAATGACCCCCGCCGCTGCGAACAGCCCGAATCCGCGCCGCGTGAGCACTATCTCGGCACCGGGACGGCCGCCAGCGCTGCGGCCACCACGTCGTCGGGATCGCGGCCGCCGAGCTCCGCGTCGGCGCTCAGGACGATCCGGTGCCGCAGCACCGCCGGCGCCAGCGCCTGCAGGTCGTCCGGCGTCACGAACTCTGCCGAGCGCGCCGCGGCCATGACCTTCGCGGTCAGGACGAGCGCGATCGAGCCGCGCGGGCTCGGCCCGACGATCACATCCGGCGATGCCCGCAGCCATGCCGCGAGCTCGGCGACATACGCAAGCACGTCCTCCTGCACCGCGATGTCGGCGGCCTCCTGCTGCATCACCAGCGCCTCCTCCGCCGTCACGATCGGCACGACCGCCCCCAGGGCCCGGTCGAGCTCGCGCGGGCGGAAGCCGGCCTGATAGCGGCGCAGGATCTCGACCTCGGCATCGACGCCGGGGTAGCCCAGCAGGAGTTTCAGCAGGAAGCGGTCGAGCTGGGCCTCGGGCAGCTGGTAGGTGCCCTCGAACTCGATCGGATTGGACGTCGCGCAGACCACGAAGGGGCGCGGCAGGTCGAGGGTCTGGCCCTCGATCGTGACCCGGCCCTCCTCCATCGCCTCCAGCAGCGCCGCCTGGGTCTTCGGCGGCGTCCGGTTGATCTCGTCGGCGAGGATCAGCGCGGCGAAGATCGGGCCGCGGCGCAGCGCGAACGTGCCGTCGGCGGGCAGATACACCATCGTCCCGATGAGGTCGGAGGGCATCAGGTCGGGCGTGAACTGGATGCGGGCGAAGTCGAGGCCGGCGATCCGGGCGAGCGTCCGCGCGAGCAGGGTCTTGGCGGTGCCCGGCGGCCCCTCGAGAAGGACGTGGCCCTCGAGCACGAGGGCGGCCAGCAGGCCGTCGATGGTCTCGTCGTTGCCCACCACAACCCGGTGGAGCGCCTCCCGGCCACGCCCGAAGAAGTCAGCGATCGCCACCCGTCACCCTCCTCGTGATTTCCTCGATGCGGACGCATGCTCGCACGGCGGCCCCCGGTGACGCGGCGGACTCGAGCTCCCGCAGCGCACCCTCGGCGGGCGGGGCGAGCCCCGCCAGGCGGGTGCGGTAGCTCTGGGCGAGCGGGCGGGTGACCGCTTCCAGCCGACCGGCCGAGCGGTGCATCGATGCCAGCGAGCGCACCATCTCGGCGGTGCTGCGGGCCGGCCCGGTGGTCACGGGTGTCACCGGCCCGAGCCTGCGTGCGACCGTGGCCGCCGCCAGAATCGCGATGGCCGCCACCTCGAGGATGTCGAGTTGCACCCAGCGCGGGAGATATGCGAGCGAACCGAGCGTCGGCGACCCGCCCTGGTGGAACGCGTCCACCGACACCGTGCCGCCGCCGGCACGCCCGGCCAGCGGCAGCGCGATCGCAAGGCCGTCGCCGGCAATCCCCGCGTTTGTGAGCAGTTGGGGCTCGGAGAGCACCCAGACGCTCCCCCGCCCGAGCGGGACGGCCACCATGACCGCAGACGACCTGGAGCCGATCATGACCCCGCTTCGAGCCGGCACGCTGACGATCGGGGAGTCGGTGCCGACGCGCTCGCGGGAGAGCGCCGGGAACGCCCGCAGCCCGTCCGTGGTGGGGCCGGCGTCGTCGGGGAAGGACCCGAATCGCAATCCGAGCGCATGGGTCAGCGGGTTCGGCCGGTCGGTTGCAAGCAGGAGCACCGCTCCTGCGCGGATCGACTGTAGCCACGCATGCGCCTCGTCGTGGCTCACCGCCACCGGCTCGACCGACACCGTCAACCCGTGGTCGGGGATGGTGGGCGCCTCGCTCGAGCTGACCCCGAACCCCGCGGCCTGGAGGCCCGCACCGAGCCCCGACAGGCCCAGTTTCCCGTGGCCGTCCAACCGGAAGGGCGGCCCGGCGGTGCGCGGCGTGTGCACCAGAAGGCCGATTCCCGCGGCGGCGACGGCGAGCATGACGGCCCCGATCCAGATGTCGCGGGAGGCCCTCACCGCAGCATCGCCTCGGCCAGGCCGTCGGCACGCCGGACGTCGTCGGGCGCGACGGGCCCGTCGCCGTACACGGCCCGCTCGAACAGGTCGGTGCACTCCGCCAGCGCGGCCGCCTCCGGCGTCGTCTGGCCGAGCGCGCGTACGAAGCCCCAATTGGTGCGGCCGGGTCGCGGCCGCCAGCCTCGGCGGCGGCTGACCTCGGCAAGCGCGGCGGCGTACAGCATGCGCAGGGCCGTGCGCGGGTCCTGGTCGGCCAGCCGCAGGGCGGCGGCACGCGCGACGTCGTAGGCGGTCTGGCGGGGCGCTGCCTCCGGCAGAGGGCCGGTACGTCGCCGGCCGCGCGGCACCAGGCGGGCGGCCAGGACGATCGCCCCCACGATCAGCGCCGCCAGGATCGCGAGGTGAAACAGGGATCCGAGCGCCGGTGACCCCACATTGAACGCGGTCGCGACGTCGCTCAGGATGCGGCGAAGCAGACGCCCGAGCAGGCTCGAGCCGCCTCCCGGCGCCGGATGGAAGAAGGTGTGCCGCGCGGCGGCGCGGGCCGAATCCAGGTGCCGGTCGGCCCGGCCGGCCGCCGCGGCGGTGCGGGCGAGTTCCTGGGCGAGGGTCACGGATCGACCCCACCGGCGGCAGCCGGAAGTGCGTCGAGCATGCGGGCGATGTCGCCACCCTCTCGGCGTAGGCGCAGGTCGAAGTAGAGCAACCCCATCAGCAGCGCCTGCACCGGCGCCACCAGGACGCGCGAGACGACGTCGATCCCATCGCCGATCGCCCGCGTTGCCGCCAGGTGCAGCCCGAACTGGGACGCGGCCGCCGCCGGCGCTGCCGCAAGCGCCCCGGACACGACGCCGGTGATGATCCCTGCCAGGATCGCGTAGCCGGCCACCCGCCAGTACGAGCCCTGGACGAGGTCGCGGCTGCGTCCCATCGCCTTGAAGAACGTGCGCCGCTCGATGACGACGACCTGCCCGACGAACTGGAACCACACGATCAGGAGCAGGAACGGCACCACCAGAAGCACGATCGACACTCCGGCGACGAGGAGCGCCAGGGCCACCGACAGCACGAGCCCGGCCAGGATCGGCGCGAGCCGGCGCCACACGCTCGCGGCCGTGGGCTCGACTCCGGCGCGCACGTCGGCGATCACCAGGGTGGCCACACCGGGCGTGACGCCGCCCAGCACGATCGTCTCCAGCAGGGTGCCGACGAGGCCCCACGGCCGCGGGGCGAACGTCAGCAGCTCGAGCGGCACGACGGCCACCGCCATCGCCGCCACGATGGCGACGAAGTAGCGCCGGTAGATCGCGATCGCTGCGTCCAGGGCGCGGCCGACGTCGAGCGGCCGCTGGCCGGCGATCGCACTCACACGTGTGCCCGTCCGGGCAGCGTCCGCGTGGCGGCGCGGATCACATACTCCTCCTCGCCCATCCCCTCCGGACGCGGCCAGTAGGGCTCGATGCGGGCCGCAATGCGTGCGGCCAGCTCGCGGCGCGAAGCCGGATCGATCTGGCGCAGGCGGCGCCGGAAGGCGACCGCGATCGCCATCAGCTCGGGCGGGATCGGCTCGCGCTCGGCATCGGCCGCCAGCGCTGCGAAGCTGCCGGCGAACGAGCCGGTCGTGCGCTCGTCATCGGTGCGGATGACGACCGTGTTCGCGGCCATGTCGCCGAGCCTGCGGCCGTCCTTCGAGACGATCGCGCAGAGGCCGCCCGCGATGTAGGCGAACGGCAGGAAGTCGGCGATGCGAACGACGTTGCGCACGGCCGAGTCGGTCAGCCCGATCGGCTCCCCGGTGGCGCGCAGCACGCGCAGGTGGAGGGCCGCCTTCCCCGGTGTCGAGCCGTGCCGCAGCCACTCCAGCACCAGGAAATAGGCGACCGGAGTCAGGGTCACCCCGCCCACCGCGATCGCGAGCGCGAACGGGCCGTTGACCGTCCCCGCCACGATCAGGATCCCAATGACCACCGCGCTCACGATCAGGACGTCGATCACCTGGGCGAGCATGCGGCTGCCCACGCCCGCCAGCTCGTAGGCGACGGTGACCCGCTCGGGTGTGGAGATCTCGATCCGGTCGTCAAACATGCCCGCACGCGTCCGATACCCTCGGGTGACAATGGCCTCGAACTCGAGACCGATGATATCGGGCGATTCCGAGCGCTCCTGGAGCGCGGCCCGGGCACCGCTCTGGGACGAGCTGCAGGCGCTGGTCGACCGGGCGGGCCGCAACCAGCGCCGCCTGGGCGCCGACGACGTCGCCCTGCTCGTGCGCCGCTACCAGCAGGCGGCCGCCGACCTGGCCCGCCTGCGGGCCGGCCAGCCCGGCTCGCCGCTCGTGCCGCGCCTGAACGATCTGGTCGCCCAGGCGCACGCGATCGTGTACCGCCCGGCGCGCACGCCGCTGCGGTCGCTGGGGCGATTCCTGTGGACCGGCTACCCGCGGGCCGTGTGGGACATGCGCCGGCTGGTGGCGGCCGCGGCGCTGTTCCAGGTGGCGATCGCGATCGGCGGGTTCGTGTGGGGCGTCGTCGACCCGGCCACCGCCGGCAGCTTCCTGCCGCCCGCGCTGCGCGACGCCGGGCACCGCGCCCACCACGCCATTCCAGCCGGGGTGATGGCGCCGACGTCGGTCGCGATCTGGTCGCACAACATCATCGTCAGCTTCTACGACTACGCCGGCGGGATCCTGTTCGGGGTCGGCACCATCTACAGCCTGTACGTCAACTCGATGCTTCTGGGCGTGCTCTCGGGGGTCGAGAACCAGCACGGCGCGAACGGCCTCTACTGGTCGCTGATCATCCCCCACGGCGTGATCGAGCTCACCGCGTTCACGATCGCCGCGGCCGCCGGCCTCTCGCTCGCCGATGCGCTCATCCGCGCGCGGCCGCACCCGCGCTCCCAGGTCTTGGCCGAGCGCGGGCGGCGCTCGGTCGCCGTCGTGCTCGGGACGATGCCGCTGCTGGTGGTGGCCGGCACCATCGAGGGCTTCGTGACGCCCTCGTCCCTGCCGATCCCGGTCAAGCTGGCGGTTGCGCCGATCTCGGCGGTGCTGCTCGGCGCGTATCTGCTGCGCGGCCGCCCGACGGGTGCGGACGCCCGATAGCCCTTGTACAATGTGCGACGTGGATGCCCTGCCCGTGAAGGTGAGCTGCGATGCCGAACCTGCCCCGGATCCCGAGGACAGTACGACGGCGCGACCGCACGCCGCAGCGCCCGGCGGAGCGTTCCGAGCCGCAGGTCGCTGAGATTGCGGCCGCCGGCCTGCGCTGGCTGAACATCGAGGCGCCGACCGCCGCCGAGACGGCGTGGCTGGCGCAGCACTTCGACTTCCACGAGCTCGATCTCGAGGACGTCCTCTCGACCCGCCAGCGGCCGAAGATCGACGAGTACGACGACTACCTCTTCATCGTGCTCCACGTCCCCCACTTCAACAAGCTGCGCGGGCGCCTGGACGCCGCCGAGCTGAACGTCTTCGTCGGGCACGGATTCGTCGTCACGCTGCCCAACGTGCGGCTGAAGCCCGTCGGGCGGCTGTTCGCCCAGCTCGAGTCGAACCAGGAGCGGCGCGAGCAGTACTTCTCGAAGGGCTCGGGCTACGTGCTCTACGAGATCCTCTCGGAGCTCTTCGACTACTGCTTCCCGATCCTCGACAAGATCGGCTTCAAGCTCGACCGCCTGACCGAGGCGATCTTCACCGAGCGCCGCTCCGAGGACGTCGTCCGCGACATCTCGGACGTGAAGCAGGAGATCGTCGCCTACCGCAAGGTCATCAAGCCCGAGCGCTCCACCCTGCGGCTGCTGGAGCGCTCGCGCACGCGCTACCTGCCGGAGGACCTCGAGGTCTACTTCGACGACGTCGTCGACAAGGCCGAGCGGATCTGGGACCAGCTCGACAACTACAAGGAGGTCGTCGAGTCGCTCGAGGCAACGAACGAATCGGTGATCGCCCACAAGCAGAACGACATCCTGCGCATCCTGACGATCTTCTCGGTCATCCTGCTGCCGCTGACGCTGATGACGGGGATCTTCGGCATGAACTTCAACCACATCCCCTTCAGCAACGCCTATCACGGGTTCGAGGTCACCGTGGCGATCATGGTCGCGGTCGCGGTGGGGATGCTCGGGTTCTTCCGCTACAAGCGGTGGATATGACCGAGCGGTTGTGGGCGCCCTGGCGCCTGGAGTACGTGGAGGCGGGCGCCGATGCGGGTGGGTGCGTGCTCTGCGACGCGGTGGCCGGCGACGATCCGCTCGGTCTGATCGTGCATCGCGGCGAGCACGCCTACGTGCTCATGAACCTGTACCCGTACTCGAACGGGCACGTGATGGTGGCGCCCTACCGGCACCTCGCCGACGCCCGGCGACCTCGATGCGGCCGAGCGGGCCGAGATCTGGTTGCTGTTCGACCGGGCGGTGCGGGCGCTCACGGCGGCGATGTCCCCCCAGGGCTTCAACGCCGGCATCAACCTGGGCCGGGTCGCCGGTGCGGGCGTCGAGGACCACATCCACATGCACGTGGTGCCGCGCTGGAGCGGCGATACGAACTTCATGCCGGTGCTGGCCGACGTCAAGGTCATGCCGGAGCACGTCACCCGCACCGCCGAGAAGCTGCGCGCGGCCTGGCCGTCGGCGTGACCGATCAGTCCGCGGTGCGCGCGAACAGCAGGTGGTCGCGCCAGGCCCCGGCGATGAAGAGGTAGCGCGGCGAGCGCCCGATCTCGGTGAAGCCGTTTCGGCGCAGGACCGCCTGCGAGCCGATGTTGTCCACGAGCGTCGCCGCCTCGAGCCGGTGCAGCCCGGCCTCGCCGAACCCCCACTCGACGGTCAGGCGGACGGCCTCCGTGCAGATGCCGCGGCCGTTCAGCTCCTGGACGACCCAGTAGCCGAGGCCGGCGTTCTGGAACGGCCCGCGGGTGATGCGAGAGACCGAGATCGCCCCGGCCGGCGTCGCCGTCGGCCTCGATCAGGAACCGGTGCAGCCGGTCGTGTTCGCGCTCCGACACGAGCAGCTCGAGCTCGCTGCGCTGGCCCTCGATCGTGTAGAACGAGTCCGGCCGTGGCGGATCGAACGGTGCCATGAAGTCGCGCTGGCTCTGGTAGAGCCGCGCCATCAGCTCGGCGTCGCCGGAGGCCAGTGGGCGCAGCGAGACGTCCATCTGCCCAGTATCGCCCACCGCCGCCGGTAGACTGCGCGGCCGATGCTCTCGCCCGCGGTGTTCAAGGCTTACGACGTGCGCGGCATCGTCCCCGACCAGCTCGATGCCGACGGCGCCTACGCGCTCGCCCGTGGGTATGTGGACGCATTCGAGCCCCGGGTGATGGCGATCGGCCACGACATGCGGCTCTCGTCGCCGGAGCTGGCCGCCGCGGCGGTCCGCGGCGCCGCCGATGCCGGCGCAGACGTCGTCGATCTCGGTCAGATCGGCACCGAGATGCTGTATTTCGCCGTCGGGGAGTACGGGTACGAGGGCGGCCTGCAGATCACCGCCTCGCACAACCCGGCGGCGTACAACGGGATGAAGATCGTGCGCCGCGGCGCGCTGCCGGTGGGATCCGACACCGGGCTCGACAAGATCAAGGAGCGGGCCCTCGGCTCCCAGCCGGCGCCCGTGGCCACGCCGGGGGCCGTGTCGCAGCGCGACGTCTATCCCGAGTTTCACGATCGCGTCGCCGGCTTCATCGACGCGGCGGCGATCCGGCCGCTGCGGGTCGTCCTGGACGGCTGCAACGGCATGGTCGGGCCCGATGATCGGCCCGGTGCTGGAACGCCTGCCGGTGCAGACCTCGGTCCACAACTTCGAGCCCGACGGGCACTTCCCCAACCACGAGCCCAACCCCCTGATCGAGGAGAACCGCGAGTTCATCATGGCGCAGGTGCGGCGCGAGGGCGCCGACCTGGGCATCGCCTGGGACGGGGACGCCGACCGCTGCTTCTTCATCGACGACACGGGCGAGTTCGTCCCCGGCGACCTGGTCACCGCGCTGATCGCCGAGCTGATGCTCGAGCGCCACCCCGCCGCGACCGTCGTCTACGACCTGCGCGCCTCGTGGGCGGTGCGCGACGTCGTGCGGGCGGCGGGCGGCACGGCGCTCGAGAACCGGGTCGGCCACGCCTTCATCAAGAGCCGGATCCGCAAGGAGGACGCCGTGTTCGCGGGCGAGGTCTCGGGGCACTACTACTTCCGCGACTTCTACTACTGCGACACCGGCGTCGTGCCGGCGCTCGTGATGCTCGAGCTGGTCTCGCGCGCCCAGAAGCCGCTGTCGGAGCTTCTGCGGCCGTTCCGCGAGCGCTACTTCATCTCGGGCGAGATCAACTCGACCGTGTCCGATGTCCCGGTCAAGCTGCAGCAGCTCAAGGAGCGCTACGGCCCCGACGCTCGCCGCGTCTCGCACATGGACGGGATCTCGTTCGAGTTCGACGACTGGCACTTCAACGTCCGCCCCTCGAACACCGAGCCGCTGCTGCGCCTGAACCTCGAGGCGCTCGACGCCGACACCATGCAGCGGCGCCTCGACGAGGTGCTCGAGCTGATCCGGGGCTGACAGGATGCCGGCCACCGACCGCCGCCCGCCGTTTCGCTTCGCCCACCGCACCCGTGTGGGCTTCGACGAGACCGATGCACAGGGGATCGTCTACTACGGCCGCTACATGCCCTACTTCGACCGCGCCCGGGTCGAGTATCTGCGCCCGCTCGGCCTGCTCGCACCGCAGCCCGGCGAGCCCGAGTTCGTCATGCGCGCCCAGCACGTCGAGTACCACGCCCCCGCCCGCTTCGACGACGAGCTCGAGGTGTTCGTGCGGGTCGACCGGCTGGGCCAGACCAGCATCAGATGGGCGTTCGATGCCCACAACGTCGCCACCGACGAGCACCTGGCGAGCGCCACGCAGACGCTGGTCGCGGTCGACCCGGTGTCCCGGCGGCCCGTGCCGGTGACGCCGCGCCTGCGTGCGGCGGTGGTCGAATTCGAGCAGGAGGTGCCGGGGTGACGCCGGGCCCCGGCGACTACAGCGCCGCCCTCCAGGCGATCGACGAGATCGTTCAGCGCGAGGAGGAGTCCGACGACATCGTGCGCCTGACGGTGGAGGTGCTGCACGACCGCCTCGACACGTACTCGTGGGTCGGGATCTACTTCGTCGAGGGCCAGGAGCTGGCGCTCGGGCCGTGGAAGGGCCCTCACGCGACCGAGCACGTGCGCATCCCCATCGGCCAGGGTGTGTGCGGCGCGGCCGCGTCGAGCGGCGTGACCGAGATCGTGGACGACGTCAATGCCGATTCGCGCTATCTGGCCTGCTTCCCGTCGACCCGGTCTGAGATCGTCGTGCCGGTCAGCTACGACGGTGTCGTGGTCGCCGAGATCGACGTCGATTCCGATGCGCCGGCCGCCTTCGGCCCCGCCGACAGGGAGTTTCTGGAGCGCGTGGCGGCCGCGATCTCACCCTCCTGCCTGGTCGGCTGGGACACCGGCGGGACGGACTGGGACGCGCCCGAGAACTGGACGTAGACGGTTCCTCACGTTCCCGGTTGAGGGCCATCCGTTGCCCGTGGTACAACTGCGCCATCAGCACGGGTCGTCGGTTGCCCGTGCGCTCATGGGGGGGATGTGAAGATGGCCGATATGGCCGAATCGGGCTCTGGCAAGCGCCTGTTCGTTCGCCAGTCCTCAGGTCTCGTGCGCGATGTGAGCGTCACCAATGCGCTCTTCTTCAACGTGGCCGCCTTCGTCGGCGTCGGTCTGACGTTGTATCCGGCCTTCTATTCGCTTGCCTTCGTGCCCGTGTGGAAGTTCGGCCCGTTCTCGGAGTACGGCTGGGCAGCCATCGTCACCGGCATCTTCTGCGTCATCCTCGCGCTGATCTTCGCGTCGCTGACATCCGTCATGCCCCGTTCCGGCGGCGACTACGTGTTCACGACGCGCATCATCGGGCCGTTCATGGGCTGGCTCGAGTCGTGGACGCTCGTGATCGCCTCGATCGCCATCATGGCGTTCGAGGTGCCGCTGGTGCTGCGCAACATCCAGATCACCGGCCGGATCATCGGCATCGGCGCGGGCGGCCACTTCTTCAAGAACGCGAACAACTGGTTCACGAACTCCTCCGGCTCGATCACCGGCTGGAACGGCCTCATCTGGTCGCTCGTGGTGCTTGCGGTCATCGCCGGGATCGTGCTCCTGCCGACGCGCCGTTTCCACAAGGTGGTCACCGGGCTCGCGCTGTTCGGCGTCATCGCCTTCGTGCTGATGTTCGTGTTCGGGCTGCTCGCCACCAGTCGCAGCGACTTCCAGAACAACCTGCCGCACTACACGCACGGTGTGGCCGCGACGAAGATCGCCGCGTCGGGGAACGCGATCCTGCCCGGGCACACACACCACTTCCTCAGTGACCTGTTCTCGACGACCGTGTTCCCGTTCATGCTCGGGATCGTGTTCCTGCAGTTCATCGGCTTCCAGTACTCGGCCTACATCGCCGGCGAGGTGCGCGGGAACGTCAAGCGCGGCGTGATGATGGCGCTGCTCGGCGCGCTCGCCATCGGCGTGCTCGCCAACTCGGTGTACGTCGATGCGTTCTCGAATCACATCGGGTTCAACGCCACGACGAGCTGGGGCTACAACTACTGGGGCGGCGTGACCAACATCGCCCTGCCGCTCGGCCAGCCGCCGTCGATGCCGCTCCTGGCGGTGATCGCAAACAAGTCGCTGTGGCCGCTGTGGGCGCTGATCAGCTTCGCGGGAGCGATCTTCCCGCTGCTCCTGTGCCCGGTCTACATCAACTTCATCAGCCGCATGGGCCTGGCCTGGAGCCTCGACCGCCAGCTGCCCGAGTGGTTCGGCAAGGTCAACGAGCGCATGGCCGCGCCGCTGAATGCCATCCTGGCCGCGCTCGGGATGACCGCGGTGTTCCTGGTGTTGCAGAACTTCGCCCTGCTGCCGCACTCGATCGCTCCGCCGGACGGCAAGCTGAACCTGGTGGCGACCCTGTGGTTCTCGATCTTCATGGCTGCGCTCACGTGGATCATGCCGGGGGTGAACGCGGTGTTGATCCGCTTCCGCAGACCCGATCTGGTGCGAAATGCGCCGTACAGCAAGGCGCTCCCGTGGCTGGGGGTGGCGTGGCTCGTGTTCCCGCTCTGGATCTACTACTTCGCGGCGGTCAAGCCGGTGTGGGACACCCTGAGGTCGAGCGGCACCGGCCGCCTGAACTACCTGAACCACAGCGGCATCACGGGGAGCCTCGTCTTCGCCGGGATCGGGCTCGTGATCTACATCGTGATGAAGCTGGTGCAGAGAAGTAAGGGCGTCGACACCGCCATGCTGTTCGCCGAGATTCCGCCGGATTAGCGGCGGCGTGTCGGACACCACCCGCATCTATATCGCGAGCGACTTTCACGCCGCCGAGAAGGCGTGGAGGAAGTTCCTGAACGCGATCAAGCTGAACGTGTACAAGGCCGACGTCGCGCTGGTCGCCGGTGACTTCACCGGCAAGGCGATCGTGCCCATCGTCGAGACCGGCGGTGCATACGAGGCGGATCTCCTCGGCGTCCACCGGCGGGCCGGCTCCCCCGAGGAGCTGGCCACGCTCGAACGGGACATCGCCGACGTCGGCTACTACTCGGCGGTGATGAGCGCCGCCGACACCGAGCGGCTCTCGACCGATCCGGCCGCCCGCGATCGAGCTGCTCCACGGGCTCATGAACGACCGGATGGAGAAGTGGATGACACTCGCGACAGAGCGGCTCGCCGACGGCGGCGTGCCGCTCTTCGTGATCCCGGGCAACGACGACGACTTCGGCATCGACCCGATCCTCGACCGGGACGACTTCTTCCCGCAGAACGCCGACGGCCGGGTGCTGGACATGCCCGGCGGCCTGCAGATCCTGGCCTACGGCTGGTCGAACAACACCCCCTGGGACACGCCCCGCGAGGTGTCCGAGGACGAGCTGTTCGAGCGCCTGGACGCTCTCGCGGCCGAGGTGCGCGACCCCCGCCGGGCGGTGTTCATGATCCACGTCCCGCCGCACGACTCGGGTCTCGACACGGCCCCGATCCTCGACGAGAACCTGCGCCCGACCGTCTCGGCCGGGGACGTGCTGCGCGGCCCGGTGGGCTCGACGGCCGTCCGCCGCGTGATCGAGAAGTACCAGCCGCTGCTGAGCGTGCACGGCCACATCCACGAGTCCGGCGGCGAGCGCCACATCGGCCAGACACTCGCCATGAACCCGGGCAGCGAGGCCAACCACGGCATCCTGCGCGGCTACCTGGTCGACATCGGCCCGAAGGGCATCGTGCGCACCCTCCGCGTCGAGGGCTGACCCGGTCTGGCGCGCTCAGAAGCCGAACGCCGAGCGCATCCCCTTCGTGCTCGCGTCGCCGGCACGGCCGAGGAACGTCGGCACGCCCACCAGCCGCTCGGTCGTTTGCAGCAGCGAGTAGTGGCTGAAGAGCTCCGGGCTGCGCAGGCCGCGGCTCACGTACGGCGAGATCACGAGCGTGGCGACGTGGCAGCTGACGTCGTTCAGATGGGCCGCCGAAACACAGTCCTCGCCGTTGAAGCCGCCGCCATGCGTGCCCTCGTCCCACGTGATGAGGATCGCCGTGTGACCCGTGCGATAGCCGCGGGTGGCCAGGAGCTTCGGCACCCACGCCTTCAGCCAGGTGTCACCGGTCGTGATCGCGTTCGTGCCTGAGGTGCAGGCGATCTCCATGTCCTTGCACTGATCCGGCGCGATGAACGCGTAGCGCGGCAGGCCGCCGGCGGCGATGTCGTGTCGCAGGCCGTTCAGGTTCGTGTCCCAGCGCGTGCAGTCGCCCGCGAGCGACGTGTAGGCGACCGCCGGGTTGTGCTGCGGCTTGTAGGGGAAGCCGGCGTGCCGCTGGCAATTCTGGGCCATCGAGCCCTGGTACACGCGCCACGTGCCGCCGGCGCTTCGCACCTGGCTGAAGATGCTCGGGGCGTTCACGCTGTTCGCCGCCGTGTCGACGCCGCCGGTGACCGCCATGTAGTTGGGGTGGCTGGGGTGGGTGGCGCTGCGGTAGTTGGTCGCAAGGCCGCACCTCGCGGCGAGCGTGTTCACATACGGCGCCGCGTGCCTGGCCGCCGAGCCGGCGCCGCCGATGACGTCACTCAGACTCCTGTTCTCGTCCATGATCACAATCACGTGCCGGTAGGTGGCGGGAGCGTGACCGGTGCGAATGCCGCAGGGGCCCGTTGCCGCCGCCGCAGGCGTGGACGCGGCGGTGCCGGGCTTGGCGGCGATGGCGATGGCCGCGAGCAGGATGGCCGCCGCGATCGGAGCCGTCCGGCTCATGCCCACGCCGCCTCGCGCACCTCGGCGGGGGCCTTCAGCCAGTAGCTCTCGCGGATCCACTCGAGGGCGGCCTCCAGGCCGTCCTTGTCCTCGATGCGGGCCGTCACCCAGCCGTAGCGGCCGACGTACTTTGCTTCGGACACGAAGGGCAGTGTGAGCGCGATCTCGCGCTCCTCCTTGGTCAGCTTGAGCGTCACCGTTACCGGCGGGCCGTCGGCCAGGATCGCGAACATCGTGCTGCCGCCGCCGACCTTGAAAACGTGCGCCTCCGGGCCGAACGGGTGGTCTTCACGCGCCGTCGGAAACGAGAGCGCGAGGCTGCGTACCGCGGAAGCGTCGGAGTCCGTCATTCCTCGCAGGTTAGAGCTACGGCACGGGAGGCGCGGAAGGCGACGACTCGGCCGTCTCCCGGACGCCCTCGCCGTAGAAGCGGTCGGCGGCGCGCACAAGGGCGCTCGGGTCGTCGACGCCGTGGAACGTGAAGTTGGCGTCGGGGGCGTCGGTGCCCGCCGTGTCCCACTCGATGTCGCCGATGCCCAGGATCCGTTGTGCGACCGACTGGTTCAGGTTGACGTTCTGGACGCGGTCGACGTGGGTGGTACGCTCGCGGCGAGTGGCGATGCCGGTGCGGATCTGGATGCGCCGGTCGGTGACGAGGTAGCGCGTCGTCTTGCGCCGGATCCAACCGGCGGCGTATGTCAGAACGAGCAGGACGACCGTCGCCACCACGAACCAGGTTGCGGTCACCCTGTGCCCGGCCGCGTCGAGGATCACCCACACCGCGACCGGGATCAGCGACGCCAGCGTCCACTTGACGTAGAACAGCAGCATCGCCTTCCAGCTCGGGTGGCCCTGCCACACCGTGGTCTCGCCCTCGTATCCGCTCACCGGTGTGAGTCTATCGAGCTTTGAGAGAGTTGATTCCTCACCCCGCACACTCGCCGCCCAGACCATCACCGGGATGAGGAATCAACCAGCTCAGCCGCCGGGTGTGACGCGGTAGGCGTCGAACACGGCATCGATGTTGCGCAGGGCCGAGAGGAGGCTGCGGAGTTCGCGCACGTCCCCCACCTCGACCGTGTACCAGTTGCGCGCCATCTGGTCGGCGACGTGGCCGCCGTACTCGACGATGTTCGCGCCGTGCTCGGCGAAGGTGCGGGCGACGTCCTCGAGGAGCCGCTGGCGATCCCACGACTGCAGCGCGATCGTGACCCGGAAGGAACTCGTGGCCGTCTCGGCGTCGTCCCAGTGAACCGGCGTGAAGCGCTCGGGTGTGCGTCGCAGCGCGCGCACGTTCGGGCAGTCGTCGCGGTGGATCGTGATGCCGCGGCCGAGCGAGATGTAGCCGCAGATATCGTCGCCCGGCACCGGGGTGCAGCACTTGGCCATCCGCACCAGCACGTCAGGGTCGGCCTCATCGACCACGATGCCGTACGCCGAGCTCGCGATCGGCCGCTTCTGCGGCCGCCGCTGCGGCATCAGCTGCTGCTCGGGCGCGACGACCTCGACCGTCTTCAGCCTCCCGATCAGCTTGCTCACGACCTGGCCGACCTGCACCTTGCCGCCGCCGATGGCGACATAGAAGTCGTCGGCCTTCTTGAAGCCCATCTCGCGGATGATCCCGGCCAGGAGCGGCGAGGAGGTCACCTTCTGGTGCGGCAGCCCGTTGGACTTGAGCGCCTGCTGCAGCGACTCGCGCCCGCGCTGCTCGAGATCCTCGCGCGCCTGCTGGGTGAACCACTGCCGGATCTTGTTGCGCGCCCGCGACGACTTCACCAAGGTCAGCCAGTCGCGCGACGGCCCCCGCTCCTGCTTCGACGTCAGCACCTCGACGAACTCGCCCGACTGCAGCCGGTAGTGCAGCGGCACGATGCGGCCGTTGACCTTGGCGCCGACACAGCGGTGGCCGACGTCGGTGTGCACCGCATAGGCGAAGTCGAGCGGCGTCGCCCCCACGGGCAGGCTCTTGACCTCGCCCTTGGGGGTGAACACGTAGACCTCGTCCGAGAACAGGTCGACGCGGAGGGTGTCCATGAACTCCTTCGGGTCGCGCGCGTCGCCCTGCCAGTCGGCCAGCTGCGCCACCCACGCGTCGGCCGAGCTCTTCCGGGGCGCCGACGGCTGCTTGTACATCCAGTGCGCGGCGATGCCGTACTCGGCCGTCTGGTGCATCTCATGCGTGCGCACCTGGATCTCGAGCGGCTTTCCCTGCGTCCCGATCACGGTCGTGTGCAGTGACTGATACATGTTGAACTTGGGCATGGCGACGTAGTCCTTGAACCGCCCCGGCATCGGCTTCCACAGTGAATGGATGACGCCGATCGCGCCGTAGCAGTCCTTGATCGAGTCGACCAGGACGCGGATCGCGGTCAGGTCGTAGATCTCGTTGAACTCCTTGCCGCCCTCGGCCATCTTCACGTAGATCGAGTACAGGTGCTTGGCCCGGCCCGCGATGTCGGCGGTGATGCCGGTCTCCTCGAGCTCGTGGCGGAGGATGGTGCCGGCCTCGTCGGCGTACCGCTCACGGTCGGTGCGGGTCTGGCTGACCATCGATCCGATCTCGGCGTAGCGGCGCGGGTGCAGCGTGGCGAACGCCAGATCCTCCAGCTCCCACTTGATCGAGTGGATACCCAGCCGGTGCGCCAGCGGTGCGTAGATCTCGAGCGTCTCGCGCGCGGTCTGCACCTGCTTCTGCTTTCCGAGCGATGAGATGGTGCGCATGTTGTGCAGCCGGTCGGCGAGCTTGATCAGCACAACGCGCAGGTCGTGCGCCATCGCGACAATCATCTTGCGGTAGTTCTCGACCTGTGCCTGCTCGCGGCTCGCGAAGCTGATCCGGGTCAGTTTGGTGACCCCGTCGACCAGCAGCGCCACGTCCTCGCCGAAGCGCGTGCGCACGTCGTCGAGCTCCGCCTCGGTGTCCTCGACGGTGTCGTGGAGCAGCGCGGCGGTGATCGTGGCGGAGTCGAGCTTCAGCTCGGCGCAGATCTCCGCCACCGCGGCCGGGTGGTGAATGAACGGCTCGCCGCTCTTGCGCAACTGCCCCTCGTGATGGTCGCAGGCGTAGTCGAACGCGGCGCGGATCTGATCCGCGTCGAGCCTGGGGTTGTACGCCGAAACTCGGCCGAGCAGCTCGGCCAGGAGATGGTCGTGCCGTTCGGCCTCGGCGCTGCGAGGCACCGTTGCCATACTCGTATGGTAGTTCAGGGGCCTGGCGAAGCGGTCACCCTGCTTGGGATTTCAGGAACTGCAGCGAGTCGGAGACCCGCTCGAGCGCCGCCCGGTAGGTGGGTGATGCCGTCAGGTCGATGCGCTCCGCACCGTGGCGCTCGGCGGGATCCAGCCCGACCTCGGCCAGCACGGTACGGCAGCGTGCAACCGTGTCAGGAGCGAGCGGAATCCGCTCGTCGCCCGCCCGCAACGCCTGCCACACCACCACGAGCGCTGGCCGCAGCGGCTCGCGTGCCTCGAGCACCTGCCGGGCGAACTCGACCTCGGCTGCGCCCCAGACCAGGTGGACGCACATGCGCGATCCGAGTTCGGCCAGCAGCTCGCCGCCGGCGCGATCGGCCGGGGGGTCGAGGGCCACGACGGCGCCGAAGCGGCGCTCCGGCTCGGTGATGAGGGCCGCCTGGTCGTAGTCGGACAGCGCGACGGAGCCGGAGCCGAGCCGGGACGGCTCCAGCGGGCCGCCCAGCATGCCCTTGCGCCGCTGTGGGTCGGCGACCAGCACCAGCACCCGCTCGCCGGCTGCGATCAGCCGGGCGATGGTGGCGACCTGGACGCCGCGGCCGCGCATGTCGACGACGCTCGCGATGGCGGCCAGGCCGTTCGGGGAGACCGCGGCAGGGTCGAACGTGGCCGCAGGTGCGCCCTCCGGCACCGACCCGACCGCCCGGACGAGCATCTGCACCGATGCGGCGCCGTTCCACTCGTTGCGCGCCAGCCGGTAGGCAACGTCGAGGCGCCCGCTCGCACGCAGGTCGTCGGCCGACGCACCGTGGCCGAACCAGACGGCCCGGCAGCGGAATCCGCCCAGGGCGACCGACATGCGCAGATGGCGGCCGTCGCCCATTCGCTGGACGTCGTCCACCGATGCCGCCGGCGCGAGCAGCGTCACGCCTGGATTGCCGAGGCCGAACGGCTCGAGCCGCGCCAGCTCGTCCGCCAGCTCGAGCGAGGCCTCGGCCGGTGCCAGCACGGCGTCGATGTGCTGGCGCCGCTGCAGGTCGGCCTCGGTCAGCGTCGCGGCGGCATGCGCGGCCAGCGCATCGGCGAAGGCCTCGATGTCGCCGGCGGACATGGAGAGGCCCGCGGCGACCCGATGGCCGCCGAATCGCTGCAGATGCTCGCCGGCACGCGGTCATGCCGGCGTGCAGGTCGTAGGCGGGGATGCTGCGGCCCGACCCCTTCGCCTCGTCGCCGTTGACCGCGATCAGGACGACCGCGCGGCCACAGCGCTCCACCAGCCGGGAGGCGACGATGCCCACGACCCCCTCGTGCCAGTCGGGCGATGCGAGCACGTACGCCTTGCGCTCCCGCCATTCCGACCCGCGCGCCTCGATCTGCTCGAGCGCCTCGCGCACGATCCCGTCCTCGACCATCTGCCGCTCGCGGTTGAGCGACTCGAGCCGCGTCGCGAGCGCCCGCGCCCGCGACGCGTCGCCGGTCAAGCAGCAGTTCGAGCGCCTCGTCCGGGTGGCACAGGCGGCCGGCGGCATTGATGCGCGGCGCGAGCCGGAAGCCGACGTCGGAGGCGCTCACCCGTGCGCGGTCGACTCGCGCTCCGGCCATGAGCGCCCTCAGCCCCGGCCGCGTGGTGCGGGCAAGCCGGCGCAGGCCGGCCCTCACCAGGCCGCGGTTCTCGTCCTGGAGCGGTACCACGTCCGCGATCGTCGCCAGCGCGACCAGGTCGAGGTGCGGCTCGAGCGCCGCCGGGTCGCGGCCCGCCTGGGCATACAGCGCCTGGGCGAGCTTGAAGACGACACCCGTGCCCGACAGCTCGGGAAACGGGTAGTCCGACGGCCGGGTGCACACCAGTGGACAGGCGGGCAGGGTGTCGCCGGGACGGTGGTGGTCGGTCACGATCACATCCATGCCGAGGGCTGCGGCGCGGGCGACCTGATCGGCGGCGGTGATGCCGCAGTCGACGGTGATCAGCAATGCAACGCCGTCGCCGGCGAGCCGCTCGACCGTCTCGGCGGCGAGGCCGTAGCCCTCGTCGAAGCGGCTCGGTAGGTGCCACTCGGCGTTCGCGCCGAGATCGCGCAGCGCCGTCACCGCGAGGGCGGTGGCGCAGATCCCGTCGGCGTCGTAGTCGCCGTGCACGCAGATGCGCTCGCCGGATGCGATCGCCCGCCCGATACGCTCGCATGCCGCCGCCATGTCACCCAGCAGCATCGGATCGTGCTGAGGGCCATCCAGCTCCAGGAACGCGCGCGCGGCATCGGCCGTTCCGTGGCCGCGGCGGACGAGCACCTCCGCAGTGGTCCGTTGCACGCCGAGCGCACCGGCCAGGTCGTCCGCGGCCTGCGGAGAGCACGGATCGATCAGCCAGCGGGGGGACATGTCCATCCCGCCATGCTACGGAGGGGTGCGGACGGCGCACGTGGTTGAATCCGGCCATGTCCGGCCTGCACGTTTCCGTCACCGGGTCGGGCCCGCGGGCGCTGCTTGTGCACGGCAGCATGAGCTTCGGGGCGCTGGCGTTCTCCGGGCAGTCGCCGCTCGAGGCGGAGTTCGAGCTGCACGTCGTCGACCGGCGCGGGTTCGGACGCAGCCCCGACCCGACCGCGCCGGTCGACTTCGAGTCCGACGCGCACGACATCGCCGAGCTCCTCGACCGGCCGACCCACCTCCTCGGCCACTCCTACGGCGGGATCGTCTGCATCCTGGCGGCGCTCCAGCGGCCCGCGGCAGTGCGGTCGCTGACCGTGATCGAGCCTCCGCTCTTCGGCGTCGCCCCGGACGATCCGGCGGTGGCGCTCCTGGTCGAGCGCATCCGCGAGCACGTCGATGCCTGCAGCGGAATGTCGGAGGAGGAGTATCTGCACGGGTTTCTGGCGTCGTGGGGCCTCGAGCTCGGCCCCCGGCCGACTCTGAACGACGTCGCCCGCAGGTCGGTGCGGCGGTCGATGGACGAGCGCCCGCCGGCCGAGGCCCGCGTTCCGCTCGACGAGCTGGCCCGGGCGCCGTTCCCGGTGCTGGTCGTGCGCGGCGGCTGGGATGCGGTGCCGGCGACGGCGAGGGACCTGGGCGGACGCGCGTTCATCGCGGTCTGCGACGTGCTGGTCGCCCGTCTCGGCGCGGAGCTGGCCGTGTTCCCCGGCGCCGCGCACCAGCCCCAGCTCCTCGGCGAGCCGTTCAACCGCCGCATCGCCCAGTTCTGGCTAAAGGCGGCCGCTGCGCACGATCGAGAGCACGAGCACGACGCCGAGCCCGAACGCGGACAGGAACCCGAGCAGGGCGAAGATCTGGATACCGAAGAGGTGTGTCCCACCCTTCGCGGCGATTCCGATCAGCGCTGACCCGATCACCGTCGCCGACATCACGATTGCGATCACGAGCCGGTTTGCCACGACATCGAACTGGCGCACGAGATCATCCAGACCCTGGTGGCGGAAGCCGACCTCGACCTCCCCGTCGCGCAGCTGCTCGAGCGTGTCGTGCACCTGATAGGGCAGCTCCATTAGCAGACCGCCGTAGCTTTCGAGCTCCTCCCGCGAACGCTCGAGCAGGTGCTTGGGCGAGTAACGCCGCGCGACCAGCTCGGCGGCGTACGGCTCCGCGACCTCGAACACGTTGAAGTCGGGGTAGAGCTCGGTGCCGACGCTGCCGAGCGTCGCCAGCGCCTTGTCGAGCAGCGCGAACCGGGTCGGCAGGCGCAGGTGCATGCGCGACACGAGCACGAAGGCCTCGCGGATCACCTGCAGCGGGTCGATCTGCCCCATCGACGCGCCGTAGTAGCGGTAGTAGACCTCCCGCAGCTCGAGCCGCAGCTCCTCCTCCTGCTCGCGGTTGAAGCGCACGCCGAGGTCGTACAGGCGGCGCGGCAGCGCGTCGACGTTCTCGTGCACGGCGTCCAGGAGCAGGCGCGTCAACCGGCGCATGTCGGCCTCGCTCAGCGACCCGGTCATGCCGAAGTCGACCAGGCCCAGGCGGCCGTCCTCGAGCACCATGATGTTGGCCGGATGGGGGTCGCCGTGGAACACCCCGTGGCGGAAGATCATCTCGAGCCACGCCTCGGCGATGAGGATCGCGAGCCGGCGGCGCTCGTCCATGGGCGTCGCCTCGCGGTCAAGATCGCCCAGCTGTACGCCCACGAGGCGCTCGAGCGTCAGCACCCGCTCGCCGGAGTACGTGCCGTACACCCGCGGGATCGCGATCCGGGGCTCCTCGGCGAAGTTGCGGCGGAAGATCTCGGCGTTGCGGGCCTCGATGCGGTAGTCGAGCTCGCGCCGGATCGAGCGCGCGAACTCGTCGACCACCGCCACCGGGTCGATGAACGAGAGCCGGTCGACCCGCCGCCGCACGATCCGCGCGACCTGGTAGAGCAGCGTGAGGTCGGATTCGATCTGGCGGGCGGCCGTGGGCCGCTGCACCTTGACCGCCACCAAGCGCCCGTTGGCGAGCTCGGCGAAGTGCACCTGGCCGATCGACGCCGCCGCGACCGGCACCGGGTCGAAGGCGACGAACAGGCGGTCGATGGGCGACTTGAGCTCGGTCTCGACGACGCGCTCGATCTCGCTGTACGGCACCGGCGAGACCGAGTCCTGGAGCATGCGCAACTCGGCCAGGATCTCGGGCGGGACGATGTCGGGCCGGGTCGAGAGCAGCTGCCCGAACTTCACGAACGTCGGCCCGAGCTCGTCGAGCATCTCACGCAGGTGGCGGCCGAGCGCCGGCAGGTTCTGCGCCTCGATCACCGCCGAGCGCCGCAGCGCGTGACGCTCGAACACGAACCCGAACCCGTGCTTGGTCGCGACCTGGGCGATCTCGCGCACGCGGCCGATGGTGCGGCGGCGGTCGGAAAGCGTTGCCATGATCGAGATGTTAGGCGGTCGGTGGCGGGTCGGGCGTGGAGGTGGTCGGCTGGGTTCCCGCCAATTGGCGCTCGCCCTCAATGCCAATTGGCCGTTCGCGCGGCCGAGCCGGGGGTCGCGCCAATTGGCGCCCCGTCTCAATGCCAATTGGCCGGGTACGCGCGGCCGACGCACGCCGAGAGATGTTCGCGGCGCCAGGAGGACCGGACGGGGGTCAGTCCAGCCGATTGCGCTGGGAGGTCTCCCACCGCTTCATCTCACGTAGACGATCGACCTTCTCCTTGCGCCGCTCTGAGCCCTCGAGCCCCGATCGAACTGCCGTGATCTACGTACTCGAGAGCGCCGTCCGCACGCGCACGCCGTGGTCGAGGTGCCACTCGATGGCCGGGTCGGCGGGATCGCGCCAGGCCAGGTCGAGCGACTCGTGGCTCGGGCGAAGCTCGCCGCCGACGACGCGGCACACGTACACCAGGCCGACCTGGCCGTGCGGGGCAGCGGGCAGGGACGCCGGGCGCCAGCCAACCATGCCGAGCCGCACCACCTCGACCACAAGGCCGGTCTCCTCGGCCACCTCGCGGATGACCCCGGCCTGCGGTGACTCGTTCGGGGCCAGCCAGCCGCCCGGCAGGCCCCAGCGGCCATCGTCGGCGCGTCGGTCCAGCAACACGAGGCCGTCCTGTCCCGGGATGACCGCGGTCGCGCCGACCTTCGGCGTCGGCGTGCCCAGGTCGGCCGCGAACCGCTCGCCGACGACCGCGGCCGGCAGGCCGGACAGCTGGGCGTAGAACTCGTCAACGATCTGGCACATCCGGGCGTATCGGGTCTGGTCGTAGCCGCGGTCGGCGTACGCGCGGCCCTCGTAGGCCAGCACCCGCAGTTCGTCGAGCAGTGCCGCCGGGTCGATCGGCGCCGTCAGACCAGGCTCCGGCCCTGCATGTCGTCCGGCACCGGCAGGCCGAGCGCGGTCAGGACGGTCGGCGCGATGTCGAACAGGCGGGCGTCGTGCGGCACCGCCTCGGGCATCCCCGGCCCGGCGAAGATGGCGATGCCGTACCGAGCGTGGTTGGCGTCGTCGGGGCCGGTGTCGTTCTCGCGCACCTGGACGCGGCCGTCGCCGACCGAACCGATCGATCGCCACCCCAGGTTGCCGAAGTACGCGATCAGGTCGGGTGCGACTCCGTTCACCGTCCTGTAGAGGTCCTCGGGGCGAAAGACGCGCGTGCCGATCGAGTTGCCCCCCTCGTCGCCGAGCGCCTCGAGCTTTTCGATCAACTCGTCCCGCAGCGGCTCGTACTCCGCCGGCGCGATCGTCCCCTGGGGCTCGCGGCCGGCCACGTTCAGGAAGATGCGCGAGTAGTAGCCGCCGTCGGCCCACACCCGCGAGTGCGGCCAGTCGATGGAGCAGCGGCCGATCGGCGTCGGCTCGCCGGGCGGGTCGACCAGGGTCAGGTAGCCGTTCTGCATCAGCCACTCGTTGATCTGGATGCCCCCGTACATGGCCTGGGCGCCGTGGTCGGACACCACCATCACGGCGGTGTCGTCGCCGAGTCCGTCGATGAGCGACCCGACCTCGGAGTCGAGGTAGCGGTAGTAGTCGCGGAAGGCCTGCTCGAGCGGCGTGCCCGGCACGTAGTCGGGGTGGTTGGGGTCGTAGAAGCGCCACAGGCAGTGGTGCAGGCGGTCGGGCCCCATCTCGACCAGCATGAAGAAGTCCCACGGCCGGGTGTCGCGCAGGTGGCGGGCGAGCTTGAACCGGCGCCGGGTCATCTCGTTGATGTCGCGGACGACCCGCTCGCGGTCGTCGGTACGGTAGTCGGGCACGTCCACCATGTACTCGCCGACCACGTCGCGGATCTCGTCGCGCAGCGCGTCGGGATACGTGTAGCGCGACTCGATCGACGGGGTGAGGAAGCAGCTCACCATCTCACCGTTGACCTCCCTGGGCGGGTAGGTCTGCGGAACCCCCAGCGCCACGACGTGCTTGCCCGCGCGCGACAGGATGTCCCAGAGGCGGTCGTCGCGCACCTTCTCGGACGTGGCGAACGCCATCCCGTCGTAGGAGTGGTCCTTGCGGTTGCGGAAGCCGTAGAAGCCGAGTGTGCCCGGGTCCTTGGACGACATCATGCACGACCATGCGGGCACCGTGATGGGTGGGTCGCATGACTCGAGCCGGCCCCACGCTCCACGCTCCATCAGCCCCGAGAGCACGGGCAGCTCGGCCCGCATGTCGTCGAACAGGATCTCGGGTGGGACGCAGTCGAGCCCCACGATCATCAGCCGCTTGGGTTGGGCCACGCGGTGGATGCTACCGACGCCCCGGAACGGGACGAGCCGGTGCGCGGGTGCCCGGAGCGGGAGCGGCCTACCCTAGAATGCGCGTCGCCGTGCCCGCCGCCGCCTCCCAGACTCCCACCGCAGTCGTCGTCGAGGTCGGCTGGGTGAACGGCCTCGCCGCGATCCGTTCGCTCGGCCGCCACGGCGTCCGTGTGCTCGCCGTCGACGACGGCCGATCGGCCCTCGGCTTCCGCTCGCGGTATGCGACGCCCGTGCCCGCGCCCGACCCCGTCGCCGACGAGGACGGCTTCGTCGCGGTGCTCGCCGGCCTGGGCGAGACGCTCACAGGGCCGGTGCCGGTGTTTGCGACCCACGACGAGCACGTGAACGTGATCGCCCGCCGGCAGGCCGAGCTGGGGCCGGCGTACCGGCCGTGCTCGCCGCCGTGGGCGACGCTCGAGCGGCTCCAGAGCAAGCGCCACCAGCTCGAGGCGGCCGTCGCCTGCGGCGTGCCGACGCCCGAGACGCGGCATCCGCGCTCGGCGGCGGAGGCCCTTGCGGCGGCGCACGAGCTGGGCTACCCGGTGATTGTCAAGCCGTCCGACCCGATCGGGTTCAAGCGGCTCCACAACCGCCAGGGGTTCCGCTGCGAGACGGCCGCGGAGCTCGAGGCGGCGTTCGCCCAGGCCGAGGCCTTCGAGCCGATGGTGCAGGAGTACGTGTCGGGCGGCGATGACCACCTCTACAGCCTCGGGAGCTACGTGGCGGCCGACGGCGAGGCGCTCGGGATCTTCACCGGCCGCAAGCTGCGCCAGACACGCCAGCACATGGGCGTGTGCCGGGTGGCCGAGGCCGTGTGGGTGCCGGAGATCGCCGACCACGGCCTGCGTCTGCTGCGCCAGCTGGAGTTCAACGGCATCTCGCAGGTGGAGTTCAAGCTCGACCCCCGCACGGGCACCTACAAGCTGATCGAGGTCAACCCGCGGCTGTGGCAGTGGCACGGCCTGGCGACGGCCTGCGGCGTCGACCTGACCCGTATTGCCTATCTCGACCTTGTCGGCCGGCGGCCCCCGGTGCGGCGGATGACACGTGAGGGCCGGCGGTGGGCGATCACGTTCTCGGCCGACTCCCCCCACGCGTTCCAGCGGCCGCCGTACACCGACGCGCTCCTTGCCCGCGATGACCCCCGGCCGGCGCTGATCCAGCTCGGGCGCGTCGTCCGCGGCCGGATCCACCGCTCCCGCCGCGGGGCGGTACCGAGCGCTCCCGTGGGCCGCATCGCATGAGGGTGCTGTGCCTGGGAATGGACGGAGCCGATCCCGAGCTCGTCGGCCAGCTGCTGGATGAAGGCCGCCTGCCCACCCTGGCGGGGATCGTTCGCGACGGGGCCTACGGGCGCCTGCGCTCCACCCTGCCGGCCGCCACGCCGACAGCGTGGTCGACGTTCGTGACCGGGCTCAACCCCGCCCGCCACGGCATCTTCAACTTCTCGACCAACGCCAACCGCGCCCAGTCGCGCGTCGAGAGCGGCCGCAGCCGCGCCGGAATGCCGCTCTGGCGGACGCTGGGGGCGGCCGGGATCCGGTCGGCGTTCGTGACCGTGCCGTTCACCTACCCCGCCGAGGAGATCGCGGGGATCACAGTCACGGGCTACGGCGGCCCGGCCGAGCCGGAGATTGCTCCGGCATCGGCTGCGGCTGCGATTCGCGCCCGCCATCCCGGCCTCGTCACCGCCCACCACCCGATGCGCGAGCGCTGGTGGGAGGACTTCGAGCGCTACGCGCAGCTTCTGATCGAGCACGTCGACCAGATCGCGTCGGTGTGCGAGCAGTGCTTCGAGCTCGAGCCCGACCTTGGCCTGTTGGTGGTCGACTTCATGAGCACCGACTTCGCCGGGCACCTGGGATACGCCCGCCTCGACCCCAACCACCCCGCCCACGACGGCGCTGCCTGCGGAGACGAGCTGGTGCAGGTCTACCAGGCGGTCGATGCCGCCTGTGGACGCCTGATCGAGTCGGCCCGAGAGCGGTTCGGCGAGGAGCCGACCGTGCTCATGATGTCCGACCACGGCATGAAGCCGATCTACCGGGTGTTTCACACCAACCGCTGGCTCGAGGAGCATGGCCACCTGCACTACCGCCGCCGCTCGCTCCAGGGGCTGCGCGGGACGCGGCTCGACGGGCTGATGCGCGTCGACCGCCGGCTGGCCCGCACCGCGGGCTGGTACACCGCGATGCTCGACCGGCTGCCGGGCGTCCCGGGCGTGCCGGCCGACCGCGCCTTCGCCGACATCGACTTCCCCCGCACCCGCGCCTACGCCTTTGCAACGGGGGGCCAGATCTACCTGGGCGAGGCAAGCGGCGCGGTGCACGACCCGGCATATGCCGAGCGGCTCGCGCAGGAGTTCGAGGCGGTGAAGCACCCCGACACGGGCGAGCCGCTGCTGCACGTGCTGCGCAAGGCCGACATCTATCACGGGCCGTACCTCGACCGCGCCCCGGATCTGATCATCCTCGCCGTCGACGAGCGCGTCCACATCGACTCGCTGCGGCGCCGCGGCACGGGGGCCTTCGAGGTGCACGACCACCTCGACCCCGAGCATGCCTACGGCTACTCCGGCCATCACGGGGTCGACGGCATCCTGGGCGCGCGTGGCCCCGGCATCCGGCCCGGAGTCGTGCCCGAGGGCAGCGGCATCGTCCAGATGGCGGCGACGATCCTGCGCCTGCACGGCATCGGGGCCGACGGGCTCGACGGCCAGCCGATCGAGGCGATCCTGCAGGCCGGCGACGAGGCTGTTCACGTGACGGCCGAGCAGACCGCGGCGAGCGAGCAGGGCGTCTACAGCGCCGACGAGGAGGCCGGGATCCTCGAGCGCCTGCGCGACCTCGGCTACGAGTGAGCGGCCCGCGGCTCGAGGTGGACGCGCCCGACAGCTTCACCGCCAGGGCGCGGTGGACGCTCGAGACGCTGCTCTCGGCCTGCGCGTCCCCCGCGGCGGAGGCGGTGCGCTACGGCCACAGCGGCGGTCTGGAGGCATCCGAGCAAGCGTGGCGCTACTTCGAGTCCGGCAGCGCCGACGCCCCGCTGCTCGGCGAGGGCGGGATGGTCGACTTCGGTGACGGGGGGCACGACCTGGTGGCCAGTGCGTTCTGGCATCTGTCACGGTGGGAGGAGCGGGCCGGCACGATCCGAGACGAGCACGGCCGCTTCCCCGCCTCGGCGGCTCTGGCGGATCCCGAGCGTCCGGCGGTCGACAGCCTGCTGCAGCAGTTCCGGGTGGCGGTGGGCGACGCCGGCCGCACGCCGTTCACCGTTGCGCTGACCCACGACGTCGACACCCCCTGGCGCTGGAGCGGGCCGCGGGCGCTCCTCGGCGCCGCGTCCCGTGCCCGCGTGGCCCTGCGCGACCACCGCCCGCGGGATGCCGCGGCCGAGGGGCTGGGTCTCGCCGCTGCGCCGTTCCGGCGCCTGCGTGGCACCGACCCGAACTGGTCGTACGAGCGCATCGCCGCGATCGAGCGCGCCCACGGCGGCCGCTCCACGTATTTCGTGATGGCGGGCAACCATCACCCCGCCGACGGGCCCGATCCGGCGGCCTACGACCGCCTGCGCCCGGCCATCGTCGCCCAGATCGCCGCGCAGGGCGACGAGGTCGGCCTGCATCCGAGCTACACGAGCTCGCAGGTGCCCGAGCGGATCGCCGAGGAGCGGGCCCGGCTCGAGCAACTGACCGGTGCGCCCGTGCCGGGGGTGCGGTTCCACTACCTGCGCCATGACACCCACACGACGCTGCCCGAGCTCGACCGGCTCGGTTTTGGCTACGACTCGAGCCAGGGATACGGCGATGCGATCGGCCTGCGGGCGGGGTTCTCGTTCCCGTACCGGCCCTACCACCTGGCCGAGGAGCGGCCGCTGGGCCTCGTCGAGCTGCCCCTGGCGGTGATGGATGCGACCCTGGCCGAACAGCGCTACCTCGGCCTGCCTCCCACGGCCGCCCTCGAGCGCACGCTGCGGCTGCTCGACCGGGTGGCCGAGGTCGGTGGGACGGTCGCGATCCTCTGGCACGTCGACCGGTTCAGCCGCGAGTACGCGCACGGCTGGGACAGGGTCTACGACTCGGTGCTGGAATGGGTCGCGGGCCGCGGCGGCCGTCTGGTCACCGCCGCCGATGCCGTCGCGCCGAGCGTTTAGCGCGAGCGGCCGTGCGCGCGCCGGCGGCGGCGGCGCGTCGACGCCGGTGTCGGCGGTGCCGTGCCCGGCGGAGCCGGCCCGTCGGTCGCCGGTGTTGCGGTCGGGACCGGTGCCGGCGCCGAGCGGCGTCTTGGTGCCTCGATGTCGCCGGACTTCTCGAGGTCATGCCGGCGCTTGACGTAGCCCGGCTCCCGCTCCATGAACACCGCCAGGAGCGGTGCGGCGATGAAGATCGACGAGTAGGCGCCCGACATGATGCCGACCATGAGCGCGAAGGCGAAGTCCTTCAGCGTCCCGGTGCCCACGATGAACAGGAGCACGATCGGGATCAGCGTCACAAGCGACGTGTTCAGCGAACGCGTGATCGTCTCGGCGAGCGACTCGTTCACGACCTGGCTGGCCGTGTGCCGGCGCAGGATCGGGATGTTCTCGCGCACCCGGTCGAACACGATCACCGTGTCGTACATCGAGTATCCCAGCACGGTCAGGACCGCCGCGACCGTGTCGGCTGTCACCACCCTTCCGGCCAGCGCGTAGATCCCGATCGTGAGCAGGATGTCGTGCCCGAGCGCGACCATGACCGGCACGGCGAACTTCCACTCGAACCGGAACGCCACGTAGATGAAGATGATGATCAGCGAGAACACGACGGCCAGGTACGCCGAGTCGAGCACCGACTGGCCAAAGGACGAGCTCACGTCCTGCGAGTCGGTGATCTTGGCGGCCTGGCCGAAGTGCGTCTTGAGCTGCGTCAAGAGCTTGCTCTGGGTGGCCTGGGAGAGGAACTTCGACTCGATCTGGAACTGGGTGTAGCCGGACGACTGGGTCGATCCTCGCGTCGAGGTCACCCCCTGCACCTGCGGCTGCGGAACGCCGGCCGCCGTGACCGCGCTGGTGGCAGCGCCGACCGATTCCGGCTTGGGTGTGACGAAGATGACCTTGCTTCCGCCGGTGAAGTCGATGCCACGGTTGAGCCCCGTCGTGACCAGGCTGATCGCGCCGATCGCGAGGATCACGCCCGAGATTGCGAACCACACGCGCTTGCGGCCGATGAAGTCGAATCGCTTCCAGCGGTCACCGGTGCCGATGGAGCCGAGCACCCATCTGCTGGTCATGAAGCTGAGCCCGCTGAGCACCCCCAGCATCGCCCGGGTGGCCACGACTGCGGTGAAGATCGATGTGACGACGCCGATCAGGAGCATCAGCGCGAAGCCCTTGACGCTTGACGTGGCCGCCGCGTACAGCACTCCTGCCGCGATCAGCGTGACGACGTTTGCGTCGATGATCGTGTGGAAGCCGCGCCGGTAGCCGGTCGCGATGGCCGCGCGCATCGATTTGCCCGCGCGCACCTCCTCCTTCACGCGCTCGAAGATGACGATGTTCGCGTCGGCCGCGACCCCGATCGTGAGGATCGTGCCGGCGATCCCCGGGAGCGTCATCGTCACAGGCAGCGCGGCCACGATCCCCGCCAGGAGCAGGCCGTAGATGATCAGGGCGATGTCGGCGATCACGCCGAGGAAGCCGTAGAAGAGGATCAGGAACAGCATCACGAACACGAGCCCGGCCGCGCCCGCGATGACGCCGTTTCGCAGCGAGTCCTTCCCCAGCGTCGCCGACACGAGCTGCTGCGAGTAGGGCGAGAACTTCACCGGCAGCGTGCCCGACTGGATCTCGAGGGCGATCCGGCTGGCATCCGACGTCGTGACGCCGGTGATCTCGCTGCCGTTGATGCTGGCATCGATGCCGCTCGTGAACGCGGTGCTCACGCTCGGCGTTGCCACCAGCTGGTTGTCGACGATGATCGCCTCGATCAGGTCGCGTCCGGCGATCTTGCCTTCCTGCGCGATCTTGGCGGTGATGTTCTGGAAGTCGCGGGCGCCCCCGTTCTTGTAGGTCAGGGCGACGATCGGCTGGCCGTTCGCATCGGTTGTGCCCTGGGCGCTCGAGATCTGGTTGCCGTCGACCATCTCGCCGCTGGACGTCGGGATGTGGAACAGGTACCAGACGATCCGGCCCCCCGCGCTCGTCACATCCGGGCAGCCGACCGTGGTGTCGCAGCTCACGGCCGCGTCGCCGTGCGGCACCGCCAGCCACACCGTTCCGGGCGGTTGCGTGTTGGGCGGCAGATGCAGGTCGTTCAGCACCTGGTTCTTCTGCGGCTCGATGCGCGAGCGGATGCCGCCCCGTGTCACCAGGTCGTGGCTCTTCGCGTTGAAGAGCGCCCATCCGGCGGGTGCCTGGCCGGCCTTGACGAGCGGCTTGGCCGTCGACAGCATCTGGTAGAGCGAGCGTGGCTTCGACTGGTACGTCGACACCCGCGACACCGGCGTCAGGAAGTCGTAGAAGTTGAAGCTCTGGAGCTGCCCCGCCACCAGCAGGTTCGCGACCGCGTTTGGATCCTTCACGCCGGGGATCGAGATGTCGATCGTGTTGTCGGCCGTCGACGTGCGGATCTCCGGCTGGAGGATGCCCCGCGGGTCGATGCGGCGGCGCATGACGTTCGCCGCGTTGGCGAGGTCCTGGGCCGAGACGGTGTTGCCGTGGATCGGCCGGGCCTTCAGGACGACCTCGAGGCCTCCGCGCAGGTCGAGGCCGAGGGTGAACCCGCGCACGGCGACGGTCGTGGCGGCGGCCACCATCAGCGCGACCACCACCACCAGGACCGAGAGGTTGCGGCGCTTCTCGCTCAAGGGTTCGGAAGTCTAGACAAAGCGGTCAGCGGGGAACGGCTGGGCCGCCAATTCGCGCCGCAGCGCCTCAAAACGCCCCTCTGCGATGGCGGCGCGCGCTCGCGCCACCAAATCGAGCAGGTGGTGCAGGTTGTGGATCGTCAGGAGGCGAAGGCCGGTGATCTCCGACTGCGTGATCAGGTGGCGGATGTAGGCCCGTGAGAAGTTGGCGCAGGCGGGGCAGGTGCAGTCTTCGACGAGTGGCCCGGGATCTGCGGCGAAGGCCGCGTTTCGCAGGTTGATCCGCCCCCCGGGCACGAGCGCCGAGCCCGTGCGCCCCAACCGGGTGGGGAGCACGCAGTCGAACATGTCCACTCCCCGGGCGATCCCCTCCAGCAGCCCCTGCGGGTCGCCGACGCCCATCAGGTAGCGGGGCCGGTCGGCGGGCAGCATCTCGACGGTTGCGGCCAGTGTCTCGAACATCGGCCCGCGCTCCTCGCCGACCGACAGGCCGCCCACCGCGTGGCCGTCGAACCCCACTGCGAGGATGTCGTCGGCGCTGCGCCGGCGCAGCTCCAGGTCGGTGCCGCCCTGGACGATCCCGAATCCGAGCTGGCCCTGGGCGCGGGGCTGGTCGCGGCTCTGCTGCGCCCACAGGCCGGTGCGGCGCACCGCGGCCTCGAGCCGGGCGCGATCGACCCCGGCCGGCGGGCACTCGTCGAAGGCCATGGCGATGTCGGATCCGAGCAGACGCTGGATGCGCATCGCCAGTTCGGGCGTGAAGTGCTGCTCGGAGCCGTCGTAGATCGACCGGAAACGCACACCCTCGTCGTCGATGCGGGCCGCGGTGTGCCGCAGCGAGAACACCTGAAACCCCCCGGAATCGGTGAGGATCGGGCCGTCCCAGCCGCTGAACCGGTGCAGGCCGCCGAGTGCGGCGATCTTCTCGGCGCCGGGGCGGCAGTGCAGGTGGTAGGCGTTTGCGAGCACGATCGTCGCTCCCAGGTCGCGGAGCTCGCCCGGCAGCATCGCCTTGACGCTGGCCTTCGTGCCGACCGGCATGAAGACAGGTGTCCGCACCGGGCCGTGGGCGGTCTCGAGGACGCCCGCGCGGGCCGCGCCGTCGGTCGCCGTGATCCGGAAGTGGTCGCTCACAGAAGCAGCATGGCATCGCCGAAGCTGTAGAAGCGGTAGTGCTCCTGCACCGCCGTGCGGTAGAGCGATCGCACGGGGTCGACGCCCGCGAACGCCATCACCATCGCGAGCAGGGTCGAGCGGGGCAGGTGGAAGTTCGTGACCATCGCACCCGTGACCGCGAACGGACGCCCCGGCGTGATGAAAAGTCGCGTGCGACCCCGAAGCGGCGCCCGCTGCGGCCCTCCCCACACCGTCTCGAGCACCCTCACCGTCGTCGTGCCCACCGCGATGACGCGGCGGCCATCGTCGCGCGCCCGCTCGATTGCCGCGGCGGCCCGTGGCGTCACCGAGTACGGCTCGCTGTGCAGGGGATGGTCGGCGAGGTCTGCGGCGGTCACCGGCCGGAAGGTATCGAGTCCGACGCCCAGCGTCACCTCGACCACGTCGTGGCCGGCACGCAGCCGCTCGAGCAGCGCCGGCGTGAAGTGCAGGCCGGCCGTCGGCGCGGCGGCCGAGCCGGGGTGGCGCGCGTACACCGTCTGGTAGCGCTCGGGATCCGCCGGCGCCTGCCGGATATACGGCGGAAGCGGCATCTCCCCCACCCGCCGAAGTGCCTGCAGAACCGTCACGCCCGCCGTGACGGTGCCAGGCACGCCCACATCCACGAGCACACGGCCGTCACCCTCGCGTTGCAGGATGGTGATCTCGAGCTCGCCGGCGCTCAGGGTCTCACCGTCCCGCAGCCGCCGGGCCGGCCGGGCGAGCGCCCGCCAGCGGGTGTCGCCCTCGGGTTCGAGCAGGAGCACCTCCACGGCGCCTCCCGTCGCTCGGTGTGCCCGCAGCCGCACCGGCAGCACCCGGGTGTCGTTCAGCACCACGAGGTCGTCGGGGCGCAGTTCGTCCAGAAGGTCGCGGAAATGCCGGTGCCGGACCGCCCCCGACGCGCGGTCGTACACCAGGAGCCGGGCGCTGTCGCGTGGCTCGGCCGGTGTCTGCGCGATCAGGGCCGGGGGGAGGTCGTAGTCGAGGTCGTCGGTGCGCACCGGATGGTGTAGAGCCGCTTGGCGGGGCCCGAAACGAGGTTCAGCTGGTCGGGGTTGATCAGAAACGGCGCCTGCACGCCCGATACGAAGAGCTGTGCCGGGCCCACCAGGTACCACCGCCGGTGGCGTTCGACCACGTGGATGTGGACGTGGCCGCTGCGCCACGAGCCGGTGGCGCTGAAATCGAGCCGGGCGTGGCCCGTGCCGTCGGCGTTCTGGACGACCGGACCCTGGACGGTGAACCCGAATCCGGTCACCACTCCCAGCTCCTGGCGCACCGTCGCGTTCAGCCGCAAGCAGGCCGCCGATACCCGGAACGCCGGCCCCTTCGAGGCGCGCTCGATCGCGGTCAGGCCGATCGCGGCCGACGCTCCCAGGGCGATCGCAGCGGCGGCGACCAGCGGGATCCAGGGGCGGGCACGCCGATAGGCCGCACGGAGACGATGCATCGCCACCTATTACAGCAGCCGCGGCTCAGAACAGGCGTGGGTCGCGCGCGGGCGCCGGCAGGCCGAGGTGCGCGTACCCGGCCGGCGTGACCACCCGGCCACGCGGGGTGCGCTGCAGCATGCCCAGTTGGAGCAGGTACGGCTCGTACACGTCCTCGAGCGTGTCGGACTCCTCGCCGATCGCCACGGCCAGGGTCGACAGCCCGACCGGTCCGCCCGAGAACCGCTCGGCGATGGCGCGCAGGATGGCGCGGTCGATCCGCTCGAGCCCGGCGCTGTCGACCTCGAAGAGCTCCAGCGCCTCGATCGCGATGGGGTGGGTGATCTCGCCCTGGTGGCGCACCTGGGCGAAGTCGCGCACCCGGCGCAAGATCCGGTTTGCCACCCTGGGAGTGCCGCGCGAGCGCCGTGACACCTCGTCGCAGCCGCCCTCGTCGATGCGCACGCCCAGAAGCCGCGCCGACCGCTGGACGATGCGCCCGATCTCGGCCGGCTCGTAGTAGTCGAGGCGGTGGGTGATGCCGAAGCGGTCGCGCAGCGGTGTCGTCAGAAGGCCGGTGCGGGTGGTCGCCCCCACGAGCGTGAACGGCTTCAGCTCGAGCCGGATCGAGTGTGCGCCGGGCCCCTGGCCGATGACGATGTCGATGCAGCCGTCCTCCATGGCCGGGTAGAGCAGCTCCTCGATCGAGCGGTTCAGGCGATGGATCTCGTCGATGAACAGCACGTCGTCGGCCTCGAGCGCGGTCAGGATTGCGGCCATGTCGGCCTTGCGGTCGATCGCCGGCCCCGACATGACCCGCAGCGACGAGTGCATCTCGGTCGCGATGATGGATGCGAGCGAGGTCTTGCCCAGTCCGGGAGGGCCGGCGAGGAGCACGTGCTCGCACGGCTCACCCCGGGCCCGGGCGGCCTCGAGGAAGATCGAGAGCTGCTCCTTGATCTGCTCCTGGCCGACGAACTCCGACAGGTTGCGCGGCCGCAGCGAGCGGTCGAATTCCTCCTCGCCCGGCGCCACGAAGGCGTCGGGGATCCGGGGCCCGGCCGCGGCGCTCATCCGCCCGCTCCGGCCGGAACGGCGCCGGATAGCGCCAGCCGCACCCGCTCCTCGACCGGGAGGTCGACGTCGAGCGGCCGCAGCGCAGCCTCGGCCTCGGCTACCGACAGGCCCAGGCCGACCAGCGCATCGCGCGCAGCCGTGTGGCCGTCGGCGGTGCCGGCGGGCGCGGCGTCGGTGGCCACCGTGGCGATGGCGCCAACCTTGTCCTTGAGGTCGATCACCACTCGCTCGGCGGTGCGCCGGCCGATGCCGGGGATGCTGGTGAACAGGGCATGATCGCCGGTCGCCACCGCCCGCCGGATCTGGTCGGGCGCATACCCCGAGACGATCGCGAGCGCCGCCTTGGGGCCGATGCCGGACACGCCCAGCAGCAGCTCGAACAGCACCCGCTCGGCCTCGGTCGCAAAGCCGAACAGCGCCAGTGTGTCCTCGCGCACGTGCATGTGGGTGAGCAGCGTGACCTCGCCACTGCCGGCAGCGGCGGCCAGGCGGGCAGCCGATGCGGTGGTCGCGAGGCGATAGCCCACGCCGCCGACGTCGATGACGGTGGTGCCGGCACCGTTTGCGACCACGCGGCCGCGCAGCGAAGCGATCATGAAGCCGCCGCTCGGATGGCGTTCCCGCGCGAGGAATGGGCGTGGCAGACGGCGACCGCGAGCGCGTCGGCGGCGTGGTCGGACGCCGGCGCCCGGTCGAGCCGAAGCGACGCGACCACCATCCGCTGCACCTGCGTCTTGTCGGCGCGGCCGAAGCCGCACACGGTCAGCTTCACCGCGGCCGGCGGGTACCCGGTGGCGGCCACTCCGGCGCGTCCGCAGGCCGTCAGCACCGCCCCGCGTGCGTGGCCGACGGAGAGGATCGTGCGCGGGTTGCCGCCGACGAACAGATCTTCGAGCGCGACCGACTCGGGCTCATGGCGCGCGATCAGCTCGGTCACCTCTGCGAAGATGTGGGTCAGGCGCAGCTCGAGTGGCGTGCCGGCCATCGTGGTGATCACACCATGGTCGACGGCACGCAGGTTCGTGCCCTGCACCGCGATGACGCCGTACCCCGTCTCGGCGGTGCCGGGATCGATGCCCAGCAGGATCATGTGCCCACTCTACCGGCCGCCGCGGACGGAGGTCGAACGCCTGTTCGCGTGAATATTTGGTGCCTGGCACCGTGTATTCAGCCCGCCACGGCCTCCAGCACGGCCTCGGGGATGTCGAAGTTGGCATAGACCTCCTGGACGTCGTCCAGGTCCTCCAGCGACTCGATCAGGCGCAGCAGGCGGCGGGCGCCGTCGGCCTCGAGCTCGACGGTCGTCTTCGGCACCATCGTCAGCTCCGCCGAGGTGATCGGGATCCCGGCCGCCTCGAGCGCGTCCCGCACCGTTGCCAGGTCGGTCGGGGCGGTCGTGACCTCCCAGTTCGACTCGTCCTGGGCGACGTCCTCGGCACCGGCGTCGGCCGCGGCGAGCACGACATCGTCCTCGGAGACGTCGGCAGCCGGAACCAGGATGAGGCCCTTACGCTCGAACTGCCATGCCACCGAATGGGGCGCGCCGAGGCTGGAATTGCTGCGCGTGAACATCGCCCGCACGTCCGCGGCGGTGCGGTTGCGGTTGTCGGTCAGCGCCTCGACGATGATCGCCACCCCCTCAGGCCCGTAGCCCTCGTAGGTGACGGCCTCGAACGCGTCGGAATCCTCGCCGCCACCGGTCGCCCGGGCGATCGCACGCTCGATGTTGTCCTTCGGCATCGAGTAGGACCGGGCCTTGGCGATGGCCGTCGCGAGGGTTGCGTTGGCGTCGGGATCCGGCCCGCCGTCCTTGGCCGCGACGATGATCGCCCGCGAGAGCTTGGTGAAGAGCTGCCCCCGGCGCTTGTCCTCGGCGCCCTTCTTGTGCTTGATCGTCGACCACTTGGAGTGCCCGCTCATGCCACCGCCTCCTCACGCTCGGCCAGCATGGCCGCGAACCGGCGGTGCACGCGGCGATCGTCGGTCAGCTCCGGATGAAATGCGGTCACGAGCACCTGGCCCTGGCTCGCGGCGACAGGCCGGCCGTCGAGCTCGGCCACGATCTCCACGCCCTCCCCCACCCGCTCGATCTGCGGCGCCCTGATGAACACGCCGGGCAGCGGCAGATCTTCGCCCGTGAGGTGCAGCGGCGCCTCGAAGCTCGCCAGCTGACGGCCGTACGCGTTGCGGCGCACGTCGATGTCGATCAGGCCGAGGAAGCGCTGGTCCGGCCGGGCATCGATCCCGGCCGCGGCGAGCACGATCATGCCCGCACACGTGCCCATGAGCGCACCGCCGCCGGAGTGCAGCTCGCGGATCGGCTGCTCGAGCTCGTACGTCTCGATGAGCTTGGACATCGTGGAGGACTCGCCTCCGGGAATGACCAGGCCGGCCAGCCCCCGCATGTCGCGCGGCAGCCGCACCTCGACCGCCTCCACGCCAACGTCGCCGAGCGCGGCGACGTGCTCGCGGAACGCCCCTTGCAGGGCCAGAACTCCGACCCTACCAGCCACGCGTCTGCAGCAGGCCCTGCTCGCCCAGCGCCGAGATCTCGGTGCCCGGCATCGCGTCTCCCAGGCCGAATGACACCTCCGCGACGATGGCGGGGTCGGCGAAATGCGTCGTCGCCCGCACGATCGCCGTTGCCATCGCGGTCGGGTCGGAGCTCTTGAAGATGCCCGAGCCGACGAACACGCCGTCGGCGCCGAGCTGCATCATCAGGGCCGCGTCGGCCGGGGTGGCGATGCCACCGGCGGTGAACGTGACCACCGGCAGGCGGCCGTTCTCGGCGCAGAACTTGACCAGCTCGTACGGGGCCTGGTGCTGCTTGGCGACCGCGTAGACCTCATCCTCGTCCATCGCCGTCAGCCGCTTGATCTCGCCCAGGATGGAGCGCATGTGGCGCACCGCCTCGACGACGTTGCCGGTACCGGCCTCGCCCTTGGAACGGATCATGGCGGCGCCCTCGCTCAGCCGCCGGAGCGCCTCGCCCAGGTTGGTCGCGCCGCACACGAACGGGACCTTGAACTTCCACTTGTTGATGTGGTTGGCCTCGTCTGCCGGCGTCAGCACCTCGGACTCGTCGATGTAGTCCACGTCGAGCGCCTCGAGCACCTGGGCCTCGGCGAAGTGGCCGATACGGGCCTTCGCCATCACGGGGATGTCGACGACCTCCTGGATCTCCCGGATCTTGCTCGGATCGGCCATCCGCGCGACCCCGCCGTCGCGGCGGATATCGGACGGCACCCGCTCGAGCGCCATCACGGCGCACGCGCCGGCGTCCTCGGCGATGCGGGCCTGCTCGGCATTGGTGACGTCCATGATCACGCCGCCCTTGAGCATTTCGGCGAGCCCGGTCTTGACTCGCATGGTTCCGGTGTCGGTCACAGCCAGCGTCCCTTTCGGTGCGAGAAATCTCCCGCCCGATAGTGTAGTCGGCCGCCTGGCCGAGAGCCGCCGGGGTGCTAGCCGGTCCGGCGGAGCCGCTCGAGGCCGTCGGCGTCGAGCACCCACACCAGCCGCTCGCGGACGTCGATCAGGCCGCCCTCGCGCAGCTCGTTCATCACTTTGGTGAGCGTCTCGCGGCTCGTGCCGATCATCTCGGCGAGCTGGACGTGCGTGAAGCGCTCGTCGATGCGGATCCCCGTGTGCGTGACCCGGCCGTAGCGATCCATCAGCTGCAGGAGCTGCGACGCCAGCCGCGCCGGGACACCGCGGAACGCAAGGCTCTCGAGCTGGTCCTGCGTGGTTCGCAGCCGCTCGGTGAGCGACCGCAGGAGGTTGATCGCCATCTGCGGGTGGTCGGCGGTGACCCGCTCGAGGTCGGCGTTCGAGAGCACTCGCACAACCGCGTCGGTCATCGCCTCGGCGTAGGCGTCGTGCAGGGCGTCGCCCTCGGGCGAGACGCAGCCGAACACCTCGCCCTCGTCGAGCATGGCCAGTGTCAGCTGGCGGCCGTCGTGCGCGCTGCGGTACAGGCGGACACGGCCGGCTCTGGACGACATACATGGCGTCGGCGCGGTCGAACGGCGAGTAGATGAGCTCGCCCTTGCCGAACCGGGCCGCCGCAAACCGGCCATCCAGGTCGGCCAGAACCCGGTCGGGCAGGCCCTCCAAAATCTCGCTGTCAAACGTGTGGTCTGCGGTCTGGCTCACGGATCCTCGGCGATTCCTCTGCTACTACGGATGCCGAGGCGGACCGGTTCTCGCCGATCTGCACCGGTAGCATGGTCCCGGGCGCGGGGGTGTAGCTCAGCCGGTCAGAGCAGCGGACTCATAATCCGTTCGTCGCTGGTTCGAATCCAGCCGCCCCCACTCCATGCACGGACCACTCCTGTGCGGGCCGCTTTGCGGCGGCCCGCACAGGATGCGGTAGACGCTCAAGCGGCCGGGGCGGCGCCGAGGCCGAGCAGGCCGCCGGTGTTGAGCGGCGTCGCGCCCTTGGGGGCGGTGACCGTGAAGTCGGTGTTCCAGTCGCTGAACTTGATGTCGAGGTTGAGCGCCAGGCTCTTCAGGCCGCTCGCCGTGGAGGACAGCGACGGCGGCACCGTCATCGCGAACTGCAGCTGCTCGTCTGTGGGCAGGTGCGTCGAGCTGTCGAACGAGAGCGAGCCGTGGGCCTTGGTGATCGCCTTCTCGAGCTGGGCGATCTGGGCCTGATTCTTGGCGGTGAGCCCGGCCGTGCTCTTGCCGGCCTTCTCGACGGCCGCAACCACTGCCGCGAGGTCGACGTCGGCCGAGATCGTGTCCTGCCCGCCCGAGGTGGACAGGGTCAGGTTCTTGAGCAGCTTGCTGGGATCGAGGCCGGCAGCCTTGAGCGCATTCAGGCCGCCGCTCGTGGTCGAGCCCGAGGAGCCGGACGATCCAGCCTGTGTCAGGCCCGTCATCGGCAGCGACTTCCAGCCGGGGCCCATGAGGGCAGGCAGCTGGAGATACAGCGTCTTGCCGTCGGGAGAGAGCGCCTCACCGGTGAACGAGCCGCCCGTGTAGTTGAGGGCGAAGTTGACGTCGAACTTGGACTTGCCTGCGCCCGCCGAGCCCGCGTGCCCCTTGAACTCGAACGTGAGCGGCCCCCTCAACAGTGCTGCGCCCGCGCCGGCGCCCTGCAGGTTGCCGCCGACCGTCACGCCGAGCTTGGCGTCAAACGCCGCGGATGTGGCGTTCTTCGTGGATGCCCCTGCGGCGGCCAGGATGCCGGCGGCGGAGTTGGTGCTGACGGACGATGACCCCCCGGACGTCGAGCCGCCCGAGCTCGAGCCGGAGCTGCTTCCGCAGCCGGTGATCACCGCAGCGGCGGCGATCAGGAGGACGAGGGCGCGTTTCATGGCAGAGGCATCCTTTCGCGAAGGGTCCGCATCACCGCGTGGCTGCAGCGGGCATCCGTGTACACCCTCACACAGTAGGTGAGGCTCGGGCGCCTGTCTTCGCCCGAGCGGAAAATGCAAGCATACTCAGCGGCGGACGGCCACCGCCACACCGTCGCCGACCGGCAGCACCGTCGCGTCGAGCCTCGGATCGGTCGTCAGCCGGTGGTTGAACTCGCGCATGCGCGCCACATGCTCATCGGTCCAGTGGCCCTCTCCACGGCCTGTCGCGACCGTGCCCGACAGGAGGACGTTGTCGACCGCCACGAGGCCGCCGGAGCGCACGTGCGCGAGCACGAGCTCGAGGTGCTCGGGATACTCGGTCTTGAGACCGTCCAGGAAGGCCATATCGACACTGCCCTCGAGCTCGCGGAGGCCTGCTGCCGCGTCCTGCAGTCGCAGATCCGTGCGGTCGATCATCCCGGCCCTGGTCAGATACTCCCGCGCGGCGGAGTGCCTGGCCGGGTCGATCTCGAACGAGGTCACGACGCCGCCAGCGCCGACCGCCCGGGCAAGATGCAGGGTCGAGACGCCGATCGCCGTACCCACCTCGACGACACGCCGGGCGCCGACGGCGCGGGCCAGCACCGCGAGCAGTGTCCCGGTCTCGGGGTGGACGATCGGAATGCCGTCGCGCTCGCCGTGGGCGTTCATCTCGGCCAGCACCGCGTCGGGCTCGGGGACCAGGCCGGCCAGGTAGCGATCGGTGGCCGGCGCCAGAATCGTCGTCATCAGGCGGACCATAGCGGACGCCTGGGTTGACACGTTCTGTTGGAACGGGATGTGGATCGAGCGGGCGCGGATTCGCGTACCCCCCTCGTCCGCGATACCGTTGGGGCGTGTCGCTGCGCCGGCTCAGATACCAACTGCGCTGCGCGGCAAAGGGGCACGACCCCCGGCCCTATCTCGTCGGAGGATCGGTGATCGAGCACCGTTGCCTGCGCTGCGGCGCGCTGGTCGGAGACGTCGAGCCGGCGGCCTCGAGCGAGCGCGGGCCCGCCGTGCCCGCCAGCCAGAACCCCCTGCCACCGGCCGAACCGAGCGCCGATCCGGTCACCTCGAACGGTGGCCCGGGGCCTGCCGAGCCCGAGTCGGTTGATGGGGACGACGAGGGGGCGAGCACGGCCGCGCTGACGGCGCTGCGGGAGCTGGGCGAGCTGCACGCGTCGGGCGTGCTCACCGACAAGGAGTTCGCGGCCAAGAAGGCCGAGCTCCTGCGCCGGGTTGTCTAGCGGCTCCGGCGGTCGCGCTCGGCCTCGAGCTGGCTCTCGGCGTCGTCGAGCGCTTCGGACACGTCGCGCGACGAGACGACGTAGCCCCAGGGCTTCCCGCCCTCACGAAGGATGAAATGCCCCGTGTTGGCGTAGAAGACGAAGCGGAGGCCGAGGCCTTCGGCGCTCGTCTCGATGCGTTGGACGCGCTGCTCGTCGGTTTCGCTCGATACCACTATGTGACCCGAAGGGAGCCTAGCGGATCGGATCAGACGGACCGCGGCCGCTCTCCGGCCTCACGCCGAAGCAGCTCGTCGCTTGCGATCCGGACCTGGGTGGGCGATTCGCCGGCCTCGTTGCGCAGCTCCCGGTAGACGTCACCGGCCTTTTTCGCCGCGACCCTGCGCGCGGCAGTGACGGCGACCGTCACCCATCGGTCCGCCCGCGGGTACCGCACTTGCACGTAGAACGCCCTGTCGATGTCCGACCTCTTGCGGTGGCCCTCCCCAGACCACGGCGTCAGAAGACTACCTGGTCCAGCCGGCAATGCCAGCCCCCGGCCTAGGCTCCGCCCCGATCGGGGCCATCCGCCCTAGCGGTTGGCGGCGTCCTTCGCCTTGCCGGCCGCGTCCTTCACCTTGCCGGCCGCCTCGCGCAGGTCGCCCTTGGCCTGGTCGCCTCGGCCCTCGTTGGTGAGCTCCTCGTCGTCGCTCGCGCGCCCGACGCCCTCCTTGACCTTGCCCGTTGCCTGATCGACCTTGCCGCGCAGTTTGTCGCCCATTCGCTGTACCACCTCTCCTTTTCGGTTGGGTACCCCGTACCCGGAACCGCGGGTGCCTGAACCCTGGGCGTGGCGGGCCGGACCCGGCCGGGGTAGCGCGAAGGCCCGAACACACGTACCTTTGAGGAGCGCCCATGAGGGTGGTATGCCGCACGTTCGCCTGACGCCGAGACACCGGCAGCAGATGGCAAAGACGCGCACACCTCGGGCCGCCTTCCGCATCGCCGATGGCTTCCGTGATCGGCGGATGTCCCGTTGCAGGCAGCCACATCCGCTGTCCTCGTCGGTGTGCGGACGGTGAGCCGAGCGGCACACCCTCTCGACGATTCCGGCGCACCACCAGAAGGGCACATCATGAGCAGCACCCCAGCACAACACGTGTACGGCACCCAGGCGCCCGGTGGCGCGGCACTCCCGCAGGTCATCCACGGCGGCGCCACGCTCCCGTTCACCGGCTTCGACGCGGGCGCATTCGCCGGCGTCGGCCTGCTCCTGATCGTTGCGGGCCTCGCGCTGCGCGGCCGCCGCCCCAGGGCCGCGGCATGACCGAGCCACCCAGCGGGGACGAGGGCTCGATCGCCGCCGATCTGCTTGCGATCGACCGCGATCTCGCCGACGCCGAGCGGCGCATCGACACCGTGGCCGCCAGCCGTCAGACGGGCGCCGACCGCATCGAGATCCGCAACCTGCAGCGGCACGTGAGGAGCGCGCGAGTGAGCCTGGACGCGAGGCTGGCGCCCGACCCGGCCGTGCGCAACCTCGCGCTGCTCTGGCGCCGCGCACAGATCGGCCGTTCTGGGCTCGGCTCGCCGAAGGGGTCAGACGAGACGACGCCCGGCGCCGTACCGTCGGCCTGACCGAGGCCGCCGGACGTCGCCGCCGTCAGGCCGAGGCGGCCACCGCTGCGCCACGCGGACGGCCCTCGACCCTCCGGTTCACGGACTCCCGGCATGGACTATCGTCGCTGACGCTGCGTTCCGCTGCCCCGAGAGGAGCTTTCATGCTTCGCAACTACGGTCGGTATGCACCCCTGAGCGGCGTTCTCGCCGCCATCTTGGGTCTGGCTGGGAGTGCGCTTCTGATTCAGCACAGCGCGCCGGGCGCCTCCGCGAGCGGCACCCAGGTCATCGCCTTTTATCGCGCCCACCACACCGGCCAGACGGCGGGCGCCATCCTGTTCACCTTCGCGTTCATCTTCTTCCTCTTCTTCGCCGGCACGCTTCGGACCTTCCTTCGAGCACGGCCGGGCCTCGACGTGCTGAGCGGCTTCGTGTTCGCCGGAGGCATCATCGAACTCGTCGGCCAGACGATCAACGGTGGTTTCGGCTACGCCCTTGCCAACAGCTACAGCTCGTTGACGCCCGCGGCCGCCCAAACCATCAATGTGCTGAGCAACGACATCGTCCTGACGAGCGCCGCCGGCCTCTGCATCTTCGGAGTCGCCAGCGGCATTGCGATTCTGCGCGGCGCGGACCTGCCGCGCTGGCTCGGCTGGCTGGCCCTCGTCATCGGCGTCGTCGTCGTCACCCCCGCTGAAGGGCTGGCCTTCGTCGCGCTCGTCGCCTGGATGGCCGTGGTCAGCATTCTCGTCTTCCAGCACGACGGGAAGGGAGAGGACGCGAGCTCCGCGGGTAGCCCTGGCTAGACTGGCGCGATGGGCAGCATCCGGCCATGTCGCGATGACGAGCGGACGGCCATCCTCACGATCGTGAACGCTGCCGCCGAGGCCTATCGCGGTGTGATCCCGAACGATCGCTGGCACGAGCCGTACATGGATCTGCGCGAGCTCGATCGCGAGATCGCCGGAGGAGTCGCGTTCTGGGGCTACGACGCGGACGGCGCGCTGATCGGCGTGATGGGCATCCAGCCGGCGGACGACGTCGACCTGATCCGCCACGCGTATGTGCTGCCAGGCAGCCAGCGGCAGGGTGTCGGCGGCGCGCTGCTCCGCCATCTGCGGCGCATGACCGGCCGCCGCATCCTGATCGGCACATGGGCCGCCGCCGACTGGGCGATCCGCTTCTATCGCCGCAACGGCTTCGAGCCGGTCTCGACCGAGCTCAAGACCGAGCTCCTCAAGACCTACTGGACGATCCCCGACCGCCAGATTGAGACCTCGGTCGTGCTGGCCAATCCTCCGCTTGACGAGGCATGACGAAGCGGATGGTCAAGCTCCTGGGTGCCGCCCTTTGCCTCGTGATAGGCGGCGCACTCGTGGTGTGGTTGTTGGCAGTTGACTGGCAGGTCCTGGCCGGCTGATCGTCGCCGGCGCAGACCGGGCGGGATGTCGCGCGGCGAACAGGCCGCCGAGGCGCTCAGCAAAGGCGACGCGCGCGGGAGTCTCGAAGACACTCTCGGCCTCGGGGCAGCGGTCTCGCGGCGCGGCGTACGTCGCGTGCCTAGGCTGCGCGGCGCGACCGGCGCTTGGCTCGCGTGATTCGTCGGCGCTGGCCGGCGGAGAGGGTGAACCGGGCCGTCGCTCCGACCCTCGCGCTGAACGCTTGCAGCGCGCCGACCTCGTCTTCGGGACGAACCGGGGTTATCACGGGTCGGTCGGTGCGGCGGCGTGCGGGGGTGCTCACAGTCTCGGTCGGCGCGGTAGCGTCGGCTACTCCTCGAGGCTCAGGATCTCGCCGCAGACGGCCGCCAGGAAGACGTGAGCCTCGGTGCCTTCGGGGGTGGCAAGGAACGCGCGGTGGGTCTCGCTCGATGCCGTCAGGACGCCGATCATGTCGCCCGACGCGAGGGTGATGGGCACCGCGGCGACGGATTTGAGGCGCTCGTATCGGGCACGTTCGTCCGCGGTGAGGTGGAATGTCTCGTCGTGGACGGCGGTGCCTTGGGCGAGCACGCGAGAATGCGTGGCCCACGCCACTCCTGTGGCTCCTCGTCCGACGTCCCACACCTGGCCGGACTCGGCGCCAGGCGGCTCGTAGACGGGTCGCAAGACCTGTTCGGACTCGTCCGGCATGTAGACCCGGAAACTGTGACCGACTGGGACGCCAGGGGGTTGGGCGAGAACCGTGTCCAGGAGGAACGGGACGATGGCGTTGCGGCGCTCGGCGGCTACCCGACGGCGAGCAGCCGGGAGCCGCTCAGCGATGTCCTCGGGCTGCTCGCTTTGACGGAGAGAGCCGGCCGCGGCCACGAGCGCGGCGACCAGCCAGACGAACAGGACGGCGATCTTGCTGCCGATCCACCATGTCGCTCCCCACCGTGGGAACACGGTGAACAGTGTCGGCACGAGGACGAGGCCGAGCGCAGCGACGAAGACGGCTGGCCGCCGTCTTCGTGTCCCCCACGTCCACAACCGTCGCGCAAGCGCGGGCTCCGTGGTGACGAGGATGACGACGGCGGCGGCGAGCCAGACCGCGATCATCACGGCGAGTGCGCCGGCGTACGATTTCACGGGCCCACCAAAGCATCAACGTGGCCTCCAGGGACACCGCGGGGACGCGGCCCGGCTACCAGCACGATTCGCAATCTAGTCAAACGCGCGAAGGCCCTGATTTCAGGGCCCTCGGGAGCTCCGCGGGTAGGACTCGAACCTACAACCCTCCGGTTAACAGCCGGATGCTCTGCCATTGAGCTACCGCGGATCGGACGAGATCCTAGTCGATGAGGAGCCTCAACTCGGCGTTTTCGCCCGCCGCCGCGAGTCGTCGCAGCGTCCGCGTCTCGATCTGGCGCACGCGCTCGCGGGTGACCCCGAACCGCCGGCCGACCTCCTCGAGCGTGTGCGGCGCGTTGCCCTCGAGGCCGTAGCGCAGCTCGAGGATGAGCCGCTCACGGTAGGGAAGCTGGCTGACGAGGTCGGAGATGTGCTGGTCGCGCTGGCGCGCGGCCATGTCGGATCCGAGCCCGCGCTGGCGCTCGTCTTCGATCATCTCGCCGAGTTCGGTCGCGTCCTCGCCCACCGGCGACGCCAGCGACACCGGCTCCTGGGAGACGCGCTTGAGCTCCTCAACCTTGCCGGGCTTGATGCCCATCTCCTCGGCGAGCTCGTCGTGCGTCGGCGGCCGGTTGTGCTTCTGGGTCAGCTGGCGTTCCACCCGGGCCATCCGGTTGATGGTGTCGACCACCTGGGCCGGCACGCGAATCGTGCGGCCCTGGTCGGCGAGCGCGCGCGTCACGGCCTGGCGAATCCACCATGTCGCATACGTCGAAAACCGGTGCCCGAGCCGCCAGTCGTAGCGCTCGACGGCCTTCATCAGGCCGACGTTGCCCTCCTGGATCAGGTCGAGAAAGCTGAGACCGCGGCCGGAGTAGCGGCGTGCAATCGAGACCACCAGGCGCAGATTCGACTCGATCAGGCGTCGCCGCGCCCGCAGATCCCCGCGCTCGAACGCCTTGGCGAGCGAGACCTCCTCGGCGGCGGTCAGCAGCGGCACCCGCGAGATCTCGCGCAGGTACATCCCGACCGTGTCCTCGGTCAGTCCGGGGGTGGGGTCAGGCTCGAGGTCGAGTTCTTCGTGCGAATCGAAGCCCGCCGGATCACCCAGCGGGTCGGGGGCATTCTGGGGCATGACTAGGGGACCTGCTAACGGTCTGGCGCTTGCGCGCGGATGGCGTCCAGCCTCGCCAGCACCGATAACCGCAGTTCCTCCAAGCTCTGCAGCTCGCGTTGCCGACTCAGGTCCAAGTCGGCGTTTTCGCGCATTGCCTTTAGCCCGTCCTCGGCTCGGTATAGATGCAGCTTCCAATACAGCTCCTCCAATGCCCACTCAGAGGCAGCCTCACGGGTAGCAAGTGCATTCAGCTCTCCAACGAGCGGTGCCCACCGTGCGGACGCCTCCGAAACGTCTTCATCCGCCAGCATGCGGCGGATGTGCGTCGCGGCCTCCCAGTGCGACGCATCTCCGAAGTGTGCCACGTCGAGGTCGCTGAGTAAAATCCGGCCGCGCTCGGGCAGGGCCAGGCACATGGCCAGGAACAGCCTCTCGGTGTACTGGCGGGGCGACGGCGGGAGCGGCCGTTCGGTCCGCCCGGGCCCTCTGGGGGCGGCGTTGGCGCGACCGCGACCCGGGCTGGGAGAGTGCGGCGGCGAGCACATCGGTGAGGGTCAGGCGGTCGACGACGAGCTGCACCTGCTCCTCTCGCTCGACCGACTGCGGGGCCTCGCGAAGGACGGCGGCGACCTGTCGATAGCGCTGATCGCGCGAGCCGGGAGCCGTCAGAATTCGGTCGATCCGAAACGCGAGCACCCCGACCGACGCTGCGAGCGCCGCCGTGAACGCCTCGGGGTCGGCGATCGCCACGTCGGCGGGGTCGCGCCCGTCGGGCAGCCGCACCACCCGTACCTCCATCCCCGTCGCCTGTGCGAGCTGCATCCCGCGTACCGCGGCCTCCTGGCCGGCGGCGTCGGCATCGAAGGCCAGATAGAGCGTTCCGGAGCCGACCAGGCGGGCCAGCTCGCGCACCTGCTGCTCGGTCAGGGCTGTCCCCATCGACGCCACGGTCTCGACCACCCCGGCCTGGTGCAGCGCCAGGACGTCGGTGTAGCCCTCGACCACCACCGCCCGGCTCTCGGCGGCGATCGCGGTGCGGGCGCGATCGAGGGCATAGACGATGTCGGACTTGCGGAAGAGCGCGCCCTCGGGTGAGTTGAGGTACTTGGGCGGGTCGCCGCCCGGCATCTGCCGGGCACCGAAGCCGCGCACGCGGCCGCGGGCGTCGGCCAGCGGAAACATCAGCCGCCCGCGGAACCGGTCGACGGGGCCGCGCCGGCCGCGGCTCGAGAGCCCCGCCCGCTCGAGCTCGGCGGGCGTGAACCCCTTGCTGCGGGCGGCGGCACACACGCGGTCCCACGCCGAGGGTGCAAATCCGAGCCGGAAGTCGCGCGCCGTCTGCTCGCTGAGGCCGCGCTCGGCCAGGTACGCCCGCGCCGGCTCCGCCTCGGCCGCCTCCCACAGGTAGCGGGAATAGAACCCGGCTGAGTCCTCCAGCAGCGCCTCCAGCCGCTTGCGCTCGGCCCTTCGGCTCTCCTCCTGGGGCGAGCTCTCCTCGTGCGCCAGGTCCACGCCGTAGCGGTCCGCCAGCCACTCGACCGCCTGGACGAAGTCGAGGTTCTCGGTCTCCTGGACGAACTGGATCGCGTCTCCGCCCCGGCCGCAGCCGAAGCAGTGGTAGGTCTTCTTCACCGGATCGACCGAGAACGACGGCGTGCGCTCGTCGTGGAACGGGCACCGGCCCTTGTAGCTGACGCCCGGCCTTGCGCAGCGGCGTCCGCCCACCGACCAGGTCGACCATGTCCACGGCCGTCTTGACCGCCTCCATCGACTGCTCTGCGATCCGGCTCACGCCGGCGCGGGCTCTGCCGCCGCCAGCTCCGCGTGGGCGCGCAGGGCATAGCCGTCGGTCATCCCCGCCACCCAGTCGGTGGCCGACTGTGCGTCACCGCTCGCCAGGTGATGCGAGAAGAGCGCCTCGACCATCGTCCCGGCGCGCGCGCTCTGCTCCCGTGCCTGGGGGCCGAGGTAGACGTGCTCGAACATGTACGAGCGCAGATCGAGCAGCGCGGTTCGAAACGGCGGCGACTGCTCGATGTCGCCCGCCCGCTCCGAGGTCTCGACGAGGTCGTGCACCAGGGCGTCGATGCGCTCCGACGAGCTGCGGCCCAGGAGCGCGAGCGGCTCGGTGGGGAGGTTGGCCGGATCGAGGATCGCCGCCCGCGCGGCATCGTCGATGTCGTGGTTCACGTACGCGAAGCGGTCGACCAGGCGCACGATCCGGCCCTCGAGGCTGGCCGGGTCGACGTCGCCGGTGTGGTTGAGGATGCCGTCGCGCACCTCGGCGGTCAGGTTCAGGCCGGCCCCGTCGTGCTCGAGCACGTCCACCGTGCGCAGCGAGTGCTCGTTGTGCCGGAACCCCGAGCCGAGCCGTTTCAGGCAGCGGTCGAGGGCCTCCTCGCCGGTGTGGCCGAACGGCGGGTGGCCGAGGTCGTGCCCGAGCGCGACGGCCTCGGTCAGATCCTCGTTCAGGCGCAGCGCCCGGGCGACCCCGCGCGAGATGCCGGCCACCTCGAGCGTGTGCGTCATGCGGGTGCGGAAATGATCGCCCTGAGGGGCGATGAAGACCTGCGTCTTGCCCTTCAGGCGCCGGAAGGTCTTTGAGTGCACGATCCGGTCGCGGTCGCGCTGAAACGGGGTGCGCAGCGAGCACTCGTCCGGCTCGGGGCGCCGTCGGCCCGCCGTTGCATACGACCGCACGGCGAGCGGTGAGAGCGAGCGCTCTTCGAGCCGGCGAATGCGATCGGGGAAGGCGTCGGCGACGGGTCCGGAGGGGTGCGACATCGACTCCGAGTGTACCTTTGGCGATCCGCGTCAGATGATCACGGCCACCGTGCCGCCGTCGACACTCCAGGCGGCACCGGTGACGTAGGAGGCGCGCGGCGATGCGAGAAACGCGATCACGGCGGCGATCTCTGCGGGCGTCGCCATGCGCCCGATCGGCCGGCCCGCGCCGACGGCGTTCAGCACGTCGTCGCGGCTGCGGTCGGAATCGGCCGCGGTCTGGTCGGCCAGGCCGCCGGCCGCTGTCCACGCCGGGCGTGAGCGTCGGGCCCGGGCAGACGGCGTTGCAGCGGATCCCCGCCGAGGCGTAGGTGTCGGCCACGAGCCGGGAGAGCGACAGCACCGCCGCCTTGGTGACCGAGTAGTGCGGCATGCCGAGGCTGGGGCGCTTGCCCGACGTGGATGCCACGTTGACGATGGCCGCCCGGCTCGACGCCTTCAGCGCGGGCAGCGCGGAGCGGATGCAGCGCACGTGGCTCATCACGTTCAGGTCCCACGCCGACTGCCAGTCGTCCTCGGTGAGCTGCTCGAACGAGGCGATCCGCGAGCTGCCGACGTTGTTGACCAGCACGTCCAGGCCGCCGAGCGCCTCCAGCGCGCCCGCGACGGCGCGCTCGCCCCCATCGGGGCTCGAGAGGTCGACGGCCACTGCGGAGGCGCCGATCTCCTGCGCCGCGGCGGCCGGCTCGCGCGAGGCGATCGCGACGGCCGCGCCCTCGGCTTGCAGCGCCCGGGCGGTCTCCAGGCCGATGCCGTCGCTCGCGCCCGTGACGAGGGCGCGCATGCCGGTCAGGTCGAGGTCCATGTGACCGGGGATCTTATGATCTCTCGCGATGACGAGGATCCTGCTGGCACGCCACGGCGAAACCGACTGGAACCGCGACGGCCGCTGGCAGGGACATATGGACACGCCGCTGAACGAGGCCGGCCTCCGCCAGGCCCGCGCGCTTGCCGCGCGCCTGGCCGGCGAGGGCGTCGACGCCCTGTACTCGAGCGATCTCGCCCGCGCCCGCCAGACGGCGGAGGCCGTCGAGGCTGCGACGGGTCTCGGGGCGATCGTCGACCCCGACCTGCGCGAGGTGGACGTCGGCGAGTGGGCGGGCTGCAACCGGGCCGAGGCCAAGGCCCGCGACCCGGAGTGGTACCAGGAGTGGCTCACCGGCGCCGTCACGGGCTATCGCGGTGGCGAGACCTACCTCCAGCTGCACGAGCGCTCGGTGCGGGCGTTCCAGAGGGTGCTCGCGGCGGAGGACGGGCGCACGGCGGTCATGGTGTGCCATGGAGGGAACATCCGTGCGATCGTCTCGGACGTGGTCGGGCTCGGGGCCGATCAGCGCTGGCGGGTCGCCAGTGTCGCCAACTGCAGCCTGACGACGATCGAGCGCCACCACGGCCGCATCACCCTGGCCACGTTCAACGAAACGGGGCACCTCGTCTAGAAGGTTGATCGAACCGATCATCTACACTGGAGGCAGATGGAGGACTACACGGCCAGGTACAAGGGCGAGGCCGTCGAGATCGCCCTTTTCGGCGGGGAGTATCAGGACGGCATCCTGACGGCGTACTGCCTCATCGAGGATGTCGCCCACGTCGAGTTGAACGGACACATCCTGGTGCCACTTCAAAACGTCGCCAGCCTGCACTGCACCAGCCGCTGCGACGCCCAGGACGACTGGCCGCCGCGGGGGCTGTTCGACGACGAGCGGGAAGAGCCCGAGGATGATGGTGGTGGGTAGGGCGCTGGTAAGAGCGCCTGCGCCCTCTGAGGCTGGTGGCCGCTCCAGCGGGGCGGCTCGGGGGGGACACCGCTCGCGCCAAATGGGCGACCGCTGGTGGCGAGGGCCGTGGTGGTTGGATTTGGCCTGCGAGAGATGTCCCCACTGGGAGCGGGTACCCACCACCAGATAACTACGAAAGGCCGCCCTTTAAGGGCGGCCTTTCGTAGTTATCCCGGCGGCGACCTACTCTCCCAGGCGCTCGCGCACCAAGTACCATCGGCGCTGAGGGGCTTAACTTCTCTGTTCGGAATGGGAAAAGGTGTTTCCCCCTCGCCATAACCACCGGAAACCTTGTGGACTTGTGAAGTCGCCGGCGCCCAGGCGCGCGACCCTCAAAACTCCATAGCGGCGTGGTGTTCTCAAAATCAAGTCCTCGGATAATTAGTACGGGTCTGCTGAACGCATTGCTGCGCTTGCACATCCCGCCTATCAACCTGGTGGTCTGCCAGGATCCTTACTCCCTCGAGGGGATGGGAGAGCTCATCTCACGGTGGGCTTCCCGCTTAGATGCTTTCAGCGGTTATCCCGTCCAGACGTAGCTAACCAGCAATGCCCTTGGCAGGACAACTGATACACCAGAGGTCTGTTCAACCCGGTCCTCTCGTACTAGGGTCGACTCCGTTCAACTCTCCAACGCGCACAGCAGATAGGGACCGAACTGTCTCACGACGTTCTGAACCCAGCTCGCGTACCGCTTTAATGGGCGAACAGCCCAACCCTTGGGACCGACTTCAGCCCCAGGATGCGACGAGCCGACATCGAGGTGCCAAACCGCTTCGTCGATGTGGACTCTTGGAAGCGATAAGCCTGTTATCCCCGGAGTACCTTTTATCCGTTGAGCGACGGCAATTCCACTCTCAACCGCCGGATCACTAAGACCTACTTTCGTACCTGCTCGACTTGTGGGTCTCGCAGTCAAGCTCCCTTGTGCCTTTACACTCTACGCACGATTTCCGACCGTGCTGAGGGAACCTTTGCGCGCCTCCGTTACATTTTAGGAGGCGACCGCCCCAGTCAAACTGCCCACCTGACACTGTTCCCCGTCCGGATCACGGATCGAGGTTAGAAGCCCAGAACACCAAGGGTGGTATCCCAAGGGCGGCTCCACGAGGACTGGCGTCCCCGCTTCAAAGCCTCCCACCTATCCTGGACAAAATGTCCCAGACTCCAATATCAAGCTGCAGTAAAGGTTCACGGGGTCTTTCCGTCTAGCTGCGCGTAATCGGCATCTTCACCGATACTACAATTTCACCGAGTCCCTCGTTGAGACAGCGCCCAAGTCGTTACGCCATTCGTGCAGGTCGGAACTTACCCGACAAGGAATTTCGCTACCTTAGGACCGTTATAGTTACGGCCGCCGTTTACCGGGGCTTGGATTCGAAGCTTCGCCCGAAGGCTAACCTCTCCTCGTGACCTTCCGGCACCGGGCAGGCGTCAGCCCCTATACGTCGTCTTTCGACTTAGCAGAGACCTGTGTTTTTGGTAAACAGTCGCTTGGGCCTTTTCACTGCGGCCCCCTCGGGCTTCGGACGCGAAGTCCTACACCCTAACGGGGCGCCCCTTCTCCCGAAGTTACGGGGCAATTTTGCCGAGTTCCTTAACGAGGGTTTTCTCGATCACCTTGGTATTCTCTACCCGCCCACCTGTGTCGGTTTTGGTACGGGCACGTGGAACCTCCCTAGGGACTTTTCTTGGGGGCATGGTTACAGGGACTTCCGGCATTACGCCACCGTATCCTGTCTCAGCCTGATGGCCAGTTTTCTCCTGGCCGGCCTACGCAGTTACCCCAGCACAACCAACGGCTGGGATCCCTTGTCCTACCCCGTCCTCCCATCGGTGATAACGGTTCCGACGTGGTACGGGAATATCAACCCGTTGTCCATCGCCTACGCCTTTCGGCCTCGGCTTAGGTCCCGACTAACCCTGAGAAGATTAGCTTTACTCAGGAACCCTTGGGCGTTCGGCGGAGGGGTTTCATCACCCCTCTTTCGTTACTCATGCCAGCATTCTCACTCCTGACGCCTCCACGGCTGGGTTACCCCGCCGCTTCAGTCGGCGTCAGGACGCTCCCCTACCACTCCCGCTTACGCGAGAATCCGCAGCTTCGGTACCTGACTTGAGCCCCGCTACATTATCCGCGCGCGAACACTTGACCAGTGAGCTATTACGCACTCTTTCAAGGGTGGCTGCTTCTAAGCCAACCTCCTGGTTGTCTGTGCATCCGCACATCGTTTACCACTTAGTCAGGATTTAGGGACCTTAGCTGGCGGTCAGGGCTGTTTCCCTCTCGACTACGAAGCTTATCCCCCGCAGTCTGACTCCCGTGCTCTGGAGTACTGGTATTCGGAGTTTGCCTGACTTCGGTAACCTGGTAGGGCCCCTAGGCCAAACAGTGCTCTACAGCCAGTACTGAACGCACGAGGCTATACCTAAATATATTTCGGGGAGAACCAGATATTTCTGGGTTTGATTAGCCTTTCACTCCGATCCACAGCTCATCCCCGCCGTTTTCAACCGACGTGGGTTCGGTCCTCCACGGGGTCTTACCCCCGCTTCAACCTGGCCATGGATAGATCACCCAGTTTCGGGTCTAGCGCCTGCGACTAAAACGCCCTATTCGGACTCGCTTTCGCTACGGCTCCGTTTCCTTAACCTCGCCACAGACGACTAACTCGCTGGCCCGTTATGCAAAAAGTACGCCGTCACGGCACAAGGCCGCTCCGACCGCTTGTAGGCACACGGGTTCAGGTACTATTTCACTCCCCTTCCGGGGTGCTTTTCACCTTTCCCTCACGGTACTAGTTCACTATCGGTCACCTGGAAGTATTTAGCCTTACGGGGTGGTCCCCGCAGATTCCGGCCGGGTTTCCCGTGCCCGGTCGTACTCAGGATCCTGTCCAGGGAGGCAACGCACTTTCGCGTACGGGGCCTTTACCCTCTGTGGCGACGGTTTCCACCGTCTTCCGCTAGCACGCCACTTTGTAACTCCCCGACCGCCCTGCGGGACGATCAAGACAGGTCCTACAACACCGGGCCGGCAACGCCCGCAGGCTGTCACGCCGGTCCGGTTTGGGCTGATCCCGTTTCGCTCGCCACTACTAAGGGAATCGAGTTTCTTTCTTTTCCTCCGGCTACTAAGATGTTTCAGTTCGCCGGCTTACCTCCACTCACCCTATGTGTTCAGGTGAGGGTACCCGCGCATTACCACGGGTGGGTTTCCCCATTCGGAAATCCCCGGATCAAAGCTTGATCAGCAGCTCCCCGAGGCTTATCGCAGCCGTCCACGTCCTTCATCGGCTCCAGGTGCCAAGGCATCCACCGTGTGCCCTTGTTCACTTGATTCAGTAGAGAACACCACTAAACCGCTATGGAGTTTTCAGGGTGCACGCCGGACAATGTTGGGCCCGGACGACCCGAGGGACGGAAAACCCTCCGACGGAGGGCTCCCGGTCTCTCAAAACTCAACAGTTTGGGCGGTGGCCGCGAACGGCCATCAGACGCTGGGTGTCGACGTAGTTCCAGGCGAGCCCGGTCAAAGGACGGCACGAGTGCCATCGACATGCCGGGCGCCTGCGGCGGTTGGAGCCGCCGCATTCCCTAGAAAGGAGGTGATCCAGCCGCAGCTTCCGCTACGGCTACCTTGTTACGACTTCACCCCAATCACCGACTCCACCTTCGGCCGCTGCCTCCCTTGCGGGTTGGCTCACGGACTTCGGGTGTTTCCGGCTTTCGTGGTGTGACGGGCGGTGTGTACAAGACCCGGGAACGTATTCACCGCGGCGTTGCTGATCCGCGATTACTAGCAACTCCGACTTCATGGAGGCGAGTTTCAGCCTCCAATCCGAACTGGGATCGGCTTTTTGGGATTCGCTCCGCCTCGCGGCCTCGCAGCCCTCTGTACCGACCATTGTAGCACGTTTGTAGCCCTGGACATAAGGGGCATGATGACTTGACGTCATCCCCACCTTCCTCCGGTTTGTCACCGGCAGTATCCTGTGAGTTCCCGGCCGAACCGCTGGCAACACAGGACAGGGGTTGCGCTCGTTGCGGGACTTAACCCAACATCTCACGACACGAGCTGACGACAGCCATGCACCACCTGTGCACCCGCTCCGAAGAGGGCCTCGGTTTCCCGAGGTTACAAGTGCATGTCAAGCCCAGGTAAGGTTCTTCGCGTCGCATCGAATTAAACAACATGCTCCGCTGCTTGTGCGGGTCCCCGTCAATTCCTTTGAGTTTTAGCCTTGCGGCCGTACTCCCCAGGCGGGATGCTTAATGCGTTAGCTTCGGCACGGACGGAGTCGACACCGCCCACACCTAGCATCCATCGTTTACGGCGTGGACTACCAGGGTATCTAATCCTGTTTGCTCCCCACGCTTTCGCGTCTCAGCGTCAGTTGCGTTCCAGAGAGCCGCCTTCGCCACGGGTGTTCTTCCTGATATCTGCGCATTCCACCGCTACACCAGGAATTCCACTCTCCTCTCCCGCACTCTAGCCACCCAGTTTCCCACGACCGCCTGCGGTTGAGCCGCAGGATTTCACGCAGGACTTAAGTGGCCGCCTACACGCTCTTTACGCCCAATGATTCCGGACAACGCTCGGTCCCTACGTATTACCGCGGCTGCTGGCACGTAGTTAGCCGGACCTTCTTCTGCGGGTACCGTCAGCTGACGGGCTATTAACCCGCTCGCCTTCTTCCCCGCTGAAAGCGGTTTACAACCCGAAGGCCTTCTTCCCGCACGCGGCGTTGCTGCGTCAGGCTTTCGCCCATTGCGCAAGATTCCCCACTGCTGCCTCCCGTAGGAGTCTGGGCCGTGTCTCAGTCCCAGTGTGGCTGATCGTCCTCTCAGACCAGCTACCCATCGTCGCCTTGGTGGGCCGTTACCCCGCCAACAAGCTAATGGGCCGCGGGCTCATCCAAGACCGGAGGCCGAAGCTACCTTTGGTACCGAGCCCCGCAAGGCCGGCACTTCATCAGGCATTAGCCAGCGTTTCCACTGGTTATTCCTGTGTCCTGGGCAGATTACCCACGTGTTACTCACCCGTTCGCCGCTCGAGTACTCCCGAAGGAGCCTTTCCGCTCGACTTGCATGTGTTAGGCACGCCGCCAGCGTTCGTCCTGAGCCAGGATCAAACTCTCCGAGAACAGGTTGTGAAAACGACCTCCCCCACCCCACGACAAGCGCGGTAGCGGGATCAACGGCCGGTCTCTGACCATGAAGGAGAGTCTGCGACCGAGCAATCCTGCCTCGGTCTGCTCTCAAAGGCCGGCGCATCCACCGTCACCAGCCCGAAGGCCGGCACGCAGGATGGCCGACATGGTTTCCGGCCCCCGTGGAATACCCGGGGTACCGGACGAACCCGACGTCGATCGCTCCGGGAATGACATCCACCCCGAAGAGATCCCCAAACTGTTGAGTTTTCAAAGACCAAGCGCCCTCGAGCGCGACCTCAAAGCCTAGCGATTCACACGCGGCCAGGCAAGTAGGAGACGCCGGACAAGACCCACCACCGCCAGAAGCGGTGGCCGGCAGGTCAGTATACCGGTCAGTCCGGGTCGATGACGGAGAACCGGCGTCCGACCCGCAGTTCCGCGCCCGCAAGGCGGCTGCGGGGGACGTCGAGCTCGTCGGCCGCGAGCGGCTCCTGGTCCACGCGCACGCCGCCCTGGGCGATCAGGCGCCGGGCCTCTCCTCGGGAGCCGGCGAGGCCGTGCGCCTCCAGAAACGCCGGCATGTGCACCGGATCCTCGCCGGGCAGGGGTAGCCGCGGGGCGTCCTCGGCCGCCCGGCCCTGCTTGAACTGGCGGTCGAAGGCCGCCTCGGCCGCGGCGGCGGCCTGCGCCCCGTGCCAGCGCTCCACCAGACGCCGGGCGAACTCGCGCTTGGCCTGGTAGGGATCGGCCGGCGGCGGCTCGTCGTCCTCCAGGCAGTAGCGGTAGTAGTCGGGCATCATCTCGTCGACGGCGCTCATCGCCTTGCCGAACATCTGGCTCGGCGGCTCGTCGATCCCGATGTAGTTGTCGAGCGAGGCGCCCATCTTCTGCACGCCGTTCGGGCCGTTGATCAGCGGGCCGATGATCGCGACCTGCGGCTCCTGCCCGTAGGCGATCTGGACGTCGCGGCCCGTGAGCAGGTTGTACTCCTGGTCGGTGCCCCCGAGCTCGATGTCGGCCCGCACGGCGACCGAGTCGTAGGCCTGCATCAGCGGGTAGAGGAACTCCGAGACCGAGATTGGCTGGTTCGTGCGGAAACGGCGCTCGAAATCGTTTCGCTCGAGCAGCCGCGAGACGGTGATGGTGCGGGTGAGGCGCAGGATCCCGGCGAAGTCGAGCTCGGCCAGCCACTCGCTGTTCCGGCGCAGCTCGGTACGCTCGGGGACGATGATGCGGCTCGCCTGGGCGAAGAACTCGTCGGCGTTGCGGTCGATCTCCTTGTCCGAGAGCAGCCGCCGCTCCTTCGATCGCCCGGACGGGTCGCCGATGCGGGCCGTGTAGTCGCCGATGATGAGCACCCCGATATGGCCGGCGTCCTGGAAGCGGCGCATCGTCTGCCACTGGATCGCGTTGCCGATGTGGATGTCCCGGGCGGTCGGGTCGATCCCGAGCTTGACCCGCAGCGGCCGGCCGAGCGCGAGCTTGCGCTCGAGCTCCCCCTCCGGCAGCACCTTGACAGCGTTACGGGTGAGGGCGGCGACGTCCGGCACGGGACGCGGATGATATCGGCCGGCTCACCCATGCCGAGTCGGGATCGAGGAACCGCCACGGCCGCTCGACCGCTTGCGTGAGGCCGATCCGCGTCGTCCGCACCACCCGGCGGGGGCGGGCCGGCGGCAGCAGGTCGGCCGGCGCTCCGTTCAGCTCGGGGCTCGCGGCCAGCGCCTGACCGACGTTGCCGGGGCCTGACGTCAGCGGCTCGCGGCCGCGACGGGCGCGCATCACCTCGATCCCCCGCTCCGGCTCGAGCGCCCTGATGAGCACGGCGTCGGCAACGCCACGGGGACCGCACACGATGTTCACGCACCAGTGGATGCCATAGCTGCGGTAGACGTAGAGGGTTCCGGGAGGGCCGAACATGGCGCCGTTTCGGGCACTGCGGCCGCGAAAGCTGTGCGATGCGGGGTCGTCGTGGCGGTAGGCCTCGGCCTCGACGATCGGCCCGCCGACCCCGTCGATCAGGAGCGTCCAGCCGATCAGCCGCCGCGCCGCGGCGATCGGGTCACCGCGCAGATCCAGCGTCAGAGCGGGCGCCAGCCCAGGCCGTCCGCGCCCGGCTCGATCGTGCCCCAGCCGTCGATGTGCGACGCCGCGCAGGGGACACCGGTGCCGGCGAGCCGCTCGAGCCAGTCGCGGCGCGTGCGCAGCGCGAGCTCGGGGTCGGAGTCGAACTCGACGTCCCAGTCGGGGTGGGCGACGTGGGACGGATGGTGGATGAGGTCGGCCAGGAACACGCGCCGCCCGTCGCGGGCGTCGATCTCGACGCACGCATGCCCGCCGCGGTGGCCGGGGGCCTCGACCAGCCGGATGCCCGGCGCGACCTCCGCCCCATCGGCGACCTCGACGACGCGGTCGCCGAGGCGCGCCATCACCGCGGCGGCGGTATCGGTGTCCTCGTCGCCGCTGCGCGCCCAGTTCGCCGCCGTCGCCGTCACGATCACGCGCTTCACGGGGACGTCCGGCGCGCCGCCCGAGTGGTCGAAATCCAGGTGGGTCAGCACGACCGTGTCGATCTCGTCGAGGCGGCAGCGGGGCGCCAGCGCGGCGGCCAGGTCGCTCGCGGCGCCCTCCCACCCACCGTCCATCTCGCCGGCGGCCGTGTCGATCAGGATCGTACCCGCGGCCCCCTGGAGCAGGAGGACGTTCGATGCGACGACGATGTCGCCGAGCGTGCCCCGCGGGGCCATCAGGCCGTCGCGCATCGGCAGCGTCCCCGCCGTGACCAGGGTGACGTCCCAGTCAGACATCGAGCGACATCTGGTTCAGGCGGCTGCGCCGCACGGCCTGCGCGAGCGCGGTGGCCTCGCCCATGTCGGCCAGGATGATGCGCTCGGTGCGCGAGGCGATCATCGGCTCGGCCATGCCGTCCACCCACACGCGCGTGCGCCGCCCGTCCCCGCGCTCGTCGCCGTCGATCGGCTCGAGCGCGTAGATGCGGTCGGCACGCACAAACTTGCCGTAGCCCAGGAACACCATCGGTGCTCCGGCGCCGGTCACAGCTCCGCCAGCACCTCCCGCAGCGAACCTGCGACGTAGGCGATGTCGTCGTCCTCGAGCTGGATGAAGAACGGCAGGGCGAGGGTCGATGCGCTGACCCGCTCGGTCACCGGCAGCATGCCGGGGCCGTACCCGAACCGCTCGCGGTACGTGGGCTGGGTGTGGATCGCCGGCAGGTACGGACGGGTGGCGATGCCCCGCTCGGCGAGTGCGGCCGACACAGCGGTGCGGTCGATCGACGGGTCGAGGCGCACGTAGTAGATGAACCAGCTGCGCGGATGCGGGCCGCGGTAGGGAGTCTCGATCCCGTCGATGCCGGACAGGAGCTCGTCGTAGCGCTCGGCCACCCGCCGCCGGCGTTCGAGCAGCATGTCGAGCTTCTCGAGCTGCGCCAGTCCCACGGCCGCGGACATCTCGTCCATGCGGTAGTTGAACCCGAGCCGCTGGTGGACGAGCCAGTCGCCGTTGTCCGAGCGGCCCTGGTTGACCGAGCTGCGCAGCTCGCGGGCGAGGTCGGGATCGTCGGTCGTGATCGCGCCGCCCTCGCCGGTGGTGAGCTGCTTGTTGGGATAGAAGCCCCACACCGCGAGGTTGCCGTGCGTGCCGACGCCGCGCCCGTCGATGGTGCAGCCGATCGCCTCGCACGCGTCCTCGATGACCGCAAGCCCGTGGCGCTCGGCGATCGCGGTGATGGCCTCGATGTCGCATGGGTAGCCGAAGATGTGCACGGGGATGATCGCCCGGGTGCGCTCGGTGACGGCCGCCTCGACGGCGGCCGGGTCGACGTTGAACGTCAGCTCGTCGATCTCGGCGAACACCGGGGTCGCGCGCTCGAACAGGATCACGTTGGCGGATGCGACGAACGAGAAGCTCGACGTGATCACCTCGTCACCCGGGCCGAGGCCCGAGCCGGTGCAGGGCCGCGTGCAGGCCCGACGTGCCGCTCGAGCACGCGACGGCGAAGCGGGTGCCGACACGGTCGGCGAAGCCGCGCTCGAACGCGGGTGCGACCGTCCCGCAGGCGAGGCTGTCCGACCGCAGCACATCCAGCACGAGCTCCTCCTCGCGTCCGTCCAGGTACGGGCGCGCCAGCGGGATCGACCGGGTCGTGACCATCTAGTGCTCCGTCTCAGGGGTTCCGTTGAGACTTCTGGGACGGAGCACTCTAGACCGCCGCCCCGACGGGATACTCGAGCAGGTCGGCGAAGCGCTCGTCACGCCCGCCGACGATGGCGAAGAAGGTGTCCTGGATCTGTTTTGTGATCGGCCCGCGTCCGCCCGTCGGGTGGTCGTCGACCGACGCCACCGGCGTCACCTCGGCGGCCGTGCCGCACAGAAACACCTCGTCGCCGAAGTAGAGGTCGGTGCGCACGAGGTTCACCTCGCGCACCTCGAAGCCGAGCGTGTTGGCGATGCGGATGACCGTCGAGCGGGTGATGCCGGGCAGGCACGAGGCGGTCGTGGGCGGCGTGTAGAGGACGTTGTCCCGGACGACGAACACGTTCTCGCCCGACCCGTCGGCCACGTAGCCCTCCTCGTTGAGGAGGATGGCCTCGTCGTATCCCGCGCGCGAGGACTCGAGCTTCGCGAGCACCGAGTTGATGTACTGGCCGGTCGCCTTCGCCGCCGGGGGCAGCGTGTTCGGTCCGATCCGGCGGAAGCTCGACACCTTGGTGCGGACGCCGTGCTCGAGCGCCTCCTCGCCCAGGTAGGCGCCCCACGGCCACACGGCGATCGCCACCTCGACCGGGTTGTCGCCCGGGTAGAGGCCCATCGGCCCGGCTCCGCGAAAGGCGATCGGGCGGACGTAGCAGGAGGGGATTCCGTTCACCGACACGGTCTCGTGCACGGCCGCCGCCAGTTCGGGCACCGTGAAGCCGATGTCCATCTGGTAGAGCGAGGCCGAGCGGCGCAGGCGCTCGAGGTGGTCGGTCAGGCGAAACACCGCCGACCCCTTCGGCGTCTCGTAGGCCCGTATGCCCTCGAAGACACCGGTGCCGTAGTGCAGGGCGTGGGTCAGAATGTGGACGTTTGCGTCCTCCCACGACACGAAGTTTCCATTACGCCAGATCTTGTCGGTGGGTTCCATGCCAGGACGCGTCCTTTCGGTGTCGATACCCCGCGGAGATCGTACCGGAAGGGCCCGTGTCGAGGCCGCGACTACGATCCCCGCCGTGTCCGAGGTGCATGACCGGCGTGCGCGCTCGTTCGACGGTGTGGCCGACGCCTACCGGCGTGCCCGGCCGACCTACCCCTCCGCGGCCGTCGCATGGGTGCTCGAGATCGCGCCGGGGCGCCGGGTGGTCGACCTCGCCGCCGGCACCGGCAAGCTGACGCAGGTGCTGGTCTCGGAAGGCGCCGAGGTGGTCGCCGTCGAGCCGCTCGACCGGATGCGGGCCGCGCTCGAGCAGACGGTTCCCGGTATCCGCGCGCTGGCCGGGACGGCCGAGCAGATCCCGCTTCCCGATGCGAGCGCCGATGCGGTGTTCGTGGCGCAGGCGTTTCACTGGTTCGACGGGGCGCGGGCGCTGGAGGAGATCGCGCGGGTGCTGGTTCCCGGCGGCGGCGTGGGCCTGCTCTGGAATCTGCGCGACGACCGGGTCGCCTGGGTGGCCGAACTGACGCAGGCCCTCGGCGGCGCCGGCGATGTGCTCGCGGGATCGGGCGGACGGTGGATCGACCACCCCCGCTTCGCCGACGTCGAGCGGCGCGAGTTCCCCAACCCCGAGCCGTTCGATCGCGCCCGGCTGGTCGAATGGGCGCGCTCGACCAGCAGCATCGCCACCCTCGCTCCGGCCCGACGGGATGCGGCGCTCGAGCGGGTCGCCCGCCTGGCCGACGAGCATCCCGACCTGCGCGGCCGGCGGCGGTTCACGATGCCGTACGTCACGGTCGCGGTGCGCGCGCACACCTGACGCGGAGGTGCAACGCCGGCGTCACGGCGGTGTCGCGGCGGCCGAAGCGGTGCCTGGCACCGTCTCGCTGGCACCGTCAGCTGCCGTTCAGGTCGACCGACCGCACGCGGTAGATCCCCTCGAGCGCGCGCAGATGGTCGAGGAGCGGCTGGGCCGGCGCGATGTCGAGTGCCAGCGTCATCACCGCCCGCTCGCCGCTGAAGTTGCGCGAGACGCTCATGTTGGCGATGTTCACCCCCGCCTCGCCGAACGCCGTCCCCACCCGGCCGATCACCCCCGGGCGGTCGTCGTTCAGCATCACGACCATGTGCCCGGCGAGCTCGATCTCGACCTGGTAGCCCTCCACCTCGACCAGCCAGGGGCGGTTCTCGCGGCCGATCGTCGTGCCCGAGACCGTCTGGCCGTCGCCGCAGGCCACGCGCACAAGGCTCGTGTAGTCGCCCGGCGAGCGGACATGCTCCTCCCCCACGGCGATCCCGCGGCTTTCGGCGACTGCACGCGCATTGACCAGGTTTACGGGCTCGTCGGAGCGGGCGGCGAACGCACCCATCAGCACGGCCGAGGTGACGAGTCGCGTGTCGTGCTCGGCGAGGGCGCCGTCGTACGTGACGTCGATCCGGTCGAGCCCGTGCTCGCACAGGCCGGTCGCGAGCCGGCCCAGCTTCGCGGCCAGCGGCAGGAAGGGGCCGAGCATGTCCATCTCCTCGGCCGGCACCTGAGGGATGTTGACCGCGTGCGAGACGAACTCGCCGCGCAGGGCGGCGGCAACCTGCTCGGCCACGATCACGCCCGCGCGGTCCTGCGCCTCCTGCGTCGAGGCGCCCAGATGCGGGGTCACAACGACGTTCGGCAGCTCGAACAGCGGGCCTTCGGTGTACGGCTCCCCTGGGAACACATCGAGGGCCGCGCCGGCCACCTGGCCCGATCGCAGCGCATCGATGAGCGCATCGAGATCGACCAGCTCGCCGCGGGCGGCGTTCACGATGCGCACGCCCGGTTTCATCAGTGCGAGGCGGCCGGCATCGATCAGGTGCCGCGTCTCGGCCGTGAGGGGGGCGTGCAGCGTGATGAAATCGGCCTGGAGAAGCAGGTTCTCGAGCGATGCGGACGTCACCTGGAGCTCCCGGCAGCGGTCGGCCGAGACGAACGGGTCGAACACCACCACGCGCATCCCGAACGCCCGGGCGCGAGTCGCGACCAGCTGGCCGATGCGGCCGAACCCAACGATGCCGAGCACCTTGTCGGCCAGCTCCACGCCGGCGAACCGCTTGCGCTCCCACCGCCCCTGGGTGAGCGCGGTGTGCGCCTGGGGGATGTTGCGCGCGATCGCGAGCAGCAGGCCAAGGGTGTGCTCGGCCGCTGCCACCATGTTCGAACCGGGCGCGTTGGCGACAATGATCCCGCGCCGGGTGGCGGCGGCGACATCGACGTTGTCGACGCCCGTCCCCGCCCGGCCGATGACCTTCAGCCGGTCGGCGTGCTCCAGGAGGTCGGCCGAGACGCTGGTCGCGCTGCGAACGATGAGCGCGTCGTAGGCGCCGATCCGGCTCGCCAGCGCCTCCGGGAGCGGGTGCAGGTCGACGTCGACCTGGAACTGGGCGCGCAGGAGCTCGACCCCCGTACGCGCGATCTCCTCGGTGATGAGGACGCTAGTTGGCATCGGCGCCGAAGACCTCCGTCGCGCGCGCGACGCCGGCGCCAGCGGAGGGCGGCCGGTAGCCCAGCTCGGCCAGAGCCAGCTCGAGCCCCGCGAGCGCGGTCAGGATGTCGAACTCGTTCATGTAGCCCATGTGGCCGATGCGCATGATGCGGCCGCGCAGCGGGCCCTGGCCGCCGGCCAGGACGATGCCGTGGCGGTCGCGAAGCACGCCGTAGCAGCGCTGCCCGTCGATACCCGTCGGGCATCAGAAACGCCGTCACCATCGCCGAGGCGGGGTCGTCGGGCGAGTACAGGTCGAGCCCGAGCGCCTTCACGCCCTCGCGCGCGCCCAGGGCGAGGCGGCGGTTGTGCGCCCAGATCGCCTCGGGCCCGCGGGCCTCGATCAGCTCGAGCGCCTTGCGCAGTGCCGCCACCAGGGTGACCGCGGGGGTGAACGCGGTGTCGTTCGTCGCCTGCGAGTCGGCCGTGCGGCGCCAGTCGAGGTAGTACCGCGGCAGCGTCGAGCGCTCGGCCCGCAGCCACGCCCGTGGCGAGACCGACGCGAACGCCAGCCCCGGCGGCGTCATGAGCGCCTTCTGCGATCCGGCCACCACGACGTCGACGCCCCAGGCGTCGGTGGCGAGCTCGACTCCGCCCAGGCTCGACACGGCGTCCACCACCAGCACGGCGCCGGTCGGCGCGGTCTCGCGGGCGATGCGCTCGATGTCGTGGACGACGCCGGTCGAGGTCTCGGACTGGGTGACGAACACCGCCGCCGTCTCGCCCTCGGCCGCGGCGGCCCCGATCCGGGCCGGGTCGAGCCGCTCGCCCCACGCGTGCTCGACGTGCACGGGCTCGATCCCGTACGCCCGCACCAGCTTGAGCCAGCGCTCGCCGAAGTTGCCGGCCGAGCCGACCACCACCCGGTCGCCGGGCGACAGCAGGTTCGCCACCGCCGACTCCATCGCCGCCGTGCCCGAACCGGTGAAGAGCAGGACGTCGTGCTCGGTTGCGAACAGGCGCCTGAGGGCCGCGATCGTGTCGCCCAGAAGAGCGCGGAAATCGGGGCTGCGATGGTGATGCAGCGGTGCGGCCTCTGCGGCCGTGACCTCGGGCGGGACCGGAGTCGGGCCCGGGGTGATCAGATAGCGCTTGCCGTCCACGCCGGCGGAATCGTAGGGCCTGCCGTCAGCGGGCGATGCGGTCGCGCAGGAGCTGCTGCACCTGGCGGGCGTCGGCGCGGCCGCGGGTCTGCTTCATGACCTGCCCGACCAGGGCGTTGATGACGCCCTCCTTGCCGGCCTGGAACTGCTCGACGAACTGCGGGTTCTGCGCCACGACCTCGTCGACCATCCGCTCCAGCTCGCCGGTGTCGCCGATCGAGGCCAGGCCGTGCTCCTCCACGAGCGCGCCGGGATCGGCGGTCGGATCGGCCTCCAGCAGGGCGTAGACCTGCTTGGCGATGGTGGCCGTGATCGTGCCGGCGCCGATCAGGCGGACGATCCCGGCGATGGCCGCCGGCGGGATCGTCCCGACGGCCCCGGGCTGGTTTCGCACCCAGTCTGCCGCGGTCTTGGGGTCGTCACCGGCGGCGGCCACGGCCTCGAAGTAGTCGGCGATCGCGGGCGCAGCATTCAGGTCGGAGGCGTCCTGCGCGCTCAGCCCGTAGTCGCTGCGGAAGCGGGCCGTCCGGGCCGCGGGCAGCTCGGGCATCGCCTCCCGCAGCCGGGCGACCGTCTCGGCGCTCGGCTCGAGCGGCACCAGATCGGGCTCGGGGAAGTAGCGGTAGTCGTCGGCCTCCTCCTTGGAGCGGCGCGCGTGCAGCTCGCGCGCGGAGGGGTCGTAGTGCAGCGTCTCCTGCCGCACCTGGTCGCCCGACTCGAGCAGGTCGATCTGGCGCCGGATCTCGGCGGCCATCCCCTCCCCCAGGAACTTGAAGGAGTTCATGTTCTTGAGCTCGGTCTTCGTCCCGAACGCCGCTCTCGCCGGCGCGGCGCACCGACACGTTGGCGTCGCAGCGCAGCGAGCCCTTCTCCATGTCGCAGTCGGAGACTCCGATCGTCTGCAGCGTGTTCTTGAGCAGCGCCAGGAACGCCACCGCCTGCTCGGGGGAGCGCAGATCGGGCTCGGTGACGATCTCGACCAGCGGCGTGCCGCAGCGGTTGAAGTCGACCACCGACGAGTCGGCCCCGGCGATGCGGCCCGCCGGTGCCGCCGGCGTGCACCAGCTTGGCGGCGTCCTCCTCCATGTGCGCGCGGGTGATCCCGACCCGGACGCCGTCGACGTCGAGATGCCCGTGCACGCACACCGGCTGGTCGTACTGGCTGATCTGGTAGGCCTTGGGGCTGTCGGGATAGAAGTAGTTCTTGCGGTGAAACTGGCTGCGCTCGGCGATGTCGCAGTCGAGGCGCGAGGCCGATCTGGATCGCCTTTTCGACCGCGCCCGCGTTGATCGTGGGCAGCGCCCCGGGATGCCCCAGGCAGACGGGGCACGTGAGCGTGTTCGGCTCGGCGCCGAATGTGTTCGCGCAGGCGCAGAACATCTTCGACTCGGTGTTCAGCTGGACGTGGATCTCCAGGCCGATCACGGGCTCCCAGGCGGCGGCGCTCATGCGAGCATCGCCGGAGGGCGGGGATCGAAGGCCAGCACCTGCTCGAGCGCGTGCGCGGCCGCGAGTATGCGGTTCTCGGCGAACGCCGGCCCCACCAGCTGGAATCCGACCGGAAGGCCCTCGCTGAGGCCGCACGGGATCGAGATTCCGGGCAGCCCGGCCAGATTCACCGGCACCGTCAGCACGTCGGAGGCGTACATCGCCCACGGGTCGTCAACCCGCTCGCCGATGCGGAACGCAACGGTGGGCGACGTCGGCATCACGACCAGGTCGACTCCCGCGAAAGCCTCGTCGAAGTCCGTGCGGATGCGGGTTCGCACCTTCTGGGCCATGCCGTAGTAGGCGTCGTAGTACCCCGCCGAGAGCGCGTACGTGCCGAGCATGATCCGGCGCTTGACCTCGGCCCCGAACCCGGCCGCGCGGGTGCGGCCATACATGTCGGCCACGGTGTCGCCCGGCTCCTCGCAGCGCAGGCCGAAGCGGACGCCGTCGAAACGCGACAGGTTGGCCGACGCCTCGGCCGGGGCGATCAGGTAGTAGGCGGGCAGCGCGTACCCCGCGTGGGGAAGCGCCGTTTCGACGACATGTGCCCCCAGCCCCTCGGCGGCGCGCAGCGCGGAATCGAATGCGGCTCGCACACCCGGTTCGACCCCCTGCGCGAGCAGATCCGAGGGCACCCCGAGGCGGATGCCGTCGAGGCTCTCGCCCGCCGGCATCTCGATCGGGGCCGGCAGGGCGACGGACGTCGCGTCGCAGAGGTCCTGGCCGCAGATGACCTGCATGAGCAGCGCGCAGTCGCGCACGGTGAGCGCGAAGGGGCCGATCTGGTCGAGCGAGGATGCGAACGCGATCAGGCCATAGCGGCTGACCGCACCGTAGGTCGGCTTCATCCCGACGACCCCGCAAAGCGCCGCCGGCTGCCGGATCGAGCCACCCGTGTCGGTGCCGAGCGCCAGCGGCGCGAAGCCCGCGCCGACCGCCGCCGCCGAGCCGCCGGACGAGCCGCCGGGCACGCGATCCGGGTCCCAGGGGTTGTGGGTGACCCCGAACGCCGAATTCTCCGTCGAGGAGCCCATCGCGAACTCGTCCATGTTCGTCTTGCCGAGCGAGATCAGGCCGGCCGCATTGACCCGGGTGACGCAGCCGCCGTCAGAGATCGGGAGGTACCCCTCGAGGATACGGGAGCCGGCGGTCGTCTCCTCGCCCTTGGTGCAGAGAATGTCCTTGAGCGCGATCGGGACGCCCTGCAGGCCGCTGCGGCCGTCGCGGTCGAAGCGGTCGGCCTGCTCGAGGGCGGCCGACCGGCGGGTGCGCAGGAAGGCATGGATGCCCTCGTCCCCGGCATCGATGCGGTCGAGGTAGGCCGCGACGAGCTCGCGGCAGCTCAGCTCGCGCGCGTCCAGCAGCTCGACGCACCGCTCGGCGGTCAGCCCCAGCGTCTCGGTCATGCCGTCGGAGGCACGCGGAACCCGCCGTCCGCCGGGTCGGGGGCGCCTCGCAGCACCACGTCCCGCGGCCACGACGGTCTCGCTGTGTCGGGCCGCACCTGGTTCGTCAGGTCAAGCGCGTGGGCCGTCGGCTCGACGCCCGAGAGGTCGAGGCCGGAGAGCTCCTGGACGTGGCCGATGATGGTCGAGAGCTGCTCGGTCATTCGCTCGACCTCGTCGTCGGTGAGGCGCAGCCGCGCCAGGCGGGCCACATGCAGGACGTCGTCGGAGGAGATCGCCATCGCGGTCGGCAGGATAGTCAACCCCACGCAACCGCCGGGGACAGTCCCCGCGCGAAACGGGGACTGTCCCCGGGGTGGGAGTCATTCGCCGGGCGGCGAACGGTTCGCGCTTAGGCGAGTGCGCGGACGCCGCTGGCCTGGAGGCCCTTGTTCCCCTGGACGACTTCGAACTCAACCCGCTGACCCTCGTTCAGCGTCTTGTAGCCGTCCCCCTGGATCTCGGAGAAGTGCACGAACACGTCCTCACCGCCGTCCTGCTGGATGAAGCCGTAGCCCTTCTCGTTGCTGAACCACTTGACGGTGCCTTCTGCCAACTCGCGTCCTCTCCTTGACTCACCCGCATGCGCGGCCGGGATCGCGCAACGATAAAGCACGATGCGGACGTTTGCAACGAGCGCGCCGGAGCGCCGATTCAGGCGGTGGAAACGGCCTGGCGGGCCGTGGCGGCGATCACCGTATTGCGCAGGAGCATGGCGATCGTCATCGGGCCGACCCCGCCCGGCACGGGGGTGATCGCACCCGCCACCGCCGAGACGCCCTCGAAGTCGACATCGCCGACCAGGCCGTCGGGCGTTCGGTTGACGCCGACGTCGATCACGGTCGCCCCGGGCTTGACCATGTCGGCGGTGATCATGCGCGGCCGCCCGACCGCCGCAACGAGGACGTCGGCCCGGCGGGTGACGGCGGGCAGGTCGCGGGTGCGCGAGTGGCACACCGTCACCGTCGCGCTGCGGTGCAGCAGCAGGAGCGCGACCGGCTTGCCGACGATGTCCGACCGGCCCACCACGACGGCATCGGCGCCCTGGAGCTCGATTCCGGTGCTGTCGAGGAGCTCCATCACTCCCGCGGGCGTGCACGCAACCAGGCCCGGCTGGCCCGCGACGAGCCGGCCGACGTTCAGCGGGTGGAACCCGTCGACGTCCTTTGCGGGGTCGATTCGCTCGAGCACCTGCTTGAAGTCGAGCCCCGCCGGGAGGGGGGACTGCACCAGGATGCCGTCGACGCGGTCGTCGGCGTTGTAGCGATCGACCATCGCCAGCACCTGCTCCTGCGTCGAGGATGCGTCCATCAACTCGTGGAACGAGGCCATTCCGGCCTCCTCGCACGCTCGGATCTTGCTGCGCACGTACACCTGCGAGGCGGGGTCCTCCCCCACCAGGATCGTGACCAGTCCGGCGACGTGTCCGGTGCGCTCGCGCAGGGCGGCAGCGTCGGCGGCCACCCGCCGGCGCACGTCTGCCGCCACCTGCTTGCCGTCGATGACCATCGCCACGGCCGCGCACACTATCGAATCTCACGGTCCGGCCCTTGAGCCACCAAAAGGGTGAATTTTCCAATTCGGCCTTGATCAACCGGCAGTTCTCGCGGATCGTGGGAATTGAATCGCGTCGCAGCCCGGCCAACCAGCCCGGCGCAACGGATTCGTATCCCCGAACAGAGTGAGTACCGGCACGCCGCACTCAAGCTTTCCCCTGCGGACGCCGAATACACCCGTGGGGGCAATTGGCCCTCATCACCCCGAAAGGACCCGCCTTGATCGACTCCCTGAACCAGACCGTCGAGACCGTGAAGAACGAAGCCGGCCAGACGATGGCCGAGTACGCCGTTGTCCTCGGCGTCATCACGATCGCCGTGGTCGTCACCCTGGGCCTGCTCAGCACCGCCATCAAGGGCACCCTCACGAACGTCATCGCGTCGCTGTAGTTCTTCGACGAGTGCTTCCGGCGGGCCCCCCGGCGCGATGCCGGTGGGCCCGCCTACTCACATCACTCACCTGACATGTTCCCACGTCACCTCAAACGCCAAGACGGTCAAGCCGTCGTCGAGTTCGCCGTCATCCTGCCCGTGCTTCTGCTCGTGCTGATGTCGATCTACCAGTTTGGCCAGGTGTTCGTGAACTACATGGACGTCACCGGCGCGGGCCGCGAGGGTGCGCGCAAGGCGGCGACCAGCCGGCAGGCGGGCAATTGCACCAGCGTCGACTCCCTGGCGACCACCGCTGCAAAGGGTGCCGCATCCGATCTCAACCAGTCTTCGCTGAACGTGACCATCACCCGCACGTGCACGAACAACGCATACGCGCAGGGCTCCGATGTCACCGTGACGGCCACCTACCCGTACTCGATCAGCATCCTCGGAATGGTGGTCTCCTCCGGCACGCTCAGCTCGTCCACCACCATGCGCGTGGAGTGACCGCCGTCCCAGAGCGGTAGGCAGCTCCTTCCACACCCCCGGTTTCCCGCTTTCTAAAGCCACCGGCCGACACTGCCGATAGGTGTCTGGCAAGTCCCGAGTCCCCTAAGTCCCGAAGTCTTCCACGAGAGGCAGCCGCATGTCATACAGCGTCCGCAACATCGTGATCGCGCTGATCCTCGCCGTTGTCGCGGCAGGACTCGTGATCATGTACACGAGTAACGTCAAGAGCCAGGCCGACAAGAGCATCAAGACCACGACCGTTGTGGTCTCGAAGGGCGACATTGTGGCCGGCACTCCCGTGAGCACACTGGTCTCCGGTGGAGCGTTCACCATTCGCTCGGTGGCCACGAAGGACGTTGTCCCCGGTGCCTTCACCTCGGTTGCCTCACTGAACACGTCGCTCGCGACCGACACGAACATCACCGCCGGAGCCCAGATCACGCCGGCGATGTTCTCGAGCTCCAAGGATTCCGCGATCGTGAACCAGATCAGGGGCACCATGCGCGGCGTTCAGGTGGCCTTCAACGCCAACCGCGTTCTCGGCGGCACGCTCAAGGCCGGCGACCGCATCGACATCTACGGCGAGATGACCATCCAGGCGAGCAACAACTCGAGCAAGTACAGCCAGCAGACGGTGGCCTCGCGCATCCTCACCAACATCGAGGTGCTCTCGACCTACGACACCGGCGTTGCCACCGTACCGCTGACGTCGGCCTCGGGCGCCAACAGCGCATCCGGCACCGACGACGGTACCGGCGGCGACGCGGTCATCCTGGCCATCCCCCAGAACGAGCTGTCTGCCTTCATGCTCGTCCGCGCGGCCGGTCAGTTCTGGGCGGCCGTACGGCCTGCCCACAACTCGCTCGATACCGGCCCGGCCGTGGCCACTCCGTGCAGCATCTTCGGCACCGGCCTGACGCTCGTCCAGGTCAAGAACACCCTCCCCATCTGCGTGTCTGGAGCAAAACGATGACCAACCAGTCCCCGATCAAGGTCTTCATCACGGGCGCCGCCAATGGCTTGGCGGAAGTCCGGGAGGGCCTGGCTGATCATCCCGACGTCGAACTCGTCGGCACGGCGGCAGATCCGGTCAAGGCCGGCGCCAAGCTGGCCGAGTCCGCCGCGCAGGTGATCCTCCACGGCACCACTGCGACCGAGCACGTGCCCACGACCGAGGTCGAGGCGATCCGGGCGGTCACCGCCGCCCCGATCGTCCTGGTCACGTCGGCCAGCGCCAACAGCCTGCTGTCCGAGGCCCTGCAGGCCGGCGTCCACGACGTCGTCCTCCTGCCGCAGCTGACCGACGGCATCGTGTTCACGATCAAGAAGGCCCACTCGCTCGCCGCGGGCCGCACCGGCCCGGTGTCGGGCAAGACCGCCTCGCACGCCGAGGGCAAGGTCGTCACGCTGTTCTCGCCCAAGGGCGGGGCCGGCAAGACCGCGCTGGCCTGCAACCTGGCCGTGCTGTTCGCCCGCAAGCATCAGCGGCGGACGCTCCTGCTCGACCTCGACCTGCAGTTCGGCGACATCGCCATCATGATGGGGATCGAGCCGGACAAGACCATCTACGACCTGGTCATGGCCCGGCGCGAGCTCGACTCCGAGGCACTGGCCGGCTACGTCACCGCCCATCAGTCGGGCGTGCACGTCCTGCCGGCGCCGCTTCGGCCCGAGGACGCCGAGCTGGTCACCGAGGAGCGCCTCGGCCACCTGTTCGCCGTCGCCAAGGAGAGCTACGACGTGATCGTCGTCGACACGCCGCCGTTCTTCCACGGCCCGGTGCTCTCGACCCTCGATCGCACCGACCAGCTGCTGCTGGTGACGTCCATGGACGTGCCCGCGATCAAGAACGTCAAGCTCACGCTGCAGACGCTCGACCTCCTGCACTATCCCGAAGGACCGGCGTCACCTCCTGCTCAACCAGACCGGCTCCAAGGTCGGCCTGCGCAAGAGCGAAGTGGAGCGGGCGCTCGACCTGAAGGTGGCCTTCGAGCTGCCGATCGACCGCGACATCCCGTCGTCGGTCAACCGTGGTGTGCCGATCGCCCTTGCCAACCCGCGCGCCGGGATTGTCAAGACGATGGGCGAGATCGCCGACGCCCTGGTTCCCCAGCGCGTCATCGCCGACGCCAAGAAGAAGCGTCGGGGGGTGAAGTAGTCGATGTCGCTGCACTCACGTATTCAGGTCGCGACCACCGACCCCAACGAGCCCGAGGCGCACGAGGAGACCGACCGCACGTCCGTGGTCGCCGATCCGTTCGCCGAGCTCAAGACGCGAGTCCACAAGGAGATCATCCCCCGCCTCGGCCCCCGCCTGTTCAACCAGGACGGCAAGACCGACGGCGACCTCGAGGAGAAGGTGAACGAGGTCGTGACGGAGATGCTGGCGATCGAGAAGACGCCGCTGACCCGTCAGGAGCGGCAGGAGATCATCCGCCAGATCACGGACGACATCCTCGGCTACGGGCCGCTGGAGCCGTTCCTGCGTGACGACTCGATCACGGAGGTCATGGTCAACGACCACAAGACCGTGTACATCGAGCGCCACGGCAAGATCACCCGCACCAACGCCCAGTTCGTCGACGAGGCGCACCTGCTGCGCATCATCGACAAGATCATCAGCCGCATCGGCCGCCGGATCGACGAGTCGTCCCCGTACGTGGACGCCCGCCTTCCCGACGGCTCCCGTGTGAACGCGATCATCCCGCCGCTCGCCGTGCGCGGATCGTCGCTCACGATCAGGAAGTTCCGGCGCGACCCGTTCACGATGGCCGACCTGATCAAGTTCGGCACCCTGACGCACAAGTCGGGCCAGTTCCTCGAGGCCTGCGTCCGCGGCAAGCTGAACATCCTCATCTCGGGCGGTACCGGCTCCGGTAAGACCACCACCCTGAACGTGCTCTCCGCGGCGATCCCGTCGGACGAGCGCATCATCACGGTGGAGGACGCGGCCGAGCTCCAGCTCAAGCAGGAGCACATCATCACGCTCGAGTCGCGCCCGGCGAACATCGAGGGCAAGGGCCAGGTCACGATCCGCGACCTCGTCCGCAACACCCTGCGAATGCGCCCCGACCGGATCATCGTCGGGGAGTGCCGTGGCCCGGAGGCCGTCGACATGCTCCAGGCCATGAACACCGGCCATGACGGCTCGCTCACGACCGTCCATGCAAACAACCCGCGTGACGCCCTCGCCCGTACCGAGACTCTGGTGCTGACGGCCGGCGTCGAGCTGCCGCTGCGCGCAATCCGCGAGCAGATCTCGAGCGCGTTCGACCTCATCGTCCAGGTCTCGCGCCTGGTCGACGGCACCCGCCGCATCACCCATGTCACCGAGGTGCTGCGGATGGAGTCCGACGTCATCGCACTCCAGGACGTCTTCATCGCGAAGCCCGTCGAAGAGGGCCAGATGAACCAGGAAGCCGGCCACCGCCTGCTCGGTCCTCTGAGCTGCACCGGCCTGAAGCCGCAGTTCCTCGACAAGATGGCCTCGAACGGCGTCAACCTGCCGCCGAACTTCTTCCAGGACGAGTCGGGCGAGCGCTCCGCTGCGCCCATCTTCGGCCGGGCGGTTGGTCAGTGATGATGCGACGTCCCAGCCATGCGTGCCCTCGCGCTTGCGGCTGGTCGCCACCCTCGCGGTGGCGGCCCCCGCGACCGCGTCGTCGCCCGCCCTTCACATCAAGCACATCAACCTGAGCGGGTGGCCGAACAAGGTCGCCGTCACGGTGCAGACGCCCGACCCGGGCGCGACGCCCCAGCTCTCGGTGACCGAGAACGGCCAGACGGCCGCCGGCGTGCGCCAGTCGCAGAGCCCCCAGTCCGCGGTCGCAGTCGTGATCGACACGTCGCACAGCATGCAGGGTCAAGAAGCTGGCCGATGCGATCGCGGCGGCGACCACGTTCGTCACCGGCGACCAGTCGAGCGACACGCTCGGCGTGTACGCCTTCGGCGCGAAGCCGTATCTCTCGGTCGCGCTTCCGGCCACCTCGTCGGCCGCGGCGAGCGGCCTGGCGACACTCGCCGCCGACAGCAACCCCGGCACCGCCATCTACGGCGGCGTCGAGATGGCCTCGCAGGCCCTGGCCGCACAGCCGGTCAGCCGGCGCGCGCTCGTCCTGCTCACCGACGGCTCGTCCGACCATGACTCGGCGACCTTTGCGCAGGCCGTGGCCGCGGCCAAGTCGGCCCATGCCGCCATCTATGCGGTCAGCATCGCCGGCACGCCACCGGTCAGAGCGCCCTGCGTGCGCTGGCGAAGGACACGGGCGGCGAGTTCCTGCAGGCGACCGACGCGCTGCGCTCACCGCCGCGTACGCCAACATCTCGGCCGCGCTCGGGAGCACGTTCACGTTCACGTACCACAGCCTCGTGCCAAAGGGCAGCCCGATCCAGGCTCGACGTCAGCGTTCCCGGTCTGCGTCGGCGCACTCGACCGTGACGGCTCCGGGCACGCTCGCGCCGAACGCCGGCTCGAGCACGCCGCTCGATCAACATGCCCACGAGCGCCGTCGGCCGTGCCGCCGTCGCACTTGGGTGCAGCGTTCCTCGTGCTCATCGGCGCGCTGCTTCTGCTCTCGTTCCGGCCCGGTGTTGCGGTCGGCAAGCGGATCGCTGCCTACACCGAGCCCAAGCGCAAGGCACCATCGAGCTGCCCGGCGTCGACCCGACCAAGATCAGCATGCTCAGCCAGCTGTTCGCGGCCACCGAGAAGATCGCCGGCTCGTTCAACTACTGGAAGCGCACGACCCACCGGCTCGAGCAGGCGGATCTCCCGCTGCGCACGGCCGAGATCGTCTACATCCAGATGGGCGCCGCCCTGCTCCTGGGCGTGATCGGGCGCTTCGCGCTCGGCCTCAACGGCCTGCTCGAGTTCGTCCCGCTGCTTCTTGGCCTCGCCATCCCGGCGCTGTTCGTCCGGTTCATGGCCAAGCGGCGCCTGAACGCGTTCGAGGGCCAGCTGCCGGAGACGCTGATCACCCTGGCCGCGTCGCTCAAGGCCGGTCACGCCTTCAACTCGGCGCTTGCCAGCGTCGTCAAGGAAGGCGCCGACCCGACCTCGAAGGAGCTCGGGCGCGTCGCCCAGGAGATCCAGCTCGGCATGACGTCCGAGGCGGCTCTCGAGGCGATGGCCCAGCGCATGAACTCGACCAACTTCGGGTTCGTCGTCATGGCCGTCAACATCCAGCGCACTGTCGGCGGCTCGCTCGCCGAGATCCTCGACATGGTGGCCGACACGGTTCGCCAGCGGCAGCAGTTCAGCCGCAAGGTCAAGGCGCTGACGGCGCAGGGGCGGATGTCCGCCTACGTGCTGCTCGCCATGCCGTTCCTCATGGGGCTCGCGATCTTCGCCCTCAACCCGTCCTACATGTCCATCCTGTTCACGTCGGCCGCCGGCAAGGTCATGATCGCCGGATCGCTCGTAATGATGGGCATCGGCTCGATGATTATCCGCAAGATCGTCTCCTTCGAAGGGTAAGCCATGATGCTGATCATCTTCGCCATAGGACTCTTCGGTGCGGCGACGTACCTCCTGCTGACGGGCCTCACCGTCCGCCAGCGCGAGGTCGCCGGGAACCCTCCGCAAGGCCAAGCGCTACGGCATGACAGTCGCAGCGCGAGGTCGAGACGCGGCGCAGCGTCAACGACCGCGTCTTCGGCCCGCTGACGACCAAGGTGGCCGCGGTGACCCTGCGTGTCCTGCCGCGCACCGACCAGAACATGGTCGCCAACCGGCTCGTTGCCGCCGGTCTCGCCCGGTCGATGTCGCCGCAGATGTACCTCGCCATCAAGGGTGGCCTCGTGATGATCTCGGTCGCCTTGGGCGTCGTCGTCATGGTGTCCGGCGCGATGCCGCCGGCCATCGGCATCCTGGTGGCGCTGGGCGGCGCGGCGATCGGCTACATCGCCCCCGACTTCTTCATCAACTCCCGCACCCGCGGGCGCCGCGAGCAGATGCAGATGGAGCTGCCGAACGTGCTCGACCTGCTGTGCGTCTCGGTCGAGGCCGGCCTCGGGTTCGATGCCGCCGTCTCGAAGCTGAACGAGCGCATGGTCGGCCCGCTGGTGGACGAGTTCGGGCTGGTGCTGCACGAGATGCGCATCGGTGAGAGCCGCTCCGATGCCCTGAAGAGCCTCTCCGAGCGTGTCGACGTGCCCGGAGGTCTCGCAGTTCGCCCGCGCGATCATCCAGGCCGACCAGCTCGGTATCGCACTGTCGAGGATCCTCCGCGTGCAGTCCCACGACATGCGCGTCCGCCGTCAGCTGGCCGCCGAGGAGAAGGCGATGAAGGCCCCGGTCAAGATGCTCTTCCCGACCGTGATCTTCGTGTTCCCCTCGATGTTCGTGGTCGCCCTCGGCCCCGCCGCGCTGAACCTGCTGCAGACGTTCTCCGGAAGCGGCGGCGTCAAGTAGGACTCGCACACCGGGGACAGGTCCCTGCAGGCCGTCGTTGCACTTTTGTGACGGAGCTTGCGGGGGACTGGCCCCGGTTTGCATGGTCCGGGGCGGGCGGCCGCGCTGGTAGCCTTCGCTCCCACCCGGGCGACGTGGCCGAGTGGTTTAGGCAGCGGCCTGCAAAGCCGCGTACACCGGTTCGACTCCGGTCGTCGCCTTTTCGTCGGCTGACAGTTGGTTCCCGATCCCCGTGATGCGCTGGGCGACGGTTCGCAGCCGCAGCGCCACCAACCCTCGCCCACCCGCCAGCCGACGTGGCGGCCAGGCGCGCGGGGATTGGGAGCCAACCATCTACTAGGCCGCGTCGCTGAGCAGCCCGATCAGGATCACGCGCTGCTCCGTCTTGGTGCAGCAGCCCCAGCATCGAGGCGAGCCGAACAGGATCTCCGATTCGTACCACCGGTCGAGGAGTGCCTCGTGCTTGAGCGGATCGGTGGATTTGCGGCGGCCGGCGAGCTCGCCGCGCAGGTCGGGATGGGGCGCACCGCACCGTGAGCAGGGCCGGTGTGGGTCGGCGAAGATCGTTCCGTGCATTGGTGCCCCCCTTAGATTGCAGGTTGTAATGGTTGATACGGATAGTTGTGTGAAAACCTGAACACCCGTATTGGGGACACGCCGAGGATTGCGGCCGCACGGGGATCCCAGTCGCGCTCCGCCCGGCGGCGCGCATGCGTGTAACGCGTGGCCGTCGTGGCAGACTGTAGAGGTGGACACCTGCGTCCACCCCGACACCCTCCGACAGGAGTTCTCTTGAGCACGCAGATCCCCAGCAACGACCAGCAGTGGCGGCAGCGGCTGTCTCCCGAGCAGTACGACGTGATGCGCCAGAAGGGCACCGAGCGGCCGTTCACCGGGAAGTACGTCGACGTCAAGGACGACGGCGTCTACCGCTGTGCCGGCTGTGGCGCCGAGCTGTTCAGCTCGGACACCAAGTTCGAGTCGGGGACAGGCTGGCCGAGCTTCACCGACCCGGCGGTCAAGGACAATGTCGAGCTCCACCGCGACACGAGCCACTTCATGGTCCGCACCGAGGTCACGTGCGCGAACTGCGGCTCGCACCTGGGCCATGTGTTCGACGACGGCCCGGGCCAGAGCGGCCAGCGCTACTGCATCAACTCGTGCGCGCTCGACCTCGACACCGCGGCAGCGGCCGAGTAACCATCTCGTCTGCGGGAGTTGGTCAGGCCGCCGCGTGGGCGAGCGCCGACGGCGTCTGGCAGCCGACGATCGCAGGGGCCTCGTGGATCAGCGCGGCGTTCTCCGGGGCCAGCACCATGAACAGGGCAAAGTCGACGCGCCGCGTCATGTTGCTCTCGAGGATGGCGTCGCCGACGTGCCGGCTCCACACCGGCAGGCCCTGGCTCGGGCCCTCCTCGAGGTCGCTGCCGCGCACGACCGTCCAGCGCGTGTCGCTTGCGAACACGCGCCGGCAAGCCTCGACCTGATCGTCGAGGTCTGCGAAGCGGGTCAGACGCCCGATTGGGCCGAAGACCTTGACGATCGTCTTGAGCTTGCGCGAATAGACGTCCTGTCCGTCGCGCGTGATGTGCCATCCGCACGAGAACACGAGGCGCGCGCCCGCGGGCGCATACTCGAGGACGGCCTGGGCTGTCCCCGTCGAATAGCCGTGGACGCCGCGGGGAACCAGCACGACCAGCACCTCGTCGCAGCCGGCGACCGCGCGCTGGATGACGTCACGGTCGTCGGTCGCCCCCGGCACCACGGTGATCCGGCCCTTGAACGGGTCGAGCTTCCCCACGCTGACATTACGGCACACGCCCACGACCTCGTTCCCGCGGTCGAGCTCGTGCTGGATCATGTGGCGACCGAGTTTCCCTGACGCCCCGACGATGCAGACCTTTGTCATGGCCGAACCGTAGCGGTCGCTCATGAGAGGTCCCTGGCCAGTTCCTCCAACGATGTCGACGCACGCGGGTCGGGGCCTGCGTGCTACCGTCGAAGCGCGTGAACGTCCGCCGGGTCGCCCACCGCCTCTCCTTCCCCCGGGCGCAGATCCCCCAGAGGCGGGGAACGAGCATAAATGGCCGGAGCAATGAACCGCCGGAACCTGCGCGACGCGTTCCTCACGCTGTTTGGCGTGATCTCGATCGTCAACGGGGCGTTCGGCAACGGGCATCTGCTGATCGCCATGCTGGGGGTGGTCGCGCTTGCGATCGTCGCATGGCAGCGGTGGCAGTCGCGGCGCGCCGCGGTCGTGGCGGTGAGTCCGTAACGAACCCGGAACGCCGTGTCTGAGAGACTGGCGTTCGTGGATTCCGCAGGAAATGGCTTCCCTGGGCGATTTTCGCCGCCATCTGCGTGCTCTATCTGGTGGGCGGATACCTCGGCTGGCTGACGCGTTCACAGGAGAACTCGGGCAGCTGGGGCACCGGGAGCCTCGCCCCGTCGGTCGCATTTGCGCTCACGACCCTCATCTTCCCCGTGGTCGGCTTCCTGATCGCGACCCGCCGGCCGGGCCACGCGATCGCGTGGCTCCTCCTCGCGATCGGTATCGCCTGGGGCCTGGACGCGATTGCCTCCAGCTACGCCACCTATGCACTCGAGATGCATCAGGGCTCACATCGGGCGGGGCTCGTCGCGGCCGCCTTCGACAACGTGCTGTGGCTGCCTGCGATCGGGCTCACCGGCGTCTTCCTGGTCATGCTATTCCCCGACGGCCATCTGCTGAGCCCGCGCTGGCGCTGGCTGGCGTGGCTGGCCGGCACCACGATCGGGCTCGGCTCGGTCGCGATCCTCCTTGACCCTGGCAGGATGACCGGCAGTTCCTTCCCTGCCGCCGTCAACCCGTTGGGGATCGAGGCGCTGGGCGGCATCCTGCCGTGGTTGCGGGCGGCGGTGATCCTGTTGCCGATGACGATCCTGGCGTCCGCGGTCAGCCTGATACTGCGATACCGCCGGGCGCGCGGCGACGAGCGCCTGCAGATGAAGTGGCTCGTCACCGCCGCCGGCGTTGTGGCCGGCATCTTTGGAGTGGTCGAGATCGCGTCTGTGCTGCTGGAAGGGCCGTCCAACTCTGTTCCGGTGTGGCTGCAGACGCTGCAGGACGTGGCCCTGATCAGTTTCGGCCTGATCCCAACCTCGATCGGCTTTGCGGTGCTCCGCTACCGCCTCTACGACATCGACGTGATCATCCGCCGCACGTTGACCTACACCTGTGTCGCGGCCGTGCTGGTCACGCTCTACCTGGGCGGGGTGGCCGTCCTCAGCACAGCCTTCCAGACGCTCATCGGCGAGTCGGGCAGTCTGGCCGTGACCTTCTCGACGCTGGTCGCCGCGGCAGCTTTTCGGCCGCTTCACCGGCATACTCAGCGCGCGGTCGACCGCCGCTTCTCGCGCGTCGCCTACGACGCCGCGCGCACGCTCGAACGGTTCAGCGGCCGGTTGCGCGAGCAGATCGACCTGGACGCCCTCACCGGCGAGGTGCTGGCCGTTGTGATCGACACGGTCCAGCCGTCGCAGGCCAGCGTATGGCTGTGCCCACCCCGGGTAAGCGGCTGAAGGGGCTCGAACCCTCGACCTTCTGCATGGCAAGCAGACGCTCTAGCCAACTGAGCTACAGCCGCTCGAGGTGCCGGAGTATATCCGCCCCAGATGGTTGACCCGCCCAGAACATCACGGCGGCGTGGAGCACCTCGCGGCCCGGTCGAGGGCGAGGTTCACCTGCCGGTCGGCGTCGACGTTCTCGGTCCGTCTGACCTCGACGTAGCGCACCCGATCGAAGGCGTCGGCCGCCCGCTGGGCCTCGTCCCAGAGCGAGCGCAGATGCGGGCTCTTGACCCGGTAGGCGCCCGTCATCTGGCGCACCAGGAGCTCGGAGTCCGACCGCACCTCCACCTCCCGCGCGCCGAGCGTCTCGGCCCGCCGCAGCGCGGTGATCAGCGCGCGGTACTCGGCCTCGTTGTTCGTCGCGGTGCCGATCGCCTCGCCGGTCTCGTCGAGCACCTCGCCGCGTCGTCCTCGATCCGGTATCCGACGGCGGCCGGGCCGGGATTCCCCCGGGCGCCGCCGTCCACCCACATGCGCGCCTTCACCCGACCGGGGCCGGGCCGCTCGATCTTCTCGCGCTGCTTCACGTCGAGCCGGCGGAGCAGGTCGAGCAGGCGGGCGACGTGCTCCTTCTTGTCGTCGGCGATGCGCTGCACCACCTCCTTGGCGTGCGTCGTCGGCGAGCGAGAACGCCTGCGCCTCGTAGCGATTGATCGCCCACGAGCTCGGCCGCGATGTTGTCGCGCAGCGTCTGCAGGTCGGCGTGGAGCTCGGTCAGCCTCATGACGGCTGATTGTCGATCTGGGCGCGCTGGAGCCGGCCGGAGTAGTCGACGTACACCGATTTCCACTCGGTGTACGTATCGAGCGCGGCCGTCCCGGCCTCGCGGTGGCCGTTGCCGGTGTACTTGGTGCCGCCGAACGGCAGCTGGATCTCGGCGCCCGTGGTGCCGGCGTTGATGTAGGTGATGCCCGTGTCCAGGTCGCGGATGGCCCGGAACGCGGAGTTCACGTCGTCGGTGTAGATCGCGCTCGAGAGGCCGTACTCGACCCGCGTTTGAGATCGCGATCGCATCGTCGAGGTCGCGGCACGGGATGAGCGCCGTGGACGGCCCGAAGATCTCCTCGGTGGCGACCCGCATGTCGCGCTCCACGCGGCCGTAGACGGTCGGCCGGTAGAAGAACCCGGCCTCGCCGTTTCGTGTAGTGCTCCCCGCCGGTCAGGATCTCGGCGCCCTCGTCGCGGGCGATGCCGGTGTAGCGGTCGAGACCTTGTCGAGCGCCGCCTGGTTGATCAGCGGCCCGACGTCGACCTCGGGGTCGAGGCCGTTGCCGATCCGCAGCCGCTCGACCCGCTGCGACCAGCTTCGACGCGAGCCGGTCGTACACGCGCTCGTGGACGATCACGCGGCTGGCCGCGGTGCAGCGCTGGCCGCTCGTGCCGAACGCGCTCCAGAGGATGCCCTCGACGGCGTTGTCGAGGTCGGCGTCGTCCATGACGATGATCGCGTTCTTGCCGCCCAGCTCCAGATGGATCCGCTTGAGCGTCTCGGCGCCGGTGCGGGCGACGTGGATGCCGGTCTCCTTCGAGCCGGTGAACGTCACCACCTTGACGTCGGGGTGCTCGATCAGGCGCTGGCCGACCGTCGAGCCGCCGCCGTGGACGATGTTGAGCACGCCCTTGGGCAGCCCGGCCTCCTCGAAGATCTCGACCAGCATCTCGCCCAGGAGCGGCGTGTCGTGGGCCGGCTTGAACACGGCCGTGTTGCCGGTCACGAGCGCCGGCATCAGCTTCCAGGTCGGGATCGCCATCGGGAAGTTGAACGGCGTGATCACCGCGACCACGCCCATGGGCTGGCGCACGCTCATCGCAAACTTGTCGGGCATCTCGGCAGGCACCGTCTGACCGAACATGCGCCGGCCCTCGCCGGCCATGTAGTAGGTCATGTCGATGCCCTCCTGCACGTCCCCGCCGGCCTCGGCCAGCACCTTGCCCATCTCCTGGGTCATCAGCCGGGACAGTTCCGGCTTGCGGTCGCGCAGGAGCTCGGCCACCCGGAAGAGGATCTCGGCCCGCTTCGGGGCCGGGTGCAGGCGCCAGCTCGCGTAGGCCTCGTGGGCGGCGGCGACGGCCCGGTCGGCGTCGGCCGCGGTCGAGCGCGGGAAGGAGCCCAGGAGCTCGCCCGTGGCGGGATTGTGGTTCTCGAACTGCTCGCCGCTCTCCGAGTCGACCCACTCGCCGGCGATGTAGTTACGGTGAGAGTTGGTGGCAACCGCCATCGACCGCCAAACTCTACTCGCCGCGCACGGCGAGCACGCGCAGCAAGCTCGTCGACCCGAGCGTCGACCGTCTCGAGCGGCCCGGCCGTCTCCGGCCGATCCGTCCATGGCGCCGTGCTCGGTCACCACCGGCACCACCACCGTCCGGGTCGGCACGTCGCCACGCTGGGCGAGCTTGATCGCCGCGGCCACCGGCGCGGCCGCCGCCAGATCGGTCCACATGCCCTCGAGCTCGCCGAGCTGCATGCGGGCATGCTCGAGCTCGCTCTCCGACACGCGCACCACCAGCCCCTCCGACTCGACCACGGCGTGCAGCGACTGGACGGTGCCGGTGACGCCCGAGAGCGCTCGTGCGGGTGACTCCAGCGCGCCGCTCGGCGGCGACCCAGTCCTTGCCCGAGGCGAGCGCGGCCGCGACGGCGCCGGCCACCTCGACGGCGACCATCCGCGGGATACGGTCGATCACCGCCCACGTCACCAGGTCGCGGAAGCCGCGCCAGATGCCCTGGATGCCGTCGCCCAGGGCCGCGGGCACCAGCACGAGGTCGGGCGCGGTCCAGCGCAGCTCCTCGGCGATCTCGTAGGCGATCGTGCGGTAGCCCTCGATCGACATCGGGTCGCCGCCGATGGGCGGCATCGTGCGATTCGAGACCGCCCTCCAGCCCGAGCGACCGCTCGGCGTCGGCGAGGAGCGGCCAGCGCGCCTCCGGCGAGACGACGCCGACCACGCGGCCGCCGACCGCCTCGATCGCATCCCGGCTGCGGCTGGTGGCGTCGGGCTCGACCAGGCTCACCGAGCGCAGGCCGGCCCGGGCCGCGTACGCGGCCATCGACACGCACAGGGCCTCGTCGCCGGCGCACGCGATCGTCACCGAGGTGTCCTCGACCTGCGAGACCGCGAGCGCCGCGAACCGGTCGCGCCAGCTGCCGGTCGGGTTGCGGCGCTCGTCCTTGATCAGCATCCGGCGCAGGCCGAGCTGCTGGCCCAGCGCGGCGGTCGCCACGAGCGGCGTGTCGCCCTCGCCCATCGAGATCAGGCGGTCGCGGGCGACCGGGAGCTGGGCCGTGAACCGGGCCAGCCCACGGCCGGTGAGCTTGCTCGGCTTGAGCGACGAGACCCGGGCGTAGACCGGCGAGACGTTCGACGGCGTGCCCTCGGCGGAGCACGAAGGACATCCCCCGGGCATCGAGACCACGGGGTAGCGCCGCCGGCATCGCAGGCACTCGAGCGCATTGGGGACCGCCACGCTGCGAGCATACCCCTTGACGCACCCCGCCCAGCCGGTGTCTACTTCAGGCACATGATCTACTGCGTGATCCCCCCGGAGCTCGAATCCGAGCTCCTGCCGCGGATGGTCGAGTACTACCGCGACAACCCCAACGTCGAGGTCATCGTCGACCGCCGCGCGCGGGCGGGCGACCGCCGCGCCGACGCCGAGGGCGGCCCGGACGAGCGCCGCGAGCTGCGCGACCGCCGCCGGCGCACGGGCGATGGGCACGTTTCCGCCCGGTCGAGGCGTTCGACCCCGACGCCTAGCGTGCCGGCGCTACACGGCGAGCGCGAGCGTGCCGTCCGGCTCCGCCTGGGCGTTCCAGTCGCGGAAGCGGCTGTCGATCTCGCCCACGTCCTCGCCGCGGTGCTGCAGCGTGACCGGCTGGGAGCCGAGCATGTCGACCCGGAACTGGTACCAGGACAGATCCCAGGCGACCGTCACCACCACCTCGCGGTGGCTGCGCATGACGACGCTCACCTGAGGGTCGCCGAGCGTGCGGGCGATGCCGCAGACCGTGCGCGGGTGGTAGCTCTCGTTGAAGAGCTCGAGGCCGGCGGCGACCGCGTCGCGGGGATCGTCCGGCAGCGCCTCGGGCGTGAACGGCTCCGGGAGCCCGCGGCGGGCGCCGCGATCCGCCCAGGAATCCGCGCAGCCCGCGCTGCCGCGACCGCGGAGAGTGCAGCTGGAGCGGCACGCTCAGCGCGCCTTCGCGGATCCAGCCGCGGGCGTCGGCCTCGTCGATGCAGAGCTCGCACACGCGGGCGTCATCGCCCTCCGCGCGCTGGTAGCCGACCACCCGTTCGCCGAGAAGCAGTGTCCGCCCGCAGACGGCGCAGAAGGTTTCGGTGTCGTTCCGGCGGATCTCGATCATTCCGGGGCTCCGGACATAGGGCGTCAACAGGCCGGTCCGAGTATACCGAGGGTGTCCGAAATCCGCATCAGCGGCATCCGGCCCAAGTGCTAGGGGTGTTTTGTGCGCTGCCCAGCGTGCCCAGGCTGCAACGAGTGCAGCGACTCGCGCGAATCACCCGCAAGCGGGCGCAAGTGCCCGAATTCGGCGACGGATGGTGGTTGCCGACGTCTCTCGAGCCGGGTAGGGTCCTGGGCGCTCAAGGGGGGCGACACACCGCGAACACGCGTAGACGCATCGCCTGGACCATGATGGTTGCAATCACCGCGGCGGCTGCCGGAACGGCGGCGACCGGGGTGGCGGCGGCGTCGGTCTCGAGCCAGCGTTCCGAGGCGGCCGCCGTTCTGCACCGCGATCGAGGTGCTGAACTGGCGCCGGTCGCACCTCGAGACGGTCGAGCGCAACGCCCAGACGCGCCAGCGTGACGCTGCTGACGTCGATCCACGAGATCCAGGCCGCCATGGCGTCGCAGGCCGAGGCGCTGCGGTCCGATCAGGCCGCGCTCGCGTCGGTGATCGTGGGCGACTACAAGAGCGGCACGCAGCGACAACGCCGCGTATGTCCTGGCCTCGGGATCGTTCGCCGACCTCGTCCAGCGGGTCGACGAGGTCAACCGCCTGAACTCGTCGTCGGCCGACCTGCTGCGCCAGATCCACGGCGCGCAGACGAACCTCGCCCGGCAGCGGCAGGCGCTCGTCGCCCGCCTGACGCGCGGCCGCCCAGCAGGTCGCCCGGGTGCGGTCGGCGCGCGCGGCCTCGACCGCGCCATCGCCGCCCGCCAGGCGGTGCTCGCGGGGCTCGACGCCCAGATCCAGAGCGAGATCGCGGCCGAGCAGGCGCGCCGCAACCGGCTTGCGGGCGTGAACGGCGGTCCGCTCCCGCCCCCCGGCGCCGGCGGTGGCCGCGGCAGCTTCACCGGAGAGGCGAGCTGGTACGGGCCGGGCTTCGCCGGTCACCGCACGGCCGACGGCGAGATCTTCGATCCCAACAAGCTGACGGCGGCCAGTCCATGGCTCCCGTTCAACACCATGCTCCGTGTGACCGATCTCGCGACCGGCCGCTCCGTCGTGGTGCGCATCAACGACCGCGGCCCGTTCGGCCGCGGGGTGCTCGACCTCTCTGCACACGCCGCCCAGATCGTCGGGCTCAGCGGCTGGGCCGAGGTGCAGGCGACGATCCTTTAACGTGGGGGATCCGTGGTTCCGCGACGAGCTCGCTCCTTCGTGCGCGGGCGGACTGCCAGGCGCTCCGGCGAGAACGTGGTCTCGCCGAATCAGACGCTTGCTGGATCGAGCGGCAAGCACAGTCCCCGTCGCCGCGGGTGCGTCACGCCTTGGCCAGTTCTTTCTCGTTGTTCTTGGAGATGATCTGCTGGGCGACGTGGGCGGGCACCTCGTCGTAGCGCAGCAGGCTCATCTGGTAGTCGCCACGGCCGCCGGTCATCGAGTTGAGGTCGGGCGCGTAGGTGAGCACCTCGGCGAGGGGCACCTCGACGTGGATGGTCGTCGAGCCCGAGGCGGGGTCCATGCCCCCCACGCGGCCGCGGCGGGACGTCATGTCGCCGATCACGTCGCCCAGGCTCTCGTCCGGGACGGTCACCTCGACGCGCATGATCGGCTCGAGCAGCACCGGGTCGGCCTCGGCGAACGCCTTCTTGAACGCCATCGAGCCGGCGATCTTGAACGCCATCTCCGACGAGTCGACCGTGTGGTATGAGCCGTCCACCAGCTGCACCTTCACGCCCACGATGGGGCACCCGGCCAGCTCGCCCTGCTGCATGGCCTCCTGAATGCCCTTGTCCACGGCGGGCCGGAAGCCCTGGGGGATGACGCCGCCGACGATCTTGTCGACGAACTCGTATCCCTCGTGGTTCGAGAGCGGCTCGATGGTGATGTGGCAGTCGCCGAACTGGCCGCGGCCGCCGGTCTGCTTCTTGTAGCGGCCCTGGGCGCGCGCGGGCCGGCGGATCGTCTCCATATACGGCACCCGCGGCGGGTGCAGCGTGACCTCGACCCCGAACCGGCGGTGCATCCGCTCGAGCGTCACCTCGACGTGCATCTGAGAGAGGCCGGCGACGATGGTCTCGCCCGTCTGCGGGTCGCGGTGGATGTCGAGCGAGGGATCCTCCTCCTGCAGCCGCCGCAGCGACGTGTGCACCTTCTCCTCCTCACCCTTGTGCTTGGGCTCGATGGCGAAGGACACGACCGGGGACGGGAACGCCAGCGGCTCGATCTGGGCCGGGCTGTCGGCGTCGGAGAGCACGTCGCCCGTGCCGGTCTCCTTGAGCTTGGCGACCGCGCCGATCGACCCGCTCCCGAGCGCGTCGGTGGGCGTGTGCTCCTTGCCCTGCAGCACCAGCAGCTGGCCGATGCGCTCCTTGGCGTGGGTGTGGTTGTTGACCAGCGTCGAGTCGGACGTGAGCGTGCCGGCGAAGACGCGCAGCAGGTTGATCTTGCCGCTGTAGGGGTCGGCGATCGTCTTGAAGACGTACGCCAGCGTCGAAGCGCCCCCCACCTCCGGCACGTTGCGCGCCCGGCCGGCGACGGCAGGCCCTCGACGATCAGGTCGAGCAGGCCCGCGCGAGCCGATGTTGCGGGTCGCCGCGCCGCAGCCGACCGGGAACAGCTCGCCCTCGGTGACGAGGTTCTTGAGCGCCTGGGCCATCTCCTCGCGGCTGATCTCGACGCCCTCGAGGTAGCGCTCCATCAGCTCGTCGGACGTCTCGGCGACGATGTCCATCAGCTTGTCGTGGTACTCGTCGGCCACCTCGCGCATCTCGTCCGGGATGTCGGCCGGCTCGTCGTGGGCGCCGTCGCCGTCGTGCAGGTAGGCGACCATGTGCACCAGGTCGACGACCCCCGGAACTCGTGCTCCTGCCCGATCGGGATCTCGACCGCCACGCATCGCGGCGAGAGCCGGGTCTGCAGCGCCTCGAGGGTCGCGAAGAAGTCGGCCCGCTCGCGATCGAGCAGGTTCACGAGCAGCAGGCGGGACAGGCCGAGCTCGTCGCAGCGCCTCCACAGGCGCTCGGTGCCAACCTCGACCCCCAGCACGCCCGAACACGGTGACGATCGCCCCCTCGACCACGCGCAGCGTCGAGAGCACGTCGGCCTGGAAGCTCGGCTCGCCCGGGGTGTCGATCAGGTTGATGTTGCGGCCCTGCCACTCGAGATGGGTGACGGTCGCCGAGATCGACATGCCGCGGCGGCGCTCCTCGTCGTCGTAGTCAGAGACGGTCGAGCGCTCGGCCACGGCGCCGAGCCGGTTCGTCGTCCCGGACTCGTACAACAGGGCCTCGACCAGTGAGGTCTTGCCGGTGCCGCGGTGGCCGATCACCGCCACGTTTCGGATCTTCCCGGACTCCGTGTTGGGCATGCACTCCTCCAGCTGCAGGTCGGTTCGTCGGTACGAGCTCAGACTACCGCACCCCCCGCGACCGCCCGGCGGAGATCCGCCGGCTACCGGTGGCGGTCGGCCGAGGCCCGCTCGAGGCTGCCCTGGAGCTTGCCCTTCATCCGCAGGATCGCCTTGGTGTGCAGCTGCGACACGCGCGACTCGGTCACGCCCAGCACCTCGCCGATCTCGCGCAGCGTGAGCTCCTCGTAGTAGTAGAGCTGGATCACGGTGCGCTCGCGCTCGGGCAGGCGCGAGATCGCGCCGGCGAGCGAGTCGCGCATCTCGGTGCGCGCCATCTCGGTCGAGGGATCGTCGGCGTGCGGATCCTGCAGCGTGTCGATGAGCGCGACCGTGTCGCCGCCCGAGGAGGAGATCGTCCAGAGCTCGTCCAGCGCGGCCACCGACGAGCGCGAGATCTGGGCCAGGCTGTCCTGGAACTCGGATCCCGTGATGCCGAGATGGGCCGCGATCTCCTCGTCGGTCGGCGGGCGGTGCAGCCGGTGCTCGAGCTCGACGATGCCGCGCTCGATCTCGCGGGCGCGGCTGCGGACCGACCGCGGCACCCAGTCCATCGACCGCAGCTCGTCGATGATCGAGCCCTTGATGCGGCTGATCGCGTACGTCTCGAACTTGATGTCGCGGCTCGGGTCGAAGCGCTCGATCGCGTTCATCAGGCCGAGCAGGCCGTAGCTGACCAGGTCGCCCTCGTCGACGTGGGCCGGGCAGGCCGGTGCCGAGCCGGCCTGCGACGTACTTGACCAGCGGCGCATAGGTCAGGATCAGGCGGTCGCGCAGGCGTTTGTCGCCTGTGCGCTTGTACTCGGACCAAATGTCGACTGATTCGTCGGTCATCACGCGCGTGGGTGTGCGTTTCGGTGCGCGGCCGTCAGATGGCGGACGCTCACGTGGGTGTATACCTGCGTTGTGCCGACTGATGCGTGGCCGAGCATGTCCTGGATGCTGCGCAGGTCGGCCCCGCCCTCGAGCAAATGGGTGGCGAAGGTGTGCCGGAGGGCGTGCGGCGAGCGGGCGGCGACGCCGGCCCGGGCGAGTGCGCGCTGCAGCGACCGGCGCACATCCGACGGATGCAGCGGCCGCCCGCGCACGCTCACGAACAGCCGCTCGGTGTGGCCGCCGCCGGCCAGGCGCGGGCGGCCGCGGGCGAGGTAGCGCTCGAGCGCGGCCGCCGCCGCGCCGCCGACGGGCACGACACGTTGCTTGCCGCCCTTCCCCATGACGCGCATCGAGCCCGCCTCCAGCCTGACGTCGGCCAGGCGCAGGGTGCATGCCTCGGCGGCGCGCAGGCCGCAGCCGTACAGGAGCTCGAGCAGCGCCCGGTCGCGCAGGTCGCGCGGCTCGGTGCCGCACGGCCCGTCGAGCAGGCGGCTGACCTCGGCGCCCGACAGGGTGGCGGGCAGCGTCTGCGTCCGCCGGGGTCCGGGGATCAGCGCGGCCGGGCTGCGCTCGATCGCCCCGCGGTCGAACATCCACGCATACGCGCCGCGCACCGAGCTCAGCTTCCGTGCCGTGGTCGCCGGTGCATATCGCAGCGTCCCCAGGTGGGCGGCGTAGCGGCGCAGGGTGCGCGCATCGGCCTGCTCGGGTGCGATCCCGCCGGCATCGAGCCAGCGGGCGAGTTGGCGGAGGTCGGCCGTATACGCCCGCAGGGTGGCTGCGGACGCGCCGCGAGCGCGCATCCAGTCGAGGTATGCGTCGAACTGCCCACGCCGGGGTGGGGCGGGTGGTGGCTCTGTTACCTGCATCGTGTGCAAGAGACTCTAGAAGCTGTCATTCGCCGGTGGAGGGGCGGCCCCTCTCAGCGCCGCGGCCGCAGGCCCAGGTCGCGCCGGGCCAGATCGGCCATCCAGACGCCGATCGCCGCCGCCGCGACGGCCACCACCCACTCCGACGCCGATGCCGCCTCCCAGGCGATCGCAAGCAATCCCACCGCCAGCGCTGTGAACAGCATGCCCCGGGCGCGGAAGCGGGAAGACCGGGCGGGCCGCATGCCGGGAACGGTAGTCCCCGGGGCGACCGGTCAGCCGTGAGGCAGGATGGCGAAGCGCTGCTGGGACGCGGCCGTGGATGCCTGTGAAGTCGCCGCCGACATACAGGTTGCCGCCGCCGGCGGCCAGCGACCAGACGCCGAGGACGCCGGCGGTCGAGCTGAGATCGGGGTTCCAGCGCTCGAGCGCGCCGCGACGGGTGAGCATGAAGAGCTTGTGGCGCTGGATGCGCTTGCCCGAGCCGTGCTCGGACATCTTCTGGTTGCGGTGCGGGGCGACGTAGTCGCCGTGCATCCCGAACACCGGCCGATGGCTGACGCACGCCGCCGCCTGGACGTTGCCGTCCGTGACGTAGTACCACTTCAGGTGCCCCTTGAGGCCGTACGCCAGGGCGGTCCCGCCCGGCCCGCCCTCGGCGGCGTAGATGCGGTTGCCGCACAGGGCGAGGTCGAGGATCAGCGCACGGGGATGGCTCGGCCAGGGACGCACCTGCCCGCGCGCCGGCCCGAGCGCTGCGATGCTGGTCTGGCCGCCGAGGCCGTCCACGCGGGTGAAGCCGCCGCCGACGACCACGCGCGCGGCCTTCGCGTCGAGCACGATGTCACGCACCTCGCCATTGGTGGACGGGACCCAGCGGCGGTTGAGGGTGTAGCGGTTGCGGCGCAGCACGAGCTTGGCCAGGTTGGCTCGGCGGCTGCCGGCGACACGCCCGAAGGTGCCTCCAAGGTAGACGCGCCCGGTGGCCGACACCGCCACGGTGCGCACGGTCCCGGTGATGCCGAGGTCGGGGAGCTTTTTCGCCAGCCGGCCGGTGCGCAGGTTGAACGCCGCCAGGTTGTGGCGCGGGTGAACGCCGACGGCTGAGAACTGACCGGCGACGAAGAGGAAGCGCCCGCCCGGGGACACGGCCAGCGAGTAGACGCGGCCGTTGATCAGGGGATGGAACCGGCGCTGCAGCTTGCCCGAGCCGGCGCTCACCGCCGCCAGGCGCCAGCGGGCTCGCGATGCTGCCCGCGTGGTTGGCCATCACCGTGAAGTTCCCGGCCACGTACACGGTGCGGCCGACCCGCAGGATGGCGTTCACGCGCCCCAGCTCCTTGTTGGCGCCGGTCCACCCCGGGGCGAGCACCTGCCACGAGGGCAGAGGCGTCTGAGCGGGATTGCGGGCCGCCGCGGCGGGCTGCGCCGCGCCGAGCGCGGCGACCACCGCCCCCGTCAGGGCGGCACACCGGAGCAGCAGCGGAGTGCGCGATGGCGAAGGCAACGTGGCCGGCACGGTAGAGGTGGAAGACCCTGGGTGCGCCGCGTTCGACTTCGCTTACAGAATTTGCAAGCTGCCACCACGAGTTGGGCGGGATTTCTCGATCATCTAGCCGCCGGAGTAGGTGATGACGAGGTCCGAGGCAAGCCCGATGAGGTAGCCCGCGACCAGCGCTCCGAGGATGAGCTGGGGGCTCAGCTTGCGCTGGGCCGAGCCCCACAACTGCCCGACGACGTAGAGAATTGCGCCGGCGGCGAGCGTGTAGAAGCAGATCTCGAGGGCCGGCGACGACACCCGGTAGCCAACCAGCGTGCCGAGGAAGGTCGGGCCGCCGCCGATCAGTCCGGCGACGAACAGCCACTTCCAGCTGGGCCGGACGCCGCTCAGCGGACCGACGATGCCGAAGCCCTCGGTCGCGTTGTGCAGGGCGAAGCCGACGATGAGGGTCGTTGCGAGACCGATCTCGCCGGCGCGGGCGGAGACGCCGATCGCAAGGCCCTCCGAGAAGTTGTGCAGGCCGATGGCGGTGGCGATCATGAGGCCGAGCGCGAGCGATGCCCGCCGTGCGTCGCGGGCGAGGTCGGCGGTCGCGGGCCCACCCACAACCGCCGCAGCGGAACTGCCTCCGGCCATTGGCGCGCGCGGGCGGCGGCGCAGCATCTCATGCTCGATCCAGCCGAGCCCCAGCGCCCCGGCCGTGAGCCCGATCACCGCCAGCGAGCCGCGCAGCGCGAACACCGACCAGCCGCCCCCGCCCTTGGCGATGTCGAGACCGCCGGCGAGCAGTCCGTGGGCCGCGTCGAGCACGTCCCAGAAGATGAAGAGCAGGATGCCCGCCGCGAGCACCGACAGGAACCCGCGCAGCCTGTCGGAGAGGCCCCCGATCCTGCCGACCGGCAAGTCCGAGAAAGATCGTGAACCCCGCGATCGCCCCCAATATGGCCGTGCGCTCTGGACTCATTGCTCCCTTTTGACGGATGGACTTAGGTCACCCTAAGACGTGGGCACCCTAGGTCGCCGTTGCGACGGCGTCAAGAGGGATGTCATCCGGATTACAGACGCCGTTACACTCGCGCGCATGACCACGACCCTCTCGGAGACCCTGATTGCCGACCACCGCCGCGACGGAGCTGTCTGCGTGCGCAGGGCGTTCTCGGCCGACGAGGTCGCCCTGGTGGCGGCGGGGATCGAGCGCAACCTCGCCGACCCCAGCCCGCGCGGCCTGGTCGCGAGCCCCGCCGCGGACACCGGGCGCTTCTTCGAGGACTTCTGCAACTGGGACCGCATCCCGGAGTACGAGCGCTTCATCCGCACCTCGGGCGCGGGCGCGATCGCCGGGCGGCTGATGGGTTCGAGGAGGGTGCGGCTCTACCACGACCACCTGCTGGTGAAGGAGGCCGGGACGCTGCAGCCGACGCCGTGGCACCAGGACCAGCCGTACTACAACATCGAGGGCCGCCAGACGGTCAGCATGTGGATGCCGGTCGATCCGGTCCCGCGCGAGTCGACGCTCGAATTCCTGGCGGGATCGCATCTCGGCCCCTGGCTGATGCCGCGGTCGTTCATGGACGATCAGGCGCGCTGGTTCCCCGAGGGCGCGCTCGAGGAGCTCCCCGAGATCGACCGCGAGACCGCCCCGGTCATCGGCTGGGCGCTCGAGCCCGGCGACGCGGTCTTCTTCCACATGCTGACGCTCCACACGGCCTCCGGCACGCGCACTCGGCGGCGGGCCTTCTCGGTGCGGTTCCTCGGCGACGACGTCATCCACGCCCCCCGCGGGTGGCGCACGTCGCCCCCGTTTCCGGGGCTCGAGGACGAGCTGCCGGCGGGCGCGCCCATGGACCACCGCCTGTTTCCGGTGGTCTGGGAGGCAATCGCTTGACGGCCGCTCGCCGCCGGGCATAGGATCGCGAGGTGCTCCGGCCGGGACGCTGGTCGGGGCGAGGGCGATGGGTCGGGTGAAAAGGCGTCATCCGGCCCGCAACACGACGGCGAGGGGGCGCGTCATCGGTTTTCTGAGACACATTGCGGCCGATTCGGTGCTGGTACGACCGGTCGACCTGCACAACTGCGAGGGGTTCTCGGTGTACACCTCCGACCAGCGCAGGGTCGGGCGCGTCTCACATCTGATCTACGGCAGCGACCTGGACACGCCCCAGTCGGTCGCGGTCGTCCGTCACGGCCTGATCGGCACGCAGACAGAGGTCGTCCCGATCGGCCGTGTCGATCTGATCAACCCCGTGACGCAGATCGTCCAGCTTCGCGACGGCGAGGCATAACGTACAACTCAGGAGTCGTGCTCGAAGGCCCAGCGCTCGGGCGCGCGCCAGAGCGACGACAGGATGAGCTCGCGCATGAGGATGAACTCCTTCGGCAGCTTGTCGTAGAGCCGCACGAAGAGCGCGTCGTGGCTGACCATCTCCTGCTGCCACACCTCGCGGTCGACGCTCATCACCTCGTCGAACTGGCGCTCGGTCGAAGTCGAGCCCGCGCCAGTCGAGGTCCTCGTACCGCGGCACCCAGCCGAGCGGGCTCTCGATCGACTGGGCGGTGCCGCGCGCGCGCTCGACGATCCACTTGAGCACGCGCATGTTCTCGCCGTAGCCGGGCCACAGGAAGTTGCCGTCGTCGTCCTTGCGGAACCAGTTGACCGAGAAGATCCGCGGCGGGTTGGGCAGCTGGCGGCCGAAGTTGAGCCAGTGGGTGAAGTAGTCGGCCATGTGGTAGCCGCAGAACGGCAGCATCGCGAACGGGTCGCGGCGCACCTCGCCGACGGCGCCGGTCGCGGCCGCGGTCGTCTCGGAGCCCATCGTCGCGGCCAGGTAGACGCCGTACGTCCAGTTGAACGCCTGGTAGACGAGCGGCACGGTGCGCGAGCGGCGGCCGCCGAAGACGAGCGCGGCGATCGGCATCCCCTCCGGGTCGTCGTAGCCGGGGTCGAGCGACGGCAGCTGGGTGATGCGGCGTCGTGAAGCGCGCGTTCGGGTGCGCGGCGGGACGGCCGGCATCCGGGCGTCCAGTCCTGCCCGCGCCAGTCGATCAGGTGCGCGGGCGGCTCCTCGGTCATCCCCTCCCACCAGACGTCGCCGTCGTCGGTCAGCGCGACGTTGGTGAAGATCGTGTTGCCGCGCGATCGCCGCCATCGCGTTGGGGTTGGTCGCCTCGCCGGTGCCCGGCGCGACGCCGAAGAAGCCGTTCTCGGGGTTGATGGCGTACAGGCGGCCGTTCTCGCTCGAGCTTGATCCAGGCGATGTCGTCGCCGACCGTGGTCACCTTCCAGCCGTCGTCGGCGAGCGCCGGCGGGCGGGATGAGCATGGCGAAGTTCGTCTTGCCGCAGGCGCTCGGGAACGCCGCCGCGACGTACGAGCGGCGGCCGTCGGGCGACTCGACGCCGACGATCAGCATGTGCTCGGCCAGCCAGCCCTCGTCGCGGGCCAGCACCGAGGCGATCCGCAGGGCGAAGCACTTCTTGCCGAGCAGGGCGTTGCCGCCGTAGCCCGATCCGTACGACCAGATCGTCGCGCTCCTCGGGGAAGTGGGCGATGTACTTCTCGTCCGGGTTGCACGGCCAGGCGACGTCGGCCTCGCCCGGCTCGAGCGGCGCGCCGACCGAGTGCAGGCAGCGGACGAAGTCGCCGTCGCCCAGGGCGTCGAGCACCGCGGTGCCCATGCGGGTCATGATCCGCATGCTGACGGCGACGTAGGGCGAGTCGGTGAGCTCGACGCCGATGTGCGCGAGCGGCGAGCCGATCGGCCCCATCGAGAACGGGATCACGTACATCGTCCGCCCGCGCATCGCGCCCTGGAAGAGCGGCTCGAGCCGGCCCTTCATCTCGCGCGGCGCGAGCCAGTTGTTGGTGGGGCCGGCGTCGGTCTTCGAGACCGAGCAGATGAACGTCCGGTCCTCGACCCGGGCGACGTCGCCCGGATCGGAGCGGCACAGGAACGAGTTCGGTCGCTGCTCGTCGTTCAGGCGGATGAACGTCCCGCTCGCGACCATCTGCTCGCACAGCGCGTCGTACTCCTCCTGCGACGCCGTCGCACCAGTGGACGCGCTCCGGCTTGCACATCGCCGCCACACCGTCCACCCAGTCGATCAGATCCTGGTTTCTGACCTCGGCCTCCACTGCCACCATCGTCAATTCCTCCCTCTGGAGCAGGTCAGCCTATCGCGCAGACTCCCCAGCCGGGGGCGAGTAGGGTGGTCGGGTGCGCGAGCGCGACCGCATTGCCTGGGCATTCGTCTCCCTGCGCGTCTTCATGGGCGTGCTGTGGCTTGCCAACCTCTCGTGGAAGCTTCCGCCGGACTTCGGGCGCAACCAGCCCCGCGGCCTGCTCTACTCGTTCCACCAGAGCGAGCGCTACGCGGTGGTCGAGCCGCTGCGGCGGTTGATGGCACACGTCGTCATCCCCCACTTCACGATCTTCGGCTGGCAGGTGTTCCTCGTCGAGCTCGTGGCCGGCGTGCTGCTGCTGGTCGGGTGGCATACCCGGGTCGGCGCCGTGATCGGCCTGCTCCAGGCGATCGCGATCACGCTTCTGACCGTCCGTGCGCCCCACCAGTGGTTCTGGGGGTTCGCGCTCTTCATCGGCGTCAGCCTCGTGCTGGTCGTCGTGCCGGCCAACATGCGCTTCAGCATCGACCGCAGGCAGGGGCGGGCGTGACGATCTCGGTCGTGATCCCGACCCTGAACGAGGCGGCGGGCGTCGCGGCGGCCGTGGCGTCGGCCCAGGACGCGCTGGGCGACTGCGAGGTGCTTGTGATCGACGCCGGAAGCAGCGACGGCACGGCGGAGGCCGCGGCCGCCGCCGGCGCGATCGTGGTCACGGCACCCGGGAGCCGGGCCGAGGCGATGAACGTGGGTGCGTCCGCGGCGGCGGGCGACGTGCTGCTCTTCCTGCACGCCGACACCACCCTGCCGGCGGGCGCCGCGGCGGCCATCTCGACCGCGCTTCGCCACTGCGGCGCGGGTGCCTTCCGGATCGGCTTCGATCATCCCCGGCCGGTCGTCGAGCGGCTCGTGAACGCCCGTTCGCGGCTGTTCCGGATCGTGTACGGCGACCAGGCGATCTTCGCCTCGCGGGCGGCATTCGAACGCGTCGGCGGCTACCGGCCGCTCCCGATCATGGAGGACCGCGACCTGGCCCACAGGCTCCGGCGCAGCGGCGGGCTCGTGCTCCTGCCGCTGCGCGTCACGACCTCGAGCCGCCGCCACCGCCGCGACGGCGGCCTGCGCACGCTCGCCCGCGGTCTGCTGATCCAGCTCCTCTACACCCTGAGGGTGCCGCCCGAGCGGCTCGCACGCCGCTATCCGCCTGTTCGTTAGGCGGCCGCGGGTGGCGGGTCGAACAGCGGCTGGCCGGTGAGCGTCCGTCCCAGCAGGTCGCGCAGCATGTCGCTCGTCGGGGCCATCACCGTGGCCGCCCGTGCGTCCCGGAAGAGCCGCTCGAGCGGCAGGTGGCGCGAGAACGCGGCGCCTCCGCACACCCGCATCGTCTCGTCGGTGACGGCGATCGCCATCTCGGCGGCGGCAGCCTTGAGCGCGAGCACGCCCAGCTGGGCGTCGGGGTCGCCGGCGGCGATCTGGTGGGCGACCTGGTACAGCAGCGCCCGGGCCTGCATCTGCCGGATCTTGGCCTCGCCGAGGCGGGCGCGGTTGACCGCAACTCCGCTCAGCGGCATGTCCAGGTGCTCGATCCGCGCACCCGCGACGTGGGTCGCGGCCATCTCGATCGCCGCCCCTGCGAGGCCGACGCAGCAGGCGGCGCACCCGAGCACGAACCACGGCAGCGTCGCCTCCATCATCAGCGCCATACCCGACGCCGGGGCGCCGAGACGGCGGTCGAGGTCGACGCGCACAGCCGTGAACTCGACCGGGCTCGATGCGTTGCCGCAGAGCCCGAGCCCGTCGAACAGGTCGCCGACCACGATCCCCGGCGTGTCGGCCGGCGACGAGGTAGAGCTCGGTGACCATCGGGTCGTCCGCACCCGCCGCGCCGGTGGCGGTGACGTAGGACGCGGCGTGGCCCGCCGAGGTGACCCACGACTTGTGCGCATCGATCACGGCGCACCCGCCGGCGACCGTCGCCCGCGACGCCTGCGCCCAGAAGTGGCTGCGGGTGGCGCGCTCCGAGAAGGCCAGGGTCGTCAGGTGCCGGTCGCCGCCGATCTGGCGCAGGACGTCCTGGTTCGCGCCGCTCTCGGCAGCGCCTGCGAGCAGCGTCTGCGTCGCGATCAGATGCATCACGTAGACCATGGCCGTCGACGAGCAGGCGCTTGCCACGCGCTCGATCGCTGCCACGATCTCGGCCGGGCCGCCGCCCGGTCCGTCCAGCTCCTGCGGCACCCCGAGCCCGAGCAGGCCGCGGTCGGCCAGCCCCTCGACCGCCTCAACGGGGAAGCGCGACTCGCGGTCGACCGATTCCGAGTGGGCGGCGATCACCTTCCACAGCCCGTCGTCCACGACGGGAATCGCGATCACGCTCATGTCACCCTCCTCGTTGGTCGCCTGCCGTCGGTCAGCGTATCGCGGCCTCCAGCACGAGTCGGGTGGCTGGGGCACACGAGAGGTCGAGCCCATCCAGGTCGGCGATCGTGTCCACGTCGGCCACCGGATCGAGCAGTGCAACGGTCAGGCCGGCGGCGCGGCCTGCGGCGACGATCTGGCCGAGCACGCGGCCGGTCGACCAGTCGATGTCGGCGAACACCGCCGGCCGGTGCGCCCGCATCCTGATCAACGCGAATCCGCCGTCGCGCGACGGGGCCAGCACGAGGTCGGCATCGGCGGTCGCGGCTGCCGCGATGGTTGCGGTCGCGATCCCGGGCGCATCGCCTGCGACCACGACCGCACCGCCTTGCACCCCGCTCGCGAGCGCTGCCGCGAGCCCGGCTCCCGTCTGGGCGGCGACGGGCACCCCGGGAAAGCGTCGGCGCAGGTCCGCGGCGTCCGCCGCCGGGCACAGGAACCCGGCCCCGGGGTCGACCGCGCACGCGGCCGCGAGCACATCGGTGAGGAACGCCTCGGCCAGGCGCGCAGCCAGCTCGGGCGCGAGCGGCGGCGAGAGCCGGGTCTTCACGTTCCCGGGCAGCGGCGCCTTCGCCGTGATCAGCACCCTGACCGGCTGGTCGCCCTCCGACCGGAGGGCCCGCGTTCCTACGCTCATCGGATGTTCCGCTCGACGTCGGTGCCGGGGAGATCCGGGATTGCCTCGAGGAACGCCGCCGTCGCGGTCTCGAGCGGTGCGGTCTCGCGGCAGACGAGGCCGTCGAGGTCGGTGGCGCCGTGGCGCACCGTGGGTGCGAACGGGTGCAGGAATGCCCCGTCCGCGGTGATGGTGAGCTCGGGCAGGATGTCGCCCGCCCGCGGCACGACCCCCATCCCCCGCGTCTGGGCCCGCCCTCTGCGCACCACCGGCCGGACGACGTGGTCGTCGTCGCCGATGCCCCAGCTGCGATGCAGGTCGCACAGCCGGCGGAGCTCGCCGGGGGTCTGGTGCTCGACGGTGGTGGCGAGGCGCACGCGGATGCCGCGAGCGAGGAGCCGTGGCACCGATTCACACACTTTGGCGAAGTTGCCCGGGCCGCGCAGCCCGTCGTTTCCGGCCGGGTCGGCCGAGTCCAGCGACAGCTGGAGGGCGAAGCCGTCGTGGCCCCCCAGGGGCGCCAGCCGTTGCAGCAGCCGGTCGGTGATGAGCGTCCCGTTGGTGAGGGCCATCGTCGGCAGCACCCCGGCGATCTGCGCCAGCGCATCCGCCATTCCCGGCAGCATGAACACCTCCCCGCCGGTCACCCCGACCCGCCCGAATCCGAGCGGCGCGGCCTCCGCCACCAGCCCGACCATCCGGTCGGGTGCAAGCTCCCGCCGGTCGCGCATTCGGGGGCTGCTCTCGGTGAGGCAGTACGAGCAGCGCAGGTTGCAGTGGTACGTCGCGTACAGCCACAGCCGGTCGCCCATCCGGCGGCCCGCGACCGCGGCGTCGACTGCGCTGCGAACGTCGCCGGCCGGCGTCACCGCCGAAGCGTACAACCGGCCTGTCGAATTCGGCCGCGCTCATTCGTCTCCATTGCAGCCGCCCGACCCGGACGGCACGACAACGAGGAGGGAACCGATGCCCGACGTCACCGTGAAGAAGATCGAGGAGTTCGACACCCCCAACGGCGGCGGCTTCTGCCGCGCCCGCGCCACACTGGGCGTGAGCGCCTTCGGGATGCAGGTCGAGCAGTTCCCGCCGCATTTCCAGCACCACCCCGTGCACGATCATTCCGACGACGGCCAGGAGGAGGTCTACACAGTCCTGTCCGGGAGCGCCACGCTGCACGCCGGCGGCCAGGAGTACCGCCTCGTGCCGGGCGTGTTCGCGCGGGTCGGCGCCGGTGAGACGCGCCAGATCACGACCGGCGACGAGCCGGTGCAGTTCCTCGCCATCGGCGGCACGCCGGCGAACGGCCTACAGCGCACCGGCCTTCACCGAGGCAGGAGCGCCACTGCCCGGTTGACGGCGGTGCAGTCGAGGGCGTGGCGTTCGTCAACCCCAGGCTGGGGCGGTACGCCCTCTTCGCCGGCATCGTGCTCGCGGTCTCGGTTGGGGTCTCCGCGTATGAGGCCTCAACCAGGCCCGAGCAGGTGCGCCTGACGGACGTCGCCTGCCATTGGGCCGGCCGCCAAGGGGTGCGTGTGTCGGGGACGGTCTTCAACCCGAACGGATCGGCGGTGAATCTGATCATCGTTCCCACCTATCAGCTCGTGACCGGCGGCATGCAGAACACGCGGATGGAGTCGTCGGGCACGCGGGACGGCTCACCCCTCGCGGCGCACGCGTCGCTGCACTGGAGATTTACGAGCCCCCTCAGGACGATGTGCGCCGCGGCGAGCCGTTCGCGCGGTGTGCGCCGACCGCCCGGATCCAGACGGGCAATCCGGGCGACGACTGAGGCCCGCCGCGGGCTACGACGGCGCCCGCCACCACATCCGCATCACCCCAGTGCGCGTAGCGCCTCACCCGAATCGCCCAGGACGCGGGCGCGGCCGAGGGCGCGACGTCGAGGTCGGCGATCAGGCCGCTCCCGGCTTGCTACAGCGTCGACGGTGGCATCAACGGAGTCCGCGCCGAACCTGTGTCGCGGCGACCGGGTTCGAGCGGATGGGGCTTGGTGGGCAGGAGCCACAGGCTGGCGTACGTGGGCTGGAGGGTGGCCGTGACGACGGCAAGGACGCTGCTCGAGAGCGCGTCCAGCTCGATCTGGTCACGAAGTCGGCCGGCAAAGGCGGCGAGCGTTTCGGCTGCGTCGTACTTACGACGGTAGAAGCGGTGATCAACAGCGCGTTGGATGCGGCGTTGGAGGGGCCGAAACGCGGCCGCAACGGCGAGGGTCGAGAGCGTCACCGCGAGCGCGCTTGACTGGCCGGTGAGCGTCTGGAGGAGGTCGTCCATCAGGTAGATCCCGGCGAGGTAGGCAAGCCCAAGCGACCCGATCAGCGCCGTGTAGACAAGCGTCTTCTGGATGATGACGTCGATCTGGTACAGGCGGTAGCGCATGACGGCCACACCGACGCCGGTGACGGTGAATGATGCCGCGAGGACCCGGGCAACGCACCGACGATGTTCGAGACGCTCGACAGCGGCACCGAGGCGATGGCGGCGAAACCCAGCAGCGCCGCGCCGCAGGCGATCCACTTCAACTGCTGGCGAAGATCTCCCGTGGCTTGTCGAAACCGCGTTGCAAGTGATGCGGCTGCAGCAAGCACCACGCACGAAAGGATGAGGTAGCAGGCGAACCCAACGACGCCGACCGTGGCTCCGATGCTGCCACCGATACCAAGCGGATTGTTTCGGGGCGGGGTCGAGTTGATGGAGAGCGTTCCGGGCGACATCGCGGTCGATAGCAAGGCGACGACCGACACGATCACCACGAAGACGGCCACCGGTCGCCATCGCCGCGACGGCAGCCGACCGTCGGGAAACAGCAGCAGGAGCGGCGGCAAGAGGACGAGTGGCGGCAGCGACTCGATCAGGTCGGCGGCAACGGCGGCTGCGCGCCCACCCGCAAGGCCCAGCGCCGCGGCCGAATAGGCGTCGAACAGGTATCCGATCGTCTGCGAGACCCCCAGCGCCAGCAACAACCAGCTGATCGGATTCCTCGGCGCGCGCAGACACAGCAACGCCCCCACGCTCGCACACCCCAGCGTGGGCGCGGCCCACACGAGGACCCACCACACCGCAGCATCGTGCGACGCGGCCAACCCATACGCGGCGACGAGCGACAGGGCCGAGATCACCCAGCCCGACCACACCAACCTCCGCCTCGCGCTCGCAGCCACCACACGATCCTGCCACACCAACGTTTCGGGAACGTTACGAGCCGAGACCGACGAGGACGACGAGGCTGCGCACCGATCGCGTGTGGGTGTGGTATCAAGCGGGCTGAGGGGCTACCAGCCGACCGGGCGGCGCTCCTGCCACAGCCGCCCCGTCGGCCCGCCTGCGGCAAGCGTCGCCAGGTGCAGCGCCGTCTCGGCCGCGTGCGCGGGCGTGACCGGGGCGTCCGGGCCACCCATGTCGGTGCGTACCCAGCCGGGGTGCATCGCATTCACGAGGATGCCGTCAGGCGCCAGCGCCGCCGCCAGGTTCAGGGTGAGCATGTTCAGCGCCGCCTTGGACATCCGGTAGGGAAAGGCGAGCCCGTTCTTCGCGATCGAGAAGCGGCCGGAGTCCGAGCTGACGATCACCACCCGGCCGCTCGAGCCGGCCGCGCGCAGCGGGCCCAGCAGGGCCTGGGTCAGGAACAGGGGCGCCGCCGCGTTCACGGCCATCACGCGATCGAACTGGTCGCGCGAGTGCTCCGCCAGGCCCCCGGGGCTGCCGACGCCGGCGTTGTGCACCAGCACGTGAAGCGTGGGGGCCGCGGCGGTCGTCTGCGCAGCGACCTGGAGCACCCCCGTCTGCGTCGCGAGGTCGCCCCAGACGGGCGTGCCGCCCACCGCGTCCGCCACGGTCGCGGCGGCCTCGCGGCTGCGGGCGTGGCAGATCACTCGCGCGCCCTCGGCGGCGAAGCGGTCGGCGATGGCCCGGCCGAGCCCGCGGCTCGTGCCGGTGACGAGCGCCGTCCGCTGGGCGAGGCGCGGGCTCAGCGGATCGCTCGCCCGCTCTGCCAGTCGAAGAACAGCAGCCGGTCGACGTCGACGGCGAGCCGCACGCTCGCGTCCTCCCGGACGTCGGCCCTGCGCGGCAGCCGGGCGGTGCCAGGCGGCTCCTGCGACGACGTCCGAGCCCGACGAGAGACGGGCTCCTCATCCACGCCACGTATCCCCAGCCACCGCAAGTCCATGTAGCGGCGAAGCACATCCGCGTACCAGTGCATCTCCGGGACCTCCGTGGGTGCCGCGTGGAAACTGATTACATACTCATCTGAGCAACAGGGGTGGCAGGATTCGAACCCGCGACCTACGGTTTTGGAGACCGCCGCTCTACCAACTGAGCTACACCCCTTTGCGAGCGCCATTCTACCGGCGCTCAGGCCGGAAGCAGCTCGTCCAGGACGTCCGGCAGGCGCGACAGATCGGTCAACTCCGCGCCGGCGTGGGCATCTGCGGGCTCGCCGAGCCGGTTGATCCAGACGGTCGGCAGCCGCAGGTTGGTGGCCGGCACAACGTCGTGGAACGTGCTCGCGCCGACGTGCACGTGCCGGCCGGCGGCGTCGGGGTGACGCTCGCCGAAGCGCTGCCAGTGGCCGGGTGCGGGCTTGTAGGAGCCGACGTCCTGAGCCACGATCACGTCATCGAAGGGAGCGCCCAGCTTGGGCAATGACGACGCGATCAGGTCGCGGTCGCAGTTGGACAGGATCACCAGCCGCCAGCCGCGGCTGCGGGCCTCCGCCAGCGCCGCCGGCACCTCGGGAAACGCGGGCCATGTGGCCAGCGAGTCCGACATCGCGGCCGCGTCGCCGGTGGCGAGCTCCGTCCCACGCTCGGACGCGATCATGCCGGTGACGAGGTCGAGCACCTCGCGGTAGGTGCGGTAGCGCTCAGCCTGCACCTGCGGCTCGAGCTCGTGATAGCGCACCAGCAGGCGGTCGGCCTCGTCGCCGCCGAACAGGCCGGCCAGCGTCGCGCGGATCCCGCCGTCCCAGTCGATCAGGGTGCCGTAGCAGTCGAAGGTGGCCCAGCGCTCGGTGTCCATGACCGCGCCAAGATATACCGCCCGCTCGCGTCGCGTGCCAGCCAGCCCTCGATTTCGAGCCGCGAGAGCAGGGCGGCCGCGCTGCCCGGGCCGAGGCCGGCCGCAGCAGCGATGTCGTCGACATACGCCGGCCGTGCGCTCAGCCCCTCGAGCACCTGGCGGGCGGCCGGATCGGCGGGCGGCGCCGGGGGCGCCGGTGCATCGATGCCGAGCCAGACCGCGAGGTCGGTCTCGTCCTCCACCAGCCCGGCGCCCGACTTGATCAGGCCGTTGGTGCCGGCCGATGCCGACGAGCCCGCGGCGCCCGGCACCGCGACCACGTCGCGGCCCAGGTCAAGCGCGTGGTCGGCGGTGATCAGCGCGCCGCTGCGCACGCGAGCCTCGACGATCACGACGGTCTGCGCCAGCGCGGCGATCAGCCTGTTGCGGGCCGGGAAGCGCCAGGGCGCAGGCGCCGTCCCGGGCGGGTACTCGGACACCGCCAGCCCGTGTTCGAGGATGCGGGCGTACAGGCCCCGGTGGCTGCGAGGGTAGGCGACGTCGGTGCCGCACCCGAGCACCGCGACCGTGCTGCCGCCGGCGTCCAGAGCGCCCGCGTGGGCGGCGCCGTCGACTCCGAGCGCCATCCCGCTCACGACCGTCACCCCCGCCCCCGCCGCGAAGCCGCCCAGGCGTCGCGCCAGCCGAAGGCCGGCGTCGCTCGACCGGCGCGCGCCGACGATCGCGACAGCCGGCCCCTCGGGCGGCAACGCCAGCGCACCGCGCAGGAAGACCGCCAGCGGCGGATCGTGGAGGTCGCGCAGGTCGGCGGGATATGCGTGGTCGAACACGGTGACACACGACGTGCCTGTGCCGGCCAGTTCCGCCCGGTAGGCCTCGATGTCGGCCGTCCGCGCGCGCCGCAGCTCGTCGCGCAGCGTCGCGGGCACGCCGAGTCGGTCCAAGCGCGTCGCGGAGGCCCGAAGCAGCGCCTCAGGGCCGCCGGCTCGGCGGGTGAGCGCGGACGGCTCGACCCCGGCCCGGGCGGCCGCGATCACCACCCGCATGACCGCCTCGGAGCTCATGGCCCCGTTCCCCGGAACGAGAGCGCCTCGGCCATGTGGTCGCCGGTGACCGACTCGGCCCCCTCCAGTGCGGCGATGGTGACCGCAACGCGCCGGGCACGATCGGCACCGCGTCCGGACAGGAGCATCCGGTCGACGGCGCGGGCGAGGATGCCCTCGGCGTCGGGTACGACCGGCGGCGGCCGCTCGGCCAGCCGGCGTCCGGCCTTGAGGACGCGCTCGGCCACCGCGGCGGTCGGTTCGCCGGCGGCGGCGTGGGCCTCGGCCCGGGGCGCCTCGACCCGCAGATCGAAGCGGTCGAGCAGCGGCCCGCTCACCCGCGTGCGGTAGGCGTGCAGGCGCTGGGGCGTGCACGTGCACTCCCGTTCGGTGTCGCCGGCCAGTCCGCAGGGGCACGGGTTCATCGCCGCGACGACCATGCACCGCGCCGGCAGGCAGACGCTCCCGGCCGCGCGCGAGACCAGCACCTCGCCGTCCTCGATCGGCATCCGCAGCGCCTCGAGCGCGGTGCGGTTGAACTCGGGCAGTTCGTCCATGAAGAGCACGCCGCGGTGCGCGAGGGTGATCTCGCCCGGGCGCAGGCGGGCGTTGCCCACCAGGGCGGCCGCCGAGGCGGTGTGGTGCGGCGCCCGGAACGGTCGCTGATCGAGCCTCGTGCCCGCCGCGAGCAGTCCCGCCGCGGAGTGAATGCGCGTGATCTCGAGCACCTCGTCGTGGCTCGGCGGCGACATGATCCCGGTCAGGCGGCGGGCGAGCATCGTCTTGCCCGACCCGGGCGGGCCGATCAGCAGCAGATTGTGCGCGCCCGCGGCGGCGATCTCGAGCGCTCTTCGCGCCCGTGGCTGGCCGCGCACCTCGGCGAGGTCGCCGGCCGCGGAGCGGACCGGTGCGACCGGGTCGGGAATCGGCGAGTGGCTCTGCGCGGTCGCGCAGGATGTCGACCACATGGCGCAGGCTGCGGGCGGCGATCACGGGTACGGTGCCCGCGAGAGCAGCCTCGGTGGCGCTCTCGGGGGACACGACCAGTGCCTCGGCACCCACCCTCCCGGCCGCCTCCGCCATCGCGAGGGCGCCGCGCACGGGCCGCAGGGCGCCGTCGAGGCCGAGCTCGGCGGCCGCGGCCACGCGCGCGACCCGGTCGGGCGGCGCCTGTCCCGAGGCCGCCAGGAGCGCGAGCGCGATCGCCAGGTCGAACCCCGACCCCTCCTTGCGCTCCTGGGCCGGGGCGAGATTGACGGTCAATCGCCGCCCGGGGAAGCGGAACTCGGCCGAGAGGATGCCGCTGCGGACACGCTGGCGCGCCTCCTGCACCGCCCGGTCGGCGAGGCCGACGACCACGAACGACGTCACCCCGTCGGCGACGTGCGCCTCGACATCGACCCGCCGAGCCGTGATTCCCGTCAACCACAGCGTGAGCGCGCGCGCAACCATCCGGCGAGCCTACGGGCGCCCCCGTTACGGGTGGGTGCCGGGGTGTGCCGAGTTAGTCCAGAGAGAGGGCGGTGGGGATGTGGCGAGGACGCAGCCCGCTCACGGCGACCACGTCGACGCGCACGTTGCGGGCACTCGGATCGCGCTCGAGCAGCACCTCGGCGGCCTGCAGCAGCCGCCCGCGCTGACGCGCTCCCACCATCTCGTCGGCGGCGCCGCAACGGCCGCGGCGGCGCGCCTTCACCTCGACCACCACCAGCGTCGACCCTCGCCGTGCGACCACGTCCACCTCACGCCCGAGCACGCGCACGTTGCGCGCCACGATCGAGTAGCCGCGCAGCCGCAGCCACCAGCACGCCACCGACTCGGCCAGACGGCCGTACTCAGAGTCCGAGATCGAGATCCAGCTGGGCATACGCGATCGCCTCGAACGACCGGCGGTGAAGCGGCGTCGGCCCATGCCGGCGCACGGCCCGCGTGTGCTCCGCGGTGATGTACCCGACGTGACGGTCGAACCGGAACTCGGGGTACTCGGGCGCGATCCGGTGCATGAAGCGGTCGCGGGTCACCTTGGCGACGATCGAGGCCGCCGCAATCGCGGCACTGCGGCCGTCCCCGCCCACCACGGCGCGGTGACGGCAGGCGCAGCCCGGGACGCTGAAGCCGTCGGTCATGCACACGTCGGGCTCGGGGTCGAGGGAGCACAGGGCCCGGCCCAGCGCCCAGAGGTTCGAGCGGTGCAGACCGCGGCGGTCGATCTGGGACGCCGGGACGACGCAGACCGCCACCTGCGACGCCGATTCGATGACCGCCTGAAACAGCTCCTCGCGGCGCGCGGGCGTATGCCGCTTGGAGTCGTCCAGGAGCCCAAGTGCAGCACAGCGGCGACCGCGCAGCCGGTCGATGTCGAAGCAGACGGCGGCCGCGACCAGTGGCCCCGCCAGGGAGCCGCGCCCGGCCTCGTCGGCGCCCGCCACGAAGCGCACTCCGAGGTCGCGGTCGTGCGCCAGAAGGCGGCGGCCGGGGCGCGAGCGACGACGGCGGGTGGTGGTGGCTGCCATCGGCCCATGGTACGGGGTTGGCCGGACGCCGGTCATCTACAACAGGCCGAAGCGGTCGGGCGGCCAGTAGATCAGGAACGCCTCTCCGATGATGTTCTGGCGCGGCAGCGGGCCCCAGTACCGGCTGTCGAGCGAGTCGCTGCGGTTGTCGCCCATGACGAAGTAGTCGTTCTTGGGCACCGTGTACGGCCCGTACGAGGGCGCCCCCGCGGCCCCCTCCGTGTAGGACTCGCGCAGCGAGCGGCAGTTCTGGCCGGCGGGCTTGCACACCGAGACGATGCCGTGCGCGATCGTGAGCGTCTCGCCGGGCAGGCCGATCACGCGCTTGATGTAGGTGACGCTCGCCTCGGTGGTCGCGCCGCGCTGCGCGACGTTGCCGTGGCCGGGCGGGTGGAAGACGATGATGTCGCCGCGGTGCGGGCCGTGGAACCGGTAGACGAGCCGGTTCACGAGCACCCGGTCGCCCACGTCCAGGGTCGGCTCCATCGATCCCGTCGGGATCCGGTAGGGCTTGACCACCCAGGCCTGGACGACATACGCCAGCCCGAAGGCCACCGCCAGGATGATGACCAGCTCGATGAACGGGTTGGCCGCGGATCGCTTACGGGGCGGCGGGGGCGCGGGCGGAGCGGGCTCCGTCGCGGCCGGCTCACCCACCATCGGATCGCCGGCTCCCGGGGCGGGAGGCTCGGACGGTCGAGGCTCGACGTCCGCCATGTCTTCGGTCAGCGCGACTTCTCGCGCACGCGCGCGGCCTTGCCGACCTTGCCCCGCAGGTAATACAGCTTCGCCCGGTGGACATCCCCCACGCTCATGACCTCGAGCCTGTCGATCTTGGGAGAATGCAGGGGAAACGTCCGTTCGACGCCGATCCCGAAGGACTGCTTGCGCACGGTGAACGTCTCGCGCACGCCCGCTCCCTGGCGCTTGATGCACACGCCCTCGAACACCTGGATGCGCTGGCGCTGGCCCTCGATCACCTTGAAGTGGACGCGCACGGTGTCCCCGGCTTTGAAGCGGGGCACTTCACGCGCCTGGCGGCGCTCGATATCGGAGATGATGCTCATCAGCAGAAAAGGCGGGGCGGCCGCATAATGCTAGCCACCCCGGACAAGGCTCACAAGTCGCTGCCGCCCTGGGCTCCGCCGCGGTGCTGCGACGCGGCCCGGCGGAAGCGCTCGACCTCGCCGTGGTTGCCCGAGCGCAGCACGTCGGGCACCGGCCAGCCGCGGAAGCGCTCCGGGCGGGTGTAGTGGGGATACTCGGGCAGGCCGCCGAGCGCCTCCGAGTAGGAATCGTGCTCGTGGCTCTCGCGCCGGCCCAGCGCCGCGGGCAGCTTGCGGGTGACGGCGTCGATCACGGCCATTGCCGCCACCTCGCCTCCGGAGAGCACGTAGCGGCCGACCGACAGCTCATCGTTCGCGAGGTGATCGTGGACGCGCTGGTCGAAGCCCTCGTAGCGGCCGCACAGGAGCGTCAGCCGCTCGAGTCCGGCCAGCTCGGTGACGACAGCGTCGGTCAGCACCCGGCCGACCGGCGTCAGCACCGCCACCCGCCGCCCCTCGAGGACGCGCTCGATGGGCTCGCCGTACGTCGCCTCGAGCGCCGCACAGACGACATCGACCCGGATCACCATGCCGGCCCCGCCGCCGTAGGGGGCGTCGTCGACCTGGCGGTGGTCGCCGGGCGCGTGGTCGCGCAGGTCGAGCGTGCGCAGCCGCAGCGACCCCGCCTCGACGGCGTTTCGGACGGGGCGCGACTCGCGCAGCCACTCGAGGTAGCCGGGAAAGAGCGTGAAGACGTCGATCTCGAGCGTCACAGGAAGTCACCCCGGATCGAGATGCGGCGGGCCGCCACGTCGACCTCCTCGATGACGTCGGCGGCAAAGGGGACGAGCACCGGGTCCATCTCACCGTGGCGCACCTCCAGCACGTCGTTCGCCGGGTAGGTGAGCACGTCGGCGACCGTCCCGAGCTCGCGCTCGCCGGAGAAGACGCGGCACCCGATCAGGTCGACATGCAGGTACTCGTCGGGATCTGGCTCCGGTAGCGCCGCCGCCTGCACCTCGACGTTGCGGCCGCGCAGCTCCTCCACCGCGGTGCGGTCGGCGGCGATGTCGAAGCGGACGATCGGGTGAGAGTCGGTGCCGCGGCGCTCGACGATCGCCGCGGGCCTGCCACCGACCGTCACCTCGAGCCCCGGGCGCAGCGGCACGGCTCCGCCATGGCCCTCCACGTAGACGGCGCCGTCCAGCCCGTGAGGGCGGCCGACGCGGCCGACCACGATCCTGGGCGGCCGCCAGGGAGTGTCAGCCGGCGACTTCGACATGCACGCGCCGGCCGCCCTGCACCGCCGACGCCTTCACCACCGTGCGCAGCGCGCGGGCGATGCGGCCCTGCTTGCCGATCACCTTGCCGATGTCGTCCGCCGCAACATGCAGCTCGAGCACGAGCTCGCCCGAGGAGCCCTCGTGCCGCTCCACGCGGACGTCGTCAGGGTGATCGACCAGCTGCCGCGCGAGATAGGCGAGCAGATCCTCCACGCCTACACGCCGGCGATCTGCAACAGCTTTCGCACGGTGTCGGTGGGCTGGGCCCCGTTTGCGAGCCAGGCACGGGCGCGGTCGGTGTCGATCTCGACCAGCGACGGCTCCATCTGCGGGTTGTAGCGGCCGATCTCCTCGAGGGTGCGCCCGTCTCTGGGGACGCGCGCATCCGCCACCACGACCCGGTAGATCGGATTCTTCTTTGATCCATGCCGCGCGAGGCGGATCTTGACTGCCACGAAGGCCCTCCGTTGGATGACGGGTGCGGGACGAGCGCAGTGTAGCGACCGTCGCGCTGTTGCGACGGCCGCCCCGAGGGCGGCCCCTGCTACCAGGGTGGTGCGTCAGAGACGCCTACCAGCCGAATCCCCCGAAGTATCCGCCGTATCCACCCCTCTTTCCGCCCAAAACCGCGGTGGCGGGTTCGCCGGATCACCGCATCATGCCCGGGATCTGGGGCATTTTGCCCTTGCCCATCTGCTTCATCATCTTCTGCATCTGCTTGAACTGCCCGAGCAGCTGGTTGACCTGCTGGACGTTCGTGCCGCTGCCGGACGCGATGCGGCGACGGCGGCTGCCGTCGATCAGGCGAGGGTTGCGGCGCTCCGACGGCGTCATCGAGAGGATGATCGCCTCGACCCGGTCGATCTGGCGCTCGTCGACCTTCATGTTCTTGATCTGGCGGCCGACTCCGGGGAGCATCCCGAGGAGCCCGGCCATGCCCTGGCCTGCGGTCATCTTGCGCACCTGGCGCAGCTGGCCCAGGAAGTCCTCGAGCGTGAACTCGGACTTGCGCAGCTTGGCCTCCATCGCACGGGCGTCGTCCTCGGTGACGTGCTCCTGCGCCCGCTCGATCAGCGACATGACGTCGCCCATCCCGAGGATGCGAGAGGCCATGCGGTCGGGGTGGAACGACTCGAGCTGGTCGAGCTTCTCGCCCACCGAGACGTACTTGATCGGCTTGCCGGTGATCGCCCGCACCGCAAGGGCGGCGCCGCCTCGGGCGTCCCCGTCGAGCTTCGTGAGGATGACGCCGTCGTAATCCACCGCCTCGGCGAAGGCCTGGGCGACGTTCACGGCGTCCTGGCCTGTCATCGAGTCCAGCACGAGCAGCACGTTGTGGGGCTTCACGCGCTGCTTCACCCGCACGAGCTCGTCCATCAGCTCCTGGTCGACGTGGAGGCGGCCGGCGGTGTCGACGATGACGACGTCGCGGCCCTGTGCCCGGGCCTGCTCGACGCCCCACGCCGCCACGTCCACCGGATCGGCGTCGGTGCCCTGCTCGTAGACCGGCACTTGCAGCGACCTGCCCAGCGTCTGCAGCTGCTGCACCGCGGCGGGACGCTGCAGGTCGCAGGCCACCATGGCGGGCGCGCGCTTCTGCTTGGCCAGCATCCGGGCCAGCTTGCCGCAGGCCGTCGTCTTGCCGGAACCCTGCAGGCCGACCATCAGCACGACCGTCGGCGGCCGGTTCGCGAAGGAGAGGCCGGAGCCGGCGTTGCCCATGAGGAGCGTCAGCTCGTCGTGGACGATCTTGACGACCTGCTGGCCGGGCGTGAGGCTCGACAGGACCTCGGCGCCCATCGCCCGCTCCCGCACCCTGGCCACGAAGTCGCGCACGACGCCGAAGTTGACGTCCGCCTCGAGCAGCGCCAGGCGGATCTCGCGCATCGCCTTCTGGATGTCCTCCTCGCCCAGCCGTCCCTGCCCCCGCAGCCCGTCGAGGGTGGCACCGAGCCTGTCTGAGAGTGATTCGAACATTCCCTGAAGCCTAGTCTGCGGCGAACAGCGCCCGGGCGAAGTCGCCGGGGTCAAACGGGCGCAGATCCTCGATCCCCTCGCCGATGCCGATCAGCTTCACGGGGATGCGGAGCTCGTGGGCGATCGCGAGGGCGATGCCGCCCTTGGCGGTGCCGTCGAGCTTGGTGAGGATGATCCCGGTGACGTCGACGGCCTCGGCGAACAGGCGGGCCTGCTGCAGCCCGTTCTGGCCGGTCGTGGCATCGATCGTGAGCAGCACCTCGTGCGGCGCGCCGGGCAGGCGCTGGGCGATCACGCGGTGGATCTTGCGCAGCTCCTCCATCAGGTGGCCCTGCGTGTGCAGGCGCCCGGCGGTGTCGACGATGACCACGTCGCGGCCGCGCGACTCGGCCGCCGACACGGCGTCGAAGGCAACCGCCGCCGGGTCGCCGCCCGACTGCGACGAGACGAACTCGGCTCCGGCCCGCTGCGCCCACGTCTCCAGCTGCTCGCCCGCCGCGGCGCGGAAGGTGTCGCCGGCGCCGATCACACACGTGCGGCCGGCCTCGTGCAGATGCCAGGCGATCTTGCCGATCGAGGTCGTCTTGCCGGTGCCGTTCACTCCGCTCACGAGCAGCACCGCGGGGTGGGCGGAGATGTCGATGCGGGTGTCGGCCGCCGGCGTCATCAGCTCGGTGATGATCTCCTGCAGCCGCGTGCTCAGCTCGTCGGCGGTCGTGAGCCGGCCCGCGTCGGCGTCGGCCTCGAGCCGCTCGATCACGGCCACCGTCGCCGGCACGCCGCAATCGGACAGGAGCAGCGCCTCTTCGAGCCGCTCCCAGACCGCCTCGTCGGCCGGGTTGAACATGACGCCCGCGAGCTGCTGGGCCATGGCCCGGCGACTGCGCGAAAGGTTCTCCCGCAGTCGCGAGAAGAGGCCCCGGCCCAGCTCGCCGGGCTCGTCCGCGGGGGCGTCGCCCTCGCCGGTATCGAACATCGCCTGCCACGTCCTCGCCACGGGCGCGGATGGTAGCGTCGCCACCGTGGCGGAGGTTTCCATCGCGGCGCTGCACGGCGCCCTGCTCGCACGGGCGGCCGAGCTCGGGTTCGAGCCCGGCGCGGCCGCGCTCGTCTGCGACCACTTCCTCGACGCCGAGCTGCGCGGGGCCGCCACCCACGGCGCCGAGCGCATGCGCTGGCTGGCGGGGTTCTCCCACCCCGACCCCAATGTGCGACCGCGGCAGGCCGGCCGCAGCGAGGGCCTGAGCCGCTGGGACGGCGCCGGCGTGGTCGGCTACGTCGCGCTGGCCGAGGCGCTCGAACGCGAGAGCGACTCGCCACCAGCCGGCGCACGCCTGGTGGTGGTCGAGCGCTGCTTTCCCACCGGCCGGCTCGGCTGGTTCGCCGAGCGGGTTGCCAGGCGCGGCCTCGTCTGCCTTCTGACCGCGACCTCGACCGCACGCCTCGCCCACCCCGATGGTGGCCCTCCGATCCTGGGCACCAACCCGATCTGCCTTGCCCTGCCCGGTGCCGGCGAGCCGACCGTGGTGGACGTGTCGATGGGCCGGCTCACCTACGGCGCGGTGCTGCACGCCGCCGCCACCGGCGCCGCGCTTCCCGCCGGCGCCGCCCGGCGCCCGGACGGGGCTCCCGAGACCGACCCCGCCGAGATCATCGCCGACCGGGCCGGGATCGTGCCGTTCGGCGCCGAGCAGTCCTACAAGGGGTTCGCGCTGGCAGCGGTCGTCGAGCTGCTGTGCGGGACGCTCGCCGGTACGGACGGCTTCGCGGCCGTCGCCGTTCTCGCCCAGCCGCAGGCCGAGGCGGTTGCGCGGCTGCGTGAGCTCGTGGGCGAACGCAGATTTCCGGGCGACCACAGCGCCCAAGCGCGTGCCGAGGCCCTGCGGCGCGGGACGGTGGCGATTCCCGACGCCCTGTGGGCGTGGCTCGAGGCCCGCCGGTGAGGCGCGATCTCGGAGCCGGCTACGACCTCGACGACGATCGCGGCCGGCTCGATCGCCGCGCGGTCCACGCCCACCTGACCACCGAGTACTGGGCCTTCGGCCGCACTCGCGAGCGCCAGGACGAGCTGATCGACGCGAGCGGGCACGTGGTCGGCCTGTACCACGACGGCCACCAGGCGGGGTTCGCGCGGGCGGTGGACTGCGACGCGGCCAGATTCGTCTATCTGGCCGACGTCTACGTCCTGCCCGAGCACCGCGGCCGCGGCCTCGGCGTCGAGCTCGTGCGCGAGATCATCGAGCACGGCCCGTACGCCGATCGCACCTGGATCCTGCACACGCGCGACGCGGGCACGTTGTACGAGCGGTTCGGCTTTCACCGCTACGAGCGGCTGATGCAGCGCGACCCGCGGCGGGACTAGGCATCCCCCGACGCGGGCAGCAGCTCGACGTCGGCCGGCACCCGCCGCGAGAGCACCTTTGACTCGCCGTCGCCCGCCATCGTGACCCCATAGAGGACGTCTGCGACCTCCATGGTGCGCCGCTGGTGGGTGATGACGATGAACTGGGCCCGCTCCTGGTATGCGCGCAGCAGGTCGAGGAACCGCTCGATGTTGGCGTCGTCGAGCGCGGCCTCGACCTCGTCCAGCACGTAGAACGGCGACGGCTTGGTCAGAAGCAGCGCGAACAGGAACGCGATCGCGGTCAGCGCCTTCTCGCCGCCCGAGAGCAGCGACAGGGCCTCGATGCGCTTCCCGGCGGGCTTCACCTCGAGCTCGATCCCCGGCTCCTCGGGGCGCGGCGCCTCGTCGGTCCGCACATCGTCCGCCACCGGGGCGGCCGACACGACATCGTGGGTCAGGCGCAGGCGTCCCGACCCGCCCGGAAAGAGGGTGCGGATCACGTCGGTGAAGTTGTGCGCAACCTGGTCGAACGTCTCGGTGAAGCGGTGGTCGATCGTCTGGGTCAGGTCGCGGATCAGGCCGCGGAGCTCGCGCAGCGACCGTTCGAGGTCGGCGCACTGCTCGGTCAGCTCGCCCGCACGGCGGCCCTCGGTCTCGTACTCCTCGGCGGCCAGCGGATTGACGGCCCCAAGGCTCTCGCGGCGGCGCTCGAGCCGTTCGAGGCGGGCGGCCACCGCGGCCCGCTCGTCCGCCGCGAGCGGCTCCTCGGGATCGGGCGGAGATGAGTCGAGCTCGGTGACGAGCTCCTCGCGGCGGCGGCCGAGCTCGGCGATCCGGTCGGTGCAGCGCGTGAGGTCGACCTCGATCTCGGTTGCCGTGGCCGTGACGGTGCGGGCGGTGGCCTGCACGCCCGCCTCCTCCTGGGCGCATGCCTGCAGCTCGGCCGCGAGCTCACCCGACCGCCGCTCGATCACCTCGACGCCGGACCGCGCCGGGATGCGGAGGAGCTCCGCGGCGGCGGATGCCCGGGCGAGCGTCGCGCCGATCCCCTGGGCGCGCAGCTCGAGCGCGGCTGCGGTCGCCGCTGTCCGCACCGACCCGGCCGAGGCGGTCTGGGCCCTCTCCGCCGCTCCCTGCAGGCGGTCGGCGTCACGCCGGAACCGGTCCGCCCGCTCGCGCAGGCCCGCCTCCTCGGCCGCCAGCCGGGCCACTGCCTCGGCCAGCTCCCGGCGGCGGATGTCGAGCCCGGCGTGGCGCTGGTCGGCCACCTGGGCCGCCTCGCCTCGCTGCGCCGCCAGTCCCTCGAGCCGGACGGCCTCCCGCTCGAGCTCGATCCCGCGCGCTGCCTCGGCAGCGAGATCGCCCTCCGCCGCCTCCCGTGCGCGCTCGCAGCGGCTGCCCTCGTCGGCCAGCCGGTCGCGGTGGGCGGCGGCCGTCCGGGCGGCGTCGGCCGCGGCGAGCTCCCGCGAGCGGATGTCGGCGAGGGCGGCCTGGGCGAGCCCATCGAGACGGCCGGCCTCCTGTGCCTCCGAGCCGGCGCGGTCTGCCGCCTCGGCGGCGGCCGCATGCTCCGTCCTGGCGGCCGCGTCCTGGGCCGCCAGGTGATCGCGCTCGGCTCGGGCTGCAAGCCACGCCGCCTCGCCGGCATCGCCCGTGCGCCACAACTCTCCGCGGTCGGCATCGATGCCCTCGCCTGCGCGGGTCACGGCCACGCCGTGGTCGACCTCGGCGAGATCGTCCACAAGCCATACGCCCTCGAGCAACCGGCCGGCGACGGGGTCGAGCACGGTGACAACCTCGATCAGCGGCCGGGCTCCGGCCGCCGGGGGCAGCGACGCGGCCGGCGGGCGCGTGTCGGCCAGCACCACCGCCACCTCTCCCCCGGCCTCGGCCAGCACCGCGAGCGCGTCGGTCAGCCGCTCGGCCACCACCGCCCCCGCCCGCCAGCCCAGGCCGGCGGCGACCGCGCGCTCGTATCCGGGCTGCGCCTCGACGCCGGCGACCACGAGCTTGGCGCCGGCCGCCTTGAGCGCGCGCACGGCGGGCGTGAGCCCCTCGCCCCGGTCGAGGGCCTGCTCGAGCGCCTCGAGACGCGTGCGCATCACCTGGTGGCGGTGGCCGAGCTCGTCCGCGGTGGCCCGCGCCGCCCGGTGAGCGTCGGCGGCGCGGTCGGCATCGGCCCGCGCCCGCTCGCCGGCGGCGGTGGCGGTGTCGAGCTCGGCCTGCAGAGCGACCGCCGCGGCCTGCAGGCGCTCGGCCGCCTCGGTGGCCTGGACCAGGCCACGGGCAGCATCCGCGGCCGTGGCTGTCAGGGTCGCCAGGCGCCCGCGCAGCTCTTCGGCCCGGGCGGCGCTGCGGTCCGCTTCGAGGCGGGCGGTGCCCGCATGCCCCTGCGCCTCGGCGAGAGCCCGGCGGGCGTCGAGCGATGCCGAAAGGGCCGCCTCGGCTGCCGCCGCGGCCTCACGCGCCTCGCCGGCGTCGACCGCGGCGAGCCGGTCGGCCTCGGACAGGCTCGCCGCCGCCTGCTCGGATGCCTGGGCGGCTTCGGCGGCAAACCGCTCGGCATCGGCCCCCAGCCGGTCGGTCTGGACCGCCGCGCGCACCTGGGTGCGGCCAAGGGCGGTCGCCGCCTGCTCGAGCCGGCGGCGGGCGGCGGCCAGCCGTTCCCGCGCCGTCTCGAAGTCGTAGTAGCCGCGGCTGGCCCGCTCCTGCTCTGCCGCGAGGCCCGTCAGCTCCGCCTCGGCCCGCGACCGGCGCGCGCCGACGGCGGCCAGACGGGCATCCACCTCGGCCTGGGCAGCGCGGGCCGCCTCGAGGCGCGTCCGGGCCGAATCCGCGCGCAGCTGCTCGCCAAGCGTGTCGGAGGCGAGCAGCCGCAGCCGGCCGGCGGCGATCTCCGACCCCAGCCGGGCGGCCCGGTCGGCCGCCGTCGCCTGCATCTGCAGCGGCCGCAGCCGCGCCCGCACCTCGCGCTCCAGGTCGCGCGCACGCTCGAGCTCGGAGCTGACCCGGGCGAGCTTCCCCTCCGCTCGGGTGCGCCGGCGCTGGTACTTGCCCAGGCCGGCGGCCTCCTCGACGAAGCGGCGCCGCTCGTGCGGCTTGGACGTGAGGATCTCGTCGACCCGGCCCTGGCCGATCACCGAGTGCATCTCGCGCCCGAGCCCGGTGTCGGCGAGCAACTCGAGCACGTCCAGGCGCCGCACCCGGGCGCGGTTGATCATGTACTCGCTCTCACCGCCGCGGTCGAGCCGGCGCATGACCGAAACCTCCCCGAACTCCAGCGGCAGCGTCGCGCACCGGTTGTCGAGCACCAGCTCGACCTCGCACACGCCGGCGGGCGGGCGGCTGTCGGATCCTCCGAAGAGGACATCGAGGCCCGTGGGGGCGCGCAGCTGCGACGGCGACTGCACCGCCATCGCCCACTGCAGCGCGTCGGCGATGTTCGACTTGCCGCTGCCGTTCGGGCCGACCACGACGGCGATGCCCGGCTCGAAGCGCAGCTCGACGGTGCCGGGGAACGACTTGAACCCGCGCATGCGGAGCGCCTTCAGGTGCACGGGCGCGCCTCGGCTGCCGGGCTACGCGGGCGTGGACGTGCGGTCGAGGCTCTCGAGCGCACGGTGGGCGGCCAGCTGCTCTGAGGCCTTCTTGCTGCGCGCCGAGCCACGCCCGAGCTCGTGTCCTTCGACCAAAGCCACGGATGTGAACCAACGCTGGTGCGGAGGACCGGACACATCGGCTACCGCGTACGTTACCGAGGCACCCCGACGTGCAAGCTCCTCCTGCAGGACCGTCTTGTGGTCGACGTGCTCTCCCAGCGCGTATTCGATCCTGGCCGCGAAGGCCTGCACGACCGCGGCGGCCACGGGGGCGAGGCCGAACTCCAGGTAGGTGGCTCCGACCACGGCCTCGACGATGGCCGCGAGCACACCCGGCGAGCCGGCCAGGGACTCGATCTCGACCGCCGCCGTCCCCAGCTGCGCGCCCCGCGCCCGCAGGTCCTGGTCGAGCCCGAGGTCGATCGCCACCGTGGCACAGCTCTGGCGCGACACGACATGGGCCCGCACCTTCGCCAGGTCGCCCTCGGCGCGCTGGGGAAAGCGCTCGTACAGGTGGTGGGCGATCGCAAGCCCCAGCACGCCGTCCCCGAGGAACTCGAGCCGCTCGTAGGAGTCCTCGCGCCGCTGCACCCACGAGGCGTGGGTGAAGACAAGCAGGCGGAGCGGCTCGGGAAGCCGGTCGATCAGCGCCCGAAGGGACTCGGGCGCGTCGGCGTGATCAGCTGTGGGCGACGACGTAGTCGACGGCCTCACCGACCGTCGCGATCTTCTGTGCATCCTCGTCCGAGATCTTGAGACCGAACTGGTCCTCGAGCTCCATGATCAGCTCGACCAGGTCCAGCGAGTCGGCGTCCAGGTCACCCTGGAACGACGCATCGTCTGTCACCTGCTCCTCGTCCACGCCGAGCTGCTCGACGAGAATACTGCGGACGCGCTCAAGCGCCTCCTCACGGTTGATCGTCACTGGTCTCCAATCTCAGGGGCCGCAACCTGCGGGACTGTATTGGTCGCCGCATGCGGCTGCAAGTCAGAAGTGGGACGGTCCGCCGCGAGCCGTTCGGCCAGCCCCGCCGCCACGCCGACCTCGGCTCCGCGGGCGGCGATCCGAATCGCGTTCGCGATTCCCTTCCGGCCGGCGTTACCGTGGGCGATCACGACCGGGCCCCGGAGGCCGAGCAGGTAGGCGCCCCCGGTGGTGTCGGGATCCGTGCGGTCGCGCATCGCACGCAGCGCCGGCCGCAGCAGCAACCCGCCGATCTTGGCCCGCGTGCTCGACTCGGCCGCCCGCCGCACCTCCGACAGCAGCGCGCTGGCCGCCCCCTCGAGGCCCTTCAGGAGCACGTTGCCCGCAAACCCGTCCGCCACCACGACGTGGAACCGGCCGGTGAGCACGTCGCGGCCCTCGCAGTTGCCGATGAAGTGCAGACCGGCCGCGGCCGCCAGAAGCGGGTGGGCCTCGACCGTGACGGCGTTGCCCTTGCTCGGCTCCTCGCCGATCGAGAGCAGGCCCACGTTGGGGCGCTCGACGCCCATCACGTCGTGCATGAACTGCGATCCCATGATCCCGAACTGGAGCAGGTTGTCGGCGCGGGCATCGGAGTTCGCGCCGGAGTCGATCAGGAGGCACGGGCCGCCCAGGGCCGGCAGCGGGACGCCGATCCCGGGACGGGAGATGCCGCGGATGCGCCCGATGTAGAGCAGTGAGGCCGCCAGCATCGCGCCGGTCGGCCCCGCCGACACCACCGCCTCGGCGGACCCCTCGCGGACCAGCCGGCAGGCGGTCACCATCGAGCTGCCGGGCTTGGCCCGCACGGCGGCGGCGGGCTCGTCGCTCGAGCCGATCACGTCCGCCGCGTCCACGATCTCGATGCCCTCGGCGCCGCCGAGCTCGGCGGCCAGCTGCTCGCGGTCGCCGCAGATCAGGATGCGCACGCCGTCGGCGGCCGCATCCAGCGCGCCTGCGACGATCCCAGCCGGGGCGTGATCGCCCCCCATGCCGTCCAGCGCGACGGTGGCCATCCCGTGGACTCCCGGCGCTAGGGCGCTGCTTCTGTGAGCGGCTCGACCTCGCGGCCACGGTAGTGACCGCAGTTTCCGCACACGTGGTGCGGGCGCACCGGGTGGTGGCACTGCGGGCAGTCCGTCAGCGCCGGCGCGGAGATGCTGGTGTTCGCGCGCCGCCGGTCACGGCGTGACTTCGAGGTCTTTCGCTTGGGGACGGCCATCGGCGGGGCAGTATAGCCACGCCACGCCGGCGCGATGCCGCGCCCGACACCGCTGACCTGTGTCAGAACGGTCACAATTTGCACCGAGCGCACAACCGGGGACAGTCCCCGGTTGTGGCGGTGGCTACTCGAGCAGCTTGCGGAGGGCGTCCCAGCGCGGGTCGGGTGCGGCGGGGGCGCAGTCGTGGTCGGAGTCCGGGTCGAGCCGCACGCCGCACTGCGGGCACAGGCCCGCGCAGTCGGAGCGGCACAGGATCTTGCCCGGGAGCGCGAGCACCAGCGCGTCTCGCGCCCAGCGGTCGACGTCGAGCTGGTCGTCCTCCAGGTACTCGCAGCTCATCTCGTCGTCGATGGTGCCGGCGCCGCGCGCCTGGTACTCCGAGGCGTTGACCTTCACGCGCACGCGGGCGGGCTCCAGGCAGCGGTAGCAGGGCCCCACCACCGCTGCCGCGAACCGCAGCTTGAGATAGAGCCCGTCGGCGGTCGCCTGCAGCTCGACCGTGGCCCCCGCGTCCGCCGGCTCGACGGTGTAGAGCTCGCCGCCGAACTGGAGCGGCTCCACGTCGAGCGCGACCTGAACCCGGCGCACGTCCCCGGGCGCGAGCCGCAGGGTTTCGAGATCGAGCACCGCGCCTCCCATACGTCGCTGTTAGAGCGAGGCGCTGTCCTGGTCGACCGTGGCGGGGCTCGTGCGCTCGTCCGATCGAGCGGCGAGCTGCTCGCGGCCGCGCTCCAGCGCCACCATGATCTTGCCCAGGTTCGTGTGCAGGTTCTCGAGGATCGTGTCGGCGTAGTCCTCGGCCCCGAGCCGCACCGTGCGCTCGTGCCGGCGAGCCTCCGCCAGCACCTCCTGCGCCTGCCGCTCGGCCAGCCGGACGACCTCCTCCTGCGATGCCTCCCGGGCCGCCTGCTCGCGCGCCTCCGAGATCAGCCGCTCGGCCTCGCGCTTGGCCTCGGCGAGCATCTCCTGCCGTTCCTTGACGATCCAGCGCGCCTGCTTGATCTCCTCGGGGATCGTGGAACGCATCTGGTCGATGATCTCCCAGATCTCCTCGCGGTCCACCCGCACCTGATCCTGGGAGAGCGGCACGCCCTTGGCGTTTTGCACCAGTTCGTCGAGCTTGTCGATCAGCACCAAGACGTCCAACGCTTACTCTCCCATCTTCAGATCTCGCCCTTGGCATGCATCTCGATGAGACGCCGGGCGACGGGCTCTGGCACGTAGTCTGACACCGATCCGCCGAACGAGGCGATCTCACGCACCCCCCGCGACGAGAGGAAACTGTACTCCGGTGACGCCATCAGGTAAATGGTCTCGATTTCTGGTGCCATACCCCTGTTGAGGTTGTTCATCTGAAATTCCCACTCGAAGTCCGACACCGCGCGCAGTCCTTTGACGATTGCGTGAGCCGCGCGGGAGCGGGTGAAGTCGACGACGAGCGTCGCGAATCCTTCGACGGTGATGTTCGACGTCCTATCCAGCGAGTCCTGGATGAACCGGATCCGGTCCTCCAGCGTGAACATGGTCTGCTTGTGCCGCGGGTGGCGGACGACGGCGACGATGACGCGGTCGAACAGGGTCGCGGCGCGCCGGATCACGTCCAGATGGCCGTTCGTGACGGGGTCGTACGTCCCCGGGCAGACGGCGACCGACTCAGCCATGCCCGACGACGGTGAGACGCGTGCCCCCATACGCACGCTCCGCCAGGATCGCGAGCGGCAGCTCGGGGGCCGCCTGCGCGGCGTCCGACTCCAGCACCGCGCGGCCCGTCGGCGCAAGCAGCGCGGGCAGGTCGTGGGCGAGGCGGTCGGTCAAGGAGGGCAGCATGCGGTAGGGAGGGTCGAGCAGCACCAGGTCGTAGGTCACCCCGGCGGCAGAGTCGGCCGAAAGCCTGCGTCGGCCGTCCTGGCGCCGGATCGTGCAGCGGTCAGCGTACCGGAGCCGCGCCGCGTTCTCGCGCAGCACCCCGAGGGCCGCGCCGTCGAGCTCGCAGAAGGCGACCGACTCGGCGCCCCGTGACAGGGCCTCGAACCCGAGCGCCCCCGTGCCCGCGAACGGCTCGAGCACGCGGGCGCCGCCGACGTCGCCCAGGATCGCGAAGAGCGCTTCGCGGACACGATCGGGCGTCGGCCGCGTGCCCCGTCCCGGCGGCGCCGCCAGCCGTGCACCCTTCCGTTCGCCCGCCACGATCCGCATCCGCACACCGTACTCACGGTTCCTAGGCCTGTGCGAGCCAGTCGACCTCGTCGCCGAACGTGCGCCGCGTGGCGGCCGCGACGATTGCCGCGGTCGCCGATCCGAGTGCCGGATCCGCTGTGAGCAGCGCGGCGGCGTCCTCGCGCGCCTCCGCCGCCTGCCGGCGGTGGCGGGTCAGGCGGGCGTGGCGCAGCTCGGGGATCCCGCTCTGGCGGGAGGCCAGCACCGTCCCCTCCCCGCGCAGCTCCAGGTCGACGTCGGCCAGCTCGAAGCCGTCGGACGTCCGCGCCATCGCGTCCAGGCGGGCGCGGGCGTCGTCGGTGAGCGGATCGGCCAGGAGCACGCAGAAGCTCTCGTGCGCGCCCCGCCCGACCCGGCCGCGCAGCTGGTGCAGCTGGGCGAGCCCGAACAGATCGGCCTGCTCGATCACCATCAGCGTCGCGTTGGGCACATCCACGCCCACCTCGATCACCGTGGTCGCCACCAGCACCTGCACCTCGCCGCGCCGGAACGCGTCCATCACCGAGCGGCGGTCGCCGACGGCCATCTGGCCGTGCAGGCAGGCGACCCGATACCCCCGCAGCTCACCATCGCCGAGCCGGGTGGCCTCGGACTCCGCGGCGGCGGCCTCGCGGTCGGCGTCGCTCTCGGCGATGAGCGGGCAGACGACGTACGCCTGGCGGCCTTCGTCGAGCAGGCGGCGCATCCGCGCGAACACCTCGTCGCGGCGGCCGAGCGGCAGGACTCGCGTCACCACGGGCGTCCGCCCTGGCGGCATCTCGTCGAGCACCGACACGTCGAGATCGCCGTACACCGTGAGCGCCAGCGTCCGCGGGATGGGCGTCGCGGTCATGTGCAGGACGTGCGGCGAGGTGCCGGAGCGGGACTTGTCCTCGAGTGCGCGCCGCTGCTCGACCCCGAACCGGTGCTGCTCGTCGACGACCGCGACCCGCAGCGTCCCGAACGTGACCTGGTCCTGGATCAGCGCGTGCGTGCCGATGACGACCAGCGGGCCGCCGCCCGCCACCTCGGCCACCGCCGCCCGGCGCTCGGCGGCCGGAGTTCCCTGCATCAGGGCGATGACGCGCACGCCGAGCGGGATCGAGCAGGTCGGAGAGGCCGATCAGATGCTGTGTGGCGAGCGTCTCGGTGGGTGCCATCAGCGCTCCCTGGCCCCCGCTCTCGACCGCGCGCACGAGCGCATGAGCGGCAACGGCCGTCTTGCCGGAGCCGACGTCGCCCTGCAACAGCCGCCGCATCGGCCGATCGCGCACGACGTCGGTGTCGATGGCTGCAATCGCGCGGGCCTGGGCGCCCGTGAGCTCGAACGGGAGCGCCGCCAGGTACTGGGCAGAGAGCTCGCCCGCGGCCGGCAGCGGCACCGCCCGGGCAACCGCATCGAAGTGCGCCCGGCGCTCGAGCATGCCCAGCTGGAGCAGGAACAGCTCGTCGAAGGCCAGCCGCGCCCGGCCTCTTCCGGCCTCTGCCTGAGTCTCGGGCCGGTGACAGGCCGTCAGCGCATCGCGCCGGAGCGGCAGCGCCCGCCGCTGCTTGGTGCGGTCGGGGAGCGGATCGACCTGGTCGCCGGCATGGATCGAGCAGTTCGTCCGCGAGCGCGCGGAGCTGGCGGCCGGAGACGCGCTCGGACGCCGGGTACACCGGCACCAGCCCCGAGGTGTGCAGCCCGCCGGAGTCGTCGTCGGCGCGCTCGTAGGACTTGGCGACGATCTCGGCGTCGATCGTCTGGCGGCGCTCGCCCCGGATCGAGAGTCGCATGCCCGGCTGCAGCTGCTTGGCTAGGTAGCGCTGGTTGAACCAGATCACGACGCCCGGACCGGACGCGTCGCGCACCGAGGCCTCGACGATGACGAGGTTGCGGCGCCGTGTCGGCCGCGCGCGCACACGCTCGACCGTGCAGACCACGGTCGCCTCCTCGCCCGGGACCATGTCGGCCAGAAGGCGCGTCGAGCGGTAGTCCTCGTGCCGGAACGGGACGTGCTCGAGCAGGTCATCGACGGTCACGACCGGCCGCGGCCTGAGCGCGCGCAGCGCCGTTGCAAGCGTGCGCCGCGACGTCGCCGGCTCGGCGAGGTGGGCCGGCTCGGGCGCCGACCGCGGTCGCGGAAAGCCCTCGTCGGGCAGCTGGGACCCCGCAAACCCCCGGATCAAGGCTCCGCCAGCACCAGCAGCCCGAGCGTTCCGGGGCCGCCGTGCGTGCCCACCACGGCGCCGACCTCGCACACGCGCTCGATCCGCGCCCGTGGCCGCAGCTCCCCGACCCTCTCGGCCAGCCGCCGCGCTCCGTCGGCGTCGTCGGCATGGGCGAGCGCGACCCGCACATCGGCGTCGGCCGGAGCGTTCGCGCACAGGAACCGGTCGAACTCGCGCAGGGCTCGCCGGCGCCCGCCGACGATGCGGCGGTACAGGGCCAGCTCGCCGTCGCGCAGGGTCAGCAGGGGCCGCAGCCCGACCATGTTGCCCGCCAGCTCGCGGGTGCGGCTGATCCGGCCGCCTCGGCGCAGGTACTCGAGCGTGTCGACATAGATCACGAGCCGGAGCCGGGCACGGGCCTGCTCCACCCAGGCGGTCACCTCGGCCAGGGTCGTGCCCGCCTCGAGCAGCCGCTGGACGCCGTCGGCGAGCATCCCCGTGCCCACGCTGACCGTGAGGCCGTCCAGGACGGTCACGCGGCCGCCTGCACCCGGGTCGTCGGCGGCGATCTGTGCCGCCTGCACGCTGCCCGAGACCCGCGAGGACACCGGCAGGACGATGACGTGGGCGTACTCGCTCAGCTCCTCGAACATCCGCACGTAGGCCCCCGGCGGGGGGGCCGCGGTCTGCGGGTGCGGGCCGCCGTTTCGCAGCCGCTGGTAGAAGGCGGCGGGCAGCATGTCCACCCAGTCCTCGAACTGATCGTCGCCGAACCGCACGATCAGGGGCACCATCCGCCAGTTGGGGTGCTCCCGCTCGGGATGCGGGAGGTCGGCGGTCGAGTCGAGCACGATGGCCGTGTTCTCGGCGGTGAGGGGCGCCGCATCGGCGCGGCCGCCGGGCAGCGCGACGAGCTTTGGCGCGGCGCTGAGGCGCTGCTCGCGCTGCCGTGTCTGCTCCTGCATGTTCGCGATCGCAACCCGGTCGATGCTGCCCATCTCGACCGCGCGGGTGAGTGCGGCGCCGGGGTCGTCGGTGTGGAGGTGGACGCGGCACATCGGCGCCTCGCCGACGACGAGCAGGCAGTCGCCCATCTCGATCAGCTGGCGCTCGAGCCGGTCACGGTCGATCGCGTCGCCCTCGAGCAGGAACGACGTGCAGTAGCGGTACTGCGACTCCTCCTGGTGCACGGCCTCGAGACTCAGCGGCCGCTCGATGGCCGCGAGCGGGGCGTGGATGTCCTCGCCCCGAGCGCCGGCGACGGCACCGCGGCAGAACTCCACGAGCCCGGCCGCGCCGGCATCGACGACGCCCGCCTCGCGCAGGACTGCGAGCATCGACTGGGTGCGAACGACGCTGCGGGCCGCGGCCGCGAGCACCTCGTCGATGGCCGAGTCGAGCTCTGCCCCGGTCTGTTCCTCGGCGGCGTCCGCCATCTCGCGGATCACGGTGAGCATCGTGCCCTCGATCGGCATCTGCACCGGCCGGTAGGCGGCGTCGGATGCCGACCGCAGTGCGCGCGCGAGCGTCTCGGAGTCCAGCGCCGGCGCCGATCCGACGACGTCGGCGAAGCCCCCGACGATCTGGGACAGGATCGCGCCGCTGTTGCCGCTCGCCCCCATCAGCACCGCCCGCTTCGCGGCTGCGGCCACCGCCGCGACACCATCCGCGGACGCCGCCTCGAGGCCGTCGGCCAGCTCGCGTGCGGTCTCCGACAGGTTCGACCCGGTGTCACCGTCCGGCACCGGATAGACGTTGAGGTCGTTCAGATGGCCGCGGCTGGCCTCGACCGCGGCCGCCGCACCGCGGGCCGCGGCGAGCGCGATCCGATGTGCATCGCTCATGCGGTGCGCTTCACACCTTGGATGTGGATCTGGAGCGAGGACACCTGGAGCTCGGTCAGCTTTTCCACCTGGTACTTCACCCGGGAGCGCAGGTTCGTCGCGAGCTCGGCCAGGTTGAGGCCGAACTCAACCACAACGTAGAGGTCGATGGCGAGCGCGTCGCCCTCGCGGCGAACGCTGACGCCCTGGGTCAGCCGGTCGCGGCTGAGCAGGTGGGCGACGCCCCGGGTGAGGCTCGTGGCGGCCATCCCGACGACGCCGTAGCACTCCAGCACCGTCAGGCCGACGATCTGCGCGATGACCTCATCGGCGAACGAGACGGAGCCGGACGTGCCCGTGGGGGACGCCGATCGGGCAGCACTGACCGACACGTGCACCATCACCCGTTCAGACGCTCGTTCGCCCGCTCTGGTTGCGTCAGGGCGGCGAATTCATCATCTATACTCCGCGGCCGTGTCCAGAGTATGCGTGATCTGTGCCAAGAAGCCGGGGTTCGGCCACAATCGAAGCCACTCCATGGTGGCGACGAAGCGCCGTTTCAATCCCAACCTGCAGCACATCCGGATCATGCTTGACGGCTCGCCGACACGGGCCTACGTCTGTACCCGCTGCCTGAAGGGCGGCAAGGTGCAGAAGGCCGTGTGAGCCGCGCCGGTCTGCGCCGAGCCGACCTCGACCCTGATCCGCTGCGCCAATTCGCGCTGTGGTACTCGCAGGCCGCCGACGCGGTGGCGGCGCCCGAGGCCGTGACGCTCGCAACGGCGACGGCGGCCGGTGCGCCCTCGGCGCGGATGGTGCTGATGAAGGGCTTCGACCAGCGCGGCTTCGTCTTCTACACCAACTACTTCAGCCGCAAGGGGCAGGAGATCGCCCAGAACCCGCGCGCGGCGATGCTGTTCCACTGGCAGCCGCTCGGACGCCAGGTGCGCATCGAAGGTCCCGTCCACCGCATCGACGCGGCCGAGTCGGACGCGTACTTTGCCACCCGTGCGCCCGGAAGCCGCCTGAGCGCCGCCGCCTCGCCCCAGAGCCAGCCTGTCGAAAGCCGCGCCGTGCTCGAGGACGCCGTGGCCCGCCTGGCCGCCCGCCACCCCGGCGGCAAGGTGCGCCGGCCCGACGAGTGGGGCGGCCTTCGCCTCGTCCCCTCCGCCTACGAGTTCTGGCAGCACGGCGACGACCGCCTCCACGACCGCTTCCGGTATCGGCGCGAGGACGAGGCGTGGGTCGTGGAGCGGCTCGGGCCATAGGGCTCCGCCCGTGGCCCGCTCCCAGGCGATCCTCTTCGACTGGCGGGGGACGTTGGCGCACTGTCCACCACCGGTCTGGTGGGCCGAGCGCGCACTCGGATCGATCGGTCGCCCGGCGGCCGCTAGTGCGCTGACGGAGGCTGCGGCTGCGCTCGAGGAGGCCGGCGAGCTGCCCGACATCGACTCGTCTTCGGAGCGCCACCGAGAGGCAACGCTGCCGGTGTTCGCCCGGCACGGGCTCGACGCGGAGCTGGCCGAGGCGCTCTACGGACTCGACGGTGACCCGGCCAACCATCCCCTCTATCCCGACACCGGGCCCGTCCTTCGAGCGATCCACGCCCGCGGGGTGAGGATCGCCCTCATCAGTGACTTTCACCTGGACCTGCGCCCGCTGGTCGCGTACCACGGCATCGCCGACCTCTTCGATGCCTGGGTCTTGTCCTTCGAGCAGGGCATCCAGAAGCCGGATCCGCGCATGTTCACGCTGGCGCTCGACGCGCTCGGGGTGCGCCCCGAACACGCGCTGATGGTGGGTGACCGTGCCTCCCACGATGGAGGCGCGGCGGCGGCGGGGATCGCAACGCTGATCCTCCCGCCTCCACCGGAGCGGCTCGAGCCCCGCGGCCTCGAGATCGTCACCAAGGTGGTGGGCTGACGGCGGGCGCGTTTAAGGCCAATTGACGTATGCAGCGACCGTCAATTGGCATTTCCCTGCAAATCCAATCAATTCACGGCAACGGCGATGCGTCCACCCCCGCGAGCCTCAGCTGCGGTGACGGGTCAGACCGACCAGCCGGCGTAGGCGATCGGCCGATCGCCTCGGCGGGCTTCTAGACGGGCCGCCTCGAAGGGATCACGCGCTTAACCCCAATTGGCGAATCCAGCGAGCGTCAATTGGCATTTCCCTGCAAATCGAACTCATTCTCGGCGCCAACCCCGACGCGTGCACCCCGAGCCTCAACTGCCGAGGAGCACGAAACCCGGCGGTCACAAGTCACACCGGCTAGCGCAAGCGGAGCCGACGTCAACATCGATCAGCCCCGATCTCAGGATCCCGGCGACCCCAGCAGGGCTCGCACGCCCGGCAATGGGGCACCAAGGAGCACCGCCGCCCGGCCGCTGTCGAGGCGGCAGTCGCGGGGGCGCTGCGGCGCCGTCTCGGCGCTCGTCGTCGTGCGCAGGTGGGCCGTCGGGCGGCCGTGCGCGGCGGCCACCAGGCAGGCGAACTCGTACCGGCTGACCCCGTCGGCGCCCGCAAGGTGCAGGGGCCCGGCGGCCGCGGTCAAGACGAGCGCCAGCAGCGCGCCGGCGAGATCGGCGACTCGCACGGGACAGCGCAGCTCATCGGTGAAGAACGCGACGTCGGCCGCGCCGTCGGCCACCTCCAGGATTCGGCGCTCGTGACCGGAGAGCTCCTGGCCGCCGTAGATGAGCGACGTCCGTACCACGACGGCCGCGGGATCGGCGGCCGTGACCGCCCGTTCGGCCGCGGCCTTCGAGCGGCCGTACTCGAGCACGGGGGCGATCGGGTCGTCCTCGCGGTACGGCCCGGCGCGGCCGTCGAAGACGAGGTCGGTCGAAAGGTGTACGAGCCTCGCCCCAGCTGTGGCGGCTGCCTCGGCCACGTTGGCGGAGCCGTCGACGTTCGTGGCCCACGCGTCCCGTCCGTCCTGGAGGTAGGCGGTGTGGATGACGCAGCCGGGCCGCAGCGCAGCCATCACGGCGAAGACGGCCTGCCGATCGCGCACGTCGAGCGTCAGCGGCCCAGGGCTGCGAAAGCTCGTGCCCACAGCGCTCCAGCCGGCGCCGGTCGCACGGCGGACGAGCTCGCCGCCCAGATAGCCCGAGCCGCCTGTGACCAGCAGCCGCGGCGGACTCACACGGGGCGGTGGCCGCGGGGCAGTGCGCGCATCAGCTGTGCCATCACGACCGCAGCGTCGGCCGCCTCAGCGCCCTTGTTGCCCGCGCTGCCCCCGGCGCGCTCCTCGGCCTGCTCGAGGTTGTCGGTCGTGAGCAGGCCGAAGCTGACCGGAAGGCCGGTGTCGAGCGAAACCTGGATGATGCCCCGCGATGCCTCGCGGCACACGTACTCGAAGTGCGGTGTATCCCCGCGGACCACGCAGCCGAGCGCGATCACGGCCTGGTGGCTCCCCGCCTCGGCCAGGCGCCTGCATGCCAGCGGCAGCTCCCACGCCCCGGGGACGAAGACGATCGTGATCCGGTCGCGGGACACGCCGTGCTCGACGAGCCGCGCCACCGCACCGTCCAGCAGCCGCTGCACGACGTCGGCGTTGTAGCGCGAGGCGACCACCGCGACGGCCATCTCCTCCAGCGGCCGCAGCTCGACCGTGTGGCAGCCCTCGGGGGCGCGCAGAGTCCCCGCCCCCTGCTCGCTCAACGCGGCCGCTCCGGAGCGTCGTCGCCCTCGAGCCGCAATCCCTGGTGATGCAAGATGTGGCCCATCCGCTGCCGCTTGGTGCGCAAGTAGCCGGCGTTGAACGTGTTCGGCTCGGCCTCGATCGGCAGGTGCTCGGTGATCGTCAGCCCGTACCCGTCGAGCCCCTCGAGCTTGCGCGGGTTGTTGGTCAGGACCCGGATCGACGTCAGGCCGAGGTCGGCGAGGATCTGGTAACCGACGCTGTAGTCGCGGGAGTCGACGGGGAAGCCGAGATGGAGGTTGGCATCGACCGTGTCCATGCCGTGCTCCTGCAGCTCGTAGGCCCGCAGCTTGTTCAGGAGCCCGATCCCGCGGCCCTCCTGGGCGAGGTACAGGAGCACCCCGCGGCCGGCCTGGGCGATCTGCGACATCGCCCGCTCGAGCTGGTCGCCGCAGTCGCAGCGGAACGAGCCGAAGACGTCGCCGGTGAGACATTCCGAGTGGACGCGCACCAGCACGTCGGGCCGGCCGTCCACCTCGCCGCAGACGAGCGCGACATGCTGCTGGCCGTCGATCACCGACCGGTATCCGTACGCGGCGAAGGGGCCGTACTTGGTGGGCATGTCGGCCACGGCGATCCGCTCGACCAGGCGCTCGGTGCGGCGGCGGTAGGCGACGAGGTCGGAGACCGTGATCATCTTCAGCCCGTGGTGGGCGCAGTACTGGACCAGGTCGGGGACGCGGGCCATCGTGCCGTCGTCGTTCATGATCTCGCAGATGACGCCGGCGGGCGTGAGGCCGGCCAGGCGGGCGAGGTCGACCGACGCCTCGGTCTGTCCCATCCGCTCGAGTACGCCGTAGCCACGCGCCCGCAGCGGAAACATGTGCCCGGGCTGCACGAGGTCGGTCGGCTTCGTCGCGGGGTCGATCACCACGCGGATGGTGTGCGCGCGGTCGCCGACCGAGATCCCGGTCGACACCCCCGTCCGCGCCTCCACCGAGACGGTGAACGCGGTGCCGAGGGGCGTCTCGTTGTGGGTGGTCATCGGGTGCAGGCCGAGGTCGTCGCACCGGCTCTCCTCGAGCGCCAGGCAGATGAGCCCGCGGGCGTGCGTCGCCATGAAATTGATCGCCGCGGGGGTCACGTGCTCGGCGGCCATGCACAGGTCGCCCTCGTTCTCCCGGTCGGGCGAGTCGACCACGACGACCATGCGCCCGGCGCGCACCTCGGCGATCGCCTCCTCGACGGTCGCAAAGGTCGAGGCGTCAAGCTCGGGATAGGCTTCCTGATACTCGGTCTTGATGCTCATGAGGACTGCCTCGATGGTACCAGGGCGGCCGTTCCGACCAGCTTTTCGACGTACTTGCCGAGCAGGTCGGCCTCGAGGTTGACGCGCGTGCCGGGCGCCACCCGGCCGAGCGTCGTCGCCGCCCGCGTGTGCGGGATGAGCGCGAGCGTGAACGACTCGTCGTCGACCGCCGTGACCGTCAGGCTGACGCCCGAGACGCACACGGAGCCCTTCTGGATGGTGTAGCGAAGGACGTCGTGCGGCGCCGCGAAGGTCACGAGCACGCCGTCGCCGTCTGGCACGACCGCCGTCACCTCCCCCACGCCGTCGACGTGCCCCTGCACCCAGTGTCCGCCCATGCGATCGCCCACGCGCAGTGCGGGCTCGATATTGACGTCGTCGCCGGGAACGAGCCCGCCCAGGGTCGTGCGCCGGAGCGTCTCCGCCACCGCCTCGAAGCCGATCCGGCCGTCGCCGACCTCGACCGCGGTCAGGCAGCAGCCGTCGATCGAGACCGAGTCGCCGATTCGGCAGTCGGCGGCCGTCGCCGCGGCGGTCAGCCGCAGCCGTGCGCCCGCCGGCGTGGCGGCGATCTCGTCGATGCGGCCCATCTCGTGAACGATGCCGGTGAACATGCGCTTGCTACGGCTCCCGAAGCTCGGTCACGGTCAGGATATCCGGGCCGGACATCGAGGTGTCCACCACCGCCGGGCAGCTCGACCGGCCGGGTGAAGAGCCCCGGCCCCACGCCCAGCTCGACGGGCGCGGTGAACACCATCAACCGGTCGATCAACCCGGCGTCGAGAAACGCAGTCGCGAGCGTCGCGCCGCCCTCGAGCAGAAGCGCGGAGACCCGGCGGCGGCCGAGCTCAAGAAGCGCCTCAGCCGGCGAGGCGGCGGGCAGCATCTCGACGCCGGCGGCGGCGACCGGGGCCGCTCCCGGCGTACACACCACCAGCACCGGCGCGTCGGGCGCGGCGCTCGCCGCGAGCCTGGAGCCGGGCGGCAGGCGGGCCTGGCGGTCGAACACGACTCGCACCGGCTGGCGCTCTGGCGGGCGGGTCGACGTCACGCGCCGTCAGCAGAGGGTCGTCGGCGAGCACCGTGCCGATGCCGACAGCGATTGCGCCCATCGCCGCGCGCAGCTCGTGCACCCGGGCCCGGCTCTCGGGCGAGGAGATCCAACGCGGTGCGGCCGGCGAGACCGTGCGGCCGTCCGCGCTGATCGCCGCCTTGTAGGTGACGTGCGGGCGTCCCAGCAGCGTCAGTGTCAGCCACCAGGCGTTCTGGCGGCGAGCGGCTCGCTCGATCTCGCCACCGGCGACGTCAACCTCGACCCCGGCGGCGCGCAGCCGGGCCGCGCCGGCTCCGTTGACCCTGTCACTCGGGTCGATCATGGCCGTGACCACGCGGGCAACCCCCGCGGCGATCAGGGCGTCCGCACACGGCGGCGTGCGGCCGTGATGGCTGCAGGGCTCCAGGTTCACGTACACGGTTGCGCCGCGAGCGTCCCCGGCGGCCCTCAGCGCAGCGATCTCCGCGTGATCGCCGCCCGGCCGCTCGTGCCAGCCCTCCCCCAGGACGGCACCGGCGCGCGTGACAACCGCCCCAACCACGGGATTCGGCGCCGCTGTGCGGCGACCGCGCTCGGCCAGCTCGAAACACCGCTCCAGGTGGCCGCGATCGGCCGGGTCGATCACGGGCGCGCGGGCGCGCGGGCCACCGCCACCATGCCGGCGAGGGCGCGGTAGGCATCCGCGGGGCTCGCCGCCCCGAAGATCGCCGAGCCCGCGACCAGGACGCTCGCACCGGCGCGGTGCGCGTCGGCGATCGATGCCTCGTGGATGCCGCCGTCGACCTCGACGACGACGCCCTCGCGGGCGGATGCGAGGGCGCGCATCTGGGGCAGGCGGTCGAGCGTTGCCGGGATGAACTTCTGGCCGCCCCAGCCGGGGTTGACGCTCATGCACAGAAGCACGTCGGCGTAGCGGGCCGCCTCGGCGATCGCCTCCACCGGCGTGCCGGGGTTGAGCGTGACGCCGGCGCGGCAACCGAGCTCGTGGATCAGCTCGAGCGTGCGGTGCACGTGCGGGCAGGTCTCGACGTGGACGGTGATGCTGTCGGCCCCGGCGTCCGCGAACTGTGACAGGTGCCGCTCGGGCTGCTCGATCATGAGATGCACGTCGGCGAACCCGTCGAAGCTCTGGATCACCTCGGCGATGTCGGCCATCATCTTCGGCCCGAACGTGATGACGGGCACGAAGTGGCCGTCCATCACGTCGATGTGGATGATCCTCGCCCCGGCATCCATCACCTCGGTCACCTGCTCGCGCACGCGGCCGAAGTCGGACGAGAGGATCGAGGGCGCCACCTGCACCTCTTGCGGCCACGAGCGCATCGGCGCCACTGTAGTTGATCGCATCAGGCCGCCACGGCGATGTAGAAGCCGTCGGTGTGGTCGCGGTGGGGCAGCGTCTGGCGGCCCCCGGGGACGACGCCCGTGCTTTCGTCGCGACGGATCGTGCAGACCGAGTACACCAGCCGTCCGTCGGCGGCGAGGAGGCTGCGGGCGTGCTCCAGCAGCCGCCGCTGCATGGTCGCCAGGTCGCGCGCGTCGTCCAGCGTTCGCCGCCAGCGGGCATCGGGCCGTCCCGCCAGGACGCCGAGTCCGGAGCAGGGCGGGTCGAGCAGGATGCGGTCAAAGCCGCCCTCGGAGAATTCGATCGCGTCGGCGACGGCCACCGTCGCACAGGTCACACCCTGTTGCGCGAGCGTCCGCTCGAGCGCGGCCGCCCGGCCGGGGTGGCGCTCGACGCAGCGAAGCTGGCCACGATCGGACATGAGCGCCGCCAGCTGTCCGGCCTTGCCGCCCGGCGCCGAGCACATGTCGAGCACGCGCATCCCCGGCTCGGGTGCCAGCAGGCGCGCCGCCAGCATCGCGCCGCGCGACTGCGGCCAGATCGCCCCGCCGGCCAGCTCGCGGCTGGCGGCGACGTCGAAATGGCCATCCAGCACCAGCGCTTCGGGCAGCTCCGGATCGCCGTGCGTGGGGACGCCCAGCTCGAGGGGGCCGGCGTGCAGCGTGTTCACCCGCACGGCCAGCTCGGGTGGCTCGTTCTGGGCGGCCATCAGGGCCGCGGCGTCGGACTCGCCCAGCATCGCCGTCCACTCACCGGCGATCCAGTCGGGATAGGAGTGCCGCAGCGCCGGCCGCAGCGTCTCGACCCACTCAGGGCCCGCCTCGGCGACCCGGCGCAGCACGGCGTTGGCAAGCCCGGCGGTATGCCGGCCCGCAACCGCCTTCGCGAGCTCCACCGTCTCGTTGACCGCGGCGCGGTCGGGGATGCCGCCCGCGAACAGGATCTGGTAGGCGCCGAGCCGCAGCGCCGACCGCAGGGTCGGCTGCAGCTGCCCCGGTGGGCGCGCCGCGAGCGTCTCCATGGCGTGGTCGATGGTGCGAACGCGCTGGACCGTGCCGTAGGCGAGGCGCATCGCGAGCCGCCGGTCGCGCTCGTCCAGCTTGGCCTTCTCGGCCTCCGGCGGGAAGACCCGGTCGGCATACGCGCCCTCCTCGAACGTCCGCCGCACCACCTCGTAGGCGGCCAGGCGGGCGCTCATGTCGCCCGCGCCGGGGGCACGCGCAGGCCGCGCAGATACTCGCCGGCCGCCATCCGCCGCTTCCCGGCCGGCTGCAGCTCGAGCACCTCGACCGCCCCCACCCCGCACGCAATCTGCAACGACTCTGCGCCCTCGACCGTTGCGGTGCCTGGCACCGCAACGGCGGGCGTGACCGTTTCGCGCGCCTTCCAGAACGTGACCGGGCGGCCGTCGAGCTCGGTTCTGGCGCCGATGTGCGGCGAGAGCGCGCGCACCTGGTTCGTGATCGTTGCCGCCGGGACGTGCCAGTCGATGCGACGGTCGCCGGGTGCGATCTTGGCGGCATAGGTGACCTCTCCGGCCTGAGGCCGGCCGGTCGTCTCGCCGCGCAGGGCGGCCGCGAGCAGGGGGACGCCGAGGTCGAGGGCGCGCGCCGCCACGCTGCCGGCGTCGTCGTCCGGCCCGACCGCAAACCGCTCCAGCGCGTGCACGGGGCCTGCGTCAAGCTCGGCGACGAGCTCGATCACGGCCACGCCCGTCTCGACGTCGCCGGCCATCAGCGCGCGCTCGATGGGGGCGGCGCCGCGCCAGCGGGGCAGAAGCGACGGGTGCAGGTTGAAGAGCGTGTAGGCGCCCAGAAGCGGGGGGCGCAGGATCTGGCCGAACGCGACGACGGCGCCCACGTCGGCCGCGGGCGGGTCGGCGCTCGCCTGCTCGGGCTGGACCAGCGGCAGCCCGAGCTCGGCGGCCGCCGCCGCCACCGGCGGGGACGCGGTGCGCCGCCCGCGGCCGGCGGGACGGTCCGGCTGCGACACCACCGCAGACGACGTCGATCCCGTCCTGCGCCACCAGCCGGTGCAGCGCGCCGGCTCCGAACGCCGACGTGCCGAAGAACGCGACCTTCACGCCTTCAGGCGCAGCTCCCGCAGAGCTGCGCGGCGGTCCTCCTTGGGAGCCCGGTCGATGATCAGGACGCCGTCCAGGTGGTCGAGCTCGTGCTGGATCACGCGCGCCTCGAGCCCCTCGGCCTCGACCTCGACCGGCGCGCCCGACTCGTCAAGGCCCTGCGCGACGACGCGCACGTGGCGCTCCACGGGAACCGTCACCTCGCCGCCGAGGAGCGACAGACAGCCCTCGGTGTCCACCTCGGTCTCGTCGGACTTCTCCCCAAGCTGCGGATTGATCAGGACGCGGACGGGGTCGTCGGCGCCGGCGCGGTAGACGAACACGCGCCGCAGCACACCGACCTGCGGTGCGGCGAGGCCCACGCCGTGCGAGCGGCGCATCACCTCGGACATCCGCTCCACCAGGTTGCGCACCTCGTCGTCCACCTCGGCGATCGAATTGGCGGCGACGCGCAGCGCGGGGTCGGGATACTGGCGCACGAGCTGCATCGCCATCTGATGGTGCGCACGCCGCTCGCGCTCCCGCTCGCGTTCGCGCTCGGGATCGGGATCGGGCTCGATGTCCTCGTCTGCGTCGGTGATCTGCTCGGGTTCGGCGTCCGCCATGCGCTGGAATGCTACCGAGCCGTCGATGCCGCGACGATGTCACCCGCCGGCACGACCTCGGCGTAGCCGTCCGCCAGGGCGGCGACGAACGCGGCATGGACATCGGCGGCCGGGATGGTGCGGCCGCCGAACCCGAGCGCCATGGTCGCGCACGCGTCGTGGGCGAGCGTCGTCTCGAAGCCCAGGTCGACCGCCGCCCGGACGGTGGCGTCGACACACATGGCGGTCATCATCCCGCACACGACCAGGCTCTCCACGCCCGCGGAGCGCAGATGCTCCTCGAGCGGTGTCTCGAGGAAGCTGTTCGGGTTGGCCTTCTGCAACACGGTCTCGCCGGCCGCGGGCCGGACGGACTCGTGGATCTCGACGCCGCCGGTGCCCGGGACCATGAAGCTCGCGTCGGGCGCATCCCACACGTGCTGCATGTGGACCACCGGCTCGCCGGACGCGCGGAACGCATCCAGCAGCTCCCGGGCGTGCTCCGCGGCCTGCTCGGGGCCCTCCAGCGGGTTCTGGCCACCGGGGAAGTAGTCGTTCTGAATATCGACGATCACGAGTGCTCTGGGCATGCGCGCACCCTACCGGACGGTCGCCTCAGCCGAGCGATTGCGGGTCGACGTCGACCACGGCCGTGGCCCCCGCCCGGCGCAGGTCGGGGGCGAGGTCGCGAAGAAGCCCCCGCAGAACCCCGGCGGCGCGGGCGGCCACGGTCGTCTTGATCAGGACGTGGCTGCGGCTGCGGTCGCGCAGGCGCATGAGCGGCGCCGGGCCGAGCACGATGTCGTCCGAGAGGGCCGGCCGGGCGGCCTCCGCGATCGTCGCCGCAACGTCGCGGGCGACGTTCGCCGAGCCGGCCGTTGCCAGCACGCGCACCAGCCGCCGAAAGGGCGGGTAGTCGAGCTCCCGGCGGCGCTCGAGCTCGCCCTCGATGAACTCCGCCACCGCATGCCGTGCCGCCAGCAGCACCGGCCGCAGCTCGGGGCTCCAGGTCTGGATCAGCACCCTCCCCCGAGGGTCGCCCGGGCGCCCCGGCCGGCCGGCGAGCTGGGTGAGGAGCGCGAAGGTGCGCTCCTCGGCACGGAAGTCCGGGATGGCCAGCGCCAGGTCGGCGTCGAGCACCGCGGCGAGGCCGACGCCCGGCATGTCGTGGCCCTTCGCGACCAGCTGTGTCCCCACCAGCACGGCGGCCGTGGCGCGCCGAAACCGCCGCAGCGTCGATTCGGGCTCGCCGGGCCGGGCGGCGATGTCGGCGTCGAGCCGCATCACGTCCAGGTGCGGGAACCGGCGCACGAGCTCGTCTTCGACCCTTGTGGTGCCCGCGCCGATGTGCGCCAGATCCACGGAGCCGCACGTCGAGCACGCGCGCGGAAGCGGCTGGTCGGCGCCGCAGTGGTGGCACACGAGCCGGCGGCCGTGCTGGGTGAGCGCAACGTCGCAGCGATCACACCGCCAGGTGCGGCCACAGGTGCGGCAGTGGATCGCCGCTGCAGCGCCGCGCCGGTTCTGGAGCAGGATCGCCCGGCCGCCGTCGTCGTCGATGCCTGCCAGTGCGTCCACGAGCGGCCGAGTGAGCGGGTACCCGCCGTCGGCGCGGAGATCGACGATGTCGACCGCGGGCAGAGGCCCTCCCACGCGCACCGGCAGGCTCACGCGGTTTTGGATCCCAAACCACGACTCCGGCCGCGGCGTTGCGCTCCCGAACATGACGACCGCGTGCTCCAGCCGTGCCCGTTTGGCGGCCACGCGGCGGGCGTCGTACCGCGGATCGGCCTCGTGCTTGTACGAGGCGTCGTGCTCCTCGTCGACGACGATCACGCCCAGGTTCGGACACGGCCGCGAACACGGCGGAACGGGCACCGACGACCACGCGGGCCTGGCCCGCGGCGATCCGGGCGTGCTCGTTTCCCCTGCGCGTGGGCGAGATCCCGCTGTGGAGGACGGCGACGGTGGGGCCGAAGCGGGCGATGAAGCGAGCGGCCGTCTGGGGCGTCAGCGCGATCTCGGGCACGAGCACGATCGCCCCGCGCCCGCGCTGCAGGGCATGGTCGATCGACCGCAGGTAGACCTCGGTCTTGCCCGAGCCCGTCACGCCGTGCACCAGGAGGTCGCCGCCTCCGCCCCCGAGCGCCTCCGCGCACGCGGCCACCGCCCGCTCCTGCTCGGGCGTGAGCGTCACCCGCACGTCATCGGCGGCGGCCGACGGAGCCGGATCGAGCGCCACCAGGCCACGCGTTGCCATCCGGCGCACGGTGGCGCGGGTCGTCCCGGCCGCCGCTACCAGATCGGACAGTGGCAGCGGCGCGAGGCCGACTTGGGCCAGCACCTCGGCCTGGCGCCGCGTGGCCCCCTCCATGGTCACGAACCGCACCCACGGGTCGGCCTCCCGCACCCCGGCGGGCGGCGGGATCACCAGCGAGACGGCGCGCGGCAGCGTCGAGGCGTACGTCGAGGCCACCCATTCGGCAAGCGCCAGGAGCGCTGCGGGCACCTCGCCGACGACGCCCATGACCGGCTTCAACCCCTCACCGGCGCGGGCCTCGACGGCGGTGACCACCCCCCGCACCACCCGCGTCCCCAGCTCCACCTCGACCAGTGACCCGCGGTGCACGGTCTCCCGCAGGCTCTCGCGCAGCGCGTAGTCGAACGCATGGTCGACCGCCCGGGCGGTCACCAGCGGGTGCACGCGGGCGACCGCGCCCGGCCCGGTGGTCACGTCCGGCTGGTGAAGTCGATCACCACCGGGCAGCCTTCGAGTCCCAGCCGCCGCCGCAGCTGGTTCTCGACGAAGTAGCCGTAGTCGCGGGTGACCAGGCTGCGATCGTTGGTCACGATCCGGAAGCGCGGCGGCCGGGTGCGGTACTGGGTCGCGTACAGCATGTTCAGCCGCCGGCGGCCGTCGCGGGGCGGCTCGCGCAGGCTGCCGATCTCGGCCATCGCCCGGTTCAGGGCGCCGGTGCCGACGCGGGACGTGTAACGGTCGAACAGCTCCTCGACCGTGTCCAGCACCCGTTCGACGTTGCGGCCGGTGACGGCCGACGACGTGACGATTGCCGGCCGCTGGCGCAGCTTGCCCTCGAGCCGGTCGGCGGCATCCTCCACGGTCGTCGCGGCGATGTCCCACTTGGAGAGGACGACGATCGTCGCACAGCCCGCCTTGCGGGCCTCGTCCGCCACCCCGAGATCACCCTCCACCACCCCCTCGGACGAGTCGATCAGGACGAGGGCCACGTCGGCCCGCTCGGCGGCGGCCAGGGCGCGCACCTCGCTGTAGTACTCGATCCCCTGCCGGTGGCGGCGCTTGCGGCGCAGGCCGGCGGTGTCGATCAGGCGGAAATGCCGCTCGCCGCGGACGAACGGGGTGTCGATGGCATCGCGGGTCGTGCCAGGCTGCTCGGAGACGATCACGCGCGGCCGGCCGAGGATGGCATTCAGGAGCGACGACTTGCCCACGTTGGGGCGGCCGAGGATTGCGACGCCGATCTCGTCGGCGCCGTCGCCCACCGGGCGCCCGCCGCCCTCGACCCCGTCGAGCCGCTCCACAATCGCGTCCAGGAGGTCGCCCGTGCCCCGGCCGTGGAGGGCCGAGACGGGGATCGGGTCGCCCAGCCCCAGGCTGTGCAGCTCGAGCGCCCCCGGCTCGTGGGCGGCGTCGTCGATCTTGTTTGCCACGACGATCACAGGCCGGCCCGACCGGCGCAGGATCTGCGCGATCTCCTGATCGCCCGCGGCCAGGCCGGCGCGGGCGTCGATCACCACCGCCACGACGTCGGCCTCCTCGACCGCCCGCCGCGCCTGCGCCGCGACCTGGGCCTGCATCGGCGAGTCGTCGCCGACATCGAGACCGCCGGTGTCGATGAGCACGAACGTCCGCCCGCGCCAGTCGCAGGTCATCTCGTTGCGGTCGCGCGTGACCCCCGGACGCTCGTCCACCACGGCGTGCCGCGACGACGTGAGCCGATTCACCAGCGTCGACTTGCCCGCATTGGGGAATCCCACGACGGCGACCACGCCGATGCGCTCCTCGGCCGCGCTCATCTCGCCTGCTCGTAGAGAACACGGATCTCGGCCATCAGCTCGTCCGCGGTCTCTCGATAGGCCTGCGCCGCCCTCCGCCCGCCGCGCTCGTATGTCCGAGCGCGGCCGAAATGGATGCGCACACGCCGCCCCGGGCGCCAGTCTCCGGTGCCGCGCACCGCGGCCGGGACGACCACGGCGTCTTCGACGACGGCGCAGCGGCCGGCTCCGGCCTTGGCGCCGTCGAGCTCGGCCTGGCGGTGCCCCTGGATGAAGATCCCCACGACGCCGCCGGCCTCGACGACCTCGTGGACCGTGCGGAGCGCGTCGCGGTCGGCCTCTCCCCGGCGCACCGGAAACCCGCCGCCCCAGGCGATCACCCGGCCGAGGATGGGGATGCGAAAGAGCTCAGCCTTGGCCATGTACCGGATCGTGCGGGGCTGCACCCTCCCGATCGCCGGGATGTCCCACCAGGACTCGTGATTGGAGACGATCAGCACCGGCCCCTCGGGCGGGATGTGCTCGGCGCCGACAACGCGCGGCCGCAGCAAGAGCCCGGTCACGACCCCCAGCGTGTGCCGGAGCACCCACCATGACCGGTCGTAGCGCTCGAGCTCGGGCGCGGTCACGCCGCCGCCTCCTCCACCAGCCGCAGCACCCGCTCGACGACGTCGGGCACGCTCAGCCCGGACGTATCGATGACATGGGCGTCGGCGGCCGGGGCGAGCTGCTCGGAATCATGCCGGTCGCGGGCGGCGATCGTCTCGGCCACGTCCGCCGGGTCGAGCCCGAGATCGGCCGCGCGGCGGGCGGCCCGCGACTCGAGCGAGGCGACGAGGTACACCTTGACGTCCGCGCCGGGGCAGACGCGGGTGCCGGTGTCACGGCCCTCCAGCACGGCGTCGTGCGCGAGCACCCGCTGGCGGGCGCGCATCCGCTCGCGCACCTGCGGATGGCGCGAGACCGCGCTCACCCGCGCGGAGACCGCCTCGCTGCGCAGGTCGACGGGCGCCGACGGGGCCTGACCGACCAGCCCGGCCAGCGCATCGCCGTCGTCGGGATCGACTCCGTGCTGCATGGCGGCCGCGGTCAGCTCCCGGTACATCGAGCCCGTGTCGACGTAGCGGTACCCGAGCCGATCGGCGAGCGCCCGCGCGACCGTGCTCTTGCCCGCCCCGGCGGGCCCGTCGATCGTGATCACCACCGCGCCCCCGGCCGGCCGCTCATGCCGTCACCCCGGCCAGGCGCTCGGAGAAGTCGGGGAAGCTGACGCCCAGCGCCTCGCAGCCGGAGACCTCGACACCGTGCTGGGAGCACACGCCCGCGACCGCACCGAGCATGGCGACCCGGTGGTCGCCGGCGGCCTCGACGCGGCCGCCGCGGAGCCGCGTCGGCACTCCGCGGATGCGAAACCCGTCGTCGAGCGCAGTCACGTGGCCGCCGACGGCATTCAGGGCTTCGGCGACGGTCGCGATGCGGTCGGACTCCTTGACCCTCAGCTCACCGGCGCCCCGGACGGTGGTGACGCCGTGGGCGAAGCACGCCAGGAGCGCCACCAGCGGCAGCTCGTCGATCAGGGACGGCACGAGCTCGGCCTCGATCTCGGTCGCAACCAGCTCGGCCGGGCGGACCTCGATGTCGGCGACCGGCTCGGCCGCCGCCAGGCGGCGGTTGAACAGCCCCACCCGCGCGCCCATCCGCTCCATCACGGTGAGCAGGCCCGTGCGGGTCGGGTTGATGCCGATCCCGCGCAGCGTCAGACCCGAGCCCTGCACGATCGTGGCCGCGACCACGAAGGGGGCCGCCGACGAGAAGTCGCCGGGCACGCGCACCTCGTCCAGGTGCAGCGTCGCGACGGGCGAGACGGCGACCCGGCCGGGGCGGCGGTCGACGGGCGCGCCCGCTTCGCGCAGCATCCGCTCGGTGTGGTCGCGGGTCGGCACGGGCTCCTCGACCACCGTCATGCCGCGGGCCGCGAAGAGCCCGGCCAGGAGGATGCACGACTTCACCTGCGCCGAGGCCACGGGCAGCAGATAGGAGATCGGCTCGACCGCCCCCGACGCCACCACGCGCACCGGAGGGCAGCCGTCGGTGAGCTCGAGATCGACGCCCATCTGCGCGAGCGGCTCGGCAATCCGTCCCATCGGCCGGCGGCGGATGCTGGCGTCGCCGTCGAGCACGAACTCGCCGGTCTGGCCGGCGAGGATCCCCGGCAGGAGCCGCATCAGGGTGCCGGCGTTCTGCACGTCGATGCGCTCACCCGGCGGCCGCAGGCCGCGCAGACCGACGCCGTGGACCCGCAGCCCGTCGGGCTCGGGCTGGTCGATCTCGACGCCGAGCATCCGCATCGCCGCCACAGTCGCCATCGTGTCCGCCGATGCGCCGAATCCCTCGACCGCCACCTCGCCGTCGCAGAGCGAGGCCACCATGACCGCCCGGTGGCTGATCGACTTGTCGCCGGGGACCGTGAGCTCGCCGGCGATCGCGCCCGCGGGGGGAAACCGCGTCTGCTCGGTGGCGCTCACGGCTCGACCGCCGCGGTCGCCTCGGCGCTATAGCCCTGGGCGTCGAGCAGCTCGACCGCCCGTTGGGCCTGCTGCTCTCCCGCCACCAGCACCACGGCCGTGCCGCCCGCGTCCGCGGACATGTGGTGCAGCTCGAAGTCCTCGATGTTGATCCCCTCCGCGCCGAGCGCCTGGGTGATCCCCGACAGCACGCCCGGCCGGTCGGGCACGTGCACGCGCACCCGGTAGAGATCCTCCGGCACGGCGGGATAGGCAGCCTCCAGGAGGCGGCGGCGGTTTCCGGCGGCCTCGGCCACCCACCGGGCGACGAATCCGGCGTCGTCGCGCTCGAGGGCCCGTGTGAGCTCATCGATGCGGCGGGTGTGCTCGCGCAACCCGTCGAGCAGCGCGTCGCGGTTGTCGAGGAAGATGTCGACCCAGATCCGCGCGTTGGCGCCGGCGACCCGGGTCATGTCGCGGAACGACCCGCCCACGGCCGCGAGTGGATCGTGCCCGTCCACCCGCCCCGACCCGGCCTGGTTCATGAGCAGGTTTGCGAGCGCGTGCGGAAGGTGGCTGGTCAGGGCGACGAGCCGGTCGTGTGCGTCGGGGTCGATCGCCACGGGCCGCGCGCCGAGGCCGGTCACGAAGGTGTGCAGGCGCCGGTGGCAGCCTGCGTCGGTGACGGCTACCGGTGTCAGGAACCAGGTGGCGCCGGCGAAGAGGTCGGCGCGGGCGTTGCGGACGCCGCGCGCCTCCGACCCGCACACGGGGTGGCCGCCGACGAAGCGCCCGTTCTGGCCGGCGGCGGCCATGAGCCGCGCCTTCGTCGAGCCGACATCGGACACCGCGCAGCCGTCCGGGGTCGCCTCGAGCGTGCGCGCCACCAACTCGGGCAGCCGCGCGACCGGCCCGCAGACGACGGCGATCTCGGCGCCGGAGACCGCGGCGTCGAGCGAATCCTCGACGCGGGCGGCCGCTCCGCGCTCGAGCCCGGCCGAAGCCGCGTCCGGGTCGGGATCGAACGCGACCACCTCGTCGCCGCGGGCGGCGGCGGCGAGGCCGACCGAGCCGCCGATCAGGCCGAGGCCGACGACGGCGACGCGCATCAGGTCACGCCCCCCACCGGCGGCGCAACCGTCCGCATGAGCTCGGCGAGCCGGAAGGCCAGATCGAGCGACTGGCGCGCGTTCAGGCGCGGGTCGCACAGGGTGTGGTAGCGGACGCTGAGCTGATCCTCGAGCACCGCCTCGGCCCCCCCGAGGCACTCAGTCACATCCTCGCCCGTGAACTCGAGGTGGACGCCGCCCGGCCAGACGCCCGCCTCGCGGCAGACGGCGAAGAAGGCGCCGAGCTCGGCCATGATGTCCTCGAAGCGGCGGGTCTTGTAGCCCGAGGGCGTGCGGAAGACGTTGGCGTGCATCGGATCGCACGCCCACACCACCGGGTGGCCGGCGTCCGTCACCGCCTCCACCAGCGGGGGCAGCGCCTCGGTGACCTCTCCGGCCCCCATGCGGCAGATCAGCGTCAGCCGGCCGGGCGTGCGGTCGGGATCGAGCCGCTGGCACAGGTCGAGCACCTCGGCGGCCGTCGCCGTCGGGCCGATCTTCACCCCGAGCGGGTTCCCGACCCCGGCGAAGAACTCGGCGTGCGCGCCGTCGGCCGCTCGCGTGCGCTCCCCCACCCACAGCATGTGGGCCGAGCAGTCATACCAGCGCCCGGTGAGCGAGTCGCGCCGCGTGAGCGCCTCCTCGTAGTCGAGCAGCAGCCCCTCGTGGCTCGTCCACACGTCGACCTCGTGCAACCGCCGCTCGCGGGCAAGGTCGATCCCGCAGGCGGCCATGAAGGCCAGGGCGCGCTCGATCTCCGAGGCGATCCCCTCGTAGCGGCGGCCCTCCGGCGAGCTGGCGACGAACTCCTGGTTCCACAGGTGCACCTTCGTCAGGTCGGCGAACCCGCCCTTGGTGAAGGCCCGCAGCAGGTTCAGCGTCGCCGCCGACTGGTGGTAGCCCTGCACCATGCGCTCGGGGTCGGGTGTGCGCGCGGCCAGATCGGGCGCATCGTCGTGCACCATGTGCCCGCGGAAGCTGGGCAGCTCGACGCCGTCGATCACTTCGACCGGCGAGGAGCGCGGCTTGACGAACTGGCCCGCGATCCGGCCGACCTTGACGACCGGCAGCATGGCGCCGTAGGTCAGCACCGCGGCCATCTGGAGCATGATCTTCAGTTTCTCGCGGATGCTCACCGCCGAGAAGTCGCCGAATGACTCGGCGCAGTCGCCCGCCTGGAGCAGGAACCCGCGGCCGGCAGCCACATCGGCCAGTGCGGCCTGGAGGTTGCGGGCCTCGCCGGCGAAGACCAGCGGCGGCATGCCCAGCAGCCGCTCGCGCATCTCGCGGGCATGCTCGGAATCGGGCCATTCCGGCTGCTGGGAGGCGGGAAAGGCCCGCCACGACGACGGAGACCAGGTGGATGCGGGCGCTGCCATTTCGGCCGCATCCTACCGGCGCCCCTGCGGCCGGAGGCTCACGGGAGGTTGGGTACAGTGGCGGCAGCCATGACCCGCGTCTTCTCCGGCATTCAGCCCACCGGCCACAAGCATCTGGGCAACTACATAGGGGCGATCCGCCACTACGTCATCGACCAGAGCCTGGGCGAGGCGTTCTACTGCATCGTCGACCTCCACTCCATCTCGGTCGACCACGATCCGGCGACGCTCGCCGAGAACACCTTCGACACGGCCGCGACGCTCCTCGCGGCGGGCCTCGAGCCGGATCGCTGCACGCTCTTCGTGCAGAGCCACGTCCCCCAGCACTCCGAGGGCGCGTGGCTCCTGGGAGCGGTGGCGACGTTCGGCGAACTGCAGCGGATGACCCAGTTCAAGGACAAGAGCGCCGGCCGCGAGTCGGTCTCGGCCGACCTGTTCACCTATCCGGTGCTTCAGGCGGCCGACATCCTGCTGTACCGCACCGACCGCGTTCCCGTCGGCGACGACCAGCGCCAGCACCTGGAGCTCACGCGCAACGTCGCCCAGCGGTTCAACGCCCGATACGGCCCGACCCTGACACTGCCCGAGGCGGCCATTCCCAGCACCGGCGGGCGCGTGATGGATCTCCAGGCGCCGACGAACAAGATGTCCACCACCGGGGGCACACCGCTCGGGACGGTGCTCGTGAACGATCCGCCCGACATCGTCGCACGCAAGGTGAGGGCGGCCGTGACGGACTCGGGCCGGGAGGTGCGCCGTGGCGAGGGCAAGGAGGGCATTGCCAACCTGATCGAGATCGCCGCCGTGGCGACGGGCCGCACCGCCGAAGAGGTGGAGGCGGCGTACCTGGGCGCAGGCTACGGCCAGTTCAAGACGGATGTCGCCGACGCCGTGGTGGAGTACCTGCGCCCGGTGCGCGAGCGATACCTGGAGCTGCGCTCCGACCCCGCCCACCTCCAGGCCGTGCTGGGCGCGGGCGCCGAGCGGGCCGAGGCCGTTGCCGCCGAGACGATCGACCTGATCAAGCGGCGGATGGGTTTCGCGCCGCGCGCTGAGCCCTAGCCCGAGATTCTCAGCCGAGCACCTCGGCCGCGGCCCGCTCGCCGGCCCGCACCGCGCCCTCCATGAAGCTCGGCAGGTCCGACGTCTCGGCGCCCGCGTAGTGCACGCGCCCGTCGGCCACTCCCAGGCGGCCACCCCAGCTCGAGAGCTCGCCGGGCGCAAAGATGAGGTAGCTGCGCGGGTACGGGACCCGCACAACCTGCGTGAGCTCCGCACCGAAGCACATGCGTACGGCTTCGGCCACGGCCCGGTCGGCGACCGCCCGCGGCTGGCGCAGCAGCCATGCCGCCGGGGTCGAGCCGACAAAGCTTCCCAGCGTGCGGGGCGTGTGGCGGTAGGCGTACCCGATCGGGGTGTCGGTGACCACGGCCGCGGGCGCCGCCTCGGGCAGGTCGGCGGCCAGCACCAGCAGCGACTTGACCGCGACCCCGTAGCGGCCGATGGGGTCGCGCCGCAGTCCGCCGATCCGGCGCGCGCGCGTGCAGCGGCACCGCCACCACGGCATGCCGGGCAGAAACGGGCGGCCCGTCCGGGGAGGAGACCTCGACCGACCGCGGCCCGCGGCGCACGTGCGCGACCACCCGGCGCAGCTGCACGCGCTCGCCGAGCCGGTCGGCGATTCGCTGGGCGAAACCGCCCGCGCCGTCACCGAAGCGCAACTCCGAGCCGTCTCCCGGGCCGGCGCGGGCGGCGTGCTTGCGCGCCAGGGCTCGCAGCGACATCAGCCGCAGCGGAACCGTCGAGGCTGTCACCGCGACGGCCGTCTCGCAGACCGTCCGCTCCTGTGCTCCGGCCCCGCGGGCCCGGAGCCACTCGTCAACCGTCAGGGCGTCCTCGCCCGGCTCGGGCGCCGAACCCAGCCGCGTGAGCTCCTCCTGCAGCCGGAGGTAGGCACCGCCTGCGCGTTCGAACCGGCGGCCGCCCACGTGCCACATCACGGGCACCGGGCCGTGATCTCCCCAGCCCACCGCGGAAGGCCGCAGATCGGCGCCGACCTCCGCCGCCAGGTCACGCAGGGCGGTGTTGGCCACATCGACCGCCTCGCCGCCGGCCTCGAAGCTGACCCCGGCGGCGGTGGGCGTCCACACGCGGCCGCCGACGCGGTCGGCCGCCTCGAGCACGACGACGTCCCTGCCCTCCGCCGTCAGCCTGTGCGCCGCCGCAAGCCCCGAGAGGCCGGCGCCGATCACGACCGCGTCATGCACGCCGAAGCGCCTCGACCTCGCCGTCGCTCAGCTCGCGCCATTCGCCAGGGCGCAGGTTGCCGAGCCCGAGACCCGCATAGTTGGAGCGGTGCAGCGCGCGGGCGGGATGACCGACCGCGGCCAGCATCCGCCGCACCTGGCGGTTGCGGCCCTCGTGGATCGTGATCTCGATGCGCAGGGGACCGGCCAGGCGGACGGACGCGGGGGCGCTCGGCCCATCGTCCAGCTCCACTCCCTCCCGCAACCGGCGCAGCACCGCCGGCTTGGGCTCGGCCGCCACGGTCGCGACGTACGTCTTGTGCACGCCGTGGCGGGGATGCATCAGCCGGTCGGCCAGCTCCCCGTCGTTCGTCAGCAGCAGTGCGCCGGTCGTCTCACGGTCGAGGCGGCCGACCGGGAAGAGCCGTACCGGCATCGGCACCAGGTCGACGACGGTGGGGCGGCCGTTCGGATCGCGGACGGTGGTGACGACCCCGGCGGGCTTGTTGAGCAGCACCGAGATCTGGGCCTGGGCGTGCACCCGGCGGCCGTCGACGCGAACGTCATCGGTCTCCGAGACCGCCGTCCCGATCTCGGCGCGGGCGCCGTTGACCGTCACCCGGCCGGCCCGGATGTACTCGTCGGCGGCCCGGCGAGACCCGACTCCCGTCGAGGCCAGGTAGCGGTTAAGCCTCACCGGCACGCTGGTCGGCCACGACGTGCAGGCGCGCCCGCAGGGCCTCGTGGTCGGCCTCGGGGAGGTCGAATTCGGCCAGGCTTGGCAGGCTGGCCGTGCCCTCCTCGAGCCCGAACATGCGCTCGAACACCGTTGTCGTGCGGTACAGCACCGGCTGGCCGACGGTGTCGCCGCGGCCGGACTCCTCGATCAGGCCGCGCTCGAGCAGGCCGGCGACGGCCGAGTCGGCGGCGACGCCCCGGATCCGGGCGATCTCGGGCCGCGACACGGGGCCGAGGTAGGCGACCACGGCCAGCGTCTCGGTGGCGGCCTGGCTCAGCGCGCGCGATTGGGCGCGATTGACGAGCCGCGCGCAGACCGCGGCGGTGGCGGGCGAGGCGCGAAATCCGTACCCGCCCGACACCCGCTCGAGCACAACCCCGGACCTGCCTTCGGCGTACCGGTCGCCGAGCGCGTCGAGCGCCCGCTCCACGCGTGCCGGAGCGGCCTCGGTGAGCGCGGCCAGCTCGCGCACCGTCAGCGGCTCGGACGCGACGAAGAGCAGCGCCTCGACCGTGTGGGTCAGCTCGGCCATCAGGCGATCGCCCGCGAGTGCGCACCGTTCGGCGCCCCTCGGCGGACGACCCGGATCGGCCCGAACACCTCGGCCTGCTCGGGCACGGCCTCGCCGGTCTTTATCAGCTCCAGCAGGGCGAGGAACGCCGCGGCCTGCGCGAGCCGGTCGAGGCCGCCGACGGCCTCTTCGAACGCGAAGGCGCGGCGGCTGCGAAGCAGGCTCCGGAACTCCGCCAGGAAGTGGCTGACGGGCACCAGCCGCCGCCGCACGACGCTCAGGTCGATCTCGGCGGGCGGCGTCAACAACCTGGCCAGTGCGGCGTGGAGCTGCCACGGGTCCTCGCTGAAGGGCACCACCTCGGGCTGCGGCCGCGGCGCCAGCGGCGCGGGCCCGGCCCGGAACACGCGCGGGCCGGCGGCGGCGCGCTCCGTCAGCCAGCGGGCGGCGGCGGCGAAGCGGCGGTACTGCATCAGCCGGGCGAGCAGCTCGGCCTCGGCCTGTTCGGCCGTGTAGGACTCCTCCTCGTCCTCCTCGCCCGGAAACAGCAGCCGCACCTTGATCTCCAGCAGGGCGGCGATCAGCACCAGGAACTCGCTGGCGGACTCGAGGTCGAGCACGCCGTCGTCGTAGGCATGCTCGATGTAGGTCAGCACGACCTCGGCGATCGGGAGCTCGGCCAGCTCGATCTCCTCGCGCATGACCAGCGCGAGCAGGAGGTCGAACGGGCCCTGGAACACGTCCAGATCGAGCATCAGGTCGGAGACGATCATGAACGCCCCATTCTAGGCCGGCCTGCGGATGCGCCTCGTGCCGTCACACCAGGGCGGCCGCGCCCAGGAGCGCGCGCGCCTCGGCCAGGAAGTCGCTCTCGGGACGCACCCGGAACCCCGGCCCCAGCCGCAGCATCTTCGACCCGGCCGACGTGTGCACCTCGAGCTCGACCGGGGCCGGGCCGGGGTACTCCCCGATCAGCGTCTTCAGGTCGTCCATGACGCCGGCGCCGACCACTCTCGCATCCACCGAGAGCCGCACCACCTCCTGGTCGGGGACGGCGTCGAACGGCGTCACCTCGAGCGCCCGCAGCTTCACCTCGCCCTCGGAGCGGCGGTCGACCTTGGCCTTGACCAGGACGATCGCGTCGGGCCGCAGCGCGTCGCGGCAGATCTCCCACGTGTTCGCGAACACCAGCACCTCGATGGTGCCCGACATGTCGTCGAGCTCGGCCACCGCCATCTGGTCGCCGCGCTTGGTCATCAGCTGGCGCAGTCCGGACACGATGCCGCCGACGGTGACCGTCTTGCCGTCGGGCAGGTCGGCCAGCGCCTTCAGCGGCACGTCCACCTTGCGGGCGAGCTGGTCGCGGAGGGGGGCGAGCGGATGGCTCGAGACGTACAGTCCCAGCACCTCCTTCTCGCGCCGCAGGAGCTCGTCGCGTGGCCACTCCTCGCGGCCCACCGGCGAGTGGCTGCGCGCGGCCGGGCCGGAGCCGTTCGACCCCATCTCCTCGAGGTCGAAGATCGAGCCCTGGCCGACCATGGCGTCGGCCTGGGTCTTCTGGCCGTTTGCGAGCGCCCGCTCGAGCACCTCGGTCATCCCCATCCGCGTGGCGCCGGTGGAGTCGAGCGCGCCGCACGCCACCAGGCTCTCGAGCATGCCCCGGTTCACGACCGACTGGTCGACCCGCTCGCAGAAGTCCCAGATCGACTCGATCGGATGCTCGTCGCGGGCGGCGATGATCGCCTGCACGGCGCCGTCGCCGACGCGCTTGACCGCCGACAGGCCGAAGCGGATGCGGCCGTCGACGACGGTGAAGTCCGACCGGCTCGTGTTGACGTCGGGCGGGAGCACCTCGAGCCCCATGTCGGCGCACTCCGTGACGTAGAACGGCACCCGGTCCTTGGTCGACATCACCGACGAGATCAGCGCGGCCATGTACTCGGCGGGGTAGTTGGCGCGCAGATAGGCGGTGCGGTAGGCGATGAGCGCATAGCAGGCGGCGTGGGCCTTGTTGAAGGCGTAGTCGGCGGCGACCTCGATCTTCGCCCACAGCGAACGGCCGACGGCCTCCGGTGCGCCGCCGCGGGCACAGCCCTCGATGAACTTCTCCTTGAGGGACGCCATCAGGCTCTGGATCTTCTTGCCGATCGCCTTGCGCAGGTCGTCGGCCTCGACGGGGGTGAACCCGGCGACCTCCTTGGCGATCTCCATGAACTGCTCCTGGTAGATGCAGATCCCATGGGTGCTCTCGAGGAGCGGCTTCAGGCGTTCGTCCTCGTACGTCACCCGGCTGGGGTTTGCCTTGTTGCGCGCGTATTCGGGGATGTTCTGCATCGGGCCGGGCCGGTACAGCGCGTTCAGGGCGATCAGATCCTCGAACTCCGTCGGCTTGACCTGCCGCAGCGCCTCGCGCATGCCCGACGACTCGAACTGGAACACGCCCGTCGAGTCGCCGCGGGCCATCATGTCGTAGGTCGGGCGGTCGTCGAGGGGCAGCGCATCCATGTCGAGGCGGATGCCGCGGGACTGCTCGATCACCTCGACGGCGCGGTCGATCACGTCCAGGTTGCGCAGCCCGAGGAAGTCCATCTTGAGCAGGCCGAGCGCATCCACGTCGCCCATCGAGAACTGGGTCACGACCTCGGCGTCGGGCCCCTTCTGCTGGAGCGGCAGGTACTCGGTCAGCGGCCGGTCGCCGATGACGACGGCGGCGGCGTGGATCGAGTCGTTGCGGACGACGCCCTCGAGCGGCAGGGCCATGTCGACGATCTTCCTGGTGATCTCGTCGGTGTCGTACGACCGGCGCAGCTCGGCGCCCGGCTTCATGCACGACTCGAACGTCACCTTCGGCACCTCGGGCACGAGCTTGGCGATGCGGTCGACCACGCCGTAGGGGATGCCCATCACGCGGCCGGCGTCCTTGATCGCCGCCTTGGGCTGCATCTTGCCGAACGTGATGATCTGGGCGACGTTGCGGCGCCCGTACTTCTCGGCCACGTAGTTGATGACCCGCTCGCGGCCCGCGACGGCGAAGTCGACGTCGACGTCCGGGAGCGTCTTTCGGCCCGGGTTCAGGAAGCGCTCGAAGAGGAGCGAGTAGCGGATCGGGTCGAGATCGGTGATGTGCAGGCAGTAGGCGACCAGCGAGCCGGCCGCGGAGCCCCGTCCCGGTCCCACCGAGACGCCGTCGGAGCGGGCGAAGCGGATGAAGTCCCACACGATCAGGAAGTAGTCGGGGAAGCCCATCTCCTCGATCGTGCGCAGCTCGAACTCGAGCCGGGTGCGCAGTTCGGGCGTCTCGGCGCCGTAGCGCTCGCGCAGCCCGGCCTCGGCCAGCTCGCGCAGGTAGGCGACCGCCGTCTTGCCGTCGGGGACGTCGAACCTGGGCAGGTGCACCGCGTCGAGGTCGATGTGCGCATTGCAGCGGTCGGCGATCTCGACCGTTCGCCGGAGCATGTCCTCGCCCCACGGGTGTGCCATCAGCCCGTACATCTCCTGCGGGCTCTTCAGGTAGAAGCCGTGATTCGAGAACCGGAACCGGTTCGGGTTGTCGAGGGTGTCGTTGGTCTGGATGCACAGGAGGGCCTCGTGCGGGACGGCGTCGGCCGCGGTCAGGTAGTGCACGTCCCCCGTGCCCACCAGCGGCAGCCCCGCGTCGGTGGCCAGGGCCGCCAGCCGCGGGTTGATGCGGGTCTGGATGTCGATGCCGCCGTCCTGCAGCTCGACGTACACCTGATCGCGCCCGAAGACGCCGACGAGGGTGTCGAGCTCGCGGCGGGCGAGACTCTCGTCGCTGTCGACGAGCGCCTTGCAGACACGGCCGGACAGGCAGCCCGACAGCGCGATGATGCCCTCGCTGTGCGCCGCCAGCTGCGCGAGGTCGACGCGCGGGCGGTACCAGTAGCCGTCGAGATAGGCGGCCGAGACCAGCCGGACGAGGTTGTGATACCCGGTGGTCGTCTCGGCCAGCAGGGTCAGGTGGGCGCGGCGCTCCTTCTGAACGCGGACGGCGTGGTCGTCCACGACGTACATCTCGCACCCCAGGATCGGCTTGACGCCGACCTTGGCGGCCGCCCGCGAAAGCTCCACCGCCCCCGCCATCGAGCCGTGGTCGGTGAGGCCGACCGCCGACATCCCGAGCTCGGCCGCCTTGGCCACGAGCGGGTCGATCCGGCACGCGCCATCGAGGATCGAGTACTCGCTGTGGACGTGCAGATGAACGTACGGCTGAGTCTCGGGCACGGGGTTGCCAGTCTAACGAGCGGGGGCGACGGAGCCTGGCCGGGCGGCCCGTGACCGCAGCCGGTATTCACGCTGGGCGCGGGGGATTCAGTCCTGGTCGGTGCGGTGGCGCGAGGCCAGCACCGCGGCGCCCGCGACGGCTGCGGCGGCTCCGCCGACGATCGGGATCATCAGGCGCCGGCGCGGGCGGGTCGGCGTCGGCATCATCTCGCGCGCCTTGCGGCGCACCACCCGCTTGGCGACCCGGCTCGCGATCAGGTACGTCGCATATCCGATGGCTGCTTTGCGCTTGTTCAGCATTCGAGAACTGTACCCGAAGACGGCATCGACGAATACCACGTTTCGGCGAGCCGCAGAGCGCCCCGATCGGTCGATGATCCGGCCATGAACCTCGACGACACCGCCCTCGACCAGCCCCAGGTCGACGAACGCTTTGTGGACGACTGGATCCGGTTTGGGATCTCGGAGCTCGAGGCGTACCTGCAGAAGTACGCCCGGTTCGACGCGTTCTGCACCCGTCGCGACACCCCGCTGCCCGGCTGACCCCGGCCGGCGGCCGCCCGAGACTCAGCCTGCCGGCAGCGCCAGCTTGCGCGTCTTTCGCACCGGCCGCACCATGCCGCCTGCGATCCAGGCATCGATCTCGTCGAAGAGCTCGCTGACGAGGTCGGTCTGCGTGACCTTCCGCAGCACCTGGCCATGGGCGTAGATGAACCCCGCGTCACGGCCGCCGGCGATCCCGAAGTCGGCGTCGCCGGCCTCGCCCGGCCCATTCACCGCGCAGCCCATCACGGCCACCTCGAACACCTCTTCGTAGCCCTCGAGGCGCTCGGAGACGCGCTCGGTCAGCTCCAGCACGTCGACGTTCGTGCGCCCGCACGACGGACAGGCGATCAGCACCGGCCCCTTGTGGCGCAGGCCGAGCACGCGCAGGATCTCCCACGCCACCCTGACCTCCTCCACCGGGTCGGCGGTCAGTGACACCCGCATCGTGTCGCCGATCCCGTCCATCAGCAGGCTGCCCATCCCGATCGCGCTCTTGACCGTGCCGGTGAAGGCCGGCCCCGCCTCGGTCACCCCCAGGTGCAGCGGATAGGGCACCTGCTCGGCCAGCCGCCGGTAGGCCTGGATCATCACCGGCACCGAGGAGCTCTTGACCGAGATCTTGAACTCGCGATAGTCCAGCCGCTCGAGCAGCCGCACCTCTTCGAGCGCCGCCTCGACAAGCGCCCCGGCCGGATCGTTCGTGGCGTACTGGCGCAGGTGATCCGGCAGGGAGCCCGAGTTGGCTCCGATCCGCATCGCGATGCCGGCGGCCTTGGCGCTCGCGACGACCTGCTCGACCTTGTCCGGTCCGCCGATGTTGCCGGGGTTGATCCGCACCGCGGCCACCCCGGCATCGATCGCCCGCAGCGCGAGCGAGGCGTTGAAGTGGATGTCGGCGATCACCGGCAGCGGCGACCCCGCCACGATCGCCGGCAGCGCATCGGCGTCGGGCTTCCCCGGCACGGCCACCCGGGCCAGCTCGCAGCCCGCATCGGCCAGCCGCCGGATCTGGGCCAGCGTGGCCTCGGCGTCGTGCGTCTCGGTGAGCGTCATCGACTGCACGACGACGGGCGCGCCGCCCCCAACGGGCACGCCACCCACGCGGATCTGCACCGAAGACGCCATCGTCCTCAGGATACCGTCGAGGGGGCCGAGGTCAGTGTCAGTGGGGCTGAGAGTTCAGGATGCTGGAGAGGTCGTTCTGGAGCCCGACCACGAAGATCAGGGCCATCAGCATGATGCCGAGCACCGACACCCGCTCGAACACGACCCGCGACACCATCTTGCCGCGGATCTGCTCGAGCGCGATCAGGAACACGTGGCCGCCGTCGAGAGGCAGGAACGGCAGCAGGTTGAAGATGGCGAGCGAGAGTGAGATGAATGCGAGCAGCACCAGGTAGTCGGTGATGCCGGCCTGCTCCGCCTGTGCGGAATAGCGGACGATGCCGACCGTCGAGTGCAGCTGCGAGCGCCCGGTCGGGGTCACGATCTCGCCGAGGGCGCGCACCGTTCCGGTCGTCAGCGTCCACATCTCGCTGCCCGCGAACGTGGGCGCGTGCGTGAACGAGTACGGATGGTTCGTCGTCCCGAAGCTGAAGCCGAGCCGGTAGGCGCCGTCGATGACCTGGCTGTGCTCCGTGCGCAGCGTGACCCGGTGCCCGTGCCTGAGCACGACCAGGGAAACGTTGCCGCCCTTGGTGGCGGTGATGGTGTTGCGGATGCCGGTCACCCCGAGGTGCCGGCCGTTGATCGACACAACCCGGTCGCCGGCGTGAAGCCCGGCCGCCGCCGCCGGCGACTTCGTCAGCACGCTCTGGACGACCGGAACGGCCACCGGCAGGCCGTACAGCGCGACCGCCGTCAGGATGGCGAAGCAGGCGATCACGTTTGCCAGCGGCCCGGCCCCGATCACGATCAGCCGGCGTGCGCGCGAGCAGCGCCAGTAGGCCCCGGGATCGAGGTTCTCCTCGAGGCGGCTGAGGCTGCGGGTGACGCGGCGGAGGTCGACCGGGCTGAGCGCGGGCGCCGCCTCGGCGATCACGACCTCGAGCCGCGCGATCACGTTGCGGGCGTCGTCGTAGCGGCCGTCGTCGAGGCTCCGATGCAGGTCCGCCAGCTCGGCGGCGAGCCGCTCCGCCACATCCGCGTCGAGGTCCTTGGCTCGCCCGAGGATGTCATCGGCCTCATAGACGTCGCCCGACTCGGGCCGCAGCATCCCCGGGATCTTCACGAAGCCGCCGAGCGGGATCGCGCCGATGCCGTACTCGGTGCCGCGCCACGTGCGCTTCACCACCGCCGGCGGGAAGCCGAGGTAGAAGCGCAGCGCCCGCATGCCCGTGGCCTTGGCGGCGGTGAAGTGGCCGAGCTCGTGGATTGCGATCAGCAGGAGCAGCCCGAATACCGCAACGACGAAGCTCACGCGGCCGTCCTGACCGCATCGCCGACGGCGGCCCGGGCGCGCCCGTCCGCCTCGAGCAGCTGTGCGAGCGACTCGAGCGGCTCGGCGGGGACAGCCTCGAGCGCGCGTTCCACCAGGTCGGCGATGTCGAGGAAGCCGACCGCGCCGGCCTGGAACGACCGCACCGCCGCCTCGTTGGCGGCGTTCAGGACGCACGGCGCCGTGCCTCCCTCCATCCCGGCCTGCCGGGCCAGCGCAAGGCACCGGAACGTGTCGAGATCGGGTGGCTCGAAGTCGAGCCGCAGCGCCTGTGACAGGTCGAGCGCGGGCACCGATGTCGCCGACCGCTGCGGGAACGTCAGCGCCCACGAGATCGGTACGCGCATGTCCGGATGCCCCACGTGCGCGAGCAGCGCCCCGTCGCGGAACCGCACCATCCCGTGGACGATCGACTGGGGGTGCACCACGACCTCGATGTCGGGGTAGGCCACGCCGAACAGATGATGCGCCTCGATCACCTCGAGGCCCTTGTTCATGAGCGTGGCCGAGTCGATGGTGATCTTCGCCCCCATCGTCCAGGTCGGGTGCGCGAGTGCATCGGCAACGGTCGCGTCGGCCAGCGATTCGCGAGACCGGCCCCGGAACGGGCCTCCGGAGGCCGTTACCACGAGGCCCGTGACGGCACCGTCGGCGGCGCCGGCCAGGCACTGGGCGAGTGCCGAGTGCTCGCTGTCGACAGGCAGCATTCTGCGGCCGCTCCGGCGCAGCGCGCCCATCACGAGCTCGCCGCCGGCGACCAGGCTCTCCTTGTTCGCGAGCGCCAGGTCGGCGCCCGCCGCGAACGTCGCCAGGGTGGCGCGCAGCCCGGCCGCACCGACGATGGCGTTCAGGACGATGTCGGCCCCGCACTCGGCCACCAGGCGCTCGATCCCCTCGGCGCCGTCGAGCACCTCGCCGTCGAATTCGCGCCGTGCGGCGGCGGCAGCGGCGGGGTCGACGAGGGCGATGCGGCCCACGCCGTGGCGGCGGGCGGTGGCGACCAGTCCGGCGTGGTCGGAGCGGGCGGCCAGTGCGCACGCCCTCAGGTCGGGGTGCGCGGAGACGATCTCGAGCGCCTGCGTGCCGATCGAACCGGTCGCGCCGAGGACGGCGACGGATCTCATGCTCTCAGTGTAGGCGGCCATCGTGGGCGCAACGCTCTTCACCAGGGGACAACCCTCCGGCAGTCCCCGCTGCCTCCTTGGGTTCAGCCTCCTAGGGCGGTGATGCTGCGCGGCAGGTCGCCGCGGTCGGCGATCGGGCGTTGCCAGATCACGTGGCCGCTGCGGACGTCCACCACGTAGGCCCGGCCCTCGTCGAGGCCGCGGTCGGGCGCGGCGGTGAAGCCGATCGCCATGTACCGCAGGCGCACGTCGCCGTCCAGGCGGTCGCCGAACCACTTCGGCGCGCACTCGTGGAGTCCGGGTGAGACGCCCTCGACCACGGCGATCGCAGTTGCGATCCGCTCGTCCTCCATCCCCTTCTCGACCGGCGAGAACGGATGCAGGAGCCGCATCGGACGGCGGCGAGTGCGCATGCGGTCACTGTACCCCGAACGGTCAGGCGCGGCCGATGGCAAGCGCGACGAAGTACGTCGCCGGCGCCGCCCACAGGAGCGCATCCACCCGGTCGAGCATGCCGCCGTGCGCGCCGAGCAGGTTGCCGCTGTCCTTGATGCCGGCGTCGCGCTTGAGGTACGACTCGAACAGGTCTCCCGCGGGAGCGGCGAACGCCACCGCGAGCCCGAGCTCCAGTGCGTGCAGCGGCGAGAGCGGGTCGCTGTGCGGCTGGTGATAGAGGGTGAAGAACACGATCGCAATCCCGGCCACCAGACCCGCCAGCAGCCCCTCGACCGTCTTCTGGGGCGAGATCTGCTCGGCGAGCTTCCGCCGGCCGAAGAGGCGCCCGCCGACGTAGGCGGCGATGTCGGAGCCCCACACCCCCAGGAGCACCGCCAGCAGCAGCTCCCGGCCCCAGCCCGAGGGCCCCGGGATGTCGCGAATGGCCACCAGGAAGCCGAAGCCGAGCCCGATCCAGACGACGCCAAGCGTTGTCACCGACAACTGCGCCGCGGCGCTCTGGCGCACCTCCGCCACAGCCGACAGCCAGAAGGCGGCCACGAGGGTCAGCGCCAGCGGGGCGGTCGCCCAGGCGATCCCGCCCTGGTGCACCGCCACGACCACGCCCGCCGCGCCGGCGAGGCCGACCGGCGTGAGCGGGCGCAGGCTTCGGGTCATCGCCGAGAACTCGTGCGATGCGATCAGGGCGGCCACCGCGGCGGGTACGGCGACGATCCAGCCGCCTCGCAGTGCCGCGTAGAGCGCGAGGGCCGCCAGCGGCACGGCCAGGACGATCCGGCCGAGGAGCTGGTTCACCGGGCGCCGAACCGTCGCTGGCGGCCGGCATAGGCGTGCAGTGCGGACTCGAGCTCGGCGGAGCCGAAGTCGGGCCAGAGCGTGGTCGTGAACTCAAACTCCGCATAGGCCGACTGCCACAGCAGGAAGTTCGACATGCGCATCTCCCCGCTTGTGCGGATCACCAGGTCGGGGTCGGGCATGTCCGGTGCGTACAGGTGCTCGCGCAGCCGTTCCTCGTCCACCGCGGCGGGGTCGGCGCCGGCAGCCATGAGCTCCTGCACGGCGTGCAGGATCTCCGCCCGAGAGCCGTAGTCGAACACGACCCACAGGTCGAGCCGGGTGTTCGCTGCGGTGCGCTGCTCCATGTCGTCCATCAACGTCCGCAGCGACTCGGGACAGCGGTCGCGGCGGCCGACGAACCGCACCCGCACGCCCTGGCGGTGTAGGTCGGGGAACTCGCGCTCGATCGTCTCGCCGAACAGGGCCATGAGATCCTCCACCTCCGACTCCGGCCGGCCCCAGTTCTCGGTGGAGAAGGCGTAGACCGCCAGGCTGCGCACGCCGAGGTCGGGCGCCGCCTCGACGGTGCGCCGCAGCGCCCGCGTCCCGGCCCTGTGGCCCGCCAGCAGGGGCAGCCCGCGGCGCGCGGCCCAGCGCCCGTTGCCGTCCATGATGATCGCGACGTTGCGAGCGGTGGCTGCTCCCGGCGGCTCCTGTCCCGCACCGGCGCGGCGAAGCCGGCGCATGCTCTGGAGCAGCCGTATCTGCCTTCGCATGACGGTCATCCGCCCGGCTGCGGACCGGTCACACTTCCATGATCTCGGCCTCTTTGGCCTTCAGCGCGGCGTCGATCTGATGGATGTGCTCGTCGGTCTGCTTCTGGAGCCGGTCCTCGGCCCGGTGCACCTCGTCGGATCCCGTCTCGCCGTTCTTCTCGAGCTCCTTCAGGCGGTGGATGGCGTCGCGGCGGATGTTGCGGGCCGCCACCCGGCCCTCCTCGGCCATGTGCCGCACCTGCTTGACGAGGTCGCGGCGCCGTTCCTCGGTCAGCTGGGGGATCGGCAGCCGGATCACCTGGCCGTCGTTGGCCGGGGTGAGCCCGAGATCGGACTCGAGGATCCCCCGCTCGATGTCCTTCATGATGCTCTTGTCGAACGGCGCGATCGTGAGCAGGCGCGGTTCGGGCACGCCGATCGTGGCCAGCTGGTTCACCGGCATCTTGGTGCCGTACGCGGTCACCTGCACGCGGTCGAGCAGCGCAGCCGACGCCCGGCCGGTGCGCACGGTGGTGAACTCATGGCGCGCGTTCTCGACGCTCTTCTCCATTCTGCGGGCGGCGTCTGTGAGCACATCTTCGATCATGTGGCGACCTCCGCAGGGACTCGCGCCGAGATGATCGTTCCGATCCGTTCCCCGCGCACGACCCGCTCGATGTTGGCCTCGTCGTCCAGGTTGAACACGTACAGTGGCACCTTGTTGTCCATGCACAGCGAGAGCGCGGTGGTGTCCATCACCTTGAGGCCGCGCTCGATCGCGTCGAGGTGGGTGAGCTCGGGAATCAGCCGCGCATCCGGGTGCTCGCGCGGGTCGGCGTCCAGGACGCCCTCCACGCCGTTCTTGCCCATCAGGATCGCCTGGGCGCCGATCTCGAGCGCGCGCAGGGCGGCGGCGGTGTCGGTGGTGAAGAACGGATTGCCGGTGCCGGCGGCAAAGATCACGACCCTGCCCTTCTCGAGGTGCCGGATCGCGCGGCGGCGAATGTACGGCTCGGCGACCTGCGACACGTTGATGGCCGACTGCACCCGCGTGTGCACGCCATGCCGCTCGAGCGCGTCCGAGACGGTGAGCGCGTTCAGGAGCGTCGCCAGCATGCCGGCGTAGTCGGCGGTTGCCCGGTCCATGCCCCGCGCCGCCTCCTGGGTGCCGCGCAGGATGTTGCCGCCGCCGACGACGATCGCCACCTCGACACCGGCGTCGTGCACACCGCGCAGGGCGCGGGCGATGGCCGTGATCCGGCCCGGATCCTGGCCGTAGGTGCGCTCGCCCATGAGCGCCTCGCCCGACAGCTTGAGCAGGACGCGCTTGAAGGCGGTCTCGCCCTCGGCCGTCACGCGTCCCCCACCTGGAAGCGGGTGAAGCGCTTGACCTCGATGTTCTCACCCAGCGTCCCGCTCAGCTCGGCGCGCAGCGTCTCGATCGTCTTGCCGTCGTCGTCGGGCAGGATCGAGGGCTGGTTCAGCAGCACCGTGTCCACCAGCGCCTTGCGGAACATCCCGTCGGCGATCTTGTCGAGCATCGCCTCGGGCTTGCCCTCGGCGGCAGCCTTGGCCCGGTAGATGTCGAGCTCGGTCGTGCGGAACTCGTCGGAGACGTCGGCCTCGGAGACGAACCGCAGCTCGTTGCCGCTCGCGACCTGCAGGGCGATCTTGCGCGCAAACGCCTGGAACGACTCGGTGCGGGCGACGAAGTCGGTCTCGCAGCCGATCTCGACCATTGCGCCCACACGGCCGTTGTGGTGGACGTAGGCGTGGATCATGCCCTCGCCCGTACCGCGGCCCGAGCGCTTGCCCGCCGATGCGATGCCGCGCTCGCGCAGGAGCTTGATCGCCGCCTCCATGTCGCCGCCCGTCTCCTCCAGGGCGCGCTTGCAGTCCATCATGCCGGCCTGGGTGGTCTCGCGCAGCTGCTTCACCTCCGCAGCCGTCGGCTTGTAGGCGGTGTCGCTCACTGGGCGTCCTCGGCCGGGGTGGGCTCGTCCGCCGCAGCCTCGGCGGCGGGTGCGGCCACCGCGACGGGCTCCGGCTCGGCGGGTGCATCGGCGGCGTCGGCGGCGTCGCCCTCGACCGGCGGCGCGGCCTCCTCGCCCTCCTCGGGCACGAAGTCGGACACCTTCACGCCGCGGTTCTTGCCCTCGGCGATCGCATCGGCCAGCAGGCGCACGATCAGCGCCGACGAGCGGATGGCGTCGTCGTTGCCGGGAATCACGAAGTCGGCATCGTCGGGGTCGCAGTTGGTGTCGACCAGGCCGATGACCGGGATGTTCAGGCGCCGCGCCTCGCGGACCGCCAGCGCCTCCTTCTTCATGTCGATCACGACGATGGCATCTGGCAGCTTGCGCGTGTCGGCCACACCGCCCAGGTTCGCCTCGAGCTTCTCGAGCTCCGACAGCGTCGAGGCCCGCTCCTTGGACGGCAGCAGGTCGAGCTGGCCCTCGCTCTTCTGCCGGCGCAGGCCGTGGAGGGCGGCGATCCGCTCCTGGATCGTGCGGTAGTTGGTCAGAAGACCGCCGAGCCAGCGGTGGTTGACGTAGGGCATGCCGACGCGGCCGGCGTGCTCGGCGACGGCATCCTGGGCCTGCTTCTTCGTGCCCACGAACATCACCGTGCCATTGCGCTCACCGATGTTGCCGACGTAGGTGAACGCCTCGTGCAGAAGCGCCATCGTCTGCTGCAGGTCGATGATGTAGATGCCGCCCCGCTCGCCGAAGATGAACCGGCGCATCTTGGGGTTCCAGCGTCTCGTCTGATGGCCGAAGTGCACCCCGGCCTCGAGCAGCTCTCTCATTGTGACCGTTGGCACGGGCACTCCTTCTGATCGGTTGGTGTGGCATGTCCGGCGGGGCGCTCCGGAGTCCTGCGGCTGCCGCGGGACACCGCCGGCGCACCATGAATCCGCCGGGTAGAGGTACTGGAACGGAGAAGCGGCCGGGATTCTAGCTAACGCCGCCTACGCCATGCGGGCGGCCGCGAGCGCCGCGGCCAGATCGGGGGGCAGATCCGAGCGCAGGAGCATCTCCTCGCCGGTGACGGGATGGGTCAGGCGCAGCTCGGCGGCGTGCAGGAACTGGCGCCCAAGGCCGAGCTCCGGGCCGTGGCCGTAGACCGGGTCGGCGACGACCGGGTTCCCGATCGAGGCCAGGTGGACGCGGATCTGGTGGGTGCGGCCCGTACCCAGCGTTACCCGCAGAAGCGAGCGGCCGTGCAGCGCCTCGGTGAGCTCGAAGTCGGTGACGGCGTCGCGGGGGCGGTCGGTGTCCAGCGACATCCTGGTGGGGTCGCGGCGGTCGCGGCCGATGGCCGCCTCGATCCGGCCGCGGCGCGAGCGCGGCCGGCCGCGCACGAGCGCCACGTAGGTGCGGCCGATGTGACGCCGGCGCAGCAGCGACTGCAGCCGCGCGTGGGTGCGGGGGTCGCGCGCCACCAGGAGCAGCCCCGAGGTATCCCGGTCGAGCCGGTGGACGATGCCCGGACGTCCCTCGTCGCCGCCCACGCCGGCGCCGGCCAGCGCATCGACCAGCGTGGGCGCCGAGTACCCCGGGACCGAGTGCACGAGCAGACCCGCGGGCTTGTCGACCACCATCAGGTTCTGGTCGGCATAGACGACCGGCACGCCGAGGTCGGCCGGAGGCGGGCCCGCAGCGGCGACCTCCGGCTCGGGCAGCGTCACGACCGCGCCCGCAGCGAGCCGGTGGGCCTTCGGCCGGGCCGCACCGTCGACGAGCACGCGGCCGGCCTCGATCAGCCGCTCGGCCTCCGCCCGTGATCCGACATCGGCATGTGCGGCGACGAACCGGTCGAGGCGCATGCCGCCGGAGTCCGGCGCCACCCGCAGTTCGATCACGGCAGCTCGAGCTCCGTCGGCCCCTCGGAGTCTGTCGAAGCCGGGCCCGCCCGGTGCTCGACCCGGATCAGGCCGAGCGCCAGGAGCGCGACCCCGATCACGATGAAGCTGTCGGCGAGGTTGAACGTCGGCCAGTGGCTGATGTGGATGAAGTCGGTGACGTGGCCGTCTCGAAGCCGGTCGGCCAGGTTCGAGACGCTCCCCCCGACAAGGAGCCCGAGCGCGACCGGAAACAGCACGTGGCGCGACCCGGAGCGGGCGAAGTGCACCAGCATCCACACGACCGCGACGGCCGTCAGCACCGACACGACGGCGAGCTTGCCCGGGAAGATCCCAAACGCGATCCCGTTGTTGCGCACGTGCGTGATCGAGAGGAACGGGAGCACCCGGTGGGACTCCTCCAGTGCCAGCCGCCGCTCGATCGCGCGCTTGGTCACCTGATCGGCGACGATCGCGGCGATCGCGACCGCCGCGAGGCCCGCCCACTGCAACGACCCCGCCCGGTGCACCGACCGGGGCTCTGCCTCCACGTGGATCAGCCCCGCTCCTCCAGACGCTTGCACGCGATGCACTTCGTCGCCCACGGCAGGGCCTCCAGACGCTCGCGTCCGATCACCTCTCCGCAGCGCTCGCAGTTGCCGTAGGCGCCGGCCGCAACCCGTGCCAGCGCCGAGTCGATCGCTGCGAGCAGGTGGTCGGCGTTGTCCTCGAGCGAGAGTGAGACCTCGCGGTCGAGCGTCTCGGAGGAGCCGTCGGGCTTGTGCGTGTCGCCCCCGTCGTCATCGGCGGCGGCCTCCGGCGACCGTGAGGTGTCCTCCAGCAGCCGCCGGCGCTCTTCCAGAATTCCCGTCCGCTCCGCAACCAAGCGGCGCTTGACGGCTTCGATGTCGACGCTCACGGCCATGGGTCACCCCCCGGCTCATGAGTATACCGACGCCCTTTCGGCGGCCAGTTCCTCAGTGGGCGCGGACGACGTCGTCCGTCTGCGCCGGGATCTGCTGGGTGTCGCCGGGCGCCGGGGTCCGCGCCGCGTCGGATCCCGCCAGCCGCTGCTCGTGGTCGCGGACGGCCTCGAGGATCGCGCCCAGGAGGGCGCGCAGGCGCAGCCGGAACTCGGCCTCCTCGGCCTGCATGCGCGAGCCTTCACGGCGGACGCGCTCACGCTCGGCGTAGGCCTCGTGGACGAGATCGCGGCTCTTGGCCTCGGCCTCCCGCACGATCAGCTCGGCCTGGCGTGACGCGCTCGCGCGCATCTCGTCGGCCGCCCGCTCGGCGGTCACAAGCGCGTTTCGCATCGCCTGCTCGCCCTCGCGGTGGCGGCTGACCTCCTGCTGCAGCTCGTGCACCGTGTCCTGGAGGTCGGCGCGCTCGCGCCACACGGCCTCGTAGGCCACGGTCGCCTCGACCAGCAGCCGGTCGACGTCGGTACGGCGGTACCCGAGCAGCCCGCGCCCGGGGCGTTCGTGTCGCAGCTCTGCAGGTGACATCGTCATACCGGCCGGTTCGGTGCCGGTATCCGGACTCCTGCCCGCGCGGAGGAGCGGGTTTAGCGGAAGCCGTCGAGCACGGCGATCAGGACCCGCTCGACCACCGACAGCCCGATCAGCAGGACGAGCGGGCTGAGGTCGAGTCCGCCCAGCGGCGGGAGCACGCCCCGGATCGGCCCCAGGACGGGCTCGACCGTGTCGTGCAGGAATCCCCGCACGCGGCCGATCCAGATGCTGTAGGGCAGCCGCAGCCACGACATCAGCACATAGACGATGACGAGGAGCGAATAGACCAGGTACAGCGAGAAGACGAACTGCTCGGCTGTTGTGATCCCCATCGTCGGCGTCAGCCTAGCTCGCCGGCCCGACGTGCTGCGGCCGACACGCCGTCGATGATGGCTCCGCGCACCCCGCCCCGCTCCATCGATGCCAGCCCGGCGGCGGCGGTGCCCCCGGGGCTCGTGACCATCCGCCGCAGATCCGAGCAGCCGAGGTCGTCGGCGCGCAGGAGGGCCGCCGTGCCCGCGACCGTCGAGAGAAACAGTCGCCGGGCGTCGGCGTAGGTCAGGCCGGCGACGATGCCGGCGTCCTCGAACGCCTCGATGATGAGGCCAAGGAATGCCGGGCCTGAGCCCGAGAGTGCCGTCGCGGCGTCGAACAGGCGCTCCTCGAGCGGCACCACCTCGCCCAGCAACGAGAACGCTTCGAGCACCGCCTGCTCTGCGGCGGTGTCGTTGAACCTCCCGGCCGAGAACGCCAGCGTGCCCGCCCCCACGCGGACACCGACGTTGGGCATGAACCGGAACACCGGGGCGTCCACGTCGAGGATGGTCTCGAGCGTCGCGGTGCCCACGCCGGCCGCGACCGAGGCGATCGACTTTCTCGGGGTCACCAGGCCCGAGACCTCGCGCAGCACCTTCTCGACGTCGACCGGCTTCACGCACAGGACGACGATGTCGGCCGCGGCGACGACGTCGGCGTTGGCCGTGACATGGCGCAGCCCGTGGCGCTCGGCCAGCGCGGCCGCCCGGCCGGAGCCGCGATCGGTCACGACGATGCGCTCGCCCATGCCGGGGTCCGCGATGCACCAGCCGGCCACCATCGCCGAGGCGATGTTGCCGGCGCCGAGCAGGCCGAGCACGGGGGGGTTGGCGCTCATCGGCCCGGTAGCGTATCGCCGCCCGGGTGCGGGCGTCAGTACTGGTTGAAGAAGCCGCGCTCCATGAGGAGCGCCTTGTCCTCGGCCGAGACCGCGATGGAGCTCGGCGTCAGCAGGAACACGCGGTCGGCCACGCGCTGCATCGACCCGTCCAGGGCGTACGTGAGCCCGCTTGCGAAGTCGACGAGCCGTTTGGCCAGCTCGGGGTCGGCGCTCTGAAGATTGATGATCACCGGCACGTCGGCCTTGAGCTTGTCGGCCACCTTCTGGGCGTCGTTGAAGCTCTTCGGCACCACCAGCGACACCTGCCCGGCGGCGCGGTGTCCGTTTTGGGCCGCCGGCGGGCCTCCGCGCCCTCCCCGTATCGGCACCGCCCGCGGTGCCTCCTCCGAGAAGATGTCGTCGAATTCGGCTCCAGGACGCCGCCGCGGTGACAGCCGGCGGACATTTGGGCGTTCGCTGTAGACCTGCTCCAGATCCTCATGGGCAGCGGATCCGTCGTCGTCGTACTCGTCCTCCCAGTCCTCCTCGCGCACACCGAAGTAGACCAGCGTCGAGTTCCACAGATCGCTCAGGGCCATGTACCGGAGAACTCTACCGCCCGTACAGGACGCCGCCCACCCGTACGATCGTGGCACCCTCCTGCGCGGCGACGGCGAAGTCCTGGCTCGTGCCCATGCTGAGGTGCGTGAACTCGTGCCGCCCGGCCCACCGCGGGGCCAGCCGGTCGCGCAGCTCGCGCAGTGCCGCAAACCACGGCCGGGCGAGCTCGGGATCGGCGACGGCGGGCGGCATGGTCATGAGGCCGCAGAAGCGAACGCCGGCAAGCGGCTGCGGCCGCCTCCAGGAAGGCGTCCACGCTCGGCCGGTGCGACCCCGGCCTTGGTGCCCTCGCCGGCGACGTTCACCTGCAGCAGGCAGTCGATGGTCGCGCCCGGCTCCCGCCGGGTCTCGATCTGCTCGCACGCCGAGTGGGAGTCGACGGCGTGGATGAGGCGCACGCGGCCGACCAGGTCACGCACCTTGCGGCTCTGGACGTGCCCGATGAAGTCCCACGTGAACAGGTCGCCGAACTCCGCCTGCTTGGCGGCGAGTGCGTCGGTGCGGTTCTCGCCCACCAGTGCGATGCCGGCCTCGTGGAGTGCGGGCAGCTCGGCGGCGCTCCACGTACTTGGTCGCGGCCAGGATCTCGACACCGGGGCCCACCAGTTCGCGGATCCGGGCGAGGTTGGCCGAGACGACGGCGGCGTCAACCATGCAGCACCCCGACCACTCCCTGGCGGCCCGTCACACCGTGGTCGCGCCGGTGCGAGAAGTAGCGATCCGGCGTGCAGATGGTGCACTCGCCCGCAACGACGACGTCCCGCGCACCGGCCGCCTCGAGCGCCCGCCGCGCGCACAGCCACAGATCGGCGTGCCGGTCGCGGACGACGTCGCCGCCAAAGCGGGCCCGCAGCCGCTCGGCCACGTCGTCGCCGACCTCGTAGCAGCACGGCCCGGCGCCCGGCCCGACCGCGCCCACAACCTCGCCGCCGACGGCCTCGGCACCGCGCTCGCAGATGCCGGCCTCCAGGCCGCGCCAGCCGGCGTGCAGCACCGCCAGGCGGCCGCCGCCGGCACGGGCGACCGCGACCGGGATGCAGTCGGCGGTCAGCAGCATCAGCGGCCGCCCCGCCAGCGAGGTGACGAGACCGTCGGAGCGCGGGAACGGCTCCTTGCCCGGCTCGAGGAACCGCCCGCCGGCGGGCTCCGCGGTCACCTCGCGGACGTCGCTTCCGTGCACCTGCCAGGCCATCGTGGCATGGGCCGGGTCTCCGCGGCCCGCGGTCACCGCACGGCGCCGGTTCTCGGCCACGCTGGCGGGGTCGTCCGCGGTCAGCGCGCCGAGGTTGAGCGACGCGAACGGCCCCTCGGAGGTGCCTCCCCGGCGCGACGTGAACGCCACCTCCACGCCCTCGGGCGCCGACCGCCAGCGCAGCACCGGCACCGGGCCGGAGTCCCAGGCGAGGCCCGGTCACGAGGCCGCCCGCCCCACGAGCTCCCGCGCCGCGGCGATCTCGGAGCGGCGGTCGGCCAGCTGGCCGTTTCGCTTGCGTCGCAGCAGCTCGGCCAGCACCTCTCCGACCCGAGGCGACTGCGCGAGGCCGAGCTCGTCGCGCAGCACGGTGCCGTCGATCTCGAGGCGGATGCCGCGCAGCCGGTCGAGGTAGAGCTCGGCCGGGCGGGCGCCCGGCCCGGTGCCGGCCGCGAGCACGAGCGCCGCATCCAGCGGCAGCGGGTCGAGCAGCTCGGCCACATCGGCCGGATCGGCGACCGCCGCCAGCCGCGCTCCCAGGCGCGCCGGTGCCGTCGCCGCCGCACGCACGGCCACGGCATCGCCTCGCCGCAGCCGCAGCCGGTCGGTCAGCGCGGCCACCTGTGCGTCGCCCGCGGCGCGCACGATCACCGCCAGCCGCACGCGCCACGGCGGCACCCGCGGCCCGAACCGCCCTCGCAGCTCGTCCACCCGCTCGATGCGATCGCCAGCGACAGGGGCACCGGCGAGAGCGGGGTGTATCGCGACCAGGAGTCCCAGATCGCCGGCCAGCGCCAGCGCGGCCGCGATCGTGGCGGGCGATTCGCCCAGGAGGGCGACCAGCTCGGCGCGCACCCGCGCTCCGGACAGCTCGTCGACGAGCCCGGCCGCGACCGCCTCGTGCGCGCGCTCCTCCGTGCCCGCGCTCGAGAGCGAGCCCGAGCCGGGCCGCGTAGCGCACCGCGCGCACGAGCCGGGTGGGATCGTCGCGGAACGATGCCGGGTGCAGCACCCGGATCAGGCGGGATTCCAGGTCGGCCCGGCCGCCGAACGGATCGAGCACCGCGCCGAATCCGGGGTCCGTCAGCACCGCCGCCAGTGCGTTCACGGTGAAGTCACGCCGGCCCAGATCGGCCTCGATGCCCGCCGGCGCGACGACCGGCAACGCCGCGGGCCGCGGGTAGGTCTCGCTGCGGGTCGCGGCGACGTCGATGCGCACGCCGTCGGTGCGCACGACGGCGGTCCCGAACGCCTTGTGGACGGTGACCCGGGTTGCCCCGAGCACCTCGGCGAGCCGGCGGGCGAGCTTCGCGGCGTCCCCGTCGACGGCGATGTCCGCGTCACGGCTGGGCGCACCCCGCAGCAGATCGCGCACGGGCCCTCCGACCGCATACACGCGGGCGCCGGCGGCCGCGTCCCGGGCGGCCTGCCACACCTCGGCCAGCGGATCGCCCGGGCCACCGATCTGGAGCGGTTCGCGCACGGCCGGAGTCTACGGGCGGCTCTCCCGGACGGCCGCTACGCGAGGGCGATGGCCTCGATCTCGACCAGTGCCGCCGCGGGCAGTCCGGCGACCTGCACGGTCGAGCGGGCCGGCGGCAGATCGCCGAAGAACGTCGCGTACACCTCGTTCACCGTCGTAAAGTCGGCCAGATCGGCGACGAAGACGGTCGTCTTCAGGACCTGGTCGAACGACGAGCCCGCGGCCTCGAGCACGGCCCCCAGATTCTGCATCGCCCGCTGCGCCTGGGCCTCGACGCCACCCCGGACCATCGTCCCGGAGGCCGGATCGAGCCCGACCTGGCCGGCGCAGAAGACCAGGCCGGCCGCCCTGATCGCCTGGTTGTAGGGGGCACCCGCGTAGGGCCGGGGCGCTCCGTCGGTCGCGATCACCGTGCGTTCGCTCATCCCACCGTCCTTGATGTTCGGGCCAGGGCGTCCGCGCGCACCTGCGCCGAGCGTCCGTGGCCGGGGAATCCCTCGGCGTCGGCCAGAACGACCACCGCCTCGGCCAGTCGTTCACACGCCTCCGCGCTCACCTCGACGACCTCCTGCGTCCGCACGAATGCCGCCGGCCCGAGGCCCGACGAGAACCGGCTGTGCCCGCCGGTCGGGAGAATGTGGTTCGAGCCGGCGATGTAGTCGCCGAAGGCCGCACCGGCATACGGGCCGATGAAGATGGCGCCCGCATGGTGGATGCGCTCGAGGGCCTCTTCCGCTCCGGCCATCACCAGCTGGACGTGCTCGGGGGCATGTGCGTTCACGAACGCGAATGCGGTGTCGATCGAGTCGGCCTCGATGATCACCGCAGCGCTCTGCGGCGGCAGCAGGGCGGACACCTCGTCGAGCAGTCCGGCATCGGTCGAGACGAGCACCGACTGGGCGCCGGGACCGTGCTCGAGCTGGGCCAGGAGGTCCCACGCGACCGACTCGGCGGGTGCGGTCTCGTCGGCGACGACGACGAGCTCGCTCGGCCCCGCCAGCGACTCGATGCCGACCTCCCCGAACAGGCTCCGTTTCGCCTCCTCGACGTAGGCGTTGCCCGGCCCCACGAGCAGGTCGACGCGCGGCATCCGCTCGGTTCCGAGCGCGAGCGCGGCGACCGCCTGCGCGCCGCCGACGGCGTACACCTCCTCCACTCCCAGGATCCCGCAGGCCGCCAGGGCGGTCGCGTGCGGCAGGCCGTCGGGGCCCGGGGGCGAGCAGATCGCGATGCCCGGCACGCGGGCAACCTGGGCCGGCACGATCGCCATGACCGCGCTGGACGGGTAGGCGGCCAGGCCTCCCGGGACGTAGACGCCGGCGCGCCGGACGGGCACCGGCCGGCTGGCGACGACCTGGCCCTGGGGCAACGTCACCCGGGTCGGTCGCGGCATCAGCTCGGTGGCGACCGTGCGGACGTTCGCGGCCAGCAGCTCCAGCGCGTCGCGCACCGCCGGGGCGAGGCCGGCAACCGCCGCCGCCATGGCCTCTGCGGGCACCCGCGGGTTGGCCACGTCGACGCCGTCGAGGCGCAGGGTGAGCCTTCGCACCGCCTCGTCGCCGCCGTTTCGCACCATCTCGACGATGTCGGCGACCGCCGCGGCGACGTCGTCGCGGCGGGCGGTGGTCGGCCGCAGCGTGCGCACCACGCTCGCGACCTCGGCCTGTGTCAATCGCAACCGCTCCACGTGCGGCGGATCGTAGCCGCCGTACGTGGTTAGCCTGAGACGCGCTCGATCCGGGCGCCGAGGCCGCGCAGCCGCTCGTCGATGCGCTCGTAGCCGCGGTCGATCTCGCTGACGTTGCCGATCCGGCTCTCGCCCTCGGCGCACAGGCTCGCGATCAGCATCGCCATCCCGGCCCGGATGTCGGGGCTGGCCATGCGCTCGCCGTACAGCCGGGCGGGGCCGGTGACGACCACTCGGTGCGGGTCGCAGAGGATGATCCGGGCACCCATCGACACGAGCTTGTCGGTGAAGATCAGACGGTTCTCGAACATCTTCTCGAAGACCAGCACGGTGCCGGTGGCCTGCGTGGCGACCGCGACGGCGATCGACGTCAGGTCGGCCGGGAACATGGGCCACGGCCCGTCCTCGATCTTGGGGATCTGGGCATGCACGTCGTCGACGATCCGGAGCTCCTGGCCGGGAGGCACCCGCACGGAGTCGCCCTCGATCTCGATGGCGACGCCGAGCCGCGAGAAGGTGTGCCGGATCGAGCGCAGATGCTCGACGGCGGCATCCTCGATCACGATCTCGCCGCCGGTGACGGCGGCCAGGCCGATGAACGAGGCGACCTCGATGTGGTCGGCGCCGACCCGGTGGGTGCAGCCGCCGAGCGCCTCGACGCCGTGGATCGTGAGCACGTTCGACCCGACCCCCTCGATGCGGGCCCCCATGGCGTTCAGGAGCCGGCAGAGGTCCTGCACATGCGGTTCGCAGGCGGCGTTGGAGATCGTCGTGGTGCCCCGGGCCAGCACGGCCGCCATCACGGCGTTCTCGGTGCCGGTCACGGAAGCCTCGTCGAGGTACAGGTCGGCGCCGCGCAGCCCTGACCCGGCCCGCAGGCGGTAGCTGCGATTCGCGTGGACGTCGGCCCCGAGGGCCTCGAACGCCATCAGGTGGGTATCGACGCGGCGGCGGCCGATGACGTCGCCGCCGGGGGGTGGGATGTCGGCGGTGCCGCAGCGCGCGAGCAGCGGGCCGGCGAACAGGATCGAGGCCCGGATGCGCGTGCACAGTTCGGCGTCGAGGGCGGTCTTCGTGATCTCGGCCGCCCACACTCGCAGCCGGTTCGGGCCGAGCCACTCGACGTCGGCGCCGATGTCGCACAGGAGCTCGATCATCGCCTCGACGTCGCGGATCCGGGGGACGTTGTCGAGGGTGACGGGATCGGCGGTGAGCAGACAGGCCGCCAGGATCGGCAGGGCGGCGTTCTTGTTGCCCGCCGGCTTGACGGTGCCCCGAAGCGGCACCCCACCCTCGATCACGAACGACTCCACGATCCCCTCTCGAGCTGCAATTGCCATACGCGACCGTGCCTCCCAGGCGGTTGACTCACCACCAGCGTAGCGGCGTTTCCGGCTGGTATCAGCCGCGAAGGCCGAGCTCGGCGGCGATCGGCCGCAGGGCGGCGATGACGAAGGTGATGTGCTCGTCCAGGTCGACGCCGAGCTCCTGGGCGCCGTCGACGACCTCCTCGCGGTTCACGCCGCGGGCGAAGCTCGGCTGCTTGAGCTTCTTGCGCACGGAGCGCACCTCGAGGGTGGCGAGCCCGTCGGGCCGCACGAGGCCGCAGGCGTGCACGAACCCCGACACCTCGTCACACGCGTAGAGCGTGTGCTCGAGGCGGGTCTCGCGGACGATGCCCGTATGGTTTCCGTGGGCCTGGATCGCGCGGACGAACCACTCGGGATAGCCGTGCTCGCGCAGCACCGGCGCGCCGTCCTGCGGATGCCGGTCGAGGGTGGGGTGGCGCTCGTAGTCGAAGTCGTGCAGCAGAGCCACGTTGCCCCAGGCCCGCTCGTCCTCACCGAACGTGCGCGCATACGCGCGCACGGAAGCTTCGACGGCGAGACAGTGACGGCGCAGGGCCTCGCTCTTCGTCCACTCGGTCAGGAGCTCCCACGCGGCGTCGCGATCCCGTACCAGTTCGTCCGCAGCCACGGCGCAGCACGATACCGCACGGGTGAATAATTGGGGCCTGGCCCCGATTATTCAGCGACGGCGGCGAGGCCGTCGGCGAGCGCGTCCAGGTCGGCGTCGTCGGTCCAGGGGCCGATCGAGACGCGCACGAACGGCGTGCCGGGAACGGGCCGCACCAGCACGTTGCGCTCGCCGAGGGCTCGCGGACACGTCGGCCGGCTCAGGGCCGTCGACCGTGAGGGCGATCAGGCCGCTGCACGGCCCGCCGGGGTCGTTCACCGACCACGCCGGGGATCGCATCGAGGCGGCGCCGGGCGGCGGCCGCCCGCTCGGCCCCGAGCGCAAGCCACGCCTCCCGTCCCCCGGGGTGGCCCTCGACCCACTCGACCGCGGCCGCGAAGCCCGCCAGCACCGTCGTGTCGAGGCTGCCGGCGTCGAACCGCGCCGCCCCCGGACGCAGGTTGCCAACCTGGCCGTCGTAGGTGAAGTAGCTCGGTGTCGCCGGCCGCAGCCGGTCGTTCTGGCGCGGGTGCACCCACAGCGCGCCGGTGCCCTGCGGCCCGAGCAGCCATTTCTGCCCCGAGGCCGCGTAGAAGTCGGCGCCCGTCGCCGCCATCTCGAGCGGGATCGCCCCGCCGGACTGGGCGCCGTCCACCAGCACCGTCGCACCCACCCGTGTGCGGCGGCCGCGATCTCGGGCATCGGCAGCACCAGGCCGGTCGTCCACAGGACGTGCGAGACGGCGACCATCGTCGTGCCGGGGCGGATCGCCGCGATGACGTCGTGCGCCGGCACCGCCCGCACCGTGACGCCGTAACGGTGCCTGAGCTCGTCCAGCGGCCCCAGCAGGCCGGGATGCTCCTCGGTGGTCGTGACAACGTCGCCGCCGGCCGACCAGTCGAGGCCGGCGCAGACCAGGCCGATTCCCTGCGTGGTGGACGACGTCAGCGCGATCTCGTCGTCGGACGCCCCGAGCGCTCGTGCGGCCGCGGCACGCGCTCTCGAGCGCAGCCCGAGCAGGTTGTCGATCGCGGCCTTGCCGATCCGGGGGAGCTCGGCCGAGGTGCGCACCTCGGCGGCCATCGCGTCGGTCGCCGCGCGCGGCATCGGGCCGTTCGTGCCGGCGTTCAGGTAGGCGCATCCGGTCAGGACGGGAAGCTCGTCGCGCTCAGGCAAAGGCCACCACCGCGTCGACGGGATCATGATCGGAGAGGCGCACCGGGCGAGAGCCATTGTGACGCAGATCGCGCCGCTCGGGCGACCATCGTGTGGCCGCCCACTCGACGTCGAAGCCGCGCACCAGGAGATGGTCGATTCCGACATCGCCGGAGTCCTCGATCCAGCCCCGCGCGCGCAGCCCGCGCACTCCCGCCGACTCGACGCCGGCATTGAGGTCGCCGCCCAGCACCATGGGCGCCCCACGGGCGAAGCGCTCGAGCACGAACCCGGCCTTCTCCAGCTGCTCCCGCCCTCCCGGGTCCGCGTGGACGTTGGCGACCACGAGCTCGCGGCCGGCGCGGCGATGCCGCAGCCTGGCGAGCTGGGAGATGCGCGGCTCGCCGCGCAGGCGGGTGCGCTCGTTCAGCTGGACGCGGCGGGCCGACACCAGGAGCAGCGCAGGCCCGTAGAGGATGGCCTGGGCCTGGCCCTCGACCTGCGTCCGCACGAGGTCAGGGAGGGCCCGGCCGACCGCAGCGCCGAGCGCGAGCGGCAGCGGCACGTGCAGAAACGGGATGTGGGCGCCGTAGGTGGGCGCGAGCGTCACCCCCATGCCGGTGTGCTCTTGGAGCAGGTCGGCGGCCCACACCGGCACCTCCTGCAGAAGCACGAGATCGGGGCCGTCCTCGATCATCATCTGGGCCATCTCGCGCAGCAGTTTGCGGCGCATGTGGCCGTAGTCCGATCCGGGCGGAACGTCGCGTCCGTGGGCGATGTTCCAGGTGCGGATCAGAAGCGATGTCGCCACAAAGGCCGATCGTAGCCGGGCGCCCCGCGGTCCACTACCATCGCGGGAGTGAGAGTTCCCGGCCGCCCCCGGTTCGCCGGCATCATCAACGCCCAGCTCGACCTGTTTCTGGAGCAGAACGTGGGTCTGCTCGGACGCGTCGAGGCGGCCAAGCAGGTCTACGACCGGGCCAAGCGGCCGGACTCCGAGGAGGCATACGGGACGTACATGGATCTCGTCGAGGAGGCCGAGGACACCCTGCTCGACCTGCGCGACCACTACGCCGAGACGATGGCCGCCCGCGAGCGGCGCCGGTACGAGCGCGAATTCTCGCGCGCGGCCGAGCGGGTCCTGCCGACGCTGCACGCCCGCCGGCACTATCTGCGGGCGATCGATCCCGATTCCACCACCTAAGGTGGTCAGTCTGAGCTTGTCCCCGAACATATGTTCGTCTATCGTGGCCGGCAATGCCTCGCGAGCGCTCGATCATCGTCTGCGTGCTCGTCCCCCGCTTCGCGCTGCGGGTGGCGGCCGGACTGGGAGGCGCGCTGCCGTCCGAGCCGGCCGCGCTCGGCCCTGAGCCGGGCGGGCCGCCGGCCGTCGGCGAGGCGAATGCCGCCGCCGCCACCTTCGGGGTGACGCCGGGGATGCGGGTCGGCGAGGCGCTCGCCCGCTGCCCCCGGCTGCAGCTGGTGACCGCCGATCCGGGTGCCGTGGCCGATGCCGCCGAGGCGCTGCTGCAGCGGCTGGAGGAGATGGGCGCCGCGGTGGAATCGCTCGAGCCCGGCCGGGCGCTCTTCTGCGCCGACGGCCTTGTCCGCCTGCACGGCGGCCTGCACCGGCTGCTCTCGGCCGCCTCTTCCAGACTGGGGCCGGGCGGGCGGACGGGTGCCGGACCGGGCCGTTTCATCGCCCAGGCGGCGGCCGTGCGGGCGCGGGCGGGACATCCCCGCCAGGTCGAGCCCGGAGCGGCGGCGAGCTTCCTCGGCCCGATGCCGGTGGCACGGCTGCCGCTCGATGCCGGCACCGCCGACACCCTGCACGCGCTGGGCATCCGCACCGCCGGTGAGCTGGCGGCGCTGCCGCTGCCCTCCGTCGCCGACCGGTTCGGCCGGCCGGGCATCGCCGTCTGGCGGCTCGCCCGGGGCGAGGACGAGGCCTACGTCGCTCCCCGCACCCCGCCGGAGCCGATGCGCGAGACGATCGAGTTCCCCGACCCGGTGGGCGACGAGTTCACCCTGCGAGGTGCGCTGGCGGTGCTGATCGAGCGCCTGGTGGGCCATCCCCGGCGGGCCGGGCGGCCACCGCGGACGCTGGCGATCTCGGCCCGGCTGGCGGCAGGAGGATCGTGGCGGCGGCCCGTGACCCTGCGCGAGCCCACCGCCGACCCGCGGCGGCTGCGTGATGCGCTTTCCCCGCGCCTGGTCGAGCTCCCCGGCGCGGTCGAGCACCTGAGCCTCGAGATCACCGCGCTCTGCGCCTCGGCCGACCGCCAGCAGTCGCTGTTCCGGCCGCCGTCGGAGGTGCTGCACGAACGGGCCACCGAGGCCGCCCGCCAGGTGCGCGCCGGTCTCGGCGAGGGCCACCTGTGGCGGGTGGTCGAGGTCGCGCCGTGGTCGCGGGTACCCGAGGGCCGCGACCTCCTGGTCCCGTTCGACTAGCCGGAACCGGGGTCAGGCCCCGGTCGCATGTGGTCACGATTGTGCAACACCGATCGGTGGGGGACAGACCCCGGTTGGCGGGTAGGGTGAGCGGCGTGGACGAGGTGTGCACCGAGCGGCTGCGGCTGCGCCGGTTCCGGGCCGGCGATGCCGAGGCCTACGCGGCGATAAACGCCGATCCGCTGGTCGGCGCTATCTGGGCGGGGCACTCGACCGCGCGGCCAGCGATGCCCAGCTCACCCGGATCATGGGCCACTGGGACGAGCATGGGTTCGGCCTCTGGGCGGCGGAGCTGCGCGACGACGGCCGCATGGTCGGCTACGTCGGGCTCTCGATCCCGGGGTTCCTGCCCGCGGTGCTCCCGGCGGTCGAGGTCGGCTGGCGCCTGGCGAGCGACGTCTGGGGGCGGGGTCTTGCCACCGAGGGCGGCCGGGCCGGAATCGAATGGGGCTTCGGCGGCCTGCGACCTCGACCGCATCATCAGCATCATCGATCCCGGCAACGTCGCGTCCGTACGCGTCGCCGAGAAGCTCGGCATGCGACCCGGCCGCGACGAGCTGCACCCGGGCAGCGGCCGCCTGCTCCGCGTGTACGAGCGGAGGGCCGGCGGATGACCGATCTCGCGCGGCGGCTCGCGGTTGCCCGCGGGGACGAGCCCGCCGACGTGGTCATCACGGGCGGCAGCGTCCTCTCGGTGTTCACCCGCGAGTGGCTGCGGGCCGATGTCGCGATCGCCGACGGCTGGATCGCCGGCGTGGGCGCCGGTTACCACGGCCGCGAGACGATCGATGCCACCGGCATGTGGGTGGCTCCCGGCCTCATCGACGCCCACGTCCACATCGAGTCGTCGCGGCTCCTGCCGGCCGAGTTCGCCCGGCTGGTCCTGCCCCAGGGCACAACCACGGTCGTCGCCGACCCGCACGAGATCGCAAACGTGCTCGGCACCGACGGCGTCCATTGGCTGCTCGACTCCACAGAGGGGCTGCCGCTCGACGTCTTCTTCATGGCGTCGTCATGCGTCCCGGCCTCGGCGTTCGAATCGCCGCGGCGGGCGCTCACGCCGGGCGATCTCGAGGGTCTCTTGCGGCGCCGGCGGGTGCTCGGCCTCGCCGAGATGATGAACTTTCCCGGCGTCATCGCCGGCAGCCCGGGCGAGCTCGAAAAGCTGGGGCTCGCGGGTGCCGGGCACGTCGACGGGCACGCCCCCGGGGTGCTCGGCAGGGCGCTGCAGGCGTATGCGGCCGCCGGCATCCGCTCCGACCACGAGGCGACCACGCTCGAGGAGGGCCGGGAGCGGCTCCAGGCCGGGATGTGGGTGCTCATCCGCGAGGCCTCGGGTGCCCGCAACCTGGCCGCGCTGCTGCCGCTGGTGGCGGAGTACGGGCCGAACCGGCTGGCGTTCTGCACCGACGACCGCGATCCCGACCACATCGTATCGGAGGGCCACCTGAACTCGATGGTGCGGGCCGCGGTCGCCGCGGGCGTCGACCCCAAGGATGCCCTGGTGATGGCCTCCCATCACGCGGCGACGTGGCATGGGCTCGGCGACCGCGGCGCCGTCGCCCCCGGCTACCTCGCCGACCTGCTCCTCCTGCCCGACCTGCGCGAGTTCCGGCCCCACATGGTGCTCAAGGCGGGACGCCCGGTCGCCGACATCGCCGCCGCCGTCGTCCCCGACTGGGTGCGCAACACCGTGCGCGTGGCGACGATCACGAGCGGCGACCTGCGCGTTGCCTGGGACGGTCCGGGCCGCATGCGCGTCATCGGCCTGCTGCCGGGCCAGATCGTGACCGAGGCGCTGGCCGAGGAGCCGCTCGTCATCGATGGGGCCGCCTGCGCCGATCCGGGTCGCGATCTGGCCAAGATCGCGGTCATCGAGCGTCACCTCGGCACCGGCCGCATCGGGCTCGGATTCGTGCGCGGCCTCGGCCTGCAGCGCGGCGCGATCGCCTCGACGGTCGCGCACGACGCCCACAACATCGTCGTTGCCGGTGTGGACGACGACGACATGGTGCGCGCGGCGCGCCGCCTCGCCGAGCTGGGCGGCGGGATGGTCGCGGTGCACGATCGTGGCGTGCGGGCAGAGCTCGCCCTACCGGTCGCGGGCCTCATGTCGGCCGCGCCGGCCGAGCAGGTGGTGGCCGAGAGCCGGGCCCTCGCCGATGCCGCCCGGGCGCTCGGCTGCACGCTCGACGCGCCCTTCCACTCGCTCGGGTTCCTGGCGCTGTCGGTGATCCCCGCCCTCAAGATCACCGATCATGGCCTGATCGACGTCGACCGCTTCGAGGTCGTCGATCTGCAGGCCGGCCCCTGACGTCAGTCCGGGCAGGGCTCGACCGGCAGGCCGGCTGCCTCCCAGGCCAGGAATCCGCCCACCATGTCGGTGGCGGTGGCGAGGCCGACGTCCTGAAGCGCGGCGGCCGCCAGGCTCGACGAGTACCCCTCGGCACACATCACGATCACCCGGCCGCTCGCGCCCGGCCAGCATCGGGTCGGTGAATCCCGACGTCGGGATCGACACGCCACTCGAGCACGTTTCGGCCGATCACGACCGCGCCCGGAACCACACCCTGGCCGCGGCGCTGCTCGAGCGGGCGCGTATCGACGATGACGGCGCCGGCGGCGACGGCCGCATGCGCCTGCTCCGGCGTGACCCGCTGCAGCCGGGCGCGCGCACGCTCGAGCAGATCGTCGATCCCCACGCGCCCAGCGTACCGGGATGTGGCCCTTCAGGCCGGGTACCACTCGACCGACACGGAGCCGACGGTCAGGCGCCGGTAGCGGCCGCGGCGGACGAGCCGAACGCCGCGCTCGTCGCGATAGACGTTGATTGTGTAGCCGCGCGTCTTGCGCCCGATAATCGTCATCGTGCGCACGAGGTTCGGCTCCGGGGTGACACTGTCCACCTGCATGCTTCCAGTGTCCGAGGAAGGGCCGGGGTCCGTCAAGGCCCGGAGATCGTAACCTGTCATGCGGACTGAGGGAGGGGCCCGGACGATCCGTCAGCCGCCCCATGCGCCCACGGCACCGACGACCACCGCGAGCACGATCCCGCCCGCGCGAGCATGCCGCGAGAGGACGACCGCGTCGGGGTCGGCGACAAGGCCGATCGCCGCCGCCCCGCAGGCGATCGCCGCCAGCCCGACGGCCGGGAGCTGCCATGTCCAGTCGCCGCCGGTGTGGACGAGAAACGCGATGTAGGCCGCCATGACCGGGGCCGAGAGCGGGTGGAAGCGGCGCTGCAGCCCCACCCACAGCGGCGGCAGGAGCGCGACCAGCAAGACGGCCAAGCCGATCACGCCGAGCTCCCCCAAGGTCTCGAGATACAGGCTGTGCGCGTACAGGTTCTGAATCTTGACCGGCCGGTGGATCTTCCAGTAGCGGGCGAACGAGCCTCCGCCCGACCCCACCACCGGGTGGGCGGTGAACTGGTGCCAGCCCGGTCTTCCAGAAGATCACGCGCCCGTTCGGCGAGAGGCTCAGGAGGCGCAGGTTGAGGTCTCCGCCGCGGAAGGTCGGCGCGGGCTTCTCGAACGTTTTCACGGCGCTTCGGACGGCGTTCACCGGATCTCCGAACGTGTTCACCCCGATGGCGACCGCGATGCATGCTGCCGCGACCATGCCCGCCCCGGCCGCGATCCGGGCCATGCGTGAGACCGTGAACCGGGCCTCGAGCCCCGCCAGGAGCGCGGCCGAGCCCATCGCCAGCGGCACGAGCGAGATCATCCGCGCCGCGGTCTGAGCGCCCTCCCTGGCCTGAATCTGCAGGTGGCGGTAGTACGTCGTGAGGCCCGGATGCGAGTGGACGGCCACGAGCGCACCCACCGCGCCGATCGACCCCGCGCAGATCCCGGCGACCAGGTGCACCCGGCGGCGGTCGAGCACGATCAGCGCGAGCAGTCCCGCGGCCAGTCCGACCAGGGCGCCGCGGCTGAAGGTGAGGTAGAGCGTCGGCGCGAGCGGGATCAGCGCGGCGGCGGCGAGCATCCGCACCAGCATGTTGCCCCGCGCGGCGAGCCCGAGCGACAGGATGATGCCGATGACGGTGAACGCCCCGAGCGCGTTCCAGTAGCCGATCGGCTGGTAGAGGCGGCCGTACCCGCCACCGGTCGTGTACATGCCGAAGGTGCCGGGGTAGAGCCGCGACGCCATGCTGTAACACGAGACGGCGACGGTCGCGGCGACAACGCCCCCGGCGACCGCGACGCCGCGCCCCCGGTTGGCAAGGAGGAGCAGCGCGGCGGCGCCCGCGACGTACACGAGGACGAGGCGGCTGTCGTGGACGGTCGCCGGCCGGTCGCTCGACCACACCCACGAGACGGCCGTCCACAGGCACAGCCCGGCCAGGCCGGCGGCGACCGCGAGCGCGGCCCGCGGCACCCGCAGGTCGCGCGCCGAGGCCAGGATCACAATCACGACGGCGGCGTAGAGCGGCGTCGAGAGGCGCCACGCACCCTGGAAGTAGCCGCCGTCGTCAGCGGCGAGAAGGCCGATGGAGACGGCGGTGAGCACGAACGCCGCGGCCGGCGCCCACACCTCCGAAGCGCCGCCCACCAAGACGCGCTCGCCGGCCCGGCGCCAGGCGGGCCCTTGACCCTCGTGCTGATCGATCGTCTCAGAGCCCGTCAAGTACGCTCCAGTTCCTGCCACACGCCGTCCGCCAGGTGATATATGGTGCTGCTATGGTACGGCGGTCCACGGATTGCGTGAGAACGGAGCGGACATGGCAAAGCGTTTGAGGCGTCGATCGATTACAGCCACCTTGGTGGCGGTAGCGCTTGTGGGCGCGATCGGTGCGGGCACGGCATACGCAGCCACCCCGGCGACGGCCAACTACGGCGGTGTCAAAGGCGTCGTAACCGGAGGCGGAGGCAACGGCCCGAGTGGCGGGGTTCTTGGTGAAACCACGGGTGGCAGCACGCTTCCCTTCACCGGAGCGGATCTCGGACTCTATGCGTCGGCGGGTATCGGCATGATTGGTGCGGGATTCCTCCTGCGCCGTGCCGGAACACGCCGGTCGTAGACTCGGCCTGCAGTACCACAGATTCGGCTTGATACCGCCAATGGCGGTTGCATCCGCGAAAGCGTGTTGCAGCCGCCATTGCCGGTAGTGCATCTGCGACGGTTCTCCGCGTGAGCGTCAAGAAGGTGAACATCCTCAGTGTCGAGTTGGACGAGCCTCTCGACGAAGCCGGCTTCCGTCACGTCGCAACCTCGGTGGGTGCCCGGCTGGGGGCACGACGGATCGGCGCGGGCGTCTATCACGCCGAGGCGGGCGTGCCGATCTGGCCCTACCACTACCACCACGGGGTCGAGGAGTGGGTGTACGTGATCGCGGGCGCACCGGTGCTTCGCGAACCCGCCGGGGAGCGGACCCTGGCGCCCGGTGACCTCGTCTGCTTCCCGTCCGGCCATCTGGGAGCCCACACGCTGAAGGGACCGGGTCGGCTTGTGATCTTCGCGACCGGTCAGTTCGTCGAGCCATACATGAGCGTCTACCCCGACTCGGACAAGGTCAGCGGCCCGGAGGGCATCCTCCTGCGGAGCAGTGCCGTCAGCTACTGGCACGGCGAGGGAACGGCGGGAGCGGCGGAGTCAGTCGAGATCGTGCGCGAGCCCAAGAGCTCACCGCCGCGGCCAGCCGTGAACGCGCTGGCCTTCACCGGCGATGCGAAACTCGGCCCGCTTCTGGGCGCCGACAGGCTCGACGGGACGGTGGTGGACGTGGATCCCGGCGAGGGCTCAGAGCCCTACCACTACGTGTATGGGCGGGAGGAGTGGTTGCTGGTCATGGCCGGAGCACCCACCCTGCGCCACCCCCAAGGTGAGGATCGTCTCGAGCCAGGCGATCTCGTGTGCCTCCAGGAGGGCCCAGCCGGTGCTCACCGGCTGCTCAACCGCAGCGAGTCGGTCGTGCGCGCGCTGGTCCTGTCGACGACGGGCCTGCCGGCCAATGTCTTCTACCCGGACACCGGCCACTGGCTGATCCGAAACGGGCTCGGCCAGGACGAAGAACTGGCTGGGCCTTAGGGCGACTTGGTGGAGGGCTGCCGGCGCTGGGGGGCAGCCTCGCCGCCGTTCAGCGGCTGGGGCTGTTCCGCCGGCTGAGGCGCGGGCTGCGCCGGGACGGAAGATCCGTAGCCCGCGTAGCCATAGCCATAGCCGTAGCCCTCGCCCTCCTCGGCGCCGGTGAGGACGTATCCGAGCTTCGCGCACGGGCAGGCCCCGAGGACGCGCTGGAGCTCTGAGAGCATCGGCCGCTTGATCGTCGAGCCGCGGACGACGACGAGCATTGCATCGACCTTGTTGGAGAGGACGACGCCGTCGGAGACGGGCAGAAGGGGCGCCGAGTCGAGCAGCACCACGTCGGCGCGCTCGGCCAGATCGAGCAGCACCTCGCTCACCACCGCGCTTTCGATCAGGTCGGCCGGGTTGGGCGGCATCGGGCCTGACGGGAGCACGTACAGCGACCCCGACCGCGGGCCCGCGTCGGAGCCCGGGAACGGGATCGACCACAGGGCCTGGTCGAGGGTGACGTTGCCGAGAGCGACGTCGGTCAGCCCCGGACGGCCCGTGAGGTCGAAGAAGTGGTCGATGAAGGGCTTGCGCAGGTCGAGGTCGACCAGCACCACCCGCCGGCCGGCGCGGGCCAGGGCGATGGCGAGGTTTGCGACCGTCGTCGACTTGCCCTCCTGCTCGGTGGCGCTCGTGATCATGATCGTCCGCGCCTTGATCGACAGGTTGGCGAAGTCGAGGTTGATGCGAAGCTTGCGGTAGGCCTCGGACTGGAGGCCGCCCTCGTCGTCGAGCATGCCCAGGCTGCCGGTCTTGCGCAGCGACCGCGGCGGGATCGGGATCCGCGTCAGCAGGGGCAGCCCGAGCCGCTCGGAGATCTCGTCGGAGCGGCGGATGCGCGTGTCGAGCGCCTCCGCCAGCGAGATCAGCACGAGGCCGATCACGATCCCGAGGCCGAGTCCCATGACCAGGTTCTTCGTGGTCGCGGGGCGCACCTTGGAGGCGGACGTGGCCAGCTGGGTGACCGCGTTGTTGTTGGTGAGGCTCTGTTGCGCGCTCTCCAACGTCCCGAGCTGCTTCTGTTTGATGCCCAACTCCTGCAGCAGACCGGCAACCGATGCCTGGCCGTTCGCTTTCGCACCCGCACTGATCTGCGCCTGAAGCCTCTGAATCTGCTTGTTGAGCCTCGGGATGAGGACGTTCACCCGCGACAATGCCTTCTGGTTACTCCAGCGGGCGTACTGCCTCGCGTACGAATCAGCCAGCACCCGGGCGCGAGCGGGGAACCGGTCGGTGACGGCAAACGTGATCACCGTGGTCGTCGTGCTCGGAACGATGCTCGTCTCGTTCAAGAGTTGTTCGGTGCTGAGCCCGTGCACATGCGCTGCGGCCAGCGCTAGCCTGGCGACCGGGGTGGTGTGAGCGGTTTGCGCGGCCGTCGACACCTCCTGCGCGATGACCGAACTCGAGACGTGCGTGCTCGGTTCGAAAATACTCGCAAGCGCGCTCGCCCCGATCTGCACCTCCGCGGAAGCCTTGTAGGCCGGCGTCTCGCGGCTTGACACGAAGTAGGCCGCACCAACGGCCACCACCACCGCGACGACCACGATCCAGATGCGCCGCCGCAGCACGCCGACGTAGTCGGAGAGCGTGGTGAGCCGCTGTTCAGCCACAGGGAGAGCCTTTCACCGCAGTGTTCCCGAACAGGCGGCTGCCCGGCCGCCTCGGCTCGGTACGTCCACTCTTGAGATACCCGCATTGTGACACCGAGTCAACCGCGCCGCCCTTCGGTTCCTTCGAGCTCCTCATCGCCGGGCAATGACCGCCGCGAGCGGGGATTCGCCATGACTGCATGGTACGCCGCCTCCAGGTCGGCAATTCCCCGCTCGGGACTGTAGCCGGTGCGCCAGGCGGCAAATGCCCCCTCCCCCAGCCTCTCGGAATTGTCGTCATCCATGACGCTCGCCAGGGCGCTGCGCCACCCCCCTTCGTCTCCCGGCTCGACCAGGAGGCCCGTGACGCCGTCGGAGACGACGCCCGGCAGCGCGCCGTAGCGGTTGGCCACGACCGGGACGCCCGCGGCATAGGCCTCGACCACCGTCCGCGGGGCACCCTCGTAGCAGATCGAGGGCAGCACGAGCGCCCGCGCCCGGGCCAGGTATGCGGGCACCTGCTCGGGCGGCACACTGCCCCGGAACTCGACGGTGCCGGGCGCCGCCGCCTCGAGCCGTGCTCGCTCGGGCCCATCCCCGACGACCACGAGCCGGGCCGGCACGTCGCGCCAGATCGACACCAGGCGGTCGAGGCCCTTCTCCTCGGACAGGCGGCCGAGGAACAGGAAGTCCTCGCCGGGGCCCTGCCGCCGGGGCTGCGCGGCGCCGAAGTTGGGCTTGACCCGGATCCGGGCGGGGTCGAAGCCGGCCTCGACGTGCTTGCGGGACACGAACTCGCTGACGGCCAGGAACATCGCCACGTGGGCGAACGTCCCCATCCGCCGGTGCACGCCGAGCGACGCCGCCAGCGCCGCGCTGCCCCCCGCAGAGCCGCGGTAGCAGCGATGGACGACCCCGCGCCACGGGAATTTGCCCAGGCAGTCCTCGCACGCACGTCCGTCCCGCAGAAAGACGGCCGGGAGGCACAGGAGGCGGTAGTTGTGCAGGGTCACGACCACCGGCGCTCGTGCCGACCGCAGCACGGCCGGTGACAGCATCGGAAACAGGTTGTGGACGTGGATCACGTCGGGCCGCAACGCGGCGGCCAGCCGGCGCACCTCGGTGACCGCCGGTCGCGACCACACCGCGCTGAGCGCGAGCCCGGCCCGCGATCCCGCCGTCGTGTCGTCGGGCACCGGCGCCCACACCTGCACGTCGTGGCCCGCGCCCCGCAGCAGCTCCACCTCGTCCTCGACCACCCGGTTCTCGCCCGAGGAGGCTCCGCTGGCGTAGCGGGAGTGCAGGACCAGGACTCTCATGCCGTCCCGGGCCGGGTCAGCGCGCGGCCATGGCCCGCACGGCGGCCGCCGGCTCGGTCGGCTGGTCGGCGCCTCGCTGGATCAGGGGCAGGCCCAGCGAGAACCCGACCAGGATCCCCAGCGGCCCCATCCGCGCCAGCTCGATGAGCGGGTTGTCGACGATCATCGCGATGCCGATACCGATCAGCACGAGGAAGGCCGCCGCATGCACCTGCTCGGCGTACACACGCGACCCCCGCACCGCCTGCCAGCGCTTCCACGTCAGCCGCAGCAGCGCCAGGTAGGCGCTCATCCACAGCACGAAGCCGACGAGGCCGTAGTCGACCAGGATGCGCAGGTAGTCGTTGTGCGGGTGGCCGGCCCCGCGGCCGGGCAGCGCCGCGCGTCATCCGGTCGGACGCGCCGGCACCGAAGCCGATCAGCGGCTTCTCCTTGAACCAGCCCCAGTTGGCCGACCACAGGGCGTCGCGGCCCGTGACGTTGATGCTGAAGCCGCCCACCTGCTGGGTATCGCCGTGGAAGAAGCGGTGGTGAAGCGGCGCGTAGAAGAACACGGCCGAGAGCGCGATCGCAAGGGTCGCCGCGATCGCGCCGGCGGCGATGATCCAGCCGCGGAAGTTGCTCAGGTTGAACCGCGCGAGGGCGACCAGCGCGAACTCGGCTGCGAGCGCCGACCGCGACAGCGACAGCAGGGTGAGTACCACCGCGAAGCCGACCACCCAGTACGACCAGCGCCGACCGATCAGGCCGCCGCTCACGAACCAGGCCACGAGCACGACGCCCATCAGGCCAAACGGCCGCGGCGAGATGATCTTGGCAGTGCCGGGCCCGGCGATCGCGACGCTGATCGCGTACAGCCCGAGGCCGACCGTCGCCGCCACCCAGAAGGCGCGCGAGATGATCTCGTGCGCCGCGGCCCCGCGGTGGTGCGCGATGGTCGCCCCGATCGCCATGAAGAGCACCGCCGCCACGTAGACGAAGACGTTCTGCAGGCCCTGGGTCGACACGCTCCCCCACGTGAACGAGATCACGGTCCAGATCACGAACAGCGCGACGCAGCCGAGCGCGCGGCCCGCGCCGCCCGTCGGCACGCTGATACCCGTCAGGCAGACCAGCACCGCCAGAAGCACGATGGCAACGGTTTCGACGGCCTGCCCGGAGGCGGCGCCGGCGTTGATGCGCTGGAGGATGTCGACGACGCCGCTCAGCCCGATCATGCCCACCACCAGGATCTCGCCCAGCGGGCGGCGGGCGGTCTCGCCCATGTAGGTGGCGACCACGACGAGCCCGACCACCGCGAGCGCAAGCGGCGGCGAGTTCACCACGAGCGCCCCCGCCGCCGCGGCGACCGCGGCCGTGAGCGCGGCTATCCCGAACCACGAAGACCCGGCCGCCGGCCGGTGGACGCCGGGGATCACCCCGTCACCGCCTGGCGTCGCCGGGCCTCGCGCGCCCGAAGATGCGCCGAGCCGCGCGGCCGTACTCGCTGGTGATCGCGAGCCCGGCCCTGGCCATGAACTCGGTGTTGGTCGTTGCGTAGCGCCGCGCGAGGCGGCGCGGCTCGCTCATGAGCCGGTGCAGCCACTCGAAGCCGGCGTCCTGCACCCAGGCGGGCGCCCGCGGCTTGGTCTCGGCCAGGAAGTCGAAGGCCGCACCGACGCCCAGGCCGACCGCGGGGGCAAACAGCTCGGCGCTGCGATTCAGCCACTCGTCCTGCCTCGGCAGGCCGAGGCCAACCCAGACGATGTCCGCCCGTGCCGCGACGATCTGCGCGGCGACGCGGGCATTCTCGGCGTCCGACAGGTCCCGGAAGGGCGGCGCGATCGACCCGGCGATCACCGCCCGGGGGAAGCGCTCGACCAGCCGCTGCTCCAGCCGCGCCAGCACATCCGGCGTTGACCCGAACAGAAAGTGGCGGATGCCCGCATCCTGCCCGGCCTCGATCACGAGCGGCATCAGGTCGGGCCCGGCGACGCGGTGCGCTCCGCCGGCGCCGAGGCGGCGCATCAGCCATGCAACGGGAGCCCCGTCGGGGAAGTTGAGCCATGCCTCGCCAAGGGCGCCCATCATGGCATCGCTGTGTTGGGCCGTGACAATCCCGTGGACGCCGCACAGGCAGGAGTAGCCACCGCCTCCGGCGTCGACCCGCCGCAGCACGGTCGTCGTCGCAGACCGTAGGTCACCGACGAAGTACTCGACTCCGAGCACGGTGCAGGTCGCGACGGCTGCGGGAGCGCGTTCAGTCAGCTCGGATGAGCTCCTCACTCACCACCCCGTCGTCGCCTCCGCGCGCGGCCAGCCGGGCGACCACCTGCTGCTCGATCCACGCGTACGTGCGCACGAGCCCGTCCTCGAGCGAGATCTCGGGCTCCCAGCCAAGGACGTCCCGCAGCCGCGTGTTGTCGGAGTTGCGCCCACGGACGCCCTGAGGGCCGTCGACGAACACCTTCTGGATGGCCACGCCGGCGATCTCCGCCACGAGGTCGGCCAGGTCGGAGATGCTGATGAGCCGATCCTGCCCCAGATTCAGAGGCTCCGTGTAGTCGGACGCCATCAGGCGGTGGAGGCCCTCGACACAGTCGTCCACGTGGCAGAACGAGCGCGTCTGCAGGCCGTCGCCCCAGATCTCGACCCGAGGGTCGCCCGTGTGCTTGGCAACCGCCACCTTGCGGCACATCGCCGCGGGAGCCTTCTCGCGGCCGCCCTCCCAGGTGCCGAGCCCCCCGAAGATGTTGTGAAAGCGCACGATCCGCGTCTCGAGGCCATGGTCCTCACGGTAGTACCGGCACAGGAGCTCCGCCACAAGCTTCTCCCATCCGTAACCGTCCTGCGGCTGCGCCGGATAGGCGTCCTCCTCGCGCAGCGGCCGCACATCGGTGTCCTCTTGGAGGAATTCCGGGTAGATGCACGCCGACGAGGTGTAGAGGTAGCGGCTGACGCGGTTGCGCCGGGCGGCCTCCACCGTGTTCAGGTTGATCAGCGCGTTCGAGTGCAGGATCTCGGCGTTGTGGGATGAGATGTAGCCCATCCCGCCCATGTCCGCCGCCAGGGCGTACACCTGGTCGACCCCGGCGGTCGTCTCCATGCACGCGTCGACCTCGCGCAGATCGCCGATCACGAACTCGTCGGCGTCCGTGCGTGAGTACTCCGGCGCTTTCAGGTCGACGCCGCGCACCCAGTGGCCGCGCGATTTGAGATACGTCACCAGATGGTGGCCGATAAAGCCTCCTGCACCGGTGACCAGAATTCGAGAATGCGGCATCAGCGTCCCCCACGGATTGTGCTCGACCCGGCACCAGGAACGCTCACGCCGCCGCGCCACCACTGTGGCCTCGGGTGGTCCTCAGCGTGCCTCGGAGCCCCTTCCCGACGTACGCCGGGCTCGCATCGAGGATGCCCGGAACACGTTGACTTGTCAACCCAATGGGTGGAGTTCACGAACGCCACCCTCGTAGCGTACGTCGATCCGGGGATGGAGGATCACGCCGGCCGGTAGGGGGGCGCCGGCGGGTTGGGGGCATGATGGCTCCGGTGGCGGCACTCGACCCCGAATTCGGCCAGGCCGTCCTCGCCCAGCGGATCGTCATGGGAGCGGCGGAGGGTGACCGGGTGCGCCTCCACGGCGCGATCCTGGCGGCACTCGAGCTGCACCCGCCCCACGTTGCGGTGGCCAGCATCTTCGCCCCCGCGCTGCGGGAGGCCGGCCGCGCGCACGGGCGCGCGTGCAGGCGCATGATCGCCGGGGCGATCCGCGAGCAGCTCGACTCCGCGCCGTCGTAGCCCGCGCGGCTACCGGGCCAGAGACCGCGGAGGCAGCACGCGCACCTCGATCGGAGCGCGTCCGGCATCGTCACGCGACTGCCGGAAGGCCGCTGACGCGTATTCGAATGCGCTCCTGCGGCTCTCTGCTTTTGCAACTGTCAGCCACTCCCGGCTCTCGCGAAACCGGATCTGCGCGTAGAACACGCCCATTGCCATCCCCCTCGCGTCGCTACCAGGCGACGGTCACCCCTGCCCGGGCGCCGCCGCCAAGTCTCCGGCTGCAGATTCACCCACCACCGCGCGCGCGGCATCCCCCGGTTGGGGGAGGTGAGGGAACCTCCCGGGACGACGTCCACCGGTTCGAATTGACGGAGCGTTGGTCCCCTCGTACCATTTCGGCGACGGTGGCAGGTGGGCGCAGACCGCCGCCGGTGCAGTTTGGGTGCAACTCGCCCTGCCGGCCAACTCAAGGACGAGGAGCGCGGTGACCACGAGCGACGGAACGGTGCAGGGAGTCGAGAAGCCCATGTCGGCCGAGATGCACCCCGGCGCGGGCTTCCGGATCCGATCGGCATTCGAGCGGCCCCCGGCCGCGGTCGTTGCCGGCTTCGCCAGCTTCGAGACGCCCGCCGTCTCCGACCTGATGAACCGGCTCTACACGATGGAGCCGAGCATCAGCAATCGCACCGATCCGTCCCTGTGCCTGCTGGGGCCCGCCTGCACGGTCAAGGTGTACCCCGGCGACAACCTGATGGTGCACAAGAGCCTCGATCTCGCACAGCCGGGCGACGTGATCGTCGTCGACGCCGGCGCGTCGCCGATGAACGCCGTCCTGGGCGACCTGATCTCGACCAAGGCCCGCCACCGTGGGATCGGCGGGTTCGTCGTCGACGGCCTGATCCGCGACCTCCCCGCGATCCTCGAGCTGGGCGACTTCCCGGTCTTCGCCCGCGGAGTCACCCCGATCGGCCCGCTGCATCGTGGGCCGGGCGAGATCAACTACCCGATCTGCGCCGGCGGGATCGTGGTGCACCCCGGCGACATCGTCATGGGCGACCAGAACGGCGTCGTCATCGTGCCGCGCGAGATTGCGGCCGACCTGCTCGAACGGCTGCGCGAGCGCACCGCAGCAGAGGCCGACTACACCGCCGCCGTGGCTCGAGGGGAGTTCTCGAACCGGTGGGTCGACACGATGCTCGGTCAGAGCGGCCTCACCCCCGACGCCTGAAATGCCGGCTGCCGACCGTAGACCGCCGGCGGTGGTGCTGGGAGGGCTCGAGAACGCGCTCTCCGTCGCCCGCAGCCTCTCGCGCCAGGGCGTGGCCGTCCACGCCGTGGGGGGCATGGACGCGCCCGTGCGCCACTCGCGCTCGTGCGCGGCGTTCCACCGGCTCGAGGTGGGCGATCCCAAGCCGCAGTTCCGGCGCTGGCTGCTCGAGGATGCCCCGGACGGCGCCGTCGTGCTGCCGTGTGACGACGACGCCGTGGAGGTGGTTGCGCGCCACCGGGCCGAGTTCGTTCCGCGCCTGATCCCGGTCGCGGCAAACGATACCGCGCTGCTCGAGATGCTCGACAAGGCCGCCACCTATGCCCACGCCCGGGCGGCGGGTGTGCCCGTGCCGATCACGATGGCGGTCTCGAGCCGGTCCGACCTGGAAGCGGCGATCGAGCGGATCGGGTTCCCGTGCGCCCTCAAGCCGCGCCACATCCACACGTTCGTGCGCCACTTCCGCCGCAAGGCGTTCGTGGTCGAGGACGCCGCCGCCATGCGCCGCGCCTTTGCGGCGACGTCGGCGCTCGACCTGGAGATGATCGTGACCGAGATCATCCCCGGCCCCGAGTCGAGCTACTGCTCGATGTTCACGTACCTCGACGACGACGGGCAGCCGCTGTTCATGTACACCAAGCGCAAGCTGCGCCAGTACCCGCCGGGGTTCGGCGTCGGCTGCTACCACGTGACCCATTGGGATCCCACCGTGGCCGAGATGGGCCTGCGGCTGCTGCGGGCGGCCAACTTCCGCGGCCTCGCCAACGTCGAGTTCAAGCGCGATGCGCGCGACGGCTCGCTGAAGCTGATCGAGTGCAACGTCCGCTTCACGGCCGTCAACGAGCTGATCACGCGCTCGGGCATGGATCTGGCCAACTTCGTCTACCGGCGCCAGCTGGGCGAGACCGTCGCGCTCCCCGCCCGGGCCCGCGACGGCGTGTACATGTGGTGGCCCGTGCAGGACATGATCGCCTTCCTCATCACCCACCGCCGCGGCGAGCTGTCGCTGCGCGATTGGGCGGCGAGCCTCGGCCGGCGCCAGCACCTGCCCATGTTCTCGTGGCGCGATCCGGCGCCCTCCGCGGTCAGCCTGTGCTGGATGGGCGTCCGCGCGAGTCGCAAGGTGCGAAGACGCGGCGCGCCTGCGGCCCTGGATCCCGAGGCCGCGGTCGCCTGACCGGCGCGTTCGCCATGACCTCCCCTTCCACCGTGACCATCCCCGCCGAGCGGCTCGACCATCTGCTCCGGCGCGCATTCGCCGGTGTGGGTCTGGACGAGGGCGATGCCGCCGCGATCAGCGAGGTGCTCGTCGACGCAAACCTGCGCGGAGTCGATTCCCATGGCCTCGAGCGGGCGCCGGTCTACGTCCGCCGGGTGCACGCCGGACTGGCCGGCGGGAGCGGCCAGGTCGTGACCCGGGCCGACGCCGGCGGGATGGTGTGGCAGCACGCCGGGGGTGCGCTGGGCCCGGTGGCCGCGGTACCCGCCACCGACCTGGCCATCGAGCGGGCGGGCCTGCACGGGATCGCGCTCGTGAGCGTGAGCGGGAGCAGCCACTTCGGCCACGCCGGCTTCTACGCGCAGCGGGGCGCCCGCCACGGGCTGCTCGCCATCGTCGCCTCGAACGCACCTGCCTCGATGGCCCCGCACGGTGCCGCGACCCCGTTCCTGGGCGCAAACCCGATCGCGATCGCGGCACCGCTCGGTGCGCACGGCGAGTTCGTCGTCGATCTGTCGACGAGCGTCATCGCCCGGGGCAGGATCCGGAGGTCACACAACCTGGGAGGCACGATCCCGGAGGGGTGCGCCATCGACTCGGCCGGCCGTCCGACCACCGATCCGGTCTCCGCGCTCCGGGGCAGCGTGCTGCCCGTGGGAGGGCCCAAGGGGAGTGGCCTGGCACTCGGGATCAGCCTGCTGACAGCCTTCCTGGCCGAGGCAGACTTCGACGACGAGCTCGACTCGATGTACGCCGACTCGGAGCGGTCCAGCAACATTGGCCACGTCTTCATCATGATCGATCCGGGGAGGTTGACCGACGCGGCCGCGGCGACCGGCCGCGCGCAGGCCATGATCGATCGGCTCCACGCGCTGGTACCGGCCGCGGGCTTCGACGGCGTCCGCGCCGCCGGCGAGGAGCGCGAGCGCTGCGCCCGGGAGCGGCTCCGGTCGGGCATCCCGATCGCGGTCGAGGAGGTGGCCGCGTTTGCCGCCGCCTGCAGCGACTGCGGGGTCGGCGACATCGCGGCCGAGCTGGCGCGCTTCGTCCCCGTGGCGTCGCGATGAGCGGGCGAAGGCTGCCCCCGCCGCTCGTACGCCTGGCCGCGGGCCGGAGCCGGCGGACGCGCGATGCCGCCGCCCGCCTCGACCTCCTGCTCTCGACCGGTCCGCGCTACACCTGGCACCTGCTCCACGGCGGCCGGCGGGCGATCGGCGGCGGCGGCGCCGGCGATCGTGTGTATGCCGCGATCTGGGCCGAGGCGGCCGCGGCTGCAGGAGCCGAGATGGAGCAGCTGCCGAGCCAGGTGATCGAGCTGCGCCGAGGCGACGCGTGGACGCGGGTGTGGCGCCAGTGGGTGATGCTCGACGACGTGGTCAGCGTCCGGGTGGCGCTCGACCGGGAGCTGTCGAGCCGCCTGATCGCGGCGGCGGGGCTGCCGATCCCCGTGAGCCGCCGCGCGAGGGTCGGCGACCTGCGCGCCGCGCTCGATCTGCTCGCCGAGCCCGACGCCGTCTGCGTGGTCAAGCCCGCCAGCGGCACGGGCGGCGGCCGCGGCACGACCGCGGGGGTGCGCACGCCGGAGCAGCTGTCCCGGGCCGCGCTGCTGGCGTCGCGCCACGACGACGAGGTGATGGTCGAGCGCCAGGCCCACGGCGATGTGTACCGCTTCCTGTTTCTCGACGACGAGCTGCTCGACGTCGTTCGGCGGCATCCGCCCGCCGTCACGGGCGACGGCGAGGCGAGTGTCCGCGACCTGATCGAGGCTGAGAACCGGCGCCGGATCGACGCCGGCGGCGAGGCCGGCCTGTCGCTGATCACGGCCAATCTCGACGCCGTGTTCACACTCGCCGCCTCCGGGCTCGACCTGAGCTCGGTGCCGGCGGCGGGCGCCAGTGTGCAGGTGAAGACCGTCACCAACCAGGGCGGCCCGGGCGACAACCACACCGTGCACGACCCCGTGTCGCCAGATCTGGTCGCCGAAGCTCGCGCCGCCGCCGCCGCGGTGGGAGTGCGGCTGGCCGGCGTCGACCTGATCACGACCGACCTGACCGCCTCCCTGCATGCCACGGGCGGGGTGATCATCGAGGTCAACGGCGGGCCGGGCCTGCACCACCACTATCACGTGGCAGACAGGGCGGGCGCGACCCGCGTCGCCATACCCGTCCTGCGCCGGCTGCTGGGGTGAGACGCGCTTCCGGTCGGCGCCGGCTGTCGGGAAGGCCGGCGGAGACGACCAGGTCGACGCGCCTGCGAACCCTCGCCTCGCTACGTCCTCGGTCGTCCGCCGACGGCTGCGGGCTCGCCCACCAGCGCGCGGTGGAGATCCTCGGCCTGGGCGCGCAGGCCCGCCAGCTCCGGGACATCGAGCTGTGCCCGCAGGCGCTGCTTGACGACGCTGCGCTCGGCGGTCGGCCGCGCCAGCGCGCGGGCCCGTTCCGGGGTCATCCGGTCGCCCCAGCGGGAGCGGTTGCGCCGCTCGATCTCGGCGAACACGGCGGCCTCGTTCTCGGGCGTATGGTGGAACACGCCGAAGCTGGTGCCGAATGCGTCGTTCACCCGTTCGGTGACGGCACCGAAGTCGCTCGTCATCTCGGCAAAGCCGACCGCGACGAGGCCGTGCTGGACGGGAAGGATGCGGCGGTGGAAGCGGATCCACGAGACGAGCGTCGGCCGGGCGGCGATGTCCCGGCGGGCCATGTGCGCCAGCGCCGACTCGAGCGGCGGGCGCACGATCACGAGCGTCGGGATCCGCCACCTGACGGCCATGATCACCTGCGCGGCGGCGTGGGTGTGAGAGACGGTGCGCACCGGCCGGGGCTGGGCCGAGGCGAAGGCCAGCATCGCAAACGTGCTGCCGGCGCGGCCGCAGCCCTCGAGCACCAGCTCGGTGTCGCGCGTGACGAGGTAGTTGGGCTCGCCGCGGTGCCGGACACGGCCCACCGGCATGTACACGGCCGGGTAGGCGTTCAGCAGATAGCGGGCGCGGTAGGACAGCTCTCGGGTGCTCCGCGGGAGCGTGGTGGGTGCGGCGGGCATCGCCGTGATCTAGCCCGGCCGCGCTGACTTGTCAAGCCGGCCATCCCCCGCGCCGGGCGCGGCGGGGAGCCACGTCCGGCGCCTGCGCAGGCGCCGGACGGTGCGGGCGGCACTGCTACGGCGCAGGCCGACACCGGCCGGAGACACCTTCATGCGCAGCCGCAGTCCCACGTCCGCCCCTGTCATGTTGACGCGGGGGCGCAGGTGCGTGCCGTCGGCGATATGGGCCCCGGTCAGCGTGCACGCCGCGGTGTAGCCGGCGCGGGCCGCGGCCGCAGCGACGCGGTCATCGGCCTGCCCGTACGGGTAGGCGATCGTGTCGCAGCGCCCCAGCCGCTCGGCGATCAGCCGCCGCGACTCCCCGAGCTCGTTGTCGAGCTCGGCATCGTCCATGCCGACCAGGAGCCGGTGGTTCATCGTGTGCGAACCGACTTCCCAGCCCTCGGCGGCCAGTCCGGCGAGCGCATCCCAGCCGAGCGGGGAGAGCTCGGATCCACCGCCGGCCCGCTCGTGCTCGATGCCCTCCCAGCTCAGGGGATCACCCGACTCGGCGAATCGTGCCACCACGAAGACCGTTCCAGGGTAGCCGTGCCGGGCCAGCGTCTCGGCCGCCCGCAGGGTCGACGCATACCCGTCGTCGAAGCTGAACACCACCGTGCGCGGCGGCAAACGTCCCCTTGGCGCGCCTGCGCTCGGCCTCGGCGAAGGTCAGGCCCTCATAGCCGCTCCGGCGCATGTGGGCCGCCTGGGCGTCGAGTGCGGCCTCGGGTACGGCCAGCGGTGAGCTCCATGTGGAGCTGACGGCGTGGTAGGCGAGCATCAACGGGCGGCGGGCAGGGGCTGGCACGGTTCTCCATTGTTGGTGCTGTTCGGGTGGAGTGCAACCTCGACCGCACCCTTTCGCCACAACCGAACACCTGTTCGGTACACTGGGGCCGTGCGATCGCCCACCACCCGCACGATCGGAGGCCCACGGCGCGCGGCGGTCCGCTGCGGCGCCGACGGGATTCCCGTGGCCGTCCGCGACCGCCCGGTCGAGTGCGTCCGCGACGAATGGAGAGTGGACGAGAGCTGGTGGACCGGCCGTCCCATCCACCGCCGCTACTTCGAGCTGGTGCTGCGCGGCGGCGCCGACGTGGTGGTGTTCGCAGACAGCCGCTCGGGTGAGTGGTGGGCGCAGAGAGGCTGAGCGATCTTCCTGATGCTTCCAGCTTGACCGCTTCTGGGCCGGCTGACATACTCCACACCCGCGGCTCCCGATGGGGAGCGTGGAGGCGAGGGAGGTCGTTCGTTGGGGGACTCCGCAGCCATCCCGGTGCCGGTCGACCCGGCCCCTGGCATGTACACATACCAGGTCTATCTGAGCCCGTATCCCGGCTGGTGGCGGCGCTGGCGCGGCCGCGTGATCACACGCGACGAGCACGGCACCCACGACATCTGGACCTGGCAGTCGGCGCGCAGCCGCGAGGGACTGCTCGAACGGCTGTGGGCCGACGTGCACCGCGACATCGTCTGGCGCCGCAACGGCGCGGCGGTGCACCTGCTCGAGATCACCTTCAAGCCACGCTAACGGGCTCTACTGGCCACCCAGCGGCAGGACGCCCCGGGTGCTAGTCGTCGTGACACATCTCACCACTCCTCGAGTACAGCTCAGGCTGAGGAATGTGCACGAGAGCTGGCACCCCCCATCCGCCACCGTGGAGAGACCACCGCCGTCGAGGGCGAGAACCCTCCGTGTCACCACGCGCCCGACCACCAGCCGCAGCTATGCTAGCGCGAACGTATGTTCGGTCGAGCATGATCTATCCGGAGCTTCACGCGCATTCGTGCTTCTCGTTCCTGGACGGCGCCTCCCAGCCTGAGGAGCTGGCGGAGCGGGCGGCGGCGCTCGGCTACGAGACGGTCGCCCTGACCGACCACGATGGCCTGTGCGGGTCGCTGGCCTTTGCCCACGCCGCCCGCGAGGTGGGCCTGCGGGCCGTCACCGGCGCCGAGATCACCCTGGCCGGCGGCGCCCACCTCACCCTGCTGGCCGAGACCGCGGCCGGCTATCGCAACCTCTGCCGGCTGATCACCGCCGCCCATGCAGGCGACCGCCGCGCTCCCGTGGCCACGCTCGACCAGGTCGCCCGGCATGCCGACGGCCTGCACTGCCTGTCGGGCTGTGCCCGCCACGGCGCTCTCGCCCGGCCGGTGAGTCAGGGCCGCATGCGCGAGGCCGAGGAACTGGCCGTGCGGCTGCGGGCGATGTTCGGCCGCGACCGGTTCTCGGTCGAGCTGCAGCGTCCGTTTGCACGCGGCGATGCGCGCCGAAACCGTCTCCTCATGGAGCTGGCCGAGCGGCTGCGGGTGCGGACGGTTGCGACCGGCGACCCCCACGCCCACACCCGCCGCCGGGCGCTTCTGCAGGACGCGCTGGTGGCGATCCGGTGCAACACCACCCTCGAGGCGAGCGAGGCCGAGCGGCGCGGCAACCACGAGGCGGTGCTGCGGGCGCCGGCCGAGACGGCCTCCCGCTTCCCGGCCGTGGCGGTCAGCGGCGCCTTCGAGGTGGCCGACCGGTGCCGCTTCGACCTCACCAACGACCTGGGCTACAGCTATCCGGACTTCGCCGATGGCGGCGAGCCCGCCCTGCCCGCACTCGCCCGCATCTGCCGCGACGAGCTCGAGCGCCGCTACACCGGCTCGCCCCACCGCGGCGACGCCCGGGCGCGCCTGGACGAGGAGCTGCGGCTGATCGAGCGCCATGGCCTGGCCGGGTTCTTCCTGCTTCACCGCGACATCCTCGAGATGGCGCGGGATGTGGCGGTGCGCGTGCGCGGGGCAAGCGCCGGCCGGCACCTGCTTCCCCCCGGCCGCGGCCGCGGCTCCAGCGTCGGCTCGATCGTGTGCTACCTGATCGGCCTCAGCCATGTCGACCCGATCGCGGCCCGGCTGTTCCTGGGCCGGTTCCTGTCCGAGGAGCTGGCCAGCGTGCCCGACATCGACCTCGACTTCCCCCGCGACGTGCGCGAGGGGCTGATGATCGCGGTGGTCGAGCGGTACGGCCAGGAGCATGCCGCGCTCGTGGCAGCCTTCCCCACCTACCGGGTGCGTGGGGCGATCCGCGACCTGGGCAAGGCGCTGGCGCTGCCTCAGGGCGAGGTCGAGCGCATGGCCCGGCTGGCCGACGAGTGGGGCGCGATCGGCGCCGACCAGGTCGAGCAGATGCGGGAGCGGGCGGGGTCGCCCCGCTGGCGCGCCTTCGCCTTCCTGATGGAGGAGATCATGGGCATCCCCCGCCACATCAGCCAGCACTCGGGCGGGATGGTCATCTCGACCCGGCCGCTGGTGGAGCTGGTGCCGGTGATCCCGGCCGCCATGGAGGGGCGCCAGATCTGCCAGTGGGACAAGGACTCATGCGCCGACGCCGGCTTTCTCAAGATCGACCTGCTCGGCCTGGGGATGCTCTCGGCGGTGGAGGAGTGCGTCGACCTGATCGCCCACACACGGGGCGCGCCAATCGATCTCTCCCGCGTCGGCTTCGACGATCCCGAGGTGTACGCCGAGATCCAGCAGGCCGACACCGTGGGCGTGTTCCAGATCGAAAGCCGCGCGCAGATGCAGTCGCTGCACCAGACGCTGCCCGAGAACCTGAACGACCTGACGGTGCAGGTGGCGCTGGTGCGGCCGGGCCCGATCGTCGGCGATGCGGTCAGCCCCTATGTCAAGCACCGCCGCGCGCTCCGCGCCGATCCCGGCTTCGTGCCCCCCTACGACCACCCGCTGCTCGAGCCGGTGCTGCGCGACACCCTGGGGGTGGTGGTGTTCCAGGATCAGGTGCTCGAGGTGGCGATCGCGCTGGCCGGGTTCACCACCGGCGAGGCCGAGAGCCTGCGCCGGGCGATGAGCCGCAAGCGCAGCCGCGACGCGCTCGAGCGCCACCGGCAGCGGTTCTGCGCCGGCGCGGCCGCACGCGGTGTGGACGAAGCGGTCGCCCTGCGGGTGTTCGAGAAGGTGGTGGCCTTCTCGGAGTTCGGTTTCCCCAAGAGCCACGCCGCCGCCTTCGCCATCCTGGCCTACCAGTCGGCATGGCTGCACCGCTCGTATCCGGCCGAGTTCCTGTGTGCGCTCCTGAACGCCCAGCCGATGGGCTTCTATCCTCCGGCGACGCTGCTGCGCGACGGCGAGCGGCGGGGCGTCGAGATCAGGCCGCCGGACGTGAACCGAAGCGGTGTCGCCTGTGCCGTGGAGGCCGGCGGCGAGGCGGTGCGGATCGGCCTGGGCTACGTCAAGGGAGTCGGCACCCGCGCCGAGGGGCTGGTCGCGGAGCGCGCCGCCGAGGGCCCGTACTCGAATCTGGGAGAGCTGGTGCGCCGTGCGCCGCTTGCCTCGGACCAGCTCGAGGGGCTGATCCGCGCAGGCGCCTGCGACGGATTTGACCCCAACCGCCGCCGGCTCTTGTGGGAGCTTCCGCTGCACCGCGCCCCCGCGGCCTCGGGCGACGGCCTCCAGCTGGCGCTCGCGCTCGACGCCTCCCCCACCCCGGCTCTGCCGCGTATGTCCGACTGGGATCGAATGGTGTCCGACCACGAGGCCATGAGCCTGACCACCGGGCCGCACCCGATGGCGCTGCTGCGCCCGAGCCTCGAGGCCGCGATCCTCACCTCCGACCGGCTTCTGCACGTGCCGCTCGGCCGGGTCACCATCGCCGGCATCACGATTGCCCGCCAGCGCCCGGGCACCGCCAAGGGGATCGTGTTCCTGCTGGTCGAGGACGAGCACGGCATGACCAATGTGATCTGTCCCCCGGCTGTGTACGAGCGCGACCGCATCGCCGTGCGCGCCGAGCCGCTGGTGCAGGTGTGGGGGCGGCTCGAGCGCAAGGACGGAGCGGTGAACGTGATCGCCGACCGCGTCGCCGGCCTGGCCTATGCCGGCCGGCCCGACGTGGGCCGTGCGGCAGAGCGGGCGGCGGCGCAGGCGGCCGGCACCGGGGCGGGCCAGGGCGGGCATGTGGTCGACCTGCGCCGGCTGCGCGCAGCCGCTCCGAGGGCGAACAGTTTCGGCCGCGGACGCCGCTGACGCAACAATCGGTGTGCATTTCCGAAGTTTTCCGTAAAGGGGGCTGCCCAAACCGGCCGAATATCCGTACTCTGAGTGAGCCGATTGCGGTTTCGCCGTGGAGGGGTCAGAGGAGCCCAAACCTGACTGCGGAAAGCCAGGTCGGTCGGGGGAGGCCGCTGGCCGGCGGCCTCCCCCAAAAACCTCATCGCGTCAGGCGGTGCGGGCGGCGTGCACCTTCTTGACCAGCGCGGGCAGGTGGGCGCACAGGTGGCCGCCGGGGATGAAGTTCCACGGCGTCCACAGCACGACCCGCACCACCACGCACGCCCCCTGGGTGGCGCGGTCGGGTGGCGGCCGCTGGCAGGCCCAGCGCACCTTGTGCGCCGGTTCCTTGATGCACTGGGTGCCGATGCCGGTGCCCGTGCTCCCCAGCTGGCGATCGACATCCGCACCGACCGCCGCCGCCGTGATCGTCGCCGGGAGCAACTTGACCAGCTGCGGCTGCTGCGAGCAGCGGTGCTGGCCGACCGCGGTACTCCAGCTTCCGAGTGCGCTCACCTTGGCGATGAGGCACACCGACTCCGCCTTGTAGACGATCGCGCACGCCCACACGGCGCCGTCGGACTGCAGCTTGGCGCAGCCGACGGTGGGGGCGTTCTCGCGCTTGCCGATTTCGTGCTCGAGTGCGGCCTGGCCGATGCGCTGGTGCACCCGCAGCACCCAGTAGCCGGCCAGGCCCACTGCGAGCACCGACACAGATGATGCTCGTGAGCCACACATGAGCGCGCATCCCAGATCCGCGCTGGGTGCGGGGCAGGCGGGGCGGCTCCCACTGCCGAACGGGCTCGACCGCCTCGGGCTCGGGGGGCGGCGGCTCGACGATCGGTGCGCGCTCGATCCGCGGCGGCAGGCCGGCGGTCGCCTGGCGCTCGATCCGGGGCGGCAGGCCGGTGGTCGACTTGCGCTCGATCCGGGGCGGAAGCCCTGCCGTGGGATCCGGCCGTGGCGGCGCTGCCTGGCGTGGCTGTGGGCGCGGTCCCTGCCTGGCGCGACGCGAGCGTTTGCCGAACATCCCCTCCGCGGTATCGGCTACGGCCAGGACGGCGCGGCGCGCGCGCCCCAGCATGTGATCTCTTGCCACATGGGAACTTTACGCGCTGTCAGACCCTTGCTCTAGGGGTGGCCACCCACTACCGCCGTGATCAGCGCGACATCGCCGTCGATGTCACCCACCGTCGGAACGACATCCAGGACGCTCTCGCGGGCGCAGTAGCGCACGTCGTCGGCCAGGTCGGCGGCGCGCAGATTGCGGGCGCTACGCGACACCCCCAGGCCCTCGGTTGCCGAGGGAAACGCTGCCGCGATGGCCTCGGCAGCCTGGGCGGCGTCGGTCGCCTCCCACTCGGCCAGCCACACCCGCAGCTCGGCCACGTAGCGCCCTGCGGTGTAGGCGTCGTCGATCGCGAACTCTCCAGCGACGCCTGCGCACTGCACGAACACGTCGCCCTTCGCCTTGCGCGCGGTGCGGGCCGCGGCGGCCGCGCAGGCGGTCAGATTGGCGAGGCTGCCGACCATGACGACATCGGCCCGGCCGGCCGCCGTCACCACCGCGCGCGTGCCGTTGGTCGTGGTCAGGACGAGCGTCTGGCCGAGCGGCGCGCCCTCCGCGAACTCGCGCGGCGAGTTGCCCAGATCGAAGCCCTCGGGCCGCACGCACGCGCGCTCGCCGGCGAGCACGGTGCCATTGCCCAGGCGTCCGTGCAGCTCACGCGCGCGGTCGAGCCCGGCGCACGCCAGGACGCGCTCGTAGCCCTGCCCGAGCGCGTGGGCGATCGTCGTGGTCGCCCGCAGGACGTCGATGACGATCGCGACCGCGGCCTCGGGCGGCTCGCCGGGAGTGAATGCGACGTCGATCTTCATTCCGCGTTCAGCACCGCCTGGGCGGCGGCCAGCCGCGCGATCGGCACCCGGTAGGGCGAGCACGAGACGTAGTCGAGGCCCGCGCCGTGGCAGAACGCGATCGAGTCGGGATCGCCGCCGTGCTCGCCGCAGATGCCGAGCTTGATGTCCGGGCGCACCGACGCGCGCCCGCTCGACCGCGATCTCGACCAGCACCCGCACCCCGTCGTCCATCGTCTCGAACGGGTTCTTCGGGACAGGACGCCGTCCTCGAGGTACTCGGTCAGGAACTTGCCCTCGGCATCGTCGCGAGAGAATGCGAGAGCGGTCTGGGTGAGGTCGTTCGTGCCGAACGAGAAGAAGTCGGAGTGCGGCGCGATGCGGTCGGCCAGCAGGCGCTGCCCGCGGCACCTCGACCATGCTGCCGATGTGGATCTGAAGGCCGGTCCCGCCCTCCTCCTCGATGACTGCCTCGGTGAGGGCGCGCAGGCGCCGCAGCTCCTCGGCGAACACGATCAGGGGGTGCATGATCTCGACGCGGGCGCCCTCCACCGCACGCGCCGCGCGCACGATCGCCCGCACCTGCATCTCGTAGATCTCGGGGTAGAGGATGCCCAGCCGGCAGCCGCGGGTGCCCAGCATCGGGTTGACCTCGCGCAGCGCCTTGACCCGCGCGGCGATCCGCTCCTGGCCCGGGCCGAGCTCCTCCAGCGAGGGCAGGAACTCGTGCAGGGGCGGGTCGAGCAGCCTGATGGTGACCGGGTGGCCCGCCATCGCCTTCAGGATGCCCTCGAAGTCGGACTGCTGGAACGGCAGGAGCCGGTCGAGCGCGCTGCGGCGGCCGGCCTCGTCGGAGGCCATGATCATCTCGCGCATCACGGGGAGCCGCTCGTCGCCGAAGAACATGTGCTCGGTGCGGCACAGGCCGATCCCCTCGGCGCCGAACTCGCGGGCACGGGCCGCATCCTCGGGAGTGTCGGCGTTCGCGCGCACCCCGAGCCGGCGGATGTCGTCTGCCCATGCCGTGATCGTCTGGAAGTCCTCGTTGGCCTGCGGCGGCACCAGCTCCACGGCGCCCCGGATCACGAGTCCGCGGCCGCCGTCGACCGAGATCTCGTCGCCCTCCGAGATCGTGATCCCGTTCACCGTGAAACTGCGGGCGGCCGGATCGATCTGCATCGACTCGACGCCGCAGACGCACGGCTTGCCCATCCCCCGCGCGACGACCGCGGCGTGCGAGGTCATGCCCCCGTGCGCCGTCACGACCGCCTGGGCCTGGCAATCACGCCGTGGACGTCGTCGGGCGTCGTCTCGAAGCGCACCAGGATCACGGCCTCGCCGGCGCGGCCGCGCGCCTCGGCGGTGTCGGCATCGAACACGGCCTTGCCGACGGCGGCTCCCGGAGAGGCGTTCAGGCCGGTCGCGAGCACCTCGTATTCGGCACTCGGGGTCGATGCCGGGGTGCAGCAGCTGGTCGAGCTGGTCGGGATCGATCCTCCCGATGGCGTCGCGGCGGTCGAGCACGCCCTCGGCGACGAGCTCGCGGGCGACCCGGACGGCCGCCTGGGCGGTGCGCTTGCCGGCCCGCGTCTGCAGGATGAAGAGCGCGCCCTGCTCGATGGTGAACTCGACGTCCTGCATGTCACGGTAGTGCGACTCGAGCCGCTGCATGGTGTCCACCAGGCCGGCGAACGCCTCCGGGCTCACCTCCTCGAGCTCGCTCAGGGGCCGAGGCGTGCGGATGCCTGCGACCACGTCCTCGCCCTGCGCGTCGACCAGGAACTCGCCGTAGAGCTCCCGCGCGCCGGTGGACGGGTTGCGGGTGAACGCGACGCCGGTGCCGCTCGTCGGGCCGAGGTTGCCGAACACCATCTGGACGACGTTGACGGCGGTGCCAAGGTCGTCGGCGATGCCCTCGTGGCGGCGGTAGACGGCCGCCCGGGGCGTGTTCCAGGAGCCGAACACCGCCGCGACCGCCCGGTCGAGCTGCTCGGCCGGATCCTGGGGGAAGTCCTCGCCCGTCCCGCCCCGGTAGATGCCGCGGAAGCGCTCCAGCAGCCGGCGCAGGTCGGCGGCGTCCAGATCGACGTCCGAGCGCACGCCCCGCTCGACCTTGGCCCGGTCGAGCGCCTCCTCGAACAGGTGCCCGTCGACCCCCATCACCACGTCGCCGAACATCTGCACGAACCGGCGGTACGAGTCGAGCGCGAAGCGCTCGTTCTGGCTGCGCTTCGCGAGCCCCTCCACCGAGCGGTCGTTCAGCCCCAGGTTGAGGATGGTGTCCATCATCCCGGGCATCGACACGGGCGCCCCCGAGCGAACCGACACCAGCAGCGGATCCGAGGGGTCGCCCAGCTTCCTGCCGACGCGGGCCTCGAGCGCCGCCAGATGCTCACGCACCTGGTCGCGCAGGCCGTCCGGCCAGGTGCTTGCCCGCCCGCAGATAGTCGAGGCATGCCTCGGTGGTGATCGTGAATCCGTCGGGCACCGGGAGACCGATCGATGTCATCTCGGCGAGGTTGGCGCCCTTCCCGCCGAGCAGGCCGCGCATCTCCTTCGACCCCTCGGAGAAGTCGTAGACGTACCCGGGCACCGGCGCAGTCTAGTGTCGCCCGCGACGTGCGGGGGCGTCCGCGAGGTGCGGTAAGGTGGGCCGATGCCGCAGCAGCGCGCCACCTGCGAGTGCGGCCGGTCCGACTGCCACGCGTCGCTCGACGTCTCACCGGACGAGGTGCGGCGTCTGCACGCGGACGGTCTGCGCATCATCGCCCCGGGCCATGTGAGCGGCCGGCCGGACGAGGAGGTCGTCGAACGCCTGGAGGATCACTGGACGGTGCGCGAGGTCGATCCCGTCGACGAGGCCTCGATGGAGTCCTTCCCCGCGAGCGACGCGCCCGCCTGGGTGCATTGATGCGCCGCCTATGTCTGCTGGTCGCCGCGTCGTCGGCACTGATCGCCGCCGCGCCCGCACAGGCCGTCAGGCCGCCGGCGGTGCCGATGCACGGCGCGCTCTGGGGCGCGTTCCCCAACGAGCCGGGCGGGATCGCCGCGTTGCAAGCGCGGGTCGGCCGGCGGCTCGCGATCGTCAACCGCTACGTGCCGTGGACGTTCACACGCTGGTCGGAGATCGCGACGTACCTGCGCGGCGGCCACCTGCCGATGGTGTCATGGTCGGCGGCCCCGCACACAACCGCCGCCGCGATCGCGAGCGGCAGCCAGGACGCGGTCATCCGCACGGCCGCCGTCGCCCTCAGGCACGCCGGCGGACGCGTGTTCCTGCGCCCGTTCTACGAGTTCGACCAGCCGCACGGGCATCCCCGCTACATCGGCACGCCCCGCGAGGTCGTTGCGGCCTGGCGTCGTATGGCGAACATCTTCCACGCGGCCGGGGCCCGCAACGTGCGGCTGGTGTGGTGCCCGATGGCGTTCGACTTCCACGACGGCATCGCCGGGGCGTTCTGGCCCGGCGACCGGTACGTCAACTGGGTCGGAGCGGACGGCTACAACTTCCCCGGCAAGCCGTGGCGCCGGTTTCGAGATATCTTCCAGGACGCCTACCACTTCGCCTCCGTGCACGGCAAGCGCATGGTCATCGCCGAGACCGCGGCACCGGCCGCCGACCCGCGCACACCCGCATGGATGGCCGGCGCGGCCAAGTGGATCCGCCATCACGGCTACGTCCACGCGGTGTCCTACTTCGACTCCCGGAGCCCCAAGGGCTACAACTTCGGCGTCATGACGAACCGCGGCACGCTGGCGGCGTTCCGGGCCTGGGGCCTGCGCCCCTATTTCCGGGGATGATCCTGCGCCCGCTCGCAGCGGCGGACGCCGCCGAGCTGCTGCGGATCCTGCGGACGCCCGAGGTCGCACGCTGGTGGGACGTGCCCGACGAGGGCTTTCCCCTCACGGACGACCCCGGCGCGACCCGGCTGGTGATCGAGGTGGACGGTGCTGTCGCCGGCCTGATCCAGTTCAGCGAGGAGCTCGAGCCCAAGTACAGACATGCGAGCGTCGACCTGTTCCTCGCCCCGGAACTCCACGGCCGCGGTCTCGGCACCGAGGCGGTCCGCGCGGTCGTGCGCCACCTGATCGACGAGCGCGGCCACCACCGGATCACGATCGATCCGGCGGCCGAGAACGCCACGGCCATCAGGGCCTACGAGAAGGCCGGGTTCACCCGTGTCGGCATCATGCGCCGGTACGAGCGCGACGTCGGCGGAGGCGGCTGGCACGACGGGCTGCTGATGGAGTACGTGTCCGAGTAGCCAAGCTAGGCCGGGACGCCGCCCTCGAGCGACGCCCGCCGGCGCTGGTCGACGAGCTCGGCGACGCGGGCGGCCGTCTCCTCGATGGCGAGGCCGGTGACGTCGATCACCGGGCAGCGCAGGCGCTTGTGCAGCGCGTGGGTGAACTCGAGCTCCTCGTAGATCTCGGCCAGGTCGGCGTAGCGGGCGCCCGCCCCCGCGAGGGCACGCACGCGCCGGCGGCGGATGCCCGCCAGCTGCTCGGCGTCGATCGTGAGCCCGACGAGCTTCCACGGCTCGACCGTGAACAGCACCGGCGGCGGGTCGACTCCGCGCACGATGGGCACGTTTGCCGCCATGAGGCCGAGGTAGCCCAGGTGCATCGAGGTCGGCGTCTTGGATGTGCGGGAGACGCCGATCAGGACGACATCCGCCTGGTGCAGGTCGTCGGCGCCGCGGCCGTCGTCGTGCTTGACGGCGAACTCGATCGCGGCGATGCGGCGGAAGTACTGGGCGTCCAGCGGTGCGCTGCGCCCGGGCACGAGCGTCGCCTCGCGGCCCGATGCGGTCGTGATCGCGTTCAGGGCCGGTCCCAGCACGTCGTGCACCACCAGCTGGCCGGCGTGGGCGATCTCGACCATCGCCTCGCGCAGGGACGGGTCGACGAGCGTGTAGAACACGGCCGCCCGCCTGCCCGTCGCCGACTCGACCGCCCGCGCCAGCTGCTCGCGGTTCTGCACGCGGGCGTGGCGGATCATCTCGATCTCGGTGTCGTCGAACTGGCTTTGGGCAGCCCTGCCGACGCGCGCGGCGGTATCACCCGTCGAGTCGGAGACGATGTGGATCTCGAGCCGTTCGGACACGTCCGAGATCCTATCCCGGAAGCTGTCCGAAGTCCCCGAGAGTCCGCAGCGCGGCGGCGACGTTGGCCACGAGGGTGAGCCGGTTCTGCCGCACCGCCTCGTCGGGGGCCATGACCAGGACGGCGTCGAAGAAGCGCGTCACGACCGGCGCCAGCTCGGCCGCCTGCTCGAGCGTCGCCGGGCGGGTGGTCGAGCGCCTCAGCCAGGTCGCGCTCCGCGGGCTCGGTCAGAAGCGACGGGTCGATCGTGCCCGGCGGCGTGGTGCCCGCGATGCGCACGCAGCGGCCGTAGGCATCGCGGACGAGATCGCGGCCCGGCCCGGCGAACGCGTGCAACGCCCGGGCGAGCCCGGCGACCGCGACCGGCTCGAGCGCACCCGAGCCGCGGGCAGCGCGCACCTCCTCGACCGTGACGCCCTCGTCCAGCAGCAGGGGCTCAAGCCGGTCGAGCACGAACTGGGCCGCCCGCTCGCCCACGAGCGCCGGCGGGTCGAGCGTATAGCCGCGGTCAAGGGCGATCGCAACGACGCCGGCCGCGGCCCTCCGCAGGCCGAACGGGTCGCGGCTCCCGGTCGGCTCGAGGCCGCGCTCGAATGCGACGGCGAGCGTGTCGGCCTTGTCGGCGATCGAGAGCACAGCGCCGGCCTCGCTCGCCGGGAGCTCGCCACCCGCCTCGCGGGGCCGGTGGTGCTCCTCGATGGCGGCGCAGACCGCATCCCCCTCGCCGGCGGCCCGCGCGTACAGCGAGCCCGCGTAGCCCTCGAGGTCGGCAAACTCGCTCACGAGGCCGGACACCAGGTCGGCCTTGCACAGCGCCGCGGCGCGGACGGCGGCGGCCCGCACCTCCGCGGCGAGGCCGTTTCCGGCACACAGGCGCTCGACCAGCCGCCCGAGGCGCGCCACCTTGTCGGCAATCGAGCCGGCGCCTTCGAGGAAGCTCACCCGCCCGAGCTCGACCACCATCGCCTCGAGGCCGCGCGTCGAGATCGCGCCGGTGGGCGAAGGCGGCGTCGTCGAGCCTTCCGGCGAGCACCTCTTCGTTCCCGGCCCGCACCACCTCCGGGTCGCCGCCGTTGGCGACGAAGAAGAAGCGCGGCTCGAGGTCGCCGCCGCCGCCCCTGACCGGGAAGTAGCGCTGGTGCGACTGCATCGCGGTGATCACGACGCGGTCGGGCAGATCGAGGTACCTGCGGTCGAAACGGCCCGCCAGCACGACCGGCCACTCGACGAGGTGGACGACCTCCTCCAGCTTCGCGCCCGGGTCGGTCCATGGCCCGGCGGCGTCCAGGCCGGCGACGATCGCCCCCCGCCGCTCGCTCGCATCTGCCATGGCCCGCACCGCGCGCAGGTCTTCGAGGTAGGTTGCGGCGGAGCCGATGCGCGCATGGCCGCCCTCGTAGCGGTGACCGAAGGTGGTCTCGCCGCTCTCGAGACCGGCGAGCCGCATCGGGGCGACGTCGTCGTCGAGTTTCACCACGAGCCATCGGATCGGGCGGGAGAACCGGCCGCCCTCCCACCGCATCGAGTTGGAGAACTGGATCCCCTCCACGAGCCCGCGCACGATGTCGCGTGCAAGCGCCGCCACGGGCGTTGCCTCGCCCTCCGAGACCGCCCAGACGAACCCGTCGCGGCGCTCGAGCTGCGGCGGATCGAGACCGTGCTTGCGCGCGAACCCGGCCAGGGCCTGGTCGGGGGCGTCGGCCCGCGGACCGCGCGCCTCCGTACGCTCGGCGGGGCGCTCCGCCGGCAGGCCGGTCGCGATCACGCCCAGGCGCCGGGGCGCGACGTAGACGCGCCGGTCAGCCGAGGCGAGCCCGGCCCGGCGCAGCTCCGCCTCGAGCAGCCCGGGCAGCTGCGCCTCGGCCTGGCGGCACGCGGCCGCCGGCAGCTCCTCGCAGCCGATCTCGACCAAGAGGTCAGGCACCGGCCTCCTCCACCTCGAGGTGCAGGCGGGCGACCGCCTGCGACAACCGCCGCATCCGCAGGATGTAGCCGGCGCGGTCGGTGACCGCGATCGCCCGGCGGGCGTCGAGCAGGTTGAAGGCGTGCGAACACTTGAGCACGTGGTCGTAGGCCGGCAGCGGCAGGCGGGCGTCGATGCAGCGCCGGGCCTCGGCCTCGAAGTCGTCGAAATGGCGCGCGTGCACCGCCACATCGGCCAGCTCGTAGTTGTAGGTCGACATCTGGCGCTCGTTCTGGAGGTAGACGTCGGCCCAGCTGACGTCCTCCGACCAACGCATGTCGTGGGCGCGGCGGACGCCCTGCAGGTACATGCCCAGCCGCTCGAGACCGTAGGCCAGCTCGACCGAGATCGGGTCGAGGTCGAAGCCGCCGGCCTGCTGGAAGTAGGTGAACTGGGTGATCTCCATCCCGTCCATCCACACCTCCCACCCGAGGCCGGACGCGCCCAGCGAGGGGTTCTCCCAGTTGTCCTCGACGAACCGGACGTCGTGGCGGGGGACGTCGATCCCGATCGCCTGGAGCGACGCCAGGTAGAGGTCCTGGACGTCTGCCGGGGCGGGCTTGAGGATCACCTGATACTGGTAGAACTGCTGGAACCGGAACGGGTTCTCGCCGTAGCGCCCGTCGTCGGGACGGATCGACGGCTCGACGTAGCCCGTGCGCCACGGCCGCGGGCCGAGCACGCGCAGGAAGGTGGCGGGGTTCGACGTACCCGCGCCGACCTCGGTGTGGTACGGCTGCAGGATGGTGCAGCCCTGCTCTTCCCAGTAGGTCTGAAGTGCCGAGATCATGCCCTGGAAGGTGGTCTGCATCGCGGCCGCAAGCTATCAGGCCGGCGCGGCCCGCCGGACGGGATCAGGCGTGCAGCGTCCGCATCCGGAAGCCGCCGTGGAAGGCATAGGTCGCCTCCACGACTCGCACCGCGTCCTGGGCTGCCGGGCGTCGAGCCGGCCGGGGCGCAGCGGCCGTTCGATCAGCTGCTCGATCGTCTCGAGGCTGCCCGGACGCAGCCGAAACCACTCCGGCCCTCCCGAGCAGCTTTCGCAGACCGCCCCGCCGGCCACCGGCGAGTAGCCGATCAGCGGGCCCGCGGTGCCGCACGACGCGCACGATGTCAGGTGCGGCAGGTAGCCGGCGAGGAGGAGCAGCTTCAGCTGGAAGCCGACCGCCAGAGCGTCCGCCGCCGGGTCGCCTGTCTCCGGCACCGGGCCGTCGAGCAGCTCCAGGAACCGCACCAGGCCGTCGAAAACGCGCGGCTGTGGATCGGGCTCGGGGTGCAGCTTCAGCACCGCCTCCGCTCCGATCAGCGCGACGCTCAGCGTGTAGGGCCGCTCCCGCACCGCGGCGTGCGCCGAGGTGATATCGGCGCCCGAGACGGTGTGCAGCTCGCCGCGGCCCTCGTGCAGCATGAGCGCCGCCCGGGTCAGCGGCTCCAGCCGCCCCCCAAACCGCGACGTCGTCTTGCGCACGCCCTTCGCGATTGCGTTCACGCGCCCCCGCTCGGCCGTGTAGATGTGCAGCACCCGGTCGGCCTCGCCAAACCGGATCGAGCGCAGCACGACCGCGTCGGCTCGGTAGGTTCGTCCCATGGGGCCAGTGTAGGAGGGGGGCCGGTCAATTGACACACGCTGCACGCGCCAAGTGGCGCAGCAGGGGCCGGTCACGGGTCACACCCTCCACGGCGCGGGCGCGGGCGCCGACACGGCGGATGCGGCATCGGCCAATTGGCACACGACGCACGCGCCAAATGGCGCACACCGCCTGAATGAGGGACCCAGCCGCTCCGTCGCGTCGGGCCCAAAGTCGCCGCGCGGGCCGATTGGCACACGCTCCAAGCGCCAAATGGCGCAGACCGCCTGGACGAGGGATCCCAGCCGCTCCGACTCTGCGCCGGGGCCACACTCGCCGCATCGGCCAATTGGCACAGGCTGCACGTGCCAAGTGGCGCACACCGCCTGGATGAGGGGTCCCGGGCACTTCGTCCAAGGGCGCAGCAACGACACTTGCCGCATCGGCCAATTGGCACACGACGCACGCGCCCAATGGCGCGCGCCAGGCGCTGCCCGGCCCACCCCCACGCTAAGGTCGCCGGATGCCCGATTTCGCCGTCCGACCTGTTCGTCCGGAGGAGCACGCCGCGCTCGGCGAACTGACCGTGGCGGCCTACCGGGCCGTGCCGGGAGAGACGATCTCGCCGGGCTATGAGGAGACACTGCGGGATGTCACCGCCCGCAGCGACAAGGCGGACGTGCTGGTGGCAGTCGATGCGGCGGGGACGCTCCTGGGAGGCGTCACGTACGTCCGCGGTGCCGGGCGGTACGCCGAGTTCGAGGGCGAGGACGAGGCCGGCATCCGCATGCTGGCGGTGTCGCCCGCAGCCCAGCGTGGCGGGATTGGGCGGCGGCTCGTGCAGGAGTGCATCGACCGGGCGGCGGCCGCGGGGAAGTCCCGAATCGTGCTCCACACCACCGAGGCGATGCTGGCGGCGCAGTCGCTGTACGGGTCGTTCGGCTTCGATCGCACGCCGAGTCGCGACCTCATGGCCACCCGGTCGATGCGCCTGATCGCCTACGTGCTCGAGCTCAGACCGGCTCGGTGAGGTCGCGCTCCTCGCCGTCGGGGAGTGCCGCGATCAGCCGGTCGGTGTCCACCTCGAACACGGCACGCGGCGTCCCGGCGGCGCACCAGACCGTGCCGAACCGCCGCAGCGATGCGTCGACCAGCGTTCGCAGCGGCCGGTCGTGGCCAAGGGGCGGCACCCCGCCGATGGCAAATCCCGTCGCCTGCCTGACCTCGTCCGCCGTCGCCCGGCGCAGGCCGAGGCGGCTGGTGTCCACGCGCCGGTCGCCGGCGCAGAGCACCAGGACGGGCCCCTCGTCGTCGTTGAACACGAGCGACTTCACGATCTGGCCGAGCTCACAGCCGGCGGCGGCGGCCGCCTCTTCCGCGGTACGCGTCGAGGCATCCTGCTCGCGGACGACGACGTCGAGGCCGGCGGCCCGCAGCCGTTCGGCTACGCGGAGCGCAGTCGGGTGCAACGTGGACACAGGTGGGTCCCCCTTTGGGCGACACGGATCTTCTCGATGGGCGTCCCGCATCGTGGGCACGGCTCTCCCGTGCGGGCATACGCGGCGAAGCGCTCCTGCATACCGCCGCGCTCGCCGTCGACGTCACGGTAGTCGCGAATGCTGGCACCGCGCGAGTCGATACCGCGCTCCAGGCTCTCGACAACCGCCGTGTAGAGCCTCCGCACCTCGGCGTGGGTCAGGCTCCCGCCGGCGCGCAACGGATGGATGCGCGCCTGCCACAGCGCCTCGTCGGCATAGATGTTGCCGACGCCCGCAACGATGCCCTGATGCAGGAGGAGCGCCTTCACCGGCGCGCGCCGCCCCGCCAGATCGGCCCGCAGCCGCCGCGGCGACCACTCGGGAGAGAGCGGCTCGGGGCCGGCCCGCGGCCGCAGATACGCCTCGAGGCCGCCCGGCTCGATCAGCCGCATCGTGCCGAACCGGCGCTGGTCGCAGTAGAGAAGCGTTGCACCGTCGTCGAGGTGGAACACGGCCCGGATGTGCGTGGGCTCGGGCTCGGACGCGCCGGGGGCCCGGTGGTGGAACCAGCCCGTCATCCGCAGGTGCACGACGAGCGTGCGGCCGGTGTCGAATGCGAACAGCAGGTACTTGCCGCGCCTCCCCACACCCGCGAAGCGCTCGCCGTCGAGCTCCATGCCGACCTCGCGCGGATCGTCCGGAGCCGTCAGCCGCCCGTCGCGGATGTCGGCCTCGGTGAGCGTGCGGCCGGCGATACGCGGCGCGAGCCCCCGGCGGACCGTCTCAACCTCGGGCAGCTCGGGCATCGGGGGAGCTTAGGGGATGACAACGAGCGGGCGGGGTGCGGGGCATGGCATCGCGGTGCTCCGGTGGCACGGCTGGGACGTTCATCCAGGCCTGTCTCTTCGGCGCGACCGTCACGAGCCTCACCAGGCACGCCACCTGCCGGTGAACCGGTCATCCTCGTCGCGCGAATGACCCCTGGCGCTGGCGCAATACGGCACCGGCGCATCGCAAAACGGGGGAGCAGAGATGACGGAAACCGCAGATCGATCGCTCAGCCGCGGGTCGTTCATCCGCAACGCGGGTGTCGCTGGCGCGGGCGTCGTGCTGGGCGGCGGCCTCTTGAGCGCCGCGACCGCGGGGGCGTCGACCGCCCACGTGACGAAAGGTGACATCGATATCCTCATCGCGGCGGAGATCGCCGAGGCGCTGGCTGTCACCACGTACACGAACATCATCAACCGGGCGCCCTTCTTCAGGCACCTGGCGGCCGACGACCAGCGCTACCTGAAGGCCGCGCGGCAGGAGGAGATGTCCCACTACGCGCTCGAGGCGTCGGTCACCGGCAAGCAGTCGCCGTTCACCGCGTTCTTCTACCCGCACGGGATGTTCCACAACGCCCAGGTCACCCTCAACACGCTCGTCACGCTCGAGGACGCGTTCATCGCCGCCTACCTGGTCGGTGTCCGCAACTTCTCGAACTCCGACCTGCGCGTGACGGCGGCCCGCATCATGGGCATCGAGAGCGACCACCGCACGCTCGCGCGCGTGGTCGGCCCGGGCGTCGCCAAGCGCGACGGCGGCCCGATCGAGCACATCAAGGGTGCGCAGGGCGTCCGCGAGTCGGTCGACCCGCCGAACAACAACGGCTACGAGCGCACGCTCAAGTGGACGGACATCAGCCAGGCCGTCGCCGCACTGCTGCCGTTCGCCGACAAGTCGGCCGCGGCCAAGGCCGGCTTCGACACGGAACACCGGTTCCACTTCCACCCGTTCACGCCCCATCTGCCGAACCCGCTGGGCGCGTTCTTCGGGTTCGGAGGCTAACCGGCCCGCGGGTGCGCGGCGCGACCCCCTCCGGCGCCGCGCACCCGCAGCTCAGCCGATCACCTCGATGACGACCGGCGGAGGCTCGAGCGGGCCTTCGCCGATGTCGAAGCAGGCCGCGACCGCAGCGGCATCGACATCGCCGGGGGAGCGGGCGTGCACCGTCGCAAGCGGCTCGCCGAGCCGGACACGCTCCCCGGCCTTGGCGTCGACCACGATGCCGACCGCGTGGTCGACGACATCGTCCTTGCGCGCCCGGCCGGCGCCCAGGCGCATCGCCGCCTCTCCCAGCGCGAGCGCGTGGCACGAGCGCACATGGCCGTCGCGGGGAGCCGGCACCGCGACGACCGTGGGCGCGGCCGGCAGCGGTGCGTCGGGGTCACCGCCCTGGGCCGCGATCCAGCGCCGGTAGGTCTCGTGCGCCGCGCCCGAGGCCAGCGCGTGCTCGACCGCCGCCCGGTCGCCGGTCATGATCGCGGCCGCGGTCACACAGAGGTCGACCAGGTCGGCCGGGCCATGCCCGCAGAGGGCGGCGACCGCCTCGGCGACCTCGAGCGCGTTTCCGACCGCCCTTCCCAGCGGCTCGTCCATGCGCGTCAGCATGCAGGTCGTCGGGCAGGCCCGCCGCCGTGCCCAGCTCGATCATGGCGGCGGCAAGCTCGCGCGCGCGCTCCACGTCGGGCATGAACGCGCCCTCCCCCACCTTGACGTCGAGCACCAGCCGCGACGCACCGGCGGCGACCTTCTTGGACATGATGCTGGTGGCGATCAGGGGGATGCTCGGCACCGTGGCCGTCACGTCGCGCAGCGCGTACATGCGCCGGTCGGCCGGCACGAGATCGGCGGTCTGGCCGGCCACAGCCACCCCGACTCGGCGCACCTGCTCGACAAGCCGGCCGGGCTCGAGATCGACCTCGAATCCCGGGATCGACTCGAGCTTGTCGAGCGTGCCCCCGGTATGGCCGAGGCCCCGCCCCGACAGCTTCGCCACCGGGACGCCGCACGCTGCGACCAGAGGCGCCACCACCAGCGTCGTCTTGTCGCCGACGCCGCCGGTGGAGTGCTTGTCGGCCACCGGCCGGCCGACGGGCGAGAGGTCGAGCCTCGCGCCGGAGGCCACCATCGCCGTCATCAGGTCGGCCGTCTCACGCCCGCTCATGCCGCGCAGCACCACCGCCATCAGGAACGCGGCGAGCTGGTAGTCGGGCGTCTCCGGCGAGATCATCTCGGCCAACTCGGCGGCGGTGAGCTCCCCGCCGTCGCGCTTGCGCGCGATCAGATCGACGATGCGCCCGCTCACAGCACCGGCGTGCCCGGCAGGTCGGGTGCGCGCTCGCGGGTGAGCACCCGCATCACCGTTGCGCCGACGTCGGCGAACGTGTCGCCGTCGTGGCGGGAGCTGAGCAGCGGGGCGCCGGGAACGTGCGCGAGCAGGAGCGCGTGCTCCCGGGAGTGGTCGGTCGAGGGGGTGGTGGGATCGCAGCCGTGATCGGACGTCAGCACCAGCAGGTCGCCGTGGCGGAGCGCCGCCAGGATGTCGGGAAGCCCGGCGTCGAACTCCTCGAGCGCATCGGCAAACCCCCGCGGATCGTTGCGATGGCCCCACAGCATGTCGGTCTCGACGAGGTTGGTGAAGACGAAGCTGTGATCGGGCAGCGCCCGCAGGAGCTCGGTCGTGACCGCGATGCCGTGTCCGTTCGACGTCGTCGGCCGCGAGCTGTCCATGTCGCGACCGGCGAAGATGTCGCTGATCTTGCCCACCCCGTGAACGGTCACGCCTCGGGCCCGGAGGCTGCTCGAGATAGTTCGGGCTCGGCGGCTCGAGCGAGAAGTCGTGCCGGCGCGGCGTGCGCACGTATGCTCCCGGCTCGACCCTCGAACGGCCGCGCGATCACCCGCCCGACGGCGTGCTCGCCGACCAGGATCGTGCGCGCGACGCGGCAGGCCTCGTACAGCTCCTCGAGCGGGATCGTGCGCTCGTGGGCTGCGATCTGGAACACGCTGTCGGCCGACGTGTAGACGATCCACGCCCCCGTACGCTGGTGTTCCTCGCCGAGGCGCTTGATGATCTCGGTGCCGGAGGCGGCGACGTTACCGATCACCGGGCGCCCGGTCGCCTTCGAGAAGACCTCGATCACCTCGGCGGGGAAGCCGTCCGGGTACGTCGGGAACGGCCGCTCCGTGATGATGCCCGCCATCTCCCAGTGACCGGTGGTCGTGTCCATGCCGAGGCTGCGCTCGGCCAGGCGGCCGTGCACAGAGGGCGCGGCCCGGCGCGGCGGGCAGCCCCGCAGCGGCATGATGTTGCCGAGACCGAGCGCCTGCATCGCCGGCACCTCGAGGCCGCCGACGGCCTCGGCGACGTGCGCGAGCGTGGACGACCCGGCGGTGCCGAAGTCGGCGGCATCGGGCAGGTCACCCGCGCCGACCGCGTCCAGCACGATCACGCATGCCCGTGGCACCCGCCTAGCCTACCGAGGGACCGAACGCTTCGAACGGCATCAGCGCCGTGAACGGCTCCAGCCGGGCGCGGCCGTGGTCGGACAGCTGGTCGACGATCACGGACGCGCCGACGAACACGCCACCACTCGCCTCGATTAGCGCCCTGGCCGCGAGCGCTTGGCTTCCGGTCTCGAGCCAGTCGTCCACGAGCAGAACGCGGTCGGCCGGAGTCAGAGATCGCACCTGGAGGCGCAACGTGCACGCGTTCCCGCGGTAGTCCGGCTCCGAGACGCGGACGATCTTCTCGCCGGGGAAGAGCCCGGTATCCTCCTTCCGGATGGCGACGAAGCCGGCCGACAACTCGACGGCCACGGCCGCCCCGAGGATGAACCCCCGGGCCTCGATGCCCGCCACCTTCGTGACACCCTCGCCGCGATAGGGGTCGGCCAGGGCGGCCACCAGCCGGGGAAAGAACCGCTCGTCCGAGAAGGTACGCCAGACGTCGGCGTGGCCATCCACCCAGGGGATGCGCTCGAGCAGGTCGTTTCTCAGGTCGCCGGGCACCGCGTCACAGAAGTGTGCCGAAAGTAACACGGCACCATTCGGGGGACTGTCCCCGGTTTAGGCGCGGGGGTGGGCCTTGAAGTACGCCTGGCGGACGTGGTCGGCCGAGACGTGGGTGTAGACCTGGGTCGTCTCGATGCTGGCGTGGCCGAGCATCTCCTGCACGCTGCGCAGGTCGCAGCCGCCCTCGAGGAGGTGGGTCGCGAACGAGTGGCGCAGAGTGTGCGGGGTCACGTCCTTGGTGATGCCCGCGTTGCGGGCGTGGTCGCGGACGAGCTGGAAGACCGCCTGGCGGGTGATGCCCTGGCCGCGGTGGTTGAGGAACAGGATGTCGCCCCGCTGAAGCCGCCCCAGGTACGGGCGTCCACGCTGCAGGTAGATCCGGGTCGCCTCGGTCGAGCTCTTGCCCATCGGCACCATCCGCTGCTTCGCGCCCTTGCCGATGCAGCGCACGACGCCCTCGGCCAGGTCGATGTCGGAGACGCGCAGCGACACCAGCTCGGAGACGCGCAGGCCCGCGCCGTAGAGGAGCTCGAGCATCGCCCGGTCGCGCAGACCGCGCGGGGAGGTGTCGGGCCTCGTCACGATCGCCTCGGCCTCCGCCTTCGTGAGCGGGTCGGGCAGACTGCGCCCCAGCCGCGGCAGCGGGACGGTGCGGCCCGCGTCGGCCCGGCCGCCCTCGCGTGCGCGGTGCTTGAAGAAGGCCCGCACGGCCGCCATGCGCCGGCGCACCGTCGCGGCAGACAGGCCGCGGTCGCGCAGCGCAACGGTGTAGTCGTCCAGGACGCTCACCGGAATCGTGTCGGGGTCGCTGTGCTCGACGAAGTCGCCGAGGTCGATCAGGTCGCGCCGGTAGGCCTCGACGGTATGCGGCGACGCCCCCCGCTCCAACTGGAGGTGGGTCAGGAAGTCGCGTAGCTTGTCGTCGTATACACCCATGGCAGTCCCCGGTTCGCCGCAAACCGTCACGTTCCTGCCGGGCCGTGCCTCCGGCCCATCAGGATGGAAGGATAGGCGTTCCGTGCGATCACGTCCCATCGAGTTCACATACACCACTCCGGCGAGGCCCCGCAGAGAGGGTCTGCGCAACGCCGGGGCGCTCGCCGTGGCGGCGCTCGTCGTGATCGCCGCGGCCGCAAACTCCCTGCTCGGCGGGCACGACGCCGCCCCGCCGTCCAAGCCCGCCACGCGGCCACCACCCGCACCGCCGAAGCTTCCCCACGGCGTGCTGCGCGGCGAGCTCTGGTACGCCGACTCCGCGTGCCGGCTGCATCGCATCGACCTCTGGACACAGCGCACCCGCACGCTCCAGGCGCCTCCCGGCTACTGCAACTTCTGGGTCTCGCCCAACCGGCGCCTGGTTGCGATGCGCTACAGCCGCCCGCTCGTCCCACCGCAGCCGCTGGCGTTGATGGACGTGCGCACGGGCCGCATCAGGACACCTTTCGCCGGCACCGACCTCGGGTTCGCGCCGCCCAGCGTGGAGTCCCGACTCGCGCACGCTCGTCACCTGCGAAGGCGGCCACGGGGTGTCCGAGCTGCTCGCATTCCATGTCGGGGACGGACGCGTCACGACGGCCGTCCCGGACGCCTGCTTCCCGGGGTACGTCGGAGACCGGCTGGCCTATCGTGACCTCGACGGGGTCGCCCATATCGGCACGCGCAGCGTCGCGGGCGCCGGCGCGCTGACGGCGCTCCTGCGTCAGCACGTCGACCAGAATCCGGGGCCGGCGGCGGCGGTGAGGTGCTCGCCGTGCCGGCCACGACCGTCACGGTCGCCGGAGGGCCCGCGCCGATCATGATCGTCGTCGTGTATGACCGCGAGGGTCGCGCGGTCGGCGAGTGGGACACGGGCGCGGTTGCCGACAGCATCGCGCTTCTCGGCGGCGGCCGCGTGATCACGGCGTCGCGCCGGGCCGGCCTCGTACTCGACGACCGCTTCACCGGGCAGGTGATCACGAGTGTGTCCACGCAGGCGATCCTCGCGGCGGCGGTCTCGCCTGACCGGTCGACGCTGGCGCTCTCGAACGGGAGCGACATCGTGTTCACCGACATGACCGGACGGCCGCGCTGGTCGCTGCCCGGCTACACCCGCTGGATGCAGTGGACGCCGTAGGGATTACGCAACGCGGAGCGGGAGCACGGTGTCAAGCGGGGTGTAGCCCAGGCCGACCGCCTCGGCGACCGGCTGGCAGGTGACCTCACCCGCTGCGACGTTGACACCGAGTGCGAGCGCGGGGTCTTCGGCCAGCGCCCGGTGCAGCCCCTTGTCGGCGATGGCCTCGATGTACGGGAGCGTGACGTTGGTCAGGGCCCAGGTCGAGGTGATCGGAACGGCGCCGGGCATGTTGGAGACGCAGTAGTGGACGATGCCGTCCACCAGATAGGTCGGGTCGGAATGCGTGGTGGGCCGGGACGTCTCGAAGCACCCGCCCTGGTCGATCGCGACGTCGACCAGGACCGAGCCCGGCTGCATCGTCGCCAGCATGTCGCGGGTGACGAGGTGGGGCGCCTTGGCGCCGTGCACCAGCACCCCGCCGATCACGAGGTCGGCCTGTGGCACCGCCTCGGCGATCGAGTGCCGGCTTGACATCTGCAGGAGCACGGTGCGGCCGAGGCTCACGTCGAGCTCCCGCATCCGGTCGACGCTGCGCTCGAACACCGTCACATCGGCCTGCATCCCCTGCGCGATCAGCGCGGCGTTGTAGCCGACGATGCCGCCGCCCAGCACGAGCACCTTGGCCGGGAGCACGCCCGGCACGCCGCCCATCAGCCGGCCGCGCCCGCCCAGCGGCCGCATCAGATAGTAGGCCCCCACCTGGGACGACAGGCGGCCGGCGACCTCGCTCATCGGCGCGAGCAGCGGCAGCCTGCCGTCGCCCGTCTCGACCGTCTCGTAGGCGATGCACACGGCCCCGGTCTCGCACAGCCCCCTGGTCAACTCGGGCGCCGCGGCGAGATGCAGGTAGGTGAACAGGATCTGCCCGGGCGAGAGCCGCTGGTACTCGCCGTCGAGCGGCTCCTTCACCTTGAGCACCATCTCGGCGTCGGCCCACACGGCGTCGACGTCGAGGATCGTCGCCCCGGCCGCCTCGTACTCGGCGTCGTCCATGGCGCTTCCGAGCCCGGCACCGGTCTCGACGAGCACCTCGTGCCCGCGCCTGCGCAACTCCACCACTCCGGCGGTCGTCAGCGCGACCCGTGACTCGTCCTGCTTGATCTCCTTGACGACCCCGACCTTCATTCCGTCCCCCGCTCGCCGTCCGGCTCGGCGATTGTAGTCCTCGCTGTCTCGATCAACTGGAGTGTCACACCGAGCATTCCCTCCAGATCGGAGACCGCGATGTGCTCGGAGGCGGTGTGGATGTCGGCCATCCCGTTGCAGACGTTGACGCAGGGGACACCGGCGGCGTTGAAGACGTTCGCATCGGCACCCCCGCCCGACTCGATGTAGGTGACCGGGTAGCCGCTGGCGCCGAGGGCCTCCGAGATCAGGCGCACGCCGGCGTGCGTCCGCGCGAACCGGTAGCCCTCGTACTCCGAGACGATGCGAGTCTCGAGCTCGCACTCGGCCAGGTTGGCCGCATACGTCGCCGCATCGAGCATCGCCTGCACCTGCTCGCGCAGGCGGTCGGGATCGCGGCTGCGGGCCTCGGCCGCCACGCTGCACTCGGGCGGGACGATGTTGCCGGCGACGCCGCCACGGATCAGGCCGACGTTGGCCGTGGTGGCGTCGTCGATCCGGCCCAGGGACATGTCGGCGACCGCCCGGGCCGCGGCGACGATCGCGCTTCGGCCCTGCTCGGGCGCGATCCCCGAGTGGGCGGCGCGGCCCAAGAAGCGCAGCTCGAGAGACTTCTGGGTCGGTGCCGCGAGCACGACATTGCCGATGGGCGCCGCATGGTCGTAGCAGAACCCGAGCCCGGCGTGCAGCCGGCCGAGGTCGAAGGCCTTGGCGCCGTGCAGGCCGACCTCCTCCATCGGCGTCAGCACGAGCTCCACGCCGGCGTGCGGGGTGCCGTCGGCCAGGCGGGCGATCGCGGCCAGCATCACCGCGACCGCGGCCTTGTTGTCGGCACCGAGGATCGTGTCCCGGCGGTTGACGACGACGCCGTTTCGCACCTCGGGCTCGATCGGCCCGTCGGGGGGCACCGTGTCGAGATGGGCGTTCAGGAAAATCGGCGTCCCCTCGCCCGCGGTGGGGGCGAGACGGCAGTAGATGTTGCCGATGTCCGACCCGATCCGCGCGCCGGCGTCGTCCTCCTCCGCCTCGAGTCCCAGCCCGCGGAGGAGCTCGAGCACCCGGTCGGCCACGGCCCGCTCCTTGCGGGATGGGCTGGGGATGGCGGCCAGGTCGCAGAAGAGGTCGACCACGCCCCCCGCTCCCCGCGTGCTCACGGGCGCTCGCCGTTCGCGGTGGCGGCGTGCTCGAGCGGGATCTCGAGCCCGTACAGCGGCCCGAACTTCCCCCACAGGTAGCGCATGAACGGCCCATGCCGAAGCCGGGTGCCGGTGACGCGCTCGATCAGGTCGTCGCCCTCGTGGAGGTAGCCGGCGCGATGGATGTGCGTGCGCAGCCACGCGAGCAGGGGGGCGAACTCCGCCCGCTCGACCTGAGCCTCGATGTCGGGCAGCTCGGTGGCGATGCGCTCCCACAGGATGGCCGAGTACAGGTTGCCGATCGTGTAGGTGGGGAAGTAGCCGAACGATCCACTCGACCAGTGGACGTCCTGCAGCACTCCCACGCCGGCATGCGGCGGCCGCACCCCGAGGCGCTCCTGGTAGGCGGCATTCCACGCCTCGGGCAGTTCGGCCACCTCGAGGCGGCCGCGCAGCAGCGCGAGCTCGAGCTCGAACCGGATCAGGATGTGCAGGTTGTAGGTGACCTCGTCGGCCTCGACCCGGATCAGCGAGGGCTGCACCCGGTTGACCTCTCGGTAGACGTCGTCCGCACTCGCGCCCGCCATCGCGTCGCCGAACGTCTCGGCCATCACCGGCGCGTAGTGGCGCCAGAACGGCAGGCTGCGCCCGACCAGGTTCTCCCACAGCCGTGACTGCGACTCATGCAGCCCGAGCGACGGTGCGTCGGCGATCGGCGTGTCCTCGTACTCCGGATCGAAGCCCTGGTCGTACAGGCCGTGGCCGGCCTCGTGCATGGTCGAGGAGATGCCCGTGAAGGGGTCGGCCTCGTCGAGGCGCGTGGTCAGGCGGATGTCGTGCAGGGCGATCGTGGTCGTGAACGGGTGGGCCGAGCGATCCTGCCGCCCGGCATCGAGGTCGAAGCCGATGTCGCGCAGGAGCCGCATCGTGAAGTCCCATTGCGTCGCGTCGGCGAAGCGGCGCCCGGTGAACGGCGGCGGCGGGGCCGGGCCGGCCGCGGCGATCGCCCGGAGCAGTGTCTGGAGCTCCTCGGCCAGCGCGGCGAAGAGCGGCTCGACACGGGCTGTCCGCATCCCCGGCTCATAGGCGTCCATCAGCGCGTCGTAGGCCTCGCCGTCGTGCCCGAGCAGATCGGCCTGCTCGCGCTTGAGCGCCACCATCTCCTCGAGGCAGGGCCGGAACCGGTCCCAGTCGCGGGCGGCGCGGGCCTCCTCCCACACAGCCTGGCCGCGCGAGCCGGCCAGCGCCAGCCGGCGGACGAGATCGTCGGGCAGGCGCACCGCCCGGTCACGGTCGTGCGTGAGCACCCGCACCATCGCGGCGCGTGGCTCGTCGAGACGCGCCGAGTGAGCCTCGTCGAGCAGCTCGCCCAGGTGCGGGTCGGTCAGCTGGCGGTGGCGGATCACGCGCAGCGTCGCCACGGCCCGCGCCCGCGCCTCGGCCCCACGGCGAGGCATGATGGTCTGCTGATCCCAGGACAGGAGCGCCGACATCCGGCCGAGGTCGGCGAGCCGGTGCATGTGTCGATCGAGCTCTACCCAGTTGTCCATGGATCGTCGCGTCGAGGCTACGCGGGCAGGTTCTCGGCCACGGAGGTCGGATCGGCCGGGCGCCGGTCGCTGCGGGCGACGGCGGCGCCGACGAAGTCGCGGAACAACGGCTGGGGCCGGTTGGGCCGCGACTTGAACTCCGGATGGAACTGGCTCGCGCAGAACCACGGGTGGTCCGGCAGCTCGATGATCTCCACGAGCCGCTCGTCCGGCGAGGTGCCGGAGACATGCAGGCCGTGCGCGACCAACTGCGGGCGAAGGTTGTTGTTGACCTCATAGCGGTGCCGGTGGCGTTCGTAGACCACGGTCTCGCCGTAGGCGCGATGCGCGGCGCTGCCCTCGACCACCTTCACCGGATCGGAGCCCAGCCGCATGGTCCCGCCCATGTCCTCGACCTGCTTCTGCTCGGGCAGGAGGTCGATCACCGGATAGGCCGTCTCGGCGTCGAACTCGCTCGAGTTCGCGCCCTCGAGTCCCACCACGTGGCGGGCAAACTCGACGACGGCGACCTGCATCCCCAGGCAGACCCCGAGGAACGGAACCGACTGTTCGCGGGCAAACCGCACCGCGGCGATCTTGCCCTCGATCCCGCGAACGCCGAACCCGCCCGGGATGAGGATGCCGTCGACCTGCGAGAGCCGCCGCTCGGCCTCGGCCCACGACAGCGTCTCGGCGTCGACCCAGACGATCTCGAGCTTGGTGCCGTGGTGGATGGCGGCGTGCTTGAGCGCCTCGACGACGGACAGATAGGCGTCCTGGAGCTGGACGTATTTGCCCACGAGGGCGATGCGCACCGTCCCCTCGGCCGCGCGGATGCGCTCGACCATCGCCTCCCACTCGCGCATGTCGGCTGGGCCGGTCACCAGGCCGAGCCGCTCGCAGGCGAGCCGGTCGAGGCCCTCCGACTGCATCGTCAGCGGGATGGCGTAGATGTCGTCGGCGTCGGGAGCGGAGATGACGGCGTCCACCGCCACGTCGGCAAACAGCGCGATCTTCTCGCGCAGGTCGAGCGACAGCGGCTGGCGCGAGCGGCACACGACCACGTCCGGCGCGATACCGATGCGGCGCAGCTCCTGCACGGAGTGCTGCGTCGGCTTGGTCTTGAGCTCGCCGGCGACGTCGATGAACGGCACAAGCGTGCAGTGGATGTACATCACGTTGTCGCGCCCGACCTGGTTTCGGAACTGGCGGATCGCCTCCAGGAACGGGAGGCTCTCGATGTCGCCGACGGTGCCGCCGATCTCGGTGATGATCACGTCGACGTCGTGCGACTGTGCGGCCAGCTGGACGCGGCGCTTGATCTCGTCGGTGACGTGCGGGATCACCTGCACCGTCGAGCCCAGGTACTCGCCCCTGCGCTCGCGGCGGATGATCCGCTCGTAGATGGAGCCGGTGGTGTGGTTCGAGTTCCGCGACAGGAACTCGTCGACGAACCGCTCGTAGTGGCCCAGGTCGAGGTCGGTCTCGGCCCCGTCCTCGGTCACGAAGACCTCGCCGTGCTGGAACGGGCTCATCGTGCCCGGGTCGACGTTGATGTAGGGATCGAACTTCTGCAGCGACACCCGCAGGCCCCGCGCCTTCAGCAGCCGTCCGAGCGACGCCGCCGTAATTCCCTTGCCCAGTGACGAGACAACGCCCCCGGTTACGAACACGTACTTGACCTGCCTGCTCACGCCTTCGCCGCCTTTCGCCGCAGTGACCGCATCCGGGAACTGGATCATACGCGACGGTCGTGACGGAGCGGCTACCGGACGGCCCGGCACGCCTCCGAGCAGCGCCGGCAGGCGTCGGCGCACGGCTCCATCCCCGCACCCAGGCGATCGCACGACGCGGCGCAGCGGTCGCACACCTCGGCGCAGAGCGCCGCCATCTGGTGGGCGAAGTCGGAGCTCCGCAGCATCATGTCCCGGGTGGTGTCGCACACCTGGGCGCAGTCGAGCATCAGCCGGGCGTGCAACAGGTGGGCCGACTCGCCGCGGCGCTGGAGGCCGTAGGAGAGCGCCTCGATGCAGGCCTGGTGGCAGTCGGTCGCGGCCGCGATCGCGGCGCCGAACCGCTCCCCAGCCCGCGTCGCCGTCAGGTGCTCGCTCATGGCTCCTCCGCTTCGAGTCGTGCCGGTTGGGGCATCATATGCGCCACCCGGCCATGGACACGCTCCCCCTGACCACCGACCGGCTCGAGATCCGCAGCCTGCGCGTCGACGACGCCGACGGCCTGCACCGCGTCTTCGGCGACCCCGAGGCGATGCGCTACATCGGTCGCAGCGGCAGCGCGCGCACGCGGGCGCAAACGGCCGAGAGCGTCGCCCAGTACATGGCGGCGGAGCGCGAGCACGGGTTCGGCCTGTGGGCGGCGACGCGGCTGCAGGACGGTCGCATGATCGGCCTCTGCGGCCTGACGCTCGTCGAGGGCACGGGCCCCGACATCGAGGTCGTGTACGCGCTCGAGCGGCCCGCCTGGGGGCTCGGGTACGCGACCGAGATGGCGTCCGCCTGCCTCGCCGCGGGGTTTGGCCCGTTCGGGCTCGAGCGCATCATCGCCCTCTCATACCCGACGAACGAGCCCTCGATGCGGGTCATGGAGAAATGCGGCATGCGGCCGGCGGGCACGCTCCAGGCCCACGGCCACGACCTCGTGTGCTACGAGGCGCTTCGGAGCCCCGCGCGTAGCTATCCTCGCAGCGCCTCGGCGTGCCGGCGCGCGGCCTCGTCGCCCTCCTCGCCGCCGAGCATCCGCGCCAGCTCGTCGACGACCTCGCCGTCCTTCAGGCGCACGATCGCCGTCGCGGTCGGGTCGCCCGCGAGCTTCTCGACCCGGAAGTGCGCATCGGCGACGCTCGCGATCTGGGGCAGGTGGGTGATCACGAGCACCTGCGCCGCCTCGGCCAGCTGCTGCAGCTTGCCCGCCACCGCCCGTGCCGTGCGGCCGCCGATACCGGCGTCGACCTCGTCGAGCAGCAGGACGCCCGGGCCCGTGCGGGCACGGGCGGCCACCCTGATCGCGAGCGCGATCCGCGACAGCTCGCCGCCGGAGGCGGTGTCGGCGACCGGCCCGGCGGGCAGGCCCGGGTTGGCGGCCAGCTCGAGCACCACCCGGTCGGCCCCTCGCGGCCCCAGGTCGGCCGGCTCGATGCGGACGCCGAAGCGGGCGTCGTCCATTCCCAGGTCGGCCAGCTCGGCCTCGACGGCGCGGGCGAACGCAGGCGCCGGCCGCGGTGCGGGCGCGCCGTCAGCTCGGCCGCGCAGGCGCGGGCCTGCTCGGCGGCGGCCGCGGACGCGTCCGAGAGCCGCTCGAGCTCTGACTGCGAGCCGTCCAGGCGCTCGAGGGCCGTGCGGGCTTCGGCCGCCATCGCCAGCACCCGCTCGAGGGGCGCGGCGTAGCGGCGCTCGAGCTGCGCGAACAGCTCCAGCCGGGCCTCGACGTGCTCCAGCCGGCCCGAGTCGGCCTCGAGCCCGTCGACGAACCCGCGCAGCTCGACCGCCGCCTCCTGCAGGCGGGCGGCCGCGTCGCGCAGCTCGGCGGCAACGGCCGCCACTGCCGGGCTCGTACTCCGCGGCGGCGGCCACCGACTCGCCCGCCCGGGCGGTGAGCGACTGCGCCCCCTCGCCCTCCGCCGGGCTGAGCAGCTCGGCGGCCGCGGCTGCGGCCGCGGTCAGCTCGTCGAGGTGGCGGAGACGGTTGCTCTCGGCCCGAAGCGCCTCGGGCTCGCCCGGCTGCACGGCGGCCGTGTCGGCCCTCGCCACCAGATCCTCCAGGTCGAGCCGGTGGCGGGCCGCATCGGCCGCCTCGGCCCGGGCCGCGGCCAGCGCCGCATCGGCGGAACGGCGCGCCCGCCACGCGGCGGCCATCGCCTGGGTGTCACAGCCGGCGTGGGCGTCGAGCAGCTCGAGCTGGCGCGACGGCTGGGCGAGCCGCCGGGCCTCGTGCTGGGACGACACCTCGAGCAGCCGCTCGCCGAGCGCCTCGAGGTCGGACCGGGCGCACGTCCGGCCCCACACCAGCGCACGGCTGCGGCCGCTCGGAAGCAGCCGCCGCGCCACCACCAGCGTGTCCTCGCCGGACGGGCGCAGGCCCGCCACGGCCTCGAGCCCCGGCTCCTCGAAGAAGCCGTCCGGCAGCTCGAACTCGGCCTCGACGTACGCCTCCTCGGCGTGCGGCCCGATCAGCGCACCGGCCGCGGGGGCACCGGCGAGGAGCCCGATCGCCTCGGCGAGCATGGTCTTGCCCGCGCCGGTCTCGCCCGTGAGCACGTTCAGGCCGGGCGCCGGCTGCAGGTCGGCGCGCTCGATCAGCGCCAGGTTCTCGATATGCAGGTGGAGCAGCATCTGTCCCAAGTATGGGCGAGGGCGCGGACGGCCCGGGTGGGAAGCTCAGTGGCTGAAGGTCTCGAGGTAGCGGCGGAAGAACGACGACCCGGCCACCCGGGCGAGGCACGCGCTCGCCTCAGACTGGCGCACCTCCAGCCTCCCGCCCGGGTCGATGCGGGCGGCGGTGTGCCCGTCGACGATCAGCTCCACCGGCACGTCGGTGCGTCCGGTTGTGCAGCTGGACGACGTGCGCCCGCCCGAGCACCATCGAGCGCGCGTGCAGCGAATGCGGCGAGACGAATGTGACCACGAAGCCGTCCGTGCCCCATGCCAGCACCGGGCCGCCCGCCGACAGGTTGTAGGCGGTCGAGCCGGCGGGCGAGGCGACGATCACCCCGTCGCAGCCGAGCTCTCCCAGAGACTGGCCGTCGACGCACCACTCGATCACCGCCATCCGCCCGAGCTTGCCGCTCGTGAGCACGACGTCGTTGATGCCGGTGACCGTCTCCGACCCCGTGCTCGCCGTGAGGGTGGGCAGCGAGACGACGTCGTAGCGGCCGGCGAACGCCCGCTCGAGGCCCGCCTCGAGATCCGGCGCCTCGATGCTCGTGAGGAAGCCGACCCGGCCGAAGTTCACCCCGAGCGCCGGTACCTCCGTGCCGAGATAGCGCTGCAGCGCCCGCAGCATCGTGCCGTCGCCGCCGAGCACGACCGCCAGGTCGGCCTCGCCCGGGCCCGCGGGCTCCACGCCGCACCCCTCGGCCACTCGCCACAGCCGCGCCTCGGCGTCGCCGATCATCTCCGGCTTGCCGTGCACCATCACGTCGATACGCGCCACCGCCGCGCGCTCAGGCGCTTGCAACGGCGTCCGCGATTGCTCGTTCGACATCGACCTCACGCTCCTCGGCCGCCGGGTGCCCGGCCGCCGCAACGTACACGACGTACTCGTGGTTTCCGGCGGGACCCGGCAGACAAGAATCGCACACCCCGAGGACGGCGGCTCCGGCGGCGGTGACAAAGGCGCAGAACTCCCGCAACACCCGGCGGCGCACCTCCGGGTCGCGGACGACCCCGCCCCGAACGTCGCTGCGGCCGGCCTCGAACTGCGGCTTCACCAGCACGAGCGCCCGCCACCGCGGATCGGCGCACGCGATCGCGGCCGGCAGCACCAGCCGCAGCGAGATGAACGAGACGTCGGCGGTGATCAGCGTCGGCGCGTACGGCAGCGCACCCGGCTCGAGCCGGCGCGCATTCGTGCCCTCCATCACCGTCACGCGCGGGTCGGCCCGGAGGCGCTCGTGGAGCTGGTTTCGGCCCACGTCCAGGGCGATCACGTGCGCAGCCCCGTGCTGCAGCAGGCAGTCGGTGAAGCCGCCCGTGGACGATCCGACGTCGAGGCAGCGCTCCCCGGCCGGGTCGACGGCGAACGCCCGCAGCGCGGTCTCGAGCTTCTCGCCGCCGCGCGAGACGTACCGCGGCGGCGCCACGAGCTCGACCGCGGCGCCGGCCGGGACAGCCGTCCCCGCCTTGGTCACGACGGTGCCATCCACCAGCACCCGCCCGGCCATGATCAGCGCCTGGGCACGGCTGCGCGACTCGGTGAGGCCGCGCTCGGCCATCCACACGTCGAGCCGGGATGACGTCGTCATCGGCCGAACCGGAAGAGCAGCACCTCGCCGGCGCGCAGCCCCCTGCGCTCGTAGAAGCGCAGGGCGCGGTCGTTGCCCGCCATCACGGCCACCTCGAGGTCACGCACCCCGCGGCGGTCGAGCTCGGCGTCGACGGCATCCATGAGCGCCGTGCCGAGGCCCTGACCGCGCGTGTTCGGAGCCACGGCGAGCGAGAGCAGCTCGGCCAGCTGCGCAGCCGACCGGCCAGGTGTCGTCGTCGCCCGCGCGGATCTTGACGACGGCGTATCCGACCGGCGTCTCCTCCGCGATAGCCAGCAGCACGAACGCATCGCCGCCCTCGAGCAGGGCCCGGTAGCCGTCGCGGCGCCGCTGCCAGGAGAGGTCGTCGTCCGCAAGCACGGGCAGGTCGGCGACGCTGCGGTGGTGCTGGTGCAGCGAGCGCCAGAGCGGCTCGAGCTCGGAGAGCCGGTCGACGCCGATGGAGGTGATCTGCGCAGTCGCTCATCGGCCCGCAGAATAGGCGTCAATCCGACGCGGGCTCGCTGCCGCCGGCCTCCAGCCCCTCGCCCGCGCGCTCCAGCACCTCGACCGCCTCGTACACCAGCGCGGTGATCTGCTCGAGGAGCGCGGTCGCCTGGTCGGCATCGAGCTCGCCCGCCTCCATGCGGGCGCCCAGGGCCTGCAGGTCGGCCGCAAGCTGCTCCAGCCGTGGCTCGTCTATGACCCCACCCCCTGCTCGCGCGCGACCCGGCCGAGGACGCCGTTCACCAGTGCCCCGGCCTCGGGCGACGCGTAGCGCTTGGTGAGCGTGACGGCCTCGTCGATGGCGACGCCGGCCGGCACCTCGCGGCCGGTCAGCTCCCACACCGCCAGGCGCAGGATGTTGCGTTCGAGGACGGCCATCCGCTCGGCCGTCCACTCGAGCGCGGCGTCGTCGATGACCCCGTCGAGCCGCTCGCGGTCGGCCCAGACCGCCTCGGCCGCCGCCCGCGCGAAGTCGCCCGGCGGGGTGCCGTTGTCGCGCTCGTAGGCGGCGTACAGCGGCTCGAACTGCGCACCGGTGAGATCGCGCTGGTACAGCAGGAAGGCGGCCGCCCGCCGCTGCGTGCGCCGGCTCTCGGTCACCGCTCGGTCCCGTTGCGGTCGATCGCCGTCACGGTCACGTCCACGACCCGCACCTCGAGGCCCGTCATCGTCCCGACGTGCTCGGCAACCGCGTCGCGCACCGAGCCGGCGAGTTGCGGCAGCACCCGGCCGTACCCGGCGCACACGTCGACGTCGAACGCGATCGTGCCGCCCTTGACCACCCATGCCACCGGCCCGCGGCGCCCCGGCAGGACGCGGGAGACGCGGCCGCCCAGGTCGAGCCGGGCTCCCGGCACGCCGGCGACAGCACCTCGCACGATCGAGACGATCGCCTCGTCGGCGACGGTTGCGCCGCCCAGCCGCACCGTCATGCGACCACCCCCTCGGTCAGCGTCGGCAGGCCGGGGCGGGCCTCGTCGAGGTACGCGGTCGTGTAGCGGCCCGAGACGAACATCGGCTCGGCGAGGATGTCCAGGTAGAGCTCGCGGGTGGTCGTGACGCCCTCGACCGCCAGCTCCGAGAGCGCCCGCCGCGCGCGGGCCAGAGCCTGGGCGCGATCGGCTGCCCCACACGATCAGCTTGGCCAGCAGCGAGTCGTAGAACGGCGGCACGCGGTAGCCGGAGTAGGCGTGGGTGTCGAAGCGGACGCCGGGCCCCAGGGGCGGGCGCAGCTCGGTGACCGTGCCGGCGGCAGGGCGGAAGTCGCGGGCGGGATCCTCGCAGTTGATCCGAAACTCGATCGCGTGCCCGGAGAGCGGGTGCAGGCCGGTGGCGGGCAGCGCCGCGCCTCCCGCCAGCAGGATCTGCTGGCAGGCCAGATCGATACCGGTCAGGAGCTCGGAGACCGGATGCTCGACCTGCAGGCGCGTGTTCATCTCGATGAAGTAGAAGCGGCCGTCCGAATCGAGCAGGAACTCGACCGTGCCGGCGTTGCGGTACCCGCTGCCGGTGCACGCCAGCGTCGCCGCCGCGGCCATGTCGGCCCGGGTGGCCGCATCGAGGGCGGGCGACGGCCCCTCCTCGATCAGCTTCTGATGGCGGCGCTGCACGGAGCAGTCGCGCTCGCCCAGCACGAGCACGCCGCCGGCGCCGTCGGCCAGCACCTGCATCTCGACGTGTCGCGGCCGCAGGAGCGCCTTCTCGATGTACATCCCGCCGTCGCCGAACGCCGCCGCCGCCTCGGATGACGCCATCCCGTAGGCGTCCTCGATGTCGGAGGGGTCGTCGACCAGCCGCATGCCGCGCCCTCCGCCGCCGGCCACCGCCTTCAGGAGCACGGGATAGCCGAGGTCGGCGGCCACCGTGCGGGCGTGGTCGGCCCCGTGCAGGCGGTCGGTCGAGCCGGGCACGAGCGGCACTCCCGCCGCCTGCATCGAGCCGCGGGCGCGGCTCTTGTCGCCCATCACCTCGAGCGCCTCGGGCGACGGACCGATGAACACCAGGTCGTTGTCGATGCATGCGCGCACGAAGGCCGCGCTCTCGGCCAGGAAGCCCCAGCCGGGGTGGACGCCGTCACAGCCCGTCGTCTCTGCCGCGGCGACGAGGTTCGAGACGTTCAGGTAGCTCTGGGCGGGCTGGTGCGGCCCGATGCAGACGGCCCGGTCGGCCAAGCTGACCCAGAGCCCGTCGCGGTCGGCCGTCGAGTACACCGCGACCGCCTCGATGCCCAGGTCGTGGCAGGCGCGCACGATGCGGACGGCCGCCTCGCCCCGGTTGGCGATCAGCACGCGCTGGAGCACGAGTGTTCCGTCCCGGGGGTTCCGTGATGCTCGGGCGAGCGAAAATCGAGTATGGCGAGGACGCAGGGAGCGTTCATACCGGTCAAGGTATGGGCGCGACCGAGGACAAAGCCAGGCGAAGATTTGCAGCCGCCCGAGCGCGTGAGCTTCCGGGACGGAGCACTACTTACACCGGCTCGAGCTCGAACAGGGGCTGCCCGTACTCGACGGGCTGGGCGTTCTCGACCAGGATCCGGCGGATGACGCCGGCGTGGTCCGACTTGTACTCGTTGAACAGCTTCATCGCCTCGAGGATGCACAGCGTCTGGCCGACCTCGACCTGGTCGCCGACGTCGACGAACGCCGGCTGGGCGGGCGACGGCGAGCGGTAGAAGGTGCCCACCATGGGCGACTCGAGCCGGATCGCCGAGGACACCTCGGGCTCCGGCGCGTCGGGGGCGGCGGGCACATGGCCGATCCCGACCATCGGAGGCATCGCGACCGGGCGCTCATCGTGCTTGCGGACGGTGATCCGCAGCGGCCCGTCCTCGACGGTCAGCTCGTCCACCTCCGAGCCTTCGACCATCCGGATCAGCTCACGGATGCGGTCGGACTGCGTCCGCTCGATGGCCTCGGCTCTCGCGTCGCTGTCGCCGCGTCCGCGCAGGCCCTCGAGCAGCCGGGCCGCATCCTCGCCGAACAGGGCCAGGAGCAGCAGGTCCTCCTCGCTGCCCACCCCACCGGCCTGCGACCGCAGGTCGTCCATGTCGGGCTCGGGCAGGGGTGCCAGCTCGGTGGCGTGGACGAGCGCCTCGGGCGCGAACGGGCGCGGCGGGGTTCCGTAGGCACCGGAGAGGAGCAGCCGCATCTCGTCGGACACCTCGGCCCAGCGCCGCGCGGTCAGCACGTGCGTGACCGCCTGGCCGGCCAGGATGCCGCCGATCGGCTGCGCCAGCGGCGCCGTGCCGCAGTCGCTGCGCACCTGGTTCAGCTCGGCGAGCACCTCGTCGAGCCGGTCGAGGGCGTCCACCGCCCGCAGCCGCGCATCGATCTCGGCCACGATGCCGACGGGCAGGCGCGAGATGGCGGTGCGCAGGATGATCCGGGGCGGCACCGGCAGCGCGTGCATGCGCGACGTGACCTGGGCGTCGATGAACCGGGACGCGTCCCAGACCCGCTCGACGTCGACGCCGTGCTCGAAGTCAAGGCCGGTCAGGGCCTCGCACAGCACCTCGGCCGACACGCGATTCAGGAGCGCGGCGACCGGATAGGCCGCCACCGCGATCGGCTCGGCGCCGTGACGGGCGGCCTCGACCGCCATCGCCAGCGCCTTGCCGCCGGTGCCCTGGCAGTAGAGGCCGGCGGGCACGCCCGCGGCCGCGGCCAGGCGCTCGACGACGCTCGCACATGTGCCCGGGTCGAGCGCGCCGGCGGAGTCGTGCAGGAGGACATGGTCGGCCCCGAGCTCGGCCAGCCGGCGGGCCTTCTCCATCACCCGCTCGAGGTTGCCCATGTGCCCCGAGAAGGCCAGGCCGGCGTACAGCTTCCCGCCGGACTCGCGCACCGCCGCGGCGGCCGCGGCCATGTTCTCGACGTCGTTCAGCGGGTCGTGCAACCGGAAGATGTCGATCCCGCTCTCGGCCGCCGACAGGATGAAGCGGCGCACGAGATCGTCGGAGACCGGCTTGGAGCCGACCAGGAACCGGCCCCGCAGCGCCATCTGAAGCGGGTGTCTTGGTGCAGCGTGCGCGCAGCGCCCGGATCCGGTCCCAGGGGCTCTCGACGCCCCGCCGGATCGCCGCGTCGAAACAGCCGCCGCCCGAGACCTCGAGACTCGCGAAGCCCGCGCCGTCGAGGATCTCGGCCAGCTCCAGCACGGTGGCGGTCGACGCGTTGTCGGCCAGCGGCTGCTGGGAGAGGAGCCGAACGGTGGTGTCGACGATCCGGGTCACGCCCGTGAGATGTAGCGCGCCTCGCGGGTGTCCACCTTGATCCGCTCGCCGATGTTCACGAACATCGGCACCGTGACCACGGCCCCCGTCTCGAGCGTGGCCGGTTTGGTCACGTTCGACACCGTGTCGCCCTTCACGCCCGGCTCCGTCTCGACCACCTCGAGCTCGACCGACGCGGGCAGCTGCAGCGCCGACGGCTTGCCGTCGACGAGGAGCAGCTGGACGGTGTCGTTCTCCTTCATGAACCGGAGCTCCTCGGCGACCGAGTCGGCCGGCAGCGAGATCTGCTCGAAGCTCTCGGAATCCATCATGATCACGTCGGAGCCGTCGTTGTAGAGATAGGTGACGTTCGTCGTCTCGGTGTGCACGCGGGGCATCTTCTCGCCGGCACGGAAGGTCTTGTCGACCACACCGCCCGACTCGAGCGCCTTCAGCTTCGTGCGCACGAAGGCGCCGCCCTTGCCCGGCTTGACGTGCTGGAACTCGACGATGCGGTAGACGGTGCCGTCGACCTCGATGTGCATCCCGTTCTTGAACTGGTTCGTGGAGATCATCTCGGCTGCCCCCTACCCGAGCACGGTCAAATCTTTAGGGTACATCGTGAGCCGCTCGCCTCCGGTCGCCGTGACGATGACCAGATCCTCGATCCGCACGCCTCCGAGGCCGGGCAGGTAGATACCCGGCTCCACTGTGACGACCATCCCCGCCTCGAGAGTTGCAGACGACGCGCCCGAGAGCCGCGGCGCCTCGTGGATGTCGAGGCCCACGCCGTGCCCCACCGGATGGCCGAAGCCCTCGCCGTGCCCGGCCGCCTCGATCACCTCCCGGGCCGCGGCATCGACGTCGGCGGCCCGGACGCCGGCACGCACCGTGGCCATCGCGGCCAGCTGGGCCTCGAGGCAGACGGCGTGGGCCGAGGTGAGCTCGGCCGGCGGCGTGCCGGTGGCGAACGTGCGCGTGCAGTCCGATGCGTAGCCGCCGAGCATGCAGCCGAGGTCGATGGTGACCAGCGTGTCCGTGCCGATGCGCTCGCGCGTAGGACGGGCGTGCGGCTGGGCGCCTCGCTCGTGCGAGGCCACGACCGTGTCGAACGAGAGGCCGTCGGCGCCACCCGCATGGAACAGCTCCTGCACCCGCCAGGCGACGTCGGCCTCCCTGTGCCCGGCCAGGCCCTCGGCCGCGATCTGCGCGTAGACCGGCTCGATCAGCGCGGCGGCCGCGCGTACCGCGTCGAGCTCGTCGGCGTCCTTGACGACCCGCAGGCCCTCGACGAGCCCGGCCACCGGCACGAGCCCGGAATGCGCCTCGGCCAGGATCCGGTGGCGCTCGACGGTCAGCTGGGCCGGCTCGAACCCGACCCTGCCCGCACCGCCCGAGATGTCCGCCAGCCGCTCGGCGCCCGTGCGGATCACGTCGCGCTCGGCCAGCTCGACGTCCACCCACTCTCGCAGCGGCTCGGAGGCCGTCTGGTAGCGGAAGTCGGTCAGAAGCGTCGAGGTGTCCGCGCCGATGACGACGAGCGCGTTCGAGCCGGTGAACCCGGTCAGGTAGCGGATGTTGACCAGGCCCGACACGATCATCGCGTCGACCGCGGCCGCCTCCATGGCCGCGCGGGCTGCCGCGAGTCTCGCTGCGTGGTTCATGCCCGGGCCCCCGTCAGGTGCCGCAGCGCCTCGTGGTAGCCGTCGGCGCCCTTGCCGAGAATCCGCAGCGAGACGACATCGCTGATCACCGAGCGCCGCCGCCACTCCTCGCGCTCCTCGACGTTGGACAGGTGCACTTCGACCACCTCCCGGGGAAAGATCTCGAGCGCATCGCGGATCGCGTAGCTGTAGTGCGTCCAGGCGCCCGGGTTCACGATCAGGCCGTCGGTGCCGTCCAGTGCCTCGTGGACCCACGACACGTACTCGCCCTCGCTGTTCGTCTGGCGGCAGCGCACGGTGACGCGCAGTTCGCGCGCCCAGCCGTAGATCATGGTCTCGAGCTGCGCGAGCGTGACCGTGCCGTACTGGTCGGGATCGCGGCGGCCGAGCATGTTCAGGTTGACGCCGTTCAGGACAGAGACCTGCATGAGGTCGCAGAGGTTACTTGACCCGGGACCATCTACCCTTGCGGCATGGACGAGCGAGTGCTGCTGGTCGAGGACGATGCGTCCATCCGCGAGGTGGTCGGCATCGGGCTGCGCCAGTCCGGGATGCGGCCAACCGCGGTGGCGGACGGACGCGACGCCTTGGCGCAGTTCCGCCAGGCGAGCTACGACATCGTGCTCCTCGACGTGATGCTGCCGTCGCTCGACGGCTTCGAGGTGCTGCGCGAGATCCGGCGCCAGAGCCGCGTTCCCGTCGTGATGCTGACCGCCCGGACGGAGACGGTCGACGTCGTCGTCGGACTCGAGCTCGGGGCCGACGACTACGTCACCAAACCGTTCGAGATGCCCGAGCTCGTTGCGCGCATCCGGGCCGTGCTGCGCCGTTCAACCGGAGCGGCGGAGCCGGGATCGGTACAGGTCGGCGGCATCGACGTCGACACGGACGCGTTCCAGGCGCGCCGCGACGGCGCCGACCTCGGCCTCACGACCACCGAGTTCAAGCTGCTGGCGGTGCTCGCCGCCCACCGTGGCCAGGTGCTCACACGCGAGCAGCTGCTCGCGCAGGTGTGGGGCTACGACTACCTGGGCGATTCGCGGCTGGTGGATGTCGCCGTCCAGCGGCTGCGGTCGAAGGTCGAGGCCGACGCCACCCACCCCGCCCTCATCGAGACGGTGCGAGGCGTGGGCTACCGCTGCGCGGTTACCTAGCGGTTACACGCCGGTCGCGGTCGCGTTGCGGAGGCTCGCCACGATGGCGGTAGATGACGACGCGTGCGACATCGATCCGCCCGGGCCGGCTGCGGCGGCGGCTGACGATCACCTTCGTGCTGGTCGGCGGCCTCTCGGCCGGGGCGCTCGCGCTCGGCTCCTACCTCGTCGTCCGCCACGCCCGCCTGGACGACTCCTCCAGCCGGGCCCTGCAGGACAGCCGGCTCAACGCGCTCATCGCCCGGGCCACGCTGCACGGCCGCCCCGGCGACGTCGGCCGGCTCGAGGCCCGTCTCGCCACGCGGGGGACGTTCGCGACCGTCATCGGCACCGACGGGCACGTCCCGTCCGGCCGGTTGCCGGTGCCCGCCGATCTGCGCAGGCTCGCGAACTCCGGCCAGGTGGCCTACGAGCGTCAGACGATCGCCGGGGTGCCGTACCTGACCGTGGCCGAGCCACTGCCCGGGCGGTTCACGCAGCTGTATTTCTTCTACGACGAGAGCCAGGTCTGGGCCGATCTCGACCAGCTGCGCAACATTCTGGTCGCCGGCTGGCTCGTGCTGGTCGTGTTGGCAGGGCTCACGGGAGCCCTGCTCGCGCGCCGCATGCTCCAGCCTGTTGCGAGCGCCAGCGCGGCGGCGCGGTCGCTGGCCGAAGGCCTGCTGGACACGCGCCTGCCGGCCACCGGGAGCGACGAGTTCGGGGCCTGGGCGGCCTCGTTCAACCAGATGGCGGACGCCCTCCAGACCAAGATCACCGCGCTCACCGACGCCCAGGCCCGCGAGCGCAGGTTCACCGCCGATGTCGCCCACGAGTTGCGCACGCCGCTCACCGCGCTGGTCAACGAGGCGGCGCTCCTGCAACGCCATGCCGCCAGCCTGCCGCCGGAGGCAGCGCATCTGACCGGTCTGCTGGCGGCCGACGTGTCCCGGCTGCGGCGCCTCATCGATGACCTGATGGAGATCTCTCGCCTGGACGCCGGAGCCGAGGCCGTCCGCGTGGAGCAGGTCGATCTGGCCGCGCTGATCGAGGGTCTCGTCCGCAGCCGTGGCTGGGAGCCCCGGGTCGACGTCACCGGAGAGAGGCCGATGGTCGGAACCGACCGGCGTCGCGTCGAGCGAATCGTCGCCAACCTGGTTGGGAACGCGGTCGAGCACGGCGGCGGCCGCGCGTCGGTGCGCATCGACGGCGACGGCGCCGAGACCGTGATCGAGGTCGGAGACGGCGGCCCGGGCATCACGCCCGAGTTCGCACCGCGCCTGTTCGACCGGTTCTCGAAGGCCGACCCCGCCCGGACGGCGGCGGGAAGCGGGCTGGGTCTCGCGATCGCGCACGAGAACGCCACGCTCCTCGGCGGCTCGATCGCGGTCGAGAGCCGGCCGGGCGCCGGCGCCACCTTCACCCTCCGCCTCCCGCAGGAGACCCCATGAACGTGCGCATCCTCGCCCTGGCGGGAGTCTGCATCATCGCCGCGGGATGTGGCGGCTCCGGCGCCGTGGACGTCGGCCCGGCATCCGGGCAGGGCGGCGAAACGGGGCCGGTGACGTTCTCCTCGTCCAGTTCCACCTCCGTCACCGTGCCGGGCACGGTGCCCTCGCGGATGCGGCTCGAGGTGTGGTTCGAGCGCAAGGGCAGGCTGTGGCCGGTGGTGCGGTCGGTGCGCCTGACGCCCGCCGTGGTCGGTGCGGCCGTGTCCGGGCTGCTCGCCGGGCCGACGCGGGCCGAGGCCGCCGACGGCGTTGCCAGCGCCGTGCCCTCCGGCACGCAGCTGCTCGGCATCAGCCTCCACAGCGGCGTTGCGACGGTTGATGTGACGTCCGAGTTCGACGCCGGTACCGCCGCCCGCGAACGCTTGAGCCTGGCACAGCTCGTCTACAGCGTGACCCAGTTTCCGACCGTGCACGCGGTGCGCCTGCACCTGGACGGCCAGCCCGTCACCGCGTTCGCCGACGGCCTGGTGCTGCCCGACCCGATGAATCGCACCAGCATGGGCTTCGCCGGCCTCGTCTCGCCCATCGCCGTCACCAACCTGCGTCCGGGCGCGGCCGTCCGGGCGCCGTTCACCGTGTCCGGCATCGCCGACGTGTTCGAGGCCGCGCTCAGCTACCGGCTCCTGGACGCGTCCGGCCACGAGCTCTCCGCCGGGTCGTCGGCAGCGTCGTGCGGCACCGGCTGTGCGGGCACGTTCACGTTCACCATCCCCGAGCTGGGCGTTTCCAGCGACCAGCCGGGCACGCTCGTGATCAGGGGCGGCGGGCAGGTGCTGCGGCTGCCGCTGCGGCTTGTGCCTCGCCATTCGACGTCACGCAGCCCTCGCCCGGGTGCCACCCTCACGAGTCCGACCGTGATCGCCTTCCGCTACCCGATCGCTGCCAGGTGGTGCTGCGGATCTTCGATGCGCACCGCCATCTGCTCGGGCGCCGTCGTGGTCAGTGCCAGCTGCTATCGGGCCTTGTCCAAAGGATGTCGATACCGACCACGTCCACTTCTCGATCGCCGGCCTCCAGCAGGGCTACGTCGTGATCTCCCCGCTTGCACCCCAAGCCCAACGCGTCCGGCCAGGTGGTCGAGATCCCGGTCGCGCTCAACGGCGGCTGAGCCGCCGCACCCACTCAAAAGGAGACCATCATGACCAAACGCCTCATCCTTATGACCGCCGCGGTCGTGGCGGCGCTCATCAGCGTCGGCCCGGCCGCCGCTGCGCCGCAGGCCGGGCCGAGAATGACCCTGCAGGTGTGGCTCGAGCGCGGCGGCAAGCTGTGGCTCACCAAGCGCACCGTCGCTCGCACCCCGGGCGTCGCCGGCGCCGCCGTCAAGCAGCTCTTCGCCGGGCCGACCGCCGCGGAGAAGGCCGCGGGGGTGGCCTCCGCCGTCCCCGCGGGCAGCCGGCTGCGCGGCATCTCGGTCAACGCCCGCCGCACCGCCACGATCGACGTGAGCCGGGCGTTCGCCGCGCCGGGCGGCCGGGCGTCGGTGCGCCTGCGGATCGCCCAGCTGACGTTCACCGCCAGCCAGTTTCCGACCATCGACCGCGTTCGGCTGGAGGTCGCGGGCAAGGTGGTCTCCTCGATCGCCGGCGTCCCCGTCCCCCAGCCGGCCGCCGCGCCGGACTTCTACCGGCTCGTGCCGATGATCCTGGTCTCGCGCCCGGCGATCGGCGCCCGCATCCCGGCCACGATCACCGTGACGGGGACCGCCGACGTCTTCGAGGCGGTCGTCCACATCCGCATCCTGAACGCCAACGGGCGACTGCTCTCGGCGACGCATGTGCTGGCCGGCTGCGGCACCGGCTGCCGCGGCACCTACACGGCGACGCTCAGCTACCACGTCCTGCGCAAGCAGCGCGGGACGGTGCTGATCAACGGCGACAACGGCAAGGGGACACCGCCGCCGGTCACCCGTGTGCCGGTGCGCCTCTCGGTGGGCTGACCCCTCTCGAGATCTATGTCCGCTTGGCGACAGCCCGGGCGACGGCCGCCTCGATGAGGTCGTCGCCCGGGTCGCGGCCCCACACCGGGTTGCCCACGTCCTCGAGGAGCGCGAACCGCACCCGCCCGGCACGGGCCTTCTTGTCGCGCGCCATCGCGTCGATGATGGCCGTGGGGCTGACGTTGCGGGCGGTCACCGGCAGGCCGTGGCGGCGCAGGAGCGCGCGCACCTCGGGCTCGATGCCCGGATCGAGGCCCTCGGACTCGGCGGACAGCCAGAGCGCCGCGAGCAGGCCGATGCCCACCGCCTCGCCGTGTGCGAACGCCTTGTAGTCGGTCGCCACCTCGATGGCATGGCCGATCGAGTGGCCCAGGTTCAGGACGGCGCGGCGGCCCTGCTCGGTCGGATCCGCAGCGACCACCCGCACCTTGTAGGCCGCGCAGCGGCGGATCAGCTCGAGCCGCTGGTCGGCGGTGCCCCGGCCCGCCTCCCACCCCCGCACCATCTCCCACAGGCGACCGCCGGCGAGCAGTGCGGTCTTGATCACCTCGGCAAAGCCGCACGCCCATTCCCGCACGGGCAGCGTCTCGAGCACGCTCGGATCCGACACGACCCACTCGGGCTGATGAAAGGCGCCGACCGCGTTCTTGGAGGCCGGCAGGTCGATCCCCGTCTTGCCGCCGATCGCCGCGTCCACCATCCCGACGAGCGACGTGGGCACGGCGATCCAGGGCACGCCGCGGTGGTAGGTCGCGGCCAGGAACCCGGCGACGTCCGTGGCAGCGCCGCCGCCCAGCGCAACGATGATGTCACCGCGCTCGAGGCCGAACTCCGCGAGCCGCGTCCACGCCTGGCGGGCGACCGCGACCGTTTTGGCCGCCTCGCCCACGGGCAGGCGCACCGTCACGAACGGCTCGCAGGGCGCGCCGACCAGCCGCAGCACGTTGCGGTCTGCGATCAGGGCCACCCGGCGGGCGCCGATCAGCCGGTCGAGCTCGCCGAGCGCGCTCGACCGCGCCAGCGGGGCGAGGAGGGCCTCCTCGCCGTGCATCTCCTCCGCGTCGACCATCGCGTCGGCGGCGGCGTGGTAGAGCGACCGGCGCCGGTCGTACAGCTCGGCAAAGCCACGCGCCTCCGCCGCCAGCGGACGCTCGCCGGCGTCGGCCTCGATCCGGCGCCAGGCCGTCTGCGGCGAGACGTCCAGGAGCACGGTGAACGAGCCGTCGCGCAGGCGCTCCCGGATCAGCGGCGAGGTGATCGCCCCGCCGCCGAGCGCGACCACGACCCCGGTCTCGTGCAGGAGCCGCATCACGACCCGCTCCTCGAGTGCGCGGAAGGCGGCCTCGCCCTCGGCGGCGAAGATCTCCCCGATCGAGCGGCCGGCCTCACGCTCGATCTCGGCGTCGGCATCGACCGCTCGCCAGTTCAGCCGGTCGGCCAGCACGACCGCGGCCGACGTCTTGCCCGAGCCCATGAACCCGATCAGGGCCAGGTTGCGGTAGGGCCCGGGGATCACGCCCGGGCGATGCGCTCGAGGTACGCGGCGTGCGCGGCCACGAAGTCGCCCACCGCATCGCCCCCGAACTTCTCGGCGGCGGCCCGCGCCAGCTCCCAGGCGACCGCGGCCTCGGCGACCACGGCCGCGGCGGGCAGGACAGTGACGTCGCTGCGCTCGACATGAGCCTGCTGCGGCTCGTGGCTCCCCAGCTCGACGCTCGCCAGCGGCCGCATCAGCGTGGGCAGCGGCTTCCAGATCGTGCGCACCACCAGCTCGGCGCCGTTCGTCATCCCGCCCTCGAGGCCTCCGGCCGTGTCAGTGCGGCGGTGGTAGCCCTTCTCGCCGGAGTGGTAGATCTCGTCGTGCACGCGCGAGCCGCGCCTGGCCGAGCTGGCGATGGCGTCGCCGATCTCAACGCCCTTGGCCGACTGGATCGACACCATCGCGGCGGCGATGCGGCCGTCGAGCCGCGAGCCGGCCGAGACGTGCGAGCCCAGGCCGGGAGGCACCCCGAACGCCCGCACCTCGGTGACGCCGCCGAGCGTGTCGCGCTCGCGCTTGGCCTGCTCGATCTCGGCAATCATGGCGGCCTCGGCATCGGGGTCGACGCAGCGCACCGGCGACGCCTCGGCCCGGTCGAAGTCGCGCGCCTGCAGCCACGCCGGCGGCGTCGCCCGCACGGTGCCGATCTGGAGCACGTGCGAGCGGACCGTGATGCCGACGGTTGCGATGAGCGCCTTCGCGACAGCTCCGGCGGCCACCCGCCCGGCCGTCTCGCGGGCACTGGCGCGCTCGAGCACGTTGCGCACGTCGTCGTGTCCGTACTTGAGCACGCCGGCCAGGTCGGCGTGGCCCGGACGAGGGAGGGTGACGGGCTGCCCGCGCCAGCCGAACTCCTCGAGCTCCTGCGGGTCGACCGGCCAGGGGCTCATGGGCGCTGTCCAGTTGCGATGGTCGCGGTTCTCGATGAAGAACGCCAGGGGGCTCCCCAGCGTCCGCCCGTGGCGCAGGCCGCCGCGCGGCTCGACGTCGTCCTGCTCCAGCTTCTGCCGCGGGCTGCGGCCGTATCCCGCCTGGCGGCGGGCCAGGTCGGAGCGGATGACCTCGTGGTCGAGCTCGAGGCCGGCCGGAAGGCCCGAGATGACGACGGTGAGCCCCGGTCCGTGCGACTCCCCTGCGGTGACGTAGCTGAGCTCCATCAGGCCACGCAGCCTACCCGTCGGCCGCGACGGCGACCGGCCCCGCCGGCGGGCGGAGATCAGTCTGCGGGGACGGCGGCGGGCGCCGTGGCGGCGAGGCCGAGCGCGTAGGCACCCAGGTACAGCGGCAGCCAGGCGGCGCAGACCTCGAGCTCGAGCGCCGGATCGCCGAAGGCCATCATCAGCGAGTAGACGACCGCAGCGCCGAGGCAGCCGAGGATGATCACCGTGAGGCCGCGGCTCGGTCCCATCAGCCGATGTACCACGCGGCCCAGAGCTGCGGCCCCCAGAGGAGTGCGACCATGGCTCCCAGCGCCAGGAATGGGCCGAACGGGAACGTGGCCTTGCGGCCGCTGAAGCCCTTCAGGACCAGGAGCCCAATCGAGAACACGGTGGAGAGGGCGAATGCGGCGAACATCGCGACACCGACGTACTTGCCCAGGGCGAGCCCGATCATCAGCACCATCTTCACGTCGCCGAGGCCCATTCCTGCGGGATAGACGAGCCAGGCGATGCCGAGGAACAACGCGGCCGCGAACCCGCCGATCAGAAGCTCGAGCCAGCGGTCGGGCTGCGCGGCCACGGCGGCCAGGAACACCAGCACCGCTCCGGGCAGGTTGATCACGTCGGGGATGATCCGCAGGCGCAGGTCGATGACCGAGGCGGGCACGATGAGAGCGGTCAGGAGCAGGGCCGGGACGAGCCGGGGATGCAGCCCGATCCGCAGGGCGATGACCGCAAAGAGGGCGGCGGTTGCGGCGGCGACGTACCAGCGGCGGCGGGCCGACGGGGCGGTGCCCTCGCCCCTCGGGAAGCGCTGGATCAGCCATTCGATCGGCCAGCCCAGTGCAAACCCAGCCCCTGCCAGCGGGAGTACCGTTTCCATGTCCGCCTTATCGGCGGAAACCGTCCGGGACTGTAGGCTCCCGCCTCGTGCCGGACGTGATCGTGATCGGCGGCGGCGTGGTCGGGACCATGACCGCCTGGCATCTGGCCGATGCCGGAGCGAGCGTGACCCTGCTCGAGCGCGGCGCGATCGCATCGGGGGCCACCGGCCGCAGCCAGGGCCTCGTGCTCCCGCCCGACCACGCCGAGCTGGTGCCGCTGTGGCGCGAAAGCATCGCCGTCTATACGCGCCTCGCCGACGAGCACGGCGCCGACTTCTGCTTCGACCGCAAGCCTATCGGGACGCTCCTTCTGGCGACGCACACAGGCCAGCTGGCCTCCCTCGAGCACGCACCGGTCGCCGGCGACCTGCTCGATGCGGCCGGCGTGGCCGCGGCCGAGCCGGCGCTTGCGGAGGGGGTCGCCGGCGGGCTCCTGATCGCCGAGGGCAGGCGCACCGACCCGGGCGCGCTGGCCGCGTCGGCGGCCGAGGCGGCGGAGGCGGCCGGGGCTCGTATCCGCACCCACGTCGAGGTCAAGCGGATCGGCGCCGGCGGGGTCGTGACCGACGCCGGGTCGATGGCGGCCGACGTCGTCGTGCTGGCGGCCGGGGCGTGGTCGCGGCGACTGGGGCACGCGGTGGGGGCGGACGTCCCCGTGCGGCCGGTGCGCGGATGGCTGGCCCTGCTCGTGCCGGGCCCGCCGGTGCTCCGCCACGCCGTCCACGAGGCCGGCTACGAGCCCGTCCCCGACCCCCGCCCGGCCGGCGCCGTCAGCCTCGAACGGCTGGCGTCGCCCGGACTGGTCGAGACCGGCGCCGAGTCCGCCCACGCGCTCGGCGTGCACCAGAACCGGGACGGCTCGGTGAGCGTGGGCGCATCGCGGTCGGCGGCCCTGCACGAGTGGCCCGAGAGCACAGCCGCGCTCCGAGTGAACGCCGCCAGAGCCTGCCGCCTGGTGCCCGCGCTGGCCGGGCGCGAGGTCGGCACGAGCTGGACGGGCCTGCGCCCCTTCTCGGAGGACGGCCGCCCCTACATCGGCCGTCTCGACGAGCGCACGTTTGTGTGTGCCGGCCACGGCAGCGAGGGCATCCTCACCGGCGGGGGCTCGGGCCGGCTGGTCGCCGAGCTGGTGCTCGGCCGGGAGCCGTTCACCGATCCGGCGCCGTTTGACCCCGGGCGGCCGCGCGCATGACCTCCACCGGCGCGGGGACGCCGGTCAAGAGCTCGAACGCGTGGATGCCCTGGCCGACGAGCACCTCGAGGCCGTCGACCGCCCGCGCCCCCCGCTCGCCGGCCTCCGCGATCAGCGGAGTCGCCATGCCGTCTCCCCGGTAGGCCAGGTCCACGACGACCATCTCCGGCTCGATCAGCTCCGGCGGGAATGCATATTGAGTGCCTGGCACCGGGTATGCACGCTGGCCGATCGGGGTGGTGTTGACAACCAGGGCGGCGGCCCGGCTCGGGGGCCAGGGGGCGACGCCCGCACCGAGTTCGGCCGCGGCGCCGGGCCGGCGTGCGCTGACGGCCACCCGCCAGCCCGCGGCAAGAAGCGCCGTCACCACCGCCCGGGCCGCGCCGCCCGCGCCGACCACGAGCGCGTCGGCCGGCTCGAGCGGGCCGAGCGCCCACAGCAGGCCCGCGCCGTCGGTCGTCTCGCCTCGCAGGCCGCCGCTGCGCACGAGTACGGTGTTGACCGATCCGGCCCGGCGCGCCTCGTCGGACAGCTCGCCGCACAGCGGCAGGACTGCCTGCTTGTGGGGGATCGTCACGTTCACCCCGGCGTAGCCGGCGGCGCCGAGGCCGGCGACGAATCCCCGCAGCCCGTCCGGGGGCACGTCGACGGCCGTGTACTCCCAGTCCAGGCCGAGCGCCCGATAGGCCGCCGTGTGCATCGCCGGGGAGCGCGAGTGGCCCACCGGGTGGCCGATGACGGCGGCTTTAGATGGTCTGTTCCCAATCACCGTGATGCGCTGGGCGGCGAGAACCGAGCATCGCAAGGACGCAGGGGGCGTTCATACCGGTTAAGCGTATGGGCGAGGCGACGGTACAAGACCATCTTCGTCAGCCACCGTGGGCGAGGAAGTCGGCGTAGCTCGAGGTGAAGTACTGCGCCGCCTTTCCCGGCTGGGCGACGTAGTAGATGTAGTCGTAGTGCCCCGGGTGCGCGGCCGCCTGCAGCGATGCCAGCCCCGGGTTGCAGATCGGGGTCGGCGGCAAGCCCTTGTGGAGGCGCAGGTTGTACGGCTCCGGGTCGGTCAGGTCGGACTGGTGGATCGTGGCCGTCCACGAGCCCAGGTGGTAGAGGATGGTGGCGTCGATGCCGAGCGGCATCCCCAGGTGCAGCCGGTTGTAGATCACGGCAGCGACCTTGGCCCGGTCGCCGGGCACCCGCGCCTCGCGTTCGATCATCGAGGCGATGATGAGCACGTCGTACGGCGAGAGGTGCTTCGAGCGGGCGTAGCTCATGTTCACCTGTGCAAAGGCCGCCCGGAACGCCCCCAGCTGCTGCGAGACGAGCGCCGAAGGCGCCTCGTGCGGACGTATCTGGTAGGTCGCCGGAAACATGAACCCCTCCATGTTCACGTGATGGCCGAAACCGGCCGGGGGCACGGCGGCGCGCGCTGCCCTGGCGTACGCCGACGGACTGACCCCGACCTGTGCTAGCCGCGCCTCGATGTCGGTCAGGCGGAATCCCTCGGGGATGAGCAGGCTGGCGTAGCCGGCCGCCGGCCCGGCGTCGAGGCGGGCGACGATCGTGCTATAGCCCGTGCCGGCCCGAAACGTGTACGTCCCGGCCTTGAAATTTGACCCCTCGGACTGGGCCTTCACGTAGCCGTTGAACCGGCCCGCGTCGGCGATGATCCCCCGGTCCTGCAGGACCTGGCCGATCGCCGCCGCATCGTCGCCCGCGGGGATCACGATGGCGATCTGGGGCCCATGCGGGTTGGCCGCAGGCGCGGTCGCCTTGCCCGACCCGCACCCGGCGACGGCCGGCACAAGAACGACGAGGAGGGCTAGCCGGCGAGCCTGCGCAGATACCCCTCCAACAGGTGAGCGGCCGCCACCGCGTCGTCCCCGCCGCGGGGGCCGCTGCGGTCGCGGGTTGCCATCGCCGTCGTGAACCGTTCGTCGTACGTCTCGATCGGGATCGGGCATCGAGCCTCCAACTCGTGGATGAAGTCGAGCGTCTCGGCGGCCTGCCGGCCGTGCTCTCCCCTCAGTGTCAGGGGCATCCCTACCACGATCCGGTCGGGACCGAGTTCGGTGATCCGCTCGAGCATTCTGCCCATTCCTGCCTCCGACCGCACCCGCTCGACCACCGCCACGGGTCGGGCCAGCACTCCTGTCTCATCGCTCACGGCGATGCCGGTGCGGGCGCGGCCGTAGTCGACCGCGAGCACCTTCACTCCGAAGTTCCCTGCAACTGCTCACGAATCCGGTCGACCGCCGCCTGCACCGCCGCGTCGAGCTGGGATGGGTCCGAGCCGCCGGCGCGCGCGAGCGCCGGCCTGCCGCCGCCGCCGCCGGAGACGATCGGCGCCACCGCACGGATGATGTCGACGGCCGAGAGGCCGCGCGCCTGCACCGCAGGATCGAAGCTCGCGAGCAGATGCGCCTTGCCGCCGGCGTTTCCACCCAGGACGGCGGCGGCGGGCGACAGCTTGGCCCGCACGCGGTCGGACAGGTGCAGCAGCTGGTCGGCGTCGGCGCCCTCGACCACGTCGGCGACGATCCACACGCCCGACTCCTCGGAGGCACCGTCGATCAGGCCGGTGTCCGCGCCGTTTGCGGAGGTCGGAGCCGGCGCTGCCTTGCCCGCGCGCTTGAGCTCCGCCTCGAGCTCCCCGACCCGACGGCGCAGCTCCGCGGCCGCCGCCGCCTCCCCGCGCAGGTGCTCGAGCGCGGCGGCCGACGTGAGCGCCTCGATCCGGCGCACCCCCTGCGCGGAGCTCGTCTCGCGGGTGACCACGAACGCCCCGATCTCGGCGGTCGAGCGCACGTGGGTGCCGCCGCACAACTCGCGCGAGACGTCAGGCACCTCCACCACCCGCACGTGCTCGCCGTACTTCTCGCCGAAGAGCATGGTCGCGCCCAGTTCACGGGCGTGGTCCTGGGTGGTCACGAAGATGTGGAGCGGGTGGTTGGCGATGACGTGGTCGTTCACGATCCGCTCGACGCGCGCGATCTCGTCGGGGGTCATCGGCCGGTCGTGGCGGAAGTCGAAGCGCAGCTTGTCGGGCCCCACGTACGACCCCGCCTGGGCGACGTGGTCTCCGAGCACCTCGCGCAGCGCGGCCTGCAGCAGGTGCGTGGCGGTGTGGTTGGCCATCGTCGGCCGGCGGGCCTCGGCGTCGACGTGGGCGCGCACGCGCTCGCCCGCGTGGAGATCACCGTGCTCGAGCCGGGCGACGACGACCTGGTCGGAGTCGACCCGGACGACATCCTCCACGACGGCCCGGGCCGAGTCGGTCTCGATCCAGCCCCGGTCGGCAACCTGGCCGCCGCCACGTGCGTAGAACGGCGACTCGCGCAGCTTGACAAGCGCCGAGCCGTCGCCCCGGTCATGTGCGGCGCCGACCTGGGTCGTCACGTCGAGGCGTTCGAAGCCGACGAACTCGGAGGTGAAGTCGGTGCGCAGGTCGGAGGTGTCCACGCGGGTGCCCACGGCGGCTCGGGCGCGGTCGCGCTGCTCGTCCATCAGCTCGGTGAACCCCGCCTCGTCGACCGTCTTCTTGTGCTCGGCGGCGATCTCGACGGTCAGCTCGATCGGGAACCCGTAGGTGTCGTGCAGCCGGAAGGCGTCCCAGGCCGTGACCTCGGCCGCCGACCCGGCGAGCACGTCGTCCAGCAGCCGGCCGCCGGTTTCGAGCGTGCGCAGGAAGCGCTCCTCCTCGGCGAGGAGCTCGGCCCCCACCCGCTCCTGGTGCTCGACCAACTCCGGATGGGCCTCGCCCAGAAGCTCGACCACGCGTCCGTGCAGGCGCGTGACGATCGCGTCCTCGAGGCCGATCCTGCGGCCGTGCTGGATCGCCCGGCGGATGACGCGGCGAAGGACGTAGCCGCGGCCCTCGTTGGAGGGCTCGATGCCGTCGGTGGCGAGAAAGCTCATGGCCCGGCCGTGGTCGGCGAGCACCTTCAGCGCCTTGGTCTCCTCGGGCGTGCGCCCGTACTTGGCGCCGCTCCAGCCCTCGATCACCTCGATCAGGTCGCCGAAGGCGTCGGTGAGATACGCGCTGTCGACGCCGGCGGCCAGCATCGTCACCCGCTCGAGGCCCGCGCCGGTGTCGATGCTCGGCTCGGGCAGTGGCTCGAGCGAGCCATCGTCGAGCATGTTGTACTGCATGAAGACGAGGTTCCAGAACTCGATGAACCGGTCGCATTCGCAGTCGGGCCCGCACTCGGGCCGGCCGCAGCCGAACTCGGGGCCGCGGTCGTAGTGCAGCTCCGAGCAGGGGCCGCACGGGCCGACCGGTCCGGCCTGCCAGAAGTTGTCGCTGCCGAGCCGCACGATCCGCTCGGGCGGCACGCCGACCTCCAGCCAGAGCGCGACGGCCTCCTCGTCGGCAGGGACGTTCTCGTCACCGCGGTAGACGGACGCCCACAGCCGGTCGGGATCGAAGCCGAAGCCGTCGGGCGAGGTGACGAGCGCCCACGCCTGTTCGACGGCGAACCGCTTGAAGTAGTCGCCGATCGAGAAGTTTCCGAGCATCTCGAAGAACGTCAGGTGGTGCGCGGTGCGGCCGACCTCGTCGATGTCGACCGTGCGGAACACCTTCTGCACCGTCACGAGACGCCGATTCGGCGGCTCCTCGAGGCCGAGGAAGTAGCGCTTCAGCGGCTGCATCCCGGCGGTCGTGATCAGGACGCTCGTGTCCCACGCCGGCGGCACCAGCGACCCGCTCGGGAGCTGGACGTGCCCCGTGGCGGTGAAGTGGTCGACGAAGCGGCGTCGGATCTCGTGCGAGCGCATGTGCGGGGCCATTCTACCGGGGGCTATCCTGAGGCCATGCACGGCGACGACACGCTGGAGCGCTTCGAGCACGCCCGTGGTGGCGGCCCCGGCGCCATCGAGCCACTCGACCTGTTCGTCCTGATCGAGCCGGTCGAGGACGAGACCGAGACGACTGGCGGCCTGATCATCCCCGCCAGCGCCGACGCCGCCTGCCTGTCGGGGGTCGTCGTAGCGGTCGGCGACGAGGTGCAGGGCGTCTCACCCGGCGACAAGGTGCTCTACCCGCGCTCGGCCGGCTACGAGCTCGCCCTGGGCGGCGAGCCGAAGCGGCTGGTCGACCGCCGCGAGCTGATCGCGCGCCTCACCGACTGAGCATGAATATTCGGTGCCAGGCACCGAATATTCCCCGACCGGGCTGGGGCGTGGTTTGTGGACGGCTCGCGGCCTTCGGCCGCGGCTATTGCCCGACACCGCCTGTGGCGCGGCGGTAGTCGTCCTCGACCTCGGCCGACTTGCGGCCCGCGGCCTCGCGGCCCTCCTGGGCGGCCACCCGCAGATCGTCGGGCAGCGTGCGCAGGTCGGCGGAGAGCCGGCCCGGCATGTCGCGGAGCACGTCGCCCACCGGGCGCTGCTCCGTCTCGGCCAGCGCCTGCGCCCGCTTGTAGAGCGCCGTGGCCGCCGCAGACAGGCCGACCGAGACCGCCAGGGCAGCCCGCTTCACACAACACCGCCGCGCTGATTGCGCTTGTTGCGGAAGACTCCGAACCCGTGCGAGATGCCTGCCGAGAATCCCGCGACCGCCCGAAACGGCTTGCTGACCGCCTCCGAGACCGACCGCACCGTCGCATCCACCTTCGCGGTCGCATCCGTCGCCGAGTCGGTGATGCGGCCGACCTTGTCGAGCTCCTCGTTGACGTGGTCGAGCGACGTCGAGACCTTGGCCAGCATCGGCACGAGCTCGCGCATGATCCCGTCGAGCATGACGTTGATCCGGCCGAGCGTCGAGCCGGCCCGGATCAGTGCGAAGCACAGCCCGACGCCCGTCAGCACGAGGAAGACGGCGAGCGCATAGCGCCAGATGTCCGATGAGGTGACGAGAAGGGCGAGTGCAACGTGCATAGGGCCTCCCGGGGAAAACCTATCCTATCCGCCGCTCACGACGCGATCGTGCCCGTCCCGACCACGGTGTCGTCGTCGTACAGGACCGCCGTCTGCCCCGGCGCGATCCCGGAAACGGCCTCGTCGAGATCGAGCGTGAAGCCGTCGATTCCCGGCCGCACGGTCGCCCACACCGGATCGGTGCGATAGCGCAGCTTCGCCTGCACCCGCCGCGACGGCGTCATGAGCCGGCCCGGAGCGACCCGCACCGAGCGCCGCTCGAGCTCGGCCCGCGGGCCGACCACAACCCGGCCGGTCGCTGCCTCGACCGCGAGCACGTACAGCGGCTCGGGCCCGGCAACGCCGATGCCGCGGCGCTGGCCGGGCGTGAACCTGTGCACACCGGCGTGGCGGCCGAGCCTGCGGCCGGCGAGGTCGACGATCGCCCCCGGCCTGCCGGCACCGCCGTGGCGCTCGAGGAATGAGCGGTGGTCGCCCCCGCCGACGAAGCACACGTCCTGGCTCTCGGCGCGGCCCGCGGCCTCCAACCCCGCCCTCCCGGCCTGGGCGCGCGTCTGCACCTTGGTCTGCTCACCAAGCGGGAACCAGCACCGCGCGAGGATCTCGGTCGGGACGGCCGCCAGCATGTACGACTGGTCCTTGGCCGGATCCGCGCCCCGGGCGACCAGGGCGACCCCGTCGCGGTGGCGCACCTGCGCGTAGTGCCCGGTGGCGATGCGCGCGGCCCCGATCCTGTCCGCAAACGCCGCGAGGGCGGCGAACCGGAACGAGCCATTGCAGCGCATGCACGGGTTGGGCGTGCGCCCGGCCTGGAATTCCGCCACGAACTCCTCGACCACCTCGTGGTGGAAGCCGGCGCGCAGGTCGAGGCCGACGTGCGCCACGCCCATGGCGTGGCAGGCGTCCCGCGCGGCCCGCACCGACCGGGGCGAGCAGCAGGCGCGCTCGCCGTCGGGCGCGCCCGGGTCGATCCACAGCCGCAGGGTGACCCCAACCGGCTCGAGCCCGGCCTCGACCGCCTTGAGCAGCGCGACGGCCGAATCGACGCCTCCGGACATCGCCACGGCCACCCTGCCGTCGGCGAGCGGAAGCGACGCCGAGTCGAGGGCCGTCGCCAGCGCCGCATGCAGGGCGTCGACGGCCAGCAGGACGCACTCGCGGTTCTGGGCGCGCGGCTCGAGGACGGCCTCGAGGTCGGAGACGCCGATCCGAGCGGCTCCGAGCAGGTCACGCCCCTCGGCCAGGGCGCACGCGAGCTCCGCGGCCGCGGTCGCGTGCGGGCAGCCGAACGAGCGGTGCCGCGCCTCCGCGATGGTGCCGCCGGTCACGGCGAGCTCGATCCGGATCGCGTCGCCGCACGCGCTTCGGCCCGCCTCACCCGCCACCGCGCCGGGGTGGGCCGAGCCGGCATGGCGCAGCGACAGGGCGTGCTCGACGGTGGCGGCGGAGTACACGGCCGGTCAGCCCTCGGCCGCGATCGGCTGAAGCGCACCCGCGCGCAGGCGCTCGACGCAGCTGCGAAACGCGGCCGCAAACCCGTCCACCTCGGCGGCGCTCGTCTGCAGGCCGAGCGAGACGCGAACGACGCTGCGGGAGTCCTGAGCCGACATGCCCTGGGCGAGCAGCACGTGGCTCGGCTCGGCATCGCCGGCCGCGCACGCCGAGCCGGCGGCCACGGCGTAGCCCTCGCGGTCGAGGGCCAGCACGAGCAGGTCGGCCCGAATTCCCGGCACCAGCGCCAGCAGATGGCCGGGCAGCCGCGTGGCGCCGGCCGAGACCACGCTGATGTGATCGCCGAGCGCCTGCTCGAGGCGCGTGCGCAGAGCCGCGCGTGCGTCCGCCGCTGCCCGGGTGGCATCGAGCGCTACTGCGAACCCGACCACCCCCGGCACGTTCTCGGTGCCGGAGCGCAGCCCGTGCTCCTGGCCCCCGCCCCACACGAGCGGCGGCAGACCGAAAGGCGTGCGCACGAGCAGGCAGCCGACGCCCTTGGGCCCGCCGAGCTTGTGCGCCGAGAGCGCGACCGACGCGGCCCCCGATGCAGCCAGGCCGACCGGCAGCGAGGCCGCAGCCTGCACGGCGTCTGTGTGGAACGGCACGCCGCGCTCGGCTGCCGCCGCGGCGAGCCGGTGCACCGGCTGGACGACACCCGTGACGTTGTTGGCCCACATCGCCGCGGCCAGGCGGTCGCCCGGGCGCACCAGCCGCTCGAACTCGCCGGCGTCGACCGTGCCCTCGCGGTCGACGGGCGCCCACACCACCTCGAAGCCGCGCCGCTCGAGCTCCCGCGCCGGCTCCCGCACCGCCGGATGCTCGATCGCGCTTACGACCACCCGCCCGGGTGTGCTCCCGGCGAGGCCGAACACCGCCTGGTTGTCGGCCTCCGAGCCGCCCGAGGTGAACACGACCTGGCTCGGCTCGGCACCGAGGAGCTCGCCGACGCGGGCACGGGCCTGCTCCAGGGCGGTGCGCGCGGCGCGGCCAAAGCCGTGCGGCTCGGAGGCGTTGCCGAACCACTCTGCCAGGTACGGCTCCATCGCCGCGCGAGCCTCGGCACGGAGGGGTGTGGTGGCCGCGTTGTCGAGATAGACCGCGCTCATGGGACCCGGAGACGTACACGGGGGGACCGAGGTCCCCCCGCATCTTGCGCCGGCACCTGGGGCTCGGCGGACGGCCACTTTGCCGATGCTTCGACCGCTCCGACCTCGCCCCGGCGCTGTAGGTGTTCGCACGACGAAAGTGAAGTGCGCATCTCGGAAATGGCGCCGGCTCTCACAGCCTACCGGGTCCTTCGGGATCCGTCACCACTCGAATGCCGTAGTGGCGCAGCTCGGCCGCGGCGGCGGCCGAGGGGGCGCCGGTGAGCGGGTCGACGCCGCCCTGGCCCTTGGGGAACGCGGTGACGTCGCGCAGCGACGCGGCCCCGGCCAGAAGCATCGTCAGACGGTCGAGCCCGAAGGCGACTCCCCCGTGCGGCGGAGCGCCCATCTCGAGGGCCCGCAAGAGGAACGAGAACTTCTCCTCGGCCTCCTGCTCGGAGATCCCCAAGAGGCGGAACACGCGCTGCTGCATCTCGGGCCGGTGGTTTCGGATCGAGCCGCCCCCGACCTCGTTGCCATTCAGGACGAGGTCGTACTGGCGCGCCTTGGCCGCCGCCGGGTCGGCGTCGAACGTGGCCTCGTACTCGGGCTCGGGGGCGCTGAAGGGGTTGTGCGCACGCCTTCCAGCGCCCCTCGTCGGGCAGCCACTCGAACATCGGGAAGCCGGTCACCCAGAGCAGGTTCCAGCCCTCGCCGACCAGCCCGAGCCGCTCGCCCAGGTGCAGCCGCAACGGCCCCAGCACGCGCACGGCCGCATCGACCGCGTCGGCCACCAGCAGCACCGTGTCGCCCGGCACGGCGCCGATCCCGCTCACGATCGCCGCCACCTCATCGTCGGCCAGGAACTTGGCGATCGGCGATCGCACCTCGCCCGGGCCGGTCACCTGCAGCCAGGCAACGCCCTTGCCGCCCCATGTGCGGGCGAAGTCGACCAGGCCGTCGAAGTCCTTGCGCGAGAACTCCATGGCGCCGGGCACGGCGAACCCGCGCACAACTCCGCCCGCATCGATCACGCCCCGGAATGACTTGAACTCGGTGTCCCGGAGGGCGTCGGTGACGTCGGCGATCTCGCACCCGAAGCGCGTCTCCGGCTTGTCGGAGCCGTACCGCAGCATCGCCTCGGCGTACCGGAGGCGCGGGAACGGCAGCGGCAGCTCGACGCCGAGCACCTCGCGCCAGATCGCGGCGAAGAGGCCCTCGATCAGCTCGAACAGCTCGTCGGGCTCGACGAAGGCCATCTCCATGTCGAGCTGGGTGAACTCGGCGGTGCGGTCGGCGCGCGTCGCCTCGTCGCGGAAGCAGTGGGCGATCTGGTAGTAGCGCTCGTAGCCCGAGATCACGTACAGCTGCTTGTACGTCTGGGGGGACTGCGGCAGCGCGTAGAACTTGCCCGGATGCGAGCTGGTCGGCACCAGGAACTCGCGCGCGCCCTCGGGCGTCGACTTGTACAGGATCGGGGTCTCGAGTTCCCAGAACCCGCGATCCTCGAGATACCGGCGGATCGTCCTTGTGACGTTGAACCGCACCCACAGGTTGTGGCGCATGACATCGCGGCGCAGGTCGAGGTAGCGGTGCCGCAGCCGCAGCGTCTCGTCGACACCGTCGTCGTCGAGCTGGAAGGGCAGCACGGGCGCCGTCGCGAGCACCTCCAGCCGGTCGACGTGCACCTCGATCGCGCCCGTGGCCAGGCGCGGGTTCTCGGTCTCGGGCGAGCGCGCACGCACGAGGCCCTCGGCCTGGACGACGTACTCGGCCCGCAGGCCGTGGGCGACACCGTGGGCGGCGGCCTGCTCGTCGGGGTTGAACACGAGCTGTACGAGGCCCGCCTGGTCGCGCAGGTCGACGAACACCAGGCCGCCGTGGTCGCGCCGCCGTGCGACCCATCCCGCCAGGACGACCCGCCGGCCCTCGTCCTCGGCGCGCAGGCTGCCGCCGAGATCGGTGCGCCAGCTCACCGGCGGAGCTCCGAGACGAGGTCGTCGAGGGCGACCCGGCGCTGCTCGCCCGTGGTCATGTCGCGCACGGCCGCCTCGCCGTCGCCCCACTCGTCCTCACCGACGATCACGACGCGGGCCGCTCCCCGCCGGCCCGCCAGCCTCGAGCGCGCGCTTGAGCCGCCGGCCGCCGTAGGCCGCGTCGCTGCGCAGGCCGGACGCGCGGGCGTCGTCCATGAGCGCGTAGACGCGCGGCCGGGCCTCTTCGTGGAGGACGGCAAAGAGCACGTCCAGAGGCGGCTCGGCGGCCTCCACGGCGCCGATCTCCTCGAGCGTCAGCACCAGCCGTTCGAGGCCCGCGCCAAACCCGACGCCGGGGATGTGGGGGCCGCCGAGCTGCTCGGCGAGGCCGTCGTAGCGGCCACCCCCTGACAGGGCCGACTGCGCCCCGAGGGCGGGCCAGTCCCACTCCCAGGCCGTGCGCGTGTAGTAGTCCAGGCCGCGCACCAGCCGCGGGGCGAGCTCGTGGCCGACGCCCCTCGCCTCGAGGTGCGCGCGCACGGCGGCGAAGTGCTCACGGCAGGGATCGCACAGGTGGTCGGTGATCGCGGGCGCCGAGGCGAGCACGGCCTGGCAGGCCTGGTGCTTGCAGTCGAACACCCGTAGCGGATTCGTGTCACGGCGTTCGAGGCACTCCTCGCAGAGCTCAGCGCTGTGCGCATCGAGGAACGCGGTCAGGAGCTCGACGTAGGCGGGCCGGCAGACCTCGTCCCCGATCGAGTTTATGAGCAGCCGCAGGCCGGTCACCGCGACGTTCGCGTACCAGCGCGCCTGGAGCGCGATCAGCTCGGCGTCGATCGCGGGATCCTCGCTCCCGATCGCCTCGGCACCGAACTGGTAGTGCTCCCGGAAGCGCCCCCTCTGCACCGCGTTGTAGCGGAACATCGGGCACCGCGTACCAGACCTTGACCGGCTGGGGCAGGTGGTTGAGGCCGTGCTCGAGGTAGGCCCGCATCACCCCCGCGGTGCCCTCCGGACGCAGCGTCAGCTCGCGGTCGCTCCTGTCCTTGAACGAATACATCTCCTTGCGCACGACATCGGAGCCCTCGCCGGAGGTGCGGCGAAAGACGCCGGTGTCCTCGAACGTCGGCGTCACCACCTGGCCGTAGCCGGCGCGTCGCGAAGACGTGCCGGGCCTCGTCGAGCACGGAGCGGCGCAGCGCGGCGCGAGGGCCGTACCAGTCCAGCGTCCCCCGGGGGGCCTGGAACTCGCCGGTCACGCGCGCAGCGCCCCCAGAAACGGGTTGGCCGCGCGCTCGGCCGCGAGGGTGGTGGCGGGGCCGTGGCCCGGCAGCACCACCGTGTCGGCCGCATAGGCGTCCATGAGCCGGCCGATGCTCGCCACCAGTGTGTCGGCGTCGCCCCCGGCGAAGTCCGTGCGGCCGATGGAGCCGGCGAACAGCACGTCGCCCGAGAACAGGTGTCCCGTCGGCGTGATAGGCGATCGACGCCGGCGAGTGGCCCGGCACGAGCATCGTGTCGAAGTCGATCCCGGCCGCCGAGACGGTCTCGCCGCCCTCGAGCAGGTGATCGGGCTCGTATGCGCCCGGATCGAGGGTGCGCAGGTCGTCGGCCTCGTCATGCGGTATCCAGACCTCGATCGCGCTCGCCTCGGCCACGTCCCTGACCGCGCCGAGGTGGTCGGAGTGGCCGTGGGTGACGAGCACCGCAGCGGCGGTCCAGCCGCGATCGGCGAGCACGCTCATAACGGTGCCCGAATCGTCGCCGGGGTCGATCACCACGGCCTCCGAGGCGCCCTCCCGCACGACGAGATAACAGTTCGTCCGGTAGGGGCCCAGCGGTATCTGCACGACGTCGAGCATGACCGCCGCAGCCTACCGTGCGCCGGGGACCGCCTCAGCTGCCGTGCCTAGCCGCCGTGCTTCTTCTGCCAGCGGCGCCAGGCGAACGTCTCGGTGATGGTGCCGATCGACCAGAACAGCACGAACATGACCGCTGCGTTGAACAGCTTGACCCCTCCGCTCATCGTGCCGCCGAGCGACGTGTAGCTGATCACGAGGTAGAACAGCAGGGCGAAGACGGCCGCCCGCTTGGCGGCCCGGGCCGCGGACGGCTGGGGCGGCTCGCGGCGCGACCGCGCCTGCGAGGTCGATCCACCCGACTTCGCGCCCGGTGCGCTCGCCGTCCTGCGCCTCGGCCCCGCCGCGGACCTTCCCCGCCCGACCGCGCGCTGGTACTTGCGCTTCTGCTGCTTGCGGTTGGCCACGCACCCAGTCTAACCCCGCCGCGGCCCCGACGGCGTCGCGACCCGCCGGTACACTGGCCGGGGACACCTCCCTGTCCCCCATCTCATCCTGCTCCGCCTTCCCGATAGCCTCACCTCCGCAGGTTGGAGACCGCTCGCCGCCGTGGCGATGCTCGCGACGCTCGTCTGCGTGGCGGGCATGGCGACGCCCGCGGTGGCCGATGCGCCGGCGGTCTCGGCCGTTCGGGTCGAGGCGGTCCCGCTCCAGACGGTCACCGGCTTCGGCGCCTCGGGCGCATGGTGGCCGAACGACGTCTCCGCCTTCTCGCCGGCCGAACCGGACGCGCATTGCGGCGCTCCTGTTCAGCCGCACGACCGGCCTCGGACTCTCGATCTATCGCTACAACATCGGCGGCGGCGGCGTCGGCGTGCACCCCGGCTCACGGGCGCCGCGGTCGTTCCTCGCCGCCCCGGGGACGTACAACTGGAATGCCGACCCGGATGGGATGGCGTTCCTGCTTCAGGCCTACCACTACGGCGTCCACCGGTTGATCGGCTTTGCCAACAGCGCCCCGCCGTTCTTCACCTCGAACGGCGCCGACTGCGGCGGCAGCCTCAAACCGGCCAGCGTCGGCGCATACACCACCTACCTGGCCACGGTCGCGTCACATCTGCGCACGGCATACGGCATCCACCTGGCCGCCGTCAGCCCCATGAACGAGCCCACCAACGACTTCGCCGCCTGCAACCAGGAGGGCATGGCCGTGCCGCCCGCCCGGCGGTCGAGCGTGATCACCTCGCTCGCGGGCGCCCTGGCGGCCCGGTCGCCGGGCACGGCGGTGAGCGCCGACGAGTCGACGACCTCGGCAGCCCTGCGATCCGGGATCGACCGCTGGATCGACCCCGACGTCCGCTCCGTCGCATTCCACGGCTACGACTACCCCACCGCGGCCGCGCTGCGGTCGCTGCACGGGATGGTGCGGGCGCGCACGTCGTCGCAGATCGAGATGTCCGAGGTGTGCTGCTCGACGGGTGCCGGCTTCGCCCGGGGCTACAACCCGGGAATCCTCAACGGCCTGTGGCTGGCGAACACGATGTGGCGCGACCTCGTCGGCGGGCGGGGTCTCGAGCTTCAGCTGGTGGACGGCGCTGTCGCCCAAGATCGGGTGCATGCCCGACACCGACGCCAGCCTGCCCGGACGTGTCCAACACCCAAGGCTGGAACGACGGCCTGCTCTACTACGACCCCGACTTCCAGGCGGACGGAAACCAGGCGATCTACTTCACCCGCCGCTACTGGGTGCTCGGGAACTTCAGCCGCTACATCCGACCGGGCGCCGTGCACTACAAGGTCACCGGCGTCCCGGCCGGCACGCACGTGATCGCGTTCCTGCGCAACACCTGGCGGTTCGTCATGATCAACAACACGAACGCACCGAGACCGGTCGCCGTCAAGCTCCTGCCGGCTCCGTCCGGGCCGCTCCTACGGGCAGCCGACGGCCTACGCCACCACCGCCACGGCCAACCTGGCCCCGGCCGCGGCCCCGACGCTCGACCGCACCGCGCGCACCGTCACCACCACGCTCCCGGGCCGCAGCGTCACCACCGTGATCGTGCCCTGGTAGCTCAGGGCGAGACGGGATCGGGCTGTGCGGGGCGCAGCGCCCGCACCCGGGTGGCGAGCAGGCTCGCGCCGACGACGCCGGCCGCGGGCAGGAGCGGCAGCGAGGGCAGCAGGTACCGGTAGTCGAACATGCTGGTCATCGCGGCCGTGAGCGGGATCAGCACGCCCGCCGCGGCCAGGGTCAGCATCTCTGCCCGCACCCGCCTGGCGATGTCCGCCGGGGTCCGGAGCGCCGCGGCCGCGCGACGCCAGCAGCACCGCCAAGAGCAGCAGCGGCCCGGGCGTGTAGACGACGCCGCTGATAGGCGTGGAGCGCCCGCTGAAGGCTGGGCGAGCCGCCGAGCGAACCACCCCAGCTCACCGTCGCGGCCCGGATCCGCGCCACCTTGCGCGAGATCAGGAGCCGGTCGGGGAACTGCCATTCCGACACAGGCTCGTCGTTCCGCCCCGTCGTGCGCCCGAATGCGGCGTAGTGCTCCATGTCGCCGAGCACCGTGCGGGCGTAGGCGAGCGGCTGACGGTGGATCACGCCCACGGCGAACGACTCGAGCACCGCGTTTCGGCGCGCGGGCAGGCTCGGGAAACCGGGATAGCGCTTCTTCGACCACTTGTGCCAGACGTAGTAGTTGGGGTTTGGCCGCTCGGCGGAGGGCCGCGGGTCGCAGAGCACGCGCCGCTCGGCCGGGCTGATCCGCATGCCGTTGCAGCTCGCGAAGTCGGCCACCCGTCCGTACAGGAAGTAGCCGTCGCGGCCGGTCAGCGCGAACGATCCGTGCGGCACCGTGCTGTACCAGGCCGCGTACCCGACGAGCGGCAGCGCGAAGGCGAGCGAGCAGCAGGAGCGTTCGCACCGGGCCCCCGCGCATGAGTGCGAACACGAGCGCCGGGGCGATCAGCGGGAGGCCCACGGATCGCGTCAGCGCCGCCGCGGCGAGCAGGACGCCCGCGCCGGCGCAGGCCCCGAACGACGGGCGTGACCGCCACAGGAGAACGGCCAGCCCCGCGGCGACCAGGACCGTGAACAGGGCCTCCGACAGGATGTGCTGCTCGATGTTGAGCTGGTAGGCGTCGAACAGCACCGGCGCGGCCGCGATACAGGCGCCGACAGAGCCGATGCCGAGGCGGCGCACGAGGGCGTACACCAGCGTCCCTGTCAGAAGGCCGATGACGTGCTGCACCGCCGGCACGACGGCGAGATCATGGATCCAGAGCACAACCCGCAGGAAGGCGGGATAGCCGGCGGGGCGGATCGACTCGGGCTGAAGCTGTGCCGCGTTGGCCAGATACGCGAACGAGTCGCCGTAGAAGAAGAGCGCCGGCCGGTAGGCGAGCTGGACGACCACCCTCAGCACCGCGGCGGCGGCGAGCAGCCCGGCGAAGAACCGGTGGCCGGCCACGAGGCGTGAGACCCGGCTCACAGCCGGGAGTGATGGGCGGAGTTCGACGTGGTCTGCGAGTGCCGGTGAAGGTCGAGCCGCGCCTCGGCGGCCAATGTCACGGTCACCGCGACGAGCACGGCCACGGCGACGGCGACACGAGGCTGCAGCCATGCCCGCAGGGCCGGGCGGCGACGGCGCTCGAGCGCCAGCAGCCGGTAGGCCCGCACCATCAGGCCGGCCTGCGCGAGCATGCCGCCGGCCCAAATCAGCGCGGCCCCCAGCGCGGCGGTCGCGTCGGTCGAGAAGACCAGCATCAGCGTCGCGCCGGCCGCAACCGAGAGCCCGGCAGGCACCCAGATCAGGGCGCTGCTCGCGTAGGCCAGCATGAAGCGCACGTGCCGCAGGCCGTCGGGAACCGACCGCAGCTTCGAGTGGCTGCCCTCGGGCCTGGCGCCGTACGTGATCGGCGTCTCGGCGATCACAAGCCGCGCCCGAGCCGCCTGGATGATCATCTCCGACGCGAACTCCATCCCGGTGGTGCGAAGCCCGATCCGGTCGGCGGCGTCGCGCCGGATCATCCGCAGCCCGCAGTGGGCGTCCGACACGTGCGTTCCGAACAGCATGTTCAGCATGCCGGTCAGAACCGGATTGCCGATGAAGCGGTGTGACCACGGCATGGCGCCCGGCATGATCCGGCCGAGCAGGCGCGACCCGATCACCATGTCGGCCTCGCGTCCGGCGGCCAGGAACCGGGGCAGCTCGCCGAAGTCGTACGTGCCGTCGCCGTCGCCCATCAGGATCCACTCGCCCCGCGCCCGCGTCATCCCCGCGAGGTAGGCGCTCCCGTAGCCGCGGGTGGACTCCCCGACGACGACCGCACCCGCCGCGCGCGCCCGCTCGGCGCTGGCATCGGCCGAGCCGTTGTCGACGACGAGCACCTCACCGGAGACGCCCGCCGCCCGGATCCCGGCCCACGCCGAGCGCACGCAGGCGCCGATGGTCGCCTCCTCGTCGAGGCACGGAATCACCACCGACACGTCGATCGGCGGACGGCGCGGGCGCCGGCGACCCGCTCGATGGGGTCGGTCCGGCCCATCCTGAGCCTGGCCGACCGGGCGACGGCGACGACGCCGACGATCACCAGCGGCACCGTGTTGACCAGATGCAGCACCAGCGCCGCCGAGACCGCCGCCGCCGGACTGGCCCCGTAGGTCGCAACCGCCGCCCGGCCCGCGGCCTCGAACACGCCCAGCGAGGCCGCCGAGGCCGGGATCACCTGCACCAGGTTGGTCACGACGAGCGACAGCACGGCGGCGCGGGCGGGCGAGGCGACGCCGAGGCTGCGCAGCACCGCGTAGTACGACACCGTCAGGACGAGCCACGACCCCAGTGACCAGACACCGACCTCGAGCGCCATCCGCCCGGTCTGACAGCGCGCGCACCCCCGCGCCCAGCTCCGACAGCGTCGTGACGGCGCGCGGGCCCCGGATCAGCGGCACCCGCGCGATCCCCGCCGCGACGCCGGCGGCGCAGGCGGGCGCTGTGGCAGACCGCCCGCGAGCAGCAGGGCCGCGGCGAGCGTCGCGACACTCGTCCACGCCGTCGCCCGGACGACCGACCCCGACCCGAGCGCCGGCGTTGCCACCAGCATCAGCACGGCCAGGGACGCCACGTCGAACACCCGCTCGACCGCCACGGTCGCCGCCCCCCGTGCGGCCGAGACGCCCGCTTCGCGCCGCAGCGCGACCACGCGGGCCGCCTCGCCGGCGCGGGCCGGCAGGATGTTGTTGAACAGGTAGCCGATCATGAGCGACCAGAACACGGCCCGCCGCGGCGGCCGCCGATCACGCTGGAACAGGAGCCGCCAGCGCTCGGTGCGCATCCAGACCGCCACCGCGAGGAGCACCAGTGCGGCGCCGAGCCAGACCGCCGTGGATGTGCTCGAGCGACCCGCGCACGCCGTGCCACGAGACGTTCCGGATCGCCAGCCAGCCGAAGAATCCCGAGATCGCGAGCCCCGCGGCGGCGTTCGCCCAACCCGACACGGGCCGCCGCACCACCTGCTTCATGCCCACAGCCCCATTGTCAAACAGGGTTCTAGGTGGTAGCTATTGAAGAACTCTTCGACCCACCCCTTTGGGTCAATCGCGCCGCAACCCGGCGGCGCTAACCTGGGAGCGGTATGAGCACGTCTCTGTCATCGGTGATCTCCCTGCTCCCGGCGGTGAGCGTGGTCATCACGGGCGTCGTCCTCGGCATCCTGATGGGGCGCCATGACAACCGGGCCGAGGAGCGTTACGACCCCTAGAGGGCGCCGGCTCCATGACGACCACCGTCGCACCACGCCGTGCGCCAGCCGCATCCTGCCCACTTCGGGACTTCCGCGCTGGGCGCAACCGCCTCGCGGTTGGCAGCCGTACGCGATCTTCGTCGGCCTGCCGCTGTGGTGGCTGGCGGGCTTCTCGTTCTTCATGTGGCCGCTGATCACGCTGCCGCTGGTCTACCCGCTCGTCCGCCGCGGCGAACCTGCACGTCCCCCGCCGGTTCGGCGTCTGGCTGGTGTTTCTGGCGTGGATGGTGGCCTCGGGGGTCGAGCTCTCGAGCGCGTCGCGTGCGATCGCGTGGTCGTGGCGGCTGTCGTTCTACTTCTCGGCGACCGTGCTGTTCCTCTACATCTACAACGCCTCCCGCGAGCGGCTCTCGACCCGCACCGTGATCAACGCCATCGCCGCCTACTGGGTGATCGTCATCGCCGGAGGCTGGATCGGGGTGCTCTTCCCCAGCATCGCGTTCTCGAGCCCGGCCGAGGCGGTCTTCCCCCACTCGCTCCTGAACAACACCTACTTCTACGCGCACGTGCACTCTGCAGTTCGCCCAGCTGCAGCACTTCCTCGGCTTCGCGGAGGGGCGCCCGCAGACGTTCTTCGCCTACACCAACGCATGGGGATCGACCACCGCCATGCTGACGCCGGTCTGTCTGGCCGCGCTCGCCGCGTCACCCGGAAAGACCTGGGCACGCGTGCTCAAGGTGACCCTCGCGCTGTCGGTGGTGCCGATCGTGTTCTCGCTCGACCGCGGTCTCTGGCTGAGCCTCGGCGCCGGCTTCGCCTACGCGGCGATCCGGTTCGGGGCGCTGCGGGACAAGAAGCGCGTGATGCGCGTCGTCGGCGCCCTCTTCGTGGTCGGCGTCCTGGTGGCGGTCAGCCCCCTCGGGGGGCTTGTGAGCGGTCGCTTCCAGCACAAGACCGGCGACGTCAGCCGGCTTGCGCGCGATCAGACGGCGCAGTCGCAGGTCGTCTCGAGCCCGATGCTCGGCTACGGCGCCCCGCAGCAGGCGGTCGGCGTCACGCACACGAAGAAGTCGGTCGGCACCGAGAGCGAGATCTTCCTGCTCCTGTACTCCCACGGGATTCCGGCGCTGCTCATGTTCGCCGGATGGATGGCCTACACGGTCGTGCGCACGGCCAAACAGCGCTCGCGCTCATCGCCGGCATTGTTCTGGATCCACGTCGCGCTGCTCGTCGCCTGCCTGCAGGCGCCGTACTACGAGCTCACCGAGCGGATGCCGCTGATACTCGCCTTCGCCGCCCTGCTCTATCGCGACATGGCCCTGCAGAGCGACCTGCGCTTCACCGAGCGCAGCCGCCGGCGGTTGCGGACGTGGGCGCGGCGCCCCACGCCGCCGCCCCTGCCTGAGGTCCTCTGAGTCCCTCCGCGCCCGTTGTCCGACCGTCACGATTGCCACAATGGCGTGACCGCTCTACACTGAGAGAGAAACTTGAGGGAGCAACGAGACAAGTGAGCGTGGGGACATTGAGCCGCATCGAGGCAGCACCCGACCGGGAGCGCAGCGCCGAGCTGGATGCCTGGGTCGGCCTTCTGCGCGCGCACGCGGCCGTCACACGCCAGTTCAACCGCGAGCTGATCGAGGGCCACGGACTCACCATCAACGACTTCGAGGTGCTCCTCCACCTCCGGAGCGCGGACGGCGGCCGGCTGCGGCGCGTCGACCTCGCCGGGCGGGTGCTCCTGACAGCGTCGGGGATCACCCGGCTCCTGGACGGGCTCGAGAAGTCCGGCCTCGTCTGCAAGGCGTCCTGCTCGGCCGATGCCCGCGTCACGTATGCCGAGATCACGGATGCCGGCCGGTCGATCCTCGCCGGCGCCGAGGGATCGCACATGGCGGCGGTGCGCGCGCTCTTCGCCGACCGCTTCAGCGCCGAGGAGCTCGAGTCACTCTCGACGCTCCTGCACCGGCTGCCACTGGCGCCGCCGTCCGACGCCTGCCCGGGGTGAAGCCGGTGCTCAGTGCCGCGGCAGCCGGCGGCCGCGCTTGTACACCGCGGTGATGTCGCGGCCGCCGAGGTGGTAGGCCACATACCGCCAGTCGGGCGCATCGACCAGCACGATATCGGCGTCGAAGCCGGGCTGGAGCCGGCCGAGCCGATCGGCGCGCCCGAGCACCCAGGCGGCGTTCACCGTCGTCGCCGCGAGCGCCTCGGCCACCGACATCCCAAGCTGGGTGCAGGCGAGCGACATCACCACGGGCAGCGACTCGCAGAAGGCGCTACCGGGGTTGAAGTCGGTCGCCAGGGCCACCACCGCCCCCTGGTCGATCAGCGCCCGGGCGGGTGGCATCGTCCGGCGCAGATACATCGCGGCGACCGGTAGCAGCACCGCCGCGACGTCGCTTGCGGCGATGCGCGCGACGCCGTCGGCACCGGTCGCCTCGAGGTGGTCGACCGAGCGCGCCCCGAGTTCGACCGCGAGCGGGATCGCTCCGGCCTCGGTGAACTGGTCGCCGTGGATCCGCAACGCCAGGCCGTGTCCGGCCGCCGCCCGCAGGTACCGCTCCGCCTGCTCGGCGCTGAACGCGCCCCGCTCGAGGAAGACGTCCGCGGCCTCGGCCACCCTCGCCGCCTCGGGGAGCACCTCGGCCAGGGCGAAGTCGAGATAGTCGTCGCCGTTCGAGAACTCGGCCGGCACCGAGTGCGCGCCGAGGTACGTGGGGACCGACTCGATCGGATGCGCTGCGGCGATCGCATCCAGGCTCGCGAGCTCGGTGTCGCGATCGAGGCCGTAGCCGGACTTGCCCTCGGCGGTCGTCGTGCCGTGCGCCGCCATCCAGCCCAGGTGGCGGCCGACGGCCGTATGCAGGCCGTCTCGCCCGAGCCGGCGGGTTGCGGCCACCGTTGCGGCGATGCCGCCCCCCGAAGCGTGGATGCGCTCGTAGCCGGCACCCTGCGCACGCAGCTCGAACTCCCCCGCTCGCTGCCCGCCGAAGGCCGGGTGGGTATGGCAGTCGATCAGGCCCGGGATCGCGATCCGGCCATGGCCGTCGACGACATCGAGGCCGGCGTGACGGGAGCGAATCTCGTCGGGTGTGCCCACCCCCGCGATGCGTCCCTCGACGACGGCGATCGCCGCGGGCTCGAACACCAGCACGCGCCCGAGGTCGTCGCCCCGGAGCGGAGCGTCATCCCCGGCGGGCGAGACGGCGGCGGCCAGATTGGCGAGCAGGAAGCTGGGGTCGCTAGCGGGCGCGGCCATACGCCGGGATCATCCCACCCGAGAGCGGCGCGGACGCGTCCGAGCACAGCCACTCGATCACCCTGGCCAGCTCCGCCCCGGTCGTCCAGCGAGAGTGGTCGGCGTCGGGGTTCTCCGCCCGGTTTCGGGGCGTGTCGACGATTTTCACGACGACGGTGTTGGCACGAATGCCCTCGGTCCTGACCTCGGCGTCGACCGCCCGCATCAGGCCCCCAAGCGCGGTCTTGGAGGCGATGTAGGCCGCCGCGCCCGGGAACGGCCGCTCGGTTGCCGAAGACCCGATGTAGACGATCGCCCCCCGGCCGGCGGCGCGCATCGGGGCGAGCGCGGCCCGGGTCATGTGGTAGGCGGTGTCGAGGTTGACCGCCATCTGCGAGCGCCACACGTCCACCGGCGCCTCATCGACCCTGCCGGCCGCCGCGTACCCTCCGGCGATGTTGGCCAGCGCCTCGACACCCCCGAACCGCTCGCCGGCCGCCGCAACGACCTTCTCGGCCGCTGCGGGATCGGTCAGATCGGCCTCGACGGCGAGCACGCCGGCCGGCAGGTCGCCGGGTGCCTCTCCGCGATGCGTGACGGCGACGTTCCAGCCCTGCTCGCAGAACCGGTCGAGCACGGCCCGCCCCCAGCCACCGGTCACGCCGGTCAGCACCGCCGTCGCGCCGCTCACGGGTGCTCCTCCATCGGCAGGCGCACGCCACGCTCATGGGCCGTGTCGAGCGCCGCCTCGTAGCCGGCGTCGGCGTGGCGGGCCACACCGATGCCGGGATCGTTCGTGAGCACTCGCTCGAGCCGCTCGTCCATCTCGTCCGTCCCGTCGGCGACGATGACGAGCCCAGCGTGGATCGAGTTGCCGATGCCGACCCCGCCGCCGTGGTGCACCGAGACCCAGGAGGCACCCGAGGACGTGGACAGGAGCGCGTTCAGGATCGGCCAGTCCGCGATCGCGTCGGAGCCGTCGCGCATGGCCTCGGTCTCGCGGAAGGGCGAGGCGACGGATCCCGTGTCGAGGTGGTCGCGCCCGATCACGATCGGCGCCGACACCTCTCCCCTCCGGACAAGGTCGTTGAAGATCAGCCCGGCTCTGGCGCGGTCGCCGTATCCCAGCCAGCAGATCCGCGCCGGCAGGCCCTGGAACGCGACCCGCCCGGGGGCGAGCGCCAGCCACCGCTGCAAGAGCACGTCGTCGGGGAAGGCCTCGACGAGCGCGCGGTCGATGCGGGCGATGTCCGCCGGGTCGCCCGAGAGCGCCGCCCAGCGGAACGGCCCCGCCCCGACGCAGAAGAGCGGCCGCACGTAGGCGGGCACGAAGCCCGGGAAGCCGAACGCCCCCTCGAGCCCCGCATCGCGGGCCTCGGTGCGCAGGTTGTTGCCGTAGTCGAAGACGTGGCTGCCGGCCTCCTTGAGGTCGAGCATCGCCTGCACGTGGCGGACGGCCGTCGCCCGCGCACGGCGCACGTACTCGTCGGGGTCGCTGGCCCGAAGCGCGACCGCCTCGGCGAGCGGCATTCCGTCGGGGACGTACCCGTTCAGCATGTCGTGGGCAGATGTCTGGTCGGTGACGAGGTCGAAGTGCACGCCGCGCCGGGCCACCTCGGCGAAGACGTCGGCGGCGTTTCCGAGCAGGCCGACCGAGACGCCGCGTCCGGCGGCGGCGTGGGCGCTCACGCGCGCCAGCGCATCGTCGAGGTCGTCGGCCACCTCGTCGAGGTAGCGCGTCTCGATCCGGCGGTCGATGCGATGCGGGTCCACCTCGACGTTCAGGCTCGCGGCGCCGGCGAGCGAGGCGGCCAGCGGCTGGGCGCCGCCCATCCCGCCCAGGCCGGCGGTGAGGACGGTGCGGCCGGCCAGGTCGGGCGTCCCCCAGTGCAGCTCGCCGGCGGCGGCGAACGTCTGGTAGGTGCCCTGGAGGATCCCCTGTGTGCCGATGTAGATCCACGAGCCCGCGGTCATCTGCCCGAACATCGTCAGCCCCTCGGCCTCGAGCCGGCGGAACTCGTCCCACGTCGCGAACCGCGGCACGAGCAGCGAGTTCGCGATCAGCACGCGCGGGGCGCCGGGGTGCGTGCGGAAGATGCCGACCGGCTTGCCGCTCTGCACGAGCAGCGTCTCGTCGGACTCGAGCTCGAGCAGCGCGGCCACGATCGCCTTCAGCGCGGCGTGGCTGCGGGCCGCCCGCCCGGAGCCGCCGTAGACGATGAGCCGGGTCGGGTCCTCGGCCACCTCGGGGTCGAGGTTGTTGCACAGCATCCGCAGGGCCGCCTCCTGGTGCCAGCCCTTGCAGTGCAGCTCGCTCCCGCGCGGCGCACGGACGGCGCTCAGATCGCCGACCAGCGTCTCGACCACGGTGTCGACGGCAGTGGCCATCGCCGAACACGCTATCAGGCTCGGTGCGCGCTAGGATGCGCGCCGTGCGACGGCGCCTCGGAATCGCCGCCGTGACGCTTGTCGCGGCATCGGTGCTCGTCTGGGCAGGTACGGCAACCGCCTCGGCCGCTGTCCGCCTGCAGCGCATCCTGCACGGCCTGGCCACCCCGGTGTACCTGACGTCGCCGCGAGGGGATCAGCGCCTGTTCGTGGTCGACCAGTGCGGGGTGATCAGGGTCGATCGCGCCGGCCGGCTCCTGAAACGGCCCTTCCTGAACATCACCGCGCTCGTCAGCTGCAGCGGCGAGGAGGGCCTGCTCTCGATGGCGTTCGACCCCGACTACGCGCACAACGGCCTCTTCTACGTCGACTTCAGCAACCGCGACGGCAACACCCGTGTGGCCAGGTATCGGGTCGAGCGGCTGCATCCCAACATCGCCAATCCCGCCTCGAAGGCCATCGTCCTCAAGGTGCACCAGCCGCCGTTCAACAACCACAAGGGCGGCCAGCTCCAGTTCGGCCCCGACGGCCTCCTGTACATCTCGCTCGGCGACGGCGGCAGCGAGGGCGACCCCAACAACCGGGGCCAGAGCGGTGGCCCGCTGTCGAGCATTCTGCGCCTGAACGTGCACAGGGCCGGCGCCAGAGCGACCGTCTACGCCTACGGACTGCGCAATCCGTGGCGATTCTCGTTCGACCGCTCAACCGGCGACATGTGGATCGGCGACGTCGGCCAGAACCAGTGGGAAGAGGTCGACCACCTCAAGGCGGGCGCGCCGGCCGGCACCAACTTCGGCTGGAGCTACTACGAGGGCGACCACATCTTCAGGACGCAGGCGATCAACCGCTCGAAGCTCAAGTTCCCGGTCCTCGAGTACCCGCACGCGGTGTCGTCGGGCCCCGGCAACTGCGCGGTGATGGGCGGGTACGTCTACCGCGGGGCGGTGCTGACGCAGCTGCGCGGCTTCTACCTCTATGCCGACAACTGCTCGGGCCGGATCTGGAAGCGGCGCGTGACCGGTGGCAGGCCGGTGCTGATGCACATCAGCTTCACGGCGTCGGGCATCGACGCGTTCGGCGAGGGCTCGAAGGGCGGGCTGTACGTGATCACGACGGGCGGGTCGATCTACAAGCTCGTGCCGGCTAGCGCAGCGCGGAGCCACGCTCGACCGTCGCCAGCAGCGACCCATCGCGCATCCGGGCCGCGAGCGCCTCGATGTCGGCCGTGAGCGAGCGGTCTGCCTCCAGGTGCGGCGAGATCTCGCGCACGGCCGCATGGGCGGCCGTGACGGCCGCGCCCGGACGCAGCGGCGCGAGGAAGTCGATCCCCTGTGCGCCGCACAGGAGCTCGATCGCCAGCACCCGCTCGACGTTGTGGCACACCTGCCACAGGTGCACGGCAGCCGTCGCGCCCATCGAGACGTGATCCTCCTGCCCGGCGCTGGTGGGGATCGAGTCGGCGCTCGCGGGATGCACCAGCACCTTGTCCTCGCTCACGAGGCTGGCGGCGACGTACTGCGCGATCATGAAGCCGGAGTTCAGGCCGCCGTCGGCGGTCAGGAACGCGGGGAGGCCGTTTGACAGGGTCGGGTTCAGCATCCGCTCGACGCGCCGCTCGCTGATCGACCCCAGCTCGGCCAGCGCCAGCTTGAGCGTGTCCAGCGCGATGGCCACCGGCTGGCCGTGGAAGTTGCCGTTCGAGAGCACCTCGCCCCGGTCCGCCAGCACAATCGGGTTATCGGTGGCCGCATTCAGCTCGATGGCCACGACACTCTCGGCATAGGCGACCGCATCACGCACCGCACCGTGCACCTGCGGCGCACAGCGAAGCGAGTAGGCGTCCTGCACGCGGCCGCACCACCGGTGCGAGGCGACGATCTCGGAGTCGTCCAAGAGCCGGTAGAGGTTGGCGGCCGACGCGACCTGGCCGGGGTGCGGGCGCAGCTCCTGGAGCTCCGGGGCAAAGGGTGTGCGGGAGGCACGCACCGCCTCGATCGTCTGGGCGGCGGCGACATCGGCGAGCTTGACCAGCCGGTGGGCGCGCGCGAGCGCGAGCGCGCCGATCGCCGCCATGAACTGCGTGCCGTTGATGAGCGCGAGCCCCTCCTTGGCCGCCAGGACGATCGGCTCGAGGCCGGCCCGGGCGAGCGCCTCGCCGCCGGGCAGCGTCTCGCCACCGGCACGCGCGAAACCCTCGCCCACCAGCACCAGGCCCAGGTGCGCCAGCGGGGCCAGGTCGCCGCTCGCGCCGAGCGACCCACGCGAGGGCACGACCGGGCAGACGCCGGCCGCCAGCAGGTCCACGAGCAGGCGCACCGGCTCGACCCTCACGCCCGACGTCCCCTTGGCGAGCGCGTTTGCCCGCAGCAGGGTGGCGGCCCGAACGACCTCGTCGGGAAACGGGTCGCCGACGCCGCAGGCGTGGCTGCGCAGCAGGTTGAGCTGGAGGCGGGCCGCCTGGGCGGGCGCGATCGCCACGTCGACGAAGCGCCCGAATCCCGTGTTGACGCCGTAGGTCGGCCGGCCCTCGGCCACCGCCCGGTCGATCAGGGCGCGCGACGCGGCGATCTGCTCGAGCGCCCGGGGGCCGAGCTCGGCCCGGGCGGTCCCGAGCGCAACCCGTTCGACGTCGTCGACGGTGAGGTCGTGGCCAGTGAGCTCGATGGTCGCCGTCACGCGGCGCCAAGCCTACCCGGCGGCGCCGAACTCGCCGCCGGCGGCGACCTCGAGGAGGCGGTCGGCGGACATGCCCTCGATCAGGAGCGCCCGCCCAGCCGCGGCCGCGGCGGCAGCCGCCGGCATCAGGCCGACGAGCTCGCCGCGCTCGACCTCGACACCGTGCGCCGCCGCCAGCCGCACCACTTCTGCCACCACCTCGTGCATGGGCGTCGCCGCGGGATCGATCAGGTTCATCGACACCTGCGCCCGGCCGGTGCGCGGCACGAGCAGTCCGAGCGCCTGCACGCCGGGCAGGCCGCCGTCGCGCTCGCGCACCGCCGCCGCGACCGCGCGGGCGACGGCCACGTCATCGGTGCGCAGGTCGACGTTGAACGCGATCAGCGGCCCGCGCACGCCCAGGAGCACGGCCCCTGCGGTCGGGTGCAGCGTCGCCGGGCCGTAGAGCGGCTCGACCGCGCCCGCATCGATCAGCGCCTGAAGTCCCGCCGTGCCGCCGCGCCGGTAGAACGCCGGCCGCCGCCCTCCGCCCAGCTCGCCGTAGCCGAGCACCGGGATACCGAGCGCTCCGATCTGCTCGCCGAGCGCGTGAGCGGCTCGCGCAGGCTCGGGGTCGTCGTCGCGGAAGCGCACGAAGGGCACGACGTCGGCGGCCCCGACTCGGGGGTGGATCCCCTCGTGGGCCGTGAGGTCGATCCGGCGCGCGGCGACCGCAACGGCGGCCGCGAGCCCGGCGACCAGCGCATCGGGCTCCCCGACGCAGGTGAGCACCGCGCGGTTGTGGTCGGCGTCGCTGTGCACATCGAGCACCGCGGCATGGGTGTCGACCGCGTCGCGGATCTCCGTGACCGCGGCCGGGTCGCGGCCCGCCGAGAAGTTCGGCACCGATTCGAGCAGCCCGTGCATGAGGGCATTATCGGGCCGGCGGGGACGTCCTCGCCGGCGGGCCTCTGATGAGACCCGCCCGCGGGACCCGAGGTGGCCGTTCTGGGGGGTAGAACTGGCCGACCGCGCTCCTGGCTTCGCGCTCGAACGTGCCCAGAGAAGAGGACGTGAGGCCAGGCGAAGGCAGTGTCCTCCAGTGTGGCGAGGGGTGCTTCCCCCTTTCGGGGGATTCACAGGCGTTCCAATTGCTGGGGGATTCCCGGGGAACGCTGCGGCCGCCCGCGTCTCCCTCGAAGAGGGGAGGGAAGTCCCCCCGTACGGACGACGACGCGGGCCCTGGCGGAGCCGATGATGTGGTCAACGGATCGATAAAGGCAAACTCACCGCGAGGTGAGCACGCAAAGCCAGAGGTCTCGTACTTGAGACGGCTCGGCTGCCGAAACCGGGAACCGCTCACCATGCGGCGTCCGCACCAGGGGATGACCCTGAGTACGGATCCTGCGGGCGGAACCCCCAGCAATGATCACCATTGCGCACCGCGCTACCGAGGGTAGGCACCGAGGAAGCGCACCTCGATCCGAATCGATACGGGATGCGGACGGTGGACGCTGCGGGGGGCAGTGCCACAAATGGCAGTGAGGTGCACCGTCCGCTCCCGTCACTTTTTCGCGGCGGCCTGCGCCTCGAACTCCCTCGTCGCCTCCTCCGCCGAGGCCGGCTCCAGCAGGTCGTCCGCGAAGGCGGCCGCCTCGGGGAACTCCGTCGCCCCGATCCGGACGGCGGCCGCCTCGGTGTCGTACGCCGTCGTCCGCAGCTCGACGCCCGGCCCGATCAGGCACCACCGGGCGCCGGGCGACCCTTCGTAGGGCATCCCGACGCTGCCGGCGTTGACGAGCCGCCTCCCGGCGACGACGCGATCGAACTGCACGTGGGTGTGACCGCAGACGATCGTGTCCTCGGCGACCCCGGCCAGCATGGGCTCCAGCCGGGCGGGCGGTGAGATCGCCGTGATGATCTCCTCGTCGCTGCGCGGCGAGCCGTGGCAGAAGAGCACCGGTCCGAGGCCGTCGACGCCCACCGCGACGGTCGCCGGCCATCGCTCGGCAGCGGCGATGTCGGCCGCCGTCAGCTGGCCCGCCACCCAGGCGGCCCGCCGGTCCCACAGCTCCCCCGTGCGGTGATTGCCGCCACGGCCACGCGCGACCTCGCGCTCGGTGTTGCCGTGCACCCACGCCGCCCGGTCGCCCAGAACCGTGAGCAGCGCCAGCGTCTCGATGGGCATCGGCCCCGCGAGCACATCGCCGCCGACCACCACGAGATCTGCGCCCGCGACGTCCGGCTCGGCCAGCACCGCCTCGAGCGCGGGCAGGTTCGCATGGATGTCGTAGAGCGCGGCGATCCGCATGATGGCACGGTATCGTCATCGCCGTGCTCGACCGATTGTTCGCCCCGCTTGCGCTCGGGCCGGTGACGATCCGAAACAGAGTGGTCTCGACGTCGCACCAGACGACGCTCGTCCACGACCATCTTCCCACCGACGACCTGATCGCCTACCACCGCGCCCGCGCCGCCGGGGGCGCGGGCCTGATCGTGATCGAGGCCACGGCCGTCCACCCGACCGGGCTGCTCACCCCCCACACGATCGGGGGCTACCTGCCCGAGATCGTGCCCGCCTACGGACGGCTGGCGGACGCCGTGCACGAGCATGAGGCGCGGCTGGTCTGCCAGCTCTTCCACGGCGGGCGCGAGGTGATCAGCTCCGGCCCGCGGCCCCCGGCGGTGTCGGCGTCCTCGATCCCCTCGGCGCGGTTCATCAGCGAGCCGCGCGAGCTGAGCATCCTCGAGATCCGCGAGCTGGTCGACGGCTACCGCCAGGCCGCCGTGTACGCCGCCGAGGGCGGCCTGGACGGCGTCGAGGTGTGCGCCGGCTTCGGCTATCTGCCGACGCAGTTCCTCTCGGCGCACGCGAATACCCGCACCGACGCCTACGGAGGGTCGTTCGAAAACCGGCTGCGGTTCCTGCGCGAGGTGCTCGAGGCGATGCGCGCGGGGATCGGTGCGGGCGGGGCCGTCGGCTGCCGCCTGACCGACGAGAGCGGCTCGTACGACGGTACGGACACCGAGGACGTCGTCGCGGCGGCGGAGGCAGTCGCCGCCGCCGGGCTGGCCGACTACATCTCGGTCACGCTGGGCGGGTCGTCCACCTATCGCGGCTCGACCTGGATCGTGCCACCGGCGCCGGCGCCGCGAAACGCGATCGCCGACTTCGCCCGCCGGGTCAAGGCCCGCGTGGGTGTGCCGGTGATCGCCACCGGCCGCATCCTCGACCCGGCCGACGCCGACCGGCTGATCGGCGATGGTGTCTGCGACGCCGTGGGGATGACCCGGGCGATGATCGCCGACCCCAACCTGGTCCGAAAGACGCTCGCGCGCGAGCCCGTGACCCGGTGCATCGGGTGCAACCAGGGCTGCATCGGCCACTACCACGCCGGGATCCCGATCGCATGCACGGTCAACCCCTGGACGGGCTCCGAGGCGACGCTCCCGCGCCCGCGAACGGCGGGCAAGCGCGAGGAGCTCGTGGTGATCGGCGCGGGCCCCGCCGGCTGCGCCGCCGCCGGAGCGGCCGCGGCCTGCGGCCATCGCGTGACCGTGCTCGAGCGGGGCGACGACCCTGGCGGGCAGATGCGCCTGGCCCTCGGCGCACCCGGGCACGAGGAGGTCGCCGCCGGCCTCATCGACGTGCTCTCGGGCTGGCTGGACGGCGTCGAGGCCAGGTTCGGCTTCGAGGCGGGCGCCGCCGACGTGCTGGCGCTGCGCCCCAACCGGGTGGTGCTCGCCGCGGGCGCTGAGCCGTACGTCCCGGCGCTCACGGGCGACGGCGTGGACGTCGTGCACGCGTGGGACGCGCTCGCCGGTGCCGAGCTCGGGTCGCGGGTCGTGGTGAGCGACTGGGGCGGCGACTGGACCGGCCTCGACGTTGCCGAGACGCTGGCGGCGCGCGGCTGCGAGGTGCGGCTCGTGACCTCCGCGATCGCGTTTGGCCAGGCGATTCACCAGTACCAGCGCAACCTGTACCTGGCCCGGCTCGACGAGGCCGGCGTGGAACTCGTCCACCACCTGCGGCCGGTGGGTCTGCGCCCGGGTGCCGTCGAGTTCTCGAACGTGTTCTCGCACCGTCCGGTGCTGGTCGAGGACGTGGACACCCTGGTGATGAGCGCCGGGCGATCGGCCCGGAACGACCTGCACGACTCGCTCGTGGCCGCCGGCGTCGCGGTGCAGCGGGCCGGCGACTGCCTCGGCCCGCGCTCGTTCGAAGAAGCGATCCGCGAGGGCACCCTGGCCGGCATGGGCATCACCGCGGCCTAACCGGGGACTGACCCCGGTTGTGGCGGCGGCGGAAGTTGTGACGGTTTCGTGACGCGGTCGGTCGGCGGGATAGCATCACGCGGGATGTCCACGCCCGACCCGAAGCTGCCCCCTCGCTACGGCGTCCCGGTCTTCGGCCCGCTCCGGATGCTCTGCGGATGGGCGTTCGACGCACTCACCCGGACGCGGTACTCGGTCGTCGCAACGACCGCGGCCGATCCGTCGTTTCGCCGCGACGAGCACGCCCGCTGGTTCGTCGATGCATACCTGTGGGCCCAGATCGTGGCCGAGTCCCTGCCCGCCTCGGCCCGCATCGAGGTCGTCCGGGCCCGATTCGGCCGGACGAAGACCGTCGCGGTCAGCTACGGCACCAACGGGTGATATGATTGACTAAGCAACCATTAGTCGCCGCTGAAAGGACGAACATCATGCGCCTCGAGGGCATCCACCACGTCACGATGATCACCGGCGACGCGCCGGGAAACGTGGACTTCTACACCCGCGTGCTCGGTCTGCGCCTGGTCGCCAAGACGGTCAACCAGGACGACCCCAACGTCTATCACCTGTTCTACGCCGACGAGCACGGCTCGCCCGGCACCGAGATGACCTTCTTCGAATACCCCGGCGCCCGCCCGGGACGTGCCGGTGCCGGCATGGTGCACAGCATCGTGTCGCGCGTCGCCTCCCCACAGGCGCTCGACTTCTGGGCCGACCGCCTGGCCGGCGAGGGTGCTCGAGAGCGTCCGCGACGGGGATCGCCTGCGCTTCGCCGACCCGGAGGGGCTCGGCCACGAGTTGGCCGTCGATCCGGGCGCGAAGCTGCTGTCGGCCGAGCATCCCGAGATCCCGCCCGAGCACGCGCTCGGCGGCGTGATCGGCGTCCGCGCGCACAGCCTCCGGCCAGAGGCCAGCGCCCGGCTGCTCGCCGACGTGCTCGAGGCCGCCGCCGCAGGCGACGGCGCCTGGGAGCTGCGCGGCGAGGAGCGGGCTGCGACGATCACCTTCGACCCGTCCGACACCCCGGGCATCCCCGGAGGCGGCACCGTCCACCACGTCGCGTGGGGCACGACGGCCGCCGAGCACCCGCTCTGGCTCGAGCGCCTGGCCGAGCGTGGCGTTCGCTCAACGCCGGTGATCGACCGGCACTACTTCCACTCGATCTACTTCCGCGAGCCGGGCGGAGTGCTGTACGAGATCGCAGACGACGCCCCCGGGTTCACCGTCGACCTGCCCCTCGAGGAGCTCGGCTCCAAGGTCATCCTGCCACCGTGGCTCGAGCCCCAGCGGGCGCAGATCGAGGCCCGGCTGACCCCGCTCCCCGACCCGCGGGCGAGCTGGACGGCCACCTCGGCGAACTGACCGCGCAGGAGCCCGCGGCCGCGGTCAGCCGGTCTGGCCGAGCCGTGGACGTCCGGCGGCCGACAGGTCGATCGGCTCGATCGGCGTCCACGCGGCCTCGTCGCCGCATCCCGGGCAATAGCGCGGCTCGGATGCGTAGTGATTGGACTGCCGCAGCGCCTCGCGGACCAGCCTCGACTCGACCTCGAAGACCGCCTCGCCGGTGCGCGAGCCGATCCGGTGGGCCTGCTCGTGCAGCACGTCGGCGTCGTAGCCGACGGTGATGCGGGTCCCGCAGTACCCGCAGAGCGCCATCCGGGACTGGAGCGGCGTGAGCTCGGGCCGGACCTCGTCGTACCGCTTGAACGCCATCCAGAGGGCGACCGCGATCCCGATCAGCGGCAGCTTCAGCATGATCGCCAGGAACACGAGCGCCCACACATCGCCGGAGAAGAACGAAAGCACCACCGTCCGGGCACAATATCCCACCCATCGCCACGCTACAGTGATCCGACGGGCGCGCCGATGCAAAACTAGCGGCTGATGTCGACCCCAACTCCCGCAGACCTGCTGCAGCTTGCGCTCGGCGTATTTCCGCCGCTGCCGACGATCGTCGAAGTGCTGTCCGCAGACGGCGGCGGCTTCGCGCTCCGGATCGCCGACCGCGAGGACGAGCTGCTGCACGCGTACGGCCCGCGCGCCCAGATGCGCAAGGAGCTGCAGCTGCTCGCGAGGATCACCGACCCCAGCCGCGGCCGCTACGAGGTCGAGTTCGAGGTCGCCGAGATCTTCTACCACTCCGCCGCCGACGCGCTCATGCACCTGACGGTCACCGGCGTCCATCACCGCAAGATGCGGCGTGCATCGCCGCGGGTGGCGGTCAACGAGCGCGCCCACGCCAGGGTGCTCTTCTGCCGCACCCTCGCGCGCGACAGCCGGCTCGACCTGCGCCTGGCCGACATCAGCGCCACCGGCGTCGCCTTCACAGGGATGGCGCAGCTCGACCCCGGCGACCTGCTGCTGGTCTCGACCCGGATCGGCGGCCAGGCGATCCACTTCGAGGCCCGGGTGGTGCGCTCTGACGCGGCGCCCTACGGCCGCTTCCGCACCGGCTGCGAGATCATCGAGTTCGCGGCCGACGCCCGCGAGAACATCACCGCGATGGCCATGTCGTCGCCCGAGGACGGGTCCGAGGACCAGCGCCGGCCCGACACGGCCGAGGCGATGGTGCGCAACGCCGAGTCGGGGCTGCTCGGCCGCATTCAGCGGCCCTGAGCGCATCTCCCGGCGGATTCACACCGACGGGGGATCGACCGCGGCCGCCGGAATACCGATAGTTGGAGTGGGTGTGCACCTCGCGATGTGCACCGCAAGCCACGAAAGGGGTCGCGGTGAGAGTTTTCGCCAATCAGCGTGGAAGTGTGGCGTCCGAGCTCAGCTTCGGCGTCCTGGTCGTCGGCATGCTCGTGCTGGCTGGGCTGTTCATGCTCACCCAGATCGAGGGCGTGTCGTTCACGGTGCTGCTGCACCAGTTGCGCCACCACTGAGCCAGCGGGCAGCGGGATACCCTGCGGCGCGATGACGTTTCGCCGCCTGCTCGGATTCCTGCGCCCGTACCGAGGTCAGGTGATCGTCTCGACCCTGCTTGCGATCGGCTCGCAGGCGGCGGTGCTGACCATCCCGTACCTGACGGGGCGGGCGATCGACGACACCCGGGCACACCACCACGACCGCCACGCCCTGCTCGTCGACGCCGGCCTGATCGTCGCCGCCGGCGCGGTCCAGGGCGTGCTCATGTTCTGGCGCCGGTACCTTGCGGGCCGCCTGTCGCTGGCGGTCGAGTACGACCTCCGAAACGCCATGTACCAGCATCTGCAGCGGCTGTCGTTCGGCTTCTACGACCGCCACCAGACCGGCCAGCTCATGTCCCGCGCCACGGTCGACCTGCAGTCGGTGCGGATCTTCCTGGGCTACGGCCTGGTGTTCTTCTCGCAGAACATCGTCACGGTCGTGATCGTCGTCGGGGTGCTGCTTCGAATCGACTGGCAGCTGGCGCTGATCGCCCTGGCCGTCTCACCGCTGATGATGCGAACCGCGTACCGCTACTCGCGGGTCAGCCATCCCATCCTCAAGGACGTCCAGCAGCGGGTCGCCGACGTGACCACCCACGCCGAGGAGAACATCGTCGGCGTCCGCGTGGTGAAGGCGTTCGCCCAGGAGGACCGCGAGAGCGCCGCGCTTCGCCGCGCTCGCCCAGCGGGTCTTCGAGCAGGCGATCGCGGCGGCCCGGATCCAGGCCCGCTACGTGCCCCTGCTCTCGTCGCTCCCGAGCCTGGCCATGGCCGCGGTGCTGCTGGTCGGCGGCTACGGGGTGATCCACGGCTCGCTGTCGCTGGGATCGTTCTTCGCCGTCAACGGCTACCTCGCGCTGCTGGTGGTCCCGCTGCGAAGCGCCGGCATGTGGGTCGGCCAGTACCAGCGGGCGATGGCGTCCGGTGAACGGATCTTCGAGGTGCTGGATGTCGACCGCGAGATCGTCGAGCCGCCCGAGGCGGCGCCGCTTCGGCCCGGGCCCGGCCACATCCGCTTCGAGTCGGTCGAGTTCGCCTACGAGCCGGGCCAGCCGGTCCTGTGCGGCATCGACCTCGACGTCGCGGCCGGCAGCACCGTCGCCCTGATCGGCCCGACCGGCTGCGGCAAGACGACGCTGACCGCGCTCATCCCCCGCTTCTACGACGTGTCGTCGGGCCGGATCACGGTCGACGGCGACGACATTCGCGACGTCACGCTCGGGTCGCTGCGCGGCGATATCGGCATCGTCAGCCAGGACACGTTCCTGTTCTCGACGACCGTCGCCGAGAACATCGCCTACGGCACGCCGGACGCCACCCCGGACGAGATCGTCCGCGCCGCCCGGCAGGCCCAGGCGCACGACTTCGTGCTGGAGCTCCCGGACGGCTACGACACGCGCGTCGGCGAGCGCGGGCTGACGCTCTCGGGCGGCCAGCGGCAGCGGATCGCCATCGCCCGCGCGCTGCTCATGAACCCGCGCATCCTGATCCTCGACGACGCGACCGCGTCGGTCGACTCGACCACCGAGGCCAAGATCAAGCTGGCGCTGCGCGAGGTGATGAAGGGCCGCACGACGCTGATCATCGCCCACCGGCTGAGCACGATCTCGCTGGCCGAGCGGGTGGTCGTGCTCGAGCGCGGCCGGATCATGGCCGAGGGCACCCACGCCCAGCTGATCGAGTCGAGCAACGTCTACCGCCAGATCCACAGCCACGGCCTCGTCGACCGCACGTTCGTCGACATGGACGGCGACGCGCCGGTCGCCGAGCGCCGGGCGGGCGCCGGCACGCGCGGGAGGCTGCCGTGAGCCCGCGCCGGAAGGGCCTGGGACGGCTGCCACGCTGGGCCGCTTCGCGCGGCCCTACGGCCGCCGCGTGCTCCTGGCCGGGGTGACGCTGGTGCTCGCCACGGTGACGACGGTCGCCGGCCCGCTCGCTGCCAAGGAGGTGATCGACCGCGGCATCACCGACCGCAGCTACGGGGAGGTCGTCCTGTGGGTCGGCGTGTTCCTGGCCATCACCGTGGTCGGATGGGCGGCGACGGCCGCTCAGAGCTACCTCACGAGCTGGGTCGGCGAGCGGATGCTGGCCGACCTGCGCACGGCGATCTTCGCCCACATCCAGCGCCTGCACCTGGGGTTCTTCGAGCGCACGCCGGCGGGCGTCGTCATCTCGCGCCTGACCAACGACATCGACGCGATGAACAGCATGGTCACCGACGGCCCGACCACGCTCGTGCAGAACACCCTCACGCTGGTCGGCTCGGCCGCGGTGCTGCTCGTGCTCGACTGGCGGCTGGCGCTCGCCACCCTGACGGTGTTCCCCGCGATGGCGGTCGGCACCGCGGTGTTCCGGCGCTACTCGGCGCGGGCCTACCGGCGCACGCGCGAGCGGATGGGAGAGGTCACGGCGAGCCTGCAGGAGGACATCTCGGGCGTGCGGGTCGTGCAGGCCTTCCGGCGCGAGAACGCCAACTACCGCCGCTTCCTGGCCGTCAACGACGGCTACCGCGCCGCCAACGTGCAGACGGTCAACTACGCGTCGCTGTACTTCCCCTTCGTCTCGCTGCTCTCGGCGGTGGCGACCGCCGTCGTGCTCGGATACGGCGGCATCCTGGTTTTCCGCGGCCAGCTCACCCCGGGGGCGCTTTTCGCGTTCATCGCGCTCCTGTCCAACTTCTTCGACCCGGTCCAGCAGCTGTCCCAGTTCTACCAGACGCTGCTCGGAGCGATGGCGGCGCTCGACAAGGTGGTCGAGGTGCTCGAGACCGAGCCGGCCATGTCCGACTCCCCGACCGCGGAGCCGCTGCCGCCGATCGCCGGCAAGGTCGAGTTCGAGAACGTCCGCTTCTCGTACGCGCGCGGACGCGTCGGAGGTGCTGCACAGCGTCTCGTTCACCGCCGAACCGGGACAGACGATCGCCCTGGTCGGCCACACCGGTGCCGGGCAAGTCGACCGTCGTCAAGCTGCTGGCCCGCTTCTACGACCCGACCGCCGGCCGGGTGCTGATCGACGGCCACGACCTGCGCGACGTGACGGCGAACTCGCTGCGCTCGCAGCTCGGCATCGTGCCCCAGGAGGGCTTCCTGTTCTCGGGCACCGTGCGCTCGAACATCGCCTTCGGCCGCCCCGAGGCCTCCCTCGACGACGTGGTCGCAGCCGCGCAGGCCGTCGGTGCCGACGAGTTCATCCGCGCCCTCCCCGAGGGCTACGACACCCAGATCCAGGAGCGCGGCGCCCGGCTCTCGATCGGCCAGCGCCAGCTGGTCGCGTTCGCGCGCGCCCTGCTCGCCGATCCCCGCATCCTGATCCTCGACGAGGCCACCTCGAGCGTCGACATCCCGACCGAGGCCCGGATCGAGGAGGCGCTGCAGACGCTGCTCGCCGGCCGCACGGCGCTGGTCGTCGCCCACCGCCTGAGCACGATCCGGGGCGCCGACGTGATCGTCGTGCTCGAGCACGGCGAGGTGATCGAGGCCGGCACCCACCGTCAGCTGCTCGAGCTGCGCGGCCGCTACTACGCGCTGTACGACGACTGGGTCGAGGCGGTAGCATGAGAATCACCCTTTAGAGGGCAGGAAGCACCGCCGATACCAGGAGGAATGAGGGGGGTCTTCACAGCCTTGGGCGCAGCGTGCGCCGCGCTCGTCCTGGCATGTCCGGGCGTCGCTCAGGCGACCGCCAAGAGCCCCTACACCGACGTGCCGCACAGCTTCTGGGCGAGCAACTCGATCATGTGGGCGGTCTCGAAGGGCTGGATGAAGCCCCGCGGTTCCCACACCTTCGGTGTCGGCCACACGGTGAGCCGGCTGACCGCGGCCCGTGTCCTCGCGAGCCTCAACCTGAAGCTCAATCCCACCGAGCCCGTCGCGGCCGACCCCTACACCCAGGCGGTCGCCGCCGGCTGGATCACCGCAGGCACCGGTCCCGCCCAGCCGATCACCCAGCTCCAGTTCGATCACGGCGCCGTCCGCATCCTCGGGCTGAACGCCGCCGCGACGACCATGAACACGCTGCACACCTCGACCGGCTGGCACCCCGCCCTGCCTCAGGGCTTCGGCGTCGAGCAGATGATCCGGGCGGTGGGGGCACGCGCGAATGCGCCCGAGGGCTTCGACCAGTGGGAGCTCTGGCCCCGCGACGACCTGCTGCGCGCCAACCTTGCCAGCGAAGCGTTCCAGCTTGCCCATCTCGCGTCCTGGGAGGTGCCCAACGCACAGGCCAAGACCGCCGTCACGACCGCGCTTCCGGCCTGGACTCCCCTGCGGCGGGCCGTGCTCGGATTCGCGCTTCGCTACGCCGGCGCGCCGTACGTCTGGGGCGGCACATCGCCGAACCCACAGGTCGAGTTCGGTGCAAACGTCTCGGGCGGGTTCGACTGCTCGGGCTTCGTGTGGTGGGTCATGAAGGACCAGACCTACACCGCCGGGGACGTCAGATGGAGCGGGAACACCCAGATCCAGGCCCGCACCACGTTCCAGATGGCGGCCGACCTCCCGGTCAAGCAGCGCGTCACCCGCGCCGGCCTGCGCCCCGGCGACATCCTGTTCTGGAGCTCGGCGCCGAACGGCGTCAACACCGCGGCCGCGACCGTCTACCACACCGGCATCTCCCTCGGGAACAACTGGACGATCAACAGCCACGGCTCGGGCGACGGCGTGACGCTCGACTACATGGGGCCCGGCGCGGGCTGGTACCACGACGCGTTCGCCTTCGGCTGGCGCGTCATGCCGATGCACAAGTAACACACGGGGCGAAGGCCGCTTCGACTAGGTTTTCGGTCATGACCGCCGACGAAGACTCCGCAGCCGAGAACGAGGCGGTCCCCGCCGGAGCCGACCCCGAACCGGGCAAGCCGATCAGCGTGCGCGCCGAGCGCGGCGCCCGCATGACACCCGCCGAGGCCGTCAGGGACATGCGCATCACGCTGCCCGCGCGCGGCAACCGCACGCTCCGAGACGTGGTCGACCGCGCCAACCGCGACACGTCCCTGAAGGCGCTGTGGCACGCCGCCAACGTCAATGCCGTCACCCGGCTGCAGATCAACGACCACTCGTGGGTGCACGTGCAGATCGTCACCAATATCGGCCTGAAGCTGCTGCGTGAGCTGCGCCGCGCCGGCGTCGAGCCCGGCATGGTGAGCGACTACGGGATGACCCAGGAGGACGCGGAGGTGGTCGTCGTGCTGGGCTGCCTGACGCACTGCCTGGGCATGGCGATCCACCGCAACGGCCACGAGGAAATGAGCCTCTTCCTGGCCGCCGACCGGCTCCCCCGCCTGCTCGAGGGGCTGTACGAGGAGCCCGAGTCGACGATCATCCAGGCCGAGGTGCTCCAGGCGATCATCTCGCACCGCTCCGACGGCCAGCCGCTCTCGATCGAGGCCGGCGTCGTCCGGGTGGCCGATGCGCTGGACATGGCCAAGGGCCGGTCGCGGATCCCGTTCGAGTCCGGGCGCGTGTCGATCCACTCGCTGTCGGCCGCGGCCATCGAGGTCGTCCGGATTCGCGGCGTCCGCGGCAAGGTGCAGATCGAGATCGAGATGAACAACTCCGCCGGCCTGTTCCAGGTCGACAACCTGCTCAAGTCGAAGCTGCGCGGGTCGGGGCTCGAGGGCTATCTCGACGTCGAGGCGACGCTCGAGGGTGACTCCGAAAAGCGCCTGCTGCCGTCGTTTCGGCTCTAACGACCCTCGGTCCGGCGGACGGCGACCGACCACCCCTCTGGTATCCTTCGCCGGCCTTTGCGGGGTCGTCTAATGGTAGGACGCCTGACTCTGGATCAGGTAGTCGGGGTTCGAGTCCCTGCCCCGCAGCTCCTCTAGCCAAGCCAAATGTCCCACACTCGTCGGCGCCAGGGGACACGCGGAGAGACACACTACCAGGCGTGGAGATGATGTGGCCGTGAAGGTTCACTGGGAGATTTTCGGAGGGCCCGACCGTTCCGATCCGAACGACTGGCGGCATATGGGTCGGCTTGGGAGTTGAAGCACATGGACACCGGAGTGGCGACGGCGCCAGTAGCGGCCATGGCCCACAGCCGACGGTGGTAGCGTGACCGACCCGGCCGATGCGCTCGCCCAGGTCCATCTGATGGCAGACCGCTACCGCGCGGCGGCGGCGGAGCTCGACGAGCGGCGCCGAGAGAGACAGGCCGCCGTGCTACACGCCAGCGCAGTCGGCGCGAGTACTCATCAAATCGCCCAAGCGGCGGGGGTATCGGATCAACGCATGTCGTGGATCCTCGCCACCGCTACGCGCGACGTGTCAACTCGAGACTAACGCGATCTTCATCCGGTCGGGGTGAGTCGCGACCTGAAGCGCGAACGAGGCCGGCGGTTGGGTGTGTCGCCGCCAACCCGTACCGCGGTTCGTTGCGTGGCCTCCCGGGCGGCCGAAAAGGGGCCGGAAGTGGCCAGGATCGGCGGATGGGGGTCGTGTGTGGGGCGGTTTTGGCCGATAGGGGAGTGCTGGAGCTCGGGGTGGGCGAGCTCGATGCGTTCCCTGATGCGCGTTCGTCGTCGATTCCGACTATCGTGCCTCTTCCGTGAGGATGGCCAGACGCTGCCCGTGCTGGTGTTGTTCATGGTTGGACTTTTGGCGATCAGTGGGCTTGTGATTGATTTGGGCAGCTGGTACCAGCAACAGCAGGCGGTGCAGGCGGCGGCGGATTCGGCGGCGATCGCGGGTGCCTCGCAGTTGCCGGCGGGCTGGTCGGCTGCCCAGACGGCCGCCAATCACGAGTACCTCCTAAACGGCAACTCCTCGGACACGGTCACCACCGGCCAGACGACCGACCTGGCCACGGGTGATTCAGTGACGGTGACCGCGACTCGGACCGCGCCGACCTACTTCCTGCGCGTGTTGGGGTTCAACTCGGTCAACGTCACCGCGACCGCCCAAGCGACGGTGGAGTCATACACAAGCTACGCCAGCACCGGGAACGTGATGCCGTTCGGCGTCATGAAGAACAACTACGTGCTCGGCCAGTCCTACACCATCTACGGCGACGGAAGCTCGTCCAACAGCGGCGCCTTGTCACTGGACATCAGCTCCGGCGGCAGCTGCGGCAAAGCCAACGGCGCCAACGACCTCCGAAGCACCATCGACGGGGGCGACATCGCCTGCCCTATCTCGGTGGGTCAGGATGTGGATACCAAGCCGGGCAGCAACACCGGACCGGTCGCGCAGGGATTGAACAGCCGCATCACCACCTGGGAATCGTTCAACCAGATCGTGCAAGCCGGCGCCAACGGCCAATACACCCTGCTTGACCCCGCCAGTCCCCAACTCGTGCTCATCCCGATCGTTCTCAACACCAACGGCAGCACAACCTGGCCCAACGGCAGCAGCCAAGTCCAAGTAGTGGGCTTCGCCTGGTTCGTCATCACCGGCTGCGGCAACCCCTCCCAGCAGGGCAGCTGCAAAAACAGCGACGGCAAATACGTCAACGGCACCTTCGTCGGCCTCATGGACAGCGGAACCAGCGGAACCACCGGAGCCTGGAACCCAACCACCACCACCGCCTCCGCCGTCTTACTCACCAAGTAGCTGCGACTCGTCGAGGGGCCATTCCGAGAACGCTGGCTATGAGTCGGCTGCAGATCGCGTGGCGTGACCTGTCAGAGCCGGGCCGAGCAGTGCGCACAAAACTTCGCCGTCTTGGCGACGCGCTTCCGGCACCGCGGGCAATACCGATAGGTGCCGGTGCCGAGACGCCGGCGTTTCGTCCGAGGGCGGCGCACGCCCTTGACGATCGCGTCCTGCACGATCCACGACGGGTGCGTGACGCGACGGATCTTCTCTTCAACGACCTCGGGGCGAACAGACGCCAGAACAGGCCCACGCAGCGGACTGTCGCACTTAGCAGCGATCGTCGCAAGCCTCGCGGCCTCTGTCAGGCCAGCCTACTCCGCCGGACCCAGTCCTTGAGGGTGGATCCTGGTACGCCCCATCGCGCGCCGACCGCGACGTAACCCCGGCCGCCCGCGTGGTAGGCGTTGGTAGGTAGTAGGGACGCAAGACCGGCGCCACTTGCCATGTCGACGATCTTGAACATGCGATCGCCACCCTCGAGGCGCTCGTAGCGGGCCTGACGCTCGCGCAGCTGGTCTGGGCTCTCGGGGCCGCCGAGATGCTCGGTCATGCGCGGGTCGCCCATCAGCCGCTCGAGCAACGGCAGGTCGCCGCTGCCCCAGGGCATCAACTGGATGCCAACCGGGCGGCGGCACGATCCAGCGATGAGCGTCGCTCCGCACCGCCGTCCTCTCGACACGCTCCTGCCGGGTCTCGGGATCAAGGACGTCCCCTACCGGGCGCGGTATCTCGTCAACGCCTACCCCGCTCCGTACAGGTTGCTGTGCCGGTGGCGGCACCGCGGGCAGGCGGACCACATCGTCACTCGCGACACCGAGCTCGTGATCGAGGGATTCGGTCGCGCCGCCAACACGTTCGCGTGGCTCGCGTTCCGCTCGGCGCAAACCCGCCCCGTGCGGCTCGCACACCACACCCACGCTGCGGCGCAGGTGATCACCGCCGTGCGCTGGCACATCCCGGCGCTCGTGATCGTGCGCTCCCCTGAAGACTCCGCCCTGGCACACATGGTGCTCCGCGGAGTCTCCGCCCGCACCGCGCTGACGGCCTGGATTCGCTATCACCGCCGGATCATGACCGTTCGCCACGGCTTCGTGGCCGCACGCTTCGACGAGGTCACACACGACTTCGGCACGGTCGTCGACCGGGTCAATGCCGCCTTCGGAACGAGTTTCGGCGTGTTCGAGCACACCGCCGAGAACCAGGCCCGCGTGTTCGCCGCGATCGGCGATCGCAACCGCGAGCGCTTCGGTGACGAAATGACGCCGGAGCGGGCACTCTGGCTCGCACGCCCCACCGCCGAGCGCCGGGCATTGAAGGATCAACGCCGCGAGGAACTCAACGCCCAGGACGTCGCCCGGCTGCGCGCACGCGCAGATGCGCTCCACCGCTCCGCCCTTTCGACCGGCAGCGATCATGCGCCGCCTCCGACCACCTGATCCTCAGGGCAGGCCGACGTAGTCGTCGCGGTTGTCCTCGAACATCATCCAGGCGTGGAAGGCGGCCTGCTCCGGCGTTGTCCCGGTCCCGACGGGTCCGGCCAGACGGCCCGGCCTGAAGGGGTGCATGTTCACGGAAGGCGCCAGGTAGCCGTCCGCGGTCCTGTTGACAAAAATCAGGAACCCCTCATCGCGGAACCTGACCTTGACGTCGGTCACCGTCGGATACTGGGCGCGCCGCTCTGAGGACATCCCGGACTCCGGGTGGTCTCTTGGAGTCGCTGGCAGCACTTGGTGCATATGCCGCTAATCGACGGCGGCCGCCAAAAGGCAATCCCCCGTTCGGGTACGGCGTGTGTCACGCCGATGGTCACGAACCACTCGTCGCGTGCCGATACTAGGCAGAGAGGGCCGACCGTTTCGGGCCCGTGAACCGGCGCCCAGGAGACCACAAATGCTCACAGATGCCCCCGTTCTGGAATACCTCGAGCAGAGGCAGATGATCGGCGTCCTCGAGCTCATATTCAGAGTCGTTCCCGAGCACGGTGACAAGCAGTACTGGCAGTGCGTCGTCGAGGCGTTCGAGAGCCGCGGACTCACCAACGCCGAGTACTTCTACGACGGCGCGATGCACCGGATCACCCTCAAGGTCGAGCCCTCGAACTTCAACGCATCGGCCGACGAGCTCGAGGCGGCGGTTGCAGCCGCCGGCCGGCAGTACCTCGAAGAGGTCATTCCCGCCCGCCAGGCCGCGGCCGACGAGCGAGCCGCCGTCGAGGCCAGAGCGCGGAGGGAATCCGAGCTCATCGACGAGAAACTGCGCCGGCGCTTCCCGGGACTCTCAGCCGCCGCGTAGGGCGGCGCCCGTCAGGGAACCGTCGTCGTCACGGTCGTCGGCACGGTGACCGTGACCGTCGTCGGCACCCGGACGGTGACCGTGTGCGTCAGGGTCGTCGGCACGGGCACGACGACGGTGTGCTGGTGCGTCAGAGTCTCGGTCTGTGTCTGGGTTTCGGTGCGGTTGACCGTCCGGCGCGGGAGCTTGATGGTCTTGCCGTGCCGAGTGACCGTCTTCCCCGGCAGGACGACCTTCACCGACTTGCCCGTGAGCGTGACCACCTGGCCCTTGCTCGTGATCGTCGTGATGAGACTGGCCGCGCTCGGGTCGGAGCCCAGCATGTTGCCGAAGTAGAGGCCACCGCCGAACAGCAGGAGGATCACGGTCACGCCGGGCAGGAGCAGGTGCTTGGGAACGTCGACGTCGGCCAGGCCGAGGCGCCCGAAGCTCGGCACGATCAGCCATCGCGGCCTTCTCCACTCCCGGTCGCGAAGCTCATCGAGGTCCGGGCCGTGCAGCCAGCGCGGCCGCCGCGGGCGCCGCACCCCGCGGTCGCGGAACCGGTCGACGTCGGGACGCCGGAGCCACCGCGGCGGCCAACCCCCCGGCATCTTGAACCGCCTCATGTCCGGCCTCCGTGGTCGTTCATATCCTCCCCATCGCGTGGCGGCCCGCACGCGGCCCGAGCACACCACATGTGGTGCGTCGCTGCCCGCGGCCATCCTACCGCGTCGGCGCCGCGCGCGGACACCCTCGACCGGGGGATCGGGAGATATGGCCCGGGGAGCGCTACGATCACCGCCCGTGGAGGCCTTCACCGAGCTGAATCCGACCCTCGCCGGCCGGCTGGTGGTGCTCGAGCCGCTCCGCCCCGATCATGAGCCGGAGTTGTGGGAGGCCGCCGCGGACGATCGCGTGTGGCGGCTGATGCGCACCGTCGCATCCGACCCGGAGGCATTCCACGACTGGATGAACGATGCGCTCGCGGCCGCCGAGGCCGGCGCCGAGAGCCCGTTCTGCATCGTCCGCCGTTCGGACTCGGCCGTGGTCGGAAGCAGCCGGTACCTCTCTCTCCGGCCCGCCGACCGGGTGCTCGAGATCGGTCACAGCTGGGTCGCCCCGCCCGCGTGGGGAACGGGCGTCAACACCGAGGCGAAGCTGCTCCTGCTCACCCACGCGTTCGAGGAGCTCGGCTGCCTGCGCGTGGAATTCAAGACCGATGCCACGAACGAGCGGGCGCGGGCGGCGCTGGCCGCCATCCCGGCGACGTTCGAGGGGGTGTTCCGCAAGCACATGCTGGTGCGGGGCGGCCAGCGGCGCGACTCCGCCTGGTACAGCGTGATCGACGACGACTGGCCGACGGTGAAGGCGGCACTGCAGGCCCGGGTGGCGGCCAAGGGATGAGCGGGCGCCGCCACCACTCGACCAACACCGAGTTCGAGGCCCGGATCGGCTACGACCGGGCGGTGCGCGTCGGCGACGTCGTGCACGTGTCCGGCACGCTCGGTATCGGACCCGACGGCCGTCCGCCCGCGGGCGCATACGCGCAATCGGTCGCGGCCCTGCAGCGGATCCAGGGCGCTCTGGAGGCGCTTGACGCGTCCCTTGCCGATGTCGTGCGGACGCGCATGTACGTGGTTGACGTCGAGCGGAACCAGCTCGAGGTCGGCAGGGCGCACAGCGAGTTCTTCGAGGGCGTCCGCCCAACCTCGACGATGATCGGCATCGCAGGTCTCGTCAGCCCCGAGTTCGTGGTGGAGATCGAGGTCGAGGCGATCGCCGCGAGCGAGGGCCCGTGACCGCCTTGCTACACTTGCCGCCCTTCCCTGCCGCATTCGTCTAGGGGCCCAGGACGCCGCCCTCTCACGGCGGTAACACCGGTTCGAATCCGGTATGCGGTACTCCTCGTTCGGCGTCGCGAGGAGCGCGTGAACACTGGGGCCGGCCCCGGTTCAGTGGCCGCGGACGCGGGTTGGGCTGATCCTGAGCGGCACCGAGTAGTCGGCGGCGAACGACGCCGGCGTCCACGTGTTGCCCTCGATCAGGCCGAGGTACTTCTCGACGTACGCCGGCACCTGGTCGGCGGGCGGGTCGTCGCTCTGCCGCGCGCGGCCCGACACGACGACCACGTCGCCGCCCTTGCCGTTGTCGTTCAGGTGCAGCGCCACCCGCGAGTTCGTCGCGAGATTCCGCAGTTTGGGCGTGTCGGGCCGGCTGTAGATCAGGAACGACTCACCGTCCCACAGGAACCAGACCGGGCTGGGCTGAGGCGCCCCGCGCTCGGTCACCGTCACCAGCCAGGCGATCCGTTCGTCGGCAAGCCGCCGGAGAGCGCGTGCTCCGAATGCCGTCTGTGTGTCAACCGGGAGCGCCACGCGGTCATCGTAGCCTTCGACGTTCCCGGCAGCCGAACCGCGCCGTCGTACTCCGCGCCATACCAGGAGCCCGACAGGCGGTCGACCGACACCACCGCACCGGTGTGGGGAGCGTGGATGAACCTCCCGCCGCCGATGTAGATGCCGACGTGGCCGATGCCGTCGAAGAAGACGAGGTCACCCGGCTCGAGCTCAGTCCGCAGGATGTGTGTACCGGCGTCCCATTGGGCATAGGTCGAGTGCGCAAGCGTGATTCCGAGTTTGGCGTAGACATAGGCGGTGAAACCTGAGCAGTCGAATCCGGCCGGGGTGATGCCGCCCCAGGCGTATGGAGCGCCGCGCAGTTTCATGGCATCGGCCACCGCGAGGTCGCCGGCGGTCACCTGACCGGCCGCCGGCTGGGCGGCGCGCGGCTCGACCTTGGCGAGCGCGGCCTGGGCGGTGGCGGGAAGGATCAGGAGCAAGATCGCGGCAATGGCAATTGGAAGTCTCATCCACTACCAACCTAGCGGTGAAAAACGTATACGGACCAACCTCCAACAAAACCCTTACTCCTTGGGGGACCCGCCAATCCCCGGATCGTGGTAGGGCGCGCTAGGGTGGCTGAGGTATGCCCATTCCGGCCCACGCGCAGGACGCAGGTGGGGTCGTGACGAACGCCACGCAGGACACCACGGCGATCGCCCCGCCGACGCGACCGCGTCTGCGCGCTCGCGACGCGGCCGGAATCCTCGTCCGGGCGGTCGGCCGCGCCCGCTCGGACCACGCCACCAACCTCGCCCAGGCCGTGGCGTTCAACCTGTTTTTGGCGATCCCGGCGGCCGCGCTCGTGGCCGTCGGCGTGTTCGCGACGGCGGGCGATGCCGGCCTAGCCCACCGCCTGCTGTCACATCTCGCCGGCATCGTGCCGGGCAGCGTGATCGCCCTCCTCGACCGAAGCCTCATGGAGGTCACGCACCAGTCGAGCGGCGGGGCGATCATGATCGCCGTCGGAGCCCTGCTGGCGGTGTGGTCGCTGACCGGGGCGATGAAGACGCTCATGTGGGCGCTCAACATCGCCCATGACGTTCCGGAGCGGCGCGGGTTCTTCCGCACCCGCATCGCGGCGGTCGCAATGCTCGCGTGCGCCGGCACGGCCTTCGTGCTCGTGTTCGCACTGCTCGTGCTGGGTCCGCCGCTGAGCACCTGGCTCGGCGCGGCGCTCAATCAGCCCACGGCAGTCTCGTGGATATGGTGGACGGCCCAGTGGCCGGTGCTCGTCGCGGCGCTCCTGGTCGCCTTCGGCGGCGTCTACCGGTTCGGGCCTGACCTCGACCGGCCCCGGTGGCGTGCGGTCACTCCGGGGACGCTGACGGCGCTGGCCGTCTGGCTGGGCGTATCCGGCGGATTCGCCTGGTATGTCTCGAACCTCGGCTCCTACAACAAGACCTGGGGCTCGTTCGCCGCCGTCATCGTGATGCTCACGTGGCTGTGGCTGTCGAGTCTGGCGCTGCTGCTCGGCGCCGAGATCGACGCCGAGGTGGAGCGCACCCGCACCCGCCGCTTCTTCGAGTCGCCCTAGACGCTCCACCCACCTCAGGGCCGGGGCGAGCGCACGGCCGCGCGCGCTTGGCCCTCGGTCTCGTGGGAGCTCGCCCGCCACAGAAGACCGTCGCGGATTGCGACCATCCACACCACCTGGTAGTCGCGCATGCCCCGCTCCGGCTCCGACAGCTGCATGCGCCCGAATGCGAGCCACACCGCCGGAGCGGCCTCCTGCACCCGGTGCAGGTAGGCGCGGTGCGACCCGGCCGTGCGCCGGTGCCAGCGCAGCACCGCCTCGCGCCCACGAAGCCAGAGATCCGGCTCCACGAACGCCGCGAGCCGCACCTCGACATCGGGGTGCAGCACGGAACTCAGCCGGGCCATGTCGCCCTCGACGAAGACACGGATCACCGCCCCGGCATCCGCCGGGTCGCCCCCCGACCCCGTCCGGTCATCGTCCGCCAAGCGCCGGACGGCACGATACGACCCCGCACCCGTGCCGGTCAACCCCCTGCCCGGTCGGGCGCACGCGTGACGCGGAACGCCCTCCGGCCGCGTCGCTACGACCGCTTGCGGCGTCCGGTGACGGCCAGGCTGGCGGCTCCGACCACCATCACGATCGCCGCGGCCCACTCGATCCGCGCCCGCAGGGGATGGATCCGGTGCGTCTGCCCCTCCAGGCACACCCCCTGCGCCGGGCAGGGTGTGGGCGCAGTCTCGGTCCAGGTGTAGGTGCCGAGCAGCGGCGAGGGCGACCGCCACAATCGCGGCCAGCAGCACCGCGCGGTTGCGGAGCCCGTCACGCATGCCGGGAGCCTACCGGGTCGGTCGCGTGTCAGCGGTGCGCGCGGGCGCGACGGCCGCGATCGAGCAGCATTCCGAGCGTCCCGGCGAACACCAGCGCGCTGCCGACGAGGCTCACCTCGACCAGAACCGCGGCCCGCTCCGAGGCCACGCCGACCAGCCAGAAGTAGAGCGTGGAGGTCGAAGCGGCGACGAGCACTGCCGATCCACCCAGGATCGCCATGACCTTCGCGAGGTCGAACGCAGCCTCGCCGGGCAGGAACACCGACGCCGACATCTGCACGCCGAGGATGGCCGCGATCAGGCAGCCCAAGAACGCGAGGACGGCCGTTGCACCGGCCCATTGGGCCAATTCGTGAAGCAGGTACACCCCCATAAACGCGACTGTAGCGCGCAACCCGCGCGCTGTCGCCGGGGCGGGCAAAACCCCCCTCGCAGGGCTACCCGAACGGGTGGGGTCAGGGAGCGGCTCTGCCCGCGCGATAGCCGGCCGCATACCCGTGCTCGTAGCCCGTCCGGCGCACGCGCCCGAGGGCCCGCCGCGATGCCCCCGTGCCGTGTCCGCTGCGTTCGGCGCCGGCGGCCACGCCGCGGACGAAGGCCTGCCGCTGCAGCTCGGTCACCTGCGCGGGCGCAGGACCCGCCCCGGCCTCATGTCCCAGCGTCCAGGCGCCGACGCCGACGACCGTGGCGAGGCCCAGGGAGAGGCTCAGCCACAGCACAACTCCCGCGACAGACAGGCGCGCGATCGACTCTGAGATGTGGAGCGAGCCGTACATACAGAGTTCAGAACTTGTCCACCACCCGCCGGATTCCTGCACGCGCGCCGAGGCTCAGGCGGCGAGCATGGCCAGGGCGGCGTCGATCCGCCCAAGCGACTCGTCACGGCCCACGAGCTCGAGACTCTCGTACAGCCCCGGCGAGACCGTGCTCCCGGTCAGGGCGACGCGGATGGGCATGAAGAGCACGCGCGGCTTCATGCCCGTGCGCTCGCACGCGTCGTGGAGCGCCGCGTCGATCGCCTCCGCGGTCCAGTTCGCGACGGCCGCGAGCGCCTCACGCGCGGCCGCGAGCGACTCCGGCGCGCGCTCGTCGGCGCGCACCTTCTCCCACGAGGAGGCGTCGTACTCGGGAGGCCCGAACAGGAACCCGGCGAGCCGTTCGAACTGCGAGAGCACCCGCATCTTCTCGTGGACGAGCGGCGCCGCCTGCGCGACCCGCTCCGGCCGGGCGGCGAGGGCCGACCCGGACGCCTCCAGGAACTCCTGCAGGGCGGCGGCGAACGCGGCGGCCGGCATCGCTCGCAGGTGCTCGCCGTTCAGCCACTCGAGCTTCTCCGGGTCGAACACCCCCGGGCTGCGGTTGACCCGCTCGAGTGTGAAGCGCTCGACCAGCTCGGCGCGGGTCATGAACGTCGTGTGGTCGTCGTAGCTCCACCCGACGAGCGCCAGGTAGTTCACCAGCGCGTCGGCGACGACGCCCACGTCCACGAACTCCTCCACCGAGATCGAGCCGTGGCGCTTCGAGAGCTTGCGCTTGTCGGGGCCGAGCACCATCGGCAGGTGGGCAAAGGTGGGCTCGGGCGCTCCCAGAGCGCGGTAGAGCGCGAGCTGGCGCGGCGTCGACGGCATCAGATCCTCGCCGCGGATCACGTGTGTGACGCCCATCTGGATGTCGTCGAAGGGATTGGCGAACTGATACGTCGGAGAGCCGTCCGAGCGCAGGATGACGTGGTCGCCCTGCAGAGCGTTCTCCCACTCCACCGTGCCGTGGACGACGTCCTCGATCACGGTCGTCCCCGTTTGCGGCAGCGCCAGGCGCACCACCGACGGCAGGCCCTGAGCCGCCATCGCATCGCGCTCCGCGGCCGGGCGTGCGCGGCAGCGGCCGCCGTAGACGAGCGGCCGGCCCTCGGTCTGGCGCGCGGCGCGGTCGGCCTTCAGCTCCTCTTCGGTGCAGTAGCAGCGGTAGGCGGCGCCACGGGCGATCAACTCCTCGGCCGCGGCGGCGTACAGGTGGTAGCGCTCGGTCTGGCGGTAGGGGCCGTCGTCCCAGTCGATCCCGAGCCAGCGCAGGACGGCCTCGGCGTGGTCGACCGCCGCATCGGTCGAGCGGGCGACGTCGGTATCCTCGAAGCGCAGCACCACCCGGCCGCCGTTGCCCCGGGCGAAGAGCCAGTTGAAGAGCATCGTCCGCACCGTGCCGACATGGAAGAGCCCGGTCGGGCTGGGCGGCATGCGAACGCAGATGGGGCGGGACACGGCGCGTCAGTCTAGATGCGACCGGCCGGGTACGATCGCACGATGCACCACGGAGCCCATCTCGGCGTGGCCGGAGGCGCGCACAAGGCGCTCGAGCGCGCCCGCGCGATCGGCGCAACCTCGCTGCAGATCTTCACGCAGAGCCCGCGCATGTGGCGGCACCCCGCCGTCGACCCCGAGGCGGCCGCGCGCTTCAAGGCCGCCCGCAAGCCGGCCCGCGTCGCCGTCGTCGTGTGCCACGCCACATACCTGATCAACCTGGGTGCGTCCGACCGCGAGGTGTATTCGAAGTCCGTCCAGGCCCTGCACGACACCATGGCCGCCGCCGAGGCGATCGAGGCCGACGGCGTCATCTTCCATCTCGGCAGCCACCTCGGACGCGGCCTCGACGCCGTCCTGCCGCAGGTGACCGAGGCGCTGTCCGGGGTGCTGGCGGCGGCCGAGCCCGGGTCGGCGACGCGGCTCGTGATCGAGAACGCCGCGGGGGCCGGTGGCACGATGGGCGTCGGGCTCGACGAGATCGCGCGCGTCGTTGACGCCCTCGGCCGGCCCGATCGCGTGGGTGTCTGCCTGGACACGTGCCACCTGTGGGCGTCCGGAGTCGACATCACCGACCCCGGGCGGGTCGACGAGCTCATGGCCGAGGTGGACGACCGCTTCGGCCTGGGCCGGCTCACCTGCCTGCACGTCAACGACGCCGCCATCGCCCTCGGCTCGCAGCGCGACCGCCACGCCGAGGTCGGGAAGGGCGTGATCGGCAAGGGGCTCGCCCTGATGCTCGGGCACCCCGCGGTGCAGGAGCTCGCGGCGGTGATGGAGACGCCCGGAGACGACGAGCAGGAGCCGTATGCGCGGAGCATCAAGGCGCTGCGCCGGCTCCAGCGCAGCGGTGCCCGCCGGTGGGCGGCCGAGCGGGCCGGTGCTTGACATCGGCGCGTCCCGGCCGCTCCCGCCGGGCGAGCTGGAGTACCGCGCGACGCGCAGCAGCGGGCCCGGCGGCCAGCACGTCAACACCGCCTCGACGCGCGTCGAGCTCATCTTCGACGTCGAGGCCAGCCCGACGCTGACCGATGCCGAGCGGGAACTGGCGCGGCGGCGGCTGGGCCCGCGCATTGACAGCGAGGGGCGGCTGCGGGTGGTGGCCCAGGACGAGCGCAGCCAGTACCGCAACCGCCGCCTGGCCACCGAGCGGTTCTGCGAGCTCATGCGCTCGGCGCTCGCACCGCCACCGCCTCCGCGCAGGCCGAGCCGGCCGACACGGGCGGCCAAGGAGGAGCGGCTCGAGGTCAAGCGGCGGGATGCGGCCCGAAAGCGGCTGCGGCGGCCCCCGGCCGACGCCGACGACCGAGCCGAGGTGCTCCGTGCGGCTTGAGGGCAAGCACGCGCTGGTCACCGGCGGCGGCTCCGGCATCGGGGCGGCGATCGTCGAGCGGTTCGCAGCCGAGGGGGCGACGGTGTGGGCGATGGGCCGCCGGCGCGAGCAGCTCGAGCGCGTATCCGAGCGGGTCATCGCCGGCGACGTCGGTGATGCGGGTGACCGCCGCCGGGCGATCGAGACCACCGGCCCACTGGATGTGCTCGTCAACAACGCCGGCATCGGCGATGGCGCGTGGGACGAGATGCTCGCCGTCAACCTGACCGGTGCCCACGAACTGTGCATGCTCGCCGCGGGCGGCCTGGTGGAACGGCGCGGAGCGATCGTGAACGTGGCGTCGGTGGCGGCGCTCGTGGCGGGTCCCGGCGACCCGCAGTACGCCGTCTCCAAGGCGGGCCTCGTGATGCTGACCAAGTCGCTCGCCGTCACCCTCGGCCCGCGGGGGGTGCGCGCAAACGCGATCTGCCCCGGGTGGGTGCGAACGCCGATGGCCGACGGCGAGATGGCGGCGCTCGGCAACGACGTCGAGGCGGCCTACCTCCGCGCCACCGAGCACGTCCCCCTCGGCCGCCCGGCGCTGCCCGGCGAGGTCGCCGCCGCCGCACTCTTCCTGGCGTCCGCCGAGGCCAGCTACATCTCGGGCGCCGTGCTGACGGTGGACGGCGGCATGACCGCCGTGGACGTCGGCAGCCTCGCCTTCGGTGAATAACTGCGGCCTGGCCCCAGTTATGCGTGCGGCTCGTCGTCGCCGCGGATGACGCGGAAGCTGGGCCGGTCCGGCAGCTCGTGGAACTCGGGGTTGATGCAGCCCATCGGGTCCTCGCGGTTCTCGTAGGCGCGCTCCACGTCGGCCGGACAGATCGGGAGCGGCTCGCGCACCGCCCGCACCGAGCCGAACCCGTTGCGGCGGCGGCGCGCCCGCTCGAGCACCTCGACGTCGATGTCCGCGGCGAAGATCTCCTGCGTGCAGCCGACGTAGGTGCGGCCGAACGCGTCATACGCGTACAGGAACGGGCAGGCCTGGTCGAGGCAGCGCGAGGGATGCACCACCTTCTGGCAGACAACGCCGCACCGGCGACACTCCACGTCGGAGGAGCGAGGAGCGACCGGCAGGGACTGTCGGATGCGGCCCATCGCCTCAGATCTTACCGGGCGATCGGAATTCGACAATCCCTTGGAGTTTTCCCAGCACATCGAGAGGTTCCGCACAGACGCCGCCGGCCGCCGCGCGGGCCTCCGGATCGAGCCGGTACCACGTGGCGAGACACGTCCGCATCCCGGCCTCGGCGGGACCGGCGACATCCTCGCGAAGCCGGTCGCCCACGAACATGACCTCGGCCGGATCGGCGTCGAGCACCGCGGCGACGGCGGCGTACACCGCCGGGTGAGGCCTGCGCACGCCGAGCTCGCACGAGAGCACGATGGCGTCCACGCGGGCGGCGATCCCCTGGGCTGCCAGGTCGGCCCGAAAGAGGCCGGGCGGATCGAACGTGTCGGCCACCACCGCACAGCGCAGGCGGAGCGCGCGCACGCCGTCGAGCAGCGCGAGCGTCTGCGGATGCACGTGCCGCGCCGGCGCCCAGCAGCGGTACTCCGCCTCGATGCAGCGCCGTACCACGTCTGCAGGCGCCGGCAGGCCCAGCTCACCGAGCACCTCGGCAACCGCAGCCGCGTAGTCGAGCTCGGCCGGATCGGCCGGGTCGCGCTCGAACCGGCGCCGCAAGGCCGCTGCGGCCCGACCCGCCTGCGCCGGGTCGCCGCCGGCAACCGCGAGCATCGCCCCCACCCCCTGCCGCCACAGGCCGTCGTCCCAGCGGAACTCGGCCAGCGTGTTGCCGTGGTCGAACGCCACCGCGCGCAGCGCGCGGCGATCCGCCACCTACTCCGACGTCGGGTGGTCGGCGAAGCCGTACCGCACCACCAGGCGCTTGGCGGCCTCTGCCTCGTCGAGGCGCGAGACCGGGCGCGTGTGCGGTGCGTCCCTCAGCATCTGCGGATCCTCGCCCGCCTCGCGGGCGATGGCCACCATCGCGTCGCAGAACGCATCCAGCGTCTCGCGCGTCTCGGTCTCGGTCGGCTCGATCATGAGCGCCTCGGCGACGATCAGCGGGAAGTAGATCGTGGGCGGGTGGTAGCCGTAGTCCATCAGCCGCTTGGCGACGTCGAGGGCGGTGATGCCGTGCTCGCGCTTGAGCCCCCGGGCCGAGACGACGAACTCGTGCATGCAGTGGCGGTCGATCGGCAGCTCGTAGGCATCCCGCAGCCGCGCGAGCACATAGTTGGCGTTGACGACCGCGGCCTCGGACATGTCCCGCAGGCCCGGGCCCCACATGCGCATGAAGGCGTAGGCGCGCACGAAGACGCCGAACGGGCCGCCGAACCCGCGCACCCTGCCGATCGTTTTGGGCCGGTCGTGGTCGAGCCGGAAGGTGTCGCCGTCGCGGGCGACGGTCGGCACGGGCAGGAACTGCTCGAGATCGCGCCGCACCGCCACCGGGCCGCCGCCCGGACCGCCGCCGCCGTGCGGCTGCGAGAACGTCTTGTGCAGGTTGTAGTGCACGATGTCGAAGCCCATGTCGCCCGGGCGGGAGATGCCGCAGACCGCGTTCAGGTTCGCGCCGTCGTAGTAGAGCAGCGCTCCGGCCGAGTGGAAGATCTCGGCGATATCCACGATCCGCTCCTCGAACAGCCCCAGCGTCGAGGGATTCGTCAGCATCAGCCCGGCGGTGCGCTCGCCCACCTTGCCGCGGAGGTCGTCGATATCGACGTTGCCGCGCTGGTCGGTCTTGACGCGAACGAGCGTGTAGCCGGCCATCGCCACGCTGGCGGGGTTCGTGCCGTGGGCGGTGTCCGGGATCACCACGTCGGTGCGATCCTCGCCCCGATCGGCGAAGTACGCCCGCATGAGGGTGAGCCCGGTCAGCTCGCCCTGCGAGCCGGCGGCCGGCTGCAGCGTCACGGCGTCGAGCCCGACCACCTCCGCCAGCATCTCCTGCAAACGCCACATGAGCTCGAGCGCGCCCTGGGCGCCGTCGTCCTCCTGGTACGGGTGCAGCCCCGCAAAGCCCGGCAGCCCGACGGCCCGCTCGTTGATGCGCGGGTTGTACTTCATCGTGCACGAGCCGAGCGGGTAGAAGCCGGTGTCGATCCCGAACGTGCGCGTCGACAGCTCGGTGAAATGGCGCACGATCTCGGGCTCGGCCATCTCCGGCAGCCGCGGCGGCGTGCGGCGGGCGAGCGCGGCGGGGACGTCGGCCGCAGGCACGCCCGGATCGGCGATCCGCGATGCCCGCCGTCCGGCGCGCGACTTCTCGTAGATCAGCCTCATGCCGCCACCGCCCCGACCTCGGCGAGCACCTCGGCCAGCCGGTCGATATCGGCGGCCGAGCGCTTCTCGGTCAGGCACACCAGCAGGACGTCATCCAGGCCCTCGTAGTCGCGCCCGAGCGCATGGCCCGGGTGCACGCCCAGCTTGCGGGCGGCGCGGATCACCTCGCCCGCCGGGCGGCCGGTGCGGATCGCGAACTCCTGGAATGTCGGTCGGTCGAACGCCAGCGGCAGGCCCAGCCGCCCCTTGGCGTGCTCGGCCAGCGACAGGCATGCCCGGCCGACATCGCGCAGCCCGTCCGGGCCGAGCCAGCTCAGGTACACGAGCCCGGCGACCGCCAGGAGCGTCTGGTTGGTGGTGATGTTCGAGGTCGCCTTCTCGCGGCGGATGTGCTGCTCGCGCGTCTGCAGGGTGAGCACGAACCCGCGCCTGCCGTCGCGGTCGTGTGTCTCGCCGACGATCCGCCCCGGGAGCTTGCGAATGTGCTCTGCGCGGGCGGCCAGGAACCCGTAATGGGGGCCGCCGTAGGCGATGTGGTTTCCGGCCGACTGGCCCTCGCCGATCGCGAGCGCGCACCCGTAGGCGCCCGGCGCCTCGAGGACGCCGAGGGTCATCGGGTCGACGTGGGCGACCGCGAGCGCTCCCGCGCCGCCGGCCGCGGCGGCCAGCTCGGGTGCGGGCTCGAGGCAGCCGAAGAAGTTGGGCTGGGGGAAGATTGCGCAGGCCGCGCCCTCGCACGCCGCCGCGAACCGGTCGGGGTCGGTCGTGCCGCCGGTGTGCGGCACCTCGACCACCTCCATGCCGAAGCCCGGCGCGAACGTGCGCACCACCTGACGCACCTGCGGGTTGAGCGTCTGGGCGACCACCACCCGGTCGCGCCCGGTCGTCTGCTTGGCGACGAAGCAGGCGTCGGCGGCGACTGTGGTGCCGTCGTAGCCCGACGCGTTCGAGACGTCCATCCCGGTCAGCTCACAGATCGCGGTCTGGTACTCGAAGATGGCCTGCAGCGTCCCCTGGCTCATCTCCGGCTGGTACGGGGTGTAGGCGGTCAGGAGCTCACCCCGCTGCATCACGGCATCCACCACCGCCGGCACGTAGTGGTCATACATTCCCGCCCCGAGGAACGACAGCTCCCGGCCGGTGTCGACGTTGCGCCCCGCCAGCTCGGTCAGGTGCGCCCACAGCTCGGCCTCGGTCAGCGCCGGGTCGATGTTGAGCGGGCGATCGAGGCGCACACCGGCCGGGATCTCCGAGAACAGCTCGGCCACCGACGACACACCGATCGTGCCCAGCATCTCCTTCAGGTCGGAATCGGTCAGCGAAATGAACGTCACAGCGACTCGAGCAGCTCGCGATAGGCGGCGGCCGTCATCAGGCCGTCGACCTCCGACGGGTCGCTCAGCCGAACCTTGACGAGCCAGCCGTCGCCGTACGGGTCGTCGTTGATCTGGCGCTCGTTCCCGTCGAGCGCCGCGTTCACGTCGACGACCTCGCCCGAGAGCGGGGCCACCAGCGCGGACACCGCCTTGGTCGACTCGAGCTCGCCGTAGTCGGCGTTCTTGGTCACGGTCTGGCCCGCGTCGGGGGGGCTGAAGAACACGACCTCGCCCAGCGTGTCCTGCGCGTACCAGGTGATGCCGAACGTGGCCGTGTCGCCGTCGATCCGCACCCAGTCGTGGGCGTCGTGGTAGCGCAGGTCCTCGGGGTAGCTCTCGTCGCTCATGAAACGGTCTCCTTGACATACAGGGGCTTTGCCGCAACCCGCGCGGCCACAGGCCGGCCGCGGGCGTCGATCTCGAGTGCCGTGCCCTCATCGGCCAGGCGGGCGGGAACGTACGCCATACCGATGCCGACGCCGAGTGACGGCGACATCGTTCCGCTCGTGACCGCTCCGGCCGGGCGCACCGCCATGCCCTGCCGGGGGATGCCACGACCCTCCACCCGGAGCGCCACGAGCCGGTCGTAGTTGCCCGCGGCGCGCTGGGCGCGGAGCGCGCCGGCGCCGGTGAACTCCTTGACGTCGAGCGGGCACACCCAGCCGAGGCCCGCCTCCAGGGCGGTGTGATGCTCGTCCAGATCGTTGCCGTAGAGCGGATAGCACACCTCCAGCCGGAGGGTGTCGCGCGCGCCCAGGCCGGCCGGGGTCGCGCCGGCGGCGATGAGGGCGTCCCAGAGCGGGCCCACCGCCTCGGCGGCCACCATCAGCTCGACGCCCGGCTCGCCCGTGTACCCGGTGCGGGCGACGATGGCGCGCACACCGCACACCTCGGAGTCGGCGAACCCGAACGGCTCGAGCTCGGGCAGCGGGACGAGGCCGAGCGCGTCCGGACCCTGCAGCGCCAGCATCGCGGTCTCGCCGGAGCGGTCATCGAGCAGCACCCCTTCGGGGAGGTGGGCGGCCAGCCAGTCGCGGTCGGCATCCACGCGGGACGCGTTTACCACCAGGAGGATGCGGTCGTCGCCGAACCGGTAGGCGATGAGGTCGTCGATCGGACAGCCGTCCTCGTTCAGCAGCAGCGTGTACTGAGCCCGGCCGGGGCCGATCCGGTCGATGTCGTTCGAGAGCATGCGCTGGACGAACCCGATGGCCTCGGGGCCGCGGATCTCGAGCTGGCCCATGTGCGAGACGTCGAAGACCCCGGCATGATCGCGCACCGCCAAGTGCTCGTGGATGACGCCCTCGTACTGCACCGGCATCTCCCAGCCGGCGAAGGGAACCATCCGTCCTCCGGCGGCCACGTGGCGGTCGTGGAGGGGTGTGCGACGGAGGGCCTCAGACGCGTCCATCCGGACGGGCACTCTACACCGCGGGGGTCACACCCCTTCCGCCAACCCGCCGATGATCGCGCCGATCCCAGCCGCCTTGGCTGTGCCCGATCCGGCGACGCCCTCGACCAGCGCTGCCGGGTTGTGGAACATCGTCTGGATGCCGACCCGGCCCGGCCCTGTGAACCGGTTCCAGGTGAGCTTGCCACCGCCGCCGAAGAGCCCGGTCTTGAGCCCCATCGTCACGGCTTCCATCCGCACCGACGGATCGCGGTAGAGCCAGCTGCCGGCCTCGATGTCGATCTGCTCGCTCTGGCCAAGCGTCGCCTCGTAGACGTCCCCGTTGCCCATCACCCATACCGACGCCGTGCCCTTCGAGGCCGAGAACTTGTCGACGAAGAAGCCGCTGCCGCCGAACAGCATGCTGCGCACACCCTTGACCCGCTCGAACGTGTAGTCGAGGTTGTCGGTCGCCGCCAGGAAGTGATGTTCGCGCACGAGCAGCGTCTGGCCCGGCTCGAGGTGGTGGTCGATGATCTTGCCGGGAGCGTCGTGGCTGAATGCGATCCGGCCCGGCCCGCGGCTCATCGTCAGGAAGAAGTCAAGGCCGGCGATCTTGCGCTTGATGCCGCCGGGCAGCTTCTTCAGCTCGATGGTCAGGGGCGCGTCCTTCCAGAGCAGCGTGTGGTGCTCGAAGAAGATGCCGCCGGATCCGTCGAGGTCGAAGACCAGCTCGGGCACGAGTGAGCCCGAGATGCGCGCGGTGCCGCCCCGGAACTGCTCGAGGCTCGGCTGGGTGGCGACGGGTTCGGGAAGGTTCACGAGGAGTTCTCCTGGCTCGGTGAGGACGATGTGACTGCGTCGACGAGAGGCTTCTCGACGACCCAGAACCGGTCGGCGGTGTCGGTGATCCGCTCGACCTCGGGGTAGACATGCTCGGGCTTGACCGTGAACAGATTGGGCGCGGAGTGGGCCGAGATGTACTCGTCGACCGTCAGCTCGACGGCCTCGATGCACGCCTGATCGCCGCACTCGCAGACGAACGGCACCAGCTCCTCGTCGTCGGCGGTCTCCTCCTCGAAAGCCACGCGGCGGTTGTTGTAGTCGCGGAACGTCTGCTCGTTTTTGCGCAGCCGCTCGCGGCGGACACCGTCCCAGTCGAGCATCACGGCGGGAACGCTACCGCAACGGTGAACTCGTGAGCGCTCGCCCGGCCTTGCGAGGTGTGCCAACTGTTCGGATCTGGTGAAGAGTTGCCGCAAAACGAGGGGGTCCTGGCGCGACGTGTAATACTTTGGAGAAGGTCAAGCTGGGTCATACGGGCAGTGAGTCGAGACGAAGGAACGGCAGAGCAATGAACGCACACGTCGAATCTCCGATGTTCACCGACATCTTCGCCGACGAGGGCGAGGTGCAGGACGACCGCGAGGACATCCACGACACCCGCCACGTGGCCATCGCGGGGCACCGGTACACCCGCCGCCGCCAGGACACGAATCGCGTCCAACGCGCCCGTGAGCAGGTGCACGCAATCCCGTCCGTGATCCCCGAGCGGGAGTGGGTGGCGGTCTGGATCGAGCTCATCGACGCCAGCCTCTACACGCCCCCGGGCACACCACGAGCCGGCCGGATTCTGCGGGAGGCATACGCCGACGCGAGCATCCGCCTGCCGGTGATCCGTGATCTCGGCCTGTCTCTGCTGCCTTTGGCCGCGAAGCCGGTGCCGCGGGCGGTCGCCTCGCCGGACGACGTGAACGAGGCCGTCCCGGTCTGATCGCCTCTGCGCCAAAAGGGGCTTGACCCCCGTTTGGCGCGGTGTGTGGGCTCAGGGAGGCGCGGCACGGTGCCGATGGTGGCCGCCGGCCTTGCGCTGACCGGCTGCGGCGGCTCTGGCCGACGGTGCCCGTCAAGACCGTCAACGGCGAGGCGGGGAAGCCGGCCGGCCGGATCCTTCGCGACGCGCGCTCCGCCGTGACGAAGGCGAGCTCCGTGCATGTTTCCGGGGAACTCCAGACGACGGCGACGCTTGGCCTCAACCTGTACCTCGGCCCCGAGGGGGCCGCGGGACCATCTCGACGAACGGCCTGGTCGTGCGAGTGACGCGCATCGGCAAGGCGGCCTACCTCGGCCTGCGCGACTCGTCGGGTGGCGGCACGCTCTACGTCGCCGCCACGGGACCGCCCTACCCGGTCGAGCTGACACAGCTCGGCAGGCGTTCCGGGATAGCATCGCCCGTGTGAACCGCGGACGCAACGTTGCAGCCGTCGTGCTCGGTGGCCTGGTGCTCGTCGTCGCCGGCGGATTGGTCGCAGTGATCGTGCTCGCCCACATCGTCGGGCGCACAAAGGTGGTGCACCGCGGCTGGTGGGCCGTGCCCGACGACCGTCCGCGCTGAGGCCTACTCGTCGCGCAGGAAGGACGGGATCTCGAGCGCGTCGGGCGGCATCGAGAACTGCCCGGTGTCGTCGTTCGGCTCGGCGGGACGGCGGGCCGGGGGCTCCCGGCGGCTGCCGGCCGCGAACGCCGCGGCGGGCCGCTCCGGGCTGTGGCGGTCGAAGCCCGTGGCGATGACCGTCACCCGCACCTGGTCGCCGAGCGCCTCGTCGATCACCGCGCCAAAGATGATGTTGGCGTCGCCGTCGGCGGCGCTGCCGATGATCTCGGCCGCCTCGTTGACCTCGAAGAGGCCCATGTCAGAGCCGCCGGTGATGTTGAGGAGAATGCCCGTCGCGCCCTCGACCGACGCCTCGAGCAGCGGCGAGGAGATGGCGGCCTTGGCCGCGTCGGCCGCGCGGTTCTCGCCCCCGGCGACGCCGATGCCCATGAGCGCCGAGCCGGCCTGGCGCATGATGGTGCGCACGTCGGCGAAGTCGAGGTTGATCAACCCGGGCACCGTGATCAGGTCGGTGATGCCCTGGACGCCCTGACGCAGCACGTCGTCGGCGATGCGGAACGCATCCACGATCGACGTCCGCTTCTCGACCACCTGCAGCAGGCGGTCGTTGGGGATGATGATGAGCGTGTCGACCTTCTCGCGCAGTTGCTTGATGCCGCCCTCCGCCTGATCGGCCCGCTTCCGTCCTTCGAACCCGAACGGACGCGTGACGACGCCGACGGTCAGCGCACCCAGCTCGCGCGCGATCTCGGCGATCACGGGTGCCGCGCCCGTGCCCGTGCCCCCGCCCTTACCGGCGGTGACGAAGACCATGTCGGCGCCCTTGAGCGCCTCCTTCAGCTCGTCGCGGCTCTCGGTCGCAGCCTCGAGCCCGATGGCCGGATCGGCCCCCGCGCCCAGCCCGCGTGTGATCTTGGAACCGATGTGGATCTTCACGTCGGCGTCGCACATCAGCAGTGCCTGGGCATCGGTGTTGACGGCGATGAACTCGACGCCGCGCAGGCCTGCGTCGACCATGCGGTTGACCGCGTTCGTCCCGCCGCCGCCGACGCCGACCACTTTGATGACCGCCAGATAGTTGCCGCTTGGATCTCTCATCGTCCCAACCCCTAACCTGACCCTCTACTCGAGGGTTCGACTATGTCTTGGCAAACTGCCCGTCCCTCGGGCACAGCGTCGCCAAGCTGCCGTTCGGGCGCAGAGGGCAGACTAGCGGCCTCCACTCTCGCTGTCAAGCAGAAGGTTAGGAGAGTTCAGTCTCTACCTCAACCTTAGCCTTATTTCTTGTATCCGACGGCGGGGCGCGCGGGTGCCGAGACGTCGACGTACGCAACCGACCGCCGGATCGACGAGCCCATCTCGCCCAGAACCTTGGCGGCGATGCGCAGCTTGAGTGCGAGCCCGCTCGTGTTGCCGAGCCGCAGCTGCAGCCCGTGGCCGAAGAGCGCCACCACGCCGCCGGGCGTCGAGACGACACCCTTCAGGCGCGCGCCGATGCCGCGCTGGAACCGGTCCGGCACGCCGGCGAGCACGCTCAGCGCCGACTGCATCGGGGCCGAGCTCACGGTGTGGCCGGTGACGACCACGGCACCGGTGGGCAGGACGACCCGCGGCAGATGCGCGGGTGCGCGCGTCACGGTTCGCAGCACCCGGCCGTCGCCGGAGATCACGTAGCGGGCGTCGCCCGCGCGGACGAAGGCCGCCGCCCGCTCCATCACGATCGACACCTCGACGCCGTGCGGGAACGCTCGGTCGACGGTCGCGAGGCGAACGTCGGGAAGCGCCTCGACCCGGCTGGCAAGGGCGGACGCATTCACCTGGAGCAGGCTCTTGCCGGCGACGTCGGCCGCGACCAGCGCCTGCACCCGGGCGTCAACCCGTGGGCTCGCCCCGCTGACCGTCACACGCGAGACCGAGAAGACGGAGGAATGCTCGAGCCCCCAGTAGCCCGCGGGCAGGAGGAGCATCGCGACCGCCCCCGCGAGCACCGCCAGGCGGCGCCTGCCCTCGGTGCGGCGAAGGGCGCGCCGGCGCAGCACCAGCGCGGGGTCGACGTTGGCCGCTGACATGTCCATCCAGTTCGCCGGACGGCCGGCGGATCCTGCCCGGTCAGCCCGAAGGCGGAAGCCCGATCGGGCCGAGCATCTGCACCTCATGCTCCAACTCGATCCCGAACCGGTCGTGGGCGCGGCGGCGGGCCTCGACCATGAGCGCGACCACGTCGGCCGAGCGGGCGCCGCCGACGTTCTCGATGAAGTTCGCGTGCACCGGCGAGATCCGGGCCCCGCCGGACACGAACCCCTTCAGGCCGCACTCCTCGAGCAGCCGGCCGGCCGAGCAGCTCGCCGTCGGGGTTCTTCCACACCGACCCGAACGTGCGCACCTTCGCGGGCTGGGCCTCGCGCCGGCGGCGCTGCATGTCGGCGACGGTCGCGCGGATCACGCCGGGGTCGTCGCGGCGCAGCCGCAGCACCGCCTCGGCGACCACCTCGCCCGGTGCCAGGTTCGAGTGCCGGTAGGTCATGTCGAACAGTGCCGGCCCGCCCCGGCGCTCGCCGGAGGCGCCCACGACGACCGCCGCCTCGAGCACGTCGCGCAGCTCGCCGCCGTAGGCGCCCGCGTTCATGCGCACCGCGCCGCCGGCGGTCCCGGGGATCGCGCAGCCGAACTCGATTCCGGCCAGGCCCCACCCGGTCGCGCGCTTGACGACCGCCGCGAGCGTGGCGCCGCCCCCGCACACGATCCGCTCGCCGTCGCGCGCGATCCGGGCCAGCTCGCCCGCCAGCCGCAGCACGACGCCGTCGTAGCCCTCGTCGGCGACGAGCAGGTTCGAGCCGAGCCCGACCACGGCGATCTCGAGGCCCTCGGCCTCGGCCCACTGCAGCACCTCGTCCAGGGCGGCGCGGTTCTCGGGGCGGGCGAACCACCGCGCCGGGCCGCCGGTGCCGACCGTCGTCAGCCGCGAGACGGGATAGTCCGCCTGGACGCAGGCCGGCGCGCGGCTCATCGCAGGAGGGCGTCGCCCACACCGCGGACGTCGCCCGCGCCGACCGTCAGCACGAGGTCGCCGTCGCGCAGTCGCCCGCGCAGGTAGCCCGCCGCGTCGTCGAGGCTCGGCATGTACGCGAGCGGCATGCCGGGCCGCCGCTCCGACACCGCGTCCACGACCAGCTTGGCGGTGACACCGGCGACCGGCCGCTCCCGGGCTGCGTAGATCTCGGTCACCACCACCTCGTCGGCCTCCGCGAGCGCCGCGCCGAACGCGTGCGCCGCGGCGGCGGTGCGCGAGTACAGGTGCGGCTGGAAGCAGACGACCACGCGCGCCGGTGCGTACGTCCGGGCGGCGTCGATGACCGCGGCGACCTTGGCCGGGTTGTGGGCGTAGTCGTCGACGATGGTCGCACCGGCCACCGCGCCGCGCAGCTCGAACCGCCGCCCCACGCCCGTGAAGTCGGACAGCGCGTCCGCCGCATCGGCCGGGTTGGCCCCGGCCGCCGCCAGCGCCGCCAGGGCGCCGGCGGCGTTCCGGGCGTTGTGCGCGCCCGGCACCTTGAGGCCGACGTCGAGCGGCGCCTCGCCGGGCACCGAGAGCCAGAACCGCGACCCCTCCGGCCGGGCACGGAAGCCGGTGATGTGCCAGTCGGCGCCCGTCCTCGAACCCGAACCGCGCGACGGGGGCGGCGCCCGCGGGCAGGGACACCCCGTCCCCGACCACCACCGCGCCGTCCGCCGGCACGTGGGCGACCCAGTCAGCAAAGAGCTGCTCGACCTCGGCCAGCGAGCCGAACCGGGCGTGATGGTCGAGGTCGACGTTCGTGACCACGGCCACCTGCGGGCGCAGCAGCGCGCAGCTTCCGTCCGACTCGTCCGCCTCGGCCACCAGCAGGTCGCCGCTCCCCGGCCCGGCGTTGCCACCGAGCTGGGGCACGTCGCCGCCGACGAGCCAGGTCGGCTCCAGGCCGACCCGCTGGGCGGCGTAGGCGATCATCGCGGTGGTGGTCGTCTTGCCGTGTGCACCGGCGACGCAGATCGACCGCCGCAGCGCCACCAGCTCGGCCAGGAGCTCGCCGCGGCCGATCACCCGCAGCCCGAGCTCGGACGCGGCGGCCAGCTCGTCGAGCTCGTCCGGCACGGCCGACGACACGACGACATCCATGCCCGGCTCGAGATGGGCGCGGTCGTGCCCGTCGGCGACGTCGATCCCGAAGCGCCGCAGCCGCTGGGAGTACTCCGACTCGGCCCGGTCGCAGCCCGACACGTCGGCCCCCCACGCGTAGGCGACCACGGCCAGCGCCGACATGCCGGCGCCGCCGATCCCGAGCAGGTGCAGTCTGCGGTCGGAGAGCGTCACCGGTGAAGCGCCAGAAGCTCGGTTGCGATCCGCTCGCTGGCATCGGGCCGAGCGAGCCGGCGGGCGGCCTCGGCCATCCCGCCCAGGCGGTCCGGCTCGGCCAGCAGCGCGTCCACCTCGGCCGCCAGGCGGACGGCGGTCAGCTCCGAGTCGGCGATCACGATCGCCGCGCCGCCGTCGGCGATGTGGGCGGCGTTCTGCGACTGGTGATCGGCGGTGACGTTCGGCGAGGGGACCAGGATCGGCGGGCTTGCCGGCGGCTGCGATCTCGAACACCGAACCGCCCGCACGTGACACGACCAGGTCGGCCGCGGCCAGGAGCGGGCCGAGCGACGCGGTGTAGGGCAGCACGCGGTAGTGCGGCGCGGCCCGCGGCGCCGACAGGCCGAACTCCCGCTCGCCGGTGATGTGGACGACGGTGAAGCCCGGATCGTCGGCCGCCCATGCGGCGGTGGCGGCGCGGTTGAGGGTGGTGGCGCCGAGGCTGCCGCCGAACACCAGCACGACCCGCCGGCCGGCGGGGAGGTCGAACTCGCGCCGGCCCTGCTCTGCGGTGGCGTCGAGCACCGCCCGCGGCACCGGCCGGCCCGTGAGCTGGTAGTGCGGCGGGTCGAGGCCGGCGATCGGGAACGACAGGAACACCCGCCGCGCGAGCGGTGCCGCCAGGCGGTTGGCGAGGCCGAGATGGGCATCCACCTCCATCAGCGCCGCCGGGATCCGCATCGCCGCCGCGGCGGCCAGCATCGGCCCGGCGACGTACCCGCCGCCGCCGAACACCACGTCGCGGCCGCACCCGGCGCAGGATGCGCGCGCACGCCGCGGGCGCGAGCGCTGCCAGCCCGAGCCCGCGCGCGAGGCCGAGCGACGGCCGCCGCGGCAGGCCGGTCACGCGGTAGGTGTGCAGCGGATAGCCGGCCGCCGGAACGAGTCGCGACTCGATCCGCTCGCCCGTGCCGGCGAAGGTCACGTGGGCGCCTCTAGCCGTGAGCTCGGCGGCCACCGCCAGAGCCGGCACGACGTGTCCGGCGGTTCCGCCGCGCTGCGATCAGCACTCGCGGGCTGCGGCCGGGATCGGGGGCGGCTGGCGGTGGTGTCATCGGCAGGCACGACCTTGCGGGCGGGTGCCCCCTGGCCGTCGGCGACGTTCAGGAGCGTGCCAATCAAGGTGAGGAACACGATCAGGCTCGATCCGCCTGAGCTTATCAGCGGCAGCGGGACGCCAGTCAGTGGCAGGAACCCGAGCACGGCGCCGAGATTGACGATGGCCTGGCCGGTGACCAGGCACGTGATGCCGGTGGCGAGGAAGCGGCCGAACGGGTCGCGGGTGCGCATCGCGACCCGGAAGCCGAGCACGGCGAATGCGGCGAAGGCGAGCGCGGTCACCAGGATCCCGATCAGGCCGAGCTCCTCGCCGATCACGGCGGCGATCATGTCGCTCGGGGCCTCGGGCAGGTAGTTGATCTTGACCGTCCCCTGGCCCAGTCCCTTGCCCCAGATGCCGCCGGATCCCAGCGACAGGAGCGCCTGCACGTTCTGGTAGCCGCTGCCGCCGGCGTCGGCCCACGGGTGCAGGAAGGCCAGCAGCCGTGCGTGCATATAGGCGTTCTGGGAGATGACGAAGGCGGCGCCGGTCGAGACGATCGCCGCCGTCCCCACCAGCAGCCGAAACGGCGTGCCGGCCACGATGAGGACGCCCGTCACCATGATGGCGATCGCGATGGTCGTGCCCAGGTCGGGCTCGAGCGCCACCAGCGCGCAGACGATGAGCGCCACCCCGCCGACGGGGTTCACGACCTCCTTGATCGTCCGGGCAGCGCGCTTGCGGGCGGCCAGCACCGCCGCGCAGAAGACCACCATCGCCAGCTTCGCGAACTCCGACGGCTGCAGCGTCAGCGGGCCGGCGACGATCCAGCGCTCGGCACCGTTGATGCGCACGCCGATGCCGGGCACCTTGACCAGCAGGAGGCCCGCCAGCGCGAGCAGCATCAGCACCGGCGCCAGCAGTCGCAGCCGGCGGTACGGGAAGCGGGCGGCGCCGGCCATGCAGCCGATGCCGAGCACCGCGTACACGCCCTCGCGGATCAGGGGCGAGACCGGATTCTGGCCGTCGACCACCGCGACGCCGCTCGAGGCGCTGTAGACCATGATCAGCCCGAAGGCGACCAGGCCCGAGCGTCAGCAGCAGCAGCAGGTGGTACTCGATCTGGTGGGTGCCGGCCGCCTGCCGCGGTCGCGAGCGCGGCCGCCGCTCGGCGGCTGGTTCGCTCGTTCCACGTTGCTCGATCGCACTCAGCCCGGCCACCGCTTCCCCCGATCAACCATCACCCCTACGCCGCGTATTCGCCGACGGGAGCCGGAAACCTCCCAACCGGGGCAGTCCCCGGTCTCAACCCGTCACGCCTTTGTCACAGCGGCCGTTCGGGGACTGCCCCGGTTGAGCGGCCTGCCGGGCCAGCTCGCGGAAGCGGTCGCCGCGATGCTCGTAGTCGCGGAACTGGTCGAAGCTCGCGCAGGCCGGCGAGAGCAGCACCGTGTCGCCGGGCCTCGCCCGGGCGGCCGCGGTCTGCACCGCCCGCTCGAGCGTCTCGCAGCGGCGGTACGGGGCGCCGGCCGCCGCCAGAGCGCACGGCCAGCGCGTCGGCGGCGGCACCGATCAGATAGGAGCAGGCCACCGGCCCGGACGCCACCGCCTGTCCGCCAGCGCGTCGAACGACGCGCCCTTGAGCGAGCCGCCCAGGATCAGGTGGACGCCCGCGTCGAACGCGGTCAGCGCCTTGATGGTCGCGTCGGGATTGGTGGCCTTGGAGTCGTTCACCCACTCCACCCCGCCGTCCGGAGGCGACGGTCTCGAGGCGATGCGGCGGCGGCTCGAAACTCGCGCAGCGCGGCGTCGATCGCGGCGGCCGAGACGCCGGCGGCGCGGGCGGCGGCAGCTGCCGCGAGTGCGTTCTCGAGGTTGTGCTCGCCGCGCAGGCGGGCGTGCTCCCAGTCGATCGAGCCGCGGTCGGCGGCGGTGAACCACACCCGCTCGCCGCCACCGGGCAGCGTGGCGGCCCGCAGCAGCGGGTCGTCGCCGTTCAGGACCGCGGTGTCCGCCGCGGCCTGGTTCTCGAGGATGCGCAGCTTGCGCGCGGACGTAGGCATCCATGCTGCCGTGACGGTCGAGATGGTCGGGGGTCAGGTTCAGCACCACCGCCACCCGGCAGTGCAGCCGGTCGATGTCCTCGAGCTGGAAGCTCGAGAGCTCGCAGGCGATCCAGACGTCCGTCGCCGATCCGGCCGGCGAGCTCCGACAGCGCCCGGCCGACGTTGCCGGCGACCTCGCACTCGAGGCCGCCCGAGCGCAGCATCGCCCCCACCAGATGCGTCGTGGTCGTCTTGCCGTTGGTGCCGGTGACGCCGGCGATCGGGTTTGGCAGCATCCGGGCCGCCAGCTCGACCTCGCTCCACACGGGCACGCCGGCGGCACGCGCGGCTGCGACCTGGGGGATCTCGCCGGGCACGCCGGGGCTCTTGACGAGCGCCGTGAGCCCGTCCACCGGCACGATTCCGCCTCCGAGGTGACGTCTCGATCGCCAGCGCCGCGAGCGCGGAGGTGTCGACGTCCGGACGCGAGTCGGCGGCCACGATCTCGGAGCCCGGCCACACGCGCGCGATCGCCTCGCAGGCCGCGATGCCCGAGCGGGCAAGCCCCACCACCAGGTAGCGCCCGCTCACCGGTACTTGCTGAAGAAGAGGTAGTAGAGGACGAAGCCGCTGGCGCCGAAGATCGATGCCGCGATCCAGAAGCGGACGATGATCTTGTTCTCGGTCCACTCCATCATCTCGAAGTGATGGTGCAGCGGCGCCATCAGAAACACCCGTTTCCCGAACATCCGAAACGACACCACCTGGATCGCCACCGACAGCGCCTCGATCACGAAGACGCCGCCGACGACCACGAGCAGCGCCTCGGTCTTGGTGAAGATCGCCAGGGCCGCCAGGCCGCCGCCGAGCCCGAACGCGCCGGTGTCGCCCATGAACACGTCGGCCGGGTAGGCGTTGTACCAGAGGAAGCCGACGCAGCCCGCCGACGAGGGCGGCCGCGATGATCGCGAGGTCGAGCGCGCGCGGGTTGCCGACGTAGACGCCGTGCACGGTGTGGCCGGGGTAGACGCCGTTGTGCGCCAGGAAGGCGACGACCATCATGGCGGCGTAGGTGAGCGCCGCGATCGTGACGGTCCCGGCGCAGAGCCCGTCGAGGCCGTCGGTGAGATTGACCGCGTTGGCGGCGCCCGCGACGACCAGGAAGATGAACACGTAGTAGCCGGGCCCGAGGTCGACGTGGATGTTCACGAGCGGGATGAAGACGTCGGTCGAGAGGTGCTCGCGATGCGCCACCATCCCCACGCCGGCGACGACGACCGCGAGCAGGAGCAGCTTCCAGCGCCCGCGCAGGCCCAGCGAGCGGCGCCGCGTCAGCTTGAGGTAGTCGTCGGCAAACCCGATCGCCGCGCAGGCGAGCGCCGTGCCGGCGACGGCGAGGCCCGGCCCGGTGTGCTCGGTGAAGATCCCGAAGGCGAGCAGCGCGCACGCGAGCAGGCCGACGCCGCCCATCGTCGGCGTGCCCTGCTTGGAGAGGTGGCCGACCGGGCCGTCCTCGCGGATGTGCTGGCCGAACTCGTGCCGGCGCAGGAACGCGATCAGCGCCGGCCCGGAGACGATCCCGAGCAGCATCGCGACCACTCCCGCGCCAGCACGAGCTTCACTGGAGCGCCTCCACGACCGCCTCGAGCCCCGCCGACCGGCTCGCCTTGACCAGCACCGCGTCGCCCGGCCGCAGCACCTCGGCGAGCCCGGCGACGACGGCGCCCGAGTCGGCGAACCAGCGGCCGCCGTAGCCACGGCTGAGCGGCCCGACCGCCATCACGATGTCGACTCCGAGGCGCTCGGCCTCGCGGCCGACCTCGGCGTGCAGGCCGGGTCCGGCCGGCCCGAGCTCGGCCATCTCGCCGAGCACGGCGACCGTGCGGCGGCCGTCCGCCGCCTCGACGAGGTGGCGCAGCGCCGCCCGCATCGACACCGGGTTGGCGTTGTAGCAGTCGGCGATCACGAAGCCGCCGCCCGCCATGTCGAGCCGCTCGCCGCGCCAGCGCGAGAACTCGACCTCGCCTGCCCCGGCCCACAGCCCGTCGTCCTCGGCATCGAGCCCCAGGCCGACGCACGCCGCGACCGCGGCGGCCAGGTTGAGGCCGTTGTGGTGCTGGTCGAAGTTCACCGGCACCGTGAACCTTCGACCGCGGAGCGCAATCTCCGCCCTCCCGGCGGTCATGCCGGCCAGGCGCACATCGGCGCCCGCCTCCTCGCCGAACGTGATTACGCGCGCGCGTGTCATCCGCACGTAGGGGTCGAGCAGCGGCTCGGCGTGCGGCACCACCGCGGTGCCGTCGGGCCCGAGCGGCTGCAGGATCTCGGCCTTGGCCTCGGCCACCGCCTCGACCGTCCCGACGAGCTCGAGGTGGACGGGCCCCACCGACGTGATGACGGCGACGTCGGGGCGGGCGATCTCCGCCAGATAGGCGATCTGGCCCATCCCGCGCATGGCCAGCTCGCAGACGACGGCCTCGGTGTCGGCCTCGATCCGGCAGAGCGTCAGCGGCAGGCCGATCTCGGTGTTGAAGTTGGCGTGGCTCGCCACGGTGCGCAGCCGCCGGCGCAGGATCGCGCCCAGGATGTCCTTGGTCGAGGTCTTCCCGGTCGAGCCGGTCACGCCGACCACCCGCGCGCCCGAGCGCCGCCGCACCTCCGCCGCGACCTGCCCGAGGGCGATCAGCGGGTCGGGCACCACGATGCTGTCGCTGTCCGGCGGCGGCTCGCCGGGCGTGCCGCCCACGAGCACCGCGCGGCGCCGGCGCGCAGCGCGTCGGCGGCAAACCGGGCGCCGTCGGTGCGCGCCCCGGGCAGCGCGACGAACAGGTCGCCCGCAGACACGGCGCGCGAGTCGATCGAGACGCCGGTGACCGTTGCGTCGGCCGATGTCCGACCGCCGCAGAGCGCGGCGATCTCGGGCGCGGTGAGCGCGATCATGCGGCGGGCAGCCCGGCCAGCGCCTCGCGTGCGACCGTGCGATCGTCGAACGGCAGCGTGCGGTCGGCGAACTGCTGGCCCTGCTCGTGGCCCTTGCCGGCGATCACGACGACGTCGCCCGCATGGGCGAGCGCGACGGCGCGCTCGATGGCCGCCCGCCGGTCCGGCTCGGCATCCATCGGCACCCCGTCCATGATCTCGGCGATGATCGCCTCGGGATCCTCGCTGCGAGGGTTGTCGGAGGTGACGATCACGACGTCGGCGAGGCGCCTGGCGACGCGGCCCATCTGCGGCCGCTTGCCGCGGTCGCGGTCGCCGCCGCAGCCGAACACGCAGATCAGGCGGCCGGCGGTGATCTCGCGGGCCGAGTGGAGCACGTTCTCCAGCCCATCCGGCGTGTGGGCGTAGTCGACGAGCACCGTGAACGGCTGGCCCGCGTCCACCGGCTCGAACCGTCCGGGCACGCCGTGCACGGTCGCAATCCCGGCCCGCACGGCGGCGTGCGGCAGCTCCATCAGCTCGGCCAGCGCGACGGCGCACAACACGTTCGAGACGTTGAAGCCGCCCCGCAGGCGGACGTCCAGCGGCACCGGGCCGCGCCGGGTGGACACGATCAGCCCGATCGTCCCACCGGGTCCGATCTCGAGCGCGAACGGGCGGACGTCCGCCTCGGCCGACCGCCCGTAGGTGAGCACCGGCCCACCCGCGATCCCGGCCAGCCGCCGCCCGTAGGGATCGTCGATGTTGATGGCGCCGGGGGCATCGCGGAACAGTCGCGCCTTGGCGGCGAAGTAGTGCTCCATGTCGGGATGAAAGTCGAGGTGGTCCTGGGTCAGGTTGGTGAACCCCGCGGCGGCGAAGCGCACGCCGGCCACGCGCTCGAGCTCGAGCGCGTGCGACGACACCTCCATGGCGCAGGCGCGATCGCCTGCGTCGACCATCCGCCGCAGCGTCGCCTGCAGGTCGGCGCTCTCGGGCGTCGTCCGCGAGACGGGCTCCACGGCGCCGCCCACCCGCGACTCGACCGTACCGAGCATCCCGGCCGAGCCCTCGGCCGCCTCCAGGATCGCCTGGACGAGATACACGGTGGTGGTCTTGCCGTTGGTGCCGGTCACGCCGACCACACGCAGCTCGGCGCTGGGATTGCCGAAGAACGCGGCCGCGGCGGCGGCCATCGCCCGCCGCGACGACTCGACGACGAGCTGGGGCACGTCGACCTCGAGCACCCGCTCGACGATCAGCGCGACGGCACCGTTGTTGATCGCGACCCCGGCGAAGTCGTGCCCGTCGGCGACGAAGCCCGGCACGCACACGTGCAGGGCACCCGGCCGGGCGGCCTCGGCCCGGTAGGTGACGGCGGTGATGTCGGCCTCCCCTCGCCCGTGCACCGCACGCGGCCCGACGGCCTCGATCAGCGTCGAGAGCTTCATCGTCGCGGCGAACGTTAGTTGACGGGCCGGTCCGGCTTGATGCCGGCGTGGTTCGCGTACCACGAGCCGATGCGCTCGAACGCCGGCGCGGCGACATCGCCGCCGAAGTGGCTCGTCTTGGGCGAGTCGACCACGATCATGATCTCGACCTGGGGGTTCTCGGCCGGGAGAAAGCCGATGAACGAGGCGTCGTACTGGTTCGAGTAGCCGCCGCCGAGCGGCTTCTGGGCGGTGCCCGTCTTGCCGGCGACGGTGTAGCCGGGGATCGTCGCCGCCGTGCCGGTGCCGCCGAAGTCGACGACGCCCTCGAGCATCTTCACGAGCTGATGGTCGACGCTGGGCGAGAGCACCCGCCGCCGTGATTGCCGCGCCGGCCGCCGGCCCTGGATCTGCTGGACGATGTGCGGCTCGACCATCACACCGCCGTTCGCGATGGCCTGGTACATCGACGCCATCTGCATCGCGGTCACGCCGATTCCCTGGCCGATGGGAATGGTGCCGATCGACGACTCGGTCCACTTCGCTGCCGGGCAGCACGAGCCCCTGCGATTCGCCCGGGAAGCGGAGCGCCGTCTGCTGCCCGAATCCGTACCGGCGGATCCACCGCATCAGGTCCTGCCTGCCCACCATCTGGGCGATCTCGTCGGTCCCGATGTTGGACGAGATCTTGAGGATGCGGCGAACGGAGATGTTCCAGGGCTTGTGGGTGGTGTCGTCATGGATCACCTTGTCGCCGAAGTTCAGGAAGTCGGGGACGTTGTGCAGCACCTCGCCCGGCCAGACGACGCCGGCGGTGAGCGCGGCCGAGAACGTGACGACCTTGAAGGTGGAGCCCGGCTCGTACACCGTCTGCAGCGCCTGATTGCTCCACAACCCCGCGTTGCGCTGGAGGTGGGCCTGATTGTTGTCATAGCCCGGCGCCGTCGCCATCGCGATCACGGCTCCGGTGCGCGGGTCCATGACGATGCCCGTCGCCCAGGCTGCGCGCGAGCTTCGGACCGCCCCGGCCAGCACCGCCTGCACCTTGGTCTGCACGGCCGCGTCGAGGGTCAGGGTGATGTTGCGCCCGTTCTGCGGCTTCTGGCACGTCGACCGTGTTCGAGCACGGTGCCGCTGGGATCCTTGATGGTCACCTGCTTGCCCGGCCGGCCCTCGAGAACGTGGTTGTACTGGTGCTCGAGACCGGCGCCCGCACCCTTGCCGGCGTTGCCCTCGATGCCGGTGAATCCGAGCACCTGCGACGCCACCGGCCCGTCCGGATACCAGCGCTGCAGCTCGGTCACGGTCGAGATGCCCGGCAGGTGGCGGCGGGTGATGCGCGCGGCGATGTCGGGCTGCAGCTGGCGGACGACGTAGCCGCCGGCCCGGAGCTTCCCCTCGAGCATGGTCAGCTCGGGCTTCCAGGCCGGGTTGGGGCGCAGCTTCCGGTGCCGGTGGGGGTGGTGCTTGTGGCCGGGGCGCAGCAGGTTGGGGCGATAGCCGATCGCCCGCGCGATCGCGACCGCCGTGGCGCGCACGTTGTGCACCTCCTTGGGATCGGACACGATCGTCTTGGACGGCTGCGTCTGGGCCAGCACCTGGCCGTCGGAGCTCGTGATCGCGCCCCGCAGCCCGACGAGCGTCGTCTCGCCGCGCTGCTGCGTCGCCGCCATGCGGGTGAGCGAGGCGGCATCCACGCCCTGGATCTGGACCGCCCGTCCGACCACCACCACAAACGCCAGCAGCGACATGACGAGCATCAGCCGCAGGCGGTGGTCGGACATCCGCTTCATGGGTGCGCTGCCGGGCGGTGGTGGCGGGCCGGCATGTTCACATAGCGCGTCGTGTTCGGGTCGGCCGAGGTGCATGCCGAGCTTCGTGGCCGCGAGGCCGATGGCGACCGGCGAGGAGAGGCTGGTGACGCGGTTTTGCTGCAGCTGGTTCTGCGAGGCCAGCTGCCGGGCCTGGGCCTGCAGCCGGCTGACCTCGATGCTGTCGCGCAGCGTCGCCACGTTGAGCGCGACGATGCCTCCCAGGAGCGCCGCGAGCACGACCACCCAGGCGGCGCCGCCCATGGTCAGCCGGCGCGGCCGGACGCGCCGCGCGCGCCGGGGGACGGCGACCGGCGCGGGCGCTTCGGCGCGGCGCCGGGGACGTGCGGGTGCGCGTGCCGGAGCGGCGACGCTCACTCGGCGGCGGTCCTCTCGGCCGCGCGCAGCCTGGCGGAGCTCGAGCGCGGGTTCGTGCAGCGCTCGTCGACGCTTGCCACCACCGCGCGCCGGGTCAGGCTGCGCAGCAGGGGCTCGTGCCCGCACACGCACACCGGGAAGTCGGGCGGGCATGTGCAGCCGCGGGCGTGCTCGCGGATGAAGTGCTTCGAGATCCGGTCCTCGAGCGAGTGGAAGCTGATCACCGCCAGGCGGCCGCCGGGCGCGAGCAGCTGGACGGCCGACTCGAGGCCCTCCCGCAGCGACTCGAGCTCGCCGTTGGTCGCGATCCGCAGCGCCTGGAACACGCGCCGGGCCGGGTGGCCCTGGCCGAACCGCGCCGGCGTCGGGATGGCGGCCTTGATCACCTCGACCAGGTCACCGCTGCGCCGGAACGGCGTCACCGCCCGGCGGCGGACGATCGCGCGGGCGATCTGGAACGAGTAGCGCTCCTCGCCGAACGTGCGCAGCACCGAGGCCGAGCTCGCGCTCGTCCCAGGTGTTCACGATCTCGTCGGCCGTGAGGTCGGACCCGGCGTCCATGCGCATGTCCAGGGGCGCGTCGCTCGCGTAGCTGAACCCGCGGTCGGGCTGGTCGATCTGCATCGACGAGACGCCCAGATCCATCAGGATCGCCTGCACGCGCTCGCCGGTCGCGGCCATGTTGCGCAGCACGAGTGCGAAGTCGCCGTGCACGAGGCGGGTCTCGCTCGTGGCCGCAGCCGCGAAGCGCTCGTAGAACGGCGCCACCTCGCGATCGCGGTCGACCGCGATGTAGGTGCCGTCGCCGCGCAGGTACGGCTCGAGGACGGCCGCGTGGCCGCCCGCTCCGAACGTGCAGTCGACCACCGTGTCGCCCGGCCGTGGCTCGAGCAGATCGGCCACTTCCGTCGCCATCACGGGGACGTGTGCCATCACCGGACTACTGCTGTGAGAGAGATTCGGCAACATCTTCAATGCTCCCCTCGGCTTCGGCCTGCGTCGTGCGCCACGAGGCCAGGTCCCAGATCTCCAGCATGTCGCGCAACCCGACGACCGCGATGTCGCGCTGCAGGCCGGCATGCGCCAGCTGCGACGGCGCGAGCATCACGCCGACCCTGGCGGTCGAGCTCGCTCTCCCCGCCCCAGCGTACAGATGCCGCCTCATCAGCCTCGCCTCGCGGCTGAACGGAGACAGCGAGCCGAGCTGCGCGTCCACGAACCTCTCGAAGCCCTGCGGCGTGTAGACCGAGAGGCACCTGTCGACCCCCTTGGCGACGACAACGCCCTCGGCGAAATGCGGCCGCAACTTGGCCGGGAGTGTCACCCGGTTCTTGGCATCGAGTTTTTGGACAGATTCGCCGAGCAGCACCAGTTCCATCTCCCATTCGGCCCCACAATACCCCACTTTCCACCACTTTGCAATGCCAGCCGCCCACAATCGCCGATCGCCCGGTGGACACCCATGGCCGGCCCGCCCGAGCGTCGAAGCGGAGGCGGCGGAAAATCCTTACAAAAATGCCTGCATTTGCAGGACGTTGCCGGTGGTACAGTCCCGCCCCATGTCGAGCCCGCCTTCGCAGCGGCATCGAAGCCGTGTCGCGACGGCCGTCGCCGCCGTCTCTGCTGGTCGCCCTCGCGGCCGCCCTCGGTGCACCGACTGCGGGCGCCGAATCGATCTCCTCCGCGCGCGCCCAGGCGCGCGCGGCACAGCAGGAGCTGAACCGGCTCTACGTCAGGGAGGACGCCGCGGTCAACGCGTATGACGCCGCCCACTCCAAGCTGACGGCCGTCAATCACCGCATCAAGCTGAACACGATCCGCCTGGCGATCGCACAGCACAACCTCTCGGTCGCCCGCGCGCAGCTCGCGGGGCTCGTCGTCGCCGCCTACAAGGGCGACGACTCGAGCGCCGCCATGTACGTCCTCGGCGCGCGCTCGTTCTCGGACCTGGTCAACCGCGTCGATGCCATCAGCCGCTCCAACCGCAGCGAGGCATCGCTGCTGCACCAGGTCACGGTGTCCGAGCGCGAGGTGGCGGCCAAGCAGGCGCTGCTCCGCGTCGAGCGCGTACAGGCCCGCAGGTACGTCGGGCGCACCCGCAGCGCGAAGCTCAAGGTGGAGGGCCTGGTGTCGAGCCAGCAGACCCTGATCCAGAGCCTGAACAAGAGGGTCCGCGACCTGATCGCCCAGCGCAAGGCCCGGCTCGCCGCCGAAGCGGCCCGCCGGGCCGCGGCTGCCGCCGCAGCCGCGGCTGCTGCCGCCGCGGCCAGCGCACCGCCGGTCGTGACGTCGCTGCCGGCGCCTCCCACCGTGGGCCCGGTGCCGCCGGCCAGCTCGGTCGGCCAACAGGCCGTCCAGATCGCGATGGGCGAGCTCGGCGTGCCCTATGTCTGGGGCGGCGCCAGCCCGGCGGGGTTCGACTGCTCCGGCCTGACGATGTGGGTGTACGCGCAGCTCGGCATCCACCTCGACCACTACACCGGCGCGCAGTGGACCGAGGGCGTGCACGTGGCCCGCGACCAGCTCGCCCCCGGTGACCTGGTGTTCTTCGAGCCCGGCATCGGCCATGTCGGCCTCTACATCGGCAACAACGAGTTCATCGAGGCGCCGCACACGGGCGGCGTCGTCCAGATCTCGAGCCTGTCCGACGCCTGGTACGCGGCCGAGTACGACGGCGCCGTGCGCGTCACCGGCTGACGGTCCGCGGGCCTCCGGCACACCGGTGCGAACGGTTGGGGTGTACATCCCGCCAGACCCCACCTATAATTCAGGAGCGGTCGTTGTTCCTCACGTATGTCCTCCAGGTCGGAGGGGTGGGAACGGGGCTGCAGGATCGTCGCCGGCGATGGGGGTCATCTGACCGGCGAATCCAAGCAGCGGGGGTCAATCCGCTACCAAGGGCCGTGGCGTAGAGATAGCGTCAGGTGGGAATAGCCTGTGCGCGGCGAACGTTAACGAGACAACGGATCAGGATAACTTGGGAGTCTTGAGGAGTTGATGACGAATGACTGACCAGCTCATCATCGAGCCGGAAGCCCGGCTCTTGGTGGAGCTCGGACAGGAGCGGGGTCTTGTCTATGAGGATGAGCTGGCCGGGCTCGCCCTCGAACTTGACCTCGAAGCCGACGACGTTCAGGTGCTGCGCGACGAGCTGGCGCAGCTCGGCGTCGACATCGTCGACCCTCCTGCCCCAGAGGAGCGCATCGAGGTCGTCGAGGTCGAGATCGCGACCACGAACAGCCTCGACCTGTTCCTGCGGCAGGCGGGTCGCTACCCGCTGCTGACCAAGGACGAAGAGGTCATGCTGGCCAAGCGCATCGAGGCCGGCGACCCGGTCGCGAAGCGGCGCATGATCGAGTCGAACCTCCGCCTGGTCGTGTCGATCGCCAAGCAGTACCGCGGTCAGGGCGTGCCGTTCCTCGATCTGATCCAGGAGGGCGTGCTGGGGCTGAACCGCGCGGTCGAGAAGTTCGACTGGCGCCGCGACCTCAAGTTCTCGACGTACGCGACCTGGTGGATCCGCCAGGCGGTGCAGCGGTCGATCGCAAACAGCGGCCGCACGATCCGCCTGCCCGTCCACGTGTCCGACCGCCTGCGGGCGATCGAGCGCGCACGCCGGTCGCTCGAGGCCAGCCTGGGCCGAGAGCCGTCCGAAGAGGAGATCGCACGCGCGGCCGAGCTGACCTCGGACGCCGTGTCCGAGACCCTCGGCCTGGCCCGCAAGACCGTCTCGCTGCACGAGCCGGTGGGCGAGGACGGCGACTCCGAGCTGGGCGACATGATCGCCGACCCCGATGCCGGTAACCCCGAGGAGCTGGCCGAGACGCACCTGCGGCACGAGCGGCTGCGCGAGGGCCTCGCCCGGCTGGGCGAGCGCAAGCGCCTGATCCTGGAGCTGCGCTTCGGCCTCGACGGGCAGGACCCGCGCAATCTCGAGGAGATCGGACGCATCGTCGGGCTCACCCGCGAGCGGGTGCGCCAGCTCGAGGCCGAGGCACTGCGAGAGCTCGCGGCGTCGGCGGACATGCAGCCGCTGCGCGCGGCGTGACGTCGAACCTCAGCTGAGCGTATGGGGCACGGCGTGCTTCCACGCGACCGCGTCGGCGCGCGCCCGCACGCGCCGGACGACGTCGACGTCGACGCCCGTGCGCTCGGCGGCCCGCTCGACGGTCATGCCGAGGTCGGCCATCGCCACCAGCGCCAGATCGGCGTCGTGGTAGGTGAACCCGAGCTCGGCCTCGTCGGTCTGGCCGCCCCAGAGTCCTGCCGTGGGATGTTTGTCGAGCACCGCCTGGGGCTGGCCCAGTAGCCGCGCCGCCGCCCGCACCTCCGTCTTGTAGAGGTCGGTGATGGGCTCGATGTCCGACGCGGCATCGCCGAAGCGGGTGAAGTAGCCGAGCAGGTTCTCGGTGCGGTTCTCGGTGCCGACGACGAGCGCATGCAGCTCCTGGGCGAGGTCGTAGATCACGATCATCCGCGCCCGGGCGCTCGCGTTGCCCTCCCGGATCGCCGACTCCGGCAGCGTCGGGCGCATCGACTCGAACGCCTTGATCGCCGGGTCGATGCGGATGGTCAGCAGGTTGGCCTCGGGCAGGCCCGCCGCCGCGGCCGACGCCCCGGCGTCGTCGATGTGCACCTGCTCGGTGTGGCGTGACGGCAGCCGCACGGCGACCACGTGCTCGGGGCCGATGGCCCGGGCGACAAGCGCCGCGGCGACTGCGGAGTCGATCCCGCCGGAGAGGCCGATCACGACCTTTCCCCTTCCCGCGGCGTCCATCACCTCAGCCAGCCGCCGGCGTTTGCGCTCGAGGACGGGCTCGAGGGAACTCTCGTCGCGCAGGAGCGCCATCCGGTCGAGGCGCCCGCCCGCGGCCGCGACCTCGCGCAGGGCATGGGCGCCGTCGCCCGGGCGCCGCTCGACGGGGGCGACCGCGTCGGTCAGGACGGTGGTCTCGAACCCCTCCCGGATCGCATCCAGCGCGGTCGCGCGGACGCAGTAGTCGGTGGCGACGCCGGTGACCAGCACGTGCTTCACCCCGCGCCGGCGCAGGTACTCGCCAAGGTCGGTGCCGTCGAAGCCCGAGTAGGCCTCGCGGTCGTGATCGGTGCCCTTGTCCTGCACGCGGTCGAACTGCATCCCGGCCACCGCCGGATGCAGCTCCGCGCCGGAGGTACCGGCGACGCAGTGAGCCGGCCACGGGCCGCCGCGATCGGCGAACGAGAGGTGATCGGGAGGGTGCCAGTCGCGCGTCGCGACCACGGTGCCCGCCCCCCGAGCTGCGGCGGCGATCGCGGGTGCGAGCAGGTCGGCGCCGGCGACGGCGAGCGCGCCGCCGGGGCAGAAGTCGATCTGCATATCGACCACCAGCAGCGCCGTGGTCGCATCGGGGCCGGTCATGACATCTCCTCCTCGAGCGCGGAGAGTAGCGGCGAGATCGTCGGCCGCAGCTCCTGCGGATCGCGCAGCGCGCGCACCTCGGCGGGCAGCCCGGCGATCTGGGCCGCGGCGCGGCGGCGGACGTCGGCGAGAGCGGGCAGGGGCGCGATCAGGCGCCCGGCGCGGATGACCGGCTGCAGCAGCCGCTCGCCGGGCAGCTCCTCGTCGGCCAGTCCGATGGTGTCGGCGTCGGAGCCTGCCGTCCGGAACACCTGGTGGCGGCCGGGCAGGTTCGACTTGACGCCCGCCGCCTTCATCACCGGCCGGCCGTTGCTGTCAACGAGCTTGTAGACGCCTCCCAGCGTCGGCGCGTCGCTCGACGTGGTGAGGGCGGTGCCGACCCCGAAACCGTCGATGGGCGCCCCGGCCGCGAGCAGCTCCTCGATGCGGTACTCGTCGAGGTCGCCCGAGACGACGATCCGCGTCTCGGCACAGCCACCCTCGTCCAGGATCGCGCGCACCGCCAGGGTCACCGCCGGCAGGTCGCCCGAGTCGAGCCGGACGGCCTGCGGCACCGTTGCCGGTGATCCGGGCGGCCTCGCAGGCGGCTCGCGCGCCCAGGAGCGCGTCGTGCGTGTCGATCAGGAGCGTCGAGCGGCGGGGGTGATCGCGCATGAAGGCGCAGAACGCCTCGACGTCGGTGGGAAACGCGAGCACGTAGCTGTGGGCCATCGTCCCGGAGGTCGGGATCCCCCACTCGAACCCGGCGGCCACCGTCGCCGTGCCGGTGCAGCCGCCGATGTAGGCCGAGCGGGCAGCCAGCAGGCCGGCGTCGGCGCCGTGCGCGCGGCGGAAGCCGAAGTCGGTCACCGGCCGGCCGCCGGCGGCGACCACGATGCGGCCGGCCTTGGTGGCGATCATCGTCTGGAAGTTGACCTGGTTCAGCAGGAACGTCTCGGCCAGCTGGCACATCAGCCGCCCGCCCTCGACACGCAGCAGCGGCTCGCCCGCGTGCACCACCGTCCCCTCCCCGACGGCATCCAGGTCGCCGGTGAAGCGCAGGCCGGCCAGATGCTCGAGCAGCGGCTCACCGCATGTCTGAGACCGGCGCAGGTAGTCGATGGCAGGCTCGCCGAACGACAGGCCGGTCAGGTACTGGACGACCCGCTCGAGCCCCGCCGCGACCAGGAAGCCCCGGTTGGGCGGCAGGACGCGCACGAAGAGCTCGAACGCCACGGGCTCGGCGGCCTTGCCCTGGGCGAGGTAGGAGTCGGCCATCGCCAGCTGGTACTCGTCGGTCAGGAGCTCGGCGGGCGGCCAGGCGATCACGTCGACCGCCGGTAGCGGACGCTCTGGGCCACGATCAGCGGCCGGCGGTCGGCGAACCGGTAGAGCGCCGCGGGACGCCCGCCGGTGGGGCGCTCGCCGGCCTCGGCCAGGACGCCCCAGCCGAGGGCGATGCGGCGGAAGTTGTTGGGCTCGAAGGCGCGGCCGATACCGGCCTCATACACCCGCCGCAGCTCCGAGACGGTGAAGGTCTCGGGCAGCAGGCTCCAGGCCACATTCTGGTACTCGAGCTTGTAGGCGAGCCGCTGGCGGGCATAGGCCAGAATGCGGTCGTGGTCGAACGCCAGCACGTTCCCCGCCGCGATCTGGGCGAGCAGCGGCTCCAGCGGCCGCCAGACCGCCTCGCGGGCGTCCGACCCCGGGCGCAGCCGCGCCCGCCCGCCGTCCACCAGGGCCAGGTAGCAGCACGAGATCACGCGCCCGCGCGGGTCGCGATCGACCTCCGAGAAGGTGGCCAGCTGCTCCATCCAGGTGTCGGTGACGCCAGTCTCCTCGCGCAGCTCGCGCTCGGCCGCCTCTTCCAGCGTCTCCGAGGGCTCGAGCAGGCCGCCGGGCAGTGCCCAGTAGCTCTGGTAGGGCTCGTACCGCCGCCGGACGAGCAGGACGTTCATCGCGCCGTTCTGGAACGCGAACACGGCCACGTCGGCCGCGACCTGCGGATGTTGGGCGTCAGCCACTTATAGACCTCGTGACTAGTTTAGCACGAGGGCGAGATCAGGACCGTGCGCAGGCTGGTGTAGAACTCGCGCGCGGCCTTGCCCTGCTCGCGCGGCCCGAGTCCCGAGGCCTTCTCGCCGCCGAACGGCGTGTGCAGGTCGACGCCCGATGTCGGCTGGTTGACGCGCACGAGGCCGGTGTCGATCCGGTCGACGAGGTGGAGCACGCGGTCGAGGTCGCGCGTGAAGATCGAGGTGGCCAGCCCGTGGCGGACGCCGTTTGCGAGCGCGACGGCGGCATCGGCATCGCCGGTGCGCAGGATCGCGCACACGGGCGCGAACACCTCCTCCTGGGCCAGCTCCGCCGCGGGGTCGTCGATCTCGACCAGCGCCGGGGCCAGGTAGTTGCCGGCCGTCGTCGAGCGCGGCGCCACCCGTGAGGACGCGCCCGCCCGCCTCCGCCCCACGCCCGACCGCGGCCACGGCGGCGTCGCGGGCCCCGGCCGTGATCAGCGGCCCGACCCGGCAGGCGTCGTCGGCAGGATCCTCGACCCGCATGCCGGCCACGGCCGCCACGAGCGCGTCGCGCATCGCTTCGTGCACCGATGCCTCGCAGATCACGCGGCTCGTGGCGGTGCACTTCTGGCCGGCGTAGCCCATCGCGGCGCCCGCGATGATGCCGGCGGCCGACTCGAGGTCGGCGTCTGCCAGCACGATCGACGCGTTCTGGCCGCCCATCTCGCACTGGGCCGAGGCGCCGCGCTCGACGGCCATCCGCGCCACCGCCGCCCCGGTCGCGATCGACCCGGTGAACGACACGGCGGCGACGCCGCGGTGCCCGACCAGCACGGCCCCGGCATCGCCGTGGCCCTGCACCAGCTCCACCGCCGGCTCGGGCAGCTCGGGCAGCAGGCATGCGAGCAGGGCCTCGGCACAGGCGGGCGCCAGCGGCGAGGGCTTCCACACGCACACGTTGCCGTAGGCGAGCGCCGGGGCGAGCTTCCAGGCGGGGATGGCGATCGGGAAGTTCCAGGGCGTGATGAGCCCGACCACGCCGCGCGGGCGGCGCCGCGACAGCAGGAGCGAGCGGCCGTCGGCCGACGGGTAGGTGTCGCCGTCGGCATCCAGGGCCGCCTGGGCGTGAAAGCGCAGCACACCGGCCGTGCGGGTGACCTCGGCTCGGGCCTCGAGGATCGGCTTTCCGACCTCGCGCCGGACCAGCTCGGCCAGCTCGGCGGCCGCCGCCTCGACCCGGCCCGCCGCGCGGTTCAGGGCATCGGCCCGCACCTGACCCGGCACGGCCGCGTAGCGCGCGGCCACCCGTTGGGCGGCGGCCACGGCCCGATCGACGTCGATCCCGCCCGCGGGCGCGAACGTGCCGATCTCGTCGGTGGGGTCGGCCGGATTGCGGCTGACGATCGCGGCGGATGCGCCGATCGGGCGCCTACTTGCTCACGTAGATGATCAGCACCAGCGTCCCGACGAGCGCCAGCACCATCACCAGCACCCACCAGCGTGATGTCGAAGTCGGAGGGCTCGGGCTCGTCATGGCCGCGGATCTTACCCCGCCGGGGGATCGGCCATCGCCTGCACGGCGAGCGCCTCGGCCACGAGCACCGCCGCGAACAGGATGACGGTGATCACATGGACCGCGGTGCACCACAGGCAGACGGCGTCGATCTGGAAGAGCTCGGCGTAGACGAGCCGCACGACCATCGCGATCCCGGCCGCCATCCAGCCGATCCGGGCGATGCGCACGGCCGCCGACTGCGACCGCCACGCCGCCGGCAGGCAGCAGCGCTCCGGCCACGCCAAAGAAGACGACGCCGAGCAGCGCGACCGGTATGCCGGCGAGCATCGACTGCGGGCTCGAGGTGACCTTCTCGCAGTTCACGACGCCGGTTGTCGAGCAGGCCAGCTTCACGCTGGTGGTGTAGTGAACCAGGGTGAGGTAGACCGACACCGCAAGGCCCGCGCCCGCGAGCGCGAGCGTCACCGGCGCGACCCACGCCGGCAGCCACCTGGGAGCGGTCACGCCGGCAGGTGCTTGGCCGCCGCCACGACGCCGGATGAGGCAGCACACGCTTGCCGGCTTGCCGTTCGTCTGCTGGCACAGCGCGGCCGTGATGTTGTTGGCCGTGCCCAGGATCGCCTGGGAGATCGGGCTCGACGGATCGCGCATCGCGGCGGCGATCTGCTGCATCGTCAGCCCGGCCAGGATCGCCGGGTTGTAGGCCACGGTGTTGACGATGTAGCGGCTGCCGAGAGTAGACGAACGGGATGTAGTTGGGATCGTATTTCGCCGACAGCTGCTGCTCGAGCGCGGTCGGCTTCTCGAGCGGCGCATAGAAGTTGCCCTGCGGCTGGTTCGTCGTCAGCTCGACCGTGTCGAGCGACAGATACTGGCTCGTGTACGTCGCGCCGTGGAACGAGAAGGTCGCCGTGTTCGGGTCGACGTCGATGCTCGACGAGTGCGTCGCGCCCAGGTTGTGGAATGTGCCGAACCGCGAGAGGGCTGCGACCAGCGCCCACCGCTCGCCGGCGCACAGCGGGCAGTACTCGGCGCCGACGAACACGATCAGCGGCTTTCCGTCCTTGTGCAGGGTCTTCCCGTTGATGCGCTTGAGCGGCGTCAGGGCAGACTGGTACCCGATCAGGTTGAAGAGGCTCGCGGGGACGGTGGTGACGGCACGCACGACGGCGGCCGGCGCGCGGCCGCTGGGCTTTGCCGGTGCCGCCGTGGTGCTGCCCTGGGTGAGCCTGACGATCACGAGCGCGGCGATGACCGCGATCACCCCGACCACTCCGGCGGCGGCGAGCAGGAGCGGCCGCTGCGACGAGGGTTGTGGTCGCGAGTGCAGCCGCTCGGCCCGGTCACGCTCCTGGGCGCGGCGCTGCTGGCGCGACTTCGGTTTGGACACGGCGGCTCCTTCGCTCGTCTGCCCGCACAGCGTAACCCCGCCGCCACGGTGGTTCCGTAAGAGATGCCTAATACAGGAAGTGGGCGATCAGCATGCCGAGACCGAGCGAGGCTGGCACCGACACGATCCGTACGAACAGGTGCGGGCCGAACCTGCGCCGCCGCCTGCGGCCGCCGTTTCCGCGCAGCTCGGGCAGCTCGGAACGTCCGATGTGCGGCAGCCCGGGCAGGGCGAGGCGCGGCAGCGCCGGCCGGCGCACGCCACGCACGAGCGGCAGCATCAGGATCCAGGCGATGGCGCCGAACGCCCAGATCGCGATCGCCAGGACCACCGCCCAGTAGAAGGCGTGCGAGCCGCCGTTGGTGACGATGGTGGCGATGATCGTGGCGGCAACGGCCGCCGCGGGCAGCTTCGTCCGCAGCGGCTGGGTGGTGCACCGGCCCTTCGCGGACGCGGTCTGGAAGCCGGCGACCGTCGGGATCGATCCGGCTCCTGAGAGGTTCGCGTTCACGGGCAGCCGGCAGTCGATCAGGGCGTGCGCGCCGAGCCGCGCAGCCACGATGCCCAGCACCGGGTCGGGCGAGAGATCGGTGGTGAAGTTCTGCGAGATCGTGTGCGCGACACCGGTGATCGCCGACGGTGTCGTCAGGTGAACCAACTTGTCGGTAACGCCGCGCACGACGGCCGCCTGGCGGACCGCGCCGGCGGCCGCGGTCCCGGGGGTCACCGCCTGCTCGGTCGGGTGGAGGTACCACTGCGCCGTCCGGCCCGTGAGCGCGACCCTGCCCGCGGGGAACACCCCGTGGCCGCCGGGAACGGCATACGGCACCGGCGTGGGATTCGTGACCGTGATCCCACCCAGCGACCGCACGATCGACCCGGCCTGGTTCAACTGGATCAGGACCACATGGTTGACGGGGACGCCGAGGTCGTGCTGCAGAAGGCCGATCACGCGCGGCACGCCGTCCAAACGCAGGACGTCGCGCAGCTGCTGGGCATTCGTGAGCAGCACAGTCGAGGGCACGGTCAGGATCTCGACCGCGTGGTTCGGCTTGTCGGTGCGGGCCAGGATCACCGTCCCGGCGACGTGGTGATGAGAGTCGACCCCGGCGACGAGGGTCGTCTGGCGCGCGGCCCCCACCGGCGCCGGGGTCAGCGCCTTCTGCAGCGGCGGCGCCACGCGCGCGTTCGAGACCTGCAGGTCGCTCGAAATCTGGCCGTACTGGTACCAGGCCCAGCCCATGAGGCCTGCGACGACCGCCCACACCGTCAGGAACGCGGCCAGCCAGCGTCGCCGGCGGCGCTTGCTCGGCAGCAGCATGCCCGCCACCCGGCGGTCCGCGACGAGTCGTCACGACATCCGCCGCGGAGATGGGCGTGTCGGACCCGGTCGGGTCCGTTCGCAATCCCTGCTCGCTCAACGTGCCCCCTTTTTGGCCCGACTCTCACCCAGGCTTGAGTCGAAGCGCACTTACACTATTTCCCGATAACCGGGGAAGTCAACCCCCCGGCGAGCCCCGGGCGGGAAGACACAGACAGCGATGGGGGCGCCGGTGAGGCGATTTGTGGGGGTGCCCGCCCCGATGCGGGCGGTGGACCGAGGGGCGCTGCAGGACCGTGTGGGCGACTGCCCTCGCCAGCCATTCCACCGGCGTCGGGTAGCGCACGAGGAGGCAGATCGCCACCATCAGCGCGGAGATCAGAAGGACGTATTCGATGCTGGCCTGGCCACGGCGCACACCCACCAGGCTACGGACGCAGGTATCACGTGTCTGGACGCAGATGTCGCGCCGGCGTCACAAACCTCCCGCACGGTGGTGCTCAGCTGCGGTGGCGCAGGATCGCGAGGGCCACGATGTAGCCGACGCCGCCCAGCGCGCCGAGTTGGGTGTAGGGGCTGCCGTCCCGTCCCTGTGACCACTCGTATAGGCACGCCGCGATCACCGCGACAATCATGACCAGCCCGGAGATCGCGGTCGCCGCCAGGTCGATGATCGCCCAGCGCTCGTCCCTGCCGTCCCCGCGGATCATGCGCACCGTCTCGCTGCGGCCGCCGAAGGCGAACACCGCCGCGATGACGGCAAACAGGATGAACGCGTAGGCGGCGTCAACGCCGTCCCCTCCCATCCAGAGCGCCCCGCTCACGAGCACGCCCAGGAACAGGCAGAAGGCCGGGAAGAACCACCTGGTGTACATGACGCCTCTAGCGTGACCCGTTTGCATGGAAGATCTCCTCGACTCGGCGACCGAAGTGCGCCGCAAGCGCGAGCGCAAGCGGCAACGAGGGCGTGTAGCGGCCCGTCTCGATCGCATTGATGGTCTGGCGGGAAACGCCCAGGGCCGCCGCGAGATCACCCTGGGAAAGGCCCTCGCCGCTGCGCAGCTCTCGCACGTCGTTCTCCACAAGTGGAAAGCTAGCTTGTCACCAACGTGGTGTCAAGTGTGCTTTCCATCTGCCTCAGGCGCACCTGCGGTCGATTCCGAAACGCACGAGCTTCCTGCGGTGACCGACCTGGAATATCAGAGGGATGCAGGCACCATGCGCGCGCATGAAAAACCCGCCCGCGTAGGCGTTCCAGACGTTCGGTGGCGACGGACACGCCGAGATCCGAAGCGAGTTGACGGCGGGCTTGGCGTTGCCCCACGTGATTGCGGCCCGCGTCCGCCACGCCTGCGGGACGCTCACCGTGACGGGTGACCGGCCGGCGCGCACAACCAGGCCCGCCTTCTCCCAATACGGCCACCGACCGCCGGGGGAGTTGCGCACGACCTGTGGGATGTACGCGGGTGGCGCCGAGATCACCCCCAGAACGCGTCGATACCCGTCTGCGAACGGCAACTTCGGCTGCAGGATGACCTGGTCACACGCGACGACGAGCTGCACTCTGGGTGGCGTAGGCGAGACCGCCGCCGAATGCGACGACGAGCCGCCGAAACACGACGCCGACAACGCTCCCACAAGCGCGATGACCACGAGCACGCCCAGGTTCAACCGCACCCCGTGATCGTACCGGTCACAAACCTGTGAACGATCCCGCCACGGTCAGAACCACCGCCGCCGCCAGCGGCAGGAGCGCCGCCGGCACAAGGACGAACACCACCACCACCAGCACCCGCGGGCCCGCCTTGGCCGCGCGCTCCTGCACCGCACGGGCTCTCTGCACGCGGGCACGGTCGGCCTGGCGGCGAAGCGCCTCGGCCAGCGGCACGCCGAGCCGGTCGCTTAACCGCAGCGCAAGCGCCAGTTGAGCCAGTGACGGCGACCCCGTGCGGGCCGCCAACTCGCGCAGCTCGTCCGCTCGCGGCCGGCCGAGCGCGAGGTTCGCGTGCATCCGCTCGAGCTCGCCGCCCAGCTCGCCGGCGACGGCCTCACCGGCACCGCGCAGCGAGGCATCCACTCCGACGCCCGCCGCCACCAGGCTTGCCACCAGCTCCACCAGGTCCGGCACCCGCCGCTCGATGCGCTCCGCGCGTCGCGCCGTCGCCGAGCGCAGCCACAGATCGGGGTACGCGCAGCCGAACGCCCACAGCGCGGCTGCCATGACCACGCCGGTCGCACCACCGAGCAGTACCGCAACCGCCAGTCCCAGGCAGCCGAACCCGGTCGCCGCTCCGGCGCGCAGCGACGCCACGTCGGCCTCGGCAAGCACCATCGCCGCGCCCGCGGGTGCGGGCCGCCATCCGCGTGCCGGCCACCGGGTGCGGCCCTCGAGCAACGCGGCGGGCCGTCGACCGAGCGCCCCCAGCATGCGCACGGACGGACTGGGCGACGACGTCGGCTCGGGCGGATTCAGGGCCCGGTCCTGCAGGGCGGCGCGCCGAGCCGCAGCCAGCATCAGCACGGCTGCCGAGAGCAGGACCACCGCGATCACGGATCGACCTCCGAAAGCCGCGAGATGAGCTGGTGCCCGACCGCGGCCAGACTCGCCGAGGCCGCGAGGGCCAGCCACCCGAGCGGCGAGCTCACCAGCAGATCGAATCCTGGACGGTCGGCCACATAGAGCGCGGCGACCCCCAGGGCCGGCATCGCCGTGACGATCCGCCCGGTTGCGCGTGCCTGCGCCGTTGCCACCTCGGCGGCGCGGCGCTGCCCCGCCCGATCGTGCAGGAGCTCGGCGGTGCGATCGAGCAGGAGTGCCAGATCGCCGCCGACCCGGATCTGCAGGCGCACCGCCGCCGCGAGGTAGGCCACGTCTCGCCCGCCCCCGAGCGCGCGCAGGGCCTCGTCCGGCGGGGCGGAGAGCGCCGCGTCGGCGGCGGCGGCGGCAACCAGGGTCGCCGCCGGCTCGGGCAGGTCGGCGACCGCATCGGCGAGTGCGTGGCGCAGCGACCGGCCGGCGCGCACATGGGCCGCCAGGATCTCGACCACCAGCGCCAGCTGCACCGGCGGCAACTGCTCGCTGGGACGCCGGGCGATCCGCCGGATCGTGGCGGTCAGGAAGCGGCGTGGCATCGTCGCTCGAGCAGCTCCGAGAGCAGGCGGTGGTCGAGCATGTGCAGGCCGCCGTCGCGTCCACGCCCGTCGACGAACCGCACCCGCCGATCCCCGTCCCCGTCGCGGACAAGGTGGACGATCACGTCAACCGCGGCCGCCACCTGCTCACGCACCGCAACGTGCGGCAGGTCGAGCCCGGCCATCAGCGCCATGGTCTCGATCCGCCGCACCGCGTCGGCGGGCGAGCTCGCATGCACCGTCGTGAGCGATCCGTCATGCCCGGTGTTCATCGCCTGCAGCATGTCGAGCGCCTCGCCGCCCCTGACCTCGCCGACGATGATCCGGTCGGGCCGCATGCGCAGGACGTTTCGCACGAGTGCCCGCAGCGTCACCTCTCCCCTGCCCTCGACGTTGGGCGGCCGGCTCTCGAGCCGGGCGACGTGCGGCTGGGGCAGGCGCAGCTCGGCCGCATCCTCGACGGTAACGATCCGCTCGCCCGGGTCGATGAACCCGGCCAGTGCGTTCAGGAGGGTCGTCTTTCCCGTGCCCGTCCCTCCCGACACGACGATGTTCAGGCGGCCGCGCACACACCGCTCGAGGATGTCGGCCTGGGCCGCGGTGAGGCTGCCCGACGCCAGCAGGTCGTCCACAGCGAGCGGGGAGCGCGAGAACTTGCGGATCGTCAGCAACGGCCCGTCCAAGTGCCAGTGGCGGCAGCACGGCGTTCACGCGGCTGCCGTCGGGCAGGCGGGCGTCGACCATAGGACTCGACTCGTCAATGCGCCGGCCGACCGAGCTGACGACCCGGTCGATCACCTGGCGCAGATGCTCCTCGTCGCGAAAGGTCGCGGTCTCCCGGACCAGCAGACCGCCGCGCTCGGTGTACACGTGCGAGGGGCCGTTCGCGATCACCTCGGTCACGCGCCGGTCGCGCAGCAACGGGTCGAGGGGGCCCATGCCGATCGTGTCGTCGACGACCCGCGCCACCAAGCGTGCGGCGTCAGCCGGATCGAGAAGCACCCTGTCGGCGCGGACGATGTCCCACGCCGCGTGCTCGGCCGCGGCGCGCAGGTCGCCCGCAGCGGGCCGTTCCCGCAGTTCACGGCGGAGCCGATCACGGTAGCCGGCGGCGAGATCGGCGCTGGCATCGCTCACGCCCAGAGCTCGGTCGCGAGCGTCCGCAGCGCGGCGCTGTGTGCACGGCCGGGCCACCGGTCCAGCTGGGCGCGGCCGTTGGCGAATGCATCCATGGTGGCCGCATCGATGCCAACCGCCGCGGCCACCGGTGCCCCGACAGTGCGGGCAATGCTGCGCAGCGAGAGCTCCGATCGCCGGCTCCAGCGGTTGACGACCACCGTGACGGCGTCGCCGCTTGCCCCGGAGCGGGCAAGCGTGGTGACGAGCTCGCGCCCGGCCGCCACCGCATATGCATCCGGCGTCACCACCACGAGCGTCCGGTCGGCCGCGATCGCGATCTCGCGTGACGCGGTGCTCGCAGCGCAGCCGGCGTCGACGACGGCGGGAGCGGCCGTGCGCAGCTCGCGCGTGAGCGCCGCAGCGAAGCCGCTTGGAAGAGTGCCCGCAATCTCGGGCCCTGGCGGTCCCGGCACGAGCCGGAGGCCGCATGGATGCTCGACCGCCGCCGTCGCAATCGCAGCCGCGAGCCCCTCGCCGACGTGCGCCAGCTCGGCCACCGACCGCTCGACGCGACAGCCGAGAAGCGCCGCCAGATTCGCTCGCGACCCCGCCAGATCGACCAGGAGCACACCTCCGAGCAGCGCGAGGGCCAGTGCGATCGAGGTGGCGCCGGCGCCACCTTTCGCCCCGGCGACAGCGACGACTCTGCCCTCGGCGGCGGCTCCAGCCGGGCTGACGGCATCGCCGGCCGTCGCCTCGACCAGCGCGTCGACGAGTCCGCTGGGCACCGCGGGTAGTGCCAGCACCGCCCGCGCGCCGGCCGCCAGCGCCCGCCGGTAGACGTCGACGCCGGCTGACCGGGTCAGGACCACTGCGGGCCTCCCGCAGCCGGAAACGAGCTGGCGCAGACCGGGAGCCTCGCCCACCCCGGGGTCGGCGAGCAGGGCAACGTCGCAGGGCGGCAGCCGTCCCGAGACCGCTCGCAGCGGGGCCAGGACACCGACCAGCTGCACGCCGGGGAGGTCGTCGGCCAATGCCGTCATCTCCGCCCCAAGAGCGGGATCGGCGGCCACGACGAGGCAGCGCACGACCGGTGTGATCATGACGTTTCCGCGGCCGAAAGATGCACCACAAGGCGCAGCGTGCCCTCCGCCTCCGCAGCGATCGCGACCGGCACGGCGGCACGAGGCAGCAGCAGGGTGGCGACCGCTCCGGCGTCGGCGTGAGCCGCGCTCAATACGACGACGCCGGCGAGCACGAGCCGAGAACGGGAATGCCTGCCGGGCGGGGTGACGTAGACATCCGCCCGCATGTCGGTCAGGTCGCCCGACGGCATTCCCGCGGCGTCATCCAGCCGGACGGCGACCTCCCGCGCACCCGGCACGAGCGGCCGCACCAAGAGCTCCGCGTCCATCACCGGCGCTCCGACGGCGAGCGTGACCGCCGCGCGCAGGCCGACGGCCTGGCCAGGGCGCGAGAGTTGATGGGCGGATGCATATGCGGCCGGGACACGCTGAAGACCCAGGTCGGCGGCCGTGATCCGGCTGCCCGCGGCCACCGCCCGAATCGTGACCAGCCGCCGGACCTGCGGCGGAGTCGCGACGTGGCCCGCATCGCCGCCGCCAAGGCGCACGAGCCCGAGCAGCGCGAGTGCGGTACCGGCGAGCGCGAGGAGAATGCTGCGGCGGCGGTGGCGGCTCACGTGCGCGCGCCGGGCAGGCAGCGGCGGCAGTCGGGTCCGAGGAGCGGCACGCCGCACCACCCGCACCGCGGCGCCGATGCGACCCGCTCGCGCAGCGCCATCAACGACCCTGACGGCAGCGCCGTCGCCACCAACAGCTCGACCGCCCAGCGCACACCGAGCGATGCTGCGAGACCGCGTTCGAGCTGGCCGGTCTGCACGCCGTCCGCGTGCACGGCTGCAACCACTCGCCGCGGTGCCCCCGTTCCGGAGACCGCAGCCGCGCACACCCCGCGCGTCCGTCCGGCGGCGGCCACCGCGGCCAGCGCCGGGACGTCGAGTGCGATCCGCGACCAGCCCCCCGCCGACCAGCGGGCGCACACTGCTCGGCCACGCCCGCCCTCGATCAGCCCCGCCCGGCGGAGCGCCGCCGCAGAGGGGCAGACGATCCACATGGCCGAGCGATCCTCGACGGCGTCGAGAAGCGCGGCCACCTCGACCGGCGCCCAGCCGCGCTCGTGCGCGTGGGCCGCGACGCCCGCCAGGTACCGCCCGCCGATGCCCGGCAGGCGCAGCTCGTGCCCGCGCTCGTCCCCCACCGGCCAGACCCTCGGCCCTGGCGATGCGCCCCGCCGCAGAGAGCGCCGAGACCAGCCGCAGCGGTTGGCCGCCACTCTCGGGCCCTTCCGGCACCGGAGTGCCCGCGACCCGCAGCGCTCTGCGAACCGGCCGCAGGCTCACGCCGCACCGCTCCACAGCGGCAGCGTGACCGTGAAGCGCGTTCCGGCGCCGACGGCGCTCTGGACCTCGATCGACCCGCCGTGGGCCTCGGTCAACTCGCGCGCAATGGCCAGGCCCAGGCCGGCGCCCGGCTCCGGCCGCTCGGCCTGGAAGAACTCGTCGAAGATGAACGGCAGGTCTGCCTCCGCGATGCCGCGCCCGGCGTCCTCGACGGCGACCTGCAGCCCATCGCCGATGCGCACTCCGCGCACGGTGACCTCGGTGCCCGGCGGTGCATACTTGATGCCGTTCGTGATCAGATTCGCGAAAATCTGGCGCACCCGGTTCTGGTCGCCACGCACCTCCCCGCCGTTGCAGCTCCAGTCCATCCGCACCTGCACGCCGCGTTGCTCCGCGACAGTCTGCAGGCGCTCTGCGACCTCACTGACGCAGCGCTCGAGCGGGAACGCCTCGGCCCGCACGCGCAGCTCCCCGGCGCGGGCGCGCGACAGCTCCAGCAGATCCTCGATGAGGTAGCCGAGCCGCTCGCACTCGCCGTTGATGACGTCCAGCTTGGCCGCCTTGGCCGGATCCGACTCCGCCCGGTGCAGCGTGTACACGTAGCCCTTGATCACGGTCAGCGGCGTTCGCAGCTCGTGCGACACCTTGCTGATGAACTCGGCCCGGGCGCGGCCCTCGCGGGCAAGCAGTGTCGAGAGCTCCTCCACCGAGGCCTGCAGGCGGTCGTCGACCTCGCCTCGCCTCCGGCGAAGCGCGTCGCGGATCACTCCGGCCTACAGAGGCGGTAGCCGATGCCCCAGACGTTGGCGATCCACGCGGCATCGGAGTGCAACCCGAGCTTCTTTCGCAGCCGGCTGGCATGGGAGTCGAGCGTCCGCGTGCGGCCCTGTGAGCGGAACCCCCACACCGTCTCGAGCAGCTCCTTCTTCGTGAACACCCGCTCGGACTCGGAGGCGAGTGTGGTCAGGAGCTGGTACTCCTTGGCCGACAGGTCGATGCGGATGCCGCCGACCGTGACCTCGCGCGAGAGCGTGTTGACGGCGAGCTCGCCGTAGCGGATGACCTGGCGGTCACGACCGCGCGAGACGCGGCCGAGCACCGCGCCGATCCGGGCGAGCAGCTCGGGATAGTGGAAGGGTTTGGTGACGTAATCGTCGGCCCCGCGCACGAGCCCGCGCACGCGGTCGACGTGTTCGACCTTGGCCGAGAGCATGATGATCGGCAGGTCGGGGTCCCACGGATCGTTGACCCCGTCGCCCGCTCGCACCAGGCGGCAGATCTCATACCCGCTCATGTCCGGCAACACAACGTCGAGCAGAACGACGTCGGGCCGCGACTGTCCCAGCATCTCCATCGCCTCCGCGCCGCTCGCGGCGGAGAGGACGCTGAAGTCGTCGTCGCGCAGATTCTCGGTCAGGAACTCCACGATGCGGGGCTCGTCATCGACGACGAGCACGGTGGATCGAGCCATGGGAAGTGCCTCCTTGGGGGTCGCTGCCGGGTCGGGCGGGGAACACCGACGGCCGATCAGGACTCACTGTCGTGCGAGCGCCCCGAGGCTCCTGACCAACGTAACCGACATTTCCAGCAACTGGAAGCTCTGTAACGGCAGATGTTGCAGATACGTGAGGCGAAGTCACCGTCTTGCGGTAGGCACGAGACGTTCGCCTGCCCCCTCAAACAGGGATTGACGGCGGGGCGTCACATTTCAATCCCTTCGCGGCCCGCATCGAATGGCACTAACCTCGCGATCGTGATCGGGCTACGGCTGTTTCTCATCGTCGACGCCCTCGCGCTCTTGCTGGCGTCGAGGATCTCCGATCCGATCGTCGGCGACGTGGCGCTGTTTCCCGCCGTCCTTGTCGGGGTGATCGCCGCCATCGCCTGCCTCAGCGCCGACGTGGTGAAGCCGCGCCGCCGGGTGGAGTGGATCTGCTCGTCGCTCTCGATCATCGCTCCACTCGCGTTCGTCGCCCTGCCCGGCCCATTCGGGCACGGCGCGGGTGCGGCCGCGATCATCGCACTCCAGGTGATCCCGCTCGTTCGCGTCCGGCGCGCTCCTGGCCGTGGCCGATCCATCCACCGAGTCGTCGCGGCGCTCGTGATCACCACCACGGTGCTGGTGATCGCCGTCGTCGCGCTGGTGTGGTACGGGGCGAACTACCTGCTTCGGCCCCCGGCGTCCGCGTTCACTCGCGGCCCGTTCCTGACGCTGGTCACCACCACTCGGGCGGATATTGCATGGCAGATGGCGGCAGGACAGCCGAATCCGACCGTGACAATCATCTCCCCGGATGGGACCACCACGGCTTCGAGATCGGGCCGCTTTACCGGCCTCCTTCCGGCGACTCGATACGTGTGGACGGCCAATGTCGCCGGGCACTCGGCCGCCGCCGGCTCGTTCGACACCGCGCCGCTCACCACCTCGACACCGATCACGCTCGTGTCGTTCGGAGACTACGGATCGGGTAACGCCCACGAGTACGCCGTCGGCGGGCTGGCAGCCGCCCAGGATCCCGACCTGTTCCTCTCGACGGGCGACAACGCCTATCTGCTCGCCGCTCCTCCGTTCCTCAACCGGGCGATCTTCGATCCTCTGCGAAGCCTGTTGGGCGAGGCTCCGGCCGTTGTCGCACTGGGTGAGCACGACCTGGCGTATGACGACGGATCGGCGGTCATCGCGGCCCTCCATCTGCCAGGCCATCACTATGTGGCCCAATATGGGCCGGTCCAGATCGTCGTGCTGGGCCTCCAGGCCGATGCCTCGGCGCTGATGTACGCGCGTGACACGCTGGGCCGGTGCCGGCCTGCCTGCCCGGTGCGCTTCGTGCTCACCCATCGCCCGATCGGGACTGACAACCCGATCATGCCACTGCTGCGCGAGCGCCAGGTGGCCGCGATCCTCGCCGGCCACCTGCATCGCTACGAGCGGCACGAGCGTGCAGGCATCCTTCAGTTCACCCTCGGCACCGGCGGCGAGGGCCCGGGGAGCGCCGGCTACACACAGCCCACACCCGACGCCAAGGTGTCATTCCTGGCTTACGGCTTCCTTCGCATCGACATCCACAACGGCACGATCGACTACCGGTTCATCGACCAACGGGGGCACATCCGCGACCACGTCACCCGCACCGTTCCGCGCGCACCGTGACTACAACGGCGCCACCAGCACGTCGAGCGCCTGGCGTAGCGCCGCGCGGATCTCGTCGTCCCCGATCAGGCCGTCCAAATCGATCGCCTGGCGCGGCACCGGCACGTGGGCACACGCGCCCTCGATGATCTCGGCGTGGATGTAACCGAGCACCGTGCGCAAGGAGTCGTGCGCGTGAGCGGCCGCTCGGGTGGACGCGTTGATCCACGCGACCGGTTTCTCGTACATCTCCGGCCCGCCGACGCTCCAGTCCAGCAGATTCTTGAATGACCCCGGCAGCGCCCCGGCGTATTCCGGCGTGCAGAACAGCACCGCGCCGGCGGCCTCGACCTGCGCCCGCAGCTCGATCACCGGGCCGGGTAGCGGCTCGAAGTCGTCGTCGGGATTGAAGTGCGGCAGCGTCGCCAGCCCCTCGTAGATGGCAGTCTCGACCCCGGCGGGGGCGATTGCGTGCACCGTCCGCAGCACCGCGGCGTTGGTCGATTCGGCCCGTAGGCTCCCCGAGACGAGCAGGACGCGAACGGGCTTGCCGCCGGTCACCGCATCCAACGATGCACCCGCCAAGCCGGCCGCTTGGCCACCTCGCTTCCGGAGCCCAAAAGGGCGTACGCTGTCTCGATGAAGTCGAATATCGAGATCATCTTCACCGACTACCTCGACGCGATCCGGCGCGGCGACATCGACACCGTCGCCGCCCGGCTCGCGCCGGAGGTCACCCACCACGGCGTGCGCGCCGACCTCGTCTGCCCGGACCGCGAGACGGTGCTCGCCTCGATGCGGAGGCGCTCCCTGGAGCTGCCAGACGTCGAGGCCCTCGAGCTGGTCGCGGCCGGCGACCGGGTGGTGATGTCGGTACGGGCGGAGGGCATCGGCCAGCCTCGTCCGCGACGAGGACCCCCCTCCGCGGTCGGGCGTCGATCGTCTTCACCCTGCGCGACGGCCTGATCACGGCCATTCAGGACTACCCCTCACGCGCCGAGGCGCTCGCGGCTGCGGGTGCGGGTGTGCGCGAGTGGGAGTGAGAGCATGTGGGCGCCGGCCAGGCCGGCCCAATCGCCGTAGCGATGCAGCAGCCGGGCGGTGTCGGCCACTTCGGCTGGACGCCCGAGGAGCGCCGCGCACAGCTTGATCAGGCCCAGGTCGCCCACGGGCCCGTGCGCGTAGGAGCCGAGCCCCTTGGCGGCGATGACGCCGGCCGACCACGGCCCGAGCCCCGGCTCGGCGCACAGCCGCTCGACGGCCGCCTGGGCCGGAACGGTGCGCAGGCGCTCGAGATCGAGCGTCCGTGACACCCGCACGAGCGCCGCCGCCCGCCGCGGTGAGAGGCCCGACCGCTCGGCTCGCGCCGCGCTCAGGCGTGCCAGATCGGACGCCTCGGGCGGCAGGCGCAGCTCACCCTCCGCGGTGCAGATCGCGCGTAACAGCCGCCGCTCGATCTGCACCGCCTCACGGGCGGTGATGAGCTGGCCGCACACCGCCCGCACGAGGGCGTGCGTCACGGTGCCGAGCCGCGCCGGCCGCAGTCCGGGCCGCCGGCGCACCGCCCGGGCCAGGAGCGAGTCGCGCGCGGCCGCGCGCAGGAACGGGGTGTGATCGACGTCCGTCGCGAGCACGAACCGCAGGCCGTCGAGCGCCGCCGCCGCGTCGGCAGCGCGGACGCGGGCCACGAGGTCGCCGTCGAGCCGCTGCCAGACCCGCATCTGTGCGGGGCCTCCCGCCGTCTGGAGCGCCAGGTCGAAGACGCCGCCGTGATAGCGGCGGGTGATGTCGGGGTGGCCCGCGGAGGCGGCCAGTGAGTAGGGCCGGCACGGCCGGATCACCGTCTCGACCACACCCACCTCGGAGAGCACCGCCATGGTCGGGGATTCTCGCACCGCGCGCGGCTAGGGCTCAGGTGTGCTCGATCACCAGGTGGTCGCCCACCTGGACGCCGCTGCGCTCGATCGCCCCGACCGGCAGCTCGAGCGCCACCTTCGCACCCACGCACCACGACATGCGCCACGGCCTGAGCCTGCGCACGAGCTTCAGCACCCTGCCCTCGCGGTCGGCATAGATCACGTCGATCGCAAATCGCATCCCGAACATGTGGATCGAGCTCGTCGGAATCCACAGGCCCTCGTCGTCGGCGAGGCCCGAGCGGCCGAGCAGGCCCTTGGTGCGCTTCCACAGGCTCGTTGCGAGCTCGCCCCGCTCGCAGACGACAGGCCCCCGTTCCAACCGGATCCGCACGGGGACTACCATGTCGTCCCATGGAACAGCCTGAGTCCTCGACCGAGCACTCCGACTTCGAGTACGTCTCGGGCGACGACTGTGGTCGTCGAGTTCCTGGACTACCGGTACAGCTTCTCGCGCACCGACTTCGAGCAGCGGGTGACGGCGGCCGCCGTCCGGCTCGAGCTGGTGCCGCCCCGCGACCTGACCCAGAACGAGGCGGCCGACCTGGTCGAGCTGGCCGGGGCGGGGCGGGTTGACCACCCGCGCAGCCGGCTGGGGCGCCATCTGGCCGTGAACGCGGTCGAGCTCGACCGGCTGCACCCCGACCCGCTCGCCTACTGGCTGCGGAAGCTCGTGTTCCGGGGGGCGTGGCTCGACCACAGGCTGAAGGCGGGCATGCTGGACATCACCTTCGACGAGGGCGCCGGCCGGTTCTCCTACCGCATGCCGACCGATCAGACGCCGGTGCTCGACGTCGCCCCGGTGCCCAGCTGGGCGTCGCTGCAGTACACCGGCTGAGCGGCCGGTCACTGCGCCGTCGGCGTCCCGCCGGCAGGCGGGACGAACACCAGCAGGTGCGGCCCCACCTGGATCTGATCGCCGTCCTCGAGCAGATGCTGCTGGATCAGCTGCCCGTTCACGAACGTGCCGTTCAGGCTGCCCTCGTCCTCGAGCACGACGCCGACCGGCTCGCAGCGCACGGTCGCGTGGCGGGCCGACACGGTCGGCCCGGCGAGCACGATGTCGTTGTCCGCGTGCCGGCCGATGGTCGCCGTGTGATGCTCGAGCGGGAAGGCCTGCGGGTCGCCGAGCTTCGGCCGCCAGACCAGTGTCGGGTGCGCGCCCGCAGGGACGGTCTCCGGCGGCGGACCCTGCGACGCCGGCTGGATGATGCGCGTGAAACTGGGCTGATCGTCGTCCATTTCGACCCCCGGATGGCGGACAGATGCGCCGTACGAGCCTAGCAGCGGCCCCGGACGGTCGATAGACTGACAGGCCATGGCTGACCAGGACAATCCGATGGCCGAGGCCGAGGCGCAGCTGTACCGCCGCATCCAGGAGCTGCGCACTCGCGCCCGCGCCGAGCGCGGGCCGGGTGCGGCGGCGGACACGCCAGCCCTCCCCGACCTGCGCACGATCCTTGCCCGCGCAGAGGCCAACGTCGGCGAGCTGCGTACGACCGCGTCGTCGCTCGAGCGGTCGCTGCCCGAGGCCGTGGAACGGGCCGTCGAGCGGGCGATGGACGAGCGCTCGACCCCGCGCCGCCTGGCCGAGCTGACCGAGCTGGTGCGCTCGCTGGCGGGCCAGGTCGAGCAGGTCAACCGCGACCTCCTGAACGAGCGGCTGGGCCGCGTCGAGGACCTCGAGCTGCTCGTCGACCTGATGTCGACCGGCATGTCGGCCCTGCGCCAGGACGTCGCGGACGCCACCAACGTGCTCACCCGCATGACCTCGTCGGTGAACGGCGTCGCCGCCCGGCTCGACCAGCCGCTGCAGGTCACCGTGGAGCGGCCGCGCCAGTCCGGCGTGCGCGACCTCTTCCGCTCGACCGAGCCGCAGGACCAGCCGAACCCCTCCTCGCGCGGCTGACACCCCGGACTACACTCGGTGGCATGCCCGTAACGAAGCTCATCGAGGTGATCGGCAGCTCGACGGAGGGGTCGGATGACGCCGTCCGCGAGGCCGTGAACGCGGCCGGGCGGTCGATCCGCGGCATCTCCAACGTCGAGGTGGTGTCGGTCACCTGCGACGTGGCGGACGGCGCCATCGCCCGCTGGAACGCCCTGGTCAAGATCGCGTTCCCGGTCGAGCCGCGCTAGATCAGACCCCGCCGCCCCACTGGTCGGCTTGGTGCTGCACCGCGCCTGCCACGGACTGCTGATGGTTCGGATCGGCGTTGGGCTGGCGGTACTCGGTGTCGAGCGAGCCGCGGTTGCCGGGCGGCGTCAGCTTGCGCCCGATTGCCTTCAGGATCGAGACGATGCTCACGTTCTCAGCGTACACCCACAGATGGCTGGGCTCAAGAACCGCGCGAATAGACCAGGAACCGGCCCGCCTCGTCCTCGGCCCGATCGACGCAGTATTGGCGGGGTCGTCGATCGTCCACGGAAGCAGGTCCCTCGCCACGGCATGCGCAGGGCGGGCGGCATGACCACGCCGCCCGCCCCCGAGCCGAGCCCTACTTCCCCCCTCCCGCCGCGCGTTGCACGGCCGACTTGATGGCGCCGGTGATGATGCTCCCAAGACCATGGTCGTGGCCGCCCAGGTACGAGCTCACCGCCAGCAAGAGGACGCCAACGGCCATGGCCAGGCCGACGTACTCGACCGTGCCCTGGCCCCGCTGGTCGCTCCCGAGACGGGCCGCCAGCACCAGCACGCGTGCGCGGACTCCGGCAAGTGCGTGGATCATCGAACCCTCCTTGCGATCGGTTGACCCGACGAGCATCCCGCCGGACGCCGTCACCGAACAAGACGCGACCCGCGCCGATCGAGTGCCGAGAGCTACCGCAGACGCGTCACAGGCTCACCCATCGCAGGGGTCGCATTCTCATCCCCTCGTGCCGATGCAAGACTCGATGCTCCGTTTCATCCGTCTCGCTGATCGTCGCCGCCTCGCTGCTGGCTGTCGCACCCGCAAGCGCTTTTGCGAGCCAGATGATCGACCGCAACGCCACGCACGTCACGATCGCGGTCAACAGCCAGCACCGCGCGGAGGTCACCTACCTCCGCGGCGGGACCTGGCACCACGTGCTGGTGTGGGGCGCGATCAACGCGCTGGCGCCCTCCACGGCCCACAAGCAGGTCAAGTTCAACCTCGACTACTCGGGCGGCTTCGGCAGCTTCGGCACCGGGCTACTGGAAGTCGATCGCACGCCACAACGTGTGCGGCCCCTACACCGGGCCGCCGCTCGCCTGGAAGGTCGTGGCGTGCACCACGCCGAACGGCCAGAACTGGGCGCTGCAGTCGTGGCAGCGGATGCTCCCGAACTCCGGCGAGAAGCCCAAGACGGCCCTCCAGAGCGCATGGGAGCTGCATGTCTCGCACTGGACCGGCGCACTGCCCGTGCTGTGGCTCAAGTGGGACTGGATCTACAACGGCCGCTTCGACCACCTGTACGGCAAGTTCTCCTACAACGGCGTCGCCGTGCACGGGTTCACCCATACGAGCGGCGGGAACCCGACCGACAGCTACGGCCGCAACATCTACGTCGACACCCTCGACCCGCCCGCGTGGACGACCGGCCACCGCCAGGCCGGCGGCTGGATGCGCTTCAACGGCTTCCTCACCCACAACTCGCGCGGGAACTTCTGCGCCGGCGTCTACACCAACATGTTCGGGCGCGGCCCCGCCGGTACCGGCAGCGCCTACCGGGCGACCGCGATCGGCCCCGGCGTGACCCCGATCGTGACGTGGGAGGGCCCCGGGCCCGGTCACTACGCCCCGGGTGGCTTCACCCACCAGGAGAACGGGCTGCCCGACTACACCACGCTCCCCGCGCCGCCGTCCGCCTCCGGCGTCGCCTACAGCGCGTCGCAAGACGCGAAGTTCGCCGCCGAGGAGCGGGCCGTCGCCGGCCCCGGCGACTCCTGCGCCGCATCCGCCGCCAAGTGATCTCGCGCCCGCGCGCCTGAGCGCCCGCTCGAGCCCCGTCGATAGACTGCCCGGCACGATGCCAAGGGCCGCGGACCTGTTCGTGCAGTGCCTCGAGAACGAGGGCGTCCGGTACGTGTTCGGCATCCCCGGCGAGGAGACGCTCGACCTGAACGACGCGCTCGACGCGTCGAGCCAGATCACCTTCGTCCCCGTGCGCCACGAGCAGGGGGCCGCGTTCATGGCCGACGCCTACGGCCGCCTGACGGGCCAGGCCGGCGTGTGCCTGGGCACGCTCGGCCCCGGGGCGACGAACCTGATGACCGGCCTCGCCGACGCATACCTCGACCGGGCGCCGGTGGTTGCGCTGACCGGCCAGACCGGCCTCGCCGAGATGCACAAGGAGAGCCACCAGTACATCGACATCGTCCGGATGATGAAGCCGGTGACGAAGTGGAACGCGAGCATCCACGACGCGGCGATCATCCCCGAGGCGGTGCGCAAGGCGTTCGCGGTGGCCGAGCGGGAGAAGCCGGGGGCGACCCACCTCGAGCTGCCCGACGACGTGATGGAGAGCGAGGTCGCCGGCAGGCCGGTGCCACGCCGCGCACGGCCGCTGATCGAGCCGGTGGCGAGCGAGCTGCATCGCGCGGCCGCCCTGCTGCAGAGCGCCGAGCGGCCGGTGATCCTGGCCGGGAACGGCGTCGCCCGCCAGAGCGCGTCGGCCGCGCTGCGGCGGTTCTGCCAGCAGACCGGGCTGAACGTGATCACGACCTTCATGGGCAAGGGCGTCGTGGACGCCGACAGCCCCCACGCCCTCTTCACGGCAGGCCTGCGCTCCCAGGACTACCCGACCGGGTTCATGGGCCAGGTCGACCTGATGGTGTGCGTCGGCTACGACCTGGTGGAGTGGTCGCCGAGCAACTGGAACCCGACCAGCGACCGCCGCATCATCTGCATCGACACCGTCGCCGCCGAGATCGACGAGCACTACGTCCCCGACGTCGAGCTGACCGGCGACATCGCCCACATCCTCACGCACCTGGGCAACCTGGTCTCCGACAAGCCGCCCGCCCACCTCGCCGCCCCGCCCTACCAGGAGCTGCTGCAGGCGGCGCTCGACCACGGCTCCGACGACGGGTTCCCGGTCAAGCCGCAGCGGGTGCTGCGCGACCTGCGCGCGCTGATGGGGCCCGACGACGTGCTCATCTCGGACGTCGGCGCCCACAAGCTCTGGATCGCGCGGCTGTGGCCGACGCGCAAGCCGAACACCGTCCTGATCTCGAACGGCGCAGCGGCGATGGGCTTCGCGCTGCCGGCGGCGGTGGCGGCCCGGCTGGTGCTGCCGCGTGACCGCAGGGTGGTCACGATCTCGGGCGACGGCGGGTTCCTGATGAACTTCCAGGAGCTCGAGACGGCCAAGCGGCTGCGGCTGCCGATCGTCAACATCGTCTGGACGGACAGCGCCTACGGCGTGATCGAGATGCACCAGGAGCGCAAGTTCGGGCGGCTGGCGGGCACCAAGTTCGAGAATCCCGATCTGGTCGGGCTGGCGGAATCGTTCGGCCTGGCCGGACTGCGCGTCGAGTCGGCCGATCAGGTGACGCCCGTGCTCCGCAAGGCGCTCGAGCTGGACATACCCTCGGTGGTGGAGATTCCGATCGATTACCGCGAGAACGTGCGCTTCTCGCAACGCCTTGCCGACTTGAGCAAGGTCGAGGAAGGAGTGGTCTAGATGGCGACGACGACAGAGTCCGTGCGGAAGATGCTCGTTGGCGGCGACTGGTACGAGACCGGCGAGACGCTGGACGTGACCTCGCCCTTCGACGGCAGCGTGGTGGCGCAGGTCGCCTACGGCGGCGCCGACGACGCCCGCCGCGCGATCGACGCCGCGGCGAACGCGATGCTCACGCCGGTCCCGGCGCACGAGCGCGCCGCCGTGCTCGACCGGCTGGCCGCCATCGTGCGCGACCGCCGCGACGAGTTCGCCGAGACGATCTCGCGCGAGGCGGGCAAGCCGATCGCGACCGCGCGGGTCGAGGCCGAGCGGGCGGTGCAGACCATCCTCTTCTCGGCCGTCGAGGCGCGCTCGCTCGGCGGCGAGGTGATCGGCATGGACGCGCACCCTGCCGGAGTCGGCCACGCCGGCCTGGTGATGCGGCTCCCGATCGGGGTCGTGGGCGCGATCTCGCCCTTCAACTTCCCGCTCAACCTGGTCGCGCACAAGGTGGCGCCGGCGTTCGCCGCGGGCTGTGCGGTCGTGCTCAAGCCGGCCGGATCGACGCCGCTCTCGGCGCTGCTCCTGGCCCAGGCATTCGAGGATGCGGGCCAGCCGGCGGGCTGGCTGAACGTCGTCGTCGGCCGCTCGAGCGAGATCGGCGACGTGCATGATCGAGGACGAGCGCGTGCGCCTGATCACGTTCACCGGCTCCTCGGCGGTGGGCTGGAAGCTGCGCGAGCGGGCCGCCCGCAAGAAGGTGTCGCTCGAGCTCGGAAACTCAACGCCCGTGATCGTGCTCGCCGACGCCGACCTCGAGAAGGCGGCGGCATCTGTCGCGGCCAACGGCTACGCATTCGCCGGCCAGAGCTGCATCTCGGTGCAGCGCGTGTACGTGCAGGACGCGGCCTACGACGACTTCGTCGCCCGGCTGCAGCCCAAGGTGGAGGCGCTCGTGACGGGCGATCCGCTCGACCCGGCCACCCAGGTGGGCCCGGTGATCGACCCGCCGAACCGCGACCGCATCATCGAGTGGGTCAAGGAGGCCGTCGGCAACGGCGCGAAGCTGCTGGCGGGCGGCGAGACCGATGACTCGGGACTGCTGCGGCCGACGCTGCTCGGCGACGTCGACCTCGACATGAAGGTCGCCTGCGAGGAGGTCTTCGGGCCGGTGGTGACGCTCGCCCGCGTGCGCGACCTCGACGAGGCCGTCGAGCGGGCCAACGGCACCCGCTACGGCCTGCAGGCGGGCATCTTCACCTCGAACATCTCGACGGCGCTGCAGGCGACGCGGCTGCTCGAGTTCGGCGGCGTCACCGTCAACGAGGCGCCCACCTACCGGGCCGACCAGATGCCCTACGGCGGCGTCAAGGACTCCGGCAACACCCGCGAGGGCCCGCGCTACGCGGTGCACGAGATGACCGAGCCCCGCCTGGTCGTGATCGGCTACTAGCGGTTTGTCTCAGCGGCCGGTCGGCCGCAGCCGCCCGATCGTCCAACCGGGGACTGTCCCCGGTTGGGGCGGGTGTGGAAGTTGTGGCGCTTTTGTTGCACGTGCCCGGCGCCGGCTATTCGGCGAGGGCGGTGAGGACGGCGGCGGTGCTGTCGCGAAGGGCGGTCAGGTCGTAGCCGCCCTCCAGCACCATCACCGGGCCCGCGCCGATGCCGTGCAGCTCGCGGGTCATCGTCGCAAACGCCTCGGCCTCGAGGCCGAGGTCGGTGAGCGGATCGGCCCGGTGGGCGTCGAAGCCCGGCTGAGACGAGCAGCAGGCCGGGGTCGAAGTCGCGCAGCGCCGGCAGCGCCCGCGTCCGAAACGCCTCCAGATACTCGTCGCCGCCGGTGCCGGGAGCGAGCGGGATGTTGACCGTCGCGCCGGCGCCCTCGCCGCCGCCCCGCTCCGAGGCTGCGCCGGTGCCGGGATAGAGCGGGAACTGATGCAGACGACACGTACAGCACCGCCGGATCGCCCCAGAACGCCGCCTGGGTGCCGTTGCCGTGATGTGCGTCCCAGTCGAGCACCGCCACCCGCTCGACTCCCGAGGCGCGCGCGTGTGCCGCGGCCACCGCGACGTGGTTGACGATGCAGAAGCCCATCGGCGTCGCCCGCTCGGCGTGATGGCCGGGCGGCCGGCCACAGGTGAAGGCCGCCCGGATCTCGCCGGCGAGCACGGCGTCGACCGCCGCCATCGCCGCCCCCGAGGCGCGCACCGCGGCGTCGTAGCTCGCGGCGTTCACCGACAGTGTCGGGGTCGAGCGCGCCGCCGCCCTCGGCACAGATGCGCTGCAGCGCCTCCAGGTAGCCCGGATCGTGGACCGCGCGCAGCGCGTCGAGGGCCGCCGGCGGCGCCTCGGCGACCTCGGCGCCGGACGCTGCGACGGCCTCGGAGACGGCGTCGTAGCGGGCCGGACGCTCCGGGTGCGGGCCCGGATCGTGGCGCCGGAAAACGTCGGCCATGTAACAGCGGATGGTCGCAGCTTGTGACACCGGCGCCCGGGAGACAATCGTAGGGAATTTGCGGATTTCCCCGAACGAACCGGGGAGGTTAACGTGCCCTTAACACTAGGGACTGGTTATATGAACACGCGATCGGGCATACTAGCGCTCAGCCGATCCCCGAATTTGTGACAGCGCGAGGAGTTCGCATGTACCGATTCAGCAGGGCCATCTTCGTCGAGATCAAGGATCTCGTCGACCCGCATCCGGAGACGATCACGGCGACGGAGGCAAGGCGCCACGTCCTGCACTGCTGCGAGGCCACGATCGAGCGGCTCGCACGCGATCCTCGCTACTTCGCCAAGCCCAGCCAGAGCCTCTTCTCGGAGGTGCGGCACCTCTTCTCGATCTCCGACCAGGCGCGTGTGTATCGCTCGATCGAGCGGCACATCTCCAAGGCGATCGAGTACATCATGGAGGAGCTGGAGCGGGCCGGCGAGGGCACGGCGCAGCAGTGCCGGGCCACGACCCGCAAGGGCAAGCCCTGCCAGCGCACCCCGCTTCCCGACCGCGAGTACTGCCCGTCGCACCAGCACCTCGAGGAGCGCAGCCCGGCCGTCGCGTAATCCGGTGTGCTCGGTTCTGCGCCGGTTCCAGGTAGCACGAGCTGCTTGTGGCGGTCGAACCCGGCCACGCCCACGCCCGCGAGCCGGATCGGCCCGGGACGCTGGCGCAGCGCCCGGTCGAGCAGCTCGCACGCCATGTTCCCGATGGTCGCGGCGTCGTCGATGCCGACCTCGAAGCTCTGTGACCGGGTGACGATGGCGAAGTCGGGGTAGCGCAGCTTGGTGGTCACCGTGCGGGCCGTCATCCCTCGTCGCAGCAGCGATCCTGCCAGCGACTCGGCCATCGCTCGCAGATGCCCGTGCAGCTCCTCGCGGTCGCCGATGTCGCGGGCGAACGTCTCCTCGTTCGAGAGCGAGATCGCCTCGGCGGGCTCGGCGGCCACCGGCCGCGGGTCGATCCCGCGGGCCCGCCGGCGCAGCTCCTCGCCGACCCGTCCTGGCAGGAGCGGCGCCAGGCGGCCGTCGTCCAGGTCGGCGAGCCGGCCGATCGTCGTCACGCCGGCGTCCGCGAGCCGGGCCTGAGCCTTGGGCCCGACACCGGGCAGCGCCCGAACGGGCAGCGGCGCCAGGAACGCGGCCTCGCCGCCCGGCGGCACGACGGTGATCCCGCCGGGCTTCGCGGGCGTCCGACCCGATCTTGGCCACCACCTTGCAGGTCGCGACCCCGAGCGAGCACGAGAGCCGCAGGCGCTCGCGCACTGCCAGCTGGATCAGGGCGGCCTGCTCGCCGGGGTCGCCCTCGGGCAGCACGAGGTAGCCCTCGTCGATGCCCACCTGCTCGACCACCGGGGCCAGGCTCGAGACGAGCGACCACACCCGCCGCGACCAGTCCCGGTAGGTGCGGTGGTCGGGCGTCAGGAACACCACCTCGGGACAGCGGCGGCGGGCCTCGGCGCTGCTCATCGCCGAGCAGATGCCATGCCTGCGCGCCTCGTAGCTGGCCGTGGCCACCACCCCTCGCCCCGCCGGGTCGCCGCCCACGACCACCGGCCGCCCGCGCAGCTCCGGATGCCGATGCAGCTCGACCGCCGCAAAGAACGCGTCAAGGTCGAGATGCGCGATCACACCGGCGAGGATAGTCCCCGGGGGTGACGAATTCGCCGCCCTCCCGGCACGGGCGGCCCGGCGGCGATCGGTCCGGTGCCGGTAAACTCCACCCCTGCCTTGACCCACGACGCCGACAAGCTCATCCGCCAGCTCTCGCTCGTGGCCTACCTCATGGCAGAGCAGCGACCCGTCACCGCGCGTGACGTCAAGCTGCGCGTCGAGGGGTACGCCAACATGGGCGACGAGGCGTTCGCCCGCCGGTTCTACGCCGACCGCTCCGAGCTCCAAGGGCTGGGCGTGCCGATCGCGTCGGTCCGAGACGAATTCACCTCAGAGGAGCTCTACAGCCTCCGCGAGGAGCACTACTTCCTGCCCCCCGTCGAGCTGACCGACCCCGAGCTCGCCGCGCTGCAGACGAGCTTTTACCTCCTCGAGGGCCAGTTCGCCTACGCCGAGCCGCTGCGCCTTGCGCTGCAGAACCTGGCGCTCGGACGGGCGTGGCCGGTCGCGGATCCGGGCCCAAAGACCGCCACCGTCGAACTGCTCGGACCGTCGTACACGAGCGAGGTCGCACAGCGCCTGGCCAAGCTCGAGCAGGCCATATCGCGCCAGCGCACCGCGCGGTTCCGGTACTGGACGATCGGCACCGACTCCGAGGCCGAGCGCACCGTGAACCCGTACGGGCTCTTCGAGCTGAATGGGGTCTGGTACGTGGTCGGCGACGACCTCGACCGGCCCGCGGACTCCGACCGCAGGCGCACGTTCCGGGTTTCGCGCATCCGCGGTGAGATCAAGTTCGCCACCCGCCGTGAGCGCGACTTCCGCATGCCCGCCGACTTCAACGTCACCGCCTACCGCGACCGCGCCCCGTGGAAGCTGAGCGCCGACGAGGCCGGCACCGCAACCGTGACCGTCGCGGCCGACTCGAGCTGGCTGGTCCAGCGCCTCTACGGCGCGTACGGCGAGTTCGAGGAGCTGGCCGACGGGTCGGCCCGGTTCACGACCCCCTACTCCCAGCTCGAATCCCTGTCGGCCTGGATCCTGTCGCAGGCGGGCCGCGTGGTGCCCGTCGAGCCGGCCGCGGTGGTCGACGCCGTCGCGGCCGACCTGCAGGCGGTGGCCGACGCCCATGCCGCCCCGGCGCGGACGCTCCCGCCCCAGGCCGAGCCCCGCCGCCCGGTCGCACCCGAGCTCCCCCAGCAGCCGCGCGGGCCGAGCGTGGTCGCACCCGAGCGGTTCGCCCTCCTGCAGGCCCTGCTCGCGTTCCTGCTCGCCCGCTGCGGCGAGAGCGCCTCGGCACGGGTCGAGACGGCCGAGCTCGAGCTGCGCTTCCAGCTGGGCCCGCAGGAGCTGAAGGAGAGCCTCGAGCTGCTGAACCTGGTCAACTTCGGCGGCGGCTGCTACGCCGTCTACTGCCACGCCGACAATGGTGATGTGGTCGTCGACAAGGAGCTCTACGGCGACGCCTTCCGCCGCCCCGCCCGGCTGTCGCCGCTCGAGGCCAAGGCGCTTCTCCGCGCGCTAGACGTCGTCGCGCCGCTGGTCGCCGCCGAGGCGAACAGCTCTCTGCAGACGGTCAGGGCCAAGGTCGAGGCCGCCTTCGGGCGCTTCCCGCTCGCCGACACGCCGATGCCCCAGCACGAGGACGCCGAGGAGCGGGCGGTCACGATCCTCAACGAGGGCGTGCGCAACCGCCGCCTGGTCGACATCACCTACCTGTCACGGTCGTCCGACGAGCTCTCGACGCGCACGATCGAGCCGTACCTGCTGCGCCGCGACGACCGCGGCTGGTACGTCGAGGCCTACGATCGCAGCCGCGACGGGCGGCGCACGTTCAAGGTGGCCTACATCAAGGACGCAGCCCTGGGCGAGGGCGGCTACGAGCCGCGCGCCGAGATGGGTGATCTCGACTACTCGCTCGGCGGCGACGTTGGTGTGGCCCGGGTGTGGTTCGGGGCCGACCGGGCCCGCTGGGAGCTCGAGGGGCGGCCGGGCACGCGCCCGCTCGACGACGGCTCCGCGGTCGCCGAGGTCACCTACGGCTCGCGGGCGTGGCTGATCTCCGAGATCCTGCGCTACCGCGGCCAGGCCGAGGTGCTCGAGCCGGCCACGGTCCGCAACCAGGTGGCCGAGTCGGCCCAGGCGCTGCTGCGCGAGTTCACCGCTGTCGCCGCGGGCTGACCGGGGTGCGCCGGCGCATCCTCATCGCGGTTCTCGCCCTGACGGCGCCGGCAGCGCTCGGAGCCTTCGCCGCCACGGCACACGCGAGCAAGCTGCTCGATCGCAACACCAGGTGGCAGAGCCTGCGGGTCAACAAGCACCATGTGGCGCTGGTCACCTATTTCGCGCACGGCCGCACCATCCACGCGCTCGTATGGGGCGCGGTGAACGCCCTGCCGCCGAACGCGGCGCATCCCCGCAGCCAGGTCAAGTTCAAGCTGAACTACGCCGGGGGCCGAGGCTCGGCGCTCGGTGCCGGCTACTGGCGCAAGGTCTCGGCCCACAACGTGTGCGGCCGGTACACCGGGCCACCGCTGTACGGCCTCGTGAAGGCGTGCACGACGCCGGACGGGTCGAACTGGGCTCTGCAGGCGTGGCAGCGCGACCTGCCCGACAACGGCTGGCGGCCGACGAACTCCGACCAGTCCGCCTGGGAGCTGCATGTGAGCCACTGGTCGGGCCCGCTGCCCCATCTCTGGTTCAAGATGGATTGGACGTACGCCGGCGCTCCGGGCGGGCCGTTCGACCACCTGTACGGCACGTTCACCTACAACGGGCACCCGGTCTACGGGTTCAGCGCCAGCGCGGGGGGTGCCCCCACCGACAGCTTCGGCCGGCTGGTCTCGATGGACACCCTGAACCCGCCGTGGAAGCGGGGCTATCGCCAGGTGGGCGGGTGGTACCGCTACAACACGTTCCTGACCCACCGGCCCTACGGCGACTTCTGCACGGGTGTCTTCGGCGCGATCGCGAACGTGCCACCGCGCACCCGGCCCGGCCGCGGCACCGAGTACCGCATCACCGCCAGGGGGCCCGGAGTGACTCCCGTCGTCTCGTGGCGCGACTACGGGCCCGGGTACTACGTGCCCGGGCTCCAGAACCTGCTCCCGACGCGCAACATGCGCGGCCCGTACTCCGCACACCTCGACCACGAGCTGAACGCCGACCAGCGGGCGATCGACCCGAAGCCCACCGGGCCGAACAGCTGCTTCCATACTCACTGACCGCGGTCGTCTGCTTCGGCAGTGACGTTGGCCAGGGCGACGCGGGCGTTTCGCTGCAGGTGGCGGCCGTCGCGATCGGGGATGTACAGGCGCCGGTAGCGCTCGGCCAGCTCGGCGGGGTCGGCCTCGAGCCAGTCCTCCAGCGGTGGAAACGCGGCGTCGACGGAATCGGGCTCACGGTCGCCCGCCCGGCGGTCGGCCCCGGTGTTCCAGGGGCACACGTCCTGGCAGATGTCGCAGCCGTAGACGCGGTCACCGAACGCCTCGGCGTGCGGCAGCTCGGAGAGGCGCGACTGCGAGAGCCACGAGAGGCAGCGGCGAGCGTCCAGCACCCCGTCGGCGACGATGGCATCGGTGGGACAGGCATCGATGCACGCCCGGCATGACCCGCAGGCGTCCCAGGCCGGCCGCTCCGGGGTCGCGTGGGTTGGCTCCAGCGGGGCGTCGGTCACCAGCACCCCCAGCACGACCCACGAGCCGTGCCGGCGGGTGATCGCCATCGTGTTCTTGCCGTAGACGGCGATGCCGGCCCGTGCCGCCGCCTCGCGGTCGACGTGATGGTTCGAGTCGACGTAGACCGCGAACCTGGTCCCGGGCCGGAGGGCGCGCAAACGCTCGCCCAGGCCGCGGAGCGAGGTGCGCAGGGCCGCGTACTCGTCGCGGCGGGTGTATCGCGGCATACGGCCGCGCGGACGGTCGGCCGGCTTCGGCGGCTGCGGACGGGCGTAGCTGCGGGCTGCGACCACCACCGCCCGGGCGTCGCGCAGGAGCGTCTCGGGATGGCACGAGCGCTCCGGCGTTCGGATCGTGAAGCCCATGTCGGCAAAGAGGCCCTCGGCGCGCCGTTTCCGGATCAGGCGCTCCGTGCCCGTGTAGGGCTCGGCCGCGCAGACGCCGCAGGCATCGATGCCCAGATCGGCCGCGTCAGTGAGCAGCGCTCGGGTAAGCTCGGCCGCGTCCACGCCGGTCACTGTACGCGCAACCCGCGCGCGTCGCCCGGCGTCAAACAACGGTCACTTCGGATCCGAGCCGGGAGGCACCATGTACGGTCGAGCACAAACCGCGTCGGTTGAGCGGCTGTGGGAGCACGTGGCACTCGTGGTCGGCGCGGCTGCGCTCACCGCCGTCTGCGCCCAGGTGTCGTTCGGGTATCCGGTGCCCACGACGCTGCAGACGCTCGCCGTCCTCGGTTCCGGGGCGTATCTGGGCGCCCGCCGCGGCGCCGCGTCCCAGCTGCTCTATCTCGGCATCGGTGCCGCCGGTGCGCCGATCTTCGCCAACGGCGACGGCGGGCTCGGCTGGCTGACGCGGGCCGATCCGCTGCATGCCAGTGGCGGCTACCTGTGGGGCTACCCGCTCGCGGCGTTCGCGGTCGGGGTCATCTGCGAGCGCTACGGCCGCAGCTTCTACGTGACCGTTCCGGCGATGCTCATCGGCAGTGTCTGCCTCTACGCCACAGGGCTCGTGTGGCTGCACCAGGCCATCCCGAGCGCCTGGGCAGGCGCCGGCGTCACCACGCTGCACTACGGCCTGTGGCCGTTCGTCCTCGGCGACGTGGCCAAGATCTTCGCGGGTGCCGCGATCATCGACCCCGCCGCACCGTGGGGCCGCTGGCTGCACCGGCAGCGACGGTAGCCGACATCACGGCGACGTGGAACCAGTCGTCTAAAACCCGAGCACGAACTTGGCGTCGTCGGACATCCGGTCCGGCGACCACGGCGGCGTGTAGGTCAGCTCGGTCGTGACCTTCTCGACGCCCTCCATGCTGCCGACCGCATCCCTGATGTCCTGCTCGATCTGCGCTCCGGCCGGGCAGCCCATCGACGTCAGCGAGTAGAGCACCGAGACGGCCGGGCCGTCGACCGTCACCTCGTAGACGAGGCCGAGATCGACGACGTCCATCCCGAGCTCGGGGTCCTCGACCACGCGCAGGGCCTCGAACACATCGTCTTTGGTCAAGCTCATTGCGGAAGAGTACCCGGACGGGCGTCCCAGAGGGCGGCGAACGCCCGAGCGTGCTCCTCGTACGCAACCCCGGGGCGTAGCAGGCGCTTGGTCTCGGACAGTGCGTGACGGTCGGCGCGGCCGATGCGGACGGCCAGCGACTCGGCCCTGGACATGAGCTTGTGGGGTGCGACGACGTCGTCCACCACGCCCATCACACGGGCCTCCTGGGCCGAGACGAGCTCGCAGGTCGCGAACAGCCGCAGCACGATCTGGGGGCGCACGAGCGCGACCAGGCGGGCGATGGCGCCCCACGGCGGCGTGAGGCCCAGCTCGTTGTGGATGAAGCGCAGCTTGGCCCCCTCCACGGCGATCCGCCAGTCGCACGCGAGCGCGAGGTCGATGCCGCCGCCGACCACATGGCCGTTCAACAGCGCGACCGTGGGCACCTCGAGCGCGGCCAGGCGGGCCAGCGCGGCACCGCCGCGGCCGGCGACCTCGTCGCCGGAGAGATCCCTGAGACCTTCAGGTCGGCGCCGGACGAGAAGATGCGGGTGCCCGACCCGGTGACTGCGACCAGCCGCACCGCCGGTTCGGCGGCCAGCGCCTCGGCCGCGTCGGCCAGCTGCTCGAGCGTCTCCAGAGACAGCGCGTTCTCGCCCCCGCCGCGGAGCGTGAGCACGCCCAGGCCGGCGCGCACGGCCGACTCCACGATCGTCGGCCCCGCCTCGACCGCTCCGAGCACCTGCAGGAGCTCGGTCTTGGACATGCGCCGGTACCCCTCGATGCCGCGTTCGCGGGCGCGATCGTGCAGCTCGTGGAGCAGCGGTTCGGCGATTGCCATCACGTCGGAGACGGAGCGTACCGCTCCGCCCGGCGGCTCACAGCCGGATCTCCTCGTGCCGGTCGGCCGAGAACAGGTGGATCGAGTCGATGAAGCGAACGCGGTTGCAGCGGGAGCACAACACGAGCGACTGGGTGCGGGCGCCGTCGGCCATGTAGCGCACGCCGCGCAGCATGTCGCCCCCCGAGATGCCGGTGGCGACGACGGTCTGGTAGCCGCGGACGAGGTCGTCGATGCCGAAGATCCGGCCCACGTCCTCGATGCCGTCACCGGCCGCGCGGTTGATCTCGGTGCGGCTCGTCGGCCACAGCTGGCCCTGGATCTCGCCGCCCAGGCAGCGCAGCGCCGCCGCCGCGATGATCCCCTCGGGCGCTCCGCCGATACCGATCGCAAGATGGTCGTTGGTGCCGCGGATCGCGGCGCTGATCGAGGCGACGATGTCGCCGTCGGAGATCAGCTTGATGCGGGCGCCGGACTCGCGGATCTCGGCGATCAGGTCGTCGTGCCGGGGCCGGTCGAGCACGATCGCGGTCACGTCGGCCACCTTGCGGCCGAACGCATCGGCGATCGCCTCCAGGTTCTCGCCCACCGGGCGGCGCAGGTCGATCCGGCCCTTGGCAACCGGCCCAACCGCCATCTTGCGCATGTACATCCGCGGCACCTGCATCAGGCCGCCGGGATCGCTGGCGGCGAGGATCGACAGCGCTCCCGCGCGCCCGCCCGCCACCGCCGAGCCGTTGCCGACCGGGTCGCATGCCAGGTCGAGCGGCCTGCCCCCGGCGCCGAGCTCGGCGCCCTCGTGCAGCGCGTGGTCGTCGGCGTCGCGGCCGATCACGAGCGTCCCCGACACGGGCACGCCGGCGAGGCCGACGCGCATGGCCTCGGATGCCGCCCGATCGGCCGCCGCGGCATCGCCGCGGCCCAGGAAGCGGCCGGCCGCGAGCGCGCTGCGCTCGGTCACCGATGCGAGGTCGGTGCACGGGCAGCTGCCGGCCGACTCCGAGATCCGTTCTTCCTCTGCCAGCTCGGCCTGGCGCTCCGTCGAAGCCATGCCGTCAGGGTACCGCGGCGGCGCGGGCGGTGGCGCGCTCGAGGATCAGGTCCATGACCGCCAGCAGCGCCTCGTCGGGGTCGCCGGCCTCGATGACCGGCCAGCCCTTCTGCTCGGCCCGCGCCACCAGATACTCCTGGATCCGGCGGATCTCGCCGAACCGGCGTAGATAGCGGTCCATTGACCGCAATCCCCCCGGCTCCGAGCCGCGGGAGAAGAAGTGCGACCGGTGGCTGTCCTCGTCGGTGATCGCCAGCATCAGCTGCACCACGACGGCCGCCGCGTGCTGCTCGGCGGTCACGAGGCCGGGGACGACGTGCACTCCTTCGATCACGGTCGAGAGCCCCTCGAGCACCGCCCGCTCGACCACGGCATTCGCGCCCACGGCCACCTGCCCGGCCTGCTGGATGAACCCGTAGAGCGCCCTGTCCTCGTCGTCGGGGTCCGGCCACGGCACCTTGAGCCCCTCGGCCGCGTCGAACGACGAGTAGTGCAGCTCCGGCATCAGCTCCGGGGCGAAGAACGCCCGCATCGCCTGGCGGATGACGTCGGTCGAGGTGATGCGGCTGATGCCAAGCCGGTAGGCGATCTCGGTCGCAAGCGTGCTCTTGCCCGTGCCGGTCGCGCCGCCGATCACCAGCATCAGCGGGCGATCGAGCCGCAGCACCTCGCGCCAGCCGTGGTAACGCGAGACGAGCGCCGGGCCCTCTTCGCGGGCGAGCACCTCCTCGACCATGCCGTGCAGCTGGTCGATGGCGATCTCCTCGGCACCGGTGCCGGTCACCTCGCGCTCGATCCGCATGGCGAGCTGGTAGGCGCGCTCAGGATCGGCGCCCGCGAGTACGAGCGCCTGCGCCATCCGGCCCTTCGAGAAGGGCATCGGCGCGCCGCGCCGCGCCGCGATGCGGGGCTCGCGCGCCGACTCGGACGGGGGCGTAGCCGCCGGCTCCCGGCGGCGCAGCCAGGCCGGCCGCCTGGGCTTGAGAAGCCCGGGTCTAGGCACCGACCGCCACCACCCCTGCGGCCAGGTCGAGTGCCACCGTGTCGAGGTCGGGCTCGCCGGGCAGCGACCGCGGCCGGTTGTCGCAGAAGACGACCCGCACCCCGCGTTCGGCGGCCGCCTCGGCCACGACATCGATCGCGGCCGCCTTGATCTCGATCAGGTAGGTCTGCGCGGCGAGCACGCCCGGCGAGTCGAGGTCGTCCACCAGCGCGGCGCGGTCGCTCAGCGACCCCACGACGGCGGCCACCTCGGCGCCGTGCTCGTCAGCCAGATCCTCAGCCAGTCGGGGGTGGATCGCGCTCTCGGCTGTGGTGAACAGCGCGACGCGCTCGCCCCCGACCGGCTCGACCGGGGAGGGCCGCATCACCGCAGCAATCACTGTGGCATCCGGCTTCAGGTCGCGCACGGTGGCGCGCACAGACTCGACCTGGCCGGCATCTGCCAGCGGCGGCTCGCTCATGGTGATCACGACGACGTCGGAGACGAGCACGCGGTAGGGGCCGAGACCGGCCCGGAGCGCCTCGGCCGGGCGCACCGCCGACGTGACCAGCACGGTGCGGTCGGCAGCCACGGGCGGCAGGGCCGCGCCCGAGCCCTCGAGCAGCAGGAGCTCGGGATCGCGCTTACGGGCAAGGGCCACCGCCTGCTCGACGTTCGAGAGGAACGGCGCGCCGGCCATCCCACCGCCGCAGCGGCGCGCCCCAACCACCGTCACGCGGGCGAGGGCGGCGTCCTCGAGAAAATCCGAGGCGGCGTGCTCGCCCGCCCGCGAGCGCCGCAGCAGATCGGCGACCGACGGCGGGTCGGCGGCGCCGTCGAGCAGCTCGGGCAGCTCGGGGCCGCCTCGTCCCATCGCGATCACGACGAGCCGGTGGCGCTCGCCGAGCAGGCGGGCCAGGTGACCGCAGACGGCCGTCTTGCCAATGCGCTTGCCGGTGCCGATGACGGCGATCGCGGGCACGCCGGCCGGAACCTGGGGAGGCGGCCAGAACTCGAAGTCGGCGCCGCGGTAGGACAGTCCCGCCGCCAGCGCCCGGTTGATGAGCCGGAAGCGGTCGGCCTCGCTCAGCACCGGCTCGTCAGACAGGTCGACCACACGCGTCGCCGCATGCTTCCCCGCCAGCACGACCATCGCGGCCGCCGCATCGGCGCCGGCGTGCTCAAGCGGCACGCCGTAGTCGGGCTCGCCCCGCAGCTTCTCGGTGCCGCCGAGGAGCAGCGCGGCCACGATGCGGTCGTCCTGCCCGGCGGCGGCGATCGCGGCCCGCACCACCGGCGGGTAGTGCTCACCGTCCACCAGGACGAGCGCGCGCTCCATCACGAACGTCCCGCGGCGGTGTCATGCGGAGGCGGCGCGTGCTTCTCGTAGTCGAGCGTCCGCGGCGAGAACCGGATCAGCGTCTCGCGGCCGTGGAACGGGTACTTGCGATACACCCCCACCTCGGTCGGCGCGATCTCGACGATGTTGTAACAGGGGCGGGTGTGGCCGCGCAGCCGCAGCGACGACACGGTGCCGGCGTTGACCACGAACAGGTCCTCCAGGCGCCACGCGTAGGGCACGTGCTTGTGGCCTGAGAGCACCAGGTTCACGTTCGCCCGCTGCAGCACCTCCAGGGTGTCGCCCGCGTCGTAGACCACGTTGCGCTCGCGGCCGGTGCCGGGGATCGGCAGCAGGTGATGGTGCAGCACGAACACGCGGAACTCGGCGGGCGGCGAGAACTGCTCCTCGATCCACGGATAGCGGCCGCGGCCGACCGTGCCGTGGTCCAGGTCGGGCTCGGACGAGTCCACCGCGACGAAGGTGATCCCGTTCTTGTGCAGCACGCTCGCGCGCGGCCCGATCAGCTCCTCGAAGTGCACGTGGCCGACGTTGCGCGAGTCGTGGTTGCCGGGGATCGTGATCACGTCCGGGCACTCCAGCCGGGCGAGGTATTCGCGGGCCTGGCGGAACTCCTGCTTGTAGCCGAAGGTGGTCAGGTCGCCCGAGCAGACGACCACGTCGGGCTCGAGGGCGTTGATCTCCATGATCGCGCGCTGGAGCAGGTTCTCCACGAAGTACGGCGATCCGCAGTGGAGGTCGGACAGATGGGCGATGACGAATGGTCGGATCCCGGCCACGGAAGCCGCATCGTACCGACCCGAACACGCCCGCCCCAGCGCGGCGCCGTCCGACCCGCTCAGTACGCTGGCAGCGCCGGATGCCACCACGTTTCGCCAACGATACCGAGCGCGAGCTGTCTCGTCTGCTCGACTACCACGGCATCGCCTGGCAGTACGAGCCGCACACGTTCGTGCTCGAGGCGGGGCCGGGGGGCGAGGTGCGGCTCGCGTTCACGCCCGACTTCTACCTGCCCGACCAGGATCTCTACATCGAGGTCACCACGATGAAGCAGTCGCTCGTCACGAAGAAGAACCGCAAGATGCGCCTCCTGCGCGAGCTCTACCCGGAGCTGCGCATCAAGATGCTCTACCGGCGCGACATCGAGGCACTCGCCGACCGCCACAACCTGGCCCGGCCGGCATGACGGCACTCGCCGAGCGCACGGCCAGGCCGGCGCCCGGCGAGGTGTACCTCCCGGCCGGGCTCCTCGCCGCACGGGTGCAGGAACTGGGTGCCGCCATCGACCGCGACCACCGCGGCCGGTCTCTGGTGCTGGTCGCGGTGCTCAAGGGCGCGGCCGTGTTCGCCGCCGACCTGGCCCGCGCGCTGACCGTCCCCCACCGGCTCGACACGATGGCGCTCTCGGCGTACTCCGGCTCCGACCAGCGGCCGGGCCGGATCACGCTTCTCAAGGACCTCGACCAGCCCGTTCGCGGCGAGCATGTCGTCGTCGTCGAAGACCTGATCGACACCGGCCTCACCATGCACAACCTCGTCCGCTCACTCCACGTCCGCGGCCCCGAGTCCGTGCGCATCTGCACCCTGCTCGACCGGCCCCACCGGCGGCTCGTCGACCTGGACGTGGCGTACGTCGGGTTCACCGCGTCGGAGCGGTTCGTGGTCGGCTACGGGCTCGGGCACCACCAGCGCTTCCGCAACCTGCCCGACGTCCGCTTTCTCGCCTGACTCCGATACACTTTTCGGCATGGCACGCAGACGAGGCACGCTCGATCGGGACCGGGGCCTGCTTGCCCGGATGACCGGCTGCGTCTTCCTGCTGGGCCTGCTCTACGTGATCCTCTTCGTCGTGCTCCTCCAGGGGCTCGGCGTCGCGCTTCCGTTCGTGATCGCAATCGCCGGCGGGCTCCTGGTGGTGCAGTACTGGACGTCCGACAAGATCGCCCTGGCGTCCGCTCACGCGCGAATCGTCACCGAGAGCGAGGCCCCGGAGCTGCACGCGATCATCCAGCGGCTGTGCCTCACCGCCGGCCTGCCGATGCCGCGGGTCGCGATCATGCCCACCGACATGCCCAACGCCTTTGCGACCGGCCGCAGTCCCAAGCACGCGGCCGTCGCGGTCACCCAGGGCCTGCTCGACCGGCTCGAGCCGCACGAGCTCGAGGGCGTGCTCGCGCACGAGCTCTCGCACGTCGCCCACCGCGACGTCGCCGTCATGACGCTGGCGAGCTTCTTCGCAATGGTCGCGGGCTTCATCACCCGCTGGGGCTTCTACTTCGGCGGCATGTTCGGAGGCGGGTTCGGCGGCGGCCGGAACAACCGCGACAACTCGGGCATGTCGTTCATGGTGATCCTGCTCGTGTCCGTGGTGGTCTACGCCATCTCGTTCGTCCTCATCCGGACGCTCTCGCGCTACCGCGAGTTCGCGGCCGACCGCGGCGCGGCCATCCTGACCAAGTCGCCCTCGAGCCTGGCCTCTGCGCTGGTCAAGATCTCGGGCGCGATGGGCCGCATCCCGCAGCAGGACATGCGCATGGCCGAGGGCCTGAACCAGTTCTTCATCATCCCGGCGGGGCTCAAGAGCGGCATCTCGACGCTCGTCTCGGACCACCCCCCGCTCGAGGCCCGGCTGGAGCAGCTGCGCCGGCTCGAGCGCCAGCTCGAGACGCTCTGATTGGCCGGGTGGGGTTCCTCGACGGCATTCTCGGTCGCACGAAGGTCGCCAAGCCGACGCTCGAGCGGCTGTTCGCGATCTCGACGGCCGAGATCACGCTCGACACCAGCCTCGGGCTGAAGCCGTCGCAGAACGCCGCGATCTGCTTCAAGCCGATGGCGTCGGCCCGGTTCCGCGAGAGCGGCACCGACATCGAGGACATGGTCAAGCTCGCGTTCAAGGACGAGGGCACGAAGATGGACCGCAGCGTCGACGAGTACGGCTACGAGTGGCTGAAGCTGACCGACAAGGATCTCGACGACCTGGTCACGACCATCCACGTGGCCGCCCAGTCGATGACCGACGACGGGTTCGGCGAGCAGCTCCTGTGCGCGGTGTTCGGATTCGAGCCGGGCCACATCCGCTTCATCTACAACTTCAAGCGCGGCTACTTCTACCCGTTCGTCCCGCTGCCGAACAAGAAGCGCGACTCCGAGCGCGAGCTGCAGCTGCAGGCCAAGCTCGAGCAGGAGCTCCCGATCGAGCCCGAGCTCGAGCGGTGGTACCCGCTCTGGGACGCCCCGGTCTGAGCCGAACGGCCGAATCCCTTACGGGATCCCTACCGGTTCGTTTCCCGGCCTTTACACCCCGAGCGTAGCCTTGCCCGCGGCAGCACACGCCAAATCGGTCGCGCCCTCCGCGGTCCCGGACCAGCCACGCCCAGGCGATTGTCCGCCGCAACGCGCACCGGCCGTCTCCCCCGGGCCGATGCGACACATCGGCCCGGGAAGACGCGGCCGCCAGAGCTTCTAGCCGGGGATCGCACCCTCGCCGGCGAAGGCCTCGCGGGCCTCCTCCAGTGTCGTGTCGACGTGCGGCAGCACATGGTCGGACGTGACGAGCTCCTCGTCGGGCACCGGGGTGCCCTCGCTCTCGACCATCCCGATCAGATCGGAGAACGCGCGCGTGAACGCCCCGTCGTCATCCGCCGCGACGGCCGTCGCGACCGTGTTGTCGAGCTCGTTCAGGCGGCCGAGCAGCGAGTCGTCGAGGCGGAACTGGCCCGCGCCCAGGATGCGCACGATCACGGCTTCGCCTCCTCGGCAGGCGTGGCCGCGGGCGCGGCCTCCGGCGTCGCCGGGCCCGCCGCGATCTCGCCGGCGGACTCACCCGTGCCGAGCGAGGCCTTCATCTTCGCCAGCTCGGCATCGACCTGGTTGCCCGACGTGAGGGCCGCGATCTGCTGGTCGAGGTCGGAGCCCGCCGGCGCGGTCAGGTCGTCGATCGCGCCGGTGTCGACCAGCTCGGTCACCGCGGCCGCCCGAGCCTGCATCTGCTCCGTCTTGTCCTGCGCCCGCGACAGCGCGAGGCCGACATCGGACATCTCCTCGCCGAGGCCGGTCGTCGCCTCGCCGATGCGCACCTGCGCCTCGGCCGCCGAGTACTGCGCCTTGACGACCTCCTTCTGCGTCCGGAACGACTCGACCTTGGCGGACAGCCGCCGCTCCTGGTCGATCAGGCTCTGCTGCTGCTGCTCGAGCTGGGTGATCTGGGCATCCATCCCCTGCAGCTGGCCCTGGATCAGCGACTTGCGCTCGACGCCGTCCGCGGCGAGGTCCTCGCGGTCGGCGGCGACGCGCCTGCCGGGCCTGGCCGTCGAGCTTGACGATGCTCTCCTCGAGCTTCGCCGTCTGCAACTGCAGGCGCTTCTTCGACGTGACGACGTCAGCGACGCCGCGCTTCACCTTCTGCAGCATCTCGAGCTGCTTCGTGTAGCTGTAATCGAGCGTCTCGCCCGGGTCTTCGGCCCGGTCAAGCGCCTTGTTGGCCTTGACCTTGAAAAGCGTGGTGAATCGGGACATCAAACCGGCCATTTATCCTCCTCGAAACTGGACATCTAGCGTAGCCGATCCAGCTCGCTCAGGGCCTCCGCCGCCTCGGCCCGCAGGCGCGCGCGCTCGAGCTCGACAGTCGGCGGCCGTGATCTTGCCCGTGTGCAGCTCCTGGTCGAGTTCGCGGAGCGCCTGGTAGGCCTCGTCGAGGCGCTCGCGCAGCTCGAGCCGGCGGCGGTCGGCCTCACTGAGGGCGAGCTCGGGCGGCTCGCTCTCGGCTGAGGCAAACGGCCAGGCTACGAACAGCACCGCGCCGGCGACCAGGACGGCCACCGCCACCACAGTGGCAACGGTGCTCATGCCTCGCTGCGGGCAAGCAACTCCCCGTAGCGGCGTGCGAGCTGGCGGGCCTCGCGCGGGTCGGGCCAAATCGTGATCAGCGCGCCGAGCGCGAACACGATGCCCGCCAGCCACACCAGCCCGACCGCCGGATTGACCAGCACCTTCACCGACACCCCGCCCGACCCGTTGCTGTCCACCCCCTGGAGGATCGAATACAGGTCGGTGCCGGTTGCATAGTTGGTGCGGATATCGACCTCGTTCCCGACCTGCTGGGTGTCGTACACGCGCTGGCCAGGGCCGAGCACCCCGTCGGGGCGCCCGTTGCGGAGCACAGCCAGCCGGACGAAGTCCAGGGTGTAGTTGGGCCCCTTGCGCTGGAAGACCCCATCGTTTCGAAGCGTGTAGCCGTCGACCTGCATCGACTGGTGCAGGCCCAGATGCGCCTCGCGAACGGTCGAGTAGGCACTCGACGCGGTCACGCCGACCACCAGAAGCACGATCGAGAGGTGGACGACGTACCCCCCGTAGCGGCGGCGGTTGCGGTTGATCAGGTCGAGCAGCGCCCGCGGCCACGAGCCGCCCGCAAGCGCGCGCCGCGCCGGAGGTTCCGCGGGCGAACTCCATCGTGATCGTGACCGTCACGAACACGCACAGCGAGAGCGCCGTGAGGCCGGCGGGGCTCGACCCGAGCCCCGCGAGCCAGAGCAGGACGGCACCTGCCAGCGCCGAGACCACCGGCCACCGGAACATCCGCCACAGGCCTGCGGGCGATGCCCGGCGCCAGGCGATCAGCGGGCCGATGCCCGTCAGCGCGAGCAGCGGCAGGCCGAAGATGACCAGGAAGAAGTCGTAGTACGGCGCGGCGACCGTGGCCCGCACTCCCCTGACGGCCTCGCTCAGGATCGGGAACACGACCCCCCACAGGATCGCGAAGGCGAGGGCCAGCAGGAGGAGGTTGTTGAACAGGAACGTCGCCTCGCGTGAGATCACCGACTCCAGCTTGTGGTCGGCCCGGAGAGTCGGCAGGCGCACGATGAGAAGGCCCACCGAGAAGGCCAGAACGGCGGCAAGGAAGGCCAGCAGGTACGGCCCCACCGCCGACTGCACGAACGAGTGCACCGACTGCACGACGCCGCTGCGGGTGAGGAAGTCGCCGAACAGGCACAGCGCAAACGCCGCGATCACGAGCACCATGTTCCAGACCTTGAGCATGCCCTTCTTCTCCTGGACCATGATCGAGTGCAGGAAGGCCGTCGCGGCCAGCCACGGCATCAGGGCGGCGCTCTCGACGGGATCCCACGCCCAGTAGCCGCCCCAGCCGATCTCGACGTAGGCCCAGTGGGCGCCGAGCAGCATGCCGATCCCAAGCCCGGTCCACGACACGAGCGTCCAGCGCCGCACCGAGACGAGCCAGCGCGCGTCCGCGCGGCCCGTGATGAGCGACGCCATCGCAAATGCGAACGGCACCGACATCGACACGTAGCCCAGGTAGAGCATCGGCGGGTGCGCCGCCATGTAGACGTTCTGCAGCGAGGGGTCGAGCCCGGTGCCGTCGCGCGGCACGGCGCCGGCGACATGGGCGAACGGTGACGACACGAACGTCGCCATCCCCGCGAAGAAAACCGTGATCGCACCCATCACCGCGGCCACCCACGGCATCAGCTCGCGGTTGCGGTGCCGGTTCTGGCGCAGCGCGATGGTGGCGGCGCCGGTCAGCACCAGCAGCCACAGCAGCAGCGAGCCCTCCTGGCTCGCCCACAGCGAGGTCATCGTGTAGATCAGCGGCAGCTTGCGGCTGGTGTGCTCGGCGACGACGCTCAGCGAGAAGTCATGCGTGACGAGCCCGTACTCGAGCGCCGCGATCGCAACCACCGCCGAGACGACCGCGGCGGCGAACGCGTTCTGCGCGCTTCGCATCGTCCGCCGGTCTCGCCGCAGCCCCGCCATGACACCGGCCGCAGTGGCGTACACCGCCAGCGCAAACAGCAGATAGAGGGCGACGCGACCGACGGTGGTCAGACGAGCCTCCTACGACCCGCCGGAGGTGTACTTGCTCGGGCACTTCGTGAGCAGCGTGTCCGGCTGCGCCACGAACACCCCGTGTTCCAGCCGCCCGGTCACGATCACGCGGCGCGAAGTCCGGAAGGCGTCCGGCACGGATCCCGTGTACGAAACCGGCACCGTCTGCCGGGACGACTCGTCGCGGAGCACGAACCGCATTGGGCTGCCGTTGCGCGAGGCGCGCACAACTGTGCCCGTGAGCGTCACCTGCTTCTGGGCGGCGCCGTCGGTGTCGCTGCGGAGCTGCGCCACCGACACGAGGAGCGTCCCGGAGTTGAACAGCGCCTGGTAGGCCAGGAACACGGCTAGGAGCGACCCCACCACGAGAGCGACGACCAGGCGCGGACGCGGGGACATGGCGGTCAGATTACCACCGTCCCCCTGCGCCGCAGGTCAGGCCGCGGGATCGGGCACGCGGTAGCCGAGATCGAGGCACAACTGGCCCCGTCGCGTCTCGCGCAGCGCGTCGGTGTAGCCCTGCCCGTAGGCCGCCCGCAGGAACCAGCCCAAGAGCTCCGGGTCGAGCCGCGAAGGCTCGACTTCGAAGATCTCTGCCCACAGATCCGCGAGGCGCAGATCGATCGCCATTGCCAACTCATACTTGCGCTCGTCCATCGTTTGCTCATGGTAGGTCCCGGGTCGGACGGACACCGGGAACCACGGGGTCGAAACCCTGGTCAAACCTGGTGCATCTTCACCATCTGCCATGGAGGAACCACCAATGCCCGATGTCCGCCAACTCATCACCACCGCCGCCGTTGCGGTGCTCGCGATCGCCGGCTACCAGGCCGTGCACGACACCTCGACGGCGCCTGCCGCAGCGTCGTCGCCCCACGCGAGCGGCATTCTGCAGCCGTTCATGCGCTTCACGGGGAGCGGCACAACCACAATGCGGCCCGACCAGGGCACCGTCTCGTTCTCGACCCACGGCACCGGAGACACCCTGGTGGACGCCCAAAACCAGGCCAGCCAGGCGATGCATTCGCTGATCGCGAAGCTCAACGCCGACGGCGTGCCCGGGATCGAGATGCAGACGGACGGCGTGCAGGGCTACAAGCGCCAGGGCCTCTCCGGCTACGCCGCCGATCAGAGCCTGACGGTGACGGTGCGCGACGTGTCCAAGATCGGCAAGCTCCTGGCCGACGGCGCCGCCACGGGTGCGCAGTCGAGCTCCGGAGTCGACTTCTCGACCAGCGACCAGCGGCGCTCGTACAACAAAGCCCTGAGCGCGGCGATCGGCGATGCCCGCTCCAAGGCCGACGCCGCCGCCGCCGCTGCCGGCCTGCATGTGAGCGGTGTGGTGTCCGTGGACGAGACCCAGGCCTCGCAGCCCTATTACGGCCTTGCGTACGCCGCGGACAAGGCGTCGGCCCCCACCGCGCTGAGGGTCCCGATCAAGCGCGGCACCCAGCAGATGTCGGCCCAGGTGACGGTCGTCTTCGCGTACACGGACTGACCACACCCGGGGACAGGCCCCGGTCGGAACCCGTCACGATTGTGTCACGGCGGGCGGTCGGGGACTGTCCCCGGTGTCGAGCGGGAGCGGGCGTCGCGGCCACCGCGGCCGCGATCAGCTCGCCTGATCGCCCTCCGAAGCGCGTTTCGACGAGACGCAGCGGGGGCAGAGGAACTCCTCGTCGTCGCTGTCCGTCGCCACCCGGTCCCAGCTCTCGGGCGGGGTCGCGGCCTCGTTGCCGTGCCGCACGGCGACCTCTCCGCACTCACACCGGTAGACGGCGCACACGTACGGATACGGCGCGTCGATGACTTCGTACGTCACGGGCATCACAAGTATCGTCGCACCGGCGGGCCTCCCGTGGCAAGCCCGCGGCCCCGACGGTGAACCGAGCGGCTGCCGCGGGCGAATGGAAGGAGCATGGGCAGAGCGGGCACCCGTATGTCTCCAGATCGTTACGTGACCCTTACCCGAATCTGATGACCGGCCTGCGACAATGGTTTCCAATTGGTGGACGCTGACCGGCGTGAGTGCCATACTTCGCGGCGCTATGGAGGTACGGTGGAGCAGGTGCAGGTGAAAGAGGATTTGACAGCGCTTCGGCAGCGTGTCGTCAGCGAGCTGGCGGCAATCGACGTGGTCGTCTGGCCGCGCCGCAAGAAGACGCGGCGCGAGCGTCTGACGCGGTTCGTGCTCCATCGCGCGCGCAAAGCGCGCCGCATGATCCTCTAGAGGGTCTCTCGTGGGCCGAGCGCGATCCCGTTCCTGAGCACCCTGAGACGGGTGTGCAGGCGCTCGGCACCAGATTTTCACCATCACGACACCGCATTTTCACCCCACGCGCGCCGGGACGCCGCCATGCTAGAGGTGGCTACCGAAGAAGGGGGACAATGGTGGTGATGTGGATAGCGGGGCTCTGGCTGGGAACGAACGTCGCTGTCGTGGCCGTACTCGTCGCGCTCGTCGAGCGCGGTCAGCGGCGCACGGCGACGATTCCCCCAGTCGGCACAACGGGGTAGCCCAGCCGGGCTGCCCACCCTTGCACCCGCGCCGGGCGGTGCGGGTATGATGGCCGCGCGCGATGAGGCTCGCGCCAAACCGCCCTCGGGCTGATGGCCTCTACCCCACGGTAGACCCACGTCCGGAGGTGAGCGGTGAGCGATCTGGCCCTTGCGCTGCTGCTGGCGATGGCGATCCTGATTGCCAGCATGGTCTCGGTGGAGATCGCGCTGTCGGCGGCGCTCCTCGAGCTGGCCGGCGGCGTGATCGTGGGCAACGTTTTCACGTTGACGGTGCCCGACTGGCTCACGTTCATCGGCTCGTTCGCCGGCGTGGTGCTCACGTTCCTCGCGGGCGCCGAGGTGGACGTGCCGCAGCTGCGGCGTGAGTGGAGGGCGAGCGCCTCGATCGGCGTCGTCTCGTTCGCCGCGCCCTTTGTGGTTGCGCTGGTCGACCTGTCACTGGCTGGCGGGCTGGAGCCGCGACCAGTCCGAGATCGGCGGCCTGGCGCTCTCGACCACGAGCCTTGCCGTCGTCTACGCGGTGCTGGTCGAGAGCGGGCTCAACCGGTCGGTCATCGGCAAGCGGATCATGTCGGCGACCTTCGTCACGGACATCCTGACCGTGCTCGGGCTGTCGGTGCTCTTCATCACGCCGAACCTGTGGATCGTGGCGTTCGTGGCCGCGTCGGTCGCGGCCATCTGGGGGCTGCCTCGGCTCGCGCCCTGGTTCTTCGGCCGCTACGGCGACCGCGTGATCGAGCCGGAGATCAAGCTCGTGTTCGCGATCCTCTTCGCCTCATGTACCTCGGCGACCAGGGCCAACAGCCAGGCGGCGCTGCCGGTGTTCGTGCTCGGGCTCGCGATGGGCGGCCACTACGCCGCGCACCGGCGCGAGCAGGAGCGCATGCGGGTGGTCGCGTTCGCCTTCCTGACGCCGTTCTTCTTCCTCAAGGGCGGCCTGAACGTGTCGCTCCGGCCGTCTTCGCGAACCTCGGCGTGCTCGGCCTGCTCGTGGCCGCGAAGATGATCCCCAAGTTCGGCGGCGTCTACCCGCTCGCGCGCCGCTACACCGCCCCCCATGCCGCCTTCACGACGCTGCTCATGAGCACCGGGCTCACCTTCGGCACGATCACCTCGCTCTACGGGCTGCAGAGTGGCATCATCGACCGCACGCAGTTCTCGCTCCTGATCTCGGTGGTGGTGCTGTCCGCGATCATCCCGACGGCGATCGCTCAGCGCTTCTACCAGCCGCGGGCGGCCGCGCCCGTGGCCGGCCGGCGCCGGGCACCGAGCCGCAACCGGCCGGGACGGTGTCCTAGATGCCCTTCGAGCGCATCCTGGTGGCGATCGACGGGTCGCAGGGCGCGAACCGGGCGCTCGCCACCGCGCTCGACCTGACCCGGCTGGCCGGCGGGCACACCTCACGGCGCTTGCGATCGAGGGGCCGCTGCCGGCCTACGCGGCGACGATCGGCGAGGTCGAGGAGGTCAAGCGCCAGAAGGACCGCTTCTTCGACGGGGTGGCCCAGGACGCGCGCGAGCAGGCCGAGGCGGCGGGCGTCGCGATCGAGGTCGAGGTGCGCGCCGGCCACGCCGGCCGAGCTGATCACCGGACTACGCCCGCGAACATGGCGCCGACCTCGTCGTCGTCGGGCACAAGGGCCACTTCCTGCAGGACTACGTGCTCGGATCGACCGCCGACCGGGTCGCCCACCACGCCCACTGCCCCGTCATGATCGTCAAATAGCGTGGGCGCTCCTCGGGCAGGCGCGGCGCGCCGAGTTCCTGATGGCCGCGTCAGCGCTGTTCGTGGTGCTGACGGTGGCGGCGATGGCGGCCTATCCGGGCGGCGCGTTGTACGACCACGGCAGCCACGGGTACCTGTTCTTCCAGAACTTCTTCAGCGACCTCGGCGCCACGAAGACGTACTCGGGCCACAGCAACACCACGTCGCACGTGCTCTTCATCATCGCCCTGGTCGGCGTCGGCCTCGCCACGATCGGCTTCTCCACCACCTGGCGCGTGATCGCGGCCCGCCGCGGCGCCGGCCGCGGCTTCGGCGGCGTCGCCCAGGCCGCCGCGATCGTGAGCGGCCTCGGCTTCATCGGCATCGCCATCACCCCGTGGGACAGGGTGCTCGACGCCCACAACGCGTTCGTGAAGCTCGCGTTCGGCGTCCTCCTGGTGTTCATCCTCTGCCTGCTCTCGCTGCAGCTGCGCAACGGGTGGCCGGCGGTGTTCGTCGGCCGTCAACGTCACCTACCTGATCGTGCTCGCGATCTACGTCCTGGTGCTCTTCGCCGGGCCCGGCCTGGGCACGCAGAGCGGCCTCGAGTTCCAGGTCGCAGCCCAGAAGGTCATCGTCTACGGGTCGATCCTGAACATCGGGGTGCAGGCGGCCGGGATCCGCCGCGAGGCGCGCCGCGCGTCGGCGCGCCGCGGCCGGGAACCCGGCGGGCATGACCGCGTCTGATGGGTATTCCGGCTACTGGATGAGGTTGACGGCGCGGGCGGCGAGCAGGCCGATGGTCGTCAGCGACGTCAGCGACTCGACCATCATCAGCGACTTCGCCCACCTCGAGAGCGGCATGGTGTCGGTGGGGCTGAAGGCGGTGGCCGTCGTGAACGACACGAACACGTAGTCGATGAACTCCGGTTTCCAGCCGGCATCGGCGGGGTCGCCGGTGGTCATCTGGGGGAACAGGAAGTCCGATCCGCGCCCGCCCTCGGCCCGCGGCGACGATCCGCCGGTGCGGGCCGCCGCCGTCGAGCTCCCAGTACCAGAGGCTGAAGGCGATCACGTTCGTGACCCAGATCAGCGCGGCCGAGAGCATGAGCCGCGTGCCGCTGCTGAAGTGGGTCGTGAAGAGCAGCGAGATCAGGAACCCGAGCGACGCGATGTTGGCCGCGTTGACCACGGCGATCATGGCGATCGCGAGGGAGCGGTGCCAGGTGGGCTCGTCCGGCCGCCGCTGCGGCGCGACGATCATCAATACCAAGAGCAGGAGCGCCTCGAAGACCGGCAGCGCGAAGGGCGGGCCGAGCGTGAGCTTGTCGGGCAGCAGCGTCGAGAACGCGATCGCGACGACCACCGCGATCGCCGCGGGCCAGCGCGGCTCCTGCATGGCGTGTGCCGCCGTCCGGACGGCGTTGGCGGCCGCCTCCTCACTTCGCCGGGCCAGTGCCTGTGCCTCGGCCTGGGCCGCGTCGACACCATGCCGGACCGCGTCGGCAGAGGCGTGATGAGCGCCGCTTTCGGGCTGCTCGGGCTCGTCTGGCACCGCGGTCAACGAGGATACTCGCGGGCTCGTTGGGGAGCCGTTTCAGCCGCCGGCGGGCGGGCACCTCTCGAGGCGGTAGCGCTCGGCCAGGACGCGCTCCTGCTCCGGCACCAGCCGCCCGAGCTGCACCAGCAGATCCTCGAGCTCGGGCAGCATCGAGCTCTGGCGGCGCGCGGCGCAGAAGATCTCGATCATCCGGCCGTAGTACCAGAGCTGGCTGGCCGGGCCCTGCGAGAACACCGCCCAGAACTCCGCCCCACCCACCCGTGCGTCTCGGACCGTGGCGCGCAGGTTGGAGAGCTTGTCGGCCATCGTGACGCGCAGGAGCGGCTCGGCGAGATCCCCTTCGATCTGCGCGAGGTGCTCGAGGTGGGCGCACTTGCGCGCCCACCACTCCTCCTTGGGGCGGCCGGGGTCGGGGATGGCGTCGCTGGCCGCGCGCACGATTGCCGCGACCCGGTCGCCGAACCGGCGGCGGATGTCGTCGAGCCGCGCCTGACCGCCCTGATCCTCGACGGCATCGTGCAGGAGCGCCGCGATCGTCTCGTCCTCGCCGCCGCCGTCCTCCAGCACCAGCCCGGCGACGCCGAGCAGATGGGCGATGTACGGCACCGCGGGGCCGGCGGCGCCAATGCCCTTGCGGAAGTGTGCGCCATGCACGATCGACGCGTACGCGACCGCCTCGTCGAACCGCCGGCCCAGCATCTCCTACTCCTCGTCTCGCCTGTCCGTCCCTATCGTTCGGAGCGTAGTCCGGCGAACGACGGCGAAGCTCTCCGAGGGCGAGGAGTGATGCCAGGCGGCGGATCGCGTCGACGTGGGTTTCGTTGATGTAGCCCTTGTGGCGCTCAAACCCGTCGCCGTGGTACTCGGTTGCGAGCGCCGCCATCATCTCGTCTCGGGTCGTCTTGGCGAGACGACGCTCGCCGCGGCGACTGCGGCCGAGGTGTTGTCACCTCCATCAAGGGCGGTCGTGGCGTACCGGCACTCGAGTACGGTGTACCAGTCGGTGAAGCACACGTCGGGCGCCGGCTCGAGCTGCGACACAGCCTCTCGGAGTGCGCGCAGGTTGGAGACGTCGAGGCCGTCGCGGTCGATCTCAGCGGGAGACGACCGACACCGCCACGATCACAGCGAGCTCGCGAATGACCGTGCGAAGCTCGCGCCGACGGGTTGGGGTGACCTTCTTGGAATCTCGAAGCCGGGCCAGTCGGTCGAGTTCGGCGTCGTTCAGCGACTGCCAGTCGAACAGGCAGGCGGCGGCGACCAGCGGTCCCGCCAGACAGGCCCGGCCGGACGCGTCAGCGCCCGCGACCAGGCGAACGCCGGTTGCGAGGTCGAAAGCGAGCAGGCTCGGGAAGTGGTTTATCGCCTCGAAACGGCCGCGCCGGTGACACTGGCCGGGACGCCGGGGGTCCCATCGGCACCGCTCCCAGCGCCGACGCCGCCCTCCAGCACCCGACGTCGCGACTTCTCCGAGAGATCCGTCGTCTCCAGACCGCTCGCCGCTCCATGGGGATCTCCTCGTACTCGGCAAGCTCTGACTCTGAGATCAGTCCCCGCGAATGCAGGCCGCGGGCCGACGTCCCGGTGGACAAGACCAGTCGCGCGACCACGCCCGCTCGAGACGCGCCATGACTGCGCGCTGCCATCGCTCATCCACGCCCCGTACCATACGCGCCGCTCGACGCGCAGTTCCGCTCGTCGCGCTCGCCCGGCGCCACCCCTCACGAAACGCTTGCCAATCGAGCGAAAGAGCGGACGACGGGTCTCGAACCCGCGACCTTTGGCTTGGGAAGCCAACGCTCTACCGACTGAGCTACGTCCGCTGGACCGCTCGATCAAGGCTACACCAGTCCGCGGGCGGCGGCCAAGGCACCATCAGCCTCGCCAGCGCCGGCCGCTGCTTGTGGGTTGAGAGCGCCGCCGCCGTCCGCCGTCGAGGTGCCGTCGGTCACGGTCACCAGTTCAGCGGCCTTCCGGTGAGGCGTCGTCAGACTTCGCATACCCTCCGGCCGGTGCACGACTCCACCTACGGACGCGACCAGACGCCGTGACGACCGCGGGCCGGGTCGGGCGTGTGCGGATCGATCAACATGGACGTGTTCGGCTACGCGCCGCGGCTGCCCGCGGCGGGTGAGACGGTGCTCGGCACGCGGCTCGCCTACGCCCCCGGCGGCAAGGGCGCCAACCAGGCCGTCGCCGCGCGGCGGATGGGTGCCGAGGTGAGCTTCACCGGCGCCTGCGGGCGCGACACGTTCGGCGACGCGGTCACGGCCGCCCTGAGGGCGGACGGCATCGACGTGACAGGTCTGCGGCGGCTCGAGACCGAGACCGGCGTCGCGATGATCGTCGTCGACGACCGCGGCGAGAACCAGATCGTGGCGCTGCCCGGGCGCCAACGACGAGGTCACCGCCCCGGAGCCTCGGGCCGACCTGGACGTGTGGGTGACGCAGGGCGAGATCCCGGTGGACGTGGTCGAGGGGGTGCTCGCCGCCGCGCGTGAGACCGGAGCGATCGCGATCGTCACTCCGTCGCCGGCCGGGCGACTGCCCGCCGAGCTGGTGGCCCGCTTCGACGTCGCCGTGCTGAACGAGACGGAGCTGCACGCGCTCGGCGAGCACCTTCCGCCCGCCGCCGTGCTGACCCTCGGCGCACGCGGCGCGCGCATCCTGCCGGACGGGCCGGACCTCCCGGCGCTGCCCGCTCAGGTTGTCGACACGACCGGCGCCGGTGACTGCGTGACGGGCGCGCTGGCGGCGGTCCTGGCCGAGGGCAGGCCTCTCGAAGACGCCGTCCGCCTCGGTCTGGCCGCCGCCTCGATCTGCGTCGAGCGGCCCGGCTGCCAGCCCGCGATGCCCACGCGTGCCGAGGCCGAGCGCCGGCTCAGCTCGCCTTCTTGACTCCGTGTACCGGCCGGCCCAGGGCCCGCCACTGGAACAGGGTCATGATGGGAAGGGTGTCGTCGTAGTGGACGATGCGCGGGTTCCGGCCCACCTGGGCGGCTCGCGCGGCGTGGTCGAGCAGGTCGTCGCGGTCGGGGGCGACGATGACGTGATGGCACGCGGTCACGTACGAGAACTCCTCGCTGCAGGCCGGGCAGGGCCAGGGATCGGTGTGGATCGCGTACCAGTCGCCGTCCTCCGTCCCGGCATCCTCGCCGGCAAGAATCTCCTCGAGTTCCTCGACCTCGTAGACGGTCGGTGCTGTGGGCAGATTCGCCATCGCGGCAGGGTAGCAATCACTCACATCGAGTCGGGCGCCTCGACGCCCACCAGGTCGAGCGAGGTCGCGATCACCCGGGCGGTCGCCCGGCAAAGCGCGAGCCGGCTGCGTTCGACCGCCGGCTCCTCGCCGATCACGCGGCATTGCTTGTAGAACTGGTGGAATGCCTTGGCCGTCTCCTGGGCGTACCCGGCAAGCCGGTGCGGGCCGCGCCGCTCGGCCGCCTCCGCGACCACCCCGGGGAACTCGACCAGCGCCTTGACCAGGTCGGCCTCGGCTCCGACGGGCACCCATGAGGGGTCGGGCACCGCCTCCGCCCCGCCCGCGTTGCGCAGGATCCCGGCGATCCGGGCGTGGGCGTACTGGCAGTAGTAGACCGGGTTCTCGGCGTTCTGCGCGGTCAGGAGATCCAGGTCGAGATCTATGGGCTGGTCGTGTCCCCGCTGCACGAGTGCAAAGCGGGCGGCGTCAACGCCGATGGCATCGAGCAGGTCGTCGAGCGTGACGATGCGGCCCGCCCGCTTGGACATCTTGCCATCGCGAAGCCGCACCAGCTGATAGATCTGGACGTCGACGCGGTCAGGGTCGTAGCCGAGCGCCTGGGCGGCCGCCTTGAGCCTGCCGACGTAGCCGTGGTGGTCGGCGCCGAGCACGTACACCGCGGTGTCGAACCCGCGCTCGAGCTTGTCGGCCACGTATGCGAGGTCGCCGGCGACGTAGGTGTGGGTGCCGTCCGAGCGCACGAGCACGCGATCCTTGTCGTCGCCGAGCACGGACGAGCGCAGCCAGACCGCCCCGTCCTGGTCGTACGCGTGACCGGTGGCGAGCACGCGGTCGATCGCCTTCTGCACCGCGCCGCTCTCGTACAGCGACCGCTCGAGGAACCAGGTGTCGAAGGAGCATCGGAACCGTGCCAGGGTTGTGCGGATGCGGGCGATCATCGCCTCGGTGCCCGCCCGGGCCCAGTCCTCCACCGGCGCGTCGGCCGCGAGGCCGAGCTCGGCTGCGACCTCGGCCACGTAGGCCCCCTGATAGCCCTCGGCGGGTGGCTCGATGCCCTGGGCCCGTGCCTGCAGCGACGCCCCGAAGAGCTCGATCTGGCGGCCGGCGTCGTTGAAGTAGTACTCCCGGCCGACGTCGTGACCGGCGAACGCGAAGAGGCGGGCCAGGCTGTCGCCGTAGGCGGCATTGCGCGCGGTCGCGACCGTGACGGGACCGGTCGGATTGCCGGACACGTACTCGACCTGCACCCGCTGGGGCTTCGCGGCCGCACCCGATCCGTACCGCGGGCCTCTCGCTGAGGACGCACTCGACCGCCCTCCGGTACCAGCCGGCCGACACGCGCAGGTTGATGAAGCCCGGCCCGGCCACCTCAGCCGAGGCGATGTGGTCGGAGGCCAGCTCGGCGACGATCCTCTCGGCGATCTCGCGCGGCGCCAGCCGCAGCGGCTTGGCGAGCTGCAGCGCCACGGCCGTCGCGTAGTCGCCGTGCTCCGGATCGGCCGGCCGCTCGAGCCGGGCGGGGACGCCGTCGCCGCCCACGGCGACGACCGCCCGCTCGACGGCGGCTGCAAGGTCGTGGACAGCGCTCGCGCTCATTCGCCGGATCGTAACCTTGGTAGGGTGAGTGCATCGACGACGACGTCCCCCAGGAGCGCCACCTGAACATCCATTTCTCGCCGGAGATCATGGCGGGCGTGTACGCCAACTTCGCCAACGTCAGCCACTCCGACTACGAGTTCACCGTGACGTTCGCCCGCGTCGACCACGAGGTCGAGGAGGAGGAGGTGCCCGGCGTGGTGGTCTCGCGCGTCAACCTCTCGCCCCGGTTCATGAAGGAGCTGATCGACGCGATGCGGGACAACTACTCCAAGTGGGAGACCAAAGAGGGCATCAAGAACCTGCCCGAGTTCGACGGTCCCGAAGGCGAGTAGTCACCCGACGTGAAGGTCGCGGTCATCTCGGACGTCCACGCGAACCTGCCGGCGCTCGAGGCGGTGCTCGCAGACATCGCCGCGGACGGTGCCGACGAGCTGTGGTGCCTGGGCGACCTGACCGGGTACGGCGGCGATCCCGGCCCCTGCCTCGAGATCGTGCTCGACCGCGCGGACATCAGCCTGTCGGGCAACCACGACATGGTCGATCACCGGCGAGATCAAGCTCGACGCCTTCTCCCACGACGCCCGTGCAGCGGCCGAATGGACGATGGGCGTGCTCGACGCCGGAGCAGCTGCGGCGGCTGTCGGAGCTGCGCCCGTCCGGCGAGCGCCACGACGTCCAGCTCAACCACGGCAGCATCCGCGACCCGGTGTGGGAGTACGTGATCGACGACCGCACCGCCGCGATCTGCATCGAGCACCAGACGTCGGCGCTCGGCATGGTCGGCCACAGCCACGTGCCGCTGGCATACGGGTACGCCGACGGCACCTTCATCGGCGGGCTCGCTCCGGCCGGAACCGAGATGGTCGTGAAGCCCGGCCCATTCCTGCTCAACCCCGGCTCCGTCGGCCAGCCACGCGACGGCGACCCGCGGGCGGCGTATCTGACCGTCGAGCTCGAGACCGGGCAGCGTTCGCTGGCGGCGGGTCGACTACGACATCGCCGCCGCGCAGCAGGCGATCAGGGCCGCCGGCCTTCCGAGCCGGCTCGGATCGCGCCTGGCCGAGGGCTACTGAGCCTGGGCGGCCGGTGGTGCGTGCCGGCCCCGGCCGGTGTGGAACCCGTCCCGGGTGAGCTCCGCGACCACCGTCTCGCGGGCCTTGTAGATGCGCCACTTGACGGTGGCCAGGGTCGTGTCCAGGGCCACGGAGATCTCGGCGTAGGACAGCCCGACGACGTCGCGCAGCAGCAGCGCCATCTTCAGGTCGAGGCTGAGCCGGCCGATCGCCTCCCACACCACGTCCATGTTCTCGGGCGACTCGGCCGGTGCCACCGAGAGGTGCAGCTGCGGCGCCGAGCTCAGCTCGACGGTGGGCCGCCCCCGCCGCTCGCGTGCGCGCAGCTCGTCGACCACGCGGTGCTTGGCGACCTGGAACAGCCACGTCGTGAACTGGCAGCGCGAGTCGAATCCCGGCAAGGCCTGGTAGACGCGCAGGAAGACCTCCTGGCACAGGTCCTCGGCCAGGGCCCGATCGCCGTTCAGCACGCGCGCCACGTAGTTGTAGAGCGGCGTCTGGTACTGCCGCACGATCAGGGCGAACGCACGCTCGTCGCCCCTGCGGGCGAGCTGGAGGACGGCTGGGTCAGGCTGCGGAAGGGCCAACTGGTGAACTCTTGGTTACGAGAACCACGGCGAGTATAGACATTCGCCCACATGGAGCCGGTGGCGAGCCGTACCACCCTCCACAACCGCCGGGGCTAGGAAACCAGGGAGCGTCCGCTCATCGCGTCCGGCTGGGCGACGCCGAGCAGGTCGAGCACCGTCGGCGCCACGTCGGCAAGGCGGCCGCCGGCGCGCAGCCGCAGCCCGGGTCGCGTGGCGATGAACGGCACCGGATTGGTCGTATGGGCGGTGTTGGGGCTGCCGTCGGGGTTCAGCATGAGCTCGGCGTTGCCGTGATCGGCCGTCACCAGGCACACGCCCCCGCGGGCCGAGACCGTCTCCACCACCCGCGCGAGACAGCGGTCGGTCGTCTGCACCGCCTCCACGGCGGCCGCGATCACTCCGGTGTGCCCGACCATGTCGGGATTCGCGAAGTTGACCAGCCCGAAGCCGACCTCGGCGGATGCCATCCGCTCGCAGAACCGCTCGGCGACGCCCTCGGCGCTCATGCCTGGAGCGCGGTCGTAGGTGGGGATGTCGCGCCGCGAGGGGACGAGCTCCCAGGCCTCGCCCGCGCTGGCGGTGCTCCGACCCGCCGTCGAAGAAGTAGGTCACGTGGGCGTACTTCTCGGTCTCGGCGGCGTGCACCTGGGCGATCCCGGCCGCGGCCAGGGTCGATGCCAGCACGTCGGTGAGCGGCTCGCCCGCGAACGCCACCGGGGCGTGGATGTCCTCGGCGTACTCGGTCATCTGGACGAAGAACGGCAGCGGCGGCTCCGGCCCGCGGTCGAACTCCTCGAAGCCGGGATCGACGAGCGCACGCGCCAGCTCGCGGACGCGGTCGGGCCGGAAGTTGAAGCAGATGGCCGTGTCCCCGGCCCGGATGCGGCCGTGGGCCGGGTCGCCGATCACGATCGGCTGGATGAACTCGTCGGTCTCCCCCGCCTCGTAGCGGGCGCGCACGGCCGCGACCGCGTCGTCGGCGCGCTCGCCGATCCCGTGGACGATCGCGTCGTAGGCGCGCTTGACGCGGTCGAACCGGCGGTCGCGATCCATGGCGTAGTAGCGCCCGCAGACGGTGGCGACGCCGGGGATACCCTCGAGGAAGGCCGGCCCCGCCGGTCGGCGACGTGTCGCGGCCGTCGGTGAAGGCGTGGACGTGCACCTGCTCGACCCGCTCGCGCGAGGCCAGCTCGAGCAGCCCGCGCAGATGGCGCACGTGGCTGTGCACGCCGCCGTCGGACACGAGGCCGAGCAGGTGCAGGGCCGCGCCGCGGGCGCGCCGGCAGGCGTCCACCAGCACCGGGTTTTGGAAGAACGCGCCCGACTCGAGGTCGTCGTCGATGCGCGACGAGATCCTGGCGCACCACCCGGCCCGCGCCGAGGTTCGTGTGACCGACCTCGGAGTTGCCCATCTGGCCGTCCGGCAGGCCGACCGCCCGGCCGGAGGCATCGAGCTGCGTGTGCGGGTTGGCGTCCCAGAGCCGGTCGAACACCGGCGTCTAGGCCAGATCGACGGCGTTTCCCGGCCCCGGTGGCGCGAGCCCCCAGCCGTCGAGGATCACCAGGCAGACCGGCGGTGCGGTCATCGCACCGCGGCCGCCGACGACGGCCGCGAAATCATCCGGACTCGAGGCTCGCGCCGCCGATCAGCCCGCCGTCGATGTCGGGCTGGGCGAACAGCTCGGCGGCGTTGTCCGGCTTGACGCTGCCGCCGTACTGGATGCGCACCCGCTCGCCGACGCCATGCGATCCGCTCGACGAGGCCGCGGATGAACGCGTGGGCGGCCTGGGCCTTCTGCGGGGTCGCGGTGAGGCCGGTGCCGATCGCCCAGACGGGCTCGTAGGCCAGCGTCGTCGCGGCGACCTGCTCGGGGTCGAGCCCGTCGCAGGCCGCCGCGCACCTGCCGCTCGAGCACCTGCTCGGTGAGCTCGCCCTCGCGCTCGGCCGCCGTCTCGCCGACGGCCAGGATGACGTGCAGGCCGGCGGCGTGAGCGCGGCGCGACCTTCTCGTTCACGGCCGCGTCGGTCTCGCCGAAGAGCTGGCGGCGCTCGGAGTGGCCGATCAGGACGCCGTCGACGCCGGCCGCGACCAGCATCGCCGCCGACACCTCGCCGGTGAATGCGCCGGACTCGGCCTGGTGCATGTTCTGGGCGTACACGGCGATGCCGCTGCCCGCCGCCGCGCCGCACCGTGTCGGCCAGCGCCGTGAACGGCGGGCAGACCGCGACGTCGACGCCGGCCGGGATGCGACCCCGAAGCGCCTCGACGAAGGCGGCCGCCTCGGCCCCGGTCTTGTGCATCTTCCAGTTGCCGGCGACGAACGGGCGCCTGCTCATACCGGCGCCGATTGCTCGAGGGCGGCCACGCCCGGCAGGGTGCGGCCCTCAACCAGCTCCAGCGCCGCGCCGCCGCCGGTGGACACGTGCGTGATCTCGGTCGGCCACCCCGGCCGCGTTCACCGCGGCCACCGAGTCGCCGCCGCCGACGACCGAGACCGCATCCGACGCGGCGACGGCCTTGGCCACCGCCAGCGTGCCGTGCGCGAACGGCTCGAGCTCGAACACGCCCATCGGCCCGTTCCAGAACACGGTGCGCGCCGCCGCCAGCCGCCGCCCGTAGTCGCGCGCCGTGTCCGGGCCGATGTCGAGCCCCATCCAGCCGTCCGTGATCGCATCCACGGCCACCGTGCGCACCGCGGCATCGGCCGCGAAGCGGTCGGCCACAACCACGTCGATCGGCAGCACCAGCTCGCAGCCCCGCTGGGCCGAATCGTCCATCGCCCGCCGGGCGATCCGCTGGCCCTCCTCGTCCTCGTGCCGCGAATCGCCCACGTCGAGTCCCTGCGCGGCGAGGAAGGTGAACGTCATCGCGCCGCCGATCAGGATCGAGTCGGCCAGCTGCGAGAGCCGGTCGATGACGCCGATCTTGTCGGCCACCTTGACGCCGCCGAGCACGACCACGAAGGGTGTGCGGGGGCGTCGAGCAGGCGGGCGAACGCGTTCAGCTCGGCCTCGAGCAGCAGGCCGGCCGCGCACGGCAGCAGGTGCGCGACGGCCTCGGTCGAGGCATGGGCGCGGTGCGCGGCGCCGAAGGCGTCGTTCACGTACACGTCGGCGAGGGCGGCGAGCTCAGCGGCCAGCGCCGGGTCGTTCTGCTCCTCGCGGGGGTCGAAGCGCAGGTTCTCGAGCAGCCGCAGCGGGCCGTCGCTCGACGGCGAACGCGACGGGCTCGCCCAGCAGCTCGGCCATCCGCTCGGCCACCGGGCGCAGTGACAGCTCCGGGACGACGCGGCCCTTCGGCCGGCCCAGATGCGAGCAGACCACGACGCCGGGCCGAGCGCTCCCGCAGGTACCTGATCGTCGGCAGCGCCGCGCGGATGCGCGAATCGTCGGTGATCGTCGTGCCGTCGAGCGGCACGTTCAGGTCGGCGCGCACCAGCACCCGCCTGCCCTCGACGGGCAGATCGCGGATCGTCCTCACGCCACCTTGCCGACGAGATCGACCACCCGGCACGAGTATCCCCACTCGTTGTCGTACCACGAGACGACCTTGACCAGGTTCCCGTTGACCATCGTCAGGGGCGCGTCGAAGATCGAGCTGTACGACTGGCCGACGACGTCGCTCGAGACGATCGGGTCGGTGCTGTACTTGAGGATGCCGGTCATCGTGCCCGTGTCGGCGGCCGCCTCGAACGCGGCGTTGACCTCGTCACGGGTGGTCTCGCGTCCCACGACCGCCACCAGGTCGGTGGCCGATCCGTCGGTCACCGGGACGCGCATCGAGATGCCGTCGAGCTTGCCCAGCATCTCGGGGATGACCAGGCCGATGGCCTTGGCGGCGCCGGTGGACGTCGGGATCACGTTGGCGCCGGCCGCGCGGGCGCGGCGCAGATCCTTGTGCACCGCGTCGAGAATCTGCTGATCCTGCGTGTAGGCGTGGGTGGTGGTCATGAAGCCGCGCTCGATGCCGAAGCTGTCGATCAGCACCTTGGCCAGCGGCGCCAGGCAGTTCGTCGTGCACGACGCGTTGGAGATGACGTGGTGCTCGGCGGCGTCGTAGCGATCGTCGTTCACGCCGATGCAGATCGTGATGTCCGGCTCGGTGGCGGGCGCGCTGATGATCACCTTGCGCGCGCCGGCCGCGAGGTGCTTGGCGGCCGCCTCGCGCTTGGTGAAGAGGCCGGTCGACTCGACGACGACCTCGACCCCCATCTCGGCCCAGGGCAGATCGGCGGGGTCGCGCTGCGAGAGCACGCGCACGTCGCGGCCGTCCACAACCAGTCCGTCGTCGGCGGCCTCGACCTCGCCGCGGAAGCGGCCGTGGACCGTGTCGTAGCGCAGCAGATGGGCCGCCATGGGCGGGTCCATCAGATCGTTGACGGCCACGATCTCGAACCCCGTCCCGCGCTCGCGAGCGGCTCGGAACACGTTCCGGCCGATGCGCCCGAACCCGTTGATGGCCACGCGTACGCTCATGCAGAACCCCTCCGTCGCTTGCTCGACGGCGGAATACTACCCGGGGCCGGACCAGACACCCGGCCCGGCGGGGGCGCCGAGCGGGAGGGGAGTCATCGCGGGTGACCGGCAGAATCGGGCAGCGTCAGATGGGGTCTGGATCCGTCGCGCGGGGGATGCCGGTCACCCGCGAACACTTTCACCATCTTCGGAGCGATCGGGTGTGCGAACGACCCCCAAACGGGTGAAACGTGAAGAAAGTGTAAGCGATTCATCATGAAGTCCTCGACACGAGCCGTTCGCAGCCGGTGGTAGGGTTCGCGCCCGATCGTGGCGAGGAGGCGACGAGTGCCGTTCCGGCATCCCAACGAGAGTGCGAAGAACCGGCTCGTCTACCGCACGTTCGAGGCCGCGCTGCGGGATGCGGCCGCCCGGTACGCGCGGGGCCGCATGATCGACGTGGGCGGCGGCCGCAAGCCGTGGCAGCCGGTCTTCGCTGCCCATGTCTCCGAGCACGTGTGCGTCGACCACGTCGCAAAGGACGGGGTGCGTGGGCCAACCGTCGACGTGGTCGCCACCGCGTACGACATCCCGCTCCCCGACGCGGGGGCCCAGACGGTGCTCCTGACGGAGGTGCTCGAGCACCTGGAGCGGCCCGGCGATGCCGTCGCCGAGTGCTTTCGCCTGCTCGAGCCGGGCGGCCACATCATCGCCACGACGCCGCTCTTCTGGCCGGTGCACGACGCCCGCGACTTCTACCGGTACACCCCGCGGGGGCTGCGCTACCTCTTCGAGACCGCCGGGTTCGATGTGGTCGAGTTGCGGCCGCTGGGCGGGCTCTGGTCGACGGTCGCGATCGAGGTGAGCTACGGGCTGCAGCGCTACCGCAGGGCGTGGTCGGCGGCCGCCGTCGACGCCACCTGCGTTTCGCTGCAGTGGCTGGCCACGCACGTCGAGCGCGTCGACAACCAGCCCAAGTTCAGCTGGAACCACCTGATCGTCGGCCGCCGCCCCGAGCCGGCCGCCTAGCCTCAGCCGCGCTCACCAGCACGCGCATCCGGCCGGCGACCGTCGACTTCGCCAGCGGCGGCCGCGCGCGCCGGCCGAGCTCGGCCAGCGACAGGTCGGGATGGCGCAGCCGCAGGTCGGCCACCTGGCGCAGGTGCACGTCGAGTCCGTCGAGATCGAGCGCGGCGATCGCCGCGGCCTGGGCCCGGGCCGCCGCGCCGAGGCGGGCGAGGTTGGCCTCGTCGCAGTTGGTGGCGCGGTTGGCCCGCTCCCGGGTGCGGCTGATCACCTCGGCCTCGTCGAGGCTGAGCACGGCGTCGTGCGCGCCGATGTGCGCCAGGAGCTCCCGGATCGTCGGCTTGCCCTTCGCGTAGGCGACCGCATGACCGCGGCGGACGGTGACCTCGCAGCGGGATGCCGTCGGTGCGCGCTACCCGTTGCACCAGCCGCGCACCGTCGAGCTCCGAGACGCGGATCTCGACATGCCCCGGCGCGCGCGGCGCCGACACCGAGCCGGCGGCGACGAACGCCCCGCGCAGGTAGGAGGCCCGGCAGCAGCGCCGCTGCAGCAGCCGCCCGGGCGGCTCGGCCAGCGGCGCGAGCCCGGTCGAGAGCACGCCCACCTCGTGCAGCAGCTGCAGGCTGCGATCGCCGTGCAGCCGCACCAGCACCCGGGTGCCGCGGTCGAAGCGGGGCTCGCGGAACGACACCAGCTGGCCGTCGCCGCCCAGCTCGCGCACCAGGGTGAACGCCAGCCGGGCCGCCGAGGCATCGCCCAGCTCGGCCCGCACGGCGACGCCGTCGCCGCTCAGCTCGAGCGTGCCGGCGTGCCGGAACAGGCCGCACAGAAGCGCGCTCGAACAGCACCGCCGCCGCGGGGGCCGCTCGGTCAGCTCGCGCCGCACCCGCTCGCCGAACGCCGACCGTGCCGTCACGGCCGCGGCTCCCGCCCTCGGCGGGCAAGCCGCACCAGGAGCCGGGCCAGCCGCTCGGGATCGTGCTGCCACTCGCCCGCCAGCCGCCCGCCGACCACCTGCACCCCGAGCCGCCGCAGGCCGCCCCGGTCGACCGGGACAGGGGTGCCGAACTCGGCCCGGTTGCGGCTCACGACGACCGTGTCGACCAGACCCGGGCCGACGTGGTCGATGATGCGGGAGACGTGGTCGGAGGCGCGGTAGCCATCGGTCTCCCCCGGCTGCTGGAGCAGGTTGCAGACGTAGATCCGGGGCACGTTCACCGCCCGCACCGCCGCGGCGATCCCGGGCACGAGGAGAGGCGGCAGCGTGCTCGTGAAGAGGCTCCCGGGCCCCATCACGATCAGCTGGGCCCGGGCGATGGCCTGCAGCGCGCGCGGATGCGCGGCCGGGTCGGGCGGGTCGAGCCGCACGTGCTGGCACTGCGCCCCATCGGCGGCCAGCGCCGTCTCGCCGTACACCTCGTGCCCGTCGCCGAACTGCGCCACCAGCTCGACCATGTCCACGGTGCTCGGAACCACCCGGCCGGACACCGCCAGCACGCGGGCCGACTCGAACACCGCCCGGTCGAAGCTGCCCAGAAGATCGGTCAGCCCGGCCAGGAAGAGGTTGCCGAAGCTGTGCCCGGCGAGCTCGCCGGTCGTGAAACGGTGCTGGAAGAGCTGGCCCACGAGCGACTCGTCCTCGGCCAGTGCCGCGAGACAGTTGCGCACGTCGCCGGGCGCCGGCATGTCGAAATCGCGCCGCAGCCGGCCGCTGCTGCCGCCGTCGTCGGTCGTCGTCACGACCGCGGTCACGGCCGCGATCCGCTTCAGGCCGCGCAGGATCATCGAGAGACCCGTGCCGCCACCCAGGCACACCACCCGCACGCCCCCCCGCCTGCCGCGCGTCGGAACCAGGTCCGCCGTCGGCACCTCGTCGCCGCTCAGGGTCACGGCGTCACCCTACCGCCACGGCGCGTCAGTCCGTGCGGTGGAGCGCCGCGTGAATCCCGCGTCCGACCTTGGCGGGCACGCCGGGCACCGACTCGAGCTCGTCGCGGGTCGCGTTCACGAGCGCGTCGGCGGTCTCGAAGCGCAGCATCAGCCGCCGCCGCCGCGCGGGGCCGACACCGGGCAGGCTGTCGAAGATCGAGTCGACGCTCGCGGCGCTGCGGCGCTGGCGGTGGAAGCCGAGCGCGAACCGGTGGGCCTCGTCGCGGACGCGCTGCAGCAGCTGCAGCCCGGCGGAGCTGCGGTCGAGGATCACCGGCTCGGAGCGGCCCGGCACGAAGATCTCCTCGACCCGCTTGGCCAGCGAGATCACCGCCACCCGCGGCAGCTCGAACCCGGCCATCGCCTCGACGGCGGCCGCCAGCTGACCCTTGCCGCCGTCGATCACAACGAGGTTGGGCGCCGTGGCGAAGCTGCGGTCGTAGTCGTCGGCCTCGATGGCGGCCATGCGCGCGAACCGGCGCCCGACCGCCTCGGCGATCATCGCGAAGTCGTCCTGCCCGCCGCTGTGGCGGATCCCGAACTTGCGGTAGTCCGACTTCTTGGCGACCGCGTCCTCGAACACCGCCATCGACGCGACCGGGTTCGACTCGCCGAGGTTCGAGATGTCGAAGCACTCGATCCGCACCGGCAGCACCTCGAGGTTGAGCGCCTCACGCAGCTCCTCGAGCGCCTCGATCCGCCGCGCCCGCGTGCGCTCGCGCATGAGCGTGTCGTGCTCGAGCGCCAGCTCGGCGTTGCGCGCGGCCATGTCGGCCAGCCGCCGCTTCTCACCGCGACGAGCCGTCCGCACCTCGACGGTCGCGCCGCGGCGCTCCCCGAGGAATGCCTCCAGCAGGTCGGCGTCCTCGAACGATGTGGGCACCACGACCTGCCCCGGGACCGCCACCTGGCCCCCGTAGTACTCGAGGGCGAAGCCCCACAGCACGTCGGACGGATCGCTGTCCTCCACATTCTCGAGGTAGAAGCCGTGCCTGTCGGACAGGCGCCCGTCGCGCAGGTGGAACAGCTGCACGTTGGCGGTGTCGTCCTTGCAGGCGACGCCGAGGATATCGGCCGAGCCCATGCTGGGCCGATCCGCGACCTGGCGCTCCGACAGGTGACGCACGGCCATCAGCCGGTTGCGGTAGCGGGCCGCGTCCTCGAACGCGTGCTCGCTCGATGCCCGCTTCATCTCGGCCTCGAGCCGCCGCTCGAGCGGGCGCACGCGGCCGGACAGGAACTCGACAACGTTGTCGATCACCGCCCGGTAGTCCTCGCGGCTGATGTAGCCGACGCACGGGGCCGCGCAGCGGCCGATGTGGTAGTCGAGGCAGGGGATGCCCGAGCGGCGCCCCGGCTGCGGCCCCTCGCAGGGCCGGTACGGGAACACCCGGTTGAGCACATCGAGGGTTTCGCGCACCTTCTTCGCGCTCGAGTACGGGCCGAAATAGAGCACGCCCTTGCGGTGCCGCTCGCGGGTGAACATCACGCGTGGGTACTCGTCGCCGGCGGTGACGGCGATGTACGGGTAGGACTTGTCGTCGCGCAGGCGGATGTTGAACCCCGGGCGGTGGCGCTTGATCAGGTTCTGCTCGAGCAGCAAGGCCTCCGTCTCGGACACGGCGGCGACGAACTCGATCTCCTCGATCCGCTCCACCAGGCCCGCGGTCTTCACGGTCGCGTGCAGGTCGCGGCGAAAGTACGACTGCACCCGCTTGCGCAGGGACTTGGCCTTGCCGACGTACAGCACCTCGCCCTTCTCGCCCCGGAACATGTACACCCCGGGCTGGTCGGGCAGGGCGCGAAGCTGGGCGTCGAGGCGCTGGGTGCGCTCGCTGCGGGCCACCGCTGACATGGCCTCATCGTAGCCTCGCAGCGGGGATCGCCGGGCTGTGCCGGGAGGGCTTGAATGGATCCATTCCTGCTAGCATCGCATCCAATCAACCAAGGGGGAGCCCGTGTCAGAATTCGACGGGATGCTCGCAGCCAACCGCGACTTCCAGCAGAGCTTCACCGCCGGCGACAAGCCAATGCCGCCCGCCCGCAAGGTGGCCATCGTCACCTGCATGGACGCCCGCATCCACCCCGAGGTGGCACTCGGGCTCGAGATCGGCGACGCCCACATGATCCGCAACGCCGGCGGCCGCGCCTCCGACGACGCGCTCCGCTCGCTCGTGATCTCGTCGCGCCTGCTCGGCACGAACGAGTTCGCGGTCATCCATCACACCGACTGCGGAATGGTCACGTTCACCAACGATCACCTCCGCGCCAAGCTGCACGACGAGACGGGCGAAGACGCCTCGCACATCGACTTCCTCCCGTTCCCCGACCTCGAGCAGAGTGTCCGCGACGACGTCGCGGCCATCCTCAGCTCGCCGTTCATCGACGACAGCATCCCGGTGTCGGGATACATCTACGACGTGCATACCGGAAGCGTCGACCAGGTCGTCGCTCCCACCCGCGGCGCGGCCGTGAACGCCTAGAAGGGGCTCAGCGCATCGACCACGGAGCGGCCGGCGTCGACCACGGCGCCGGCCGCCCGGGTGGCCCCGGCCCGCACCCAGTGCACACCCGTTCGCGCTTCGCGCAGGGCCCCGCCGTGCGTGATCCAGCCCCACTCCCGGTAGGCGCAGGCCCCGGCGAGCAGCAGTCCTCCGGTCACGATCAGGGCGACGCCGACCGGAGGAATCTCGAGCGAGGCGACTCCGACGCCGAGCGAGATCGGCGCCGGCGGTGGCCACGCCGACCGACATGAGGATGTTGCCGGCGGCCTGCAGGCCGTACCAGATCCGGTCTGAGCGGCGTCGGGCGGTGCAGGCCTGCCAGAGGTAGGAGAGGCCGAAGACCAGTCCAACGGGCACACTCAGGCGCGCCGCCCACAGGGACCAGCCGCTGAGCTCGACGCCGCTCCTCAGGAACGCGATCGTGTCCCAGACGGCGGTCATGAACTGCGCCACGTCCCTCAGGTGCGGGTCGGGGATGAACACCGCAATGCCGCTGACGCCGAACCGGAGCAGGTTGCGAAGGCCCTCCAGAGCCTGCAGCGACACCTTCCCTCCGAGCTCGTCCAGCTGCCCGGCGACCCTCTGCGCTCCCCCGACGGCGGTCGCCACCACGCCGGACACGCTCAGGCCGCGGCCGCCGCGGTGAGCGCGCGCCTTCTGCACGGCCCGTCGCTGCGGCGGCGGAGTCGGAAGCAGCCGTACCGCCGCCGCGAACCCGTCGCCCAGAGCGGGACCCGACGCAGATCGCAGCACCAGCGCGGCCGCGGACGGGTCGCGCAGCGCATCGGCCAGCGCCGCCGCGAGGTCGCCCGGATGGCGCCGCATCGCGGCTGCCAGCGCCGTTGCGCCCGCGTCCGGATCGGCCGCCAGTCCCAGGCGCAGCTCCGCCGCGAGCGCGTCGGGGGGCACCTGGTGAGCGCGGGCGGCGGCCGTGATCGCGGCATCCGCGATCGGCGGGCCGGACTGGGCATCGAGCATGCGGGCGAACCCGTCCCAGCCGCCCGCCGCGAGCGGCTCGTACCGCACGCTCGCGCCCGTGTGCGGCGCGACCACCACCATCCCGTCGCCGACGTACATGCCCACGTGGTGGGGGGCGCCGTCGGAGGTGCCGACGAACACGAGGTCGGCCGGGGCCAGTTCGGCGGCCGCCTCGGGCCGGGCCATCTGCCACAGAGAGGCGGCGGTCGGCCGGCCGGGCAGCGGATCGCCGGCTGCGGCATACGCGTAGTCGACCAGCCCCGAGCAGTCGAACCCGCCGTCCTCCCGGCTCTCGCCGCCCCATCGGTACGGCCACCCGACCTGTGCCTCGGCGGCGGCGACGGCCGCGAGCGGACCGCGTGCGCCGTGCAAATCGATCGGCCGGAACCGCCCCTCCGGAAGCGTGACCGAGAACGCGACTCCGGCGCGGGCTCGGGCCACCACCCGCCGGTGCTGGCGGCCTGCGACCGGCACCGACCCCTCCACGGCGATCGAGACCGCGACGTCGACGGCCCGCGGCACCGCCCCCGTCCGCACCACACGCACCGAGACCACCCGACCGCCGTTCGCAGCGGCCGCCACGGCCGCGACGCGGCGCAGGACCGCGCTCGACGCATCGGGATCGGCCCCGAGGCGGCCGGCGGCGGCGATCGCGGCCAGGTCGGCCGCCCGCTGGGCGTGACCGCCGCCGGCGGCGAGCATGCTCAGATAGCCGATGAGGACGCCGCCCAGCAGGACGACGGTGATCGCGGCGACCGCCGCCACCGAGATCTGCCCGCGCTCCCTCACGGCAGCGCCGCCCGCGCGACGGCGTCGGTGCGGCCGAGCCCGCCGGCGAGCCGCACTGGCACCGTTACGACCAGCGTGTGCCCACGGACGCGGATGTCGGCCTCGCGGCGCAACGACGCGGGCAGCGGACGCTGCTCGGCCACCAGCACCGCGGCCTGGTCGGCGATCCCCTGGGCGCGACCCTGCGCCGCCCACAACACGAGCAGCGCGTGGAGCCCGACCGCGATGACCGCAGCCACCACGGCGAAGGCCACCAGCTCGACCGTCGCCTGTCCCCGCTCCCGGCTCACTGCCGCACCCTGGCGGCCGACGCCGAGACATCCATCCCAAATCCCGGCAGCACAACCGGAATCCGGACGCGCACGGTCACACCCCCGCTCGTGATCCGCACGCGCGCGCCCGATCGCATCCCATGGGGCAGCGCCGCGAGCGCCGCCCCGCGCGCGGGGGCGCCCGCCAGGGCTGCCCGAGCGGCCGCGCGAGCCGCGGACTCGGCCGATACGAGCGCCCAGCCGGCCATCACGGCCTGCCACAGCGCGAGCGTGAGGACGACCAGCGCGGGCAGGAGCGCCACCGTCTCGACGCTCGCCTGGCCGCGCTCCCGGTGTGTCGATCGCTGCACCGGTCCAACGTAGGCTCGGCTCCCGTCACAGAACAACGCCGCGGGCGTTGCGGGAGTGTCAGGAATCGCCTGCTACGATCGAAACCGATGAGCGCGAACGGCAGCCCTCCGAACAATTCCGCCGGCGAGGATCGCCAGTTCGTGCACTTCTCGTTCTACAAGCTCGACCCGGCCTGGCGGCGGCTGCCGGAGGCCGAGCAGGACGCCTCGCGGGCCGAGCTGGCGGCGACGATCGAGTCGTTCGGCGACCGCTTTGCGCTGCGTTCCTACACGGTGGCGGGGCTGCGCCCGGATGCCGACTTCATGCTGTGGAAGGTGTCCGAGCGGCTCGAGGACTTCCAGGAGCTCAGCACCGCCGTCATGTCCACGACCATGGGTGGATACCTGACGACCCCGCATGCGTATCTGTCGATGACGCGGCGGTCGCAGTACGTCAAGGGCGAGGGCCGCTCGATGCACAAGCGCGGCCGGATCATGTGGAACCCGGACTCGCGCTACCTGCTGATCTACCCAATGGTCAAGACCCGGGCGTGGTACCAGCTGTCCAAGCCGGCCCGGCAGGGGATCATGAACGAGCACATCGCCGCCGGCCACCAGTTCCCGACGGTCAAGATCAACACGACGTACTCGTTCGGCATCGACGACCAGGAGTTCGTGGTCGCGTTCGAGACCGACTTCGTCGGCGACTTCCTCGACCTGATGATGACGCTGCGCGAGACCGAGGCCAGCCGCTACACCGAGCGCGACACACCGATCTTCACGTGCATCTCGTGCTCGGTCGCCGACGCGCTGCGCTCGCTCGGCGGAGCGCCCGCGGCGATCTTCACCACCGACTAGCACCAACCGGTCTCTGACACCCGGGCGGGGGATTGGGACACGTGCGCGAGGCGCGTACGTTTGTAGCCGACCCCCCGAAGGATGATGCATGAGACGTTTCGTTCTGCTGCCGCTGCTCGCGGCATTCGTGCTTTTGGCCGCCGCCATGCCGACACCCAGCGCTCGCGACGAGCCGTGCAGCCTGCTCCACCCCGCCGCCCGGCACGATGAGCTGCCTCGCGCAGGTCGTCACCCAAGGTGTCCGGCCGGCGCTGGCCGCGGCACTGGCCGGACTGCCGGCGGGCTACGGGCCGCTGCAGTTTCACCGCGCCTACTCGCTGCCCATGCTCACTCCGCGCATCGCCGGTACGTGGGGACCTCGCAAGAAGCAGACCATCGCCATCGTCGATGCCTACAGCTCCCGCACGGCGTTCGCCGATCTCACTCACTTCGACGCGACGTTCGGCCTGCCCGATGTTCCCCCGCTGCAACAGGGCGATCCGGTCGGCGTGCTTCCAGTCCATGAACCAGAACGGCGGCACCACGCTGCCCAAGTCGGCGGTGCCGTACGGATGGGACGTCGAGATCTCGCTGGACGTGCAGGTCGCACACGAGATCTGCCAGAACTGCAAGATCCTGCTGGTCGAGGCCAACTCCGCCAGCTTCGCGAACCTGGGGAAGGCCGTGGACACCGCCGTCGCCAACGGTGCAAACGTGGTCAGCAACAGCTACGGGTCGTACGGCGCCAGCTCGCACATCGGCGGCACCGGCGCGAGCGCCTACGACCACCCCGGGCACGCGATCGTGGTCGCCGCCGGTGATTCCGGCTTCGGCCCGTCGTATCCCGCCAGCCTCAACACGGTCGTCGCGGTCGGAGGCACGGACCTCCGGATGTCGGGCAACACGTATGTGAGCGAGACGACGTGGAACAACAGCGCGACCAGCGCGACGGGCAGCGGCTGCGACGACACCTCGCTCGCACGCGCCTGGCAGAAGGCGGTGCCCACCTGGGCGGCCGTCGGCTGCGGCATGCTTCCGAGGGATGAACGACGTGTCGGCGGATGCCGACCCGAACACCGGGGCCGCGGTGTACGACTCGGCAGGGCCCCGGCCGGGCTGGTTCCTGGTCGGCGGCACGAGCCTGTCCGCCCCGCTGATCGCGGGCGTCTACGGACTGGCCGCCAACTCGAGCAGCGTCAACTACCCGGCGTCACTGGCGTACGCCCACCCCGGCGCGCTGCGCGACATCACGAGCGCCGGCAACCTGCCCGGCACGCCGGCCTTCCCCTGCACCGTGCTGCGCCAATGCACGGCGCGGGCCGGCTACGACCTGCCGACCGGCCTGGGCACACCGCACGGACTCGCAGGTTTCTAACGGCGGCCGTGACGGTGCCAGGCACCGTCACAGCGGGCGCGGCGAAACGTATGCGAAGCGTGACGCGGGCGAATCCCCGTGCGTGGCTCCCAGAGCGACGTCGGCCGCGGCGACAGGCCGGTCGAGCGGCTCGGCGGCTCGGTGCCTGGCACCGTACCCCCCGCCGAGACCGAAACGCGCGCCCGCTGTGACGGTTGGCCGCAACCGTCACAGGTGGTAGCGCTTCGACTCCTCCCAGGCCCACAGCATCGCGAACCCGCCCGCCAGGGCGAGCAGCACGATCGGCAGTGAGAAGCCGCCGAGCGAGACGAGCCCGAAGCGTGACAGCGAGTACGCGCCGGCGGCCACCGTGACGGCTCCCATGCCGGCGTAGAGCGCCTGGCGCTGGCGGTCGGGCATGAGCGAGATCGTCATCCTGTTCGACCGGTACCAGGCGTATCCGAAGTACCACATGAGGACGATGAAGATCAGCCCGATCGTCCCGAGCAGGATGCCGAAGACGCTCGACGACACGCTGAAGAACACCGTCGAGATGATCGCGAGGCCGATCACGATCAGGAACCCGCGCAGCGACTCCCGGCTCATCAATGCGGCCCCGTCATGAACGCGCGGACGCCCAGGGCCGCGACGAGCCCCGATCCGATCGTGAACAGCAGCAGGTTGCGCCGCCCATCTTCACCGCGCAAAGCATAGGGGTACGCGACGCACAAGCAGGGGAAGGAGCCCGTACACGAAGTGCAGCTGGTCGCCCGGCCGGTAGCCCTCGGAGATCAGCACGAGGCCGAGCGTGGCCTGGGCGATCACGAGCGTCTGGGCCATCGCGAGCATCTGCCGGAAGTACTCCCCGGGCGGCGCGTTGCGGCGATATGCGATGTAGCCCCAGAGCGCCACGGCCGCGTTGGCCACGATCAGAAGCGACCCGACGATCGCGTGCAGCCAGCGGCATAGGCGGGCAGGCTACCAGGCCAAACGGACTACGCTACGACCATGGTCGAGGTGGGACAGCCGGCGCCCGATTTCGCGCTCCGTTCCGACACCGGCGAGACCGTCAAGCTGAGCGATCTGCGCGGCCGTCCCGTGGTCGTCTACTTCTATCCCAAGGACGACACGCCGGGCTGCACGCGCCAGGCGTGCGCCATCCGCGACAGCTGGGGCGACTTCGAGCGCGCCGGGGCGACGGTGCTCGGCATCAGCCCCCAATCGGTCGAGTCGCACGTGAAGTTCCAGGAGAAGTACTCGCTGCCCTTCCCGCTTCTGGCCGACGAGGACCACGCGGTCGCCGACGACCTACGGCGCCTGGGGGCCGAAGACCCGCTACGGCAAGACGTACGACGGCCTGATCCGGTCGGGCTTCGTGATCGACCGGGACGGCACCGTGGCGGCTGCCAAGGTCAACGTCAACGCCGACAAGCACCGCGAATGGGCGCTGGCGGAACTGGCGAAGCTGCACAGTCCCACCGCGAGCTGAGCCCGCCAGGCGCCCGTGCCCGACCTGCCCCTCGCCGACGTCCGGGTGCTCGACCTGACCCAGATCCTCGCCGGGCCCGTACTGCACGATGATGCTGGCCGACCTGGGCGCAGACGTGGTCAAGGTGGAGCGGCCGGGCGGCGGCGACGGCAGCCGCCAGTGGGGCCCGCCGTTCGTGGCCGGCGAGAGCGCCTACTTCATGCAGGTCAACCGCAACAAGCGCTCGATCGCCATCGACCTCAAGCACCCCGACGGCGTGGCGCGTCGCCCAGAGGCTCGCGACCGGCGCGGACGTCGTGATCGAGAACTTCCTGCCCGGCGCGGGCGAGCGCTTCGGGCTCGACGCGGCCTCGCTGCGCGCCGCCGACCCGGCGATCGTGCACTGCTCGATCCGCGGCTATCCGACCGGGCACCCCGAGGCGGCCAAGCCGGGCTACGACTTCGTCATGCAGGGCATCGGCGGCATCATGAGCATGCAGGGCGAGCCGGACGGCGAGCCGATCAAGGTGGCCGTGGCGATCTCGGACATCGTCGCCGGCCAGTTCGCCAGCTCGGCGATCCTGGCCGCACTGCTGCGGCGCGCCCGCACCGGCGAGTCGGGGCGACGCTCGAGGTGTCGCTGCTCGATGCGCAGGTGGCCTGGCTCGCAAACCGTGGCGGCGACTGGCTGATCGGCGAGATCGAGCCGGTCCGGCTGGGCAACGCGCACCCGTCGATCGTGCCCTACGAGACGTTCCATGCCGCGGACGGCTATATCAACCTGGCGGTGGGCAACGACGAGCAGTTCGCCCGCTTCTGCCGCGAGGCCGGTCTCGACGAGATCGGAGCCGACCCGGACTTCCGCACCAACCGGCTGCGGGTGGCGCATCGCGCGCGGCTCGTGCCCGAGCTGGCGCGGACGATCGACGCGCGCCCGGTCTCGCACTGGCTCGAGGTGCTCGACCGCGGCGGGCGTGCCCGGCGGGCCGGTGCTCTCGGTGCCCGCGGCTCTGGCCGGCCCCGCCGCCCACACCGTCGAGACCATCGACCATCCCAGCGCCGGCCCGCTGCGCCTGATCGGCTCGCCGATGCAGATCGACGGCGACCGCCTGCACGCCCGCCGGCCGCCGCCGCGCCTGGGCGAGCACACGGCCGAGGTGCTCGCCGAGGCCGGCTACTCGGACGCAGAGATCGCGCACCTCGTGACGGGCGCCTGCGCGCCCGGATAAACTCCCGTCGCCCGCGGATGTGGCGGAATTGGTAGACGCGCACGGTTCAGGTCCGTGTGGCCGTAAGGTCGTGGAGGTTCAAGTCCTCTCATCCGCATACTAGGAACCGAGCAGCGCAAGCGCGCTTTTGGGGGATGGAGTTTGGCGTTCCTGCGCCGAACTAAGGGATAGGGGCGCGCCTTTGCGTGTTCACGCGCCCGTCAGCTACCAAGGAGTCCCCGATCCCTCGCATCCCCCATATTCGCACGGCCGCTTTCCTCTCCGCCGTGCTTGCGCTGCTCGTGTTCGTCTCGCCCAGCTTCGCCGCGCTGGCCGCCCCCACGCTGACGGGGCCGGCTGCAAGCGTCACGGTGGATGCGCTGCCGACCTTCACGTGGAACGGTGTCTCGGGCGCTGACCACTACGTCTTCCAGCTCGGCGGCTCGACCGGCTTCAATCCGCCCCAGTTCACCGCCACCACCAAGAACACGCGCGTGGCGCTGACGAGCGCCCTCGCGAACGGGCTCTACAACTGGCGCGTTGCCGCGGTCTCCGCGACCGGTACGCAGGGAGCCTGGTCGACCATCCGCAGCTTCACCGAGGACTGGTCGGATCAGCCTCAGCCGCAGTCGCCGGCGGACGGCTCGACCCTGACCTATCCCCAGCCGATGCTGCTCAACTGGACGGCCGTTCGCGGCGCGCAGGAATACCAGCTTTCGATCGCGAGCGACCCGCTGATGAGCACCCTGGTGGCCGGCTCGCCGATCACCACCACCGCCAGCGCCTACTCCATCCCGTCCCGCCTGACCGACGGCCAGTACTGGTGGCAGGTCACGCCGGTCGACGCCGAGGGCAACCAGGGCACGCCGTCGTCCGTGTTCAGCTTCAACTGGTCGTGGCCGAACACCACCACCCTGACGCTCAACGACCTCGACCCCAGCTCGCAGGTGTTCGATCCGCAGTTCTCGTGGACGGCCATCCCGGGTGCGGCCTACTACAAGGTCGACGTCAACACCGACCAGAACTTCCCCAGCGGCTCGAACGTGTGCTGCACCGGCTTCACCGTCGCGACCTCGCTTGCGCCGACGACCCTTCTGCCCGCAGCCAACTCCTACTACTGGCGCGTGACGCCGTACGACTCCTCCCAGCAGGCCGGAACGCCGACGGTCTACAGCAGCGGCGGCAACCCTCAGACCTTCACCGTCAACTACGACACCGGTGCGGGGGCCGTCACGAACCTGAGCATGCGCGACGACCAGGACCAATCCCATCACCTGGACGACCGGCCGGCGTCAACACCAGCGATCCGATCGTGTCCTGGGACCCGGTTCCCGGGGCCGCGGCCTACGAGGTTCAGGTGTCGCCCTACAGCGTCACCGGCCAGGGCCCGGAGTGCGACTGGAGCACCTCGTTCTGGGACGGCACCACCGTGTCGACCAGCTGGACGCCGCTCGGCGCCGGCAACATCGGCGCCGACCCGTGGCCGAACCCGCAATCCCTGTCCACCGACAGTTTTCCGATGGCGAACGGCGACCAGTTCTGCGTTCGCGTCCGCGCCGAGCGCAACCAGGATACGGCGAACCACGTCGTCTCGGGCTCGTGGACAGATCTCGGCGACGACACGGATCCGTCGTTCAACTTCACCGGGTACCCGACCGGCAGCGCCTGCCAGGCCTGCACGAACGGCTATCTGGGCGCGGCCGACTACGAGCTGCCGCAGACCGGCCAGGTCTCGAGCGGCATGCCGCTCTTCACGTGGAAGCCGATCAGCGGGTACCAGAGCTACTACGTCATCGTCGCGACCGACGCGACGTTCCAGAACGTCATCGACTACGCGTGGACGCAGACGCCGGCCTACGCGCCCCGCACGGGCAACCAGGTCGTCGACTATCCCGACGCCACCTACTACTGGGCCGTGCTGCCCGCGCAGGGCTTCACGGGCACGGGAGTCGTCGCCCGGCCCGACCACGCCCCGGCGGAGACCTTCCAGAAGCAGTCGGCCGCACCGACGCTGACCGCCCCGGCCAACGCCGCCTCCATCTCGACCTGGCCCGTGTTCCAGTGGACGCCGGTCGACGGCGCCTACGCCTACCACGTCCAGGTCGCGACCGACTCCAACTTCAGCAACCTCGTCGACAACCAGACGGTGGACGAGACGTCCTACACGGCCGACTCGACCTACCCGGCCGGCCAGAAGCTGTACTGGCGCGTGCAGGCCGAGGGCGAGGCGCCCCGGGACACCGGTCGGGCTCGCCTGGTCGAGCCGCCGGCAACTTCACAAAGACGCTGCCGTCGCCGAGCTTCTCGACGCCGACGAACTTCGTCAACGCGACGACCGGCGACAGCATCCCGGTGTGGCAGTGGAACCCGGTTCCCGGAGCCGTCGGGTATGACGTCACCCTCAACTGCCCGCAGGGGATGTCCTGCACGAGCGGCACTGGAATGGACACGACCGCCGCCGCGATGACCCACCTCACGGGCACCAAGTCGTTCACCTGGGAGGTGCGCGCGGAGTTCCCGACGGTGCAGAACGGCTCCCCGTCGTCCACCGTTCCCGGCGCGTACACGGCCCTGCAGCCGTTCCAGCGCACGATTGCGGCTCCGACCGGTCTCGTCACGAGCACCGGCGGGCTGCACAACTTCTCGATGAGCTGGGCGCCCAAGCTCGGCGCAAAGACGTACCGGTTCGAGGTGTCGACCACACCGGCCCAGAACGCCGACGGGTCGTTCGCCGCCCCGATCGAGGGCTTCAACACCGACACGACCTCGGCCGCGCCGACCATGCAGTTCGACTACACGACGTACCAGAACGGCGGAACGCTCTACTGGCACGTCGCGGCGGTGGACGCCGACGGCAACCAGGGCGCGTTCTCGCCGACCCAGACGCTGACCCTGCCGCTCAAGCTGACGCTGTCGATCTCGAGTGGCGGGCTTCTGCCCAACACGGCCGCGAACGTGACCGTGACCATGACCAATGGGGCCGGGAACGTCATCTCGGGCGTCACGGTCAAGGTGGCCGGTGCCGGGATCAAGGCGCAGGCGCTCAAGACCGGCGCGAAGGGCAAGGTGACCTTCAGGGTGAAGCCGACGAAGAAGGGCAAGCTGACCTTCACGGCCACGAAGACCGGCTGCACCTCCGTGACCGGCACCACGACGGTGTACTGAGCTGAAGCGCTCCGTGATCGACGGGCGGTGGCGGGCCTCGTTTGCCCGCTACTGCACCGTCGGCGCGTCGGGCTATGTGGTGAACAGCGTCCTCTACCTGCTGTTCCAGCAGGAGCTTCCCTACCCGGTCGCGTTCGCCTTCGCATTCGTCGCGGCGGCGACAAGCAACTTCGTGCTCAACCGGGCGTGGACGTTCCGGGCCACGCGGACGGCGCGCCTCCCCGCAGTACGCCCGCTTTCTCGCCGTGAGCCTCGGGGCACTCGCCCTCGACCTGCTCGTGCTCGTGGAGCTCGTCGAGGTCGCGGGGGCGCCGCGGTTCGCGGCGGCGGCGATCGCCATCCTGGTCGCGACGCCGGCCGGCTACCTCGGCAACCGGCTGTGGACGTTCCGCGCGCCGCGCTCAGCTGCGGACGGCGACCATGCCACCGTCGCGGTGAGTGAGGATCCGCCAGCCTGAGAGCCCGGGAAGCGCCTTGCACAGGGCGGGATGCAGCGGGCACGTGACCGCGACCACCTGGTACGGGCCGGGCGGATGCGGCCCAGGTCGGGCCGGACGCCAGCACGAAGCGGGCGAACGCCAGGAACTGCGACGGCTTGTAGATCTCGGTGCGAGCATCGAACCCCACCCGGCCCGCCAAGCTCGGGTAGCGCCAGAGCAGCGCGGAGCCGGTGACATCGTCGGCGAGGATCCGGGCCTGCGGATGCTCGGCGCCGTACCGGGCGGCGGAATGGACGGCGGAGTCCGAGATCCACTTGCCGTACGCCGACGACGGGGTGCGCGCGAGGATCCCGCCCGCGACCACGGTGAAGACGAGGAGCAGGGCCCCGGCGGCGATGACGATGACCCGCGGCGGCGGCGCGAGCCCGCGGCGGCGCGACCACGTGCGGGTCACGGCGAGGGCGAGCAGCGGGGCCGCACCGAGGGCAAACCACGTCTGGTAGCGCACCGCGTGGGCGGCCAGCGCGCCGAGGAGGACCGCCAGCAGCAGCATGTCGGCAGGGAGCCGCACGCCCCTGCCCCGGGCGAAGCACACCAGTCCGAGCGTGCCCATGAGGATCACGACGAACGGCAGATTGAGCGGGGCGAACGACGACGGCTGCCACTCGGCGATCGTGGCCAGGGCGGGATCACCGAGCACCCGCACGTAGTAGCCGATCATGCCGGTGCCGTACGGCGTCGCAAGGACGCACGCGGCGGCAAGCACCGACAGCGCCACCTCCCCGCCCGCCGGCCGCCACGCCTTCCGGCGCAGGCTCGCAGCGGCGCTGCGGCCGCAGCACGCGACGACCATCGCCACGCCGAGGAGCACCGACCCGTGCACGTTGGCCCAGAGCACGAGCAGCGGCAGGGTGAGCGCCGCCCGGCGCAGCCAGGTGCGGTCGGACTGTGTGAGGACGATCCAGAGCAGGCCGACGAAGAGCGGATAGGCATAGCTCTGGGCACGCGTCTCGGCGAACAGGAGGCACTGCACCAGCGCCCCGCCGAGCGCAAGCAGCGCGCCGACCGGAGCGGCTCCGCGCCGCATGAGAAGCACCGCGAGCATTCCGAATGCCAGTGCGAAGGCGACCGCGCTCGAAGCGCCGACCGCCGCGTCGCCGCCGACCCGCCAGAGGTCGTACATGAACAGGTGCGCGAGCCACTGCTGGTCGATCCAGGGCCGGCCCGCGCCCGCGACGGTCAGGTGTGTCCGTCGACGGGCAGCCCGTGAGCATGGATGTACCGGCCGGACGTGAGCGAGATGTACGTGTCCGAGAAGAAGATGCGGCCCCACGACATCGCCACCGCCGCGAACACCAGCGCTGCGGTGGCAAGGCCCCAGGCGAGCTGGTGCCCCGCCGGCACCGTGGCCGCCGACTCGGCCGGGTGCGCAGGCGGTGCGGGCACATCCGCCAGGACCGTGTTGACCTGCAGCTCCCGCTCGTGCGCGCGCGTCGATGAGTCCACGCCCACCCATCGGCACGCGACCGCTGCTTCATGAGAGAGTGCCCGCCGTGCCCCGCCCCCTGCGCATCGGAGTCCAGCTGCCCGAGGTGGAGCGGGAGGTGCGCTGGCCCGAGTACGCCGCGATGGCCCTCGCGGCCGAGGAGACCGGCTTCGATTCGATCTGGGTCGGCGACCACATGCTCTACCGCGGCGACGAGCGGCCCGAGCGGGGGCCGTGGGACGCGTGGGCCGTGCTGGCGGGGCTGGCCGCGATCACCCGCCGGGTCGAGCTGGGGCCACTCGTGGCCTGCACCGGATTTCACCCGCCGGGCGTGATCGCGCGCATGGCGGCCGCCATCGACGAGATCAGCGGCGGCCGGTTCGTCCTCGGCCTCGGCTGCGGCTGGAACCAGGGCGAGTTCGCCGCATTCGGGATCCCCTACGACCACCGCGTCGCCCGGTTCGAGGAGGCGTTCGCGATCATCCGCGGCCTGCTGGCGGGTGAGCGCGTCACGCTCGACGGCCGCTACTGGCAGGCCGCCGACGCCGTGCTGCTGCCGCCGCCGGCGCGGCGCACCCCGCTTCTCATCGGCTCCAACGGGCCGCGCATGCTCGGGATCGCCCTCCCCCACGCCGACGCCTGGAACACCTGGTTCGACGGCTATGGCAACACGGTGTCCGGATTTGCCGACCTGAACGCCCGGATCGATGCCGCCGCCCGGCGGGCGGGCCGGCCAGAGGGCGAGATCGGGCGCAGCGCATGTGTGCTCGTGAGCCTGGACGAGCGTGCCGGCGAACGCGGGCCGCTGCCGGACTCCCCGCCTGTCACGGGCGACCCCGAGGTCCTCGCACGGCACCTCCACGGCCTGGCCGAAGCCGGTGCCGACGAGGCCATCCTGGTGCTCGACCCGATCACCGAGCGTTCGGTGCGCGCGATGGGCCGGACGCTGGCGCTGCTCGACGGCGGCGACCGCATTTCCTGACCCCCAACTCACCCACTTTGGCGGCTCGATTCACTCAGAAGAGTTATGCCGCCGGAGCCCCGAAACGCCGACACCATTGGGAGAGATGCATCCCATCCAGTGGAACGGGGGAGGTGATTCCTATCAACGCTTTTTTCTCCACGCTGTCTGAGGACGTGCGCGACGAGGCCGGCCAGACCATGGCTGAGTACGCGGTCGTCCTCGGCGTGATCACCATCGCCGTCGTCGTGACGCTCGGCCTGCTGAGCACCGCGATCAAGGGCACGCTGACCAACGTCATCGCCTCCCTCTAGGGCGGGCTTTCCCATGGGCCCGGACGGCTTCCGTCCGGGCCCATGCTGTTCAACGACGATCCTTCTGGAGGCCGGGGAGGTGAATACTCATGTACCCCAGCGTTTCTTCATCGTGGTGTCAGGGGCTGCGCGATGAAGCAGGCCAGACCATGGCCGAGTACTCCGTCGTTCTCGGCGTCATCGTCATCGCCGTCGTCGTGACGCTCGGTCTGCTGAGCACGGCCATCAAGGGCATGCTGAGCAACGTCATCTCGCTGATCTGACGAGACCTTTCAGTCGGGCCCGGACGATCTCTGTCCGGGCCCGATTTTTGTGCTTCCGGGATAGAGTGACGCCCGCTGCGCGCATCGCCGCGGCGTCGGCTCCGGACGGAGGAGATCAGATGAACGAGCACGAGACATGGCGCGAGCTGGGCCAGCAGCTGCGGGTCGACTCGATCCGTGCGGCGGCCGCCGCCGGCTCAGGCCATCCCACGTCATCGATGTCCGCGGCCGACCTGATGGCCGTGCTCCTGGCAAAGCACCTGCGCTACGACTTCGATCACCCCGAGAACCCCCTGAACGACCACCTGGTGTTCTCGAAGGGCCACGCCTCACCACTGCTCTACTCGCTCTACCGCGCCGCGGGTGCCGTCACCGACGAGGAGCTGCTGACGTTTCGCAAGCTCGGCTCGCGTCTGCAGGGCCACCCGACTCCGATCATCCCCTGGGTCGACGTCGCCACCGGCTCGCTTGGCCAGGGGCTCCCAATCGCCGTCGGCATCGCGCTTGCGGGGAAGCGGCTCGATCAGCTGCCCTTCCGGGTGTGGGCCCTCTGCGGCGACAGCGAGATGGCCGAGGGCTCGATGTGGGAGGCGTTCGCCGCCGCTGCACACGAGAGCCTCGACAACCTGGTCGCGATCATCGACGTCAACCGGCTCGGACAGCGCGGCGAGACCATGCTCGGCTGGAACACCGCCGCCTACGTGGCCCGGGCCGAGGCGTTCGGCTGGCGCGCGATCGAGATCGACGGCCACGACGTGGCCGAGATCGACGCAGCCTTCGAGCACGCCGCGGCGGCCAACGGCCAGCCCGTGGCGATCGTGGCCCGCACCATGAAGGGCAAGGGCGTGAGCGCGGTCGAGAACAAGAACGGCTGGCACGGAAAGCCGCTGGCCGACCCGGACGCAGCGATCGCCGAGCTGGGCGGCCGCCGCGACCTGCAGGTGCGCCCGAACGCCCCCGCGGCCAACGGGCACCCGCATGTCTTCCCCACCGCCGAGACCGACGGAGCGGCATGGCCGGTGGGCGAGAAGGTGGCGACGCGACGCGCCTACGGCGACGCGCTGGTGGCGGTCGGCGCTCGCGACGGCCGCGTGGTTGCCCTCGACGGCGAGGTCGGAAACTCCACCTTCTCGGAGCTCTTCTCCGAGGCGCACCCCGACCGCTACTTCGAGATGTTCATCGCCGAGCAGCAGCTCGTGGCGGCCGCGGTCGGCATGCAGGTGCGCGGCTGGGTGCCGTTTGCGTCCACGTTCGCGGCCTTCCTGGCCCGGGCATACGACTTCACCCGCATGGCGGCCGTGAGCCAGGCCAACATCCGCCTGGCCGGATCCCACGCCGGCGTGTCGATCGGCGAGGACGGCCCCTCGCAGATGGCGCTCGAGGATCTGGCCTCGTTCCGGGCCGTCCACGGCAGCACCGTGCTCTACCCGAGCTGCGCCAACCAGACGGCGAAGCTCGTCGAGGCCATGGTCGACCGGCCTGGGATCGTGTACATGCGCACCACGCGCGAGTCCCTGCCGGTGCTGTACCCGGCCGATGAGCCGTTCACGGTGGGGGGCTCGCGGCTCGTGCGCTCGTCGGAGTCCGACGACGTGACCGTCGTCGGCGCGGGCATCACCCTGCACGAGGCGCTCGCGGCGGCCGACACGCTGGCCGGGGAGGGCATCTCCACGCGGGTGATCGACCTCTACTCGGTCAAGCCGATCGACGAGGCGACGCTGATCGAGGCCGCCGAGGAGACCGGGGCGATCGTGGTCGTCGAGGACCACTGGCCCGAGGGCGGCATCCACGACGCGGTGCTCGAGGTGTTCGCGCGCTCGACGGGTCGGCCGAGCGTGGTGGGCCTCGCTCCGACAGGCATGCCGACGTCGGGGACGCCGACCCAGCTGCTCGACCAGGGCGGCATCGACCGCGCCCACATCGCCGAGGCCGTCCGCTCGCTGGTACGCACACCGCGGTAAGGCTCCGACCGGGTCTATTCTGGCCGCCCAGATGAGGACGGTCACACTGTGGGTTCGGACGGCATCGACCGCGGCGCTGGTCGCGGTCGGCGTCGCCGTGGCGGCCGTATTCGTCGCCGCCAACGTGCTGGTCGGCCTGAACACGGGCGGCCCCCGGCCGCCTGCTCCGGCGACGCTTTCGGAGCTGACGCTGCACGAGCTCGGCAGCACCGGGCCGGTGGGGATCACGGCCAACTTCCGCTACGCCGACTCGCTCGTCCCGACGACGTCGCTGATCCCTCAGGCCAGCGCCGGCGGGAGCCCCCTGCCGCTCCTGACCGGCGCCAGCGGCCGCCTCTGGTACGCCGACGGGCGCCTGCGGATGGAGTTCCAGACGAGCCAGGGCGACACCCAGCTCGTCGTGCACGGCTCGCACGCACTGATGTACGACGCCGCCGACGGCACCGCCTTTGCGGCCTCGCTGCCGTCGATCGCCACGCTCGGGCAGATCCGTACCGGACTGGCGGGAGCGTCACAGCTCCTCGGCCGGGTCGGGCCGACGCTTCAGATCTCGACCCCCGTGCCCGGCGTGACCGCCGGCCGGCCCTCCTACACCGTGCGCCTGGCCCCGCGGCGGACATCGGCCCTCCTGACCGGGGTGACGCTCGCCGTCGACGCCGACACCGGCACCCCGCTCCTGCTCGACGTCTACGGGCGTGGCCAGCCCAAGCCGCTGGTCGAGTTCGCGCTCGGCAACGTCCACTACGGCGCGGTCGATCCCTCGGTGTTCCACCTGCAGCTGCCATTCGGGATGCACCCCGTGCCCGTCACCTTCGGCGGGCCGCCGTCGCTGGGAGCGACCGTGGCGTGCGCCGCTCCGCCCCGGCTCGGCGGCCTCGAGCTGCAGAGCTGCCGCCAGGCCAGCCGCTCCGACGAGCTGCCCGGACGCCTGCTGCTGTACGGCCGGTCATTTGGCTCGGTGGTCGTCCTCGAGCAGCCCGGCGGGGGCGATCCGGCCGGCGGCCTGTGGGGCCTGCTGCCGTCGGTGTCCGTATCGGGCAGCGACGGGCGCGAGCTCGTCACGCCGCTCGGCGCCGTGGTGCGGTTCGCGCGCGGAGGCGTGACCTACACCGTCGTCGGCAGTCTGCGCCGCCAGGTGGTCGAAGCCGTGGCGCGGGGCCTGTGAGCGCCTCCCCAGCCGCCCCGCCCGCCGTGACCGCCCGCGGCCTGCGCAAGAGCTACGGCACGATCGACGCCGTGGCGGGCGTCGATGTGACCGTCGAGGCCGGCGACGTCTACGGCTATCTGGGGCCCAACGGCGCAGGCAAGACGACCTCGCTGCGGATGATGCTCGGCCTGGTGCGGCCCACCTCCGGCGAGGTGCGCCTGTTCGGCCGCGATCCGGTGCTCGACCCGGTTGCCGCCCTCACCGGCGTGGCCGGATTCGTCGAGGAGCCCGCCTTCTATCCCTACCTCAGCGGCCGCGCGAACCTGGAGCTGCTCGCCGGGCTCGACGGCACCGGCGGAGAGCGCGTCCCGGAGGTGCTCGAGCTGGTCGAGCTGACCGGCCGGGAGCACGACCGCGTGCGCGGGTACTCGCACGGCATGCGCCAGCGGCTCGGCCTCGCGAGCGCGCTGCTGCGCAGCCCGCGCCTGCTCGTGCTCGACGAGCCGACGACCGGCCTCGACCCGGCGGGGATGCGCGACATGCGCACGCTCGTCCGCCGCCTGGCGGGCGAGGGCATCACGGTGCTGCTCTCCAGCCACCTGATGGGCGAGGTCGAGGCGCTCTGCAACCGGGTCGCGATCCTGCGCGAGGGCCGCGTCCGCTACGAGGGCGGCCTCGCCGACCTGCTCGCGCGAAGCGCGGGCCGCCACAGGCTGCTTGCGACCGACCCGGCTCGAGCCTTCGAGCTGGCCCGCGCCGCCGAGGGCGTTCGCGACGTCCACGCCGACGCCGGCGCCGTGCTCTTTGCGGCCGACCGCGACGCCGTCGCGGCGCTGACGCTCGCCCTGGCGGCCGCCGGCATCGGCATCCACGCCCTGGTACCCGCGGGCGGGCTCGAGGAGCTGTTCTTCGACCTCACCGACCCGGAGCCGGCATGACCCGCACCGCGCTGCGGTGGGAGATGCGCAAGCTCGCCGCCCAGCGGCGGACCGCTCTGGGGATCGGCGCCGCCGCCGCGGCCCCCATCCTGCTGGCGATCGCGATCGTGGTGCATCCGCCCAACCCGACCGACACCGGGATCCCGTTCTTCCTGCGCTATGCGGTCGAGTCCGGCTTCGCCGTGCCGCTGGTGACCCTGCTCTTCTCGGCGTTGTTCCTGTTTCCGCTCGTGACGGCACTGGTGGCGGGCGACATCGTGGCGGCCGAGGATCACAACCGCACGCTGAAGACGATCCTGACCCGCTCCACGAGCCGCAGCAGCATCTTCGCCGCCAAGGTGGCCGCCACGTTCGCCTACGTCCTGGCGGCGATCTTGGCGATGGGCGTCGCGGGCACGATCGCAGGCGGACTGGCCAGCGGCTTCGATCCGCTGCCGACCTTCTCGACCGTGATCTCGCCATCGCGGGCGCTCGCGCTCGTCGCCGGAAGCTTCGCGGTCTACGCGCTGCCCGTCCTGGGTCTCGCGGCCGTCGGCATTCTCCTCTCGACGACGTCGCGAAACAGCGCGGCTGCCGTCGTGGGCACGCTCATGGTGGCGCTCTTGATGCAGCTCACCCAGATCGTCCCGGTGCTCGATGCACCGGCCGCGCAGCGATGGATGCTGACCTCGCAGCTGGATGCGTGGGAAACCCTCTTTCGCACTCCGCTCGACTGGGCTCCGATCGTGCACGCCGCGTACGTCTCGGCGGTCTACGCGGTCGCATCGCTCGCCGTTGCGTGGGTGCATTTCGTCCGCCGCGACATAACCGGTTAAGTCCCGGCGTAATTTGCAAATTCCGGCGGAAAGTTACCCCAAAAGGGGGAGGGCACCCCTACCCATCGAGCGGAGAATCACGACCGTGGCAACCCCTTCAACTGACCTCCGCAGTCGCGCCGGGCTGACGGTCGTGGATGGAAGATCCCCCTCCCTCTCCTCCCACGACGTTCCGGCGGGGCTGCGGATGGTCAGAGCGCTCGACCGGGCGGTGCTCGAGGCGGCACGCCGGTTTGCACTGCGGCCGATGGAGCTGTACGCGCTGCTGCTGCTGCGCTCTGAGGAACCACTCGAGACGACTCGGCTGGCGGCCCAACTGGCCGCCAGCCAGAGCCAAGCCAAGCAGATCGCGCTGCGCCTGTGTGGGCGAGGGCTCGCCGTCCGCGGCGGTGCCTATGGGCGCACCGAGCTGACACTGGCCGGCCGCGAGCTGGCCGATGCGGCGGCGAACGATCTCGAGCAGGCGGTGGCGGGACGGATGGCAGCCATCGACCCGGCGTTGCGTGTGCTCGGCACCGCCACGCTGGCCGATCTCACCCTTCCGACTTCCGCATAGGTAGCGTCCCGGTTCCGGGGCGGCGTCATCGGCCGCCCCGATCAACCGTGCCAACTTCGAGCCCCTCCCACCATTCCTTGGCGCCGGCGCGTCCAACATCCCGAGCTCGATCCGGCGGCCCGTCTCCGGAGCCGCGGCCACCGGCCGGGCCGCGATCGAGTGGGAGCGACCGGGGCCCGGCCCGGCCGCGCTCTCGCATGAGCCGGCCCAGCGTCGGCATCACGAGCTACTGGGCCCCGGCCACGATGGGGGTCTGGAAGCTCGACGCGGCGTACATCGCCCAGGGGTACGTCGAGGGCGTGCGCCTGGCCGGAGGACGCGCGCTGGTGCTCCCGCCCGATCCGCTGTGGGAGCACGACCCGGACGACGCCCTCGACCTGCTCGACGGGCTGGTCGTGGCGGGCGGCGAGGACGTCGGCCCCGACCTGTACGGCCACGAGCCCCACCCGCGCACCGCTCCCAAGCAGGTGCGCCGCGACGCGGCCGAGCTGGGGCTGCTGCGGGCGGCGCTTCGCCGCGGCCTGCCGGTGCTCGGGATCTGCCGCGGGATCCAGCTCCTGAACGTCGCCTGTGGCGGGACGCTCGTGCAGCACCTCGACGACGTGATCGATCAGACGCCCCACCGGCTCGACGACGCGACGTTCGGCCAGCACGAGGTCGTCACCGTGCCGGGCACCCGCACGCGGGAGATCGTCGGCGAGCGCGCACTCGTGCGCTCGCACCACCACCAGGGCATCGGCCGCGTCGGGGACGGACTGGTGGTGTCGGCCCACGCTCACGACGGCACGGTCGAGGCGCTCGAGGTGCCCGGCCACCGGTTCGGCATCGGCGTCCTGTGGCACCCGGAAGCCGACGTGCCGGGCTCCGGTCAGCCGTTGTTCGAAGGGCTGGTATCGTCCTGCGAATGAGCACGCGGATGTGGCATCCGTTCGCCGATATGGCCGTGGTGAAGGACGCCGAGGTCGTGATCGCGCGCGGCCAGGGCGCCCGCGTGTGGGACGAGGACGGCCGCGAGTACATCGATGCCCGCGCCGGCCTCTGGTACTGCGCGGTCGGCCACGGCCGGGCGGAGCTCGCCGATGCCGCCGCCGCCCAGATGCGCCTCCTGGCCGCCTATGACACGTTCGACCGCCTGGCGAACCGGCCGGCGCTCGATCTGGCCGAGCGCGTCTCGGAGCTCGCGCCGTTCGCCGGCGGGGCCGTCTTCTTCACGAGCGGCGGCTCCGAGGCGGTCGACACCGCCGCCAAGCTCGCGCGCCGCTACTGGCACGCGCTGGGTCGCCCCGAGAAGCAGATCATCGTCCACCGGCAACACTCCTATCACGGCATGAACGCGTACGGCACGAGCCTTGCCGGGATCCCATCAAACCGGGAGGGGTTCGGCACGCTCATCCCGGATGTCGCCTCGGTCTCGCACGAGGATCCGGCCGATCTCGCAACCTTCCTGGCCGAGCACGGCGACCGGGTCGCGGCGTTCATCGGCGAGCCGGTGATCGGCGCGGGCGGCATCCTCCACCCGCCCGCAGGCTACTGGGCCGAGGTGCAGGCGCTGTGCCGCAGCCATGACGTGCTCCTCGTCGCCGACGAGGTGATCACGGGCTTCGGCCGGCTCGGCCGGTGGTTTGGGAGCGACCGGCTCGGCATCGATCCCGACCTGATCACGTGCGCGAAGGCGATCACGTCGGGCTACCTCCCGCTCGGCGCCGTGATCGCCGCACCGCGCGTGCAGGAGCCGTTCTGGTCGCAGCCGGGCAGCCTGTTCCGGCACGGGTTCACCTATTCCGGCCACCCGACGGCATGTGCGGTCGGCCTGGCCAACCTCGACCTCATGGAGCGCGAGCACCTGGTCGAGCGGGTCGCCGAGCTCGAGCCTGTCCTGGCGGCCGTGTTCGAGCCGCTGCGCTCCGCTCCGCTCGTGAGCGAGCTGCGCGCCGGCCTGGGGCTGCTCGCCGCCGTCGAGTTCGACGCCGACGCCAGGGCCGCCGACCCGGGTCTCGTCGACCGCATCGTGCACGCGTGCCGCGACCACGGGGTGCTCACGCGCGGCCTTGCCGGCCGCGGGCTGCAGATCTCGCCGCCGTACGTGATCACCGAGGCCGAGTTGCGCAGCGCGGCCGCGGGCATCGCCGCCGCGATCGACACCGTGGCCGCCGCCTCTCCGGCCGTCGCCGCCGTCTAGCAGGTCGCCGCTTCTAGCAGGTCGCCAACAGGCGCGCGATCCAGGTCAGGCGCTCCTGGGAAGGGGCACCCGCCTCGAGCAGCCGCTCGGTCTCGATGACGGCGCGCAGGTCGGCGTCAGGGTCCTCGAGCGCCGCCGCGATCCGGTCGGCGTCGGCGCGGTTTCGGGCCAGCAGCCGGGAGACGGGCGGCGCCAGGCGCTCCCCCCTGATCCCCAGGTCGGTGGCACGCCGCACGGCACGGGCGAGCGCGGCCCGGTGGCGGCGTGAGGCCAGCTGCCGCAGGCGCAGGGCGGCGGCGCTCCCTATGGGCGCGTCCGGGTCGATCACCCATCTGACCACCGCCCGCTCGGCATCCCGACGGCCGCGTGGAGTGTGGACCGACCACCGCGCGGAAAGTGAACCAAGCACTGCCTGTGCATGATGCATGTCGTCCTCCTTCGTAACCTGCCATCATTGTATGCCGGTTACGGTTACCAGTCAAATGAGAACGGTGGTAACATGAATTCATGCCAGTTCAGACCCAGCGCGACCCGGCCCCGGGGTCGCTGCGGCTCGTGCAGGAGTTCGTGAACACCCGCGACGTCGAGTCGGGCGACGACCGCTTGGCCAGTCCGGAAGGGCTTGCGGACTGGCTGCACGAGCAGACCCTCCCGGGTGCCGCCGGGCCGCTCGGCGAGGTCGACGTGGCCGCCGCCGCGGAGTTGCGCGAGGCATTGCGGGCGCTCCTGCGCACCAACTCGGGGGCAACACCCGATCCCGCCGCCACAGCCGTCGTCAACCGGGTATCCGAGCGCGCCCCGCTGCGGGTGCACGTCGAACCAGGCGGCGGCGCGCATCTGGAGGGCGCCGCCGACGGCCGGGCCGGCATCGACCCCGCGCTGGCACGGATCCTGGCGGCGGCCTACACAGGGATGGCCGACGGCAACTGGCCCCGGCTGAAGGTGTGCGCCGACGAGGAGTGCGAGTGGTCGTTCTACGACCGCTCGCGCAACCATTCCGGCCAGTGGTGCGACATGGCGGTGTGCGGTTGCCGGCACAAGGTGCGGGCGTACCGGGCGCGGCACGCGCCCGGGCATACTCCGGGCTGACAAACCGAGGAGGGGCCCATGCCGACGCCAGCCCACCGGCCGATCACCCGGTTCGGACTGCAGATCAACAGCTTCACGTTCCCCGGCGTGCCGGAAGGTGACCGGTTCGAGCGCATCGCGCAGATCGCCGTCACCGCGGAGCGGTCGGGGTTCGACTCGCTCTGGGTGATGGATCACTTCTACCAGATCTCGGTCAACGGAGCCCGGACGGAGCCCATGCTCGAGGCCTACTCGCTGCTGGCGGCAATCGCCGCCCGCACCGACCGGGCCCAGCTCGGCACCATGGTCACCGGCGTGACCTATCGCAATCCAGCGATGCTGGCGAAGACCGTGACGACACTTGACGTGATCTCGGCCGGCCGCGCGATCCTGGGCATCGGCGCCGCCTGGAACGAGGACGAGCACCGGGGCTACGGCTTCGACTTCCCACCGTTGCGGGAGCGGTTCGAGCGGCTCGAGGACGCGGTGCAGATCTGCCGGGCGATGTTCACACAGGACGCACCGAGCTTCGAGGGCCGCCACCACCGCATCGAGGGCGCGCTCAACTTCCCCCGGCCCGACGCGGCCGGGCAGGCCCGCCGATCCTGATCGGCGGCAGCGGCGAGCGGCGCACGATCCCGCTGGTCGCGCGCCACGCCGACGCCTGCAACTTCTTCGGCGACGTTGCCACGATCCGGCACAAACTGGACGTGCTCGACCGCTGCTGCGAGGAGATCGGCCGCGACCCGGGCGAGATCACCAAGACCCGGCTCGGCGCGGTCGTCATCGCCCCGACGTCGGCCGAGGCCGAGCGCAAGCGCGACCACGTGATCGCGATACGCAACCTCGATCCCGAGCGCGTGCGGGCATCGTTCATCACCGGCGACCCGGACTCAGTCGCCGAGCGGGTCGACGCGTTCATCGAGGCCGGTCTGGACGGGATGCTGATCAGCCTTCCCGACGCGCACGACGTCGAGACGGTCGAACTGGCGGCGCGGACGCTGGCCGTCCGGCTGGGATCAGCGACCGCCGTCTAGATCAGGCGTGGCGGTGCATGTGGTCGTGCAGGAACGAGTCGATGCGCAGGGCGTGCTCGACCCGCTCGAGCCAGTGATGGATCCGTGCACCCAGGTGGAAGGCGATCGCGGGCACCATCAGCGTCAGGAGCAGGGGCACCGCCGCAGAGGCGCCCACCGTCCAGGTGAACCTGCGCTCGCCGGCGACGACGGCCAGCCACACCGGCCAGGACATGAACGCGAACACCGCCAGAAGCCCGATCCGGATCGCATAGCCAATGTCCTCTTGCTGCTGCTGCATGATGCTCCTTTCCGGCGTCTGCGAATAGTGGCGCCTGCCACGACCTCGAAGACCGGATTTTAGCACCAGCCTGTCAGGCCGCCCAGCGATCGAAGGCGTTCGTGAATGCGGCCACCAGCGCGGCGTGCAGGTCTTCGGGGGGCGCCGAGCGCAGCCGCCGTGCCCACCCGACCCGGTCGCGGGCGCGCTCGACCAGCCGCTCGTCGCCCAGGCCGCCGGCCTCCGCGACTCCCGCCTGCGCCCGGGCCTCGATCGCGGTGCGGATGCGTGCCGCCTCGGCCGGGTGCGCCTCGAGCCGGCGCAGATCGACCAGGCACTCGGGGCACGGCCGCAGCACGGGACGCTCGACCGCCGGGCCGGCACAGATCCCGCACACCGGACAGGCGAACGCCGCCAGGCGGACGCGCTCGGCGGGCACCTCGACCCCGTTCGCCAGCACCACCCAGGCGGGTGCGAGCGGGCTGCCGACGATCGTGCCCGCCACGATGATCGCCTCGCCGTCGTACGGCCAGACGCGTACGAGATCGCCCGCCCGTAGGCCCGTGCGGCGGCAGATCGGCACGGGGCCGGGCGGAGCGGGCCCGTGCCGCCGGGTGGCCGTCGCGAGTCGTGTGCCGGCGGGCGCGGTTGTCGCCGGCCAGTCGCGGCCGGAGCCGATCCACTCCGAGACGACGGCGCGGGCGTCGTTCAGGGCCCGGGTGAGCGTGTTGGCGGCGTCGGAGCGTTCCGCCGAGGCGATGTGGAGATCGGGATGGGCCTTGGCGATGCGCGCCCGGAAGGCGGACGTGAGCTCATCCGGCGTGACCGGGGGCGACAGCCCCAGCAGCCAGAGGGCGCGGGCACAGTCTCGTTCGGTGATGCGGCGGCGAGGCACGCGCGCAGCCTACCCCCGGGTCGCCGACACCGCCGCCTGCGAGAATCCGCACATGAGCGTGGAGCAACCGCATCGACCCGATTGGCTGAGCCGCCTGCCCTGGCCCTCGGCCTTCGGGCACCGCGAGTGGTACCGCTCGCGCGGCGCCGCCACACTGATCGCGGCCGCCGGCGTCGCCGCCTCCACGGGTGTGGTGGGACTGCTGACGCCGAGCGTGCCCGTCCGGTCGGCGGGGGTCTTCTACCTCGTCGCCGTGCTCGCGATCTCGTCGATCTACGGGCTGTGGCTCGGACTCGTCACCAGCCTCGCGTCGGCCGTCGCGTACAACTTCTTCTTCCTGCCCCCGCGGCACACGCTCACCATCAGCTCGTCGGGCGACTGGCTCTCGCTGGCCGCATTCGTCGTCACGGCGCTCGTCACGAGCCACCTCGCGTCCCGCGAACGGGTCGAGGCCGAGGAGGCGGCCAGGCGCGCCGCCGAGGCACAGCTGGGCGAGCGGCTGGCGACGCTGATCGCCACCGGCTCGCGCCTGCAGGACGCCCTGCCCCTGCTCGGGCGCCAGGCGGCCCGGGCACTCGGCGCGCGCGACGGCGGCATCCACCTCGGCGCCCCCTCCCCCGCCGGCCAGGCCGACCGGGTCGTGCCGATCGAGCTCGACGGCCGCCGCCTGGGCGAGCTGCGCCTGATCGATGCTCCACGGGGCTCGGCCGACTCGCCCGACGCCGAGCGGATCGGCCGCGTCCTGGCGGGATTGGTCGCGCTCGGCCAGGAGCGCGAGCAGCGGCTCGCGCACGAGGTCGAGTCCGAGGCGCTGCGGCGCTCGAATGAGCTCACCACGGCCCTCCTGCGGACGGTCTCGCACGACTTCCGCTCCCCCCTGACGGCGATCTCGACATCTGCCGAGGGCCTCCGCTATGCCCACCTCGACGCGGACGAGCGTGAGCTCCTCGACACGATCGCCGACCAGAGCGGGCGCCTCGGCCGGCTTGTCACGAACCTCCTCGACCTGTCACGGCTCGAGGCGGGAGCGGCAACGCCGGCGGCGGAGTGGGTGGACATGCGCGACCTGATCGATGCTGCCGTCGCCGAGGTGACGGCCGCGTCGACGATCGCCGTCGACGTCCGCCACGACGCAGAGCTGCCCCTCGTCCGGGTCGATGCGGCCCAGCTCCAGCGCGTGCTGGTGAACCTCTTCGAGAATGCCGTCAAGTACTCGCCGCCGGACGATCCGGTGGTGGTCTCGGCCTCGGCCGCCGGGGGGCGGGTGAACGTGGCCGTGTCGGATCGCGGCCCGGGCATCCCCGAAGCCGACCGGGCGCAGATCTTCCGGCCGTTCTTTCGCGGCCGGACCGGGGCCGAGCCCGGGTCCGGGCTGGGGCTCGCGATCGCATCGGGGCTCGCGAGCGCAAACGGCGCGACGATCACGCTCGAGCCGGCGGACGGCCCGGGCACGACGGTGACCCTGTCCGTCCCCGCCTCGCCGAACGTCGACCGGCGGCCGCGATGAGCGGCGACCAGCGCATCCTGGTCGTGGACGACGAGCGGCCGATCCGCAGGGCGCTCGAGGTCACGCTGTCGAAGGCGGGCTACCGCGTGCAGACCGCCACGAACGGGGATGAGGCCCTTACGGCCGCAGCCCTGACCCCACCCGACCTCGTCATCCTCGACCTGATGCTGCCGGATGCCGACGGCGCCGACGTCTGCCGGCAGCTGCGTGACTGGCTGGCCGCACCGATCCTGTTGATCTCGGCGGTCGGCGACGAGTCGGACAAGATCCGCGCGCTGGATGCCGGCGCCGACGACTACGTCACCAAGCCCTTCTCTCCCGGTGAGCTCCTGGCCCGCTGCCGGGCGCTGCTGCGGCGCGCCGACGGCCAGGGGGGCGGCGAGGCCGTGATCGAGATCGGGCCGCTGCGGATCGACCTGCCGCGGCGGACAGTCGCCGTCTCGGGCGAGGAGCTGCACCTGACCCCCACCGAGTTCGACCTGCTGAAGGCGCTGGCGGTCGCCGGCGGGCGCCCGCTCACCCACCAGATGCTGCTGCGCACGGTCTGGGGGCCGGGATATGCCGACGAGATGCATCTCCTCCGGGTGAACATGGGCCGCCTGCGCGACAAGCTCGAGGCCGAGGGCGTCGAGCGGGGGGCGATCGAGACGCTGACCGGTGTCGGCTACCGCCTGCGCAGCTGACGGCCCGGCCGCCGTCCGCGAAGGCGTGGTTGTTGGCCGGTGGAGGGGCACCTTCGCAACGCAGGCCCACGCACGTGCCTGATACCCTGTTTTCGTTGGAGGACGTTCGACGGTTGCGCGCTTTGCCTTCCTGACTCGTTCACGAGCGTGGGAGGGAGGTGTTTTTCATGGCAACCGGAACTGTGAAGTGGTTCAACGACCAGAAGGGCTATGGCTTCATCCAGCCCGAAGATGGCGGTAAGGACCTGTTCGTCCATCACAGCGAGATCGCCGGCAGCGGCTACAAGAGCCTGCCGGAAGGTGCGAAGGTCACATTCGAGCCGCGCCAGGGTCAAAAGGGCCCCGAGGCGACGGGCGTCACTTTGGCAGGGTGAGAGGAGCGGGATGAGTGTCAAGGAAGAGAAAGTCGAAGTGGAGGGCGAGGTCACCGAGTCGCTCCGCAACGGGCTCTTCCGGATCGAGCTCGACAACGGCCATCTGACGACGGGCTACATCGCCGGCAAGATGCGGCGCTACCGAATCCGGATTCTGCCCGGCGACCGGGTCAAGGTCGAGCTCTCGGCCTACGATCTCAACCGCGGCCGGATCGTCTACCGCTACCGGTGATCGACTGAGCCTCTGAGGGGGAGCTTCACCCGGGATCGCCGATCGGCCGGACCGAATCCCCGACGGCGATCCGGCTCGCGGACACACGCGGCTGGACGATCTTTTTTGTGCGGCAACGCACGAACTGGCCCGAGGCGCTGGTAGGCTGGCAGCTGACAACCTCGAAGGGACGCCCGTCATGCCATTTCGCCGCTGGTACGCCATCGTGGTCATCAACGGCCGAGAGCACCGTTTCGGGCCGTATCCAACCCGCCGAGCGGCGGCGCGCAAGGCGGAGTCGCACGCGACCGAGGCGACGCAGGCCACGGTCTTCTACGACCACCAGCCGCCTGCTCCCGTCCCCCGCCGATCGTAGCGGCGCTTACGATCCGCTCGCGGGCCCGGGGAGTATCTCCCCACATGAATACGAACTCCACATCCACCGAGCAGAATGGACGCGGCCGCTGGATCGCCGCCGCCGTCATCGCACTCATCGTCGTCATCGGCATCGTGCTGCTGGCTCATACCGGCGGCGGATCGGGCGGAGGCGCCGGCGGGTATTAGCCGCGAGGGGCGCACGTTGACGCTGTAGGTGACGCCACCGCCCAGTCCGAACGCGTCCGTGAGCGCGGGCCCGTCGTCGCCGCCGTCGCCGACGGCTCCTGCCAGGGTCGGCGATGATAGATGGGTCGTCGAACGAAGGAGTGAGCGAGGTGGATGCCGCAACCGAGATCCCGGGCGGATCAGCGCTGGAGCGCCAGCCGTTCGGCTATCACCTGAGCCTGTGCCCGGCCGTCCCCGAGCCTCCCTTTCACGATCCGGGCGAGCTCGAGCGGGTCTGGGGCCGGCGCTGGGGTGCGGCCGATGACGTCGGCCGCCTGCGGTCGGTGCTCGTGCGCGCTCCGCGGGACGAGTGGGCGGCGGTGCGCGCCGACGCCTGGAACGAGGCGGCGGGGGCGCTCGTCGATCCGGCAGGAATGTGGTACTGGGAGTCGCGCACGCCGCCCGATCTCGCGCTCGTCCGCGAGCAGCACCGGGGCCTCGTGGCCGCGCTCGAGGCGGAGGGAGTCGAGGTCGTCGCCATCGAGGAGGACGGGCCGCCCCACCTGACGCGGCCGATCTACACCCGCGATCCGCTGGTGACCGTGCCCGGAGGTGCGATCATCGGCCGGATGGCGCCGGCAATGCGCCGGGGCGAGGAGCCCATCGTCACCCGGGCGGTGGCCGCCCTCGGAATGCCGATCCTGCGCACGATCACCGGGACAGGCCTGGTGGAGGGCGGCAGCCTCATCAAGCTCAGCCCCACGGTCGCCGCCTACGGGACGTCGATCCGCTGCAACGACGAGGGCGCCGCACAGCTGCGGTCGGCACTCGCCGAACTCGGGATCGAGCTGATCGTGGTGCCGATGATCGGCTGGTCGATCCACCTCGACGCGCACCTGGGCATGGTCACGCCCGAGGCGGCGATGGTGGACATCAACGGACTGCCGTACTGGTTCCTCGCCCGGCTCCGCGAACTCGGCATCGAGGCGATCCCCTGCCCGGCCGGCGAGGAATGGGCGATCAACTCGCTCGCGCTCGCCCCGGGGCGGATGCTCATGACCGACGGATACCCCCGCAGCCGGGAGCAGCTCGAGCGGCGCGGCTTCGAGGTCGTCACGATCCCTTACGACGAGATCCAGAAGGGCGGCGGCGGCGTCCACTGCTCGACGATGGAGCTTCAGCGCGACCCTGCGTAGCCCTCCGGAACAGCGACAGCACGACCCGTCCCAGCAGCCAGCCCCCGCCGAGGATGAAGGCGATCGTGGCGATGGTTCCGATGGCGGCGGCCAGAAGGGGCACGCGCCGATCGTACACGTGGCCCCGCTCACGCGCGTGCTCGGCTACCGTCCGGGTCGTTTCCGTGGGAGATCGCCGGTGGCGTTGCATCGCAACCAGGATGGCCCAGCCGGGCGCCGGCCCGAGCTCGAGGTGGCGACCCCGGCCGTGGCCGGAGCGCCGATCCGAGGCCGGATGCACGGGCTCTCAGAGCCGGCCGACGTAACCCTGCTGCGGGTCGAGACCTGCCCGTCGGGACGGCTGGCCACACCGATCTGCTCGTGCGTCGTCGACCCGAGCGGCGCTGCCAGCCCGTTCGAGCTGGAGATTCCCTTGGCGACTCCGCCGGTCGTTGCCGGGCCGCAGTGCGGGCTCAGCTTCGCCGTCCGGGCGCGAACCCCCGTGTCGGGCCGGCGGCGGGGGCAGGTGCTGGTGCCGGTGGAGATCTCGGGTGGCGTACGTGACGTGCACGAGACCAGCCTGCGCCACGACCGTGTCATCGCGTCGTTCCCCGCCCGCCACTTCCACATCGAGCTGGCCGACGCGGTTCTCGAGGGCGGCGGCCGGATTCAGGGCCGCGTCCACGTCGACGATGGCGCAACCCGGGCCGTCGAGGTCATCGCGCGGTGTGAGGAGTCGTGGCGCATCAACTTCCGCTTCCGCCACCACCGCCAGCCGCCGCTGTGGCACACCGAACGGCTCTGGGACGAGGACCTGACCGTCGAATGCGACCCCGACCGGCGCTGGCATCCCTTCGCATTCACCATCCCGCTCGGCCTGCCAACCGCCGTCGAGGGCCACATCGTCTGCTGGCGATACGAGATCGAGGCACGCCGCCCCGTCCGCCTCGGCCCCGCCGAGCGCGCGGTCGTCACGCCGCTGCGGTTCGACGTGGCGTGAGCCGGACGGCCGCTGTCCTCCGCCCTGATCACCGGTTCTTGCCGATAGTCAATGATGTTCGCACTGGCGAGCTGCCGGCGGGCGCACTGGTGGTCGAGGTCACCGAGCTCGCTGTTCTCGGATCCCGTCCGCATCCAGGACGTCCTCACGCAGCTCGAGGCGCTGGGCGTGTCCCTCTCGCTCGACGATTTCGGCACCGGCTTCTCGTCGCTCGGACATCTCAAGACCCTGCCGGTCAGGGAGATCAAGATCGACCGCTCGTTCGTCGCGCAGATGGCGAGCAACACCGCCGACTCCGCCATCGTCCACGCGACCATCCAGCTCGCGCACCGGCTCGGCAAGAGCGTGGTCGCCGGGGGCGTCGAGGACCACGACACCTGGAAACAGCTTGCGAACGCCGGCTGCCACCTCGTCCAGGGATTTGCGCTCTCGCCGCCCCTCCCGGCCGCCGACCTGGCGCCGCTCCTCGTCGAGCTCGGGGTGCGACGGGCGGCGTAGGTCCCGGACGTCGAATCCGCACCGCGGGCGAGCGTACAGGACGACGTCGTTCAGGCGGGGCGCGTGACCGCCGTCGCCGCAGCCCAGCGACCGGGGGTGATGCCGTAGGCGCGCTTGAAGTGGCGCGTCATATGGCTCTGATCGGCGAAACCCGCGGTTGCCGCGGCATCCGCAAGGGACGCGCCGGAGGCAATCGCGCGTCGCGCCAGCTCCAGCCGGCGCATGGTCCTGTAGCGGTCAGGGCTGGTGCCGAATGCCGCCCGGAAATGGCGTGCGATCGTCCAGCGGTCGATCCCGGCGATCCGTTCCAGGACGTGCGCCCGGCTCTCCTCGGCGGGATGGGCGGCGAGGTGCTCGCGGACAGCCGACACGGCCGCAAGGGCGATCGTCCCCGCGCCGTCCGCGCAGCCGGCGGCGGCCGCGAGCGCGTCGGCGATCGCCACCGCCGCCCCGGCCCGCCCGAGGTCGTCGATCGGCTCGTCGATGTCCGCGAGCAGCCCGCGCAGGGCCGCCGTCTGCGGCGAGAACTCCTGCACCGGCTCGGCGACGAAGGGCAGCGGCCGCCCGCCGAGCGCCGCCTGGACGAGCGCGGGCTCGACATAGAGAATGCGGTATCCGAACCCCTCCGCGGTCGCCGGGCCGCCGTCGTGCGTCTCGTCCGGGTGCACGACATGCAGCTGTCCCGGGAGGCAGCGGCGCTGGGAGCCGCGGTAGTGGAAGAGCTGCACTCCCCGCGTCGTCACCCCGATCGCGTAGGTGTCGTGCCGGTGCGGCTCGAATGCCCTCCCGGCGAAGAACGCCTCGACGCGCTCGATCCCGGCCGTGCCCGCGCCGACCCTGATCATGTCGCCGCCCGGACCGCACGATCGTTCAAGACGGCCGGTGTGGATGGCCGATAGCGTCGCCGGCACCACCTCAGTGTAGGTGCATCGTGCTGCTTGCAATCCACTGGTCATCACTCTTCGCCCTCGTCCTCACATCGCTCGCGATCATGGGCAGTCCCGGTCCAGCGACGATCAGCCTCACCGGCAGCGGCGTCGCCTTCGGCGTGCGCCGCTCCGCCCGCTACCTGGCGGGAATCATCCTGGGGACGACCGTCGTGCTCGCCGGGGTCGCCGCCGGAGTCACCGGAGCGCTGCTCGCCGTGCCGGCCGCACGGCCGGTTCTGATCGGAGTTGCTGTCGGGTACATCCTGTACCTGGCGTTCCACATCGCGACCGCACCACCGCTCGGCGCCCGATCGGACGCCGCCGCGGCACCGTCCCTCGCGGGCGGACTGCTGCTCGGCGTTGCCAACCCGAAGGCGTGGGTCGCGATCGCGGCGGTGTTCGTCAGCGTCCGCCTCACGAGCGCGGCCGCCGTCGATGCCGGCCTGAAGACCGGCGTGCTCGTGGTCATGATCGTCGTCATCAACACGAGCTGGCTCGCCGCCGGGGCATCGCTCGCCCCGATCCTGCGCGACCCGGTGCGCTCACGGCGGGCAAACCTCGCGCTCGCCGCTGCACTCATCGTGTCGACGGGAGCGGCGCTCCTGCACTGACGCGTCAGCGGGCGGACGGTGGACGGGTCGCTCACGCCGTCTTTGCCAGCATCGCCTCGGCCATTGCGATGTGGTCGGTCGCGCCGACCTCGTTCCAGAAGCCGATCGCACGCTGCAGCTCGGCCTCGCCGTCTGCTCTGTTGCCGTGGCCGATGAGGGCACGCGCCGACAGCAGCCGGGCAAATGCCTCCTCCGGCCGTGCGCCGAGGGCGGCCAGCTCGTCGGCGGCCTCGTCGTACCGCTTTGCGGCGATCGCCCGGGCCACCACCCGCCACCGGAAGGGGCCCGTCACCGTCACCGCCGCGAACCGCTCCACCTGATCCGTCAGGGCGAGCGCGAGCGCGAACGCGGTGCACCAGAAGCTTCCCTCCGCGGCGGCGCCCGTCGCTGCGACCAATTCGTCGAACAGCGCAGCGACCTGCCGGGCCGCCTCGCTGCTCCCGGTCGACGTGGCGACCAGGGCGGCATCGGCGAGGGTTGGGAAGAGCATCTGTGGCTCGCGGGAGCGACGCGCGAAGTCGAGCGCGCTCTCGATGTCGGCCAGCGCTCCAGGACGGTCCCCCCGTGCCGCTCGCATTTTCGCGCGGCAGCTCCGAGCCGCCGCCTCCATGTAATGGGGGCCGACTTCGGCGACCCACCGCTCGAGACGCGCGAACGTCTCTTCGGACGCACCCCATTCGCCCGACCAGTAGCCAAGGATGGCCAGTTCCGTCTCGAACCACATCAGTTGGAAGTCGGCCCCGAAGCGGCGGGCCGCATCGACCCCTCGTTGCTCCAGCTCGGTCGCGCGGCCCAGCTCGCCCATTTCTGCAAGCGTGCTGGCGAGGTTCTTGTAGCCGCGGATGATCACGTCCGCGGCGTTGAGCCGCTCGGCGATCTCGAGGCTGGACTCGAGATCGGCCAGTCCGCCGGGATCGCCACGGTGGCTGACGCGGGAGAAGCCCCTCGTGTTCAGCGCGTGGGCACGGATTCCCTCGAGGCCATAGTTGTCGGCGATTGCAAGTGCGGCCTCGCACAGCTCGATCGCAACCTCGAAGTCCCCCCGCAGCGCAGCGTTGACCGCGAGCCTGCTCGTGACGTAGGCAACGTCGGGCGAGGGTGCCGTGCTGCGGAGAAGGTCGCGTGACCGCTCGAAGGCAGCGATTGCGCGTTCGGTCATCCCCTCGTTCCAATGGCGGAACGCCGCCTGCATCTCCGCCCTGGCGGCGTTGGCAAAATCACCGGATGCCGCGAGCCGGTCGGACGCCCGGCGAAGCTGCTCGGTCGTCTCCTCGCCGGCCGAGCCGAGACCGATGTCCGCGGCCGCGACGACGAGCACGGGCCATTCGGGATCGTCTTCGGGCCAGAGGGCCAGCGCGGCCAGGTAGTGCCGCTGTGCGGGCGTGATGGAGTTCAGTGCGGCCGCCCGCTCGGCCGCCTCTCGCAGAGCGAGCCGGGTCTGTCGCTCGAGCTCCTCCGTCGGCCGGCCCGAGTCGCGGGCGTACTCGAGCGCCTGTGAGTAGTGGTGGGCGAGCATGTCGGGCGCGTTCTCGCGGTCGGCCGAGAGCGACTCGATCCACCGGGCGGCCCGGCGGTGCTTCTCGGCCCGCTGGGCGCGCGGTATCTGGCCGTAGGCGACGTCGCGCATGAGCACATGGCGGAAGGCGTACTCGACCTCGCCGCCCACGGAGGATCGCCGCTCACGCCGAAGCATCTCTCGCCGCTCGAGAGCATGCACATGCTCCTCGATCACGAACCCGGAGGTGTCGCTCATCGCGGACAGCGCCCCCAGCCACACGACCTTGCCGAGCACGGCCGCGTCCTGGAGCAGCCGCTTCTGCTCGGAGGGCAGGTCGTCCAGGCGAGCGGCGATCAGCCCCTGCACCGACTCGGGCACCGGCAGGTTGGCCGCCCCGGTCAGCCGCCAGCGGTCGTTCTCGCGCCGCAGGTGGCCCCGGTCGATCAGCATCCGGACGTATTCCTCGGCGTAGAGGGGGTTGCCGGCCGCGGTGTCGAGGAGCGCCGTCTGCGTTTCGGCGGGCAGCACCGCGAGCTCGAGCAGCGTCCCGATCAGCCGGGCGATGTCGGAATCCGCCAGCGGGGAGAGCGCGATCGTGAGCGCGTTGCGCTTGCCGCCGCCCCAGCCGCGGCGGCGGTCGAGCAGCTCCGGCCGAGCGGTGCACAGGACGAGCATCGGCACTCCGCTGCACCAATCGACGAGGTGGTCCACGAAGTCGAGCAGCGCATCGTCGGCCCAGTGCAGGTCCTCGAACACGAGCACGAGCGGATGCCGGTCGGCCAGCGCCTCCAGGAACCGGCGCCATGCGGATGTGGCCTCGCTCTGACGGTCACCTCCGACGGCCGCGTCCGCCTCGATGCCGGCCAGCGCCCGGACATGCTCCTCAACCCAGGCCGCCTCGGCCAGATCGGGGAGCAGGTCGGAGACGGCGACGTGCAGCTTCGCCCGGGCCTCATGGGCGGTGTCGGAGTCGAGGATGTCGGCCTGGGCCTTGATCATCTCGCCGAGCGCCCAGTAGGTCACCCCGTCGCCATATGGGAGCGATCGGCCCTGGCGCCAGGTGATGAAGTCCGGATCGCGCTCGACGGCCTCGAACAGCTCCCAGACGAGCCGGCTCTTGCCGATGCCGGGCACCCCCACCATGGTGACGAGCTGCACCGCCCGCTCCGCCCGGCAGCGGCGCAGGGCGTCGAGCAGGAGATCGAGCTCCGCTCCGCGTCCGACCAGCGGCGTCGTGGGCCGCTGGACGACGTCGACGCCGAACCGGGCCCGCGCGTCGCGCGCCTCCCACGCGGGCAGCGGCTGGGCTTTCCCCTTGGCGACGACCGGCTCGGCGGGCCGGTAGGTGATCGCCCGGTCGGTCGCGCGGTACGTCGTCTCGCCCACGAGGATCCCGTCCACCGGCGCGGCCGCCTGCAGCCGGGCGGCGGTGTTGACCACGTCGCCGGAGGCCATGCCCTCGCCGCGCCCGGCGTCGGCGCCCAGCACGATCAGGGCCTCGCCGGTGTTGACACCGACCCGCACGTGCAGGTCGAGGCCCGGCTCGTCGTCGTTCAACCGGTCGATCGCCGCCCGGATCGCGAGCGCCGCGCGCACCGCCCGCTCCGGATCGTCCTCGTGGGCGATCGGGGCGCCGAACAGGGCCATCACCGCGTCACCGATGAACTTCTCGACCGTGCCGCCGTAGTGCTCGAGCTGCTCTCGCAACAGGGCGTGGTACGGGGCAAGCGTGCCGCGGACATCCTCGACGTCCATCCGCTCGCTGCGGCTCGTGAAGCCCACGAGGTCGGCGAACAGCACGGTGACGACCTTGCGCTCCTCGCTCTGCGCGAGTGCAGCCAGCGGCGAGCCACAGCTCCCGCAGAAACGGAAGCCATCGGGATTCTGCTGACCGCAGTGCGCGCAAACCGCCATCGCGGGAGCAGTTTACGGGCCGCGGGCGTGAGAAGATCGGACGCGAACACCCCCTGACCCTGGAGGCGGCTCGTGACTGACCTGCTCGAAGGAACGTCGGTCACCGACGTGCACTGCCATGGCTGGCGCAGCGACGAGGTCGCCGCGGCGCCGCAGCGCGGGTTCCTCGACCGGATCACCATGCTGGGCATGTGCCTCATGAGCTCCGGGCTCGAGGACGAGAGCCTGCGGGACATTCTCGAGCTCACGACGGACACGTCGCCGATCGCGGTGGCGATGGCCGACCGGCTCGCCCCGGTGCTGGGCTGTGAGGCCACGCGAGACGGCCTGGCCGCGGCCCGCGCCGGCGCGCTCGGCGACCATCGCGCCTACCTGCGCCGCCTCTGGGATGACTCCGGCGTCACCGACCTGATCATGGACGAGGGCTACCCCCTGCCCAGAATCGATGGGCGAGCGCTGGGCGAGGAGGTCGGCCTTGCCGTGCACCGCGTGTTCCGGATCGAGCCGCTCATCACCGAAGTGCGCGAGGGCGCCCGAAGCTACGCCGAGCTCGAGGACGCCTTCACGGCCGGGCTCGAGCAAGCGGTGGCCGACCGGTCGGTGGCGTTCAAGTCGGTCATCGCTTACCGAACCGGCCTCGATGTCGCAGACTGGAGCGCCTCGGAGCGCGAGGCGGCCTTCGCCGCCTGGCGGGCTGACGGCTGGGGCGAGACCCGCGAGCATGCAAAGCCCGTCCGCGACGCGCTGCTTCGGCGCGCACTGCATGTCGCGCGCACTGCCGGCATCCCCGTGCACATCCATTGTGGCGGCGGCGACCCCTCGATCGTGTTCGCCCACGCCCGGCCGTCCGACCTGTTCCCGCTCCTCTCGGCGCACATGAACCAGCCGATCGTCCTGATCCACTCAGGCTGGCCGTGGGTCGAGGAGGGCGCGTTCGTTGCGTCGATCCTCCCCCACGTCTACCTGGACACGTCGCTCTCCACTCCGTGGGCGAGCCTCGCGATCGACAGCCGGCTCGAGATCCTGCTCGGCCTCGCACCGCCGGCAAAGGTCATGTACGGCTCCGACGAGGCCAGCGAGCCTGAGGTGATCTGGCTCTCGGCGCTGCTCGCACGCGAAGCGCTCACCCGGGTGCTCGAGACCGGGGTTGCACGCGGGCAGCTGAATCGGGCCGCGGCGCAGCGGATCGGTGCGGGCGTCCTGGCCGGGAATGCCCGGAGGCTGCACGGGCTGGAAACGGCGGGATGAGCGCGGGTGCGCAGGCGGTGCGCGACCGGTTCGAGGCCGCGGGGGTGCGGGCGCTGGCAATGACGATGGTCGACAACGGCGGCATCACCCGGGTCAAGGTCGTGCCGGTCGGCCGGCTCGAGCAGGTGGCGGCAAGCGGCGTCGGCATGGCCTACATCTGGGCCGCGGCGGGCACGGATGACCTGTTCGCCGATGTAGCGCCCTTCGACAACCCGAGCGGGGACATGCGCCTGATCCCCGACCTCGCCGCCGCTCGCGTGCTGACGGCCGCGCCGGGCTGGGCATGGGCGCCGGTGGACCAGATGAGCCAGGAGCTCGAGCCCGTGCCGGCGTGCCAGCGCGACGCGCTCAAACGCGTCGCAGAGGCGGCTGCCGCCGCCGGCATCGAGCTGCGGGCGACCTTCGAGATCGAGGCGACGCTGGTCGATGCCGAGGGCCGGCCGGCCCACACCGGGCCGGGCTACAGCACGCGGGCGCTCTCGCTGATCGACGGCTTCCTGCTCGACCTGGTCGATGCCCTCGAGACCTCCGGCGTCGAGGTCGAGCAGTTCCACCCCGAGTACGCACCCGGCCAGTTCGAGGTCTCGATCGCTCCACGTGACCCGCTCGGGGCCGCCGACGACCTTGTCTTCGTGCGCACCCAGATGCGGTTCGCAGCCCGCCGCCACGGCCTCGAGGTGAGCTTTGCACCGATCGTCTTCCCCGGCGAGGTCGGAAACGGCTGCCACCTGCACCTGAGCGTCTGGCGGGGCGGCCGCAACCTGCTGCAGGGCGGCGACCGCGCGGCCGGGACGACGCCCGCCGGCGCCGCCGCGCTCGCGGGCGTCGTCACCGCGCTGCCCGAGCTCCTGGCCGTGCTCGCTCCGAGCCCGGCCGCCTACGTGCGCCTTCAGCCCCACCACTGGGCGGGAGCCTACGCCTGCTGGGGCGTCGAGAACCGCGAGGCGGCGGTGCGGTTCATCCCCGGCACCGTCACGAGCCGGGAGCGCTCGGCCAACTTCGAGGTCAAGGTCGGCGACGGGGGTGCGAACCCGTATCTGGCTGTGGCGCTGGTTGCCGGCGCCGCACTCGACGGCGCGCAGCGCGATGCCGCCCTCCCGGATCCCGTGCAGGACGACCCGGCGTCGCTCACGCCGCCCGAGCTCGAGCGCCGCGGCATCGCCCGGCTGCCCAGCACCCTGCAGCACGCCACCGACCGCTTCGAGGCCAGCGCGCTCGCGCGGCGCGTGCTGGGAGACGTGCTGCACGACGCATTCGTCGCCGTGCGGCGGCGGGAGTGGCAAACGCACGGCTCGCTCTCGGACGAGGAACTCGCCGCTGCGTATCGCTGGCGCTACTGACTGCCAGACGGCGCGGACAAGGCCCGTTTGCGCAGGAACCGCTCGAGCGCGGCCAGCGGCTCGTCGAGCCGAGCGGTATCCCCCCAGGCGCCCAGGACCTCGAGAGTTCCGGTCCTGCGGTCGAACCGCGGCTCGACCCGGCCGACCAGCCGGTCGCCGGCGAGGACCGGCAGGACGTAATAGCCGTACTCGCGCTGTTCGGGCGGGACGTACATCTCGAGCCGGTAGCGGAACCCGAACAGCGCCTCGGCCCGATCGCGGTCATGCACGAGCCGGTCGAAGGGCGAGAGCACCGTGACGCGGTCGCCGACCGGCGCGTCGCTCACGTCGGGGTGGGCGTGCCAGCCGTCCTTCTCGAGCCTCACGCCGAGCGCGCGGAACCGCTGCGCCTCGAGCCGGCGCTGCGCCTCCCGCAGCGGCACGGTGTCGGTGGCCGGATACCAGCCCTCGGCCAGACCCCAGAGCCGCTGCCGGCCCCGGCGCCCGACGACGGCGATCTCGCCGTAGACGTGGAGGGTCTGCAGCATGCGGCCGACGTACCGGCTGCCGTACCAGCGATGCTGTTCGCGGTCGTGCACCGACCGGTCCTCGAGCTCACGCGAGAGCAGCGGGCCCCGGCGCCCGAGCTCGCGCAGGACGTAGCGGCGGAAGGCGGCGTTCTGCCGAACGAACTCCCGCCGCCAGCGGTCGCGCTTCAGGTCAGTCGCGCGCCGGTTTCGCCGCATCAGGGCACGCAGCAGCGGCAGCGACTCGACCGGGTACACGAACGCGTCGTACTCGACGAGCCTGCGCTCCTCCCACAGCAGCCGGTCGAGCTCGTCGGGATCGAAGTCGCCAAGGCGACTCCACAGGACGAGATGCTGCGCCGGCGCCACGGTCGCGATCGGGTCGAGCTGCAGGAAGGCGAGCCGGCGCACGGTGTCCAGCACACCGCTCGCTGAGCCGTCCAGCAGCTGCGCGCGCACCGCGATACGTCTGGCGTCCGTGAGACCCACCGTTCGCGTCACGGCGCGAGTGTACCCACCTGAGGTCGTTTGACGAGATAGCACGACCGGTCGTATACTCACTCATCAACTCAGTACGATCGGTCGTACTACTTCAACAGAAACGAGCCACCCATGCAGACCACGCAGCCCTTCGATCCACCATCTCTCGACGACCGCCGGCTGGTCGCCGACGCCGCGCCGGTCATCCTCCTGGTCTCGTCCGACACGCCCGTCCTGGCGGCTCTCGAGGCCGACCTGGGCCGGCGCTTCGGCAACGACACACGCATCATCGGCACCGACGGCCCCGCCATAGCGCTGCGCCGCCTGGCGGACCTGGCGGAGCGGGCAGAGCCCGTCGCCCTGCTGATCGCCGACGAACGCTTGCCGGAGATGACGGGGATCGAGTTCCTGACGAGCGCGCACGCGCTGCATCCGCTTGCGAAGCGGATCCTGCTCGTCGAGCGCGACTACACGGCGGCGAATCCCATCGTGCCAGCGATGATGCTCGGTCAGATCGACTACCACCTCGTCAAGCCATGGTCGCCCGACCACGGCCTGTATCCGGCGGTGAGCGAGTTCCTCTCGAGCTGGGCGCGGTCAGGGTCCGACGGCTTCACGATGTTCCGGATCGCCGCGCCGGAGCACAGCGCGCGAGCCCACGAGATCCGCGACCTGCTGACCCGGTTCACCATGCCGTTTGCGTTTCACGCCACCGAGTCCGCCGAGGGCGCCGCCCTCCTGCGCGAGGCCGGGCACGCCGGTTCTCGGCTCCCAACCGCCGTCCGGCACGACGGCCGGGTGCTCGTCGACCCCAGCGACGGCGACCTCGTCGAGGCCCTCGGCGGCGGCACTCGGCTCGGAGTGGACGTCTACGACGTCGCGATCGTCGGCGCCGGCCCGGCCGGACTCTCGGCGGCGGTGTACGCAGCCTCCGAGGGGCTCGAGACCATCGTGCTCGAGCGCCAGATCTCAGGCGGCCAGGCCGGGTCGAGCACCCGCATCCGGAACGTCCCCGGCTTCACCTGGGGAATCGGCGGCCACGACTTGGCGTACCGGGCGTGCGAGCAGGCCTGGCTGTTCGGGGCAAACCTCGTGTTCGCGCGGCAGGCGTCGTCGCTGCACGCCTCGGGCACCGAGCGGATCGTGCGGCTCGTCGACGGCCAGGAGGTGCGGGCCCGCACCGTCGTCCTCGCGATGGGCGTCTCCTGGCGGCGGCTCGGCATCCCCAAGCTGGAGGCGCTGATCGGCGCGGGCGTCTTCTACGGCGCGGCGGCGAGCGAGGCGCGGGCCATGCGCGGCCGGCACGTCTGCGTCGTCGGCGCCGGCAACGCCGCCGGGCAAGCCGCCGCCCACCTCGCGAAGTACGCCGACCAGGTCACCGTGCTCATGCGCGGCGACTCGCTCGAGAAGAGCATGTCGGACTATCTGATCGCCGAGTTGCGCGGCACGGCGAACGTCTCGGTGCGGTCGCGGGTGGAGGTCGTCGCCGGCGAGGGCGACCCGCAGCTGCGGGCGATCGTCGTCCGCGACCGGTCAACCGGCGCGCTCGAGCGAATCCCCACCGCCGGACTTTTCGTGATGATCGGTGCCGAGCCCCACACCGGCTGGCTGGACGGCACGGTGCAGCGTGACCAGCACGGCTACATCCTCACCGGAAACGACGTGGAGACGGCCGGCGAGCGGCCGATGCTGCTCGAGACGAGCGTGCCGGGGGTGTTCGCGGCCGGCGACGTCCGGCACGCGTCCGTCAAGCGGGTCACGACCGCGATGGGAGAGGGCGCCACCGTCGTTCAACTGCTCCATCAACGGCTGGATGAGCGGGCCGGCTATCTCGCTCCCAGATAGTCGCGCGCACGTCCCTCGTCCTCCGGCGCCACGATGAGGGTGTATCCCGGCCGGTCAGCCATGGCGGGGCCCAGAACCGACGACATCACCGGAGGGTCGATGACCGCACATTTGATCCGGTTCGCGCGCAGCACCTCGGCGGCCGCGTCGGCGGCCGGCCGGGTCAGAAACGTTGCGATGGGGACGGTGTCTGTCATCCGGGCACGGCCACGATAGCGACGCGCTCCGGCGCGATCGGGGTGTTACGGTGGAGCCGTGGACGCCGTCGAGCGCAGTGATGATCCCGGGGTCGGCCAGATGCTCAAAGAGCACATCGAACGCTTCAACGTGGCCACGACCGGGATCACGGAATGGCACCAGGTCACCTACGTCGTCCGCGACGAGCAAGGCGAGCTGGCCGGCGGCGTTGACGGCTGGGAATGGGGCGGCACCTGCTTCGTGGCCGCGCTGTGGGTGCGCGAGGACCGCCGCGGCCGCGGCATCGGCTCGGCGCTGATGGGGGCGCTGGAGCGGGAGGCGACCCGGCTCGGCTGCCATCAGATCGCGCTCGAGACCCACACCTTCCAGGCACCAGGCGTTCTACGAGCGGCGCGGGTACGCGCGCGTCGGTGAGGTGGCCGGCTACCCGCGCGGGCACAGCCTCATCTCGCTGGCCAAGCCGCTCTCGTAGTCACCACGGCTCACTACACTGGCTCCCTGTGCGCCTGCTCCTGATCGCGTTCTACTTCCCTCCGGCGGGCGGCGGCGGCGTCCAGCGGACACTCAAATTCTGTCGTGACCTGCCCGAGTTCGGCGTCGAGGTGGACGTGCTGGCGCCGAGCGACCCCAAGTGGTTTGCCCTTGACGAGCCGCTCATGGCCGCGATCCCCGCCGGCACGACCGTGCACCGGACGCGCTTTCTCGGCCCGCGCTCGTCGTTTCGCGGCGACGCGCTGCGCGACGTGCACGGGCTGCGGCGAATGGCGGTCCACGCCCGCTACGCCTACGAGCGGGCGCTCGTCCCGGACAAGGCGCTGCCCTGGGGGGCGACCGCCGCACCGGCCGCGGTCGGGATTGTCCGCCGCCGCCGCATCGACGCAATCATGACGACGTCGCCGCCGACCTCCGTGCACCTGATCGGCGCCGCCGTCGCAGCGGTCACCAAGAGGCCGTGGCTGGCCGACCTGCGCGACTCCTGGCTCGACCCCCCGTACCGCACCTACGACAGCCGCGGCATGCGCGCCAAGCGCGCCATCGAGCGGCCGATGGCGCGGACGGTCGCACGGCGGGCCGACGCGCTCGTGGCCGTCACCGAGGCGATCGCCAACGAACTGCGCGGCCTCGACCCGGCAGCCCCCGGGAAGACGCACGTGATCGGCCACGGCGTCGACCTGAGCGACTTCGAGGGGCTGGTACACACGCCGGCGCCACGGTTCACGCTGGTGCACACAGGCGCGTTCTTCGGCCAGCGCACGCCGCGGCCGTTCCTCACGGGGCTGCGAGACCTGCTCGCGCGGCGGCCCGACCTGGACGGCCGGGTACTCGTGCGGTTCGTCGGCGACATGCGCGCGTCCGACCGCGCCTGGGCACGCGATCTCGGCATCGACGGGGCATTCGAGGAGACCGGGTTCGTGCCCTTCCGGGAGTCGATCGCCGCCCAGCGCTCGGCCGACGCGCTCCTGCTCCTGATCCCGCACGCCGGCGGACGCGGCGACACCGTCGTCTCGGGCAAGGTGTTCGAGTACCTCGCCGCCCGCCGCCCGGTGCTCGCCGCCGTGCCGCCGAGGGGCGTGGCGGCAGACCTGCTCCGAGCGGCGGGCGCCGGCGAGGCCGTCGATCCCGAGGACAGCGCGGCCCAGTCACGGGCACTCGAGGAGCTGATCGACCGCCGCCAAGCCGGCGGCCTCCCCGACACCGATCTCCCCACCGACCTCGCCGGGCAGATGTCGCGCCGCGCCCGGGCGGGGGAGCTCGCCCGCGTGCTCCACGCGATCGCCGGCTGAACTACCCGCCGTTGCGGGCAAGCAGCGCGCGGTAGACGCGCTCGAGCTCCTGCCCAGGATGATTCGGCAGGCGTTCGCGCACGACGCGCTCGTTGCGCTCGCCGTAGGCGGCGCGCAGACCGGCATCCCGCACCAGCTTGAGCAGCGCCGCGGCGATGGCGTCCTCGTCCCGGCATCCGACCACCTCGCCGCCCTCTCCCTGCGTGATCCACTCGTCGATGGTGATCGCGTCGCCCATCACCATCGGCAGCCGTGAGGCCATCGACTCGATCATGGACGCCGGCGTGGCATCGGTGGAAGCCACCGACACGCCGATGTCCGACGAGGCGCAGACGACGGGCAGATCGGCGGGGGCGATGAAGTGCATCCGCACCTCGTCGGAGAGCCCGAGGTCGTCGATCCAGCCGCGCACCAGCTTCGCCTCGGGGCCACCGCGCGCGGCGAGGATCATCCGCGCCCTCGGCTCCTCCCCCACCACCCGCTTGAACGCCCGCAGCACCACGTCGAGGTTGGTGTTGGGACGGTAGTTGCGAAGTGACAGCACGATGACGGAGTCGTCCGGCCAGCCGAACTGTGCGGCCAGGGCGGAGTGGTCGCGCTTGGCCGGGTCGAACGGGCGCAGGTCGACGTACCAGACGATCCGGTCGATGTGGCTCGGGTCGGCGCCCAGGCGGACGGTCTCCTCCGCGTTTCCGAGCGACGAGACCACGAACCGGTCGCCGGCGCGAATCGATTCCGCCACCCATCTTCGCCCCCGGCGCTGCTCCTTGCCGTAGGTGAAGATGTCGGTGTTCCACGGGCTCATCACCAGCGGATGCACGTTCGCGCCGGCCGCCCAGTGGCCGTACGGCAGCAGGTAGTGCGCGTGCACGATCTCGGCGTCGATCCGGTGTGCAAGCCGCCTGATCGCGGGGATGAACCGCATCCGCCGCAGCCCCTTGATCCGCGTGCCCAGCTCGAGCGTGGTCAGATCGTGCGCGGTCAGCATCTCGAGCTCCTCCGGCCGGTCGGGGCGGTACCGCGGGCTGACGATGTGCACGTCGTGGCCGAGCTCGGCGAGTCGCCAGGCCCAGCGCAGGAAGATCAGCGAAGAGCCCGGGCCGACGCCGAGGATGCGCAGCGGGCGTTGGTCGGTTGCAGGCGCGGTCGGGGTCACGGTCACAGGCAGCGAGCATGCTAGCGTTCGCAGCCGTGCCAGCGCCCGGAGCGCAGACGACCGCCGCCGACGTCCTCGCGCTGCTGGAAGGTGAAGGGCTGCTTCGCGAGGTCATCCTCGCGCCCGGCGATGACGCGCGGGCGGTCACGCTCGACGGGTTCGGGGCTACCGGCGGGGCGGGGCCTGCCACCCTCGCCGGAGCGTGGGTCGCCGCTGCAGGAACGGGCTTTGCGGGCGGCATGCTGCTCTGCGATCAGGTGTCGCGCGGTGGCGCGGCGCCGGCGCCCGGGCGCGTGATTGCGATGTGCGAACGGCCACGTCTGGCGTTTGCGCTCGCCACCGAGCGCTTTTTCTCCCACCTCGTGATCGAGCGCGCGCCGACGTGGATCGACCCTGCCGACGCCGAGCGCGCCGCACATGCGGGGGCGTGGGTGATGAACGCGACGATCGGCCGTGGCGTGACGCTCGGCCCCCACTGTGTGATCGGGGGCGCCAGCATGGGGTACGAGCGCGACCGCACCGGCAGGCTGGTACCGCTCCCCCAGGCCGGCGACGTCGTGATCGGCGACGACGTCCATCTCGGCGGGCAGGCCAGCGTGCAGCGCGGATCGCTCGGCACGACGACGGTCGGGCGGGGCGCCAAGATCGGTCCGCACACGAACGTCGCGCATAACGTCCGGATCGGCGCCGACGTGCTCATCGTCGGCCATGCCCAGATCGGTGGCGGCGCCCAGGTGGGAGACGGCGCGGTGATCGGCCAGGGGGTCGTCGTCAAGAACGGGGTGTCGATCGGCGCGGGCGCCCTGATCGCGATGGGCAGTGCGATCCGCTACAACGTTGGCGCCGGCGAGATGTGGTCCGGGAACCCGGCCAAGCGGGTGGGCGGGCACCAGGGCGCCCGCCGCGCCAGCCCCTCGCTGTGACCGGTCAGGCCCGCTCGGCGACGTAGGCTGAAAGCGCGCCGAGACGGGTCAGCCCGTGCTCCTCGATGGCCTCGTCGGGAAGCTTCACCGAGAAGCGCTCCTGGACCTTGAAGATCAGGTCGACGAAGTCGAGCGAGTCGAGCACCTCGCTCAGGTTCGAGTCGTCCTCGAGATCGGGCGCCCCGGGATTGATGTCCCGCACCATCTCCCGTATCGCCCCGTCGATCTCAGTTGCGTCTGCCAAGGGTTCGCCTCCGAAGGGTCACTGGTGGTCGAAGCGGACAATCGTACTCGCCCATGACAACCCCACTCCGAATCCCGAGAGGAGCACCGTCCGCCCCGCAAGGCCGCCGCCCGAGGTGAGCTGGGCGAGCGCGAAGGGTATCGACGAGGACACGGTGTTGCCCGTCTCGGCAAGAACAATCGGCACGCGGTCCGGGGCGATCCGCATCCGCTTGGCGACATAGCCGAGCATGTAGGCGCTCGCCTGATGGAGGACGAACAGGTCGACGTCCTCCAGAGCAACGCCGTTCTTCCCGGCGCATCGCTCCAGATCGGCCGGTATCCGCTCGAGCATGAACTCGAAGATCGCCCGTCCGTTCATGCTGAGGTGGGCTGGATCCGAACCGGCGTCCGAGCCCGCGCTTTTGACGATGAGGTGCTCGGCACCGCCACCGTCCGTCCCGAACGTGAAGGCGCCGATCGTGTTCGAGGCTCCGTCGGCGATCCACGTCGCGGCCGCTCCGTCGCCGAAGAGCGGCGAGGTGCCGCGGTCGCCCGGGTCGATCACCTTCGAGTACGGGTCAGAGGTCACGAGCAGGGCATTGGTGAGGCCGAGCGTCGCCAGCATCGATCGCACAACCGCGAGCCCGTAGACGAACCCGGAGCACCCGAGCCCCACGTCGAAGCAGGCCGTCGTACTCGGGAGGCCGAGCCGCGCCTGGACGAGCGCCGAGGAGTGCGGCAGGCCGTAGTCGGGATTCTGGGTGCAGAGCACCACCAGGTCGACCGCGTCACGGTCGAGTTCCGGCCGGCTCGCGAACAGGTTCTCGGCGGCGGCGACGGCCATGTCGGCGGCGCCCTCGTCCGCCGCGGCGATGTGCCGCTCCCGGATTCCGAGCTTGCGCTCGAGGAAGTCGGCATCCCACCCGAACCGCTCGATCAACTCATCGTTCCGGACGACCCGCTCTGGGAGATATGTGCCGATGCCGCGGATGCCGATGCTCACGCGCGCTCCGCGAGAAACGAGAACCCGATCTGCCCCGACAGCGGCTCCGGGGTCCCCTGCACGCGAAAGTCCACGCGCGTGAAGCGGAGGTCGCCCCTGTGCAGGTCACCGGCAAGCTCCTCCTCGACCACCAGCTCCGGCTGGGGGAGGAGCCGGCAGGGCAGCGCGAACCCCTGCATCGACACCCACCGGATGGACGGGTTGCGCCCGCCGAGCGTCTGCATGTGCAGCTGCTTGGTCGTCTCGACGATGCCGCGCACGAGCTCGTCCGCGTCCCTCACGCCGCGCATCACCGCGCGTCCGCTGAAGGGGCCGGACATCGCCGCGTCGGCGACGATCTCGGTGCCGCGGTCGCGTTCCTCGTGACCGGTGACCGTCGTCCCCGGCGCCGCGTGGACGAGGCCGGTGTACGCCGCTCCGCCGGCGTGCGCCCGCAGCAGCGCCACGGGCTCACGCCCGTCGACCGGCGGGGCGGAGCCCTCGCACACCTCGACGACCCCGTCCGTGTCCGAGAGCTCGGCTCTCACCACGAACTGGTCGACCGCGAGCACCGGAGCACCCGTCGCAACCCGCTCGATGGCGGCCGCCATCGCGGCGAACATCGTCGTCCCATGGACGTAGCGACGATTGCCGAGAAAGGCGAAATCTGCTGGTACGGAGCTGATTACAGACACGGGAGCAGGGCCCCTTCGGGCCGCGTCCAATGATAGAGGAGACCGGTTCAGCCACTCGCCGGGCTCGCCGGGGGTATCGGGATGCCGAACCCCATGCTGAGCGCGCGGACATCCTCAATGTGGACGTCATCCAGCGCGTAGCCGGTTGCGTGGCACAGCATCATCACCTCCGGCGTGAGGCAGGGCACGCGATGCCCGGCCACTTCGCCCGAGCCCGAAAATCCGTCGCGCGGATAGGCCCACTCGGCGCCGGTGGTCATCTGGTAGATCCCGTCTCCCTCGTCGGTGAACACGACCGGATGGACGTCCACCTGGTGCCCCGCGTCATCCAGCATCACCACGATGCGCGGGTCGCCGGCGTCGACGCGGAGGTACCGAGCTCGCCGAGCGCAGCCTCGATCGGCGCGACATCCCCGAGCGCGGCGACCAGGTCGAGGTCGTCGTGCGGCCGCCGCTGCCGGCCGAGCAGCGCGTCGATCGCCCACCCTCCGTCGAGCCACACCGGGAGGCCGCGACTCACGAGATGCGCCACCACGGCGGCGACGCGGCCGGCATCCATGTCGGCCTGAGGCTCTCGCCCGCGTCCCGTGAGTGGCGGCATCGCCCCATTCTCACCGCCCGAGGCTAGCGAGAGTGCCACCCGCCGACTGGGCGTGGCTCGCGCCGCAGAGCCCGCTCGGCGGCGGGTCGGCGCATCCGACGCACCGGCCGCGAGCGCAGAGTCATGATGCCGGTGACCGCGAGCGCCAGCAAGGCGACGGCGATCATCATCAATCGCGATGGTTGGCCGGAGCCGGTCACACCGCCGCTGAGCCGCGAGAACGTGAGGTTCGCCGCGGATGTCCGTGTGAGCGCTCCGCTGGTGAGCCGGATGCTGGCGCGCCAGGGGCCGCGCGGAAGCCGCTTGTCAAGCTGCACGGTTGCCGTTTCGGAGCCGCTCGGTGCGAGCGGCGCCGGCAACTTGACCTGGAACGGTCCGGCGCGAAGGCCGCCGGGGCCATGCGACAGCGTCAGGGTGCCGCCGATGTCGAGGGTGCGCCGGCCGCTGTTTCGCACGGTCGCGACGACGAGTGGATATCCCGCCGCCGAGCGCTGCGAAGTCAGGGGGCCAATGGTGAAGTTCGCCGGAGGTGCCCCGCCTGGGCCGACCGACACATACATCCGTACGCCGACGCGGTTCACCAGGGTGATTCCGCCATCAGCGGGAGCCGGTGCCGATACCTGCGCCCAGACGACCGCATACTGCTCGCCGGAGGACGCCTGTCTCGGGACGGTGATCGTCACGGTTTCGAAGGCGGCGCGACCCGGTGGCAGCCGCACGGCGTGCCGACTCACCGATGTCCATGTGGAGAGCTCGTTTCGGCGGTGGCCGGATGCGAACGCGAACACCCCCCGATCGAGGCTGGCTCCCGCCGTATAGACGGAGACGTTTGCGGCCGAGCGGGTGCTGTTGCTGATCTCGATGCGGCGCTGGATCGTCGCCCCCGGCGCGAGCCGTTCGACGATGTACGAGCGGCCGAGCGCCGTCTGGCTGGGCCCTCCCGAGCCTGCGACGAGCCGAACACCGATTCCGCCGGCCGGTGCGGTGGATGGCGCCGCCGCGACGGCGCTGGAAGCTGGGATCAACACCCCGGCCAGAAGCGGAACGGCGATGAGGCACGTGCGGACGATTCGGCGCCGCCCGGTCATGCGACCGAGTGGGTGATCGCCCCCGAATAGATGCCGGGCGCGAAGTTCGCGGGGATGAACACCGAGATGGTCGGATTCCAGCTGGCGGAACTGACTCCGGTGCTTGCGCCGTTGACGACCGGAGACACACCGGTCAGATCCGGGGCGGCAACCGCCGCGGCAACGACATTGGCGGACTGGGTGATCGTGCCCGTCGAATAGCTCACGTCGATGGCCGGGACAGCCGTGTTGGCCGGCACCGGAGTGAACGCCGTTGAAATCACGGACGCCACCCAGGTCGTCGTACCGCCGCGCAGGTCAGAGACGGTCACGAGTCCGAGCGGACCGGAAACGCTGCCCGACGCATTCGACGTGCCAAGCGACCCCAGCGACACGCTCCCGGTCGGCGCGCTGATCGTCAGCGCTCCCCCGGTCACCGTGAAGGTCGTCGGAGTGGCGGCCCCCGCCGGCGAGGCGGTCGCGCCCGCAAGGGCGGTCGTGAGAGCGGCTAAGGTGGTGGCGAGGCAGAGCTTCCGCGTCCTTCGTCGGTCGAGCAAGGTCGTGACAGGCTTCATGATTGGTCTCCTGTGTGAGGATCGAGACCATCGGGCCAACTTGCCTCCGGTCAGGGTATCGATGCCTCTCAGCATAGAGGACTTTCGTTTCGTGTATATGATGTCGCGATAAAGATGACCTTAAAGCCTCGAAAGATCCCCCCATTGCTCGACGCGGTGCCGGACTTCGCGTTCCTGACGAACCACGCCAAGACGCTGATCCTGATCGCACACGACCCTCGCATTCGGATCCGGGACATCGCCACCCGGCTGCACATCACCGAGCGGACAAGCCAGCGCATCGTCGCCGACCTGGCGAAAGCTGGGTACCTCGACCTCAGGCGAGAGGGCAGGCGCAACGTGTACAGCGTCAAGACCCATCTCCCCCTTGGACTGCCGATTCAGCGCGACATCAACGTCGGGTCACTGCTCGCCATCCTGATCCCGCAGGGCGACGGCGGCGACACGACGACCGCGTAGGGTGACGCGGGCCGGCCGCGGCCGGGATCCGCCGTCGTGCATGAACCTCGCGACCGTTGTACCGTTACGCGTGACTCTAGGCAATACCCCCAAGGACGGAGGTACCCATGACCAAGAGAATCCTGGGCGTATTCGGGGTGACGGCATTGGCGATGGTGGTGTTCGCCACCGTTGCCTCGGCGGAGCCGACGGTCGGCTCCAGGCAGCGGTTGAGGGTGCAGGTCGATCCCAACCCGTCGGGGTGCCTGACGGCCGACTCGACGGCCGGCTGGGTCGTCGGCCAAGACGCACCCGGCGACGAGAACAGCCGCCTGTTCCAGACGACTGTCGGCCCCGGCGGTTGCGTGCTGCTGTTCTCGAACGCCAGCTTCAACCGCCACACGGCCGCAAGCGCTCAGCGGAATCTCTCGCTCGACCTCACCCCGGCGTCGATTTCGCTCGGCCTGAACTACATGGTGGCCGAGGTGAGCACCGACGGGAACAACTCGACCACGGAAGATACGTTGTTTCTCGACCCGGCCAACTGTGATCACGACGTGAACGGAACCTGGCATCGGGCCGACTTCACCGGGTATGTCGGCGACGCGAGCTGCACGATCGTCGTCAACTCCCCGGAGACCGCCACGTATTCGTCCGACGCGACCCATTCGGCGTTCGCGAACTACGCGGCCGCCAACCCGGGAGCCATCGTGATCCACCGATATGTCGTAATCGCGAAGAGCGGCGACAGCAGGTTCGACCGGATCGCACTCGGCGCGGGCAAGATGTACGACAGCGCCAACACCCGGGCCAAGAACTGCACCTCGGAGGCGAGCTGCTGAGGCGCACGACGGTTCGCGTGATCGAGGGTGGATTCCGGCGCCGACCGCCGGAATCCACCCTCCGAACATGCCCGCGTGGTCGCGGCGGTTAGATCTCGAGCGGGTTGAAGACGCCTCGGCGCACGAACCGGCCGTGGCCGGGCTGCGTCAGAATCCTCCCGTCGTCGAACACGACGGTCCCGCGTGAGAGCGTCAGCCTCGGCGAGCCGCTGACCTCCCGGCCCTCGTAGATGTCGTAGTCGACGTTCATGAACGAGGTGTCGACGCCGAAGACATGCCGCCGCTTCGGGTCGAAGACGACGATGTCGGCATCGGCTCCCACCGCGATGACGCCCTTCCGCGGGTAGAGGCCGAACATCTTCGCGACGGCCGTCGATGTGATCTCGACGACGCGGTTCATCGAGAGCCGCTGCTCGCCGACCCCGTGCTCCCAGAGCATCGGCAGCCGATGCTGGATCGCCGCGAGGCCGTTGGGGATCTTCGAGAAGTCGCCCAGTCCGAGGCGCTTCTGCTCGTCGGTGAACGGGCAGTGGTCGGTCGAGATGCTCTGCAGATGGTCGAACCGAAGCGCATCCCAGAGATACGGCTGGTTGGCCGCGTCACGCAGGGGCGGCGAGCAGACGTACCGCGCCCCGACGAACTCCGGGCGGCGCAGGTCGTCGATCGAGTTTGTGAGGTACTGGATGCAGGTCTCGCCGTACGCGGCCACCCCGCGACTCCTGGCGCGGATGATCTCCTCGGCCGCGTCGCGGCAGGAGACGTGAACGACGAAGACCGGCGTCCCGGCGAATTCGGCCAGGCGGATCGCCCGCCCGGTCGCCTCCGCCTCCATCGTCTCGGGGCGGGTGAGGGCGTGATGAATCGGATCGGTTTGCCCGTTCGCAAGCGCGGTGGTGACGAGGTGCTGAATCGCGAAGCCGTTCTCGCAATGCACCATCACCAGCGCGTCGAGCTCCCGCGCGTGCTCGAGCACGGCCAGGTACTCGTCGTCACGCACCATCAGCACGTTCGGGTAGGCGAGAAACACCTTGAAGCTCGTGACGCCCTCGGCCACCATCGCGCCCATATCGGCGAGCGTCTCCGGGTCTGCGCTGGTGATCGCCATGTGAAAGCCGTAGTCGACGTGCGCGGCGCCCTCGGCGCGGCCCATCCACTCGTCCAGCGAGCTGCGCAGCCCGTTGGGGTGCATCTGCAGGGCGAAATCGACGATGCACGTCGTGCCGCCCGCGGCCGCCGCCTGCGTGCCCGTGTCGTAGTCGTCCGAGCTGTGAGTGCCGCCGAACGGCATCGACATGTGGGTGTGGTTGTCGATCGCCCCCGGCAGCACGAAGCACCCGGTCGCGTCGAGCACCTCCGCATCGACGTCCTCGAAGGCCCCGACGCCGGCGATGGTCTCCCCGTCGATGAGCACGTCGGCGGCGAACGAGCCCGACGCGTTGACCACGGTGCCTCCACGGATGATCTTCCTCATCGCGTTGCCCCTTCCTGAGTCAGCTTGCTGCGACCCGATCGACCGCGTAGCTCACGGTGCGGGCGTAGGCCCGGATTGCAAGGTCGAGGTGCTCGACGGGCGTGTCCTCCTCCTTCGCATGGCTGATTCCGTTCGTGGACGAGGAGAAGATCATCACGGCCGGGACCACGCGCGCCATCTCCGCCGCGTCGTGGAGCGGCCCCGAGGGCAGCGCATGGTCGGTGCCGCTGAGATCCAGGCAGGCGCTGCGAGCGGCCCCGATCAGATCCTGATCGAACGGGATCGGTGCGATCTGCCAGATGCGCTCCCACTCGACCGTGCACCGCTCTGCCGACGCGGCCTCGTCGCCGCTGGCACGCGCCTCGGCGAGCATGACGGCGAGCTCGGTGGCGTCGATGTGGCGCTGATCGAGCAGCACCGAGGTTGCTCCGGCGATCACCGTCGCCACGCCCGGAGTGCATTCGGCAGCGCCGATCGTGGCCACGCCGGCGTGGCGGATGGCGCCGTCGCGCACGGCGAGCGCGAACCGGGCGGCGGCCAGGAACGAGTCACGCCGGCTCGGCATCGGCGTCGACCCGGAGTGGGCGGCCTGCCCGTGGAACACGACGCGGTGCCGCTCGACGCCCACCGTGCCGAGCACGGTCCCGACCGCGAGGCCGGCGCTCTCGAGCACCGGGCCCTGCTCGATGTGCAGCTCGAGGTATGCCCGGACGTCGGCGAGCCGGCTTCGCGCAGCGCCGGCTCGATCGAGGTCGACCCCATGCTCGGCGACCACGTCGGCGAGGCGCGCGCCCGAAGCGTCGCGCAGGTCGCGCACGTCGGCGGCGCTGATGCTGCCGGAGAGCCAGGACGACCCGAACAGGCTGCGGCCGAAGCGGGCACCCTCCTCGTCGGCGAAGTCGATCAACGCGACCGTGCAGGGAGGCGGGCCCGCCTCCGCGATCGCCCGGAGCACCTCCAGCGCCCCCATGACGCCCAGGGCGCCGTCGAGCCAGCCACCGTTCGGCACCGAGTCGATGTGCGACCCGATCACGACCGTCTCCGGCCGCGCGCCCTCCATGCGCGCCCACAGGTTGCCCGCCTCGTCGACATCGACGGTGACGGGCAGCTCGCCCAGCCGTTCCCGCAGAAATTGGCGAGCGTTGACCCACTCCGATGTCCAGCACAATCTGCGGGCACCGGCGGGGCCGCCCGTGAGGTCTGCGAGCGCTCGCAGGTCGGCGATGGCCCGGTCGGGACGAGGGGCGATGTCCATCTCGCTCAGGTCTCCCGTTTGAAGAGGGGAATGATGTGCTCGCCGTACGCGCGCAGGATCTCCTCCTGCGCGCCCGTCATGAGGTAGATGTTGAACTGCTCCACGCCGTGCGCCTCGAGCGTCCGCAGCTTCGCGATGTGATCCTCGATCGTGCCGAGGATGCAGAACCGCTCACAGGTCTCGTCGTCGACGAAGTCGCCGTGCTTGGCACCCTGCCGGCTGTGAGCCGCGTAGTCGTAGAACTCACGCCGCGCAAGGTAGCTCGTCAGGCTCTCCGGAAGCGTCGACTGGTCGTACCGCTTGAGCAGATCGGCGACGTGGTTTCCGACCATGGCGGGGAACCACCGCACCGCATCCCGCGCCGCGGCGAGGTCGTCGCCGAGCGCGACGGGTGCACAGACGATCGGTGCGAGGTCGAGCGGCGCCCGGCCACCGGCCTCGGCCGCAGCCCGCGCCTGACCCATGATCCAGTCGATGATGTCGGGATCGGCGAGCTGGATCACGACGCCGTCCGCCTGCCGGCCGGCAACACCGAGCGCCCTCGGGCCGTAGCCCGCGACCCAGACCGGGATCTCGGGCTGATCCTGCGCCCACTGGAGCACGATCTCGCAGTCGTTCCACGTGACGGCGCGCCCGTTCGCCATGTCCCGGATCAACGCGGTGGCAGCCTCGAACTCAGCGATCTTCACCGGGTCGAGCCCGATGGTGCGGCGGGCAGAATCACCCCGGCCGATCATCACCACGACGCGTCCGGGAACGATCGAGTTGAGGGTGGCGTGGAAGCTCGCCGTGACGGTCGGATCGCGGGTCCCCGGGTTCGTCACGCAGAAGCCCAGCCCGATCCGCTCCGTCTGTACCGCTGCGGCGGTGAGCAGGACGCAGCCCTCCTGCCACAGGATGTGCGAGTCGTAGGTGTAGGCCCAGTCGAAGCCGCACTCCTCGGCAAGCCGCACGAGATCGACGAACCGGGAGCAGGGTGGGTCGGGAAGGATCGTGACGCCGAAGTCGATCTCGCACCTCCTCAAGCGCGGCGTTGGAGCGGATGCTACCTGCCGGACTGGAGCTCCCAGGCGGCGATGACGGCATCCTCAACGGCGTCGGCGTTCCCGTTCTCCAGGTCAGCGACGATCATCATGTGCTTGGCGAAGCGCCTTGGCACCGAGAACGTCCCGGGGAACGATTGCAGCAGAAAGTCCCGAACCTCGAACGAGGCCCGAATGACGACCTGGCGCTCGTCGAGCTGCCGAGCGACCAGGCGTCCGTGATACCGCCATTCCAGCAATCCGGCCCGGCGACGCTCCGAGACTCCGTCGAGCTCAGCCGCGACTCCACCCACATCCGCGAGCTCCATCCGCCGCATCGTCGCACCACGCGTGGCAGATCGCCAGATAGGGTTGCGCCGTGCCGTTCACGCTCACGAACATCAAGGAGGATCTGGAGGACCTCGGCTCGAGATTCGACGGCGCCCCGGACCTGGAGTTCCGCGCGGCGACCGCGGCGCTCGAGCTCGAAAACTCCGGCCTGAGCTACCAGCGCGTCCCGCCCGGCTATCGCTTTCCCTACGGCCACACCCACAAGAAGCAAGAGGAGGTGTACGTGGTCATCCGCGGGGGCGGCCGGATGAAGGTCGACGACGAGATCGTCGAGCTCAGGGAATGGGACGCGGTGCGCGTCCCGCCCGGTACGTGGCGAGGCTACGAGGCCGGGCCGGACGGCCTCGAGATCCTCGTCATCGGCGCGCCCAGTCTCGGGGAGACTCCGCGCGAAGACGTCGATGGCCAGCGCGACTGGTGGGCTGATTAGGAGAGCTGTCCGGAAGTGTCGCCGAAAAACCCCCGACCTGTCGGGAGAACCCGGAGACAGACCAACTTAGATCGCCCAGATTCCCTTGACGAGGATCGGCGTGCGGGAGCCGTCGCGGTTGATGCCGGTCATGACCGTGTCGGGGGTGCCGATCATGAAGTCGATGTGGGTTTGGCTCGTGTTGATGCGTTCGCGGTCGGCGTCATCGGACGCTCCGTCTGGGAATGCGTTTCCGAAGGCGAGGTGGCTGGCCGCGTTTTCGTCGAAGAGGGCGTCGTAAAAGATCGTGTTCATGCTGGCGATCCGACTGGCGCCATCCACGAGTGCCAGTTCCCCGAGCCGGGAAGCGCCGTCGTCGTTCGCGGCGTGTGCGCGTAGGACCTCGACGCCGGCTGACGCCTCGAAGGACACGGCACGACCGGCCACGAAGCGGACGACAAGATCGCGGATAACGGTGCCGTCCAACACAAGCGGCTTGCTGGCGCGCACCACGCCCTCGACTCGCTCTGGATCAGGTGTAGTAAACACCTCCTCACTGGGCAGGTTCGGACGGTAGGCGAGGCCGTAGCTGGTGCGCTCCTCGATACCTATCCAGGTCGATGATGCAAACAGGCCCACCGTCAGATCGGTGCCTGGGCCGTCAATGTGAATCGCGTCAAACCCTGCGGCAGTCAGGCGACCACACACAGCTGATAGCTGCCCGACTCGATCACTCCAAGCCTCGATTGGGTCGTCAGCATCCAGACGGCAGGCATAGCCCACCTGCTCCCACAGTCGCTCCAGGGCAGCGTCCGGCTCTAAATCCGGATGGACAAGCACCGCCCACTCGCGCGTAGGACAGGCACCCACCGTCCAGTTCGCCAAGCGCTCCATCGCGATCCGCATCCACTCCTCCGCGCCCGGCGGGCGATCGCGACTGAGCCGATCCGGATCAAGACCGGACAGCACATCTGTCTCAACCGGGCCGGACAGCACGATCATCGCACCACGCTTCTCAACCAACTCCCGCGGCCGCGCCAGCGTCCACCCAGGCTCATACCCAAGCGCGTCATCCGAGCCATGCAAGACGCGAGCCCGCGCTAGATACCGGTCCCCGTACTGCACGTCCACAAATACGGCTCCCGCCTGGTAGCACCGCTCCGCGACCGCCCGGGTCAACTCCTCCTTGCCGAAATCCGAGCCCAACACCACGATCTGCCCCGGCTGCACGTTGGCGCCAAAGCCCACCAAAAGTGCCGCCAACCGATCCACAGTCACGCCACCCACAACCATCCCTCGTCTCTGACTCCCGGGCGGCCCATGCCCCGCCGGATCGACGTGGGGCACGGTATCTCATTGCTCGCAGGCCATCTCCACCGGAGACGAGCATCACAGCGGCGAGATTCACCGGGATCCTCCTTGAGCGACCATGCCACAACGACTGGCTGAGGCTAATACGAGGCGTCTGTGGCGGTAGTCTGTTGTTCCCAAGTGACGGTGTAGGCGATAGTCCACTGCCTTCCGCATCCGGGGCAGGCGCGATCGCCCTCAGCCGAGACTTGGAAGCGTGTGTTGGAGCCCTCGGTGGTGATCGTCTCGATGGGCGTGGCGCAGTTCGGGCAAGCCACGGTCAGGTGCGCTGGCGGGTCGGAGTGCCAAACGGCGGCTTGGGAGGGTGCGTGTGGATGGTCCTCGGACGCTCGGCGACTCCTTGGTTGCCCCGGCTTCGTGCCGCCACGCTTGGGGAGGGACAGCGCCCCATTGGTCTCCTGTCGGATCTTCTCGGCGTCGGCGCCGAAGTCGAGCAGGATCCGAGCCGCGACGCCTTCCTTCACCCGCAGCAAGCCCAAAAGAAGGTGATGGGTGTCGACGGCGGTATCGCCAAGCGACAGCGCTTCGTTCCAGGCGCGTTCCAGCGCCTTCGTCGCTGAAGGCGTGAACGGGATCGGGCCAGTCGCGACGTGATTGCCCCTATCGACGATCCCGGCGACATGGGCACGCACTGCCTCGACCGTGACATCGAAAACGGCGAGGACATCGGCCGCGACGCCCTCCTGCTCCCGCACGAGGCCCAACAGCAGATCCTCGGTGCCGACGTGGTCGTGCCCAAACACCCGGGCCTCCTCCTGCGCCAACAGGACGACCTGACGAGCACGCTCTGTATACCGCTCAAACACGTGGATGCAGTGTCGCAGACTCCGAATCCACTTTCCTCCCAGAAATCGGCGCGAAGCGCCAGAGAAAATGCGGTCGAGACTGGGTCGTTCCCATTTCGCCCTCGGGCATACGGATGGAAACGACTGCAGATCCACGCGAGGTTGTTTTTCTGCCCATTATCCGGCTGTCAGAGCCAAATGATGGAGGCGGCGGGAATCGAACCCGCGTCCACGATCGTACGAAAAGAGCGTCTACAAGCGTATTCCGGGTTTGCAATTCGCTCGGACGACTGCCCCCGGACGGGCCACCACTCGAGCTAGCCCCTCTTTGAAGTCCCGGTTGGCGGCGGAGGCGTTCCCCCTTCCGGCGAGCCCGCTGGCTGACACCGGTGGTCCCTCCCGCGGGCTGGAGGGGCCGATGCGCTACCTAGTGTTAGGCAGCGAGTGCGAGATCAGATTCCGCACTTGCGGTTTCCAGGGGATTTACGAGGCCACCTGGAACCTCGGCTTGCAACTCTCCTCGAAAGCCAACCGTGTCGAAACCAGGTCGCCCCCTTGCGGAGATGGCTAGTATGGTATCGGATCGAGGGGAGCCGGCCGGGCATGGCCGGAGGATCAACGGGGTTGGGTCGTCCTTGAGCATGGTCGAAACATTTTCGGTCGCCGTCGTCGGCGGCCTCACCGGGAGCGCGTGCGGTGCGGGCATCCTGATGTGGGCCCGCCACCGCGAGCGCGAGATCGACGTCGAGGAGCGCTCTCGCGACCAGATGGCCGCCGAGGCCAATACCTTCGCCGGTGCGGCCGCGGCCGCCCAGAGCCTGCTCACCGCCGCCAAATGGGAGGGCGTGCGCAAGGATCGGGACGAGCTCTTCGCCCGCATGATGCAGCGCCACGACGAGATGGCCGAGCGGCTGGCCCAGATCCATGCGGCGTTTGGGTCGAGCTCCGAGGCCACATCGGCCGCCGTGCGCGTGAACGAAGAGCTCGAGGCCTGCCTGCGTCACCTCTACGGGGTCTATAACGCCCTGAGCCGGGGCGAGGAGGTCGACGAGGAGTGGGAGCTGCTCGAGGCCGAGGAACGCGAGCTGATCGCCTCCAGGACGCATTTCGGCGAAGCCGCCCGCGCGGAGCTGCTGGTGAACGGCGGCGGCCGGGCCCGGATTTAGCGAACCGTGACCATCGTACCGGCCCACCAAGATCGGCTCCGCGGCCGGCTCGGGCGGGTCGGTGTGTGGCTGACGCTGCTCGGACTGCAGGCCGCCGCCGCCGAGCGCGATGCCGCCGCCGAGATCGAGCAGCTCGGGTATCCGGCGCTCTGGTTCGGCGAGACGGCGGTGAACAAGGAGGCGTTCGTCCACGCCGCCATCCTGCTGGCCGCGACGCGCCGGCTCACGGTCGCGACGGGCATCGCCAGCATCTACGCCCGCGATCCCGCGGCCGCCAACGCCTCGGCGAACGCGCTCGCCGAGGCGTTCGACGGGCGCTTCGTGCTCGGTCTGGGCGTGAGCCACGCGCCCGCGGTGCAGCTGCGCGGGCATGACTACGGCCGCCCCGTGACCGCGATGCGCGAGTACCTGGACGCGCTCGACCTGGCCGTCTACCGGGCGCCGGCGCCGGCCGAGCCCGTGCCGCTCGTGCTCGCCGCCCTGCGCACGCGCATGCTCGAGCTCGCCCGCGACCGCGCGCACGGCGCCCACCCCTACCTGGTCACGCCGGCCCACACCGCGCGTGCACGGTCGGTGCTCGGCCCGGGCCCCGTGCTGGCACCCGAGCAGGGGATCGTGCTCGAGAAGGACCCCGTGCAGGCCCGCGCGATCGCCCGCGAGCACCTCGCCCGCTACCTGCAGCTCCCGAACTACACCCGCAGCTGGCGCGAGGACGGCTTCGGTGCCGACGACCTGGCCCAGGGCGGGAGTGACCGGCTGGTGGACGCGCTCATCGCCTGGGGCGACCCCGAGGAGATCGCCGCGCGCATCCGCGGCCATCTCGAAGCGGGGGCCGACCACGTCGCCGTCCAGCCCGTGACGGCGGACTTCGGCCGCGCGCTCGGCGAGCTGCACTCGCTCGCGCCTACGCTGCTCCAGCTGTAGCCACATAGACGACGTCATCGGGGCCGCGGGCGACCGGGATCGAGACCGTGGCGACCTGGCCGAAGTGACTGCGAAGCCGCTGCTCGAACTCCGCGTCCGGCGCCGCAGCCCACACCGCCAGCCGTCCACCGGCCCGCAGGCGGCGGCCGATGAGTTCGAGCGTCGCGTCGGCGTAGACCTCGGCGTTGGCCTCGTGCACGAGCCACCCCGGGCCGTTGTCGATGTCGAGGCAGATCGCGTCGAACGTATCCTCGGCAGTCGCGAGCACGTCACGAATGTCGGCCACGACCAGCCGGACGCGTGGGTCGTCCACACCGTGCTCGGTCAGTCCGCGAAGGTGCGCCCGCGCCCACTCCACGACCACCGCCTCGAGCTCGACCACGACCACCTCCGCCAGCGAGTCGGCACGCAGCGCCTCGTCGAGCGAGAAGCCGACGCCGAGGCCGGCGAGCAGCAGCCGCACATCGCTCCTGCCCGCGATCGCCTCCCGCACGAGCGCGCGCTCGGAGCGGCCGTCGCGGGTGTCCATCAGGAACGTCCCGTTGGCGATCACCTCGAAGTGCTCGCCCGCCCGCCGCAGCACGAGCTCGCCACGCGGCGTCTGGCGCCGGTCGACGACCACCGGGCGGTCGCCTACGTGTACCACGGCGGTGGGTCCGTGCCCGGCGCCGGCGGCTCGGCGGCCTGGCCGCCCGCATACTCGGCCCGCTCCGTCGTGGCGCACCACACCGATGGCCGGACGAACCGCTCGGCCAGCAGCCGCGCCGTGACGTCCTGGACGGCCGCGTCGGCGGCCGATGCCAGGCCGTCGGTCTCGAGCACCAGCAGGCCCTCGCCGCCGTCGGGAAAGTACGTCGCCCGGACGCCCGTCCCCGACAGCGGCTGCTTGAGCCAGTGAAAGCCGATGCCCTCGAGCTCCGGCCCCCAGTCGAAGCGGTACCCGAGCGGCTCGAGGAAGGCCCGCATGGCCTCGACCGGGACGGCCTCGAAGCGGACGTCCAGCCTCACGCGGCCGGCTCGCGCAGACGCTTCAGGAAGTGCTCGGACACCGTGCCGTAGCCCTCGCCTCGGTAGAAGTCGTGGGCACCCTCGCGATGGAGCGCGCTGGTCACCTCGATCCGTGCGCAGTCCGCCGCCTGCGCGCGGGACTCGGCCTGCGCCACGAGCGCCCCCGCGACGCCGCTGCGGCGGGCCGCCGGGTGGACGACCAGCGAGGTGATCCGGCACCAGTCCCCGGGCTCGTGCAGCACCGGCACCATGTGCAGCGTCAGCAGACCGACGATGCTGCCGTCCCGCTCGGCAACGAGCACCGCCGAACGGCCGCCGCCGGCCGCCCCGGGCATGCGCTCGGCGATGTCGCCGGGCGAGAGCGAGTAGCCGAGCTCGGCATACAGCACGGCGATGCCGGCCGCATCGGCCGCGACCGCCGCCCGCACGGTGGTACTCACCGCCGCTGCCGCTCGACCGAGCGCAGCGCCCTGTCCATCTGCCGCTTGGCGTCGCGCTCGGCGATCGCGTGGCGCTTGTCGACGCCCTCCTTGCCGCGGGCGAGGCCGAGCTCGAGCTTCACCCGGCCGTCGGCGAAGTAGAGCTGGAGCGGCACGAGGGTCATCCCCCGCTCGGCCACCTTGCGCCCCAGCTGCTCGATCTCGCGCCGGTGCAGCAGCAGCTTGCGATCGCGCATGGGCTCGTGGTTTTGGAGGTTCCCCTGCCGGTAGGGGGCGATGTGGGCCCCCACCAGGAACACCTCGCCGTCATGCAGCTGCGCGTAGGCCTCGCGCAGGTTGCCGCCGCCATCGCGCAAAGACTTGACCTCCGTACCGGTCAGGGCGACGCCGGCTTCGACCCGCTCGAGGATGTGGAAGTCGTGGCGGGCCTTGCGGTTGTCGACGATCAGCTTGCGTCCGGCAGGCATTCGGGAATCGTAGTTAGCGCTCTACGTCCGCCGCCGTTCGAGGTCGAGGAACGGCAGGTCGACCACGCGCGCGTCCACCCGGCCGCGCTCGCCCTCGACCGACCACTCGACCTCGAGTGGCGCATCCGGGCGCAGGCCCGGGCCGAGCGACGCCAGCGCGATCAGCTTCTTGAGCGTCGGCGACCAGCACGTGCTGGTGGCGCGCCCGACCTGGTTTCCGGCGTAGAAGATCGGGATCGGCTCGCGGTTGACCGTCGCCGCGACGGCCGGGGCCAGGCCGTGGCGGCCGAACGCTGCCTCGATGCCGCCCCAGTCGAGCTCGATGCCCGCCAGCCGCCGGGCAGGCGTGCCCGCCGCGCGGTCGCGCTCGAGCGCACGGCGGCCGATGAAGTCGGGCTTGTCGAAGTTGACAAGGCGGCCGAGCCCGATCTCAAACGGCGTGTACTCGTGCTCGGCGGTCAGCGCGTGACGGGAGCTCGTGTAGTCCACCTCGAGCAGGACGAGACCAGCCTCGACGCGGGCGACGTCCATCGCCCTGATCCCCGCCGGCCGCAGGCCGTGGTCGGCGCCCGCGGCGATCACGGCGTCCCAGAGCTCGGTCGCGTGGGCGGCGTCGACCCAGAGCTCGTAGCCCAGGTCGCCGGTGTAACCGGTGCGGGTGACGTCGATCTCGATGCCCGCAACGACGGCCGCCCGGCGGCGGAAGTACCCCACATCCGCCCAGTCGGCCCCGGTTGCCTGCTCGAGCACCGCCCGGGAGCGGGGGCCCTGCAGGGCGAGCGCGCCGACCGTGTCGGTGACGTCCTGGATGTCGACGTCGAGGCCGGCCGTGTTCATGTGCAGCCAGCGATAGCAGGGGTCGGCGGCCGTCCAGCGGAAGCTCTTCTCGTCGAGCCGGGCGACGGTGCCGTCGTCGATCACCTTGCCGCGCTCGTCGCACCACGGCGTGTAACACACCTGCCCCACCTGCAGGCGCGTCGCATCCCGGGTGATGACGCGGTCGACAAGTGCGACAGCGTCAGGCCCCTTGACCAGATACTTGAAGAGCGGCGAGACGTCGATCAGCGCCGCGGCCTGGCGGATCGCGTTGTACTCGATGTCATGGTGGTCGGCGTATGCGGCGGCGGCCGCGTGGCCGGCCCAGTCGCCCCAGGCCAGCTTGCGGTTCAGGGGGGCGGTGCGCTCATGGAAGGGGGTGCCGACGCTCACCGCGCCAGTTTACGGTGCCCGGCGGCATCCGTCCCCGGTAGTCTCGTGCGAGCATGGCGGAGCGCTACGACGCGATCGTGATCGGCGGCGGGCACAACGGCCTGGTCACGGCCGCGTACCTCGCCCGCGCCGGCATGCGCGTGGTCGCGCTCGAGCGCCGCGACGTGCTCGGCGGCGCGGCGGTCACCGAGGAGATCATCCCCGGCTTCCGCTTCAGCGTCGCCTCGTACGTGGTGTCGCTGCTGCGGCCCGAGATCGTCCGCGAGCTCGAGCTGCCCCGGCATGGGCTCGAGATCCTGCCGCTCGATGGCACCTTCACCCCGCTCGACGGCGACTTCCTGTGGCGCACCAACGACCACGGCCGCACCATCCGCGAGCTGCGCCGCTGGTCGCTGCGCGATGCCGAGGCCTACGACGAGTACGGAACCGCGATGGTGCAGATGGCGCGGTTCGTGAAGCCGATCCTCGCGGCCGTGCCGCCCGACCAGGGCCGCATCGACCCGCGCCAGTGGCTGCCCCTCGCAGGGCTCGGGCGCAGCTTCGCCGACCTGCCGCGACGGCTCAAGGACGCCTTCATCCAGCTGATGACGATGAGCGCCGCCGACTTTCTCGACCAGTGGTTCGAGACCGACCCGCTCAAGGCGACCATGTCGGCGTCGGGCATCATCGGTACCTTCCAGGGCGTGCGCTCGCCCGGCACCGCCTACGTGCTCCTGCACCATTACATGGGCGAGATCGACGGCGCCTTCCGCGCCTGGGGCATCCCCCGCGGCGGCACCGGCGGCGTGAGCCTGGCGATCGCCTCGGCGGCACGGGCGCAGGGCGCCGAGGTGCGCACCGAGGCCGAGGTTGCCCGCATCGACGTCCGCGACGGCCGGGCGACGGGTGTCACGCTGACATCCGGCGAGCAGATCGATGCGGGCGCGGTGCTCTCGAGCGCCGACCCGCGGGTCACGTTCACCCACCTGCTCGAGCCCGGGACGCTCGACCCCGAGTTCGAGGCCGACCTGGCCCGCTACCACTTCCGGGGCTCGTCGGGCAAGGTCAACCTCGCGCTCGACGGCCTGCCCGACTTCACCTGCCTGCCCGGCAGGGGCGAGCACCTGCGGGGCGCAATCAGCTTCTCGCCGTCGGTCGACTACATGGAGCGGGCCTACGACGACGCGAAGTACGGCCGCTTCTCGGCCCGGCCGTACGTCGACATGATCATCCCCACGCTCGTCGACCCCGCCATGGCGCCGCCCGGCAAGCACGTCATGAGCTGTTTCGTGCAGTACGCTCCCTACCACCTGGCCGACGGCGGCGTCTGGGACGATGCCGCCCGCGACGCCTTCGGCGACACGGTGATCGACACCATCGCCGAGCGGGCCCCGAACATCCGCGACCTGATCGTCGGCCGGCAGGTGCTGACGCCGCTCGACATCGAGCAGCGGATCGGCCTCACGGAGGGCAACATCTTCCAGGGGGAGCTCTCGCTCGAGCAGCTCTTCTTCAACCGCCCGGTGCCCGGCTGGGCGCGCTACCGGACGCCCGTGGATGACCTGTGGATGTGCGGATCGGGCACGCACCCGGGCGGCGGCCTGATGGGCGCACCTGGCCGGATCGCCGCCCTCGAGCTCCTGCGCCAGCGGGGCGGCAGAAGGGGCCGGCGTGCCCGACTATGACGTGATCGTGGCCGGCGGCGGCCACAACGGGCTTGTCTGCGCAGCCTCTCTGGCGCGCGCAGGCCAGCGAGTCGCCGTCGTCGAGCGGCGTGGCGCCGTGGGCGGAACCGGCGACCTCTTCCCCACCGCCGGCCGGCTGCAGCCGGCGGTGATCGACGACCTCGGTCTGGCCCAGCACGGTCTCGAGCTGATCCGCCCGGCCGTGCGCATGGCCGCCCTGCGAGAGGACGCACCGGCGCTCGTGTTCTGGGGCGACCCGGAGCGCACCGCCGAGGAGCTCCGCCGGCACGTCCCGGCCGACGCCGACGCGTTCCTGCGCTTCGACGCCCATCTGCGCCTGCTGGCGGGCTTCGTGGCCGAGGTGCAGGCGTCCACCCCGCCCCGGCTCGACCGGGCGGCGCTGGCCGATGCCGCCGCCGGGCTCCGGCTCGCCCGCGCCTACCGCCGGCTCGGCGCACGCACGGCGCGAGAGCTCACCCGGGTGCTGCCGATGGCGGTGGCCGATTTCGTGGGCGAGTGGTTTGCCGACGACGGTGTCCGCGCCGCCATGGCCGCCCGCGGGACGCAGTTCACGGCGATGGGCCCATGGTCTGCCGGCACCGCGCTCGTGCTCGTGAACGACTCGGCCGGAAACGACGGCGGCGCGGCCGGCCAGACCGCGTTCGTCAGCGGCGGCCCGACCGCGCTCGCAGGGGCCCTGATGGGCGCGGCCACGGCGGCGGGCGTCGAGCTGCGCACGGGGGCCGAGGTCGTGTCGGTGATCACGCGCGACGGCCGCGTGGCCGGGGTGCGGCTGGCATCCGGCGAGGAGCTGGCCGCCCCGGCGGTGGCGGCGGCGGTCGACCCGAAAACGGTGCTGACCCGCTGGGTCGACCCCGTGGTGGCCGGGCCGCGGCTGCGCTGGCGGGCGGGCAACATCCGCACGCCGGGGGCGACCGCCCGTCTGGACTTCGATCTGACGGCCCTGCCGAGCTTCGCCGGCGTCGAGGACGAATCGGCGCTGCACGGCCGGCTGGTCATCGCACCCGGCATCGACGCTGTCGAGCAGGCGTTCGACTGCTGGAAGTACGGCCGCACGAGCGAGCGGCCGGCGCTCGAGGCGACGATCCCGACCCTGTCGGATCCGACGCACAGCGGCAGCGGCCACCGCATGGCCGTGCTCGCGCAATGGGTGCCGCACGCGGCCGATCCCGACGAGGTCGCAGAGCGGGTGGTGGGAGAGCTGGAGCGGTACGCGCCGGGGATCGGCGGCCTGATCGCCGCCACCAGCGTGCTGACGCCGGCCGGGATCGAGCAGGAGTACGGCCTCTCGGGCGGCCACCTCTACCACGCCGAGCCGGGGCTCGACCAGTTCTTCGCCTGGCGGCCGGTGATCGGGCTGGCCCGCCACCGGCTGGGCGTGCGCGGCCTCTATCTGTGCGGCGCCGGAGCGCACCCCGGCGGCGGGATCACCGGCGGGCCGGGCCGGAACGCGGCCCGCGAGATCCTGCGCGACCTGCGCCGGGCCGGCTGACCGGGACCGGCAGCACGGGGTCGATCCCGAGCATCGCCGGGAGGTTCGGCAGCCGGCGCACGAGCTCGAGGTAGCGCGGCTCGCGGGCCAGCAGGCGGTTGAGGTGCTCCCGGGCCTCCTCGACCTCGCCGGTCGCAACGGCCGTGCGCAGGGCCGCGATCACGACGTGCGGCTCCTCCAGCCCGGCCGCGAGGGCGGCCGCGACGGCCGCGGCCACCGACTTCTCGCCCGCATCGGCCGCTGCGGTCAGGGCCTTGTTGCGCAGCACCAGGCGGCGCAGCTCTGCCACGGGCTGCGGGTGGTCGTCGACGCGCACGTCGCAGGTCACGTCCTCCCAGGGATTGCCGGTGGGGTCGCCGCGGACGACGACCACCCGGCCCGCCTCCTGGCCGCGCCAGTCGCCGCCCTCGTCCTGCGCGGCCTCGAGGGCGGTCATCAGCCGCTCGGCCAGCGTCCCGGCCGCGTCCCGGAACGCCTCCAGCATGGCCGGCCAGACGGTGTCCTTGTCCATCATGTTCGCCTGGCAGGAGATGTTCGTGCGATGGATGTGACCGGCCTCGGGGATGCACGACCGGCCGGTGTGGGCGGCGCTCGTGCCCGTCGCCGCCACCACTCCCACCTGCCGGTACGGCGAGAGCCGGTCGCGCCGGGTGGCTCCGGCCAGCGCCGCGGCGGCGGTGGCCCCGCTTCGCAGCGACAGGAGGCACACCGGGCCGTAGGACGGGTCGCTGAACGACTGCGTCACCACCGCGCCGACGCCGGCCTCGACCCAGACGGTGCCGACACCGCAGCAGAAGGCCGCCGACTGGATCGCGACGCCGAGCTCGCCCGTGTCGGGATCCCGGGCAACGATGGAGTAGGTCATGCGGGGAGTTTCGCAGGCTCGAGGCCCGGCAGGCGCTGCGATCCGATGAAGAGCCCGGCGCCCACCAGGACCAGGGCCGCGCAGACGCCGAACCCCAGCGTGTAGCCATGGTGCTGGATCACGAACCCGGTGAGCGGGAAGAGCCACAGCATCTGCACCGAGAAGCAGCCCTCGGCGATCGACATCGACGTCGCCCGGAACTCCGACCGGGTGTTGTGCTGGAGGTAGGTGGACAGGGTCACGTAGACGAGCTCCGGCGCACCCGCGATCAGCATCAGCACGATCACCGGGCCGGCGAGGCCGGGCAGCGCCGCGCCGGCCACCAGGCCCGCCGCCGCCACGGCCGAGGCCACCCCCACCGAGACGGTCAGCGGCACGCGCTCACCGAGGCGGCCGCCGATCCAGGAGAATGCCGAGCCCGCCAGCAGCGCTCCGCCCAGCACCAGTCCCAGGAGCGCGTCCGACGCGCCCCGCTCCTGAAACAGCGGCGCCGCGTAGAACCACCAACTGGTCACCGCGGCCCAGTAGACGCTCCACGCGAGCGTGAGGACGCCCAGCCGCGGGGAGCGCAGCACGGCCCGCAGGCCGTGGCCGGCGACACGCACGCCGTCGCCGGCCCGGCCGCGGGCGTCGTCGGGCAGGCGGGTGGCAACGGCGCTTGCGACCAGCGCACACGCGGCCGTCAGCCAGAACGCCAATGGCTGCGAGTAGCTTGCGATCAGGCCGCCGGCCATGAACGAGACCGCACCCGCGAACTGGAACACGGCCCAGAGGCCCCCGAGCATCCGCGGGAACTGTGCCTGGGCGTCGTCGTGGGCGAGCGAGTCGAACAGATAGGCCTCGTCGGCGCCTGTGCGAAGCGCGAACGCGACTCCGTGTACGGCCCCGGCGACGCAGATCAGGCCAAACCCCGGCGCGTAGACGTACCCCAGCTCGGCCGCGGCCGAGAAGAAGCCCGCGGCGACCAGCAGCCGCCGCCGTCCCAGCGCGTCGGCCAGCGCGCCGGTGGGCACCTGCGCCGCCAGCATGCCCACGTGCAGCGCCGCCTCGACCAGGCCGAACTGGGTCAGGCTGAGCCCGCGCGAGAGCAGGAACACGGCCCAGATCGGGCCGGAGAAGAGCATGCCGTTGAAGAGCTGATAGAGGCGAAAGACTGCGAGCGTGCGAGCGTTCATGGGTCCTCGGGACGGTGCGGACAAGGGACCTGCGGGGCGGAGGGCCGCCCTGCGGGCGCACCTCTCCCCTGGCGGGGGCCGTGTCAGCCCTGAACGCGGGCGATGCAGTGGCGCAGCAACCGGAGGGCCTGGCGAACCGACTCGGGATTGTGGCTGCGGGACCGCATGGCGGCGGTGATGCTAGCAGAGGGCGAAGGTGCTTACTGCCCCAGCGCGGCTTCGAGCACGTCGCGCGCGATCGGAGCGGCCGTGCTGCCACCGACCCCGCCCCGGACGACCAGCACCGCCACCGCCACCTTCGGCGCCGCCGCGGGCGCAAAGGCGATGAACCACGCATCGGTCGGGATGTGCGGGCCGACCTCGGCGGTGCCGGTCTTCCCCGCCACGGTAACACCCGGGATGGCGGCGGAGACGCCGGTGCCCTCGGTGACGACGGCCTCCATCATGGTCGTCACCTCGGCTGCGACATGCCGCGGGCACGCCCGCACGGGCGCGCTCGGCTCGCGGGCGGCCTTCGGCCGCAGCACGAGGAACGGCGGCCGCCGGGTACAGCCCGAGCCGATCGTCTGCGCCACCGAGGCCATCTGCAGCGGAGAGGCCAGCACGCCCCCCTGGCCGATGCCGGCGACGCCCAGGTCGAGGTCGGAGGTCATGCCCGATGGCGGCCGGGTCACGCTCTCGGGCACCGGGTAGGCGATGGAGGCGGAATGGTTGAACCCGAACGCGTCGGCCATCGCGACCAGCTTGGGCGCCCCGACCGAGACCGCCAGCGGGCCGAACACCGAGTTGCAGCTGACGGCAAAGGCAAGCACCAGCGACCCACCGCAGTCCTCGTGATGGAAGTTGTGCAGCCGCCATCCGTCGAGGAGCGCGTAGCGCGCATAGGTGTACTGGGTTTCGAGCGTGGTCTTGCCCGCCGTGAGCGCCGCCGCCGACGTGATCGTCTTGAACGACGAGCCGGGCGGCTGCAGCACATCCATGCCCAGGCCGGCATCGGCCTCGACCGCGCCCGTACGGGCGCTGAGGACGACGACACCGCCGTAGCGGGCGCCGAGCGCGGCCACGGCCGCGTTCTGGACGGGCACTCGCAACGTCGTCGTGACGTCGCGCGGGTTGCGGCCGCGCCGCAGCGCCAGGACGCGGAAGTGGCCCGTCTCCTTCGCGACCGCGCGCAGCGAGAAGCGCGGGGTTCCGGCGAGGACCGGGTCGAGCGACCCCTCGAGGCCACCCTGGCCGTACGGAAGCGTCGCGGGCCAGCCCTCATGCTCACGGGCGGCGACCTGGGCGGCGGCGGGCGGCTTGACGAAACCGGTGATGATCGCAAACGCCGAGCCCTGGGGGTAGGTGCGGGCGGTGACCGGTCCCTCGGCGAGGACCGCCCCGCTGCGGTCGAGGATTCGCCCCCGCCCATGCGGCAGCCGCTCATGGACGGCGAGGCGCTCGCCCGGCTCGAGCCCGGGAAAGGTCAGCGCTCGCGTCCATTCGACCCGTTCGCCGGCCGCGGTTTTGACCACCGGCACCGACATCGTCTCGGCCACGCGGCCGAACAGGCGGGTCGAGAGCGACATCGGCACCGTCACGGTGCCGTGGCTTGCCCGCAGCCGGCCGACAGGGCGCAGGCCGCGCATCGTCGCCACGGCCGCCGAATGCTTGTAGAAGGCGACGAACCGCGTCGAGGACACCCGCGCCCGCGCCTTGGGCGTGATCTCGGCGTACATGCGGCTGAAGTCGCCCGCGTGCCAGGCCGACACAAACCGGGCCACGGGCGCGAGCGGGTCCGACCGGGTCGTGGGGGCGGCATTCCCGCGCGCCCCCGTGAGCACCACGGCGACGCCCACGATCGCCCCGACGACCACGCCCAGCACCGCAAGCCGTGTGGCCCACACCCGCCTCCCGTGCCCCGTTGTCATCGCAGGGATTGTGCCTACGCCGCGCCCGCTGCGCGAATCCGCACCCGACCGGCGATCCGGTCGACCGACCGCACCGCCACCTCGACGGCATCGCCCAGCCGCAGCCGGTGGCCGCTGCTGGCCGCCACGATCGCCACTCCGAGCGGATCGAGGTTCACGTACTCCCCCGCCCACGACCGGCCCGGCAGGTAGCCCTCGTACAGCTCGCCGAAGCGGACAAACGCGCCCGACTCGATCACGCCAACCACCTCGCCGGCAAAGGCTGTCTCCCAGCCCTCGTCATACAGCTCCCGGTCGAGCAGGAAGGCGGCGCAGACGTCATCGGCGTGGCGCTCGAGCAGCTCCGCCGCCCGCTCGGCTTCGGAGGCGTGGACGGCGGCGGCGGCCATCTCCTCAGCCTCCGGCGGAGGTGACGAGAGCGCGTCCAGGTGGCGCAGGAGCGCCCGGTGCACCATCAGGTCGGGGTGGCGGCGGATGGGCGAGGTGAAATGGCAGTACGCCCGGCTGGCGAGGCCGGCATGGCCGTGGTTGACCGGGTCGTAGCGGGCCTTGCGCAGCGCGCGCAGCACCATGCCCGGGAAGGCCTCGCGGCCACGGCCCGCCGTGCCGACATACCGCGCCACCGTCTGGCTCAGCATCCCGGCGAAGCGGGCCGCATCGGCACCGGAGTGCATCTCCGGCACCGGCGGCGTGGGAACGGCGAGCGCCTCGAGCCGCTCCACGAGGGCTGCGAGCGCCGCCGGCTCGGGCGGCTCGTGGACGCGGAAGGGCAGCACGGCGCCCGCCGCGGCCAGCTCCGCTGCAACCGCCTCGTTGGCGGCCAGCATGAGCTCCTCGACGAGCCGGTGCGCGGCTCCGGTGGTGGGGAGATGGCCGTCCATCACCTCCCCGGCGGCAATCCGGAACGTGCGCTCGGCCGTGTCGACCGCGATCCCGCCACGGGCGAGCCGGGCCTCGGCCCACTCCCGGGCACGGCCGTCGAGCTGCCGCAGGGCCGCGACCAGGCCGGGCGGGCCCTCGCCGCCGGCCAGCATCGCCTCCGCCTCGTCATAGGTCAGCCGGTGGTCGCTTCGGATCACGCTGCGGAAGGCGCGCAGCGGGCCGCCGACCCCGACCTCGACGGTGACGGCCCAGCGGTCGCGGCCCGGAAGCAGGCTGCAGAGGTCGGACGAGAGCCGTTCGGGCAGCATCGGGTCGACCCGGCCGGGCAGGTAGACCGATGTCGCCCGGCGGGCGGCCTCGGCGTCGATTGCCCCGCCCTCGGGTGCAAACGCCGCCACATCGGCGATGTGGACGAGCACACGGTCGCCGTGAAGCGACAGGGCGTCATCGTGGTCGCGGGCATCGGCGGGGTCGATCGTAAACGTGAGGACCGAGCGCAGGTCGGTGCGCCCCGCCGGATCGTCCGGAGGCTGCTGGGGCAGCCGTGCCACCTCGGCGACCACCTCCGCCGGCCACGGCGCCGCCGCGCCCGCCTCGACCGCCAGGCCGTGCAAGACGGCGGACACGTCGCCCGCGGGGCCCAGGTGGGCGACGACGACACCCTGGCCGGGAGCGGTGATCCGCACCGCGACAAGGTCGCCCGGGCGCGCATCGACGCTGCCGACACGGCCCAGTGTCAGCGCCCGGCCGTGCTCGAAGAACGGCTCCCCCACCGTCACCCGCGCCCGCAGCGACACCTGGCAGACGACCGGCGCCGGCGCCGGCGTGCCGGTCAACTCCGCAGAGCCCGCAGGGCGGCGAGAAGCACGCGATCGGAGGGGCCGGGGCGGGCGTCGACCACGATCGTCGGTGAGATCCCGCGCCCCTCCACAACCAGCCCGCCGCGCAGCGTGAACCTGGCCACCGTCAGCTTGAGCGCGCCGCCGCCGGCGAGCGGCTCGACAGCCTGCACCGTGCCCTTGCCGTAGCTCGGCCGCCCGACCACGACCGCGTCCGCATCGGCGTGCAGTGCCCCCGCCACCACCTCGGCCGCGCTGGCCGTCCCGCCGTTGATGAGCACCGCAATCCGCAGCCGCCCGACCGCCGTGTCGTCGGCGACGAACTGCCGGGCGGGCTCGTGCAGGCCCCGGGTGGTCACGACCAGCCCGCTGCGGGCGAACACCCGCACCACCGCGACCGCCTGCGAGAGCAGGCCCCCGGGATTGCCGCGCAGATCGAGGATCACGGGCTCGTGGCGGCGACTGGCGCGCTGGGCGATGGCGCGCACCCTGGCGCCTGCCGTCGCCGGGAATCCGAGCAGCCGGATCTCGCACACGCGCAGGCCGCGGAAGCGGATCAGGCGGCTCGACACGTAGGGCAGCGCGATCGGGCGGCGCACGAGCGTCAGCGACAGCGGGTGGGCGTGGCCCGGGCGGACGATCCGCAGCTGCATCCGCGAGCCGGCCCGGCCGCCGATCAGGTTGAGCGCCCGGCGGTACGAGAGGCTCGCCAGCGAGGTGCCGTCGATGGTCGTGATGACGTCGCCGGGCCGGATACCGGCCTGGCGGCCGGGGAACCCCGGGAACGACGCGGTCACCCGCAGGCCGCGCTGCTCACGTGCCAGCGCGAGCCCGACGCCGGCATAACTTCCGGTCTCGGCGCTGCGCAGCTGGTCGTAGGCATTCGGAGGCAGATACCGCGTATACGGGTCCTTGAGCGCACGGATCATCCCCGCGACCGTCGTGGCCCGGTACGCGGCGGCCGGCAGGGCCCGGTAGTAGTGCTCCTTGAGGTCGTCCAGCACCTGGGCCCGCAGCGGCGCCGGAGGGGGTGCCGCAACGGGTTGGGAGAGCGACCGCGCGCGAAGCTCGAACCCGACGGCAAACGACGCGCCGAGCACCACGGCGGCGAGGGCCAGCACAACTATGTGGCGCCCCTTCACCGACCGGTGATTGTAACGCCTGCAGCGGTCCGTGTCTGCGATCTGAGCGGTCTCTAGACGCGCAGGAAGCGGCGCAGCGTGAGGCCGGATCCAAACGCGCCCAGAAGGAGTCCGAAAGCGGTCAGCATGCCGATCAGAAGCGGGATCCCGACCAGCCGCGCCGGATCCGTCAGGCCGCGGTCATAGTTGTTCAGCGCCACGTACACCACCACCAGCATGGCGAGCGCGCCGGCCGCCCCCAGGAACCCCGTCAACATGCCCTCGAGCATGAACGGGAGCCGCACGAACGCGTTCGTCGCGCCCACCAGCTTCATCACCTCGATCTCGCGCCGGCGCGAGAAGATCGAAAGCCGGATCGTGTTCTGGATCAGGACGACCGCCGCCACCCCGAGCAGGATCATCAACCCGAACACGAAGTAGAGCACGTACTTGAGCGTGTTCAGCACGCGGTCGGTGATCTTCTTGCCGTAGGTCACGCAGGGTGGGCTGCCGCAGTCGCGGATCGGCGTGATGCTTCTGCGCCGCCGCGGCCAACGCCCCCGCCTTGTTCGCGTCGGTCAGCTTCACGTAGAACGCCGGCGGCAGTGGATTGGAAGGCAGGTTCGCGATCGCCTGCTGCTCGGACTGCGACAGCAGCTTGACGGCGGCGTCCGGAGAGACGTAGGTGTACGACTTCACGTTCGGCAGCGCCTTCACCTCGTTCGCGACCTGACCGCGCTTGACCGCGTCGGTCGCATACACCTTGGGCAGGTACAGCTTGACCGTGACCTGGTTCCGGACGCCGACCGCGTAGTCGTACACCCACCACGACGTGCTGACGAAGATCCCCAGCAGGAAGGTGACGATCAGGACGGTCACCGTCGCCGCCAGCGTCGTGGCCGCGTTCGCCCGGATCGAGGCGAGCGCCTCCCAGAAGAAGAACCGCCACCTCAACCCTCGTAGCCTCCGCGGCGGTCGTCACGGACGACGCGCCCGTCCTCGAGCTGGATCACCCGCCGCCGCATCTTGTCGACCATCTCGCGGTCGTGGGTTGCCATCACCACCGTCGTGCCGGCCCGGTTGATGCGGTAGAGCAGCTGCATGATGCCCACCGACGTGTCGGGATCGAGGTTCCCGGTGGGCTCGTCGGCGATCAGGAGCGGCGGATGGTTCACGAACGCGCGCGCCACCGAGACGCGCTGCTGCTCGCCGCCCGAGAGCTCATGGGGGAAGCGGTCGCCCTTGTCGGCCAGACCAACCAGGCCGATGATGTCGGGCACCTTCTTGCGAATCTCGGCCCGCGACTTGCCCTGCACCTGGAGCGCGTAGGCGACGTTCTGGTAGACGCTGCGGTTGGGCAGGAGCTTGAAGTCCTGGAACACGCAGCCGATGTTGCGGCGCAGCGTCGGAACGCGCGAGCGCTTCAGCTTGGGCAGCGAGCGGCCGCCGACGATCAGGTTGCCCGACGAGACGTCGAGCTCCTTCAGAAGGAGCTTGATGAACGTCGACTTGCCCGATCCGGACGGGCCCACGAGGAACACGAACTCGCCCTTGTCGATCTGCACCGAGACGTCGCTCAGGCCGACGACGTCGCCCTGATAGGTCTTCGTGACGCCGTCGAACAGGATCATCGCCTGCGAGGCGGGCCGGGTGGTCTCGGCCGGGGGTGGGTCGACGGCGGTACGGTGCGAGCCCGGGCCCGATTCGAAGGCCGGGGACGGCGCGTCCGACACGGCCTGGTGAAGTCTGATTTGTTCGCTCATAGGCGGCTGCGGATCGCCGGGGCGGGCGAAAGGCGCGAGTTCAGGGTACCGGTGCGGCCGGACGGGTGCAAACATGACCCCGCCCAATCCCAGCATCTGCCAAATGGCCCCTGCGTCTCGTGCGCGTCGATAAACGGTAAGTGCGGACGGTTCCGCATGTTTGCAAGTGCCGGCACTAACGCTCCGCCGCGCGGCGCAGGAGCTCGGCGTGCACCAGCTCGTCGAGGTCGCCGTCGAGCACCCCCTGGGCGTTGCCGACCTTGAGATTCGTGCGATGGTCGTTGACCATCGTGTACGGGTGCAGGACATATGACCGGATCTGGCTCCCGAACGAGATGTCCTGCGCCTCGCCGCGCTGCTTGGCCATCTCGGCCTCGCGCTGCTCGCGCTCGCGCTCGAGCAGCCGCGACTTGAGGATCCGCATCGCCTGGGCCTTGTTCTGCAGCTGCGAGCGCTGGTTCTGGCACTGGACGACGATGCCGGTCGGCAGGTGGGTCAGGCGCACCGCCGAGTCGGTCTTGTTGACGTGCTGGCCACCGGCGCCCTGGGAGCGGTAGGTGTCGATGCGCAGGTCGCCCTCGTCGATCTCGACGTCGACGTCGTCGTCCACCAGCGGCGAGACCTCGACCTGGGCAAAGCTCGTGTGGCGGCGGTGGGCGGAGTCGAACGGCGACTGCCGCACCAGCCGGTGGACGCCCTTCTCGGCCTGCATGATGCCGTAGGCGTTGGCGCCGGTGAGGGTGAAGGTGGCGCTCTTGAGGCCGGCCTCCTCGCCCGGCGTCGCCTCCAGGAGCTCGGCCTTCAGCCCACGGGACTCGGCCCAGCGCAGGTACATGCGCAGCAGCATCTCGGCCCAGTCCTGGCTGTCGGTGCCGCCCGCGCCGGCGTGCACGCTCACCACGGCGGGCCCGGAGTCGTACTCGCCGGTGAAGAGCGCCTCCTCCTGCAGCCGGGCGACGTCGCGCTCGAGCGACGCCACCGCCCGTTCGAGCTCGGTCTTCCAGTCGGGATCGTCCGCGGCCATCTCGAGCAGGCCGTCGAGCTCGCTGGCCTCGATCTGGAGTTGGGCGAAGAGGTCGAGCTTGTTCTGCGCCCGCGCGACCTCGGACGAGACCCGCGCCGCCCGGCGCTGGTCGTCCCAGAAGTTCGGCTGGACGGTCTCGGCCTCGAGCTCGGCCTTGCGTGCGCTCAGCGCATCGGGGTCAAAGGTAATCACGAACCCAGTGCAACTGGGCTCTGATCTCCTCGACCGCCTGGCGCAGCTCGTCCAGCGACCGCTCACTTGTCTCGACGTTATGCGCCATGGCACCGCTTGAACTTCTTGCCCGAGCCGCACCAGCAGGGATCGTTGCGGCCCACGTCGCGCTGCGGGTCGACGGTGCGCTGCTCGACCACCGGGAACACCTCGCCGGGCTCGTCACCGTTGGGCAGGCCGGCCGCGGCCAGCGCCTCGAGCGATGCGCCCGTGTCGTGGGCATAGCTCAGCTGCTCGTTCCGGTGTGGGGAGTGGTCGAACTGGGCCTCGTCCTCGACCTCGACCTCGACGTGCATCAGCGCGCGCACCGTCTCCTGCTTGACCAGGAAGTCCATCTCGTCGAACATCCCCGCGCCCTCGGTGCGGTACTCCACCAGCGGATCCTTCTGGGCGTACCCGCGCAGGCCGATGCCCTGGCGCATGTAGTCCATGTTGTCGAGGTGCTCGCGCCAGCGGGCGTCCAGCACCTGCAGGACGATCCAACGCTCGAGGTTCCTCGTCAGCTCCTCGCCCCACTCTCGCTCTCGCTGCTCGTACGTCGAGATCGCGTCGTCGAAGATGCGGTCGAGCAGCTCCTCGCGGGTGATGTTGTGGCGGTCGATGAGGGCCAGCTCGACCCGGATCGGGTAGACCGACTGCAGGGCGACCCACATGCCCTCCCAGTCCCACTCCTCGGCGATGCCCTGACCGCCGGTGTGGGAGTCGACCGCCGCCTCGATCACGTCCTCGAACCAGCCCGCCACGAGCTCGTGCAGGTCGCCGCCCTCGAGGATCTCGCGCCGGGTCGCGTACACCTGCTTGCGCTGCTCGTTCAGGACGTCGTCGTACTTGACCACGTTCTTGCGGTTGACGAAGTGGAACTCCTCGACCTTCTTCTGGGCGCCCTCGATGCGGCTGGTCAGCATCTTGGCCTCGATCGGCTCGCCGTCGGGCGGGCCGAAGCGCGAGTCGAGGATCTTGTAGATCCGCTCGCCGGCGAACAGGCGGATGACCTCATCCTGCGCCGAGAGGAAGAAGCGCGACTCGCCGGGGTCGCCCTGGCGGCCGGAGCGGCCGCGCAGCTGGTTGTCGATCCGGCGCGACTCGTGCCGCTCGGTGCCGAGGACGTAGAGGCCGCCCCGGTCGGCGACGCCGTCGGACAGCTTGATGTCGACTCCGCGGCCGGCCATGTTGGTCGCGATGGTCACCGCGCCGAGCTTGCCGGCGTCGGCGATGATGATCGCCTCGCGCTCGTGATTCTTGGCGTTCAGCACCTCGTGGGCGATGCCCTTGCGCTCGAGCAGGTTGGACAGGTGCTCGGACACCTCCACCGAGATCGTGCCCACGAGCACCGGCTGGCCGGAGGCGTTCCGCTCGACGATGTCGTCCACCACAGCCGCGAACTTCTCCTCCTTGGTGCGGTAGATCTGGTCGTTGTAGTCGCGCCGCACCATCGGCCGGTGGGTGGGGATCGGCACCACCTCGAGCGCGTAGATGTCGTGGAACTCGTTCGCCTCGGTGAGCGCCGTGCCGGTCATGCCCGCGAGCTTCGCGTACATGCGGAAGTAGTTCTGGATCGTGACCGTGGCGACGGTGACGTTCTCTTCCTGGATCTTGACGTTCTCCTTGGCCTCCACCGCCTGGTGCAGGCCCTCCGACCAGCGCCGTCCCTCCATCATGCGGCCGGTGAACTCGTCGACGATCTTGACCTCCCCGTCGACGATCACGTACTCGTCGTCGCGCCGGTACAGCTCCTTGGCCTTGATCGCCTGGATCAGATGGTTGACGAGCTGGCCGTTCTCGGGTGCGTACAGGTTCTCGATGCCCAGCGCCCGCTCGACCTTGGTGACGCCCTCCTCGGTCGGAGACGCGGTCTGGAACTTCTCGTCCACCTCGTAGTCGTCGGTGAGCTGCAGGTCGCGGACGACACGGGCAAAGCTGTAGTAGGTCTCGGCCGCCTGCTCGGGCTGGCCCGAGATGATGAGCGGCGTGCGCGCCTCGTCGATCAGGATCGAGTCGACCTCGTCGACGATCGCGAAGTAGTGGCCGCGCTGGACGGTCTGGGCGAGGTCGGCGGCCATGTTGTCGCGCAGGTAGTCGAACCCGAACTCCGAGTTCGTGCCGTACGTGATGTCGCAGGCGTAGGCCGCCTTGCGCTCGGACTGCTCCTCGTCATCGGGCATGTTCGACTGGATCACGCCGACCGTGATCCCCAGGGCCTCGTACACCGGGCGCATCCACTCGGCGTCGCGCTTGGCGAGGTAGTCGTTGACCGTCACCAGGTGCACGTTCACGCCCGCGATCGCGTTCAGGTACAGGGGCAGCGTGGCGACGAGCGTCTTGCCCTCGCCGGTCTTCATCTCGGCGATGCGGCCCTCGTGCAGCACCATCCCGCCGATCAGCTGGACGTCGAACGGCCGCAGCCCGATCGTGCGCCGAGACGCCTCGCGGGCGCACGCGAACGCCTCCGGGAGGATCTCGTCGAGCTCCTCGCCCTCGTCGAACCGGGCCCGGAACTCGACCGTCTTTTCGCGCAGCTCATCGTCGGACAGGCGCTCCACCTCGGGCTCGAGCGCGTTGATCTCACGCACCCGCTCCTGCATGCGCTTCAGCGTCCGCCCCTCGCCGGCGCGGAGGATCTTCTGGAAAACACTCATCGTTTTGGATGGTATCGAACCGGGCGTGCGCAGCCTTGAGGATGGGCGGTGGGGCGCGGGTCGGGAGGGTGGGACTCGGTCAATTGACGCTCGCCCCCAGCGCCAATTGACATTCCAAGGCCCCACCAATCCGGGCGCGTTCCGACGCCCCCGGAAGGTGAGCCCAGCGGCGGAGGCCAGAGAACGGCCAATTGGCGCCCGCCCCCAGCGCCAATTGGCACTTCACGCCCAAACAGATCGTCTACCCTCGCCTGATGCGCCTCGACGACGAGGGTTTCGTGCGCGGGCAGTACGCCTCCACAACGAAGCTCGAGACGCGGATCTCGGTCTGGCAGCCCGATGCGGAGGGTCGATCGCCGCAGGACGTGGCGCTCGCAGCGCTCGCCGAGGCCACTCCGGCCCGGCTGCTCGAGGTGGGCTGCGGGACGGGGGCGTTCGCGGACCGGTGCGCGGAGGAGCTCGGGTGCGAGGTGATCGCGCTCGACTCCTCAGCGCAGATGGTGGCGGCAACCAGGGCGCGCGGGATCGAGGCGGTGGTCGGAGACGTCCAGCGCCTGCCGTTCAACGACGCGTCCTTCGATGCGGCGGTCGCGGCGTGGATGCTCTACCACGTGCCGGATCGCGACCGCGCGATCGGCGAGCTCGCACGTGTCCTGCGCCCCGCCGGGCGCCTGATCGCAATCACGACCGGCCGCGATCACCTGGCCGAGCTGTGGCAGCTGGTCGGCGCTGAGAAGTCGGGGGCGAGCTTCAGCCGGGAAAACGGCCGGGCACAACTCGAACGGCATTTCGAGCATGTCGAGCGCCACGATGTCCGTTCGAGAGCGGTCTTCGCAGACCGCGCAACCGCCGCCTCCTACCTGGGGACGCTCGAGCGAGGCGCGCTCGCGGAGCGGCTCCCGGAGTTCGGGGAGCCGTTCGAGGCACGCGGCGCGCTCGCGGTGTTCGTCGCGTCAGCTCCCCGGACTCAGCCGGCCGCGTCCCAGGCCGGCTCGATCAGGCCGTAGTTGCCGTCGCGGCGCTTGTAGATCACGCACACGTCCTCGGAGTCGGCGTTCACGAACACGAAGAAGTCGTGCCCGATCAGCTCCATCTGCAGCATCGCCTCCTCGGGAGGCATCGGCTTCATGTTGAACCGCTTGGACTTGACGATCACCGCTTCCTCCTCATCGGGCAGCACCACCGGCTCTCCGAGCGGCGGCGCGACGTGGGTGGCGATGTGCTGGGCACCCTTGCGCGAGCGCCTGTTGCGATACCGCTTGACCTGCCGCTCGAGCTTGTCGGCGACCAGGTCGATCGAGGCGTACATGTCCGTGGACGACTCGCGGGCCCGTAGCACCGGCCCCTTCGTCCACACCGTCGCCTCGGCCACCTGCTTCTCGTTGATCGACGGATTGTGCTCGACGGCGAGCTCGAGCTCGCACCGGCTCTCTTCGGAGAGATGCCGCGCGAGCTTGCCCAGCTTGCGCTCCGAGTAGGCGAAGAGCGCATCGGTCACGTCCACATTCCGGCCCTGTACCTGCAACTTCATCTGCGGCTCCTTTGGACGGAGGAGTGGATCGGAAACATACCCGCTCCTCACATCCGAACGACGCGGGCCAGGCTGACGGCCGCAACCGCGCCGGCTTCGCCGCGCCGCAGAGCCGTCCCGCACGCCGACAGCGTCGCACCGGTGGTGTAGACGTCGTCGACGAGCACGACCCGCCGGCCGGCGAGCGCGGCGCATGTGCGGAACGCGTCGCGGACGTTCCGGCGCCGGGCGGCGTGGTCGAGCCCGCGCTGCGGACGCCGGATCGGCGCGGCGCGGAGCAGCGCCTGGGCCGGCAGCTGCCAGCGCCGCGCCAGGGCGACGGCGAGCAGCTGAGCGGGGTGATAGCCGCGGTGGATGGTACGCCAGCGGTCGGCCGGCACCCAGGTGACCACGTCGCACTCGGGCCGCTCGACGACGGTCGCAATCACGCCCGCGGCGAGCTCGGCCAGGCCGCGCAGACCGGCATCCTTGAACCGCACCACCAGGTCGCGGCCACCGCCTTCGAAGGCGAGCGCGGCCACGGCCGTGTCGAACCCGAGCCGCCGCCCGTGACACTCGCGGCAGTCGGCGACCGGCTCGGCGGTGGGCTTGCCGCAGCGCGCGCACGCGGGCCCGCCGAGCACCGGCAGTGCGGCCAGGCACCCCGGGCAGACGGGATCGCCCCCGCCTCCGCACAGAGCACAGCGGGGCGGCACGAGCAGATCGAGCAGCGCACGCACCGGGCAAACGCTAGGCCGAAACGTGTGCCGCGCGGGCGGCGAGCGGTGCCGAGTGTGTCAGGAGATCGTCGCGGCCCGGTCGATGACCGTGCCGGCGGGCACGCGCGCCCGCAACGCCTCCGGGTCGGCGGCGATCAGCGGGCTCAGCTCGATCGGCACCGCCGCGGATCCGTCGGCGCGCCGCGCGACGACCGCCCCGGCCGCCTCGAGCAGATCGGCAGCGGCGTCGCTCAGGCGCCGGCGCACAGACTCCGGAGAAGAGCTGCCCGTGGCGTTCTTGAGCGGCTCGAACTCCGCCGTCCGGCTCGTCTCGATGACCAGCGAGCGCTTGGCCAGCGGGAGCGTGTCGAAGATGAACTGCTCGAACTTGATCGCGTTGGCGGTCGCCGGCTCGATCCGGTTCCCGTGTTCGTCGACATAGGGCACCTGCTTGCGCGCCCGGTGATACGGCAGCTCGGCCGACCGGGCCAGGTCGGCGAGGAACCCGAGCCGGAACACGTGCAGGGCGATGCTGCCCGCCGAGTAGGCCAGGCTCCCGTCCGCCCGGCGCAGCTCCGCCAGCGACGCCGGCAGATCGGAATACTCGATCACGAGCTGGCGCGCACCGCGCCGGGCCACCACCCCCACCTTCTCGGCCGGGTCGCGCTTGCGCACCACCTTCGATGACACGTCGGCATCGGCGCAGCGGTGCGCGCCGACGAACCCGGGATCGGCGATCGCCACCATCGGATTGTCGACCTGGAGGTAGAAGACGGTCTCCACTCCGCGGTCGCGCATGTCGTCCAGACAGCTGCCGCGGGCGAGGGCGCGCAGGGTGCCGCCGTGGCCGTCGGGGCTCAGGGCAACCCGGTCGCGCTCGGCCAGGAGCACGGCTCCCGTGTTGGCGGCGACGGCCGGCATCGTCCCTTGCCGGAAGAGTCGTAGGTGCGGGAGCCCGAAGTTCCGGTGCTCGGCCAGGAAGCCCGCGGTGGGCTCGTGGTTCTCGTCGCTCGTCATCACGTAGAGCGGCGGGATGCGCCCGTGCTGGACGCCGAGCGCGGCGATCTTCTCGCAGTGGATCTGAAACAGCGAACGGTCGGACACCGGGCCGATCGGGTAGCAGCCCTTCGGGCCGTCAAAGCCGAGCCGCGTCCCCTGGCCGCCGGCCACGACGACGACCGCCACCTCACCGCGGCGAAGCGCCGCCTCGCCCTCGGCGATGTCCTCCGGAGAGGGCGGCGGCGCCGGCAGGACCGGTTCCAGGCCCTCGACGTCGATCGGCGGCTGCGGAGTCCTGCACGAGCGTCACCACCAGCTCGTCGAGCAGGTCGAGGTCGAGCGAGCGCAGGTCGTGCTCGAGCCTGGCCCGGCCGTCGCCGTCGAGCTCGTCCCAGAAGCGCAGGAGCTGCTCCTGGCCGTGCTCGGCGAGCGCCGCCCTCAGCTGCCCGAATGCGTCATCGCCCATCCGCCTACCCTACCGGCGCAGACCAGATCGGGCTAGGCGAACCGGTACGGCGGCCGGCGCACGCCGTGCTCGGTGATGATGGCGCTGATATTCGCGGCCGGGGTGATGTCGAACGCGGGGTTGTAGACGCCGAAGCCCTCCGGCACGGACGGCCCGAGCTCGTCGGCCCGGCGGTGCTCGATGGGGATGTCCTCGCCGGTGGCGGCGGCGGGGTCGATCGTCGAGGTCGGCGCCGCGACATAGAAGGGCAGGTTGTGCACGCGGGCGAGGACGCTCAGTGCGTAGGTGCCGATCTTGTTGGCCACGTCGCCGTTGCGGGCGATCCGGTCGGCGCCGGTGATGACCGCGTCCACCTTGCCCTGAGCCATCAGCCAGCCGGCGGCGGAGTCGGTGACGAGCGTGGCCGGGATGCCCTCCTCGCGCAGCTCCCAGGCGGTCAGCCGAGCGCCCTGCAGGAGCGGCCGCGTCTCGTCCACCCACACGTGCAGCGAGGGGTCGCGCCGGTGCGCGGCCCGGATCACGCCGAGGGCGGTGCCGATGCCGGCGGTCGCAAGCGCGCCCGCGTTGCAGTGCGTCAGCACCTGGGCGCCGGCGCGCAGCAGCTCGGCCCCGTGGCCGCCGATCCGGCGGCAGCGGTCGACCTCGTCGGCGTGCAGCGACTCGGCCTGAACGAGCAGCGCGTCGCGCATGGACTGCGGGTCGGCGTAGGGCTCGGCGGCGCGTTCGCGCATGCAACCGACCGCCCAGGCCAGGTTGACGGCCGTCGGCCGGGTGGCGACGAGTCCCGAGCAGGCACGTTCGACGTCTTCGCGCAGCACCTCGACGCTGCCCGCCCGGCTGCGCGACGCCGCCAGGACGACGCCGTACGCGGCGGCGATGCCGATCGCCGGCGCGCCGCGCACGACCATGCCGCGGATAGCCTCGGCCACCTCCTGCCACGTCACGAGCCGCACCTCGACGACGGCCGCGGGCAGCTGGGTCTGGTCGAGCAGCACCACCGCACCGTCCTCGAAGCGGGCGATCCCGTGGGGCCGAAGCGCGAAGGAGCGGGGAGGCGCGATCACCTGGGCCCCACTATAACGCCGGCCTCATCGCCGCTTGACCCCGCCTGCGGGCATGACCGCTGTGTCCGACGACGACCGCCGCGGTGCCGAGCCAGACGATCGACGCCAAGGCGCCCACCCACATCAGGCCGCCCCCAGTCAGGCGCACGATCCGCACGGCCGCGTGCAGCACGAGCACGACGGCGGTGATGGCGAGGCTCGCAACGATGCCCGCGCCCGGGCCCGCGCCGGTCACGACCGCCGGGCGTCGCGGCGTGAGGAGGTCGTCGTATGTCATATCTGCTATAGAGCGTACATGCGCTAGGAATTCAACCGCTTGAGCGCATCGATGTTCGCGACCGGCGTCGGGTCGACGCCGCGGGCCAGGGCCGCCGCGTAGCTCGCCCAGTCGCCGTGGGCCACCAGGGAGAACGCGCGCGCGGCCGCCGTGGCGCCGCGGGCCTCGACCACCTCGACCAGCGCGGCCTCGGCCGCAACGAGCGACGCGGTCGCGTCGATGCTCCTGCGCACGGCCTCGCCCTGGCCGGGATCGGACAGGAGCACGGCCGCGAACGGCGCCGCCGGCGCCCCCTCCCAGCCGACGATCTCGTTGTGCCCGAGCTCGGGCAGGGCATGGCTGAAGGCGTGCATCTTGGCGTTCTCGTTCAGCTGCGTCTTCCAGCGGTAGGCGACGGCGCCGATCGGGCCCGCCCCGTAGATCAGCGGGATCGTCTCGGCGAGGCGCTCACCGAGGTCGCGGGCGGCGGCGACATCGACGTCCTCCACCCCCTCGGCGGCGGCCGACGCGATCCCCTCGGATGCCAGGCCGCAGGCCCCGAACGCCCCGGCCATCGCGCCGAAGAGGTATCCAAGCGCCGCCCGCGGCTGTCCGGTGGCGACCCCGGCGGGCACCTGCGCATAGGCGACGCCCCACTCCTGGGCCAGGCTGACCAGGGTGCCGCCGGCGCCCACGACCAGCAGGCCCGGCGCCCTGGCGGTGGGCCTGGCGGGCGCAGGCCAGCGTCTCGTCGGTCTCCCCCGAGTAGCTGACGCACATGACCAGCGTGCCGGGGCCGGCCCAGTGCGGGATGCGGAAGCCGCGGACGCGCGTGATCGGCACGGGGCACTCGCCGGCGACCAGCGCGCGCAACAGCTCGCCGCCCATCGCCGAGCCGCCCATGGCCGCGACGACGACCGCGCCGGGCAGCGCGATGTCGACGCCCGCCGCGGCCCCCACGCGCTCGCCCTGACGCAGCTGGTCGGCCATCCCGGCGATGGCATCCGCCATCCCCGAGGGGTCGATCGCCGTCACCAAACCGGTTCTCCAGATACTCCCACGACCCGATTCTGCACGGTCCTGCCCTCCGCCACAACCGCGCCGGCCAGAAGCACCGATTCGACGACGCGCGCGCCGGCCTCGATCCGGCACCCTGGACCGACCACGGAATCGGTCACCTCGGCGCCCTCGGCGACGTACGCGGACGGGTCGATCAGCCCGCCGGAGGGCATCTGCTCGAGGTTGGCCGCCAGGTAACTGGCCGGCGTGCCGATGTCGCGCCAGGAGCCGGCGAAGCTGCGCGCATACAGTCCCGCGCCGACGAGGACCGGGAAGACCTCGTACTCCACCGAGACGGCCCGGCCGGCCGGAATCAGCTCCAGCACGTCCGGCTCGACGACATAGGTGCCCGCGTTGATCGTGACCGCATCCACCTCGCCCGGTGCGGGCTTCTCGACGAACGCGGTCACGGCGTCGTCGGCGGCCGTGACGACCACCCCGTACCGGCTCGGGTCGTCCACCGGATGCAGGGCCAGCGTCATGCGAGCGGCGCGGTCGCGATGCAGGCCGACGAGCGCCGTCAGGTCGAGATCGGTCAGCACATCGCCGTTTGCGACCACAAAGGCCTCGTCGATGCCGCGGGCGGCGAAGGCGATCGCCCCGCCGGTGCCCAGCGGCTCGGGCTCGACGACGTACTCGAGCGCGTCGCCGAAGTGCGCCCGGATGGCGTCGGGCCGGTAGCCGCAGGCCAGGATGATGCGGTCGACGCCGTGGCGGCGCAGGTGCTCGACCTGGTGCTCGAGGAACGGCCGGTTGGCGATGGGCAGCATCGCCTTGGGGGTCTCGTGGGTGAGCGGGCGCAGGCGCGTGCCCTCGCCCCCCACCAGGACGACGGCGATCACCGAGCAGCGACGCCCGGGTCGCCCGCGATGCGCAGCAGGTCGCTGGGGTCGGACGGGCGGCCGACCGACTCGTACGCGAACCCGGCCGCGCGAGCCTGCGCGGGATCGAGCAGGTTGCGGCCGTCGACGACGAGCGGCGTCCGCATCGCGTCGCGCACCGCCGCCGAGCACACCTGCCGGAACTCGCCCCACTCGGTCACGATCACGACCGCGTCGGCGCCGGTCACCGCCTCGAGCATCGATCCGGCCAGCTCGACGTCCCCACCCAGCATGGCGGCCGCGTTCGACATCGCGACGGGGTCGTAGCCGACCACCGTCGCACCCTCGGCCCGCAGCCGCGCCGCCAGCACGAGGCTCGACGCCTCGCGCATGTCGTCGGTGTCGGCCTTGAACGCCAGCCCGAGCAGGGCGATGCGGGTGCCCCGGAGCGAGCCCAGGTGCCGCTCCAGCTTTCCCACCACCCGCCGCTTCTGCAGGTCGTTCACCTCGATCACCGACATCAGGAGCTGGAAGTGGTAGCCGGAGTTCCCGGCCAGCTGTTTGAGCGCCTTCACGTCCTTGGGGAAGCAGCTGCCGCCGTAGCCGATCCCCGGGCGCAGGAAGTGCGTCCCGATGCGGGCGTCGAGTCCCATCCCCTGGGCGACCACGCCGACATCGGCGCCGACCTCCTCGCAGACGTTCGCGATCTCGTTGATGAACGAGATCTTCGTCGCCAGGAACGCGTTCGAGGCGTACTTGATCATCTCGGCGCTGGCGATGTCGGTGCTGATCACCGGCGCGCGCAGGTCGATATAGAGATCCGCGACCGCGCGGGCGTCGGCCGGATCCGACGCGCCGATCACGATCCGGTCGGGCTCCATGAAGTCGGCAACGGCCCGGCCCTCGCGCAGGAACTCGGGGTTGGCGACGTAGCCGACGTGGCCCAGGCCGCGCGCGTTCAGGTCCTCGCGCACCTTCTCGCCGGTCCCCACGGGCACGGTGCTCTTCATCACCAGCACGAACTTCTCGCCGTTCGTCGGAAGGACGTCCACGACCGCTCGCACGCGGGAGAGGTCGGCATCGCCCGAGTGCGTGGCCGGCGTGTCCACGCACACGAACACGATCCGGCAGCGCTCCATCACCTCGGCGAGGTCGAGCGTGAACCGCAGCCGCGAGCTGTTGCGCTGCAGCAGCCGGCCGACGCCCGGCTCGTAGATCGGAACCGTGCCCGCGCGCAGAGCATCGATCCGCTCGGGCTTGACGTCGAGGCAGACGACGTCGTGGCCCAGATCGGCAAAGCACGCCGCCGTGACGAGGCCGACGTAGCCGACTCCGATCACGCCGACCGGCTCGGTATTTCCGTGGCGGCTCATGTGACGGGCTTCAGCGACCTGGCGATCGCGATCATGTCGCCGTTCGACAGGTCATCCAGGAGCGTGTTCTGGACCCAGTAGGCGGTGCCGTCCTGAATGAAGGCGATCATGTGGATCTTCGGGCCGTTGAAGTAGAACTGGAACGACCGCTTCCCGATCTTCCGCACGACATTGGGGTTGCCCAGGATCGGCGCGTCGATGAAGCGCGTCTCCTCGATCCCCCAGTCGGCGCCGGCGATGTTGGGCATCGAGAAGTAGGCGTAGAGCGAGCTCAGGTGGTGGCCGCCACTGAGGATGTGGTAGGCCCGGATCGGGTAGAGCGAGGGCACTTCGGAGTTGTTCTGGGTGACGGTCGGATAGAGCACGGGGAAGCTGACCTTGGCCGTCCTGCCCCGGAACTCGGTCAGATAGGCCTGGCTGTCCGGGGTGATGTCGGCCGGCAGCGCCGACGATGACCGCGCCGCCTTGGGCGCGCTGTGGGCAAGCCGGCCGGGAAAGTCGCTGCCGAGCACCACCACGACGTCCTGGGCCGAGGCGATCGTGGCCGGCATCGGCCCTGTCTGGGCGCCGTGTCCGAGGATGTGGGCGACGTCGGTTGCGGCAGGCGCGTGGCCGGGGGCGTAGTAGACCCACGTCTGCCGGTAGGACTGCGTGGGCGCGTTGCCCGACGACGTCTGGTACCCGAACTTGCCGATCAGCTGCGCCGTGGTGGCGGCCTCGCCCGTCTTCATGGTGCCGTTCAGGATCGAGAGCGACACCGTCGCCGGGGCGACCACCGGCGTGAAGTGGTGCTTGACCTTGTGGTGGGTGGGCACCTGCGGCAGCTGGTTCGTCGGCGACGCGATCTTCTGCGGATGCGTGAACGCGTACACGGCCTGCTTCATCGCTTCGGGCGTCGCCTCGACGACCGAGGCCGCCCCGATCATGCCCGTGCCGGCCTGCAGCCGGGAGGCGACGAGGTGCCCCCTGCTCGCGTAGGCCAGCGTCGCGTACTTGATCATGGTCTGGAGGCCGATCCCGCCGTTGGCGCCGGCCACGTCGACGTTGCCCGAGATCGTGTCGATGATCGAGCGGATCGTGCCGAGGTCGGAGAGGCTGATGCCGTGGAAGCGGGCCGAGACCTTCTGCTCGAACGCGTGCAGGAACGTCTGCTGGCGGGCGTTGCGGTAGAAGTCGGAGTCGGTGTGGCGGAAGCGCGAGAAGGCGAGTGCGTTGGTGCCGTCGAGCAGCTGATAGCCCGGCAGGAGGTTGATGACCGACCAGCGCTCGCCGGGAGGCAGGGCGTTGTTTGCGGCCACGCTGTGGATGTATGCCTCGTCGACGGGGATGTACACGCCGCCGAGGTTGTTCACGAGGCTGACGAAGCTGTGGAAGTTCACGCCGATCAGGTAGTTGACGTGCAGTCCGGTCAGCTGCTTGACCGTCTCCAGGGTCAGCTTCGGCCCGCCGTCCGAGTAGGCGGCGTTGATCTTGTCCTGTCCGTAGCCGGGAATGTCCACCCACAGGTCGCGCGGCAGCGAGAGCAGCGAGATCAGGTGGGTGCGGGGATCCATCCGCACGAGCATCAGCGTGTCCGAGCGGGCCGGAGCCGAGCCGTCGCTGTAGCGGTGGTCGGAGCCGATCACGAGCGCGATCGCGGGCGCGTTCGCCTGGGGCAGGTTGTCGATCACATGCTCGGCGGCGCGGAACGACGGCGGCGGAGTCGAGAGCTGGTTGTAGTCGTGGTAGAAGAGGTAGAGGCCGGCCGCGACGACGGCGATCACGATGAGCAGCAGGGTGCCGCCCGTCCAGAGCGCGATCCGCACCCAGCGGTTCCGGCGGCGGCGTGGCCGTCGCGGCGGCGAGCCCCCGCCGTACACGGTCATGGCGGGACGGGGCGGCTTGGGCGGCCTGTCGCCGCCTCCCCCGTCGCTCGGCGTGGTTGGCGGAGACTGAGTTGCCATGGGCTCGGAAAGACACGGGCCCGCAGCTGCAGGCCCGAGTGAGTATAGACCGAGGGTTCGACCTCCCCGGCGCCTGTCCTACCCCGAAGGGGCGCCCGCGAGCGCCTGCGCAAACTCGACCAGGATGCGCCGGTACGTGCCGAGCGAGGCGATCTCGACGTGCTCGTCGGGCCCGTGGTGGCCGGCTCCGGCGGGGCCGAATTCCACGCAGGGGATGCCGCGCTCGAGGAACAGCACCGCGTCGGAGGCACCGTGGCGGCCGACTCCGAGCGCCTTGCCGTCGCGGTGGTCGCGGACGACGTGGCGCAGCAGCTTCACGTGGTCGTTGTAGGGGTTGAGCTGCGCGGCGGGCACCTGGTAGAGCAGGGTCGCGCCGGCGCCGAGCGTGTGCAGCTGGCGCAGAACCTCGGCCGGCTCCTGTGTCGGCAGATAGCGGATGTCGACGTCCATCCAGCACGAGTCGGGGACCGCGTTGACCGCCTCGCCGCCCCCGATCCGGCCGAGGCTGACCGACGGCCCTCCGTCGAAGAGCTCCGACCGCTCGGACGCGAACGGGAGCGCCCCGATCCGGTGGTAGAGGTCGATCGCCTTGAGCACGGCGTTCTCGCCCAGCCAGGGCGTCGAGCCGTGGGCGGCGCGGCCCCGCACCTCGAACCGCACGACCAGGGCGCCCTTGGCCTGGACGCCGATCTGCAGGTCGGTGGGCTCGCCGCAGATGGCGAACTCGCCCAGGTTGCCGTCGTCGGCCAGGCGGGCGGTGGCCTTGGTGTTCAGCGACTCGGCGTCGGACTCCTCGTCCGGCGCGATCAGGAGCTTCACCCGCATGCCGGCGAGCTTGTCCGTAGCGCCGGCGAGGTCGGCCAAGGCCGCCAGCATCGCCGCCAGGGCGCCCTTCATGTCGTAGGCCCCACGGCCGTAGAGCAGGCCGTTCTCGCGCCGCGGCTCGAACTGGTCGCGGTGGCCGGGGACGACGTCGACGTGTGCGCTCAGAACGAGCGTCCGCGGCCCGTCGCCCACAGTGGCCACGACGGCCGGACGGCCGTTGACCTCCGAGACGCGATGGCCGATGGCCTGGCCCTCGAGCCAGCCGCGCAAGAACCCGACGGCCCGCTGGATGCCCTCCTCGGTGGACGTGTCGTAGCCAATCAGGGTCTCCACGAGGGCGAGATCGTCAACAGCGGTCACCCCCCAATTCTGGCAGAGCGCTGAATACGCGGTGCCAGGCACTCAATATTCACACCCGGCGCCAGACCTGTGACCACGCCCCCGGTAGCTTGGACCCATGCCGCGCCCGCCCCGAGTTCAGTATCCAGGAGCGATTCACCACGTCATCGCACGCGGCAACGCTGGGAGCAAGATCTTCCTCACTCACCGCGATGCGTCGGTCTTTCTGGCCACGCTCGGCGCCGCCGTCACCTCGAAGCGGTGGCAATGCCTGGCCTACTGTCTGATGCCGACCCACTACCACGTGCTGGTCGCGACGCCCGACCCGAACCTCTCCGAGGGCATGCACTTCCTGAACACGGCGTACGCCGCCGGGTTCAACGCGGCGCACGGGCACGTGGGCCATGTCTTCCAGAAGCGGTTCCACTCCGAACTCGTGACGCGTGACGAGCACCTGCTCGAGGCATTGCGGTACATCGTCTTGAATCCCGTCCGTGCCGGCCTGGTTGGGCGACCGGAGGCGTGGGACTGGTCGAGCTACGGGGCGACAGCTGGGATCTCCCACTCCCACAGCTGGCTTGCAGAGGAGCGAGTACTGGCGCTGTTCGCTCCGGACCCGCCCGCCGCGCGAGATGAATACCGCGAATTCGTTCTGTCCGGAATCGTTGATCGCCCGACTCGTCCGGGCCTCGACCAGTTGAGGATCAAACAGTCAGCCTCCCAGATCGTCGCGGCTCGCGACTCCCACGGCTACACGCAAGCAGAGATCGCCGACCATCTCGGGGTGAGCCAGTCGACCGTCTCGCGTATCCTCCGCGCCGGCCGCAGCGAGGGTGAATATTAAGTGCCTGGCACCGGTTATTCAGCCGGCGCGGATGCCGCGGCGGGCGCTGAAGTAGACCGCCTGGGGATGGTGGATCACGATGGCGGCGGTCGTCTGCTCGGGCATGAACTGGTAGGCCGGGGAGAGCTCGATGCCGAGCTCGGTCGTGGCGGGGGCGAGCAGCTGCAGCACGAGCTCGTGCTGCTCCAGGTCGGGGCAGGCCGGATAGCCCCAGGAGTACCGGCGGCCGCGGCCAGGCTCGAGCCCGAGGTCGGCCAGGATCCGGCGGTGGACGTACTCGGCCAGGCCCTCGGCCGCCTCGACCGCCAGGCCGTGGGCGAAGTAGGCCTCGCTGTATTCGCCGGCGGCCTGCAGCGCATCGACGTGCTCGGTCGCCGCCGCGCCCGCCGTCACGATCTGCAGGGCGATGACGTCTGAGCGGTCACCGGCCGGGCGCAGGTAGTCGGAGATGCACAGCCGGTCGTGCCGGTCCTGGCGGGGGAACTCGAACCGGCCCAGTTCGCCGCCGCCGGCGTCGAGCACGACCGTGTCGTCCCCGTCGGCGACCGCCCTGAAGTAGCCGTAGACGGCCTGCGGAGAGATCCACCCCGCCGCCAGCGCCTCGGCCTGCATTCGCCGCCGGCGAGGGCGGAAGTCGTCCGCGAGCAGCCGCTCCCAGTCGTCGCCGCGGACGCCCTTGCCGCCCCACGAGAGCTTGAAGAGCGACCGCTCGTCCATCAGCGCGAACACCGCCTCCGGGTCGATCCCGGCAGCCACCCGCGCACCCAGGAACGGCGGCTCGGGCACCGCCACGTCCGAGCGCAGCGTCGCGCGGCCGGCCCGCTCGGGAGGCGGCTCGGCCGCCGGCGCGGGCTTGGCAACGTCCCGCTCGGCCACCGCCTGCTCGCGCCGCTCGGCGATCACGCCGCCGCGCAGTTCGGCATCGCTCAGCCGCTCCATCACCGCGAGGCCCTCGAACGCGTCCTTGCAGTAGAACACGCCCGGCTCGTACGCCCGCCCGTCGTCGAGGAACGCGATCCGGCGCCCGAACGTGCGGTTGATGGCCGCGCCGCCGACCAGCACGGGCAGGTGCAGGCCGCGATGGTCGAGCTCGTGGAGCGCCAGCGGCATCTGCCGCGACGTCGACACGAGCAGCGCCGACAGCCCCACGGCGTCGGCCCGCTCGGAGACGGCGCTGTCCATGATCACGTTCAGGGGCACCTGGCGGCCGAGATCGACCACTCGGTAGCCGTTGTTCGAGAGGATCGTGCCGACCAGGTTCTTGCCGATGTCGTGCACGTCGCCGAAGACCGTTGCGAGCACGACCGTGGCCTTCGCCTGGCCGTCGAGCCGGTCGAGGTACTGCTCGAGATGGGCGACCGAGCGCTTCATCACCTCGGCCGACTGGAGCACGAACGGCAGAATCAGCTCGCCCGCGCCGAAGCGGTCGCCGACGTCCTTCATCGCCGGCAGCAGCACGCCGTTCAGCACCGACGACGGCCCGGTCGTTGTCGCGCCCGCCGCGCTCGTCGAGGGTGAGGTCGATGTCGTCCTCGACGCCCTCGCGGACCCGGTGGAGGATCTTGGCGTGGATGCGCTCGTCGGTGCCGAGGCCGGCGAACGGGTCCTCCTGCGGCCGGGCGACCACCTCGGTCTCGTCGAAATAGGCGATGCAGCGCTCGAGTGCGTCGGGGCGGCGGTCGAGGATCAGGTCGTCGGCCAGCTCCCGCTCCGCGGCCGGGATCTCGTAGATCGGGCGCACGTGCGTCGGGTTGACGATGGCCGCGTCGAGGCCGGCCTCGATGGCGTGGTGCAGGAACACCGAGTTCAGGACGGCGCGGGCGGGCGGCGTGAGCCCGAACGACACGTTGGAGACCCCGAGCACCGTCCACACGCCGGGGAGCTCGCGCTTGACCGAGCGGATGCCCTCGATCGTCTCGACGCGCGCTGCGGCGGAACTCCTCCTGCCCGGTGGCCAGGGTGAAGGTGAGGGTGTCGAAGATCAGGTCGCCCGCGTCCATGCCGTACTCGTCCACGCAGATATCGTGGATGCACCGAGCCACCGCCAGCTTGCGCTCGGCCGTCTTGGCCATCCCCTCCTCGTCGATCGTGAGGGCGACGCATGCGGCGCCGTGGCGGACGGCGTGCGGGACGACCGCCTCGATGCGCGCGCGCCCGCTCTCCATGTTGATCGAGTTGATCAGCGCCCGGCCGGGATAGGTCTCGAGCGCGCGGGCGATCACGGCCGCGTCGGTCGAGTCGATGACGAGCGGCATCTCGACGCCCATCGCGAGCCGCTTGACCAACGTGGCCATCATCTCGGCCTCGTCCGCCCGCTCGGTCAGCGCGACGCACACGTCGAGCGCATGCGCACCGCCGTCGACCTGGTCGCGTGCGATCGTGAGGGCGCCGTCGTAGTCCTCGGCCAGCATCACCTCCTTGAAGGCGCGGCTGCCCTGGGTGTTCACCCGCTCGCCGATCAGCAGCGGCTTGGGCTGCTGCTCGAGCGCCGACGCGGTGATCGCACTCGCCAGTGACCGCTCGAACACGACCTGGCGCGTCGCCCGGGCGGCGCCGCCGACGGCCTCGATCAGGGCCACGATGTGCTCCGGCCCGCTGCCACAGCAGCCGCCGATCACGGGCGCCCCGAACTCCGACACGAACTGCGCCAGCTCGCGGGCCATGTCGTCGGGCCCGAGCGGATAGGACGCCACCCCGTCGACGTTCCGGGGCAGGCCCGCGTTGGGGATCACCGACACCGGCCCGGGCGCGTGCTGGCACAGGTAGCGCACCGGTTCGCGCAGGTGCTCGGGGCCGACCGAGCAGTTCACGCCGATGACGTCGGCCCGCATGCCGTGAAGGATCGCGAGCACCGCCCCCACGTCCGTCCCGAGCAGCATGCGGCCGGTGACGTCGAGGGCGACCTGCACCTGCAGGGGCACCGTCCGCCCGAGCTCGCGGAACGCCGCCCGTGCGCCGTCGATGGCGGCCCGCGTCTCGAGGATGTCCTGCTGCGTCTCGATCACGATCAGGTCGGCGCCGCCCTCGACCAGCGCCCCCGCCTGCTCCTGGAACGTCTCGGACAGCTGCGCGAACGAGACGCCCGAGAGTGCCGGATCGTCGCTTGACGGCAGCATCCCGCTCGGGCCGATCGCGCCCGCCACGAACCGCGGCCGAGACGGCGTCGAGAAGGCATCCGCCGCCGCCCGGGCGATGCGCGCGGCGGCCAGGTTGATCTCGCGCGTGTGCTCGCCCACCTCCCACTCCTGCATCCGGATCCGGGAGGCCTGGAAGCTGTTGGTCTCGATCACGTCCGCACCCGCCTCGAGGTACTCGGTATGGATGCGCTCGATCACGTCGGCGCGCGTGATGCAGAGATGGTCGTTGTTGCCCTGCTGGCGCTCGCCGCCAAAATCGGCCGCGGTCAGGCCGGCGGCCTGGATCCGCGTTCCCATCGCACCGTCGAAGACGACGGCACGGCGCTCGATCAGATCCAGATACGGGTGGAGGGCCACCCCGGGGATGCTAATCGTCAGGCGGCGGGGCCGGTCCACGGATCGGGGTCTTGCAGCGTCTCCTCCTGGAACCAGGGATAGGCGTCGGTGAGCAGCATCAGATAGGCCGTGACGCGCGTCTGGTAGCGCTGGGGCAGCTCCATCACCTCGAACAGGCCGTTGGGAAGGCGGCCGGTGAAGATGATCACGAACCACGCGAAGAACGCGAGCAGCCGTCCCAGCAACTGCAGCACATACATCACCAGATAGGCGGGGATGGCGACGATCACGCGGAAGAAGGTGGTGAGGCGCGAGAGGTGCTCGGGCCACTCGACCGACACCTGCACCGGGTACCCGTCGCCGGGCGCACCGCCGCCGAAGGGCGGGAACCGGTCGGTGAGCAGGTACAGGTAACAGCTGACGCGGGTCGAGTAGCTGAGAAACGAGACGCCGAAGTTCCACAGCCCACGCGGGTAGCGGCCCGTGAACAGGATCGCGAACCAGGCCAGAAACACGGTGAATTCGACCAGGATCGCCCACAAGACGAGCACGACGAGGTGGGGGATGACCAGGATCAGCCGAAAGAACGTCGTCAGCCGCGACTGCCGCTCGGGCAGCTCGACGTCGAAGTGGACCGGGTATGCCATCGGCACACCCTAGCCATCGAGACAGACGTCACCCAGCCGCGGTCTTGACCAACGCCTCCGCGAAGCTGACCTCGCGGCGCGCGGCGTACACGTCTCCGTCGCCGCCCTCGGCGCGCTCGAGCGCCGCCCGCGCCTCGTCCAGCCGGCGTCCGGCATCGCCTGCGTCGATGGTGTCGGCCGCCACCGCCTCGCCCACCAGCACGACGGCGCGGTTCTGGCGTACCTGGACATAGCCGTCGTCGGTCGCGTAGCGGTGAACCGTGCCCTCGGCGTCGGTCAGGCGGGTCTCGCCCGGGTCGAGCAGTGACACCAGGGGGGCGTGATGCGCGAAGATGCCCAACTCGCCCGCGGAGCCGGGCACGATCAGCTTCTCGGCCTCGCCCGAGAAGGCGATGCCCTCGGGGGTCACCACCTCGACCGGGTAGAGGCTGTACTCCGGCACTACGCCGCCGCGCCGATCCGCTCGGCCGCCTCGGCCACGTCCTCGATCCCGCCGACGAGCCGGAACGCCTGCTCGGGCACGTCGTCGTGCTTGCCGTCGAGGATCTCGTCGAACCCGCGGATCGTGTCCTCGAGCCGGACGTACTTGCCCGGGGTGCCGGTGAAGACCTCGGCCACGTGGAACGGCTGGCCCAGGAACTGCTGGATCTTGCGGGCCCTCGACACGGTCACCTTGTCCTCGTCGGACAGCTCGTCCATGCCCAGGATCGCGATGATGCTCTCGAGGTCCTTGTAGCGCTGTAGCACCTCCTGGACGCGCGTGGCGGTGCGGTAGTGATCGTCGCCGATCGCGCCCGGCTGGAGGATGCGAGAGTTGGAGTCGAGCGGGTCGACGGCCGGGTAGATGCCGCGCTCGGAGATCGACCGCGACAGCACGGTGGTGGCGTCGAGGTGGGCGAACGATGCGGCCGGCGCCGGGTCGGTCAGGTCGTCGGCGGGCACGTAGATCGCCTGCACCGAGGTGATCGAGCCCTTCGAGGTGGAGGTGATCCGCTCCTGCAGCTGTCCCATCTCGGTGGCCAGCGTCGGCTGGTAGCCCACGGCGCTCGGCATGCGCCCGAGCAGCGCCGAGACCTCGGAGCCGGCCTGGACGAACCGGAAGATGTTGTCGATGAAGAGCAGCACGTCCTGGCCGAGCTGGTCGCGGAAGTACTCGGCCATCGTGAGCCCCGTCAGCCCGACGCGCAGACGCGCGCCCGGCGGCTCGTTCATCTGCCCGAACACGAGGGCCGTCTTGGAGATGACGCCAGACTCCTTCATCTCCAGATAGAGGCCGTTGCCCTCGCGCGTGCGCTCCCCCACGCCCGCGAACACCGACAGGCCGCCGTGCTCCTGGGCGATGTTGTTGATCAGCTCCATGATCAGCACGGTCTTGCCGACGCCGGCGCCCCCGAACAGGCCGACCTTGCCGCCCTTCACATACGGCGCGAGCAGGTCGATCACCTTGATGCCGGTCTCGAAGATCTCGGTAGTCGGAGACAGGGTGTCGAAGGCGGGCGGATCACGGTGGATCGGCCAGCGGTCGACCTTCTCGTCGAGCGGCTCGCCGTTGTCGATGACCTCGCCGAGCACGTTGAAGATCCGCCCGAGCGTCACCTCGCCGACCGGCACCGTGATCGGGCCGCCGGTGTCGATGACCTCGAGTCCGCGGGACAGGCCGTCGGTGGCGTCCATCGCGATCGTGCGGACGCGGCCGTCGCCCATGTGCTGCTGCACCTCGGCCACAAGCGTGCGACCGGACGTCTGGCCGGTTGCCGCCGGCACCTGGATCTCGAGCGCGTTGTTGATGGCGGGCATCTCGCCGTGGAAGACGGCATCGACGACGACGCCCTTGATCTCGACGATGGTGCCGACATGAGCGGACTGTCCGTTCTGGGACATGTAACTCCTTGAGAGGGGCCGAAGCGGGGGGTTCTCGGCTGGCGAAGCGGGATTCTACCAGCGCCAAAGGGCGGCGACGGCCGACATTGTGACACTCACGAAACGCCGCCGCTGCGGCCGTGGAGCGGCGTCGGCGTGCAATTGCGTCCGCAGGTTGTGCGCCTCGACGGCGGCCGCCACACGGGCGGCCCGGTCAAGGTGTCAGACGCGTGAGGATGCGGCGGAAACGAACGGCATGCTTTAACTGTACTGCCCATCCAAGCGACCGCGGGCCCCGGGTGCCAGTCGTCGTGACACTCTCACCACCTCGGAGCCCAGCCTCCGTTGAGGAATGTCACGAGGGCTGGCATCCCCCAGCCGCCAGCACGAAGAGGCCACTCCTGCCGAGGGCGCGAACCTCTCGCCCCAGCCACCCGCTGCGAGCTACACCAGGACGCCGCGCACGTGCGGAGAGTGGACGGGCGGCGGCGGCAGCCGCAGCAGCAGCCGGCCCTCACGGATGCTGCGAAACTGGTGATCGAGCGGCGCCAGCTCGGCCACCACGATCGTGTGCGACCGCGCTGCCGGCTCCGGCCGGCTGTGCGAGGCCACCATCGCCCCCGCCGCCGCCGCTGCCACCGCGGCGCCGACGCCGAGCAGCCGCCACGCCGGACGGCCCACGCGCCGCCGGGCCGGAGCGACCGGCAGGTCGAGCGGGCTGGAGCGTCCGTGACGGAGTGAGCTTCGGCGTTGCACGGACGTGATGGGTCACATCCTCCATCGCGCCCACCACCCGCGTGCAGTCGGCGCACTCCCCCATGTGCAGGCGCAAAGCGGCCAGATCGAACTCGCCCGCCTCGGAGTCGAGGCCGTGCGACGCCAGCGCGCGTGCGCGGTCACATTCCGAGCCGTGGGGGAGTCTCATGCCTACCATCCTCAATCTGCGACGCGAGAGACCCCAGAAATGTTAGGTCAACGGGTGCCGCCGGTCGAACAGGACCCCGAACAAGAGGAGCACAAACCCGAGCGTGACGAACACCGCGGAGCTCGAAATTGCATCCTCGCGCTCCTCGCGACTGGCGAACCGCACCGATCCGCGGCCGTAGAACCCTCCGAAGAAACTCCCGAACGCGCCGGCGTTGCTGTCCTGGCGCACGGGCGGCCGCGTCCCGAAAAAGAAGCCGAGCATCAGGCAGAGCGCGCCGATCAGGTAGAAGCCGATCGCGAGTGACCGCGACACCGACGAGCCGGCCAGCACGCCCACGATCAGCGAGAGCACCGCGGTGACCGCCACCGCCACCGCAGCCACGACGCCGAACCGGCGCAGGCCGTCCAGTAGTAGTCGGCGCCGGCCCACCCGCCGGCCCTCAGCTCGCTGCGGCGCCGCTCGTCGGCCGGCGCAGGTCGGTCATCGGCCAGCTCTCGAGCGGGTAGTGGCACGCCACCAGGCTGCCGGTGTCAGCGCGCTTGAGCTCCGGCGGCTGCACGTCGCACACGCCCGGCTCGAAGCGCGGGCAGCGGGGGTGGAACCGGCAGGCGCTCGGCGGGTTGATCGGGCTCGGCACATCGCCCTCCAGCACGATTGGCTTGCGGGCCCGGGCGACATCCGGATTGGGGATCGGCACGGCCGAGAGCAATGCGCCGGTGTACGGGTGCCGGGGATGGTCGTACAGGTCGTGGCCGTCGGCCATCTCGACCACCTTGCCCAGATACATCACGGCCACCCGGTCGGAGATGTGCCGGACGACGTCGAGGTCGTGGGCGATGAACATGTAGGTGAGGTCGAATTCGCGCTGGAGCTTCTTCAGCAGGTTCAGGATCTGCGCCTGCACCGACACGTCGAGCGCCGAGACGGGCTCGTCGCACACGACCAGCTTCGGCCGGATGGCGAGCGCCCGGGCGACGCCGATGCGCTGCCGCTGGCCACCCGAGAACTCGTGCGGGAAGCGGTTGTAGTGCTCGGGGTTGAGCCCGACCACGTCCAGCAGGTCCTGCACCCGCTTCTTGATCTCGGCGGCCGTGCCCATCCTGTGCACCTCGAGCGCCTCGCCGACGATCGACCCGACCCGCTTGCGCGGGTTGAGCGATGCGTAGGGGTCCTGGAACACCATCATCATCTCGCGACGCACCTTGAGGAGGCTGTTGCCCTTGAGGCGCGTGATGTCCTGGCCGTCGAACGTGATCGTGCCGCCCGTCGACTCGAGCAGCCGCATGACGCAGCGCGCCATGGTCGACTTCCCGCAGCCGGACTCGCCCACCACTCCCAGGGTCTCGCCCTTGCGGATCGAGAACGACACGCCATCGACGGCAAGCACGCGTGCGACCTCGCGCTGGAAGATGATCCCGCGGGTGACCGGGAAGTGCTTCTCGAGTCCTTCGACCTGCAGCAGTTCGTCAGCCATCAGCGCTCCTCAGCGGGTCGATGCCATCGTCTCGGTCACCAGGATCTCGGCCTCGCGCCGGCGGACGTCGGCGTCGAGGTGGCAGGCCGCGCGGTGGGAATCGGTGCCCGGTACAGGGTCGAAGCGCGGCTCGGTCTTCGAGCAGACGTCCATCACGTACGGACAGCGCAGATGGAACCTGCAGCCCGGCGGCGGCCGCAGGAGCGACGGCGGCGAGCCCGCGATCGGTCGCAGCTCCTGACCCTCGCCGGCAAGCCGCGGCAGCGATCGCATGAGCCCCCACGTGTACGGGTGCTGGGCCTGGTAGAAGATGTCGCGGTAGGTGCCCTGCTCGGCCGGCTTGGCGGCGTACATGACGAGCACCTCGTCGGCGGTCTCGGCCACGACGCCGAGATCGTGCGTGATCAGGATGATCGCGCTTCCGAAGTCTCGCTGCAGAGTGTTCATCAGGTTCAGGATCTGGGCCTGGGTGGTCACGTCCAGGGCGGTGGTCGGCTCGTCGGCGATCAGCAGGTCGGGGTTGTTGATGAGCGCCATCGCGATCATCACCCGCTGGCGCATGCCGCCCGAGAACTGGTGCGGGTAGTCCTCGAGCCGGGTCTCGGCGCGAGGGATTCCCACCGCCTTCAGCATCTCGACCGCCCGCCGGCTGGCGGCCGTCTTGCTGTCGTTGCCGTGCAGCTGAACCGCCTCGCGCAGCTGCTTGCCGATGCTGTGCACCGGGTTCAGCGACGTCATCGGATCCTGAAAGATCATCGAGATCTCGTCGCCGCGCACCTTGCGCAGCTCCGAGGGCGGCAGCTCGAGCAGGTTGCGGCCCTTGAAGATCGCCTCGCCGGTGCTGGTGGTGTTCGCGCGGTTGTTGAGGCCGAGGATCGTCAGGCAGGTGACGCTCTTGCCGCAGCCCGACTCGCCGACGATCGCGAGCGTCTTGCCCTTCTCGACCGAGAACGAGACCCCGTCGACCGCGCCCACAATTCCGTCGTCGGTGCGGAACTGCGTTTTGAGGTCGCGAACGTCGAGGAGCCCCACGCGGTCAGTCTATCTGAGTCACGCCAGCCGGATACGTGGATCGATCCAGGCGTAGAGCAGGTCGACCAGGAGGTTGAAGACGATCACGAGCACAGAGGCAAAGACCGTCACCCCCACCACCGTGGGTAGGTCGAACTGGTAGACCGACTGGATCGCGAGGTCGCCGAGACCGGGCAGCCCGAACACCTCTTCGATCAGGACGGCGCCGCCGAGGGCGATGGCGATGTCCATGCCGAGCATCGTCACCACGGGCAGCATCGCGTTTCGCAACACGTGCCGGCGCAGGACGATCGACTCCGGCGCGCCCTTGGCGCGCGCGGTGCGGACGTAGTCCTCGTTGAGCGTCTCCATGACGTTTGCGCGGATCATGCGAACGTAGAACGCCGAGTAGAGCACGGCGAACACGAGCCACGGCATGAGCATGTGCGTGAACCAGTCGACCGGCCCGCCGCATATCTGGCCGGCGCTCGCCCCACGCAGGTTGCAGTAGCCCTGGATCGGAAGGAGATTGAGCTTGTAGCCGAAGATGTATGACGCCATCAGGCCGATCCACACGGGATGCGCCGAGATCCCGCCGAGCACGCCGACCATGGCGAAGCGGTCGAGGATCGACCGCGGCCGCAGCGCCGAGAGGATGCCGACCGGAACGGCGATCAGCATCCACACGAACGCGCCGCCGAGCACCAGCGAGGCGGTCACGGGAGCGGCCGCGAAGATCGCGGAGTTGACGCTCTGGCGATTGTTGAACGAGTAGCCGAGGCTGCGGTGCACCACCAGCTGGTTCAGGAAGTGCAGGTACTGCGCCCAGACCGGCCGATCGAGGTAGAGCCTGTGAGCCACCGCCTTCACCTCGGCGGGAGTGGCCGACTTGCCGGCCGCCAGCCGGGCCGGGTCGACCGGTATCAGGAAGAAGATCAGGTACGTGACAATCGTCACCGCCAGGAACAACACCACTGCCCACAAGAGGCGCCTGATCACATAGCGAACCATGCCGTTCCTTCCCCCGTTCGAGACAGATTCGCGGGGCGCCGGTCTTGGGCCGGCGCCCCGCGGTCTGTGGTGGTCCTAGTCGAGCTTCGTGCTTACTTCCTCAGGCACATCGTGGTCAGATCCATGATGTACGAGGGGGTATCGACCGTGCATCCGACCTTCGGGCCGAAGAAGTCGATGTTGTTGGTGTACAGCCAAGGCGCCCAGGGCGGATTGGTCTGCATCATGCTGGTGGCGATGCTGCCGTACGCCTGGTACCGGGCGTTACCGGTGAGCGTGTTGGCGTGATCCATCGCCGTGTTGTACTTGGAGACGTTGTAGTAGGCGAAGTTGTTGCCTCCCGTGGCGGGAATCTTGTCTCCGCTCAGGAGGATGTTCATGAAGTCGTACGGATCGGGGTAGTCCTCGATCCAGCCCTCGTTGGCGATGTCCATCGCAACGCCCTTCGTGCCCTCGTTCTGGAACTGCAGGGCCCGTGTGAAGTACTTGGGCTTGACCGTGATCCCGATCTTGGCCAGGTTCGACTGAAGCACGGCATCGGCAGCGCTCACCGATGGGGTGCCCGCCGTCGAGTACTCGACAGCCGTCAACGGCGTCTTCACGCCGGCCTGCTTGATCAGCGCCTTCGCCTTGGCGATATCCGCGGGCGTCGGGCTGGTCGTCGGGTACAGGCTCTTCTCGAACTGGCTGCCCGGAAGCGCGGGCGGCAGGATCTTGTCGCCCGGCGTTCCGTAACCGTATCCATACGGCTTCTCGATTGCCGGCCGGTCGATCGCCCAGTTGACCGCCTCACGCACGAGCGGGTTCTGGAACGTCGGCCTTGTCACGTTGAGGGCGAAGTACGAGATGATCGCCGCCGGCGTGATGAAGAACCGCTGGTTGTTGGTCGACTTCGTCGACGTCCCGGACGGACCGAACTCCTGGTTCAGCTGGAACGTCTGGCTGCCGGGCACGCAGTCCGGGCAGTAGTCGAGCTGGCCGTTCTTCAGCTCCAGGGTGCCCTGGTTCTGATCGATGGTCAGCTGCGTGTAGTCGATCTGGCTCAGGTAGTGCGGCCGTGGGCCATGGTAGAACGGGTTCTTCTTCAGCACCAGTGAGCGGTGCTGGACCCAGCTCGAGATGTAGTACGGGCCGGCGCCCGCGATCGACTGAACGCCCTTGCTGTTGACGGGCGTTGCCTTCGGGATGGCGCAGGCGAACGGCGTGGCGACCTTGGACAGGAAGCCGGCGTCCTTCTGCGTCAGGGTGATCGCCAGCTTGTCGCCGGTGACCTTGATGCCGGATACGTGCGCGGGCAGGCCCTTGTAGCCGGAAGCGCCCGCGACGTCGCTCAGGAACGTGGCGCCGAAGTACGACGCCTGCTTCGGGCTCAGGTCGCGCTCCAGCGCGTGCTGGAACGTGGCTGCCGTCACAGGCTCGCCGGTGTTGAACTTGAACTTGCCGGGCGGAACCGTGAACGTGTAGGTCTTGCCGTCGGTCGAGACCGTCGGCAGGGCCGATGCCGCTTCCGGCGTCAGCACCTTGCCGGCGTCACCCGACACGTCGGGATAGTTCAGAAGCTTCACGCAGGTGGCGTACTCGACCTGCCACGACGTCTGATAGTAGGCAAGCGCAGGATCGATGAAGTCGATGTCCCCGTGCGCGGCCATCTTGAGCGTGCCACCGTTTACATGCGGCACGACGCCGCCCGTCGGCGTGGTTCCCCCGCTGCTGCCGGAGCTGCTACTCCCGCAGCCGGCCGCACCGAGAAGCGCGATGCCCGCGGTGAGCGCTCCCACCGCCAACCACAATCCCGGTCGTCTCATGTGTACCCCTCGAGTTGGATTGCGAGAACCACGGGACCAGGGCGGCCCGGTCGGTCCCCATGCTACGACCGCTTAGACGCCCGTGCGGTCGGGTTAGTTAGGAGTCGCGACCCTAAAGCGTCGAGCGGGGGTCGATCGCGTCGCGCAGGCCGTCGCCGAGCAGGTTGAACGACAGCGTCGTGATCAGGATGGCAACGCCGGGCCACACGATCAGCCACGGCTGCACCGTGTAGTAGGTGACCGCGTCGGAGAGGAGGTTGCCCCAGCTGGCGTTCGGCGGCGGCAGGCCGACGCCGAGGTACGAGAGCGCCGCCTCGAACAGGATGTTGGTGGCGACCGTCAGCGTGCCGTAGACGATGATCGTGCCCACCAGGTGCGGAAGAAGGTGCGAGCGCATGATGCGGAAGTTCGAGCCGCCCACCATCCGCGCCGCCTCGACGAACTCCTTCTCGCGCAGCGACAGCACCTGCGCCCGGACGATCCGGGCAGGGTAATACCACGAGAACACGCTGATGATGATGATCAGCGTGACGATGCCCGGGCACGAATAACCCGAACATCGTGTAGGAGTTGAGCCGGTCGCCCGACCGTCGCCGCGATCGCGATTGCGAACAGCAGCAGCGGGAACGCCATCACGATCTCGGTCATCCGCGAGACGACGGTGTCGATGAGACCGCCGTAGAAGCCGGCCAGCGTACCCAGCACCACGCCGACGGACAGGCCGAGCATCGTCGCCAGAGACGGCGGCCTCGAGCGACACACGAGCGCCGGAAAGGATGCGCAGGAACTCGTCCCGTCCAACCGCGTCGGACGCCCCCAGCACGTAGTACGTCGACTTGCCGTTGGCATCCTTGACGCTCATGAACGGACCCGCCGGCGCATAGTTGATCACCGCATTGGAGTTGATGTCGTTCGGCCCGTGACCGAGGACGCGTGCGGCCACCGGTGCGCCGACGAACGCCATCAGGACGATCAGGATGATGACGATCCCGCTGACGAGGGCGATCCGGTCGCGGCGGAAGCGGCGCCAGGCCTGCTCCCAGTAGCCTCGGGCGCGGATGTCGTCGAGGTCGCCCTGGAGCCCGCCGCCCAGCCCGACCCCGGCGGCGACGCCGGGAAGGAGCGTCGATCGTTCCTGTTTCGTCGCCATCGGCCGGCCTCAGGATAACCACACACGAGGGTGACGGCAAGGGGCGGTGCTCACGGCTGCGCGGCCGGGACGGGCGGGTTCACACCGCGGGGCGCGAAGTACGTCACCAGCCAGCCCTTGCCGCTCGGCACCAGCTCCATGAAGTCGTCGATCGGGGCGACGCCGAGCTTCTTCGAGGTCAGGAGCACCTCGAGCAGGATGTCGCGCTCGCGAGAGCGGTCGATCTTGAACTTGGCGCTTCCGAACTTCGCGCGCGGGAACGGCACGACCGGGATGTTGCCGGTGACCCACTGCGCGCGGGTGAACCCGGCGCGCTCCCTCGGTGTCGTGAGCGCCCATGACGCGGCGACGTCCTTGCGCAGCACCGCCGTCTGGATGAACTTCTGCGCCGTGCGCACGGCCGCCTGCGGCATCTTGATCGTCTTGCCGTACTGGGCGGTGGCGTTCGGCGGCGGGGCGATGGCGGGGCCGCCCGGCCCGCTCGCGACGCTCGCCGGATGGCGCGACTCGACGTAAAGGACGAGCCCGGTCACGAGGACGATGACTGCGATGGCGCTGAACACGGCCCTCACGAGCGAGCGGTCCCACATCTGACCCACGCGTTCCACGACGCTCATGGTAGCGCCCTACTCGAGGGCGTCGGCGCCGGCAACGACCTCGAGGATCTGCTGGGTGATCTCGGCCTGGCGCGCCCGGTTCATCTCGAGGGTGAGCGAGTCGATCAGGTTGCCGGCGTTGTCCGAGGCGTTGCGCATGGCGGTCATGCGCGATCCGTGCTCCGACGCCGTCGACTCGAGCAATGCCCGGTAGATGGTCACTTCGATGTAGGTCGGGAGCAGGCGGCCGAGGATCGCGGAGCGGTCCGGCTCCTCGATGTAGGCGCCCTGGATCGGCTCGGCCTCCTCGTCGGCGTGCAGCGCCTTCTCGGGGACGGGCAGCACCTCGAGCGTCTCCACCTGCTGCGTGAGCGCCGACACAAACCGGTTGTAGACCATCACGACCAGGTCGATCTCGCCGGCGATGTACAGCTCGGCCACCCGCTCGGCGATCGCGCCGGCATCGGCGTAGGACGGACGGTCGGTGATCCCGGTGTAGCCGGCGTCGATCTCCTGGCCGCGGAAGCGCAGCGACGAGCCGCCCTTGCGCCCCACCACCAGCCAGCGCACGTCGTGGCCGGCCCCGCGATGCTCGCCGGCGACCGCCAGCGACCGGCGGATGACGTTGGCGTTGAAGGCCCCCGCCAGGCCGCGGTCGCCGGTGAGCGCGAGCACCGCCACCGCCTTGACGTCACGGCGCTCGAGCAGCGGCTGGTCGTGTGCCCGCGAGCTCACCGCCGCGATCTCCACCGTCAGCTGCTGCATGCGGTCGGCGTACGGCCGCAGCGCCTGGATGCGGGCCTGCGCGCGCCGCAGCCGCGAGGCCGCCACCAACTCCATCGCCTTGGTGATCTTCTCGGTGTTGCGCACCGAGCGGATGCGGCGAATGATGTCCTGCTGGGAGCTCATTTCGGCGCGGCTGCGCTACCCGCCTCATCCTCGACGAAGAAGCTCTCCTTGAACGAGTCCAGATGGGCCTTCAGCTTCTCGACCGCCTCGTCGGGCAGGTCGCGCGTCTCTGCGATCTGCTTCAGGATCTCGCCCTCGGCCTGCAGTGACTGGATGAGCTCGGTGTGGAACCGCGACACCTCAGGGACGGGGACGTCGTCGAGGTAGCCGTTGGTCACCGCCCAGATCGACACCACCTGCTCCTCGACCGGCCACGGCGAGTACTGGGGCTGGTTGAGCGACGCCACCACCCGCTGGCCGCGGGTGAGCTGGCGCTGCGTGGCGCTGTCGAGCTCGGAGCCGAACTGGGCGAAGGCCTCGAGCTCGCGGTAGGCGGCCAGGTCGAGGCGCAGGCGGCCCGCCACCTTCTTCATCGCCCTGATCTGGGCGTCGCCGCCGACGCGCGACACCGAGATGCCGGCATTGATGGCCGGCCGCACGCCCGAGAAGAACAGGTCGGATTGCAGGAAGATCTGGCCGTCGGTGATCGAGATCACGTTGGTCGGGATGTACGCCGAGACGTCGCCGGCCTGCGTCTCGATCACCGGCAGCGCGGTCAGCGAGCCGGCCCCGAGGTCGTCGGAGAGCTTCACGGCCCGCTCGAGCAGCCGCGAGTGCAGGTAGAAGACGTCGCCCGGGTAGGCCTCGCGGCCCGGCGGCCGGCGCACCAGGAGCGACATCTGGCGGTAGGCGTCCGCGTGCTTGGAGAGGTCGTCGTACATGACCAGGGCGTGCTTGCCGTTGTAGAGGAAGTGCTCGCCCATGGCGCAGCCCGCATAGGGGGCCATGAACTTGATGGGCGCCGCCTCCGTTGCCGATGCGGCCACGATAATCGTGTACTCCATGGCGCCGGCCTTGCGCAGGACGGCCTCGACCGCGCGCACGGTGGACGCCTTCTGGCCGATGGCCACGTAGATGCACACCATGTCCTGGCCCTTCTGGTTCAGGATGGTGTCGACGCAGATTGCGGTCTTGCCCGTGGTGCGGTCGCCGATGATCAGCTCACGCTGGCCGCGCCCGATCGGGATCATCGAGTCGATGGCCTTGATGCCGGTCTGCACCGGCTCCTTGACCGGCTGGCGGTCGACCACGCCCGGGGCCTTGAACTCCATTGGCCGGAACTCGGTGGTCTCGATCGCGGGGCCGCCGTCGATCGCCACGCCGAGCGGGTCGACGACGCGACCGACCAGCGCGTCGCCCACAGGGATCGCCATGACCTCCCCGGTGCGGCGGACGGTGTCGCCCTCCTTGATCTCCTCCCACGGGCCGAACAGCACGCAGGCGACGTTGTCCTCCTCGAGGTTCAGCGCCAGGCCGGTCACGCCCTGGCCGAACTCGAGCTTCTCCATCGCCACGCAGCGGTCGAGCCCGTAGACGCGGGCGATGCCGTCGCCGATCTGGATGACCGTGCCGACCTCCTCGACCTCGGCCTCGACGTCGTAGCGCTCGATCTCGGTCTTGAGGATGTTGGCGATCTCGTCTGGACGCAGCTTCACGCTTCACTCCCAACGGGCAAGGGTGTACGGATCAGGGCGCGCCGGAGCTCTTCGAGCCGGCGCTTGACGGAGGCGTCGACGAGCACGCCGCGGGCCCGCAGCACGAGCCCGCCGATCAGGTTCGGGTCGACGCGGGCGGTCAACTCGGCCTGGCGGCCGATGGCCTTCGAGATGCGCTCCTGCAGGCCGTCGAGCGCCTTCTTGTCGAGCTCGATGGCGGTGGTCACCTCGATCGGCAGCACCTGCTCGGCCGCCGTCGCAAGCTCGGCGTAGGCGAGCTGGAGGTCGACCAGGAGCGACAGCCGGCCGTGGCGGACGAGCACCAGCACCGCGTTTCGGGCCAGGGGCTCGGCGCGGTCGAGCATGCGCGCGAGAACGCGGCGCTTGGCCTCACCGGGCAGCGCGGGATTGACGAGCGCGCGCAGGACGGCCGGGTTCTCGCCCAGCGCGTCCATGAACCCGGCCAGGTCGCGGTCGACCTCCTGCACCTTGCCGGCGTCCTCCGCCGCCTGGTGCAGGGCGTCCGCGTATACGCGCGCGGCGGGGTCGACGCGGTCGGCCACTCAGGCGCTCCCACGGCCGGCGTCGGGCGGCACCAGGGTCGAGAGGTCGACGTCGGCCAGGGCCTCGTCGATCAACCGGCGCTGCTCGGCCTCGTTCAGCTGTGCCCGGACCACCTTCTCGGTGGCGGCCAGCGTCAGATCGGCCACCTGCTGCTTGATCGCGTTCAGCGCCTGGCGCGTCTCGGACTGGATCTCCTCGCGGGTCTGCTGCATCAGCCGCGTCTTCTCGGCCTCGAGCTCGGCGACCGCGGCCGCCCGGCGCTCGTCGCCGACGCGGCGAGCGTCCTCGACGATCTTGTTGGCCTCCTTGCGGGCCTCGGCCAGCTGCTGGCGGTACTCGGCCAGCGAGGTCTGCGCCTCCTCGCGGGCCGCCTGAGCCGCATCCAGGTCTGAGACGATCGCCTGGCGGCGGGTGTCGATCAGCTGCTGGATCGGCCCGAATGCGAACTTGCGCAGCACGATCAGCACGATCACGAACGTGACCAGCGTCCAGATCATCAGCCCCGTGGTGGGCGTGATCAGCGTCGAGTCGTACAGGATCATCGAGACGCCTCCGATCTCAGGCGATTGCGTAGGCGACGAAGGCCATGCCGAGGGCGTAGAACACGATCGCCTCGGTCAGCGCGAAGCCGAGCCACATCAGGCCCTGCAGCTGACCGCGCAGCTCGGGCTGGCGGCCGACCGCCTCGATCGTCTTGCCGAAGATGAAGCCGACGCCGACGCCGGGGCCGATCGCGCCGAAGCCGGTCGCCAGGCCGAGCTCGAGGGCCTTGGCGGAGTCGTGGACGTTACCGGTGAGAGCCATGCGGAACTCCTAGTGGTCGGGGTGGATCGCTCCACCGATGTAGATGGCGGACAGGGTGGCGAAGATGAACGCCTGCAGGCCGGCGATCAGCGTGCACTCGAGCAGATAGAGGGCGACGCCCATGGGGATGCCGATGGGCAGGATGAAGTACGTCCCGAGCAGCGAGGCCAGGCCGAGGAACACGGCGATGACGAGGTGGCCCGCCAGGAGGTTGAAAAAGAGACGGAAGGAGAGAGAGACGACGCGGACGAGCTGGGAGATCACCTCGACCGGCACCATGATCGGCAGGATCCACCAGGGCGTGTCGGACGGCACCCAGCTGCGGAAGTACCTGAGCGGGCCGTTGTAGCGGATGCCCTCGATGTGGGTGGCGAAGAAGGTCACGAGCGTCAGTGCCAGCGTCACCGACAGGTTGGCCGTCGCGGCGTAGATCTGGAACTCGGGGATGCTGGCCCCGAACAGGTCGAAGTGGCGGTCGCCGAACGGCAGCGGCACGAAGCCGATCAGGTTCATCATCCAGATGAAGATGAACAGCGTGGCCACGTACGGGAACCAGATCCGCATCCCCTCCTCGGGCAGGCCGCCCTTGGCGACCTGTTCCTGGCACAGGTCGTAGATCGCCTCGACGGCGGTCTGCTTGCCGTCCGGGCGCACCTTGAGGCCGCGGCGGACAACGAGCAGCGTCAGGCCCATGGCCAGCGCCGCGGCGAGCCACAGGTAGACGACCGCCTTGTTGATGTCCAGCCCCAGCGGCAGCTTCACGTAGGGGTTGTGGACGAAGCCCGTGAACTCCTCGACCGGGTTGAAGTCGACCTTGAGGAGCGGCAGGAGCATCAGGCCGTCCCCCCCATTCCGCGGCCGATGTTGCGGTGGGTGACGATGCGCGTGGCGAGGTCGACCGTGAACAGGAGCAGGAACAGCAGCACCGAGGAGACGGCGAGCGTCTTGTCGTTTCGGGTGATCAGGAACAGCACCAGCATCCCGATCCACGGCCGCAGGAGCATGCTCGCTCCCATCGTGCCGACCCCCCGCAACGCACCCATCCGCACCGCGCGGCGCTCGATCGCGGCCTGCGCGTAGCGGTTGACCGCCCAGAGAGCGGTCGCCCAGAACCAGCCCTCGATCGGCAGGCCGGTGAGCAGGAACGCGGGCAGGCTCACGGCCGCCAGGATGGCGTCGAGGTTATGGGCGCAGAGTTGCGCGGGGTTGATGGTGCGAGCGGTGGTCACAGGTCTCGATACGTGCGGTACACCAGGTAGAAGCTGAGGGGGATTCCGATCACCGCCCCGACGGCCGCGCCGACGGCCGGACTGCCCGCCAACCAACCGATCCCCAAGCCGGAACCGACACAAAAAAGAAGTGCGGCCAGGAGCTGGATCCCGGCCAGCGCAGCGGATGCTGCAGGTCTCCCTGCCGTGGCGGTCCTATCGTCGGGGCGGACGGTGAAGCGGGCGCGCGTAAGTATGCCAGACGATCGACTTCGTGACAAGAAATCCTCATAGGAGACCCCTGCAGAATAGCTTATTTGTGCGGTATTGCGCGTCTCTGAGCTCAGGCGGCGGGCCGAGTTTGTGTCACTTCGGCGGCCTCCCGCCGAGCGGCGCGGAGCGCCCGCAGCCGGCGCAGCTTGAGGATCTCGAGCGTGTAGACGACGTACACCGACGAGCCGGCCGCGATCACCCCGAGCCCGCCCAGCACCACGACCGACACCGGGTTCCAGCCGTGCCGGTGCGCCGGGACGAACCGGATCGCGAGCGCAAAGGCCGAGAGCATCATGCACCAGGCGTAGAGCGTGAGTGCGGTGCGGCGCTGGGAGAAGCCGATGTTCGAGAAGCGGTGGTGGAAGTGCCAGCGGTCGGCCTGGTAGATCGGCTGGCGGTACTTGAGCCGCTTGAGGATCACGAACGACGTGTCGAGGATCGGCAGGGCGAGGATCACGAGCGGGAACACCAGCGACACCGCGGCGGCGGTCTTCAGCACCCCCTCGATGGCGATGGTGGCCAGGAGGTAGCCCATCATCAGCGAGCCGGAGTCGCCCATGATGATCGTGGCCGGGTGGAAGTTGTACCGCAGGAACCCGATCGCGGCCCCGGCCAGGATCGCCGACACCGCGGCGGCATCCAGGCGCCCGAGCGAGGCCGAGAGGATGGCGAAGGTGATCGCGGCGATGCCGCAGAACCCGGCCGCGAGGCCGTCGAGCCCGTCGATGAAGTTGACGACGTTCACGATCGCGACGATCCAGAGGATCGTCACCGGATAGCGGAGCCAGTTGAGGTTGAAGGCGCCGACGAACGGCAGCGTGATGTGGTTGATCTGGATGCCGAGGTGCACCGTGAGCACGCCGATCAGGATCTGGCCGCTGAGCTTGACGAGCGGGGGCAGCGGGCGGACGTCGTCGACGGCGCCGAGCATCGTCATGAGCGCCGCGCCCAGCATCACCCCCCAGAATCCGTGCTGGTTGCCGAGAGCGGCCGAGGGGACGGCGATGGCCGCGAAGATCGCGATACCGCCGAGGCGCGGCATCGGATCGCGGTGCAGGCGGCGGTCGTCGTCCGGGCGGTCGAGCAGCCCGGCCTGCCATGCGGCCAGCGAAACGGCCGGCGTCAGAAGCAGCACCAGGAGGAATGCCACCACGAAGCCCACAACAGCGGCCTGGTAGTCGAGGAGCGATCCGGTCATGAGTCGTGCGACTGCGCCGGGAAAGGGTAACCCTTCGCCCGCAAGCGCGGTCCTCCTCCCCGGTTCCCAACCGGGGACAGTCCCCCGAATGCCCCGCTGCACAAGTTGGCACAGATTCGTCACACCGGTAGCCCCCGGCCTGCGCGGCCGCCGGGATACGGTCGGCCGATGGCGCGCAAGAACCGAATCCAGTTCCATGGCGCGAACTACCACGTGGGCAATCGCGGGGTCGCGAAGGCCACCGTCTTTTCGTCCGACGAGGATCGCCACCAGTTCATCGCCACCCTCGCCGGAGTCGTTGATGAACACGGCTGGATCTGCTCGTCCTACTGCCTGATGACGAACCACTATCACCTGACGCTGACGACTCCGCAGCCGAATCTCGGCCTCGGCATGAGGCGCCTCAATCAGCTCTACGCGCAGTGGTTCAACCGTCGCCACGACCGGGTGGGACACCTCTTCCAGGAGCGGTACTGGTCGCAGGTCATCGCGACCGATGAGAGCCTCTCTGCCGCCGTGCGCTACATCGTGGCCAACCCCGTGCGCGCGGGGCTCTGCGGCCGGCCTGAGGAATGGCGGTGGTCAAGCGCCCGGGCCACGGCGGGCCTCGTGCCGCTGCCGAAGTTCCTCGACCTGAGCCAGCTGACCCTCGACTGAGCACATGTCACAAAAGTGCGCCAAGAGCCGCCCGGTAGCAGACGGGGGACTGTCCCCGGGTTTAGCGGGTGCCGAAGAGGCGGTCGCCGGCGTCGCCCAGGCCCGGGAGGATGTAACCCTGGGAGTTCAGCTCGCGATCGACCGCGGCCGTGTACACCGCCACGTCAGGGTGGTCGGCGGCGATCCGCTCGACGCCGGCCGGTGCGGCCACGACGCACAGGAGGCTCGTGCGCACCGCCCCCCGCCGCTTGCAGAGCCGCAGCGCCTCGGAGGCCGAGCCGCCCGTCGCCAGCATCGGGTCGAGCACGAGCACATCGCGCTCGGCCAGGTCGCCGGGGAGCTTGCAGTAGTACTCGACCGGCTCGAGCGTCTCCTCGTCGCGGTAGACGCCCACGAACCCCACCCGGGCCACCGGGATCAGGTCGAGCACGGCGTCGAGCATCCCCAGGCCGGCGCGCAGAACGGCGACGACGCCCAGCTTCTTGCCGGAGACCCGCCGCGCCGGCGTCACCTCGAGCGGCGTGGTCACGCGGAACTCCTCGAGCTCCAGCTCGCGGGTCGCCTCGTAGCAGAGGAACGCGGCCAGCTCGCCCATCAGGTGGCGGAAGTCCTTCGTGTTCGTCTCGGCATCGCGCAGCAGCGCCAGCTTGTGCTGCACCAGCGGGTGGTCGAGAACGACCAGGCGGTCAGATCGAAGGATGGCCATGAGGAAGCCCGGAGTAGAGCGGCCGCCCGGCCAGGAGCTCGCGCGTGCGCTCGCGCAGCGATGCCAGGTCGGCCGCCGGGTCGAGTGTCTCGAGGATGATCGCGCCCACCTCCCGCATGTCGTCCTCGGTGAACCCGCGCATGGTGGCCGCAGGGGTGCCGATGCGCACCCCCGACGCGATGGTCGGCGGACGCTCGTCGTAGGGAACCGTGTTGCGGTTGACCGTGATCGAGACCTCCGCGAGCCGCTCCTCGGCGTCCTTGCCCGACCACCGGGTCTGGCGCAGGTCGAGCTGCAGCAGGTGGATGTCGGTGCCGCCCGTGAGCAGCTGCAGGCCGCCGTCCATCAGCGTTGCCCCGAGCGCCTTGGCGTTGGCGACGATGCGCTCCTGATACTCGCGGAACGACGCGGTCGCCGCGAGCTTGAAGCACACGGCCTTGGCAGCGATGATGTGGCACAGCGGGCCGCCCTGGAGTCCCGGGAACACGGCCTTGTCGACCGCTGTCGCGTGCTCTGCCCGGCACAGCACGAGCCCCGCCCGCGGCCCTGCCAGAGTCTTGTGGGTGGTCGAGGTGACGACGTCGGCGTGCTCGACCGGGTTGGGATGGATACCGGCGGCGACGAGGCCGGAGAAGTGCGCCATGTCGACCATCAGCCTTGCACCCACCTCGTCGGCGATCGCCCGGAAGCGGGCGGCGTCGATGATGCGCGGGTACGCCGACGCCCCGGCGACGATCAGCTTCGGGCGGTGCACCTGAGCCAGCCTCTGCACCTCGTCGAAGTCGATCAGCGAGTCCTCACGGCGCACGCCGTAGGAGTGGACGTCGTACAGCCGGCCCGAGAAGTTCACCTTGAGCCCGTGGGTGAGGTGGCCGCCGTGATCCAGGCGCAGGCCGAGGATGGGATCGCCGGGCTCGAGCATCGCGAAGTACGCGGCCAGGTTCGCGGGCCCGCCGGCGTGCGGCTGCACGTTGGCGTGGTCGGCCCCGAACAGCGACTTGGCCCGGTCGATCGCCAGCTGCTCGACCTCGTCCACCCACTCGCAGCCGCCGTAGTAGCGCCGGCCCGGATACCCCTCGGCGTACTTGTTCGTCAGCACCGACCCGGCCGCCGCGAGCACCGCGGGCCAGGTGAAGTTCTCGGAGGCGATCAGCTCGAGCTGCTCCCGCTGGCGCTGGAGCTCACGATCGATCAGCCCGGCGATGTCGGGGTCGAGGTCGGCCAGGCCGGCCGACCGGAGATGCTCGAAGGTCTGTTCGGCCGTGGCCACGGGGATGCCTCCTCGAATCGACTGGCTCGACTCTACCGCAGGGACGCCAGCACCGACTCGGCGTCGGCGCCCGCACGAATGAGCACGGGCTCGGGCCCGGTCACGTCAACGACGCTCGATGCCGTGCCCGCGAGGTCGCCGCCGTCGATCGCAAACGCGCACATGCCGCGCAGCGCCGGCGGGACGTCCGCCAGCCGGGCCGGGGCCGGCTCTCCGCGCAGGTTTGCGCTCGTGAGCGCGAGGCCGCCAACCGCGTCGGCCAGCCCGGCGACCTCGGCCGCGAGCACCGGCACGCGCACGCCGATGCGCGTGGGAGCCGCGCCGCACAGGTGGGTGAACCGCCGGCCGGGGTTGGGCACGATCAGCGTGACCGGGCCGGGCAGCACCCGCCGGCACAGCGCACCGGCGCGCCCGGCCAGGTCGGGCAGGGCGTGCGCGAGCAGGTGGTCGACCGAGCCCAGAACGAGGGCGGTGGGCTGGTCGGCCGGGCGCGCCTTGCACTCGTACAGGCGCCAGCACGCATCCCTCAGGCCGGCCGCGCAGCCGATGCCATAGACCGTGTCGGTGGGCACGATCGCGAGCCCGCCGCCGCGCAGCGCCCGCTCGTGTGGGCTCATCCCCACCGGCCGCCGACAACCCGCTCGATCCCGGCCAGGTCGCGCTCGGCGAACACCTCGCGCCCGCCGGCCGTGACCATCACCTCCTGCACCCACGGTGCCTGCCCGGCGCCGCATTCGACCACGAGCCATCCCCCCGCTCCGAGCGCGCCCGGCGCGGCCGCGATCAGCCGGCCGAGCACCTCGGTGCCTGTCTCTCCGCCCACGGTCGCCAGCCGGGGCTCGAACCGCGCGACCTCGGGCTCGAGCCCCTCCATCTCGGCCTCGGCGATGTACGGCGGGTTCGACGCGATCAGGTCGAAGCGGCGGCCGGCGAGCGCGGCCAGCAGATCGGACTCGAGCGGCTCGACCTCGAGGCCGAGCGCGGCGGCATTGGCGGCGGCGACGGCGAGCGCGTCAGCCGAGACGTCGGTGGCGGTGACGCGGGCGTCCGGGCGGGCGGCCTTGATCGCCAGTGCGATCGCGCCCGAGCCGGTGCCCACATCGAGCACTTCGGCCGCCCGCTCGTCCAGCAGCGCCAGGCAGCGCTCGACCAGCACCTCGGTCTCGGGGCGCGGGACGAGCACCCGCGCGTCCACGGCGAGGTCGAGGCCGTGGAAGCCGCAGCGGCCGATGATGTAGGCGACCGGTTCCCGCCGCCCGCGCCGTTCGAGGAGCGCGCGGCATGCCGCCAGCTCGGGCTCGCTCAGCGGCCGGTCAAAGCCCGTGTAGAGCGCGATCCGCTCGAGCCCGAGGGCATGGCCGATCAGGAGCTCGGCATCCAGCCGGGGCGTCGCGCTGCCGTGGTCCTGCAGGTACCCGGTGGAGAGCCGCAGCACCTCCGCCAGCTGCCTCACCCGCCGGCTGCCGCCGCCAGCTTGCGCCGGCGCTCGTCGGCCGCCAGGGCATCGGAGAATTCGCTGAGGTCGCCGCCGAGGACCCGGTTCAGGTCGTGCACCGTCAGCCCGATGCGATGGTCGGTGACCCGATCCTGGGCGTAGTTGTAGGTGCGGATCTTCTCCGAGCGCTCGCCGGAGCCGATCTGGGCCGACCGGGCCGCCGCTTCCTCCTGCGCCTTGCGCTCGCGCTCGGCCTCGTACAGCCGCGCCCGCAGGATCTTCATCGCCCGCTCCTTGTTCTGCAGCTGCGAGCGCTCGTCCTGGCAGGTGACCACGGTATCGGTGGGGATGTGGGTGATGCGCACCGCCGAGTCGGTCGTGTTGACCGACTGGCCGCCGTGTCCGCCGGCGCGGTAGACGTCGATGCGCAGGTCGCCCGGATCGATGTGCACGTCGACGTCCTCGGCCTCGGGCAGCACTGCCACGGTGGCCGTCGACGTGTGGACGCGCCCCTGCGATTCGGTCGCCGGCACCCGCTGGACGCGATGGACGCCGCTCTCGTGCTTGAACACGGAGTAGGCGCCGTCCCCGCGGATCTCGAACACGAGCTCCTTGAAGCCCCCGGCGTCGCCGCCGTTCGCCGAGAGCGTGTCGGTCTTGAAGCCGCGCTGCTCGGCATAGCGGGTCAGCATCTGGTAGAGGTCGCCGGCGAAGATGGCCGCCTCGTTTCCGCCGGTGCCGGCGCGCAGCTCGACGATCACATCCTTGTCGTCGGCCGGGTCGCGCTCGAGCATCGCGGTCCGGATCTCCTCCTCGAGCTCCGGCAGCGCCGCCCGCGCCTCGGCGATCTGATCCTGGGCGAAGGCGCGCATCTCCTCATCGGAGTCGTTCATCAGCTCGGCCGCATCGGCCACCTGGGCGGTGCGCTGGCGCCAGCGCCGTGCGAGCTCGGCCGCCCCCGACAGGCGCTTGTGCTCCCGCGCGACCGCCGCATACCGGCGCTGATCGGCCATCAGGGCGGGATCGCCGAGCTGTGCCTCGAGCTCGGCGAAGCGCCGCTCGATCTCTGCAACCAGTGGTTCCATGGTGGTTGAAGGATAGTGACCGCACCCGTCACGACTTTGTCGAGACTAAAGGCGGCCGAGCTGGCGCATGACGCTGAGCGAGTCCGAGTAGACGTCCTTGCGGGTGAAGCGGCCGTCGTGCGCCGGCAGGATGTCCATCCCGTCCCAGGTCGCGCTGCGGCCGCTCTCGGCGTGGGTGCCGGTGGCCGTCCATTCCTGCACGACGAGCCCCTCGCGCACGTACAGGCTGCGGCCGGTGAAGCGCATGCCCGGCCAGTTGCGGAAGATGGCGGCGATGTGCTCGCGGACGTTGTCGGAGCCCTCGACGGACTCGCCGGCCGTGTGGTTGTGGAACACGATGCCGGGCGCGTGCATCGAGTCGATCGCATCGACGTCCTGGCGGTTCCAGGCGTCGTTGTAGCGCTCGACCAGGTCGGTCAGGGCTTCGGGCGAATCGGCATCGGACACGCGTGGGAGCCTACGCCATTACCTCGACTTCCGCACGGGCGCCGGAAGCCTTCTCGGCGTCCAGCACATCGCGCAGCGCCTGGATCGAAACCTCGACCTGGTCGAGCGTGGGCTCACGCGTCGTCAGCCCCTGCAGCCACAGCCCCGGCGTGAGCAGCGTGCGGAGGATGCGGTTGTCGGGGTGCATACCTCCGAAGCGGATCACCTCGTAGGCGATGCCGGCGATCACCGGCAGGAGCAGGATCCGCGACGCGATCAGCGTCGGCCAGTCGGGACGGCCGACGAGCGCGAAGACGAAGATCGCGATCACCATCACCCACAGCAGGAACGCGGTGCCACAGCGGACGTGAATCTTGGAGTAGGTCTGCACCCGCTCGGGCGAGAGCTCGGCGCCGTCCTCGTAGGCGTTGATCGCCTTGTGCTCGGCGGCGTGGTACTGGAACACGCGCCGCAGGTCGGGTATGAGCGAGATCAGCGCCAGGTAGACGACCAGGATCGTGACCCGGATCGCGCCCTCGACCAGCACGAACACGATGGTCGAATGGATCGGCAGGAGGTCGGTGAGCACGGCCGGCGAGACCTTGAACACGAGCACCGCAAAGCCGATCGCGATGATGAACGAGAACACGATCTGGCCGCGCGAGAGCTCGGCGGCGGCCTCGAGATCCGGCTCCTCGCCCTCCTCGACGGCGGCGAACGACGCCGACACCGCCAGCGCCCGGAACCCGATCACGAGCGACTCGCCCAGCGCGACCATGCCGCGCAGCACGGGCAGGCGCAGGACGCGGTGGCGGGCGGCGGCGCTCGAGACCGGCCGGCAGACGCGGGCAAGGCCGCCGTCCGGACGGCGCACCGCGACGGCCCACGACCCGGGGCTGCGCATCATCACGCCCTCGAGCACGGCCTGTCCGCCCACGTTGGCGCTCACCGACGACACCTGTGTCTCACCCGGGTGTCGTCGGCAGAGAGCGTCGGATTCGTGAGCCCTACGGTGCTACGCCGGGGTGCCCGAGCGGGCCTGGCGGCGCCGGAACCGCTCGACGCGGCCCCCGGTGTCGACCAGCTTCTGCTTGCCGGTGTAGAAGGGGTGGCAGGCCGAGCAGATCTCGACGTGCAGCTCGGGCTTGGTCGCCCGCGTGATGAACTCGTTCCCGCACGAGCAGCGCACGTGGGAAACGACGTAGTCAGGGTGAATGTCGGCCTTCATGAGATTCAGGATAGCACGGGCTCTGCGGCCCTCACGGCCGCGTCGACGGCGTCCGAATCGACGTCCAGATGGGTCACGAAACGCACCGTGCGATCGTCCAGCGAGGCGCACAGAACACCGACCTCGGCCAGCTCCGCAACGAGGTCGGGAGCGGGTGTGCCGTCGGTGACCTTGGAGACCACGATGTTCGTCTCGATCGCCTCGGGATCGAAGCGCAACCGCCGGTAGGCGCCCATCCCCTCACCCAGCCGGCGGGCGTTCGCATGGTCGTCGGCGAGCCGGTCGAAATGGTGCCGGAGGGCGTGCAGCGCCCCGGCGGCGATGATGCCCGCCTGGCGCATGCCGCCGCCGAAGAGCTTGCGGTTGCGCCGCGCGGAGGCGATGAACTCCGCCGAGCCGACCACCGCCGAGCCGACCGGCGCGCCGAGCCCCTTCGAGAAGCAGACCGAGGCCGAGTCGGCCGGGGCCGCCACATCGGCCGGGGAGCGCCCACCGGCGATTGCGGCGTTCCAGATGCGGGCGCCGTCGAGGTGCACGCGCATGCCGTGGGCGTGGGCGAACTCCGCCAGCGCCGACAGTCGCTCGGCGGGCAGCACGCGCCCCCCGGTCTCGCCGATCGTATTCTCGAGGCAGAGCAGGCTCTGGAGCGCGTGGTGAACGTCCTCCGGGTCGCGCAGCCGCACCGCGATCGTGTCGACGTCGAGCATCCCGTTCTCCCCCGGCAGGAGCCGGGTCTGGACGCCGGCCAGCGCCGCCGCACCGCCCTGCTCGTGGACGACGACGTGGGCCAGCTCGTGGACGAAGATCTCGTCGCCGGGCCGGGTGTGCGACCGGATCGAGATCTGGTTGCCCATCGTCCCCGACGGCACGTAGACCGCCGCCTCCTTGCCGAGCATCCTGGCCACCTCGGCCTCGAGCTCGATCACCGTCGGGTCGTCGCCCCAGACATCGTCGCCCACCACCGCCTCCGCCATCGCCTTGCGCATGGCCGGCGTGGGTCGCGTCACCGTGTCGGAGCGAAGGTCGACGATCCGCATCGCGCGCAGCGTATCGTTCCCCGGGTGGCCCTCGAGATGCGAACCAACTGTGAGCGTTGCGACGCCCCGCTCGACCAGAACGGCGAGGCTCGGATCTGCAGCTACGAGTGCACGTTCTGCCCCGCCTGCACCGAGGCGATGGCGGGCGTGTGCCCCAACTGCGGCGGCGAGCTCGTCGCCCGCCCGCGTCGCGTGGAGCGGTAGAGATGAACTACGCGGCGGCGACGACCGCGGCCACCCACGCCTGCAGCGGCCGCACCGGCCGCAGCCGCTCGACGCACCAGGCCGGGAACGCGTCGGTGAACGCCTCGGCCGGCAGCGGATCCGTCGTCGCGGCGACCAGCCCTCCGTGGCGGAGCAGGTCGGCCCGCGGGTGGTCGGCGGTGTACGGCAGGGGCACACGCTTCCAACGGGCGGGGCCGAACTGGGCGCCGGCGCCACGGGCCTTGCGCACCGCCCGGTCGAGCGCGGCGCCGCGGCGCGTGTCGGCCACGGCGCGCCGGTACTCGGCGAGCACGGCCCCCTCGAAGTGGTGCACACCCGCGCCGAGGGTGACCGTGTCGGCGTCGAGGCGCATGAAGAAGCCCGAGTGCTCCCGGCTCGGCCCATCGCCCTCCCAGAACCACAGGTCGAGATGCGTCCGGTAGGGGCGCTTGTCGGCCGAGAAGCGGGTGTCGCGGGCGATGCGCAGGATCGATCCGTTCACGCGCGGGTCGGCGTTGATGCCCGGGACGACCTTTGCCAGCCGCCGCCCCATCGCCACCACGAAGCCGCGTGCCGGCTCGAGCAGGAGCGCCCGGTACTCGGCCTCGTGGGCGTGGAACCAGTCCCGGTCGTTGTGAGCGGCCAGGTCGCGCAGGAAGGCGCAGGCGGCGGGCTCGAATCCGGGGAACGACGACATGCGACCACGATACGGCGCCGTCCCGTCACGTGTCTGCCGCCGACGGTGCCGACACCGTCACGAACTGGCCGTTAGCATCTGCGGCCGTGGCCCGGCGACCGTCAGACTACCCACCTCCGGTCAAGGTGCGCGAGTTCGTGGCCGAGCCGCGGGCGGCCGAGGATGAGCGCATCGACGTGGGCGTGCTCTTCGTCGGCGGCGGCCCCGCGGGCCTGGCCGGCGCGATCCGCCTGGGGCAGCTCCTGGCGGACGACCCCGCGACCACCGAGGCGCTGGGAGAGGTGCCGATCGCCGTGCTCGACAAGGGCCGCGTCGCGGGAGCGCACCTGCTCTCCGGCGCCGTCGTGAACCCGTCGGCGCTGCGCGACCTCCTGCCGGGCACGCCGATCGAGCAGCTGCCGGGCTACGGCCCTGTCAAGCACGAGTCGGTGTACTTCATGCGGCCCCGCTACGGGATCCGCATCCCCACGCCGCCGCCCTTCCACAACAAGGGCAACTGGATCTTCTCGCTCGCGCAGCTCGGCCGCCACCTGGCCGAGCGGGCCGAGGAGCTCGGCGTCATGGTGCTGCCCGAGACCGACGCGCACACTCTGCTCGTCGGCGACGGCGCCGTCCGCGGCGTGGTCACGGGCGACAAGGGCCTCGGCCGTGCCGGCGAGCCGCTCGGCACCTTCGAGCCGGGATCGGAGATCCACGCCCGTGCGACCGTGCTCTCGGAGGGCACCCAGGGGCACCTGACCGCGGCGCTGACGGAGGCGTTCGGCCTGCGCGCGACCAATCCCCAGGTGTGGAGCCTGGGCGTGAAGGAGCTCTGGCGCGTCAACCGGCCGCTCGACCGCGTCATCCACACGCTCGGCTGGCCGCTGCGGGCGCAGGCGAAGTACGGCGAGAGCGGCGGCAGCTTCATCTACCCGATGGGCGAAGACCGGATCGCGCTCGGCCTCGTGGTCGGCCTCGACCACCGCGACGCGTCGCTCTCGGTGCACGACCTCCTGCAGCAGTTCAAGACGCACCCGCTGATCCGGCCCCTGCTGGAGGGCGGCGAGCGGATCGGCTGGGGCGCAAAGACGATCCCCGAGGGCGGGCTCCTGTCGGTGCCGTCGCGGCTCTCGGTGCCGGGCGCCGTCATCACCGGTGATGCGGCAGGCTTCGTCAACGTGCCCAAGCTGAAGGGCATCCACTACGCGATGCGATCGGGGATGCTGGCCGCCGAGGCGATCTACACACAGCTCAAGGCCGGTGCCGACCCGGCCGCCGAGGGCGTCCTCGCCGGGTACGACCAGCGCGTGCGCTCGAGCCACATCTGGTCCGACCTGAAGCGCGTTCGCAACATGCGCCAGGCGCTCAACCGCGGCCTGATCGTCGGCGGGGCCCTGGCCGGGGCGATGGATGTCACCCGCGGGGCGCTGCCGGGCGGCACGTTTCGCACCCACCGCGATGCCGAGGCGCCCATGTCGATCGGCGAGCGCGACTACCCGGCCCCCGACGGGACGCTCACCTTCGACAAGCTCTCGAGCGTGTTCCTCTCGGGCAACCGCAGCCGTGACGACCAGCCCAACCACATCCGCGTGCGCACGCGGGTCCCGCGAGAGGTCGGCCAGACGTGGGTGTCGATGTGCCCGGCGGGCGTCTACGAGCTGCGCGACGAGGGCGGCGATGTGGTCGAGGTCGAGCTGACCCCGTCCAACTGCGTCCAGTGCGGCGCGATCACCGCGAAGGGCGGCAGGCTGACCCCGCCCGAGGGCGGCAGCGGCCCCGAGTACACCCACATGTAGCGATGGCGGCCGAGCGCGACCGTATCGACGCGCTGATCGCCCAGCTGGAGGAGTTCCTGGCGGGGACGGACCGCCGCCGGATCGAGATCCCCATCGAGGTCGGCTCCGACCGGCGCTGGTCGACCCGTGACACCGCCCGCCTGTTCGCGCGGCTCGGCCGGCCGGTGCCCGAGACGCCTCCCGACCAGCGCCTCAGCGATGTCCTGGCCGAGGTGGTGCGGCTGCGAAACGCGCTCGTGGCGCTGCGCGACGCCGAGCCCGAGGCGCCGGAGGCCTAGATGATTGGTTCCACGCCGCCGTGATGTCCTGGGCGGCGAGAACCGAGCCTGGCAAGGACGCAGGGAGCGTTCATACCGGTTAAGCGTATGGGCGCGACCGAGGACGAAGCCAGGCGACGGTTCGCAGCCGCAGCCCCACCACAGTCGCCAACCCACCACCGCCGAACGTCCAGGCGCGCGGAGGCGTGGAATCAATCATCTCAACCCCGCTTGGCGGCGACCAGTTCGGTCAGCCTGGGCAGGATCGCGAGCGCGTCACCGACCACGCCGACGTCCGCGAACTCGAAGATGGGCGCGTTCTGGTCCTTGTTGATCGCGATGATCGTGCCGGCGTTGGCCATGCCCACCTTGTGCTGGATCGCGCCCGAGACGCCGCAGGCGATGTAGAGCTTCGGCGAGACCGTCTTCCCGGTCTGGCCGACCTGCATCGAGTACGGCACCCAGCCCGCGTCCACCACCGCGCGTGTCGCCGCCACCTCGCCGCCGAGCGCCTTGGCCAGCGCCTCGACCAGGTGGACGTTCTCGGGCCCGCCCAGCCCGCGGCCGACCGTCACCAGGATGTCGGCCTCGGTGATGTCGACGCCGCCGGCTTCGGCGGCCTCGCGGCCCGAGAGCACCGCGGAGCGCGCCCAGTCGCTCACGCTCACCTCGACCCGCTCGACGGGGGCGGAGCCGCCGCTCGGGTCCTCGCGCGGAGCGAAGGCGTTTGCCCGCGCCAGCACCACGCCGGGCGCCGCTGCAAAGCCCGACTCGACCATCACCGTGTCGCCGAGCGCCGGGCGGATGGCAACGATGCCGCCGTCGCCGCTCGAAAGCTCCGTGGTCTCGCAGGCGATGCCGGCGCCGAGGCGCGCGGCGAGCCCGGCGGCAACATCCGCCGAGACCACGCCGGCGCCGAAGAGGATCGCGTCGGCCTCGCGGGCGTGCGGCTCGATGGCATCGACGACCGGCTGGGACAGGCCTCCCGAGAGTGCCGGGTCGTCGGCCACCAGCACCCGGGTCGCGCCGTGGCCGCCGAGCGTCGCCGCCCAGTCGTCCTCGATGCCCGAGCCGGCGACAAACGCCGTCACGTCGCCGCCCAGGCTCGCCGCCTTGGCAAGGACGCCCAGGCTGTTGGCGGAGAACTGGCCGTCGTCGTGATGAGCGTAGACGAGCAGCACTTAGATCAGCCCCTTCTCGGTCAGGATCGCGAGGACCTTCTCGGCCGAGTCGCCGCCGGCATCCTCGATGTGGATTCCGCCCGCCTTGGCCGGCGGCGGGGATACCGACCGCACCACGGAGCGGGCGCCATCCCCGCCGACGCGGGAGAGGTCGAGCTCCAGATCCGCGGCCGACAGCGTCTCGAGCGGCTTCTTCTTCGCGCCCATGATCGCCTTGATCGAGGGCAGGCGGGGGGTGTTGATCGCGTCAGACACCGAGATCACCGCGGGCAGCGGCGCCTCGATCAGGTCGTACCCGTGCTCGGCCTGGCGCTTGGCCTGCAGCTTCTGGCCCTCGAGCTTCAGCTCGGCGACCTGGGTCACGAGCGGCCGGCGCATGTGGTCGGCGACGGCCGCCGCCATCACGTAGCAGTCGCCGTCGGCGGCCTGCTGGCCGAGCACCACCAGGTCGGCGTCCTGCTTGCCGAGGACGGTCGCGAGCACGTAGGCGGTGCCGGCGATGTCCGACCCGGCCAGGGCGGGGTCGGTGACGAGCACCGCCCGGTCTGCCCCCAGCGCGAGCGCCTTGGTCAGGATCCGCCCCGCCGACTCGGGCCCCATGCACACCGCCACGATCTCGGCGACGTCGGCGCCGCGCTCACGGATCCGGATCGCCTCCTCGAGCGCATGGACGTCGAACGGGTTGGGCTCGGAGTCGCCCGACCGGTCGAGCCGGCCGGTGGCCGGATCGAGCCGCCGGTGCGACGCGGCGCTCGGCACCTCCTTGACGCAGACAGCGATGTTCACCCGCACACCCTCCTCATACCTCGATCACTTGCCAATGAACGACGGCTGCCGCTTCTCGACGAAGGCGTTCAGGCCCTCGCGGGCGTCGTCGGTCGAGAACATCAGCGAGTACAGGTCGGCCTCGTGGACGAGGTTGCCGCCGATGTCGCCGTGCAGCGCCCGGTTGGTCGCCTCCTTGGCGTAGTACAACGCCACCGGGCTCTTGGAGGCCATCTCGGCCGCGAGCCGCATCGTCGCCGGCATCAGCTCGGCCGGCGGATACACATGCTGCACCAGGCCGCGCTCGAACGCCTCGGGGGCGTCCACCATGCGGCCGGTCAGGATCAGCTCCTTGGCGTAGCCGATGTTCGTCGCCCGGGCCAGGCGCTGGCTCGCGCCCCAGCCCGGGATGATGCCCAGGTTGATCTCGGGCTGGCCGAACTGGGCGTTCTCCGACGCGAGCCGCACGTCACACGCGAGCGCCATCTCGCAGCCCCCGCCGAGGGCGTAGCCGTTCACGGCCGCGATGGTCGGCTTGCGCATCGTCTCGAGCCGGTGGGCGATCTCCTGCCCGAGCTCGGAGTAGGCCCGAGCCTCGAGCGGCGTCTTCCCGGCCATCTCCTTGATGTCGGCGCCGGCGATGAACGAGCGCTCGCCCTCACCCGTGAGCACGACCACGCCGACGCCCGGGTCGCCGCCCAGATCGCCGAGCGTGGCCAAAAGCTCCTCCAGGAGCGCCGTGTTGAGTGCGTTCAGGACGTCGGGACGGTCGATCGTCACGGTCGCCACCCGCCCCTCGACAGAGATCCGCAGGCCGGCGCCGGTCACGACTCCACCGCTCCCAGCCGCTCGCGCAGGTACTCGACGATCGCGGCGGTCGGCGCGCCCGGCGTGAACACCTCGGCCACACCGAGGGCCTTCAGCTCGACGACGTCCTCGCGCGGGATCGTCCCGCCCACCACGACCACCACGTCACTCGCCTCGCTCTCGCGCAGCAGGTCGAGGATGCGCGGCACGAGCGTCATGTGCGCGCCCGACAGGATCGAGATCCCAACCGCGTCGGCGTCCTCCTGCAGCACCGTGGCGACGATCTGCTCCGGCGTCTGGTGCAGCCCGGTGTAGATCACCTCCATGCCCGCGTCGCGCAGGGTGCGGGCGATGATCTTCGCCCCCCGGTCGTGGCCATCCAGCCCGGGTTTGGCCACGACGACACGTATGGGTCCACTCATAGCGGGGCGAGTGTATCCGCGCTCACTCCTCGGGGGGTGCGAACACCACGAGCACCGTGAGGTCGCTGGTGATGGTATGGAAGCGGTGCTCGACGCCCGCCGCGACGAAGACGATCGAGCCCGGGCCGACCGGCCGGTCGTGCTCGTGCACGCGGATGCGGCCCCGGCCGGAGACGACGTAGTAGAGCTCGTCCTGGCCGTGCGGGGTCTGCGGATCCTGCTCGCGGGCGCGCAGCACGTACAGGCCGGCGCTCATCGAGTCGCGCCGCAGGAACTCGTGGTACTGCTCGCTCAGTGCCGAGCGCGCGGCCTCGACTCCGTCGATCTCGAAGATCTCCATCCGCTTCATCCTACGCCGCCGGGATGCACGTGGGCGCTCAGAAGACCGGCGTCTCCCGGTAGACGCCCCATACCGCCCGCAGCGCGTCGCAGATCTCGCCCTCGGACGTGTATGCCCTGGCGCACTCGACCAGCGCAGGCATCACGTTGCGGTCGGAGGCCGCGTCGGCGGAGAGCCGCTGGAGCGAGGCCTGCACCACGGCGCCGTCGCGGCGGCCGCGGACCGCGCTCAGGCGGTCGCGCTGGCGCCGTTCCACGTCGGGCGAGATGCGCAGGATCTCGACCTCGTCGTCGCCGTCCGACGTGTGCGCGTTCACGCCGACGATCAGGCGGCGGCCGTCCTCGACCTCGCGCTGGTAGCGGTAGGACGCCTCGGCGATCTCGCGCTGGAAGAAGTTCTCGTTCAGGGCCGCGATCACGCCTCCGAGCCGGTCGATGCGCTCGAAGTAGTCGTAGGCCTCGCGCTCGAGCCGGTTGGTCAGCGCCTCGACCAGCCACGATCCGCCGAGCGGGTCGGCGGAGTTGACAACCCCGGTCTCGTGCGCGATCACCTGCTGGGTGCGCAGCGCCAGCCGGGCGGCGCCCTCGGTCGGGAGCGCGAGCGCCTCGTCGTAGGAGTTGGTATGCAGCGACTGCGTGCCGCCGAGCACCGCCGCCATCGCCTCGAGCGCCGTGCGGACGATGTTCACCTCGGGCTGCTGCGCGGTCAGCGACACCCCCGCGGTCTGGGTGTGGAAGCGCATCAACAGCGACCGTTCGCCGGTCGCGCCGTAGCGGTCGCGCAGCTCGCGGGCCCAGATCCGGCGGGCGGCGCGGTACTTGGCGATCTCCTCGAAGAAGTCGATGTGGGCGTTGAAGAAGAACGACAGCCGGGGGGCGAAGTCGTCGACGTCCATCCCCCGGCGGCGGCACTCCTCGACATACGCGAACCCGTCGGCGAGCGTGAACGCCAGCTCCTGGGCGGCCGTCGCCCCGGCCTCGCGGATGTGGTACCCCGAGATCGACACCGGGTGCCAGCGCGGCATCGTCCGGGTGCACCACTCGATCATGTCCACCATCAGCCGCATCGACGGCTCGGGCGGGAAGATCCACTCCTTCTGGGCGATGTACTCCTTGAGGATGTCGGCCTGGATCGTGCCGCCCAGCACCTCGGGCGGGATGCCCTGGCGCTCGGCCACGCACACGTACTGGGCCAGCACCACGGCCGCCGGAGCGTTCACGGTCATCGAGGTCGTGACCCGGTCGAGCGGGATCCCCGCGAACAGGTCCTCCATGTCGGCCAGCGTGTCCACCGCGACGCCCTCGCGCCCGACCTCGCCCAGCGAGCGGGTGTGGTCGGAGTCGTAGCCCATCAGGGTCGGCATGTCGAAGGCGGTCGAGAGGCCGGTCTGGCCCTGGTCGAGCAGGTAGCGGAAGCGGCGGTTGGTCTCCTCCGCGGTGCCGAACCCCGCGAATTGGCGCATCGTCCAGAGCTTGCCCCGGTACATGGTCTCGTAGATGCCGCGCGTGTACGGGTACTGGCCGGGATCGCCCAGGTCGCGCTCGTAGTGAAGCGGCGCATCGGCCGGCCCGTACACCGTCTGGTAGGGCACACCCGAGATGCTGGAGCGCTCGGGCTCCGACGGCGGCTCGGGGGCGGGCGCGTGCCCGGCCGAGCTCACGGCGCCGCCAGCGACCCGCCGGGGCGCCACAGGACGTCGGCGCGGCCGTCGTCGTTCGCGACCCTCGCGAGGATGAAGAGCAGGTCGGACAGCCGGTTCAGGTAGGCGAGTGCGGCCGGGTTGACCGGCTCGGACTCCGACAGCGCGACGGCGTGGCGCTCGGCCCGGCGGCACGTGGTGCGGGCGACGTGCAGCGCCGCCGCGGCGGGCGTTCCGCCGGAGAGGACGAAGCTCTCGAGCGGGGCCAGCCGCTCGCCGCGCTCGTCACAGGCGCGCTCGAGTGCGGCCACGTGCACCTCGGTGATGCGCAGGCGACTCTTCCCGTGGCCGCGGTCGGTGTCGAGCGGGACCGCCAGGTCGGCGCCGACGTCGAACAGGTCGTTCTGGACGCGGGCCAGCAGCTCGGCGATCTCGGGGGCGAGTCCGATGGCCAGGGCCGTCCCGATCGCGGCGCCCGTCTCGTCCACCGTGCCGTAGGCCCAGATGCGCAGATCGTTCTTCGAGACCCGCTCGCCGTCGCCCAGCGACGTCTGCCCGGCGTCGCCTCCGCGGGTGTAGATCCGGTCGATACGCACGCCCTGCAGACTAACCCACCCTCCCCCTGTGGGTGGGTCCCGGTTCACCCTTCCGGGGTTTGTGGACGAGATGTGCGCGACCGACTACGAGTGGCACCGCTTCGACTCGCCTCCTCCCGGAAGGGCAGCCATGTACGGCCTCACACACCGCTTCGCCACCACCGCGACACTCGCCGACGTGACCCCGATCGGGGCCTCGGTGACCGTGATGGCCATCGACCGCGACCGGCTCACGCTGACCCTGGTGCGCGAGGCGATCGCCGGCCACTTCGACGTCGTCTCCGCCTCGGACAGCAGCGAGGCGCTCGCCCTGATCGACGCGCACCGCCCCGACGTGGTGCTGCTCGACATGAGCCTCGAGAAGTCCGAGATCGCGATGGTCACGATGGCCCTCGCCGCCTGTGACCAGCTCGACTCCACGCCGGTCATCATGATCGACCCCGACCAGCCCATGAACGCGCTCGGCCTGCGCCAGCGCATCGACGAGGCGATCCGCGTCACCCGGCGCGTGTACCTGGGTGGCGGCCTGCGCCACCGCATGGCCGCGTAGACCTAGTCTGCCGCCCATCGGACGAGGGCGCACAATCCTGGTGCTTGCGATCGCGTCGCAGGCGGCGTACTCGCTGATCTCGTTCGGCCTGCCTGCCATCGCCCTCGAGGTCCGTGATCGGCTCGATCTGGGCGTGGCCGGGTTCGGGGCCGTGTTCGCCGCGGTCAGCCTGGGATCGGCCATCGCGCTGATCCCCGCCGGGATGCTCGTCGACCGAATCGGCGCGCGGTGGGTGCTGGTGGTCGGCGGCATCGTGAACGGGCTGGGCACGCTGGGAGCGGCCCTGATGACGTCACCGGTCGGGTTCTCCGTCGCGCTGCTCATCGCGGGCATCGGCGGTTCCGCCGTGCCGGTGGCCGGGATGTCGTCGCTGATGCGCGCGTTTGCGCCCGAGCGCCGGGGGGTCATCATGGGCTGGCGGCAGATGGCGGTGCCGCTGGGCGGCACGATCGGCGCGATCACACTGCCGCTCCTGGCGAACGCCGGCGGGGTGCGGCTCGCCCTGATCGCGTGCGCCGCCGCGACCGCAACGACGTCGATCGCCTTCGGACTGCTCGCCGGGCACGCGCCCGCCGAGGGCGCGGGCACCGCCCGCGGAGGCCTCCGCGACCTGCTGGGGGCGCCGGGCATCCGCCCCGCGCTGTCGGTGGCGATGATCTACATCGTGGGCCTGAGCGCGGTGCTCACCTACTACATCCCCGCCGCCCGGGCCGCCGGCCTCACCCGTTCGCAGGCGGCGATCGGGTTCACGCTCGTGAACGTCGTCGCGGGCGTCTCACGGCCGCTGTGGGGGCGGCTGGCAGACCGCGACGGCGGCACCCGCCGCGCCCGGACGCTGCGGGACACGGGCATCGTCGGCGCGGTCGCGGCCGTGGTCATCCTGCCCGCGCTGCACGCGGGCGTGGTGCCCGGCCTGGTGGCGACGGCCGTGCTGGCGTTCGGGGCCTTCGGCTTCAACGGGATCCTCTACGTGACCGTCGGCGAGCTCGCGGGTCCGGCCCGCTCGGGCGTGGCGGTCGGCCTGGCGTCGACCGTGGTCTTCGGCGCGGGCTCGCTCGTGACGCCGGCCGTGGGCGTGGCGGTCGAGCAGCTGGGGTACGGCGCGCTGTGGGTGATCACCGGCGTGGGCTGCGCCGCCGGCGCGGCCGTGGTATCGCGGTGGCTGCCCCCCGGGCGCTACATCGGCATGACGCAGTCGCTGCAGGCGACCAGCCGAACGCGCTCGCCCGGCACCGTCCAGTGCCCGGTCGAGTAGCCGTGCGCGCCGAGGGCGAACACGTAGTACCGCCTGCCGGCCCGTAGCCCGGTGAAGCGGAAGCCGCCGTTCGCATCGGTCGTCACGGTGGCGATGGGCAGCGGCGGGTCAGCCGCGATTGGGCCGCCGGCATGGACCGGCTGCAGGTAGAGCCCCACCTTGACGCCGGCCTCGGCCTTCCCGCCGTGGGGGTGCCTGGTGTCGGTCTGCATGACGACTCCGGTGACGGCGGCCCTGGACGACGTCGAGCCGCCTCCCGTTGAACCGGCCGGAGCCGCCCCGCCGCAGCCGGCGATGACGACGGCGGCTGCGAGCAGGGCGGTGGTTGCTGCGCGAACGTGCATACCCGGTTAGTCGGCCGCACGGGCCAAAAAGTTCATCGACTCGGACGCCGGGCGAGCACGATCATCCGGCGGCTGTCCACCGCGTAGTCGGAGCCGCGGAAATCGCCCCATGCGTGATCGACGTCGAACCCGACATCGACCAGCATCTTGCTGAGCTCGACCAGCGTGTATGCGCGGTTGGCGAACGCCATCGCGATCCGCTCCCCCGACGGCTCGACCAGCGTCCAGCTCGAGTGCATGCGCCCGGCCCAGGGATCGAACGCCCGCTCCTCGAGCAGGAGCCGGCCGTCGCCGAGCTCGTGCCAGGCCCGGGGCTCGAACCGGCGCAGCGCGCCGTACAGGTTGATCGTCTCGATGACCAGCGCGCCGCCGGGGCGAAGCGCCCGCCACGCCCGCTCCAGCACCTGCTTGTCGTCGGCCTCGGTCTCGAAGTAGCCGAACGATGTCCACATGTTGATGACGGCGTCGAACTCCTCACGGAACTCGATCGCGCGCATGTCCAGCCTGCGCAGGTCGAGCTGCACGCCGGCTTCCCGCGCCGCCTCACGGGCCATCTCGAGTGGAGCGTCGTTCAGGTCCACGCCCACCACGCGCAGCCCGCGCCGGGCCAACTCGATGCTGTGGCGGCCGTGACCGCAGGGCAGGTCGAGCACGCGCTGCCCCGTCTCGAGCCCCAGTTCGGCAATCAGGAACTCGGCCTCTGCCGCGCTGCGCTCCTGGGAGTGCGTCTGGCTCGAGATCACGAGCCAGTGCTCGTCGAAGAAGCTCTCGTACCAGTTCGCATCGAGCACGGTGCTCACGCCCGGGTCAGTCGCCGTAGTCATAGAACCCCCGTCCGGATTTGCGGCCCAGCCGGCCCGCCTCGACGTAGCTGCGCAGCAACGGGCAGGGCCGGTACTTGTCGTCGCCAAGGCCGTGGTGGAGAACCTCCATGATCGCCAGGCAGGTATCCAGGCCGATCAGGTCGGCGAGCCGTAGCGGGCCGAGCGGATGGTTCATGCCAAGGTGCATGACGGTGTCGATCGAGTCGCGGTCGCCGACCCCCTCCATCAGGCAGTAGACGGCCTCGTTGATCATCGGCACCAGGATGCGGTTGGAGATGAACCCGGGATGGTCGTGCGCCTCGGCCACCGTCTTGCCCATCCGCTCGGCCGCGGCGCGGACGTAGGCGGCGGCCTCGTCGGAGGTGTCGAGGCCGCGGATCAGCTCCACGAGCGGCATCAGCGGAACCGGGTTCATGAAGTGCATCCCCACCACCCGCTCGGGCCGCGACGTGACCGCCGCCAGGCGCGTGATCGGGATCGAGCTGGTGTTGGTCGCAAGCACCGCATCCGGCCCGGCCGCCTCGTCCAGGCCGCGGAAGATGCGCTCCTTGAGCCCGACATCCTCGGTCGCGGCCTCGATGGCGAGGTCGGCCGGCACAGCCTCCGCCGCCGGTGCGATGCGGGCGAGGGCCGCCTCGGCGGCGGCGGGGTCGACCGATCCCTTCGAGACGAGCTTGGCCAGCGAGCGCTCGATGCCGGACCGGGCGCGGTCGAGCTGCGCGGGCGAGACATCCACGAGCGTCACGTCGTACCCCGCCACCGCCGCCACCTGCGCGATTCCCGAGCCCATCTGCCCCGCGCCCACCACGCAGAGCCGCGTCACCCGGCGAACACCTCGAGCACCGTGGCGTCGCCCTGGGCGGCCCCCGAGCAGATGGCCGCCACCCCGATGCCGCCGCCGCGGCGGCGGAGCTCGTGCACGAGCGTGCCGAGCAGCCGTGCCCCGGAGGCGCCGATCGGGTGGCCGAGGGCGACCGCGCCGCCGTTCACATTGACCCGGTCGGGATCGATGCCGAGCAGGTCGACGGTGTTCAGGGCGACCGACGAGAACGCCTCGTTCACCTCGAGCAGGTCGATGTCCGACACCGCCAGACCGGCCTTCGCGAGCGCCACCCGCGTCGCCCCTGCGGGCGTCCGCACCAGGTAGGCGTAGTCGTCGGCCACGTACCCGGCCGAGCGGATGACGGCCAGCGGCACGAGGCCGTGCTCGGCCGCCCAGTCCTCGGATGCGAGCACCAGCGCCGCCGCGCCGTCGTTCACACCGGGCGCGTTTCCGGCCGTGGTGGCGCCGTCCTTCGAGAACACGGGCGGCAGCGCCGCCAGGCGCTCCGCGGAGGTGTCGCGGCGCGGGCCCTCGTCGGTGTCGACGACGGTGTCGCCGCGGCGGCCGGGGATGGTCACCGGCACGATCTCGGCAGCGAACCGGCCGGCGTCGATGGCCGCGATCGCGCGCTCATGGCTGCGCAGCGCCCACGCGTCCTGCTGGGCGCGCGTGATGCCCACCTCCGCCGAGACCACCGAGTTCTGCTCGGCCATGATCAGGCCGTCGAACGTACAGGTGAGGCCGTCGGAGGTCATCGAGTCGACCAGCACGCCGTCGCCGAACGTGTAGCCGAACCGGGCCCTGGGCAGCAGGTAGGGAGCGTTGGACATGCTCTCCATCCCGCCGGCGACGATCACGTCGTGCTCCCCGGCCCGGATCAGCACGTCGGCCAGCGTTGCCGCCCGCATCCCCGAGGCGCACACCTTGTTGACCGTCTCGGAGCCGACCGTGGGCCCAAGCCCGATGCCGACCGAGACCTGGCGGGACGGGATCTGGCCCGACCCGGCCTGCAGCACCTGGCCCATGATCACGTAGCCGACGTCGGCCGCGGCGACGCCGGAGCGCTCCAGGGCCGCACCGGCGGCCGCGATCCCGAGCGCGGGAGCGGGCAGAGAGGCCAGGCCGCCGCCCAGCTTCCCGAAGGGCGTGCGGGCGGTGCCGAGGACGACTGTGCGGGGCAACTACGATCCTTTCCGACTTGACGACCGGACGCCGATGCAGCATAGTCAAGGCCGAAATGACGACCTGCGGAACATGGTGGTGGCGATGCGTGCGAGGTGCGGCCCGCTAGCTCTGCCACGGCATCCGCGCTTCGCACTCGGCCTCTCCGCCATCCGGCGGGAGGCTTTTTTTGTGGTCATGAACGACGATCTGGACACCCGCGAGCTGCCCGCCGACCTGGTCACCCCGGTCGGCGCGTACCTGCGCCTGCGCGAGGCGCTGGGCGCACCCGCCTTCCTGCTCGAGTCCGTCGAGCGCGGCGAGCAGGTCGGCCGCCACTCGTTCCTGGGCGCGGGCCTGCCCACCGCGGACTCGCTCGCGGAGGCGGCGGCGTTCGCCGCGACCCGGCCGGGGCCGGCCACCGGCCAGCCGCCGTTCCTGGGCGGCGCGGTCGGCTTTTTGAGCTACGACTGGGTGACCCAGCTCGAGCCGGTGCCGCTGCCGGCCGCGACGGCGGCAGACGCGGGGCTGCCGGTGATGCGCTTCCTGCTCGCCTCGACGTCGGTCGGCTTCGATCACGTCCGCCGCACGATGACCATCACCGGGCCCCGGCCGGAGGTCGACCGGGTGGTGGCCGCGCTGGACGCGCCCGCGGCCGCGCCGCCCGTCGCCGCGGTGCCGGCGGGAGACCGCACCGCCGAGATGACGCGCGAGGGCTTCATGGCCGCCGTGGAGCGGGCGAAGCTCCACATCGCCGCCGGCGACGCGTTTCAGATCGTCCCCTCCCAGCGCGTGCGCCGCCACACCGAGGCGTCGGCCTTCGCGATCTACCGGGCGCTGCGGACGGTCAACCCGTCGCCGTACATGTTCCTGCTCGACATGGGCGAGTTCCAGCTGATCGGCTCGTCCCCCGAGACGCACGTCCGGCTCGGGATCGACGGCACCTGCGAGCTGCGCCCGATCGCGGGCACCCGGCCGCGCGGCGCCGATGCGGCCGCCGACGACGCGCTGGCCGCCGAGCTGATGGAGTCCGAGAAGGACCGGGCCGAGCACGTGATGCTGGTCGACCTGGCCCGCAACGACCTCGGCCGGGTGTGCGTGCCGGGCTCGGTGCGGCTCGAGCGGTTCATGGACGTCGAGCGCTACTCGCACGTGATGCACATCGTCTCGCGCGTGTTCGGCAGGATCGCGCCGGGCCGCGACGCGGTCGACCTGCTGCGGGCGACGTTCCCCGCCGGCACCGTGTCGGGCGCCCCCAAGGTGCGGGCGATGCAGATCATCTCGGAGCTCGAGGGCCGCCGCCGCGGCGCCTACGCGGGCGCCGTGGGGTATCTGGGCTTCGGAGGCGACATGGACACCTGCATCGCGCTTCGCACGATGGTGCTGCGCGCCGGCATCGCCTACCTCCAGTCCGGTGGTGGCGTCGTGGCCGACTCCGACCCCGGCGAGGAGTACCAGGAGGCGATGAACAAGGTGGCCGCCCTGGCCGCCGCAATCGACCGGGCCGAGACGGGGGTGTACGGGCGATGACCACCGCGCGGGTCTTCATCCTGGACAACTACGACTCGTTCACCTACAACCTGGTCGACTACATCGCGACGGCCGGGGCGGACGTGCGGGTCGAGCGCAACGACGCCGTTTCGGCCGAGGAGGCCGGCCGCTGGAATCCGACCCACCTGGTCATCTCTCCTGGGCCGGGAACGCCTGCGGACGCGGGCGTCTCGGCCGAGCTGATCGCCCGGGCGGCGGGCCGGATCCCGGTGCTGGGCGTGTGCCTCGGCCACCAGGTGATCTGCGAGCTGTACGGCGGCGTGATCGGCCGCGCAGGCCGGATCGTGCACGGGAAGCCGGATCAGGTGAGCCACGACGGCTCGGCCCTCTACGCCGGCATCCCGAGCCCGTTCGAGGCCGGCCGCTACCACTCACTGGCCGTCGTGGGCGCCGTCCCGGAGGAGCTGGTCGTGACCGCCCGCACGCCCGACGGCGAGGTGATGGGCGTGCACCACAGGACGCTTGCCGTCCACGGCGTACAGTTCCACCCCGAATCGGTGCTGACCCCGCACGGGCGCACCGTCATCGGGAACTTCCTGGCGATGGAGGAGGGGCGGCCGTGATCACCGATGCGATCCGCGCGCTCGTCGAGGGGCACGACCTCTCGGCCGAGGAGGCGCACATCGCCATGATGCAGGTGATGAGCGGCGATGCCTCGCCGGCCCAGATCGCCGCCTTCATGGTGGCGCTGCGGGTGAAGGGCGAGACGCCCGATGAGATCGCCGGCTGCGCGCGGGCGATGCGGGCGCACGTCACGCCCGCGCGGCCGTCCCGGACCGACCTGGTGGACACCTGCGGCACCGGCGGCGACGGCATGAACACGTTCAACATCTCGACATCGGCCGCCCTGGTCGCGGCCGGCGCAGGCGCCACGGTGGCCAAGCACGGCAACCGCGCGATCTCGTCCAAGACGGGGTCCGCCGACGTCCTCGAGGCCCTCGGCGTGCGCATCGATCTCGGCCCGCAGGACGTGGCGGAGTGCATCGACACCGTCGGGTTCGGGTTCCTGTTCGCCCAGTCCCACCACCCGGCCATGCGCCATGCTGGGGCGGTGCGGCGTGAGCTCGGCATCCGCTCGGTCTTCAACCTGCTCGGCCCGCTGACGAACCCGGCCGGAGCCCAGCGGCAGGTGGTGGGCGTGTACTCGGCGAGCCTGGTGGAGCCGATCGCCCACGTGCTGGCCAAGCTCGGCACCGAGCATGCGATGGTTGTGCACGGCGCGGGCGGCCTGGACGAGCTCACACCGACCGGTGAGAACCTGGTGTCCGAAGTGCAGGGCGGCGAGGTGCGCACGTACACGCTCGACCCGCGGCCGCTCTCGACCGGCGCGGGGCCCGGCAGCCCCGACGACCTCTGCTGCGGCGGCGACCCGGCCCAGAACGCTGCCGTGATCCTGACCGTCTTCGACGGCGAGAAGGGCCCGCGCCGCGACGCGGTCATCCTGAACGCCGCCGCGGCGCTCACCGTCGGCGGGGTGGTGCCCGAGATCGAGCGGGGGATCGAGCTGGCCGTCGCCACCATCGACTCCGGGGCGGCGCTCGCCAAGCTCCACGAGCTGGTCGCGTTCACCCGGGCACGCGCCCCGGAGGCGGCGTGAGCGGCTACCTGACCCAGCTCTCCGGCGACATCCGCCGGGCGGCGCCCGAGCCCGCCCGCGGCTTCGCCGAGGCGCTCACGGCCGGGGCGGACATCGCCGTCGTGGCCGAGATCAAGCGGGCGTCGCCCTCGCAGGGCTCGATCGCCCCCGCAGCCGACGTCGCCGGGACGGCCCGTGCCTATGCCGCCGGCGGCGCCACAGCGATGTCGGTGCTGTGCGCCGAGCGCGATTTCGGCGGCAGCCTGGGCGATCTGACCGCCGCCCGGCGGGCGGCCGAGCTGCCCGCACTGGCAAAAGACTTCACCGTGTTCACCGAGCAGGTCGCAGCCCAGCGCCTGGCCGGGGCCGACGCGATCCTGGTGATCCTGGCCCTGGTGAGCGACGACGAGGCGCGCCGGCTGCTGCAGGCCGCGGACCTCCTGGGCATGGATGCGCTGGTCGAGGCCCACTCCGCCACCGAGGTCGAGCGGGCGCTCGGGCTCGATGCCCACGTCGTCGGCGTGAACGCGCGCGACCTCGACTCGCTCGCGATCGACCGCGACCACCAGCTCGAGCTCCTCGCCTCGATCCCGCGCACCGTGGTGCGGGTGGCCGAGTCGGGCATCGGCTCGCGCGCCGACGTCGAGGCGGCCCGCGATGCGGGTGCCGACGCGGTGCTGGTGGGCACGGCGCTCATGCGCCGGCCGCAACTCCTGGCAGAGCTGACCGGGGTGCCGCGATGACGCTGGTCAAGATCTGCGGCCTCACCCGGGCCGAGGATGTCGACGCCGCCGTTGCCGCCGGCGCCGACCTGGTGGGCTTCGTCCTCGTCCCCGGCACCCCGCGCCACATCGACCCCGATCGCGCCCGCGAGCTGGCCGCCCGCGTCCCCGCCACGGTGCGGACGGTGGCCGTGGTCGCAACCGGGGACAGTCCCCGGTTGGTGTCGGGGTTCGATTTGCTGCAGACCTATGACACTCCGGCACACTTCCGTGACACGATCGTCGCCAGCCGGGGCGCGCCGCCGGCGGACATCCCTGACACGGTGCCGGTGCTGCTCGACCTGCCCTTCGGATCGCGGCCGGATGCCGAGCAGCTGGAGGCGCACTGGCGGCGGGCGGCGGGCGTGCGCCAGCCGGTGATCCTGGCGGGGAGCCTCGATCCCGAGAACGTGGCTGCAGCCATCGCCGCCGCCCACCCCTGGGCGGTCGACACGGCCCGCGGGGTCGAGTCGGCGCCAGGCGTCAAGGACCACGACCGCGTGCGGGCGTTCGTCCGCACCGCAAAGGAGGCGCCATGACCGCCGTTCTGCCCGACGAGCGCGGCCGCTTCGGCGATTTCGGCGGCCGGTTCGTGCCCGAGACCGTGATGGGCGCCCTGGACGAGCTCGCCGAGGGCTACCGGCTCGCATCGGCCGACCCGGCGTTTGCCGCCGAGGTCGAGCGGCTCGGACGCGACTACGTCGGCCGGCCGACGCCCATCTACCTGGCCGAGCGGCTGGGGCAGCCGACCGGCTCCCGCATCTGGCTCAAGCGCGAAGACCTGAACCACACCGGGGCGCACAAGATCAACAACGCCGTCGGCCAGGCCCTCCTTGCGGTGCGGCTGGGCAAGCGCCGGATCGTGGCCGAGACGGGCGCCGGCCAGCACGGCGTCGCCGCCGCCACCGTGTGTGCCCGCTTCGGCCTTGACTGCCACGTCTACATGGGCGAGGAGGACATCCGCCGCCAGCACCCAAACGTCGTCCGCATGCACATGCTGGGCGCCGAGGTGGTGCCCGTCAGCGCCGGCTCTGGCACGCTCAAGGACGCCATGAACGAGGCGATCCGTGACTGGATCACCAACGTCGAGACCACCCACTACCTGATCGGGTCGGCCGCCGGCCCGCACCCCTACCCGATGCTGGTGCGCGACCTGCAGGCGGTGATCGGCCGCGAGGCCCGGGCGCAGATGCTCGAGCGCGAGGGCCGGTTGCCCGACGCCGTGGCGGCGTGCGTCGGCGGCGGCTCCAACGCGATCGGCCTCTTCCACCCCTTCCTGGCCGACTCCTCGGTGCGGCTCTACGGCGCCGAGGCGGGCGGGGACGACAGCGGCCACGCCGCCACGCTCTCGAAGGGGCGGGTGTCGGTGCTGCACGGCTCGCGCTCCTACGTGCTCGCCGACGAGGATGGCCAGGTGCTCGAGAGCCACTCGATCTCGGCCGGGCTGGACTACCCCGGCGTCGGCCCGGAGCACTCCTACCTGAAGGACTCGGGCCGGGCCGCCTACGAGCCCGTGACCGATGCCGACGCCCTGGCGGCGTTCCACCTGCTGTGCCGGCGCGAGGGGATCATCCCGGCGCTCGAGTCGGCCCACGCGCTGGCGCTGGCGCTGCGGTCGGCCCAGCCGGGCGAGGTGTGGCTGGTCGGGCTCTCCGGGCGCGGGGACAAGGACGTGGACACGGTGGAGGCGGTCGAGCGCGCATGAGGCTCTCGCCCCCGGTCGTCTCGGTGTACCTGATGGCCGACGCCGACACCGCCGAGCTGGCCGCGGCCGCGGTCGAGGGCGGGGCCGGCCTGCTCGAGATCGGCATCCCCTACTCCGACCCGCTGGCGGACGGGCCGACGGTCCAGCGGGCGGGCCAGCGGTCGCTGGCCGCGGGCATGACCACCCGGAGGGCGCTCGAGGTGCTTGCAGCGGTGCGGGCGCGGGTGCCCGTGCCGCTCGTCCCGATGACCTACGCGAGCCCGGTGATGGCCTACGGCGAGCGCCAGTTCTGCGCCGCCGCCGCGGCCGCCGGGGCGGACGCCCTGATCGTCCCCGATGTGCCCGCCGACGAGGCGGGCGAGCTGCTCGCCGGCTGCCGCGAGCACGGGCTCGACCTCGTGCCGCTGCTGGCGCCGACCTCGGCCGACGCCCGCATCGCTCTCGCGTGCGAGCAGGCCGGCGGATTCGTCTACCTGGTCTCGGTGGCGGGGATCACGGGCACCCGGGAGCGGCTCTCCGACCGGGTGGCGGGGCTGGTGACGCGCGTGCGCGCCCACACGGATCTGCCGCTTCTGGTCGGATTCGGCATCTCGGCGCCCGAGCACGCCGTGGCTGCGCTGGCCGCCGGCGCCGATGGCGTCATCATCGGCTCCAAGGCGATCGAGGTCGCCGAAAATGGCGGCGCGCGAGCACTCGCCGAGTTCGTCGGATCGGTGACCGCCGCGGTCGGCGGTTGGAAACAGCCAATCACAACTCGCTAAGCTTGTGACATGCACATCCTGGTGGTCGAGGACGACCGGCCCCTGGCCAGGATCCTGCGCAAATCGATCGAGTCCAGCGGGCACACCGTCGAGATCGTCGGCGACGGTGACGAGGGCCTGCGCGCCGCCCGCACGCGCAGCCACGACGCGCTCGTCCTCGACCTGCAGTTGCCACGGCTCTCGGGCATCGAGGTGTGCAAGCGGCTGCGCGACGATGGAAACACGGTGCCGATCATCATGCTGACGGCCCGGGGCGCCGTGGCCGAGCGCATCGAGGGTCTCGACGTCGGCGCCGACGACTATCTGGCAAAGCCGTTCTCGCTCGCCGAGCTGCAGGCCCGGCTGCGAGCGCTGCACCGCCGCGGCAAGGTCGAGCCAGAGCTTCTGCGTGCGGGCTCGCTCGAGCTCGACACGAGCGCCCGCGAGCTGCGCGTCGACGGGAATGCGGTCGAGCTCACGGGAACCGAGCTCGCGCTGCTCGAGTACCTGATGCGAAACCCCGGGGTCGTGCTCTCGCGCGACCAGCTGCGCGAGGAAGTGTGGGGCGACGGCTTCGAGCCCGCCTCGAACGTCGTCGACATCTACGTTCACTACGTGCGCCGCAAGCTCAAGCGAGCCGGCGTCGAGCACGACCCGATCCGCACCGTGCGCGGGCTCGGCTACGCGTTCCGGCGCGGCGACTGACGGCCTGACCGGTGTTCACCAGCGCACGCATCCGCCTGACGGCCTGGTACGTGGCGGCGCTGGCCCTCTTCCTGCTCGCGCTGGGGACGGCCGTCTACCAGCTCGAGGAGCACCAGCTGCGGTCGAACGTCGACAATGGCCTGCGATCGACCTCCCAGCGGGCGCGGGCCCAGTATGCCGCGGCCCCGGAGGTCGCGCTGGCGGCAAACTACGGCGCCTCGTACACCGTCTCGTGGAGCGACGGGTCGGCCGCGCCGCTCACCCCGAACGGGGCCGCGGCCAACCGGGCCTCGGTCCTGGCCGCGTTCCGGCACGGATCCGACATGCGCACGATTCGCAGCCACGGCATCGCGGAGCGCGTCTACTCCTTTGCGCTCCGCGGCAAGCGCCACCTCGTCGTCCAGGTCGCCCGGTCGGTGGAGCCCGAGGAGGACGCCCTGCACGGCCTGCTGGCCTACATGCTGCTGGGCGTCGCGGGCAGCCTGGCCCTCGCGGCGGCCGGGGGCTGGTTCCTGGCCGGCAAGTCGCTCGGGCCCGTGCGCGCCGCCTTCGAGCGCCAGCAGGCGTTTGTGGCCGACGCCTCGCACGAGCTGCGAACGCCACTGGCCGTGATCCGCGCGAACGCCGAGTTCCTCCAGCAGCGGCAGCCCGAGAGCGAGGAGGCGGCCGAGATCCTGGCCGAGACCGACCGGCTCACCGCGCTGGTCGATTCGCTGCTCGCGCTCGCTCGCGGCCAGAGCGCCGCCGCAGCCGACCACGCCCTCGATCTGGGCGCACTGGTGTCGGATTCAGCGGAGTCGATGCAGCCGCTGGCCAGTGACCGCAAGGTGGCCCTCGCCATCGACACGACATCCGGCCTCGAGGTGGAGGGCGACCCCGACCAGCTGCGCCGGCTGGTGGTCATCCTGGTGGACAACGCCCTGCGCTACACCCCCGCCGGCGGCCGTGTCACCGTGGACGCACACCGCAGGGACGGCACCGCGGTCGTGGCCGTCTCGGACACCGGCATCGGCATCCCGGCCGATGCCCTCCAGCACGTCTTCGAGCGGTTCTACCGGGCCGACGGGGCCCGCAACCGGGCGTCGGGCGGAGCGGGCCTCGGGCTCTCGATCGCCGAGCAGCTCGTGACCGCGCACGGCGGCCGGATCTCGGCCCAGAGCGCCCCCGGCCGCGGCAGCACCTTCACGATCAGCCTTCCGCTCGGCCGCGGCTGACTACGCCTGCACGGCGACGCTCTCGGGGGCGCGCACGACGGTGATGTCGCCGCTCATCGAGGTCGCGCGCAGCTCCACGTCGGCCTGGCCGCCGGCGGGCGCCGACTCGGTCACCGGCAGCTCCGAGCGGACGTCGCCGGAGGCCGAGTTCGCGTCGACCCAAAGCGTGGCGCCGCGGGCGATCCCGGCCCGAATGTCGCCGGACATGCTGCGCAGCTGGACCGACGCGCTCGCAAGCCGCTTGATGTGCACGTCGCCGGACATCGTGTTCACGGTCAGCGGCCCGCCGGCCTCGCCCACGCTCACGTCGCCGGACATCGTGTTCACTCCCCCGGCGCCGCGCAGCACGGCCAGCCTCACGTCCCCGCTCGCGGTCTTCACCTCGAGCTCCTGCTCGGCCGTCTCGATCGCAACGTCGCCGCTCGCCGTCTTCACGTCGATCTCCCGCTCAGCCGTCGCGATCGCAACGTCGCCGGAAGCGGTGCGCACCTCGGTCGCACCCAGCCGGCCGCGGACGACGATGTCGGACGAGGCTGAGCCGGCGTCGAGCTCCGCTCCGTGCGGGGCGCGGATGCGGACGAGCACCTTGGCGTCGTTCAGGGGTACCAGTCGCCGCAGCTTGGGCATCGCGACGACGAGCTTGTGGCCGCCCTGCGAGCGCTCCGACAGGGTCTCGACCAGCGCCTCGGCCGCAGCCCGCGACGCGGCGCTGCCGTTCATCGGCTCCGCCTCGACGACGGTCTCGCCGGTGTCGGCCGTCTCGATCTCGCAGCGGCCGGCGGTCAGGCGCAGCTCGAGCAGGAGGCCGGACGGGGTGTGATGGGTTGCCATTGTGGTGTCTCCTCGCATTACGCCCGGGAGAACCCGGACAGGTGGTGGACGTGGCGCCTCATCCCCGCTCGGGCAGGGACGATGTCGGCGGCCTTCGGGGCGAGCTCGGTGACCGGCTGGGCGTGACCGTGGTCGCGCGGGTGGCTCGGAGCGAGCTTGGCGTATTCGGACGCCGGCAGGCGCAGGCTGTTGGCGGGGTGGTGCATGGTGGCTCCTCTCATCCGGATGCAAATCCGCGGAGGCGGTGGCCCCCCACGTGGCGCTGCGAGAGCGCCGCGGAAACGGCACGCACGAGCCACGCGTTGGTGGAGATGCTCTCGCGGCCCGCGGCGGCCTCGGCGTCGGCCTTGAGCCGCTCCGGGAGCCGCAGCGTGATCCGCGCCGATGCATCATCCTCGGACGCGGACGGTGCGGGCGTGTCGGTGACGTATGTCAGCTCGACCTCGCGGCCGGCCAGGCGAACGTCGATCCGGCCCGCCGCCAGCTGGCGCGTGAGCTCCATGGATGCCTCCGAGAGCGCGTCCAGGAGGGCCAGCCGCATCGAGGCGTCGAGCGCTGCCGAGAGCCGCCCCGCGGCCTCGACCAGCACCTCTCCCCCGACGGCCGCGGCGGCCTCCAGATCGGCTTTGACCGCGTCGACGAATCTCGTTGTGTCCATGACGTCATTATGACATCACTGATGATGTCTGTCAAGTGTCAAGCTGACATTGGGGCCCCGTCGGTAATCTGCGCCGGTGCCGCGCATCGCCAGCCGTCTCGACGCCGGATCCGACTCCTACCGGGAGAATCGCGAGCGCATGGGTGGGCTCGTCGCCGAGCTGAACACCCATCTCGAGCACGCCCGCGCCGGCGGCGGAGAGACGGCGGTGGAGCGCCACCACGCGCGCGGCAAGCTGCTCGCGCGGGAGCGGATCGAGCGTCTGATCGATCCCGGCGCCGCCTTCCTCGAGCTCGCGCCCCTGGCGGCGCACGGCCTCTACGACGGCGAGGCGCCGTCGGCGGGCATCGTCACCGGCATCGGCCCCGTCGCCGGCAGGCCGTGCGTGATCGTGGCCAACGACGCCACCGTGAAGGGCGGCAGCTACTTCCCGATGACGGTCAAGAAGCACCTGCGCGCGCAGGAGGTGGCGGCCCAGAACCACCTGCCCTGCATCTACCTCGCCGACTCGGGCGGCGCGTTTCTCCCGCTGCAGGCCGACGTCTTCCCCGACCGCGACCACTTTGGCCGGATCTTCTACAACCAGGCCCGCATGTCGGCCGCCGGCATCCCCCAGATCGCCGTCGTGATGGGGTCATGCACGGCGGGCGGCGCCTACGTCCCGGCGATGAGCGACGAGGCGGTGATCGTCCGCGGCACCGGCACCATCTTCCTGGGCGGTCCGCCGCTCGTGAAGGCCGCCACCGGCGAGGACGTGACCGCCGAGGAGCTGGGCGGCGCCGATGTGCACGCGCGCCAAAGCGGCGTCGTCGACCACCTGGCCGCAGACGACGACCACGCCCTGGCGATCACACGCGAGATCGTGCAGAACCTGGGCGATCCGGCCCCTGAGCCGTGGGTGCGGCGGGAGCCCGCCGAGCCCGCGTGCGACCCGGCCGAGCTCCACGGCGCCGTCACCGCCGACCTGCGCAAGCCGTTTGAGGTGCGCGAGGTGATCGCCCGGATCGTCGACGGCTCGGTGCTCCAGGAGTGGAAGGCGCTCTACGGCGATACGCTTGTCTGCGGGTTCGCCCACCTGATGGGCTACCCGATTGCGATACTGGCCAACAATGGGATCCTCTTCTCGGAGTCGGCGCTCAAGGGAGCGCACTTCATCCAGCTCGCGGCACGGCGCCGGATCCCACTCGTGTTCCTGCAGAACATCACCGGGTTCATGGTCGGGCGCGAGTACGAGGCCGGAGGCATCGCCAAGGACGGCGCCAAGCTGGTGACCGCCGTCGCGTGCGCCGAGGTGCCCAAGTTCACCGTGGTGATCGGAGGATCGTTCGGCGCCGGGAACTACGCCATGTGCGGCCGGGCGTACTCGCCCCGGCAGCTGTGGATGTGGCCGAACGCGCGCATCTCGGTGATGGGCGGCGCCCAGGCCGCGCGCGTGCTCTCAACCGTCCGCGGCGACATGGACGAGGCCGCGCGCGAGGCCTTCGAGGCCCCCATCCTCGAGACGTACGAGCGCGAGGGCAGCCCGTACTACTCGACCGCCCGGCTCTGGGACGACGGCATCATCGACCCGCTCGACACGCGCCGGGTGCTCGCCCTGGGACTCGCGGCCGCGGCCTGCGGGCCGGTGCCCGAGACGACATTCGGGGTGTTCCGGATGTGAGCAGCGTGCGGATGGACCGAAACGGCCTCGTGGCCACGATCACGCTCGACCGCCCGGACGCGCGCAACGCGCTCGACCGGGAGCTCATGGTCGAGCTCACCCAGATGATCTCGGCCCTGTCGGGGGACGGCACCCGCGTGATCGTTCTCACCGGCGCAGGAACGGCGTTCTGCGCCGGCGCGGACATCGAGTGGATGCGCAAGGCCCGCGACCTCGACCACGACGCGAACGTCGCCGACGCCGCGATGGCGCGCACCATGTTCGAGACGATCGATGCCTGCCCCCGGCCGATCATCGCCCGGGTCAACGGCCACGCGCTCGGCGGAGGCGCCGGCCTGGTTGCGTGCGCCGACGTCGCGGTCGCGGTGTCGGGCGCCACGTTCGGGTTCACCGAGACCCGGCTCGGCGTGATCCCCGCCGCCGTCTCGCCGTATGTGCTGCGCACGATCGGCCCCGGCCACGCGCGGGCACTCTTCACCACAGGCGAGCGCTTCGACGCCCAGCGCGCCCTCGCGATCGGCCTCGTGCATCGCGTCTGCGAGCCCGACCGGCTCGACCATGCGGTGGCCGACTACGTCCTCGCCTACCTGGCCGGCGGCCCCGATGCGATCGCGGCGGCCAAGCAACTGGTGCGCGATGCCACCGCGGGGCTCGCGCTTCCCGACCTGCCCGAGCGGCTTGCCATCACCCGCGCCGGCAACGAGGCCCGCGAGGGCCTGGACGCGTTCCTGGGCAAGCGGCCGCCGACATGGTCGCCGGAATCGCACGTCTCCTGATCGCAAACCGCGGCGAGATCGCGGTGCGCGTGATCCGCGCGTGCAGGGAGCAGGGCATCGCCGCCCACGCCGTGTACGAACCGGACGACCGGCGCGCGCTGCACGTCGAGCTGGCCGACGGCGCCACGCAGATCTCGAGCTACCTCAGCATCCCCGACGTGGTGGCGGCCGCGACGGCCGCGGGCGCCGACGCCGTCCACCCGGGCTACGGGTACCTGGCCGAGAACCCCGATCTGGCCGAGGCGGTCGAGCACGCCGGGATGCGGTGGGTCGGCCCGCCGGCGGCAGCGATGCGCGCGCTGGGCGACAAGATCGCCGCCCGCCGGCTGGCCGAGGCGGCCGGCGTCGCGGTCGCGCCCGGGTATGCCGGCGATGACCTCTCCGACGCGGCGCTCGAGCGCGCGGCCCGGCGGCTGGGAACGCCGCTCCTGGTGAAGGCGGCCGCCGGCGGGGGCGGCCGGGGAATGCGGGCCGTGGACGACCTGGGCGATCTCGAGCAGGCGCTCGGGTCGGCCCGGCGCGAGGCGGCCGCCGCGTTCGGCGACGACCGCGTGTACCTGGAGCGGAGGCTGGCCGGGGCCCGCCACGTCGAGGTGCAGGTGCTGGCCGACGTCCACGGGGCGTGCATCCACCTGGGCGAGCGCGATTGCTCGCTGCAACGCCGCCACCAGAAGATCGTCGAGGAGTCGCCCTCGCCGGTGGTCGGCGACGACCTGAGGGCGGCGCTCGGAGGGGCGGCGGTCGCGATCGCAACGGCGGCGGGATACCGCGGCGCGGGCACCGTCGAGTTCCTCGTGACGGACGACGGCGAGTGGTGCTTCCTGGAGCTGAACGCGCGGCTGCAGGTCGAGCACCCGGTGACCGAGGCCGTGGCCGGGATCGACCTGGTGCGGGCCCAGCTCGACATCGCCGCCGGCGAGCCGCTCGAGCTCGAACAGGCCGACGTGGAGTTGCGCGGGCATGCGATCGAGTGCCGCCTCTATGCCGAGGACCCGGCGGCGGGCTTCGTGCCGGCGACGGGCCGGCTCCTGCGGTGGCGGCCGCCGGCCTGGCCCGGCGTGCGCGTGGACGCCGGCGTCCGCGAGGGGGACGAGGTCGGCGTGCGCTACGACCCGCTGCTCGGCAAGCTGATCGCCCACGCCCAGGACCGGGACGCGTGCATCGAGCGGATGGCGGCCGCGCTCGCCGACACCGTGGTGCTGGGAGTGGACACGAACCTCGGCTTCCTGCGCTGGCTGCTCGACCAGCCCGAGTTCAGAGCGGGCGTGGCGGGCATCGACTTCGTCGGGCTCAGGTGGCGCGGCGAGCTGGCGCCGGCGCTTCCCGGCGACGTCCGCCGGGCGGCCCAGGCTGCGGAGCGCCACGACATCTGGCACGCGTTCGGACGCCCCCGGCCCCCGGGTCGAGACCGCCGGCGGGTACGTCCTTCACCAGGGCTGGCAGTACCGGATCGGCGCCGACGCCGCCGCCGCGGCCGTCGCCGTCGCGACGGCGGGCTCGCTGCAGGCGCCCATGCCGGGGACGGTTCTGCGGGTCGACGTCAACGACGGCCAGGAGGTGGCCGCGGGTGAGCCGCTCATGGTGCTCGAGGCGATGAAGATGGAGCTGGCGGTGTCCGCGCCCGTGGCCGGGATCGTGACGGCGGTGATGGTGCGGCCGGGCGACATGGTCGCCCGCGGCCAGGTGCTGGCCGAGGTCGACCCGCTGTGAGCCGGTCGGTCACGGTGGTCGAGGTCGGCCCCCGGGACGGGCTCCAGAACGAGGCCGTCGTCGTCGCCACCGCCGCCAAGGTCGAGCTTGTCGAGCGCCTCGCCGAGGCCGGCCTGCCCGTCGTCGAGGTGACCTCGTTCGTCTCCCCGCGCGCGGTGCCCCAGCTCGCCGATGCCGATCTTGTGCTCCCGGCGGTGCGCCGCCGCCCGGGAGTGCGCTATCCGGTGCTCGTGCCCAACGTGCGCGGCCTCGAGCGCGCGATCGCCGCCGGCGCCGACGCGATCGCGGTGTTCACGGCGGCATCCGAGGCGTTCACGCAGGCGAACATCAACATGTCGGTGGCAGAGTCGCTCCACGCCTTCGCGCCGGTGCTGGAACGCGCCCGGGCCGCAGAGATGTGGACGCGGGGATACGTGTCGACGGCGTTCGGCTGCCCCTACCAGGGCGCGGTCGCGCCGGCGGACGTGGCGGGCGTGGCCGGAGCGCTCCTCGATCTCGGCTGCGACGAGGTGTCGATCGGCGACACGATCGGCGCCGGCCGGCCCGAGCAGGTGCCCGAGGTGGTCGCCGCGGTGACCGGGCGGGTGCCCGTTGAGCGGATCGCGCTGCACCTGCACGACACGGGCGGCCTTGCGCTCGCCAACGCCGCCGCGGGGCTCGCGGCCGGCGTGCGCACATTCGACTCGTCGGCCGGAGGCCTGGGCGGCTGCCCGTTCGCTCCCGGGGCGCCCGGAAACGTCGCAACCGAGGAGCTGGTCGAGATGCTGCACGAGCGGGGCTACGAGACCGGCGTCGACCTCGAGGCCGTACGGACGACGGGCGCGTGGATGCGAGGCCTCGTCGGGCGATGAGGGCGATCCTGCTCGACCTCGACGACACGCTCGTGCCCGACCACTCCGACTTCCTCGCCGCGGTCGACGACACCGCTGCCGCGGTCGGAGCTCCCGCCGGGATGAGCGCGGCCGTGCGGACGCGGGCCCAGCGGCGGTGGCGGGAAGCGGCCGCGGAGACCAGGCTCCGCATGACCGACATCAGCTCATGGGAGTCGCTGTGGGCGCCGTTTCCGGCTGACCTGCGCTCCTGGGCGGACGGGCACCGCCTCGGTGTCTGGCGGGCGGCACTGCGGGACTGCGGCGTCGACGACATCGGTCTCGCCCGGCGGCTGTCCGAGTCGTATCCCGAGTGCCGGCTCGAGCGGTGCTCGCCGTACCCGGAGGTGGTGGGCGTCCTGGAGAACCTGGGTGGGTTCGCGCGCCTCGGCGTGGTGACGAACGGGATGGAGGAGCATCAGCGGTTGAAGCTTGCTGCGGCGGGCCTCACCGATCACTTCGACGTCGTCGTCTCGTCCTCGGTGGTCGGTGCGTCGAAGCCGGATCCGCGCATCTTCCGGTTCGCACTCGAGCGCCTCGGCGGCCGTGCGGCGGACGCGGTCATGGTGGGCGACAACCCCGCCCGCGATATCGCCGGGGCCCAGCAGGCCGGGCATCCGCGGCGTGTGGGTCGACCGCAACGGCGGCGACGATTGCGGCGTCGTCCCCGACGCGCGGATCAGCGATCTGGGTGGGCTTGCGGCGCTGGGATGGTGGTAGACAGGTCGGTCGTCCGATCACTATTCAGAGAACAGTGTTCTGTATACTGATCGAATGCCGGCCCTCGGCGACATGATCCGGCAGCGGCGCGATCTGCTCGGCCTGTCGATGCGCGAGACGGCGCGGCGCATCGGGATCTCGCCGAGCTACCTCGTTGCGCTCGAGCAGGGCCGAAACCCGTCCACCGGCCGACCGCCGGTGCCGTCGCCGAAGATCCTCGTCGCGCTTGGGCGAGTGCTCGAGATCGACCTGACGGCGCTCCTCGACACGGTCGGGGCGGCCCCGTCGCCCTCGGTGCACCTGCTGCTCTACCAAACCGGGTCCACCCGAACCTCGCCCGTGGAGGCGGCCGCGCGACTGTTTGCCGATCGGGTCGACGTGTGGGTCGAGGCCCGGGCGCACGGCCTGCTGGGAACGGAGGGGCTCGCCGGGATTCTCGAGCAAGCGTCCCGGTCAGGCCCCGAACGTCGGCTGGGGATGGTGTTCGGAGATAACTCCACGCTCCTGCGCTCGATGGAGGATCCGCTGGCCCTGATCGAGAGCGAAGCGACCTGGGAGGAGGACGTTGCGGACGCCTGCCGCCACGCCCTCGGCGTCGCACCCGCGGCCAACGTCTGCGTCTACCGCGAGGACGACCTCCAGGAGCTCGGGATGCGCCTCGACCCCCTCGCCGCGGCACTCAAGCTGGTCCAGACCCACCCCCACGTCGCGGTTGAGGGGCCGGACGGACGGGTCACCACCGGGCCCGCCGCGGTCGAGCGGATCCTCTCCGCAGTCCGGCCCGCCGGCGTCAGCTCCGGCACCTGGGAGTCGCTCTCGCGTGCGGCTGCGGCCGGCCTGGCCCGCGCATGAGCCGCCGGGTGATCGCCGGGGCGGCGATGATCGTGGCCACCAGTGCGGCGATCCAGATCGCCGCCGCCGTCGCGCATGGACTGTTCGCCCAGCTCGGCCCTGCGGGCACCTCGGCCCTCCGTTTCGCCCTGGGCGCCGCCATCATCGTGGTCGCTGTGCGGCCGCGCCTCGGGGGCCGGACCCGCGCCACCTGGGGGGCGATCGTCGCCTACGGCCTCTCGCTCGCCGCCCTCAACCTCACCTTCTTCGAGGCGATTCAGCGGATCCCGCTCGGCATCGCGGTCACCTTCGCGTTCATCGCCCCGCTCGCCATCGCCCTGGCCGGCTCGCGCCGACGCCGCGACGTCGCATTCGCCCTGCTGGCCGCGGCCGGTGTCGTCACGCTCGGCGGCATCGACCGGGCAGCCTCGGGAACCGGCATCGCACTCGCCGTCGCCGCCGGCTGCGCCTGGGCCTGCGTCGCCTTCGCCGGCCGCAGCGTCGGCCGCCGCACCCGGCGGATCGACGGCCTCGCCCTCGCCCTCCCCATCGCGGCCCTCGTCACTCTGCCGTTCGGCCTCGGCCACCTGCGGGCGGTCGACGGGCACGCCCTCGCCCTCGGGCTCGTGATCGCAGTCGGCGGCCTGATCATCCCATTCGCCCTCGAGCTGGAGGGGCTCCGCCGCCTCGAGCCGCGCCTCGTCGCCGTCATCTACAGCGTCGATCCCGCCATCGCCTCACTCGTCGGCCTGGTCGGACTCTCCCAGGATCTCAGTCCGGCGCAGATCGTCGGGATCGCCGCGGTGATGGTCGCGAGCGCAGGGGCCACGGCGGCGGCCGGGGGGCGTGCGGATGGCCCAAACGGCCAATTGGCGCCCGCCGACATTGCCAATTGAGCGGTCGCCCGAAAGCCGTAGGCCGCCGCGAGATTGTCCACGGCCGCTGCCCGACGAGCGGCCGAAACGGCCAATTGGCGCACGCACGCATCGCCAATTGATCATTCACCCGAAACCCGGCCCGCCGGCACAAACATCACCCCGCGGTGATGGTCGCCAGCGCAGGGGCCACGGCGGCGGCCGGGGGGCGTGCGGATGGCCAAAACGGCCAATTGGCGCCCGCCGACATTGCCAATTGAGCGATCGCCCGAAAGCCGTAGCCCGGCGCGCGAGATTGTCCTCGGCCGCTGCCCGACGAGCGGCCGAAACGGCCAATTGGCGCTCCTACCCGGCGCCAATTGGCCGGCCGCCGAACAACCGCCCCCCAACCACCGCCCACACCGGCGCGGCGCCCTACTCCGAGCTGACGGTGACCTTGTCCATCATGACCGGCTCGATGGGCCGGTCGCGGCCGTCGCGGTCGACGCTCTGGATCGCGTCCACGACGTCCTGGCCGGCCGTCACCTGCCCGAAGGCGGTGTGCTTGCCGTCGAGCCAGGGGGTGGCGTCGGCCGTGACGATGAAGAACTGGCTGCCGTTCGTGTTCGGGCCGGCATTGGCCATGGCCAGCGTGCCCTTGACGATGCGGTGATGGTTGATCTCGTCCTTGAAGTTGTAGCCGGGGCCGCCGGTGCCGGTGCCCTCGGGGCACCCGCCCTGGATCATGAAGTCGGGGATGACCCGGTGGAAGATGAGGCCGTCGTAGTAGCCGTCCGCCGCGAGCTTCGTGAAGTTCGCAACCGTCTCGGGCGCGTCGTCGGCAAACAGCTCGAGCTCGATCGTGCCCTTGCTCGTCTCGATGATGGCGCTGGTGTTCGGCATGCGGCTGACCCCTGGAGTGGATGGCGCGGACATCCGCACGATAGTGAAGACGGTCATTCCCCGATCCGGGTCAGCGCGGGGATCGCACCCAGCCGCTGATACTCCGCCCGGGCGGCCGCGACGTCCCCCGCGAGCTCGAGGCAGCGGGCGTGCTCGAACCGGCAGCCGAGCTGGGCAAAGAGCGCGGTCGCCCGTTCGAGCGCCCGCTGGTCGCCCACGATCCCGCGCACGCGGTCGAGCTGGGCCATGACCCGTGGCATCTCCTCCACTCCGGGCAGACCGGTCACGCGCTCGAGCGTCGCGTCGAGCTCGTCCCAGCGGCCGAGCAGCGCCAGCGCCTCGGCCCGGGCGGCGAGCGCCTTCGGCCCCACATGGTGGAGGTGGCGCACCCGGTCGAGGGCCAGCTCCGGCTCCCCGCGGCCCAGGAGCGCCTGCGCCACCATCTGCTGGAAAGCGGCCATCGGCTCGCCACCGAGGCGCTGCTCGAGCTCGTCCGCCCGCTCCTGGTCGCCGCGCAGCAGGTGCACCGCCGCCGCCACCCCGCTCGCCCGCCCGGTCGTCTTGCCGCCGCGGCCTCCGCCGCGCCGGTAGAGCGCGATGTACCGCTCATAGGCGCGGAGCGCGTCATCCCACCGATCCCAGTAGAACAGCGCCTCGGCGACGTCGAGCACCGGCCGGGCCTGCCAGTGGGCGTCCTGCTCCGCGCCGGGCGTGAGGCCCAGCTCGCCCGCGACCACCGCGGCCGCGTAGTCGCCCACGGCGATCCGCGTCTGCGCGGCCTGCGAGCTGGCATCCATGCGCTCCTCGCGCCTGCCGCCGGCCACCGCGAGCTCGAGCCGCCGGTCGGCCAGCTCGCGCGCCTCCCGGTAGCGGCCCAGGCTGACGAGCATGCCGCCGATGGCGTCCATGGCCGCCGAGCGCAGGGCCGGCCGGCCCATCCGCTCGCCGATCGCGAGCGCCTCCTCGCCCGAGCGCAGCCCCGCCTCGAGCAGCGCCGAATCGGTCGAGTCGTACCGCCAGTGGCTGAGGGCGCTCGCGACGAGCAGGCGCCCCTCGACCGCGTCGTCGCCGGCAGAGCGAGCCTCACGGAGCGCCCGCGCAATCGTCTCCGCGACGACCTGACGCGGCGGCAGGTCGGTGAGCATCGAGCCCCACCGCGTGGGCATATCGACCCACTTCCACCGCAGCCGGGCGAGATCGCCGGCGGAGAGCCCGGCCGCCTCCGCGTGCTCCAGCGCCTCCTGGTAGGCCGAAAATGCATCCTCCGCCGCCTCGGTCATCCAGCGGGCGTCGCCGATCGCCTCTGCCGCAGCCGACTGCTCGCCGTCGCCGGACGCGAGCGACTGCGCGAGGCTCGCCTGGCGCAGCGCGAGGCCGTGGGCGTACACCGCCCGGGCGTCGGCGGCCGCCGCGAGCAACAGCCGGACGGCGTCGGCACGGGCCTCGTCGGCCCCCAGCCCGGCGGCGGTCGCGTAGTGGTTTGCGAGCGTCTGGCGGCTGACGACCGGGTCGGGCTCGAGCTCGCGGGCGAGGGCGAGGTGCAGCCGGGCGCGCTCGCTGCGGGGGATGCTCTCGTAGGCCACATCGCGGATCAGGGCGTGCTTGAAGGCCTGGCCGCCGCCCGGCTCGGTGTGGATCAGCCCGCGCTCGGACAGCCGGCGCAGCGTGCGGCCGAGCTCGGGGCCACCGGCCACAGCCGCGAGCTGGGCCTGCGTGAACCGGCGCCCGATCACCGCCGCCCGCTGCAGCACCTGCTTGGTGTCGGCCGGCAGCAGGTCGATGCGGGCCGCGATGACGCCCTGAACCGTCTCGGGCACGCGATCGCCGCCCTCGCCCGTCATCGCCAGGATCTCCTCGAGGAAGAAGGGGTTGCCCCCGGCGAGCGCCACCTCGCCATCCTGCTCGCCGCCGAGCGCGGTGGCCAGGCGGCGCATCTGGTCGGCGGCGAGGGCCGAAAGCGTCACGGTCGTCTCGTCACGCATGCCCGATCCCCAGCCCGGATGCCGCACCAGCAGGTCGTCGCGGGCCAGGCACAGCACGACGAGCGGGACGCGCGTGTCGGTGCGGATGACCGAGGAGACGAGCTCGAGCAGGGCCGGTTCGGCCCAGTGCGCGTCCTCGACGACGAGCAGGGTCGGCTGGCGCTCGGCCATCGCAAGCAGCAGGTGCCGCCAGGCGTCGCGCCCGCTCTGCGGGTCGCGCTCGAGCTCGTCGCTCTCGCGATCGGGCCTGCGCCGGTTGGAGACGGTCCGCAGGAGCTCCTCGATCCACTCGCCGGTCGCGTCCGGGACGAGGGCGTACAGGTACCCCATGACACGGGCGATCGCGTCCTCGGGGGAGTCGTCGGGGCGCACCGTCGCGGCGCGCAGAAGGACGTCGCGAAGGGGCGCGTACGGCCCCGCCTCGCCGTAGGGCAGGCAGCGGCCGACCCAGACCGCCGGCGGCTCGTCCAGGCGGCGCAGCTCGACGACCGCCTCCTCGAGCAGGCGGCTCTTGCCGATGCCGGGTTCGCCGACGATCGTGATCAGGTGCGGCCGGGCGTGCTCGACGGCCCGCTCGACCAGCGACCGGATCAGCGTCAGCTCGGACTCGCGACCGACGAACGGCCCGTACGGGCGCCGGCGGCGGCGATACGACCCGGCCGGCAGCATCCGCTCGACCGCGTATGCGGTGACGGGGCCGGCCCGGCCCTTCACACGCAGCGAGCGCGGCGCGACCGTGCGCGCCAGCGGCTCGACCGCGCGGAACGTGCGCTCCCCGAGCAGGATCTCGCCCGGCTCGGCGGCCTGCTGCAGGCGCGCGGCCAGGTTGACCGCCTCGCCGGTCACGAGGAAGTCGCGGCCCAGTGTGACACCCGTCACGACCAGGCCGGTGTTGATCCCGATGCGAAGCGCCATCGGGATGTCCCGGTGCTCGCCCAGCGTCATCAACCGGGAGCGCATCACGAGCGCCGCCCGCACCGCCCGCTCGGGGTCGTCCTCGTGCGCCACCGGGACGCCGAACACCGCCATCACCGCGTCACCGATGAACTTCTCGACGGTGCCGCCGTAGGCCTCGGCCGCGCGGGAGAGCTGGTCGTAGAGGGCGGCCAGGAGGCCCCGGAGCGTCTCGGCGTCCATGCTCGACGCGAGCTCCGTCGATCCGGCCAGATCGGCGAAGAGCACCGTCGCGAGCTTGCGCTCGGCCGCGTCGCCGCCTCCCAGCGGGCGGCCGCAGTTGGAGCAGAAACGTGCGCCCTCGGGGGGACAGGCGCCACAGGCAGGGCAACGGGTGGACGGCATCGGTGTGACCGGTAGGATGCCCGAGGCCGCAGCACCGGGCCACCCGATCGGATGCGCATCACCACCACAACAACCTCTCCTCTGCGCGCCGGTGCCGACATCCTGGTCGTACCGGTCTCCAAGCCGCCGCTGCTCGAGGGCGCCGCGGCGGAGGTCGACAAGGCCCTGGGAGGAGCCCTCGCGGGCCTGATCGACGCCGGCGAGATCCGCGGCACCCGCGGGCAGGTCACGGTGGTCCACACCGGCGGGGGCGTCCGCGCCCGCCGGGTGGCGGTCGTGGGCCTGGGCGAGGCGCCGGCGGCCGACGATGTGCGCCACGCGGCGGCGCTCTGCGCCCGCGCGGCCGCCGCCGCCCGGGCCACGTCAATGGCCGTCGTCGTCGGCGCCGTCCCGCTCGAGGCCGAGCTCGCCACCCGCTGCCTCGTCGAGGGCGCGCTGCTCGGCGATTACCGGTTCGACCGCTACCTGACCGCGCCCGCGGCCGAGCGGCCCAGCAAGCTGGCCTCGCTCGCCCTGATCGGCGGCGACCGCCGCCAGGCGCAGCGCGCCGGTGTTGTCGCGACGGCGGTCAACCGCGCCCGCGACCTGCAGAACACCCCTTCCAACCACCTCGGCCCCCAGCAGCTCGCCGAGCGGGCGCGCGCGATCGCGGCCGAGCACTCCTCGGTCACCGCCACCGTCCACGACCGCCGCTTTCTGGAGCGCCGCCGGATGGGGGCGTTCCTGGCGGTCGCCTCCGCCGGCGGGACCCAGCCGGCGCTGATCACGATGCGGCACCGCCCGGCGCGGGCACGGCGCAGCGACGTCGTGCTGGGCCTGGTCGGCAAGGGCCTCACGTTCGACTCGGGCGGCCTGTCGCTCAAGCCCGCGCGCAGCATGACCGGGATGAAGTTCGACATGTCCGGAGCGGCCGCCGTGCTCGAGGCCACCGCCGCCATCGCCGAGCTCGACCTGCCGGTGCACGTCGTCGCCGTCGTCGGCGCCGTCGAGAACCTCGTCTCGGCCACAGGCATGCGGCCCGACGACGTCGTCCGCGCCGCCAACGGCAAGACCATCGAGATCACGAACACCGATGCCGAGGGCCGGATGGTGCTGGCCGACTGCCTGCACCACGCCCGTAGCCTGGGAGCCACCCACGTCATCGACCTCGCCACCCTCACCGGCGCGGTCGTGGTCGCACTGGGCGACCTGCACGCCGGGATGTTCGGCCGCGACGACGAGTTCGTCGACCGCGTCCGCGATGCCGGCGAGCTGGGCGGCGAGCACGTCTGGCAGTTGCCGCTGCACGACACCTACAAGCGCTTCCTGCGCTCGGAGGTGGCCGACATGACGAACAGCTCGACGGCGGGCAAGGGCGGCCCCTGCTATGCCGCCCGGTTCCTGCAGGAGTTCGCCGGCGACGGCCCCTGGGCCCATCTCGACATCGCCGGCACTGCCGACGTCGACCGCGACCGCGGCGACGGGCTCGGCAAGGGCGGCACCGGCTTTGGGGTGCGGCTCTTGGTCGAGCTGGCCCAGTCGCTGTGCTGAGTTTCGACCTCTCAGACGAGCACCGGCTCTTCCGGGACACCGTCAGGGAGTTCGCCGAGGCGGAGATCGCTCCGGTCGCCGAGCGGCTCGACCGCGAGGGCCGCTTCCCGCTCGAGATCGTCGCCGTGGCGGCGGAGCTCGGACTGATGGGGATCCCGATTCCGGCGGAGTACGAGGGCGCCGGCGCCGACACGCTGGCCTACGCGATCGCCATCGAGGAGCTGGCCCGGGTCGACCAGTCGTTTGCGATCACGGTGGCCGCCCACACGTCGCTCGGGTCGCAGCCGATCAACCTCTTCGGCACGCCCGAGCAGAAGCGCCGGTGGCTCCCGCAGCTGGCGTCCGGCAGGCGGCTGGCCGCCTTCGGGCTCACCGAGGCCGGAGCCGGCTCCGACGCCGGCGCCACCCGCACGACCGCCCGTCTCGAGGGCGGCGAGTGGGTGATCGACGGCAGCAAGATGTTCATCACCAACGCCGGCACCGAGATCTCGGCCCTCGTGACCATCACCGCCCGCACGGGCGACGACGAGATCTCGAACATCGTGGTCGAGAACGGCACGCCCGGCTACACCCAGTCGGCCCCGATGAAGAAGATGGGCTGGCGCTCGTCGGACACGCGCGAGCTCGCATTCGCCGGCTGCCGCGTGCCCGAGTCGCACCTGCTCGGCCCGCGCGGCGGCGGCTTCCGCCAGTTCCTCGAGATCCTCGACGGCGGCCGCATCAGCGTGGCGGCGCTCGGCCTGGGCGCCGCCCAGGGCGCCTACGAGATGTCGCTCGCATACGCCCGCGAGCGCGAGCAGTTCGGCCGGCCGATCGGGCGCTTCCAGGCGATCGCGTTCAAGCTGGCCGACATGGCCACCGAGATCGAGGCCGCGCGCAACCTGGTCTACAAGGCCGCCTGGCTGAAGGACTCCGGCCGCGACTTCGCCCAGGTGGCGGCGATGGCGAAGCTGTACACGGGCGAGCTGTCGCGGCGGGTGTGCAACGAGGCCGTCCAGATCCACGGCGGCTACGGGTTCATGGACGAGTATGCGGTCAGCCGCTTCTACCGCGACCAGAAGGTGCTCGAGATCGGCGAGGGCACCAACGAGGTGCAGCGGATGGTGATCGCTCGCGGCCTGGGTCTGTGACGCATCTCCGCCGGCCTCGTCGCCGCCGGAGTCGTGCTCGTCTGCGCCGTCACCCTTGCCACCATCGTCTCGCGCGTGCTCCGGCCCGGGAGCCGGCCGTCGGCTGTCCGAAGAGACGGCGCTCATCCTGGGCTTCGCCGCTCCCGCTCTGGCGCTGCTCTCGCCCGTACCTGCACGATCGGCTGTGGCCGTCGGCGGCGGTGATCCTGTGCGGCTACGGCGGCTTCTACCTCGTGCGCATGCGGCAGCTGCGCCGGGCCAACCGCGACAGCCTGCGGGTGCTGCTCGGACTGCACCGCGACGCAACCTTCGGCGAGGTGTGGCAGAACGCCGAGCGGCTCGAGCCGCAGCCGGTGACCAACACCCAGCGGGCGGTGATCGTGGCGGCGGCGACCGGCGTCGTGGTGGTCGGATACGTCCTCGGCCGCTCCGACACGGCGCTGATCGCGCTCATGCTCGGCGCCGCCGAGAGCACGCTGCGGCCGGCCTACCACCGGGCGCTGGTCAAGAAGGCGCGCGAGATCGCGCGCTGACCCATCGCCCTAATGCATCCGGGTGACCGGGTAGCCGGCGCTTCGCACCAGCTCGATCACCTCGTGCGCGTGAGCCTCGTCGCGCGTCTCGAGGATCAGCTCGATGCCGGTCTCGGCCACGGCCACGTCGACGCTCTCGCGGTGGTGGGAGACGACCAGGAGGTTGATGTGGGCGTCGGCGATCACCTGCAGGAGCCGCATGAGCTGGCCCGGGCGGTCGATCAGGCGGGTGCGGATCACCAGGTAGCGGCCCGCGTTCGTCAGGCCGAACCGGATCACCTGCATCAGGAGCGGCGTATCGATGTTGCCGCCCGAGAGCACGGTCACCGCCCGCTTCGCGCGCACCTTGCCGGCCAGGAGCGCCGCCAGGCCGACGGCGCCGGCGCCCTCGACGACCACCTTGCTGCGCTCGAGCAGCTGCACGATCGTCTGGCTGATCTCGGCGTCGGTGACCGTCACGACGTCGTCGACGAACTCGCGCACGAGCGGGAAGGTGACCTCGCCCGGGTGCTTGACCGCGATCCCGTCGGCGATCGTCTCGGTCTGGGGCACCGGCGTGATCGTGCCGTGCTCGAGCGACCCGACATACGGGGCGCAGCCGGCCGCCGACACCCCGATCACGCGCACCTCGGGGCGCAGCGCCTTGACGGCGATCGCGATCCCCGAGAGCAGGCCGCCGCCGCCCAGCGGGACGACGACGCAGTCGAGGTCGGGCACGTCCTCGAGCAGCTCGAGCGCGACCGTCCCCTGGCCGGCGATCACCACCTCGTCGTCGAACGGGTGCACCAGCGTGCGGCCCTCCGACTCGACCGCCTCGCGGGCGGCGGCCACCGACTCCTCGACGCTCTCGCCGACCAGGCGCACGGTCGCGCCGTAGCCCTGCGTCGCCCCGACCTTTGCCAGCGATGCCGCCTCGGGCATGTACACCGTGGCGTCGACGCCGGCCGACCGGGCGGCGAACGCGACCGCCTGGGCGTGGTTTCCGGCCGACGGCGCGACGACGCCCGCCGCACGCTCGGCGTCCGAGAGCGAGCGGATCTTCGTGTACGCCCCGCGGATCTTGAAGGAACCGGTGCGCTGCTGGTTTTCGAACTTCAGCCACACCTCGCCGCCGCACAGGCGCGTGAACGTCTCGGAGCGCTCGGTGGGCGTGCGCCGGGCGACGCCCTCGAGGCCGGCTGCGGCGGCGCGGATGTCGTCGATGGTGACCACGCGGTGGCCGCGAAGGGTACCCTTTTGCGACCGTGGCCGACGAACCGCTCCACGCCCTGATCGAGATCCCGCAGGGCAGCCGCAACAAGTACGAGTACGACGCCGACGCTGGGCCGGATGGTGCTCGACCGCACGCTGTGGACGAGCGTCGTCTACCCCGCCGACTACGGCTTTCTGATCGACACGCTCGGCCGCGACGGCGATCCGGTGGACGCCCTGGTGCTGGTCGCCGAGCCGACGTTCCCCGGCTGCGTGATCCCGGTGGAACCGCTCGGCGTGTTCGAGATGCACGACGAGAAGGGCGAGGACGACAAGGTGCTCTGCGTCCCCTTCAAGGATCCCAAGTGGAGCCGGATGCACGACATCGGCGACATCCGCGTGTCACTGCTCGACGAGATCGCGCACTTCTTCGACGTCTACAAGGATCTCGAGCACGGCGCCGGCACCGAGGTCGGCGGCTGGCGCAACCGGGCCTACGCCGACGAGATCATCGCCGAGGGCCGGCGCGCGTTCCTCGCCGGCTGAGCCGCGCTACCGGGCCGGCTCGAGCTCCTCGGGAACCGCCGGCGCAAAGCCGATGTAGTTGAGCTCGTTGCTGATGACCTCGATCGGATGGTAGGCATCCTGGTGGAGGCCGCCGTCGGCGTCGACCGTGAACGGGATGATGCAGGCGCGCACGAACGCGAGCCGCTCGATCGCCCGTTCGAGGTTGCGCAGGATGTCGCCGGCCTCGCCGTGGTGGATCACCGCGTCGAAGTACGCCGCCATCTGGGATCGGTAGGCGGCCTCCTCCGGCGTATCTGCACTATCGCTGTTGTCCACGTACATCACCGTCTCCTCTTGTCCGCCCATAGCAAAACGTCGCCACCTCAATCATCCTGCAGCAACGGCGACTGTCAACGGCCGGCGCTGAGATCAGGCGTCCGGCGTGCGGAACACCCGCTCGCTGATCTCGCGGGTCGCGGTGAGCGGGTCGAGCCGGCGGGCATGCACCTCGTCCAGCAGCCTCCGCAGCTCGGGGTCGGCCTCGAGCGCCTCGCTCAGCCGCCGCCGCGCCTGCGCGACGGCGACCGCCACGATCTCGTGCTCGACGCTGCGCCGCCGGCGGGCATCGAGCTCGCCGTCCCGCATCAGCTCGGCGCGGTGGTCGAGCACGGCCTGCCACAGCTCGGCGATGCCGTCGCCCCGGAAGGCCTCGGTCTCGACGATCGGCACGCGCCGGTCGGTCGCCGGGCCGAGCGCCAGCACCGACCGGATCTCGGAGCGCATCGTCCGCGCCGCGGGATGGTCGCTCTTGTTGATCACGATGATGTCGGGGATCTCCATCACGCCCGCCTTGAGCGCCTGGATCGAGTCACCCGACCCCGGCTGGAGCACCAGCACGACGGTGTCGGCGAGCGACGCCACCTCGACCTCGCTCTGCCCCACCCCCACGGTCTCGAGCAGCAGCACGTCCATCCCGGCCGCGTCCAGCACGAGCAGCGCCTGGAGCGTGGCCTCGGCGACGCCGCCGAGGTGGCCGCGGGTGCTCATCGAGCGGATGAAGACGCCCGTGTCGGTGAAGTGGTCGGCGAGCCGGATGCGGTCGCCCAGGAGCGCCCCGCGCGAGAACGGGCTCGACGGGTCGACCGACACCACCCCGACCCGCCGCTCCTGCTCGCGAAGCAGCGTGACGACGCAGGCGATCAGGCTCGACTTGCCCACGCCCGGCGGGCCGGTGAACCCCACGAGCGACGCCGCGCCGGTCCCGGGGTAGATCTCGCGCACGAGCTCGTAGGCGAGCGGGTCGCGGTTCTCGACCAGCGTGATGGCGCGTGCGATGGCCCGTGTGTCGCCGCCGGTCACGCCCTCGACGAGGGCCCGCAGATCGGTCGGGCGGCGGGTCACCGCGGCTGCAGCGCCCGGTGAAGCGCGGCCGCGAACACGGCGTTCTCGTCGGGCGTGCCCACGGTGACGCGGATGCTGCCGGGCGCCCCGAACGGCTCCAGCGGGCGCACGATCACGCCGTCGGCCTCGAGCGCGCGAGCGAGCGCCCGGCCGTCGCCGACGTCGGCGGCGAGGAAGTTGGCGCAGGCGGGGTGCGGCGTCATCCCGGCGGCCACGAGCGCCGCCTCGAGGTCGGCGCGGCCGCGCTCGTTCAGCTCCCGGCGGCGGATGAGCTCGGCCGGGTCGTCGAGACTCGCCAGGGCGGCGACGTGGGCCAGCTCGGAGACGTCGAAGGCGTTTCGCACCTTCATCGTCTCGCGCACGACGTCGGCCGGGCCGACCATGTAGCCGACCCGCAGGCCCGGCCAGCCCGTAGATCTTCGAGAACGTGCGCAGGCCGGCGACGTTCGGGCGCTCGAGGACGTGCTCGGCGATCGCGTCGGGGTAGTCGGGGTCGGTGACGTACTCGTGATAGGCCTCGTCGACCACCACGAGCACGCGGCTCGGGCACGCGGTCGATGAACGCCTGCAGCTGCATCGCGGCCGACCATCGTCCCGGTCGGGTTGTTCGGGTTGCAGACGTAGACGATCCTGGTGCGGGGCCCGATCCGCTCGGCCATCGCGTCGAGGTCGTGGACGCCGTCGCGCAGCGGCACCATCACCGGCGTCGCGGCCTGCTTGATCGTGTCCAACCGGTAGCTGATGAACGACGGCCAGGCCATGACCGCCTCGTCGCCCGGGTCGAGGTAGGCCATCGACAGGCAGCCGACGATCGCATCGACGCCGTTTCCGACCGCGACCCGCTCGCGGGCGACGCCATGGCGGGTTGCCAGCCGCTCGACGAGGTCGCCGCCGAGCTCGGGGTAGCGGTTGAGCCCGGGCGCCTGGCGCGCGATCGCCTCGAGTGCCGCCGGGAACGGCCCGTAGGGGCCCTCGTTCGAGGCCAGCTTGACGATCCGCTCGAGGCCGAGCTCGCGCCGCACCTCGGCGGCGGGCTTGCCCGGCTCGTACGGCCGCAGATCGGCGAGGGCGGGTCGGGGGCGCACGGCACCAGCGTACCAATCGCGTACACCGGCTCAGGCTCGCCGCCGCGCCTCTCCGGCCGGCTCGCAGGGCGGCGCGGCGAGCATGGCCGTGAGTTCCTTGCGCGTTCGCACGCCGACCTTCGCGAAGATCGCCTTGAGGTGGTCGTTCACCGTGTGTGGCGAGAGGAAGAGGCGCTGGGAGACGGCGCGGGTGTCGCTGCCGTCGAGCAGCGCCATGACGACCTGGCGCTCGCGGGCGGTGAGATCGTAGGCCAGAAGACGCAGGTCGAGCACATCCTGGGCGGCGGCGGGGCGGATCGTGACCGCGACCGTGCCCTCCAGCGGATCGAGACGATCGGCCTCGACGATCGCCCACGCACCGGTGGCCGAGCGGACGCGGACACGGGCGGGGTCGCCGGCGTGATCGCCGCCTCCGGTGGCGCTGCGTGCCAGGGCACGGCTGGCGACGTTGTAGACCACCGCCATCGCGGCGACATCGGCGAACTCCATGCTTGGCGGCAGCAGCTGCCCGAGCCAGGCGCGGGCGGCCGCCGTCGACGCGCGCACATCCAAGTCGGAGTCGAGCACGAGCACGCCGGCGGACGGAGGCGGCGACATGCCGGTCCCGGCGGCGGCCGCGGCCGCCGCGCTGCGTCGCGTCGCGGCGGCAAGCGCCGGCTCGAGGCGCTCAGCGCCCACTATCGCGTCGAACACGTCGGACCGCCGCTTGGAGCCTGATGAGAGTGCCGCGGCATCCCGCCGGGAGAGCGGCACTACAGTACGGATGCCATGTCGGCTCGCGAGATCGGCCTGTTTCCGCTCGCCACAGTCCTCGTTCCGGGCGAGCTCATGCCGCTCCACATCTTCGAGGACCGCTACCGGCGGCTGATCGGAGACTGCGAGCGGCACGGCCAGGAGTTCGCCCTCCTCTTCGCCGACGACGACGGCACCCGCGAGCTGGGCTGCACCGCCGAGCTGGTCGAGGTGATCGAGCGGTTCGACGACGGCCGCCTGAACATCGTCGTCCGCGGCGGCGAGGTCGTGCGGGTGCTCGAGATCACCCGCGGCCGGGCCTACACCACCGCCCGGGTGGAGCCGGCCGAGGACGACACCGACGCCGGCGGCGAGGCCACCTCCGCGCTCGAGCTCTACCTGCAGGTCGCCGAGACGACGGGCGCGGACCCCGATCCCGAGCATCACCGAGCAGGCCGAGCTGGTGTCCTACGCCATCGCCGGCCGCGTCGAGTTCCCGCCGGCCGAGAAGCAGCGCATCCTCGAGGAGCGCAGCGAGCGCGGCCGGCTCGCCGTGATCAGCGAGCTGCTCACCCTGGGCCTGAAGAACCTGGCCGCCGCCGCCGAGATCCGCGACCGGGCGCACACGAACGGCAAGGTTACCCCGCCGCAGTAGGTGCGCCGAACGTGTGACGCGGGTCGTTGCGGTGCCAGGCACCGCAACGCCCGGTGCGCGGCTTCATCGACACCGGCGTGACGGCGACCGGCCGGCCAATCTGAGTCCAGCGGCGAGCTCGGGCCGAACCATCGCCGCCGGGCCGGCGCGGCGCAGTTCGGAAGGCCGCCCCCGGTGCCTGGCACCGTAACCGTCGCCGTATCCCGGACGTGCGGCTTCGGTTACGCGACGACGATGCCGGCGCCGCCGCGGCGGGGGTCTCCGGCGGCGTCCGTGCGGCCCGAGCGGATCAGCACCGCGTTCGCGCCGCCGAAGTACAGGTTGAGACCCTGGAAGCGGTTGACGTTCTCGCCCCAGCGCTCCAGCGCCTCGATCTCGGCCGGGTCGAAGCCACCCTCGCAATCGAGCCGGTCGCCCTCGACGTGGACGCGGGGGTGATTGATCGCCTCGGCCGCGCTCATGCCGTGGTCGATCGTGTTGATGGCCACCTGCATGACCGCCGAGCGCAGCCGGTTTGAGCCGCTCGAGCCCACGACGAGCTCGATCCCGCCAGGGCCGACCACCATCGTCGGCGACTGCATGCTCGTCAAGCGCGTCCCCGGCGGCATCCCCCGGCCCGCCGCGAGGTCTTCCTCGCCCATCATGTTGTTCAGATGCAGGCCGGTGCCGGGGACGATCACCCCGGAATGGCAGCCGTTCGACGACGTGAACGCGCAGGCGTTGCCCTCGGCGTCCACCACCGAGATGTGCGTCGTGCCGTCGTCTGACGAGAGGGCCGGCGCCACCGACGGCTCCCCCTCGAGTGCGGCTTCGACGGCCGCGCGGCCGCGGGCGACCGCCTCGTCGGCCAGCATGTGCCGGGACAGGCCGCCGCGATGGAGCAGCTGCTCGAAGCGGCGATCGCGCATCCGCGCCGCCGCCCGCATCGCCTCGGCGTAGGCGCGCAGGGTGCGGGCGCGGCCGGGAGGGAGCGGCCCGGGCACCCCTCGCAGCACCGACAGCATGTGTGCGATCAGGACACCCCCCGACGACGGCGGCGGATTGGTCACGATCTCGCGGCCGCCGTGGTAGGGCACCCGCAGCGGCCGCCGCCACACCGCCCGGTAACCGGCCAGGTCGGCCAGCGTCAGCCGCCCGCCGGTGACCGCCTGGTGGTCGACCATCGCGGTCGCCAGGCCGCCGTCGTAGAAGTCGCGGGGGCCGAGCTCGGCCAGCCGCTCGATCGTGCCCGCCAGGTCGGCCTGGCGCACGCGCTCGCCCTCACGCACGAACCGCCCCTCCGGCGCGAACACCGCCCGCGCCTCGGCAGTGTGCTCGAGCACCACCTGAATCGCCCTCAGCACCGCCTGCTGGCCGCTGGTGGTGGCGACCCCGGCGTTGGCCGCCGCCGCCGCCGGCATCAGCAGATCGCGCCATGGCTGCGAGCCGAAGCGGCCGTGCACCGCGGCGAGGCCGGCGATGACACCCGGAACCGCGCATGGCGCGGCGCCGATCTGGAACACCTGCGTGGTCTGCTCGTCGAACGGCACCTCGACCCGGTCGAAGCCCACCAGCGGCCGGTCGGCGCCCAGATCGCGGCCCGGGATCGCGGTGAACGCGTCGAGCAGGTGGACCTTGCGCGTCCGGGCGGGCCGCACGAGCAGGAAACCGCCGCCGCACGGGCTGATCAGGCCCGGCTCGGCGGCCCACGACATCGCCGCCGCCGCGACGGTCGCGTCAACAGCGTTTCCGCCGCGCTCGAGCACGTCCGCGGCCGTGCGTGCGGTCACCTCGTGTCCGGCTGCGGCGGCCGCCTTCATGCGCCAATGGTATGCAAACAGCCGCCGGGGGAACGAGAATCCGGCCGTGACGGACGAGCGCGAGACGCTGCGGGCGACCTTCAATGCGGCCGCCGACCGGTACGACCGGGCGCGACCCGAGTATCCCGAGGCGCTGTTCGACGAGCTCTGCCGCCGCACCGGCCTCCACGACGGCGACCGCGTGCTCGAGGTCGGCTGCGCCTCGGGCAAGGCGACCCGCCCGCTCGCGTCCCGCGGCCTGCGGGTCACCTGCATCGAGCTCGGGCCCGCGCTCGTGGAGGCCGCCCGCCGCAACCTGGCCGGGTTCACGGGCGTCGAGGTCATCCAGGCGGACTTCGAGTCGTGGCGGCCGCCGGACGGCACGACATACGCCGCGGTGGTGGCCGCCACCTCGTGGCACTGGGTCGATCCGGCAGTGCGCTACCGCCGCGCCTGGGAGCTGCTGCGACCCGGCGGCCACCTGGCGTTCTGGACGGCGATGCACGTGCGGCCGCCCACCGGCGACCCGTTCTTCGAGGAGATCCAGACGATCTACGACGAGATCGGCGAGTCGCTCGGCCCTCAGGTCTGGCCGCAGCCGCGCGAGATCGGCGACGACCGGGCCGAGATCGTGGCCAGCGGCCTCTTCGAGGTCGGCTCGGTGACGCAGTACGACTGGGAGCTCACCTACGACGCCGAGCGCTACATCGACCTGCTCGACACGTTCTCGGGCCACATGGCGATGGAACCATGGCAGCGGGAGCGCCTGTACGGCGAGATCCGCCGCCGGCTCGCGCTACGGCCTGACGGGCTGGTCCGGCGGCACTGGGGCGCCGTCCTCCACGTCGCCCGAAACGGCTTGAACAGCGGGGCTAGGACAGGAAGCTGGGTGGCTCGAGCGTGAAGTCGTCGGGCTCGCGCTGCGGCGGCGCCTCCGCGCGCTCCCGGGCCGGCCGGACGCCGCTTCGGGGCGCATCGCCCGGCAGCGGGAAGCCGGTCGCGACCACCGTCACCCACAGCTGGCCGGCCAGGCGCTCGTCCACGGTTGCGCCGAAGATGATCGTCGTGTCGTCGTCGGCCGCGGCACGCACGACCTCGGCGGCCTCGTTGACCTCGTGCAGCGCCAGGTCGCTGCCGCCCGAGATGGCCAGCAGGATCCCTCGCGCCGCCTTCACCTCATGGTCGATCAGCGGGCTCTTGATGGCGTGAGTGGCCGCCTCGTTGGCGCGGTGCGCCCCCGTGGCCATGCCGATGCCCATCATCGCGCTGCCGGCGCCGGACATGATCGTGCGCACGTCGGCGAAGTCGAGGTTGATGAGGCCGGGAAGCGTGATCAGGTCGCAGATGCCCTGGACGCCCTGGCGCAGCACGTCGTCGGCCACGCGGAACGCCTCGACCAGGCTCGTGCCCTTGTCGAGCACGTCCAGCAGCCGGTCGTTGGGGATGACGATCAGGGTGTCGGCGGCCTCGCGCAGCTCGCGCACGCCGGAGATCGCCTGCGTGCGGCGGCGGTTGCCCTCGAAGCCGAACGGCGACGTGACGATCGCAACCGTCAGCGCCCCCACCTCGCGCGCGATCCTGGCGACGACGGGAGCCGCACCGGTGCCGGTGCCGCCGCCCTCGCCGGCCGTGACGAACACCATGTCCGACCCGCGCAGCGCGGTCTTTATGCGGTCGTAGGAATCCTCCGCCGCCTGCCGGCCGACGTCCGGGTCGGCGCCCGAGCCCAGACCCTGGGTGCGCTCGCGGCCGATGTGGATCTGCACGGTCGCGTCGGACATCTGCATCTGCTGCAGGTCGGTGTTGACGGCGATGAACTCGACGCCGCCGATGTCGGCATCCACCATGCGGTTGACGGCGTTGCAGCCGCCGCCGCCGACGCCGACCACGCGGATGACCGCGAGGTAGGGCGAGCTGGACGCCGTCGGTACCGGCGCCGCGCCGAACTCGTCGTCGGCCGGCCCGAGATCGACCACCCGCGGCGCCGGTGGCGGCAGCCGCACGGCGGTGTCTTCCTCGTCCTCGGCGGGCAGCTCGCCCGTCTCCTGCCGCTCGGTCGCCTTGAACAGCGCGGCCAGCGGGCCGTCCCGCATGCTATGGCGCTTTGCCATTCCGGAGCACCTCCCCGGCCAGGTCGCGATAGGCCTTGGCCGCGTTCCCGTTGGAGTCGTACTTGAGCACCGACGTGCCCTTGACCGGCGCCTCCGCGTAGCGAACCGTCTTGCGAATCCGCGTGTCGAACATCAGCGGCCCGAAGTTCTCGGTCAGGATCTCGACCGCCTCGCGCGCGTGCAGCGTGCGACCGTCGAACATGGTCGCCAGGATGCCCTTGATGCGCACATCGGGGTTCAGGTTCTCGCGGATCATCGCGAGCGTGTTCTCGAGCTGGATCAGCCCGCGCAGCGACAGGTACTCGCACTGCACCGGCACGATCACGCCGTCGGCTGCGGTGAGGGCGTTGATGGTCAGGAGGCCGAGCGACGGCGGGGTGTCGATCAGGATGTAGTCGTAGTTGCTGCGCATCGGCAGAAGCGCCTTCTGCAGTGCCCGCTCGCGCCCGATCATCGACGACATCGCGAGCTCGGCGCCGGCCAGGTCGATGCTGGACACGGCCAGGTCGATCTCGCAGCTGACGATGATCTCCTCGATCGGCACCTTGTGCACGAGCACGTCGAACATCGACCGCTCGAGATCCTCGGGGTCAAGACCCTGGCTCATGGTCAGGTTGCTCTGGGGATCGAGGTCGACGGCGAGGACGCGCTTGCCCCGCTCCGCCAGTGCAACACCAAGGTTGAGGGTCGAGGTGGTCTTCGCCACCCCGCCCTTCTGGTTCGCGAACGCGATCACTTGACCCAATGGGTCACTTCCTTTGACCGCGTGGAGGCGGGGAGTGGATTTGAGCTCCAAATCGGGGTACGAGGTGAGTGAGACATTACGCATCAGGCCGCTGTTCGCCTGGAACAAGTGTAATCCTGCCCGAGAACGCGCGTTTTCACGCGGCCGGAACGCGTCCGCCGAGGCGCGCAACCCGGATTCGCTCGGCCGGCGTCGGGTGCGACGAGGTCAGCAGATGGTGGATCCGGGGCGGTTCGAGCTCGCTCAGGTTGCCCGCGACCAGCCGCTCGATTGCCCGCGCAAACGTCTCCCCCTCGCCGGCCAGCGCGGCGGCGTAGGCATCGGCCGCCCGTTCGCGCCGGCGCGAGTACGCGGCGGCCGCGGGGGACACGACCGCCGAGGCGATCGAGAACCCGAGCACCGCGGCGGGCAGCGTCGAGAGGTGGCCGGTGCCGTGAGGCGCGAGCAGCTCGACGCCCGCCCAGGCGCCCGCGACTCCGGCCGCGATCGTGGCCGCCGAGACGGCCATCAGCCGCCACACGTCGTGGTGGACGTGGTGGCCGAGCTCGTGGGCGAGCACCACCCGGGTGCGGGCCAGCGCACCGGCCTCGTCCTCGCCGGCCGCGGGCTCGGCGAGCGTGTCGGAGACGTAGATGCGGACCGTCGGCCCCAGGCCCGCGACCATCGCGTTCGCCGCGGCGGTCTTCTCGCCCATCTTCAGCAGCCTCAGGTCGCGCACGTGGACGTGCGCGCGCCTGGCCGTCTCCCAGAGCTCGTCGGCAAGCCTCCCCGACTCGAGCTGCTCGCTGCGCAGGAAGAGCGGCAGGAGCAGCACGGGCCAGAGCGCGGCCAGAAGCGCGCTGAACGCGACCACCGCCAGCCACACCGGCAGCGGCCACCAGCCGCCCGCGATGCGCTGGATGCCGAGCACCGCCGCGCCCCCCGCGACGCACAGAACCAGGCCGATGCCCGCCCCCTTGGCCCGGTCGGCCGCCCAGCCGGCGGTGGTCTGGCGCGACAGGCCGTGAGCGCGCGAGAGCCGGTAGCCGGCGAGGCCGAAGGGAAGGCCCAGGAGCGGCAGGCCGACCACGAGCAGGAGCACCGCCCAGACCCCGCCCACCGACGGCGTGGCCGCGACGATCGCCGCCAGCGCGACCAGGTCGACGACGGTCGACGCCAAGCCCAACCGGCGCCGGCGGCGCTGGTAGCGGCGGGCCTCGGCCTGGCGCAGCGGGTCGTCTGTCACCATGGAGGCGAGGATATGCGGCTCGACGATCAGACGTGGCGTTGAGTACGACGACGAGTCGTGGGTGCGGTATCTCGCCTTCCGCGACCGGCTGCGGCGCGACCCGGATGCCCGCGACTCGTACGCAACGCTGAAACACACCCTCGCCGAGCGCTTTCCCGGCGACCGCGCCAGCTACACCGCCGGCAAGGACCGGCTCGTCTCGGCGCTGCTCTCCGGCTGACTATGCTCGGGAGCCATGTCGCTCTACTCGCGACGGCTGGTGATCGTGTCGGGAAAGGGCGGGGTGGGCAAGTCGACCGTCTCGGCGGCGATCGGCATGGCGTCCGCCGGGCGCGGGCTGCGGACGCTCCTGATCGAGGTTGCCTCGCAGGAGCGGATGTCGCTCCTGTTCGACCAGGGCGGCCCGATCGGCTACCACGCCACGCCCGTCTATCCGGGTCTGGACGCCTTCTCGATCGATCCTCAACAGGCGCTCGAGGAGTACCTTGTGAGCCAGCTCAAGGTGCGGGCGCTGGTCGAGCGGCTGGTCGCAAGCGGCGCCTTCGGACACGTGACCGCGGCCGCTCCGGGGCTGCGCGAGCTCGTCACCCTGGCCAAGATCCGGCAGCTGCTCGAGCACGGCCGCCACGACCTCGCGGTGGTCGACGCGCCCGCCACCGGGCACGGCCTCGGGTTCCTGAAGGTGCCGCGCACGTTCACCCGCGTCGCCCGGGTGGGGCCGGTGCATGCCCGCGCCGCCTGGGTGGCGGAGTTCCTGGAAGACCCCGTCCGCACCGCCGTCGTCCTCGTGACGACCGCCGAGGAACTGCCGGTGACCGAGACGCTCGAGGCGATCGCCGACATCTCGAGCGACCACGTCCCGTTTGCCGGCGTCATCGCCAATGCGGTCATCGAGCCCCTGTTCGACGCGGCCGACGCGGCGGCGCTCGAGCCCCTGCGCGGCTCCGGCTCCGGCGACGCCGCCGCTGCGGCCGCCGCCGCCCGGGCCCGCATCGCCCGCGCCGCCGACCAGCGCGAGCAGCTCTCGCGGCTGGACGCATGCCTGGCCGAGCTGCCGTTCCTGTTCGCGCCGCGGCTCGATGTCGCGGCGGTGGCCGGCCTCGGCGCGAGGCTGGCGGGCCTGTGAACATGGCGGACATCCTGGCGGGCACCAGGGTCGTGGTGTGTGCCGGGGCCGGCGGTGTCGGCAAGACGACCACGGCCGCCGCCCTCGCGGCGGGCATGGCGGAGCGCGGCCGCCACGTGCTCGTGCTGACGATCGACCCGGCCCGGCGCCTGGCCGGCGCGCTCGGCCTGCCCGAGACCGACGACGGCGAGCACCCGGTCGACCTCGCCGCGCACGGGATGGCCGGGCCGGGCAGCCTGCACGCGGCCATGCTGGACGCGCGGGCAACGTTCGACGCGCTCGTCCGCGAGCAGGCACCCTCGCCGGAGGCCGCCGAGCGGATCCTGCGAAACCCCATCTACCAGCAGCTCGCGGGGGCGGTCGCGGGCTCGCACGAGTACATGGCGATGGAGCGGCTGTACGAGGTGTGGTCGAGCGGGCGCTACGACCTGATCGTGCTCGACACGCCGCCGTCGCGGCACGCGCTCGACTTCCTCGAGGCGCCGGGCAGGGTGACCCGGTTCGTGGACGGCCGGGCGTTGCGGCTGCTGGTGCGGCCGGGGGTGCGGGCCGGGCGGCTCGGCCTGCGCGTCCTCGGCGCCGGGCCGAACCTCGCGCTGGGCGCGATCGAGCGGCTCACGGGGGTGACACTTCTGGCGGACATGTCGGAGTTCCTGGCCAGCTTCGACGGCATGTACGGCGGCTTCCAGCGCCGCGCCGACGAGGTGGCCCGGCTCCTGGCCTCGGCCGAGACCACGTTCGTGCTCGTGACGGTGCCCCTGCCCGAGCCGATGACCGAGGCCGACTTCTTCTGGCGGGCGCTGCGCGAGCGCGACCTGCCCTTCGGCGGCGTGGTCGTGAACAAGGTGCACCCCACCTACGTGGGCGGCGGCCGCAGCCGCCTGCGCGCCCGGGCCGCAAAGGCGCTGCGCGAGGCGGGCGTGCCGGATGCGACCGCCGGCCGTGCGGCCGGCAACCTGCTCGATTTCCAGCTGCTCGCCGACCGCGACCGCGAGAACATCGGCCGGCTGGAGCAGCGGCTGGGCGCCGACGCCGTGATCGAGGTGCCGCTGCTCGAGCATGACGTGCACGACCTCGAGGGACTGGCCGCCGTCAGCCGCCACCTGTTCGCGTGAAGTGACCTGCCGCGGAAGTTGCTTTGGGGCAAACCTGACGTATTCTCCGCCGTGCGTCCTCGATCGATCGGAGTCCCTCGTGAGACCTTCCCTCAAGCTGCTCGTTTCTGCGTGCGCGGTGGCAGTCTGCGCCGCCGCCCCACCACTCGCCGCGGTCGCCGCGGCGCCGGCGCCGACGGCCACGCTGGCCGGGTCGGTGCTGCCGTCGGTGGCGCACTCGAGACTGCTCGGGCACACCTCCGCCTCCGCGTCCGTGCGGGTGGAGTTCGTGCTGCGACCGTCGCATCCGGGCCTCCTGGCGAAGATGGCGGCGCACTCGAGCGGCCGCACCGGCCTCTCCCAGAAGGTCTTGAACCGGCTCTTCCGCCCGGCGCCCGCCGTGCGCGCCGAGGTCGCCGCCTACATGCACGCCCGCGGGTTCCGGTCGGCCGGCGCAGGCGTGCTCACGCAATCCTTCACCGGCACAGCCGCCCAGGCCGAGCGCGCCTTCGGCGTGTCGCTCCAGAACTACCGCCTGGCCGACGGCACCACCTACCGCGCCCCGGCCGGCGCGATCCACGTGCCGGCCGCGCTGGCGCCGCGGGTGATCACCGTTGACGGCCTGAACACGCTTCCGCTCGAGCATCCGGCCGGGCTGCACCACGTCACCGCGAAGCTCAAGCCGAACCTGGCCCCCCTCTCGGGCTGCACGGGCTCGAACAACGAGCAGACCAGCAACCCCGGCAGCCTGCAGCCGGCCGACCTGGCCGCCGCCAACGCCTACAACTCCCAGCCGCTCCTGACGGCGGGCGACGTCGGCACCGGCGAGTCCGTCGGCCTGGTCGAGTTCTCGGGCTACGCGAACAGCGACCAACAGACGTTCCAGACCTGCTACAGCATCAGCGTGCCGGTCACGAAGGTCAGCGTCGGCGCCGGCAACACCGGCACCGGCGGCGGCGACGAGGTCGCCCTCGACCAGGAGGTCGTCGCCTCGCAGGCGCCGGGCCTCGACCACATCTGGACCTACGTCGCGCCCGGCTCGGGACACGATGGCGGGCATGCTCGACAAGATCCTGCGCCACCAGCACCGCCAACGGCATCCACATCATCTCGGACAGCTGGGGCATCTGCGAGGCGGGCGAGCTCAAGTCGAGCGAGGCAGCGACCAACGCCGGTGCTGCAGCTGATCGCGGTCGAAGGCCATCTCGTTCTTCGCCGCGTCGGGCGACTCCGGCTCGTCGGACTGCGACCGGCTCGGGTTCGACGGCTTCCAGGTCGACGACCCCGCGGCGCAGCAGTACGCCACCGGCATCGGCGGCACCCACCTCGTCCCGGCCAACGCCGCACCCAACAAGGAGCGGGTCTGGGACGACAAGGCCAGCAGCTCCGGCGGCGGCGGCGGCGTCTCGCAGACGTTCACCATGCCCGGCTACCAGACGGGCCCGGGCGTGATCGAGACCGGCCGCTCGAGCAAGACCAAGTGCGGCGGCAAGACGCACTACTGCCGCGAGGTGCCCGGACCTCTCCTTCGACGCCGACCCGGCCACCGGGTACGTGATCAACTGCACCACCGGCAGCTGCTTCCCAGGCTGGAACGTGTTCGGCGGCACCTCGGCGGCGGCGCCGCTGATGGCCGCGTTCACGGCCGACGCGAACCAGTTCAGCCTCGCCAACGGCGGCAGCGCGGATGGGCTTTGCCAACCCGTTCCTCTACCACGAGTTCGGCAACGCGGTCGCACGGGCGGCGATGTTCAACGACGTCACCCTGGGCAACAACAACATCCTGCACGGCACCACGTTCCCGGCCGGGCCGAACTACGACCTGGCGACGGGTATGGGATCGGTGGACGTCACCCAGATGGCGACCGACCTCTCGAACTACACTCGCAAGGCGGTCAAGATCCACGCCTCGGCCATCACGGCGGGCGCGAGCCGAAACCCGATCTCGGCCGGTCACCCGACCGTGCTGAGCGGGACGCTGAAAGACCGTCACACCCACACGTTCCTCGGTCTGCAGGAGATCATGGTCGAGGGCTTCCTGAAGAACGGGACATACAAGCTCTTCCGGACGCACACCGGCCTTCACGGCGGCTGGAGCCTCACGCTCACCACCAAGCTGATCCCGAGCAAGTTCCAGTGGCACGCCGTCTATGTCGGCGCGCCGGGACACGGTCCCGCCGTCTCGCCGATTCGCAACCTCGGCGTGAAATAGGGAGAGCCCACGGTCGCGCCCCGTCTGACGGGGCGCGACCGTAAGCTTCGGGTTGTGACGGCGGCAAGCGCCACGGGCATGGCGGGCTGGAGCTGGCGGCGGCGGCTCCCGGTGATCGTCGTTGCCGCGGGCCTGATCACGCTGATCGAGCTGCGCGCAGCGGTGACGATGCAGCACGCCCGCCATGCCGTCTACCAGCTGCCCACGGCGGCGGTGATCACCGTGGTCGCGTCCGGCGCGATCGCCGCGGTCGCGGCGATCGGCCTCGTGCTGGTACCGCGGCCCCGAAACGCGCTCCTGGTCGCGATCGTGGCCGCCCTGGGACTTGGCGGCGCGGCGACGGTCTTCGGCATCGGCCTCCTGCTCCTGCCCGGTGCCGCGGTGGGTGCGATCGCGCTCATTCCCGCCCTGCGCGGCGACGGGGCGCGCAACCTGGTGCTGTGCCTCCTCTGCGGCGTCCCGCTCGGCGCCGGCCTGGTTGCGGTCACGCTCGTCAGCATCCAGCCGCCGCTGCTTCGCTGCAGCCCGGGCACGGTGACCGAGTCGCAGCGGGTGTGGTGGGGCGGCGGCACCGGCATGTCGTCGGGCACCGCCTGGTTCAGCCCGGCGGGGAAGTCCGGGCAGCGTCAGCTCGGGCGGGCACACGTTCCACTACACCTGCCGCGGGCCGAGCCTCGTGCACTTCGACGAGACGTAGAGTGCAGGCGTGCGACGGGCAATGACGCAGGACGTTGGCATCGAGGCTGCTCCGGGCCGCGGTCGTTGCGACGATCGTCGTCGGGCTGAGCCTTGCGGCGAGCACCGCCTCGGCCGCGACGGCGCGTTTTGGCGCCCTCGCGCGATGGCACCGGCTGGAACCTCGCCCGGGCCGGTGCCGCGCCGCGGTCGGCGTTCGGCTCCGTCATCCTCGATGCCGGCCCGAGGAGGTGCTGATCGGCGGGATCAGGTACGAGATGCACCTCTCGGCGTTCGCCTTCTCCGGCAACCCGCCGTTCGCGGACATCGACCTGCAGCGCTCCCTCCCCCTGGTCGGCCGCCCAACGGCGTTCCAGCTCCACGACTACAGCCTCAGCCCGCAATCCGGGGCGACGTTCACGTTCGCCCGGGGGACGCTTGCCACCGCCGCGCTCGACATGGGCAGCTCGATCGCGCCCGACACGCTGGCCGCAACGTTCACCGCGTCGGGCCCGGCCACGCAGACCCCTGCCGGCTGGTCACCGGCGGCCACGGCTTCCGTCCGCAGCGCGGCCGGGACGCTGGCCTACTCGGCGTTTGGCATCGACACGTCGACGACCGCCGTTCTTCGGCACGCTGACCGCCGGGCCGCTCCACGGCGCGGCTCACCTCCAACCCCGGCTGCAACGGCGCTCGGTGCCCCGGCGCCCAACCCGCGGCCATGTCCCGGCCGCGAGAGCCTCGACGCGGCGACGCCCACGACGGAGTGGTCCTTCGACAAGGCCTACGGTCAGCCTCTGGTGGGCGAGGACGCCTTCATCGGATCGGACCCGGACAGCCCGAGCGTCACGTCCGCCGCCCACCTCATAAGCGCGGAGACCTCGAAGTACACCCTCCCCCGGCCCACGCACTCGCTGCATGGCGCCACGGCGAGGGCATTCACGGAAGGCGATCCGTTCATGACCGGGACGGCCATGTTCACCTCCACCCGGGCACCGGTCATCACCCGCCGCCACAGCTGCATCGCGGCCGGCCGCACCCGGCATTTCAACACCTACAGGTACGCCGGGCAGCTCGCGCCCGGCGCCACGCCGATGACCGCCGAGTTCGACACCGCCCCCCTCGCGCTCACGCCGCTCTCCGCGACGCTCACGCTGCACATCTACCCCTGACCGCCCCCGGCGCGACCCGGCCGGGGCCGTCAATCCGCAGGCAATCGCCGACCCCTAGGTTCCAGCCGCCGTGCCATCCCGCTTCGCCACCCGCCTCATCGTGGCCGTCACGGTGACGGTGGCCGATTGTCGCAGCGGTGGCGGCGACCGTCGTCATCAGGGTCGACGACGGGGCCGGCCCGAGCGGGCCCGTCGCACCGCGGCGGGCACCACGCCGAGCCCGCCGGTCAAGACCCGGCATGTGCAGCCCGGGCCGAAGCATCCGAACATCGTCCTGATCCTGACCGACGACCAGCGATGGGACACGCTCTGGTCGATGCCGAACGTGCAGAAGCTCCTGGTCGATCACGGGGTCACGTTCGCAAATGCGTTCGTCACCAACTCGTTCTGCTGCCCCAGCCGCTCGACCATCCTCACCGGCAACTACTCCCACACGACCGGCATCTACGGCAACCACCCCCCGCACGGCGGCGCCGTGGACTTCCACCGCTACGGCGACGACAAGTCCACGATCGCGACCTGGCTGCACAAGGCCGGATACAACACCGCGCTCGTCGGCAAGTACCTGAACGGCTACCAGGGCCCGTTCATCCCTCCCGGGTGGGACACGTGGGATGCGTTCGACTACGGGTTTGGCTACTACGGCTTCGACCTCTACCAGAACCAGCACCCGCCCGCAGTGCCACGGGGCCTTCAAGTGCCCCGTCACCTACCCCAAGTCGGCCTACTCGACCAACGTGCTCGCGGGGCTCGCGACCAGGTTCATCCGCACGGCGCCAACGTCCAAGCCGATGTTCCTGTACTTCGCGCCCGTACGCGCCGCATCTGCCCGCGACCCCCGAGTACCGCTACGCCGGCCGCTTCTCGAACCTGCGCCCCTACCGGCCGGCCGACTTCAACAAGGTGACCGCCTCGCAGCCGGCCTGGCTGAAGGCGATGCGGCCGCTGCGGACGCGCGGCATCAACTTCGTGGCCAAGTTCCGGCGCAAGCAGTACGAGTCGCTGATCTCGGTCGACACCGCCGTCAAGAACATCGTCGCCGCCCTGCGGGCCACCGGGAGGCTGCACGACACGATGATCGTGTACGCCTCCGACAACGGGCTCGAGTGGGGCCAGCACCGGTTCCCGGCCGCGGTCAAGCGCACCCCGTACGACGAGTCGATCCGCATCCCGCTGGTCGTCCGCTACGACCCGCTGACGACCCGGCCCGACGCGTCGACCACCACCTCGTCCTGAACACCGACTGGGCGCCGAGCTGGGCGACGCTCGCGCACGTCGCCCACCCGCACACCGAGGGCCTCGACTTCCTGCCGCTGCTCGCGCCCCACCCACGGCCACGTGCGATGGCGAAACGGCTTCCTGCTCGAGAGCTGGGACGGAAGCCCGCCCACGCCCGACCCGACCTACTGCGGCATCCGCTCCCAGAAGTTCCTCTACACCGAGTACAAGGGCGGCGCCCAGGAGCTCTACGACCTCGCCCGCGACCCCGGCGAGCTGCACAATCTGGTGAGACGATCCGGCCTACCGGCGCCAGCTCCACCGCCTCCATGCCGTCATGCTGCACGACTGCAGGCCGCCGCCGCCCGGGTTTCACCCGCACTGATTGTTTGGGGCATCCGGGAGGTTGTGAGACCGGCGTAAGGACTCGGTTAATTCGGCTCCGGCCGGCTTGACCCACCGGGGCGGAGGTGGGAGACCGTGGGCGCGACCCCCCGGAAGGAGTTGGAAGACTTGAGCCGCCTCGCCACGTCGTCCGCCGTGCTCTGCGCCGCCCTGCTGATCGCCCTCGCCGCCCCCTCACAGGCGTCCGCCGCCTGGAAGCTGCGCTTCGTCGGCAGACTTCCGCCACGGCCTGAACACCAAGATCTGGACCCGCTACGACGGGACTCCGCGCTGCTGCCACGACACGCGCTGGAGCGCCCTCCCACGTCGTCGTTCGCGGCGGCATCCTGCGGCTGCAGAACTACCGCGACCGTGCGTACGGCGGCCAGCTGGGTGTCGGCCGGCGTCTCGCTGGGCCGGTCGCTGAACCAGATCTACGGCAAGTACCGGGTGCGGTTCCGGATCACGAAGGGCGCGCGGCGTCGGCATGTGCATGCTGCTGTGGCCGCAGCACGGCTGGCCGCCCGAGATCGACTTCGCCGAGGAGTCCTCGGCGGTCGGCTCCGCCGCTGGGAGACCTCGACCCTGCACTACGGCAGGGGCAACTCCGAGATCCACCACCGTGTCCACGCCAACTTCACGCTCTGGCACACGATCGGCGTCAACTGGCGGCCGGGAAGGCTCGTCTACATGCTCGACGGGCACGCCTGGGCGCGCGATCTCCGGCGCGGAGGTGCCGAACGTGCCCATGCATCTGGGCATCCAGACCCACGTCGGCACCAACGGCAACACGGGCCTCGACCCCGGACTCGACCACGCCGGCGAAGGTCGGCCTGCAGATCGACTGGGTCAAGGTCTACCGCTGGCGGCTGATCAGTCGATTCGCAGGATCTCGAGAAACGCGCTGCTGCCGCCGAACGGGCTGCGGATCGAGCTGGATGCGGATGCGGTGAAGCCCCGGCCCGAGCGTGCGCCGGCCGCGGCTGTAGGAGTGGTCGTGCCACGCCTCGGGCCCGGTGGTCGCGACCGGCTGCTCGAAACAGGTCTGATCGACCGGGACGTTCGAGGTCTCGAAACCGGGGCCGGCCGTTGTCGAAGACACGGAAGCGGTCGCCGCGGCAGAACCCGTCCACGACGCGCAGCCGCACCTTCTCGTCCGCTGCGGAAGCGGAACACGCCCTGGGAGTCGAAGCTCCCCTGCGCGCCGACGTCGAACCGCACCCACGTCCCGAACGGCAGTCGCCGCCCATCCGCCGCCGCGGCGGCCGCGGGCACGGGCACGAGCGGCAGCACGACGAGTGCGGCCACCCCCACCAGAGTCGCATGTAGTCGCCAGCCCAGAACCTGGATGCTGCCATTCCCACCGGCCGCCGTCAAACTGGCGGGGACGGGCGGCGGCCTACTCGCCCGTGGCGGCCCGCGGCGTGTTCTGCCGCCAGCCATTGGATCGTCGCGATCCCTGAACTACGCTGTGCGGAATCGCCATGCCCAGATTCCCATCCCGCACCCACCGTCTCGCCGTCGCCGCCGTCGTGCTCGTGGCACTCGCCGCGGGCGGATACGCCACCGCCGCCGCGGGAACGCACAGGGCCACGGCCCCCCGGGCCGCGGCCACGAAGTCGCTGGCCGGCAAGGTCATCGTGATCGACCCCGGGCACAACGTGCGCAACCGGCTGCACCCGACCGAGATCAACCGGCCCGGTCTTCTACGGGATCCCCGGCGCGGACGAAGCCCTGCGACACCACCGGCACCGCCACCGCCAGCGGGTTCACCGAGGCGAAGTACAACCTCGAGGTCGGGATCCACGTGGTCAGGATCCTCCGCGACATGGGCGCGACCGTCATCATGACCCACGGTGAACACCCGGCCGTGGGGGCCGTGCATCACCCGCCGCGCCGCGATCGGCAACATCAACCACGCCGACGCCGCCGTCTCGATCCACGCCGACGGCTCGCCCGCGTCGGTGCACGGCTTCTACGTCATCGCCCCCAGCACGCCGCTGCCCGGCGTCGGGCCTCGGCCCGAAGCGGATCGCCCGCGACGTCCACCTCGGCTCGGCCATGCTGAAGGCCTTCCACAAGGTCACCGGCATGCCGGTCTCGAACCTCTACACCACCGGCTTCCTGCGCTCCGACGCCTACGGCGGCACGAACCTCTCGCACGTGCCCAAGATCTTCATCGAGACCGGCAACATGCCCAACCCCGGCGATGCCGCCAAGCTCGAGTCACGGGCGTTCCGGCTCCGCGCCGCGCTCGGCATCGCCGAGGGCATCCGGCTCTACCTCACCGGGCACCTCTAGCGAGCCGACCTCCAGGCCGCGCAGCAGCTCCCGCGCGATCACGATCCGCTGGATCTGGTTCGTGCCCTCGTAGATCTGGGTGATCTTGGCGTCGCGCATCATCCGCTCGACCGGGAACTCCTGGATGTAGCCGTAGCCGCCCAGGATCTGCACCGCGTCGGTGGTCACGCGCATCGCCGCGTCCGAGGCGGCCAGCTTGCACATCGCCGAGAACTTCGTCAGCTCGGGGCCCTCGACGCCGGCGTCGAGCATCGCCCCGACCCGGTGGACGAGCCCGCGGGCCGCCTCGAGCGAGGTCGCCATGTCGGCCAGCATGAACTGGATGCCCTGCTGGTCTGAGATCGGCTTTCCGAAGGCGACCCGCTCGGTGGCGTAGCGGGCGGCGTAGTCGAGCGCCGCCTGGCCGATGCCGAGCGCCTGGGCGGCGATGCCCGGCCGGGAGCGGTCGAGCACGCGCATCGCCAGGCGGAAGCCCTCGCCCTCGCGGCCGACCAGGCGGTCGGCCGGGATCCGGCACGAGTCGAGCAGGAGCTCGCCGGTGGTCGACCCCTTGATCCCCATCTTGGGCTCGATCCGGCCGATGCCGAAGCCGGGGTCGTCGGCCTCGACGACGAACGCGCAGATGCCCTCGCCGGAGCGGGCGAAGACGATGTAGGTGTGGGCGACGCCGGCATTGGTGATGAACCGCTTGACGCCGTCGAGCACCCACTCGTCGCCGTCGCGGGTCGCGCGGGTGGCGAGCGCGGCCGCATCCGAGCCCGCCCCGGGCTCGGTCAGGGCGTAGGCGGCGATCCACTCTCCGCTCGCCCACCGCGGCAGGTAGCGCTGCTTCTGCTCGTCGGTGCCCGAGAGCAGCACGGGCAGCCCACCGAGGGCCTGCACCGACAGGATCAGGCCGACGGTGGCATCGGCCCACGAGAGCTCCTCGACCGCCTGCAGATGCGTGAGCGTGCCGGTGCCCGTGCCGCCGTACTCCTCGGGGAAGGCGAGCGCGAACACGTCGTTCTGGCGCATCAGCTCGACCGCGTCCCAGGGGAACTCGGCCGTGTGGTCGACCTCGGCCGCCCGCGGTGCGATGTGCTCGCGGGCGAGCGTGCGCACCGCGTCCACCAGCATCCGGCGGTCGTCGGTCAGCGGGTGCAGGTGGCCGGTGTCAGTCACGCACGATCAGCTCCTCGGGTGCCGTGGTCAGCGTCTCGAAGCCCGAGCCGGTGACCGCGTACATGTTCTCGATGCCGACCGCCCCGCGGCCGGGGAAGACGAACTTCGGCTCGATCGCGACCACATTGCCCTCCTCGAGCGGCTGATCGAATCCCGGCGCGAGGATGGGGAGCTCGTCGATCTCCATGCCCACGCCGTGGCCCAGGAACCGTACCCGCTCGGCGCCCGCGCCCATGAAGTGCTCGGCCAGGCCGGCGGCGGCGGCCATCTCCTCGGCGGCCGCGTACAGCGCCGAGGGCACGGCGCCCGGCCGCAGCATGCCTTCGGCCGCGCGCAGGATGGCGACCGCCGCGTCGTAGGCGGCGGCCATGTCGGCGGCCGGGCTGCCCGACCGCGAACGTCCGCGTCTGGTCGGACAGCCAGCCCTCGTGCCCGCCCACCAGATCGGCGATGACCGTGTCGCCGCGGGCGAGGAGATGGCCGTCGGGCCCCTTGCCGACGGCCGGGTTCGGCCCCGGGCCGCACAGCGGCGAATCGGAGTAGCCCGGGACCGCGCCGCTCGGGCCGCCGAGGATCTGGCCGTAGTGCATCTCCTGGTTGAAGCCGCGGAAGCGCAGCTGGCCCTGGTGGCCGGCCTTGCGCATCACCCTCTCAACCTCAAGTTGAACGTGAGACTCGTTCACGCCCACCCCGATCAGCTCGGGCACCGCCTCCGCGCCGCGGCGCACCTGCTCGCACGCGGCGGCCATCTGCTCGAGGTCCCAGGCCGACTTGACGGCGCGCACCGCGCGCACGATCTCGGAGCAGTCGCCCAGCTCGAACCCCGGCAGGCGGCGGCCGTAGTCGAGGTACGCCCGGGCCGGCAGGACGTCGAGCTCGAACCCGATCCGCGCGCCCTCCCCCACGCCCGCTGCGGCCAGCTCGGCGGGCAGGGTCGAGAGCGAGCGCAGCGGCTCGATCCGCTCGAGCGGCGACTCGCGCCGGGCGCGCTCGAGCACCCGCCGCACGAGCAGGCGCGCCTCGCCGTCGGCGGGCACCACGAGGTGTGCCTGCTGGTTCGTGCCCGAGAAGTAGGCAAGGTCGGCGTGCTGGACGATCACCGCCGCGTCCAGACCCGCAGCTCGCAGCCCCTCGCGCAGCCGCCGCATCCGGCGCTCGATCTCGGCTGCGGGAGTCACGTGCCCTATCGTAACCGGCGCATGATCCTGCACAACGGGCCGGTGTACACGATGGACCCGCGGCTCCCGCGCGTCTCCGCGCTGGCGGTCGCCGGGGCCCAGATCGCCGGGGGCGTGGACGTTCGCGAGGGCGAGGTCGACACCGTCGGGCACGAGCGCATCGACCTCGAGGGCCGCTGCGTCCTGCCCGGCTTCACCGATGCGCACGTGCACTTCCTCGAGTGGTCGCTCGCGCGGTTGCAGCTCGACCTGCGTGGGTGCGGCTCCAAGGCCGAGGCGCTGAGCCGGGTGGCGGGCGCAAGCGGCGAAGGCTGGCTGCGCGGACGCGGCTGGGAGCCGGTGCGCTGGCCCGACGGCCCGCCCAGCGCCGCCGACCTGGATGCGGTCACCGGCGCGCGGCCGGCGGCCCTGTGGTCACAGGACGGGCACACCCTGTGGCTGAACTCGGCCGCGCTGGCGACGGCGCCGGCCGCAGCCCCCGGCGGCATCCTGCGCGAGACCGAGGCCTTCGCCTTTCCGTTGCCCGATCCCGAGCCGCTCGAGCGGTCGCGGGCCGTGCGGGCCGGCATGACCGAGGCCAACGCCCGCGGCGTGGTCGCCGTCCACGATTTCCAGCGTGCGGGCGGTCGCGGGCTGTGGCAGCGGCTGGACGCCGACCGGCGGCTGCACCTGCGCGTGCACATGGCGGTGCCCGTCGAGCGGCTCGGGGCGGCGACAGCCCTCGAGCTCCGGGCCGGCTTCGGCAGCGAGCTCGTGCGCGTCGGGCCGGTGAAGGTGTTCATGGACGGCGCGCTCGGGCTCCGGGACGGCGTGGATGCTGGACGGCTCGGGCGATGCGCTCATGAGCGCCGGTGAGCTCGAGGCGATCGCCCGTGAGGCGGCCGCGAGCGGCCTCGCGGTGGCCGTGCACGCGATCGGCGACGGCGCCGTTCGAGCGGCGCTCGACGGCCTCGAGGCCGCTCGGGACGCGTGGGAGCAGGTGACCGTCGCCCCCCGGATCGAGCACGCCCAGTGCGTCGATGACGCCGACCTGCCCCGCTTCGCCGAGCTCGGCGTGACCGCCTCCGTTCAGCCCTCGCACGCGATGGACGATCGCGACCTGGCCGACCGCGCCTGGGGTGCGCGGGCGGCCGCCGCCTACCGCTGGCGCGACCTGCTCGACGCGCGCGCAGACCTGGCCTTCGGCTCCGATGCGCCGGTGGCCGAGCTCGACCCGCTGGCCGGTATCCAGGCGGCGGTGCACCGCACGTCGGACGAGCGCGAACCGTGGTACCCGCAGCAGGGCCTGGACGTCGCCGACGCGGTGCTCGGCTTCACCGCCGGGGCCGCGCACGCCGTCGGCGAGCACCGCCGGCGCGGCCTCCTGCTTCCCGGCTACGCCGCCGACCTGGCCGTGCTCGACACCGACATCATCAGCCACCCCGACCGGATCGGGCAGGCGCGCGTCGCCGCGACGATGCTGGCCGGCCACTGGGTCCACGGCGCGCCGCCCTGGTGAGCCTTCAGCCCTTTCGCTCGAGCGCGGCGCAGGCCGCGGGGCTGTCGATGCAGCTCTCGAACACGTGAGCGATCTTGGCGTAGGTGCTCCCGGGGGCGTCCTGCTGCACCTGGCGGAACTCCCCGGCCGCATCCTGGCCCTCCTTGATCCAGAAGAACAGCAGGCCGAGGTGGAAGCGCACCTCGGGGTTCTGCTGGGTCTGCGTCTGCGATGCGAGCGTGCCCAGCGTCCCCACCGAGGCCGCGGGACGGTCCTTGCTGAATCCGAGCACGGCGACGGCCACCTGCTCCGACACACCGGTGGGATCGAGCTCGGCGGCGCGGCGGGCCGCATGGAGAGCCGCCAGCCGGTTGCTGCGCTCGAGGCCCGCCGCAAGCGCCAGCCAGGCCGCGGCGCTGGTGGGGCTCCTGTGCACCGCCCTGCGCAGCGCGCCCAGCGAGCGCTGCTCTGACCTGGGCGGGAAGTAGGGCGGATAGCCCCGCACCTCGCTGTCGAGGTGCAGCAGGTTATCGGCGTTGGTGCCGTAGAAGCCGAACGGATTGAGCCGCTTGACCTGGTTCAGCGTGCGCTCGGCCGTCTGCGGATCGCCGGCCCAGAGCTCCGCCAACCCGAGCTCGAAGACGACCACGGGACTCCCCTGCGGGAGCCGTTGGAGCGCCGCCACGGTGCGCGCGCGCCGGGCCGGGTCGTAGGCCAGGATCGCCCGGGCCACGGCCAGGCGGACATCGCCGGCGGGCAGCCGCTTGCGGGCGGCGGCGGCGACCGCGGCGTTTCCGCCGTTCACCGCCGGGCCGGGCAGCTCGAGCACCAGGGGCGGGCTGCCGCCGAGCGGCTTGGCCGCGGGCGGGTGGTGCGTGCCCCCGCCCCGCGTTGCGATCACGGCGGCGGCCGCGACCGATCCGGCCACGAGCGCGACCGCCGCCACCAACACCAGCCGCCGCCGCCCGGCGGGAATACCGCCCGCCGAACTCACGTTAGGGGTGGCGGAGGGAAAGTTTGGATCCATTCGGTTGATAGACTTCTTGTGTGCACTGAAAGCTTGCGGGAAAGGGTAGGTGAAGCTCGTGGTTTCGGCTCGCGATCACCTCGCAAAGGTGAAAGAGCAGATCAGGGAAGAGACGGCTCAGGAGGCGGCGCTTCGGCTCTCCGCTGAGACGCGTCCGGCCCTGGTCGACGTGCGCGAGCGCGACGAGTACGAGCAGGGGTTCATCCCCGGCGCCGTCCACATCCCGCGCGGCAACCTGGAGTCGCGGATCGAGGCGCAGGTGCCCGACCGCGCCACGCCGGTCATCATCTACTGCGCGTCCGGCGTGCGCTCGGCGTATGCGGCCAAGACGCTGGCCGAGCTCGGCTACACCGATGTCGTCTCGCTCGCCGGGGGGTTCTCCGGCTGGAAGCAGAACGGATACGACTGGAAGCAGCCGCGCACCCTCACGCCCGAGCAGTTCGAGCGCTACAGCCGCCACGTGCTCATCCCCGAGGTGGGCGAGGAGGGTCAGCTCAAGCTGCTCGACTCGAAGGTGCTCCTGATCGGCGCGGGCGGACTCGGCTCGCCGGCGGGCCTCTACCTGGCCGCGGCCGGGGTCGGCACCCTGGGGATCATCGACGCCGACGTCGTCGACGCCAGCAACCTGCAGCGCCAGATCCTGCACACCGTCGATCGCATCGGCACGCCGAAGGTGGACTCGGCCGAGGCGACGATCCGCGCGCTCAACCCCGACGTCACCGTGGTCAAGTATGCGACCCGGCTCACATCCGAGAACGTGCTCGACGTGATCACGGGGTATGACGTCATCGTGGACGGCACCGACAACTTCCCCACCCGCTACCTGCTGAACGATGCCAGCCTGGTCGCCGGCATACCGGTGGTGCACGGGTCGATCTACCAGTTCGAGGGATCGGTCACGGTCTACAAGCCGCACGACGGCCCCTGCTACCGCTGCCAGTACCCCGAGCCGCCACCCCCCGAGCTGGCGCCGTCGTGCGCCGAGGGCGGCGTGCTGGGAGTGCTCCCCGGTGTCATCGGCACGCTGCAGGCGACCGAGGCGGTCAAGCTGCTTCTGGGCCTCGGCGACCCGCTGGTCGGACGGCAGCTGCGCTACGACGCGCTCGCGATGGAGTTCGTCGAGCTGCGCATGCGCCGCGACCCCGATTGCCCGGTGTGCAGCAAGAGCCCGGACGAGATCGAGTTCATCGACTACGAGCAGTTCTGCGCAATGCCCGCACGCGCCGTCGCATCAGCCGAGGAGGCACTGGTTTCGTGAGCACCGTTCGCATGCCCCCCATCCTGCGCCAGGCAGTCGGCGGCGCCCGTGAGGTCGACGCCTCGGGCGGCACCGTCCGCGAGGTGCTGGCCGACCTGACCGGGCGGTTCCCCGCCATCCGCACGCACCTGTTCGACGACGGCGGCGACCTGAACCGGTTCGTGAACGTGTACGTGAACAACGAGGACGTGCGGCTCGCGAACGGCCTCGAGACCGCGGTCGGGCCGGACTCCACCGTGATCGTGCTGCCGGCGATGGCCGGCGGGAGCCGTCGATGAGCTGCCTCGAGGCCCCGCGAAGCGCGGCGCTGAGCGCCGTCGGCAACACCCCGCTGATCGAGCTGCCGCGGATGTCGCCCAACCCCGACGTGCGCATCTTCGCCAAGCTCGAGGAGCAGAACCCCACCGGCTCGATGAAAGACCGGGTGGCGCTCTCGATGGTCGAGGCCGCCGAGGCCACCGGCGAGCTCGAGCCCGGCCGGCGCATCCTCGAGCCGACCAGCGGCAACACCGGCATCGCGCTGGCGATGATCGGCACCGTGAAGGGCTACCCGGTGACGGCGGTCATGCCGGAGTCGGCGACGCCCGAGCGGGTCGAGCTGCTGCGCATGTACGGAGCCGAGATCGTCTTCTCGCCCGGCAACATGGGCTCCAACGGCGCCGTCGCCATGGCGCGGTCGATGGCCGAGCGAGACCCGTCGGTGTTCATGCCCTTCCAGTACGCCAACGAGGCCAACCCGGCCGCGCACTACTGCGGCACGGCGGTCGAGATCCTCGACCAGGTGCCCGGCGGGCAGGTGGACGCGTTCGTCGCCGGCCTCGGCACGGGCGGCACGCTCATGGGCTGCTCGCGGCGGCTGCGCGAGGCCAACCCCGACGTCGTCATCGTGGCGGCCGAGCCGCTGCAGGGCGACCCGGTGATGGGCCTGCGCAGCCTCGAGGACGGCTACACGCCGCCGATCCTGGACATCGCCCAGCTCGACCGCAAGGTGCTCGTGTCAAACGGCGAGGCCGTCACGACCCTGCGCAAGCTGCTCTCGCTCGAGGGCGTGTTCGCCGGCGTCTCGGCCGGCGCCGCCCTGGCGGTCGCCCGCCGGGTCGCGGCAGACATGGAGGGCGGAAACGTCGTCGTGGTGTTCGCCGACGGCGGCTCGAAGTACCTCTCGGCCGGCATCTACACGAAGCCCGCGGAACAACTCGAGCGCGAGATGGAAGAGCGCGTCTGGTGGTGATCCCCGCGGCGGTGCGCGACGAGATGATCGCGCACGCACGGGCCGGCCTCCCCAACGAGGCCTGCGGGATTTTGGCGGGGCGAGACGGCCGGGTGGAACGGTTCTTCCCCGCGGAGTCCGACCAGCCGAGCCCCTACTACTACCGGATCGAGGCCCACGACCAGATCCGGATCATGAACGCGATCGACGACGCCGGCCTCGACCTGGTCGGCATCTACCACTCGCACACGAGCTCACCGGCATACCCGTCGCGGACCGACGCCGAGCAGGCCTTCTGGCCCGACGCGGTCTACGTGATCGTCTCGCTCGCGGAGCCGGAGGCCGACGTGCGCGGCTACCGCATCGAGGACATGGCCATCACCGAAGAGGCACTGCGGGGCGACTGACCGGGGCCTGTGCCAGCCGGCGCAGCGCGGCGGTGCAGTTGGCCCGCACCCAGGGCGAGCCATCGGCCAGGCCCTGCTCGAGGAGCGCCGTGGCCGTGGAGTCGCCCATCCGGGCGAGCGACCAGGCCGCCTGGGCGCGGACCCGCCAATTGCGGTCCGACATCGCCCCCCGCACGGCCTCGACGGCGCCCGGCGAGCCGATCCGCGCCAGCGCGCGCACGATGCTGATCCGAAGCTCCGTCGCAGCGGCCGGCATCGCCGCCGTGAAGGCCGCCACGGCCTGGGGCGAGTGCGCGCGGCCGAGCGCATCGGCCAGCGGCACGCGCAGCGCGATCGTCCTCGGCGCCCGGAACGCGAGCAGGACGGCCCCGGCCGCCCACGGCGCCCCGAGCACCTCCACCAGCCGCTGCTCGGGCAGAAGGCCCTGCTCGAGTGCGGCGATCAGGAGCCGCAGCGGCCTCGGGAGTGGCGATCCGGCCGAGGGCGCGGGCCGCGGCCAGGCGCACCCGCGGTTCACGGTCGTGCAGGAGCCGGTCGAGATCACGCGCGCCCTCCGACAGCCGCAGCTCGCCGAGTGTCGTCGCCGCCCGCACCCGCCGGCGGGCCATCCACGAATGCGTCGCGCGTATCAGGATCGTGCCCACGCCCGCGGCGCGCACGTGGTAGCGGAGCAGGTCGGCGTCGGCCTGTGCGAGCCGCTCCCAGGCCCGCTCGACCTCGACTCCGAGATCGCGGGCGGCGGCCTCGCTGTGGCTTGCGTCGGCGGCCAGGGAGGCAGGGCGGCGGCGTCGAGGCGCTCGAGCGCGTCCGCAAAGCGGGCCCGGCGGCGGAGGCGGCGGCGCGGCTTCCTGGAAATTGCTGCCATGTCTCAACAGATACGTGCCTCCGGCGCTGCGGGCAAGCTCCCGAGAGGGTCACATGCTCTGCGCGGGCGGCAGCACGGCCGCGGTCGCCATGGGCGCGACCCGCCGGCCCTCGAACTCTGTCGCGAGCACGACCACGGTCTTGGTGCGCTCCACCGACTCGAGCGCCCGGATGTCCCAGATGAGATGCTCGAGCGCCCGGGTCGACTCGGCCCGCACCTTCAGCATCAGGCTCTCCTCACCGGCGATGTGATGGCACTCCTCGACCCACGGCATGCTCTCGAACGCCTCCTCGAGGCTGCCGCGGGGGCCGGCGATCTGCGTGACCAGGATGAACGCCGTCACGCCCGCCCCGAGCTTCTCGGGATCGACCGACGCGCGATAGCCCGTGATCACCCCGCGGGCCTCCAGCTTCTTCACCCGCTCATGGACAGCGGCGGGGGAGAGGCCCACGTTCTGCGCAATCTGGGCAAAGGTCGACCGTCCCTCGACCTGGAGGACGTCCACGATCGCGCGATCGATGTCGTTCAGGTCCTTCACGATCAGGATGAGCCAGAACCATACCGCTCCCGTGAGGGTACCCTGCAGCAATCCTACGAGGAGGGTGTCATGCCGGTGCTGGCCGAATCGGAGCTGCGGACGCAGGTGGCCGGGATGCAGGGCTGGGAGGTTCGGGACGGGGCGCTCGAGAAGGCGTACTCCTGCGGTGACTTCGACGGCTCGATGGCGTTCGTCAACCGGGTCGCGAAGGCGGCCGCCGAGGCCGACCACCACCCCGACATCGCCGTGTCGTGGGACACGGTCACGCTGCGCTGGGTGAACCACAGCGCGGGCGGCATCACCGCGCGCGACGTGGAGATGGCCGGCGTGAGCGACAGCCTGGCGTGATTGCGCCAAAGGGGTCAGACCCCTTGGCGCACTGTGCCTGGGCCGTGTGCGTGAATACCCGGTGCCAGGCACCGGCTATTCATCCACCCTGGCGGTGGTGGTTGGGCGGGCGGTGGTGCGTGGTGCTCTGACCGTTCGCGCCCTCGGGGGTTGGTGGTCTCTCGCCACGTGGCGGCTGGGGTGGGGACACCGCTCGGGCCCCCGAAAACACCATCGGGGGACGAGCAATGTCCCCTTCCTGACGGTCTTGTCGACCATTCGCGCCAACGGCCTGCGGCCGTGAATACCCGGTGCCTGGCACCGGGTATTCATCCACCCTGGCGGTAGTTCTGGGGCGGACGGTGGTGCGTGGTGCTCTGACCGGTCACGCCCTCGGGAGGTTGTGGTCTCTCGCCACGTGACGGCTGGGGTGGGGACACCGCTCGGGCCCCCGAAAACACCACCGGGGGACGAGCAATGTCCCCTTCCTGACGGTCTTGTCGACCATTCGCGCCAACGGCCTGCGGCCGTGAATAACCGGTGCCTGGCACCGGTTATTCATCCACCCTGGCGGTAGTGCTGGGGCGGACGGTGGTGCGTGGTGTTCTGACCGTCCGCGCCCTCGGGGGTTGGTGGCCCCCGAAACCACCATCGGGGGACGAGCAATGTCCCCCATGAACCTTTGTCAACCATTCGCGCCAACGGCCTGCGGCCGTGAATCCCTGGGGCCAGGCCCCAGGGATTCAGAGACACCTACTCCGTGGGCCGGGCCGGCGGCACGGCGGCCGGGGCCGTCAGCGTCACGTCGACCTCGCGGATGCGCGGGCCGTCGGTGGCGCTGACCTCGAAGCGGGCGTCCTCGAACGAGACGCTGTCGCCCACCTTGGGCACGCGCCCAAGCTCGCCGAACACGAACCCGCCCACCGTGTGGTAGTCGTCCTCGGGCAGGTGCTTGCCGAAGCGCTCGTTGAAATCGTCGATGGGGAACGAGCCGCCGATCCGCACCCGGCCGCGGCCGAGCCGGCGGACGCCCGCGTCGGGCAGGTCGAACTCGTCGCCGATCTCGCCGACGATCTCCTCGAGCAGGTCCTCGAGCGTCACGAGACCCTCGACCGAGCCGTACTCGTCGACGACGATCGCGAGGTGATTCGACGTGCGCTGGAACTCGGCCAGCAGCTCGTCGAGCGGCTTCGTCTCGGGCACCATGATCGCGTCGCGCAGGATCGAGCGCACGTCCATGTTCTGCAGGCCGCGCTCGTGCAGGGCCGAGAACAGGTCGCGCACGTGCAGCACGCCGACGATGTCGTCGAGCTCGCCCTCGTACACCGGGTAGCGCGTGAACGGGTGCGCCAGCACCAGCCGGAGCATGTCCGGCACCGGGAGGTCGACGCGCACCGCGACCACGTCGGGCCGGGGCACCATCACGTCGACGGCGTCCTTGTCCGCGAACTCGAACACCTTGTGCAACATCTCCTGCTCGTCCTCCTCGAGCACGCCCTTCTCGCGGCTCGCGGTCACGAGCATCTTCAGCTCCTCCTCGGAGTGCACCAACGCCAGGCCGGTGCCGGCCGTCACCCCGAACCAGCGCAGCACCGCGGCGCTCGAGCGCACGAGCACCCAGATGAACGGCCGGAAGATGGCGTGGAAGGCGCTGATCGGCCCCGCCGACAGGAGCGCGACCCGCTCGGGATGCCCGAGGGTGAACGACTTGGGCACGATCTCGCCCATGACGACGTGGAAGTACGTCAGGATCGTGAACGCGAGGACGACCGAGATGGTGTCGGCGACGCCGGTGTGCCAGCTCTGGGGCAGGAGATCGAGCGGCCGTTTGAGCAGCCCCGAGACCACCGGCTCGCCGATCGCGCCCAGCGCCAGGCTCGAAAGCGTCACCCCGAGCTGGATCGACGAGATGAAGCGGGGCGGCGCCTCGAGCAGCCGCAGCACCCGCCGGGCCGACCGGCTGCCCTGCGAGTCGAGCTCCTGCAGGCGCGTCCTCCGCACCGTGACGAGCCCGTATTCGGCCGCGACGAAGAAGCCGTTCGCGGCCACGATCAGCACCACCGCCAACAGCTCGAGTGCGGTTGTCATCGTGTACTCGGACCGTCGTCGCTCAAGCCCGGCCAAGTATAGTCGGGGGGTCACGGGCACCATCGGAAGGGGAAGAACGCTCAAGCTTGGGCCGTGTCTGCCGATTCACTGCGGCAGGGAAGGCCCGGGAACCGGCGAAAACCGCTTGCAGCCGTACGACAGTGCTAACGGCCGCACGGGGTTCTGCCGATACCGGATTCATCCGAGCTGGCGTTTGCGACGAGTGGAGCACATGTGGCTGAGCCCATAACCTGTCTGATCGTTGATGACCATGAGGTCGTACGTGAGGGTCTGCGCCTGGCGCTGTCCCGCACCGACAACATCCGCGTCATCGGCGAGGCCTCCGACGGCAGCGCCGCGGTGGCGCTGGCACGCCGGCGCCGGCCGAACGTCGTCATCATGGACGTGCGCATGCCCGGTACCGACGGCCTTCAGGCCACCCGCGAGATCGCGGCCGAGGTGCCCGAGGCCTATGTCCTGATGTTCACCGCCTACGGCGAGCGCAGCCTGCTCACCCGCGGGCTCGAGGCCGGCGCGAAGGGCTACATCCTCAAGGAGGCGCCGCACCAGACGCTGGTGCGCGCGATTCAGAAGGTCGCCGGCGGCGACGGCTACGTCGATCCCGCGCTCATGCCCGCGTTCCTGACCAAGGAACGCGAGAACATGCTCACCGCACGCGAGCGTGAGATCCTTCAGCTCCTGGCCGACGGCATGTCCAATGCGGACGTTGCCGCCAAGCTCTTCATCAGCCAGGAGACCGTCAAGAGCCACGTACGGCATATCCTCTCCAAGTTGGAGGCGGATACCCGTACGCATGCAGTCGCAATCGCCCTCAGACAAGCCATCATCGATTAGCACCTCCGACCCCGGAGCGCGCACGGACACGGCGCTCACGCGGATCATCGAGGTGGGTGGCGTTGCCCTGCTCTCGGTCGCGGTCACCGCGGCGGTCTTTGCGCTCGCGACCACCGTTCTGCACGACTCCGTGGCGCTGCTCGCGGCGGGGGTGGCGGCGATCGCCCTCGTGAGCGCCCTGGCGGCAAACGCCGTCCGCCGTGACGCGGGCCGGGCGCAGGCCTCCGACGAGTGGCAGCGCAAGCTGAGGGGCGAGCTGATGGCCCAGACGGCGTTCCTGGACGACGTGGTGGGCAGCCTGGCCGCGATGACGTCCAGCCGCGACGCCGCGCACGTCCTCCACGCGACGGCCGAGCAGGCCCACCGGCTCCTGCACCCCGACGCGACCGTGATGCTCGTGCCATCCGCCGACGGCCGCGGCCTGCGCCCGACCGTCGCGCGCGGAATCGCGCTCGGCCCGATCGCCGACTTCGTCGTCGACCCCGCCAGCGCCGGATCGCTGCTCGCCGAGGCCGCAGCCAGCCGCACGCCCGCAGCGGGGGCCGTACCGGTGCCCGGGGACGAGCTGTGCCGGCACCTGCGGCCGGTGGCCGCCCTCGCGGCGCCGCTCGTGGTGATGGACGAGCTGCACGCGCTCCTCGTGCTGTTCCGGCTGCAGGGTGACGGCGGCTTCGGCCCCGCCGAGGTGGCCCAGGCGATGCTCCTGGCGGACTTCGGCGCCAGCGCCGCGGCCAACGCCCAGCTCTTCGAGCGCGTGGAGTCGCTGCTGGCGCAGGCGCGCATGCGCGAGACCGAGCGGCTCGAGCTGTCACGCCGCATCCTGTCGGCCGAGCAGGACGAGCGCCGGAAGCTGTCGCTGTTCCTGCACGACGGGCCGCTGCAGGCGATGTCCGGGATCGCGATGATGCTCGACGCGGTCGCCGAGGACACCGGCGACGGCAGCATCGACTCCGCCCTGCGGGTGCTCGACACCGCCCGCGAGCGCCAGCGGGCGGTCATCCGGTCGCTGCGCGAGCTGAGCTTCGCGCTCGAGCCTTGGGTGCTGCGCGACCAGGGCTTCGTCGTCGCCCTGCGCGCGCTCGCCGACGAGATGGAGCGCGGCCACGCGGTGTCGGTGCAGCTCGAGGTGGACGCGGCCGAGGAGCTGCCCGCCGATGACCAGGTGTTCCTGTACCAGATCGTCCGCGAGGCGGTGCAGAACGCGGTCAAGCACGCCGCTCCACGCATCGGTGTGGGTCACGGTGACGGGCGACCCGGCGGCGGGATTCGAGATCCTCGTCCGTGACGACGGCACCGGGTTCGACGCCTCGCCGCCCCGCGACGGCCTCCCCCACCACGGCATGACGTCGATGCGCGAGCGCGCCCAGATCCTGGGCGGCCGGCTTCGGATCGACTCCGTGCCGGGGGCCGGCACCGAGCTTCGCGTGATCCTCCCGGCCCACGACCACGCTGCCGATGTGGCGTAGACAGCGCCCGTCGACCACGCCGGTGGACGCACTGGTGGAGGCCTGCGAGAACGGCCTCGACCTGCCCGCCGTCATGGCGGCCGCGTGCAGCGCGGTGTCGACCGCCCTGAGCGGAGCGGTGACCGAGGCCTATGTGCTCACCGAGGACGGGGCGAACCTGCGGCTGGTGGCGGGCACGGGGGCGGACGAGCTCGACGCGCCCGCGCCGGAGGGGCCGGTGCACACCGGCGACCGCTGGCTGATCCCGCTCATCAGCGCGCGGCGCACCCTCGGCTGCATCGTCGCCCACGCGCCGGCCTGGGCCGACCTGAGCGACATCCGGCTGGTGGCGGTACTGGCCGCGCAGGCGATCGAGTCGGCCCGCCTGTGGGAGCGCGCCGGCGCGAGCTCGGGCACCCAGGACGTGCTGACCGGCCTCTCCAATCACCGCGGTTTCGAGCGGGCGCTGACCCGCGAGCTGGCCCGGGCGATGCGCGGCGGCGCGCCCGTCTCGGTCGCGATGGTCGACCTGGACGGGTTCCAGGCCGCCAACGAGCGGCGCGGGCATGCCGCCGGCGACGAGCTTCTGCGCACGGCCGCACGCTGCCTCGCCTCGGGCGTGCGCTCGTACGACAACGTGTCGCGCATCGGGCCGGACGAGTTCGGCCTCGTGCTGCCGGGGATGGAGCCCGAGCCGGCCCGGGCGCTGCTCGAGCGCCTCGCCGCCGCCTTCGCATCGTCGTCGCAGGGGGTGACCGTGTGCGCCGGAGTCGCCGGGTTCCCGGCCGACGGCGACACGCAGGCCGAGCTGGTGCGGCTCGCCACGGGGGCCCTGTACTGGGCGCGCCGCGGCGGCGGCGGCCGCGCCGTCGCCTACGACGCGGGCGTGGTCGAGGCGCTGTCGGCCGAGGAGCGCGCGAGCCAGCTCGAGCGCGACACGTATGAGCGCACGATGCGCGCCCTCGAAGCGGCCCGCGGCCACTCGGCCAGCTCCCGCGCCGTGAGTGACTACGCCGGCTACATCGCCGCCGAGGTGGGCCTCTCGCCCGACCGCACCGACCGCGTGCGGCTCGCCGCCTTCCTGTATGACGCCACCACTCCGGGCGGGGATCCGGCCGAGCGCTCCCGGCTGGCCGCAAAGGTGGTCGCAAACGCCCTCGATGCCGAGGCGGCCGAATGGCTGCTGGCCGCCAACGGCGAGGGCCAGACACCGCCGATCGAGTCGCGGGTGATCGCCGTCGCATCGGCGTTCGTCGAGGCGGGCGGGCACACATCGCGCGCCGGCGCCGGCCGTGCCCTGGCCGACCTGTGGCAGCGCCGGGACGAGTTCGATCAGGTGTGCGTGCGCGCGCTCGAGACGCTGCTCGCCAATCAGGCCGTCGAGGTCTGAGCTGCTCGTCGACCTGCACAACCACACCGACCACTCGCCCGACTCCCGCATACGCCTGCGCGACTACGAGCGCGCGCATGCCCGCGGCCGGTTCGACATCGTCGCGATCACCGACCACAACACCATCGCCGGGGCGCTCGAACTCCGCGAGCGGGCGAGCTTCCCGGTGATCGTGGGCCAGGAGATCGACACCACCGAGGGCGAGCTCATCGGCCTCTATCTCGAGGCCGCGGTGCCGATCGGCCGAAGCGCGATCGAGACCGCCGAGCTGATCCACGCCCAGGGCGGACTCGTCTACCTGCAGCATCCCTTCTACCGCCTGGTCCGCGGCCGGCTGCGGCCGGAGGCGCGCGAGGAGCTGCGCGGTCGGAGACTGCTCGACATCGTCGAGGCCTGCAACGGCGGCCCCTGGGCCGCGGCCGGCAACGCCCGTGCGCTGCAATGGGCGCGAGCGTGCGACCTCCCCCACGCCGCCTCCTCCGACGCCCACGAGCCCGCGGCGATCGGCAGCTGCCTGTCGGTGGTCGCAGATGGCCACGTCGACGCGGCGTCGCTGCCGGGCCTGCTGCGATCGGCGACGGTGATCGACCGCCGCTCGCCCGCCCCGGTCGCGATCGCACGACACTTCGCCAGCCGCGCGCGATCGGAACTCGCCGTGCGCCTCGGCCGCGAACCGCGGCGGATGCGCTGAGGAGCTTCGACGCGGCTGCGGGGCGCCGGCCCCAGAGGACGGCGAACGCGGCCGCCGGCGAGGATGCAGACGAGCGCCGCGACCCAGATGTCCACCCGCTGGCCGAGGACATGCTCGGTCGGATCGATCCGGATCGTCTCGATCCAGAGCCGGCCGAGCGAGTACAGGCCGGCGTAGAGGGCGAACACGGTCCCGGGACGCACCCGGTTTGCGGTGCGGCGCACGAACCACACGAGCATGCCGAGCACCGCGAGATCCCACAGCGCCTCGTACAGGAACGTCGGCTGGAACGCCTCCCCGGGCACGTAGGGCGGCAGCGGATGGGCGATCCGGATCGCCCACGGCAGCGCGCTGGGGTGGCCGTACAACTCCTGGTTCGTGTAGTTGCCGACGCGCCCGATCGCCTGGGCGAGGACGACGCCGGGGGCGGCGCAGTCGGCCACCGTCCAGAACGGCAGCCGCACGATCCGGCAACCGAGCGCGACGCCGAGCATGCCGCCCAGGATCGCCACCGTAGATCCCCAGGCCGCCCCTCCAGATCCGGAACATGTTGGCCGGCAGCTGCTGGTACGGCGACCAGTCGGTGGCGATGTGCTCGATGCGGGCGCCTGCGAACCCGGCCACCACGGCACAGACGGCGACCGGGAAGACCAGTTCGGGATCGAGGCCGCGGGCGCGGAACCGGCACCGCGTCACCCAGACCGCCGCCACGACGGCAACGGCCAGCAGGAATCCGTACCAGCGCGGCTGGAGCCCACCGAGCTGGAAGACGAAGGGATCTCCCGGGCTGGGTATTGAGAGCAGCACGGCGCGCGGAGCCTACTGGAGCGATCCCTGCCAGACCGCCCGAACCGCCAGAGCACACTCGACAAATGACCGATCGTTCGCTATCACGTGAATAGAGCCGCAATGCGCGTCTTCCGCGGCCGTCCCAACCCTCCGGCACCCCCGTGCCGCCATCGATGACCGGTACCCCCGAGCCCTCACCGCAGCCTGGGCTGATTCGCGTGGCGCTGATGCGCGACCAGCCCGGCCTCCGCCAACTCTTCGAGCGATCCGGCATGGTCCAGATCGTCGACTCGGTGCCCGACGTGCTCGTGTGGCAGATCCCGCACGACGCCGCCAGCCTGCCCGCCGACCTGCTGGCGGCGCTGGCCGACCCGGCGGCGCCGGGCGTCGTGGCGCTCGCCGACCGGCACCCCATCCGCTGGTTTCAGGAGGCGCTGCGGCTGGGCGTCGACGACGTCCTGTGCCTCCCGCAGACACCGCAGTCGCTGGGCATGGCCGCGGCCAAGGCGCGTGCCGCCCGCACGCGGCGGGCGCCGCTCGGCGGGGGCGACGGCGACGCCGGGCACGTGTTCACCATCTTCTCCACCAAGGGCGGTTCCGGCCGCACCGTGATCGCCACGAACCTGGCCGTCTCGTCCGCCCGCGCGGGCCTGCGGACGCTCCTCGTCGACCTCGACCTGCAGTCGGGTGACGACGCGCTCGTGCTCGGCCTGGCTCCCCGGACGACCGTGCTCGACCTGGTGGGGGCACACGCCGAGGTCGACGCCGCGAGCCTCGCCCGTGCCGTCACGCGCCACGCCAGCGGGGCCGACGTCCTGGCCGCGCCGGCCCGGCCCGAGGAGGAGGAGCTGGTCGCCGTCGACCGGCTCGGCGGCCTGCTGCGGGCGGCCCGCGCCGGTGTACGAGGTCGTGGTCATCGACGCCGCATCCAGCTTCTCGCCGGCCACGCTCCTGGCGCTCGACCACACCGACACGCTGATCCTGGTCGGAGCGCCCGACGTGCCCGCCGTGCGCAGCGTGCGGATCGCCCTCGAGACCATCGACCTGCTCGAGCTCGACCTGGCCGACGTGCGCGTGCTGATGAACCGCGCCGACGCCGACGTCGGCCTCGACGGCCGCGACATCGAGGCGATGCTGCGGCACGAGATCGACTACATGGTCCCGTCCGACCGGGCGGTGCCGCTGTCGATCAACCGCGGCCGCCCGGTGACGAGCGACGATCCCCGGTCACGCGCCGCGCAGGCCCTGGAAGAGGTCGCGCACTCGCTGCTCGCAGCCGTCGGCCGGCTGCCCTAGAACTCGTCGCGTCGCGGTCGGCCAGGCCCCACGCCGCCGCCGCCGTGACCGCCGACACCGACAGCACCGCCGGCCACGCCCCGACCCGCTTGGCCAGTGGGTGCGACCCCGCGAACGCCGCCACCGCGACCACGAGCAGCGTCCCGGCCACCACCGGCCCGCGCGTGCGCAGCCACGAGCGCGTGCACCACGCCCCGCCCGCGAGCAGCACCACGCCGCCCAGCGGCCGCACGCCGGTCTCGCGCGCCACGACGTAGCCGCCGATCAGCGAGCCGGCGGCGACGGCGGCGGTGGGGACTCGGGCCACGCCGCGAGACGATACCCGCGAGCTGGTACGGTGGCGCCGTGGCGCCGCTGCTGCAGCAGGCCGAGGTCTCGGACGCCGCCGCCGCCGCGCGGCAGGCGCGGTTCCCGGCCGGGGCGGCCGATCGCGTTCGCCGACCTCGAGCGAGCGGGCGGCGAGGCCGTGCTCGAGCGGCTCCGCGACGCCGAGCCGGTGTCGTGGCTGCCGGCCCTGGGCGGATGGCTGGTCACCGGCCACGCGGCCGCCCGGGAGGCGCTCAGCCCCCGCACCGCCACGACGGTGGAGGTCGAGCAGAACCTGGTGCGGGCGTCGCTCGGGCTGATGATGCTCTCGGCCGATGCCGACGAGCACACGCGGATGCGGGCACCGTTCGAGCGGCCGTTCCGGATGCGCGAGGTCGGCGCGCTCTTCGGCGCCGCCATCGAGGAGACCGCCGCCGACCTCGTGACGGCCATCGCGCCCGCCGGTGAGTGCGAGCTGGGCCGGGACTTCGCGTCCCCGTTCGCGATTCGCATGGCCGGGCGCATGCTCGGGCTCTCGCTGGGCGACATCGCCCGCATCGACGGCTTCTACGCGGCCTTCGCGGGCGCGATGGTCTACGACGGCAACCCCGAGCCGCAGCGGCTGGCCGATGCCGCCCGCGACGACCTCGACCGGATCCTGCACGCCGAGCTCGAGCGCAGCCGGGCCCGGGCCGACGCATCGATCACGTCGCAGATCGCAAACGACGCCGGCGCGGGCCTGAGCGACGCCGAGGTGGCGGCGCAGCTGCGGGTGATCATGTTCGGGGCCATCGAGACGATCCAGGGCTCGGTCATGAACACCCTGCTCCTGCTCCTGCGAAACCCCGCCCAGCTGGCGCTCGTGCGGGCCGACCCCGATCTGGTCGGAGCCGCCGTCGACGAGGCGCTGCGGCTGATCCCGCCGGTGGCGTTCATCGAGCGGTGGACGCGCGCCGATGCCGCGATCGGCGGCGTGCCGATCGGCGCGGGCGAGTTCATCGGCGTCTCGGTGATCGCGGCCAACCGCGATCCGGCCGTCTTCGAGCGCCCGCTCGAGTTCGACGTGCGCCGCCCGAACCCGCGCCACGCGCTCAGCTTCTCGTTCGGCGAGCACCACTGCCTCGGCGCGCCGCTGGCTCGGATCGAGACGGCGGTGGCGGTGCGCCGGCTGCTCTCGGCGCTCGACGGCCTGGAGCTCGGGGAGATCGTCGAGCCGGCCGGCTTTGCGTTTCGCAGGCCGGAGCGGCTCGGGCTCACCTGGAACGCGTAGAGGCTCTTACTCGACGCGGACGGTGGTGGCCGACTTGAGCGTGCCGGAGCCGGCGACGAACCCGAGCAGGCTGATGCTCCACGGGTAGGTGACGGTGACCGTCACGGTCTGCCCGGCGGTCCAGGGCTGCGACGGCGTCACCGTCACGTTCATCTGCGACGGGTTCAGCCACCAGGTCGCGTCCTTGGCCGCGGCGACAGCATCGGCGACGCCGCTGGCGATCGCTGCGGGAGACGAGCGCCTTGCGGCCGCCGGTGCGGGCGGCGTTGGTCACCTGGATGTAGTCCGAGTAGGCCTGGCCGAACTGGTAGATGCCGAAGATCATCAGCATCAGCACGGGCAGGATCAGCGTGAACTCCACCATCGACTGGCCGCGGGTGCGGTGCCGGCGCCGGAGCAGGCGAGTTCTGCCGGTGGGGCGGGGGCTGGATGATTCGAATCGGCCTGACTGAGACATGCGGGGTACCTCGGCGACGCCGTCGGGCTCAGACCGCGCGTCTGGCCGCTTGAAATGGTGCAGTGGAGCGCTTGGCAAACGTCCAAGATGACGCATCGGCACGATTGGCCTTCGGCTTGAGCGAATCCTCGGCGGATTCCTGCAGGCGCGCGAGGTGGATGCCTCCGAGGTCGGCCACGGGCCGGGCGTGACCGCCCAGGCGGGAGAGCACCTTCTCGAGCACACCCTGCGCCTCGACGCCGGCGCTGATGAAGTAGCAGCCGGCGACGTAGACGTCCGGACGCGGGGAGTGGGTGCGGACGATGCGGACGTCCACGGCCATCTCGCCCTCGAGGAACCGCGCCGTCAACATCATGCGGTCGCCGCTCCGGGGGCGCGAATCTGTCATGGTCACCGAGCAGCCGGCCTCGCTCAGATCCGTCAGCGTCACGGGAATCACCTCGTCGGGCACGACCCGCTCGCAGATCAGGGCGCGCAGCGACGCGGCCGCGTTCACGGACAGCCGTTCGGAGCGCCGCCGGTAGCCGTGCGCGAGCACGTCCACAACCTGGATGACCACGCGCCGCCCGCGACGCGGAGCGGTACTCCGCCGCGTCGATGACGGCGCGCACCTCGATCGGATGACCGTCATGGGCCATGCGGCACGTGATCTGCATCCCCTCTGCGACCAGGAGCCGCGGGGCGCTGCCGGTGACCGTCGCACCCTCGTGCGAGATCGTCCAGAGCTCGATCGTGTCGCCACGCTCGGTCTCGACGTCGATCGCCGACGCCTCCACGAGCATCGCGGCGGCTTCGGTCAGGTTCGGGAGAGGTGTCGGTTCGGTGTCGGTCATACGATTGGCGCGCCTGGGAAGCATCCTCATGTACCGGTCATCGACCGGAAGGGCGCCCGGGTTGAGCACCGTGAGACATGGCCGTCTCAGGGCACGGCCGCCGCGCCCCGACAGCCTGCAACACGGGCGATTGCGCGGGCCATATGGAGGGATCCAATCGCGGCGGCGCGAACTGGAACCCGATGCCGCCCGCCCGCCCCGGCGAAGGACCCTCTTTCGAGCCGCCGATCGCGCGGCTTGCCGCCGAGCACCTCGAGCCCGCCCTGGTGGTCTTCGAGGCCGCCCAGGCGCTGTTTGCCCTCGACGACGTGGCCGAGATGCTGGCGGTGCTCGCGCGCAGCCTGTGCGAGCTGATCGACGCGAAGGCCTGCATGGTCTCGATCATCGACATGACGGCGGGTACCGTCCGCGACCGGGCCGGGTACGCCCGGCCGCCGCACACGTGGGACAGCGCGGCCGAGGAGTCGCGGCTCGAGGACTATCCGGCAACGGCCGACGTGATCGAGCGGGATACGACGCTCGTCTGCCGGGTGGACGATCCTGACACCGATCCGGCCGAGGCTCGCCGGCTGGGCGAGCTCGGCTACCGCTCGCTGCTCATGTTTGCGCTCGCGGTCGAGGACGAGCCGTATGCCCTGATCGAGATCTACGACACGCGCACGCGGTCGTTCGGCGGCGTCGAGGTGCGCCTGTGCCGGGCACTGGCCGCCGAGGCCGGCAAGGTGGTCACGCAGGCGCGTATGGCGGAGCACCTCGAGGAGGCCTACTTCGCCACCCTGGGAGCGCTGGCGGCAGCGCTCGAGGCCAAGGACGCCTACACCAATGACCATGCCATCGAGATCGCCGAGCTCGCCGGAGCCGTGTGCGAGCAGCTGCACATCGGCCCCGCCGATGCCCGCCTGATCCGGCTGGGAGCGCTCCTGCACGACATCGGCAAGATCGGCATCCCCGAGTCGATCCTGCGCAAGCCCGGGCCCCTGACTCCGCCGAGTCGACGGTCATGCAGCGCCACCCCCAGATCGGCGCGCGCATCCTCGAGCCCGTCCCCCACTTCGCCCAGCTCGTGCCGCTGGTGCGCGCGAGCCACGAGCGTTTCGACGGCGACGGCTACCCCGACGGCCTGGCGGCCGAGCGGATCCCGCTGGGCTCACGCGTGATCGGCGTCTGCGATGCGTTCCACGCGATGACCGAGGACCGGGTGTATCGCAAGGCCATGGCGCCGGACGATGCCATGGCCGAGATCGAGCGCTGCTCCGGGACGCAGTTCGACCCCGAGTGCGCCCGGGCGCTGCTCGAGGTGGTCGGAGCGCAGGGCTGGCCGCGGGTGGCCCGCGACCGCGTCGTGCGGCTCCCCCACGACTCCGGCTGACGCGCCGGCGATCGGCAGCGCGCATGGTCACGGGAGGTTTGCGCGAGCGAGGGTGCGGGCGGCGCCGATGGCGCGCGTGTCGGAGAAGCTACCCGCCGGGCCGAGCACGACCATCTCCAAACCGTGTTCGAGCCAGGTGACGCTGTTCGGGTCCATTCCCGCCCGCCAGCACCGCCCCGTGCACTCCGGGCGCCAGCCTTACGAGTCGGTTGGCGGTACAGACGCTGCACTCCGACGCAAGAGCGCGCAGGCTGCGAGCGCCAAACCCCGATGGTCGCCTCTGGGCGGTGAAGCGGAACACACCGAAGTGCGACCGCTGGCCATACAGGACAAGCGCGAACCTGCGCGTGTGGTACACGCCGACCGGGACCCCGATCATCGGCGCGACTCGCACGCGAACCGGAAGTTGCGACCACACCGCGGCGAGCGGGCCGCTCATGCGGCGTAAGCCCGGCTGATTGCGGCTGAAGGAGATGTTCGGACCGCACGAACAGACTGCCACCGGGTGTTCCGCCGACCACCCCAGAGCGCCGAGGAGTACGACCACGATCACGAGCGCCGGGAACAGCCGCCCGCCCGCCGGCGCCCTCGAACGTAGGAAACCCACGGGATGGTTCAACTGTGCACACTACGCTAGGCGGACCGCGCGCTCACGCGTGCCCGCTCAGCGGAGTGACCTGAACGCCTCTCGCAGCTCCGATGAGAAGATCTCCGGCTCTTCCCACGCGGCGAAGTGGCCGCCCTTGTCGACCTCGTTGAAGTAGATGACGTTCGGGTAGCTCGCCTCGACCCAGCTGCGCGGAGTCCGCCAGATCTCGCCCGGGAACGTCGTGAAGCCGAACGGGATCGCCGGCGGCGGCAGGGGCTGGCGGCCCGCGGCCGGGGCGTCGGGCCCGTAGGCCTCCCAGTACGACCGGGCCGCGGAGGCGCCGGTGCCGGTCAGCCAGTAGAGCGTGATGTTGTCGAGGACGTTGTCGCGCGTGAGGTTGCCCGAGGGCTGCCCGTCGACGAAGGCGCGCGCGATCTTGTAGTAGGCGTCCGTGTCGTGGTCTGTCATCCAGGCGGCCAGGGCGACGGGGGAGTCGAGCAGGGCGTAGCCGATCGTCTGCGGTCGGGTGGCCATCTCGACGAAGTAGCCGTTTCCGGACTGCCCGAAGGTGGCGATCTGCGCGGCCGCGGCGCGTTCCTCGTCCGTGTCGCGTCGGCATGGTGCCGCCGAGCGCCGGCACGAGCAGGTTCGTGTGGATGCCGATCAGCCCCTCGGGTGCCTGGCGGCCCATCGCGTCGGTGACGCCGGCGCCCACGTCGCCGCCCTGGGCGACGTAGCGGGTGTAGCCGAGACGGCGCATGAGCTCGGCCCAGGCCCGTGCCGTCCGGCCCAGGTCCCAGCCGATCTCGACCGGCTCGCCCGAGAAGCCGTACCCGGGCAGCGAGGGCAGCACGAGGTGGAAGGCATCCTCGGCGCTGCCGCCGTGCGCGGTCGGGTCCGTCAGCGGGCCGACGGAGTCGATCATCTCGATCACGGAGCCGGGCCAGCCGTGGGTCATGATCAGCGGCAGCGCGTTCTCGTGCTCGGACCTGACGTGGATGAAGTGGACGTCCACGCCGTCGATCTCGGTGACGAACTGCGGCAGCGCGTTCAGCCGCGCCTCGACGCGCCCGAAGTCGTAGTCCGTCGTCCAGTAGCGCGCCAGCTCCTGAATCGTCGCCAGCTGCACGCCCTGCGACCGATCTCCGACGAGCTCCTTGCTGGGCCAGCGCGTCGCCGCAATGCGTCGACGGAGGTCGTCCAGGGCCTCGTTCGGAATCTCAACCTGGAAGGGGTGGACGTCGATGCCGGTCTGGACGGTGCTACTCATGAAGCGACCTCCCTTCGGGTGGGATCGGTTTCGGCCCGACCTCCCCTCTGGTTGGGGAACCCCCGATACTACTCCTGTCTGTCGGGCTGAAGACGGCCAGCAGGACCGGCAAACCGCGGAATAGCGACGCCCCTGGTCGAGCCGAGACTGCCTACCTGTCCCTATGGATCGACACAATCCATGCTTCAGAACGTTGGAGTGGCGGTAGAAGTTCTCACGGAGCCCCGCCCGCCAGGTGGGGCGGTAACTTCGGCCCGCCGGAACACGTCGTACTGAGGGATGCGATATTCGGCGGTTGCAGTCGTAGTGCTTGGGCTTGTGGCCGCGGGTTGCGGGAGTGGCGGTCAGGTCGATCGAGGTACGTGCCAGCAAGACGTCACCGGCGGCAGCTCTGCGCAGCGGGCGGTGGTCACGACCGTGCTCTGCGGGATGCACGAGGACGTGATCCAACGCATGTCCATCCACAGCTCTCCACGGAACGAACCCGCCGGCAGTGCTGGCCTCGTGATCATCGCGTCGGTGCCGCCGGAGCCGGCGTCGCCTAAAGGCCCAAGGGCGGCGGCGGCACGATTCGCGGAAGACCAGGCGACATGGTACGCCGCGATCGCGGCCGGCGCGATCCGCGACCGAAGCCGACAGGCGCACCTCCCGCACGTCGTTTCATACAGCCTGCTGCTCCACGCGCCGGGAGCGAAGCCGACGCTGCAAGGACAGGGGCGAATCGCGCTGCCAGGGTGGGGTGACCCGGAGGGTCAGGGCAGCCTCCCACCCGCAACGCTCGGCCACGGCGCACCGTCCTTCGACACCCTCCAACAGCGCCTGACCACAATCGCGGCCCAGACGCACACTCGCGTCAGCCTCGACTGGGGCCAGCCGTTGGGAGCGGCACCGTACGTGATCATCACCGCGGCGAATCCCCGACACCTGTTGGCCGGCCCGATCACCCGCTACCTCGACGCGCTCGAGTTTCAGGGCGCCCGCTACGACGGCGTCCTGATCGCGGTCATCGACGCGAAGCACCAGCCGGTGTGGGCGGCGACCACTGCGGATCGCATCGGCACCCACGGATGCAGCACCTATTCCGCCGAGGCCGGCAAGAGCACTGGCCCCTTCCCGGCCTTCAACAGCGCCGGTGGTCGCGCCTGTGCCGCCAGTGGAACCGCGTTTTCCTAGCCGCACGCGTATCGCGGATCCAGGTGGCTACCGAACGCCGGTGTCGAATCTGAGGATCAGTCTTGGGTTCTCGTCGGCTCCCAGCCGAAACACGTAGCGGCCATTCGTTGACGTGACCCGCGCGCCAGCTACGACGACTGACGCGAGGCGCGGCAGTCGATCGTTCGGGGCGGTCGCGATTTCGTATGTCCCCGCCGGAATATCCGCCACGGCTCGTCCGCGACCGTCGGTCGTCATCGCCAGGTGGTGGCCGTCGGCCGCGATCAGGTCGAACCTCCCGCGGTATGGGCCGTCGCACGGCGTGTTTGTCCTCGGCAGGCGGGCGTTGTCGGCCCTTCGAGGGCTACGATCCGGACCGCCTGTAGGGGGTGTTGACCGTCCCGGCCGAAGTGCCACACCCGGCCACGGCGAGCAGTGCCAGAACTGGTGACAGCCGACGTACGACGTCCGTTCCCGTTCTCATAGCCGGTTAGACGCTCCCGGTATCCATCGAGTTCCGGGCGCACGTGACCTACGCAAATGACGGCGAGCGCCGTGATCGCGGGGAACGGACGAGTTCGCGGAATCGGCCGTCGGAGACGGCTCGGCAATCGCAGTTCCGGACGAGGACACGGACGACGGAGACGGGTCTGCTCGCGCACTTGGCGCACACAGCACGCGCCACTTGGCGCACACAGCACGCGCCACTTGGCGCGCACAGCAAGCGTCAATTGGCATTCCTCGCGCCCCCCAACCACCCCGCGATCAGCCCCAGCGCGCGCTCGAGCCGCTCGGCGTTTCCGGGCAGGTGCGGCCAGGGGCTGGCTCCTGACGGATGCGGCAGCGCGAGCAGCGGCCGGCCGTCGGCAACCCGCAGCTCGGTTCCGACGGCGTCGTCGAGCCGGACCCCGGGCGCGAGCTCCTCGAGGGCCAGCGTCCCCACCGAGATCACGACGGGCGCGGGCACGAGCGCGAGCTCGCGGCGCAGCCACGGAACACACTCGCGCACCATGGCCGGCGACGGACGCACGTCGCTGCCGCCGGGCCGCTTGCCGGGAAGCAGCGCACCACAGCTGCGATGTACAGGCGGCCGTAGAAGGAGCCTTCGTCGCCGAGGCCGGCGGGCGCGAGCCACCGCCGCAGCCGCTCGCCGGCCGGGCCGCTGAAGGGCGTCAGGTTGTCGGCCTCGCGCACGCCAGGCGCCTGTCCAACCAGGATCGCCTCGGCGTCGCGGCGCCCGCTCACGACCGGCATCGACTCCACCCGGAGCCCGGCCGCGACACACCGCCGGCAGGGCCGCAGGGCACGGTGGAGCGCCTCCAGATCAGCGATCCGCTCGCGCTCGTCCACACCGGTAGTATCAGCGGCCGTGAACCGAGCCGGTGCCAACCCGTTCGCCTGGGCCGCCGACTACCAGTACTCCCAGTCGGTCGTCACCGAGGGCGCGCTGGTGTTCAGCGCCGGCCAGGGCGCGTTCGGGCCCGACGGGAACGTGGCCGCGCTCGGCGACGCCGAAGCCCAGATCCGGCTCGCGTTTGCCAACCTCGCGGCTGTGCTCGAAGCCGAGGGCGCGTCGCTTCGGACCGTGGTCAAAATGACCGTCTACCTCGCCCGCGGCGGCCGACTACGACGCGTTCAAGCGCGTCCGCGGCGAGCTCTTTACGCCGCCCTACCCGGCATCGACCGCGGTCGTCGGCGGCGGGTTCCTGTTCGAGGGCATGCTGGTCGAGATGGACGCGGTCGCGCGCGTCGGCGAGGAGCGCGTATGAGCGCCGCGAAGGTCTACCTGTCCACCGACATCGAGGGCACGGCCGGGATCGTCGACTGGGGCCAGGTGATCGGGCCCGGCGCGGAGTACGAGGTGGGGCGGCGGCTGCTCCTGGCCGAGGTGAACGCCGCCATCGACGGCGCGGCCGATGCCGGCGCCGGCGCGTTCCTGGTCAACGACGCCCACGCGACCATGCACAACATGCCGCCGGCCGCCGTGCACGGCGAGGCGTCGTATCTGTCGGGCAGGCACAAGCCGCTCTACATGATGGAGGGCCTGGACGCGAGCTTCGACGCCGCCTTCTTCATCGCCTATCACGGGTCGATCGGACACGAGCGGGCGATCCTGTCGCACACCTACAACCCGTCGGCGATCTGGGAGGCGAAGCTGAACGGCGTGGTCGTGGGCGAGAGCGCGCTGAACGCGCTGGTCGCGTTGCACCACGGCGTGCCGGTGGCGCTGATCACCGGCGACCAGGCGACCGCCGACGAGGCGCGGGCATTCATGCCCGGGATCGAGGCGGTGGTCGTGAAGCGGTCGGTGAGCCGGTTTGCCGCCGAGAGCCTGCATCCGCGCCGGGCCTGCGAGCTGATCCGCGCCGGCGCCCGAACGGCTCTCGAGCGTCTCGGCGACATGAGGCCGCCCGCGATCGACCTGCCGGCGACGCTCGAGCTCACCTTCCTGACCGCCGACATGGCCGAGGCCGCCACCGCGATCCGCGGCGTCGAGCGCCCAGCGCACCGGACAATCACGACGACAAGCGAGGCCCCGTTGGAGCTCTACCGCACATTCGTCACCATCGTCGCCCTCACCCGCGGGCTGGGCGAGTGAGCCCGGCCGCGGCCGGGCCGTCCCGGCACATGCTGCGATTCGACTCGCCGGCCCTGCGCGACCTGGAGTGGCCGTGCTTCGAGGTCGACCAGGCGCCCGATGACCGGGCCGCGGCTGTGCATCCTGGGCGGCATCCACGGATGCGAGTACTCGTCGATCGCCGCGGTGGTGCGAGTGGTGCGCGGCCTCGATCCAGCGCGGCTCTGGCGGGTCGGTGGTGGCCGTCCCGATCGTGAACCTGCCGGCGTTTCGGACGCGGACGCCGTTCGTCTCCCCGCCCGACGACAAGAACCTGAACCGCTGCTTCCCCGGCGACCCGGCCGGGACGTTCTCGGACCAGCTCGCCCACCACGTCTTCACCGAGCTGATCGAGCCTTCCGATGCGCTGATCGACATGCACGGCGGCGACCTGGTCGAGGCGCTCGAGCCGTTCACGATCTACGACTCGTCGCCGGTCGACGCCACCACCCGGGCGATGGCGATCGCCTACGGCCTGCCGTATGTCGTCTGCACCGAGCGCGAGAGCGCGGCGATCGGGCGGCACCACGTGTGGCGCCGCGGCCGATGCGGGTGTGCCGGGCATCACACCCGAGGTGGGCGGCTGCGGCCTGCTCGAGGAGGACGCGATCGCGGCGCACGTCCGCGGGACGCAGAACGTGATGCGCAGCCTGGGCATGCTCGAGGGCGAGGTCGAGGCGGCGGAGCGTCCCGCAGCGGTCGGTGGACCGGTTCGTGTGGCTGCGCTGCCGCGAGGCCGGGCCGGGGTGGCAGCCGTCGGTGCGGGTCGGCGACGAGGTGCCGGCGGGCGGCCGGCTGGGCGCGGTGCTCGACCTCTTCGGAGACGAGCTCGAGGTGATCACGGCGCCCGAGGCCGGCGTCCCGCTCTTCATCACGTCGAGTCCCGCGGTGACCGACGACGGCCTGCTGCTGGGCCTGGGCGCCGGCATCTCCCGCTCTGTGAATATGTAGGTGCCTGGCACCGGTCATTCAGGGCTGTAGTGCACCGCCCGGAATCCCCAGACCTCGTGCAGCCAGCGGGGACGGTGTCGGCGAGCGCCCGCTCGAGATCGGTGCCGGCGGCCCGGTCGACCACCCACCACGAGACCACGGCGTCCGTCCCGGGTGGTGAGCTTGCGTCGGCCGGATCGACGTAGACGCAGCCGTAGAGCTCGGTCTCGTCCGCGTCGAGCACGGCGTAGTTGAACGTCTCCTGCGCCGCGATCTCGACTTCGTGGTGGGCGAGGTCGTCCCGGTCCTGCGCGTAGGTCATCGTGGCGGGCGGCCACCCCCACACCGCGCCGAACCTGGCCCACAGCCGCTCACGCGAGCCCATCACGGCGGGGTAGTCGATATCGACGTCCGCCTCCCTGATCGGCCGCAGGTGATGGCCGGTCGCAAGCTCGACACGCTGTGGGGTCGAGAAGCCGGGTGCAAGCCATGCCACCGCGCGCTACTCCCGCCAACCCGACTCGATGAGGCCGCGCACCTCCTCGACGCCGGCCCGCCATACCGCCTGCCAGTCGGCGTCGGGGCGGCGGTAGTCGCCCCCGTAGCAGCCGTCGCCGAGCAGCTCGCGCACGCCCGCCGGGTCGGACACCCGCAGGGCCACGGGGTCGACCGGCTGCTTGTGGCCCTCCGGCGGCTCGACTCCGGCAACCCGCGTCCAGGGGAAGCTCTCGAGCCAGGAGGCGTGGGAGGCGTCGGGGTCGATCGCCTGCACCACCGGCCAGACCCGCGGCCCGTTCCACCAGCTGTGGAACAGCACCTGCGCGCCGGGGCGCTCGCGCATGAAATCGGGGCCGACGGCGGCCGCGGGCGCGTTGCCGCCATGGCCGTTCACGATCAGGAAGCGGCGAAAGCCCTGGTCGTACAGCGAGTCGAGCAGGTCGCGCACCACGGCCAGGTACGTCCCCGGACGCAGCGTGGGGCTACCGGGGTAGGCGGCGAAGTACGGCGTGAGGCCGTAGGGCAGCGCGGGCAGCACCGCCACGCCCAGCGGCTCGGCGGCCTCGACCGACACTCGCTCGGACAGGATCGCATCGACGCCGAGGGACAGATATGCGTGCTGCTCGGTCGAGCCGAGCGGCAGCACGATGCGGTCGTCGGCACGCAGGTACGCCTCGATCTGCATCCAGGTGCAGTCGTGCATCCTCATCCCGCCACCGCCTCGTAGGTCGCCGCCACCGACAGCAGGAACGAGTCGTGATCCACGGCCGCCATCAGCTGGAGCGCGGCGGGAAGGCCGTCCTCGGCGGCTCCGCACGGGAGCGTGACCGCCGGCACCCGGGCCAGGTTGCACGGGCCGGTGAAGCGGGCCTCGGCCGCCCCCTCGGGCGTGCTGAACGGGGGGTCCTCGGGCGGCGCGACGAACGCCATGGTCGGCCCGGCCAGGACGTCGACCTGCTCGAGGGCGTGCGCGAAGGCCGCAGCGACCCGGTCGGCAACACTCAGCGCGTCGCGGTACTCGGCCTCGGTGATGTGCGCCGCCATCTCGAGCAGCGCCCGCGTCCCCGGCCCGTAGCGCTCGCCCTCGGCCCGGTAACGGTCGGCATGCACCTCCCACGCCTCCCAGAGGACGATCACGCCCAGCGCGTCGTCGGCCGGCTCGAGCTCGGGGATGTCCAGCGTCGTGGAGCTCGTGCCCGGCCTCCCGGAGCGCGTCCAGCGCCTCGCCCACGCGCGCGCGCACGAGCGGGCGCACGTCTGGGTCGTCCAGCTGGCGGCGAATCACGCCGACGCGGACGCCGCCGACGGGCTCGATCGGGCAGGGCCGGCCCTGAAGCACGGCCAGAAGCTCGGCGGCCCCGGAGACGGTGCGCGCCAGCGGCCCAATGCCGTCGCAGGTGTGCGAGAGCGGGAAGAGCCCCGCGCTCGGCACCGATCCCGTCGTCGGTTTCACGCCGACGATGCCGCAGTAGGCGGCCGGGACGCGGATGGAGCCGCCGCTGTCGGTGCCGACCGCCTGGGCGCAGACGCCGGCCCCAACGAGCGCTGCGGAGCCGCTCGACGAGCCGCCGGCGGTCCGGCCGGGGTCGTGCGGATTGAACGTCATGCCGTAGGCCGGGTTGACGCTGCCCGCGCCGTACTCCAGCAGATTCGTCTTGCAGAAGACGTCCGCGCCCGCGGCGCGCACCCTGGCGACAGCCTCGGCGTCCGCCGCGGCCGGCGGTGGTACCGCCACCGTCGAGGCGTTGGTGGTCACCTCGCCGGCGACGTCGATGTTGTCCTTGATCGCGATCGGACAGCCGTGCAGCGAGCCGGACGCGGGCCGCTCGGGCGCCTCCATCACGGCGATCACTGCGTTCAGGGGCCGGCCGAGCCGCTCGAGCCGCTCGTAGGCGGCCAGCAGGTCGAGATTCGCCCGCTCGCACACCCGGCGGCCGTCCTCGATCGCGTGGATGAGCGCGCCCGTGTGCCGCACGAGCGGCCCGTCGAGCGCCGCGAGCATCGCGTCCACCTCGGTCTTGCGGTGCCTCACGGCGAGGTCGCGGTAGATGCCCCTATGCGTCTTGGCCGAACGCCGGTTGAACTCGACCAGCCGGTCGATCGATCCCTCGAGATCGGCGGGGTCGAAGCCGTCGAACGGCTCGGGCGTGGCGGTCGCCGCCGCCAGCACCTCGCGCGCGAGCGCCACGAAGAGCGGCCGGTAGCGGGGCTCGGCGAGCGCGTCTGCGATCGACAGGTCTGACACCGCCGTCGCGAACAGGATCGCGCCGTAGGCCTCCTTCGACCACAGGTATCCGTGGATGTTCGCGGTTCTGGCGGGCGTCGGCGATATCGGCCACCAGGCCGCGCACGCGCGGGCTGTCGGCCCCGTCGAGCTCACCGATCATGAAGCGCGGCCCGGTTCCCGCGCAGGATCCGCCCGGGCGCGATCACGTCGGCGCCGAAGTTGACGAAGGCGCCGACAACGCGCTGACGCCCGACCGCGGCGGCGATCGCGTCCTCGTTGAAGCCATTTTGGAGCGAGACGACAAAGCCGTCGGCCGCGAGCAGCGGCGCCACGGGGGCGACCGCCGCCGCCGTGTGATGGGCCTTCACTGCCAGGAGCACGGCCTCCAGCGGCCCCTCGAGCCGGTCGGGCGTCACGGCCTGCACGCGGACCGTGTGCTCCTCGACCGGGCCCTCGATCCGCAGGCCGTCGGCGTTGATGGCGGCAACGTGCTCGGTGTCCGCGTCGCAGAGGAGCACCTCATGGCCGTCACGGACGAGCGCGGCGGCCACGGTGCCGCCGATCGCCCCCGCCCCGATGACGGCATAGCGCATTGTCCGATCCTACCGTTCCGCCGGGCGGGACGAGGTGTTCATCTCATGGACGCAGTCCGGCCGACGTGGGATACTGGCCTCCCCCTGGCCCAAGGAGCATCGCATGAAGATCTCGATCCCAGCTGGTCTGCTCGTTGTATGTGCCCTCGGACTGGCGGCCGGCTGTGGGGGGTCGGGCGGCGGCAACAACTCGGGATCGTCGGGCGGGGCCGGCACGCCGCAGCGCGGCGGCAGCCTCGTCATCGACCGGTCGGCCGAGTCCGAGTCGATGGACAAGGAGGACGTCTTCGACAACGAGTCCATCTGGATTCTCGAGCAGATCATGGAGCCGCTCTACACGGTCTCGCCCGACCGGCAAGGGCGTTGTGCCCTGGCTGGCGAAGTCGTACACGCTCTCGTCCGACAAGAAGACCTACACGTTCCACCTGCGCCCCGGGGTGAAGTTCTCCAACGGCAAGCTGATGACGTCGGCCGATGTGAAGTTCTCCATCGACCAGACCCGCAAGGCGAGCCAGGGCTGGGGCTACCTCGACGCCGCGATCAAGGACATCACGACGCCAAATCCCGAGACGGTGGTCATCCAGACCAAGTACCCGTGGGCGCCGTTCCTGGCCGACATCGCCCTGTTCGCGAACGGCATCGTGCCCAACAACTACATGGGCCAGACGGCGAAGGAGTTCTACTCCCACCCCGTCGGCACCGGCCCGTTCATGTGGGGCCACTGGACGCACGGCGTCGAGATCGTGCTCAAGCGCAACCCGTACTACTGGCAGAAGGGCAAGCCGTATCTCGACCAGGTGACGTGGAAGACGGTCACCGACACGAACACGCGTGAGCTGCAGCTCGAGGGCGGCCAGGCCCAGATCGACGAGTTCCCCGACTGGCAGACGGTCAACACGCTCGAGAACACGCCAAACGTCACCATGAAGCTGTTCCCGTCCACCCGCACCGACTACATGATGATGAACGAGCGGTTCGCGCCGCTCGCCGACGTGCACGTGCGCCGCGCCATCAGCATGGCGCTCGACCGCAAGGCGATGATCAGCTCGGTGCTGTTCGGCCACGGTGTGCCGGCGAACTCGTTCATGCCGCCGCAGGTGCCGTACTACGACACGAAGCTCACCGGGGCTCCAGTACAACGTCGCCCAGGCCAAGCAGGAGATGGCCCAGTCGAAGTACCCGACACGGGCTTCACCGTGCAGATGCTGATCGGCGCCGGCGTCGCCAACGAGAAGTCCATCGGCCAGATCGTGCAGGCGGAGCTGGCCAAGATCGGCATCAAGGTGGTCTTCAAGCCCACCGACCCGAGCATCGAGTTCCAGGACGAGCAGCAGTTCAAGTATCAGCTCGGGCCTGCAGCTACTGGACGATGGACATCGCCGACCCTGACGAGCTGGTGACATTCGCGGTCGACCCGAAGTCGGGCGCCAAGTCGTTCTACACCGACTACAACAACGCGAACGTGGTCAAGTGGACGGAGCAGGCCGAGCGCACGTTCAGCTCCGCCGGCCGCCAGAAGCTGTACTCCGAGATCCAGGCCGCAGCTGCGCACGACGCGTTCATGGCATTCCTGTACTACTCCCCGTACGCGTATGCGTTCTCGAACAAGGTGCACGGCTTCTTCGTGTACCCGACCGGCAACTACCACATGGAGAACGTCTGGCTGTCGCACTAGCCCCGATCTGAGGCAGCGCAGAAGCTCGGTGGACCGGTTCGCATACATCCTGCGCAGGCTCGTGCAAGCGATACCGGTCGTGATCGGCGTCACCGTGCTCTGCTTCTTCATGATCCACCTCGTACCGGGCGATCCTGCGCGGACGATGCTCGGCGTGCACGCGACGCCGAAGAAGATCGCGCTGCTGCATCACGAGTGGGGCCTCGACCGGTCGCTGCCGGCGCAGTACGAGTTGTTCATGAAGCGGCTCGTGCACGGCAACCTCGGCGAGTCGCTGTTCTACAACGTGTCGGCCTGGTCGCTGATCTCGGCCGGCTCCCGGTAACGCTGTGGCTGATCGGCTACGGCACGGTGCTCTCGATCCTGATCGCAATCCCGCTCGCGGTCCTCGCGGCCAGCCGCAAGGACGGCGTGCGCGACCAGGTCGTGCGCGCCGTGCCGCTCGTCGGCCTCGGCTTCCCGCCGTTCTGGCTCGGGATCATGCTCCTGCTCGCGTTCGGCCTGAACCTGGGGCGCCACTTCCCCGTCGGCGGATACGGCACGGGGCCGGTGGGGCACCTGCACGCCATGTTCCTGCCGGCGCTCACGGTGGCCCTGGGGATCGCGCCGATCCTGATCCGCAGCCTGCGGGCGAGCCTGCTGCAGGTGCTCGAGTCGGACTACATCACGACCGCCCGGTCGAAGGGCATCTCCGAGACCCGCGTCCTGCTGCGCCACGCTTTGCGAAACGCGGTGGTCTCGACCGTGAGCGTGCTGGGCGTGAACATCGGCTTCCTCGTCGGCGGCACGGTCATCATCGAGCAGGTGTTCGCCCTGCCCGGCATCGGCCAGCTCATGATCAACTCGATCCTCCAGCGCGACTTCCCGGTCGTGCAGGGGGTGACGCTCGTCTTCGGCATCATGGTCGTGTTCGTCTACCTGGCGACCGACGTCCTGCACTCGCTGCTCGACCCCAGAGTGAGGTTCGACTAGATGACCATCGCCGTCGCCGAAGGCCTGACCGACGCGCTTGCGACCGAGCATCGCAGCGGCTTTCGCCGCCGCTGGTACCGCACGCCCGCGTTCGTCGCCGGCATCCTGATCGTCGGCACGATCATCGGCATGGCGCTGGCCGCACCGCTGCTCACGAGCCACAGCCCCAACCAGCAGAACCTGAACCACGTCCTGCAGAGCCCGTCGTCCAAGCACTGGCTCGGCACCGACCAGCTCGGCCGCGACGAGTTCTCGCGGCTGCTCTACGGCGCGCGGGTCGACCTGCGGGTGGCGTTCCTGGCGGTGCTTTTCCCGTTCTGCCTGGGGACACTGCTCGGCTGCATCGCCGGCTACTACGGCCGCTTCCTCGACACGATCATCATGCGCCTCGTCGACATCGTGGTCGCCTTCCCGTTCTACGTGCTGATCATCGCGCTCGTATTCGTGCTCGGCCCGGGAGCGCGCAGCATCTACATCGCGATCACCCTGGTCGGCTGGGTGTCGTACGCCCGCATCATCCGCGGCGAGATCCTGGTCGCGAAACGCCAGGAGTACGTGCTCGCCGCCCAGGCGGCGGGGTTCCGCGACCTGCGCATCATCGCCCGCCACCTGCTCCCCAACGTGATCACCCAGGCGATCGTGTTCGCGATGTCCGACATCGTCCTCGACATCCTGGCGATCGTGACGCTCGGCTACCTCGGCCTCGGCATCCAGCCACCGACGCCGGACTGGGGCGGGATGATCGCCGACGGCCAGGCATTTCTCACCACCAAGTGGGAGCTCTCGACGATCCCCGGCGTCGCGGTGATCCTGACCGCCCTCGGGCTGTCGCTGATCGGCGACGGACTGGCCGACCTGCTGCGGCCCGAATGAGCGTCGCCCCCATCCTCGATGTGCGCGACCTCCGGGTCGAGATCCCGCTCTCCCGCGGCACGGTGCACGCGGTCGACGGCGCGTCATTCGACGTGGCGGCGGGCGAGGCGCATGGGTCTCGTGGGCGAGTCGGGATGCGGCAAGAGCATGACGCTGCGGGCGATCCTCGGGCTCCTGCCGCAGCCCGGGCGGATCGTGGGCGGCGAGGTGCTGTTCGAGGGCGAGAACCTGGCGGCCGCGTCCAGGTCACGGCTGCGGGACGTGCGCGGAGCGCGGATCGGCATCATCTTCCAGGAGCCGATGACGGCGCTCAACCCGGTCATGCGGGTCGGCGACCAGATCGCCGAGGGGCCGCTCGTGCACCTCGGGAACAGCCGCTCCCAGGCTCGCGCGCGGGCGCTCGACCTGATGCGCCGGGTGGGCATCCCCGACCCGGCCCGGCGGGCGCGGGCCTACCCGCACGAGCTCTCCGGAGGCATGCGCCAGCGGGTGATGATCGCGATCGCGCTCTCGTGCGAGCCGCAGCTGATCCTGTGCGACGAGCCCACCACCGCCCTCGACGTGACGATCCAGGATCAGATCCTGAAGCTGCTCGCAGCCATGCGGCAGGACTTCGGCGTGAGCGTCGTGTTCGTCACCCACGACCTGGCCGTCGTCGCCGAGACGTGCAGCCGGATCGCCGTCATGTACGCCGGCCAGGTGGTCGAGACGGGAACCGTCGACCAGGTGTTCCGCGAGCCGCACCACCCCTACACGCTCGGTCTGCTGCGCTCGGTGCCGCGCTTCGACCTTGTGCGCCAGCAGCTCTCGTCGATCCCCGGCCAGCCGCCCGACCTGGTGGTGCCGCCGAGCGGCTGCCGCTTCCACCCTCGCTGCCCATTCACCCGCGACGACTGCGTGCAGGGCGACTTCCCGCTGCGTCCGCTGGGCGTGGCGCGGGCGAACCGCCTGCATCCACGACGACGTCTGCGCCGAGGATGCGCGCCGCAACCCGGTGATCGTCGATGCCTGACACCCGCTCTGCTGGAGGTGCGCGGACTCGAGATGCAGTTCGTCCTCTCCGACTCGATGCTCCGCCGCGCCCGTCGGGTCTCGCCGGAGGTGCTGCGCGCTGTCGACGGCGTCGACCTCGAGATCGCCCGCGGTGAGGCGCTCGGGCTGGTCGGCGAGTCCGGCTGCGGCAAGTCGACGCTGGGCCGCTGCATCGTCGGCCTCTACACCCCCAGCGCGGGCGAGATCCGGTACGAGGGCGAGCCGCTCACGGCCCGGCGCGAGCGCGCGCAGCGGCGCCGGATGCAGATCGTGTTCCAGGATCCGTACTCCTCGCTCAACCCGCGGATGACCGTACGGCAGGTGCTGTCCGAGCTCCTGCGCGTGCACAGGATGGTGCCGCGCAACCGGGTCGACGAGCGCTGCCGCGAGCTGATCGACCTGGTCGGCCTCGGCCCGCGCTCGCTCGACGCGCATCCGCGCAACTTCTCCGGCGGCCAGCGCCAGCGGGTCTCGATCGCCCGCGCGCTCGCGCTCGAGCCCGAGCTGCTGGTGGCGGACGAGCCGGTGTCGGCGCTCGACGTGTCCGTGCAGGCGACGGTGCTGAACCTGCTCGACGAGCTCGCGCTCGAAGCTCGGGCTGACCATGCTCTTCATCGCGCACAACATGGCCGTCGTGCGGCACGTCTGCGACCGGGTCGCGGTGATGTATCTGGGCCGGATCGTCGAGACGGCGCCGACCGAGGAGCTGTTCTCGAATCCCCGCCACCCCTACACGCAGGGCCTGCTGAAGGCCGTGCCGCGGCTCATCCCGGGCCGCCTGACCGAGGCGGTGGCGATGGAGGGCGATCCGCCGAGCCCCATCAACGTGCCGTCGGGCTGTCGCTTTCACACCCGCTGCCCGATCGCCCAGGAGGTGTGCTCGCGCGACGATCCGGCGCTTGCCGTCGAACGGCGGCCGCCACCTCGCCGCGTGTCATTTCGCGTGGACGGCCGCCCCGCCGGCGCATGTCCCCGAGGTCGTCGCCGAGGGCTCCGACGGCCCTCCGTAGAATCGTGGCATGAGCGAGCTCGCCTACCGCGCGCGGTACCTGCTCAACGAGCACCCGGCCGTCTACATGCCGCTCGCCCGGTTGCGCCACCGGGATCGGAGCGAGTACATCGTCCGCCGCGACACCCAGCTCGTGCTGGAGGGCTTCGCCCGAGCCGGCAACACCTTCATGTGGCTGGCGTTCCGCTCCGCCCAGTCCCGGCCGGTGCGGCTCGCCCACCACACGCACGCCCCGGCGCAGGTCATCACGGCCGTCCGCTGGAACATCCCCACGCTCGTCGTCGTCCGCGACCCGGCCGACTCGGTGCTGGCACACATGGCGCTCCAGCGACGTCTCCGCGCGCACGGCCCTCGTGGCCTGGATCCGGTACCACCGGCGGATCATGACCGTCCGCGAGGGGTTCGTCGCGGCCGGCTTCGACGAGGTCACCCACGACTTCGGCGCCGTCGTGCACCGCGTCAACCGGGCGTTCGGCACCAGCTTCGGCGTGTTCGAGCACACCGCCGAGAACGAGGCCCGCGTGTTCGCCGCGATCAGCGAGCGCAACCGCACCCGGTTCGCCGGGGCGATGACCCGCGAGCGCGCGCTCATCCTGGCCCGCCCCACCGCCGAGCGCGACGAGCTCAAGGCGCGACGTTCCCCCGAGCTCGACGCCGGCGCGCCCTTGCTCCGCTGCGGGCCCGCGCCGACGAGCTGCACCGGGTCATCCTCGGCCGGGAGGCTGTGGCGTAACCATGCGGTGAACACCGCGGCTCTGGGGCGTCATCCCGTGTAATCCTGCGTCGTGGATGGCCGCTCGCGAAGATCGCCCACCGCTCGCTCCGGCGCGACGGCGATCCCACCCGCACTGGTGTTCGTCGGCGGCCTGCACCGCAGCGGCACCTCGCTCGTGCACCGCTGCCTCGCATCGCATCCGGCCGTGAGCGGCTTCTCCGGGCACCGGCGTGCCCGAGGACGAGGGCAGCACCTGCAGACCGTCGTATCCCCAGGACTTCCGTCTCGGCGGCGCCGGCCGTGTTCGCGTTCACACCCGAGGCGCACCTGACCGAGCGCTCGCCGCTGGCCTCGGCCCAGAGCCGCGCCCGCCTGATCGCCGAATGGGGACCCCGGTGGCAGCCCGGCGCGGCGGTCGGCGTCGAGAAATCGCCGCCGAACATTGTGCGCACGCGCTTCCTGCAGGCGCTCGTTCCCGAGCGCCGACGTTCGTCGTCGTCGTGCGCCACCCGGTCGCCGTCGCGCGCGCCACTCGGAAGGGCCGCAGGCGGCTCCTGGGCTACGAGCCGCTCGTGCGCCACTGGGTCGCCTGCCACACGATCCTCGCCGGCGACGCCCCGCTCGTCCGCAACCTCCGGATCGTGCGCTACGAACACCTGGTGGCCGACCCGATCGCCGCGCTCGCCCCCGTGTTCGCGTCGGTCTCTCTCACGCCGCCGCCGCTCTCCGGGCTCGTCCATCCGGGCCGAAACGAGGAATACTTCACCCGCTGGCGCCCGCGCCGCCACCGCCGCACGATCGCCCGCTGGGAAGCCGACGTCAACCGCTTCGGCTACAGCCTGGTCGACCTCGGGCGGGCCGACGACGCCCCCCTGCCCGGGCTGCGCTGAACAATTCACCTGGAATAGCCGCTTTTGCAGGGGAATGCCAATTGGCGCTGCGAGCGAGGGCCAATTGACCGTTTTGCCCGGAGTGCCCAATTGACGCTGCGAGCGACGGCCAATTGGCCGTTTTGCCCGGAGTACTCAATTGACGCTGCGAGCGTTGGCCAATTGGCCGACTCGGCCGCTCCCAACGACACCCCCCACCCACCCCGCCGCACCAACCGCCCCCACGACTACCGTCTGTCGCGTGCCGCCCCACCGCCCGACCATCGCCGACCTCGATGCCCACATCCAGCACCTCTGCGACGTCCACGGCATCGAGCGGATCGCCGGCCGCCGTGGGCTCGCCTACCGGCGCGGCCCTGCGGGGCGGCGCCAACCCGGGATCCGGATCCCGCCGGTGCGCAGCCAGATCACCTACGCCGTCGCGCTGCACGAGATCGGCCACCTGCTCGGTCCAGGCCGGTCGGGCACGCGGCTCGAGAAGGAGGCGGCGGCGTGGCGGTGGGCGCTCGCCAACTCGATGGTCGAGCTGAGCGACCATGCGCGCCGAAGCGCCGGCCGGCGGCTGCGCTCCTACGTCACCTGGGCCGAGTACCGCCAGCACCGCATGCGACCGCCCCGCATCCCGCCCGCGACATCGCCGTTCTGGTCGCTGCTCGCCGAGCTCGAGGCGTAGCCGGGCCCCATCTGGCCGCCGGTAGACTCGCACGATGATCGACCGCACCCCCGTGGGAGTCGGCCCGCGGGCCCTCGCGTACGTCCTCGACTCCCTGATCCTCGCGGTCACCATCGCCATCGTCGACCTCGTCGTCGGGCGGCGCGAAGCCGAACGCCGGCCGCAGCTTCCTGATCGACCCGAACACTGCCGCGGTGGTGCTGATCACGGCCGCCAGCCTCGTGTACTTCGGCGGCCTCGAGAGCGCCTGGGGCGGCACCGCCGGCAAGCGACTCGTGGGCCTGCGCGTGAGCATGGCCGACGGCAGCGCCCTGACCGGACGGGCCGTGCTGATCCGCACGGTCTGCCGCCTGATCGACGGCATCCTCTTCTATGCCGTCGGCGCCGTGCTCGTGTGGTCGTCGCCGCGCCGCCAGCGCCTGGGCGACCGCTGGGCGGGCACGGTGGTCGTGCGCACGCGCCGCACCACCCGTTGAGGCGCGCCTTCCAGGGTTTCACGGCGCCCCCGCGGGGTACGATTCGGCGAACGATCGTGGAAGGGAGGTGATCGGAATGGCGAAGACCCTCATCAGGCTCACCGAGCCACTGGTGCGCGACGGCGGGAAGCTGCGACCTGCGACGTGGGACGAGGCCCTCGACAGGGCGGCCGCGGGCATCCAGGCGGCCGTGCAGGCCGGCGGCCCCGACTCGTGCGGGATGTTCTCGTGCTCGAAGGCCACCAACGAAGTCAACTTCGTGGCGCAGAAGTTCATGCGCGCGGCCATCGGCACGAACAACATCGACAGCTGCAACCGCACCTGACACGCTCCCAGCGTCGTCGGTCTGGCGACAGTGTTCGGAGCGGGCGGCGGCACCAGCTCGTATAAAGAGATCGAGGAGACCGACGTGATCCTGCTGTGGGGCTCCAACGCCCGCGCGACGCACCCGATCTTCTTCCACCACCTCCTGACCGGGGTGCACAACGGCGCGCGCCTGTACGTCATCGATCCCCGGCGCACCGGCTCGGCCGAGTGGGCCGACGGCTGGCTCGGCATCGACATCGGCACCGACATCGCCCTCTCGAACACGGTTGCCCGCGAGATCATCCACGCCGGCCTGCACAACCGCGAGTTCATCGACAACGCCACCACCGGCTTCGAGGAGTACGCGGCGTCGGTCGAGGAGTGGACGCTCGAGCGGGGCGAGCGTGAGACCGGCGTGCGGGCCGACCTGATCCGGGAGATGGCCCGCACGTACGCCCGCGCCGACCGGGCCGAGATCTGCTGGACGCTCGGCATCACCGAGCACCACAACGCCGTCGACAACGTGCTGGCGCTCATCAACCTCGGCCTCCTCACCGGCCACGTCGGCCGCTACGGCTCGGGCCTGAACCCGCTCCGGGGCCAGAACAACGTGCAGGGCGGCGGGGACATGGGTGCCATCCCGAACAAGCTGCCCGGCTTCCAGGACGTCGAGTCAGACGACGAGGCCCGCGAGCGCTTCAACCAGGCCTGGGGCGTCACCATCCAGCCCAGGTACGGCTGGCACCTGACGCAGATGTTCGAGGCCATGGAGCGGGGCGACCTGCGCTGCCTGTTCGTGCTCGGCGAGAACCCGGCCCAGTCGGAGGCCGATGCCACCCACGCCAACGCGCTGCTCGAGGGCCTCGACTGCCTCATCGTGCAGGACATCTTCCTCACCCGCACCGCCGAGATGGCCGACGTCGTCCTGCCCGCGTCGGCAAGCTGGTGCGAGGCAGAGGGCACCGTCACCAACAGCGAGCGGCGGGTGCAGCGGGTGCGAAAGGCGCTCGACCCGCCCGGCGACGCCCGCGACGACATCGAGATCATCTGCAGCATCGCCCAGCGGCTCGGCTGCGACCTCCGGTACGAGTCGGCCGAGGACGCCTGGAACGAGCTGCGCAGCCTCTCACCAATGCACGCAGGCATGAGCTACGCCCGGCTCGAGGCGCTCAAGGGCATCCAGTGGCCGTGCGCCGACGAGGACGACCCCGGCTCGCCATTCCTGCACGGCCGCCTCTGGGAGACGCCGGCCGGCGGCCGCCGAGCGCCGTTCAGCGTCGTGGTTCACGAGCTCCCGGTCGACGAGCTGACCGAGGAGTTCCCGCTGCGGCTGACCACCGGCCGGACGCTCGACTCCTACAACACGGGCGTGCAGAGCGGCGGCTACAGCTCGCCGCTGCGGCGGCGCGAGACCATCGACCTGTCGATCGAGGACTGCGAGCGCCTCGACCTCGTCGAGGGTGAGCGCGTCAAGATCAGCTCCAGGCGCGGTACGGTGACCGCGCCCGTGCGCATCGACCCGACCCTCCGCCCCGGCCTGGCGTTCATGACCCTGCACTTCCCCGACCAGGTCGAGACCAACGTCCTCACCATCGACGCGACCGATCCCAAGTCGGGCACCGCCGAATTCAAGGCCAGCGCGATCCGGGTGGACAAGGTGCCCGTGGCGCAACCCGAAACCCGCCCCGGACACGTGTCGATCCCCGCCAGATAAGTGGATCTGCGCATCGATGACCAGTCGGCGACGGCCGCCGAGCGGCAGGCGGTCGATGCCGTGCTCGGCCCGCCCGAGTCGGCATGGGTCGGCGGCGCCCGCACCGAGATCGACGGCCACTCCGCGCGGGGCGGCCACGCCGCTCGGGATCAGCGCCACCTCCTGCTGCCGACGCTGCACGCGGTGCAGGCCCGCATGGGCTGGATCAGCCCGGGTGCCCTCGGCTATGTGTGCCGCCGGCTGACGATCCCGCCCGCCGAGGCGTACGGCGTCGCGAGCTTCTACGCGCTCTTCTCACTGGAGCCGCAGCCGCCGGTGGTGACACACGTGTGCACCGACATCGCCTGCATGTGCCGGGGCGGAGACGAGCTCGTCGCCGAACTGGAGCGAACGGTCGGCCCGGCTGGAGCGCACCCGGGCAACGGCCGCGCGATCTGGCTCGAGAGCCCCTGCCTGGGGCTGTGCGAGCGCGCCCCTGCGGCGCTGGTGACCGTGGCCGGCGAGGAGCCCGTCGAGCGGTCCATCGCACCTGCGAGCGCCGAGGTGATCGCGGCGGCGCTGCAGGGCAGGCTGCCCGATCCGATGGTGCCCGATCCGATCCCGCAGCGCGGCGGCGCCGTTCGGCTGCTGCGGCGCGCGGGCGTGGTCGATCCAACGAGCCTCGACAGCTACCGCGCGCACGGCGGCTACGAGGCGCTGCGGCAGGCGTTGGCGCTCGGCGAGGCCGGCGTGATCCGCGAGGTGACCGAGTCGAAGCTGCTCGGCCGCGGCGGCGCGGCCTTCCCGACCGGGCGCAAGTGGGACGCCGTCGCCCGCAATCCCGTCGGCCCGCGCTATCTGATCTGCAACGCCGACGAGTCCGAGCCGGGCACGTTCAAAGACCGGGTCGTGTTCGAGCAGGACCCGTTCGCTGTGATCGAGGCGATGACCATCGCCGCCTTCGCGTGCGGGTGCGAGCAGGGCTACGTCTACCTGCGCGGCGAGTATCCGCTGGCCTGGGACCGGCTCGTGAACGCGGTCACCGAGGCCCGCACCCACGGCCTTCTCGGCGACGACATCATGGGCCACGGCCTGCGCTTCGACATCGAGCTGCGCAAGGGCGCGGGCGCATACATCTGCGGCGAGGAGACCGCCCTCTTCAACTCCATTGAAGGCTTCCGCGGCGAGCCCCGCAACAAGCCGCCGTTCCCGGTCGACGTCGGCCTGTTCGGCAAGCCGACCGTCGTCAACAACGTCGAGACCCTGGTGAACGTGCTCGACATCGTCGTGGAAAGCGGCCGCGCCTTCGCCGCGACCGGCACCGAGCAGTCGACCGGGACACGGCTCTTCTGCCTCTCGGGCTGCGTCGAGCGGCCGGGTCTCTACGAGGCGCCGTTCGGGGCCCGCCTCGGCGACGTGATCGAGATGGCCGGCGGAGTCGCCGGCGGCCGCGAGCTGCGGGCGATCCTGCTCGGCGGAGCCGCGGGCGCCTTTGTCGGCCCCGACATGCTCGACCTGGAGCTCTCGTTCGAGGCCACCCGCGCCGCCGGGGTGACACTCGGCTCGGGAGTCATCATGCTGCTCGACGACACCATCGACCTGGTGCCGATCCTGCTTCGCATCGCCGCCTTTTTCCGCGACGAGTCGTGCGGGCAGTGCGTGCCCTGCCGGGTCGGGACGGTGCGCCAGCAGGAGGCGATGCTGCGCCTGGCAAGCGGACGCCCGCGGGAGTCGATCGCCGAGGAGCTGGCGCTGCTGGACGAGATCGCGCGTGGAATGCGCGACGCCTCGATCTGCGGCCTCGGCCAGACGGCCGCCAATGCGATCGAGTCGGCGCTTCAGACGCTGCGGCCGTTCGCGGGGACGGGGGCGGCATGAGCGCCGTCCCGGTCACGCTTCGGCGCACCATCGAGCTCGAGATCGACGGCGAGACCGTCCGCGCCCGCGAGGGCGAGACGATCCTGCAGGTGTGCCAGCGCCAGGGCCTCGAGATCCCGACCCTCTGCTACGGCGAGACGCTGACCCCGGTCAACGCCTGCCGCGTCTGTATGGTCGAAGTGGAGGGCTCGCGGGTGCTGGTGCCGTCCTGTGCGCGGAAGGCCGAGGACGGAATGGTCGTGCGCACGGCATCGGAGCGCGTCCGCCACAGCCGCAAGATGGTGCTCGAGTTCCTGGCGTCGTCGGTCGACCTCTCCACCACGCCCGACGTCGACCGCTGGATCGGCGAGTACGACGCCCGGCCCAACCGGTACGGGCCGCCCGCGGAGCCGGCCAGGGCGGGCGTCCGCGACCATGCCCGGCCCGGTCATCACCACGCCGGGGACGGCCAGACGGCCGCGACGGTCGCCCAGCCGGTCAAGGTCGACAACGAGCTCTACGTGCGCGACTACAGCAAGTGCATCCTCTGTTACAAGTGCGTCGAGGGTTGCGGCAGCGACTGGCAGAACACCTTCGCGATCGCCGTCGCCGGACGCGGCTTCGACGCCCGCATCGCCACCGAGTTCGCGGTCCCTCTGCCCGACTCGGCCTGCGTCTACTGCGGCAACTGCATCGCGGTCTGCCCGACCGGCGCACTCATGTTCAAGAGCGAGCACGACCGTCGCGCCGCAGGCACGTGGGACGAGGCCGCCCAGGCGCGCACCGACACGATCTGCCCCTACTGCGGTGTGGGGTGCACGCTGACCCTGCACGTGCAGGACAACGAGATCGTCAAGGTGACCTCACCGCTCGACCACGACATCACGAGCGGCAACCTCTGCATCAAGGGCCGGTTTGGCTTCCAGTTCGTCCAGAGCCGCCCGCCGAAGCGCCCGCGCTGATCCGCTCCGGCCCGGTGTAGATGTTGAACCGGCTGCCGCGCACGAAGCCGACCAGGGTCATCCCGAACCGGCGGCCCGCGTCCACCGCCAGGCTCGACGGCGCCGACACGGCGCACACCACGGGGATGCCCGCGACGGCCGCCTTCTGCACGATCTCGAAGCTGAGCCGCCCCGACACCATCAGCACCCGCTCAGAGAGCGGCAGCGTTCCGGCCAGAAGCGCGTGCCCGACCAGCTTGTCGACGGCGTTGTGACGGCCGACGTCCTCGCGCAGCTCGAGCAGGCGGCCGTCGGCGTCGAAGAGGCCGGCGGCATGCAGGCCGCCGGTGCGGTCGAACAGCCGCTGAGCCTCGCGCAGCCGCCCGGGCAGCTCGACGACGACAGCCTCGGACACGGCCGGGCCGTCGGCGACCGCGGCGCACCGCACCGAGATCGAGTCGAGCGAGGCCTTGCCGCAGATCCCGCAGCTGGACGTCGTGTAGAAGTTGCGCCGGAGCAGGTCGGCGTCGTAGGGCCGGGCGAGGTCGACGGTGACCACGTTGTACTGCTGCTCCTCGCGCGGAACCGAGCAGTAGCGAACGCTTCTCACGTCGCCGGTCGCGGCCACGAGGCCCTCGGTGTGGAGAAAGCCCGCGGCGAGCTCGAAGTCGTTTCCGGGCGTGCGCATCGTCACGGCGACCTGCCGCTGCTCCATCCCCGGGGCGTCGACCCGGATCTCCATCGGCTCCTCGGTGGCAAGGGAGTCGGCGGTCCGCTTGCGGCCGTCGCCGAGCTCGACCGCGGTCAGGCGCACGGGCGTGACGCTGCCCGGGCGGGTCATCCGATCGTCTGAGACGCTCACACTGGCAGTGTACGGCCCGTGTAGATGATTGATTCCACGCCGCCGCGCGCCTGGACATTCGACCGTGGTGGTTAGCGGGTCGTGGTGGGGCTGCGGCTGCGAACCTTCGCCTCGCTACGTCCTCGGTCGCGCCCATACGCTTAACCGGTATGAACGCTCCCTGCGTCCTTGCGATGCTCGGTTCTCGCCACCCAGGACATCACGGCGACGTGGAACCACTCATCTAGCGCTACCGAGGATCCTCGCGGTCGATGTTCCAGTGCCGGGCGGTGGTTGCGATCCAGCCCTCCCCCTCTCCCCGCGGGCGCAGCGAGAACCGGCTGATCACCCGCTGGCCGCCCTCGTGGTCTCCGTAGAGGATGTCGACCGTGAGCGACTGGCGAGACGCGATCGCATCGGCGGCGGCCCGGAAGTCGTCGGACTCGCGATCGCGGAACGCGCCCTGCCAGAAGCCGACGTCGCCGACCGGCACGTACAGGTCGCGCGACAGCCGGTGGAAGTCCTCGACGCTCGGCGCGTCCCCACGCACCAGGAGCTCGGGGACGAGCCGCCAGCCGTGGAGCACGGCCATCCCGCTGCCGACGTTGCGCACCGAGAGGGTCAGATAGATCGCCGCGTCGGACGCCTCGGCGCTGCCCCCGCCGCCGGGCACCATCACCCAGTGGTCATCGACGAAGCCCACCTTCTGCGGCGGGTCCTCCATGTGTGACGGCATCAGGAGCGGCCGCAGCCCGGCCTGGAGCGCGCGCTCGGCGACGCGGGCCGAGCGGTTCGACGAGCGCACCGACGAGAAGGTCGCAACCGCCAGCACCAGCGTTCCGCCGGCGGTCGCAAGCGACGAGATGGTCACCCAGTCGGCCACGGCCCGCGAGTCTACCCCGCGGGGCCGGCGCGCTCGAGCTAGGGCATCGCCCGCATGCTCGCGTCCTGGCCGAGCGCGGCAAACGCTGCCAGCACGGAGGCGTGCGCGATCAGCCTGAAGTCGTTGCCCTTCGGCGAGATCGAGTCGAAGTAGGTGATCGCCTTCACGTGCGGATGCAGCGCCGCCCAGGAGCCGTACGCCTCGATCCAGGCCGGCGTCTCGGCGTTGCTGCTGAGACTGGCCGTCTCGCCGACGATGAACGGCTTGGCGTGCTTGTGGGCGAAGGCCAGCGCGGGATCGAGCAGCTCCGCCTGGGTGCGAAACGGGACTCCGGGGAAGTTGTAGGCGTCAGCGCCGATCCAGTGCACGTACGCGTTGCCGGGATAGAACGCGGCGGCGTTCACGTTTGCGTACGGGCCAAAGTCATACGCCATCGGCGTCCAGATGAAGTGGACGTTGGTCGCGCCAACGGCCCGGAACAGCCCCACCATGTGCCGCCACGCGGCGACGACCCGCTTGGGCCCGCCGATGAAGCGCTTGTGGCCGCGCGGCTGGTCGAACTCGTACCAGGGCACGAGCATGATCTGGGTGCCGGAGTCCCGCATCGCCCTGGCCGCGGCCAGGATGACGCCGTCCTGCGTGCCCGCTGCGATGGCCGCCGCGGTGGTGGTGGGAGCGGCCGACCAGGCGAGCTCGGGGATCCTGCCGGCGGCCTTGTCCGGAGCGATTCGGTTCGACCAGCCGGTGAACGTCCACGGGACGTACGTGCGGTCGAGGGCGAGAGTGCGGCCGATGGCGGTCTCGAGCGTCGTGATCCCGCCCGGCTCGTTGGCGAACGCACCCAGGTAGACGCCGGAGGCGGGGACGATCGAGCCCGCGAGAGCCGCGGGAGCCGCCACCGCAAGCGAGACCGCGGCGGCGAGTGCAAGGGCGGCGAGGGTGCGCGGCGGGGCCATCCGGTAAGCCTCGACCGTCCCGAGGCGTCCGGGTATACCCGGAACAGGTGGGCCACCCTCCCCGAAACACGTGCCGGCGCCTACCCGCCCGCCGTCACTCCTCGATCATGATCGAGAGGGTCGGGCACGCGGCCTCGGCCTCCTCGACGCAGGCACGCAGGCTGTCGTCGGGCTCGGCGACGTACTCGAGCCGGTCGGGTGCGACCAGGTTGAACACCTCGGGACAGGCGATCATGCACTGGCCGTGGTGGTCGCACGTCTGGGTATCGACGGTCACGCGCATGGGGCCTCCCCCGGTCGGGCGGTCAGAAACGCGATCGGCAGCTCCACGGCGCCGGTCACCCCGCTCTGGGGGCGGAAGGTCGCCGGCCGCACCAGTCGCACGCCCGGCAGCCGCCGGGCCAGCTGCGGCAGCGCCTCGCGCATGTCGATGCGCGCGAGCCAGTGGCCGAGGCAGTGGTGGGCGCCGCCCCCGAAGCCGAAGTGGGCCCGCCGCTCCACCGTGATATCGAACGGCTCGGAGCCGACCGCCAGCGGGTCGGTGTTGGCCGGCGGGCTGAGCAGGTGCAGCGTCGTCCCGCACGGGATCTCGAGTCCCTCGAAGCTGATGTCCTCGACGGCCCGGCGGGTCGTCCAGACGACGGTCGGGTTGAAGCGGATCACCTCCTCGACCGCGTTTGCCGCGAGCTCGGGACGATCCGCGAGGAGCGCCCACTGGCCGGGGTGCTCGACGAAGAGCTGCAGGGCCAGCCCGAGCTGGTTCTTGGTCGTGTCCATCCCGCCGAAGATGATCAGTGCGATCATCGCCCGCAGCTCCGCCAGCGTCAACAGGCCCTCGCGGTCGTGCGCGGCCACCAGGCCCGAGATGACGTCGTCGGCGGGGGTACGCCGGCGCTCGGCGATCAGCTCGTCGCCCAGCCCATACAGCTTCGCGAGGGCGGTCTCGATCCGCTCGCGGTCCTCCGCGATGGTGATGCCGAACGCGAGGCCGATGTCGGTCGACCAGTGGCTCACGTCCTGCCAGCGGTCCTCGTCCAGACCGACCAGACGGCACAGCACCCGCGCCGAGTATGGCTCGGCGAACTCCGAGACGAACTCGCATTCGCCGCGTTCGGCGAACGCATCGATCAGCTCACCCGCAAGTTCGCGGAACCCCGGCACCATCCGCTCCATCAGGGAGCGGGAGAAGGCCGGGTTGGCGATCCGGCGCAGGCGGCGGTGGTCGTCGCCCTCGACGCTCAGCACGTTCAGCGACCACCAGTCCGCCAGGGGGCCGTCGGTGATGCCGTTCTGGGCCGGCCAGGCGAAGCTGCCCTGGCGCAGCCGCCGGTCCTTCAGAAGCGTGCTCGTCTGCTCGTAGCGCAGCACCGCCAGGCCGAAGTTGGTGCGCGCGTACCAGCTTCGCTCGCGGGCGGCCCGCACGGCCGCCGACGAGGCTGAGAAGGCGGGATCCGAGACGTCGAAGTACGGCACGTCGGAGACGGCGGCGGGCGGCTTCGGCACGCCCTGGAGGTTCTCACATCCGCGGCGGCCACACGTTCAGGGTGACAACCTGTCCGCTCCCGACGGTGGCCGAGTGCGGCACCCCGCCCGGAATCAGCACCTGCTCGCCGGGGCCCAGGCGGATCTCGTCGGCGCCGGTGCGAAAGACGATCGCGCCCGACATGACGATGGTCAGCTGATCCTCGGGATGGTGGTGCTCCTCCCACTCGGAGCCCGCGTCGTACCGGTACATCGTCACGGTGAGGTCGCGGGAGACGATCGTGCAGCCCCGGATGCCCGGCCGCACCGCGGCGAACTCGCGTGCCTCCCAGTCGATCACGAGCGGACTCTTCACCCGCGGCCCAGGATACCGGCCTACCATTTCGAGCAGGATGACAGGAGATGTGCGCAATGCGGCCGCGGCCGCCGGAACGCCGGAGGCATGGGAGCCGCGCGAGAGCGCCTACCGGCGCATCGCCGGCCTGATCGAGGCCGACCGCTGCGTCATCCTCGACGGCGGCACGGCCACCGAGCTGCGCGAGGTGGCCGACGACCGGCCGGAGCTGCAGGAGCGCCTGTGGGGCACGGGCGCGCTCGTGCGCTCCCCCGCCGAGGTGTTGCGGGTGCACCGCGCCTACGTCGACGTCGGCTGCGACGTCATCTCGACCGACACCTGGGGCCTGCCGACGGCGGTGCGCGACGAACGGCCCTCGCTGTGGGAGGCCGACCGGCCAGTGCACTGGATGGACGTCGCCCGCCGCGGCATCGCCCTGGCCCGCCGGGCCGCTGCCGAGGGCGGCCGCGGCGGCGAGTGCGCCATCGCCTTCAGCATCAACGGCGACGTCGACACGCCCGAGGGCGCCGAGACGATCCGCCTGCTCGCCCGCGTGTTCGAGGAGGACCCGCCCGACATCGTGCTGCTCGAGACGCTGTCGCTCGTCCGTGCCTCGACCTATGCCACCGTCGAGCGCCTGCTCGCGACCGGGATCCCTGTATGGCTCAGCTTCCGCCGCTGCCTGCAGGGCGTCTGCGGCGTCTACGGCGAGCACTGGGGCGGCCCCGAGGGCGATGCCTTCGGCCGCGCCGCGCGCCGGTTCGAGCAGATGGGCATCGCTGCGCTCCTGATCAATTGCATCCCGCCCGACCATGTGGGCGGCATGATCTCGTGGATGCGCGACTTCACCGATCTGCCCCTGGGCGCATACCCGAACCTCGGCTACCTCTCGACCGCCGGCTGGCGCACCGAGGCGGGCGTCGGCGGTGCCGAGTACGCCGAGATGGCGCTGCGCTGGCGGGCGGAGGGTGCGCAGATCATCGGCGGCTGCTGCGGCGTCGGGCCCGAGCACCTGGCCGCCGCGCGGACCGCACTCGAGGGAGTGCCATCCGGCCACATCCGCCCGCGGGAGCTGGCCGTGCCCGTGGATGCCCCGACCGTGCCGAGCGACACCCGGGTCGAGGCGTGGACGGACGCGCGCGGCTCGCAGCTCTTCCCGCTCGACTTTCCCGACATCCTGCGCGAGCCGGGGGTGTTCGCCCCCACCCAGGGCAGCTTCCTCGTGTGGAAATACCTGTTCGGCGCCGGCATCGGCCGCGACCGCCGCTGCCTGGACGTCGGCTGCGGGACGGGCCTGCAGACCGTGCAGCTGGCCAAGAACGGGGCCAGCCACGTGCACGCGATCGACGTCGACCGGCGAGCCGTGTCCAACACGCTCACGAACGCGTTTCGAAACGGTGTCGCCGACCGCGTCAGCGCCGCCGCGGTGGACCTGTATCCGTGGGTGCCGGAGGAGCGCTACGACGTGATCGTGGCGAGCCTGTACCAGCTGCCCGTCGATCCGTTCGAGCAGGCGTCGACCCACCGCCCGCTCGACTACTGGGGCCGAAACCTGATCGACCACCTCATCGCGATCCTGCCGGAGGCGCTTGCCGCCGACGGCGTGGCCTACGTGATGCAGCTCTCGATCATCGGCCAGCGGCGGACGGCCGAGCTGCTTGAACGGGCGGGATTTGCATCCCGGGTCGTAGACTTCGCGTTCTTCGAGTTCAACGAGCTGTTTTCCGACAAGGAAGAGCAGATCCAGCGGGTGGAGCAGTTGTCGGACGCATACCACCTCAAGCTGGGCGACCAGAACATCATCGTCGCGTACCTGATAGAGGTCACGCGAGAGGCAGAAAGCGAGGACCGAACGGCATGACCGCTGCCGACAACGAGTACCTGTTCACGTCTGAATCCGTCACCGAGGGGCATCCGGACAAGATCGCAGACCAGATCTCCGACGCGGTGCTCGACGCCGTGCTGCGCGATGACCCCTACGGCCGTGTCGCCTGCGAGACGCTTGTCAGCACCGGCCTCATCGTCGTCTCCGGCGAGATCTCGACGACCACGCACGTGGACGTGCCCGAAATCGCGCGCGAGACGGTGCGCCGGATCGGCTACGACAACGCGCTCTACGGCTTCGACTGCAACACCTGTGCCGTGATGAACGCGATCAACCGCCAGTCGCCCGACATCGCCCAAGGGGTTGACATGGCCTACGAGGTGCGCGGGACGGTGCCGGACAACGACCGCCTCGACATCGCCGGAGCCGGCGACCAGGGCATGATGTTCGGCTACGCCACCCGTGAGACCGACGAGCTGATGCCCATGCCGATCGGCCTGGCCCACCGGGTGGCAAAGCGCCTCGCCGAGGTGCGACGCAGCGGGCTCGTGCCCTACCTGCGCCCAGACGGCAAGACGCAGGTGACGGTGCGCTACCGCGACGGCAAGCCGGTCGCGATCGAGAAGCTCCTGATCTCGACCCAGCACGCCGACGGGATCGACTGCGAGACGCGGATCAAGCCCGACCTGTGGGAGCACGTGGTGGGCCCGGTGCTGCCGGCGGCGCTCTACGACGAGGGATCGCTGCGGGCCAATTTCATGGTCAACCCCACCGGCCGGTTCGTGATCGGCGGGCCGATGGGGGACTGCGGCCTCACGGGGCGCAAGATCATCGTCGACACCTACGGCGGCATGGCCCGGCACGGCGGCGGTGCCTTCAGCGGCAAGGATCCCTCCAAGGTCGACCGCTCGGCCGCCTACGCCGCCCGCTGGGTGGCCAAGAACGTGGTCGCGGCGGGGCTGGCAGACCGCGTCGAGGTGCAGGTCGCCTACGCCATCGGCGTCGCCCATCCGGTGTCGCTCATGGTCGAGACGTTCGGCACCGAGCACATCGGCCGGGGCCGCATCGCCGAGCTGATCTCCGAGCACTTCGACCTGCGACCGGGCGCGTTCCGCGAGGAGCTGCGCCTGCACCGGCCGATCTACGAGAAGACCGCCGCCTACGGCCATTTCGGCCGGGATGACCCCGACTTCACCTGGGAGCGCACCGACCGCGCCGACGCCCTGCGCGAGGCCGCGGGCCTTGCCGCTCCCGCCGCGGTGCCCGCATGAGCGAGGCGGCTGCGCGATGGGCGTGACGGTCGTCGGCTCGATCGCCTTCGATCGGGTCAAGAGCCCGTTCGGCGAGCGAAAGCGGATGCTGGGCGGCGCGGCAACGCATTTCGCCCTGGCGGCCTCCTTCTTCGACACCGTCTCGGTGGTCGGGCCGGTCGGCGACGATTTCCGCGAGGAGCACATCGAGATGCTCCGTACGCGGGGAACGAACGTCTCCGACATCGAGCGGGTCCCCGGCGGGCGAACGTTCTTCTGGCACGGCGAGTACGGGTGGGACCTCAACCAGTGCCAGACCCACGCCACGGAGCTCGGCGTGTTCGCCGACTTCGAGCCCAAGCTGTCGGCGGCCTCGCGCGAGTGCGATGTCCTGTTTCTGGCGAACATCCAGCCCGCGCTCCAGCTGGCCGTGCGGCAGCACTGTCACACGGCCCGGTTCGTCGCCCTCGACTCGATGAACTTCTGGATCGACACCGCCCGCGACGAGCTCCTCGACGTCCTGCGAACCGTCGACTGCGTGCTGCTGAACGATGCCGAGCTGCGCCAGCTGACCGGCCGCCCGAACGTGCTCACAGCCGCGCGCGAGCTGCAGCTGCTCGGGCCGCGCGTGATCGTCGCCAAGCAGGGCGAGTACGGCGCGGCGATGGTGACCCCGGACTCGTTCTTCTCGCTGCCGGCGTTCCCGCTCGCGACGGTAATCGACCCAACCGGGGCAGGAGATACGTTCGCAGGCGGGTTCCTGGGCTATGTTGCAAAGCACGCAGACCTGGGGCTGACCGACAGCGTGCTCCGGCAGGCGATGGCGTACGGGACGGCGCTGGCATCATTCAACGTCGAGGAGTTCGGCACCGACCGGGTCGCCCGCCTCACGGCCGCCGAGATCCGCGACCGCGTGGACGGCCTCACCCGCATCACCGCCTTCGAGCACGCCCCGGTCGAGCTCGCCACCCCAGCCCTGATTCCGACACACTTGGAGAACGAATGAATTCCCACCGCAGTCACGACGGACACCGACTTCAAGGTCGCAGACATCTCCCTGGCCGCCTTCGGCCGCAAGGAGATCCAGCTGGCCGAGCACGAGATGCCCGGCCTGATGGCCACCCGGCGCGAGTTCGGCGAGTCGCAGCCGCTGCGCGGCGCGCGCATCACCGGCTCGCTGCACATGACCATCCAGACGGCGGTGCTGATCGAGACGCTGGTGGCCCTCGGCGCCAAGGTGCGGTGGGCGTCATGCAACATCTTCTCGACCCAGGATCACGCCGCCGCGGCGGTGGCGGTCGGGCCTGACGGGACACCCGACGACCCGCGTGGCGTGCCCGTCTTCGCCTGGAAGGGCGAGACCCTCGAGGAGTACTGGTGGTGCGCGGAGCGGGCGCTGCTCTGGCCCGACGGCGGCCCCAACCTGATCCTCGACGACGGCGGCGACGCCACCCTCTTCGTCCACAAGGGCGTGGAGTTCGAGCGCGCGGGCGCGGTGCCCGCACCGGAGTCGGCCGACACCGAGGAGTTCCGGGTCGTGCTGCGCCGGCTGGAGCAGTCGCTCGAGCAGGATCCGCAACGCTGGACGACGATCGCCGCGGGCATCAAGGGCGTCACCGAGGAGACGACGACCGGCGTTCACCGGCTGTACGAGATGCAGCTGGCCGGCCAGCTGCTGTTCCCCGCGATCAACGTCAACGACTCGGTCACCAAGTCGAAGTTCGACAACCTGTACGGCTGCCGCCACTCGCTGATCGACGGCATCAACCGGGCCACCGACGTCATGATCGGCGGCAAGATCGCGGTCGTCTGCGGCTACGGCGACGTCGGCAAGGGTTGCGCCGAGTCGCTGCGCGGCCAGGGCGCTCGCGTGGTGATCACCGAGATCGACCCGATCTGCGCGCTGCAGGCGGCGATGCACGGCTTCGAGGTGACGACGCTCGAGGATGTGCTCGAACGGGGCGACATCTTCATCACCGCCACCGGGAATCGCGACATCATCACGGCCGAGCACATCGGCCGGATGAAGCACCAGGCGATCATCGGCAACATTGGCCACTTCGACAACGAGATCGACATTGCCGGCCTGGCGGCCGTTCCCGGCGTGCGCCGGATCACCATCAAGCCGCAGGTCGACGAGTGGGCGTTCCCCGACGGGCATTCGGTGATCCTCCTGTCCGAGGGGCGGTTGCTGAACCTCGGCAACGCCACGGGCCACCCCAGCTTCGTGATGTCCAACTCGTTCACGAACCAGACGATCGCCCAGATGGAGCTGTTCACAAAGAGCGACGCGTACGACCGCCAGGTCTACACGCTGCCGAAGCACCTGGACGAGAAGGTCGCCAGGCTGCACCTGGACGCGCTCGGCGTGAAGCTGACGCAGCTGCGGCCCGAGCAGGCCGCCTACATCGGCGTGCCGACCGACGGGCCGTACAAGCCGGAGCACTACCGCTACTGATCAGCCCGGTGAGCGTCGCGGCCGTCGAGCCGGATCGTCCAGGCATCGACCGAGTCGATCACCAGATGCGTCTGGTCCCACGGATCGCGCGCAAGCGTGGCGCGTACGGCGGCTTCGGACCCGGCTGAAACGATCAGTACGACCCGATGCTCGTCGGCGAGCGGCCCGCCGAGCACGACGAAGCCCGAGCCTGTGAGCCCGTCCATGAAGGCCGCGTGCTCCTTCCAGCCGGACTGCCCTTCGAGCGGCCGCGAGACGTCCCACTCGGGCCCTGTGCGGCGCAGGACGACGAAGAACATGGCCACCGCCCCACTCTACCCCGTGCCCCAAGCGGGGTCAGACCCTCTTGGCGCAGCGTCAGAAGTGCTCGAGCAGCGCCCGGAAGTCGGGCACGTGCAGTATGCGGTCGTGCTGTTCGGGCAGATCGTCGTGCTCCAGGCGCCAGGTGTGCCGGTTGGGGACGAAGACGGCGCGCAACCCGGCGGCCACGGCGGGCAGAATGTCCGAGCGGGGCGAGTTCCCGATCATCCACGTGCGCTCCGGATCGAGTGACTCCTTGGCAACCAGGCTGCGGTACGTATCGACGGTCTTCTCGGGCGTGATGACCGTGCGCCGGAACAGGTGCGCGAGCCCCGAGCGCTCGATCTTGCCGGCCTGTTCGGCGTGCTCGCCCTTGGTCAGCATGAGCATGTCGTGGCGCCGCCCGAGCTCGGCCAGCGTCTCGGGCACGCCGGGGATGATGTCGAGCTCCTCCCACCGCAGCCGCGCCGTCAGCCGGGCGATGCTTTCGCGGTCGACGTCGGTGACCTCCCGCTCGTGCAGGCGCTGCACGGTGACCTCGAGGCTGACCGCGAACACCTTGGCGCCGTAGCCGTGCTCGGCCGAGTGCGCGCGCTCGATCTCGTCGAGGGCGGCGCGCACCTCCTCCGGCGTGAGCACCGGGTGGTCGAGCCAGGCGATGAACTCCTCGATCACCTCCTCGAAAACGATGTTCGACTCCCACAGGGTGTCGTCGGCATCGAAGATCAGGTGCTGGCGCGTTGCGGGGGACATGACAGACGCAGTATCCGCGAACGGGATGGAGATGGTTAGGATGCTGCGATGGCCCGGCTGCCCAAGATCGAGCTCCACGTCCATCTCGACTGCGCCGCCAGCCATGCCGCCGTCGCGCGGCTGCGGCCCGAGATCACCATCGAGCGGTACCGGGCCGACTTCGTCGCTCCCGCCAAGTGCACGAACCTGGTCGACTTCCTGCTGCGACCGCCGCGCATCGTCGCCCTGATGCAGGACCGGCGCGGGATCGAGACGATCGTGACCGACCTGTTCGACCAGTTTGCCCGCGACGGCGTCGTCTACGCCGAGCCGCGGTTCGCGCCGCACCTGCATACCGAGGCGGGCCTCGACGCGGCCGAGGTGGTCGAGATCGTGAACGCGGCCGTCGAGCAGGCGTCCGCCGGCTCCGGCGTCGCGGCCCGGCTGATCCTGTGCACGCTGCGCCACTCACGACGCCGCCACGAGCCTCGAGACGGCCCGGCTCGTCGGGCGGTTCCGCGGCTCACTGGTGGTCGCGCTCGACATCGCCGGCGACGAGGCCGGCCATCCCCTGGACGCCCATGTGGAGGCGTTCCGATACGCCGAGGAGCACGGCCTGCACCGCACCGCCCACGCGGGGGAGGCCTCCGGCGCCGCCAGCGTCTGGGAGACCCTGCGGCGGCTGCGGCCCGAGCGAATCGGCCACGGCGCCCGCAGCATCGAGGACCCCGACCTGGTCGAGCATCTGATCGCGACCGGCGTCCACCTGGAGGTGTGCCCGTCGTCGAACGTGCAGACGAACCTCTGTGACACCTACGCCGACCATCCCATCGACGCGCTCTACCGGCGCGGCGTCTCGCTCGGCGTCAACACCGATGGGCGCGCGATCACGGACATCACGCTCGAGCGCGAATACGGGCGCCTGCACGAGACCTTCGGCTGGACCGACGACGACCTGACGGCCTGCAACCTGGCCGCCCTCGAGGCGTCGTTCGCCCCGGACGACCTCAAGGCCCAGATCCGGGCCCGGATCGGCGCGCACGTCCCGGCCTGAATATTTGGGGCCTGGCCCCAAATATTCACGATAAGGGGAACGGCGACTGCCACCACGCCGGTTGGGTGCTCGGCTGGATCGCCGTCACCCACTTGACCCACCAGAAGCCGCGCCGGCCGGGCGCGACCAGCCGCGCCGGCGCCCCGTGGCCGGCGTCGAGCGGACACGCCGTCAAGATGGGTCGCGAGCAGAAGCCCCGCCGCGGATGCCGGGTCGAAGCGCCGTGTGTAGCCCGTCGCCGAGCGCACCTCGATGCTGGTCGCGCCGGACGGGCTGCCGAGGGGCAGGTCGGACACCCGCACCCCGCGCCAGCGATTGCGGGCATACCAGCCACTCGTGCAGTCGATGGTGCACGTCCACTCCTGCTGCGGCAGGCGGGCGAGGTCGGCGAGGGCCAGCCGGTTGCCGCCGACGTCGAGCCTCCATGCGACCGGGCTGATCCGCTGCACGGAGTCGTTCAGCCACACCGTCGGCGCGGGCTGCGCCTGCTCGAGCGACCCGGTCGCGGCCCGCGTGGCTCCCAGAAACCGCTCGAACGTGAACTTCGACCGCGACCGCACCGGCCGACAGCGCGGCGAGGCGCAGGAACGCGTGCCGGGTGAGGTCGCCGTGCCGCAGCGCAACCGGGCGTCGCAGCAGGTGCACGAGCACCAGCGGCACGCAGCAGGAGCGCAAACGTGATGTGCCAACCCTGGGCGGTGAGGGGACCGACATCCCGGACGCCCAGCGAATGCGCCACGCCGAACCCGAGCAGCCCGACCGCGCAGACGGCGCCGGCGAGCGAGAGCAGCACATGCGGCCAGCGCCGCCGCAGCCCCCGCCGGATCACTCGCAGCTTGCTCCAGACGAGCAGGATCACCGCCATGCCCGTTGCACCGTGCGCCCAGACGACGAGGCCCGCATTGCGGTCGGCGACCCAGAGGCCGAGCACGCCGGTCGCAAACGACGCGAGGAGCGCGGTCAGAAGGAGCCACAGGTCGACACGTCGCCGCATCGGCTCTCAGACTAGGCGGTGGCGATGCGGCCTAGATGTGATCCGACGTGGCGCTCGGCGATCGAGCGCACGCGCACCTGAGTCGGCGCACGGCCCCACGGGTCACGCCGGAAGAACGCCTCGTCGACGGCCGTCTCACGATCGATGCTGACGTCGAGCGTGATCCACGCCTCGCCGCGGCCGTACCGGACCTGCGTCTGGTAGGCGACAACGGTGTCGGAGTTGGCGTCGAAGTACATCGCACCCCTGGTAATCGGCGCGCGAAGCCAGGACTTTCCAGCGTTACCGGTGAGGTTCGCTACGTGATTATGTGGCGCTGGCCCCGTCAGCGGGTGACATGCGGGCCTCGGACAGGGTGGGCTCGAACAGTTCGATGGGATTGCCCGACGGGTCCTCGAGCAGAATCTGCTTCCCGCCCACCCCGATTACGATGTCGTTGCGGAAACGGGCACCGTGCGCTCGCAGGTCGGCGACCGTCGCGGCGAGATCCGCGACCTCGAGCGAGAACCGGTTCCAGCCTCCCGGCTCCGGAAGCCGGCCGTCGGGCATGGCCTGGCCACCGCCGGGACCGCCGCCGGCGGCGCTGAGCGCGAGCCGCAGATCGCCCCGCGACAGCATTGCGAACGTGGGTGCCGGGTGCAGGTCCTCGTGGAACCCGAGGCGCTGACAGTAGAACTCGATCGCTGCATCGACGTCATGCACGATGTAGCGGACGCTGACCGTTGCCATTGGGTGCCCCTCCTACCTCGTCCGGCATTCCACGACAAAGGCCCCCGACGCCGCTCGCTCGGCGGCCGTGACCTCCAGGCCCGCGTCCCGGGCGAGGCCCCGGAACTCGGCGACCGTGCGCTCCCGGCCGCCCACGAGCACCGCCTCTTCGGTCAGCGTCGTCGTGGGCCGGTAGTCGGGCGCGACGCCCCCCATCACGACGACCCGGCCGCCGGAGGAAGCCGCGTCGGCACACCGCCGCAGGATTGCGACGGCCTGCGGATCCGGCCAGTCGTTGATCACCTTCCGCAGGAGGTAGACGTCGGCACCGGCCGGCAACGGGTCGAAGAAGCTCTGCGCGGTCGCCGTCACCCGGTCGGCCACCCCGGCCGCCGCAAAGGTCTCGGCCGAGCGTGCGATGGTGCCCGGGAGGTCGACGAGCGTGCCCCGGATCGCGGGGTGGGCGGCGAGGATCGCGGCGAGCATCGCGCCCGTGCCCCCGCCGACGTCGATGACCGTCCCGACGGACTCCCAACCGTCTCCGACCAGGAATTCGGGATCGGCCAGGCCGTGGCCCGCGGGCCCCATCAGGGCGTCGAAGCTGGCGCCGATCTCGGGATTGGCCGCCAGGTCATCCCACCACCCCATCCCGAACAGCTCGTGATAGGCGGGGGCGCCCGTGCGGACGTAGGTCGGAAGCGTGCTCCACGCGAGGGCCAGACGGCCGCCGATGCCCTCGAGGTCAAGACCAATCCGCAGGGTTGGGTCGAGCAACGCGCGAGCGCCGTCGTTGAGCGCGAACTCGCCCTCGCCGGCGCGCGCGAAGACGCCCCTGTCCGCCAGGTGGCCGAGGACGCGTCCGAGGGCGATCCGGTCGCATCCGGCGGCATGAGCGAGATCGGCGGTCGCCGTCGTGCCGGCCGTCATGTGCTCGGCGATCCGAAGCGTGACGGCGATCCGCACGCACCAGGGCGTGCGCAGATCGGTCAGGGCCTCGAGATCGGGCACGCCGTCATCCTAGACCTCTGGGCGTCAGCCCCTGTCGTCAAGCAGCGCGTGCGACTCGCCGTGGGCCAGTCGCTGCGGATGCTTGGCCCGGCTGCGCTGGAACAATGCCTCGTGGTGCCGGAGCGTGTGATGCACCGAGCACACCTTCCGGCTCGTCCCCTTGACCGGGTGCGACGGCACGCGGAAACAGGTCGGCCAGGCACACAGCTTGTGGTAGAAGGCATAGCCGGAGTAGATGATGACGATGATGGCCGTGCCCCCGCCGAAGGCATCCGAAATGGCGGCGCCGGGCTTGCCGGACCACCAGGAGACGAGGGAGTGCACCATGGCTACGGGCCGGAATCATCGCGGCCGCGTCGGACGGGTCCGAGCGCCTCAGGCGGCCGGCCCGCGCTCGGCGAGATAGCGCGTGTTGAAGCCGTCGAGCAGCGCATCCTTCTCGGCCAGCACTCCGTGGGTGAACGCACGTGAGCGGACGCCGCGCTGGACGCGCTCGCACACCACGTAGTCCTGGTGGGCGACGAGCTCGGTGAACTCGACGACCTCCGAGGGATCGAAGCCGGGGCCGGCGATCGTCTCGGGCCGGAACAGGTACTCCGTGACCACGGTGGTCAGCCCGGGCTCACGGGGGACGAGGGCTGTCGAGATCGCACCGGTGCCCGTGACATCGAGGAACATGTTCGGGAAGACCGTGCAGCCGTAGAGCGACGTCGAATCGTGCTCGTCGAGGCCCGGCATCAGCGGGAGGCTCGACCGGCCGGTGCGCGTGAAGCTGTCGCCGCCCCCGGCGATGGCCACGCCGCCGTCGTGCCGGTGCGCCTCGAACACCGAGCCCTTGCGGAACGCCGGCACGACCGCGACCAGTTCGGGGTGCACCGTCGGGCAGTGCAGGCACTCGTTGTAGTTCTCGATCAGGATCTTCCAGTTCGCCTGCACGTCGTTGGTGGTCACATGGCCGATGCGCAGCTCGTCGAGGTTGAAGCGGGCGAACGCAAGCGGCCCGTCGTGCTGGCCGCCCAGCCACTGCTCGAGCGGCACCGGATCGGGATCGAGGTGCACGAACACGAACCCCTGCCAGGTCTCGACCGGCACCGGCCACAGGCCGAGCGAGTCGCGGTCGACCTCGTCCTTGGCGACGTTGGGAGTGCCGATCAGACGGCCGTCGAACGAGTACGACCAGGCGTGGTACGGGCACTTGACCGCGCCCTTCATGCGCCCCGATGCCTCGTCGCACAGGCGCGAGCCGCGATGCCGGCAGACGTTGTAGAACCCGCGCAGCTCGCCGTCGGCGCCCCGCAGCACGATCACGCTCTCGCCGACGACCTCGACGGTCACGTAGTCGCCGGGCTGCGACAAGCCCCTCGTCGCGGCCCGCGTAATACCAGTTGCGGGCGAAGATCCGCTCGCGCTCGAGATCGAACACGTGGGCAGCGTGATAGTCCGGCCCCGGGAGTGAGTTCCTCACAATTCCAGCCTACCATCGCCCTGTGCCGGAACCGATTCTCGTATGTCAGGGAATCCGGATGTCCCGGTTCTCGCCCGCGATACGGCTCTCGTCCTCGGTCAGATCGATCCGCTTGACCGGGGTCACGATCGACCAGTGCCTGCCCACCGGGCACCGCTGGAATCGCCACCAGCCGAACCGCAGCGACTTCAGCGAGCCGCCGGGAATCCAGATCGTCGTGAAGAGGTGATCGTCCCGGCAGCGCACGACGACGTTTCCGGCCAACCGGCCCGCGCGCAGTTTCAGCGCGACCGTCTCGAGCGCGATGAACGCTCCGGCGATGATCAACGGGCGGCGGACTCGTCGCGATTCCCGCTGCCGATCACGCGCGTTCTTCACAGGTCCAGTCTACCCCGCTTCCCCGAATTCTCACCGCCTGCTCACCGGTCTTTCACCCCTGCGCCGGGGCGAAGCGATGAGGATGCGGCGCGGCAGGGACTTCGTCAGGAGGGGTGCGAAATGGTGAGTTTACGTCGTGGTGCGGCCGCCGTTGCCTGCGTGGCCGTGCTCGGGATTCTGGCGGCAGGATCGGCCTCCGCCGGTGTGCGGCCGCTGTCCGCAAAACACGAAGGGCGGTCCGAGCATAGGGTCAAGCACGTCCTGCTGATCTCCGTGGATGGGATGCACCAGTCGGACCTCGAGTGGTACGTGGCAAACCATCCGAACTCGGAACTGGCCAAGCTGGTCCACGGTGGGACGGAGTTCAGTAACGCGCACACGTCCGATCCCTCCGACTCGGACCCGGGTGGCACCGCGTTGATGACCGGTGGTGATCCGCGCGCGACCGGCGTCTACTACGACGTGGAGTACAGCCACGACGTCTTTCCGCCTGGCACCACCGACTGTTCGGGTCCGGTCCCGGGCGGCAACGTGATCTACGACTCGCCGGACGACACGCTCAACGCCGTGCCTGACCTGCTCAACAACGGCAGCGGCAACACGTTCCCGTCCTTCGACGAGGGCGGCTCGATCTACCCGAACGGCGTTGACACGAACCCGGGCGCGATCATGAACCTGACCCCACATCCGCAGTCGGGCCTGAACCCCGCGACCTTCCCGGTCGATCCGACGACCTGTCAGCCGATCATGCCGTGGGACTACCTGAAGGTGAACACGATCTTCCAGGTCATCCACAACGCCGGCATGCGGACGGCCTGGTCTGACAAGCACGCGATCTACACGTCGTTCAACGGTCCGGGGTCGGGTGGCCACAGCATCGACGACCTCTTCGCCCCGGAGATCGACTCGCAGGCGGTCGAGCCCAATGGCGTTCCGTACCCGCAGGACGACGACTGGGCCCACATCGACGCCGCCACCAAGCAGTACGACGGCTACAAGGTGCAGGCGATCATCAACGAGATTGACGGCTACGACCACAGCGGCCGCCACAAGGTCGGCGTCCCGGCGATCCTCGGGATGAACTTCCAGGCCGTGTCGGTCGCCGAGAAGGTCGACTCGCCTGGCACCGATCACCAAGAACGCGGACGGCACGTACACGGTGGGGCCGACTGAGCTCGCCGGCTACTACCCCGGAACGACGACCCCACGTCCGCTGCTGGCCAGCGCGCTTGCACTACGTCAACGCGCAACTTCAGCGGATGGTCGACACGATCCGCCGAAACGGCCTTGAGTCCTCCACGGCGATCATCATCACGGCCAAGCATGGTCAGTCGCCGCAGAATCCGCTGCTGCTGAAGCGGATCGACGACGGGCCGATCATCAGCGCGATCAACGAGGCCTGGTGCGAGCAGCAGAACCCGACCGCGACGCCCGATCCGACGACCTATTGCACGAACGGGCTGAGCGGAGGCACGATCACGCCGCTGATCGTCGCCGGCACCGACGACGACCTGTGGCAGAGCTACCTGTCGGTCAAGACGCAGGGCGCGGCCGACTTCGTCAAGAACTACCTGTGGAACCACAGCGCGACGGCGGTGCTCTACAACAACGACGGCGTGAACCGCGGCACCGAGCAGGTCGCGCACTCCGGCCTGGCGCAGATCTACGCCGGTGAGGAGGCCGCCGACTTCTTCGGCGTTCCGTACTCGGATCCGCGCCACCCGGACGTGTTCGGCCGCGTCCAGGTCGGTGTCGTCTACACCACCGGCACGAAGATCGCCGAGCACGGCGGCGACAACCCAGGCGACCGCGACGTGCCGATCCTCGTCTACGCGCCCGGGACCGTGCACCACGGCGCCTCGAACCAATGGGTCGAGACGACCCAGGTCGCGCCGACAATCCTGCAGCTGCTCGGTCTCGACCCAGGCTCGCTCCAGGCCGTCCAGCAGGAGGGAACGCGAGTCCTTCCAGGCCTGCGCTAAAGGCCCACTCCAACGCGGGGCGCCATCGGGACCCTCCCGATGGCGCCCGGCACCGGTGCCGCCCGCCTGGTCGACTGTCCTCTCTGTGACCGTCCCTTTCTCTACGGGACCGGAGGCAGCCCACTACGCTGGAGCCGCCAATCGTCGCCCAACGGGCGCGAGGGACGATCACCGCGGCAACAAACCGGGTCGAGGGGGTGGCACGATGCATCGACTGACGATGCTGTTCGCGCGGGCGGTCGTGGTTGGGGCGATGGGAGTGGCGGCGATCGCCGCAACGGGAGGGTCGACGGCACTCGCGTCGTCACCCTGTGGACATGTGAGCCGGGCGCCCGCGTGGCGTCACATTGTCGTGATTGCGTTCGAGAACCACTCCTACGACCAGATCCTGGGCCGGAGCGCTCCGGCGAGCTACTTCAAGACCCTGGCCGGGAAGTGCGGATCTGCGGCCGACTACCGGGCCGCGCACTTTCCGCGCAGCCTCCCGAACTACATGGCGGCCACCGGCGGGCGGATCGCCACAACCAGTGACTGCCTGCCCGGACCCGGCTGCGCCAGCGGCGGCCCCAACATCTTCAGCCAGCTCGGCGGAAAGCACTGGCGGAGCTTCGCCGAGTCGATGCCCCGACCTTGCGCCGGACAGAACACGTCGGTCTACGTGCCCCGGCATGTACCGGCGCTCTACTACCTGCGCATCCCTCACGTGGTGTGCCAGCGCGACGTCGTTGCGCTGCCGTCCCACCGGATCAAGCTTCGGCGGACGTTCACGTGGATCGCACCCAACCTCCAGCACGACATGCACGACGGGACGCCCGCGCAGGCCAGCCGCTGGCTGCAGGCCTTCCTCGGCGGCAGCCACGGCCTCCTGCACCGCCACCCATACGTCGACGGCCACACCGCCGTCTTCATCTGGTTTGACTCCGCGGGCGGCAACGGCTCGCTGGCGACACCGATCCCGTTCATCGTCATCTCACCATCCACACCACACAAGCTCGCGCGCAAGCCGCTGAACCAGTACAGCGCGCTGCGCGGATGGGAGGGGATGCTCGGCCTGCCGTGCATCGGCAGCGCCTGCGGTGTCAACGGCACCCGGCTTCCGTTCCACCTTTAACGCGTCAATCAACCGTCAATCTGCGTCACGCACGCTCGACAGGGGCCGGCGGACACCAACGGGTCGTGCCAAGATGCCCGCCGGCCCCACTTCGAGAGCGGTCGCCCCGGGCGCTATGTGGGCGGCCCTCCCTTGCCCAGAGCCGCCCGAGCCGACCGCTCAACGACGCAGTGTCCGCTTTCGGACGGGTGGTGTCAAACGAGCGGCACCGTTTGGCGCTCGAGCCTCCGCAGCGGAATCACGGGGATCCTGTTCACGCAGCGCGCTGCGACCTCGTCCGAGCCTTCACGCTTGATCGTGGACTTCTGGGCCGGCGTCAACGCCGCGGCGGCACCGGGCCTCGGGCACATTATTCTGTGGCCCGATCTGGCCAACAACGCCGAAACCCCCACGTCTGCAGGGGTTTCGAGAGATAGCGGGGGCAGGATTCGAACCTGCGACCTTCGGGTTATGAGCCCGACGAGCTACCGGACTGCTCCACCCCGCGGCGAAGGACGGATTTTAGCAGATCGCCTAAGATCAGGCCATGCTCCTGGCGGTCATTGTCGTATGGGCGGTGCTGGTCGGCGGATGCTTCGGATACGCCGTTCTCTGCGGCCTGCGGACGTATCGGCGCACCCGTGCGGCCCAGGCGACGATCACGGGCAGGATCGCCGTGCTCGAGGCCGAGGGGCTGGGGACGCTCGAGGCGCGCACGGCAGAGCTGAACGTGAAGATGGCCAAGATGCAGGTGGCGCTCGAGGGCCTCGAGCACTCACTCGCCGGCCTGGAAGCGCTGACCGCGCCGGTCAGCGGCGTCGCCGCGGCGGTGCTCGCCCTGCGGCGGGTCGTACGTCGATGAGCCGACGGGTCGGCGCCGTTGACATCGGCACCAACTCGACCCGGCTGCTGGTCGCGGACGTCTCGGAGAGCGGCGGCATCGCCGAGGTCGAGCGGCTGCTCGAGATCACCCGGCTGGGCGACCGCGTCGATGCCGAGCGCCGTCTGACCGACGAGGCGATCGGGCGGGTCGACGCGGTGCTGGAGCGGTACGCCGCGCGGGCGGTGGAACTCGAGGCCGAGCCCGTGCTCGCCGTGGCCACGAGCGCCGTTCGCGACGCCCACAACGGGCGCGAGTTCCTGAACGACGCGGCCGCGCGACATGCGCTCGTGCCGCGCCTCCTGACGGGCGAGGAGGAGGCGGAGATGACCTACCGCGGCGTCTGCTCGCGGCAGGCCGTGGCCGCGGGCACCCTGATCTGCGACATCGGCGGCGGCTCGACCGAGCTCATCCTCGGCGGCCCCGGCGGCGTTTGCGACCGCGCCAGCCTCGACATCGGCTGCGTGCGGCTGTCCGAGCGCCACCTGCATGCCGACCCGCCCACCCCGGCCGAGGTCGATGCGGTTCGCGCGGAAGTGGCCGCCGCGCTGCCGGCCCGGCTGACGACCGCAGCGCGGGGCCTGGTCGGCGTCGCGGGCACGGTGACGACGCTTGCCACCATCGACATGGGCCTCGAGTGCGAGATCCCCGAGGCGATCGACGGCCACCACCTGCCGGCGGAGGCGGTCGACCGGCTGCTGGGCGAACTGGCCGCGCTGCCGCTGGAGCAGCGGCGGCGGGTGCGCGGCCTGATGCCCGAGCGCGCCCCGACGATCGTCGCCGGCAGCGCGATCCTTTCGGCGATCGTGGCCGCAACGGGAGCCGGCGTCGTGGTCGTGTCCGAGCGCGACATTCTGCACGGCGCCGTTCTCGCCGCCGCAAATTCACCCGAAGGAGTGTGAGTGGTCATGAGCGCCCGGGCTGACACCTCTCCCTGAGGTGGATCCGCGGGGCAAGATGCCGGTGTTTTTGACCAAGGTCAGCCGACGGCGTGCGAGCCGTCGTCGGAGTGACCCTGGTGGGATTCGAACCCACACGGCCCGGAGGCCTCCGGGGTTTAAGCCCGGTGCGTCTACCAGTTCCGCCACAGGGTCACCGGCGACGGTACACCCGATACGTGCCGACCTTCGCCAATCGCGAACCGGCGAGCCGCACGATGCCACCACGTAGGGTGTCCGGATGCGACGTGCGGTGGTTCTGGGAGCGGTGTTCGTCGTCCTAACGGCGGCGGTGGGGACAGGGCTGACGCGCTCCGCCGACCGGTTCGCGCTTGACCACCTGCAACCGCTGTCGGGCACATCGCTCGCCCAGACGGTGGCGCCGCCCAACCCCCTGGTGGCCCTGCGCCCGGTCATCCACGACCACCGTTCGGCGCTGGTCAGCGCGGCCGCGATCGCATTCGCTCCGGCCGACACGCTGTCTGCGGTGCTCATCATGGCCGCCGTCGGCCTGATGCTCCACCGGCGCGGCCGGCCACGCGCGGCGGCCGCGTGGATCGCTGCTCTCCTCGCCGGGCTCGCGATCGAGGGTACCGGCAAGCTCCTCGTCGACCAGATCCAATTCAGCCCCCACGCAACCATCTTCGGCGTGACGCTGAATGGGTCGTACCCCAGCGGACACACAATCCGCTCGGTGATCCTGGCGACGATGGCGGCGACGCTCTGGCCGCGAATGCGGCCGTGGCTGATCGCCTGGGTCGCGCTCGTGACGAGCGTGCTCGAGCTCGGCGGCCTACACGTCCCCAGCGACATCGCCGGCGGGTTCCTGGCAGGCGGCGCGCTCGCGTGCGCTGCGGTCAGCTACGGCCCCGTACAATCCGGCGGCCATGCCCCTCCGCAAGCGTCCCGACCAGCCCACGTCCAGAGTCCGCGCGGAGCCGCCGAGGGTGGCGGTGGGTGACCGGGTGCGGATCGTGAGCCGCACCAGCCCGAAGGTGGGCGAAACGGGTGGCGTGACCCACGTCGCCGGACGGAGCGTGGTGATCGAGCTCGACCGCCCGTACATGGCCGCCGGCACGCCGCAGCGGCTCTACTACAGCTATCCGGGCGAGCTCGAGCTGATCCCGCGGGTGGGCAGGATGGGTGCCGTTGACCTCTTCCTCGACGAGGAGGACGGGATCGAGGACGGCGAGCCTACTCGCCGGGCGTGAAGCCGGTGAACTTCTTGTCGGGCGTGACCCCGGGGGGCAGCGAGCCGGCGACGACCGTCACGGCCTGGTGTTCGGACGGCTTGGTGTTGAGACCCGCGGGCGAGAGCGCGCCGTCGACGTACACCTTGACGCCGCCACAGTAGCCCCCGATGCACTGGTCGCTGGCGTAGACGCCCCAGACGTCGAAGAGCTCGAGGATGGTCGCGCGGAAGTTTGGCTTCGTCGCCTCGACGTGGATGATCCCGGAGTGCGCGTCGACGTTGAGAGCATGCGTGTGGACATCGGAGGACAGGAGCGGCGGATTCTGCAGGCCGATGTTGCGCGGGATCACGACCTGGTGGCCGCCGGCGTACAGGGTCAGATGCCAGTGGTAGTGCACCGCCAGCCCCAGTGTGGGGTCCGGTACGAGCCCGAGCGCGGTCAGCGCGCCGTCGAGGTTCGTGTAGTTGATCGGCCATGTGCCCTGCGAGGTGGGGTCGAACTTGGTATGCGTCAGCCGGTCCTGCACCACGGCCGCCGACTGCCCGGTGCTGGAACTCGACTTGTGCGTCACGACGAACGCCGCCGCAACGATCACCGCCGCCAGCAGCATCGAGCCGCTCACCAGATATGCCCACGCGGGAACGCCGCCGCGCTTCTTGGAGGTGCGGGTGATGCCTGCTCCGGTTCCCAGCCGCTGTGCCCTGCGCTGGTTGGTCAACTCCTTCTTGGCCTTGCCCATCTGTCTGGATGATAACGACGGCAGGTGGGCGGGCGATGCGCCTATATTGGCCCTTATGGCCGAACCGCGCTATTGCCCGTTCTGCGGACAGCCGCTGGGCTCGTTCTTCGGCAACCGGATCGCCGACGGCAGCCTCTGGTGCGAGCACTGCCAGGAATCTTTTCGCGTTTCCGTCGTTAACATTGATGAGGGGGTTGATCCCCCAGGCGACGGCGAAGGAGCCACATGAGCAGCGACATCCGCGAGGTCATCATCATCGGAGGGGGGCCGGCGGCCTACACCGCGGCGCTCTACTCGGCGCGCGCGAACCTGCACCCGCTCGTGTTCGAGGGCTTCGCCTACGGCGGACAGCTGATGATCACCTCCGACGTCGACAACTATCCCGGCTTTCGCGACGGCATCCTCGGCCCGGAGCTGATGCAGACGATGCGCGCCCAGGCCGAGCGGTTCGGGGCCGAGATGGTGCCCGACGACGTCACCCGCATCGATTTCTCGCAGCAGCCCCTGCGCGTCTACGTCGGCGAGCAGGAGCATCTGGCCCGATCGGTGATCGTGGCCACCGGGGCGACGGCCCGCCAGCTCGGCCTCGAGAGCGAGGTCTCGCTGCAGGGCCGTGGCGTCAGCTACTGCGCCGTCTGCGACGCCGCCTTCTTCCGGGCCAAGAACGTCGTGGTCGTCGGCGGCGGCGACTCGGCCATGGAGGAGGCGACCTTCCTGGCCAAGTTCGCCACCAAGGTCACCGTCGTGCATCGCCGCGACGAGTTCCGTGCGTCGCGGATCATGTACGACCACGCCCGCTCCAAGCCGAACATCGACTTCGTGACCAACGCGGTCGTGACAGAGGTGATCGGCACAGATCTCGGCAAGGTCGAGGCCGTGCGTCTGCACGACACCATCACCGGCGAGGATCGCGAGCTGGAGGCCGACGGCCTGTTCGTCGCGATCGGCCACGACCCCACGACCGGCCTGTTCCAGGGCGTGCTCGACATGGACGAGGCGGGATACCTGCTGACACCCGACGGCTCGACCGCGACCAAGATCCCGGGCGTGTTCGCCGCCGGCGACGTCGTCGACCACGTCTACCGCCAGGCCGTCACGGCCGCGGGGATGGGCTGCATGGCGGCGCTCGACGCGGAACGCTGGCTGGCGCATTCGGGAAAAGCTGAGGCCGCCTCGCCCGCCGAGGCAGGCCGCGCGGCCTGACCAGCTACTCGAGCGTGAACCAGGCCATGCGGCGCCTGCCGCCGCTGCGTAGCAGCGCCTGCCCGAGATAGACGCCGGGCTGCACGGCGACGAGCTCGTCGACGATCCGCCGCAGCGGTGGTGGGTTCTCCGGCAGGTCGTAGTCGATCCGCAGCACCTCGAGGCCGGGATCAAGCCGTCCCGGCGCAACCGACGTGGTGAACCGCAGCGCCCGGTAGCTCTGGACGTCCTCCGGCCACCACGCGCGGTATGCCGCGGGAGTCAGGCGCTCCCCGGCGCGGTAGGCGCTCATGTCGAAGACGTTCTCGCCGCTGGCCGACGCGGCGTCGAAACGCTTGCCGAGCCACGGCAGCCACAGCCTCAGCAGCCCCTCGAAGACAAGGTCGGCCCCGAGCCCGAGCGTCAGGTGGAGCAGGGCGCCGTCGTAGCGCCCGTCGAGGGCGGGGTCGGGAGGGACGCCGCGGGCAAACAGGCCCTCGAGCTCCGCCGCCGACCTGCCGGCCAGAGTCCGGGGACGGTTTGTGCTGGATTGCATGCCACATGTTCGCACGCCGCGCTTGGCTACATTGCAACTGTGCGCTTCTTCATCTGCCCCAATTGCACCAACCGCGCCCTGGACGACGACGGCAAGGCGGGCCTCACCCATCAGCCCGTCGGATGTGACAAGTGCGGGTTCGGGTACCTGTTCGAGCTGCTCGAGGACTTCTTTCCGCGCGCAGGCTCGGGCATGGTCACGTGCGACCGCGACGGCCGGGTGCTGTCGTGCGGCCGCGGGGTGTTCGAGCTGACCGGATACTCCGAGGGCGAGGTGATGGGCGAGGCGGTGCGCGACGCGTTCGGCCTGTCCGGCTTCGTGAACGGCGACGATCCGATCGCGGTGGTGCTGGAATGGGGCGTCCGCAAGCTCGACCAGCACGTGATGCTGCGCCACCACTCGGGGCGGGAGAAGAAGGTGCGGCTCGACCTGTTTCCCGCCTACGACGAGGACGGCGGGATGCTCGTGTCGCTCGCGCCGGAGCTCGACGGCGGAGACGACTGACCCCGGGCGCCGGGGTACAGATCCGCCAGCTCCCGCTCGACCAGGGCCTGCAGCCGCTCGAGGGCCTGCAGCTGCCGCAGCCGCCGCTCGAGCAGGCGCCGCTCACCCGCATCGTCGACCGCCACCAGAACGCCGAGCGCCTCGAGCACAGCCGCATCGTGGGCGCCGAGGTCGGTGCGCACCCGTTGCTCCAGACCCGCCCAGGCCAGCCGCAGGCGGGCCCCATCCACGTCGTCTCGCAACCGCTCGGCGTGGCGGGCAAGGCGGTCTGCATAGAGCTCGAGCTCGATCCGGGACATCTTCCGGCGATGATCGCGCCGCAGCGCGTGACCGATCAACGCGTGCGCTGTCCCAACTTCGTGCCGAACCGGAAGGCCGACGGGCAGAGGTCGGTCACCGGGCACCGATCGCACCGGGGCGAGCGGGCATGGCAGATCCGCCGGCCGTGGAAGATCAGCACGTCCGACACCTGCAGCCAGCGGTCGCGAGGGTACAGCCGCATCAGCACCCGCTCGATCTTGTCCGGGTCGCTGTGGCGGGTGAGTCCCAGCCGCCGTGAGAGCCGGCGCACATGCGTGTCCACGGCGATCCCCTCCCGCTTGCCGAACGCGTTCGACGCCACCACGGCGGCCGTCTTGCGGCCGACGCCCGGCAGCGCGACGAGCTCGGCTGTGGTGGCGGGCACCTCGCCGCCGTGCCGCTCGAGGATTGCGAGGCAGCAACCCCGGATCGCGGCCGTCTTCTGGCGGAAGAAGCCCGTCGGCTGGATCAGCCGCTCGAGCTCATCCACCGGCACCGCCAGGTAGTCCTCGGGCCGGCGAAAGCGCCGGAACAGCGTCTCGGTCACCTGGTTCACCCGCACATCGGTGCACTGGGCCGAGAGGATCGTGGCCACGAGCAGCTCGAGCGGCGTCGACCAGTGAAGGGCGATGTGGGCGTCGGGATGCTCGGCGGCCAGGCGGTCGAGGATCTCCACCGCCCGCGCGCGGCGCTCCCTCACCCGCCCCACTCCAGCGCCGGGCCGGCGCACAGCAGGTCGAGCGCCGGGCACTCGCGGCAGTGCGGCCCCGGGCGGGCGGGGAACCGGCCGGCGCGGATCGAGTCGATCGCCGTCCGCAGCTCGGCCTCGAGCGCCGGCACGTCGGCGGCGGAGAACCGGCGCACGGCGACGGCCGCCGAGTCCTCGAGGAAGGCGTAGGCGATCTCGGCCGCGGGCGCGCCCGACCGCAGCGCCGCGAGCGCGTAGGTCGTGACCTGCTCGGCATACGTCGTGTCCATCACCGCCTGCGCGACGCGCTCGCGCAGGCGGTTCGTCTTGAAGTCGACAATCAGCGCCGTCCCGTCGCCAAACCGGCCGAAGATGTCAAAGCGCCCGCGCAGGAGCACGCCGTCGACGTCGAAGGCGAATGCGACCTCGTTGCGGGCATCGACCAGCTCGGCCACCCGCGCCCGCAGCGGCGAGTCGGTCCACGCGGCGACGAACGCTCCGATGCGAGCCTCGTCCTCGGGGCCGGCGTGGGGGTAGAGGTCACGCCAGCGGCCGTCGGCCCGCTCGAGCTCCAGGTGCACGGCATCGCCCAGCTCGAGCGGGTCGAGGCCGGCCCCCTCCAGCCCGGCCCGCTCCGGCTCGGGCAGGCCCAGCACCCGCTGGGCGAAGTAGCGGTACCCGCAGCGGCGGTAGAGCGAGAGCGCGCTGTAGCTCAGACGGCGCAGCGGCACCGGTGGGGCGGGTGCGATCGGCGCGAGCACCGGCAGCGCCTCGACGGTGCGCCCACCGTCCCCGAACAGCGCCAGCTGCTCCCCCACCGGCTGAATATCCGGTGCCGGGCGCTCACCATTCACGGCGCCGTTCGGCGGGGGCGCGCCGGGATCGGCCGGGCGCTCGATCCGCACGCGCAGGTGGGCATCGCCCACGTCGACCTCGTCATCCGCGTCGAGGTCGATCCCCAGGCCGTCGCACAGGTAGGCGATCGACGTGTCCTCGCCGGCGGCAAGCGCGCCGCTCACGATCAGGTGGTGGCGCGCCCGGGTCATGCCGACGTACTGCAGCCGCCGTGCCTCCTCACGCTCGGCCTGGCGCTCCTGCACCGCCACCTCGGAGTAGCCGAGCGCCGGGGTCAGTGCCCCCGTCGCCGGGTCGACGGCGCGCATCGCGATGCTGCCGTCGGCCGCAACCAGGATGTCACGCGTCGCCCGCGCCGCCCGCTCGCGGCCGCAGTCGGCGAGCGCGACCACGTCGAACTCGAGCCCCTTGGCCGCGTGCACGGTCATCAGGACAATCGCATCGCGGCCCTCCTCGGCGATCGCGGCCTCGCCCTCGCGCACCTGCAGGGCGGCCTGCTCGTCGCAGAAGCGCACGAAGCCCTCGATGTCGGGGCCGCGCACCGCCTCGAACTCCGCCGCCAGCCGGCCGAGCTTGCGCAGGTTGGCAAAGCGGCGGTCGCCGTCGGGCATCGCCAGGCAGGCGAGGTCGTAGTCGTGCTCGGCGGCGATCAGGTCGCACAGGCGCTCGAGCGACACCTCGGAGGAGGCCCGCACCAGCCGGGCGAACCGCTGCCCGAACGCCAGCACCAGCTGGCGCTCCTGCGGCGAGAGCCCGGCGGGCGGCTCGTCCCGCTCGAGCGCCGTGAAGATCGGCCGTCTCGGCGCGGCGCGGCGCACCCGCAGGAGGCCGTCGTTGGAGAGTCCGACGAGCGGCGAGGCCAGCACGGTCAGGAGGGCGACGTCGTCATAGCGGTTGCGCACGAGCCGCAGATAGGCGAGCACGTCGGAGACCTGCTGCTGGGCGTAGTAGCCGCGGCCGGTCGCTCGCACGGTGCGCAGCCGCCGGCCGCGCAGCGCCGTTTCGTAGCGGGCGGCATCGGTGCCCGCCTCGAACAGCACCACGACCTGCCCGGGGCGGCAGACGCCGCCGTCCACGAGCTCGGCGATCCGCTCGGCCAGCAGGCGGGCCTCGGCGTCGCGCCAGCTCTGGCCCGAATCGCGGAACCCCACCTTGTCGGTGAGCAGCACATCGACACGGCCGCCCCCGGGGGCGTCGCCGTCGAAGCCGCCCTCTGCGAGCAGCGGGTGATAGCGCTCGCCGAACTCCCGCCGGTAGCTCTCGTTGACCGTGCCGATCACGTGCGGGCGGGAGCGGTAGTTGCGCCGCAGCGCGATCATCTCGTCGCCCGCCTCGGCGGCCTTCGCCCGGTACACCCCGACATCGGCGTGGCGGAACCGGTAGATGCTCTGGAACTCGTCCCCCACGAGGAACAACTCGCCGCCCGAGACGAGGTCGATCAACTCGCACTGGAGCAGGTTGGTGTCCTGGAACTCGTCCACGAGCACGCAGGCGAACCGCTCGCGATACCCGGCTGCCAGATCCGGCCGGGCGGTCAGAAGCGCCCGGGTGCGCAGCTCGAGGTCGGTGAAGTCGACCAGGCTGCGGCCGTCCTTGAGCTCGGCGTAGGCCGCATCGAGCAGCCGCATGAGCTGCTCGAGCAGGACGAGATCGGTGACCGCGACCGCGTCGCGGGCCGCGCCCTCGAGCGCCTCCCGGGCGGCGTTGTAGTCCTGCCGCCCCGCGGTGTTGCGAATCCTGTACGCCGACAGGTCGGCCAGCACCGCCGGGTCGGGCGGCGCCTCGAGCACGGCGAGAAGGAGCGCCGAGCGTTCGTGGTCGAGGCCGGCGGCGGCCCTGCGGGCGGCCGCGACCGCCTCGGCCAGGTCGCCCACGGCGTGCGGGCGCAGATCGAGCGGCCTGCCGGCGCTTCGCAGCTGCTCGTGGGCGTCGGACAGCGCCTCACGCAGCCGCCGGCGGCCGTACGCCGCGAGCAGGTCGAGCCGGCGGCCGTCCCCGGGCGCCTCGGCCAGGAACCGCTCGAGCGCGAGATCGAACGCCTCCGAGCGCAGGAGCCGGGCGCCCACATCGTCGGCGACCCCGAACCGGGGATCGAGGCCCGCGTCGAACGCGTTCGCCCGCAGCACGCGCAGGCAGAAGCGGTGGATGGTCGAGATCCAGGCCGAGTCGATCGCGCGCGCCCGGTCCATCTCGCCCGCCAGCTCCAGCGCCTCGCGCACACGCCTGCGCAGCTCCGACGCCGCCCGGTCGGTGAACGTGATGGCCAGCACCCGGTCGATCGGCGTGCCGCCCAGCACCTGTTGCAGCACCCGCTCCACCAGCACGGCGGTCTTGCCGGTCCCGGCCCCGGCCGCGACGAACACGCGCCCGCGGCGCTCGATCGCCTCGCGCTGCTCCGGATTCCAGCGGCTGCTGCTCACGGCCGCGGTACCCGGCAGATCGTGTGCAGCGTGCACCAGCTCGGGCACTCACCCGTGCGCGGGTCGTGCCGCACAAGTCCCGCGCGCATCCCGGTGACGGCGGCCTGCGCGACCTCGGCCGCCCGCGCCACCTGCGCCCAGAACGCGTCGGTGTCGAGCAGATCCGCCTTGGCCAGGCCGCCGGTTTCGATCTCGCCGGCGAGCACAAGCCCCCGCGCCGCCCGCTTCCCCGCCAGCGCCCGGTAGACGCCGCCCAGCGGCTCGATGCCAAGGAGGTCGCGCAGCGCGAGGATGTAGAGCGGGATCTGCAGCCGGCCCTCGCGCTCCATCTCGCCGGCCGAGTGCGCGCTCGCGCCGGACTTGTAGTCCCATACCAGTCCGCGCGGGGACATCCCCGGATCCATGTCGATGCGGTCGATCTGGCCCGAGACGGCGAAGTCGCCGATACGCAGCCCGTCCTTCAGCCCGGGCGCCGCCATCGCGCCGCCGAAGCGGACCTCGAACCGGCGCGGGACGAGCGGCAGAGCGAGATCGGCCTCGGCCCGCAGGAACGCATCGAGGTCGCGCTCAAGCGCCCGGCCGAGCTCCTTGCCGGCGACCGAGTCGGGCACTCGCTGGCCGCCGAGCGCCTCCTGAAGGCAGCGGCGCATGAGCGGATAGGCCGCCGGCAGGTCGTCCGCGGTCAGCCGCTCGAGGCCTAGCTCGGCGGGCAGCAGCGTGAAGAAGCGGGCGAGCGTGGCGTGCGCGATCGAGCCGCGCATGCGGGCGTCGAGCTCGAAGTCGATCTCGCGCGGCGAGAGCACCCGGTCGACGAACCACATCGACGAGCAGTCGCCGTAGCGCTCGAGCTCGGTCACCGAGTACCGCTCGACGGCTTGGAGCTCGGCGACGAGCTCGGGGTCGCGCAGCCGCGAGTCACGCCTGGTGGCGGTCGCGGCCCGGCGCAGCTTGCGCTCCCAGCCCATCATGGCGGCGACGCCGGTCGCCCAGTCGGGGTCGTCGCGCATCTCACGGGTCAGGGCCCGCAGCCGCTCGCGCTCGCTCGGCGCCGCCTGCAGCGGCCAGCTGACGTCGGCCAGGCCGCGCCGGCGCACGAGCGCCGGCGACTGGTCGCCGAGCACGCGCACGACCTCGGACCAGAACGGCGAGGGCTCGAGCGGCCGGCCGTCGTCGGTGGCGGCCTGGCGGGCGAGGTAGAGCGCACGCCACGGCCGGGTGCAGGCGATCGTGAAGAGGTGGCGCTCGCGCTCGGCGGGGTCGATCTGGTCGACGCCGAGCTCGGCCGCGGCCGCCGCGTCGAGCACCCGCCGGTCCGAGCCCGCGCCCGGGAGCGACCCCTCCTCCAACCCCAGGATGAATGCGACCTCGAACCGCCGGGTTCGCGCCCGGCGCAGGTCGAGCACGGCGACGCGGCCCGGCTCGGCCTCGGCGCCGATGCGCGCGTCGAGGCGCTGGACGGCGAGGAGCAGCTCGTCGCGGTCGATCGGCCGCTCGAGCGCACGCATCTCGTCGACCGCCCCCAGCACGGCCCGGGCCGCGCGGATGTCGCCGCGAGCCTGCTCCGGCACGAACCGGGCCGCCAGCGACCGGGAGGCGCGCACCATCTCGCGTACGAAGGCCGCCAGGCCGTCCAGGGAGTCCTCGGCCGCCGCCAGCCGGTCGATCACGGGAAAGGCCTCCGGGCCGGCGTGCTCGGCGACGGCCGCGAGCACCTCGTCGTGGCCGGCCACTCCCCGCCCTCGCAGGCGGCCCTCGAGGTAGTCGACGCGGCGGCGAAGCACGCCGGAGAACGGGCTACGGAGGTATGCGAAGAGCTCGGGCCGCTCCCCCGCGAGCCAGGCGAAGCGGAGCGCCCCGATGAGCGCGACGCCGAATGCGGTGCGGGGCAGGGGGACGCGTGCGTCCATCGAGACGGGCACGTTCACGGCCGCAAAGGCGGCCTCCAGGGCGGCCCGCTGGCCACCCACCGACGGGACGATGATGCCGATCTCGTGCAGCGCCAGCCCGCCGCGGGCAAGACCGGCCACCTCGGCGGCCACCTGTTCGGCGACGCCGCGGCGGCCGCACGCCTCAAGCAGCACGACCGCGCCGTCGGCGTCCGGCGCGGGCGGCGGCGGCCGGTCCGAGAAGAGCGTCCGCCCCAGGTGGGTGAGCGCCGCGGCGTGGTGGTGGTCGGCCGGAGGCAGCTCCAAGAGCGTCGCCGACTGCGACAGCGCCTCCACCAGCGGTCGCACCGCGGCGTAGGCGGGCCGGTCGACCTCGTACGGGAGGGACACGGTCACCTCGCAGCGGGCGGCGAGAGCCCGGAGCGCCCGCACCTGGGCGCGGGTCATGTCCTCGAACCCGTAGGCGAGCACGGGCCGGGCGTCCCAGGCATCCAGCCGCCCCTCGAGCAGCCCGGCGGCGATCGCCCGCCGCCCCGGCCGGTCGTGCCTGCCGAGGCGGTCGACCGCCGCCCGGTAGGCCGCCACGAGGGCTGTCAGCTCCTGGGCCCGGGCCGGATGCGGCGGCCGGATCCGGCTCGGCCATCGCCGCCGACAGCTCATCGGCGAGCGCCCCGATCGCGTCGGCGAACCCCGAGAAGCGGGCCGAGGCCTGCAGCGCGTGCAGCGGCGTCTCGGCGACGACGGCCGTGAGCAGCAGCCGCCGCTGCACCTCGCCGATCACCGGCCGCAGCTCGCGGCAACGCCCGAGCACCTCCTCGAACAGGTCGTCGAACGTGCCGATCCGTCCCCCCGCCAGCACTCCCCGGCGGCGCACCAGCTCGCGCTCGACGGTCTCGACGTCGAGCCGGTTGGGCACGATCAGGAACGGATCGAGATCGGCGTCCGCCGCCTCCAGGAACCGGTCAAGCAGAAGGGCGATCTTGCCGCAGTTGGCCGGACCGAGGACGAGCTGCAGCGGCATCGCTGGATTCTATGCACCGGCCCGCGACGGCCCCGCCCGACCGGGCTTTCCGACCACACCCGGTGCCAGGCACCGACCCCGTGGGCGTTGCGCGGGTGTGACGCTGTTGTGACGGGGCGCGGCCGTATCGTGGCCGACCACGCACTCTTTGAGACGCCGGAGCAGAACCTCTCCGCGGGCATGGAGTGGCTCAACGGCTGCTATGCGCGGGCCTTCAGCCGCCGGCACAAGCGACTCGGGCATCTTTTCGAGCGGCGGTTCCATTCCGTCCTTGTCGAGGACGATTCGCAGCTCCTCGCCGTGCACCGATACCTGGCCCTCAATCCCGTGCGGGCGAAGCAGGTGGTGCAGGCCGAGGCGTGGCGGTGGTCGAGCTACGCGGCCGTCGTGGGCACAGCGCCGATGTCCGCGTTCCTCGCAACCGGCCACATCGAAACGCTCGGCTCCGTCGAGGACTATCGCGCGCTGATCGCCAGCGGCGTGCCATCCGAGACCGCGTGACGGATTCCGCCGAACCGCGCGCGTCGGCTGTTGCGGTGCCTGGCACCGGAACAGCCGACGGGGTAGCTGCGTAACAGTTGCTTTGGGGTCGGCGGCCCTCACGGTTCGTCGCAAGTGGCCTCGAGCTGCATATCGACGAACTCCCACTCGCGGCCGCCGATGTGGCGCATGTGCCGGCCCGTCTCGGCGAACCCCGCTCGCTCGTAAACGCGGATCGCCCGCGCATTGAACGCCGCCACCACGAGCGTGATCCGCTCGGGCCCGCGATGCCGCGCGAGCTCGATCGCCGCCGTCGTGAGTGCCAGTCCCAGGCCGCGGCCGGTGAGGTCCGGCCGCAGGCCGAGGCCGATCTCGACCCCATCCCCCGTGGCCTCGAGCTGCACGAACCCCTCCAGGTTGCCGCCCTGTCCGCGAGCCGCGAAGTACTCCTCTCCACGGCGGGCCGGATCGAGCAGCTCGGCAAGGCCATCGGGCACCGAATCGGCGTCGTAGAAGGCGTATTCGCCCGGGTAGCGCCACGCCGCCACCTCCTCGGCCTCTGCCTGGGTCATCGGGGTGACCGACCATCTGGTCATGGACGCTCGAGCTCGGTGGCGAGGTCGCGCAGCCAGCCGGAGACGTGGTCGCCCCACTCGGCCTGCTCGCGCGGCGGCAGGCCCTCCAGCACCCGCATCCACCCGAGCGCGCGTGTGAGCGGGCCGATGCGCAGGGCGATGCCGAGCGCGGCGCGCAGGGACGCCGTCGCGCCGAACCCCGCCCACGGCGCGAGGTAGGCGTCGTGCAGGCGCGCTTCCTCGGCGCTCCCGGCCTTGACGGCATGGTGATGCTCGAGCCACCGGGTCGCGACCACCATGCTGAAGAAGGGGTGCGTCACGGCTCCCTCGTGCCAATCGAAGAACACGTGGCCGTCGCCGGGCGCGAGCACGTTGCCCGAATGCAGGTCGCTGTGATCGATGGTCGCCGGCAGGCCAAACGTGCCCAGCTCGGTGCAGAGCGCAGCCAGCCGTGGCGTCAGCGCGCGCAGCTCCGCGCCGGCGAGCCCTTCGAACAGGCGGGGCAGCTCCGTCAGACGCCGGTCGGGCGCGCCCGCGGCGAGCAGCTCCTCGACGTGCCCCGATGCCCGCACCTGCAGCTCGGCGTAGCGGGCGAGCATCCGCTCCCACCGGCCCAGATCGTCGATCCCGTCGAGCCGGCTTCGCATCGTCGGCCCGCCGTCGGCCTGCAGCATCCAGCCCTCGTCCGGCTCGTCGGCCAGCACCGGCAGCACGTGCCCGGGGTCGATCCGGTGAAGCAGCCGCGTCAGCTCGGGCTCGTTCGCGAGCGCGGGCAGGTTGGCCTTGAAGTACACATCCCCGTCGCTCCCGGGCGCACGCAGCACCGCCGACCACGGCCGCAGCTTCACCTCCTCGACGCCGCCGAGCGGCCCGAGCTGCTGCCGCGATCCAGGCCTCGGCCCGTGCCCGCCAGCCCGGCTGGGCCCACGGCAGCTCCGACTGCCGCTCCACTAGCGAAGGACGCGGCCGTCGACTCCGCTTGCGTCGAGACCGAGACCGTCAAGCGCGGTGGCGGCGACGTCCTGCACATCGGCCTCACCCTCGGGGTGGGCGCCACGCACCAGGACGAACGCGTCGTCCTGCGTGTGCATGCCGGTCAGCTTCCCCCGGCCCTGCAGCTCGGCCGTGCGCACCGCGCCCTTCAGATCCCAGCCGTTCTTCGACACCAGCACGAGGTCGGGCGCCTTCTCGGCGTGCGGGCCGGCGAACGCCTCCTCCCGCGTGGCCACCCGCTGGACGAACGGGAGCGCCTCGGCCCAGGCGCGCAGCTCGTCGCGCACCCGCTCGTACTCGGACGCGGCGACGATCCCGCCGGGCTCGCGGCCGGCCAGGTTCAGGTACAGGCGGCCGGGATCCATGCAGTAGGCGCGGGTGCGGCTGGGGATCACCGAGGCGATCGACGTGGCCGGCTCCTCGAGCGCCAGCCAGCCGTCGCGCTCGAGCCAGCGGTTGACGAACACCTCCTGGTCGAGGCGGCAGAACCCGTGATCTGAGAGCAGGATCAGGCGGCAGTCGTCCGGCAGCCGCGAGACCAGCTCGCCGACCGAGGCGTCGACCGCCGCGTAGTAGTCGTGAAACCGCGTCGCCCACGGCTCCTCGCCCCGCTCCATCTGCTCCCACAGGAAGTGGTGCAGCCGGTCGGTGCCGGTGAAGGCGACGTAGAAGAGGTCGCAGGACTCGCCCTCGAGCAGGTCGATCAGCGTCCGCGTGCGGGCGGCGTGATGGGCGAAGAGCTGCTCGCAGAACGCGTCGAGATCGCGGTGCCCGAGCCCGAGGTCGACGTCGATCAGGTAGTCGCGCTCCTGCAGGAACGGGATCAGCGACGGCGGCTGCACCGACCGCTCGAGCGTCGGCGAGACGAAGCCCGAGATCAGCACGCCGCCGTTGTTGGGCTGGGCCGGATACGTGCCGGGGATGTTGACCACCACGGAGCGCAGCCCGGCCCGGGCGGCGGTCACCCACACCTGCGGCTCGGCGATCGTGAACACGTTCGTGAACGTGATGTCCCACGTGCCCGGCTTGCGCTCGACGAACCCGAACACGCCGTGGCGGCCGGGGTTGACCCCGGTCGAGGCGCTCGCCCACGACACCGACGAGATCGGCGGCAGCGGTGCCCGCGCCGACATGAGCGTTCCCTGCCGCGAGAGCTCCGCGAGGGCCGGCAGCGCCCCCTCGGCGATGCGGCGGCGCAGATAGCTCGCGGGCGTCCCGTCAAGCCCGATCACGCACACCCGGGGCCGGCTCACGGTCTAGATGTACCCGAGGTCCTCGAGCCGGGCGGCCACCTCGGCCTCCTCGTCTCCGAGTACGCCTCGCCCTCGCTCGGCCGGCTCGTCGCCGGCCTCGCCCTCCTCGGCCGGCCGCGCCTTCGGATCCGGGCGCTCGCCCATCACTCCGGAGGCTTGATCTCGTTGACCAGCTTGTCGATCACGTCGCCGTCGGGGTAGGCGTAGTTGATCTTGACGAAGGGCTCCCACTTGTCCGGGAGCGCGTCCTCGGGGTAGATCGCCTCGACGGGGCACTCCGGCTCGCAGGCGCCGCAGTCGATGCACTCCTCGGGATCGATGACGAGCATCCGGGCGAACTCGTGGATGCAGTCGACCGGGCACACGTCGATGCACGACTTGTCCTTCAGATCGATGCACGGCTCCGCGATGATGTACGTCACACGCCCCTCCTGAGGCTCCCGTCCGAGCGCGAAGTCTACCGAACCAGTTCGGCGATCAGGTCACCCAGCCGCGCCGCCAGCACCGACCTGGGCACGACCCGGGCGAACCCGGCCGTTCGCGCCGCGCGCAGGAGCGCGGCGTCGGTATGCCGCCCGAATCCGAGCACCGGGACCGCTCCGGCGGCGGTCATCACAGCCCGGGGCTCGCAGCGGTTGACGTCGGCCACGACGACGTCGGGCGTCTCGCCGGCGGCCGCCAGCCGATGGCCGTCCGCCGTGAGCATCGCCTCGATCTTGGCCCGGAAGAACAGGTCGACGTCGTGCAGCGCGACCGTCGCCATCAGCTGGTGAACTGCCCCACCCAGGAGTTCACCAGGTAGGTCTTGTCGAAGAACACGAGCAGGCCGGCGGCGATGAGGACGGCGCCCGACACCGCCCGCACGATGTTGTAGTGGTCGCGCACCCGCCGGGCGCCCGACATCACCTTGCCGAGGGCGACCCCGGCGACCATGAACGGCACCGCCAGGCCAGCGGCGTAGGCCGCCAGGAGCGCGGCTCCGCGCGCGGCGGTCGCGCCGGTCGCAGCCAGGGTCAGGATCGAGCCGAGCACCGGGCCGATGCACGGCGTCCAGGCCAGGCCGAACGCGCCGCCCAGCAGCACCGAGGAGCCCGACGCACGAGCCGGCCCGAGCCCGGGGGCGAACGACCGGTCGAGCGCCGGCAGCCGGATCAGCCCGATCATCACGAGCCCCATGGCCACGATCACGATCCCGCTCAGCTTGACCAGCTGCAGGCGGTGGTCGGTGAGCGCTCCGCCGGCCAGCCCCGCGCTGGCGCCGAGGGCGACGAACACCAGCGAGAAGCCGAGCACGAACGGGAGCGAGGCCAGGAGCGCCCGGCGGGGATCGGTGGAGCGGGCACCGATCGCCGACAGGTACGCGGGCACGAGCGGCAGCACGCATGGTGTCGCAAACGACAGCAGGCCGGCCGAGAAGGCGACCGCGGCCTCCTTCACTCGAAGCCCGCCAGGTCGGAGTCGATGCGAGCGGCGAGCGCGGAGTCGACGGGTGGTGGCGGCGGCGAGGGGCCGTCGCGCCCCCGCGACCAGCGCAGCGCCAGAAGGCCCGCCACACCAACGCCGCCGCAAGAGCACCGCGCCGGGGATGAGCCAGGCCAGCAGGTCGAAGCCGCTCTTGGGCGGCGATGCCAGGATCTCCCTGCCGAACTGCGCGATCAGGCGGTTCTTCACCTGGCTCGGACGTGACCCCCGCCGAGCACCAGGTGAACAGGTGGCCGCGGATCTCGTCGGCGATCGCCGACTGGGAATACGCCAGCACCTGGTGACAGGTCGGGCACATGAGCTGCGTCTCCATGTCCGGCTCGGTCCAGCCGTTGCACGCCTGCGCCGCGGCCGGGAACGCGAGCAGCGCGGCGACGGTGACCAGCCCGAGCAGGCTCGCCCGCCTCACGCCGCCCCCGCCCCGAGCAGCGGCCGCATCGCCTGCTGGAGCATGCTGCCGGTCACCTCCGTGACGAACACCTTCTGCACGGCGCCCTGGCGGTTGATCACGAATGTGACCGGAAAGCCGCTCGAGACCCCCCAGCGGTTGGTGACGTCGTTCGAGGAGTCGTGCACCAGCGTGTAGTTGACGTGATACTGGCGGGCGAACGACCGGGCTGAGCTTGCGAAGTCCTGCGAGTCGACGCCGACGACCACCACCCCACGTGGGCCGTACTGGCTCTGGATCTGGTCGAACAGCGGCGCCTCCTCGCGGCAGGGCGCACACCACGAGGCCCAGAAGTTGAGCAGCACCACCTTGCCGCGGAAACTCTGCAGGGACACGTCGCCGGTCCCGCTCAGTCGCGGCAGGGTGAAGTTCGGCGCCTGCGGCCGCTTGCCGTCACCCAGCTCGGCCGCGACGGTGGCCGACCCCTGCAGCACGCTTTGTGCGAACAGTGCCACGAGGGCCACGAGCAGCGCAATCGCAGCCGCCTGCAGACCCACTCTGACGCCTCTGCGCACGGCCCAACTCTAGCGTTCCACAGGCCGTGCGCCCCCCAGCGCTCAGTCGTCCAGATGCGACACGACCCGGGTGTACGGGCGCCACGGCACCCGCTCCCACCCTGTCCCGTGACACATCGGGCATACGGGCAGCGACCGGTAGACGGTCACCCCGTAGCCGCACCCATCACACCGGAACTCGCCCTTCGCTCTCGCCCCCGCGACCCACTCCGCTCCCGCGGCGAGACCGTCATTCTTCAGCGTCGACTCCACTGCGTGCTCCTCGGCTCGGAACTCGCAGAGTAGCGTGTCCGGAGCGTCCGCTCAATACGGAATTCATACGTACGTACACATCGGCGCAACCGAACCGTCCGCAATTTGCCGCCGTTCCGGCCGATATGCTGCCCGCCGTGACCACGCAGAAGGCGACGCTCAAGCCCTACCTCGAGGAGATCCGGCAGTGGGTCGAGCAGGGGCGCACCGATATCTGGATCGCTCACACGCTGAACTCGACCCCGGCCAGCATCTCGGCCTTCCGCTCGCAGCACGGCATCCTGCGCCGCGATGCGGCCGAGGGGCGCGGGGCCTCGGTCCCTCCGCCCGTGATCCCGCCGGATGCGCCGCCCGAGGAACCGGCGACCAAGGTACGGCGGCGGCGGACGAAGAAGGCAACCGGCGGGGTGGCGCCGCTGAGCGGGCCGCTGCCCGGGGCGGCGCCGGCAGCGACGGCGCACTGCGGGGCCGGCAGTTGTGGCGGCGTCCGCGTCAGGCTCGTCCGACGAGGCATCCGGCCGGCGGCGGCGGCGCCGGGGCGGCCGCGGCCGCAAACAGCCACTGGGCTACGAGGCCGCGCTCGACCACGGCGACGAGGGGTACGGTTTCTGGCTCGACGGGGCGGTTCGCGACGACCCGGTGTTCGCCGAACACTGGGCGGGACGGCGCGCGATCCTCGTGCGCATCGAGGCCGACCAGATCGTGGTCCGCCCCGACGACCGCGAGTGAATATTTGGGGCCTGGCCCCAGATATTCAGCGGTAGTCGATCGCGCTGCGGGCGGCATGGGCGAACGCGGCGGGCTGGACGACCGAGAGGTCATACGCCCACGTCTCGGTCGTCACGCGCTGGACCAGGTCGCGGCACCACGCCTCGCTGGACGCGTACTCCGAGGCGAGCTGCGCCAGGCCGAACGTCTGGCCGACCCGGCGGATGATCTCGGCCTCGAGCTCCTCCACCACCATCTCGACCACCAGGCGCCGGCGATGCGTCAGCTCGAGCGCGGCAAGACGGCGCGTCCCCTCGGCCCACTCGACCATCGCCAGCTCGACCGCCGGGGTCACGGCGTGCAGCACTCCCCCGCTGCGAAAATCGGCGCGGCCTCGGCCAGGATCCTCTGCCCGAGCGCGTAGTCAGGCTGGGCGAGTGCGAAGGCCGCGTGGGCGTGCAGGCACTTGATCGCACCCGGCCGGCTCGTCCCCGCGATGCCGAGCCCGAGGCTCGCGCCCGCGTCGGCCATCCGCGCGGCCGGCCGGCGCAGCCCGCGCTGGCGGTCGGCGCCGTCGCGGTACTCGGCCGCGGCGGCCGCATCGGCGGCGACGAGAGCCTCGTAGCGGTCAACGCCGCCGGCAGCCTCAAGCGCATCGATACGCGCGACCGCGTGCGGGCAGGTGAGGTAGTACGTGGTCGGAAACGGACTGCCGTCGGCGAGGTACGCCGGCTGCCGGATCACCGCCGGGCGCCCGTGCGGGCAGCGCACGACAACGGCCGGCGCGCCGCGGGGCCGACGGCCGATCTGGTGGGTGATGACGGCCTCGTCGTCGATTCGGTCAGGGTACCCGGACCGCGCGGGCGGCCGTCACCGGCAGGAGCGGTCGGCGAGCCCCTTGACGACGTAGGCCTGTTCGTCGGGGAAGATCCAGCCGCAGCCACGGGCGACGCGCACGATCTCGGCCTTCGTCGTGAGCGCCGCCTCCACTGCGAGCAGATGCCTGTGGCGGCGCTCGAGCGCCGCGACACGGGCCCGCCCGCCGGCGAGCTGGCTGTGCAGCTGCAGCTCCTTCTGCAGCGGCCCGACGTAGAGCGCCGCGATCAGCAGCAGCACGACGGCAGCAACGATCCGGCCGGTTGTCAGGCCACGACGGAGCGAGCGCGTGCGCGCAGGTGCCACGCAGAACCGGTTCGACGCCCCCGGCCGGACTCCTACTCGACCGTGCGCACAACGATGTGATCGGTTGTCCCGGGCCGGTTGAGCTGGGTGCCGCCCGAGAGCACCACCCGCTGGCCCGGCGAGGCCAGCCCGCTCAGGCGAATCGCCTCCATCGTGCGCCGCCACAGGTCTTCGGTCGAGCTCGCGCTCTCGATCACGATCGGCACGACGGCCCACTCGAGCGCCAGCTGCTGCAGCACGACCGGGTCGGGGCTCGCGGCCACGATCGGGCGCCGCGGCCGGAACTTGGACACGCTGCGCGCCGTCGAGCCGGACTGGGTCGGGCACGCGATCACGGTGGCATCGAGGTCCTCCGCCACGTCGCAGACCGCATGCGAGAGGATCGAGATGATGTCGCCGTGCCGGCGGCGGCCGGGGTCGTGGTAGACCAGCGACGGCTCGACCGCCCGCGCGAGCCGGTTCATCGTCGCCACCGCCTCCAGCGGATACGCGCCCGACGGCCGTCTCACCCGAGAGCATCAGGGCGGAGGTGCCGTCGAGCACGGCGTTGGCGACGTCGGAGGCCTCGGCCCGGGTCGGCTCGGGCTGATGGATCATGGACTCGAGCATCTGGGTCGCCGTGATCACGGCCCGGCCGGCGTCGCGGCCGATGCGGATGATCTGCTTCTGCACCAGCGGCACATCGGCGACCCCGATCTCGACCCCCAGGTCGCCGCGGGCGACCATAACGGCGTCGCTGGCCGCCGCGATCTCGTCCAGGTTCTCGACCGCCTCGGCCTTCTCGATCTTGGCCACGATGCGCGCCGACGAGCCGTGGGCGGCGATGCGCCTGCGCAGCTGCTCGACGTCGGCCGCCGTGCGCACGAACGACAGCGCGATGTAGTCGGCGCCGATCCCGAGGGCGAACTCGAGATCGAGCTCGTCCTTTGGCGTCAGCGACGGGATCGGCAGGTAGGTGCCGGGCAGGTTCACGCCCTTCCCTGACGAGATCAGGCCGCCCACCTCGACCCGCGTCTGCACGCGCTGTCCGTCGACGGAGATGACCCGGGTGCGCACCACGCCGTCGTTGATCAGGATCTCGCGCCCGGCGGAGACGGCCTGCGCGAGCCCGTCGAAGGTCACGTCGAGATCGCCGGGCGCGCCGGCGCCCGGCGGGGCCAGCACCAGCATGTCGCCCGGATTGACCGACCGCGGCTGGCCGATCCGGCCGATCCGGATCTTCGGCCCCTGCAGGTCGGCGATCACCGCCAGCGGACGGCCGATCAGCGCCTGCGCCCGCCGCACCGCCGCCACCACGTCGCGATGCGTCTCGTGGTCGCCGTGGGAGAAGTTCAGCCGGGCGGCGTCCATGCCCGCCCAGGCCAGCTCCTCGATCATGTCCGGCGCGGACGAGGCCGGCCCGATGGTGCACACGATCTTGGTGCGGCGCGGCTGAGGCTCTGTCACCGGGCTCGTGAGGAGGCGTCGGCGAGGGCGGCGAACGCCGCGCGGCCGGGATAGCGGGCGGACGCGCCCAGATCCTCCTCGATCCGGATCAGCTGGTTGTACTTCGCCACACGGTCGGTGCGCGACGGCGCACCGGTCTTGATCTGGCCACAGCCGCAGGCGACCGCGAGGTCGGCGATGGTCGTGTCCTCGGTCTCTCCGGAGCGGTGCGACATCACGGTCGCATAGCCCGCCGCCGCGGCCACGCGGATCGCGTCCAGCGTCTCCGACAGGCTCCCGATCTGGTTCACCTTCAAGAGAACGGCGTTGGCCACCCCGCGGGCGATGCCCTCGCGGATGCGCTCGACGTTGGTGACGAAGATGTCGTCGCCGACCAGCTGCACGCCCGCGCCCAGCCTCGTGGTGAGCAGCTCCCACCCGTCCCAGTCGTCCTCGGCCAGGCCGTCCTCGATCGACGCGACCGGATAGCGCTCGCACAGGTCTGCGTACAGGTCCACCATCTCGGCGGACGTGAGCGTGCGGCCCTCGCCGGGCAGGTGATAGGCACCGTCCCGAAAGAGCTCGCTGGCCGCGGGGTCGATGCCGATCATCACCCGGTCCCGGTGGCCGGCGGCCTCGGCGGCCTCGGAGAATGGCCGCGATCGCCTCCTCGTTCGACCCCAGGTTGGGGGCAAACCCGCCCTCGTCGCCGACGTTGGTCGAGAGCCCCTGATCGTGCAGGATCCCGCGCAGCGCGTGGAAGGTCTCGGCACCGATTCGCAGCGCCTCGGCGAACGACTCGGCGCCCACCGGCAGCACCATGAACTCCTGGAAGTCGATGCTGTTGTCGCCGTGGGCGCCGCCGTTTATGACGTTCATCATCGGCACCGGCAGCACGTGCGCTCCGGCCCCGCCGACGTAGCGGTAGAGCGGCAGGCCGGCGTCGGCGGCCGCCGCCTTGGCCGTCGCGAGCGACGTGCCCAGGATGGCGTTGGCACCCAGGTGGCCCTTGTTCTCGGAGCCGTCGAGCTCGACCAGCGTGGCGTCCACCAGGCGCTGGTCGGTGGCGTCGAGCCCCACCAGCACCGATGCGATCGAGGAGTTGACGTGCCCGACCGCCTGCAGCACGCCCTTGCCCCCGAAGCGGTTGGGATCGCCGTCGCGGAGCTCCACGGCCTCGTGGACGCCGGTCGACGCCCCGGAGGGCACGGCGGCGCGCCCGTACGCGCCCGACTCGAGCGCCACGTCGACCTCGACGGTCGGGTTGCCGCGCGAATCGAGGATCTCGCGGCCCGTGACGGAGACGATCGCGGTCATCGTTCGGGCGAGATGATAGCTATGCGGGGGTGTCGCCCGATGGCTTGACGAGCTTCATCGTGAACTGCGAGTTGACGCGTGCCAGCCCCGGGAGCGAGGCGAGCCGGCCCATGTAGAAGCGCTCGTAGGCGGCCTGGTCGGCGACGCTGACGCGGACGAGGTAGTCGGGGATCCCGAACATTCGCCGGCACTCGACGACCTCCTCGAACGTGGCGATCTGGGTCTCGAACGCCTCGACCGTGTCGCGGTCCTTGAGCGTCAGCTCGACGTGCACGACGATCTCGAACCCGCGCCCGACCGCAGCCGGATCGATCAGGGCGCGGTAGCCGCGGATGACGCCGCTGCGCTCGAGGTTCCTGACTCGGCGCAGGCAGGACGACGGCGACAGATGGACGGCGGCGGCGAGGTCGATGTTGGACATCCGCCCGTCCCGGTCGAGATGGCGGATAATTTCACGATCGGTCTCGTCGATGATCATCCCCGTCTCCAGATCGGCTCGCCGCCTGCGATTTCGCAAGGATCCATCATCCTACCCGGACTATTGTTGCGATGAATGCCTCCCGCCGAGACCGCCGACGCGACCAGGACGATCCATCGCAACGCCATCGCCATCGGGACGGCTACCGGCACATATGCGATCTCATTCGGCGCGCTCGCCATCGCAGCGGGGCTGACGCCCGCTCAAACCGTCGCGCTGTCGCTCCTGGTGTTCACGGGGGCCTCGCAGTTTGCGTTCATCGGCGTCCTCGCGGGCGGCGGCGGCCCATTGGCCGCCCTCGTCCCGGCCGTCGTGCTGGCGGTACGGAACAGCCTGTACGGGCTCTGCGCTCGTGCCGGTGCTCCGGGGCCCGCTGGGGCGTCGCCTCCTCGAGTCGCACCTCGTGATCGACGAGTCGACGGCGATGGCCCGCGCGCAGCGCTCGAAGGAGCTCGCCCACCGTGCGTTCGTTGCGACCGGCATCAGCATCCTCCTGCTCTGGAACGTTGGCACCATCGCCGGGGTGGCGTTCGGCCGGGCGATCGGCGACCCGCGCGCGCTGGGCCTCGACGCCATGTTCCCGGCCGCGTTTCTCGCGCTCCTGGCCCCGCAGCTCTCCCGTCCCGGCGCACGCGCCGTCGCGCTCGGGGGTGGGCTGCTGGCGGTCGCGTGCGTGCCGTTCACGCCGGCGGGGGTGCCGGTGGTCGTCGCCTGCGCCGCCGTCGTCCCCGTCCTGATCAGGTCGCGCCGGTGACCTGGGCCGCCGTGTTGGCGCTCGCCGCCGCCTCCTACGCCCTCAAGGCGCTGGGCCCGGTCGCGATCGGCCGTCGCGAGATACCACCGCAGTTCCGCGAGGCGCTCGACCTGCTGCCGATCCCGATGCTCACCGCGATCGCGCTCACCGGGACCATCGCCAGCGGCCAGCACCTCCACGTGGACGCGCGCCTGCCCGGCCTTGCCGTGGCGGCGATCCTCGTGTGGCGCCGCGCGCCGTTCCTCGCCGTGATCGTGGCCGCGGCGGCGACCACGGCCCTCATCCGGGCGTTCTGAGCGCCGCCTTCGCGCGCCGGTACCAGGCGTCCTGCTCGCCGAGATCCAGCCCGGCCCAGTCCTCTCCCGCCTCGGCCGCCAGCCGCTCGGCAGTGGCCACACGGTCGCGGAACCGCCCCGCCGAGGCCCGCAGCGCGAGTTCGGGATCGACGTTCGCGAGCCGGGCGACGTTGGTCGCCGCAAACAGCAGGTCGCCCAGCTCGTGCACCACCGCCGCATCCGGCTCGTGCTCCGCCCGGGGCGCCGGCGCGGTCTCGAGGGCGGTGCGCAGCTCGCGCAGCTCGTCGGCCAGCTCGCCCCAGGCGCCGTCCCAGGCCGGCCAGTCGAACCCGACGGCCGATGCCCGCCGCTGGAGCTTGCGGGCGTGAAGCAGGGCCGGCAGCACCGCGGGGACGTCGTGAAAGATGCCGCTTCGCCCCTCCTGGTCGCGCTTGATCTGCTCCCAGTTGTGGCGCACCGCGCCGGCCGTGGATGCCTCCCGCTCGCCGAACACGTGCGGGTGGCGGCGGATCAGCTTCTCGGTGATGCCCGTGGCCACGACGCTCAGGTCGCCCTCCCCGTCCTCCTCGCACAGGAGCGCGAGGAAGAACGTCTGGAACAGCAGGTCGCCGAGCTCGTCGAGGAGCTTTGGGCCGGTGCCGGAGCCGGCCGCCTCGGCGACCTCGTAGGCCTCCTCGACGGTGTGGGGCACGATCGTCGCCACCGTCTGCTCGCGGTCCCAGGGGCAGTCGTGCCGCAGGCGCTCGGTGAGCCGCTGCAGGCCCACCATCGCGTCGGCCAGGAGCAGGCGCTGGAGCGCGGCCCCGGCCGGCACCGTCTCGTCCCAGGCCCGCGCCGAGAGCAGCCGCCGCAGCCGCTCGCCGGACGCCGCTGTGACCGGCGCGTCGGCGGAGATCGCGATGCCGTGGGCGCCCAGCCACCCGGCGAGCGGCTCGTCGCCGGGCAGCGCAACGGGACCGGCGGCCTCGAGTGCCCGGAAGGACGCGAGCGGGATCAGGTCGGGGTCTCCCGGTCCGAGCGCGATGAGCGTCGCCACGAGCCCGAGTGTAGATGGCTCAGGTGGTCGGGGAGGTGGCCACGCCGGTTGACGGCGTCTTCGGCGGCTTGTAGCCCGGCGCGTAGTGCGTGATCTTCTTCTGTGCGTTCTCGAGCCTGGTGATGACCGCCTGCAGGTGCGCTGACTGACGGGACGCGAGCAGCGTCGTCTGGATCTGGGCCTCGACCTGTCCGAACGACTTCTTGGCGCCCCCCTTGATCACCGCGGCGGTGGGCCTGATGATGAAGTAGCAGGTGGGCTTGCACTTGCCCTTCAGGCTGGTGTTGGCGTACGCCTTGTCGACCGGCACGAGCCCCGAGAGTTGGTTGGTCTTCAGGCTGAACGCCGACTTCTGGAAGGCGGCGTCGATCTGGCCCTCGGTCGCCACGAACGGCTCGTGCAGCGAGCTGTCGTCGATGGCGCCCTTTGAGACGTCCGTGAAGCCCTTCCCGCTCTTGAGGGCCGCCAGCGCCTTGTCCGCCAGCGCCTTGCTCGGCACGAGGACGTAGTCCACCTTCCGAGTGGAGGCCGTCGTCTCGTACAGCGACTTGTGGCTGTTGTAGTAGTCGTGCAGGTCCTTGGTCGTGACCTTGACCTGACCCTTGAGCTTGGTCTCGATGTTCTGCTCGAGGAGCGTCAGCTTGAACTGCTGCTCGACATCCGCCTGGGTCAGGTCGTACTTCTTGAGGTCGGCCTGGTACTTGGCCTGACTGCCCCCGTAGTACTGGGCGATAGCCTGGGTGACCTGGGCCTTCAGCTGCTTCGGCGTGACGGTCACGTGCAGCGCCTTGGCGATGTTCTCGACCTGCGCCTGGGTCACGAGGTAGGCGACGACGGGCTGGACGATGGTGGTCGTGTAGGCCGTCGTCCCGACCTTGGGCACCTTCGTGCCCTTGCTCGTCCCCGACCCAACCTGCATCGCCCGCACCTCGAGCTTGATCTGGTGGTCGAGGTTCTGCCGGGTGATGTGCACATCGCCCACGACCGCGATGTCGCCCTGCTGCAGCGAATTCGACCCGGAGGACGACGAGCCGCCGCAGGCAGCTGTGGATGCCGCGATTGCGGCGAGAATGAGAATCCGAAGTGTTCGGCCCATGCGAACTACGCCGCAATCTCGCGGCGGACGTCGATTATAGCATCGAGCAATTCCAATCCCTGGTGCACCTTCGGCGCATGTGACGGCGCTTTCACTGCCAGCCGCAGGCTGAGCTCGCGGGTGGCCACCGTGTAGCGCACGGCCGGGAACCGCGCCCGCAGCTCGCGCATCTCGGCCGATCCAAGCGCGACCGGCCCGACCGTGAACGTGCCGCCTCGAAGCGTCGCCGACAGGATGCCCATCTCGCCGGCCACGAGCCGCAGCTCCTGGATCGCGAGCAGGTTTGCCACCGGTTCGGGCAGCGGGCCGAACCGGTCTGCCAGCTCCGCCTCGATCTCGCGGAGCTCCGAACGGTCGCCCGCCAGCGCCACTCGCCGGTGCAGATCGATCTTGACGGCCTCGAGCGGCACGTAGTCGGCCGGGACGTAGGCATCGACCTGCGCCTCGACCCGCACGGGCCGGAAGGCGACCGGCGCGGCGCCCTGCAGCTCGGCGACCGCCTCGGCCAGCAGCTCGCAGTAGAGCTCGAACCCGACCGCCGCGACGTGCCCCGACTGCTCGTCGCCGAGCAGGTTTCCGGCGCCGCGCAGCTCGAGGTCGCGCATCGCGATCCGGTAGCCCGAGCCGAGCTCGGTGTAGTCGGCCAGGGTCGAGAGCCGGTGGCGGGCCTCCTCGCTCAGCTCACGCCGGTCGGGATAGAAGAGGAACGCGTGGGCGACGGCGCTCGAGCGGCCGACACGACCCCGGATCTGGTAGAGCTGGGCCAGTCCGAGCGTGTCGGCGCGCTCGACGACCAGCGTGTTGGCCTGGGGGATGTCGAGGCCGGACTCGATGATCGTCGTGGATACGAGCACGTCGAAGTCGCCGCGCAGGAACTTCATCATCACGCCCTCGAGCGCCCGCTCGGGCATCTGCCCGTGGGCGACCCCAACCCGCAGCTCCGGCACCCACCGGCGCACCCGCTCGGCCACGTCCTCGATGGTCTCGACGCGGTTGTAGAGATAGAACGACTGGCCGCCCCGGGCCGCCTCGCGCCGCAGCGCCGCGGCGATCAGCTCCTCGTCGAACTCGCCGACATGGGTCTTGATCGGGTGGCGGTCGCGGGGCGGCGTCGTGATGACGCTGATGTCACGCAGGCCCGAGAGGCTCATGTGCAGCGTGCGCGGGATCGGGGTCGCCGACATGGCGAGCACGTCCACCTCGAGCCGCAGCTGGCGCAGGAGCTCCTTCTGGGCGACGCCGAAGCGTTGCTCCTCGTCGAGCACGACGAGGCCCAGCTCCTGCGGCACGACATCGCGGGAGAGCACCCGGTGGGTGCCGACCAGCACGTCGACCTTGCCCGCCCGGAAGTCGGCCAGCACCTTCTTCACCTCGGCCGGGGCCCGGAACCGCGACACCATCTCGACCCGGATCGGGAAGTCGCGGAAGCGGTCGCGCAGGGTGGCGGCGTGCTGCTGGGCGAGGATCGTCGTCGGCACCAGCATCAGCACCTGGCGGCCGGCGGCGGCAACCTTGAACGCCGCCCGCACCGCCACCTCGGTCTTGCCGAAGCCGACGTCACCGCACACCAGCCGGTCCATCGGCTGGGGCGCCTCGAGGTCCTGCTTGACGGCGTCGATCGCGACGGCCTGGTCGTCGGTCTCGTCGTAGGGGAACGAGGCCTCGAGCCGCGCCATCCACTCGTCGTCGGCGCCAAGCGCGGGGCGGGTGGCGTTCTGGCGGCGCGCATAGAGAGCCAGCAGTTCGCCGGCCAGCTCGCGCACGGCGACCCGCGCCCGGCTCTTGAGCGTGGCCCACGCCTTGCCGCCAAGGCGGGAGAGGGCGGGCGCCTTGCCATCGGCACCGACGTAGCGGCTGACCTTGGCCAGCTGGTCGTGGGGCACGTACAGGCGGTCGTCGCCACGGAACTCGAGGTAGAGGTAGTCGCGGACGACGCCGCCCACCTCCTTGGTGTCGAACCGGACAAAGCGGCCGACGCCGTGATCCTCGTGCACGACGTAGTCGCCGCTCCGCAGATCGGCGACCGTCGAGAGCGCGCGCCCGAACCGGGCCGGGCCACGGGCACCCCGGCGGCGCAGAAGCTGGGCGGCCGGCAGCACGGCCAGGCGCAGGCCGGGCGAGACGAACCCGTGCCGAAGCGGCGAGACGCAGAAGGCGATCCCCGCCTCCTCCGGCCCGGCCCGCCCGGGCGCGGGCAGCTCCGCCGACACGCGGCGCAGCGACATGTGCGTCCGGCGGGCCTCGCCGAGGTGGGCGAAGCACACCAGGACGCGGTATCCGGCCCTGACGAGTGCGCGCAGCTCGTTCTCGGCCTCCGTGATGCCGGTCGACGCCAGCGCAGGCAGTTGCGCATCGAACTGGAACGGCTGACCGAGCGGCATCTCCTCGAGCGCGGGCACCGACTCGACCAGCTCGGACACCGCCTTGCCGGGCACGTATCCGCGGGCGCGGAGCTCGGGATCGCGCAGGCGCTCGGCCGCCTCGGCGTGCGCCTCATCGACGGCGGCTGCCAGCTCGGACGGATTCCAGGCCACCACGCCTGCCGCCACGGCCAGCTCCGGCCACAGAGGCACCAGACCCGGCGGGACGTGCGGCGAGTCGTCGTCCTCGTCCCGCCCCCATTGCGCCCGCCCGGCGCGTGACTCCGAGTACTCACCGGCCGGGTGGATCAGGACCTCGCCGAGATCGCGCAGCGAGCGCTGGGTGAAGACCGAGAACGCCGACAGCCGCTCGACGTGGTCGCCGAAGAACTCGAGCCGCACCGGTTCGCGGCCGGTCGTTGCGAAGACGTCGATCAGTCCGCCGCGAACCGAGAACTCCCCCCGCTCCTCGACCGAGTCGGAGCGCTCGTAGCCCGCCTCGGCCAGCGCATGCACCAGGTCGTCAAACGGCGTCTCGTCGCCCAGGCGCAGCGCCACCGGTGCGGGTCGGCGGCCGGGCGGCTCGACCCGCTCGATGAGGGCATCGGCCGACACGGCCACGAGGCCCCCCTGGGCGAGGGTGTGCAGGCCGCGGTGGCGCTCGCCGACCAGGTGGGGCGCGGGGTCGAGCCCGCTGCCCCAGCCCACGCCGCGCGAGGGCAGAAACGCCGCCGTGTCAGGCGGCAGGAAGGCAGCCGCCGACTCGGCCAGCGCGCGGGCGGCATCGTCGTCGGCCACCAGCACGGCGAGCGCCCGCGGCGTCGTCCCCTCGCGCGAGCGCCACAGCGCCGCGGCGAGCGCGGGCAGGATCGGCTCGGAGACGCGCGCACGGGTGAGGCCGGCCGCGGTGCGGCGGGCGTAGTCGGCAAATGCCTCGTCCGCGAGCAGGTACGGGACCGCGAGCTCCGCCCCGGCGAGCGGGCCGTCCACCTGCTGCTCCAGGCCGTCCACACCGGCATGGTAGGCTCCGCACCGCTATGCCGACGGAGGTCTTTTTGTGCGCCGTCTGATCGTCTCGATCTACGCCTTCGCGCTCATGCTCGCGCTCCCGGCCACCGCGTTCGCGGCATCTGCCGCCGCGGCCACCACAGACAACACCGGCAAGCCGAGCGGGCACGACTGGACGATCACCTCGATCTTCGTCATCGCGCTCTCCATCCCGGCGCTGCTCGCGTTCCTGACGCTCATCGACATCGCCCGTGGCAAGCACACCCAGCGCGATCACTGATCAACGTCTGCAGCAGCTGTACGAGCTGCTGCGCATCGAGTCGGTGTCGAGCGACGGGGCGCATCCGCGCGAGCTGCGCGCGGCGGCGGACTGGGTCGCCGACCTGATCGGCGGTGCGACCGTCACCGAGGAGCACGGCAATCCGCTCGTCGACGGGGTTATCCCGGCGTCGGTCGGCGGCGCGCCCACCGTGATCGCCTATGGCCACTACGACGTTCAGGCGCCGGGCCCGGCCGAGCTCTGGGACAGCCCGCCGTTCGAGCCGGAGGTGCGCGACGGCTGGCTCTTCGGCCGCGGCGTGACCGACGACAAGGGCAACTTCTACGCCGTCCTGCGGGCGGCGCTCGACCTGGCGGCCGCGGGCGAGCTGGGCGTGAACGTCCGCGTGCTGGCTGACGGCGAGGAGGAGATCGGCGGCCATTCGGTGATCCACCACCTGGCAACGGTCGAGGGCGAGTTCGCGGCGGCCCTGATCTTCGACGGCGGCATGGTCGACGCGCAACGGCCCGCCATCACCACCGGCCTGCGGGGGCTGGCCGGCGCGCAGCTGCGCCTGACGACCGGCCGGCGCGAGCTGCACTCCGGCATCTACAGCGGGGCCGCCGCAAACGCCGTCCATGCCCTGCACGCGGTGCTCGCGGCGCTCCTCGACCTGCCGGAGGGCTTCCACGCCGGAATCGCGCCGGTGTCCGACCAGGAGCGCAGCGCATGGACGACCCTCCCGCCCGGCGCCGAGGTGCTGGCCGACGCCGGCGCCGTCCCGGCCGACGCGGGCGCCGGTGCGGCGTTCTACGACCGCACCTGGGCGCTTCCGGCGTTCACCGTCCACTCCATCGAGGCCGGCGACGCGCGGCTGCACAAGACGAGCATTCAGCAGGAGGCGATCGCGTCGGCGTCGCTGCGACTGGCCCCGGGCCAGGACGCCGAGGCCATGTCGGCACTGATGGAGCGGACGCTGCGGGCCGCCTGCCCTGACCACTGCACACTCGAGATCGAGATGTGGCCGCCGGCCCAGCCCGCATGGATCGACCCCGACCAGCCGGTGCTCCAGGCCGCCTTCGACGCCATCGAGCGCGCGACCGGAGCCCGGCCCCTGGCAACCCGCTCGGGCGGCACCATCCCGGTGGCCGCGGCGCTCGTCGGGCGCGGCATTCCGACCATCCTCTCGGGCTTCGGCACCGACGACGACAACATCCACTCGCCCAACGAGCGCATGGAGCTACGCCGGCTGGAATGGGCGATCGCGTCGGCCCGCGAGATCTTCATCGCGCTGTCGCGCCTGGCGTAGAAACGTCCCACGAAGCGGCCTCTTTTTGACGGTTGGGTCTTTACTCCGTCCGCGGATCTCGATACGCTTTCCGCCGGATGCGGATGGTTTCGAGAGGGATGAGCGAGTACCAGGTGCGCACGCGCCTCTATGACCCACCCGAGGGAGTCCGCCGGCTCGACTCCAAGCTCGCCTGCTGGCGCATCGCAAACGGCGCCCACATGAAGGGCGAGGAGATGCGCCAGGCGTTCGAGACCCGCCTCGACAAGCGCGTGCCCGACGTCGTCGCCGCACCGCAGTCGGGCAAGGGCCCGCGCATCCGCCTGATCGCGTAGCGCTCCTAGTCCGCCGCTCCCAGGCCGTTGAACCGGGCCATGGCGGCGTCGACGCCGTCGCGGACGACCGCGAGCGTGCACTCACTGCCTCGGCTGACCAGGGCATCGACGTCCACGTCGGCGGGGAACGGCCGCAGCACCCAGTCGGCGACCGGTGTCCGGTCGCCGCGCTCAGGCCGGCCGACGCCTATGCGGACGCGGGCGAACTCGGCCGTCCCCAGCGATTCGCGCAGCGAGCGCAGGCCGTTGTGTCCCGCCAGGCCGCCGCCGAACTTGGCGCGGACGTCGCCCAGCGGTAGGTCGATCTCGTCGTGGACGACGACCAGTGCGTCCGGCTCGAGCTTGTAGAAGCGCATCGCGGCCGCGACGGTGCGGCCCGAGAGGTTCATGAACGTCTGCGGCTGCAGGAGGGCGACGCGCCGGTCGCCGTCGCGGGTCTCGGCGAGCCGGCCCGAGAACTTGCTGCGCCACGACGCCGACCACCGCCCCGCCAGCCGGTCGGTGACCATGAACCCGAGGTTGTGACGGGTCGAGGCGTACTCCGGGCCGGGGTTTCCGAGCCCCACCACGAGCACGTCGAGCGATGGGCCGAAGTCGCGCCGCAGCAGGCGCACCCTGCGCGCCGCCTACTCGGTCGGGCTCTCGCCGCCGCCCTCGCGGCCTTCGCCGCCCTCGCGACCCTCGCCACCCTCGGCCTCGGCCGCCTCGGCCGCCTCGGCCTCGGCCGCCTCCGCCGCCAGCTCCTCCTCGAGGTCGGCCTCGGTCTTGAGCTCCTCCTCGGACACCGGCGCCGCGATGGTGGCGAGGATGGTGCCCTCGGGATCGTCGGTGAAGGTGACGCCCGCGGGCGCTTCGATGTCACCCAGGCGGATCGACTGGCCGATCTCGAGCGCGCTGACGTCGACCATGATCGCATCGACCAGGTCGGCGGGCAGGGCCTCGACGTGCAACTCGTGCGTGGGCTGGCTGAGCGCGCCGCCCATGTTGACGCCCTCGGCGTGGCCCTCGAGGTGGACCGGGATCGCGGTGTTGATCTTCTGGTCGAGCCGGATCTCGTGCAGGTCGACGTGGATCACCCGGTCGCGGACGGGGTCGAGCTGAAACTCCTTGATCAGCACCGGCCGCGTGGGCTGATCGTCGACGGCGACGTCGAGGATCGAGTGGATCCCGTGCGCCGTCACCGCGTGGCGCAGGTCACGCGCGTTGATCGCGATCGCCTGCGTCTCGGACGTGGCCGAGTAGATGACGCCGGGGATGTCGCCGGCGGCGCGCAGCGCCTTCGCGTCCTTGGTGCCGCGCCCGTCACGCACCCGCACCTGCAGTTTTGTTCGCTCCATAGCGGCCTCACCACCTCAGAAGAGCTGGTTCCCGCCATGGAACAGCCCCGACACCGAGTCGTCGTTGAAAACGTTGCAGATGGTATCAGCCAGGATCGGGGCCACCGACAGCACCTGGACCTTGTCGGGCCGGTGCAGCGGGTTGATCGGGATGGTGTCGGTCACGACGACCTTCTCGAACACGCTGTTTTCGAGCCGCTCGAGCGCCGGGCCCGAGAAGACCGGGTGGGTGGCACAGGCGAACACGCGGGTTGCGCCGTGCTCCATCAGCGAGACGCCGCCCGCGCAGAGCGTGCCGGCGGTGTCGATCATGTCGTCGAGCAGGATGCAGACCTTGTCGCGCACACGGCCGATGACGTTGGTGACCTCGGCCTCCTGATGCTCGGGCCGCTCCTTGGTGATCAGCGCCAGCCGGCCGCCCAGCATCTCGGAGAACTTCTTGGCGAGCTTCACCCGTCCCGCGTCGGCCGAGACCACGACGACGTCCTCGGCACCCTCGTCGAGCAGGTCGTGGAAGTAGGCGGCCAGCATCGGGTGCGGCGGTCATGTGGTCGACCGCGCCGTCGAAGAAGCCCTGCAGCTGCCCGGCGTGCAGATCCATGGTCAGCACCCGGTCGACGCCCGCGGCGGCCAGCATGTCGGCGACGAGCTTGGCGGTGATCGGCTCGCGCGGCATGCTCTTCTTGTCCTGGCGCCCGTACGGGTACCACGGCATGACCGCCGTGATCCGCTTGGCCGATGCCAGCCGCGCGGCCTGCGCCATGATCATGAGCTCCATGAGCGAGTCGTTGGTGGGCGACGAGCACGACTGGACGATGAACATGTCGGCCCCGCGGATCGACTCCTCGTAGCGGACGTACACCTCGCCGTTGGTGAAGGTCTTCAGCAGCACATCGCCGAGCTGGATGCCGATCCGCTCGGCGATCGCCTCGCCCAGAGCCGGGTTGGAGCGGCCGCTGAAGAGCATCAGCCGCTTGTGCGGCGCACGCTCCATCCAGCTCGCATGCTCGGCGGCGGTCATGCCCGGCGGGGCCGACATGCCCGCGGGCGAGAAGAGAGGAATCGCCGTTTCCACGCTAACCGCGCTTTCGTCGTCCATAGCCTTCGATGTTCTTTTGCCGGGCACGAGCGACGCCCAATGCGTCCGGGGGCACATCCTCGGTGATCACCGAACCCGCCGCAGTCCACGCTCCGTCTCCGATCGTCACGGGGGCGACGAAGACATTGTCGCAGCTGGTGTGGACGTCTTTCCCGATTGTTGTCCTCTGCTTGGCCTGGCCATCGTAGTTGGCGGTGATGGCCCCCGCTCCGATGTTCGTCCGCGCGCCGATCGAGGCGTCGCCGATGTAGGACAGGTGCGGGACCTTCGCGCCCGCGTCCAGGTGCGAGTTCTTGATCTCGACGAATGTGCCCGCCTTGGCATCCTCCGCCAGCGTCGCGCCGGGGCGCAGGTAGCAGAACGGCCCGACGTTCGCCCCGGGGCCGATGCTGGCGTCCACGACCACCGCATGCGGCCCGACGACGGCGCCGGCACCGATGTCGGTGGCCCCCCGCAAGGACAGTGAACGGCTGGATCTCGGCGTCGGCGGCGATCGTGACCGTGGGCTCGATCCACGTCGAAACCGGATCGACGATCGTCACGCCCGCCAGCATGTGGCCGAGGTTGATGCGATCCCGCAGCAGCGCCGATGCCGCGGCCAGGTCGGCACGGGTGTTGATCCCCAGGGCGACGGTCGGATCGGGATGGTGGTAGCCGACCACGGTGTGGCCGTCGCCGACCAGGAGCCCCACGACGTCGGTCACGTACAGCTCGCCCTGGTCGTTGCGGCTGTCGAGCCGGTCCAGGGCCGGCCACAGGAGCTCCGACCGGAACAGGTAGATGCCGGAGTTGACCTCGGTCAGCTCCCGCTCGGCGGCGGAGGCGTCGCGCAGCTCGACGATCCGGGTGACCGCTCCGGACGAGTCGCGGACGACGCGGCCGAAGTCGGCGCCGATCGTCTGGGTGCGCGTGAACGTGAGCACGGCGCCGGCCGCCGCGGCCGCCGTGCGCTCGCTCGCCAGCTCGCGCAGGCTGGCCGGGTCGGTGAGGGGATGGTCGCCGTTCAGCACCAGCACGTCACCCTCGAAGCCGGCAAGGGCTGACCGGGCGCTGCGGGCGGCGTCGCCGGTGCCGAGCGGCCGCTCCTGCGCCACGGCCTCGACGCCGGGCGGCAGGATCGCCCGCAGGGACTCGTCGCCGGCCGGCACGACCACGACCGTGCGAGCCGGATCGAGCTCCGCAGATCGCTCCCACCACCCATTCCAGCACCGGCCGGCCGCAGGCCGGGTGCAGCAGCTTCGGCACGGCCGACTTCATGCGCGTTCCGCGCCCGGCGGCAAGGATGACACATGCGAGCGGCGGGGTCGTCATGTCGGTGCTGGGGTGGTCGGGGCTGAGCTGGGGCGCCTGGACTCGAACCAGGGATCACGGGACCAAAACCCGTTGCCTTACCACTTGGCCACGCCCCAACGGGCGCGCCTGCCGGGCCGGACGAGTATACCCAGCCGGATCCAATCAAGGCCTACGCCTCTGCGGCTAGGATCGTCTGAGTGAGCACCGTCCTCCTCGTCGCCGCCTCGTTCCTGGCCAGCGGAGTCGAGGCCGTCGAGGCGCTGACCATCGTGCTGGCTGTCGGGGTCATCCGCGGCTGGCGCTCGCCGCTGTACGGCACGGCCGTCGCCCTCGTCGCCCTGACCGCGATCGTCGCCCTGCTCGGCCCGGCGCTGACAGCGATCCCGCTCTCGGCGCTGCGGGTCGTCGTGGGCGGCCTGCTGCTCGTCTTCGGACTGCAGTGGCTGCGGAAGGCGATCCTGCGCGCGAGCGGCCACAAGGCGCTCCATGACGAGGACGCCATCTACCGGGAGCAGGCGGAAGAGGCCCGGGCGGTCGGCGGGACAGCCGCCGCGGGCATCGACTGGTACGCGTTCACGATCGCGTTCAAGGGCGTTCTCCTGGAGGGGCTCGAGGTGGCCTTCATCGTCGTCACCTTCGGCAGCAACCAGGGCAGCATCCCGCTGGCGGCTGCGGGCGCCGCCGCGGCGGTCGTGGTCGTCGTCGTCGCGGGCATCAGGGTGCGGGCGCCGCTCTCGCGGGTGCCGGAGAACACGCTCAAGTACAGTGTTGGACTGCTCCTGACGACGTTCGGGACGTTCTGGGGCGCAGAGGGCGCCGGCGCGAACTGGCCCGGCTCCGATCTCGCCATCCTGGGACTGCTCGTGTTCTATCTGGCCGTGAGCCGGGTGCTCGTGCTCCTGCTGCGGCGCTCCGCCACGCCGGCACCCGTGCTGACGGGAGCCGAGTGACCAGGCTCGCGACATTCGGGCGCTTCCTGTACGAGTTCGTCGTCGGCGATGATCCGCGAATCGCGGCCGGCGTCGTGGTCGCGCTCGCGCTGACCGCCGTGGTCGGCGATCGGGCCGGAGGCGGCTTTTGGGTCGTCCCGGCCATCGTCGTCTGCCTGCTCGCCGGCTCGCTCAGGCGGGCCTCCACCCGGTCCGGTAGCTGAATACCCGGTGCCAGGCACTTAATATTCACGCGGTGTGGCCTGTGCCCGGTATTCACGCTGCGCGTGCATACCGGGCTGTGGCGTGGTTTGTGGTCGGCTCGCGGCCTTCGGCCGCGGCCACGGTGTCAGGCACCAAATATTCACGCTGCGCGTGAGATATTTTTCGCCAGACACCCGGGTTGGTGGCTACTTGCGCATGCGATCGCCGAGCATGACCAGCACCAGCACGACCAGCAGCAGGCCGCCGACGAGGGCGAACATGAACACGCCGACGTAGATCAGAGGCAGCACGAGACCGGCGATGCCCTGGGCCATCACGACCACCCACAGCGGCCGCCGGACAACCTGCGGGAGCCGGTGGCGGATGTTCAGGTAGAGCAGCACGGCCACCACGCCGATCAGGGTCATCTCGATCCGGAAGCCGTCGGCCCATGCCACCACGGCCTCGGCCAGGCCGAGCACCACCGCGATGCGCAGGCCGTTCTGTGACAGCCAGCGTGTCGGGGAGCGGCGCTCGCGCGGCTCGATCGTCAGCGCGTCGCCCGAAATGTTCCACTTGGACATGCCCGGAATCATACCGGAGAGGCCGCCAGCGCCCCGGGGATCCTGGCCGCCGCGGCCTCGGCCGCCTGGCGGTGCTCGAAGAGGCCGAATGCCGTGGGGCCGGAGCCGGACACGATCTGTGCAAGCGCCCCCTGGGAGCGCAGATCGGCAAGTGCGGCGGTCACGTCGGGGCGCAGCGACAGCACCACCGGCTCGAGGTCGTTCGCCATCAGTTTGGCAACGTCGCGGACGCTTCGAATGGTGTGCATCGCCCGCACCAGGTCGCCCTCGACAGCGCGGAAGATCGGGTTGGGCTCGCACGCGGCGAACACCTCGGCCGTCGCCAGGCCGCGGTCGGACGGCACCAGCACAAAGGCGTGCCCGCGCGGGAAGTCGGGCAGCGGCTGGATGCGGTCGCCACGGCCGGTGCCGAAGCCCGCCTCGGCCCCGGTGAGGAAGAACGGCACGTCGGCCCCGAGCGCGCGGGCGATCGCGTGCAGGTCGTTCGGATCGCGATCGCCACGCAGCGCGCGCAGGATCGCCGCCGCATCCGACGACCCCCCGCCCAGGCCGGCCGCGACCGGGATGCGCTTGCGCAGCACCACCCGCCGGGTCTCGCCGAGCGCCGCCAGCGCTCCCGCGACCAGCGTGTCCTGCGGGAACCCTTCGACCACCGTCTCCCGCGCCTCCTCGAGCTCGAGCTCGTCGTAGACGTCGATGGCCTGGAAGAGCGTCGTCAGCCGGTGGAAGCCGTCGCTTCGCAGCGGCCCCACCCGCAGGCACAGGTTGACCTTGGCGGGGGCGCGCAGGATCACTCCTGAAGCTCCCGCGCCAGTCGCCCGAGCCGCTCGGGGGTGAGCTGCTCGGCCCGCAACTCGGCGATCTCGGCCGGGGGCGCCGGCAGCCCGGCCAGGCGGAGCGAGTTTTGGAGCGTCTTTCGGCGGTGGGCGAACGCCCCGTGCACGACCCTGCCCGTCCACTCCCACTCGGGCCCGAACACGAAGCCCGGCCGGCGCCGGAACGCGACCAGCATCGAGTCGACCCTCGGCTGGGGCACGAAGACGTGCCGCGACACCGCCCGCCCGCCGATGCGCACACACGCGAGCTGGACGAGCACCGACACGGCGCCGTACGCCTTCGAGCCCGGCTCCGCGAACAGGCGCTCGCCGATCTCGCGCTGCACCATGACGCAGACGCGATCGACCGCCGGCAGCGCCCGGATCAGCACCGGCGTCGCCACGCCGTAGGGCAGGTTTGCCACCATCACCCCAGGCCGCGGGTCGAGCGCGGCCAGGTCGAGGTCGAGCGCGTCGGCAAACACCAGGCGGACATTCGTCACCCCGGCGAGCGTCGCGGCCAGCGCCGGCTCCAGCCGGCGGTCGATCTCGATCGCGTGCACGAGCGCCACGCGCTCGGCCAGCCACGCGGTGAGGACGCCGAGCCCCGCCCCGACCTCCACCACGACGTCGCCGGCCGTCACGGGCATCAGCCTGCCGGCGACGTCCAGGACGTTGCTGTCGATCAGGAAGTTCTGGCCCAGGTCGCGGTCGGGCGAGATGCCGTACTCGCGCAACCGCGCCAGCGAGACCTGCGCGGTCACAGCCCGAACAGGCGGTCGGCGTTTCGGTCGATCTGGGCCGCCAGCACGGAGGGCTCGACCCCGCGCTCGCGGGCGAGCACAGCGAGCGTGACCGCCACGTGCGCCGGCTGGTTGGGGCGGCCGCGATGCGGCGGCGGAGCCAGGTACGGGCTGTCGGTCTCGGCCAGGATCCGCTCGGCGGGCACGCGGGCGGCGGCCTCCCGCAGCGGACCGGCCGACGGATAGGCGACGTTGCCGGCGAACGAGCAGTGGTAGTCGCGCGCAATCGCATCGTCCAGGCGTTCGACCGAGCTGAAGCAGTGCAGCACGACGGGCACCTGGGCCCGCTCGAGCATCCGGAAGGTGTCGTCGTCCGCCGCGCGGGTGTGGATCACGAGCGGCATGCCCAACTCGTTCGCGAGCTCGATCTGGGCCTCGAACACCCGCGCCTGCACGTCGCGGGGGGCGTGGTCGCGGTAATAGTCCAGGCCGCACTCGCCCACCGCCACCGCCCGCCGGTGGGCGAGCAGAGGGCGGAGGGCATCGACGTCGCCGGCCGTCGCGGCCTCGTGGGGGTGGAATCCGACGATCGCCCACACCGTCGCAAAGCGCTCGGCCAGCTCGACGGCCTGATCGCGGCCGACGGTGAGGATGCGGCCCACGTCCGCCTCGGCGGCGGCCGCCACCAGATCCTCGGCCGGCTGATCGCACAGCTCGAGGTGCGCGTGTGTGTCGATCACGCGCGCGGAAACAGCGGCGGCGGCTGGCTCACGGCGGTGCCCGCCGGCAGGAGACCCAGCCCGGCCCGCTCCCAGCCGACGGCGCCGGGGTCGCCGACGGCCTCCAGCATCCGCGCCGCCGAGCCCGGCATGAACGGGTGCAGCAGCACCGCCAGCCCGCGGACGACGTCGGCGAGCGTGTACAGGGTCGTGTCGAGCAGCGCCTGGTCGGCGGCCGCCTGGCTGGCGGCGAGCACCCACGGCTGGCGCTCCTCGACGTAGCGGTTGGCGGAGCGCACGAGCGTCCAGATGAGCTCGAGCGCTCCGGTCAGGTCGAGCTCGTCGAACCGCTCGCGGACGGCCGCGTCGATCGGCTCCAGCTCGGCACGGCCCTCGGGCACGACGCCGCCGCGGTAGCGCACGACCATCGCCGTGGCCCGCGACACGAGGTTGCCAAGGTCGTTGGCGAGCTCGCCGGCATAGCGGCGGTCGAGGCCCTCGCGGGTGACGCTGCCGTCCTGACCCCATTGCACCTCGCGCAGGACATAGAAGCGCAGCGCGTCAGCGCCGAGCTCGTCGATCACCTTGAGTGGGTCGATCACGTTTCCAAGCGACTTGGACATCTTCTGGTCGCCGCTGGTCAGGTAGCCGTGCACGAACAGCTTGCGGGGCGGCTCGTAGCCTGCGGCCATCAGCAGCGCGGGCCACGACACGCAGTGCAGCCGCAGAATGTCCTTGCCCAGCAGGTGCAGCGACGGCCAGAACTTCTTCGAGACGTCGCGCCCAAGGCCGTACTCGAGGGCGGTGTGGTAGTTCAGGAGCGCGTCGACCCAGACGTAGATCGTCTGTTCGGGCTTCCAGGGCAGCGGGATGCCCCAGCTGACGGTGGCCCGGCTCACCGAGAAGTCGCTCAGGCCCGATTCAATGAGCGATCGGGCCTCGTTGTAGCGGGCCCGCGGCACGACGTACTGGGGATCGCGGTCATACAGCTCGAGCAACTGCTCCCGAAACGCGGACAGGCGGAAGAAGGTGTTCTCCTCCTCGACGTGCTCGACCGGGGTCTTGTGGATCGGGCAGATGTTGCCGGGCTGCTCGAGCTCGGACTCCGCGTAGAACTGCTCGCAGCCGGTGCAGTAGAGGCCCGAGTAGGTGTCCTCGTAGAGATGGCCAGCCTCGCGCAGGCGCACCATGAAGTCCTGCACCCGGCGCTCGTGCTCGCGGTCGGTGGTGCGGATGAAGAAGTCGTTTGACGCCTCCAGCCGCTCGACGAGATCGCGGAACCGGGCCGAGACGCGGTCGCAGAACTCCTTCGGCGAGAGCCCCGCCTGGGCGGCGGCCTGCGCCACCTTGGCGCCGTGCTCGTCGGTGCCGGTGAGAAAGAACACGTCCTCACCGCGCTGGCGGTGATGGCGGGCGAGGGCGTCCGCGGCCACGGTCGTGTACGCGTGCCCGAGGTGCGGGTCGGAGTTGACGTAGTAAATGGGAGTTGTAAGGGAAAACGGCATAATGGGCCCGTCCTCTGGCAAATTGCCAGAAAGACATCTATGCTCATACGTGGGCTCCATCCTAACGAGATGGCGAGGGTCACTATGAGCGTTATCAGGCATGGCGCGGGTGTTCGCGGTAGAGCGGCATCCACGCGGGCGGGGGGCGTGGTGCGCAGGGTTGACGAGCTGGGCCGGATCGTGATTCCGGTCGAGATCCGGCGCAGGTTCGGGATCGATGTCCGCGATCCGCTGGAAATCAGCGTCCGCGGGGAGTCGATCGTGCTGAGCAAGCCGCACGACGCGTGCGTCTTCTGCGGCCGCACCGGAGGTCTGGACGAGTTCCACGGCCGCCAGATCTGCACCACGTGCCGGGTTGAACTTTCGGGCAGCGACGTCGTCAGGGCTTCGTAAGGGCCTGATACAGGCGGTTCCGGGGCAGGCCCGTCAGCCGCGACCCCAGCTCGGCTGCGCGCCGGGTGCCGACGGCCGCCGCCAGCTCGGCCAGCGCGGCGGCGGGCACGTCGGTGTCGGCGCGCGCCTGCGCGGCGGCCACGACCAGCGTCACCTCGCCCTTCGGCGGCGTGGCGAAGCGCTCGGCCAGGTCGGCCAGGCGGCCGCGCTCGACCTGCTCGTGGAGCTTGGTCAGCTCGCGGCACACCACCCCCTGACGGTCGGGGTCGGCTGCCGCCAGGGCGGCGAGTGTCGCCGGCAGCCGCCGCGGCGACTCGAACGCGACCACGGGTAGACGGCAGGCGTCGAGCCGGCGGATCTCGGCGGCCGCGCGGGCGGCCGGCTTCGGCAGAAACCCGGCGAAGACGAACCCGGCCCCGCCGAAGCCCGCGGCCGCCACCGCCGCGGTCACCGCCGACGGGCCGGGCAGCACGATCACGGGCAGCCCCGCGGCGGCCACCGCCGCCACCACCAGCGTGCCCGGATCCGACACCGCGGGCATGCCCGCGTCGGTGACCAGTGCCACCCGCTCGCCACCGCGAATGCGAGCCGCGAGCTCGGCCGCGCGAACAGCCTCGTTGTGCTCGTGCACCGCCAGAACGGGCCTCGAAATACCGTGGCGCTGCAGCAGGCTGCGGGTGCGGCGGGTGTCCTCGCAGGCGACCAGATCGGCCGATTGCAGCTCCTCGAGCAGGCGCAGGCTGACATCCGCGAGGTTGCCGATCGGCGTCGCGCAGATGAGGAGAGCGCCGGGGCGGCGGGAGGATTCGGGCACTGCGGGTACCATTAAAGCGTCGTGGCCGACTCCAAGCCGACCAAGCCGTACCGCACCTATCGCGGCGGCCGAGCCGGGCGCGACGACCCCGACTCGGCGCGCTTCGACTTCACCTCGAGCGGCGGCGGCACCGCCGCCCCGCCCCGGCCGCGCACCCCTGCTGGACTGCCGCGTCCGGAGCCGCGCCGCGGCGGGGGCCTGCCGGGAAAGCCGGTTGCCGTGCCGGGGAAACCGCCGCCGGGCGGGATCCGGCGCTGGCGCTGGAAGCGCATCGTGGCGATCGCCGTGCCGGTCATCCTCCTCGTGTTCTGCGGCTGGCTCTACCTCGGCTACCGCAGCTTCTCGAACGAGATGGCGAACGCGAACAAGCGCCTGAACAAGGCCACGATCGCCGCGCTCACGCCGGCCGGGAACATCCTCACGAACCCCCAGATCAGCATGATCATGGGCTCCGACAGCCGCGGCTCGAACGCGGTCGCGGGCGCCCGGTCGGACTCGATCCTGCTCGTGCGCACGAACCCGTCCGAGCACCTGATCTCGATGCTCTCGATCCCGCGCGACCTGGACGTCCCGATCCCCGGCCACGGCGTCGACAAGATCAACGCCGCGTTCGCGTTCGGGGGGCCGCCGCTTCTCATCCACACCGTCGACAGGCTCACCGGCCTCGGCATCAACCACGTGGTGCTGGTCGACTTCACCGGCTTCCGTGACCTGATCGACTCGCTGGGCGGAGTGACCCTCTACAACCCGACCAAGGTCGTCTCATCGCAGCCGTTCGACGGGCTCATCTGGCACTTCGCCAAGGGCACGATCCACCTCGACGGCCGCCACGCACTGGCCTACGCCCGCATCCGCCACACGACAAACCCGGCCGACAGCGACATCACCCGCACCGAGCGCCAGCAGCGGGTCGTGCAGGCGCTCATGCGCCAGCTGGTCACCCCCTCGTCGCTCTTCAACCTGCCCAGCATCGGCCGCGATCTCGCCCGTCCGCTGGCCACCGACCTGTCGGCGCCGGAGATCCTGGCGATGGGCTGGATCAAGTTCCGGGCGTCGCGGACACTCGAGTGCCACCTCGGCGGCACGCCCGCCTCGATCGGCGGCCAGGACGTGCTGCAGCCGAGCGAGCAGAACGCCGCGGTGGTGCAGATGTTCCTGGGTACGCAGGCACCGCAGCCGGCTGCCAAGGGCCAGCTGTACGCCCCCGGCTGCACCGTCCACTAGGCGCGGTGAATATTGAGTGCCTGGCACCGGGTATGCAAGGGGTGTCAGGCGATGAATATCTCGCGCGCAGCGTGAATATTCAGTGCCTGACGCCGAGCCGCGGCCGAAGGCCGCGAGCCGACTACCCACCACGACCCAGCCCGGTATGCACGCGCAGCGTGAATACCGGGCACAGACCAGGTCAGCCCTCGGCGGCCTTCTTGGGCTCGCTCGAAACCGGCTTCGGGTCGGAGTCGGACGATTTCTTCGAGTCGCCGTCCTTCGACGTGCTCTCGCCGGCGGACTCGGCCCGCTCCGCTGATGCCGCGTTCTTGCCGCGGCCGTAGTCGGTGGAGTAGAACCCCGACCCCTTGAAGTGGATCGCGACCGGGTGCAGAACGCGAACGGCGGGCGCCCCGCACACCTCGCATTCCGTCAGCGGCTCGTCGGCGATCCTCTGGAGCACCTCGAACCGGTGGCCGTTGGTGCAGCGATAGTCGTAGATCGGCATGCAATCCCAGTATACCGTGCGCATCGCAGGCGAAAAGCCGCGCGGTTGGCACACTGGGGCCGAGAGTGCCAGCGGAGGTCCGTTCGGTAGCATCAGCCCGTGCGGATCGCGATCGTCACCGACTTCTACTACCCGTCCCTCGGCGGCATCACCGAGCACGTCGACGGCCAGGCCCGTGAGCTCACCAACCGCGGCCACGAGGTCACGGTGATCACGGGCCACCTGATGCGGACGCCGCCCGTGTCGGACGACGCGGTGCACGTGCCCGAGCCCAACTTCGAGATCGTGCACATGGGCATGGCCATTCCCATGTACATGCCCTACTGGGGAAACAACGCACAGACCCTGCATACGTACGGGCCGCGGCTCGGGCAGCAGCTGCGGGCGCTCTACCGCGGGCGGGGCTTCGATGTCGTTCATGTGCACGCGCCCTACAACCCGCCGTTTCCGGCCTGGGCGATCGACCAGTGCCCCGATGACGTCATCTGCGTCGCGACCTTCCACAGCGTCTTTCCGCAGACGACCGGGATGGACATCCTGGCCGAGTGGACGCGGCCGTGGATCGAGCGCCTGGACGGGCGCATCTGCGTCAGCGAGGCATGCATCGGATCGCTCGCCCCCTACTACCCCTATGCCTACGACGTGATCCCAAACGGCATCGACAGCAACCATTTCTCCCCCGATGCCGCGCCGGTGGCAGGGCTCCTGGGCGATCACCAGAACATCGTGTTCTGCGGCCGCTTCGATCCCCGCAACGGGCTCGACACCATGATCGAGGCCTATCGCCTGCTCTCTCGCGACCGCGGCGACCGGGTGCGCCTGGTGGTGATTGGCGACGGCCCGCTGCGCAAGCTGTACCACCGTCAGGTGGGGAGCGAGCTTGCCCCCTACGTCCACTTCGCCGGCCGCCTCAACCGCAGCCGCCCCAACTACCTCACCTCGGGGTCGGTGTTTTGCACCCCGTGCAACCGGGCATCGTTTGGGATGGTGCTGCTCGAGGCGATGAGTTGCGGCCTTCCGGTGGTCGCCAGCCGCATCAGCGGCTTCCAGCTCGTGATGGAGGACGGCCGCCAGGGGTTCCTCGTCCACCCCGGCGACTCCCCCGAGCTGCACGCCGAGGCGCTCGGCCGCCTCCTCGACGATCCAAAGCTGCGCCGGAAAATGGGAGAGGAGGGACGAAAGACGGCGCTCGACCTGTACGCCTGGCCGCGGGTCGCCGCCAAGCTCGAGGCCTACTACACCGACCTCCTGGCCGGAGAGCAACCGGTATGGGCAAGCGCGAAGTCATCACTCGTTTCATAATCGTTGCGGCGATCTGGATTGCTGTCACCGCCGTGATCGGACAGGCCGTCGGCGGCCTCGCCGGTGACGCCATCGAGGGCGTCGCCGTCCTGCTGCTCATGCTCGTCGCATGGTCGGCGTTCACGCCGAACGCCCGCCTGTTCGGGCGCGTGATCGGCACGGGGTTCTCGCCCGCACCCAAGGTCGCGATCACGTTCGACGACGGGCCGAGCCCCGAGCACACCCCGGCGGTGCTCGAGGCCCTGCGCTCGGCGGGTGCCCGGGCGACCTTCTTCGTCCTCGGGCGCAACGTCCGCGCGCATCCCGAGCTGGCGCGCATGATCGTGGCCGACGGCCACGAGCTCGCAAGTCACGGCGACGACCACTCGCTGCTGCTGTTCGCCGGCCCGGCCACGATCGCCCACCAGTTCCGGGCCGCCGAGGAGGCGGTGTTCGACGCCGTCGGCGCGTCGGTCACGCACCTGTTCCGCGCCCCGCACGGCTACCGCGGACCGTTCCTGGCGCCGGTTGCGCGCCGGCTCGGCTACCGCATCGTCGGCTGGTCGGGAGCGATCTTCGACACCGCCCGGCCCGGGGTCGAGGTGATCGTGGACCGGTGCGCGAAGGTGCTGGCTCCGGGCGCGATCCTGCTGCTGCACGACGGCGACGGATCGGGCCAGGGCGGCGACCGCTCGCAGACCGTGGCGGCGCTGCCACGGATCCTCGAGACGGCCCGCGAACGCGGCCTCGAGACCGTGACCGTGTCGGAGCTGGCCGATCACCTGCGACAACCGCGGCGGCGGGTGCCGCAGGCGGCGGCGTTCGGCGCGGTGGTCGTCGCGATCGTGTTCGCCCTCTCGCGCCGGTTCGACCTCCAGGTGGTCGCCGACGTGTTCACACGCGCCAACCCCCTGTATGTACTCGCCGCGCTGGTCGCGAACCTCGTGTCGGTGGCGGCCAAGGCGGTGACCTGGAAGGCGGCATTCGACGCGATCCCGGGAGAGGACGGCGAGCCGCCGGTCGAGGTGAGCCTGCGCGACGTGGTCCCGCCGATCTTCATCGGCTTCCTGCTCAACACGGTGCTGTTCGCCCGCCTCGGTGAGGTGGCGCGGGTGTCGGTGCTGCGACGCAAGCTGGCCGCCCGCGGGCATCCGATGCCGGTCCCGACGGTCGTCGGGACACTTGTCACCGAACAGCTGCTCTCGGGCGCGATGCTCGTCGCCGTGCTGATCGGCGTGGTCGTCTACGTGCCAGTGCCGCAAGCGGCGGTGAACCTGCTCGCCGTGCTCTCGGGTGTGCTGATCTTCATTGGGCTCGTGGCCGCAGCAATCGAGGTCTGGAGCCGCCTGCGGCGCCGGCAGGTGCCGACGGACGACTACGTCGAGCGCTGGTGGAACCTGCTTGGGATCAGCTTCACCGCCACCGTCCAGGCGCTGGGGCGCGGCCAGGCGGTCTTCCAGCGCCCCCGGCTCCTGGCCTGGGGGCTCGGCGCGGCGACCGTGTGCTGGGTGACGCAGATGGCGGGGATCTACCTGACGCTGTCGGCCTACGGCATCCACCACGGGGTCGGCGCGGCGGCCGTCGTCTTCCTGGCCTCGAACCTGGTGCAGCTCTTCCCGATCACCCCCGGCAACCTGGGCGTGTTCCAGGGGGCCACCGCCACCAGTCTGACCCTGCTGTACGGTGTGGCTGCCAACCTCGCGCTGACGTTCTCGATCGGCCTGCAGCTGATCGAGGCCCTGCTGGGTGTGGGCATCGGGTTCGTGTTCCTGTCGATGGAGGGGCTGTCGGTGGCGGAGTTGCAGACGCAGGTCGGGGCACCACCCCGGGCGGACGCGGAGTGAGGCCGCTCGTCGCGTTGACCGCCCTGGTGCTGACCCTGGCCGGGTGCGCCGGGGGCGGCGGCGCCACGAGCAACGGCCCGGCGTCGGCCCCACCCGCGTCCACCCTGCCGACGTCCGGAACGGTCACCTACACCGACGGCCGGGTGTACACGGTCGCGCCGCTTCACACGGCGCTGCGGCTCGACGACGTCGTGGTGCGGGTGAGGAGCGTCGTCTGGCGGCGATCGGTCAAGGTGGGCTTCAAACCGCCGGGAACGACGACCTACGGCCTCGTGACGCTCACGGTCACGAACCTCACCCATGCGAGCCAGAAGGTCGCGCTGACCCAGATCTGGCTGCGCAACGCTGCCGGAGCGCCCTATCTGGCCGCCGCGACGGCGAGCGTGCCCAAGAACCTGCTCGGCCTGCCGATCCCGGCCGGGAAGTCGGTCACCGGGACGCTCGTCTATCCGGCGCCCCAGCGCGAAACGGGCTATCTGCTCGTCTACCGCTTCGGCGATGCGAAGGCCATCGCCAAGGCCAAGCACGTCGGCCTTCTGGCCTACTCTTAGCCCCGCTCCCTCGCGAGCAGGTCGGCCACGGTCTCGCGGGCGGCCACGACGCGCTCGCGGCCATCGTTGACCATCACGGCCGCCGGCCGTGGCAGGGCGTTGTAGGTCGATGCCATCGTGGCCGTGTACGCCCCGGTCGCGGCCACCGCCAGCACATCGCCGGGGCGCAGCTCCGGCAGCCGCGCCGCCTCGATCAGCACGTCGCCCGACTCGCAGTGCTTCCCGGCGATCGCGTAGAGATGGGTGTCCTCCTCCCCGGCCCGGTCCACGGCGAACGCTTCATACCGTGCGCCGTACATCGCCGGCCGCGGGTTGTCGGCCATCCCGCCGTCAACGGCCGCGTACGTGATGCCCGCCGCGGTGTGCTTGATCGCGCCGACGGTGTAGAGCGTCACTCCGGCCGGGCCTGCGATTGACCGCCCAGGCTCGAGGATGAGCTCGGGGAGCGGCAGGCCGCGGGCGGTCAGGAGGCCGGCGAGTGCGGTGGCGGTCACCTCGACGGCGGCGCGCACGTCGGGGACGCGATCGGCGCCGGTGTAGGCGATGGCAAGGCCGCCGCCGAGGTCGAGCGTCGGCAGATGGCCCAGGCCGTTCTGGTCGAGGAACTCCGCCAGCCACGCGGCCACCTCGACGTAGGTGTCCACGTCGCGGATCTGCGATCCCAGATGGACGTGCACGCCGGCGGGGCGGACGTGTGCGAGCTCGCCGGCACGGGCGAGGGCGGCGACCGCGGCGGCCGGCGCGAGCCCGAACTTGGACGCGGTGTGCGCGGTCGCGATCTTGGGGTGCGTGTCGGCGTCGATCCCCGGCGTCACCCGCACGAGCACCCGCTGGATGCGGCCGGCTGCCGTCGCCAGCGCCTCGATCTGGTCGAGCTCCGCAGGGTGGTCGACGACCACCAGCCCCGCCTCAGCCGCGAGCGCCGCCCGGATGTCGGCATCCGACTTGTTGTTGCCGTGCACGATCACCCTGTCGCCCGCCACCCCCGCGGCCATGGCGAATGCCAGCTCTCCCTCGGAGGCGACGTCCATCCCCAGGCCCTCGGAGACAAGCACCCGCAGTACCGCCACCGTCGCCTGCGCCTTGCACGCGAACACCGCGCGTGCGTCTCCCGGATAGACCCGAAGGCCGTCGGCGTACGCACGTGCCCGCGACCGCAGAGTGACCTCGTCGTAGACCAGAAGCGGGGTTCCGTGGCGGGCGGCCAGGTCGGCGAGGGGGATCCCGGCGACGGTCAGCCGGCCGCCGGCCACCAGGGCCGATTCGGGCAAGACGCTCATGGGAGGGCGATGGTAGACGCCTGGGGCGGGAGCCCGCACGCACCGGCACCGGTATCCTGCCCGCCCATGTCGAACCGTGTGCTCGTCGTCGGCTGGGACGGCGCCGACTGGGACGTGCTCGACCCCCTGCTGCGTGCGGGCGACCTGCCGAACCTCGCCGCCCTGGCCCAGCGCGGCGCGCGCGGCGTCGCCCGCTCGGTGCAGCCGTCGCACTCGTGGGCCGCGTGGCCGTCGTTCCTGACCGGAGTCGACCCCGCCGGGCACGGCGTGTTCGACATCCTCGAGCACCAGCCCGGGTCGACCCGGCGGATGCCGGTGTCGTCGCGCTCGATCCTCGCCCCCACCTGGCCGCAACGGCTGTCGGACGCCGGCCGCACCGTGCTGCTGGTCAACGTCCCCCTGACGTATCCGCCGATGCCGATCCGCGGCGTCGTCATCGCCGGCGGCGTGATCCCGCCCAACGCCCCCTATTCGCATCCCGCCGAGGCCGGCCCGGGGCTGCGGTGGCCGATCAACGGGGGCTCCTGGACGACGTTCCGAAACCGCCCGCTCGACCTGGTGGCCGACGTCGAGCGGGTCACCGAGGCCCGCGCGGCGGCCGTCCGCGAGCTCATGCGGTCCGAGGCCTGGGATGTGGCCTGCGCCGTCTTCGTCTCGCCCGACCGGATCCAGCACTGTCTGCTCGAGTACGTCCACCCCGGCCATCCCGACCATGCCCGGGCGGCGGCGACCCCGGTGGCGGAACGGGTGCGCGACGTCTACCGCCTGCTCGACCGCGAGCTGGGGACGCTCGTCGACCTGACGGATGCGGGCGACACGGTGATCGTCATGTCCGACCACGGCCACCAGCCCTGCACCCGGACGATGAACATGAACCGCGTGCTCGAGCGGCTCGGATACCTGCGGCAGGGGCGCGGCTCGGGCCTGATCGGCCTGCTCGCCTGGGGCCGGGTGCGATCGCTGGCCCGGGTCGCCTACGACCGCCTCGGCCTGCACGGCCGCGTGGCGGTGCCCACCGCGCCGATCGACTGGGGGCGGACCCGCGCGTACACGAGCGTCGTGTCGACCGGCGAGGGCGTGTCGCTCGCCCTGCGGGGGCGCGAGCCCGAGGGCACCGTTGCACCGGGCGACTACGAGCGCGTGCGCGCCGAGCTCGCCGCTGCGCTGACCGAGTTCTCAGATCCGGACACGGGCACGCGCCCGATCAAGCGCGCCGTGGCGCGCGAGCAGGTGCTGGCCGGCGCGTACCTCGACCGCGCTCCCGACCTGCTGCTCGAGCCGGCGCCGCTCTACTCGCTCACCCACGCGCGCAAGATCGTGGAACCGGCCGACTGGCTCTCGGGCGATCACCGGCCCGAGGGCGTCTACGTCGCCGCCGGGCCCGCCGCAGGCCCGGCGAACGGATCCGAGATCCTGCTCACCGACTTCGCCGCGATCATCGCGGCCGCGGTGGGCGTCGAGCCCGCCCCGGCGTGGTCGGCCTCGCAGCCCGAGCCGGCGGCGGCGGTGTTCTCGGAGCAGGAGCAGCGCGAGGTCGAAGAGCGCCTGCGCGGGCTGGGCTACCTCGAGTAGTCCGGCAATGACGGACGAGCGGACGCTGCTCGCAGGCACCGGGGCCAATGTGGTCGGCCTCGCGGCGGGCGTGCTGGCGGCCTTCGGGGTACAGCTGCTGCTCGGCAGAGAGCTTGCCCACGGCGGGCTCGCCCTGGTCACTGTCGCAGTCCAGTTCGCGTTCGTCGCCGCCGCGGGCGCCCGCTTCGGGATGGATCTCGCGGCGGTGCGAGAGGTCGCGATCGGGGCCGGCACCGGCGACACGCCGGGATTGCGGAGCCTCGTCGAGCGCTGTGCCGGGATCGCGCTCCTCGCGGGGATCGCGCTCGCCGCGGTGGTGGCCGCGCTGTCGCCTCTGGCGGGCTCACGCGGCGAGGCGATCGCCGTCGGCGCAGCGTCCCTGCCACTGATCGCAGCCGCGAACGTCTACCTCGGCGCGACCCGCGGGCTGAAGCGGATGGCGCCGACGCTGTGGGTGTTCTGGATCGGACAGCCGGTGGCCTGGATCGTGTTGGCCGCGCTGGCGATCGCCGCCGGAGGCGGCACCGATGCGGCCGTCGCCGCCTATGACCTCTCGTGGCTGGGCGGGCTGGTCGTCGCCCGGATCATGTGGAGACGGCTGGCGCAGTGGCCCGAGAGCCGGCCGGCCACCCGGGCCGAGATCGCAGCGGTGCTGCGCTACGGAGCGCCGCGGGCGCCGTCCGCGCTGCTGGCGCAGGCGCTCTTCTGGGGCGACCTGTTCGTCCTGGCGCACTACGCCTCGGGCCGGCGGCTCGACGCCTATGCCGCCGCCGGGCGGATCTCGCAGCTCATCCTGCTCTTCCTCACCTCGGTCAACCTGGTGTTCTCGCCGTTTGCCGCCGACCTGCACGCCCGCGGCGAGCGGGAGCGGCTCGACGCCCTCTTCAAGCGCTCGACCCGGTGGGCGCTCGCGGCGACCCTCCCGCTCGCGATCGTCCTGTTCGTCGCCGCGCCCGAGGTGCTCGGGGCGTTCGGCCCGGGCTATGGGGCCGGCTCGACTCCCCTGCGGATCATGCTCCTTGGCCAGACGGTGAACGTCGCCACCGGGGGGGTCGCCTTCGTCCTCGTGATGGCCGGGTTCACAGGCCTCGACCTGCTCGACAACGTGCTCGCCGGCGCCGTGCTCTTCGGCCTCGCGGTACCCCTGGCCGCCGCCGAGGGCCCAACCGGGGCGGCCGTCGCATCGGCCGCCGCGCTCGCGGCAGTCAACATGCTGCGCCTGGCGCAGGTCGCGCGCCGCATCGGCGTGCAGCCGTTCGATCGCGCCTATGTCCGGCTGGGCCTTCCGGCCGCCGCCTGCGCCGCGGCGGCCTGGGCGGCGCACGCCGGCACCGACGCGCACCCGTGGTGGGTGGTCGTGGCGGCGACGACCGCCGCCGGCGGGATCGGCTACGCGGTGCTGCTGCCGGCGGGGCTGCCGGCGGCCGAGCGCTCGGCCATCGCCATGTTCACCCGCAGGATCTCGAACCGGCCGAGGTGATCGGGCACGTCGGCCGGATCGCGGTAGATCTCGCTCAGCGCCGGGTCGGCGATGATGCGCCGCAGCACGTCCGGCGGCTGGTCGCGGAGGTCGAGCAGCACGTATGCGACGTGCAGCTCGGCCAGGATCGCATTGCGGCGGGCGGTGGTGGTCTCGAGTGAGAAGAACTCCTGGCCGAGGTGGTTGAGCCGGGTTTCGTCGACCCGCGGAACGGCTCTGGTGCGCGCCTCCGGCAGGACCGCCGCTCGCACATTGGCGAATGCGTAGAGCTCGAACAGCCGCCCGGGATCGCCCATCACGACCGGCGGCGCGCCGTGGACGCGCTTGAACACCGAGACGGCGCCGGGGCTGATGCGGACGGTCTCGAACGCGGGCGGCGAGCGGTACGGCCCGGCGACGGCCGAGTCGCGCACCACCGGCCCCCAGTGCCAGACCCACGGGGCCAGCACCGCGATCACGAGCAGCGCCGCACCGGGCGAGAAGGCAAGCGCGGGCGCCCGCCTGGCCGGCCGCATTAACGCCGCCACCGGCACGGCCACGAGCGCCGCCACGACCAGCACGCTGGTCGGGGTGTGCCAGACCCAGTTGACGCTGCGCACCTCGTGCAGGCCGACGGCGATGACGACCGCCACGGGCCATACCCAGCGCCCGAGGGCCGCCGCCACGATGCACGCGCCGGCGGCTGCGACCACCGGCCAGGCGAGGGGCTGCCAGAAGCGGTGAAACTGCCCCATTCCGACGACCTTGATCAGGACGGTGTTCAGCCCGGGGAGCAGGAGCACGACGAGCAGGGCGACGTTTGCGGCCGCGAGCGGCAGCAGCCGCCGATACCGCGCGGCCACGGGCAGGAGCAGGATCGCGGCGAGCACGTACCCCCGCAGGAAGACCGGCGCCCACGGGTACATCACCACCGCCTGGCGGCCGTGCAGAAGGAACTCGTTGGCGTGTGAGAGCACCGGATGGCGGTGGCCGCCCCGGATGGCGACCGCCCAGATCCAGATCGAGACGGCGCCGATCAGGAGGGTCGACAGGCCGAGGGTCACCGCCGGGGTGCGGATCCGGCGGCCGCCGCCGAGCCAGGCCCCCGCCAGCAGGCCGGCGGCAAGCGCGAGCGCGGGGATCGCATAGGTGGGGTGCACGAGCGCAATCGAGACCATTGCCGCGGCGGTCGCGGGCGCCGCCCGGCGCACGTGGCGGATCTCGAGCAGGAACAGGATCAGCACCGCCGGCGTCAGCACCCAGACGCTGAACGCCGCCGGCTGGTTGATCTGGATGACGAGGCCGTTCAGGAGCGAGCACAGATCCCAGGCGACGAACACCGCCGCCAGCACGCCGATCCCGCGGTGGCCGGTGAGCGCGCGGCCGAGGGCGTAGGCCGAGACGATCGCAAGCGCGGCGCACAACGGCTGGACGTCGCGGAAGGTGGTCAGGGGATCGGTGCCCGAGAGCCGGGCGATACCGGCGAGCGCCGCGTGCATGATCGGGAACGCGTACCCGGCGTTGGCAGGGCCGTGCAGGAATGGGGACACGTTCGCAAACGACAGGCCGGGCGCGTCCTCGAGCTTGCGCATGAGACCGATGTGGAAGAGGCCGTCCCCCACAACCGGCAGCGACAGCCGCCAGCCCAGGTAGGCGAACGCCGCCGTCCCGGCGGCGCCCGCCGCCACCTCACGGCGCCCCGCGGAGGGGAGCGCGCTCGGCCGGCGCACGGCCGCCATGAGGAGCACGATCTCGCCGGCGACGAAGGCGACCACAAACCACAGCGACAGGTCGAACAGATACGCCAGCGCCAGCGGCGGCGCCCACACGACCAGGCCCAGGGCGGCCGCCACCGGCGCGGCCCCGGCCCGGCCCAGCTCGTCCTCGAGCTCCAGCGCGCGCAGCCCGAGCCACCCGGGCAGCAAGAGCACGAGGCCGCAGGCGAGCCAGATGGCGAGGGCATCGAGACCAAGAATGCGGGTGGCGAGAAGGCCGGCGGCCATCGCCGCGACGGCGGCCAGCTCGAGCCTGCGCGTGTGCACGGCGGCAATGCTAACCAGGCACCGCCCGGCATGCGGACGGGTGTGGGCGGCCGCTATCGGCCGCCATGGATAGCATTCGGGATATCGTAGGACCGTGGCCACGGGGGCCGCACGCTCACGCAAACGACGTACGGAGATGACGCGCATGCGAGTCTTGATCCTCGGCGGGGACGGCTATCTGGGATGGCCCACGGCCATGCGGTTCTCCGGACAGGGGCACGACGTCGCCGTCGTCGACAACTTCGCCCGCCGCCGCTGGGTGGACGAGGCGGGCGGCGATTCGCTGACGCCGATCGTCTCGCTTGACGAGCGGATCGACGCCTGGCGCGAGGTGTCGGGCAAGCCGATCCAGCAGTACGTGGGCGACCTGGCCGAGGACACCTTTGCCAGCGACGTCGTGGTCGACTTCCAGCCCGACACCATCGTCCACTATGGCGAGCAGCCGAGCGCGCCCTGGTCGATGCAAAGCGTCGACAACGCCGTCGTCACCCAGCACAACAACGTCATCGGGTCGCTCAAGCTCCTGTGGGCGATGCGTGACCATGCCCCTGCGGCGCACCTGGTCAAGCTGGGCACAATGGGCGAGTACGGGACCCCCAACATCGACATCGAAGAGGGGTTCATCGAGATCACGCACAACGGCCGCACCGACGTGTTGCCGTTCCCCAAGATGCCGGGCTCGCTGTATCACCTCTCCAAGGTGCACGACAGCCACAACATCCACTTCGCCTGCCGGGTCTGGGGCCTGCGCGCGACCGACCTCAACCAGGGTGTCGTCTATGGCATCGAAACGCCCGAGGCGAAGCTCGATGAGCGGCTGCTGACGCGCTTCGACTACGACGAGTCGTTCGGCACCGCCCTCAACCGCTTCTGCGTCCAGGCGGTCATGGGCCTGCCGCTCTCGGTCTACGGCGGCGGCGGCCAGACGCGCGGCTTCCTGAACATCGTCGACACGCTCCAGTGCGTCGAGCTGACCGCGGCCAACCCCGCGGGCGCCGGCGAGTACCGCGTGTTCAACCAGTTCACCGAGACGTTCACGATCGCCGAGCTGGCGGAGAAGGTCAGACAGGCCGGCGAGGAGCTCGGGATCGCCGTCCGTGTCGATCAGGTCCAGAACCCGCGCTTCGAGGCCGAGGAGCACTACTACAACCCCGTCCACACGAAGCTGCCCTCGCTCGGGCTGCACCCCACCCTCCTGAGCGAAAACCTGATCTCGTCGACCCTCGGGGTGATCCAGCGCTACCGCGACCGCGTCATCCCCGATGTGATCGCTCCCAGCACCCAATGGCGGCCGGCGCCGCCGGTCGGCCAGCCCGCGTCATGATGGACGGCCCCCGGTGACACCGCTTCGCGACGCGGGACTGATCGCGGCGATCGCCTTCGCAGTGCTCACGGTGAACGCCTACCGGAAGAGCACGATCGGAAACGGCGACCTGATGGTGCGGCTGGGCGTGTTCGTGGTGCCCCTGCTGCTGTTCTCGATCGACCCGGCGGCGCTGCAGTGGACGCTGGCCGAGCTGTCGTTCCGCAAGGGCGGCGGCCACCGCATCACCGGCGCCACGGTGCTCGCGGTCGGGATCCTCTACCTGTTCGCGTTCTCGCTCGCCGGACGCGGCGAGAAGTCGCGCCGCGACCTGACCCGCCTGATCGAGAACCTCGCACTCGAGCAGTTCCGCGCGACTGGTCACCCGGAGCAGTTCGCCGGCGGCGTGGCGGTCGTGATCCCCGCCTACAACGAGGCGACGAACATCGACCCCGTGCTGGGGGCGCTGCCCGCCACGGTGTGCGGCTACCCGCTGCACGCGATCGTCATCGACGACGGCTCCTCCGACGACACGACCGACCGCGCCCGGGCGACAGGGGCGGCGGCGGTGCGCCTGCCGCTCAACCGCGGCCAGGGCGCCGCACTGCGCACCGGCTACCGGCTGGCGCTTGCGACTGGCGCCGAGATCGTGGTCTCGATGGACGCCGACGGCCAGCATCAGCCCTCCGAGCTCTCACGCCTCGTCCAGCCGATCGCCGCCGGCGAGGCCGACGTGGTCAACGGCTCACGCGTCCTGGGCGACGCCGACCCCTCGCACGCGGCCCGCGAGATGGGGATCCGGCTGTTCGCGCAGCTGCTCTCCCTGCTCACGTGGAGCCGGGTCACCGACCCCGCCTGCGGCTACCGGGCGGTGCGCACCCAGGCCCTGCGCGGCCTCGAGTTCCGCCAGGACCAGTTCCACAACTCCGAGTTCATCGTCGAGGCGTCGAAGAAGCACCTGCGCACGATCGAGGTGCCGGTGACGGTCTCGACCCGGCTCTCGGGCATCTCGAAGAAGCCGCCCCACTTCCGCTACGGCATGGGCTTCGCCAACGCCCTCGTCCGCGCCTGGCTGCGCTAGCAGCCAGCGGGGGTGTCAGGCGACGAATATCTCACGCGCAGCGTGAATATTCGGTGCCTGACGCCGTAGCCGCGGCCGCAGGCCGCGAGCCGCCCACCCACCACGACCCAGCCCGGTATGCACGCGCAGCGTGAATACCGGGCACAGACCGCGTCGCGTGAATATTAAGTGCCTGGCACCGGTTATTCAGCGAACCAGTCCCACGTGCGCTTGAGGCCGTCCTCGAGCGGCACCGCAGGCGAGTAGCCGAGCACGCTGCGGGCCCTGTCGATCAGCGAGTAGTTGCGCAGGATCTCGCCCGGCCGCGGCGGCTCCCGGCGCACCCGCGGGGAGATGCCCGACGCCGCCGAGAGCAGCTCGAGGAGCCGGTTCAGGCTCGTCTCGACGCCGCTTGCAAGCTGGAAGATCTGGCCGCCGACAGCGGGCGTGCGGGCCGCCGCGATCAGCCCCGCCGCCAGGTCTTCGCAGAACACGAAGTCACGCGTCTGATCGCCGTCGCCGTAGACCACCAGCTCCTCGCCGGCGCGCATCGCGGCGGATGAAGAGCGGGATCACGTTGCCCTTGTGGGCGGAGTGCGGGCCGTAGGCGTTCGAGAAGCGCACCACGACCGCATCCATGCCGTAGGCGCCGAAATAGGCCGAGCAGTACGCCTCGCCCGCTGCCTTGGACGCGCCATAGGGCGAGAGCGGCGCCACGGGCTTGTCCTCCCTGGCCGGGTAGGCGTTCGCGCCCAGAGGCGCGTTGGACGACGAGAACACGAGCCGTGGCACCTCCGCCCGCCGGGCGGCCTCGAGCACGGTCAGCGTGCCACGGACGTTCTGGTCGAAGTTCGTGAGCGGGTCGGTGACCGACTCGATCACGCCGGCGCCGGCGGCGAGATGGAAGACGACGTCGCAGCCGCGCGCGGCGGTGGTCACGAGCTCGAGGTCGCGCACGTCGCCCTTGCGCAGCTCGGCGCCCGCGCGCTCGACGTTTCTCGGGTCGCCGACCGAGAGGTCATCCACGACGAGCACGTCGTACCCGGCCCCGGCCAGCGCGGGCACGAGGGCCGAGCCGATGAAGCCGGCCCCGCCCGTCACGAGCGCGCGTGGCACTAGTCGCCGCCGCCGGCGGTCGGCCGGCGGACGTCGTGCTCCCAGCAGGGTGCGCCCTCGAACGCCTCCAGGCCCGACACCGGCCGCGCCGTCCCGCCGGGAGGACGGCCGCGGCGCAGCCTCGGCGCGACGACGGCGGCCGCGGCGCCGACCATGCCGCCGACCACGAACGATCGCAGCGCGCCCGAGCGGCGGCGGTCGCCGCGGTCGCTCACGATGCCTCGCGGTGGGCGAAGAAGGCCGCGATCAGGAGGCCGAACACCTGGACATATGCGCGCGCGTTCCCGTTCACCTCGATGGCGATGACGGCGGCGGCGATCACGTACGCCCATGCCGCCCCGCCGGCGGCGATCCAGCCGGTCGCCGCGCTGCGGTAGTACCCCGCCCCCCAGAGCGTTGCGCGCCCCGCCAGGATGCCGACGCCGTAGGCGAGGATGAACGTGAAGAACCCGAGCCCGACGCCGCCCGCGAACGCGAGCACGATCCCCATCGCCGTACCGGCCCCGAACGCCACCGCAACCGCCCGCACCGCCTTGTCTGGCCGCAGCGAGACGCGCGCGGAGCGCGGCTGGCGGGCGCAGTCGCGGCACTTGATCCCCACCGGTGCCGGAACCATGCAGTCGGGGCAGATCGGCTTGCCGCAATTCGAGCACGACACGCCGGTCTCCACCTTGGGGTGGTTGGCGCAGGTCACCGGCGCGGCGATGCCGGGATCGACGCTGGACACGTCCGCGAGTGTAGCATCGTGGTCGTGATGCAGGAACCCCCGGCAGCCGCATGACCCGCCATCCGTCGGGTCTGATGCGGATGACGGGCGAGGTGGAGCGGGCGCTGATCCGGTCAAAGCCGGTGGTTGCGCTCGAGTCGTCCGTGATCGCTCACGGCCTGCCCGCCGAGATCGGCCCGGAGGCCGCCAGGGAGGCTCAGCAGCGCGTGCGCGACAACGGAGCCGTGCCGGCGACGGTGGCGGTGATCGACGGCGCCGTCAGGGTCGGCCTCGACGACGACGACATCGACCTGCTCGCCCGCGAGAGCGACGTCCGCAAGGTCGGCGGCCGCGACCTGGCGACGTGCGCCGTCTCGGGCCGCACCGGCGCGACCACCGTGGCGGGAACGCTGGCGGTGTGCGCGATGGCGGGGATCCACTTCATGTCCACGGGCGGCATCGGCGGCGTTCACCGGGGCTGGCAGGGCACACTCGACATGTCCGCCGACCTGACCGAGGCGGGCCGCAATGAGGTGTGCATCGTCTGCTCGGGTATCAAGTCGCTGCTCGACATCCCGGCGACGCTCGAGATGCTCGAGACGCGCGGCGTGCCGGTGATCGGCTACCGCACCGACACCTTCCCGCTGTTCTACGTCACTGACAGCGTCCACCCCGTGGCCGACCGGGCCGACGACGCAGAGACGGTCGCCGCCGTCGCCGCGGCCCACTGGGGCTTCGCCCGCCGCACCGGCATCCTGGTCGTCCAACCGGTCGCCGCCGAGGTCGCCCTGGCTGCGGACGAGACCGAGGCGCTGGTCGAGCGGGCGCTCGCCGAGGCCGGCGCCGCGGGCGTCACCGGGCCGGCCGTCACCCCGTGGGTGCTGGCGCGGCTGCACGAGGCCAGCGACGGCCGCTCGCTGGCCGCGAACCGGAGGCTCCTGGTCGACAACGCAGGCCTCGCAGCCGAGATCGCCGCGGCCTACTTCGCGGCGTAGAAGGGCTCAGGTGCCGGGCGTGTCGTGGAACGCGGGGGTGTAGCAAACGGCGATGAGCAAGCCCTCCGGGCTCAGCAGCCGGGCGGTGACCTGACCCCACGGCTCGGTTCGTGCCTCGTGGATGAGCCGATAGCCCTTGGCTTTGAGCTCCTCCGCCGCGGCGGCGACATCGGCGACCTCGAACTCGATGCTGGCCTGCGGAACCGGAACGTCGGCCGGCCATTCGCTGGTGCCGAAACAGGAGTTCGCGGCTTCGGCCAGCGGCCACAGCCCGAGGTGCTTCGTCCCTTCGAGCCTGTGGGTGAACACGTAGTCGCCGTCCCCGCCCTCGAACGAGAGGCCCAGGGCGTCCCGGTAGAACGCACGGGCCGCGTCGGCGTCTCGCACGATCGGAGCGACGCTGGCGACGAACTGGACATCCATCGGCTTCCCCTCCCATCAGCCGCGTTTCAGTGCGTTGGTCACGATAGCCCACGATTGTCTGTGAGCCCGACGCCACCACCCCCACGTTCGCCGATTCGGAGCTGCCAACGACGCCAATTGGCGCCAACAGCGAGCGCCAATTGGAACTCGCCGCACAGTCGTCTCGGCGACCGGTTCTTCCCTTCAATGCGGGGGGTCTGCATCGGGCCCGCCATAGCGGTCGCCGAAAATGCCAATTGACGTTGAGAGCAAGCGCCAATTGGAATCTCGCCGCTCGGTCGCCTCGGCGACCCGTTCCTCCTTCAATGCGGTCTGCATCGGACCCCGGCAAAGCGGTCGCCGAAAATGCCAATTGACGTTGAGAGCGAGCGCCAATTGGAATCTCGCCGCTCGGTCGCCTCGGCGACCCGTTCTTCCTTCAATGCAGGCGTCTGCATCGGGGCCGCCACAAGGGTCGTCCACAATGCGAATTGGCGCCAACCGCGAACGCCAATTGGCCGTTCACCCGCCCCCCGCCACCACCCCATGCTCGCAGTGGAAGCCGGCGATCGTCATGGGATCGGGGAAGCGGCCGCCGCCGGACCCGCGGACGCCGTAGACGTCGAACAGCGGGCTCGAGTGCACGAGCTGCAGGTACGGCACGCTGTGGAAGACCGCGGGGTCGACGCCGTCCTCGAGCACCCCGACCATGCTGCCGATGCGCACGCCCTTGACGACGATCACCTCGGTCACGCCAAGGCGGCGCAGGAGCGCGGCCCGGCCCGCCGGATGCTCGAAGAAGCGGTGGGCCTGCAGCACCGTGCTGAGCACGGTGTGCAGCATCTCGGGCCGCAGATACGGCCCCATGCCCTCGACCACGCTGACGCGGCCCGTGACGGCGGCGAACGTGCCCAGCGTGACGCGGTCGGGCAGGATGCGCGCCCCGCATGGGGCGTGCTGATCGACCCAGTCGAGCACCGCCACCGAGTCACGGGCGTTCTGCTGCCAGCCGCTTCGGTCCGGCCCGACGGTGGCCGCCACCGCGACCGCGGGCACCGCCACCGCGGCCACCACGACGACGACGGGAATCCAGCGCCGCACCGCCCGCAGCTGCCCCAGACCGGCCTCGGCCAGGCCAAGCACGGCGAGCACGAGCACCAGGGGCACGTAGTCGAACTCACGGTCGATCCCGAACCGGCCGGGGATCTGGGTGCGGTACCGGTACGAGAACACGAACGCGATGCCGAGCAGCGTCGCCGCCGTCCCCGCCCCGACCACCCCGAGCGGCGCGAGCTCGCGCGGAAACCGGCGCAGCATCATGGCGACGGCCGCGGCAACGACGACGATCGGCAGCAGCCACACGAGCCACGAGGGCGCCGGATCCAGCGTCGTGGCGCTGCGGGTGAAATCGTGCATGATCGCCGCCGGCGGGACGTACCAGTGGCCATTGCGGGTCGGAGAGTGCCGCAAGGTGCCGGTGAGCAGCGACGCCGTCGGGTCGATGTCGTTGCCGAACGACGCGTACGAGCTGTTCCCCGACGCGCCCTGGAAGCCGATCGAGCCCCCCGAGGCGAGCAGGATCGTGGCGGTCAGGGCGACCGCGGCCGCGATGATCGCGACCAGTCGCACGACGACAGCTCGCCACTCGTGATCGAGCATTGCGCGCGCGAGGGCGTACCAGCCGAGTGCCACCATCAGGGCAACCACCGGCACGCCGTGAGTGGCGAATCCGGCCCCGAACAGGAGCGCCGCCAACAGGGGCTCCTTCCAGCCGTCGCGATCCCGCACCGCCCTGACACCCAGGATCAGCGCGCATACCGCCACCATCCGGCCGACGTTCTCGGCGGTGTAGACATCCAGGTTCCGGCGCAGCTCGTCATCCAACACCGCCAGGGTCAGGAGCGGCAGAAGCGGGGCCAGCCGGCGCAGGCCGAGCTCGCGTCCGAGCGCCCACAGGCCGGCCGCGAGGCCGGTCGATGCGACCCAGAGCAGCGCCCCCATTGCCGGCAGCGGCGCCCGCCCGATCGCATACGAGAGGCCCGCGTGATAGCTGTTCAACACCACCTTGCTCACCGTCGGCGTCCAGAACGACCCCCACTGCAGGGTCTGTGCCGGCACCCGGCCGGCGTCGGCGATCTCGAGCCCGTCGGCCCAGTAGCGCCACGGACCGAACATCTCGAAGTTGAGCAGCGGAGAGCTGCGCAGCCGGACGATCGCGATCGCGACGAAGACGAGCGCCCCCACCGCGATCGTCCAGCGCTCGCGACCGAACTCGGCAGCGACGGCGTCCAGGTGCGCCCGCACCCCGCCTCGGCGCAGGCCGCCGGCCCAGAGGGCGGCCGTGACGAGCGCGAGCGCCGCGAAAAATGTCGCGGGGTGCATGACCCGCGCGATCACGAGGACGACGGCCGTGATGCCGACGACGGCGTAGCCGAGCCCGAACGCCAGCGCGAGGCGCGTCGGGATCCCGATCCTGCCGGGCGGGCAGGCGGCCAGCGTCGCCCCCAGCCCGGGAATCAGCACGAAGGCCGCGGCGATCGCGATCGTCGCCGGGTTCACGTGGTCGCCGCGGGCGTCGGCGTCCCCGCCGCCGCCATCGCCGCGCCCGCGAGAAACCCGGCCAGGAGCCACATCGTCGGGTCCTCGAAAAACGAGTCGTAGAAGAGCGAGCTGGCGAAGATCGCGATCAGTGCCGCGAGCAGGACGCGCGGGACGGCGCCGGCCGCCCGCAGGCGCACGCCCAGGGATGCGAGCGCGCCGAGCACCCACAGGTAGATCACAAAGCCGGCCGGCCCGAGCTCGGCGGCGACCGTCACCGGGGTGGTGTGCGACGCCGCGCCCTTGACCCTGAACGGGTGCGCCGTGCCGGCCACGGCCGCCTTCGGCAGGCCGCCCAGGCCGGCTCCCACCAGCGGGTGGTGCCTGATCACCCTCCAGCCCAGCTGGATCAGGTGCGAGCGGTCGTCCGACACCCGCGCCGCGGAGTTCCCGCGCAGCGCGACCGCCAGCACGGCGAGCAGCCCAACCGCCCCCACCGCGACCAGCGCAAGGGTGACCCTGCGCGGCCACAGCCCCGTGCCGACGGCAACGACTCCCGCCGCGAGGGCGAAGTAGCTCGACTGCGAGTATGTGAAGTAGAGGCCTGCAAACGTGACCGCCATGACCGCGCCCAGGGGGATGGTCATCCTGCGGTAGACGGCAACGCCGGCACACAGGACGAGCGTGACCGCCATGAAGCGCCCGTACACGCTCGCATCCCAGAAGAGGGAATTGACCCGGAAGAACGACCGGTAGGCGTTGCTCACCTCGACGCTCGGGTTCCAGAACACGTGGTGGGTCGCCTCCTGCCAGAGCGCGACCGCCGCGAAGAGGAGGGCCAGGCCGCACTGGACCAGGAATGCGACGCGCAGGCCGCTCGGACTCCAGCCGAGCTGGGCGATCCGCATCCACATGAACGCGAACGGGAGGTAGAAGAAGAGCATCGTCACGGCGGCCTGGTGCAGGTCGACCGTCCACAGCAGCGACACCGCCGAAAACGCCACGATCGCCGCGAGCGGCGCTGCCGGCCCTCGCGCCGGCAGCTCGGGCTCGGTGGAACGCACGACGTCGTAGAGCGTGCACAGGGCGCCCGCCGCCAGCACGGCGTAGAGCGGCAGCAGGAGCTTGGCGTCCTGCGACCCGAAGTGGACCGGGATCCGCACGGGGGCGGTCAGCACGCACGCGATTGCAAAGGCCCACGGCCAGCGGTGCACGACCGCCGCAGCGGCAACCAAGCCGGCGACTGCGACCGCGATCGCGGGCACCACCTCGACCGGATGGCCGCTGATCAGCGTGTGCGCGCGGTGGAAGGACGAGTGCAGGAGATTCTCGGCCAGCCACAATGTGCCCGCGACCCAGGCGAGCGCGGCAGCGCGGCGCGCTGCCGGCGGCCGGGCGACCAGCAGGACCCCCAGGCCGAATGCGGCCAGCACGGCCGCGAGCGCCTCGCTATTCACCGCACCTCACGAGCGCAGCGGCCGCAAGACGTACACATGCGTCGCCCCGGCGACGACGAGCCGGCCCGCCGCGACGATGACCGAGGCGTACTTGCCGTCGTTGAACCGCCACTTGAGCTGCCCCGTCCTCGTGTCGTACCCGTACACGTGTCCCCGCGAGCTCGGCGACGGGCCCAGGTCGGACACGTACACATACGGCCCGACGACTGTGGGCGACGAGAGGCTGCCGTAGGGCAGCCGGTGCTCCCAGATCACGGACCCCGTGCGCGCGCTGAGGGCGGCGAAGGTGCCGTCGAAGCTCGTCGCGTACACGGTGCCGTTCGAGACCGCGGGCGACCCGTAGGCCCAGTTCGGCATGGTGTACGTCCACGCCACCTGTCCGGTGGCCGCCTCGAACGAGTAGAGCTTGTCGTCGGTGTTGCCGATGTAGATGCGGCCGTAGGCCAACGCGGGCGTCGAGAAGAAGTTTCCGGCCCGGAGCCCCGACGAGAGCCCGTCGGTGGTGCTGCGCCAGATCTGGTGCCCGTTGGAGGCGTCCAGGCAATACATCGCCCCGCCGTAATCGCCAAAGTAGACCCGGCCGCCGGCGACCGCCGGGCCGTGCTTGACCTCGCCCCCGGCATGGAACGTCCACGCGATCCGGCCGGTCCCCAGATCGAGCGCCCGCACGGCGCCGGACTGGTCGCTCATGTAGAGGTAGCGGGAGTCGAACGCCGGCGACGACTCCATCGTGCTGCCGACGTTGCGATTCCAGATGATCCTCCCCGTGCTGGCCGAGAGCGCATAGATGAGGCCGTTGCGGGCACCAGCGTAGACGACACCCTGACGGACGGCGGGCGAGCCCGGGCCCAGGTCGGACACGTGCTGCAGGCGCCGCTGCCACAACAGCTTGCCGGTAAAGATGTCGCGCGCGCTGATCCAGCCGCTGTTCGCGTACAGGTAGAGCACACCCTTGGCATACACGGGCGGATACTCGAGAAAGCCCACCGGCGCGCTCCAGGTGACGTGGTAGGGCGGATGGACGCCGGTGCTGCCCGACGCGTCGCGCGTTCGCGCGTCGGTGAGCCCGTACACCGGCCACGACGGCCCCCATTTGCGCACCTTCGGGGAGACCGGCGTCGAGGTCGAATTCGTGGTGAGCGTGAACGGCAGCTTGGTGCCGTTGTGCACATCGGGCGTCTTGCGGTGAACGACCCACCACGCCGCCCCGGTGCCGGTGCCGCCCAGGACCAGCACGGCCGCGACGATCAGGAGTTTGGTGCGGCGGCGCATCCGGCGCACGCTAGCAACGCGGGGTTGGAGGCGGATGCGGCCGATCCGGCGGTTCTACGCCGTGCGGTCCTGCGGGGCGACCACGGCGCGGCCGGTCAGATCGCCGTAGAGGGCGCGGACGAACAGTGCCGAGAACGGCCAGATGATGGGCGCCGCCAGCGCCAGGCCGACCAGCGTGGATGTGGTGTTGTCGGCGAACGCCGACACGATGAGGAGCATCGCCAGCACGATCGGGGCCGAGAACAGCACGGTGATCAGCCAGACACCCCACGTGCGGCTGAAGTTGCGAACCGCGAGGCCCGCCGAGCGGACGAGGGCATTCCCCGGGCCGACGTCGCCGGCGGCGATGGCCGGCACGGCGAAGAGGAGCAGGGGCAGGACGACGACCGCATAGGTCACGAGGGTGAGAACGAGTGCGCCCGAGAGGGTGCCGATGAGCCCGGCGGTCATGTACGTCCACACCACCCGCCGCCGCGGTGCGCGTTCGGGCAGACCCCGCAGCATCACGAAGCCGAGCAGGCAGAAGTACCCGATCGAGTAGGCAAAGCCGCCGACGAGGACCGTTTGAGGGATCGTCCCGCCGGTCGCGTGCACCGCCACGACCGGAATCGACGAGACGGCCAGCACGGTGATCGACGCCACCATCAGATCGGCCCATGCCGCCCCGAACCGGTGCACGGCGGTCGCGAACAGGTCGGACATCGGCGTTCGCGCCTGCGGCGGCGAGGTCTCGCTCACGCGACCGCCGCCTGCCGGGTGCCGGATCGCGATGTCGAGGCTGCCCTCGACGGCATCGACCACGACGACGTCGCCGTCGCCGACCTGCCCCTGCAGCACCATCAGCGCCAGCGGGTTTTCGAGCTCTCTCTGCACCGTGCGCTTGAGCGGCCGCGCGCCGTACGCCGGGTCGTACCCATGCTCGACCAGAAGCCGCTTGGCTGCGTCGGTCAGCTCGAGCTCGATCCGGCGCACTCCCAGCCGGGCGCGGAGGCCGGCCGCCTGCAGCTCCACGACCTCGGCGAGCTGCTCCTTGGAGAGGCGGCCGAAGATCACCGTCTCGTCGACGCGGTTCAGGAACTCTGGCCGGAATGTGGCCCGCAGCGCCTCCTCGACGTGTGTGCGGATGTTCTCGGGCTCGCCCCCGCGGAAGATGAACTCGGAACCGACGTTGGACGTCATGATGACGATCGTATTGCGGAAGTCGACCGTGCGGCCCTGCCCGTCGGTCAGCCGGCCATCGTCGAGCAGCTGCAGCAGGATGTTGAACACGTCCGGATGCGCCTTCTCGACCTCGTCCAGAAGCACGACCGAGTACGGCCGCCGGCGCACGGCCTCGGTGAGCTGGCCGCCCTCGTCGTAGCCGATGTAGCCGGGTGGCGCCCCAACCAGGCGTGAGACGGAGTGCTTCTCCATGTACTCCGTCATGTCGATCCGGATCATCGCCCGCTCGGAGTCGAACAGGAACTCCGCCAGCGCCTTGGCCAGCTCGGTCTTGCCGACGCCGGTCGGGCCGAGGAAGATGAACGAGCCGATGGGCCGGTCGGGGTCGCCCAGGCCGGCGCGGGAGCGGCGGATGGCATTGGCGACCGCCGTCACCGCCTCGTCCTGGCCGACGACGCGCCGGTGCAGCCGCGACTCCATGTGCACCAGCTTCTCCATCTCGCCCTCGAGCAGGCTGTGCACCGGGATCCCGGTCCAGCTCGCGACCACCTCGGCAACGTCCTCGGCGGCGACCTCCTCCTTCAGCATCGGCGAGCCCGACTGCTGCTCGTCAACGCGCTCGGCGGCCTGCTCCAGCTCCCGCTCGAGCTGTGGCAGCTGGCCGTAGGTGAGCTCGGCCGCCCGCTGCAGGTCGCCGTCGCGCTGGGCGCGCTCGGCGTCGCCGCGCAGCTGCTCGATCCGCTCCTTGAGGTCGCGCATGCGCCCGATCGACTCCTTCTCGGCCATCCACTCGGCCTCCATGCCAAGCAGCTCCTCGCGCAGGTTCGCCAGCTCCTCGGCGATGGCCTCGCGCCGCTCGATGGCGGCTTCGGAGGTCTCCTTCTCCATCGCGGCCTGCTCGATCTCGAGCTGCACGATGCGGCGGCGGACGGTGTCGATCTCGACGGGCATCGAGTCGATCTCGATCTTGAGCCGCGACGCGGCCTCGTCGATCAGGTCGATGGCCTTGTCGGGCATGAACCGGTCGGCGATGTAGCGGTCGGCGAGCATGGCGGCGGCGACGATCGCGTCGTCAGAGATGCGCACGCCGTGGTGCACCTCGTAGCGCTCCTTGAGACCGCGGAGGATGGCGATCGTGTCGGCGACGCTCGGCTCGCCCACCATGACCGGCTGGAACCGGCGCTCCAGGGCGGCGTCCTTCTCGATGTGCTTGCGGTACTCGTCGAGCGTGGTGGCGCCGATCGCGCGCAGCTCCCCGCGGGCGAGCATCGGCTTCAGCATGTTGGCGGCGTCGACCGCGCCCTCGGCGGCGCCGGCCCCGACGATCGTGTGCAGCTCGTCGATGAAGAGGATGATCCGCCCCTCCGACGCGCTGATCTCGGCCAGGACGGCCTTCAGCCGCTCCTCGAACTCGCCCCGGTACTTGGAGCCGGCCAGGAGCGCGCCCACGTCGAGCGCCCACACGCGCCGGCCGCGCAGGCTCTCGGGCACGTCGCCCGAGGTGATGCGCTGCGCCAGGCCCTCGACGATGGCGGTCTTGCCGACCCCGGGCTCGCCGATCAGGACGGGGTTGTTCTTGGTGCGCCGGCTGAGCACCTGGATCACCCGCCGCACCTCCGCGTCGCGGCCGATGACCGGGTCGAGCTTGCCGCGCTCGGCCAGCTCGGTCAGGTCGCGGCCGAACTTGCGCAGGGCCTCATAGGTGCCCTCGGCGTCCGGCGAGGTGACGCTCTGGCCCCCGCGCACCTCGACCAGCGCCTTCAGGATCGCCGAGCGGTCGAGCCCAGCGGCTTCGGAGAGCGCGAGCAGGAAGTGCTCGACGGCCACGTAGTCGTCCTTGAGCGCCTCGGCCTCGCCGAAGGCCCGCTCGAGCGTCTCGCGCAGCGCCCTGCTCGCGGCGGGCTGCTGCTGCGCGCCCTCGATCCTGGGCAATGCCGCCAGCCGCTGCTCGGTGGCCGAGCGCACGCCGCTCGGGTTCGCGCCCGACTTCTCGAGGATGCGGGGCGCAACGCCGCCCTCCTGGTCGAGCAGCGCGAGCAGCAGGTGGTCGGGGGTGAGCTCGGGGTTGCCGCGCGTGATCGCGTCGCCCTGAGCGGATGAGAAGGCCTCCTGGGCCTTGATTGTCAGCTTCGAGAAGTCCATGGCACCGGGAGTTTGGAGTGTTGGTAGACGACGAGGTCGCGGCGGTAGCTGCGATGTACGCGGGTGAGCTCTCGCCGCAGGTCCTCGGAGGCGGCGGTGAGCTGGGCGCGCAGGGCGGCCATCTCGGCGGCCATCTGCTCCATCGCGTCCTCGAGGACGAGCACGCGTGTGGCGCCGGCCAGGTTCATGCCGAGGTCGCCCGTGAGCATCGCGATCTTGTGCAGCCGCTCGACGTCGCGGTCGGAGTAGCGGCGGGTGCCGCCGGGCGTCCGCCGCGGCCGCAGGAGCCCCTTGGTCTCGTAGCCGCGGAGCGTCTGCGGGTGCATTCCCGCCAGCTCGGCCGCGACCGAGATCGAGTAGCGGGGATGGTCGTCGGGCGGCCGCATGCTCATGCCGTCTTCTCCGTGAACAGCTTCTGGCGCGGGTCACCGTGGTTGGCGTGCTGGATCTCCTGCAGCCGCTCCAGTGCCTCGCGCTCCTGCTTGGAGAGCTTCGAGGGCACCGCGATCCGCAGCCGCGCGAGCAGGTCGCCGCTGCCCGAGCCGTTCGGCTTGGGCGCCCCGCGGCCCTTCACCCGCAGCGTCTTGCCGTCGGTCGAGCCGGCGGGCACCTTGACCCGCACGGTCTCGCCGTTCGGGGTCGGGAGCTCGACCTGCCCGCCCATCGCCGCCTCGGCGAACGTGACCGGCACATCGATGACCAGATCGTCGCCGCTGCGCACGAAGAGCGGGCTCGCGGTCACCCGCGTGACGACGTACAGGTCTCCCGGCTCGCCGCCGCGCGGTGCGGCCTCGCCCTTGCCCTTGACCTTGATCCTGGTGCCGTCGCGAACGCCGGCGGGGATCCGCACCTGATACGTCTTGGTCGACCGCACGCGGCCCGAGCCGTGGCAGGTCGGGCACGGGTGCTCGATCACGGTTCCGGCGCCTCCACAGCGGGCGCAGGGCTGGTTGATCGAGAAGAACCCCTGGCTCTCCGAGGTGACACCGCGGCCCTTGCAGATCGGGCAGATCGTGGGTGCCGTGCCGGCAGCCGCGCCCGAGCCGTGGCAGGTCGGGCAGGCGTTCGCCTTGTCCACCGGTACCCGCACGGTCACGCCCTGGAGGGCATCCTGGAACGAGAGGCTCACCTGCGCCTCCACGTCGGCGCCCCGCCCGGGCGGCGCCGAACCACGGCCGCCGCGGTTGAAGAGGCCGCCGAAGAGGTCGCCCAGGTCGAAGTTGGCGCCCGCTCCGCCGAAGTCGAAGCCCTGGAAGCCGCCGCCCGCGCCCGGGTTCTGGCCGGGCCGGAATGTGCGGCCGAAGCTGTCGTACTGCTTGCGCCGCTCCGGGTCGGACAGGACGTCGTGGGCCTCGCCGATGGCCTTGAAGCGCTCCTCCGCCGCGGCGTCGCCGGGATTGTGGTCGGGGTGGTAGCGGCGGGCGAGCTTGCGGTATGCCTTCTTGATCTCGTCGCCGCTCGCCCCCCTCGGCACGCCGAGGGTCTCGTAGTAGTCGGCCACCCGTTAGTCCTCGGACTCCGCCGCCTCGGGCTCGGCCGCAGCGGGGCCGCTGGAGACGACGACGCGGGCGGCACGCAGGATCCGGTCACCGAGCCGGTACCCCCGCTGCCACACGGCGGCGATGGTGCCCTCGGGATGCTCGGACGCCTGCTGGCCCAGGGCCTCGTGCATGTGCGGGTCGAAGGTCTCACCCGCCTCGGCCTCGATCTCCTCGAGGCCGCGCCGGTGCAGCAGGTCGGCGAGCTGCTGACGGACGCGGACGACGCCCTCCATCACCGCGGCCTCCTCGTGGTGCTCGGATGCATCCACCGCGCGCTCGAGATTGTCGAGCACGGGCAGAAGGTCGGACACGATCGACTCTCCCGCGCGCTGGGCCAGGGACTCGGAGTCCCTGGCCACGCGCTTGCGGTAGTTGTCGAAGTCGGCCGCGAGGCGGAGCAGGTCGTTGCGGTACTCCTCCGCCTTGCGCCGCGCCTCGTCCAGCTCCGACTCGACCTCGACGGCCTCGAACTCGGCCGGCTCCTCGGCCGGAGCCTCGGCGGGCTCGGTCTCGGGGCTCTTCCGCGGCCTCGACGTCACGCCCGCTCCCCGCTCTCGTCGACCACCTCGGCGTCGACGATCTCCTCGTCACCCGCCTGGTCGGAGCCCGGCGCGGCACCGTCGCCTCCGTCGGTTGCTCCCGACTGAGCCTGCTGGGCCTGCTGGTAGACGACCTCGCCGAGCTTGAACGAGGCCTCGCGCAGCGCCTCGAGCCGCGACCGGATCTCGCCGGCGTCATCGCCGTCGAGCGACTGGCGCACCGCCTCGAGCTTCGAGCGGATGTCGTTCTTCACCTCGTCGTCGAGCCGGTCCTCGTGCTCCTTGAGCGACTTCTCGGTCGAGTAGGCGACCTGCTCGGCCGTGTTCTTGGCCTCGGCCAGCTCCTTCATGCGGCGGTCGTCCTCGGCGTGCGACTCGGCGTCGCGCACCATCTGGTCGACCTCGCTGTCCGACAGGCCGGAGCCGCCCTGGATCTGGATCTTCTGCTCGTTGCCCGAGCCGAGATCCTTCGCCGAGACGTGCATGATCCCGTTGGCGTCGATGTCGAACGTGACCTCGATCTGAGGCACGCCGCGGGGCGCCGGCGGGATGCCGACCAGCTGGAACTTGCCCAGCGTCTTGTTGTAGACGGCCATCTCGCGCTCGCCCTGGAGCACGTGGATCTCGACCGACGGCTGGCCGTCCTCCGCGGTGGAGAAGATCTCCGACTTGCGGGTGGGGATGGTGGTGTTGCGCTCGATCAGCTTGGTGAACACGCCGCCCTTGGTCTCGATCCCCAGCGACAGCGGGGTGACGTCGAGCAGCAGCACGTCCTTGACCTCGCCCTTGAGCACGCCCGCCTGGATGGCCGCGCCGATGGCGACGACCTCGTCGGGGTTGACGCCGCGGTGCGGCTCCTTGCCGATCAGATCCTTGACCTTCTCCTGTACGGCCGGCATGCGCGTCATGCCGCCCACCAGAATGACCTGGTTGATGTCCCCCGCCTTGAGGCCGGCATCTGCGAGCGCCTGCTTCGTCGGGCCGACGGTGCGCTCGACCAGGTCGTGCGTCAGCTCGGTCAGCTTCGCCCGGCTCAGGGTGGCGTCGAGGTGCTTCGGCCCGTCCGCGTCAGCGGTGACGAAGGGGAGGTTGATGTTGGTCGACTGCGTGGTGGAGAGCTCGATCTTGGCCTTCTCCGCTGCCTCATAGAGGCGCTGAAGCGCCATCGCGTCCTTGCTCAGGTCGATGCCCTGCTCCCGCTTGAACTCGGCCGCGAGCCAGTCGACGACCGCCTTGTCGAAGTTGTCCCCGCCGAGGTGGTTGTCACCCGACGTGGCCTTCACCTCGAAGACGCCCTCGCCGAGCTCGAGCACGGACACGTCGAACGTGCCGCCGCCGAGGTCGAATACCAGAATCGTCTGGTCGCCCTCCTTGTCGAGGCCGTAGGCGAGCGACGCCGCGGTCGGCTCGTTGATGATGCGCAGCACCTCCAGGCCGGCGATCTTGCCGGCGTCCTTCGTGGCGTTGCGCTGGGCGTCGTTGAAGTAGGCGGGGACCGTGATCACGGCCTCACCGACCGTCTCGCCCAGGTATGCCTCTGCGTCGGCCTTCAGCTTCTGCAAGATCATCGCCGAGATCTCCGGCGGCGGAAACACCTTGTCGCCGGCCGAGACGCGAGCGTCCCCATTGGGCCCCGCGACGACCTCGTACGGGACGATCTTCTGCTCCTCGGACACCTCGGCGGCCTTACGGCCCATGAAGCGCTTGATCGAGAAGACGGTGTTCTTGGGATTCGTCACCGCCTGCCGCTTGGCCGGCGTCCCCACCAGCCGCTGCCCGTCCTTGGTGAACGCGACGACGGATGGGGTGGTGCGGCCGCCCTCGGCGTTGGGGATGACGGTGGGCTCTCCGCCCTCCATCACCGCCATGCACGAGTTGGTGGTTCCCAGGTCGATTCCGATCACTTTTGCCATGCGTCTTCAGCTCCTTGCGTTTTTGACACGAAGAAAATCTATGTCTCTTTATAGCAGATCTTGATTGGCACCGCCATACGCGCACAGGTCGAGCAGCGGGCACTCCCCACAGCGGGGCCGGCGCGCCGTGCAGATCGTGCGCCCGTGCCGGATGAGGAGCAGGTGGGCCTCGAGCATGCGCGCGGGCGGCGTTGCGGCCGTGACGAGGTCGTGCGCGCGGTCGGCGCTCGTGCCCGGCGGGATCAGGCCGAGCCTGCCGGTGACCCGGTGCACGTGGGTGTCCACCGGCATCACCGGCACCCCGAAGCTGAACAGGAGCACGCAGCTCGCGGTCTTCACCCCGACGCCGGGGAGATCCACGAGCCAGGCGATGGCGTCCCCCGGCTCGACGTCGCCGAGCCACTCCAGGTCGGGCCGGCCGCCGGCGGTGACGCGCGTGAGGACGGCCTGGATGCGCGGTGCCTTCTGGTCGGCAAGACCGCCCGGGCGCAGGACATCGGCCAGCGCCGCCGGATCGGCGTCGCGCACGTCCTCCCAGGCCGGGAACCGGTCGCGCATGGCGGTGTAGGCCCGGTCGCGGTTGAGGTCGCTCGTGTTCTGGCTGAGAATGGTCAGCACCAACTCGTCGACGGCCGGCAGGCGGCGGTGGCCCGGCGGCGGGCCGCCCGCGGCCACGAGGCGGTCGAGGATCTGCTCCATCACTGTGTCGGGGAGCGTACGCATCGGAGGCGTGGGCACCGGTACCCTTGGGTAGATGGATTCCGTGACCGACCGCTTCGACCGTCCGCTGCGCGACCTGCGCATCTCGGTCACCGACCGGTGCAACTTCCGCTGCGTCTACTGCATGCCCAAAGAGGTCTTCGGGCATGACTTCGAGTTCATGCGCCGCTCCGCAGCTGCTCTCGTTCGAAGAGATCGCGCGGCTCGCCCGCGTGTTCGCCGGCGCGGGCGTGCGCAAGCTGCGGCTGACCGGCGGAGAGCCGCTCCTGCGGCGCGACATCGAGAGGCTGATCGCGATGCTGGCCGAGATCGACGGCATCGACGACATCGCCCTGACCACCAACGGCAGCCTGCTCGCACGCAAGGCCCAGGCGCTGCGGGACGCCGGCCTGCACCGCGTGACCGTCAGCCTCGACTCGCTCGACGACGAGGTCTTCGCCGCGGTCAACGACGTCGGCGCCCCGGTCGCCCGGGTGCTCGAGGGCATCGAGGCCGCCGCGGCCGCGGGCCTCGGCCCGGTGAAGGTGAACATGGTGGTCAAGCGGGGGCTGAACGACCAGAGCGTGGTCGACATGGCCCGCCACTTCCGCGGCACGGGCCACATCCTGCGGCTGATCGAGTTCATGGACGTCGGCACCTCCAACGGCTGGCGCCTGGACGACGTCGTGCCCGCGGCCGAGATGGTGGCCGCCATCGGCGCCGAGTGGCCGCTCGAGCCGGTCGACCCCGCCTACCGCGGCGAGGTGGCCGCGCGCTACCGCTATCGCGACGGTGCGCGGCGAGGTCGGCGTGATCGCATCGGTCACCCAGCCGTTCTGCCGCGACTGCACCCGCACCCGCCTGTCGGCCGACGGCCGCCTGTACACGTGCCTCTTCTCGAACCTCGGCCGCGACCTGCGCGGCCCGCTGCGCGCCGGCGCGTCCGACGCCGAGATGGCGGAGCTGATCGGCCGCATCTGGAACCGCCGCGGCGACCGCTACTCCGAGCTGCGCACGGCCGCCACGGCCGGCACGCCGAAGGTCGAGATGTCATACATCGGCGGCTGACAGGCTCCCGCGGGCGGGAATGGCCGCGGCCGCGCGGGCGTTTGCTCAGGTATGGGACGGCCGCCGACTGGGTTAGGATGAACGGTCGCATGGACGTGACCGCACTCCTCCACGGCGCCCGCAAGCGTGCCCGCGTGTTCTTGCCCAAGGGGCTGGCGCGACTTCGTGCTGCAGCTCTTCCTGTTCACGCTCGTGGACATCGCCTACGAGCTCACCCGCGGCCTGTCGGAGGGCAGCGTGCTGCCGGCGTTCAACCACGCCCGCGACGTGGTGTCGCTCGAGCGGTCGCTGGGAGTCTTCACCGAGCTCGACGTGCAGCACTGGGCGCTGCACCGCCACTGGGCGCTCGACATCGCCGATTTCACCTACTTCCACGCCCACTTCGTGATCACGGTCTGCTTCATGTTCTGGCTCTACCTGCGCCGGAACAACCACTACTACTTCATCCGCAACGCGATCTTCGTCGCCGACGGGATCGCGCTCATCGGGTTCACGCTCTTCCCCACCGCCCCGCCGCGGATGCTGACCGACCTCGGCTTCACCGACACGCTCGACCGGTACGCCTCGATCAGCAACTACTCGGGGCCGGTGGCCGCGCTCGCCAACCCCTTTGCCGCCGTGCCGAGCATCCACACGTGCTACTCGCTGATCATCGGCGTCACCTGCTTCTTCCTCGTCCGCCACCGGGCCCTCGGGCTCACCTGGCTGTTCTATCCGGTGCTGATCGTGTTCTCGATCGTCGCGACCGGAAACCACTTCTGGATCGATGCCTTCCTGGGCGGATGCCTGGCATGCGTCGCCCTCGGCTCGGCGTGGCTGATCGAGCGGTGGCGGCCGACGCTGCCGCACTCGGCCCGGGTGCGGCTGCACCTCGAGGCGCCGAGCGGCCCCGTGACTCCGGTCACCGCAAGATAGCCTCCGTGGTATAGTGCGCGGATGAGCACCGTGCTCACCCGGCTCAAGACCGGCTACACGAACGGCGGTCGCGGCCTCGGAATGGCCCTGATGGCCCGGTTCCGGTCGCTGCCGTTCACGCCCAACCAGGTCACCGTCGCCGGGCCTGTCGCTGAACGCGGTCGCCGGCGTCCTGGTGTACGAGCACCACTTCGTGTGGGCGACGGTCGCCTTCGTCGCCGGCAGCATCCTCGACATCCTCGACGGCGCGCTGGCCCGCTCGCACAACAAGCTGACCCCATTCGGCAGCTTCCTCGACTCGACCACCGACCGCATCTCCGAGGGATTCATCCTCGGCGCGATCGCGCTCGTCCTGTCGCGGCAGGGCCACCAGGTGGCGCTCGCGAGCGTCTTCGTCGCGCTGGTCGGCTCGTTCCTGGTCAGCTACACGCGGGCGAAGGCCGAGGCGATGGGCCTGAGCGGAGAGGTCGGCCTGATGGGCCGGCCCGAGCGGATCGTGCTCCTGGCGATCGCGATGCCCTTCGCCGGGGACGGGTCGCTGCCCTACGCCGTCTACCTGCTGGCGGCGCTGACGGCGTTCACGGTCTTCCAGCGGGTCAACCATGTACGCACGCAACTCAACCGGGGGGAATAGCCATGGCCGAAACGGCCTCAACCAACGGACATCGCAAGAGCTCGGGCAAGGTGCGCGTCGCCATCGTCGGCGTCGGCAACTGCGCGTCGGCTCTGGTGCAGGGTGTCCAGTTCTACCGCGACGCCAAGCCGGACGACTTCGTCCCCGGCCTGATGCACGTCGACCTCGGCGGCTACCACGTCTCCGACATCGAGTTCTCGGCCGCCTTCGACGTCGACGCCGACAAGGTCGGCCACGATCTGAGCGCCGCCATCTGGCCGCGGCCAGAACAACACCGTGCGCTTCTGCGAGGTGCCCGAGATGGGCATCCCGGTGCAGCGGGGCATGACCCACGACGGCATCGGCAAGTACCTGAGCGCCGTCATCCACAAGTCGCCCGGCGAGACCGCCGACGTCGTCCAGGTGCTCAAGGACACCGGCACCGACGTGGTCGTCATCTACCTGCCGGTGGGCTCGCGAGCAGGCCACCAAGTGGTACGTCGAGCAGGTGCTCGCAGGCCGGCTGCGCGTTCGTCAACTGCATCCCGGTGTTCATCGCCCGCGAGCCCTACTGGCAGCGCCGCTTCGAGCAGCGCGGCCTGCCGATCATCGGCGACGACATCAAGTCGCAGGTCGGCGCCACCATCGTCCACCGCCAGCTCACCCGGCTCTTCCGCGAGCGCGGCGTGAGGCTCGAGCGCACCCACCAGCTGAACGTCGGCGGCAACACCGACTTCCTGAACATGCTCGAGCGCGAGCGGCTGGAGTCGAAGAAGATCTCCAAGACGAACGCCGTCACCGTCGCAGCTCGACTACGACATCGGCGCCCGCAACGTCCACATCGGGCCGAGCGACTACGTCGCCGTGGCTCGACGACCGCAAGTGGGCCTACATCCGCATGGAGGGCCGCACCTTCGGCGACGTGCCGCTCAACATCGAGCTCAAGCTCGAGGTGGTCGACTCGCCGAACTCGGCCGGGATCGTCATCGACGCCGTCCGCTGCGCCAAGCTCGGCGCTCGACAACGGCCTCTCCGGCGCGCTGGAGTGGCCCAGCGCCTACTTCATGAAGTCGCCGCCGGTGCAGCACGCCGACGACGTTGCCCGGGAAGAGGTCGAGCAAGTTCATCGCCAAGCAGGGCCGGCGGGCGCCGAAGAAGGCGCGGGAGCAGCAGCCGGCCGACGCGTGAGGCCGCACCGGCCGTGAAGTCGCTCAAGCTGTGCCTCGCATCCCCGTTCGCACTTGCCGGCGCCCATCCGGTGGCCGAGCATGTGCGCGGGGTTGCGACGGCGCTGGCGGAGCGCGGGCACCGCGTCACGGTGCTCGCGCCCAGCTCGTCGACGCGGGCGCTGCGCAGCGGCCGCCGGCGGCTGCGTGCACTCGCGGCGGGTGACCACGAGGCCCTGATCGCCCTCGACGGCGAGCCGCTGCAGGTCGCCGTGGCCGCGGCCGTCCCTCTGCGCCAGCGCGGGCGCCGCCGCGGCGCCGGCATCCCGGTCGCCGCCCGCGCCAATGTGGCGCTCGCGGTCGGCCAGGGCGGATTCGACATCGTGCACGCGCACGAGCCGCTCCTGCCGGGGGTGTCGACATCGGCGCTGCGGCATTCGCCGGGATTGACGGTGGCGACGTTCTTCGCCCCCGACCGGACGCTCCACTACCCCGTCCGCCCCGGGACGCTCGAGCGCTACCGGGCCCGGGTCGACGCGCTGCTTGCGACCTCGCCGGCGGCCGCGGCCCAGGCGGCCGCGTTCTATCCGGGCGACTACACCGTGATCCCCGAGGGGATCGGCGCCGCGTTCGTGCCCGGGCAGAAGGACGGCACCGCGAATCGTCGTCGAGTGGCAGCCGGAGGGCCGGGCGATCGTGCGCGCCCTGGTCAAGCTGGTCGCGGCCACGCCCGGGATCGAGCTGACGCTCCTTTGGAGCCGGCGCAGCCGCCGGCCGCTGCGCCCGTTCGTCCCCACCCAGGCCCGCGGCCGCGTGCACGCCAGCAGCCCCGAGGATGCCGACGGGCGCGCCGCCGCACTCGCGGTGGCCGACGTCTTCGTCGAGGGCGAGAGCGGCGATCCGTCGCTTCACTGGGAGGCGCGCGCCTGCGGGTGCGCCGTGGTCGCGCCGCTGCCGCCGGCGCGCTCGAGCTGGACGCCCCGGGCCTCGGGTACGCCGCTCGACCAGCCCGAGCTCGCGGCGGCCGCGACCGCGCGCCTGCTCGACGACGCCGACCTGCGCGGGCGCGAGGCGGCGGCCGGCCGCGCGGCGGCCTCCGAGCGGACATTCGCCGTGGTCGCCGAGCAGGATCGAGCAGGTCTACGCCCAGCTCGACTCCCGCCGGCGGCGCGGACGCCGGCGGCCGCCGCCGGCGCGGCCGACCATCTCGGCCGACCTGCACATGCACACCAGCCACTCCTACGACTGCGCCACGGATCCCGAGGCGCTGGTCGACCACTGCATCGCCCAGGGCCTCGGCGCGATCGCGGTCACCGACCACAACGAGGTGGACGGCGCGCTGGAGGCGGCGGCGCTCGGAAAGCCGATCATCGTGATCGTGGGCGAGGAGGTCAAGACGGCGCAGGGCGAGGTGATCGGCCTCTACCTGCACGAGCGGATCGAGCCCGGGATGAGCATGGGCGACACCATCGCCGCCATCCAGGAGCAGGGCGGCCTCGTCTACATGCCGCACCCGTTCGACCGGCTGCACACGATCCCCGACCCGCCCACGCTCCTGCGGCACCTCGACGAGATCGACATCCTCGAGGTCTACAACTCCCGGCTCCTGTTCGACAGCTTCAACGACGACGCGCTGCGGTTCGCGTCCAAGTACAACCTGATCCAGGCGGCCGGATCGGACGCGCACGTGCTGCCCGGCATCGGCACCGCGCTCAACCGGATCCCCGCCTTCGACGGGCCCGAGGAGTTCCTGCTGGCGATGCGCCAGAACGAGATCGTACGGCGCCCGAAGAGCCTCCTGTATCTTCAGGGGCTGAAATGGGTGCAGAGCGTGGCCAGATAGGACCAAAGGCATCCGGTCGTGACCGCCGAATAGACCGGTGGGTGACCGTGGCCGACGATCAGATCTACGAGCGCTACCAGGCGAAGGCGATCGACGAGGTCAACGCGCTCGGCCACGACATCGCCGAGTGGCTGACCGAGTCGCATCCCGGCGCGGCGCCCGTGCTCGGGACCGGCCATCCCCTCGCCGACATCATGCTGGTCAAGCACCGGCCGATGCCGGCCGAGGTGCAGGAGGGCGTCGCCTTCTTCGGCCGCGCCGGCCAGGCCGTGCTCAAGAGCCTGCAGCGGCTCCGGATCGATCCGCTGATGCTGTACGGGACGACGTGCATGAAGGCCGCGATCGAGCCCGGCGCGGACGACCTCGAGCACGAGCGCGCCTGGCTCACCCGCGAGCTGCACATCACCCAGCCGCGGATCGTGGTGACGCTCGGCGACGAGGCGCGCGAGTTTCTCGACTCGATCGCGTTCCCGCTGTCCGGGCCGTGCACCGGCGCGGTCGGCGAGATCACGCGCTGGACGCCGACGATCGAGACGCTGGCCGTCCCCGACATCGACCGCTGCCTCGACGACTCCGCCTCGAAGCAGGCGTTCTGGGACGCCGTTCAAGGTGCTCGGCACCTGGTACGAGAACCTCCCGCCGTACTGAGTAGTGCTGCGCCAAAGGGTCTGACCCCGTTTGGCGCACGTGCGGGCACGTACTGGTCGGGCATACTCCGGCGATGCCGGAGCGGCACATCGTGGCCATGGGCGGGGGCGGGTTCCTGATGGAGCCCTCGCCGCTCCTGGACGACTACGTCCTCGCCCTCTGCGGCAAGGCCGAGCCGAACGTGTGCTTCCTCGCGACCGCGTCGGGTGATGCCGCCGCCGACATCGAGGCCTTTCACCGCGCGTTCCCTCCCGGCCGCGCCCGGGCCACCCACCTGAGCCTCTTTCGCCGCGACGAGCGCGACCCGCGCGACCACCTGCTCGGCCCAGGACGTGGTCTACGTCGCGGGCGGGAACACCGTCAACCTGCTGGCCGTGTGGCGCGCGCACGGCGTCGACGCCGCGCTGCGCGAGGCCTGGGAGGCGGGCGTCGTCCTGTGCGGGATGAGCGCCGGGTCGCTGTGCTGGTTCGAGGCCGGCGTGACCGACTCCTACGGCCCGCTGCGCGCGCTCCACGACGGGCTGGGCCTTTTGCCCGGAAGCAACTGCCCCCACTACGACGGCGAGGCCGAGCGCCGCCCCACCTACCGCCGCGCGGTCGCCGAGGGGCTCCCGGCCGGGATCGCGGCCGACGACTGCTGCGCGCTGCACTTCGCCGGCACCGAGCTGGTCGAGGCGGTCAGCTCGCGCCCCGCGGCACAGGCCTACCGGGTCGAGATGGGCTCCGAGGGCGTCGTCGAGACGCCCATCGCCGCGCGGTACCTGGGCGCATGACCCGGCGGGTGGCGGCGAGCCTGATCGCGCTGGGCGCGGTCAACCTGGCCGCGCCGCACCTCCCGGCTCCGAGCCGGCCGGTCCAGATTGCGGCGATCGCGATCGTCTCGTTCCCGCTCGCGGCGCTGGTGGTGGCCGCGCTCGCGCCGGCGCGCTCCTCAGCGCTGCAGCTGCTGGCCGCGGCTGCGGCGGCGACCGCCACCACCGTCGTGCTCATCGTGGCCGGGCTGCTCGGGGACGCCGGCGACGCTCGCCAAGCTGGTCGCGGCCGCCTGCATCGGCATCGCCCTGGCCGGGCTGCTCCAGACCGCGGGCGAGATGGTGGCGATCGCCGTCCTCGTCGCGGCGGTGGACGCCTACAGCGTGGCGGCGGGGCCGACCCACGCGATCGTCCTTCACCACCAGCAGGTGCTGGGCGACTTCACCCTCGCGTTCCACCCGCCGGGCAGCTACTCCGTGGCCCAGATCGGCGCCAGCGACTTCGTGTTCTTCGCGCTCTTCACCGCCGCCGCCGGGCGGCTCGGGCTGCGCGCGCGTGCGACCTGGGTCGCGATGACCGCGTCGCTGGGTGTGACGATGACGCTCTCGTACGCCTTCGACTCGGCCCTGCCGGCGCTGCCGCTCCTGTCCCTCGCGTTCATCGGGACGAACGCCGACGTGCTGCTTGAGCGCGCCCGGGGGAGACACGGCTCACCCGAACGGGAGAGCGGAACCGGGGGGTGATCTGCCGATCCAGGAGGTATGCGCGTCCGGCCGCTCCGAACCCTGCTCGCCGCGTGCGTGTGCGGCGTTGCGGGGTTCACCGGCATCGCGCACGCCGAGCGGGTGTCCGACACGCAGCCCGACGTGGGCCACGCCGGCCAACAAGACCGCGGCGGTCGCGGGCTCAGACCGGATGGTGTTCTCGGTGTGGCTTCGGCTGGCGCAACGCCGCCGACCTCGACCGCACGCTCGCCGACCTGACCGATCCGGCCTCGCCGCGACCACGGCCGGTGGCTCACGCCGGCGGAGTTCCACGCCCGCTACTCGCCGTCGCCGGCACAGGTGGCCGCGGTGCGCAGCGTGGCTCACCGCCGCCGGCTTCGCCATCGTGGACGTCCCCCAGAACCGCCTGTTCGTGACCGCGTCGGGCACGGTGGCCGACGTCGAGCGGACGTTCGACGTGACCGAGAACATGTACCGGATCGACGGCACCGACGTGCGGGCACCCGACGCCGACCCGGCCGTGCCCGCCGCGATCGGCCCGTCGGTGCAGGCGATCACCGGCCTCGACGGCTCCCTGGCGCTCGCGACGCCCGAGCACCGCTCGCCGGCGCCGCCGCCGCCCGCGGGCGTCTCGGTCGGCCCGTGCTCGCACTACTGGGGCCAGGAGACCTCGACCCTCTTCCCGAACCCGTACGCGCCCGGCACGCCGCTGCCATGGCTGATCTGCGGCTACACGCCGGCCCAGATCGACTCGGCCTACGGCATCAGCCTGATGCGCTCCGCCGGGCTTGACGGCCGCGGCCAGACGATCGCGATCACGGGCGCGTTCTTCTCGCCCACCCTGCGCACGCGACGCAAACAGCTTCTCGCTCCAGTTCGGCCTGCCCCGGCTCGACCACCGCAACTACCGCGAGATCGTCGCGCCCGGCACCAGCCGCTACCCCCGTGACCCGGCCGAGACACAGAGCTGGTACATCGAGCAGGCGCTCGATGTCGAGTGGACCCACGCCGTCGCCCCCGGCGCCAGGATCGTGTACGTGGGCGCGGCCAACGATGCCGGCGGCCTCGACCAGGCGGTCAACGAGGTGGTCGACCGGCACCTGGCCAACATCGTCTCGGACAGCTGGGGGCTGCCCGAGTCGCTCGCGCCGCGGGGCGAGAGCCTGGCGATGAACGCCGTGTTCGAGCAGGCCGCGGCCGAGGGCATCGGCGTGTACTTCGCATCGGGTGACGACGGGGACAACAGGGCTGCCGCCGGCCGCGTATCGGCCGGCTTCCCCGACTCGAGCCCGTGGGTCACGTCGGTGGGCGGCACGAGCCTTGCGATCGGTGCCCGCGGCGACGACCTGTGGGAGGCCGGCTGGGGCACGACGAGCACCGACTGGAGCGGCACGGGCTGGTCGCCGGCGGCTCCGGGCGGCTTCATGTACGGCTCCGGCGGCGGACCGAGCCATGTGTTTGCGATGCCCGCCTACCAGGCCGGCGCCGTCCCGGCCGCCCTGGCGACGTGGAAGGGCGCCGAGCGCCGCACCGAGCCCGACCTGGCGATGGATGCCGATCCGCAGACCGGGGTCACCTTCGCCCAGACCTACGTCCTGCCGAACGGCCGGCGCCGGATCATCGACTCCTGGATCGGCGGCACCAGCCTGGCGGCGCCGCTCGTGGCCGGCGTGATGGCGCTCGCCGACCAGCAGAGCGGGCGCCCGCACGGGTTCATCAATCCCGCCCTCTACGCGCTGCGGGGGACCCCGGCGCTGCACGACGTGATGGGCGGCCACCAGTCGCTCGCCGTGCTCCGAAACGCGCTTGCGCCTGACGGCTCGATCGTCACCCGGCTGCGGTCGCTCGACCGCGACAGCTCGCTCGCGGCGGCGCCAGGATGGGACCCGGTGACCGGCCTCGGCTCGCTGAACGTGCCGGCGTTCCTGGCTGCGCTACGCTGACCGCCTGCGCGTCTGCTCCCTGCTGCCCAGCGCCACCGAGATCGTCGGCGCACTCGGCTGCGCCGACCAGTTGGTGGCGCGCTCGGCCGAATGCGACCACCCGGCGGGCGTCGAGGCGCTGCCCATCGTCACCGCCGCCCGGATCGACTCCGACGCGCTCGACAGCGGCCAGATCGATGCCGCGGTACGGGCCGCCGTGCTCGACGGCCGGCCGCTCTACGCGCTCGACGAAGAGCTGATCCGGCGCCTCGCGCCCGGACCTCGTCATCACCCAGGATCTGTGTCACGTGTGCGCGGTCTCGAGCGACGAGGTCGGCCGCGTGCGCAGCCTCGACGCCGAGGTGCTGGCGCTCGATCCGCGGACGCTCGCGGAGGTGGCCGAATCGGTGCGGGTCGTGGCGCGGCGGCTCGGGGTGGCGACGCGCGGCGTCGAGGTCGCTGCCGCGATGGAGGCGCGCGTCGCGGCCGTCGCCGGCACGGTCACGGGCGCTCCGCCCGTGCGGGTGTTCGTCGCCGAGTGGCTCGACCCGCCCTTCGCGGCCGGGCACTGGCTGCCCGAGATGGTCGCGGCGGCAGGCGGCATCGAGGTGCTGGGCAGCGCCGGCGAACCCTCGTACCCGACGACGTGGGACGAGGTCTCGGCCGCCGCGCCCGATCTGATCGTGGCCGCGGCGTGCGGATTCGACGCGACCCGGATCGCGCAGGAGGCCGCCGGCATGGCGTTTCCCTGCCGGACGGTGGCCGTGGACGCCAACGCCCACTACTCGCGGCCCGCGCCGCGGCTGGCCCAGGGCGTCGAGCAGCTCGCCTTCCTGCTCCACCCCGCCCTCATGCCCGATCCCGGGCTGCCGTGGATCGAGCTGGAGCCCGCGTGGACGCGGTAGCCGAGCTCCTCTCGGCACTGGTCGCGATCGACTCGATCAACCCCGATCTCGTCCCGGGCGGCGCCGGAGAGGCGGACGTCGCCGCCTTCGCAGCCGGGTGGCTCGAACGGGCCGGGCTCGAGGTCGCGGTGCGAGGAGGCCGCACCGGGCCGCCCGAACGTGATCGCCCGTGCGGTCGGCTCCGGCGGCGGCCGCGAGGGGCGCTCGCTGCTCCTGAACGCCCACATGGACGTGGTCGGCGTCGAGGGCATGGCCGATCCGTTCGCACCTCGGATCGAGGCGGGACGCCTCTACGGCCGCGGCGGCTACGACATGAAGGGCGGCCTCGCGGCGATCATGCTCGCCGCCGCCCGGGCTCGCGGACGCCGGCCTGCGCGGCGACGTGATCGTGACCGGTGTGTGCGACGAGGAGTACGCCAGCCTCGGCAGCGAGGCGGTCGCCGCCGGGGTGCTGGGCCGACGCCGCCATCGTCACCGAGCCGACGGGCCTCGAGGTCTGCGTCGCGCACAAGGGATTCCTGTGGCTCGAGGTCGAGACCGAGGGGGTGGCCGCGCACGGGTCGCGCCCCGACCTGGGCGTCGATGCGATCGCCGCCATGGGCGGCGTCCTCACCGGCCTCGAGCGGCTCGCCGCACGCAGCTCGCGGCCGGCCGCTCGCACCCCCTGCTCGGGCCGGGATCGATCCACGCCTCGCTGATCGAGGGCGGCCGCGAGCTCTCGAGCTACCCCGACCGCTGCCTGCTCTCGATCGAGCGGCGCACGATCCCCGGCGAGACGCGGGAGCAGGTCGAGCAGGAGGTGCGCGCGCTGGCCGGCAACGCGACCGTGCGCACGACCTTCGAGCGGGCGCCGTTCGAGGTCGATCCGGGCGAGGGCATCGTCGCCGCCGTCCGCCGCCACGCCGGCGCGGTGCTCGGCCACGAGCCGGCGGTGGTGGGCCACAGCGCCTGGATGGACGCGGCCGTCCTCTCGGCCGCGGGCATCCCCACGGTCGTCTTCGGCCCGTCCGGCGCGGGTGCGCACGCGACCGAGGAGTGGGTCGACGTGGCATCGGTCGCAGCCTGCGCCGACGTGATCGAGGCCGTCGCCCGCGACTTCTGCGCTTAGCTGGGTCTAGAGCGGCGCAGCTGCGCGACGCACTCGATGTGCGGCGTGTGCGGGAACATGTCCAGCGGCCGCACGCGCTCGAGCCGGTAGCCGCCGTCGACCAGCTGGCGCGCGTTGGGCGCGAACGTCGTCGGGTTGCACGAGACGTACACGAGCCGCTCGGGCGCGAGCTCGAGCACCCGCCGGACGGTCTTCGGCGTGAGCCCCGAGCGGGGCGGATCGACGAACACGACATCGGGCCGCGGCGCGCGCTCGAGCAGGGGCCGCACGCTCTTGGCCGCGTCGCCCTCCACGAACTCGGCGTTTGCGATCCCGTTCCGCTCGGCGTTTCGGCGCGCCCCGGCGATCGACTCCGGCGAGATCTCGATGCCGTACACCCGGCCCGCCCGGCGCGCCGCCAGCAGGCCGATCGCCCCGGCGCCGCAGTAGAGATCCCAGACGACGTCGTCCGGCCGCAGGTCGGCGAACTCGATCGCGATCGCATACAGCTGCTCGGCCATCACGGTGTTGGTCTGCATGAACGCGCCCGGGCTGACCTGGAAGTCGAGCCCGCCGATGCGCTCCGAGAACCAGTCGCGGCCGATCAGCACGGAGTGCTCGAGGCCGCCGGTGACCTCGGCCACTCCCGGCGTTGACGGCGTGAACGACGCCGACGACGCCCGCCGGCAGCAGCTCGGCCAGCCGGTCGACGGCCGGGACGTCGCCCGGCGCCGTCACGAGCATCGCCAGGAGCTCGCCCGTCGCCGCCCCTTCGCGCACGACGAGGTGGCGCAGCCAGCCGCCGCCCGAGCGCTGGTTGTGGGCCTCGAGCCCCTGCTCCCGCGCCCACCGCTCGAACGCCCGGCGGACGTCGTTGGCGATGTCGGAGACGATGTGGCAGTGGTCGACGGCGATCAGCCGGTCCCAGCGGCCGAGCTGATGGAACCCGAGCGACGGGCCGTCGGGCCCCTGCGACCACGAGTACTCGACCTTGTTGCGGTAGCCGTAGAGCTCCTGCGCAGCGACCATCGGCTCGGGCTCGACGCCGGTGAAGCCGCCGATCCGCTCGAGCGCATCGACGACCTGGGCGTGCTTGTGCCGCAGCTGCTCGGGGTAGTCGAGGTCCTGCCAGGCACAGCCGCCGCAGACGCCGAAGTGCGCACAGCGGGCGTCGACCCGGCCCGGGCCGGGCTCGAGCAGCTCGATCGTCCGCGCCTCGGCATAGCGGCGCTTGAACTTCGTCACCCGGGCGCGAACGCGGTCGCCCGGGAGCGCCCGCGAGACGAAGACCACCAGCTCGCCGTGGCGGGCGACGCCGCGCCCGCCGTAGGCGAGACGGTCGACGACGAGCTCGATCTCCTGATCCCTGACGAGCGCGCCCATCCGGTTAGTCTACGGCCGCCGATGCCGACCGCCGTTGACACCTACCGCCGGCGGCTCGAGGACATGACGGCCGAGGCGATGGAGGAGTACTACCTGCACTCGGCCGGGCACAAGCCGACCTACGAGATCGCGGCGGTGTACGAGCGCTACGCCGACCTCACCACCCTCGACCAGGCTCGCGCGCTCCGCACCGAGGGCGCCCCCACCGAGCTCTACCGGTTCGCCTGCGAGGCGTACATCGGCAACGGGCTGCGGCACCTCAGCGAGGAGATCGCGAATGCCGAGACCGCCCTCGTGGTCGAGGTGGACGGCGACTCCGTGCCCTACCGGGAGGTGAGCCCCCGGCTCGTCAACGAGCCCGACGGCGAGCGCCGGCGGCGACTCTACGCCGCCCGGTGCGCCGTCACGGCCGAGCACCTGAACCCGCTCCACGAAAAGGCCACCACGCTCCAGCGCGACCTGACCGGTCATCTCGACGCGGGGTCGGTGCTCGAGCTGTACGAGCGCTGCGACTACACGCCGCGCGAGCTGCGGGAGGCCACGAGCGCGTTCCTCGACTCCACGGACGACCTGTACCGCCGCCACGTCGACCGGCAGCTGCGCCGGCGGGTGGGGGTGCCGCTCGCCGGCGCCGCGCCGCCTGACCTCGCCCGCCTGTGGCGCGCGCCGGAGTTCGACCAGGCGTTCGCTCCCGAGCGGGCGCTGCCCGCGCTGCGAGCGACGCTGGCGGGGCTCGGCGTCGCACCTTGACGCGCAGCCGAATGTCGAGCTCGACATCGAGGCCCGCGCGGGCAAGGTGCCGCGCGCGTTCTGCGCGCCCGTCCGCGTCCCGGGCCGCGTCATCCTGGTGCTCCTCCCCCAGGGCGGCCAGGATGACTACCGCGCCCTGTTCCACGAGGCCGGGCACACCGAGCACTTTGCCCACATGCCCGCCGAGCTGCCCGCGGAGGAGCGCGTGCTGGGCGATAACGCCGTCACCGAGGGGTTTGCGTTCCTCTTCGAGCACCTGCTGCACGACCCGCACTGGCTGCGGGCGCAGATGGGCGCCGACGTCCCCGACTACACCGCGTTCTCGGCGCTCTCCAAGCTGTTCCTCGTCCGCCGCTATGCGGCCAAGCTGGCCTACGAGATCGAGCTGCACGCCGGCGCCCCGCTGGCCGAGCTGCCCGTGCGCTATGCGGAGCTGCTCTCGCGTGCGGCGGGCGTTGCCTACCCCGAGACCGACTACCTGAACGACGTCGACGACGGCTTCTACTGCACCTGCTACCTGCGGGCCTGGGCGCTCGAGGCGCAGCTCGGCGACCATCTCCGCACCCGGTTCGGAAACGCGTGGTTCGCCAGCCCGGAGGCCGGCACCTTCCTCCGCGAGCTCTGGAGCCTCGGCCAGTCGCTGCGGGCCGAGTCGCTCCTGCAGGCGGTCGCCGGGACCGAACTGGACTTCGGCGTGCTGCGTACCGAGGCGGAGGCGGCGCTTGGGTGAATCATTGGGGCCTGGCCCCGGATATTCACTCCCCGCAGTTGGTCGTGGCTCGGAGGTCGGCGGTGTGGCGGTAGAGTCACGACCACCGGCACGTTGGCGCCGGCCAACCGCAGAGCGGTGCCGACGCGGCCTGGCTCCTGCACCGAGAGCATCAGCCATAGCCGGTCGACGCCGTGGCGCTGGTCGAGCCGCTGCACCAGCTTGCAGCCGCGCAGCGATCCGACGTGTTGCCAGTGCGAGAGTGGTGCCGTGCTGGGGCGGCCAGCACCGCGTAGGCGCCCATCAGGCGCGGATCCTCCTCCTGGGAGAGCGTGCCGGCGGTGGTGGCCAGCACATCGGCGTCCCCGAAGCGGCCGGCCATGAACAGGCTGGCGTTGCGGAGGTTGGGGTTGAAGTCGGCCAGCTCGTTGTGGTCGGCGGTCCAGCCGGGCGCCAGCAGCGCCGCCATCACCGCGGCGGCAATCCACGGCCCCGTACCGCGCACCGGTGCGGCGGCGCAGCTCGTGCGCGAATCCGGCCAGTGCAACCGCATAGCCGGGAAGCAGGAACGAGAGGTGCCGCTCGGGAGCAAAATCGGTGGACGCCGCGGTGAGCACCGCGAGCAGCCCCAGTGGGAGCACCAGCCACACCGTGGCCAGAAGCGCGGCGCGCCGGTCGCGGTATGCGAGCGCCGCGAGTCCGAGCAGCGTGGCCACGCCGAGGGCGGCGCCGAAGAGGGCGTGGGATGAGCCAGTGGCAGCGTCGCCCAGCCGCTGCCAAAACCGGGCCGAGGCAAGATCGATCACCGGCGAGCCCGACCCGACCCGGTACTTGTTCTGCAACGGCGCGTACAGGTGCCGCAAGAGCACCAGCGCCAGGCCGCCGAGCAGAAGCGCCGCGGCGGTCGCTGCCGCCAGCCGCCGCTGACCCGAAAGCCCGTGCCGCAGCCGCACCGCCGCGAACCCCGCCAACAGCACCAGCTCCGTCAAGAGCGCAAACAACCCGAACGGGTGCGCCGAGACCAGCATCAACGCCGCCAGCGCATACGGAACCACCCACCGCGCCCGACCCGTCCGCACCAGCACCAGCATCAACCATGCGCTCGCATAGGCGCCCGACGATCATCGCCGTATACCCACGCGCGAACTGGCCCAGGTGGATCGTGATCGGAGACGACGCCGTGACCACCGCCACGATCGCGCCACCCGACCGCCCCAGCAACTCGCGCCCAAACCCATAGCTGACCGCCACCGCCACGATCCCGAACACCGCCGACGGCAACCGCAGCCCCAGGATGTCATCCCGCCACAAAAGCGACGCGTGCACCACCAGGTAATGCAGCGGCGGCCCATGCCGCACGTCAACCGCCACCCGCAACACGTCCCGCGCCGACGGCCGCGACGCCACCCCCAGCGTCACCCCCTCATCATTGTGCAACGGCCGGAAATCGAGCCCAAACCCGATCACCAACACCGCATACGCGAGCGTCGCCACGAGCGCCACCAACGGCGGCCACTGACCACGAACAAACCCGCCGGCACGGGCACGAGACAGCATCGGCGCGGCATTATCCGCCACGCGCCGCTGTTCCGCCGCGCACCCGGCGCCCGCTCGTGGCGGAGGTCACCTGCGTACGCCGCCGATGCCAACCGGTACCCTTTGGCGCATGGCGTCTGACCCTGTGCTGGCCGGCGCGGCGCGAGCCTCCGCAACGGAGCCGCCGGACGTGACGATCGTCGTCCCGGTCCTGAACGAGCAGGCGACCGTCGAGCCGCTCTACGACGGCATCATCACCACCCTGACGGCGGCCCGCATCCCGGCCGAGGTGATCTTTGTCGACGACGGCTCCACCGACGGCACGTTCGCGATCCTCGAGCGGCTCCACGCCGCCGACCCGCGCGTCCGGGTGGTCTCGTTCAAACGCAACTTCGGCCAGCACCCGGCCATGCACGCCGGCATCGCCCGGGCGCGCGGCCGCATCGTCGTCACCATGGACGGCGACCTGCAGAACCAGCCTGCCGACATCCCGCGGCTGGTCGCCGCGGTCGAGGCCGGCGCCGACGTCGCCAGCGGCCGCCGGGTCGCCAGGCGCGACGCGATGCTCCCGCGGCGGCTGCCCTCGCTCGTCATCAACCGCCTGCTCGGCCGCCTCACGGGCGTGCGCGTCACCGACTTCGGCTGCGCCTTCAACGCCTACCGGCGCGACGCGCTCGAGCCGGTCATGCACCGGATCGGCCGGCAGAAGTTCACCAAGGCACTGGTGTGCGCGACCGGCGCCCGGGTCACCGAGGTCGACCTCGACCACCGCGCCCGCGCCGACCGCAGCCGCTACAGCGTCATCGCGCTGGTCAAGCTGGCGCTGCACGTCCTGACCGGATTCTGGGCCCAGCTCGTGCAATGGATGGGCGCCGCGCTGGGCGTGCTCGGTATCCTTACGTCCCTTGTGGTCGGGATCTGGGGGCTTGTCTACTGGATCCGGTATGACAATTTCCCCGGCCCGCTGCTGCTGGGAGGCCTGGTGTTGTTCGTGCTCGGCCTGCAGGGATTTGTGATGGCGGTGCTCGGAGAGAACCTGCAGCGGATCCAGCGTGATGTCGAGCAGCGCCCGTTGTACTACATCGATCGAGAGCTCGGATGACGCCGACGGCACGGGAGGCAGCACGGTGAAACGGATATTGGTGACCGGCGGCGCCGGGTTCATCTCGTCGAACATGATCCGCTATCTGCTCGACACCACCGAGCACGAGGTCGTGACGATGGACGCCCTCACCTACGCGGGCAACGTCAACAACCTGGCCGACGTGATGGAGCACGAGCGGCTGCGGTTCATCCAGGGCGACATCCGCGACGTGACCGACGTCGCCTCTGCGCTTGAGGGCATCGACGTGATCGTCAACGCCGCCGCCGAGTCGCACGTCTCGAAGTCGATCTCCGAGGGCGGCTCCGAGTTCGTGACCACCAACGTGGTCGGCACCCAGGTGCTGCTGGATGCGATGCGCTCCTATCCGGGGGTCGAGCGGTTCGTCCTGATCTCGTCGTCGGAGGTCTACGGCACGGCCGAGACCGAGCCGATGACCGAGGACCACCCGCTCAACCCGCGCTCCCCGTACGCCGGCACAAAGGCCGGCGGCGACCGGCTGGCCTACTCGTACTGGTGCACGTACGACCTGCCGATCACCATCATCCGGCCGTTCAACAACTACGGCCCGTTCCAGCATCCCGAGAAGGTCATCCCCCGCTTCATCATCCAGGCGCTCTGCGACCGGCCACTGACCATTCACGGCGACGGCCACGCCAGCCGCGACTGGCTGCACGTCTTCGACACGGCCAAGGCGATCACGGCCGCGTGCGAGGTGCCCCTCGACCGCATCGTGGGCGAGACGATCAACGTCGCCACCGGGCATCGACGAGACGGTCGAGCAGATCGCCGACATGATCCTCGACATCCTCGGCAAGCCCCTGGCGCTCAAGCGGCACATCACCGACCGGCCCGGCCAGGTCGACCGCCACATCGGCTCCACCGACCGCGCCGAGCTGATGCTCGGATGGCGATCGGAGATCCCGTTCGCCACCGGGTTGGAACGCACGATCCGCTGGTACAGCGACAATCCGCAGTGGTGGCAGGACGTCCTGGACTCGGAGCAGACGGCGCAGGCCGTCTGACGCGACCGTTGACACTCGTGGTGCTCGGCGGCGGCCCCGCACAGCGGCACGCCATCGACGCTGCGCATGTGCTCGGCGTGCGGACGGTCGTGTGTGACAGCGATCCCGAGCTGGCCGACGTGCCCGTCTCGAGCGAGGATGCCGGTGGCGTCCGCGACGCCGCCCGCGGCAGCGACGGCCTGATCGCCCCGGGCACCGACTGGCCGGTGCGGATCGCCGCCGCCACCGCCGAGGAGCTGCACATCGCCCACCCGATCTCCGCTGCCGTCGCCGTCACGTGCACTGACAAGGTCGCTCAGCGCAGGCGCCTCGACGCCGCCGGCGTCCCCCAGCCGCGCTGGTCGCCCGACGCCCCTCCGTCCTACCCGTGCGTGGTCAAGGCCGCCGACCGGCAGGGCCAGCGGGCGATGACGATCATCCGCGATCCGGACGGCCTCGCCGAGGCCGCCGAGCGGGCCCGGCTCGGGTCGCGCAGCGGCCGCGTGCTGTACGAGGAGTTCGTGCCGGGGCCCGAGGTGACGGTGAACGCGTTCTCGATCGGGGGCCGGTTCATGCCCGTGACGGTCACCGACCGCGTCCACTTCGAGGGCGTGCCCGGCGTCGCCCGCCGGCACGTGTACCCGGCCGCCGCCGACGGTGCCGAGGCCGCGGCCGGCGTGGCGGAGGCAGCCGTCGCCGCACTCGGGATCGACGACGGCCCGAGCTACGTGCAGCTGATCCTCGCCGAGGACGGCCCCAGGGTGATCGAGGTCGCCGCGCGGCTCGGCGGAGGCCACGACTCCGAGATCTGCCGAACCGCGGTGGGCGTCGACCTCGCGGCCGCCGCGGTGCTTGCCGCGGTCGACCGGCCGGTCGACCCCGACGCACTCGAGCCCCATCCGAGCGGGGCGGCGGTCATCGAGTTCCTGGCCGCGCCACCCGGCGAGGTCGTGAGCTCGACCGGGCCGCCGGAGGTGTGCTTCTACAACCGCGCCGGCCATGTCTACGGGCGCCTGCAGGTGGCGACCGACCGGGCGGGCTATGTGCTCGCGACGGGCCCCGACCGCGCCCAGGCGCTCCGGCAGGCATCCGCGGCCGTCGATGCCGTCCGGTTCGAGGTGCGATGAGCCGCTCTGCCACCACCAGGCTTGCGGTCGACGGCGGCAGCCCCGTCCGCGAGACGATGCTCGCGTTCTCGCCCCCGGTGATGGGTGCCGAAGAGGTCGAGTCGGTCGTTGCGACGATCCGCTCGGGTTGGCTCACGTCCGGGCCGCGCACGGCCGAGCTCGAGCACCGCTTCGCCGAGCGCACGGGCGTCCCCCACGCCATCGCGACGTCGTCGTGCACCGAGGCGCTGCATCTCTCACTGGTGGCCGCAGGGGTCGGCCCCGGCAACGAGGTCGTCACGAGCTCGTTCACCTGGCCGGCGACCGTGAACGCGATCCTGCACACGGGTGCCACGCCCGTCTTCGCCGAGATCGACCCCGAGACACTCGACCTCGATCCCGAGGCCGCGCGCGCCGCCGTGACGGCCCGCACCCGCGCCCTGCTACCGGTGCACTTCGCCGGCGGCCCGTGCGACATGGACGCGCTGGGCGCAATCGCACGCGCGAACGGCCTGCGGGTCATCGAGGACGCGGCGCACGCCGTCGAGGCCGACGTGCGGGGACGGCGGGTCGGCGCGATCAGCGATTTCACCTGCTTCTCGCTCTACGCCACCAAGAGCCTGGCCGGCGGCGAGGGCGGGATCATCACGACCGCCTCCGACGAGGCGGCCGAGCGGCTGCGGCTGCTGCGCTCCCACGGCATCACCCGCGACCCGTGGAAGCAGGCCGGCACGCGCACCCTGGGCCACTACGACGTCGTCGAGCCCGGCTTCAAGGCCAATCTGGCCGATCTGCAGGCCGCCGTGGTGCTGCCCAAGATCGATCGTCTCGAGTCGTTCCACCGCCATCGCAGCGAGCTGGTCGACCGCTACGACGAGGGGCTGCGCTCACTGAGCGGGCTCGAGCCGATCGGCCGGCCGGCCTACGGCCGTCACGCACACCACCTGTACGTGATCCGCATCGATCCGGAGCTGGCCGGCGCCGATCGCGACGGCTATGCGGCCGCACTCATGGCCGAGAACGTCTCCACCGGCCTGCACTTCCTGCCCGTTCACACGCTCACCTGGTACCGCCGCAATCTGCCCGTCCCCGAGCTTCCGGTGACCGAGCTGGCGGGGTCGCAGGTGCTGTCGCTGCCACTGGCGGCAGCACACTCGCACTCCGACATCGACGACGCCGTCGCGGCCGTCCGCAAGGTGCACGCCGCGTACTCGCAGTGAGGATCAACCGGCGCACCCGCGTCGCGGTGGAGGCGGTTGTGTCGGCGGTCGTACTGGGCCTCCTGCTGCGCTGGGCCGGTCTCCACGAGGTGGCACAGACGCTGCGGGGCACCCGCCTCGAGTGGTTCGTCCCGGCCGTCGCCGTCAGCGTCGCGACCGTGCCCGCGATGGCGCTGCGGTGGCAGATGCTGTTGGCCGCCAAGGACGTCCCCGTAGGCCTGGGATGGCTCACCCGCACCTACTTCGTCGCCCTCTTCGCGGGCCAGTTCCTGCCCGCCGCGATCGGCGGCGACGCGGTGCGGGTGGTCGAGCTCGGCCGGCTCACCCACGACGCGCCGGAGGCGCTCGCCTCGGTGCTGATCGACCGGCTGGTGGGGCTCCTGTCGCTGGTCGGGCTCGCCGTCGTCGCGGTGCTGGTGAGCGGCGCGGGCTCGAGGCCGGGGGTGGTGCTGGCCGAGGCAGCGTTCGGGATCGCCGCCGCGGGGGCGCTCGCGCTGCTGTTCTCGAGCCGGCTGCGGGGAGCGGTGGCGCGCTGGCTCGAGCCGCGCGCGGAGGGTCGGCGCCTGGCGGTCGGGCAGCGCTTCTACGACGCCCTGCACGCCTATCGCGCGCATCGGCGCACGCTCGCCGTCGTCGGCCTGCTGGCGCTCGCCGTGCAGGCCGCACGGGTGGGCGTGATCTGGATGCTCGTGCGCGCGCTCGGCCTGCACGTGCCCGATTCGGTCGTGCTCCTGGCGGGCCCGGTCGTGTTTGCCGCCCTCGCGCTGCCGGTGTCGCTGAACGGGATCGGCGTGCGCGAGGCGGTGTTCGTCTACTTCCTGCACGGCCACGCCACCCGGCCGCAGGCCATCGCGCTCGGGCTCGCGTTCTTTGCCGCGGGCACGCTCACCGCCCTCGGCGGCGCCGCGGTGCTGGTGGTGCGGTTCGTGCGCTACGGGATCGACTCCATCCGCCCCCGCAGCGAGATCGGCGACCCACCCACAGCGGAGTAGTTTCGATTACCGCAACCTGGTGATGGCAGAGGCAGCACCGGTGAGCCGATGCAGGCGGCATGCATTCCTCCCCTCCCCGAAACCGCCTTCGCACCGCTGGCCCCCACCATCTCGATGCGCACCGTGAACGTCCTGCTCGTGTTCGCCGCCGGCCTCTGCGTCCTCGCCGGCGTCGCCGGCACCCTCGCCCGCTAGAGCGGGGCTGACCCAGACCTCGCGCGTGCGCGGCCCGTCGAACTCGCACAGGAACACCCGCTGCCAGCGGCCGAGCGCGGGCGCGCCGGCCTCCACCGGTATGGGCTGTCGCGCAGCCGACCAGAATCGCCTTGATGTGCGAGTCGCTGTTGCCCTCCGCGTGGGCGAACTCGGCCGATTGCGGCACCAGGCCGGCGAGGTGGCGCAGGACATCCCGCACGACGTCGGGGTCGTAGCCCTCGTTCACGGTCACCGCCGCGGTGGTGTGCGGCACGTGCACGAGCACCGCGCCCGCGTCCACGCCGAGCTCGGCGACCGCCGCGGCCACGGCATCGGTGATGTCCAGCATCTGTTCCCGGCGGTCGGTGCGGACGTCGAAGCGATGCACCCGGCGATCGTATACCGTGGCCGGCCGTGGCCTCGCGCGCGCCTCTGCTGCTGATCGACGGCGACTCGCTGACCCACCGCGCCTACCACGGCTCGCGGCCGCTCGAGGGTGCGGACGGGCGGCCGATCAATGCCCTGCACGGCTTCGCGGTGATGCTGCTCGCGCTTGTCCGCACCGAGCGGCCGCGGGCGGTGCTCGTCTGCTGGGACACCCTCACCGTGCCCACCTACCGGCACCGGCTGTGGCCTCCCTATCAGTCCGGGCGAGACTTCGACGACGAGATCCTCGAGCAGCTCGACCGCGCGCCCGAGCTCGTGACCGCGTTCGGGTTCGCGGCCGCCAAGGCGGGCGGCTATCGAGGCCGACGACCTTCTGGCCGCCGCCGCGTCGGGCGAGCGGGCGGCGGGCGGCACGGCACTCGTCGTCACGTCCGACCGCGACGCCTACCAGCTCGTCAGCGACCGGGTGACGGTGCTCGCACCCCGGAGCGGCGCCTACGCCCCCGACCGGATCGGCCCGGCCGAGGTGGTCGAGCGCTACGGCGTGCGGCCCGGCCAGGTGCCCGACTTCATCGCCCTGCGCGGCGACCCGTCCGACAAGCTGCCGGGCGCCCGCGGCATCGGCGCGAAGGGTGCGGCCGAGCTCCTCGGCCGCTACGACAGCCTCGAGGCGATCGTCGAGCACGCCGCGGAGCTGCGGCCCGCGCCAGGCCGAGGCGGTGCGCGACCCGCTGCTGGCGACGTTCAAGCGCATCGCCACGATGGACGCCGGCGCTCCGGCGCGGCCCCCGGCGGATGCGACCCTCGATGCGGTGGGCGCGATCGCCCACTGCGACCGGATCGGCGACACCCGCCTGGCCGACCGCCTGCGGCGTGAATATTGAGTGCCTGACACCGGGTATTCACGAGAGGGCGGCGGCCAGCAGGATCGCGGCGATCGCGATCGCCAAGGCCATGGCGGCGATCCCGGGGAGGCGGTTGGTGCCGCCCACGCGGGCCACCGTGAAGCCGACGAAGCCGAGCGCCAGGGCGGCCAGGCCAGCACGCCGGCCAGGAGCGCCAGCACCTGACCACCCTGCGACCCGATGCCGGCCGCGGCCGAGCCGGCAGCGACGACGGCCCCGAGCGCCCCGGCACCCACGCCCAGGTACCCCGACCGCGGCGGTTGCGGGGCCGCTATCGCGTCCCCCAGGCGTAGGTCATCTTGACCATGTCGAGGTACATGAACGTCTCGGTGGACTTCACGCCGTCGATCTCGCGCAGCCGCTGCACGGTCTCGAGCAGGTGGCGGTTGTGCTCGCACACGACCTCGACCAGCAGGTCGTAGCTGCCCGACGTGATGACGATGTAGCTGGTCTCGGGCCAGTCGGAGACGACGCGGGCCACCGCCTGGATGTCGCTGTTTGCCTGCACGCCGACCAGGGCCATCACCTCGAAGCCGAGCATGAGCGGATTTGTGACCGCCACCACATCCAGCACGCCGGCGTCGGTCAGCCGCCGCACCCGCGCACGCACGGCCGCCTCGGAGAGGCCCAGCTCGCGGGCGATGACCGTGAACGGGCACCGGCCCTCGCGTTGGAGGATTTCGATGATCCGGCGGTTGACCGGATCGAGCTTGACCGCTGCTGCATTCATGCGAGATGCCCTTCGTTGCGGCGAGCCCATGTACGAACTTCGTAGTTGACAGCCGCAAATGCAACGATATACCCTAGAACGCGGGTCTGTCCAAACGTTCGCCGACACGGCAAGGAGACCGCGTGATGACCGGAGCCACCGTCGACCACCGCACCGCGGCGACGAGCGCCGACGGAGAGGCGGACGTCGAGTTTCGGGCGGTCACCAAGCGGTTCGGGCCACTGGTGGCGGTGAACGCGGTCAACCTGCGCGTCCACAAGGGCGAGTTCCTGTCGCTGCTGGGCCCATCCGGCTGCGGCAAGACGACGTCGCTGCGGATGATCGCCGGCTTCGAGCAGCCCGACGACGGCGAGCTCCTGATCGGCGGGCGTGACGTCAGCGGCGTGCCGCCCTACAAGCGCGACGTCAACACGGTGTTCCAGCAGTACGCGCTCTTCCCGCACATGTCGATCCTCGACAACGTCTCCTACGGGCTCAAGCAGCGCAAGGTGTCGAAGAAGGAGCGCCACCAGAAGGCGGGCGAGGCGCTCGAGCTGGTGCGGCTCACCGGGCGCGACAGCCACCGGCCGTCGATGCTCTCGGGCGGCCAGCAGCAGCGGGTGGCGCTGGCGCGGGCGCTGGTGATGAACCCGCGCGTGCTGCTGCTGGACGAGCCGCTTGGCGCGCTCGACCTGAAGCTGCGCAAGGAGATGCAGATCGAGCTCAAGCGGATCCAGCTCCAGGTCGGGATCACGTTCGTCTACGTGACCCACGACCAGGAGGAGGCGCTCTCGATGTCCGACCGGGTGGCGGTCATGTCCAACGGCGTCATCGAGCAGCTCGACGAGCCGCGCGCGATCTACGACCGGCCGCTGACCCCGTTCGTCGCCGACTTCATCGGCGACATGAACTTCATCGACGGCGAGGTCGTCGAGGCGGCCGACGGCGGGTTCGCCGTCGACGCCGGCAACGGCGTCGTCGTGCGCGGCCGCGGCAACGCCGTCCGCGGCGACCGCGTCCGCGTCGGGATCCGGCCGGAGCGCATGACGGCGACCGCCGGCGCGGCGCCGGGCACCGCCAACTCCGCCACCTCCGAGGTCGTCACAAAGATGTACCTCGGAGACCAGGTCCAGATCGTCGCCCGGCTCGCCACCGGGGCCGACGTGATCGTACGCGCCCAGCGCGCGAGCGCCGATCCGGCGCTCGACAGCATCCACCCAGGCGACCATGTCGCCATCAGTTGGGACGAAGCGGCACCACTGCTGCTCGGCGACGCCCCGGCAGCAGACGATTCGAAGGAGACCCCGTGACCGACCCACGCAAGTCGCTGAACATCCTCGCGCCGACCAGCGCCAAGCCCAAGCTCGACTACCTGCACCGCCAGCTCTATCGCGACGCGGCCGAGCGCTCGGGCCTCAACCGGCGGGAGCTGCTCGGCCTGGGCGCGCTCGGGCTGCTGGCGGCGGCCTGCGGCGGCTCGACCAACGCGGGCGGCGGTGGCGGCGGCGGCGGATCGACTCCCGCCACGGGCGGCAACACGCTCGCCGGAAAGCCGATGGAGGGTTCGCTCGAGATCTACAACTGGTCGCAGTACGACGCGGCCAGCACGTTCAAGAAGTTCGAGGCCGCCCACCCGGCGACCAACGTCACACGAGACGTTCTACTCGTCGAACGACGAGCTGCTCGCGAAGCTGAGCGCCGGCGGCACGGGCTACGACATCATCGTCCCCAGCCAGAACGCCGTCGCCGAGCTCGTCGGCGAGAACAGGCTGATGGCGCTCGACAAGGCGCTCCTGCCCAACCTGAAGAACCTCGACCCGTCGTTCCTCAAGCCGTCGTACGACCCCACCGGTGACTTCCACGTGATCAAGGACTTCGGCATCACGATGTTCTTCTACATGAACACCGTGGTCACCGACCATCCCAAGACGATGCACGACTTCTACGAGGCGCTCCTGAAGTGGCACCCCAAGGGCCGCACCAACGTGCTCGACGGCGCTGAGGAGGTCGTGCCGCTCGCGCTGATGGCGCTCGGTCTCGACCCGAACACCGACAGCGCATCGGACTTCGCCAAGGTCAAGACGTTCCTCCTCAAGGTGCGCCCGGGCGTCACGACGATCGACTCGTCGGGCTACATCAACGACTCCATCGCCGGCAAGATCATCCTGAGCCAGGGCTGGAACGGCGACGTGCGCCGGATCGTGCAGGCCCGCAAGAAGCAGGGCGACATCACCCCCGTCATCCCCACCGGGACGTCCGAGGTCTGGTCGGACAACTGGTGCATCCCGTCGACCGCACCGCACCCGGTGGCCGCGCACGCCTGGATCAACTGGCTGCTCGAGCCCGCCACCGCGGTGGCCGAGATGAACTACCACAACTACAAGATCCCGATGCCGGCGGCGCTCTCACAGATGCCGGCGAGCCTCCAGAACGACCCGCTCTTCAACGTCCCGAAGTCGTACACCGACAACTACAAGTACATCCTCAACGTGAGCCCGTCGGTGGTCAACCAGCGCACCCAGATCTACGGGGAGTTCAAGGCCGCGTAGATGGCGGTCGCTGACCCAGAACCGGGAATGAGGGTGGTGCCGGTGCCGGCCGAGACCGGGCGGCGGGGGCGGTCGTTCGCGCCCCGCTACCCGGCCTGGCTGACAGCGCCCTCGCTGCTCTACTACGCGATCTTCTTCCTCGGGCCGATGTCGATCCTGGCCGTGTTCTCGGTCTCGATCCAGCACGGGTTCGGCGGCGTCACCTACACGTTCAGCACGGCCCAGTTCCACCAGGTCCTCAACTCGTTCTACATCACCGTCTTCTGGCACACGCTGCGTGATGGCGGCCGGCGGCTCGATCTGCACGATCCTCGTCGGCTACCCGGTCTGCTACTGGATGGCGCGCTACCTGACGACCTACAAGATGCTGGCGCTGCTCCTGATCGTGGTGCCGTTCTGGACGTCGTTCCTGATCCGCACCTACGCGCTCAAGATCATCCTCGACCCCAACGGCTACCTGGCGCAGGACCTGCACTTCAACACCATCTACACCTGGAAAGCGGTCGGCATCGGCCTGGTCTACAACTACCTGCCGCTCTTCATCCTGCCGGTGTTCGCGTCGCTCGAGCGGATGGACTGGACGCTGGTCGAGGCCGCGACCGACCTGGGCGCGCGGCCGTTCAACGCGTTCAGCGACATCACGCTGCGCGCTGACGCTGCCCGGGCGTCGTCACCGGTGCGCTGCTCGTGTTCATCCCGATGTCGGGCGAGTACATCATCCCCAACATCCTCGGCGGCGGGAACTTCGAGTTCGTCGGCAACGCCATCGGCGACGCATTCAACGGGGCGCAGAACTGGCCGCTCGGATCGGCGCTCTCGATGTCGCTCATGGCGGCCCTGTCGGTGTTCGTGGTCGTGTACATCCTGTTTGCCACCAAGGAGGAGCAGTTCGGTGCGTAGGCGCAGGATCCTGACCGCAAAGCGCGGCTTCACCGCCTGGGCGCTGGTGCTGTACGCGTTCCTGTACCTGCCCATCATCGTGGTGGTGATCTTCGCGTTCAACAAGCCCTCGGCGACGTCGGTGGCCGCCTACCACGGCACGAACATCTGCAACATTCAGCCCACCAACATCGGCAACATCGCTGTCTGGAACGGCTTCACGTCGTGCTGGTTCAAGGCGGGCCTGAACGACCCGACCTACATCCCCGCCATCGAGACCAGCCTGCGGATCGCGGCCGAGGCGTCGATGATCGCGACGATCCTCGGCCTGGCCGCGGCGCTGGCGCTGGCGCGGATGAAGCCGCGCTGGCGGATCCCCTTCGACATCGTCGTCTACCTGACGCTGGTGGTGCCCGAGATCGTGATCGCGGTGGCGTCGCTGATCTTCTTCGTGCAGGCGCGCAGCAACTTCGGCTTCTTCCCTCCGCTCGGGAGCACCACGATCCTGTTCGGCCAGGTCGTGTTCAACGCGTCGCTTGCGATGCTGATCATCCGGGCGCGGTTCGTCGGCATGGGCGACAAGCTCGAGGAGGCCGCCTACGACCTCGGGCTCGGGGCCGGTCTCGACCTTCCGCCAGGTCACCCTGCCGCGGCTGCTGCCGGCGGTGATCGCGGCGGCCCTGCTGTCGTTCACGTTCTCGTTCGACGACTACGTGCTGCCCGCGTTCACCAACGGCACCACCAACACCTGGCCGATCGTGCTCTACTCGGCCGTCCGCTTCGGCATCACGCCGGCCGTGAACGCACTGGCGACGCTGATGCTGCTCGTGACCGGTGGTGATCGTGCTCGTGACCATCATCGTGCTCCGTCGCAGCCGCATCATCACGCCCGGCGAGGAGAAGGGCGGCCTCGGCGCGATGCTCGGCCTGGGTTAGGGTCAGGTTGCTGCGGGCAGGCGACGACGCGGCGGCGGCTGCTGGTCGCGGCCGGCGCCGCGATGGTCGCGCCGGGCTGCTTCGGCGGGTCCACATCGCAGCCGGGGACGCAGTGCCCCGACCCGCGCCGGTGCGGCTGGACGGCCCGCTGCGGCTGCTGGCCCCGGCCGGCGCGGTGCCGCCCGAGAACGCGGTCGAGCTTCGCCGGCGAGCACGATCTGACCGTCGAGGTGCGCACCGTTGGGTCTGGGACCGAGCTGATCCAACTGCTCTCGTCCGGGTATCCCGCCGATGCGGTGCTCGCCCGCCAGGACGACATCGCCGCGCTGGGCGCACTCGGACTGCTCGCCGACCTCGACCACGACCGCATTCCCAATCTCAGCCTCGTCGACTCGGACTTCCTCGATCTCAACTACGACCCCAAGAACCGCTGGTCGGCTCCGGCCCGATTCGGTGCGTACGGCTTCGGCTACCGCCGTGGCCTGGTGCTCCAGCCCGCCCGCCGACTGGGCCGGGTTCTTCGAGATCCTCCCCCGCTACTCGCTCGAGGGCGTGAGCCTGCTTCCGGGGCCGATCGAGCCGGTCGCCGCGGCGCTGGCCGCCCTCGGCCAGAACATCAACACCGACGACGACTCGGCGCTGCTGCAGGCCCAGGCGCTGCTCGTCGCGGCAAAGCCGCACGTGAACATGTTCACGAGGGACGAGGTGACCCGGTTCGGGCACGGCGAGCTGATCCTCGCGATGGGCTCGAGCGCCGACTTCGACCGGGTGATGGCCCTGCCCGGGCGATCGCTCGACACCGTGTTCGTGCTGCCCCGAGGGCCGGTCCGAGATGTGGATCGACGGCTGGGCGGTGCCGGCGGCCGGCCACCACCCGCTCACCGCGCAGGCCTGGATCGACCATGCGCTCTCGGCCGTCGGCCGCGGCCCGGGCATGGCAGGCGTCGCGCCTGCCGGCGCCGGAGCAGGCCGCCGCCCGCCTCCTGCCGGCGCTCGCTGCGCGCCGACCACCTGGCCGCGCTCGACCCGGCGCTGGTCAAGCGCTACCAGCTCTCGGCGGTCACTCCGGTCGGGCTGCAGAAACGCGCCGACATCTGGGAGCGCGTGTCTGGCGGCCTGAGCGCGGCGGGGCACGGATATACTCGCCGCCCGTGCAGCTCTTCCAGGAGCACGAGCAGGTGGTCGTGTGCCACGAGCCCGAGGCGGGGCTGCGCGCGATCATCGCCGTCCACGACACCACGCTCGGGCCGGCCCTGGGCGGCATCCGCATGTGGCACTACGACTCCGATGAGGCCGCCCTCACCGACGTGCTGCGCCTGAGCCGCGGGATGACCTACAAGAACGCGGTCGCCGGACTCGACCTCGGCGGCGGAAAGACGGTCGTGCTCGGGGATCCGCGCACCCAGAAGACCGATCTCATGTTCCGGGCTCTGGGCCGGTTCGTCGACTCGCTCGGCGGCCGCTACCTGGCGGCCGAGGATGTGGGCACCAACACCGCCGACGCCGAGCTGGTGGCGCGCGAGACCGCGCATATCACCGGCCTGCCGATGGAGCGCGGCGGCTCCGGCGATCCGTCGCCGATGACCGCGTGGGGCGTCTTCTGCGGCATCCGCGCCGCCCTCGCCGAGGCGGGGCTCGGAGACGCCCTGGACGGGGTCAGGGTGGCGGTGCAGGGCGCCGGCCACGTCGGCGGCGGCCTGGTGCGGCACCTCCTGGATGCGGGCGCCCGGGTGATCGTCGCCGACATCTACCCCGAGCGGGTCGAGCCGCTGGTCGCGCTGGGGGCGGCCACCTGCCCGGCCGACGCCGTCCACACACAGGAGTGCGAGGTCTTCTCGCCGTGCGCGCTGGGCGCCGTGATCCGGCCCGAGACCATCGACGACGCTGCGCTGCCGAGTGGTGGCCGGGGCGGCCAACAACCAGCTGCTCGACCCGGCGATGGGAGACGCCCTGCATCACCCGCGGCATCGTCTATGCGCCCGACTTCGTCATCAACGCCGGCGGCGTGATCAACATCTCCGAGGAGCTCGGCCGCCCGTACGATCCCGAGCGCGCGCGCCGCAGCGTCGAGCGGATCGCCGACACGCTGGGCGCGGTGTTCGACCGCTCGCGCGGCGACGGCATCGCGCCGCACGCGGCCGCCGACCGCCTGGCCGAGGAGCGCATCGCCGCCGCCAGGGCGACCCGGCCCGACCCGGTCGCCGCCCTGTACCGGCCGGCGTGATCCCGCTCAAGGACAACGTCCCCACCCGGCGCCTGCCGATCCTGACGGTGGCGCTGATCGTTGCCAACATCGCCATCTTCGTGTGGGCCGAGCATGCCCCGGCCGAGCGGCTCCCAACGAACCTCGGCATGCCCCTGCGCGTCTCGGGCTTCACCGCCGTCACCGCCCAGTACGGCTTCGTGCCATGCGAGGTGAGGCAGAGCTGCCCGCACGGCGAACGACGAGATCCTGCTCGGCTTCGAGGGCCACCGGCCGGTGTACGCCCATGTCCACCACGTGCCGGTGGCGGCGAGCGTCTTCACCTCGATGTTCATGCACGGCAGCTGGGAGCACGTGCTGGGGAACATGCTGTTCCTGTGGATCTTCGGCAACAACATCGAGGATCGGCTGGGCCGGCGCCGGTTCATCGTCTTCTACCTGCTCGGCGGCTTGGCCGCGGCCGTGCTGCAGTTCGTGGCCGGCCCGGGCTCCGACGTGCCCAACATCGGCGCGTCGGGAGCGATCGCCGCGGTGCTGGGCGGCTATCTCGTGCTCTACCCGCGGGCGGCGGTGATCACGTTCGTCCCACCGTTTTTCTTCTTCCCGCTGCCGGCGGTGCTGTTCCTGCTGGGCTGGATCCTCCTCCAGGTGTACTCGGCCGGATCGGGCCAGGTGGGCAGCGCCGGCGGCGGCGTCGCGTACTTCGCGCACATCGGCGGCTTCATCTTCGGCCTGCTGACGATCGGGTGGTGGGTGCAACGGGCGGAGCCGCCCCAGGTCGCCGCGCCCGGGTAATCTGCTCCCATGCTCGACCTCCGCTACGACCCGGAATCGCGATCGGGATTCGTGCGCCTGCGCGAGGGCCACACCGCCCGCACGCGGGAGCTCTCGCCGAACGCGGTAGCCGAGTACGGGCGGCGGGGCCAGCTGCTTGCGATCACCCTCAGCGACATCGACCCGACGGCGGCCGAGTTCCTGCGCACGGCCGACGAGGAGTCGCTCCTGGCCGTGATCCGGGCGCAGACCGGCCTCCCTGCATGGACGACTCCCCCGCAGGAGCACGGCCGTCCGCGGAAGAAGTAGGAGCCGCGGTCAGAGCGCCGACGCGGCGCTTCCGCCGACGCCGTAGGCCTGCATCGCAAGCACGATCCGGTCGGCGCGCAGCACGCCGTTTGCCTGCATCTGGAGCACCGGCAGCTCGCGGGGATCGTCGCCCCGGCGGGCCTCCTCCACGGTGACGGTGCGCTCGAGCAGGTCGAGCCGGACGATGTACTCGTACCACGAGATGTCCCACGCGACCGTGATCTTGACCGGCCGCGGCAGGTCGAGCCCGTCGACGGCGACGTTCACGATCGGGTCGCCCAGGCTGCGGGAGATCGCGATCACGCGCTCGACATGCTCGGAGCGGTTGAACGCCTCGAGGGCGACCCGGCGCACGTGGCGGGCGTCCGACTCCTTGCGCCGGGCCTCGGCCAGCTCGGCGTAGCGGGTGCGCTGGGTCTCGAGCTCATGCTCGAGCTCGCGCTGAACCGTGGCCACCCTGGTCATCTCGGCGGCCCGTTCGTCGAGGGCCGCGGCAGCCGCATGATGGCGGGCGATCTCTGACTTGTGTGCGGCCTCGGACTGGGCGGCGCGCTCGTCGGCGCGGCGCTTCTCGTCCTGCAGCGAGCGCAGCTCACGCTCGCGCTTGCGCACCTCGCCCTGCAGATCCTTGAGCTCGCGCTTGATGCCGCGCAGCTCGGCCGCCTGCTGCTCGGCCTTGGCCAGCGCCGATCGCACCCGGTCGAGATCGAATTCCACAGACTGCAGCTGGCCGCGGAGGCGGTCGATGAGCGACTCGCGCTCGCGCAGCAGGTGGTCGGAGGGCGGGTTGGCGTGCACGGCGACGATCGGACGCCCGTCGGCGCGCCAGCCGCGGCGGTCGGCGCGCTCGTAGCAGAGCGGGCACACCTTGGCGAAGCGCTTCGACTGCGGGTCCTGATAGAGGCGTGCAGGCTCCCCCACCAGGAGATGGCGGTGGCAAAGCGCGCAGCTAGCGGTATCCTCGACCGTGCTCGGCATTCCGTCCTCGACGCGGGCCAGCCATTCTACCCTGTCCGCGGGGGTGGCGTTAGGAGGCGGCGGCGCGGCAGCCCGACGAGGCGCCGGTGACGGCGTCGCCGACCGTTTCCACCGAGGGTGAGAGGCCGAGCTCGATGAGGCCCGCGGCCGGTGTGCGCACCTCGGTCATCCCATCCGGGCCGCGGGACACGCACGCCGCCACCCCGCCGTGCACCTCCCAGTAGGGCGTGTAGCGCATGCGCACCAGATAGCTGCCCGGCCGCGAGGCGAGAAGTCGATGCCGGAGTGGCCGAGCCGGATCAGCAGGGCATGCGCGCCGGCCGGCGCCGAGACGATCGGGACGGAGTCGGGCAGCTCGTAGATGCTCATGTGCGCGCTTTGCGACACGAGACGAAGACCGGAGTGCCCCGAGCGCAGCAGACCGGCCTCGGCCACGGAGCTGTAGTCGAGGGTCGTGTCGGGCAGCACCACGAAGCGCACGCCGAGCAATCGCAGCCAGTGGTCGTACTCGGCTGGCCGTGAGGTTGTGGTCATACAGCACGCGGTTCTCGGGGAAGTCGTCCTGCCGGAACCACCCGCGTGCCAGCGGGAATCCCGCCCGGGCCAGGTAGTACGCCTCCCAATGGCCCCAGGTGGCGACGGCCTCGACCCGGTTTTGGGTGTCGTCCTGGCGGTTCAGGAACGTGACCGCCGGCCGCCAGTATGCGGCTGACGCGTCGGGACTCCCCCACGCCGAGTAGGCATCCCGGATCCAGGGACCGATCTGCAGCGCTGCCGTCGCCGCGAGCAGCGGCAGCACCACGGCCCGCGACCGCCGGCGGCTGACGTTCGCCGCCAGCCACAGGAGCGGCGCGCCGGCCACGGCGAACAGGCGCGTGGCGTTCGACCCGACCGGGCTCTTGAAGAGGAACGCGGTCAGGTTCAGGATCAGGTAGGCGATGAAGAGCATCCGCAGCGATCGAGCGCGCGGCCCGCTGCCGGTGACGTAGAGGCCGGCGAGCGAGAAGAGCACCACGACCACCGCGTCGGTCAGGTTGTAGGGATAGATCCCGCCGCTCGGGAAGGCCCGCTGCAGGAACACCCCCGCGAGCAGGGCGACCACGACGACCGCGATCGCCATCCACTGCCGGCGGGCGGTCAGGATCGGCTGGGCATGGCCGAGGAGCAGGCCGGCAAGGAGCGACAGGAGCACGGCGAAGGCGAGTGGCGAGAAGCCGAGCGCGGCGACGACCGCCACCGAGAACACCACCCGCCACCCCCGCTGCAGCGCGAGCAGCGCCAGCGCGACGCAGGCCGCGCCCGCGGTGAAGGGGTACGACCCGGACACGATCGAGACGAACGGCGTCGTGCAGGCAAACGCGATCGCCGGGTTGCGGGCGGCACTGCCCCACTCGCGCCGGCAGACGTCTGCAAAGCAGGCGCCCAGGACACCGGCCGAGACCACGAGCACCGGCAGCTCGCCCGCGTGGGCCGCGAGCGGGTAGTAGAGGACGCTGTAGCTCACGAACTCGTACCGGCCCGCGTACCACAGGTTGTTCCAGAGCTGAAACCCGCCGTGGCGGTAGAGCCAGGTCTGGAAGAGGTGTGACGGGGCGTCGCCGGACGGCGGCGCAAGGGTCAGGAGGGCCACGACGAGCATGGCTGCAACCGCACCGCAGACGAGCGCCAGGAGTGCCTCTCGCCTGAGTCTTCGGCGGAGGATCGGCACGGCGGCGAGTATAGGGTATAGCGGCAATGCGATACGCCCTCACCCTCCGGGGCTCGCCGCGACGCCGGCGGGTATCCTGTGGCTCGCGGGGCGTTAGCTCAGCTGGGAGAGCACCAGCTTTGCAAGCTGGGGGTCACCGGTTCGATCCCGGTACGCTCCATACCGTTTATGGTTGATTCCGCTTGGCGTATTTGCCGTTCGCAGTGGTCCTGGCGTCGATGTGTTGCGGCGTAGCTGTCTGAGCTATAGGGTCGTCGTCGTGGTTGCCGAGCTACGCCGAACCTTGAACGCGATCGAGCGGTTGTGCTCGGTGCGGCTTGGCCTGCTCCTTCCCCGTTAAGGGGAATCGACGCGAGACATACCACAACACCTCGGGCGCACCGCCGCAGCAGATCGATGTGATCTGAGCGTCGGGCAGCGCCACCTCTCGCCTCTGTCGTCAAGGAGCGTCGGCCATGACCATGCCGTACCAAAAGTACCGTCCCTACGAGACCGTCGATCTGCCGGATCGGGCCTGGCCCGATGCGGTGGTCAGTCGAGCGCCGATCTGGTGTTCGACCGACCTTCGTGATGGCAACCAAGCGCTGGTCAACCCGATGGACGCCACCGCCAAGCAGCGCATGTTCGACCTGCTGGTCGTGCTCGGAGTGACCGAGATCGAGGTCGGGTTCCCGTCGGCTTCCAAGACCGACTTCGACTTCGTTCGCCGGTTGATCGACGAGAGCCTGATCCCGCCCGGCACCACCATCGCGGTTCTGACGCCGGCGCGGCCGGAGTTGATCGAGCGCACCTACGAGGCGATCGACGGCGCCCACAGCGCGATCATGCACCTGTACAACTCAACATCCGAGACGCAGCGGCGGGTCGTCTTTCGCCTCGACCGGGCGGGCATCACCGAGTTGGCCGTTCGCGGCACCGCGCTCTGCAAGACGCTGGCGACCCAGACGGATACGCCGATCGTGTTCGAGTACTCGCCGGAAAGCTTCCACGGCACCGAACTCGATTACGCACTTGAAATCTGTGAGGCGGTGATCGCCGAGTGGGGGCCGACGAGCTCCGAGAAGATGATCATCAACCTCCCCACGACGGTCGAGTCCTTCCCGCCCAACGTGTACGCCGACCGGCTCGAGTGGTTCCAGCGTCATGTCTCAGCACGTGAACGGATCATTCTCAGCGTTCACCCGCACAACGACCGCGGCACAGCGGTCGCCACGGCAGAGCTTGGCCTGATGGCGGGCGCCGAGCGGGTGGAGGGCACGCTGTTCGGCAACGGTGAGCGGACGGGCAACGTCGATCTCGTCACCCTTGCGCTGAACCTGCTCACGCAGGGCGTCGACCCCCGGCTCGATCTGTCTCGCATCGACGAGACACGGGCGATCGTCGAGGAGTGCAACGATCTCCCGGTACATCCACGCCACCCGTACGTAGGCGAGCTCGTGTACACCGCCTTCTCTGGGTCACACCAGGACGCGATCAAGAAGGGCATGGACGCGCAACAGCGCGCACAGTCCGATCGGTGGGACGTGCCATACCTGCCGGTCGACCCAGCCGACGTCGGCCGAAGCTACGAGGCGATCATCCGCGTCAACTCGCAGTCAGGCAAGGGCGGCGTCGCATACCTCATGGAGACGCGGCACCGCCTCGCGTTGCCGCGCGGGCTCCAGATCGACTTCGCCCGCAACGTACAGGCGATCGCCGACGCCCGCGGAGGCGAACTCACGGCCGACGAGCTACTGGTCGAATTCCACCGCCAATACCTCGACATCACCCAGCCATACCAGATCATCTCCTACACCCATTCAGGCGGCGAGCACGACCAGATCACAGCACAGATAGCCATCGACGGCCACCTCACCGAGCTCCACGGCTCTGGAAACGGCCCCATCGCCGCCCTCGTCGAGGCATTCGACCGCCAACTCGGCATCCAGATCCGGATCCTCGACTACCACGAACACGCCATGGCCTCCGGCGCCGACGCCACAGCCGCCGCCTACGTCGAAGCCGACATCAACGACGAAGCGGTATGGGGCGTGAGTGTGCATCCAAGCATCGTCACCGCCTCGCTACACGCAATCGCAAACGCGATCAACCGAAGGCTGGCAGGCGATCACTAGATGGCCTCCCCGAGAACGCGTCTCGGCATCCAGAGTGCCGACACAGAGGAGGGCTTGTGGCTTCGCCGGCTCCTCCCCTGGTGATCGGTTTCTTCCTTCTGGCTTGTGTCAAATGATGCGGTTCGGATGAGGGATCCAGTCTCGGACGGTGGCGGGGCCGACGGTGGTGGCGAGCCGGCGGCTCGGTCGATCTCGTGCTCGGCGTCTTCCAGGCGGACACGCTTGCTCGATGTGCTTGGAGACATGGCCGAGGATGAGAGCGGCTTATCGGCTCCGCCGAAGTTGGCGACGATGCGGCTACCCTGGCCGCACGAAGAGAGGAGTCTGGGTGACGATCAAGCGGATGGAGAATATGGGCATTGTCGTCGACGACCTCCCGGCGGCGATCGCGTTCTTTGGCGAGCTCGGCCTCGAGCTCGAAGGGCAAGCCACGGTCGAAGGAGACTGGGCAGGGCGCGTCACCGGACTGCCCAACCAGCGCGTCGAGATCGCCATGATGCGTACGCCGGACGGCCACAGCCGGCTTGAGCTCTCGCGATTTCTCACGCCGAGTGTGGTCGCCGATCACCGGAACGCCCCGGTGAACGCTCTCGGCTACTTACGCATCATGTTCACTGTGGAGGACATCGACGATACGCTCGCCCGGCTCCGCAAGCACGGCGCGCAGCTCGTCGGCGACGTGGTCCACTACGAAGACGTCTATCGGCTCTGCTACATCCGGGGGCCCGAAGGACTTCTCATCGGGCTCGCTGAAGAACTCGGCTGAGCCCGTCTGGGGCGAAAGCGACGAGGGATGGACGTCGAGCGGCAATTCCTCCCTCCTCTCCCACCTGGCGGTGCCTCATGTTCGAATGGTGTTGCACCAGCCACAGCGAACGTTAACGAGCCAAAGGAGCAGAGCCATGGGAGTAGCCGGAATCGGCGGTTTCGTGTTTCGGGCTGAGGACCCGGGCAAGCTGCGAGCCTGGTACGCCGAGCATCTCGGCGTGGGTACGGACGAGCACGGCATGTGGGAGACGGAGGCAGGGCCGAGTGTCTTTATGCCCTTTCCCAAGGACAGTGACCATTTTGCGGGAGACCGGCAATGGAAGCTGACGTTTCGTGTCGAAGGGCTCGACACGCTGATGGCGCAGCTAACGACGGCTGGTATCGAGGTGACGAGCAATCCGGAGTGGGACATGCCAGGCGTGGGCCGTTTTGCCGGCATCGAAGATCCCGAAGGCAATCAAATAGAGCTTTGGGAGCCTGATCCGGAAGACATCGGCTAGGGCTTCTTGCCGCGAGCTCCTTCGACTGGACTCTGAGCCCAGCAGGCAGCTGCGCTTGTGGTCGAGCAACTCGGCGCGGCAGAACGCGTCCGAGAAGGCCATCGACCGGATCTACGACCTTCGCGTTTCGTCGATGTAAGCGGGCTCACACCCCGTCCGTTCACGCCCATCCGGGAGCGCTGCCTGGGAGTAGCGATGGTCGAGGCCAAGCCTTGGGGTTGCGCAGCATGCGCGTGGCGAGGGGTGGGCGCGTCCGCGCTCCGGCCGCACCTGGAGGGGGCGGTATGACCAAGAGAACGCTCATGATGGTCGCGGTGACATGCGCGGCCGCGGTGATATGCCTGGGAGCAACGGCGGCCCAGGGGGCGATGAAGGCGTTCGTCGGCCCGCTGCACACGCGTAGTGTCATCGCCTCGACTGTGCCCGCGAACGGGGATGTGAACCCGTATGGGGTGGCCGTTGTGGGGCGCTCGGTCGGGCGGCTGCACGAGGGCGACGTGCTGGTGTCGAACTTCAACGCCGCGTCGAACCTGCAGGGCACGGGCACGACGATCGTCCAGATCAGTCCGAACGGGAAGCGAACGCCGTTCGCCGCCCTCAGATCCGACATGCTCCCCGGGCGCTGCCCTGGCGGCGTCGGGCTCACCACCGCGCTCGGCGTGCTGCGCAGCGGCTGGGTCATCGTCGGCAGCCTGCCCACGTCCGACGGCACTTCCGCGACCGCGCGCGCCGGCTGCCTGATCGTGCTCGACAGCCATGGCCGTGCGGTCGAGACGCTCGCGGGCGGATCGATCAACGGGCCGTGGGACATGGCCACAGTCGATCAGGGTGACACGGCCACGCTCTTCGTCGCAAACGTGCTGAACGGCACCGTCGCCGCCGGCGGCGCGACCGTCGACCGCGGCACCGTCGTGCGAATCACGCTGCGAAGCGACGACGGCGGCATCCCGCGGATGACGTCCGAGCACGTGATCGCGCGCGGGTTCGGCGAGCACAGCGACCCGGCCGCGCTCGTGGTCGGACCGACCGGCCTCGCCGTCAGCCATGCGGGCACCCTGTATGTGGCCGACAGCGCCGGCAACCGCATTGCGGCCGTGCCGAATGCGCTCACGCGTGACCGTCCGGCGTGGATGGGGCACACCGTCACGATGAACGGGGCGCTGAACGTGCCGCTGGGTCTAACGCTCGCACCAAACGGGGACATCCTCACGGTGAACGCTGGAGACGGCCGACTGGTCGAGACGACGCCGGGCGGCGATCAGGTCGCCGTGCGCTGGCTCGACACATCGGGCTCGCCCGCCGGCTCGGGGGCACTGTTCGGGCTCGCGATCAAGCCCGATGACCGCGCCGTGTACTTCGTCGACGACGCGACCAACCAACTCGATCTGCTGCACTGAGAGCTCGCCGCACCGTTCCCGGCCGGTGGCGCGCACACCGGCCGGGAACGATGGGCGGATCCGCGACCGAGCTGCGTCAGCGGTACCGGTAGACCGACACGTAGTCGATCTGAAGCGGAACGAGCGCGGGCGTGCTCGAGTTCGGGTTGACGCCGCTGAACCCGTTGGTGCCCGTGTTGGTCTGCATCGTCAGGTGCATCGGCGCCGACGGGATGTGGCTGCGGTAGTCCGCCCAGATCTTCCCGTTGATCTTGACCGTGATGCGGCCGGGGATCCACGAGAGCGTCATCGTGTGCCACTTCGTGAAGTCGGCCCTCACATGGGCGTGGACCCGGGTGCCGCCGTAGTGGAGCGTCGCGGTCTCGAGATTGCGCAGCGCGCCGTGGTCGGACGACTCCTCGATCCAGTCGACGACCGTGCCGCCGCCGCTGGGACGGAGCGCGACGTCCATGCCGACGCCCGTGCCGCGGTGCATCCGGAAGCGCACGACCCAGCGCCCGTAGGTCTGGTTCAGGATGCGCGCCATCGAGAGGCCACCCGACACCCACCTGTTGCCGAACGCGGGATCCCGATAGGTGCGAATGCGGAGAACGCCGCCCCTGGACAGCACATGCGACTTCGCCCACATGGAATCCTTGCAGCACGTCGGAACGCCCTGGTAGATGCTCCACGTGTGGGGCTTGAGCGCGGTGTTGAACTGCTGACGGAAGACCCTGACCGGGAAGTTCGACGATGTCCCTGGGGTGGCCCGCGGCGCCATCGCGGCGGTCGCGGTGGAGGCGAAGAGCGCGGTGCCGAGCATCCCGATGGCCAGGATGGCGCCCGGCGCTTTGGTGGATCGGAGCATCTGATCCAGATACTCGGCGATACGGCGGCGCTTCCACAGCCTTCCAGCGGATTTCTCACAACATTCGCATTTGCCATTTACAAACGGCGCCACCGTGGCTGGGAGCAGGCTAGCCGTGGTCGCGCGGGAACTCGTGCGTCCAGGCGCGGTCGGCGATGCGCACCTCGCCCTCGTCGACCTCGAGATCCGAGCTGACGACGAAGTGCGTCGCGGTCGCCGTCATCACCCCGGTCGCGCGGATGCGCACCTCGCAGTTGTCCCGCCCCCACGCCGCCGTGTTCCGCACCTCCACGCGGGCCGACAGCGGGTCGCCCTCGGCGATGGTGTAGCTCGCGATCGAGGTGTCTCCATAGACGATGCCGTTCGGGAGCCGCTCAACCCCGCCGAGATCCCAGTCGAAGACGAGCTCGCTGCTCCCGTTCGTCAGATCGCGGGTGATCCGGCGCCCGCCGCCCGACCCCGGCCGCACCTGCTCGACCGCCAAGGGCTCCGGCTCCTGGGGCGGGTCGGGCTGCCGCATCGTCTCGTCCTCAGGCCTGGGCGGGCGCACCGGAAGCGCAAGCTCCGCGCCGGTGCCGAAGCGCAGCCGCAGCGTCACCTCCTCCGGCGATGGCCACGCCAGCGGCCAGTAGCACGGCGACACCGAGAGCCTGATGCGGCTCCCGGCCTCGAACCGGTGCGAGATCGAGTCCATCGCGACCGTGACCGCCATCTCCTCGCCGGGGACGACGGGCTCCGGCTCGGCGTGTGACCAGCGGTGGCACAGGTTCAGCTGGCCGCGCGTCACCAGGAGCGACGCCGCGTCGGGGCGCACCTCGCACAGCCGGGCCGAGACCAGCGCCAGCGGCCGGTCGGCGCTGAGGACCAGCCGCGCCTCCGGGAATCCCAGGATCTCGACCGGCTCCGGGAGCGGCGCGGAGGTGAAACAGCACGACCGGGCGTCCTCGGACCGCTGGTCGAGCGGCAGGTCGGCCGACTTCGCATCCGCGCACCAGGCCCCGCCGTCGAGGCCGACGCTCTGGTCGCTGCCCACCTCGAGCCACCCGGTCGCCGCGCCGGGGTCGTCTGCTGAGCACCCCGTCGCCCAGCTGCAGCGAACGCCGGGCAATGCGGGGCGACGGCCAGTGCTCCTCGGCCACCCAGCGTCCGGGCCGCTGCTCGAGGTTGGCCGCGGGACGCACCGACGCCTGCATCCACGCCACCACCATCGGCTCGTCGTCGACGCCGTTCTCGATGCCCTTGAGCCAGCGGTCCCACCAGCGGACGAGCTCGCCAAGAATGCCGACCGCAGGCCCGGGGGCGCCGTGCACCGGATCGTTGTGTCCCCACGGCCCGATCAGCGCCCGGCGGGGCACGTCGAGAACCTCCATGAGGCGCAGCGCGGAGTCGCGGTAGCCGTCTGTCCAGCCCGCCACGCACATGACCGGGCAGGTGATCGCGGAGGGATCGTCGCGCACCGACCCCTGCCGCCAGTATCCGTCCCGGCGCTGGTGCGCCATCCAGTGTGCGACCCACGGGGGCTGCTCGAGCCGCTGCGCCCACATGTCGCGCCAGCGGTCGCCGACCACCTCGGGGTCGGGCGGCCGCGCCTGCCAGCCCAGCATGCACGTCGACCAGTGCACCATGTCCATCGGGATGACCAGGCCGCCGCGGTAGTGCACGTCGTCGGCGTAGCGGTCGTCCGACGCATAGCAGCTCGCGATCGCGCGCAGCGCGGGCGGACGCAGCGCCGCCGTTTGCAGGCAGTTGAACCCGCTCCACGAGTACCCCATCATGCCGACCGCGCCGGTGCACCACGGCTGCGCGGCGATCCACTCGATCACCTCGAGGCAGTCGGCCTGCTCCTGCGGCGTGTACTCGTCGGTGCACACGCCCTCCGACTCGCCGGTGCCGCGGATGTCCACGCGCACGCCGGCGTACCCGTGGCCGGCGAAGTGGGTCATCTGCTGATGGTCGCTCGCGACCGTGCCGTCGTTCAACCGATACGGCAGGTACTCGAGCACCGCGGGCACCGGATCGCTTTCGGCGTCCGCGGGCAGCCACACCCGCGCCGCCAGCCGGGTGCCGTCACGCAGGCTGATGAAGATCCCCCGGCGCACCTCGGGCACCCGCGGGAACTCGCGCCGGATCTCGACGCCGCTCAGGGCCTGCACCTCATCGCGAGCGATTGTGCCCGATCCGGGCTGCGCCCTGCATGCAGAACGCAACCCGGGCCGGAACCCTGCTAGACCGCGATCAGCTCGCCGGCCTCGACCTCGTCGTAGTACATGACCGACATGGACTCGGTCTTGACCCCGGCCTCGCCCATGGCCTTGTGGATCTCCGGCATGGCGAAGAACGCCTTCGCAATGTCGATGGAGTCGAAGGTGTGGACGACGGTGACCTCGCTGCGGTCATCCAGCGAGCGCAGCACCTGGTGGGCGCGAACGCCGTGCTCGGCCTGCATCGGCGCGAAGTTGTCGTACACGGTCTTCCAGGCGTCGTAGTCGGCCACGCGGTGGCGCACGAGCGCGATTGTGCTGTCCATGGGATGTCCCCCTCGGGAACGATTGCCCGGCTGCGAATGATCGGGCCTCAGAAGAAGCGCGCAGCCCGGGCTGAGGGTCCAGGGTACCGGCCCGGGCCCCTGGGTGCGGCGTCCACTCGGATGGCGGAACGGGTCAGCCGGACACGGGCCGCACCGGGATGCTGACGTGCGACGGCCGGGAGGCGTCGTGGAACACCGTCTGGTGGGCGACGACGATATCGCTGCCCTCGCCGGGCAGCGCGGCCGTGTTGAGGTTGCGGTCGTAGCGGTCGAACTCGCTCGACGAGATCTCGACCCGCAGCCGATGGCCCGCCGGGATGCAGTAGGCGATCGCCCACAGGTCGATCTCGACCTCGTAGACGCGCCCGGGCTCGAGCAGCTGACGGCCGCGCTCGGGCTCGCGCAGGCCCATGCGCAGGATCCCGTCCTGGATCAGGTTCGCGGCGCCGTCCGGGAAGACGTCCACCAGCGCAGCCGTGAAGTCCGTGTCGACCGCGTCGCTCGAGACGTGCAGGCGGGCGCCCATGTCGCCGATCACCTCGACCGGCTCCGGCAGCGGTGCCGAGGTGTACACCAGCACGTCGGGGCGGGCCTCGACGGGCCGGCGGTCGGTGAGGTTCAGGCCGAACGTCCACGGGTTCGTGCCGACCGTCCAGGCCACGGGGTCGGCCGGGTCGTAGGCGTAGGTGTCAGGCTCCTCGTCACCGGGGGCCTCGGTCGAGAGCCCTCCGCCGCCGTGCAGGTACCACGTCTGTGGCTCGCCGCCCGGTGGTGGCCAGGTGTCGGCACCACGCCACTCGTCGGCGCCGATCACGAAGTAGCTCACACGGGGCTCGTCCTCGAACCCGTTCTCGAGCCCCATCAGGTAGCGGTCGTAGAACGCCTGCATGCGGTCCCAGCGGTGGGTGCCATCCTCGACGACCGGCACGATCCCAACCCGCTCGGCCGGTCCCGACGGCCCCTCGTGGCTCCACGGGCCGATCATCAGGAAGTTGCAACCACCGGACCGGTCGAGGCGGCGGTAGCGCTTCCAGTCGCGCAGCTGCTGGCCCAGGTAGTTGTCGTACCAGCCGCAGAAGTGCAGGATCGGGATCTCGATCGCATCGTGAGCCTCACGCCGGCAGCGGTACTCCCAGTAGCGCGAGCCGGGCTGCGAGAATTTGACGAGCTCGTCGAAGTAGTGGTTCGGCAGACCGGCCGCCCGGGCCATGCCGGCCGTCGGCAGGTGCCAGACATCGACCGTCGGCAGCGGCTCGCCCGGCACCGGGTGTCCCACCGGGTCCGTCCACCAGATCGCCCAGAGCGCCTCGGCGGCGAGGCGCAGGCAGCCGTTGCGGTAGGTGCCGTCGAAACGGTCGACCGGAAAGTCGCCCGGCACGATGCAGGCCAGCGCCGGGTGCGGGATCGAGGCCGCGGCGAAGCTCGTGAGCGAGTAGTAGGACTCGCCGGTGAGTGCGACCCTGCCGCTCGACCACGGCTGCTCGGCGATCCATGCGACGGTGTCGTGGCCGTCCTCGGCCTCGCTGTAGGGATGGGCCGGGTCGAACACGCCGCCCGAGCCGTAGGTACCGCGGCAGTCCTGGCCGACGAACGCATAGCCCTTGCGGTTCCAGTGCCGTGCGATCTCGGCCAGCCCGCAGTAGTCCACCGTCTTTCCGTAGGGCAGGCGGATCATCACCGTCGCAAACGGACCGTCCGTGTCGGGCAGGTAGACGTCGGTGGCGAGCGAGATCCCGTCGCGCATCTCGACCATGAGGTCGCTCAGCACGCGGCCCGGCCGGGCGCGGTCGGGCGTCGACGAGCACGTCCAGATCGCCTCGGCCAGGTCGTGGTCGGCACACATCTGGCGATCATAAACGGCCACCGGATCTACAATCCGCGACATGTGTCGATCAATCCGTCCACTTCATAACTACGACCCGCCCACGACCACCGAGGAGATCCGGGAGGCATCGCTGCAGTACGTCCGCAAGATCAGCGGCATGACGCGGCCTGCCCGGATGAACGAGGAGGCCTTCGCGCGGGCGGTGGATGCGGTCACCGCCGCGTCCGAGCAACTCCTGCACGAACTGGTCACGACAGCACCGCCGCGCAATCGCGCTCTCGAGATCGAGCGCGCCCGCGAGCGGGCCGCCGCCCGGTTCGGCGAGCGCGGCGCCGCCTGAATCTGCTCAGGCGGTGGAGGTCGCAGGCAGGTCGAGATCTGGTCGGACCCGCAAGCGTTCGACCAGGCATGGGCCGACACGATGGAAGCCCGACGTTTGCCCCGTGCCCCGGTGGGGTATCACCGGGACATGTGGCTACTCATACTTCTCATCCTGGCCCTGGTGCTCTTCGGGATCTGGGGCGCGCTCAAGATCGCGTTCTGGGTGCTCCTGATCGCACTGGTGGTGGCGCTTGTCGCCGGATTCCTCGGCCGCGGTCTGTTCGGCAGCCGGGGCGCCATCTAGTGATCGTCGCCTGAACGCCGTGCCCGTGCGGGCAGAGGCTCGCACGGGCACGGCGGGGACGGGGACGAGCGTCGGCGGTGCGCCCCTCCACTGAGCCACGTCGTCCCCCCACCCGGTAGCGTCCGGCCGGTGCAGCGGATCGTATGGAGGATCCTCACGGCGGCGGTGGTGGTGGGGGTGATCGTCGCCGGCCGCAGCTCGGTCGAGCCCGGGCTCGTCGTCGCCTCGGTGGGCACGCCGCCGCACCGGGTGCCGCTCGTCATCCGTGGTGCCACCACGCCCATCCGCCACATCGTCTTCATCGTCAAGGAGAATCGCTCCTACGACAACCTGTTCGGCCTCTTTCCCGGCGGCGACGGGACGAGCACGGGGCGCACCGCCGACGGCCGCTCGGTCACCCTGACCCCGATCAGGAACGTGCAGCCCGACCTCCAGCACAACCACCACGCGGCGGTCACCGAGATCAACGCCGGCGCGATGAACGGCTTCTCGGAGCTGCCCGACAAGGAGGGCAGGCCGACGATGCTGGCCTACACCACCGCCCGCCCGGGCCAGCTGCCCGCTTACTGGGGCTGGGCGAAGCGGTACGAGCTGATGGACCACACGTTCTCGTCGGGCGACACGTCGAGCTTCCCGAACCACCTCTACACGGTTGCCGCCCAGGCCGCCGGCTCGATTGACGGCCCCAACTTCGGCGTCGAGAACTGGGGCTGCGACGGGCCGGCCAACTTGAGGGTGCCGGTGATCCGCGACGGCGGGCGGGTGAAGGTGCCGCCGTGCTTCGCGATCGACTCGATCGGCGCCCAGCTCGACCGGCGCGGCATCTCGTGGAGCGAGTACGGGCCGCCCGAGAACGGCCACGGCTACGGCTGGGTCGCCTACGACGCGGTGAAGCCGATTCGCGAGAGCTCCGCCTATGCCCAGCCACGTCCACCCGCTCCGCTGGCTGCCCAGCGATCTCAGCCAGGGCTACCTGGGAGCGGTCACGTGGATCGTGCCCCCGTATAACCGCAGCGACCATCCCGGCGGCGCCTCCCTGTGCGACGGCGAGAATCTGGACCGCCGACCTCATAAACCAGATCATGCACATGCCCGACTGGCGCCACACCGCGATCGTCCTCACCTGGGACGAATGGGGCGGGTTCTACGACCACGTCGCGCCGCCCCACGTCGACCCGTTCGGCCTCGGGGTGCGCGTGCCGATGCTCGTGATCTCGCCGTGGGCCAGGCGGGGCGTGGACCACACCGTGTACGACTTCACGTCGGTGCTCAAGTTCATCGACCAGGACTTCGGCTTGCCGATCCTGAGCACGCGCGAGCGCCAGGCGCACTCGATCGAGAACGCGTTCCAGTTCCGCCGGCCGCTGCCGCGGTGGACAGCCCCGATCCAGACCTGCCCCGCCGTGAGCGCCGCCGAGCTGCAGGCGACCGGGAACCATGTCGACCCGAGCTGAGCGACCGCCTGTGAGCGCGGCCATAAAGCCAATACTGGTCACGGGGTCGCATCGCTCCGGCACGACGTGGGCCGGCCGTGTGCTCGCCTTCTCGCCCACGCCGCTCGGCTACATCTGGGAGCCGTTCAATCCCCGCCACCGCCCCGGCACGTTCCCGATTCGGTTCCCGCGCTACTTCGAGTACCTGTGCGCCGAGAACGGGGCCACCTCTGCGGGTCCCCTGGCCGACATGCTCGCGTTCCGATACCGCGCAGCGGCAGAGGTGCGCAGCCTGCGCGGCCCCAAGGACGCCGCCCGGATGGCGCGGGACTGGAGCCGCTTTGCCCGCAGCCGCCGCGCGCGGCGCGACGGCGCTGGTCAAGGACCCCATCGCACTCTTCTCGGCAGAGTGGCTCGCCGACACCTTCGACATGCGCGTCGTCGTGACGATCCGCCACCCGGCATCCTTTGCGACCAGCGTCCGCCGCCGCGGCTGGCGGCACCGGTTCGCAGACTTCCTCGACCAGCCGCTTCTGATGCGCGACCACCTGGGGCCGTACGAGGGCCCGATCCGGGCCGCGAGCGAGCGGCAGCCCGACCTTCTCGACGAGGCGATCCTGCTCTGGAACGTGCTCTACGGAAGCGTTGCCCGGATGCAGGAGCGCCGGCCGGACTGGCTCTACGTCCGCCAAGAGGACCTCGCACGCGAGCCGGTCGCGCGCTTCAGGGAGCTCTACTCACAGCTCGGCCTGGCATGGAGCGACGGCGTCGAGCGGCGAGTGCTGGACACGTCGGGTGCCTCCAACCCGGCCGACACCGACCAGGTGCACTCGATCCGGCGCCACAGCGCCGCGCACGTGACCGCGTGGAAGGCCCACATAAGCGCCGCCGAGCTCGATCGCGTCCGCCGCGGCACCGAGCCGCTGGCAAGCCGGTGGTACGGCGACGGCGAGTGGTAGTCAGAGGCGGGAGCTGGTCGCGAATCGCGGCCGCCGCGCGGTCGCGGCCCGCGCGGCCATGCTCGATCCGCGCACGCCGCAGAGCCGGGACGAAGACCTCGCGCAGCGCGGCCTCACGGCCGTAGATCTCCAATGCCGCGACGATCGAGCCGTGCAGGCGCACGAGGTCGGGCTCGTGCGCGCCGAGCACGATCCGTTCGGCGAGGGCAGACCTGCGGAAGTCGGGGTCGACGGACACCCTTCAAGCGTGCACGGGGGCACCCTGTCTGACCATCCCCTCCAGCGGGCAGTCGCCTCCCATAATTTGGTAATTGCGCCGATCGCCGGCCGCGGGCGCGAGAATCCGGGCATGTCCGTTCGCATCGCCGTTCTGGGAGACCGCGACCCGCGCTACCTCACGCACCGGGAGATCGATTCGACCCTCGCGCTCATGCCGGCCGGCGCCGACGCCCGCTGGGTGCCGACCGACGCTCCCGAGGCCGAGCGCCTCGACGGATACGACGCCCTCTGGATCGTCCCGGGGACGCCGTATCGCGACGACCGGCCGGTGTACGCCGGGATCGAGCGCGCCCGCCGCGAGGGGGTGCCGATCCTGGGCACGTGCGGCGGCTTCCAGCACATGGTGGTTGAGTTCGCGCGCAACGCCGCGGGCATCGCCGGCGCCGGCCATGCCGAGAGCGACCCCGACGCGGGCGCCCCTGTGATCGCGCCGCTGCAGTGCAGTCTCGAGGGTGAGGAGCGCATGGTGACTGCCGTCCCCGGAACGATCGTCGCTCGGATCTGCGGAGAGGCACCGTTCGTGGGCTTTCACTGGTGCAACTACGGCGTCGAACCGGCGTACCTCGACCGGCTCGTGGCCGCCGGGATGGTCGTGTCGGCGACCGCCGCCGACGCCGGCACCGAGGCGCTCGAACTGCCCGGCCACCCGTTCTACATCGCCACGCTGTTCCAGCCGCAGGTGGGAAGCTCCGCGAGCGGAAGGCTGCATCCGCTGATCGCGGCGCTGGTGCGGGCAGCGCAGACCGGTTAACACGCGCCCTCGCGCGCGCGGAGAAAATTCAACATCCGCGGCCTTCGGCCGATCTTCTGGGACGGATGCCCGACATCATCGAAACCGACCCCGCGCCCGCTGAGGACGGGGAGATCTACGCGAAATCGCGCTCTCGCCTGCGGCTGCCCCTGGGCGGCCGCGAGCGCGTGATCTCGGCGCTCACCGGCGGCACGTTCCTGGTGACGGCGATCGCCATGGCCGTGACGGGCTCGAGCCAGGATGCGCCGGGCATCGTGGTCGTGGCGGCGCTGATCCTCGCCTTCGCTGCGCTGACGAATGTCGACTTCGAGATCGGCGCGGGGTCGGCCATCCCCACCCAGCTCGTCTTCGTGCCGATGCTGTTCCTGCTGCCGCTGGGGTGGGTGCCGCTGGCCGTCGCCGCCGGGTACCTCGTGTCGCTGAGTGTCGATGTCATGCGCGGCGTCCGCCATCGCGAGCGGGTGCTCCCGCTCCTGGGCTCGTGCTGGTATGTCATCCCGCCCGTCGTCGTGCTCCTGGTTTGGGGCGACGGGGCGCCGAGATGGGACCATTGGCCGGTGTACATCGGAGCCCTGGGAGCGCAGTTCGGCGCCGACCTGGCCAGCACGCTCGTTCGTGAGCGGCGCGCGCTCGACCTCTCGCTGCGGCGTCTGATCCCGTTTGCGGCCTATGCGCACACGGTCGATCTGGCGCTCTCGCCCCTCGGACTGCTGGCCGCGTTCGCCTCCATGCGGATGCCCTATGCGTTCGTGCTCGTCCTGCCCCTCGGCGGCGTGCTCGTGATCTTCGCCCGCGACCGCGAGCGGCGGATCCGCCAGGATGAGGAGATGCGCGCCGCATACCTGGGTACGGCGCTTCTGCTCGGAGACATCATCGATGCCGACGACGAATACACCGGCAGTCACAGCCGCGGCGTCGTCGAGCTGGTCTCGGCGGTGGCCGCAGTCGCTTGCGCTCAGCCCTGACGAGCGCACCCAGGCCGAGTTCGCAGCGCTCCTGCACGACATCGGCAAGATCCGCATCCCCAAGAAGATCATCCAGAAGCCCGGACCGCTCGACACGGAGGAGCGGCGGCTGATCGAGACGCACACGATCGAGGGGGAGCGCATCCTCAGGCAGGTGGGCGGGTCGCTGGCAAAGGTCGGCGCCATCGTCCGCGCGTGCCACGAGTGGTACGACGGCACCGGCTACCCCGACCGCAAGGCGGGCGAGCAGATCCCGCTGATCGCCCGGATCATCTGCTGCTGCGACGCCTTCAGCGCCATGACGACCGAGCGCCCGTACCGGTCGGCCCTGTCGGTGCCGGCCGCCGTCGCCGAGCTGCGTGCGTGCGCGGGCACGCAGTTCGATCCGCGGGTCGTCGACGCGGTGATCGCGCTCATCGAGATCACCGGCGACACCGACGTCGAGCTCCGCCGAGGCGGCCTAGTGCTCCGTCTCGGGACGGAGCGCTCGATCAGCCCTCGTCCCGCCTGCCCCAGAGCGAGCTCGAGGCAACGTAGAACGCCGCGATGACGGCGTAGATCACCAGGCTGGCATTGGCATCGACGAGCGCCATGAGCGTGCCGGTCAGGTACAGGAACGGCCCGGGCAGGTAGCTGCGGGTGATCCCCGACACCTCGCGCGGATCCGCTCCGGCGACCAGCAGCCGCCCGCCGCGGATGGAGTAGTGCCACAGCGCGTTGAAGAGCAACGCCATCGTCACCATCGTCCCGCCGTAGGCAAGCGCGGCGGTCGTCGCATTCGGTGTGCGCGCGTAGTGGGAGACGAGAGCCGTCGGGTAGGGCAGGACGGCGACGGTCATCAGGAAGAGCACGTTCAGGAACAGGAGCCGGCGATCGGTGCGGCCGAGGTGGCGCATCAGGTTGTGATGGTTGACCCAGATGATGCCGATCGTGACGAAGCTGACCACATAGCTGACGTCGGCCGGCCACTGGCGGCCAAGGGCGTCGGCGAGCGAGCCCGACCCGACCTCGGGCACGTGCAGATCGAGCACGAGCAGGGTGATCGCGATCGCAAACACGCCGTCCGAAAAGGCCTCAAGGCGTGCCTTGTCCACGCTCCCGTTCCCGTTCGATCAGCACTCGCCGCAGGATCTTGCCCGACGGCGTCCGCGGGACGGCGTCGATCACCTCCACCCGCCGCAGCCGCTTGTGCGGCGCCACCCGCTCCGCCACGAACCGCTGCAGCTCGGCCGTCCCCGCCGGCGCCCTCAGGACGACGAACGCCTTGGGCGCCTCGTTCCCGCGCCGGTCGGTCACGGGGATGACGGCCGCATCGGCGACAGCGGGATGCAAAACGAGCAGCGCCTCCAGCTCGGCCGGCGCCACCTGGAAGCCACGCACTTTGATCAGCTCCTTCAGCCGGTCGACGAGGTGCAGCCGGCCGTCTGAGTCGATGTGGCCGAGATCGCCGGTGTGCAGCCAGCCGTCGGCATCGATCGCGGCCGCGGTCGCCTCCGGGTCGCCCAGGTAGCCCCGCATCACCTGGGGGCCGCGGACGGCGATCTCACCGTCCTCGCCGTCGGGCAGCGGCACCCGCGTGACCGGATCGACCACCCTGCACTCGGTGCCCGGCAGCGCGGGACCGACCGTACCGGGGTGTGCGGCGGCGGCGGGGCCGTCGGGCGGCAGGTGCGTGACCGGGCTGGCCTCGGTGAGCCCGTAGCCCTGGTAGACGTCGCACCCGATCCGCTTCGCACAGGCGCGGGCCAGATCGCCGTCGAGCGGCGCGGCCCCCGAGACGATCACCCGCAGCGAGGACGTGTCGTGGTGGTCGACCGCGGGATGCTTGGCCAGGGCGAGCAGGATCGGCGGCACGAGGAATGCACGGGTCACCCGGTGCCGCTCGACGGCGCCCAGGAACGCATCCAGCTCGAACCGGCGCATCGTCACCACGGTCACCCCTCGCGCCAGGGCGAGGTTCATATTGACGGTCAGGCCGTAGATGTGGAAGAACGGCAGCACCGCGGCGATCGTGTCGGACTCGCCGACGCCGAACACGCGCTCGACCTGGACGACGTTGGCGACCAGGTTGCGGTGACTGAGCATGACGCCCTTGGCGAACCCCGTCGTGCCGCTCGAGTAGGGCAACGCGACCAGGTCGCGCGCCGGATCCACGGCCACCTGTCCGGTCTCGGCTGCTCCCTGCAAAGCCGGGTCGTCGAGGGCGAGCACCCGCTCGACAACGGTGCCGGCGGCCGCCTCGGACGCGGCGGGGACGAGCTCGGAGAGCGTCACCACGAGCCGCGCGCCCGAGTTCCGAAGCTGGCTGCGGGCCTCGTTCGGCGTCAGCGCCGGATTGACCGGGGTCACGATCGCCCCCAGCGTCGCCGCCGCATGGAACGCCACCACGAACTCGGGGACGTTGGGAAGCACGAGCGCCAGAACGTCGCCCTTGCGCAGGCCGAGGCCCGCCAGGCCCGTCGCCATATGCCCGATCCGGCCGGGGAGCTCACCGTAGGCGATCGCCCCGCCGTCCTCCGCATCGATCAGCGCCGGGCGCTCTGAAAGCCGCTCGGCATGGCGAAGGACGAGCGGCGTCACCGCGGTCTGCGGAACGTCGATCACGCCTGGCGACACTACACTGCCGGGTCGATGGGGAGGCTGATCTCGCTCCGTGGCGCCGTCAAATCGTTCGGCGCGCGCACCGTTCTCGACGGCCTCGACCTCGAGGTGGACGCCGACGCGCGCGTCGGCGTGGTCGGCCAGAACGGGTCCGGGAAGTCGACGCTGCTGCGCATCCTCGCCGGCCTCGACGACCCCGACTCCGATCCGCCCGTGCGCCGGCGGGGGATGACCGCTGCCTACCTGCCACAGCTGGTCGGCCCGGATCCGCGGACGCCGATCGAGTTGTGCCACGCCGCCCGGCCCGAGGTCGCTCGGGTCGAGCACGAGCTCGAGCTGTGCGCCGCCCGCCTGGGTGATCCCGCGGTGGTCTCGGACCTTGCCGCGATGCAGCGCACACTCGACCGCCAGCAGCGCCTGCTCGACGAGTTCGACCAGATCGGGGGGCACGCCTTCGCAGGCTCGGTTCGGACGATGCTCTCCGATCTCGGGGTGACTTCCGACGAGACGGCGCGCCCGCAGCTCGAGCTCTCGGGTGGCAAGCGCAAGCTCGTCGCGCTGGCCGCCTGTCTCGTCCAGGAGCCCGACCTGCTGCTGCTCGACGAGCCCGAGACGCACCTGGACGCCTATCGCCGCAGCCGGGTCGAGGAGCTCGTGCGCGCCTTCTCGGGCGCGGTCGTCATGGTGTCACACGACCGCTATCTGCTCGACGAGACCGTGGGCTCGATCGCCGAGGTCGACCGCGGCCGGGTGCGAATGTGGCCCGGCAACTACTCCGCCTACCACGCCGCCCGCGAGCTCGAGCTGGCCCAGCAGCAGACGGCCTGGGCGGCGCAGCAGAAGGAGATCGAACGGCTCGAGGATGCGATCCGCCGGTACAAGCAGTGGGCCAGCATGGTCGACGACAAGCGTCACACCATCCGCGCCCGGAACACCGAACGGCGCATCGAGCGCATGGACAAGGTCGAGCGGCCGGTGCTCGAGCGGCGCAAGATCGCCCTGCGGTTGCGGAGCCAGGCCCGCGGCGGCAAGCGGGTGGCCGAGTGGCGCGGCGCGTCGATCGCGTTCGACGCCGACCCTGTCCTGATCGGTGTCGACCTGACGGTGTTTCGCGGCGAGCGCATCGGCGTCATCGGCGACAACGGCTCGGGCAAGAGCGTGCTGGTGAAGCTCCTCGCCGGTGAGCTCGAGCCCAGCGAGGGCGAGATGTGGGTGGGGCCGTCGATCGAGGTCGGGTTCCTGCCGCAGGAGCACGCACCGGCGCCGTCGGGCCAGACGCCGGTGGACGCCCTGCGGACGCAGCGGCCGTGCACCGAGGAGGAGGCCGTGTCCGCCCTGCTGCGGTTCCTGTTCAGCTACGAGCAGTGCCGCCAGCAGGTGAACGCCCTCTCGGGTGGCGAGCGGACGCGGCTCGAGCTCCTGCTGCTGATGCGCGCCGGTGCCAACTGCCTGGTGCTGGACGAGCCCACCAACCACCTCGACATCGACTCCGTCGAGATGCTCGAGGCCGCCATCGAGGAGTTCGACGGCACGGTGCTCTTCGTGTCGCACGACCGCTACTTCCTCGACCGCATCGCCGACCGGATCGTCGAGGTCCGAGACGGCGACGTGACGGCATCCGAGGGCGGCTACAGCACGTGGTACGCCCGCCGCCGCACGGCCGCCTAACCGGGGACAGTCCCCGGTCACATTGCGTCACAAATGTGCAACGGCGATTTGTGGGGGACTGTCCCCGGTTTTTACATGCGGCCCGCGGCGATGATGCGGGCCAGGAACTGCTTGGTGCGTTCCTCCCGCGGCGAGGTGAAGATCTCCTGCGGCCGGCCCTGCTCGAGGATCACGCCGCCGTCGAGGAAGCACACCCGGCTTGCGATGTCGCGGGCAAAGCCCATCTCGTGAGTCGCGATCACCATGGTCATGCCCTCGACCGCCAGACCCCGGATCACTTCGAGCACCTCGGCCACGAGCTCGGGGTCGAGCGCGCTTGTGACCTCGTCGAAGAGCATCAGCCGCGGCCGCATCGCCAGCGCCCGCACGATCGCGACCCGCTGCTGCTGACCGCCCGACAGCCGGTCGGGATACTCGTCGACCTTGTCCGCGAGGCCGAACCGCGCGAGCAGCTCGCGGGCGCGCGCCTCGGCCTCCTTCGGCGAGAGCCCGAGCGCCTTGCGCGGGGCCAGCGTGACGTTGGCGAGCACGCTCATGTGCGGGAACAGGTTGAAGGCCTGGAAGACGATCCCGATGCCGCGGCGGACGGTGTTCGCGTCCACCCCGCGCGCGGTGATGTCCTGGCCGGCGACGACGATCGCGCCGGAGTCGATCGGCTCGAGCAGGTTGATGCAGCGAAGCAGGGTCGACTTGCCCGAGCCGGATGCCCCGATCAGGCACACCACCTCGTGCTCGTCCACCGTGAGGTCGATCCCGCGCAGGACGGCGTTCTTGCCGAACGACTTGTGCAGCCCTTCGACGACGAGCTGCTGGCTCACCGCTCATACGAGCCCGCCCGCCTGCCGCCGGCGCCGCTCGCGCTCGATCAGCCAATCGGTGAACCGCGCCAGCGGGATCGTGATGAGCACGAAGAAGAAGGCCGCCACGAGGTAGGGCGTGTAGTTGAAGTCGGCCGCCGAGTTGATGTTCGCCTGCTGCAGCGCGTCGACCGACCCGAGCACCGACACGAGCGCCGTGTCCTTCTGCAGGCCGATGAAGTCGTTGAGGAGCGGTGGGATGACGCGCCGAACCGCCTGCGGCACGATCATGTAGCGCAGCGTCTGGCCGCGCGAGAGGCCAAGCGAGCGGGCGGCGGCCTCCTGGCTCGGATGGACGGACTCGATCCCCGCGCGATACACCTCGGCGACGTAGGCGCTGTACACGAGGACGAGCGACACGACGCCCCAGAACACGGGGCTCGTCGGGACCCCGGTCAGCTGCAGGCCCGGCATCCCGAAGCCGAGCACGTACACGACCAGGATCGTGGGCACGCCCCGGAAGAAGTCGGTGTAGGCGATCACCATCAGCCGCAGCGGGAAGAACACCGGTCCCGGCAGGCTGCGGACGACCGCCAGAACGAGCGCGAATGCGAGCACGAGCACCTCGGCGACCATGAACATCTTCACGTTCAGCTCGAACGCGCGTGCGACGAGCGGGAACACGTCGCGGCCCTCGCCGGAGTTGAAGAACGCCGCCTTCACCCGCTCCCAGCCGGGTGAGTTCACCACGGCGAGCACGATTGCGGCGAACACCGCGATCGTGCTGATCACGGCGATCGAGACGTTCCGCGCAGGGCCGCCCGCACCGGCCATGAGCAGCCGCGACCGTCTCCCGGGATCGTTCCCGAGCACTACTTCAGGATCGGCGCGTTCGGCCTTGTTCGAGAGCCAGGTCGTCTGGATCTGAGCAAGCGTGCCCTTGGCCTTGAGCGCGGCGATCGCCGAGTCGACGCACGGGGTCAGCGGGCTGCCCTTGGAGAGCACGAGGCCGATAGTGACCGCCTCCCGACGAGGCCGGGAACTGGCCGACGATGGTGCTGTCCGGGATCTGCACGGCCGTCATGTAGAAGGCCGTCGGCAGGTCGATGACGATGGCGTCGATCTGGTGCGCCTTGAGCGCGTTGATGGCGTCGTTCAGCGTGTGGTAGGCGCCAGGCTGGGCCGAGGGCTTGATCACGTCGGTGATGAAGCTGTAGCTCGTCGACCCGAGCTGGGTACCCAGCTTCGCCCCGTGCAGCGCGGCGATGCTCGTCGCGTGTGCGTACTTGTCGCTCTTGAGCGCGACGACCGCCTGGTTCACGTCGTAGTAGGAGCTTCGAGAAGTCGACCGTCTCCGCCCGCTTCCTGCTGTACGAAACCTGGGCGAGGTAGAAGTCGAAGGGCTTCGCGCCCGGCGCATACGACTGGTTGAAGTGCGTCACCTGCCACTTCACGTGCGCGCTCGTGAAGCCCATCTGCTTCGCCACCGCGTAGGCGACCGCGTCCTCGAACCCCTTCCCGGTATACGGGTCGTTGTTGTACTTGCCGGTCCAGCCGTGCCCCGGACCGCCCGTGAAGTACGGCGAGTAGGCCGGGTTGTCGGTGCCGATCGTGAGCGTCCCGGGCTTCAGCAGCGTCAGGTTCTTGACCGCGCAGGGGTTCGAGCCGGGCGACGAGACGGGCGTCGAGGCGGTCTGCTTGGCGGTGCCGCAGGCGGCGGCCACCGCGCAGACGGCGAGGACGGGCAATGACCAGATCAGCTTTCGCATGCGCACCACAACCGTGGGTCGAAGTCGGGCGTCGTACGATACCCGGACCCCGGCGTGGGCGCAGTGAGGAGCGGCCGACCTAGCGCTTGGCCAGATGCGCGCCGATGCGCACCCGCAGCTCCTGCGGGCTGAACGGCTTGGTGATGTAGTCGTCGGCGCCGAGCGAGAAGCCGGCGTCGACATCGCGGTCCTGCGCACGGGCGGTGAGCATGATCACCTTCATGTGCTTGCAGGCCGCGTCGGCCCGCAGCTCCCGCAGCACGTCGAAGCCGCTGCGCTTGGGCATCATCACGTCGAGCACGCACAGATCGGGCTGTTCACTCCGGGCCAGCTCGAGGGCAACCTGCCCGTCGGCGGCCGTCACGACCTGGTACCCCTCCCGCTCGAGGCGGAACTTGACCAGGCGCAGCAGATGGGGCTCATCGTCGGCAACGAGTACCTTGGCGGTGTCAGTCATGGCCCTCTTAGTCGGCGCGCGGCGACCGCGACTTGAGCACCAATTAGACTGCCCGCCCATGCACACCGATCGGCGCGCATTCCTGCGGGTGATGGCGGACTTTCCCGTCGGCGTGACGCGCCTGGACGCCGACGGCAACGCGACGGGCTCCTTCTCGGGAACGACGGTCAACATCTCGGCCGGCGGCGCCAAGATGGTGGCCCCTGTCGAGATCGCGCCCGGCGAGCGGCTGCGGATCGAGGTGCGCTTCGCCACGCCGCCGTTCCTGGTCTTCACCGACGCCACGGTCACCCGCGTCGACCAGCCGGACGACGGCGGCTTCGCGTGCGCGCTCCGGTTCGACGACCTCGACATCTACATCGAGCAGCGGATCGTGCGGTGGGTGTTCTCGGAGCAGCGGCGCGTGGCGGAGCGCCGCGCCGCCGTGCGGGTGCCGATCGAGGTGCCGGTGTGGTGCCAGCCGGCGTCAGGCGGCGAGCGGTTCCAGGCGCGCACGATCGACCTCGCCGGCGACGGCGCGCGCATCATCACGGGTCGCGAGCTCGTGCCGGGCGACCGCCTTCAGATCGAGCTCGAGGTCGATCAGCCCGCCTACCGCGTGGAGTGCATCGCCGAGGTGGTCTGGGCCGACGCGGTGGGCGCGAGCCGGTGGGCGTACGGCCTGCGCTTCCACGGCCTCGACAGGCCGACGCAGCGTCAGATCGTCGATCACGCCATCGAGAGCGAGCGGCGGGGGATCAGTCCCAGCTGAACTCGGAGGCGGTCTTCGTCTCCATCCAGCCGAGCGGCTCCTCGTCGGTGGTGACCGCGGGCATGCTGAGCGTGTCTGCGGGCGGCTCCGGCTCGACCGCGGCATGCTCGCCGGTCGTCCTCGTCCTCGAGGAGGGCCTCCGCCTCGGTCTTGAAGAGGGGATGGTTGGCGAAGGGGTCGTCGCCGATGAACTCATCGAGCGGAAGGTCGTCGTCAAGATGCTGGTTTCGCCGCTTCAACTCGAGATGATGCTCGATTGCAGACGCAAACAGTGAGCCGTCCGTAGTCATCGGCAGTCCCCTCTTTAGGTCGGAGTCACTCATCCGCCGCCGCCCCCGCGACCGGTTGAGTGTACCAAGTCGTGCGCGCCGGTGTCCCGAATCCGACCGGGTGCCTCACCATGCGCCCGACACGGTGACGTGGTTCTTGCCCTCACGCTTGGCCTGGTAGAGGGCCGCATCGGCCGACGCGATCAGGTCGATCTGGGTCATCTGCTCGTCGGGCCCGGCCGCAACGCCGAAGCTGGCGGTGACGCCCGAGATCTCCTCGGTGCCGAACCGGATCGACCGCGCCGCGATCTCGCTGCGCAGCCGCTCGGCCAGGTGGGCAGCTCCCTCGGGACCGGTCTGGGGCAGCAGAACCGCGAACTCCTCGCCGCCGTAGCGGGCCGCCAGGTCGATCTCGCGGATGACCTCCGCAACCGTCGCCGCAACGCTGTGCAGCACGGCGTCGCCCGCCAGATGGCCGCGGCTGTCGTTGATCTGCTTGAAGTCGTCGATGTCGAGCAGGATCAGCGACACCGGCTGGCCGAACCGCTGCGCGCGCTCGTACTCCCGGCCCAGCACCTCGTAGAACTGGCGCCGGTTGGCAAGCCCGGTCAGCGCATCGGTGACGGCCTGGCGCTCGACCACCCGGTGCAGGCGGGCATTCTCGATCGCGACGCCGGCCTGGACGGCCAGCGCCGAGAGCGACTCGACGTCGTCGTCGCTGAACGCGCCCTCCTCGGGATCGACGGCCGTGACGAGGCCGAGCAGATGGTGCTCGCGCAGGATCGGCACCGCCAGCACCGCCCGCGGCACCTGGGCGACACGGGGCTCGTGTGAGGCCAGCGCGTCGCCCTCGAGGCCGTCGCCCGCGGCGACGACGACCGGCAGGTCGGAGCGCGATCCCCGCGCCGTGCCGATTCGGGCCTGCTCGACGGCCTCACCGCGCTCGGCGTCGTAGAGCAGCAGGCGGCCGCCGCGCGCACGGGTGGCCTGAACGGCGGTGTCGAGCACCGCGCCCACCAGTGCGTCGAGGTCGTGGGTCGCTGCGAGTGTCTCGCCGTAGCGCTGCAGCGTCTCCTTGAAGCGGCCGCGCTCGGCCTCGAGCTCGCCCATGCGCGTGGTCAGCTCGCTCGAGATCTCGTCGATGGCCGAGCCGAGCTGGCTCAGCTCGTCGCCCGCGGGACGCCCGCGCGAGAGCCCCGCCGCGCGGCCGGCGAGCTCGGTCAGCGCCCGCGAGATGCGATCGGCCGCGAAGACGGCCCCGGCGATCAGGATCAGGCCCAGCAGAAGCAGCGGCACGAGGATCCGCAGCCGCTGGGAGTCGATCGCGTCGGAGAGCGTGGACGACGGGTAGGTCGCGGCGACGTACGCCGGCGGCCGCCGCTGCATGACCGGGATCTGGACGGCCTGGGCGCGAACGCTGGTGCCGGCCACGTTCGCCGACGCCGCGCCCGACGGCTGGAGGCCCGACACCGGGCCGACCGCCCCGCTTGGTCGAGGCGATCGCCCGGCCGCCGGCCGACCAGCGCCAGGCCACGTTCGTGGTAGCGTCAGGTGTCGCCGACGATGTATCGTGTCGAGCAGCGCCGGCGTCGAGCGGCACGTAGACGATCACCTGGCGCCTCGGCACTCTTGCCGACCGACGTACGACGTCGCGTGCCAGGACGGCGCCGCGCCGGCGGCCTCCCGACGATGAGCTTGCCCTGGTGCCACGAGCATGACCCGCATGCCGGAGGGACACTCTGATCTGCGTCAGGCTTCGACGTCCGGCTTCCCGCTCCGAAGGCCAGGCGACGGCTGGGGCGCAGCCGCGAAGTCGCCGGGCGACACGTGCCGCGCGACTCTGGAGCTGCGCGCGGTAGCCCTGCGCGGCCGCAGCGGCCAGCAACCGACAGCCGGTTGTCCACGCGGGTCACCTGGTTGCGCTGCAAGCAGGACGCCGACGAGCACGCCGGCGGCCGCCAGCGGCACAATCGCCAGCCCAACCAGAACAATTGAAAGCTTGTGGCGAAATCGCATCGCGATCCCGTTACCCTCCCGCACGACCCGTTCGTCCAAAAACTACCACGATCACGGTCACGTCCAGCAGATTTTCGCCGGAAACGGCGACAATCCTGTCCGGATCAGTACGCGGCCAGATCGCGGGCCGCGCGGAGGATGTCCTCCTCCGTCGGCAGGTACTCGCGCTCGAGCACGGGCGTGAACGGGATCGGCGTGTCGATCGCCGCCACCCGGGTCACCGGGGCGTCGAGGTGCTCGAACGCCTGCTGCGACACGACCGCGGCCACCTCGGCGCCGAAGCCGCCGGTGAGGTTGTCCTCGTGCACGATCAGCGCCTTGCCGGTCTTTCGCACCGACGGTCAGAATCGTGTCGACGTCGAGCGGGATCAGGGTGCGCAGGTCGACCACCTCGGCCGACGTGCCCTCGGCCGCAAGCGTGTCGGCCACCGACAGCGAGAGCCGCATGGTGGATGCGTAGGTGATGATGCTGAGATCGTCGCCGGGGCGAACGACCTGGGCCTCGCCGATCGTCCCCACGAGTCCGTCGGTTCCGGTCGCCACCTCGCCCTTCTCGCGCCGGTACAGGAACTTGTGCTCGCAGAACACGACCGGGTTGGGATCCTGGATCGCCGCGCGCAGCAGCCCGTACGCGTCGGCCGCCGTGGCCGGGCAGACGATCTTCAGGCCGGCGTGGTGGTGGAACCAGGCCTCGACGTTCTCGGAGTGGTACGGCCCACCGCCGACCCCGCCGCCGTTCGGGCAGCGCACCACCATGGGCACGGCCCAGCCGATGCGGTAGTGCATCTTGGCCGCGCACGTGACGAGCTGGTCGAAGGCGATCGAGACGAAATCGCCGAACTGCATCTCGGCCACCGGCCGCTGCCCGGCCATGGCGGCTCCCACGGCCACGCCGGCGATGCCGGCCTCGGCGACCGGGGTGTCGATCGTGCGCATGACCCCGAAGCGCTGCTGGAGTCCCTTGGTGGCGCCGAACGCACCGCCCTGGCGGCCGACGTCCTCGCCCAGGCAGAACACGCGCGGGTCGGCCTCCATCTCGTCGTGCAGGGCCGCGTTGATCGCCTCGAGGTAGGTCAGCTCGGGCATCAGGGCGCCTCGTCGGCGAACACGCCAAGGTGCGCCTCGGACGGATCGGGGTAGCCGTCCTGCTCGGCCAGCTGGACGGCCTCCTTGACCTCTTCCACAATGCGGTTGCGCACCGACTCGAGCTTGCCCTCGGGCAGCGACCGGTCTTCGACCAGCACATTCTCGAGCCGCTTGATCGGATCCTTGTCCGACCACTCGGCCAGCACCTCCATGGGCATGTAGCTCTCGAACTTGTCGTGGGCTGCGTGGCCGCCCATGCGGTAGGTGCGGCACTCGATGAACTGCGGCCCCTGTCCGGCGCGCGCGGCATCGACGGCGGCCTGCATCGCGCCGTGCACGGCGAGCGCGTCGTTGCCGTCGACCGACACCGCCGGGATCCCGTACGAGGCAGCCTTGCGGTAGAGCTCGGTCACCTTCGTCTGCTTGGAGATCGGGGTCGAGTAGCCCCAACCGTTGTTCTCCGCCACGAAGACCGCCGGCACCTCGAGCACCGCCGCGATGTTCAGGCCCTCATGGAAGTCTCCCCGCGATGTGGCCGCGTCGCCAAAGCTCGTCACCGCCACCCTGTCCTCGCCCCGCTGGACATAGGCCAGCGCCGCGCCGACGGTGAGCGGGATCATGTCGGCCATGTGGGAGACCTGGCAGGGAATGTTCCACTCGCGCCCGCCGATGTGCAGGTTGCCGTCCTTCCCCCGCGTCGTCGAACCGGCCTTGCCCATGAACTGGGCGAAGATGCGCCACGGCGGCACGCCGTGGACGAGATAGGAACCGAGGTCGCGGATCCACGGCGAGAGCCAGTCGCCCAACTCGCCCCGGCGCAGCGGGAGCGCGATGCCGACGGCGATCGCCTCCTGGCCGCGGCCGGTGTAGTAGCTGCCGGGCAGCTTGCCCTGGCGGTACAGGTTGAGCGCACGCTCCTCGACCGCCCGGGTGAGCGACATCCAGTAGTAGAGCTCCATCGCCGACTCGTCGGACATCCGGTCCGGCTGGGGTGCCGGCACGGACGAAATCTTGCGTGCTGGAGAAGTCACGGACTGCTTATCGGCAGATCGGGCGGCGTCGACAGATGGGGAGTGTAATGGTGCGCACGGGCGGATCGTGCCACATGAACCGGCATCGGAGCCGTAACGCAACCTGTTCGTAACATGTCCGCGGAATCCTCCCCGAAGAGCGAAAGTCGACGGCTCCTGTGCCCTTGCCGACCACGCTGTCGTCCCCGCGCCTCGACTCGAGCAGGTCGGATCGCCCATTCGCTCTATCACATAGAAGATACAGCAAGTTGTCTAAATCACATTCCGCTCTGCGCCGATTACTGGTTCGGCGACAACGACCCCGGAAGATCGAGAGATGTTCCCAGGATGACGGACATTGCACCAGACGCGATCGGCAGACTGATTCCCATGCCCAGCCCCATGGGCGGCGCGAGCATCCCGGCCCCTCGTCGGCGCCGAACTCGCCGCCTCCGGAGCTGCAGCAGGACTATGTGACCGCGCAGAAGGTGGCCGCCGAGCTGGAGTCGCGTCAGTTGAACGTGCATTTCGGCGTTGACGGCGACACGGGCAAGGTCCGGGTCGAACTGATCGGCGGCTCCGGCGAGGTGCTGCGTGAGATCCCCGCCACGAACCTGCTCGACGCACTGTCGGGCTGTGGCGTCCTGGACGGCGTGTGATGGTCGAGCCGATCGCACGCATGGCCGAGATCGTGGCGTCGCGGAACGAGTCGGACGTGTCGTGGCGACGGAGAGCGACGCGCGCGGCACCTTAGGCGGCGCGGCGCAGCGGGGGCGAAACCGCGTCGTACGTGTCGATCCGATCTTTCAAGGCGCGCCGAATCGAGCTCAGGATCTGGGACACGCGCGACTCGCTGATACCCAGCATCCGGCCGACCTCTGCCCCCTGCATGTGCTTCACGTAAAGGAGCACCAGGATCGTCTGCTCTCGCTCGCTGAGCGATGCGATCGCGTCGCGCAGAACGGCGGCGCGCTCGCCGGAGAGTGCAGCCAGCACCGGATCGAACTCCGCAGTAGAGGCCTCGATGGTGTCGCCGACCTCAACCGGCATCGACTCCTCCGTGCCTCGGGCGGGCGTGTTCAGGCTGAGCACGTCGGCCCGCGCCAGCCCTTCCAACTGTCCATGCAGTTGGTCGACGTCGATCTCGAGATCTCGCGCGAGCTCGTCATCGGAGGGGACTCGGCCGGTGCGCGCCTGCCACTGCTCTCGTGCGCGCTCGATCGCACGCCCGTTGCGACGGAGCGCCCTCGGCGCCCAGTCCTGGCGGCGGAGCTCGTCCATGATGGCGCCGGAGACCCGCGTCCAGGCGTACTGCTCGAACGTGGCGCCCTTCGCCGGGTCGAACCGGTCGACCGCGCCGATCAATGCAAGCAGCCCGCACGACACGAGGTCGTCGAGCTCACAGTGAGCCGGCAGCTCGCGGACTTTACGGCAGGCCAAATACTTGACCATCGGCGCGTACGAGAGCACGAGCCGGTCGCGGGCCGCGACGTCTTTGCGGTCGACCCAGGCGCGCCACAGAGCTTCTGCGGTGCCGGCCGTGGGCCGTGAGCTGCTGACCGATGTTGCTTCCACAGGGGGAACCTCCAAAGAACTCAGAACGGGGGGTATGAGTCTGATTACGGCACGGCACAGACAAAGCCCGCGGCGTGATACGTCCGTATCGGCAGCGGGGCACCAGGACTGCCTCCCCGTTTTGGAGTAATTCAGCGCGACCGCAGGCCGGCGGCCGAGCACGTGCTCAAGCTGACGCGTCCCGCCTCCGGTGGACTCCCGATCCTTCCAGGAAGCGTTGCAGGACAGCGGTCCCGGCGGGCCGCACACCGGGCGCGCCGGTGAACAGGGTTTCACCCTGCCTCGTGGCGCCGGTGAGTGACATCACCGCGAGCGTGCCGACCGTGCGCGTTCCGACCTTGACGGTGCCGCGCGCGTCGATGGAGATCTGGCACGGGTCGGATACCCGCCCGACCGTGATGGGCGAGCCGCTGGTGCCGAGCACAACATTGCCGGGATCGGTGGCCAGGCGGCCGTCACCGTCGATGACGAGCTCGCCGTTCCGGGTATACCGGACGCCGAGGCCGGTCGAGACCGCCAGGAAGCCCGGGCCGTCAAGGGCGACGTCGAGCGGGTTGGCGGTGCTGCTGCAACGGTCCCTGCGACAGGTCGGTGACGACCTTCCTGATGATGCGGGATCCCATGCTCAGCGAGCCAACCGCGGTACCCGTGTTCGAGTTCCAGAGGAACAGATCCGAGAAGCCTCGTTCCACCACTGAAGTTCGCTCCTCCACCGTCGATGACATGGATCCGAAAACGCCGGTCGCTCGGCCGGGTAGTCGTCTGAGATCACGGTGAATTGACATGAACCTCGACCAGATCACCCTGAAAGGGGCCCCCGGGCTGGCCGGCCGGCTCGCGCTCGGACCGGCCGGGGGTCGTTGTGGCTGCCCGGTGGCGGGGCTGCGACCGTGATGGTCGTGCCGGAAACGGATCAGGACGGCTCCTCGGAGAAGGCCGGTGGCGAAGCGGCCTTCACGCTCCACTCGCCCCATCTGGGGGCGGTCGAGGTGCGGATCTGGCTTGACGCGGCCGGCGTGCGCGCCGCCGTCACCACACAGGCCGGCCTCATGTCGGAGCGCGCCGCCGCAACGCTGCCCGACCTCGTGGCGGGGCTCGAGCGGGCGACCGGGCGCATGGGCATCGCCAGCGTCCAGTCGCGCCGCGGCCCGAAGCCCGGGCCGACGCCCCCGGAAGGTGTGTACGATGGCCACGCCTGAGCGGGTGCCCGACATGGTGTCGCCGCCTCCCGCGGCGGCCGCCGTTCCGGTCCGGATCGCGCTGGAGGCACCCCTGGAGCTGTACCAGGCCGTCGCCGAGGCGCTGGTCTGGGCATACCGTCTGACGGGCGCCGAGCCGCCGGCATGAAGGACTCGCGCTCCGGCCCCGGTCGCGGCTACAATTGGGCCATGGTCACGCTCACCGAGATTGCCGCTGAGCGCGTGAAGGCGCTGGCGGCCGAGGATCCCGAGGCGCAGGTGCTGCGCTTGGCCGTCGAGGGTGGCGGCTGCTCCGGATTCCAGTACGCGATCGGGTTCGATACCGACAGTGAGGCCGACGACGTCGAGATCGACGCGCACGGCGTGCGGGTGGTGATCGATCCCATCAGCCTCCCGTACCTGCAGGGGTCGACGATCGACTATCAGGATGGGCTCATGGGCGCGGGGTTCAGCTTCGACAACCCCAACGTGGCCTCGACATGCGGATGCAACGCCTCGTTCCAGGCGAAGCCCGATGTCGAGGGCCCGTACTCGCCCAAGGCCGACGGCTGCGGCTGACCGCGCGAGCGTAGCCTTGGCGCGCCCGCCGGGGAAGCCGCTCCTCGTCACCGGCGCGATCCGGTCGGGCACGGGATGGGTGGGCCAGATATTGGCCGCGTCCCCCACGCCGCTCGGCTACATCTGGGAGCCGTTCAGCCCTCGGCACCGCCCCGGCACGCTTGCGATCGACTGGCCGCACTGGTTCCCGTACGTGTGCGCCGAGAACGCCGAGCCGCTCGTTCCGGCGATCGAGCGCTCGCTTCGGTTCGACTACCGGGCCGGCGCCGAGCTTGCCGCCGTCCGCAGCGTCAAGGATGCGGGCCGGATGGCGCGCGACCTCACGCGGTGGCGTGGGCACAGAAGGCGCGGCGCGGCGGCGCTCTACAAGGATCCGATCGCAATCTTCTCGGCGGAATGGCTGGCCGGCCGCTTCGACATGGACGTGGTCGTGACGATCCGCCACCCGTGTGCGTTTGCAGCCAGCATCAAGCGGTTGCACTGGGCCTACACGAAGCGGTTCGGCGATCTCCTCGCCCAGCCGCTGCTGATGCGCGACTTCCTCTCGGGATACGAGGGCCCGCTGCGGGCGTACTCCGAGCGCGACCAGGACATCGTCGACCAGGCGGTTCTGCTCTGGAACGTGCAGACCGAGGCGATCGCCCGCCACCGCCGCCGGCACGACTCGGAGTGGGTGTTCGTGCGCCTCGAGGACCTCTCGCGGGAGCCGGTCGCCCGGTTCCGCGACATCTTCGAGCGCCTCGGCGTGGCTTGGAACGAACACGTCGAGGAACTCGTGCGGGAGACCTCCGACGCGTCCAACCCGGCCGAGGCCAGCCGGCCTGACTCGGTTCGCCGCGACAGCGCCGCACATATCACCAACTGGAAGCGACGCCTCACGGCGGACGAGGTCGCGCGGGTGCGCGCGGGTACCGAGCATCTCTGGACGGCGTTCTACGACGACAACGACTGGTGAGCGTCGACTCGGTACGTATCGGTGCGGTGGTGGTGGTGGTTGGGCGGCGATGGTCAGTGGTGTTCTGACCGTTCACGCCCTCAGGGGTTGGTGACCTCTCGCCGCGTGGCGGCTGGGGTGGGGACACCGCTCGCCCCCGAGAACACCCATTCGGGGACGAGTGATGTCCCCTTCCTTGCGGTCTTGTCGACCTTCCGCCCCAACGGCCTCCGGCCGTGAATAACCGGTGCCAGGCACCGGTTATTCATCCACCTTGGCGGTGGTGATGCGCCAAACGGGGTCGGACCCCTTTTGGTGCGGGTATTCACCAGCCATGGGAGCGGTGAAAATGTCACCCAACCGACGCGTTTTCGACTACCGCCGCGGGTACACTTCCATCGATGCGGCGAGTGCTGGTGCTGATCGGATTCCTCCTGCTGGCGGCCGCCGCCGCCGGCGTGTTGCTGGCCACCACACGTCCCACGGGCGAGCCGTCCGCGGCCACCGCCGCGACGCGCAAGCCGGCACACCCGCACGTCGTCGTCTACCGCCATCACCACGGCCACCGGCGCGCGCCGGTGAATCCATACGGCCAGCCGCGAATGCATTTTCATACGGTGAGCGACGGCCAGCACGGGCCCAGCGTCCTTCGGCTCCAGCAGTTGCTCGCCGAGAGCGGCTACCTCCCGGTCGCGTTCCGGGGGCGCGGACAGCAGCCGCTGTATGAGCTCGCTCCCCGCCACGGCCGCTTCCACTGGCGGTTTGCACCGATGACCGAGTTGGCCGGACAGTGGCAGCCGGGTGTCTACACCACCGTCACGCGGGCCGCCGTCATGTCGTTCGAGGCCGATCACAATCTGCCCGTCGACGGGATCGCCGGCCGGCGTGTGTGGCTGGCGCTGACGGCGAAGCCACGGCCGGTCGCGGGCGCGCCGTACACCTACGTGGTGGTGCGGGAGAGCTCACCGGAGACGATCACCGTCTACCGCAACGGACGCTCCGTCTTCACATCGCTGGCCAATACGGGCATCCCGGTGGCGCCGACCGCGCTTGGGACATACCCGGTGTACCTACGCTACACGTCGACGACGATGAGCGGCACGAACCCGGACGGCACGCACTACGACGACCCCAACATTCCGTGGGTGAGCTATTTCAACGGCGGCGACGCGGTACACGGATTCCTGCGCGGATCGTACGGGTCGCCTCAGAGCCTGGGCTGCGTCGAGCTGCCCTATTCCTCCGCTGAGACCGCCTACGGGTTGATGAATTATGGCACGCTCGTGACCGTCACAACCTGACGGCCGGCCGGCGCGCACGAGTCGCGACATACGACCACGCGCACGCCGGCCGCCGGCGGTGTCCGCCGGTCAGCCCAGCAGGTCGCGCAGGCGCTGGTCGCGCTCCTGCACCTGTCGCACAAGCTGCTGCAACAGGTCATTGATCTGATTTGCCAGTGCACCGATGTCGCCGTCGCCGGCAGCCGCGCGTGCTGCCGCCGGGCGGCGGACGGGTGCGGCGGCGCGGGCCTTCGCGGCGGGAGCCTTGCGGGCGCGGGTGGCCCTGCGGCGCCCCGTACCCGAGGACTGGGCGCGCGCCGTGCGATAGTAGTTGGCGGCGATGGTCCCCGGCCGGCTCGAGCGCTCCTGTGCAATCTGTGTGAATGCCTCGGTGCGGCTCTTGCCTTCGGAGACAAGTTGATTCACTCGCTCAAACACGGCAGGGCCGATTGTCGCTTTTCGGGGCATGCGCTCTATTCCTCCTGTAGGTGGTCTACGTAACCTTACATGACCGTGTTACAGGATGATTTTGCAACCATACGTCGACGTATGACCGCATAGCGTCGCTCACCGGTTGTGTGAGTTACTCAAAACTGGCGACCACTACACATCGGGCTATGCCAAATGGCACCCACAACCCTCAGCCGCTCAGCGCCGCGGTCGGTGATCGACGAGACCCGTGCCCGCCGCGTGCGTTGACCTCCGGCCACCCGGCCGGCGCCGGGCACCGGCACCGTCAGGCTCACACACGTGCCCTTGCCGGGCGACGAGTCGACATGAACAGACCCGCCGACCGCGCGTATGCGCTCGTGCAGCGCGTCCAGGCCGAGATGCAGGGCGGCCTGCGGACGCAGCCCGGCGTCCACCACGTCGAAGCCGAGCCCGTCGTCGCAGATCTCCGCCCAGATCATGCCCTGCCGGTCGGCGAGGGTGACCGATATCGAGTCTGGTTGAGCGTGCTTGCGGACGTTGGCCAGCGCCTCCTGCACCGATCGGTACACGAGCTCCTCGATCGAATGGTCGTACCTGCCGATCACCCCGCGCACGCGGGCGCGCGCCCCCGTTTCCCGGCCCGCCTGCTGGGCGAGCACGCGGATGGCCGCCAGCAGCCCGTCTCGCAGGAGCACCGCGGGACGCAGCTCGAACATCAGCCGGCGCGTCCTGTCGGTCGCCTCCTCGAGCGTCGCCCGAGCGACCGAGACGGCCGCCTCGAGCTGCGCCGACCCATTCCTCTGCGCCACGAGCGCGACCCGGTCCATCGCCATCAGTGATGCGGTCATCACCTGCACGGTGTCGTCATGCAACTCGGTTGCGATACGGCTGCGCTCGACCTCCTCGGCGTGCAGCATGCTGGCGACGACCTGGCGGCGACGGCGCTCGCTCTCACGCAGCGCCCGCTCGGTCGCGCGCTCCTCGCGCCGGCGGTCCGTGACGTCACGGCCGATCTCGGAGATCGCCACGACGTCGCCGGCGGCGATCGCACATCCGGGCGACCGTGAGCCACACCTCGACCCGCGACCCGTCCTTGCACCGCCTGACCGTCTCCCGCTCGATGCTCCGCTCGGACGCCGCGACGCCGCGCCAGAGCGAGCTCCACTGCTCTCGCCGCTCGAAGATCTCGAGCAGGGTGATGGACCGGCCGACGACCGTCGGCGGCGTCATAGCCGTAGAGGCGCTCGGCACCGGGGTTCCAGCTCCGGATGATGCCCTCGCAGATCGGTCGCGACGATCGCATCCGGGCTCGCCGCGACGACCGTGGTCGCCGCGAACGCGTCGGCGCCCGCTGGTGCCGCGGCCCCGAAAACGCAGCTCACGGTCTTCGGAGCCGGCCCGCCCGCCGGGAACAGGCTGACGACCTGGCCGCCGGCAGGCCCGATGACCTCGACGCCGACCTCCGCGTTGCCGGTCCGCAGCACCCGCCCGACCGCGGCGGAGATGACCTCGTGGACGTCCGGGTCGGCGGTTCGCAGGAGGCTGCCGACAGCATCGGGCCCGACCCGTCCCAGCGGCCCGGCGGCGTGAACCGCGACGATGCGCAGTTCGGCATCGACAACGACGACCCCATCCGGTGCGACGGCGATGGACAGACCCAACCGTCCGCCCTCCGCGACGGCCCAGCCGTTCGCGGAGGTCGTCATCGAAGACCCCTCCTTCGAGGGGCTCGAAGAGCCCGTTTTCCACCCCACACAGCCACGCATCCTACGCAGTCTGTGGGGTGGTTCCATCCCCATTTCGGGGTAATTGCAGGGACAGTCGGCCGGTTAGAGCGCGCGCATCCGGTTGTTGCGCGGGTTGTGCTCGACCTCGGCCAGGCCGAGCGCCTCCAGCACCGGAGGCACGTAGTTGGCGAACCGGCCGCGCAACCCCTTCTTCAGCCCGTACCAGCCGCCGACCGGGTTCTCGGGCGAGCGCGCCCACGCCTCGACCGTGCCCTCGGCGGCCGGCTTCTGCTCGTCGGCGCTCCCGAGCGGCATCCAGTCGCCGTGGGCGGCGAGCATCGCGTGCAGGTCGTCGAGGCAGCGCAGGTGGTAGCGCACCTCGGTCTTGCCGACCTGCACCACGAGGGCCGGCGGGTCGAGCGAATCGTCGCGGAAGGCGAGGTACTCCGACTGCCCGGGCGGGGTGCGCAGCACCCATGGATCGGCCCGTGTTCCGCTTCCCGCACTCATCCAGCCGAGTCTACTCCAGTGCCGCGAGGTCGAGGCCCCTCCACCGCGCCGCCCACGTGACCGAGGCCCGGGCGCACGACGACCAACCCTGCCGCCCCCTGCTGAAGACGCTGGACCAGGCGCGCAGCACATGTCGCCGAAGGAGACGGCGCTCACCCTCTTCACCGGCGAGCACGGCCACGGCAACCTGCGCCTGTATGAAGGGCACATGCAAACGCGGGGTGGGTAGGTGGTATTTGGCGGGTCGCGGTGGTGATTTCGAACGGAGGGCGTGGGAATGTCAATTGGCGCTGCCTCCAAGCGCCAATTGGCCGAATCCGCGATCGCCGCTCAGGACCCGAGAAACGCAAACCCGGCATTGAGGCTGCGCCGGCGTCGGGATGGCCAGGCGTCGAAATGCCAATTGGCGCAGCGCCGAACCGTCAATTGGCCGAATCCGCGAACGCCGCGTCGAGCGCGAAACGCCAAGCCCCGGATTGAAGGATCCCCAGTCGCCGGCACGTTGACGCCGACCGAACGTCCTCGGATCTCTCACAGCAGGGTTTCTGCCACACCACAAACGCGACCCAGACTCGATTGTTGCCTGAGCCACACCCTCCTCGATGGGGCGGAGAGTCTCCGGCCGTTCTAGCCCCACACCTCGGTCGCGGTCTCCACGACGAGGCGCAGCTTGGCGATCTCGTCGTCGATCGTGAGCCGGTTGCCCTCGACGGTCGATGAGAACCCGCACTGGGGAGACAGGCACAGCTGGTCGATGTCGACGTGACGCGCCGCCTGCTCGATGCGGCGCTTGAGGGCGTCCTTCTGTTCCAGCAGCGGCCGCTTGGTCGTGACCAGGCCGAGCACGACGCACTTGCCCGGTGGCACGAATCGCAGCGGCTCGAATCCTCCGGAGCGCTCGTCGTCGTACTCGAGGAAGAACCCGTCCACCTCGAGATCGCTGAAGAGCGCCTCGGCGACGAACTCGTAGCCCCCTTCGGCCGCCCACATCGACTGGTTGTTGCCCCGGCACATGTGGGTGGTGACGGCGAGGTCGTCCGGCCGGCCGCGGAGGGCGCGGTTGATATTTGCGATGTACGTCTCGTGCAGATGGTCGGGATCGCCGCCGATGGCGGTGATGTGCTCACGCTGGGCGGGGTCGTTGACGTATGCGAGGCTCGTGTCGTCGAGCTGAAGGTAGGTACACCCCAGCGCGGACAGGCGTTGCACCTCGTCCGCGTACGCCGCCGTCAGGTCGGTCCAGAACCCCTCCAGGTCGGGATACACCGAGCGGTCGATCGACGAGTTGCCGCCGCGATAGTGCACCATGCTCGGCGACGGGATCGTCAGCTTCGGCACCGCGCCGGCGACCGAGTCGCGCAGGAACGCGAACGCCTCGCCGAAGATGGTGTGGTCGATGCGCACCCGGCCGTCGACGCGCATGGCCGGCGGGGCGTAGTCGTATTCGCCCTCCTCGTCGCGGAAGCGCACATGGATGCTCTCCCCCTCGACCTGGCTCACGCCGCCGAGTTGATAGATGAAGTCCATGTGCCACGACGTGCGCCTGAACTCGCCGTCGGTGGCGCTCAGCAGGCCGACGTCGCGCTGGAGGGCGATCGCGTCACGGATCGCGTCGTCCTCGACCGCACGCAGCTCGGCCGCGTCGATGCGCCCCGCCTCGCGGTCGGAGCGCGCCCGCCGCACGGAGTCGGGCCGCAGCAGGCTGCCGACGTGGTCGGCGCGAAACGGCGGGCTGGTGCGCGGGGCCATGCCGCCGAATCGTAGGCCGTCGCACGTGCCGGGCGAGATGTTCGCGGTCGTGAGCTCTCAACCGCAGCGCCGGAACCTCGCCTTGGGCGACCTGACCGCGGCCGTTCTCGCCAGCTTCGCCGATGCGCCCGGCGCATGTCCACTTCCGCGTCAGCGCCCCGGGCCACCGGACGCTGATCACCCACGTGTTCGCCGCCGGAGACGAGCACCTCGACACCGACGCGGTGTTCGGGGTGAAGACCGGATTGATCGCACCGTTCCCCCGCCACGGGCCGGGCACGGCACCCGACGGCCGGACGCTGGACGTCCCGTACCACACGCTTGAGTACGACCTCGTGCTGGCGCCCAGCAAGGCGAACCTGGCGTAAACCTCGCCGACAGGTAACATTGGCGACGCGCTCGTCGGCGCCGCCCACAGGTGAAGCTCGCCCTCCTCATCGTCGCCGGATACATCCTCGGAAGCATTCCGTGGGGCTTCTGGCTACCCCGATGGTCGAAGGGCGTCGATATTCGCCTCCACGGCAGCGGCAACATGGGCGCCGCCAACGTCGCCCGGGCCGTCGGCACGCGATGGGCGATCGCGGTCGCGCTGCTCGATATCGGCAAGGGCACAGCGGCGGCCCTGGTGGGCCTCGCGGTGGCGGGCTCGCTGGGAGCGGTCGTCGCCGGGGCGGCGGCGATGGTCGGCCACTACCGGCCCATGTTCCTCGGCTTTGCCCGCGGCGGCAAGGCGGTCGCGACCGGCCTGGGCGCCGCGCTTGCGGTCGCACCGCTCGCCGCGGTGTGCGTGGCCGGGATCTGGGGGACGCTGTTCATCGCCACCCGCTACTCCAGCATCGCGTCGCTGGCGAGCTGCGTCGCCATGCCCCTGCTCGCCCTCACCTTCGGCGCGACCACCCCGGTGCTCGTGTTCCTCACGGCCGCCTGCACGGCGGTGATCGTCTTTCACCGTAAGAACGTCGGCCGGCTGCTGCATGGCACCGAGAACCGGTTCGGGTTCTCGCGCCTGCCGTGGCACTGGGGCGGCCGCCGTGCCCCGAACACCCCGCAGAGCTAGCCCAAGCCGTAGGCGCGGTGCAGAAGTTCGAGCGGGTGCACGCTGGGGATCCCGGTCGCCTTGGAGATGTGCCAGCGGCAGGTCTCGGAGTCACACGCCGTGCAGTCGGCACCGGCCGCGGCGATGTCGGCGAAGAGCGGCGCGCCGACCGCCATCGCGATCGCGTACTTCTCCTTCTTCAACCCATAGGTCCCGGCCACACCACAGCATTCGCGGTCGACCTCGATCACCTCGAGCTCGGGGATGAGCGCCAGCAGGTCGAGGGCGGGCTTGCCGAAGCCATGGCCGCGGCCCTGGCACGGCTGGTGGTAGGGGACGCGCAGCCGCAGGGGCCGGAAGTCGGTGCGCAGCTCGCCGGCGTCGTGCAGGTCGCGCAGGAGCTCGCAGATGTCGAACGTCCGCGCCCCGACCAGCGCCAGATCCTCGTCGTCGATGCCGAGGATCTCCCGGGCCTCGCGCTTCAGCATCAGCCCGCAGCTGGTGGAGTTGGCGACGATCATGTGCCCCTCACGAGCGTGCGGCGCCAGCCGCCCGACGAGCGCGCGGGTGCGTTCGCGGGCCGGCTCGAACGCGCCGTTTGATTGCAGCGGCAGCCCGCAGCAGCCCTGGGGCGGCACGATCACCTCGAAGCCGTTGTGCTCGAGCACGGCGACCGCCATCCGGGCGACGCTCGGCTCGTTGTAGTTGGCAGCACAGCCATGGAAATAGACGACGGTGCGGGCCGCGCCCGGGGGCGCTTGGTGCCGCCCGGCCCACTTCTGGAAGGTGCTGGACGCGAAGTTCGGCAGCGCCGCGTCACGGTGGATGCCGAGCGTGCCCTCGAGGACGCGCCGGGCCGGGCGAGTGCGCATCGCCGCGTTTGCGAGCGGGGCCACCGGCCGCGTCATGCGGCCGAGCACGTCCGGGCGGGCGATCAGCCGGTCACGGACCGACATCCCCTTCGCGGCCTTCATCTCGGCCCGGGCACGGGCGTTGATCTCGGCGATGTCGACCCCCTGCGGGCACACCTGGGTGCAGATGCCGCAACCCGAGCAGTAGTCGAGCGAGGCGTCCACACTGACGCCGGGGTGACGGTAGCGCTCGCTCTGGGGCCCCGCGTACTTCGGGCCGGGGAAGAGTGGCGTCACGGCCGCGACCGGGCAGAACGTCTCGCACACGGTGCACTTGACGCAGGAGTCCAGCGAGCCGCGAATGTCAACGGTCATGCGCCACGCTCCGAGAGTATCGCTTCGGCCGCGGCCAGGCCCGAGGCCAGCGCGATGCCGTTCCCGCTCAGCTCGCGCCACGGCACCGCGCCGAAGAGCAGCGCTCCCGCCGCGTACAGGTTGGGGTGCACCACGCCGCCATCGGCATCGAGCGGCCGCATGGCGGCATCGACGCGGACGCCGAGGCGGTCGATCGGCTGCTCGTCGAACGAGCTGTTCGTGTAGCGCACGTCTCCCGGATCGCCGGCCAGCGGCAGGCCGAGCACCGGCTCGCGCACGCCATCGTGATCGAGCTCGATGCCCCCCACCGCCAGGCCGCCCGTGGCGAGCACAACCGCCGTCGCCGGGAAGCGCGCGAGTGCGGCCGGCGACCTGTGCCTCGAGCCCGGCCAGGCGCTCGCCGTCGCGCACCGGCCCGATCGCGGTCGAGCCGACGATCAGCCGGGTCTGCCGCGCGCGCAGCTCGGAGGTCAGTGCGCGGTAGAGGCGAATGCCGGGGACCGACGGCGGCGCGGTCGGCACCTCGAAGACCTCGGCGCCGAGCGCGTCGGAGACCGCGTCGGTCACCTCGCGATGCCGGTCGACGCCGAGCACCGCCGGGAGCCCGACACGGGCACCCTCGGGGCGTCCGACCGCCGTTCGCAGCGCCGCGATCACGTCGGCCCGCGCCGTGGGCTGTTCGAGTGCGCGGGCCATCCCCAGCGGCGAGACATCGGCCTCCCCGCCCACCGCCGCCGAGGCCTCGGCAGCGCGCGTCTGTACGGATACCCCCTCGGCGCGGGCCACGTTCGCAGCCACCAGCGCTGGCGCGAAATCCTTGAGCGCGCGCACACCGGCGAACACCACCGGGCCGCCCCGGCGCAGGTCGCCGGCGGCGATCGTGGCCGGTGCCATCGCCGTCGGCCTGGCGGCGCCGAGCGCGCTTGCGAGCAGCATGTTCTCGTCGGCCGAGCCGCGCAGGTCGAGCGCCGGGAGCCGCTCGGCCAGCCAGCGGGTGGCCGCAGACACCCGCTCGGCCCCGAGCACCCGGTAGGGGTGTCCGGCGCCGAGCGAGGGGAAGGCCTCGAGCGGACGGGCGACCCGCTCGGGCACATAGCCAAGCACGTCAACGGTCGAGCCACCGAGCTGGAGCGAGCCCGCGCCGGCCGCCACGACGGTCACCGGAGCGCCGGCATCGGCCAGCCGCAGAGCGCAGGTGAGCCCCGCCAGCCCCGCCCCGACGACCAGCACGCGGGATGGTGTGCTCATGCAGGCAGGTGGTCGATGTCGAGCGTGCCGTGGAACAGCCAGTCGTCCAGCCGCCCCTGACGAGCCTGTCGGCCGGCGAGGATCGGCCACACACCCCTCCAGCGCTCCTCCACGAAGGCGCGCACGGCGTGGTTGGCGGTGGCGGCGTCCATGCGCCCGGCGGCGGTGAGGACGCCCGCGGCCCGCGGGATGCAGAACCCGCCCTGGCACGGCCCCATGCCCAGGCGCACCGCCCGGCGGATGTCGTCCAGGTTGGTGGTCGGGTGCGCGGTCACGGCGTCGAGCAGCATTCCCCGGGTGACGAGCTCGCACTCGCAGATCACCTGCTCGTCGTGGAGGTTGCCCTCGCGTGCGGCCAGGCGGTCGCCGACGTGATGGGTGTGGCCGTCCTCGGAGCCGGGCAGCGGCTCGGTGGCCGTCCGGCACGCGACCTCGACGCCGAGGTGCTGGCAGACCGCGTCGACGGCCACCTCGGCCATGAGCCGGAACGTGGTCAGCTTGCCGCCCGTGATGGTCAGGAGGCCGCCGACGCCCTCGCGCTCGCGATGGTCGAGCAACGCGTAATCGCGGGTGATGTCGCGCGTGGACGCGCCCTCCGGGCCCTCGCTGTAGAGCGGCCTGATCCCGGCCCAAACACGCAGCATGCGGGCGTCGCGTATGTGCGGCACCATCTCGGCGCCGCTTTCGATCACCCTGGCCACCTCCCCCGGAGGGATGGAGAAATCGTCGGGGTCCTCGACCGGGCTGTCGGTCGTCCCGATCACGGACACGGTGTGGGCCGGCACCAGGATGTCGGCGTCGGCCGGCATCCGGCAGCGGTTGACCACCGCGTGGACGAGCCGGTGGTTCAGCGCGATCATGATGCCGCGGCCACCCCGGACGGTGACGGTGAGGCCGGCCATCGCGGCGATCCGCCCCGCCCACGCCCCGGCCGCGCTCACGGTGATGTCGGCCCGGATCTCGACGGCCTCCCCGGTGCGCGTGTCGCGCACGTGCGCCCCGCGCACCCGGTCGCCCTCCACCACCAGCCCCTCGACCGCGTGGTAGGTCAGGATCGTGCCGCCGCGCCGCTCGACGTCGTCGGCACACGCCCACAGGAGGCGCCAGCCGTCGACCGACGCATCGGGGACCGCGAATGCCCGCTGGATGCCCGGATGCAGGCGCGGCTCTCGCCGCAGCGCCTCGGCAGGCTCGATCTCGTCGACCGGGATCCCGGCCTCCGCACAACCGACCGCGAACCGGTCGCCGTACTCGGAATCCTCTGCCGAGAGGGACACGAACAGCCCGCTCGTGTCCTCGATGCAGTGGCCGGCGATCCGGCGCAGAATGCGGTTCTCGTGCATGCACTCCGCCGCCGCGCGCGGATCCTTGACGACGTAGCGGCCGCCCGAGTGCAGCAGGCCGTGGAAGCGGCCGCTCGTGCCCTCCCCCAGGTCGCTGCGGTCGACCAGCACCACGGAGAGGCCGCGCAGGGCGGCATCACGCGCGACGCCGAGGCCGGTCGCTCCTCCGCCAACCACGAGCACCTGCTTCTCGATCACCGGCGAACCCTACGCCCTCGAGGGGCCGGCGGTGACCGCCGGCCCCTCATCTCCACAGAGGCTCGTCGCGTGGGGCTACTCGTTCTCCTTCTGGCCCTCGGCGAAGTCGCCCTCGTGCTCGTCCTCCTCCTCGGGCATCTCCTCCTGGCCCTCGGCGAAGGTGCCCTCACGTGGGTGGTCCGGGTGCTCGCGCTCCTGCCCCTCGGCGAAGTCACCCTCGTGTTCGTCCGGAGCGAGCGTCTCCTCCCCTTCGGCGAAATCGCCTTCCTGGTCGGGATGTTCTCTGTCGGGACGTTCAGGCATGGGCATGTTCCTCTTCCTCGACCCAGTCGAACGTGCGGGTCACCGCCTTCTTCCACATGTGGTACTCGCGGTCGCGGCGGTCGGAGTCCATCGAGGGGGTCCACTCGTGATCCTTGCCCCAGTTGGCGCGCAGATCCTCGATCTCCCCCCAGAACCCGACCGCGAGGCCGGCGGCGTAGGCCGCACCCAGAGAGGTGGTCTCGGGAACCGTCGGCCGGATCACCGGCACGTCCAGGATGTCCGCCTGGAACTGCATCAGCAGGTTGTTCTGCACCATGCCGCCGTCGACCTTGAGCGCGGTCAGCGGAACGCCGGAGTCGGCGTTCATGGCGTCGACGACCTCCTTGGTCTGGAACGCCGTTGCCTCGAGCACCGCCCGCGCGATGTGGCCCTTGTTGACGTACCGGGTGAGACCGACGATCGCACCGCGGGCGTCGCTCTTCCAGTACGGGGCGAAGAGCCCCGAGAACGCCGGCACGAAGTAGCAGCCGCCGTTGTCATCGACCGTCCGGGCGAGGCCCTCGATCTCGGGAGCGCTGTTGAACAGGCCGATGTTGTCGCGCAGCCACTGCACCAGCGATCCGGTGACTGCGATCGCGCCCTCGAGGCAGTAGACGGCATCCTGGTCCCCGATCTTGTAGCCGACGGTGGTCAGCAGGCCGTTGTCGGACACCACCGGCGTCGTGCCCGTGTTCAGCAGCAGGAAGTTGCCCGTGCCGTAGGTGTTCTTGGCCTCACCGACGGCGAAGCAGGTCTGGCCGAATACGGCCGCCTGCTGGTCGCCGAGGATGCCCGCCACCTTGACGCCCTCGAGCACGCCGGTGGCAGTGCCGTACTCCATGCTCGAGGACTTGATCTCCGGCAGCATCGCCCGGGGAACGCCCATCACGTCGAGGATCTCGTCGTCCCAGTCGAGGGTCTTCAGATCCATCAGCATGGTGCGCGACGCGTTCGTCGGATCGGTGATGTGAACTCCGCCGTCAGTCCCTCCGGTGAGGTTCCACACGACCCACGAGTCGATGTTCCCGAACACGATGTCCCCGCTCTCCGCGCGCTCCTTCACGCCGGGGACGTTGTCGATGATCCACTTGATCTTCGGTCCCGAGAAGTACGTCGCAAGCGGAAGCCCCACCTGCGCCCGGAACCGGTCCTGGCCGCCGTCGCGGGCCAGCTCGTTGCAGATGCGATCGGTGCGCGTGTCCTGCCACACGATCGCGTTGTGGACGGGAGTGCCGGTCTTCTTGTCCCAGACGACCGTCGTCTCACGCTGGTTCGTAATGCCGACCGCAGCCAGGTCGGCCGTCGTAACGCCGCCGTTCTTCAGCGCGCCGGCGACGACGTCCTGCGTCCGTTCCCAGATCTCCACCGGCGAGTGCTCGACCCAGCCCGGCTGCGGGAAGATCTGCTCGTGTTCCTTCTGGTCGACGGACACGACCCGGCCCGAGTGGTCGAACACCATGCACCGGGTGCTGGTCGTACCCTGGTCGATCGCTGCGACGTACTTCGACATTGGTTGGGGCCTCCTAGCTGATCGGGAAGAGCGCGTGGTGAAGCATGCCGCCGAGCACGCCACCGATGATTGGGCCCACCACCGGCACCCAGGCGTACGCCCAGTCCGACGAACCCTTGCCGGGAATCGGCAGGATGGCATGCATGATGCGCGGACCGAGGTCACGGGCCGGGTTGATGGCGTATCCGGTCGGCCCACCGAGACTCATCCCGATGCTGACCACGATCAGCGCGACGAACAGGATGGCCGTGCCGCTTTGCGCGATCCCCGTGTTCCCCGTGACGGAGAAGATGCCGAACACGAGCACGAACGTGCCGATGATCTCGGTCACGAGGTTCCAGGCGTAGTTGCGCACGGCCGGGCCGGTCGAGAACACGGCCAGCTTGAGGCCGGGATCCTCGGTGTCCTTCCAGTGGAGGTAGTACGCCAGGTAGACGAGCGTCGCACCGATGAACGCGCCAACGAACTCGCCGGCGATGTAGGTCAGGACCTTGTGGCCGAAGTGCGAGTCAAATCCGCCGTTGGCCCATATTCCCAGTGTCACGGCCGGGTTCAGGCTCGCGCCGCCATAGTCGGCCACGGATCCGGCGCCGATCATCACGGCGAGGCCCCACCCGAATGTGATCACGACCCAGCCCGAGTTCTGGGCCTTGGAATGGGCCAGCAGCACACCGGCGACGACGCCACAGCCGAGCAGCACCAGCAGGCCCGTGCCGATCACCTCCGGCCAGAAGACCGATCCCGAGTTGAAGGTCTCGAGAATCACGTCGATCCTCCCTCAGGGGCGGCCGTCAAGACGAAAACGCACATGCGCTCCTCCTCCCGTCTTCGGGGACACGGGCGCGCGCCACAATCGCACGCGCCCGATTGGACACGAACGTCATTCGGCATCCCCGAACCCTGGCCGAGCGTCACGGTACTTCACCCGATCGTCATTGTCAACTTCGTCACACCCCGTTGCAACCCGCATCCACAACGAGAAATTCCCGGGCCGGGCGTGACGTTACACCTGGGTTATGGTTCCCGTCGTGCCGCCCACCGCCGACCACCGTCGGGACCGCCATCCCGGACGTGCGCCGGGCTCCGGAACGATCTGATGAGGCGCTCGGAGGGGACGCTGACCGCGCTGAGCGCAGTGCGGGTCGTGATGGTGCCCATCGTGATGGCACTCGTCCTGGCCAACTCGAGCAGCCGGATCGACTACCTGGCAGCCGCGCTGTTCCTGGTCGCCGCCGTGACCGACACGCTCGACGGGTACCTCGCGCGGCGCTGGCTCCTGACCAGCACCCTGGGGTCGTTCATCGACACCACCGCCGACAAGCTGCTCACGTCCGGCACGCTGGTCGCCCTGGTGTCCGTCGACCGGGCGTCGGCCTGGGTGGCCACGATCATCATCGGGCGCGAGCTCGTGATCATGGGCCTGCGCGGCCTGATCGCCGCCGACGGGGTGGTGATGAAGCCGTCGTTCTGGGGCAAGCTGAAGACGAATGCCCAGTTCGTGGCCATCCTGCTTGCGATCGTTCACCTGCACGTGTCCATCGGACCGCTGCGGCTCGACGAGGTCGCCATGCTGGCCGCGGCGGCGATCACCGTCGCCTCGGCGGCCGAGTACCTGGTGCGCTTCTCGGGCTCGCTTACCAGCGCGCCCTCCGGCACCGAGACGTGACCGGCGTCCTGGTCACCGGCGCGACCGGGTTCGTCGGCGGTGCGATCGCACGCCGGCTCCTGGCGGACGGCCGCACCGTCCGCGTGCTCGCCCGCACGCCGGCGGCCGCGACCGCCCTGGAGGCCCTCGGGGCCGAGGTTGCCGCGGGGGACGTGCTCGAGCCCGACACGGTGGAGCGCGCGGCCCGCGGGTGCGAGGTCGTCTACCACGCCGCGGGCGTGAACGGGTTCTGCATGCGCGACCCGGGGCCGATGCGGGCGGCCAATGTGACCGGTACCGAGAACGTGATCGCCGCCGCCGCCCGGGCGGGGGCGCGGCGGGTGGTCTACACGTCGTCGGCGGCGACCATCGGCGAGGCGGCCGGGGTGGTGGCCGCCGAGGACACGCCGCACCGGGGCTGGTTCCTCTCGCACTACGAGCGCTCCAAGTACGACGCCGAGCGGGCGGCGGTCGTGGTGGCGCAGCGGTATGCGGTCGAACTCGTCTGCGTCAACCCGGCCTCGGTGCAGGGCCCGGGGCGCACGGGCGGCACGGCGCGCCTGATCCTCGACTACGCAAACGGCCGTCTGCACACACTCGTGCGCTCGCGTTTCAGCCTGGTCGACGTCGACGACTGCACCCAGGGTCACATGCTGGCCGAGGCGGCGGGGGAGCCGGGCCGCCGCTATCTGCTCTCGGGCGTGTGCGTCTCGACCGAGGAGGCGATTGCCACGGTCGCCCGCATCACCGGGATCGAGCATCGCACGGTCAACCTGCCGCGTCCGGTCGCCCTCGCCGCGGGACGGGTGGCGGGATCTCTGGCCCGAGCCCGGGGACGCCGCCCGCGACTCTGCCGCGAGATGGTGGCCACCCTGCTGCACGGGCATGCCTACGACGGCTCGCGCGCAACCCGGGAACTCGGTCTCCACTACCGCTCCTTCGACGAGATGGTGCGAAGAACGCTCGCCTGGTACGTCGAGGAGGGCATGATCACAACGCCGCTGCCGGGGCTCGAAGACGGGGCTTGACACACGATCCTCCGTGCTCTATCGTTCTGAATGTTGTTCGGCATTGTCGAACTCTGGCCAAAGTGTTCCGATGGGCCGAACGACGCGCACCACCGGGGGGATGACCACGAACCAGCGAGCACCCAGGCAGACCGAGGTCGGTGCGCATGGGGTGCTTTGCGGTGCTGCACGCCCGTTCCCACCACAAGGAGGTCACGCATCACCATGAGTACTCAGACCGCAGTCGTGAAGAAGTTCATCAACGATCCCGAGAACGTCGTCCCGGAGGCGCTTGCCGGGATCGCAGCAGCCCACGCCGACCTGGTGCGGGTGGATTTCGACCAGCAGCTCGTGATCCGCGCCGACGCGCCCGTCTCCGGCAAGGTGGGCCTCGTGTCCGGCGGAGGCTCCGGCCATGAGCCGATGCACGGCGGCTTCGTCGGCGCCGGGATGCTCGACGCAGCCTGCGCCGGGGCCGTGTTCACCTCTCCGGTGCCCGATCAGATGGCGGCGGCCACCAAGGCGGTCAACGGTGGCGCCGGCGTCCTTCACATCGTCAAGAACTACACCGGCGACGTGCTCAACTTCAAGCTCGCGGCCGAGCTCTCCGAGGACGACGGCATCGAGGTGCAGTCGGTCGTGCTCGACGACGACGTCGCCGTCCAGGACAGCCTCTACACCGCTGGGCGGCGTGGCACGGGCGCGACGGTCCTGGCAGAGAAGATCGCGGGCGCAAAGGCCGAGGCCGGCGGCTCGCTGGCCGAGGTGGCCGGCGTCTGCCGCAAGGTCAACGAGAGCGCGCGGTCGTTCGGGGTCGCCCTGACCTCGTGCGCCACGCCCAGCTCGGGAACACCGATCTTCGACCTCGGGGCCGACGAGATCGAAGTCGGAGTCGGTATCCACGGCGAGCCCGGACGGCGGCGCGAAAAGCTGCAGCCGGCGGCGGCGCTCGTCGAGGAGATGCTCTCCCCGATCCTCGACGACATGCCGCTCGCCCAGGGCTCGTCGGTGCTGGCCTTCGTGAACGGGCTCGGCGGCACCCCGCTGATCGAGCTCTACCTGCTCTTCAACGAGGTGAACACGCAGCTCTCCTCCCGTGGTGTCAAGATCGGCCGCAGCCTGGTCGGCTCCTACATCACGAGCCTCGAGATGGCGGGGGCATCGATCACGCTCCTCAAGCTCGATGACGAGCTGACCGGTCTGTGGGATGCTCCCGTGAAGACGGCTGCGCTGCGCTGGGGCTCGTAGCCAACCGAGCATCGAGGAGGCGCCAGTGAACACCGAGACCGTGACCCGTTGGATGCACGAGTGCGCAGTCTCCATCGCGGAGCAGCGCGATTACCTGACCCAACTCGACGCGGCCATCGGCGACGCAGACCACGGCACGAACATGAACCGCGGGTTCACCGCTGTCGAGGCCAAGCTGGCCGGCCTCGACAGCGGCACCCCGCCGGGGCGCGCGCTCATGCAGGCGGGATCGACGCTGGTGTCGACCGTCGGCGGGGCGAGCGGCCCGCTGTGGGGCTCGGCGCTGCGCCGGGCGGGCAAGGCGCTCGGCGATGCCGAGACGTTCGACTCCGCCCAGCTCGTCGACGCGCTCCAGGCCGCACTCGACGGTATCGTCGAGCTGGGGGCGGCCGAGCCGGGCGACAAGACGATCGTCGATGCGCTCGGCCCGGCGGTCGCCGCCCTCCGCGCCGCGGTCGAGCGGGGTACGCCGCTCGCGACAGCGCTCACCGACGCCCGTGCCGCGGCGGAGGAGGGCATGCACGCGACGGTCCCGATGCAGGCGCGCAAGGGGCGGGCGTCCTACCTGGGTGAGCGCTCCGTCGGCCACCAGGACCCGGAGCGACGTCGACGACACTGATCGTCGCCGCACTCGAACGTTCGGTGGCGGAGGAATCGTGACCCCGCGGGTTCTGCGCGGCACCCCGGCCTCGCCGGGAGCCGCGATCGGCCTCGCGTGGACCCGTCCGGCGGCGGTCGAGAACGGTGGTGGCCGCCCACCGGAGGAGGAGGCCGAGCGCGCACGCCACGGGCTGGCACTGGCGGCCGAGGAGCTGGCCGAGCTCGCCCGGACGCTCGCCCGAAACGGGCACGCCGGCGACGCCGAGATCGTCGAGGCCAACCGGATGATGGCCGAGGACTCGACACTCGTCGAGGCCGCCGTGCAGGAGGCGCTCAACGGCGCCCCGGCCGCGGAGGCGATTGCGCTTGCGGTCGAGCCGCACGCCCAGGCGCTGGCGCAGCTGGACGATCCGCTGCTGGCGGAGCGGGCCGCGGACCTGCACGCCATCGCCCGCCGGGCCGGAGACCTGAGCAGCGGCAGGCTGAGCGAGCCGCCGCGCGGGGCGGTCGTGATCGCGGACGACCTGGGGCCCGGCGAGGTCGCCGCGTGGAGCGAGCTGCTCGCGGCGATCGTGCTTGCGGGGAGCGGCACCACCGCGCACGCCGCCATCGTCGCCCGCTCGCTCGGGATCCCGCTCGTCACCGGCGCCGGTGTCGCCGTACTCGCCGTTGCTTCGGGCGCCGAGGTCGGCGTCGATGCCGACCGCGGGATGGTGTGGCTCGCGCCGGACGCCGAGACCCGCTCCAGGCTGGCGGAACGCACCCGGCGCCTGGCCGAGCAGGCCGCCCGCGACCGCCGCGAGCGGCGCCAGCCGGCCCGCACGGCCGATGGACGCACCATCCGGCTGCTTGCAAACGCGGGCACCGCCGCCGAGGTGACGGCGGCGCTCGAGGCCGGCGCCGAGGGGATCGGGCTCCTGCGCAGCGAGCTGTCGTTCCTGGAGGCGTCCGCCTGGCCCAGCGAGGACGAGCACGCCCGGGCGCTCGCACCAATGCTGGAGCCGCTTGGAAACCGGATCGCGACAGTGCGGACGCTTGACTTCGGTGGCGACAAGACGCCCCCGTTCCTGACCGCGGAGGCCGCCGGCGGGCCGCTGGGACCGCGTGGCATCCGGCTAGCTCTGGCCGCCGAGGACGGCGTCGCGCCTCAGCTGCGCGCGCTCTTCCGCGTCTGCGGAGACGCCGTGGTGCGCGTGCTCGTGCCGATGGTGACCGACGCGGCCGAGATCGACGCGGTCCGCGCGATCGCCGTGGCCGCCCGCGACGCCGTCGCGCCGGGGGCACCCGACCCGCTGGTCGGGGCGATGATCGAGGTGCCCGCCGCGGCGCTGATGGCGCGGACGATCGCCGAGCACTGCGACTTCCTCTCGATCGGCACCAACGACCTCACCCAGTACACGCTCGCAACCGACCGCCTGAACCCGGGCATCGCCGGCGGCGCGGTCGCCCACCATCCCGCGGTCGTGCGCCTGATCGCGCGCACCGTCGCGGCCGCGCATTCGGCGGGAATCCTGAGCGACGTCTGCGGCGAGGCGGCCGGCGATCCCGAGCTGCTGCCGCTGCTGGTGGGACTCGGCGTCGACGAGCTGAGCGTTTCGCCCGCGCGGATCGCACAGACGCGGCGCTACGTTCGCGGCCTCTCCACCCAGCATGCCAAGGCCGCCCTGGCCGATGCCCTGGCGGCGACGACGTCCGCCGAGGTGGCGGCCGCGGCGCGGCGGGCGATCTCAGACTGTGGGCTCGGCGAGGGTCTGGAGGAGGCCGGCGATGGTGTCGAGCGCGTCTGAGGCCCCGGCTCCGCTCGTCACGACCTCGACGCTGGATCCGCCCTCGGCACCGAGCGCGAGCACCTGCAGAATGCTGCCCGCCTTTGCCGTCTTGCCGTTGGCATTCAGGACGACGTCCGCGGAGAGGGCCGCCGCGGCGCGAACCAGCAGCCCGGCGGGGCGCGCATGCAGCGCGACGTCTGCGGGGAGCTGCACCACCCGCCGGTGCTCAGAGCTTTCCGACATCACGCGCCTCCTCCGCGGCCGCTGCGGCACCGGCCAGGTCGGCACCGGTGGTCGCCATGACCGACGCCGAGATCGCGCCCTCCACCAGCGGGGCATCGGCGAGGCGAACGTCGATCCCATCGAGATCTCCACCGGCGAGAAGCGCGCGGACGCTCAGCACCGCGCTGCCAATATCCACCAGCACCAGCACCCCGGAGCCCGTGTCGGCATCACGAATTGCCGCCGCAATCCGGTCGGGATCCGTACCCAGGCCGCCCTCGCGTGTGCCACCCGCGGGACGGATCCGCACCCCCTCGCCCGCGACCTGTCCGGCGAGCTCGGCGAGCCCGTCTGCAAGCGCCGCAGAGTGCGAGACCAATACAATCCCGATCAACGTTCGTCTCCGCTCATGCAACCTTCGATCCTACATTGTCGAACCCGGTTCGGCAAGAACGGCACACATCATGGGGATTCAGTCCATCGAAAGAGCCTCGGCGATCCTGCGGGCGCTGGCCAGCGGGCCGCGGCGGCTGGGCGTTTCGGACCTGTCTGACCGGCTCGGGCTGGCGAAGGGGACCACGCACGGCCTGCTGCGAACGCTGCAGGCGGAAGGCCTGGTCGAGCAGGATCCCGAGACCGGGAAGTATCAGCTCGGCGCGGGTCTGCTCCAGCTCGGAAACAGTTACCTGGATGTGAACGAGCTCCGCGCGCGATCGATCGCGTGGTCCGACCGGCTGGCGTCGAGCAGCGGCGAGGCGGTGCGTGTCGGCACGCTGCACGGCGACGGTGTGATCGTCATCCACCACGTCTTCCGCATGGACAACACGCTGCAGATCCCCGAGGTGGGCGCCCACCTGCCGCTCCACGCCACCGCGCTCGGCAAGGTGCTGATCGCCCACCACCAGTCCGTCGCCGACGACCTGCTGGCGGTCGGCGTCACCCGGCTGACACATGCCACCGTGGTCGGCCCGGCGGCGCTCCGCAAGATGCTCGACAGCGTGCGCGAGAAGGGCTGGGCGGCCGAGCGCGAGGAGGCCATCATCGGCGAGGCGTCGATCGCGAGCCCGGTGTTCGATCGCGGCGGCGCAGCCGCAGGCGCGATCGGGATCGTCGGGCCGGTCGAGCGCCTCTACTCCCGCCGCCAGCCGCGCGCACCGCTCATCGGCCACGTCCGCGAGGCTGCCCGCGCCATCTCGCGCGAGCTCGGCGCGGCGCGCTGGTAGGCTAAAACCCGAGTGTCTCGGGCACGAGGATGACCCGGATCCGGCCGCCCGGCTGGGCGTAGATCGTGAGCACCTTGGCCAGCAGGCTGCCGGGGTAGCCGACCGTCTGCATGCGGGCGAACTCCCTCGGCAGGCAGTACTCGTGGATCCGGCGCATACCCTCATCGAGGTCGCGGACGAGCTTCTGGTGACCGACCACCAGCGTGACGGCGCCGGCGGAGTAGGCGTACGGGCCCAGCTGGCTGCCTGACCCCGACCCGACCAGGATCACGCCGTCGTCGGTGATCGCGTGCGCGCTGCCGATGATGTGATCCGGGGCCGCGCCGAGCTTGGCCATCTCCCGGCCCTGCGTCTCGCGGTCGTACGTCGCCAGCTTCGCCCGCACCGAGTCGTACCGCCCCGACTCGTCGATCTCGGCGGTGATGCCCAGCTCGCGCAGGGTCTCGCTGAGCGCGGTGTGCACCTCGGCTCCGGCCGGGAGCTCCTCGAACACGAGGCGGCGAGCGTCCTCGCCGTCGGCGGCAACCACCGCACGGAAGCCGCGGCCCTCGAGCGCCGCCAGGGTTCGTTCCAGGCGGTCGCGATCGGCCGGCCGCTCGAAGTCGAGATTCGGGGGCCCGGGGTCGGGCAGCACCATGCTCACGCCGTCGCTCCGAGCGCCGCCGGGCGGCCGGCCCGCTCGGCCTCCCGCAGGACGCCGCGGAACCAGTCGGCGCGCTCCGGTGCGAGCCACACGGCGTCGTCGCCGAGAGCGACGCGATCGGCCCGGCCGTCGAACACGAGGTCGAGCATCGCCTGCTCGGCCGCCGCGCGGTCGGGGACGTCGTTGCCGCGGGCGAGCAGCGCCGCGATCTCCTGGGTGGTGAGCCCGTCGGGGTAGGCGGCCACGAGCTCGGCGGGGTCTTCGGGCACCGCGCGCCGGTTGAGGGCCGGGTCGAGGTTCGCGATCAGCACGTCGTAGGCGGCGACCGGCTGAAAGCCGCCGGCGATCAGGCGCTGCCCGTCGCGCTCGAACGTCACCGACGAGGCGGTGAACCGGACCGTCCCGTCGGTGACGGCCGTCTTGCCCTGCAGCTCGGCGGCGCTCCCGGCCGCAGACCGGGTCTCTGCCCGGTCGCGCTCGTACGCCTCGGTGACCTCGGGCGCGTCGAGCATTCCGCGCAGCGCACCGGCGTCGAGGCCGGTGGCCGCGGCGACCACACGCGTGATCTGGTCGTCGTCGTCCAGCAGCACCGGGGTCGTGAACTGCGTCAGCTGCAGCCCGCGCAGCGCCGCCCACTCGCTCCCCGGCTCGAGCAGGCGCGCCGCCACGACCGCCCTGCAGCCGCGAGCCGTCGCCGACACCCGCGCCTTCGGCCTGGGCGAGAACGGCATCCCGTAGCGGCGAAACGCCGCATGGCCGCGTGCCGAGCGCAGCGGCGTGTAACCGCGGTCGATGTACTGCTGGGCGCTCTCGGTGAGGCCGATCAACACCAGGCGCCAGTCGAGCTGATCGCCGTACCGCCAGTCGATCACCCTCAGTGCGGGGATCTCGGAGTACGCCCACGGACAGGCGGAATCGGTGTAGAGCGTCGTGTGGATGTGACCCGGCATCCGGCCTCCATCTGGGTTGGCGCGGTGGCTCCGCGGGATAGGATTCGAGCCGTCGCAGCCTAGCATCGTACTTACTTTTCGTAGGTAGGTCGCACACCCTCCGGTATCCTCTGGCAATGGATCACGAACCGCTCGAGGCGTGCCCGGCGCTCACCGCTGCGTTCGAGCTTCTCGGGAAGCGCTGGACGGCGCTCATCCTGGATGTGCTCGCGGCCCGCCCGGCCCGTTTCTGTGAGATCCACCGGGCGATCCCCGGCCTGTCCGACCGGCTCCTGACCGAGCGGCTGCGCGAGCTGGCCGCCGCCGACCTGGTCACGCGCACCGATGCCACCCACACCAGCGCTTACGAGCTGACCGCCAAGGGCGTCCGGCTCCTGCCGGGCCTGGAGGAGATCCGCGGCTGGGCGCGGACTCAGCCGACCGCCAGCTCGGCGACCCGTTCGCGCTGATCCGGGTCGAGCCACGGCCCCGCGCCCGCGCGTGCGTTGGCGGCCGCGTGACCGGGATCCGAAGTCGCGGGGATCGCGACGGTGATGCGCGGATCCGACAGGCACCAGGCGATCAGCGCCTCGGCCCACGTCTCGACACCGAGGCCGGTCAGGTCGGGTGCGCGCCGTACCAGGGCGCCCTCGCCGAGCGGCCGCATTGCGAGCACCCCCAGCCCCAGCTCCGCCGCCAGCGGCAGAATGCGGGCCTCCACCTCGCGCTCGCGCGGGTTGTACGGCACCTGGATGCAGTCGATCCGGCCGGTGCGCATGACCGTCTCGAGTTCGGCGAACGCCGAGGCGCTGTAGTGGGTGGCTCCCAGCCACCGGATCCGGCCGGCGTCGCGTTCCCGCTCCATCCAGTCGAGATGCTCTCGCCACGCCACCAGATTGTGCACCTGCTCGATGTCGATCGTGCCCCCGTAGAACTCGAGCTGATCGGCGTACTGCGCCCGCCCTGTGTCGAGCTCCGACGTCCAGATCTTGGTCGCCACCACCGCCTCGCGCCGGCGCCCGGCAAGCGCCAGCCCGAGCACGCTCTCCGAACGGCCGTACATGGGCGAGGAGTCGACCACGCGGCCGCCCTCCTCGAAGAGGACGTCCACGACGCTCCGAGCCGCGGGGACGCCCGAGTCGGGGACGTCGAACACCTGCCACGTGCCCAGGCCGACGACCGGCAGCTCGGGGCCCCGCTCTCCCAGACGCCGAGCCTGCATCATCCTGCGAGGAGCTCGCGGGCAGCGCGCTCGCCCGTGCGGACGGCCCCGTCGATGTAGCCCTGCTGGACGCTGTCGGTGTGCTCTCCGGCGAAGTGCACCCCACCCTCGCGGCCCGAGCGAACATGCCGGCTGAAGCGGGTGTACTGCCCGACCAGGAAGGCGGCGTAGGAGCCGTGCGACCAGGGGTTGTGCACCCATGCATCCAGGTGCGCGCGTCCGGTGAAGTCGCGGTCGAGATGAGGATAGATCGTCGCCAGGCGGGCGACCGTCTCGCGGGCGATTGCGGGCGGCGCCGGGCCGTGGGCCCGGGTCGTGGGATACGTCGCCCCCCGGCGCCCGCCCGAGTACACGACCATGATGCCTTCGCGGCCGGCCTGGTTCACGGTGGTGTCCCAGGTGTCGCCGGGGATGAGGTCGGTCTCGATGTAGCCGTCGTAGCCGTCGCGCCGCCACGTCTTGCGCGAGAACTGGAGCGTCAGCTTCGCGTTGGTCGCCATGCCCAGGTGCCGGATCGCGGCATCCTTGCGGCGCGAGAACCCGGCCCGGCCGTAGTCGACCTCGCGCAGGGTCGTGAACGGCAGGGCCAGCACGACACGGTCCGCGCGAACGTCGAACGTGCCGCCACCCCCTCGCGAGAAGGAGCATCGGTATGACCCATCGCCGTTGCGGCGCAGGCCCTGTAGCGGCGTCTCCATGGCGATCGATCCGGCCGGGAGGCGGGCGGCGAGCCGGTGCGCGATCTGGTCGGCGCCGCCGTGCACCTTGAAGCGCTCATCCGAGCTTCCGTACAGCGACAGCGGCCGCCTCGGGGAGTCGCCGAGCTGGGTGAGCATCGCCAGAGAGCTGCCCTCGGTGACGTCGACGCCGTCCTCGGAGCAGTACGCCTCGCCGATCAGCCGGCCGAGCTGGGAGTCGCGGCCGCCGGGGACGCGCGAGTCGAGCCAGTCGGCGACCGACATCTCGTCGAGCTCGTGAGCCGCGCGCGGCGAGCGGGCGAAGTTGCGCAGGTCGCGCTGGAGCGCCGGGTAGACGGCCGCGAAGTCGCGACTCGCGCGATCGTAGGGATAGTCCCGGCCGTCGAACTGGAAGCGGTTCGAGCGCAGCCCGCCGGGGATATCGGCAAACGTGTCGTCGAGGTGGAGGCCGAGCTCGGCCACCAGCGCCCGCACGGCGTGCTGGTCGGTGTCGATCGCCTCGCCGCCCTGCTCGACGATCTGGCCCTCCGCGAAGAAGCCGCGCAGCGTCTTGGTGCGCCCCCCAACCCGATCCGACGCCTCGTACACCGTGGCGTGCAGGCCGTGCTGGCGCAGCCGATACGCGCAGGTCAGCCCTGCCACACCGGCGCCGATCACCACGACCCGCCCGCCGCCACCGGCGGCACGGGCTGCAGCCGGCGACCGCGATTCCGTGAACACCATCCCGGCGGCGAGGCCCATCGCGCCCCGGCGGAGAGCCTGGCCGCGCGTGATGCGGCGCTCCCACCACTGGGCGTCATCGGGCGGCGGCGTCATCCTGTCTCGATCATACGGGGCGGTCGCTACTGTGTGCCGGTCAACCGCGCATGGATCCACGCCCTCCCGTCCCCCCGTTCACCGAGGAGACCGCCCGGAAGAAGGTGCAGGCGGCCGAGGACGCCTGGAACAGCTGCGACCCACAGCGGGTCGCGATGGCCTACTCCGCCGACTCGGCCTGGCGCAACCGCGACGAGTTCTTCACCGGCCGCGACGCGATCGTCGAGTTCCTCACCCGCAAGTGGGCGCAGGAGCTCTCCTACCGGCTGCGCAAGGAGCTGTGGTGCTATGCCGGCAACCGCATCTCGGTGCGGTTCGAGTACGAGAGCCACGACCCCTCCGGCCAGTGGTGGCGCAGCCACGGCAACGAGCACTGGGAGTTCGACGACCTGGGCTACATGCGCCGCCGCGACGCCAGCATCAACGACTACCGCATCGGCGAGAGCGACCGCCGCATCTACGCCGATCGGCCCTCCCCCTACCGGCCCGAGTGACCGCACGGCGCCAAGGTGCGGCGCCTCCACCAACCAGTCGCATTTGCTCGGCAACTCTGCGCCGGCGGCCGTTTCGGTGCCAGGCACCGTCACGGTGGGCGCGCGCGTGTTCCGTCAGGAGTCGAGCACGCCTACCCGAACGTGAACGAGTAGAGCGTGGTGCCGGCGGGAACGGCCAGGTCGAGCAGGTGCGGCCCGGGGCTCGGCATGTGCGCCACCTGGTAGAGGTCGTCGGCGGATACCCGCACCGGCGGCTGGGCGGCGCCGTCGACCGACACGCCGATCGTTGCCGGCCCCGACGCGGGCGGAGCGGCGACCAGGTAGATGCGTGGAGCGGTGTAGCGGAACAGCAGGTGCGCGCCCGGGCCCGCCACGATCTGGTGGCTCTCGACGTCCCAGCTGCCCGCCAGGGCCACGGCGTTGGGAGCGACCGTCCCCGGGGCGCCGTAGTCGTGAAAGCCGCCCGGCGAAAGGTGCTGGGTGTACGCGGCGGCGCGGTAGGTGCCCAGGTAGGTCTCGGGAGTCGCCACGCTGGTTGACGGGGTGATGGCATCGTGAGCGTGCGCCATCGGCCCGGCGCCCCGCTCGCCCAGGAGGAGGCGGATGTCGTCCTGGGTCTGGCCGTAGGAGCCCTCGCCGAAGTGCACCTCGCGCACGTCGCCTGAGCGGTCAACCAGGTAGTCGGCCGGCCAGTACTGGTTCGCCCAGGCGTCCCACGTCCCGTAGTTGTTGTCAACCGCAACCGGGTAGTGGATGCCGTGCTCCCGGACCGCCCGCTCGACGTTTCCGATCACGTGCTCGAACGCGAACTCCGGCGTGTGCACACCCACGATCACGAGGCCGTCGCGGTGGTAGCGGGCATACCATGCCTTCAGGTACGGAAGCGTGCGGATGCAGTTCACGCACGAGTACGTCCAGAAGTCGACCAGGACGACCTTGCCGCGCAGAGCGGTCAGCGAGAGCGGGCGCGACCCCGGGGTGTTGATCCACCTGGTGATCCCCGTGAAGTTGGGCGCCGCGCCGTAGTTTCGCAGCGTGTCGGGCGAGCGCCCGGCCGCGACAGCCGCGGGTGAGTTGGCGGACGACTCCGTCAGATGCCGCAGGTCGCCCGCGATGCTCTGCGAGCGTTCGACGCTCTGGAGCGACAAGACGTACCCGGGTGTGGCCGCCGCGAGATCGGTGGGGATACTGGTGGTGAAGAGCCCGGCCGCCGCGATGAGCACCACCCCCGAGAGTCTCCGGACGCCGGCTCCGCCGCTGCGGACACGGGCGAGCGCGCCGGACGCCCGCTGCCCGAGCAGCGCCAGCACAAAGATCGGCGCGGTCGCCCCTGCGGCGTACGCCGTCGTGATTGCAACCAGTTCGAGCGAGATCCGGTTCTGCGCGCTGAGTGCGCTCACGGCCGCAAGGATCGGTCCCGCGCAGGGCGTCCACACCAGCGCCAGTCCGCCTCCGAGGGCGACGCCCGACCAGAATCCGTCCCCGGATGCCAGGCGCCCGCCGACGCGGGAGGCGAGGGGCCGGAATCCGCGTCCCAGCCACTCGCCCACCGCCGGGAGAAGCAGCGAGACGCCGACCACCGCGAGCAGTGCGATGGCGAGGTTGCGAAGCAAATCCTGCGGAAGGCCGAGCGCCGAGAGAACGCGCGAGGCGGCGAGTGTGAACACCACGAACGCGACCGCCAGCCCTACCGCGATCCCGACGGGCCGGCGGCGGCCGCCGGTCGTCGAGGCCGCCGCCACGACCGGCAGCACGGGCAGCACACACGGCGAGAGAAACGTCGCGAGTCCGGCCACAGCGGCCACCGCGACCAGGGTCACGTCCATGCCGGGAATACGGCTGTGCCGTCGTGGTGGTTTCGAGAGTTAAGGTCGAATTGAGGGAGCCACCAGCGCCCGTGCCCTCGCCACCCGCACCGCCGCGGCGAGCGTGTCGACGTCGTAGGCGCCCCGATGCCGGCGCTCGTTGACGAAGAACGTCGGCGTGCCGGACACGCCGCTCAGGTCGGCGCCGTCGACATCTTCCGCGATCCGGCCTCGGCCGACACCCCTGCGCAGGTCGTCGAGAAAGCGATCGACGTCAAGCCCCAACTCCCGCGCATGCTCCGTGAGATCGGGCAGCCGCAACTGCGCCTGCTGGTCGAGCAGGCGGTCGTGCAACTCCCAGAACGCGCCCTGCTCGGCGGCGGCCTCGGTCGCCTCGGCCGCCTGCTGCGCATGTGGGTGCACGTCGTTCAGCGGCAGATGCCGCCACACGTAGCGGACGTCGTCGCCGAAGTCGGCGAGGAGCTCACGAACGACGGTCTCGGCCTGCCCGCAGTACGGGCACTCGAGGTCGCCGTACTCGACCAGGGTCACGAGCGCGTCCCGCGGCCCGCGCACGTGGTCGCGCTCGGGATCGACCGGCACGGCCAGGTCGACCAGCGGATTGGCCGATCCGACCAGCGCGCGCAGCCGCCAGCGCGTGGGCAGCGCCTCCGTCGCACGAAACACCGTCCACGTCGCCACTGATGCGACGAGCGCGGCGCTGAGGACCCCCAGCTTCGCCTCCTGGAGGCGCGGGCCGCTGAACGCCAGCGTCGCGATCAGGATCGACACGGTGAAGCCGATGCCGGCGATCGCCCCGCCGCCGGCCACCGCCGCCCAGCCGACCGGGGGGCGCAGCCGCCGCTTGCTCGCGCGGTTCACGAGCCACGTGGTGGCCGTCACGCCCAGCGGCTTGCCGACGACGTAGCCGACCAGGATGCCGAGCGTGATCCGGGAGGTGAACGCATGGCGCAGGAAGCTCGCCGAGACCGGGATGCCCGCATTTGCGAGGGCGAACACGGGCACGATCACGTAGCTCGTCCACGGGTGGAAGAGCTGCTGCAGGCGCTCGTTCGGCGAGATCGCCGCCTGCACCCCGACCTGCGCCGACCGGGCCAGCTCGGGTGTGGGCTGCTCGCGGAACAGGCGAAAGAGATCGCTCGCGCGCTCGAGGTCGGACCGCTGCGCCGGGTAGGCGTAGGTGAGAAGGCCCATGGCCAGGCCCGTCAGGATCGGGTCGATGCCCGATTTCAGGAGCGCCACCCAGAGCCCTCCCCCGAGGAGGGCGTACACGAGGCCGAGGCGCACGCCGAGCGCGCGGGCTGCCAGGAGACCCAGCGCCACCAGGACGGCGGCCAGGAGCGCCCGTATCACCACGTGGCCGGTGTAGACGGTCGCGATCACGACGAGCGCGGCCACGTCGTCCACCACCGCCACCGTCAGCATGAACGTGCGCAGGCGCTCGGGGAACCGCGGCCCGACCAGGGCGAGCATGCCGAGCGCAAACGCGGTGTCGGTCGACATCGCGGCGCCCCACCCGTGCGCCGAGCTGCGGCCGGCGTTCAACGCCAGGTAGATCAGCACCGGCACGAGCATCCCGCCCAGCCCGGCCAGGAGGGGCATCGCGACACGCCGCCGCTCGCGCAGCTCGCCCATGTCGAACTCGCGCCGCGCCTCCAGGCCGACCACGAAGAAGAAGAACGTCATGAGGCCGCTGTTGATCCAGTGACGCAGGTCGAGCCCCACCGACCCGCCGCCGACGCGGATCTCGAGCTGCGTGCTCCACAGCGAGTCGTACGACCCCTGGGCCACGTTCACCCACACCATTGCGGCGACCGTCGCGGCCAGCAGCACCGCGGCGCTGCCCGTCTCGGTGCGCAGGAACTGCCGCAGCGGCTGCTCCAGGTTGCGCGCCCAGGCGGTGTGCCCGGAGAACGGGGCGGACGGGTCTGGCTCGGTCATCGCTCCGGCGAAGTATCGCGACCGCGGCAGTCGCTACCGCAGCACGCCGCGCAGCGCGGCCCGGGCGGCATGATGGCCGCACATGCCGTGGACGCCGCCGCCGGGCGGCGTCGACGACGAGCACAGGAAGAACCGCGGGTTCGGCGTCGCGTACGGCGAGAGCCGCAGCACCGGTCGTGCGAGCACCTGGCGCAGGTCGGCCGCGCCGCCGTTGATGTCTCCGCCGACGTAGTTGGGGTTGTCGGCCTCGAGCGCCGCGGGCCCCCGCGCCGACCGTGCCAGCACAACGTCGCGGAATCCGGGCGCGAACCGCTCGATCTGGGCCTCGATCGGGTCGGTCATGTCCACCGCCGAGCCGTTGGGGACATGGCAGTACGCCCACAGGGTGTGACATCCCGCCGGCGCGCGGCCGGGGTCGACCAGGCTCTGCTGGGCGACCAGCACGTACGGCTTCTGGGGGTGGCCGCCGCGGGCCACCGTCGCCTCGGCCGCAGCCATCTCGGCCAGGGCGCCGCCGACATGCACCGTGCCGGCCCGGCGGCACTCCTCGGCCAGCCACGGCACCGGGGCCGAGAGCGCGTAGTCGACCTTGAACACTCCCGGGCCGTACCGGTAGCGGCCGAGCGCGGCCCGGTAGCGCCGCGGCAGCTGCTCGCCGCAGATGGCCAGAAGCTGGCGCGGCGTCACGTCGAAGAGCACGGCCCGCGACCGCGGCAGGTCGGCGATCGATCGCACCTCGTCGCCCGTGCGGATCTCGCCTCCCAGCGAGCGCAGGTGCGCCGCCATCGCCTCTGCGATCGCCTGTGAGCCGCCGCGGGCCACCGGCCAGCCGGCGGCGTGTCCCAGCGCCAGCAGCACGAGCGCGAAGGCCGCCGTGGGCGAACGGTCGAGGGGGCGCATCGAGTGCGCGCCCATGCCGGCGAAGAGGCTGCGGGCGCCCTCGCCCCGGAAGGTCGCGTTTGCAAGCCCGACCGCTCCGCGCATCCCCGACCGCGCGAACCTGGCCGCGAGCAGGGGGTGGCGTGGCGGCCGCGGGGCGCCGAGGACGATCTCTGCCAGGTCGTCCCAGGCGGCTGCGAACGGCCCGACCAGTGCGGCGTACGCCTCGCCGTCGCGCCCGCCCAGGCCCTCCGCGGTGGCCTGCACCGAGCGGTGCAGGACCGCCGCGCGGCCGCCGTCCAGCGGATGGGCCGCCTGCACCTCGGGCTCGATCATCTCGAGTCCGTGGGCCGCCAGCGGCAGTGTGCGCAGAAACGGCGATCCGACGGCCAGCGGATGGATCGCCGAGCACACGTCGTGGCGGAATCCGGGCAGCGTCAGCTCGGCGGTGGCGGTGCCGCCGCCGACGTGCTCCGACCGCTCGCACACGAGCACCGAGCGGCCGGCGCGGGCCAGCTCGATGGCGGCCGCCAGGCCGTTCGGGCCCGCGCCGACGACGACCGCGTCGGGCAACCCGTCAGCCGCCCCGCCGGAACGGCCGGGCGATGAGGCGAATGGGTGCTCCCGTCATATAGATGCCGGAGCGTATCCCGGCGTTGTGCCAGATGTTCATCGCCTTCGACCACTGGCGGCCGCGATCGACGCAGACGCTCTGCATCGTCACCTCGCCCGTGGCGCCCAGGTGCGTCGAGAGCGCGCGCAACGTGTGCTGCCAATGCTGGTCCTCCTTGCCGTGTCCGCCCATCGTCATCCCGAGCTCGTACATCGGGTCGCTCGCCCGCATCAGCACCTGCGCCTGGGCGTGGGTGATCCCGTCCTCGACGAACGCGCTGAACGTGATCCAGCCGGCGAACATGTGCCCCTGCGGTGTCATCAGCGTGAACGACTCGTCGTCGGCGTAGAGCACCAGCACGCCGGTCGAGAGCTTGAGGCCGCCGGGCATCGACAGGTCGAGCGCGGCCACCTCACCAGGGGCGATCCCGGCCAGCGGCGCGAAGAACCGGTTGCCCTTCGGCCAGAACTCGGGGAAGTGGGCCTTCCAGATCTCGACCACCTGCGCCGGAGTCAGATCGACTCCTTCGAGCGGCGCCCGGTAGGTCTTCTGCCACATGCGGCCGAAGCCCTGGATCGGCGAGGTCTGGCGGCGTCCGGAGACGTTGATGTTGCGCGCCCCGGGCGCGGCCTCCGACACGCGCAGGCGGTCGACCGGCTGCGCCCATGCGGCGGCGTCCCGGTTGTCGGGTTCGCGGGTCATGTGAGCGTCCTTTCTGAGTTCAGGCGGCCGCGGCCAGAGCCGCGTCCTCGGTCTCGTGGATCGCAATCGCCTCGTCGAGGCGGGTCAACTCGAAGATCTGGCGGTAGTGGTCGGAAAGCCCGAACGCGAGCATCCGCTGGCGGTTGCGGTTGGCGCGCACCAGAAGCGTCACCAGAAGGCCGATCCCGCTCGAATTCATGTACTGCAGGCCGCCGAAGTCGAGCACGACCGCCCGCGTGCCATCGGTCGCGGCCCGCTCGTAGGCGTCCGACAGGGCCGCCTCGCTCGCTCCGGTCACCTCCCCGGCCAGCTCGATCACGCTGCAGCCCGGCCTGGGCGTGCGCACCTCCAGCCGGATGGTCGTGTCAGTCATCGCGCTCCTCCGTGGTCGGCGGCGAGCGTCTGCTCGTCCGCGAGGATGGTCATGAAATCCGACAGCCGTGTGATCTCGAAGATCTCGCGATAGTGCTCGGACAGGCCGCATGCGCTCACCGGCCGGCCCTGTGCGCGAGCCCGGGCGAGCACTCCGACGATCAGCGCGATGCCGGTCGAGTTGATGTAGCCGACGGCCGCGAAGTCGAGCAGCAGCGGGTCGCCGTCGGGGACTGCGGTGTACGCCGCATCGAGCGTGTCGCGTGCGCTGCCGTTGATCTCGCCGGCGAGCACGATGGTGGTGCCTGCCTCGGTACGGTGCAAGGTTGCCTCAAGTGGGGTCGCGCTCATCGGCGTCTCCGCCTCCCTTCAGGTGCGTGACCAGCTCCAGCGTGTGCCGGTGGCCGTCGCCTTCGGCGTGCACCTCGTCGACCATGTTCTTGATCAGGAACAGCCCCCATCCGCGGGGTGACTGCGTGCCCTCGAGCTTCGCCTCCAGGTCCGGGGCGACGGCATCGGGAATCTCGCGGCCGCCGCCGTGATCGGTGATCCGCACAACGAGGTCGGCGTCCGACCGGGTCACGGTGATCTCGACCGCCACCTCGGCGTCGTAGTTGTTGCCGTGCTCCATGGCGTTCATCGTCGCCTCGGCGACGGCGGTCTTCAGGCGCTCCAGCCGCTCTCCCTCGACACCCGCCGGACTGGCAGCCTCGCCCACCCGCCGCATCGCCTCGCGCTCGTTGCCCTCCACGCTCGGCAGCGTGAACTCGAGCAGGGTCTGGAGCTCGCCGGCGCCGCCCGTTCGCTCGAGCGCGACAAGGGTGATGTCGTCCTCCTGCTCGGCCTCGGCGCCGCTGAACCGGTCGAGCTGGTCGACCAGGTCCGCGATCAGGTCTTCGGGAACCCGGCCTGCGGTCAGCCGCTCGCGCACCCGGGGGGTGCCGAACATCTCGCGGGCCGGATCGTGGGCCTCGGTCAGCCCGTCGCTGTACAGGAGCACGCTCGACCCGGGGGCGAGCGTTGCCTCCTTCTCGTCGTAGTCCATGCCGGGCATCAGCCCGAGCGGCATACCGGTGGCGCGGAGCTCCGAGACAACGCCGGCGTGGTGCACGATCGGCAGGTTGTGGCCGGCGTTCGCGTACCGCAGCACGCCGGTGGCCGGATCGAGGACGCCGTAGAGGCAGGTGACGAACATGTTTGGCGGGATCTCCGAGTACAGGGTCTCGTTCACCCGCCGCAGCACCGCGCCGGGCTCGAGCAGGCGCTGGGCGGCGGCGCGCAGAACGCTGCGGGTGGCGGCCATGACCATCGCGGCCGGGACGCCCTTGTCGGTGACGTCGCCGACCACGAGCCCGATCATGCCGTCCGGCAGCTCGATGAAGTCATAGAAGTCGCCGCCCACGGTGCGCGCCGGGCGGTAGTAGGCGGCCACCCGCCAGCCGTCCAGCTCGGGCAGCTGCTTGGGCAGGAAGTTCTGCTGGATCAGTCTCGCGACCTCCAGCTCCTGCTCGAGGCGTTCGCGCGCCCGCACCTCGACCTCCTGCTCGCGGACGAGCTGGCCGACCTTGACGGCCGGGGCGGCCTGCGAGGCGAGGCTCTCGAGCAGGCGCCGGTCGTCGGCCGAGTACTCCTGGTCGGAGAGGCGCGGCCCCAGGTTCAGGAGCCCGATCAGCTCGCCCTGCGTGACCAGGGGAACGACCATGGTGATGCCCTGGCTGCGCATCTGCTCGAGTGCGGGCGAGTCGAGCTCGAGGTGCTTCAGCTCGACCGCCCCCGGCGCCGTCTGGAAGTAGGCGACGATGGGGTCGTTGGCGGCGATGTCGAGCGAGATCGACTGCCCCGGGTCCCGCCGCTGCGCGGGCTGGACATCGTCATCCGCCGCCGCCGAGACGGCGGCCGGCCTGCGGAGTACCACGCGCCGGATCGTGTGGCTCAGAATCGTCATACCCCCGTTGTACCGGACGGCCGTTCCGGGATCGTTACGGACGCGAGCCAGACGCTGGCCGATCGCGGCTCGACGGTCTCTCGCACTGTTGCCAGAAGCCGGTCGGCCAGGACATCCAGGTCGATCTGCTGGCGCAGCTGCCCGCTGAAGGCGTTCACCGCCGCCTGGGCGTCGTAGGCGGCGCGGTAGAAGCGGCGGTCGACCGCGCGCCGGATGCGGCTTCGCAACGGCTGGAAGGCGGCCGCCACAGCGAGCGTCGACACCGTGACTGCGAGCGAGCTCGACAGGCCGGTCACCGCCCGAAACGTCATGCCGAGCACCGCGACCCCGCCAACGTAGACGGCCGCGAGCGACCCCAGAAGGGCGGTGTAGACGAGCGTGCGGCGGATGATCACATCGATGTCGTAGAGCCGGTAGCGCAGCACGGCAAAGCCGATCGCGATCGGGATCAGGGACGTGCTCATCAGCCCGATCGCCTGCGCGGCGGCGAGCCAGGCCGGAGGCGAGTCCGAGTTCGGCGCGAGCAGGACGGACAGGGCGAACACGGTCGCGTAGATGACGGCCACCGCCGCCGCGGCCGCGGTCAGCCAGCGCAGCTGCAGGCGCTCGACCCCGCGTGAGCGGCGGTAGCGCACGATCATGCCGGCGGCCGACGCGGCAATCGCGGCCGGAAGCAGCAGGATGATGTACTGGATCGCGCGAAGGACGCCGCCGAGCGCGTCGATTCCCAGCGGGTTCGCCGTGCCCGGGTACCCGGCGTCGGCCATGTCCCCGGGTGTGAACGTGAGTCCAAACGTCCCCGCGCCCATCACGAGCGCGCTCGCATATGCAACCCAGCGCCAGCGGCGGCTGGGCAGGTGCCCGTCGGGGAAGAGCAGGATCAGAAACGTCCCCGTGAGCCCGATGGCGGGCAGCCAGAGTGCATTGCCGATCGCCCCCGGCAACGCGGCGGCCGGGAGCGATCCCGGGTGCAGCCGCAGGCCGTAGTCGGAGTACGTGCTCGAGTCCGCGAGCGCCCACGCCAGACCGATCGCAAGCAGCAGCCAGCCGATCGCGTTTCCGGCCCGGCGCCAGGTGATCAGGAACCCGACGACCGGGGGCGAGAACAACACCAGCGAGAGCGAGACGCCGCCGACGGTCCCGGTGCTCGACCAGCTGCTCGAGCTCGGCAGGTCGCGGGTCAGAAGTCCGAGCCCGATCTCGATCACAAACAGGAGCAGGGTGAACGTGAAGATCGTGGCGGCAATCACCATCGGCGCGCGCGGGCGGGTCTGCACAGCGGTGAGTGTCACCGCGACACCGTCCCGAGATCGTTACGGAACGCTGCTTGGGGTGGACTCTCGTTACGGCTTCGTGTCATGCTTGCCACGTGCACGCGCTCAGGATCTCACTTCTCGGCACACCCCTGATCGAAGTCGAGGGCAGCCCGCTTCGGGTCGATACGCGCAAGGCGACAGCGATGCTCGCCCATCTGGTGGTGACGGGCCACCCGGAGAGCCGTGAGGTGGTGGCCGCGGTGCTCTGGCCGGAGTTCGACATCGACCGCTCACGGTCGGCGCTGCGGCGCACGCTCTCGACGCTCCGAACCGCGCTCGACGGCCGCTGGCTCGCGGCCGACCGCAGCTCGATCGCGATCGACCTCGAAGATGCCTGGTTCGACCTGGCCGAGTTCCGCCGCACGGCCGCCGACCCGGCGGCAACCGTGGAGGCGCTCGTCGCGGCGGCTGACATGCACCGCGGGGATCTGCTGGAGGGCTTCGCCGTCCGCGACAGCGCCGCCTTCGACGACTGGCAGCAGCTCGCCGCCGAGGGCATCCGCCGCGAACGGGCGGCCGGCCTCGACCGCCTGGTCGATGCGCTGGCCACGGCCGGACGCAACGACGACGCAGTCGCGCGCGCCGAGCAGCGTCTCGCGCTCGATCCCCTGCACGAGCCCGCCCACCGGCGGCTGATCGAGCGGTATGCGGCCAGCGGCCGCCGCGGCGACGCCATGAGCCAGTACCGCGAGTGCGTGCGGGTGCTCGACCGCGAGCTGGGCGTGCGTCCGCTCGCCGAGACGACCGAGCTCTACCACGCCGTCAACGAGGGCCGCCGGCCCGCCGTGGCCGATATCCCGCCGGCGGTGACGACCGCCGCCCAGCCGCTCGTCGGACGCGCCGGCCCGTGGCGGCTCCTGAACGACATACATGCCGGGATCGCCGCCGACGGCAGGATGGCCGTGATCGAGGGCGAGTCGGGGGTGGGCAAGACGCGCCTCGCCGAGGAGCTGCTCGGAGCCCTGCAGGCCCAGGGGGCGACGGTGGTCTCGGCGCGGCCCTCGCCGGGCGAGCACGACCTCGCCTACGGAGTCGTGGCCCAGCTGCTGCGAACGGCCGTCGAGCGGCTGGGCGACGGGCTCCCCGGCCATTGCGCCGGCGAGGCGGCCCGCCTCCTGCCCGAGCTCGGCCCACCGCCCACGGCGAGCCTGGACGACCCGGGCGCCCGGCTGCGATTCCTCGAGGCGGTCGGCCAGCTGATCGTCCTGGCCTGCGACGGCCGCGTGACCGGCGTCGTGTTCGTCGACGACCTCCACTGGTGCGACCCCGCGTCGCTCGACGCGCTCGGCTACTTCGCACGGCGCCTTCACGGCCGCCGCCTCCTGCTGATCGCCACGCGGCGCACCGACGAGCCCGACCCCGACCACGCCTGCGCCCGGCTGGCGCAGGCGGGCGAGCGGATCGCACTCGGGCGCCTGACCCGGTCGGACGTCGCCGAGCTTGCAGGCTCCCACGGACTCGGCCCCGCGGAGGCAGAGGCGCTGTACTCCGAGAGCGAGGGGCTGCCCTTGTTCCTGGCGGAGCTGCTGGCCCCCGACCGGCCTTTCGATACCGCGCCCGCCGGGGTGCGGGAAGCCGTCGAGGCCCGGCTCGACGCCGTCTCCGAGACGGCCGCACAGGTGCTCTCGGCCGCCGCGGTGATCGGGCGCACGTTCGACGTCGACACCGTCCGCGCCGCCAGCGGCCGCTCCGGTGAGGAGGTGGTGGCCGCGCTCGAGGAGCTGTGCGCCCGGGGCATCATCGTCGAGCGTGACGCCGCATACGACTTCGGCCACGAGCGGGTGCGGGCGGCCGTCGACGAACGCAGCGGCCTCGCCCGGCGACGGCTGCTGAACGGCCGCGTGGCCGAGGCGCTGACCCTGCGCCATGGCGATCCGGCACTCACCGCCCGCCACCTGGAGCTGGCGGGACGGGCCGACGAGGCGGCCGCCGCCTACGCGGCTGCGGGTGACCGGGCGCGCAGCCTGGCGGCCGGTGCCGAGGCGCTCACCCACTACCGCTCGGCGCTGGCGCTCGGCCATCAGCAGCCATCCCAGCTGCACGAGGCCATCGGCGACGTCCACACCCTGCGGGGCGAGTACGCCGCGGCACTCGCGGCGTATGACGCCGCCGCTGCTCACTCGGGGCCCGAGCGGCTGGCCGCGATCGAGCACAAGCTGGGGAGCGTGCACGAGCGCCGGGGCGAGTGGGAGCTCGCCGAGCGCCACCTGCAGGAGGCGCTCGTGCTCGGCGCGCCGGCCGCCCGGGTGCAGGCCGACCGCGGCCTGGTCGCCTGGAGGCGCGGCGATGCCGGCGCGCTCGGTCTGTGCGAGGAGGCCCTGCGGCTGGCCGAGGCCGAGGGCGACGACGAGGCCGCCGCCCGGGCGCACAACATCCTCGGGGTGCTCGGCGCAGGCGGCGGGCATTTCGAGCGCAGCCTGGAGCTGTCCGGGCGCCTCGCCGACCCCAGCATCCGCATCGCCGCCCTGAACAACCTCGCGCGCGCCCGCGCGGGCGAAGGTGACCTCGAGCCCGCCGCCGAGCTCGTTCGCGAGGCGCTCAACCTGGTCGCCGCCCAGGGCGACCGCCACCGCGAGGCCGCACTGCGCAACAACCTGGCCGACACCCTGCACCGGGCGGGCCGCGACGACGAGGCGATGGAGGAGCTCAAGCGCGCCGTCGCCATCTTCGCCGAGGTGGGCGGTCACGAGGACGAGCCCCAGCCGGGGGTGTGGCGGCTCGTGGAATGGTGACTCGATTTCCCTCCGCGGCATCCGTTCGGAGCCAACCGGCCGGTTGAGGAGCGGGGCATGGACATCGGCGGGCATGCGCTCCGCGCTGCGAATGTCCTCGGGCGCCGAACTCCACCTCCGCCACGATAACAACCCCGAGGCGGTTCGACTGACCGGCGTCGCGATGCACGGCGATATCGTCCGAGCCAGTCCCAACGGGAGGAGATGGTCATGGCGGTTTCGCACGCAAGCGCGGTTTGGGAAGGCGACCTGGTGGGCGGCAGCGGGCGGGTGAGCGTCGCCAGCGGCGCGTTCCCCGAACAGCCGGTGACCTGGGCGGCGCGCACCGAGCGCCCTGATCCCAAGACGAGCCCCGAGGAGCTGATCTCGGCGGCGCACGCAGCCTGCTACGCGATGGCGCTCTCCGGCACGCTCGCGGGCGCAGGCCACCCGCCCGAACAGCTGTCCGTGGATGCCGTCACCCATTTCACCCCGCTCGAGGGCGGCGGGTACGGCATCACCCGCATCGACCTGGCGGTCCGCGGCCGGGTGACGGGAGTCGACCAAGCCGAGTTCGAGCGGCTTGCCGACGAGGGCGAGCGGGGATGCCCGGTCTCAAACGCGCTGCGCGGCAACGTGGAGATCCGGGTGAAGGCTACGCTGGAGTCCTGAGCCGTTGTAACGGTGGCCGATCCCGGCGAGACTGCATACCGGGCCGAAAATCACACCATGGAAGGACGATACGATGTTTTTGCGCAAGCCCAAGGCGATTCCCGACGAGAGCGACGCCCTGCCGGGGCGCGACCAGCCGATCGAGCTCTCCGAGCCGCACACGGTGCTCGGCACGCCGCTCCTGCCGCCGTTCCCCGAGGGGATCGAGCACATCGTGGTCGGGATGGGGTGCTTCTGGGGCGCCGAGCGGATCTTCTGGCAGACGCCCGGCGTCTACACGACCGCCGTCGGCTATGCGGGGGGACGACGCCGAATCCGACCTACCGCGAGGTCTGCTCGGGCATGACCGGCCACACCGAGGTGGTGCTGGTCGCATACGACCCGAAGCGGATCTCCACCGAGGAGATCCTGCGCCTGTTCTGGGAGGGCCACGATCCCACCCAGGGGATGCGCCAGGGCAACGACTCCGGCACGCAGTACCGCTCGGCGATCTACTGGCACACCCAGCAGCAGCATGACCTCGCGATCGCCACGAGGGACGCTTACGGAGAGGCTCTGCGCGAGCACGGCCGCGGCCCGATCACAACCGAGATCGCCGAGGCCGGCCGGTTCTACGCGGCCGAGGACTACCACCAGCAGTACCTGCAGAAGAACCCGGGCGGCTACTGCGGCATCGGCGGAACCGGGGTCTCCTGCCCGATCGGCGTGGGTGTCGCGGCAAGCGCGGGTTAGACGTACAGGTCGATCCCGTGCGGCTCCTGGATGATGTTCCCGCCGTCGACGACGAACACCTGGCCGGTGACGTAGCCGGCGGCCTCGGACGCCAGGAACACCGCCACGGCGGCGGCTTCGGCGGCGGTCCCGGCGCGCCCGATGGGGGTGCTGCGGGCCGCCACCAGCTCGTCGCCAAGTGACGACGCCGTCTCGATCCACCCGGGTGCGACGGAGTTGGCGGTGACGCCCTGGCGCCCGTACTCGAGCGCGATCGAGCGCATGACGGCGTCCATCGCCCCCTTCGAGCCTCCGTATCCCGCCTGCAGTGGCGAGGTCACCATCGGCCCGGTGACCGACGAGATCATCACGACCCGGCCGTATCCCCGGGCGGCCATCCCCGGCAGCGCCGCCTGCGTCGTGTAGACGGCCGTCATCAGGTTGACGTCGAGCTCGCGCCTCCATTCGGCCGCGGTCATGTCGGCGAAGCGGGCGTCGGGAGCGGGGATGCCGGTCTGGGCGATCCCGGCCGCGTTTATGAGGGCATCGATCCGGCCGTGCTCGCGCTCGACCGCCGAGACGAGCGCGAACGCCTCGTCCCGGTCGGTGAGGTCGGCCACGTGCGCCGTGGCCTCGGCGCCGTCTTCCCGCAGCTCGGCGGCCCGCTGCTTCACCCGGTCGGTGGTGGCGGTGACCGCCACGGCCGCACCCAGGCGGGCGAGCAGCCGCGCGCAGGCATGCCCGATGCCGGTATCGCTGCCTGCGCCGGTGACCAGCACGACGCGGCCCGTGCAGTCGAAGGGGTTCCCGTTCTCGCTCACGCCCGCACGTTAGCCGTGAATAATGGGGCCCTGGCCCCGATTATTCACGGCCCATCCTGCAAGCGAGGACACGATGCCCTTTCTCGACGCCCCTGTGGAGGAGCTCCGCACGTACCGCTCGGCGGTCGTGGCGCCGGACGATCTGGACGCCTACTGGCAGGAGGCGATCGCCGACGCGCGTGCCAGGGCCGGGGCGGCCGTCTTCGAGCCCTACCGGCGGGCGGTGTACCGGAACCTCGACGTGTCCGACGTCACGTTCACCGGCGCAGGCGGCGACCCCGTGCGGGGCTGGTTCGTGTGTCCCCAGGGCCTTGCGGGCGAGCTCCCCTGCCGGGTGACGTTCATCGGCTACGGCGGCGGTCGCGGGCATGCCTCCGACCACACGCTCTTCGCTGCGGCGGGTTGCGCGCAGCTCGTCGTCGACACCCGCGGACAGGGCGCCGACTGGACCGCCGGCGCCACGGGCGACCCGGGTGCCGGAGCCTCCGGCCCGGAGGTGCCCGGGGTGATGACGCGCGGCATCCTCGACCGCGAGAACTACTACTACCGCAGGCTCTACGTCGACGCCGTACGCGCGGTCGAGACCGCGGCGGAGCACGAGCGGGTCGACGCCGACCGGATCGGCGTCGGCGGGTTCAGCCAGGGCGGCGCGCTCTCACTCGCCGTCTCGGCGCTCCTGCCCGGCCACATCCGCCTGTGCCAGGCGCACATGCCCTACCTGTGCGACATCCCCCACGCCATCACGGTGGCCGCCGAACCGCCCTACACCGAGCTCGTCGCCTTCCTCGCGAGCCACCACGAGCACATCCCGCGGGTGCTGGACACGCTGCGCTACATCGACAACGCCGTGCTCGCGCCACGGATCCGCGCGACCACGACGGTGAGCGTCGGGCTGATGGACGCGTGTTGTCCGCCCTCGACCGTCTACGCGGCGTACAACGCGATCACGGCGCCCAAGCGGATGATCGAGTACGTCTACTGCCGAGCACGACCTGCCGGGATATCACGTCGAGGACGAGCTCGACGAGTTCACACAGCTGCTCGGCTGATCAGGCGGATGCGGCCGGACGCAGCTGGACGACCCGGCCGTTGCCGCGATGGGGGTGCCGCCCCAGGGCCGCGGCGGGCCCCGTCGCCCACTGGGCCTGGGGCCGGCCGAGCAGGTATCCCTGGCCCATGGCCGCTCCGAGCTCGGTGACGAGGTTCAACTCCGCCACCGTCTCGATGCCCTCGGCGCAGATCAGCGCACCGGTATCGTTGGCGAAGCCGACGAACGCCTTGATAACCGCGGCCTTCGTCGCCTCGGTGTCGACGCTGCGAACCAGGCTGCGATCGAGCTTGACGACGTCGGGCCGCACCCGGACGAGCTGGGCAAAGCCGGCGTAGCCCGCGCCGGCGTCGTCGACGGCGATGCGAGCCCCGCGGGCGCGCATGTCCTGGAGCGCCAGCTCGAGCTCGGGGCCCTCCGTGACCAGTGCATTCTCGGTGATCTCGAATGTGAGGCCCGAGAGATCGTCCGGCAGCCCGAGCCGGTCGCGGCCCATGAGCATGACCTCCGGACTGATGTTGAGCGAGACCGACACGCCCTGGGGCCGATCGCGGACGCGCATGGCCACGCGCACGGCCGCCGCCTCGAGCTCGACGGCGAACCCGTGCCGCCGAGCGAGGTCGAACCACTCCTGCGTCGTGCGACCGGCATCGAGGGGAAACCGGGTGAGGGCCTCGTACTCGACGATCTCGCGGGTGCCGAGATCGAAGATCGGCTGGAACACCGCGACGATCGCCTCAGGGGTATCGATCACGGCCCGCAGCTCGGCGCGCTCGACGTCGGCGGTGCTCCGGCGCGTCTCGAGCTGGGCCGCATACCGCCGAGTCGCGACGCGCTCCGGCTTCGCGGTGATCAGTGCCAGGTCGGCCCGGCGCAGCAGCTCGTCGGCCGAGACCCGGTTCTCCCAGGTGGACACTCCGATCGTCGCGGTCGGCGACGGCGAGGCGGTGCGCTGGCAGGCGGCGTGGATCTCAGCTCCCACACTGTCGATGTCGACCACCCGGGTGACGAGGACCGCGAACTCGTCCCCGCCGATCCGGTACGAGGCGGCGGCATACGTAGTCGCGACGGTGTCCAACGTGCGGGCAAGCTTGACCAAGAGCTCATCGCCCGCCTTGTGCCCGAACGCGTCATTCGTCGCCTTGAGGCCGTCCAGGTCAACCAGAAGCAGGTGCCGGGCCCGCTGCTCGCTGATCGCAAGCCGGAGATCCTCCTGGAAGCTGCGGTGGTTTCGCAGACCCGTGAGGCTGTCTCGCAGCGCGGCGGTCAAGAGCCGCTCGACCTCACGGCGGTGAACGTCCGCAAGCCGCCGTCGCAGGCGCATCATCCGCAGGGCGGCGATCGCCACGGCGGCGCCGAGTACACCCGTGATGACGGCCACGACGCTCAGGCGAGCGCTCGCCCTGCGTGACGCCGCCGTGCTTGTGGCGGCCGACACGGTGTAGGTCGAGACCTCACGCTGGATCAGCCTTCGCATCCCGTCGATCGGGACGCGCACCGCGTGCTCCTCGACCCCCACCACATCGGTTGCGCGCGCGCCCTCGACCGCCCGCCTCAGCCGGTCGATACCGGTGCCGACGCGGCCGGCGTCGCCGGCCAGAAGCGCGGCCGAAGACCGTGCCCCCGGGTCGGCCGGATGCGCCCGCAGGGACGCGATGGCGGCGCTGAGCCGCCCACGGGCGGCCTGCAGCGCGCGGGCCGTCCCGATCCCAGGCCGGAGCACGTATGTCGTCGCGGCGGCCTGAACGCCCTCGAGCGTCGCGGACGCATGGTCGAACCGCCCGACCTGCGCCGTGGCGGCGTGCGTCCGCTGCTCGGCTTGGCCGGCGGCCACGATGGTCGACCAGGCGAAGCCCGACAGGCAGACCATCGCCACAATCGTCCCGACCACTCCTGCGAGCGACACCAGCTCGCGGGCGCGTCCCGTCTTCGCGGGCCGGTGAGAACGGACCATCAGTGCGCGTAGTAGCCGACGCTGACGAAACCCACCTGCGTCGTCCCCGCGCCGTACACCGTCAGCGTGACGCGGATGGACGAGCTCGAGGCCGTGACGTCGCTTTTCAGCTTCGCCGTGCCCCAAGCGGCGATCCCCACCCTGGCGTGCCCGTAGAAGTTGTGCGTGCCCGAGAACACATAGGTGAGCGATCCCTGGTGATGCTTCGGGCACGTCACCTGCAGCGAGCCCGCATAGGAGCCCGCGCGAACCGAGCATTTGCCCAGCGCGCGCGAGGCGGTCGCCGTGCCCTGCTTCATCTGTGAGTGCCACTGGCAGTCAGCAAGCGCGGGGCTCGCCATGAGCGCCAGTCCAATCGTGGCCATGAGAATCGAGCGTCGGAGCATGGGAAGCGCACCTCGAGCGCGCAAAGGGGTCAGCACTCATCATGGCGCACGCCCCGCCGCACAAACACCCCCTCAACGAGGGAGCCCGCCCTCCCTCATACGGCCGCGTCCAATCCAGCCTCCAGGTAGGCCTGCCGGGCGTCCGCATCGCGCTCCGAGCGCAGATACCGGCTCCAGACCCGCCGCTCGTGGCAGACGGCGCCCAACTCCCAGACACAGAAGGCCGGGCGATGCCCGCCCGGGGCCGGCCAGGGTGCAAACGCGGCATCGGCGGCGCCGTTCTTCGCCCACACCGTCTCCCACAGTTCGTTGTCGTTGCGCCACGTGCACGTGATCAGGAAGTAGAAGTCATGGCCGCAGCGGTGCAGGATGACGAACCCCAGGTCGTCCGCGAGCGCGACGGTCTTTGCCGCACACGCCGCCCACAGGTCGGTGCGCGCGAGCGACCGGATCCCGGCCGGCACCGGTTCGTCAGCGGGGGCGATGTCATACCACTTGAGCACCGCGCCCTCGACGGTCAGCCCCGGCCGGGAGCGAACGCGCTTCTCGATGTGCCGATATTCCGGCCTGACGTGACCGAACCCCGCGATGACGCTCATGGTTCCTCCTCGATGCGCGTATGCGTACTGCGTGTCTCGTCCACGCTAGCCGCCAAATAGGGCGGGGCCCGCCCTCTATGTGTGCTTGACTGCGAAGGTGCTCACGACCACCGCTCGCCTGCTCGAGCTCCTCGAGTTGCTGCAGACCCAGCCGGCGGTCACCGGGCGCGAGATCGCCGACCGGCTCGGGATCGACGCTCGAACGGTGCGCCGCGACATCACGGCGCTCCGCGACCTCGGCATCCCGGTGGCCGGCCAGCGCGGTGCCGGCGGCGGCTATGCGATGCGGCCCGGCTTCCGCCTGCCCCCGCTCATGCTGAACGACGACGAGGCTGTCGCCGTCGCCCTGGGCGTCGTGGCGGCTGGGCGGCTGGGACTGGCGGGCACGCCCACGTCCGTCGAGAGTGCCCGGGCCAAGATTCACCGAGCCCTTCCCGACACGCTGCGCCGCCGGGTCGAGGCGCTCGAGACGGCGCTCGACTTCACGGCGGGTGTGGCGTCGACCGTCCCGGTGGCCGGCGACACGGCGCTCCTGCTCGCAGGCGCGATCCGCCGGCGGCGGCGGCTGCGGACGGCCTACCGGTCGTTCTCGGGGGAGCGGACCCAGCGCGAGCTGAGCCCCCATGGCCTCGTGGTGCACTCCGGGCGCTGGTACCTGGCCGCGCACGACCACACCCGCGACGCGCTGCGCACGTTCCGGGTCGACCGCATGCGCGCCATCACCGTCACCGACGTGCCGGCGCGCTCGCCGCCGGACGGGTTCGACGCGGTGGCCCACACGAGCGCCTCGCTTGCGCGGGTGCCGTGGCCGTGGGAGGTCGAGGTGCTGCTCGATCTCCCTCTCGACCGGGCCGCACAGCGCGTGCCGGGGACGATGGCCGAGCTCGCATCGGCCGACGGCGGCACTCTGCTGCGGATGCGGGTGCGCTCGCTGGACTGGGCGGCGACCATGCTGGCCGGGCTCGACTGTGCCTTCACGATCCGCCGCCCCGAGGAGCTCCGCGCGAGCGTGCACGCGCTCGCCGACCGGCTGGCGGGCTGGGCGTGAGAATCGCGTGTGCTACGGTGTTGGTGTCAAGAAGAACGCTCGTTCGGTTGCGCATTCGCACTTCCTTACTCGTTCGTTCACTGTGAGGGAGGTGTGTACATGGCAACTGGAACCGTCAAATGGTTCAACGACGCGAAGGGCTACGGCTTCATCGCGCCGGATGAGGGAACGAAGGATCTCTTCGTCCACCACTCCGCGATCCAAGGCAACGGCTTCAAGTCGCTGGTCGAGGGCTCGAAGGTCGAGTTCGAGGCCGGCGAGGGCGCAAAGGGCCCCGAGGCGACGAACGTCGTCCCGATCGCCTAGCGTCAAGCTGTGAACGGACGCCACGCGCGGCCCATTTGGTGCCGCCGTGGCGTTCGTGGTTAACCAACCGGCGCGGCGCCCATCTGCTTGAGCCAGCGGGTGTGTGAGCGCAGCGCCGACTTGACCGAGGGGTGGGCGTTGTAGGTCACGCCGTACTCGACCGCCGTGCTGCTGACGATGCGCGCCAGCTGCGCATGCAGGGTGTGCGGCACGCGGGGGAAGAGGTGGTGCTCGATCTGGTGATTGAGACCGCCGAGGTACCAGCGCAGGAGCGGGTTTCGCTGGGCAAAGTCGGCCGTCGCCTCGACCTGGTGGATGTGCCACTCGGCCTTGGCCGAGCTCTCGACCGGAGCCAGCGTGATCGCCTCCTCGAGGCAGTGCGAGAGCTGGAACGTGACCGTGAGCGCGAGCGATGCCACGGCCGACACGGCCAGGAGCACCGGGATCAACTCGATCAGGGGATGCTGGGTCAGCGGGATGGCGATCGCCCACACGATGAAGAACACCTTCCCGAACGCGAGCCCGGCGAGATCCCATCCCCGCGGCCGGCGGAAGACCGACCGCCCCACCGCGCCGCGGGCCAGGAACGTGAAGTCGGTGATGACCTGCCAGCGCAGGGTGACGAATGCGTAGAGCACCCACAGGTAGACGTGCTGGTAGCGGTGCCACCGCCGCCGCGCCTGCGTCGGCTCGAAGCGGGCGAATGGAAGCGCGTCGATGTCGGGATCGTGGTCGACGACGTTCGTGTAGGTGTGGTGGGCGAGGTGCTTCGCCGCCCAGACGTACGACGACCCGCCGATCAGGTCGAGCGAGTGCGCTGCGACCCGGTTGACGGTGCGACTCGGCGAGTAACCGCCGTGGTTGGCGTCGTGCATGATGCAGAACCCGATGCCGGCTGCGGCCAGGCCGAGCGAAAGCGAGCCGGCGACCACCGCCAGCGGACTGGATGCGACGAGCAGGAGGTACAGATACGAGGCGACGGCCCAGGCCAGCACGAGGGCAGACTTCGCCCACAGGATGCGGTAGGCGCGGCGCATCGTCGCGGCATCGGCCAGCACCGCCTGGGCGCGCTCGTTGAGGACGCGGGAGAATTCGCCGCCGCCCTGGAAGCGAACGCGCGCGGCCAAAGACGTCGTGGAGGATGACATCGGAGCCCCAGCTACCGTTGGATCGCTGCGAAATCGACCGGTGAATTCACGGTCGACCCGAAGCAGAAACCGGAGTTGGCGAAGGCCCGACCGGCCGCAGCATCCCGCGACCGGCCGTCGTGTCACCCCCGCCATCGATGAGCGTCAGCCGCGGCTGCGGCGGTGGAGCGTGATCGGGATCCCGCCCGAGGTCATCGCCTGGCTCGGCGGCCGGTGGAACTCTGGTCTCCATTGTCTCGCTCCCTGGTTCAGACGGTCGGGGCCGTCGGCGGAGAGTTCGCGAGCTACCTGGAGCCTTCATCGAGCAAGACGACCATGTGGCGGGCATCCTCCGAGCCCCCCAAGTCTAGCAGCGCCGGCACATGGCGCTCCATTCGGAGCCCGCCGCCCGGCGCTGCTACAATTCGCGTCGAGGGGCTCCGCCCAGAGGCAGCTTTTGTGGCCGGCTGGCTCGGATTGTACCGGCCCGAAGCACACGAGGGGAGCAAATGCGCAAGACACCCAACACCACTGGGGGGTCGCGGGCGCAAGACCCACAGCCGAAGAGAGCGCCCGTCAGCGGCGTCCGCACAGAGCACCAGCTGCGTCTGCAGTTGAAGGACGCACTCGAGCGCAATACCAAGTTCGAGCGCGCCCTGCGCGAGTCGGTGGCCTTTGCCTATGGCCGCCGCGAGCTCGCCGACCTGCGCCGGCTCAAGGCCGTGCTGTGGGCGGCCGGATTCCCGGATCCAAGCCCGCGGCGATCGCAGAGCGAAGACGCCGAGCCCGAGACGCCCGTTTCGAAGCACCCCTAGATCCGCCCACCCGGCGATCGCAGGCATGCACCAACATCGACCGAGAGGTGCGCCATATGGAATTCACCGTCGAACTGCGCTACCAGAGCGGCTCGTCAACCGTGCTGTCCACCGAGGCAGAGACGGCCGACGAGGCGCTCCAGGCCGCCCGCGATCCGCGCCGACCACTGATCGGGATTCACATCACGGCCCCGGCCGATGAGCAGCTGCAGGCACCCGTCGAGCCTCACCGGACGGTGACGTTCGATCCGCGGCGAGCGCCCGTGCAGCACCGCCCGTCCCGCCGCCGGCGCTAAGAAGCTGTCGGCAGGGTCGTCCGCGCCTCTCTCGGCACGCGGTCGCCAGGCGTCTAGCCGACGGGCGGGCTCGTCGTCGACCGCGCGCACCACGGGCCGGATGGCGTCGCGCCGGGTCGGCTCGGTGCTCACAGCGGCTCCGGCCCGGACGTCGTGACCGCAAACACCACCTCCTCCTCGTAGCACCAAAACCAGTCCTCCCCGGGCTCGGCCGACCGGATCACCGGGTGGCCGCTGGAGTGCACGTGCGCCGTGGCGTGCCGGTTCGGCGACGAGTCGCAGCATCCGATGTGACCGCACGTGGCGCACATCCGCAGATGCAGCCAGCGCGCCCCGATGCGCAGGCAGTCCTCACAGCCCGCGATGTGCTCGGGGAGATCGGTCACCTCGATCCGATCCAGATGTGCGCAGTTCACCGCCACCAACACCACCCCTCTCCAAAATTGCGAACCATTAGAGTACCGTGCATGAGCACGAGCTCGGACGCCCGTGATGGGCCTCTCCCGCCGCTTCTGCTCTCGCTCACCGCCGTCACGGGACTCGTGGACGCCGCCAGCTATCTGAAGCTCGGCCACGTCTTTGTCGCGAACATGACCGGCAACGTCGTCTTCCTCGGATTTGCGATCGCCGGAGCGGGCGGCCTGTCGGTCGGAGCGTCGCTCTTCGCAATCGCGGCATTCCTGGCCGGCAGCGTCGCCGGGGGCCGCCTCGGTACCCGCATGGGCCGCCACCGGGGAGCGCTGCTGGCCGCGGCGACGTCGATGCAGGCCGTCGCCGTCGCCGTTGCGGCCGGCCTTGCCGCGGCGGTCGGCGAGCATCCCGGCAGGCCGGCCCGCGACGGGCTGATCGTCCTGCTCGCGCTCGCGATGGGCCTCCAGAACGCGGTCGCCCGCCGGCTCGCCGTGCCCGACCTCACGACGACGGTGCTGACGCTCACGCTGACGGGCATCGGAGCCGACTCGAGCATTGGCGGCGGACCGGGATCGAAGAGCAGGCGCCGCTTGGCGGCCGTGGCAGCGATGCTCGCCGGCGCACTGGCGGGCGGCCTGCTCGCGCTGCACGTCTCGATCGCCGCACCGCTGGCCGCGGCCGCGCTGGTGCTCGGGGTCATCGCCGTCGTCACCCGCCACCTCGGCGGGCCCGATGCGGCCTGGGCGGCCGTCACCAGAGGTGCGGGATGAGCCGGGACGTCTCGCCGGCGTACTGCCGGTACGACTCGCCGAGCCTCGCCTGAAGCACGGACTCCTCGACCGCGATCCGGGGCGCGAGGCCGAGCAGCGGGACGACGACCAGGACAAGCAGGCTGGCCCAATTGGCCAGCAGGAGACCGAAGCCGGCGTACACCAGCAGGTTGCCCGTGTACGCGGGATGGCGGATGGCGGCATACGGCCCGCTGCGCACCACGACCTGATCGGCCGCCACCTGGACGTCGCGGCGGAAGAACCGGCCGAGCGTCGCGATCGCCCAGGCGCGCAGCCCGAGGCCAGCCCAGACGACGGCCACGCCGAGGATCGTCGGCGCCCACCGGGTCGCCGGGAATGCCAGCCCTGGCAGCCGCTGATGGGCCGCCCACGCGACCACCAGTGCCACCGCCGCGCTGCCCACGATCATCCACTTCGTGTTGCGGTCTTCGGTTCGGCGCTCACCCGTCCGCAGCAGCGTCACCTCCCGGAGCGTGGCGGCGGCCAGGCGCACGCTGCGCGCAGGGCTCCACTCCCCGGCGAGCCGCTCGCGCAGCGTCACTCCCCACTCGACGAGGACGGCCGCGATCATCGTCGCCAGGACAAGCGCCCCGGCGAGGTCGTCCGTGGCGAAGAACGGCTTCACGACCCGCTCCGGTCGCCCGCCGCGGCGGCCGGGACGTCGCCCGTGGTGGCCGGTGCGTCCCGCTCGAGGTCCATCGCGATCGTCCACCTGGCGGATGACGGGAGGTCGGACATCGCGATCACGCTAGCGGCCGGGCTCCACCGCCCGCAAACCGCCCCGACTCGAATCAGCGCAGGATGTTGACGGCTCGGCCCGCGACCAGCACGACGGTCATCACCGAGATCGCCGACTCGGAGAGCATCAGCCGCTTGGCCCGCCTGGTCAGCGGCATCGCGTCGGTGGGGCTGAACGCGATGGCGTTGGTGAACGACACGTAGATGTAGTCCTCGAGCTTGGGGTACCAGCCCGGCTCGGCGAGCTGCGGGTTCTCCATCTGCGGGAACTGGAAGTCGGGCGGGGGCGGGTTGGGCTGCCACCTGACCGCGGGGCCGCCTCGGTCGAGCGCCCAGTACCAGAGCCCGAACACTGTCACGTTGGTGGCCCAGACGACGGCTGCCTTCATCAGCAGCTCGCCGCCGCTGCGCTCGCGGCCGGTCACGAGCGAGGCGATCAGCGCCCCGAGCGCGAACGCGTTCGACAGGCTCACGAGGCCGAGCAGTCCGATGGCCGCCGTGCGCCTGTGCCCGATCTGCTCGAGGCGCTGCCGCATCCCGTCGGATGCCAGCGAGACCAGCAGCACCAGCTCCGGCACGATCGCGATCAGCCACGCCCACCACGGAAACCTCCACAGCTTCCAGTGCTGGTCGGCGCTCACCGCCCCCAGCAGCGCCTGCATCACGATGATCACGCCAACTGCCGGCGCCGCCTCCCAGCGCGACTCGAACTCCTCCTCACGGGCGCTGTCAGGCTCTGCCGGCATCCCCGCGAGAGTAGCCCGTCGGCTTACCAGACGGGCCGGCCACGGCCGGCGTTGAGATCCTCGAGGCCGCCGTTCCGCTCGGCGAACCTGAGCAGTACGCGGCGCATCGCATCGACATCGCGGTCGCCGACGTCGTGTCGCACAGCTCATCCTCCATGCGATGACTGGCTGCGAGCGCGGCCCGCCTCACGGCGTGGCCGCGCTCCGTCAGCCGGATGGCCTTGTGATCTCCAATCCCGGCCCCGGCACGTTCGAGGCGGTCGTGATCCTGCCGGCGGGGGCTCGGGCGACGGTCGACGGGACGGAGATGGTGCCGCCCTGGGCCGCGTAGGAACCATTCGTTCAGGTGTAGCGTCAGAGGGATATGCGAATCGCGCGCACCACGCTGCGGTGGTGGTAATTGCGGCCATCGCCGGCCTCGTCGCCTGGCATCACTCGTCGAGCGGCCCGGCCAAGCCGAGCGGTGCCGCGGTCCTGGCGATCGCCGGCGCCGTGTTCATGGACGCCGGCGGCGGCATCCCGTCGGCGACCTCCGACGCCGGCCGCAGCCCGATCGGGTCGGCGCCCGTGCTCGTTCGGGGTGTCACGGTCGCCGGCCGAACGCTGCAGCGACGGCTGCGCTCGGATCGCCACGGACGCTTCCGCCTGAACCTGCCGCCCGGCACCTACACGTTCACCGCCATCCTCGACCGGGCATCGGCGTCGATCGCGGATCGGCCGAACACCACTGTTGCCGTTCGCGTGGGAACGTCCGACCGGCCCCTGCCCGTGTCGATCATCGCCACCGAAAACGTGACGATGATCGTCTGAGTATCGTTGGCGGATGATCGATCCGCCCGCGCTCCTCTGGAACGTCCGCCTGATCGCGGGCGACGGGTCGCCGCCGCGTGACCGTATGGCCGTCACGCTCGCGGACGGTCGCATCGAGCGGATCGAGGGCATGGGCGGCGAGCCTGCGCCTCCGGGTGCCGTCGACGCCGGTGGCCGCACGCTGCTGCCAGGCCTGATCGACGCGCACGTCCATCTCTCCAGCGACACCGACCGCAGTCCGGGCTTCGGCCCCCCGCCCTTCCTGCACGGCGAGGATCCTCGTCCGCGCGAGCTCGGCTACTTCATCCTGGCCCGGGCTGCCGCCGAGCTGCTTGCCGCGGGGATCACCACGGTGCGCGACGTGGGCAGCTACGACGACGAGGGCGTCGCGGTGCGCCGCGCCGTCGAGCTGGGCCTGCTGGACGGGCCGCGCGTGCTCTCATGTGGGCGCATCATCTCGGCCACGTCGCCGGGCGGGAAGATCTTCGGCACCATGTACCGCGAGGCGGACGGCCCCGACGAGATGCGCAAGGCCGTGCGCGAACAGATCCGCACCGGCGCCAGCTTCATCAAGGTGATGGCGACCGGCGCCCGCTCGGTCGAGCGCGAGGATCCCGAGCCGGCCCAGATGACGAGTGAGGAGCTCGGGGCAATCGTGGACGAGGCGCACAGGATGGGATTCCGTGTCGCGGCGCACTCCGAGGGCCTTGCCGGCACGCGCATGGCGATCGAGCAGGGCGTCGACACGATCGAGCACGGCCTCTCGCTTCACCGCGCGCCGGAGCTTCTCGCCGCGATGGCCGAGCGAGGCCAGGTGCTGGTGCCCACGCTGACGACGTTCCATGACCTGTCGGAGCGCTTCGTGACGTGCTTCGCGCCGGTGCTGGTCGAGCAGGCCAAGCGGCAGCAGGACGAGGCCTACCGGACGCTCGTGGCCGCCCGCGCGGCCGGTGTGACGCTTGCCATGGGCCACGACAGCGGTCCGCCTGGCGCCAACCTGATCGAGGCCGTGCGGATGGTGGACGGCGGCCTGAGCGCGATGGAGGGCGTCACCGCCGCCACGGCCGGCGCCGCGCTGGCGCTGGGCCTGCCGGAGGTTGGCACGGTCCGGCCGGGGGCGGCCGCCGACCTCGTCCTCGTCGACGGCGATCCGGCTGCCGATATCCGCCTGCTCACCGATCGCGAGCGGATCTGGCTGGTGCTGGTGGCCGGCCGCCCGGTCGCGGGTTGCGCGCTTGCACCGGCGCCCCTCTCACGCCAGCACTGACGTGACCGCCCCAGAAGGCGGGTGGTACCATCCGCATGCGCGGCCCAGATCATCGCCACGCCTCGCCAGACCCCAGGAGCCCGGTCATCTCGCTCGTTTTGTGTCGTGGCTGGAGGCCCATCGATGGAGAGCTTCAGGTGTGCTGAGGATGACTGGGACGACGTCGTGTCGGCGATCGGCTTGCTCCACGACTGGAAGGACCCACGGATCAGCGGCGAGCAGGCATCCGTGGTGCTCGAGGGCGCCCTGCTCGGCCCGGGCGTCGATACCGAGACGACGTCCGAGACCCACGCGATCATCCTGGCCGAGCCGTTCATCGAGGGCGGTCGCAGGCCCGGCGGGTTCGGCTGGTCGCTCGGCGTGCTTCTGCGTGGCGTCGGGATGATCGCCAAGGAGCCCGTCTCGCCGGAGGCCACCGAGGCCGCGCGCATCCTGCCCGCGATCACCCGGGTCGTCACCGACAACCTGGCCAACGCCTAGCTTCACCCGCGGCCCGGTTGGCTACACGTCCGTCGCGATCATGACGTCGGAGGCCTTGATGATCGCCGTGGCGGTGCTGCCCTCCTCGAGGCCGAGCTCGTCCACGGCCTCAACGGTGATCGACGAGACGATGCGCTGACCGCCGACGTCGATGACGACGTTGGCGATCGCCTCGCCGCGGTTGATCGACGTGACGGTGCCGGTGAGTCGGTTCCTGGCGCTGAGCTTCATGGGCTCTCCTTGTCGTCGCCCTGGAGCGGGATCGTTCCGATGGCGGTGGATTTGAAGGATGCCGTCACGGCATCCCCAGGTTGGAGGGCAAGCCGCTGCGAGGACTCGGCGGTGATCTCGGCCGTCAGGGGCCCGATACCGATGCGAACGCGATTGCCCGTGGTAACCATATGCCCGATCTGCGCCGTGAGCTGGTTCTGGGCGGAGGTGTCGCCGGCGCGGCGGCGCAGGACCGTGATCTCCCAGGGGGCGATCAGCACCGCGACGCGGCCCGTTGCCGGCTCGGCGAGGTGCACGCGGTCACCCGAGTCGAGCACCACATCCCGGCCGGCGGCGTTGCCCTCGAGGTAGTTGAGCCCGGCGAACTGGGCGATGAACGCGGTCTTGGGTGCGTGCAGCAGCTCTCCCGGGTGCCCGCGCTGGGTGATGTGCCCGTGCTCGAGGACGATCATCCGCCCGGCCAGCGACACCGCCTCCTCATAGGAGTGGGTCACGATCAGCACCGGAACGCCCGCCTGGGCGATCGTCTCGGAGAGCTGGTCGGACATCTGGCCGCGGGTGGTCGGATCGAGGGCCGAGAGCGGCTCGTCGAGCAGCAGCAGCTTCGGGTCGCGGGCCAAGGCGCGGGCGAGTGCGACCCGCTGGCGCTCACCGCCGGAGAGCGACCGGGGCCTCGCTCGTGCGAGGTGGTCGATGCCGATCCGCTCGAGCAGGGGATCTACGGGCACACGGGCGCCGTAGGCCACATTCGCGTGGACGCTCATGTGCGGAAACAGCGCGTAGTCCTGGAAGACGAACCCGACCCGGCGGCGATCGGGCGGGGTGCTGCGGCGGCCGTCGTACCAGACCTCGCCGTCGCACTCGACCCGGCCTGATCGAGGCGTGAGCAGCCCTGCGATCAGCCGCAGCAGCGTCGACTTGCCTGCGCCCGATGGGCCGATGACCGCGGTCGGCTCCTCGACCTCGACCTCGGCATCGAGCGTGAACAGGCGCAGTGGGTACGTCAGGCGGGCGTGAAGCGAAGCGCTCGTCCTCGGATCAGCAGTTTGGCGGCAATCAGAACGATCGCGCTGACCGTGATCAGAAGCGCCCCGAGCGCAAGCGCCTGGTTCAAGCCTTGCTCGAGCCCGAGGTAGATCGCGATCGGTGCGGTCTCGGTCCTCCCGGGGAGGCTACCGGCAAACAGAATCGTCGCGCCGAACTCGCCCAGCGCCCGCGACCAGCCGAGGGCGGCGCCGGCCCCGAGGCCGGGGGCGGCCACGGGCACCGCGACCCGGAAGAACGTCCGCGCCGGACCGGCGCCGAGCGTACGCGACGCCGCCAGCAGGTCGGAGTCGACGGCGGTGAACGCGGCGATCGCCTGGCGGACGTAGAGCGGGCTCGCGACGAAGGTCATGGCCATCACGACCGCCGCCTTCGTGAAGGGCAGGCTGATACCAAGTGCGGTCAGCTGCGGCCCCACCAGCCCGAAGCGGCCGAAGGCGACCAGCAACCCCAGGCCGGCGACCGCCGGGGGCAGCACCAGCGGCAGCTCGAACAGCGTGGTTACAAGCGTCTTGCCCGGGAACTCCGTCGTCGCCAGCAGGTAGGAGATCGGGGTGCCGAAGACGATCATCAGCCCGAGTGAGACGCCGCTCGTCTCGAACGAGATCTCGAGCGCCGTCCACGCACCGGACTGGTGGAAGCCGTCGCGCAGGCTGCCCTGCGTGAAGACCGCGATCAGCGGCAGCAGCAGAAACGCCACCGCGATCGCGGTTATCACGAGGACAATTAGCTTGAGGGGGGCGCGCCGAAGCCGAGCTTCTTCAACTCCGCCTGGCCCGTCGGTCCCTCCACCAGTTGGATCCACCACTTCGCCGCCTGGGTGTTTGGGGTGCCGGAGAGCACGCCGATCGGATAGATCGCGGTCGCCTGGGCCGACGCCGGCAGCGTGATCTGCTTGACCGCGGAGGCTGCCGCGAGCGCATCGGTCACGTACACGAAGCCGGCATCAGCCGCACCCGTCGTGATCTTTGCGACCACGCTCTTCGTGTCGACCTCCTTGCTGACGATATTCAGCTTGCTCTCGTCGATGCCGAGATTCGCCAGCACCTGCTCCGTGTAGGAGCCGATGGGCACGGTCGGGTCGCCGACCACGAGCGATGGCTTCTTCGAAACCAGCTGCTGCACCGATGTGAGATGGGCCGGGTTCGATGCCGGCACCACGAGCACGAGCGTGTTCGTGGCGAAGTTCGTGGTCGGGCCGAGCAGCTTCTTGCCCTGCAGCTCGAGCGGAAACTTGGGGCTCGCGCCGGCGAACACGTCGGCCTTCTGGCCCGCCTCGACCTGCGCCGCCAGCATGTCGGTGCCGGCGAAGTTGTTGACGACCTTCCAGCCCGGGTGCTGCGTCATGAACGTCGCCGCGAGGTCGGTGAACGCACCCGTGAGCGATGATGCCGCGTCGACCGTCAGCGTCTTCGTCCCCGGCCCGCCGGACGAGCCGCCGGAGCTGCTCGAGCCCCCGCCGCACCCGGCCGCAACCGCCACCGCTGCGACGACACCCAACACCGCGCGTGTGCGCCTCATCGCCGTTCCACCATGACGCTCGTCGCCTTCACCGTGGCCGCCACCTGCACGCCGACGGCGAGCCCCAGCTCCTCGATCGCGTCGCGGGTGATCACGGAGACAACCCGGTACGTGCCGGTCGCCTCGATCTCGACCAAGCCCACCACCCCGGTCACCTCGAGACTCGTCACGGTTCCTTCGAACCGGTTGCGTGCGGAGAAGCCGGTGCCTAGGCGTACAGGTTCTCGCCCGCCCAGCCGCCGAACCTCCGACTGCGGCACCATGCGATGGTTGGCATGATCCCTGATGGTCGTGATCTTGCCGTCCCGCTCCCACCTGCGGACGGTATCGATGCTCACGCCGAGGGCCTTTGCAGCCTCTCCAATGGGAAGGGCCTCCGTCACGAGGCGGCGCAACCTATCACATATGCAGTACCAAGGTAGAGGGTCAGATCTCGGACACTCCAACAGGATGGGGAGACCGATGAATCCACGCCCGCCATGTCGTCTATACCTTGCACACCGCCGAATGATGACCTGGGAGGTCGGAATGAGTCTGCCCGAGATCGCGCTCGCACGAGGATTGGCTTCAGGCCCGCAAGGAGCTGCTCCTGAGGGAGAAGGAGCTCACGCGTCTCAACGACGCCCTGAACGCCGACCGCCGCCGGATGCCGATGGTGCGGATCGACAAGGACTACACGTTCACCGGGCCCCACGGCGAGACGGGCCTGCTCGACATGTTCGAGGGCCGCACGCAGCTGATCGTCCAGCACTTCATGTTCGACCCGACCTGGGAGGACGGCTGCCCGGGCTGCACCTCGGCGGTGGATGAGATCTCGGCGGGTGTGCTCGAGCATCTGCACGCCCGCGAGACCACCTTCGCGCTCGTCTCCCGGGCGCCCCTGGAGAAGCTCGAGGCCTACAGGGCGCGCCGCGGCTGGACCGTCCCCTGGTACTCGTCGCATGGGAGCGACTTCAACCACGACTTCCACGTCACCATCGATGAGTCGGTCGCACCGCTTGTGGTCAACTACCGCACGAAGGCGGAGCTCAGCCCGGAGATGGCCGCGGCAGACCAGCCGATGGAGCTTCCGGGGATCAGTTGCTTCCTGCGCGACGGCTCGAGCGTCTTCCATACGAACTCGACCTATGCCCGCGGCACCGAGTTCGTGGCGGCCACCTACACGTTCCTCGACCTGACCGCCCTCGGCCGGCAGGAGGATTGGGAGGAGCCCAAAGGCCGCGCCGCGAACGTCCACGGTGCGGATCCCAGCTTCTCGACGTGAGCGGCGGGGCGCCTGCCGCGTTCGCGGAGGCGGCGGCGCGGGATGGGATCGTGCTGCAGAGCCAGTCGTACGACTGGCTCTGCGAGCAGGGCCACGTGGGTCTCGAACGCGTCGCGAAGGCCCGGCGCGACCCCGCCCTCGTGCGTCCGGTCAGGGCGGCGCTCGAGGTGCTCGCCGCGATCTGCGCCCGCCTGCGAGGGGATGTCTCGGTGCTGCGCGCCTCGCGCGAGAACCTGCTGCTTCCGGTCGATCTCGTCCACGTTCCAACGGGCACCGTGATCGAGGTCGACGGGCCCGAGCACTTCACCTCGTTCCGCTCAACCGCCCTTGGGCTCTACCCCGCCGGCGTGGCCCTGGGCTTCGACATCGCCGAGCACGAGGAGCTCTGCCAAGCCTTCGCGGCCACCTCGGACGGGCTGTCGCGCGGCCTGGCCGCCAAGGCCTTCGGCTTCGGCGGGGTGCAGCGGGAGCGCGCCTACAACGACGCGCTGCGCGATCTGGCGACCCCGGCCATGGGCCACCCGCCGCTGGTCCGGATCGCCGCGGTGGACGGCGACGGCGCGGCCGCCTACCGCCGCCATCGCGAAGCGCTCACTTCGGCTCTTCGGTGATCGCGACGTTGACGGTCGAGCAGCGCCCACAGCGGACGCGCACCTTCTTGGTCATGTACGCGCCGTCCATCGCGGCGGCGAGTACGTTTCCGCACTGCACGCAGACGTAGTCGTCGGGCCCGTTGCCGTGGAAGACGGGCCTGCCGGCGTCCTCCTGGATCGCCGTGCCGCCGTCGCGCGGCACCTCGCCCGGGCGGATCTGGCGCATGACGATCGTCGCCATCAGATGGTTGTCAGAGCTTTCCGAGCTTCCCGGCGAAGTCCGCAACCAGAGCGTCCAGCACGCCGGCGACGACTCCTTCGCCCATCGACGCGGCCTTGCCGGTGATCTGTGCGTTCGTGTGGATCGTCCCACCGCCGTCATGAAGCGTGAACGTGATGGTGGCGTTGGCGTGGCCCTGGCCACCGGCCTCGCGCGACTTGACGGTCAGCACCGCGCGGTGGGTGGCGGCGTCCTGCTCGGTGATCTCCAGCGTGCCGGTGAACGTCATCGACATCGCGCCCATCTTGACCTTGATCTCGGCCCTGACGGCCTCCGGGCCGGTGCGCTCGAGCACGGTGGCGCCCTCGACACAGGGGATCACCCGCTCGAGGTCGAGGATCGTGGCGAAACTGTCGTCGATCGTCCGTTCCGTCGAGAACTGGTGATCGAGGTCAACTGCCATGCGGGGAGTCCTTGTCCAGAGGTGAATGGCGCACAACCACGCGCCGGTCAGTATAGATTTTGGGCATGGCGATCCCGGCCGGTACGTACACGCTCGGCCCCGGTGGGAGCACGCTCTCTGTGCGGACGCGACGCACCGGCGCAGCCGCCATGGCCGGGCACAACCTGCTCTTCGAGGTCACCACATGGACGGCCGCGCTGGTGGTCGGTGAGGATCCGGCCGGCTCGAGCCTCACGGTCGAGGTGGATGGGGCCTCCCTGAAGGTGCTGGAGGGCACGGGCGGCGTGCAGTCGCTCGGCGACGACGACAAGGCCGAGATCGAGCAGACCATCGACAAGGACGTCCTCAAGCGGCAGGAGATCACGTTCCGCTCGAGCGCCGTCGAGCCGGACGGCGACGGCGGGGGCCTCCATGTGCATGGCGAGCTGACACTGCTCGGGCAGACGCGCCCGCTCGCGTTCGATGTCGCGTTCGGCGCAGACGGCGCGGTCAGCGCCGTTGCCGTGGTCAAGCAGACCGCCTGGGGCATGAAGCCCTATTCGACGCTCTACGGCGCCCTGAAGGTCGTGGACGAGGTCGAGGTCAGCCTCGCCGGCTCAGTCTGAGTAGACGGCCTGCGCGTCGAGTCCGCCCTCGACTCCCGGCGGCAGCTCTCCCGTGCCGTGCGCGTAGAGCGCGAGGTCGGCGACCGTGCCGACCTTGGTCGGGTCGCTCCCGTCGCCGCTGATCCAGGCGCCGTTCGACCACGTCAGGCTCTCGGGCGCAGCGCCGAGCTGCATGCCGGCGAGCAGCTGGGCCTTGTCGCGGATCTTCGCGGTTGCGCGGGCGATCGCCGCCGGCGCACCGGGCGACGGGCTGGTGTTGTAGCCGTGGCCGACCCCGAACCGGTCGGTGTCGGCCGGGACGACCTTGACATCGAGCGGCGGGACGCCGAGCTCGTCAGCGACGAGGTGCGCATACCGGGACTCGTTACCGTCAGCATCGGTGGTGAGGCTCAGCACCATCTTGCCGGTGGGATGCACGCGGAGAAAGACTGCTCGGTAGGCCTCGTTCGCCACTACTGGGGCTCCTTGTGATCGGGGCTCGCCGCGGCCGCGAGCCGCTGGCGCTCCTGATGGGCTGTGAGCGCATTGTGCTCTTCGAGCTCGCAGAAGGCCGGCTGCGGTCCGCCCTGCGGGTGGGCGGGCGCGGCGGGGCGCTCGCAGCCGGGGTAGATGCAGGTCCTCGCCGGCGCGTTCACGCGGTCATCCTACTCTCCGGCATCCGTCACCCAACCTGGCGTCGTGTTGCCCTTGCTCGGGCCATAGCCGCTGGGCATGGCGACCGAACTGCCGGGCACCGGAGTGGCGCTCGCCCAGGACTCCACCTCGTCGGCGGGCGCGGCGGCGCGATCGCCGGCGACCGCTCCGGCCCGCTCCCATGACCGGGCCCCGATCGCATCGACGACCTCGCCCAGGGCCGCAAAGCTGTGGCCGCTCACCAGAGCGTCGCAATGCGGCAGCGCCGCGACCATGCCGCCGGCCCGCACCGAGAACGCGTTCGCGCTCATCCGCGGATTGACCCACACGATGCGGTGCGCGAGGCGCGCCAGCCGCTCCATCTCACGGCCGACGAGCAGGGGATCGCCGCGCTCCCACCCGTCCGAGAGGATCACGATCACGGCGCCTCGGGCCATGCCCCGGCGGCCGTGACGGTCGTTGAACTCCTTGAGCGCGTCGCCGATCCGCGTGCCGCTCGACCAGTCGGGGGCCGCGGCGGCGGCGCGCTCGATCGCCCGCTCGGGATGCCGCGAGGCAAGCGCCCGGGTCAGGCGCGTCAGGCGCGTCGCGAACACGAAGGCCTCGGCGTTGGGCCCGCTGCCGGCGGCACAGGTCAGAAACTGCAGGTAGGCGCGGGCATAGGGCTCCATCGAGCCGGAGATGTCGCAGAGCATCACGAGCCTGCGCCGGACGATGCGGCGACGGCGGCGGGCGAGCCGGATCGGGTCGCCCCCGGTGCGCAGGCTCCGGCGCAGCGTCCGGCGCATGTCGATGTGCTGGCCGTGGTGGCCACGCTCGTATCGGCGGGTGCTGCGAAGCGGCGTGGCGAGCTGCAGGCGTGACATCAGCCGGTAGAGCTGCGCCAGCTCATGCGGCTCGAGCCCGTCGAAGCTCTTCGCGGCCAGCCGCTCCTCGTCGCTCGCCAGCGCGACCGGCACCTCGACCTCCGCCCGATCCTCGCCGTCCTCCCCTGCACCGGGCGGCGGCGACCAGCCGCCCGCGCGCACGTCGCGCTCGGGCGGCTCGCCCGCCGATGTCCGGTGGTCGGCCACCGGCCGGTCGTCGGAGGGAGCGGCGACGGCACGCGCGTCGTCGGTCTCGAAACGCTCGGGCTCGCGAAGGTCGCCGAAGATCGAGCGGAAGACCGCATCGAAGACCTTGACCTGGGCGGGATCGGACACGAGCACGGCACGAGCGGTCCAGTAGAGCCGCCGGCGGGTCACCGGCCGCACGAGCGCGAGCGCACGCGCGAGATCGGCTGACCGTGCGGGCGTTGTCGGCATCCCGGCGTCGTGCAGCCGCCGGCTCAGCGCGCCCACCAGCGGCGGCAGGTCGAGGTGGATCGTCTCGACGCCGAAGTCAGTCACCGCTGCCCACCAGGTTCTCGAGGCCGGCCGCACGGACGACGTCCTGGTCCTCGGCGTACTTCAGCACCGAGCCGAGCGTGCGATCCACAACGGCGGCGTCGAGCCGCATCGACGCCGAGCAGGTCGAGCGCTGAGAGCCAGTCGATTGCCTCGGCGATGCCCGGCGGCTTCTGCACGTCGCTGTCCCGCATCCGCGAGACCGCGTCTGCCACCTGCACCGCCAGCGTCTCCGACGCGCCCTTCACCCGCCGGCGCACGATCTCGACCGCGCGCTGCGCGTTCGGGTAGCCGATCCAGTGGTACAGGCAGCGGCGCTTGACGGCGTCGTGGAGGTCGCGGGTGCGGTTCGAGGTCAGCACGATCAGCGGCGGGTGGGTCGCCACGATCGTCCCGATCTCGGGGATCGTCACGCTGGCCTCGGCCAAGAGCTCGAGCAGGAAGGCCTCGAAGTCGTCGTCGGCGCGGTCGATCTCGTCGATCAAGAGCACGGCGGGCCGCGGGCCGGGATGCTCGAGCGCCTGCAGGAGCGGCCGCCGGATCAGATAGCCGGGGCCGAACAGGTCGTCCTCACTGAGCGCCGCGCCGGTCGAGTCGGCGAGGCGGATGCTGAGCAGCTGGCGGGGGTAGTTCCATTCGTAGAGCGCCTCGGCCGCGTCGATCCCCTCGTAGCACTGCAGCCGGATGAGCGGGGTGTCCAGCACCGCCGCCAGGGCCTTGGCCGCCTCCGTCTTGCCGACACCCGCCTCGCCCTCCAGCAGCAGCGGCTGTGGGCAGGCGCGCGCTCAGGAACATCGACGTCGCCAGGCTCTCGTCGACCAGATAGTCGACGTCGGCCAGCCGCCGGGCGAGCGTCTCGATGTCGGGCACGAGCACCCGCACCTCGTCGGCCGCGCCGCCGGTGACGAGCGGCGCGGCTCATGCGCCGCTCGAAGCCATCTCGAGCACCGCCCGGTAGTCCTCGTCGGTGTCCACGTCGAGCGGGATCGGCCCCGCGACCGGCACCTCGATCACGTCCTCTGACCGCCGGTCGAGCAGGCGCCACACGCCCCTGTCCCCGTGCAGGTCGGCGAGACCGGCGAACGTGCTGCGATCGAACACGAGCGGGTGGCCGCGCCCGTCGTCGTAGCGGCACACCGCCAGCGCCGCGTCGCCGCGCCCGGCCAGGAGCGCCGCCACCGTTGTGGCGGTCACCCCGGGCTGGTCGCCCAGCATGAGCACCATCACGTCGCAGCGCGGGTCGAGCACTCCGAGCGCCGCCGCGATCGACGACGAGCAGCCGGCGCCGTAGGCGTCGTTCTGGACGACGTCGGTACCGGCAAGATCGACCTCGGAGCGCACCTCGCCGGCCGCACCCCCGATCGCCACGACGAGCTGGTCGAACGGGCACGCGCGGGCGACGTCGACGACGTGGCCGAGCAGCGTGCTGCGGCCGTATGCGAGCAGTTGCTTGGGTCGCCCGAGGCGGCTCGAGCCACCGGCGCCGAGCACGAGGCCGGTCACGAAGTGGTCAGCCCGTGGCGCGGGCATGCTCGTGCTGCGCCTCGAACTTGGACTTGCAGCCGTCGCAGCAGAAGTAGACGGTCTCGTCGTTCACGCGCAGCGACGGTGTGCTCGGTGCCGCGGCGACCGTCATCCCGCAGACCGGGTCAACGGCGGTCGCGACGCCGGTGCTCACGGGTGTCGGCGCGTGGTGGGCGTGGCCGTCCCCGTCGCGGTGGACGGCGACGATGCTCGCGAGAATCGACAGGGCGACCTCGGCCGGGGTGCGTGCGCCGATGTCGAGCCCGGCGGGCACGTCAATCCGTGCGATCAGGTCGTCGGGCACTCCGTCGCTGCGCAGCTCGGCGAGCACGCCGTCGCCGCGCTTGCGGCTGGCGACGAGGCCCACGTAGGCGACGCCCGACTCGAGGCCCCGCCGCAACGTCTGGAGCTCGTCGCGCCCGTGTGCGGCGACAACCAGCGCGAGATCGGCCGGCCGCGGCTCGAGGTCTTCGCCGTCAACGCCGACCACGTTCCATCCCAGCTCCGAGCCGAGCCGCAGAACGGCGTCCGCGATGGGCGTCTCCCCGACGACCAGGACGCGCGGCGCCGGGACGACAGGCTCGAGGAAGACCTCGATCGCACCGCCCGACAGGCACGGGTTCTGCACGGTCACCGCCCCGTCGGCGGGCCGTGGCATCGCCGCCCGGCTCGCCATCGTCGCTGAACGGCAGGATCCGCAGGAGCACCGACTCGCCGCTCTCGATCGCCTGCAGGGAATACGCGCGGACGCTGTGCTCGGTGCACACGCCGCCGACGAATCCCTCGATCGTGCCGTCGCCGAGCACGAGTGCGACGTTGCCGGCCTCGACGCTCGTTGGGCGCTGGGCGCGCACGACCGTGGCGACGACGAACGCCGCGCCCTCGGCCGCGAGCTCCTGCGCCCGCCGAGACATCGCGGCGGTGATCATTGCGGCGGCTCGGGCCGCCCCTGCATCGCGGCCCAGACGCGGGCGGGAGTGCAGGGCATGTCGATGTGGTCGACGCCGTGACTCTCGTGCAGGGCGTCGATGACCGCGTTCACGATGGCGGGTGGGGAGCCGACATTCGGCGACTCGCCGACGCCCTTGGCGCCGAGAGGATGGTGAGGGCAGGGCGTGACGGTCTCGCCGAGCTCGAAGTCGGGGCATTCGAGCGCGGTCGGGATCAGGTAGTCCATGAACGACGAGTTGAGGCAGTTGCCCTCCTCGTCGAAGCTGATCAGCTCCATGAGCGCGATGCCGATGCCCTCGGCAAGGCCGCCGTGGATCTGGCCGTCGACGATCATCGGGTTGATCCGCACGCCACAGTCGTCAACCGCGATGAAGCGCCGCACCGTCACCTGGGCGGTATCGGGATCGATGTCGACGACGGCGATGTAGGCACCGTAGGGGTACGTGAGGTTCGGCGGGTCGTAGATCACCTGCGCGTCGAGGCCGCCCTCGAGGCCCTCGGGCATCGCCTCGCCGCTGTAGGCACGCAGCGCGATGTCCTCGATCATGGCGCCCTTCTCCGGGTCGCCCTTGACATACCAGCGGCCCTTCTCCCACGCCAGATCCTCGGGCCGCGTCTCGAGCATCGTCGCGGCGATCAGCCGCGCCTTGTCGCGCACCTTGCGCGAGACGACGGCCACCGCGGCGCCCGAGACCGGCGTCGAGCGGCTGCCGTACGTGCCGAGCCCGTAGGGCGACTTGTCGGTGTCGCCGTGACGCACCTCGATGTCCTCGGGCGGGATGCCGAGCTCCTCGGCGACGATCTGGGCAAACGTCGTCTCGTGGCCCTGGCCCTGAGTCTGGGCGCTGATGCTGACGACCGCCTTGCCGGACGGGTGCACGCGCAGGTCGGCGCCGTCGTTCATGGCGAGGCCGAGGATGTCCATGTGCTTGCGCGGGCCCGCGCCGACGCCCTCGGTGAAGAACGTCGCGCCGATGCCCATCAGCTCGCCCCGCGCCAGCCTCTCCTTCTGCTCGCGGCGCAGGTCGTCGTAGCCGGCGATGTCCATGGCGACGCGCATCGTCTTCGCGTAGTCGCCGGAGTCGTACGTCCAGCCGGTGGTCGTCTCGTACGGGAACTGCTCGGGCGCGATGAAGCTGCGCATGCGCAGGTCGATCGGATCAACCTTCATCTCGAGCGCAAGCGCGTCCACCATCCGCTCGACGAGGTACACGGCCTCGGTGATCCGGAACGAGCACCGGTAGGCAACCCCGCCCGGCGCCTTGTTCGTGTACACCGCCTTGACCTTGACGTGCGCGGCCTCGAGGGCGTACGAGCCGCAGCAGATGTGGAAGAAGCCGGCCGGGAACTTGGTCGGCTGGGCGGTGCTGTCGAAGGCGCCGTGGTCGGCGATCACGTCGACCCGCAGCCCGGTGATCCTGCCGTCCTTCGAGCACATCTCGCTCTTCATCACGTAGTCGCGCGCAAACCCGGTGGACATCAGGTTCTCGGACCGGTTCTCGATCCACTTCACGGGCACGCCGGCGACGATCGATCCGGCGATGGCGCACACGTAGCCCGGATACACCGGCACCTTGTTGCCGAAGCCGCCACCGATGTCGTTGCAGCGGATCCGGATCATGTGCTCCGCCAGGCCGGCCACATGCGCGTAGACCGTGCGGTGGGCGTGCGGCGCCTGGTTGCCGTTGTAGATGTCGAGCTGGCCGGTCTTCGGGTTGAAGTCGGCGATGATCCCGCACGTCTCCAGCGGCGCCGGGTGGCAGCGCGGATAGATGATGTCGCGCGACACGATCGTGTCCGCCTCGGCGAAGGCGCGGTCGGTCGCCTCCTCGTCACCGGCCTCCCACGTCGGGCTGGCCAGGTTGTCGCGCTGGCCGGCCTTGTCGTCGCGGATCAGCGGCGCGTCGGGGTCGAGTGCCTTGCGGGCGTTCACGATCGCCGGGAGCGGCTCGTACTCGACCTCGATCAGCTGCAGCGCGTCGTTCGCCGAGTACTCGTCGGTCGCGATCACGAAGGCGACCTCCTGACCCTGGAAGCGCACCTTGTCGCCCGCGAGCACGGCCTGGGTGTCGTAGGAGATCGTCGGCATCCAGGCCAGCCCCAGCGTCTCGAGGTCCTTGGCGGTGACGACCGCGGCGACATTGGGGTGCGCGAGCGCCTTCGAGGTGTCGATCGAGACGATGCGGGCGTGCGCATACGGGCTGCGCAGGACCGCGCCGTGCACCATGCCCGGGAGGCGGATGTCGTCGAGATAGTTGCCCTGGCCGCGGATGAAGCGCGCGTCCTCCTTGCGCTTGAGGCGGCCGAAGCCGATCGGGCGCTCGGTGGTTGGGCTCGGAAGGTTCTCGGTCGTGGCCATGGGTTATGCCTCTCGTGTTGCGGTGGCTTCGTGCTCGGCCGCCCAGCGCACCGCGCTGACGATGTTCTTGTACCCCGTGCAGCGGCAGATGGCCCCCGAGATCGCGACCCTGATCTCATGATCGGTGGGGTTGGGATTCTCGTCCAGCAGCGCCCGCGACGTCATCAGCATCCCCGGCGTGCAGAAGCCGCACTGGAGCGCGTGGAGCTCGTGGAAGCCCTGCTGCACCGGATCGAGCCGGCCGTCCACCTCGAGCGACTCGACGGTGCGGATCTCGTGTCCGTCGCACATCGCCGCCAGCGTCGTGCACGACTTGACCGGCGTGCCGTCCATCAGCACCACGCAGGCACCGCAGTTGGAGGTGTCACAGCCCCAGTGGGTGCCCGTCAGACCGACGGTCTCACGGATGAAATGCACGAGCAGCATCCGCGGCTCGACGTCGTGGGAGACCTGCTGCCCGTTGACGGTCATCAAGACGTTCACGATCAGGCCTCCTGGGTCAGAGCGCGCGCCGTCGCCCGGCGCAGCGCCCGTCGCGTGAGCACGCCGGCGAGGTGGCGCTTGTAGTCGACCGGCCCGCGTCCGTCGGCGCCAGGAGAGCAGTCCGCCGACGCAATCTGGCCGACCTCCGCGAACAGCTCCTCGCCGGGCGCCTTGCCGCGCAGGAGCTCCTCGGCGCGGCTCAGGTGAATGGTCGTCAGCCCCACCGCGCTGAGCGCGATGCCGGCGTCGGCGATCGTGCCGTCGTTGATCCAGATCGCAGCCGACGCGGCGGCGATCGCCCAGTCGCCCGCGCGGCGCTCGACCTTCTCGTGGGCGCTGCCGCAGCCGGGGCGCACCGCGATCCGGACCTCGGTGAGCATCTCGTCCGCCCCGACCGCCGTCATGTAGGGGCCGACGTGGAAGTCCTCCATCCCGACCACCCGCTCGCCGTCGGCGCCGCGGATGACCGCCCTGGCCTTGACGGCGGTGCAGACCGCGGAGAGATCCTCGGCCGCGTCGGCCTGGCAGAGCGAGCCTCCGATCGTGCCGCGGTTGCGGACGACCGGGTCGGCGATCACGGTCTCGGCGTCGCGGAAGAGCGGGAGGCGATCGGCGAGCAGGTCCGACTTCAAGAGGTCGACGTGCCGGGTGAGCGCGCCGATCCGGATCTCGCCTTCCTGCTCGCGGATGTAGGCGAGCTCCGCGAGATCGTTGATGTCGATCAGATGCTCGGGATTGGCAAGCCGCAGCTTCATCATCGGCAGCAGGCTGTGGCCGCCCGCGATGATCCGCGCCTCGGGGCCGAGCCGCTTCAGCGACGCAATCGCGCCCTCCACGCTCGTTGCGCGTTCATACTCGAATGCCGCAGGAGTCTGCAATGCATGTTCCTTTCAGGGCAACTGGAGGATACCTTGCACTCATCGGAATCGACGGTCTTCCGGGGCTGCCGGCGCCCGATGGTGGGTTCCCTTACTTCCTCGCCGGGAGCCGCTTGCGGGGGGCGCCGATGTCGTTCCGTTGCTCGTACTGGACGGGGGAGTCGGTGCCGATGACCGGAGACCGCGGCAGTTCCTTCGGGCCCGTCTGCCGCCCGTCCGGGTACAGAAGCCGGGCGGCCAGGCTGCCGCCCTCGACGTTGCGCAGCACCGGGCCCGCGGGATTGGCCATCGCGATCGGAGCCTCGCGGCCGAGCCGCGCCAGCGTGAGCGTCCCCTTGGTATAGACCTCCGAGATGCGCGGGGCCCTGACGGAGGTGCTCTCGGGGAAGTTCCGCAGGCCTGCCGCGGCGGCGCCGGGATAGAGGCCGTCGATCAGGCCGACCGCGTCCTCGAGGCCGGCCTTCTTGACGAGCAGCCCCTCCAGCAGGTCAACGCCCGCATCGAGCTGCGCATTGATATTGCCCACGACCTCGTTAACGGGCGCGCTCTTCTCGAGAATCTCACCGACGCTCGAGATCACCTCGTCGAGGCCCTTCGTGATCGCGCGCAGGGCGACGATCGTCGAGACGAGGTAGTAGACCAGGGTCAGCACGATCAGGACCAGGATCACGATCAGAACAGCTCCCGGTGCGGTGATGGCGAGTACGGGCATCGTGCTCTACTCCGCGTCGTCGAGGATCACGTCGAGCGAGCCGCCGTAGCCGGCGACCCCCGCGACCGTTTGGGCCACCTGCTCCTGCGTCGTCAGGAGCAGCGCCGTGGCATCGAGGTCCTTCGATCCGGCCGCGGCGGCGGCTGCGATTGCGCGCACGCTCGGCACGATGTTCCGGGCGGCGGTGAGGATCCCGTTCAGCAGGTACACGACCACCGGCACGACCACGACCAGGAGGATGGCGTCTCCGATCCAGAGCAGGGTCATCGGGGCCTCCTCTCGGCGACGATCGCGGCCTTGCGGCCGATGCCCGGCAGCGCACTGAGGATGATGTCGAACTGCGCGTTGATGGCGGTCACCGCCCCTTCGAGCGGACGCAGGTGCTCGGCCTCGACGCCCTGCAGCGCGGTGGCGAGCGTCGCGAGCTTGGTCGAGATCCGCTCGAGGCCCCGGCACACGACGAAGAGCGCTCCGGCCAGCACGGCCACGACGACCACGACCAGCGCAACGCTCAGCACGACGAGAACCGTGGTGCTCATGCTCCACCGAACCCGTCGGTGAGCGCGTTCATGTACCCGTCCTGGACGACGGCCTCCTGCACGATCAGCCCGAGCACGGGCGCCGTCGCCTCCAGCTGCGGGATGTTGGCCGTGTTCCCGGCGACGGCGGTCGCGGCGACGAGGAGGCCGTCCGCCGAGCGCTCGATGCTGATGACCGCCTTCACGAGTGCGGCCAGGAGCGCCGCGACGACGAGCGCCGCGGCCAACCCGATGACGAGCGCGATCTCCCAGTAGCCCTGTGCAGATACGAGAAGCGTCATTTGCCCACCGCCACCTTTCGCAGCGCGCGCGCCGCGTGGAGGATCCTCACCCCGGAGTCGTTGATCCGGGCGACGCCGCCGAGGTCGGCCGTCTGGTCACGCACGACCCCGACCGCCCCCACAGCCGTCTCGGCCTGCTGTGCGATCCGGTTTGCGTAAAGGACGATCGTGATCACGATCACCGCGGCCACCGCGATGACCACGACCCCCAGTCCGAGGCCCACCAGCCACCGGGTGGACTCGGAGGTCAGCATGACCATGTGACCACCACCTCAGCCGTGCGCATGAGCATCTCCTCACTCGGCCCGTCGTGGGGAAGATACTGCGCGATCCGCCGGGAAATGTCCAGCGGCGGCGGTCACACCAGGTGCTCGGCATTAGGCTCGGCCGATGCATCTGGCGGGCGCGCGAGCGTCCACCACCGCGTCCCCGAAGCCACGCTCCGACGCCTGCTCGGATGCATCGCACTGGCGATCGCCACCCGCTACCTCTACCTCGGGGCCGGCTGACGGCCGGGCCGCCGCCTACACCAGCGCGACGGCGGCTTCCGGCGTCACGACCCGGAAGCTGAAGCTCTCTTCGAAATACAGATGAACTGCGTCGGCGTCGTGGTGGTCGTAGCCGATCGAGATGTCCTCGCCCGAGTCGAACAGGAAGTCGCCGCCCCGCAGGCTGACGACGACCGCGCCGTCGACGCCGGGTGACCACACGAGCGGCCCCGCGACGATTTCGCGCAGATGCTCCAGGAGGGGGTAGCCGCCGTGCTCGCTGGTCTCGAGCACCCGGGTGTAGGCGTCTCGTCCGAGCGCAAGGCCATAGGTGCCCTCGATCCCGGCCGAAAGCAGCGCCTCGATCGCCTTGGCGACGTGGCGCGGGTAGTGCTCGCAGTTGTCGCCGAGCGCGACCGGGTCATGTGCCGAGGCCTCGGCGATGCCGATGATCCCGGCGGCCTTCCAGCCGTGGAAGACCGCGGCGTTCTCGGCCACGGCGAGCCGGCGGGCGGCGACGTCGAGCGGGCCGAAGTCGACGTCCTCGGCGCCGCGATCGGCGTCGGCCAGCTCGGCTCGCGACACCGAGAATGGGGCCTGCAGCTCGACCAGCGGGAGCACCCGGCGCTTGAGGGCCGTGAGTCCCTCGCCGGTCTCGGCGACCGGATCTGTGTGGCCGAGATTGGTGGCCGAGTGCTGCCAGCCGTGCGGGCCACCGAAATCGATCAGCTTGCGCGCGGCGAGCGCCGGTGCGAGCCGCTCGCGCGCCTCCTCGTCGATCCGGCTCCAGCCCGTCTCGGTGATCGGTGCATGCTCGCGCAGGAGGTGGCTCATGGTGCGGCCCCCCTCAGGCTCCCGAGGCCCAGTGAGTCGGTGCCCGCCACGGGCTCGCCGCGCTCAGCCGCTCCCTCGACGGCCGCCTCCTCGGACTCCTCACCATGCTCGACGATGTCGCCCTCCTGGAACAGGATCCCGGCGGCGATCTCGCGCCAGAGCGGCGTGCGCCGGAGGAGGAACTCCAGGTCCATGCAGAAGTGCTTGAACTCCTCGCCCTGAGCGTCGCGCATGATCGCCTGCGCCTCGCGGTCGGCCTCGAGCGCCAGCCGCTGCTGGTACCAGCCGATCGCCTCGGCCTCCTCCGTCAGCGACGCGCACAGGCGCGCGAACGTCCGGGTCTCCTCGGGCAGCTCGGCGGCCGGCTCGTGGTACTGGTCGGTTCCCATCGCGGGGTATCTTGCCACGCGGCGCGCAAACGCAAACACCCACCGTTCAGGCGTCGGTTTGCACGAGAGCGCGCATCAGCGTGTCGGCGAGCCAGGTGGCGTAGCGCTTCCGTGACCACCCGGCGGTCTGCGTCAGGAACGTGTGGAGCTCGGGGCTGGCCAGCGCCCAGACGGTGTCGGCGGCCTGCGCCCGGCCCACGCGCAGGGGAGCGTTCGCCGCAAGCCCGTCGGCGAACGTGCGCAGGTTCCGGCGCCGGGCCTGGTGGAACCGGTGGTGCAGCGCGGCGAGGTCGGGGTCGGTGTGACCGGCGTCCGCCAGCACCTGCATGAGCGGACCGGCGCGCTCGAGCCGCTTTGCGACGTCTTCGGCGAACAGGTGCAGCTGCTCGGCCGGGTCGGCGCTGCGGCTCACCGCGACGGGGCCCGCCTGTTCGAGGATCGGCGCAGGGTCGTCGCCGCGCACGGCCCGCTGGACGAGCTCGGCCAGCAGCGCCCGCTTGTTGCCGAACGCCTGATAGACCGTCTCCTGGGCGGTTCCGGCCTCGTCGGCGATCGCGGCGATGGTCGCGCCGGCAAAGCCGCGCTCGACCAGCAGCCCCCGTGCCGCCGCGAGGATGCGGGTGCGCGTCTCCTCTGCCTGCTCCCTGCGGCGCTGCGAGCGGTACGTCCGGCGTGGCTTGACGGGCTCGGTCATATCCGATACAGTAACACTTTAGTAAATACAGTCTATCTCAGATAGAAAGGTTGTGGACATGGTATCCACCGCAGAGGTCGTGGTCCGGCGGCTGATCGACGAGGGCTTCAGCCAGGGGCGCCTCGAGGTGTGCGACGAACTGGTCGCCGCCGACGCCGTCGAGCACCAGGAGTTCGGGCCGAACCACGCCCCCGGCCCCGAGGGCGTCAAGGCCGTGATCGGGTCGCTCCGGCGGGCGTTCTCGGACTTCGAGCTGCGCATCGACGATCTCGTCGTCGCCGGCGACACCGTCTGGATCCGCAACACCGCCACCGGCACCAGCGACGGCTCGTTCATGGGATACCCGCCCACCGGCCGGACGTTCCGCATCACAGTCTTCGACGTTTTCCGGGTGGCCGACGGCCGCATCGTCGAGCACTGGGGCGTGCCGGACCGCCTCGGCGCACTGCACCAGATCGGCGCCGTCGCCAGGCCGGGCGCTCCGGTCCCGGCCTGACCGGGCGGTGCGTCAGGCGAGCCGGGGCGCCGGCCGGTCGTCGAGGCGCTCGAGTCCGGCCCAGTCGTCCCGCACCGGCGTGAAGGACTCGATGGCCAGCGCTCCGTCGGGACCGGCCGTCACCTCGTGCGGCACGTGGCCGAGAATCCGCCACGTGTCGCCGGGCCCGACCTCACGGGTCTCCTCGCCCACGCGGAAGCGCATCGAACCGCGGATCAGGACGCCGAGCTGTTCGTTCTCGTGGCTGTGCTCCGGGACGGCACTTCCCGGCTCGAGATCGACCACGGCGAGCGTCGTCCGCTCGCCCTCGACCGCCTGCGCGGTGACGCCGTCCCAGATCCGCAGATGTTCGAGGCGGTCGATCCCGCCAAAGGCGCTCATCGCGGCAGTCTAATCCGACAACTCTGGCGGCAGGGCCTTGGGGCCGTCCGGGTAGAGCGCCGCCAGCTGCTCGGGTGTCATCTCGAGCGTGTTGGCCCCCTCCGGCGGGGCGCCTGCGACGAGCCACAGGGCGTCGCGGGCGGTGTCGTTGAACACCTGCCGCACGGTGGCGGCCTCGACCGCGACCGCCGACAGCGGCGCGAGCGTCAGGAGCTCGTCCCCGACCCGCATCCGGCCCGTCCCCTCGAGCACGACGTAGAGCTCGGCCTGCTCGAAATGACGGTGCCGGGTCGATGCCTGCCCGGGTGCGAGCCGCCAGAGGCGGGCGCCCAGCGTCACGATCTCGAGCTGCTTGGCGAGGTCGGTGTTCTGCACGCCCATCTGGTTCGACGGCCGCCAGAACGCATCGCCGGCATTGAGCATCCGGAAGCCTGCAGCCATGACTCGCTCTCCTTGCGTTCGGGATCCGGCCACGAAACGCTACCCCGCTCTCGGCATAGACTCATCCGATGGCGGGCTGCCCGATCTGCGGGACCGAGAACCCCGACCGCGCCAAGTTCTGCCTGGAATGCGGCGCGCCGCTCGAGGCCGCCGCCGCAACCGCCGACGAGCGCAAGCTCGTGACAATCCTGTTCGCCGATCTGGCAGGGTCGACCGCGCTCGGCGAGCGCCTCGACGCCGAGGCGCTGAAAGAGGTCATGGGCCGGTTCTTCGCAGCCATGCGCGAGCAGATCGAGGCCGAGGGCGGAACGGTCGAGAAGTTCATCGGCGACGCGGTCATGGCGGCGTTCGGGGTGCCCGTCGCCCACGAGGACGATCCCGACCGGGCGCTGCGCGCCGCGCTTCGCATGCAGCGGCGGCTGGCCACCCTGAATCTCGAGCTGGCAGCCGTCCACGGGGTCGAGCTGGGGATGCGGATCGGCGTGAACACCGGCGAGGTGCTGGCGGCGACTGCGCCCCGGGCCGGTGAGGCGATGGCGACCGGCGATGCCGTCAACGTCGCCGCCCGGCTGCAGCAGGCGGCCGAGCCCGGCCAGGTGCTGGTCGGCAACCGCACCGCCGCGGCCGTGCGCGGGTTCGCCTTCGCGGCCCCCGCGTCGCTCGAGGTGCGCGGCAAGACCGGTGGGGTCGCAGCCCGGCTGCTCGAGGGCGAACGGGACGAGCCGGCACGCGGCGTGCCCGGCCTGCGCTCGCGCATGGTCGGCCGCGACCGCGAGCTCGAGCTGCTGGGAAGCCTCATGCGGCGAACGTGCGAGGACGGCCAGGCGCACCTGGTCACGATCTATGGCGATCCCGGCGTCGGCAAGAGCCGGCTGGTGGCGGAGTTCACCGCCCGGCCCGGCGTCCGCGTGGTTCGCGGCCGCTGCCTGCCCTACGGCGACGGGGTCACATTCTGGCCGCTGGCGGAGATCCTCAAGACCGAGGCGGGCGTGCTCGACACCGACCCGCCCGACGTGGCGCTGCGGCGGATCACGGCGCTCGGCGAGTCCGCCCCCGAGTTGAGCCCGTTCCTGGCCGCACTGATCCACACGATTGGCCTCGACGATCCCTCCTCGCCGCTTCGCGACCTGGCGCCGCGCGCCGTGATGACGGCGATCCACGCCGGCTGGCGCGGGTTCTTCACCACGCTCGCCGGGGGTGAGCCGCTCGTCGTGGTCGTCGACGACATCCACTGGGCAGACGCGGCCATGCTCGACCTGCTCGAGGAGCTGTCCGACCGAGTCCAGGCCCCCGTCCTGTTCCTCTGCCCGGCGCGGCCCGAGCTGACCGCGCGCCGGCCGACGTGGGGCGGCGGCCGGCGCAGCGTGTCGAGCATCACGCTCGAGCCCCTTGCCCGCGGCGACGCCGACGAGCTGGTGCGCCTGCTCCTGCACGTCGACGGCCTGCCCGACGACACTCACGCCCTCATCCTCGAACGGGCCGAGGGCAACCCGTTCTTCCTCGAGGAGATCCTGCGGAGGCTGATCGACGAGCGCCTGATCGTGCACGAGTCCGGCCGCTGGCACGCGGTCGACGGCATCGCGCACGTGTCGCTGCCCGACACCGTCCAGGGCGTGCTTGCGGCGCGGATCGATCTGCTGCCGCCGGCCGAGAAGCGCGCCGTGCAGGCGGCGGCCGTCGTCGGCCGCGTCTTCTGGCCCGGGGCCGTCGCCGGCCTCCTGAACGGCGAGGCCGAACAGGTCGAGGACACGCTTGACGAGCTCGAGCGGAGGGATCTCGTGCTGTCGCGGATGGGCTCGGCGATGGCGGGCGAGCGGGAGCTGATCTTCAAGCACATCCTCACCCGTGACGTTGCCTACGAGACCCTGCCGCGGCGCGACCGGCCCGCCGCACACACCCGCGTCGGCGAGTGGATCGAGGGGACGTTCGGAGAGCGGCGGGGCGAGGTGGCCGAGCTCCTCGCCCACCACTTCGACCTCGCCGGCGACCGGCCCCGCGCCCTCCACTACGCGCTGGAGGCGGGCCGGCGCGACCTGGCCAGGCTCGCGCTCGACCAGGCACGCGTCTTCGCAACCCGCGCGGCCGAGCTGGCCGACGACGGCGCGGGACGGGCGGCGGCGCTGATCATCCTCGGCGAGATCGCCTACCAGCTCGCCGACGGCGATTCGGCCTACCGGGCCTGGCGGGAGGCGTTCGAACTGCTCGAGGCCGATCCGGACGCCGATCGCGCCGCCGTTGCGACCGTCTGCGGGCGGCTGGCGCTGATGATCACCCGGGCGTCCGGGCTGATGCCGCAGACCCGGGCCACGCAGGAGGAGACGCGCCGGTATCTCGAGCGCGGGCTCGCGGCCGTGGGCGACGAGGAGACCGTCGCACTGGTCGAGCTGCTCCTGGCCGAGGGGGGCTGGGCGTTCGGATTCCCCGACCCTCCCCCTCACCCGAGGTGACGGGAGCGGATGCGGGTTGCGGCAGCCCGCGCGGTGAGCACCGCCGAGCGGCTCGACCGCCCCGACCTGCTCTCGATCGCCCTCGATGTCGAGCACATCTCGCACGAGCTGAGCGACGATGTCCGGGCGATGGCGGCGGGGGTCGAACGGCGGCGCCGGCTGGCCGACCAGGTGGTGGCCTTCATCGACCTGGACGACATCTTCTACATGTCCGCGCAGGTGGCCTGGGAGCAGGGCCGCTACCGCGACGCGCTCCGCTTCTCGGAGGAGGGCATCGCCCGGGTTGCGGCATTGGGCGGCGAGAGCCGGGGCTCGGGCTCCACGCTGGCACTCTCCCAGTTCCTGCTGGGCGACTGGGACGCGGTCGTCGAGGAGTGCCGGCGGGTGACCGAGGAGTTCGGCACCGAGCCCCCGGGGTTCCTGCGCCTGGTCCTCTCCGCGGCCGAGTTCGTCCTCGCCGCACGGCGCGAGACCGGCGCGCTCGAGCCGCTGCGCGAAATCGAGCTGAAGGCGTCGACGCGCCAGGCGTTCCGTGCGCTCGGCCTGCGGGCCGAGGGCCGCGCCGAGGAGGGGCTAGCACTGATCCGGTCAGAGACCTCGCACTCCGAGGGTCACAGCTTCGAGATGATGGCCGAGGGCCAGCTGCTCGAGACCCTCGGCCGCTTTGCAGAGCTCGCCACGCTGTGCACGGAGATCCGTGAGCGGGCGCAGCGCAGCGACTGGGCGACCGGCCCGGCGATGGCCGACCGCCTGGACGCTGCCCGCCTGCTCGCCGAGGGAGACCCGGCTGGAGCCGCGGAGCTCGCCCGCAGCTCCGCCGAGCGGTTTGCCGAGACCGGCGCAGCCTGGGAGGCCGCGGTGTCGGGACTCGTCCTGGCCGAAGCACTGCACGCCCTCGGCCGTGGGGACGATGCCGCGGCCACGCTCGCAGAGGCCGAGCCGGCGCTGCGGCGGGCGGGCGCCGTGGCCGAGCTCGAGCGGTTCGCCGCCCTGTCCGCCCGCGGCTAGGCTGGAGACGTGGCGGCCGACTACACGACGCTCCCTGCGAATCTCCCGGTGCCCGAGGACGACGGCGGGGCCGACCACCTCGCGGGTATGGCGATGCCGGCACTCGTGCTGGACTCCTCGCAGGGGCCGGTCGACCTCGCCGAGCTTTGCAGCCGTCGAGCGGTCATCTACATCTACCCGCACACCGGCGTTCCCGGCGAGCCGCTGGCGGAGGGCTGGGATGCCTTCCCCGGCGCCCGCGGCTGCACACCGGAGTCGTGCGGATTTCGCGACCATGCGGCCGAGCTGGCGGCGGCGGGCGCACGCGTGGCCGGGCTGTCGGGCCAGACGCTTGCGGAGCAGGTCGAGTTCGCGGAGCGAAACCGGATGCCGTTCCCGGTGATCGCCGATCCGCAGCTGCAGCTGCGCGACGCGCTCTCGCTTCCGACCTTCGACTTGAACGGCCTGGTCTACCTGCGCCGGCTGACCCTCGTGGCGGAGCACGGGACGATCGTGAAGGCGTTCTACCCGGTCTTCCCGCCCGACCGCCACGCCGGCGTCGTGCTCGCGTGGCTCGCCCAGCGCGGCGCGCTCGAGGAGTAGCCGATCCCGGCGGGCAGCGACGGCCGCACCGTCGCAATCGTCGGCGGCGGCGCCGGCGGCACCCTCACCGCGGTGCACATGCTGCGCGGGGCCGCGCCGGTGCGGATCGTGCATGATCGAGCGCAGCGACCGCACCGCGCGCGGCGTGGCATACAGCACGCGGTTCCCGCAGCACCTCCTGAACGTGCTTCCGGCATCAATGAGCGGCCTCGCCGACGATTCCGATCACCTTCTGCGGTGGCTGGTGGACCACGGCGACGGCCAGACGGGACCGCCGGCGTTCGTGCGGCGATCGACCTACGGCGACTACCTGAGTGCGCTGCTTGGCGAGAGCATCGAGGCGTCGGCCTGGGCGTTCGAGCATCGGCGGGCCGAGGCGGTCGGCATCTCACTCGAGGCGGGCGGGGTGCGCCTCACGCTTGGGGACGGGGGTTGCGTCGATGCCGATCGGGTGGTGCTCGCGATCGGGAACCTGCCGCCGCGCAGCGTCCCGCTCGCAATCGGGCGACTGGCCGGCGGATGCCCTCCGCTACGTCCACGACCCGTGGAGCCCCGGAGCGCTCGACGAGCTCCCCGCCGGTGACGTGCTCCTGGTCGGCACCGGTCTGACCATGATCGACGTCGCGCTTCGCATCAGTCGCCGACCGGTCCGGCATCCAGCTCATCGCCATCTCGCGCACCGGCCTCATGCCCCATGTGCACCGGCCGGCTGGACAGACGCCCCGAGCCGAGTTTCACCCCCCACCACCGGGCACTCCGCTGCGGGTGCTGGCCGCCGCCGTGCGCGCCGCCAGCGCCGAGGCCGAGCGGGCGGGCGGAGATTGGCGCGATGTCGTTCATGGGCTGCGACCGCACACGCAGTCCCTGTGGATCGGGCTGAGCCCCGCCGACCAGCGCCGCTTCGTGGCCCGGTTCGCGCGTTTCTGGGACACCCATCGCCACGGGATGGCACCCGAGATTGGCGCCCTGCTCGGCGAGCTTCGCGCAACCGGGCAGCTCACCATCCTGGCCGGGCGGCTCCAGAAGATTGCCGAGGACGATGCCGGGCTCACGTTCTCGGCGGTGCGCCGCGGCACGGGTGAGGTCGTGACCCGGCGGGTCGCCTACGCGGTCAACTGCACCGGCCCGGGAGTCTCGGTCGTCGGTGCGGGGTCCCCGCTTCTGGACGATCTCTGTGCGCAGGGCCTGGCTCGCCCACACCCGCTCGGTCTCGGCCTGGATACGGGCCCGGGTGGCGCGCTCCGCCAGGCGAGCGGCCGTCTCTCGAATCAATCTGTTCACGCTCGGCTGGATGCGCCGCGGCGAGCTCTGGGAGTCGGTCGCCATCCCCGAGATCCGCGCCCAGGCCGCCGCGCTCGCCCGCGACCTCTGAAGGGGGCTCTCCCCGCTCCTCGAAACTCAGGCCGCCCGGTCGCCGGTGCGGCGGTCGGTCGCGGCGGGCTGCGCCTGGACATAGCGCTCGAGCAGGAGCGTTTGCTCGGGGTGCGGCTGGAGGATCTCGCAGCCCATGCGGCGCCGGCCGTAGGGGGCGGGCGCCGGGTTGACGACGCGCGCCTCGGCGTAGAAGTTGGCGTCTCCGAGCTGCGTGCTCAGCGCGACGATGTCGCCCGCGGCGAGCTTGCGCTCCGTCAGGAACGCGAAGCCCGTGACCGACAGGTCGACGAGCCGCACGTCGAACTCCTCGCGCGCCCGCTGATGCCGGCTCGCGACAACGGTGACCAGTGCGAGCTGGCTCGCGTGGGCGCGGACGACCGCGCGATAGGGCTTTCTGCGCGAGATCGCGGTGATGGCAAGGTCGACTCGGCCCAGCGAGCCGCCTTCGAAATACACGCCGGCGACGTGACACGCGATGTCGTACCCGCCCCGTTCCTGCGAGCGGATCGGGATGACGAGCGCCATGTCCTCGCGGGCCTCGGCCCAGGGCATCATCGCGTGGACGTGCCCGTCCTCCTCGGCGTAGATCCGCAAGGTGCTGGCGGCGCCGTCGCTCTTGTAGGCATCGATGTCGAACGGGAGCTCGGGCAGGATTGCCCGAGCCATCTGCAAGTTACGGTCGCCGTTCTCCATCGAGCTTCACCGCCGGTCAGGCTACGCGGCGCGCTGGACGGGCTTCGGCGGGAGCAGCTCGGCGCGGGCCTTCTCCAGCGACGATGCGATCGAGGCCTGCATGTCGAGGGCCCGATCCATGGCATCGCGGGCATCGGCGCGATCCTTCTCGGCCTCGGCGCGCAGCCGTGCGATCTCGGCGTCCGCGGCCGCCCGCTTCTGCGCGATGTCCTGCGCCGCGGCCTCCTCGGCCTGCACCAGCGCCTTCTCGGCGGCCTCGCGCTCGTGGCGCAGATCCCGCTCGAACTCGCGCTTGCGCTTGTCGATCGACCGCTCCGCGCTCGTGCGTGCCCGCTCGGCCTTTGTCTCGGCGGCGGCGACCCACTTCTCGGCCTTGTCCTCGGCCTCGTGGATGGCGCGGCTGCACTCCTCCTGGCACGCGGCCCACTGCTGCTCGCACGCCTGCTTCAGGCTCGCGACATCGCTCTCGACGAATGCCTCGAGTCCGGCGACCGTCCGCTTCGCCCGCTCAACGGCCTCGCCCAGGAGATGCAGGTCCTGCGACACCGTGACCGACATCGGCGCCTCGTCGGTCGAATCGACGTCGGCCTCCACGGCCTCCGTCTCCTCCACGTCAATCTGTTCCGCATCCATCTGGGTCTCCTCGTGATCGTCATCCGACTCGTCGACTGCAATTTCCTCCGCCACCGGCTCCTCGACCTCGGCCACCACGGGCTCCTCGACCTCGGCGACGACAGGCTCCTCGACCGGCGCCGGGCTCTCGGCTGCCCCGAAGGCCTCCTCGAGATCGGCGGCGAGGCGGGTGTAGAACGCGCGCACGTCATCCGGGTCGTAGCCTGGTGACGAAACCTCGAACTCGGCCTCGCGCAAGCGCGCGGCCTCGGCGCCGGCGTCGATCGCGGAATCCTCGATCTGGGCGCACAGGCCCTCCAGGTCGGCGTCCACGTCGTCGGGGCTCCACCCGGTCGTCACGAGCGCAAAGCTGGTGCTGCGAAGAATCTGCAAGTCAAACATGAATGGGCCTCCGTCGGGGTCACGGAGCAGGAGTCTCCGCTTCACCCATCTTCGACGGCTTTCGCCCACTCTTTAGCGATCGTCAGATGTGCATCCCGTCCGCCGGCGTGGCAGGCTACGGGGATGAGAGGTGGGGCGATCTTGATCGGCGTCGCGGCGACCACTCTTTGGGCGGCGGCGCCTGCGGTGGCGGCCGGGCCGACGATCCCCAAGGGGGAACTGCGTGCCATCCGCGTGCTCCTGCGGTCGTTCGTGCCCGAGGCGGTGGGACGCGAGCACCCCGGGAGGGCCTGGGACCTGGCCACACCCACGATGCGTTCGACGACGACCCGCGCCGACTGGCGGCAGGGATCGCTGCCGGTGTTTCCGTTCCCGGTCCGCAGGACGACGTACGGCATCCGGCCGATCACCGTCGGCCCCGACGACGTGACCTTCGACCTGATGCTCCAGCCCCGCCCCGGGAGCAACGTCGGCGTCGAGGTCTACACGACCGAGGTGCGGCGCATCGGCGGACGCTGGCTCGTCGACTCGATGGCGGCGTCCGCGCAGTTCGCGGGGCCGGGGGGGCCGGCCACGATCACGGCGCAGCCCGACTTCGCCCCGCACGTCCAGGGCATCGCCCACCACGACAATCTCAGCGGGAAGTGGGTGCTCGTGCCGATCGCCGTGATCTCGCTGCCGCTGGTCGCCACCCCGCTCGGCATCCTCCTGCTCTGGCGCCGCGGCCGTTCGCAGCGACCGGACGCGGAGACGCGGGAGCGGGCATTCGCTCCGTGGCGGTGAGGCGCCCCGTCAGCCGCGTTCCCACGCCGTCGTGGGCGGCATCGGCCTCAGCCACCCCTTCTCCGGAGTGGGCGACTGGTCGGCGCGTGCGACGGTCGCATTCGCCGGAGTCCGGTCCGGTCTGATCGCCACGGGATTCGTCGTGCTCACGGTTCTGCTTCGGGCGACCTTGTATCGCGCTCTTCGTGGTCTCCTGGACTCGGACAGCGGCCACCGAGCATCCTAAGGCCCAGGGCTATACTTTCGCCCTCGCGGGGCTATAGCTCAGTTGGGAGAGCGCCTGGATCGCACCCAGGAGGTCAGGGGTTCGAATCCCCTTAGCTCCATCGAAAGCCCTGGAAATCAGCGCTTTCATGTTGTCGGACTGGAGCAAGTGAGCGCCTGGATGCGCTCCAGGGAGCGTCAACCGGCCGACGTGGTGTTGATCCTGATCTTCCTCCTAGACGGCGAGTGTCCCGTTCGGCCGTCATGGCCCGTCGGAGTTCTGCGGCGCGGCCGGACCGAGCCGCTCTAGTAGAGAAGAATGATTCTCATTCTGGTAGAGTGGTTCGCTGTCCGATCGACGCGGGCGTTTACTCGGAAGAGGAGAGAGGATCGATGGGCCGATGGCGGTGTGGGTTGGCGGTACTGGTGGTCGTGCTGGTGGCGGTCGCCTCGGGGTGCAATGCGTCGGGATCGGCAAGTGGTGGGGGTGGCGGTTCTGGGAAGCTGGACGTCGTGGCGGCCGAGAACTTTTGGGGGAGCATCGCCCAGCAGTTGGGCGGCGATCGGGTGCGGGTGACGAGCATCATCGACAACCCGGCCACGGATCCCCATTCCTATGAGCCGACGGCGGTGGACGCGCGCACCATGGCGTCCTCGCAGATGGCGATCGTGAATGGCGTCGGCTACGACGGGTGGGCATCACAGCTTCTGGCTGCCAGCCCTGACAGCGGTCGGGTGGTGCTGAACGTCGGCAGCCTTGTCGGCGTGCCGACGGATGGCAACCCACATCGCTGGTACTTCCCGTCCGATGTGTATGCGGTGGCGGCCCAGATCACGCGCGATTATCAGCGCCTCGATCCCACCCACGCCGCCTACTACACCACGCAGAAGCATCGCTTTGAGGCGGTCGCTCTTGCCGAGTACAACCAATTGCGCAAGCAGATCCGAAGCCGCTATGCAGGCGTGCCGGTGGGTTACAGCGAGAGCATCTTCCAGGGCCTGGGGCAGAGTCTGGGGTTGAAGCTGTTGACGCCGTACTCGTTTGCCAAGGCGATCGCCGAGGGCACAGACCCGACACCCCAGGACGTCGCCACGGTCGACCGTCAGCTCACCGACCACCTGATCAAGGTGTGGGTCTTCAACAGCCAGAACTCGACACCCGACATCGTCCGGCTGACAAACCTGGCGCACCAGAACAGCATCCCGGTGACGACGATCACCGAGACGATGTCCCCGGCCGGCGCGAGCTTCCAGCAGTGGCAGGTGGCCGAGCTTCGTTCGCTCGCCGCGGCCCTGGCCAAGGCCACCGGCCGGTGACCGACGCCGGCGTTGGCGAGCGAACGGTGGCGGTTCCGGCGGCCGTCGGGCAGCATCCACGAATGGACCTCGTTGCGGACGCCGTCGTCTTCGATCGCGCCGGCGTGAACGTCGCGGCCGGCGTGATCTGGAGCGACGTCACGGTTCGCGTCGCCGGCGGCGAGTTCGTGGCCATCCTCGGCCCCAACGGCGCCGGCAAGACGACGATGCTGAAGGTGATCCTGGGAGGGCTGCGCGTCACGTCGGGCAGCGTCTCCGTGCTTGGCCGGGCGCCCGGCGCGGCGAACACCCGCATCGGGTATCTGCCGCAGCGGCGAAGCTTCGACGCCTCGACGCGGATCCGCGGCGTCGACCTGGTGCGCCTGGGCCTGGACGGCGCCCGCTGGGGCGTACCGCTGCCGATGCCGCGCGCGTTGCAGAGCGCCCGCCGCCGCCACGCTGCAGCGCGGGTCGACGAGGTGATCCGACTGGTCGGCGCGGAGGCGTATGCCAGCCGCCCGATCGGCCAGCTCTCGGGCGGCGAGCAGCAGCGCCTGCTGATCGCCCAAGCGCTCGTTCGCGAACCCGAGCTGTTGCTGCTGGACGAGCCGCTGGACAGCCTCGACCTGTCAAATCAGGGCGCCGTGGCCGCGCTCGTCCAGCGCGTGTGCCGGGAACGCGGCGTCGCGGTGTTGCTGGTCGCCCACGACATCAACCCGATCCTCAGCTACCTTGACAGCGTCGTCTACCTCGCGGCCGGTCGGGCGATCAGCGGCCCTCCCTCAGAGGTGATCACCAGCGAGACACTGAGCCGCCTCTATGGCGCGCCGATCGAGGTGCTGCGCACCTCCGACGGACGGCTGGTGGTGGTCGGCCAGCCCGAGGCGCCCTTCGTCCACGGCCATCGCCATGACAACTGACGCCGCGATCTTCCAGGGCCTGTCCTGGAACCCGATAACGGATCTGAACGGCCTGTTCGCCTACCACTTCATGGTCAACGCGCTGATCGCGGGAACCGTCGTTGCCGTCTCGGCCAGCGCGATCGGCTGGTTCATGGTCATCCGCCGCCAGACCTTCTCCGGCCACACCCTGGCCGTGGTCGCCTTCCCCGGCGCCGCCGGCGCCATCCTGATCGGCCTGCCGGCGCTTGCCGGCTACTACGCCGCCTGCTTGGTGGGGGCACTGGTGCTGGCAGCTGTATCGGCGTCCGATACCCGCAGCGTGTCTGCGGAGTCGGCCGCGATCGGCACCGTGCAAGCGTTCGGCCTGGCGCTCGGCTTCCTGTTCGTCTCGCTCTACGGCGGCCTCCTCAGCGGCTATGAGTCGCTGCTGTTCGGCACGTTCCTGGGCATCACCGACCACCAGGTCGTGATCCTGATCGCCGTCACGCTGTGCGCCCTCGTGATCCTGGCAGCGATCGGCCGGCCGCTCTATTTCGCCTCGATCGACGGCACCGTCGCCGCCGCAAACGGCGTGCCGATCGCCGCCCTCTCGATCACCTACCTGCTCCTGCTCGGCCTGGCAGTCGCGGCGACCAGCCAGATCACCGGCGCACTGCTCGTGTTCGCATTGCTGGTCGCCCCCGCCGCAGCCGCCCAACAACTCACCACCCGCCCCGCCAGGAGCCTGGCACTGACTCTGCTGATCGGACTGGCCGTCACCTGGCTGGGCCTCGCCCTGGCCTACTACTCGATCTACCCGGTCGGCTTCTACGTCACCTCGCTGGCCTTCGCCGCATACCTGATCGCCCGCGGCACCCGCACAGCCAGCCAACGCACCACCCACAGACCACGCCCCCAGCCCAGTCGGGGGGGCGAGGCGGTCGCGCGCTGATGCTCCACCAGCAGTTCATGCAAAACGCCTTCCTGGCAGGAACGCTCATCGCGCTCGCCTGCGGACTGGTCGGATACGCCGTCGTCCTGCGAGCCCAGGTGTTCGCCGGCGATGCCCTCAGCCACGTCGCCTTCACCGGCGCGCTGGCAGCTGCCGCGATCGGCATCGACATCCGCCTCGGCCTGTTCGCCGCCACCGCCATCGTCGCCCTGGGGATGGCAGCGATCGGCGAGCGCGCCCGCGCCGACGACGTCGTCATCGGCACCGTGTTCGCCTGGATCCTCGGACTCGGCGTGCTGTTTCTGACCATCTTCACCACCCAGGCAAGCGGCGCCAACGGCACCGCGGCCGTCCGCACCCTGTTCGGGTCGATCCTCGGCCTCACCCGCAGCGACGCCTGGCTGGCCGCCGCGATTGGCGTCGCCGTCTCCGTCCTCATGCTGGCCGTCGCCCGCCCGCTCATCTTCGCCACCCTCGACCCCGACGTCGCCGCCGCCCGCGGCGTACCCACCCGCCTGCTCGGCCTCGGCTTTCTGGCGCTGGTCGGTGTCTGCGCCGCCGAGGCCACCCAGGCCGTCGGCGCGCTGCTCCTGCTCGGCCTGCTCGCCGCCCCCGCCGGCGCCGCCCACCGCCTCACCCCCAACCCCTATACCGGCCTGGCACTGTCCGCAATCCTGGCTGTCGCCGCCATGTGGATCGGCCTCACCCTCAGCTACCTCACCCCCTCCCTGCCACCCAGCACCGCCATCGTCTCAACGGCCACCGCCTTCTACATCCTGGCCGCGGTCAAGCCACGCACGACCACGGCGCCCACCCTCCGAAGAGGCGTTCCTCTCCGCGGCTGAACAACCGACCGAATCTTGTATCGTGAGCGAAGGCCGAAACCACCGGCACCGAGTGCACTGGAAGCCGCACCACATACCGCGCCGTCCACCGCGGGCGACGCGCAGCGTCGGCTTCGACCTCGCGGAAGAGCGCCTGCGCGCCCTCCCAGGCCTCTGCCCTGCCTGCGTCCAACCGACAGGTACCGCATCATGATAACCGAGTATCATTCTCATATGTCCGACACGGCTTGGAAGACGCATGCAACCGACACGCTCCAGCAAGCCGGGCACCTGCGCGGCGCCGCCCGTCTGGCCGTGATCGACGTCCTCGCCCAACAGGACTGCTGCCTCACAACCCGCGAAATCGCCGACACGCTCCGTGCCCAAGGAACCCCCACCGGCACCGCCAGCGTCTACCGCGCCGTCGAAGTCCTCCACCAGCTCGGCCTCATCCAACGACTCGACGTAGGTGACGGCACCGCCCGCTACGAACCCACCCACCCAAGCGGCCACCACCATCACCACCTGCTCTGCGACCACTGCGGACGCGTCACCGCATTCGAAGACGACCAACTGGAACGAGCGATCTCCGCCCTCGCCGGGCGCGTCGACCACGCTATCGACGCCCACGACGTCCTCCTTCGCGGCACCTGCCCGAGCTGCCGCCGGGCCGGGTAAACGAGGACCCGATCGACCCGCGAGATCCCACCGCGCGCTGCACCGTGTTGCGGGAGGTGTTGCGGGGCTCCACGTGCTCTCCGGAATCTGCTGGAGGCAGGCCGACCTCGGCGCCTCCGAGGGTCTGGATCGCACCCAGGAGGTCAGGGGTTCGAATCCCCTTGGCTCCGTGGTTAGGTGGAGAGCACCATCGCGGGCGTTTCGTGCCCGCCGATCGCCTCGAGGGTCACCCAGCAGTTGCGCCAGCTCATCCCGGCCGGGATGACCGCGTGGAACGTCGCCTGGCCGCCGGCGGCCGTGTCGAACGTGACCGCCGAGACGTTGTCGTTGCCGCCCGTGCGGAACCACATCTCGTAGTAGTGGGCGGCGCCCGCCGGAGGCAGGCCGTCGACGTGCACGACCATCGGCCGGATGCCCTTCGAGGCCTGGCCGAAGTCGACGACCGCGGTGGCTCCGTGCGGGCCTTTCAGGGTCAGCGAATATTGGGTCTGAAAGCCGCCGCGTCCGCCGACGACCAGCACGGCCGCCACGGCCGCCGCCGCGCCGAGCACCGCCGCTGCCGATGCCACGCGCCACCACGCCGGCCAGCGCCACGCGCGCGGCGCCCGCGCCACCGAGGGCGGCTCGCCGAGGGCGGCCCGGCGGGCGACCGGCGCCAGTGTCGCGGGCACGAACTCGGGTGCCGGAGTCCGCTGCAGCATGCGCTCGACGTGTCCGAACTCGACGTCGTCGCTCACGACCTGACCTCCTCGCGCAGCATCGGCGCCATCCGCGCCAATGCAGTTCGGGTGCGTGTCTTGACGGTGCCCAGCGGCAGATCGAGCTCCTCCGCGATCTCGCTCTGGGCGAGCCCGCTGAAGTATGCGAGCTCGACCACCTCGCGCTCACGCGGGGGCAGCGAGTCGACGGCCACGTGCACGCGGAACGCCTCGAGGTCGGCGATGACCTGAGCGTCGGGGAGCGGCGCCGGGTCGGGCCGGTCGGGGAACTCGCCGACCACCAGGGGCACGCGCGCCCGGCTCGCGTCGATCGCGGCGTTGCGGGCGATGGCGAACATCCACCCGGCGGCACTGCCCCGGCCGCGGTGATACCCCGCCGCCGCCCTCCAGACCGCGGCGAACGCCTCCTGGGCGACGTCCTCGCCGGTGTGGCGGTCGCGCAGGATCCTCGTCACCAGCGAGTAGATCGCGCGGGAGTAGCGCTCATAGAGCGTGGCGAACGCCGTTTCGTCGCGATCGCGGGCGACGCGCTCCAGCAATTCCTCGTCGGTCAGCGCATGGGGAGCCATCGCGGCCAGACTAGTCCATCGGGGCCGGGCGAGGGCACGCGGCAGCGGCGTGACGAGGGTGGCAATCATCGTTCATGGATACGGATTGCCCGCCCAACCGGATTGTGGGCCAGAACCCGAAGGGCGTCGCCGGCGACGCGAGGCGCGTCAGTGCGGTCGCCGCTGCGCGGCGTCGTCCCAGAACGCCACGGAACGACTCGATCCGGCCGGCGACGCCACTTCGGGTCGGGCGAGAGCCCCCACGGGGCAGCAGCCATGGCTGGGGCCGAGGGGAGCGCTAGGCTCAAGATGCAGCCGCCGCCTCGCGAGCGCGTCACCCGAACGGTTATGCCTGCGGTGCGCGGCGGAGCCCCGGTCAGGGGAAGTCGGAGCCGAAGTGGGCCTCGGCGGAGTTGATGTGCATCCCCGTGGTGACCAGGTCGCGGATGCTGACGACCCCGATCAGCTGCCCGTCCTCGACCACCGGGATGTGCCGGAACTTGCGGTCGGCCATGATCTGCGCGGCCTCGCTGGGCGAGTGGTCAGGTGGAAGCGTGATCGGATCGGGCGTCATGTAGGCGCGCACGTGATGCTCGTCGGGGTGGCGGCTCTCGGCGATCGCCCGCAGCAGGTCGCGCTCGGTGAAGATGCCCACGAGCTCGCCGTCCTCGAGCACGATCGCGGCGCCGACGTCACGGCGCCGCATCGCCCGAGCGGCCTCCCCCAGGGTCACCGTCGGCTCAATCGTGAGGACGTCGCCGCCACTCATGAAGTCACGCAGCGTGACCGCCATCCCGCAATCCTACTCGGTCTCGCGCGGCCGCAGGCGCATCTCGAGCAACAGATCTGCGTCGAGCGCATCGGCGATCCGCATGAGCGTGTCCAGCTTCGGGGGCCTGCCGCCGCGCTCGAGCCGGGCGATCGCCGACTGCGTCGTGCCGCACAGCACCGCCAGCTCCTGCTGGCTCATGCCGCGGTCGATGCGGTTGTCGGCCACCATCCGGCCGACCTCGGCGAACCGCTGCTCGTGGTCACGCCCGAGCGCCTCGGCACGCTTGCGGATCCCGTCGCGCATACGCTCGAGGGACTGCGCGGTGAGCCGCTGCCGCTGGCTGTGTGAGTGGCTGGCCACGCTCGCACTCTATCGCACCCACGCTATCTCACGCCACTTCTCGATGGCTCGCGATCACCCGCGGCGCAACCCCAACGGGCCCTCCGCCGTCTGTTCGCCGATGAGGCGAGTGGCCATCACCGGGGTCGGCGCGGTCACGCCCCTCGGCAACGACGCGGCTTCCACCTGGGATGCGCTGGTGGCCGGGCGGAGCGGTGTCGACGTCATCCGCTCGTTCGACGCCGATGACTTTCCGGTCAACATCGCGGCCGAGGTGAAGGACTTCGACCCGAGCCTGGCGATGAGCCCGAAGGAGGTGCGGCGCACCGCCGAGCGACGTGCACTTCGGCGTTGCGGCCGCCATGGAGGCCGCGCGGGATGCCGGCCTCGTGGTGGACGATCCCAAGCGGGTCGGTGTCGTCATCGGCAGCGTCATGGGCGGGCTCTCGTACACGCTGCGCCAGCAGAAGATCCTCGAGGAGCGCGGCTGGGAGCGGGTGTCGCCGCACTGGCTGCCGAACACGCTCGTCGACACGACCACGAGCCACGTCGCGACGATGCTCGGCGCGCGCGGCCTGAACTACGGCACCGAGTCGGCGTGCGCAACCGGCACCCACGCCATCGGCGAGGCGGCGGCGGCGGTCGCCCGCGGCCAGGCCGACGTCATCCTGGCCGGCGCGACCGAGTCGGCCATGCTGCCGATCATCCTGGCCGGCTTCTGCGCCATGCGGGCGCTGGTGGACGGGCGCGACGATCCGGCCGCGGCGTCGCGCCCCTTCGACCTCACCCGCGCGGGCTTCGTCATGGCGGAGGGCGCGGGGGTGGTCGTGCTGGAGGAGCTCGAGCGCGCGCGCAGCCGCGGCGCCCGGATCTACTGCGAGCTGGCCGGCTACGGCGCCTCCAACGACGCCTACCACGTCGCGACGCCCCACCCCGAGTCGATCGGCGTGATCGAGATGATGCGCGCCGCGCTGGAAACCTCGGGGATCGAGCCGGCAGAGGTCGACTACATCAACGCCCACGGCACGTCGACGCCGTACAACGACGCCGCCGAGACGCAGGCGATCAAGGCGGTCTTCGGCGACCACGCCCACGAGATGGCGATCTCGTCCAACAAGTCGATGTTCGGGCACATGTTCGGCGCCGCCGGCGGGGTCGAGGCCGTCGCGACGGCGCTGACGGTCCACCACGGCGTGATCCCGCCGACGATCAACCTGCACACGCCCGACCCCGAGTGCGACCTCGACTACGTCCCGAACACGGCCCGCACGGCCGACGTGCGCGTGGGGCTCTCCAACTCGATGGGCCTCGGCGGCCACAACGCCTGCCTGATCATGCGCCGCCTCGACGAGGCGTGAGCGCGCCAAACGGGGTCTGACCCCGTTTGGCCAGCGTCAGCCGAGGCCGGCGCGGCGGCGCGGGGCTTCCTGGGCGAGGCCGCTCACCACCGTGTCGACCAGGCCGTACTCGCGCGCCTCCTCGGCCGTCAGGAAGTAGTCGCGCTGGGTGTCGGAGTGGATCTGCTCGACCGACTTGCGCGTGTCGGCGGCCATGATCTCCTCCATCCGCCGCTGGAGCGCCAGGATCTCGCGGGCGCGGATCTCGATGTCGGTCGCCTGGCCCTCGAACCCCGACGTGTGCCCCTGGTGGATCATCACCTTGGCGTTCGGGAGCGCCATGCGCTTGCCCTTCGCGCCTCCGGCCAGCAGCACCGCGCCCATCGACATCGCCATCCCGAAGCAGATCGTCTGCACGTCGGGGCGCACGTACTGCATCGCGTCGTAGATGGCCAGGCCGGCGTAGACGTCGCCGCCGGGCGAGTTGATGTAGAGCGAGATGTCCTTGTCGGGGTCGTCGGAGGCCAGGTGGATGATCTGGGCGACGATCAGGTTGGCGATCTCGGAGTTCACCGGCGTCCCCAGGAAGATGATGCGGTCGTTGAGAAGCCGCGAGTAGATGTCGAACGAGCGCTCGCCGCGGCCGGTCTGCTCGACGACCATCGGGATCAACGGTGACATGGTGCCCCCTTGCGTTATAGTGCAACCTTCTGGTTGCTCATCATAGGCCCGCTGACGCAGACGCGCAACCTCTCGGTTGCGCATAATCAGGATCAGGAGGTCGCCGCTCATGTCCGAATCCGTCACTCGCGAGATCGTTCTTCCACTGGAGCGCGACGAGGCCTGGCGCGTCGTCACCGAGCCCGGCCACCTGCGCGAATGGCTCGCCGACGACGTCGAGATCGACCTGGTCGAGGGCGGCCGCATCGAGCTCGGCTGGGACGGCGGAGGCGGCCGCACCGGCACCGTCGAGACGGTCGAGGAGCCGGAGCGGCTGGTGTTCCGGTGGCGGCCCGACGAGCCGGGCCCGCTGGATATCGAGACGACCGTCGAGATCGGGCTCGACGACGTCGAGGGCGGCACGCGCGTGACCGTGGTCGAGACCGGGTTCGAGGCGCTCGCGACCGAGGCCGTGGCCGGCTGCTCGGCGGTCAGCGACTGGGCCTGGGACGTGCGGCTGGGGACGTGCGGCGACCTGCCGCTGATGCTGGCGGCATGAGCCCCGACCCGGTCGGGACGACATTCGCGGCCCTGGCCGACCCCACCCGCCGGCATGTGATCGGCGTCCTCTCGGCCGGCGAGGCGGTCAGCGCGACACAGCTCGCCCGCGAGCTTCCCATCAGCCGCCAGGCGGTGACCAAGCACCTGACGGCGCTCGCAGAGGCGGGGCTCGTCGAGTCGTCGCGGCACGGCCGCGAGACGCGCTACCGGCTCACCCCCGGCCCGCTCACCGATGCCGCGGCCTGGATCGACCACGTCGGCGCCGATTGGGACTCCCGCCTCGGCAAGCTGCAGCGCCACGCCGGCACGCGGCGGCCTCCGGGCTGACCCACTATCCTGCTCCCGTGTCGACCGTGCGCCAAGCCCAGTCGCTGATCTCCCAGGCGGAGGCGCGCGAGCTCGGCCTCGACCGGCCCGACCTGATCGGGATCTACCGCAACATGCTGGCGACGCGCCGGATCGAGGAGCGCGGCAACCTGCTGTTCAAGGCGGGCAAGCTGCCCGGCAGCTACTACACCGGCCGCGGCAACGAGGCCGCCTCCGTCGGCGTCGCGACCGCGATGGGCCCCGACGACGTCGCCTCGCCGCTTCACCGCAACCTGGGCGTGCACGTCGTCCGAGGGGTGCAGCCGGCGCTCATCTTCTGCCAGTTCATGGGCCGTCAGGGCGGCGCCACCGGCGGCCGCGACTCGAACCTGCGCTCGAACGACTTCACCTCCGGCCGCGGCCTGCTCGCGGGGGTCAGCCACCTGCCCGCGATGATCTCCCCCATCACCGGCATCGCGCTCGCGTTCCAGCTGCAGCGCCAGCCGCGGGTCGCGGTGGGCTGGTGCGGCGACGGTGCGGCCGCCCGCGGCGACATGCACGAGGCGATGAACCTGGCCGGGGTGCGGCGGCTGCCGATCGTGTTCGTGATCGACAACAACCAGTACTCCTACTCGACCCCGAACCGGCTCTCGTTCGCGTGCGAGCACCTGGCCGACCGCGGCCCGGCGTACGGGTTCGAGGGCATCGTCGTCGACGGCACCGACGTCCTGACGGTGCTGCGCGAGTCGCAGCGTGCGATCGAGCGCGCCCGCGAAGGCGGCGGCCCGACGCTGCTCGAGCTGGTGACGCTGCGAATGGAGGGCCACGCCGTGCACGACGATGCCGGGTACGTTCCGCGCGAGCTGCTGGCCGAGTACGCGTCCAAGGACCCGCTCGACCGGTTCCGCAGCTGGCTGGAGGAGGTCGAGGAGGTCGGCTCGTCCGAGCTGGGAGAGCTCGAGGCCGAGGTGGCCGCATGGATCGACGCCGGCGTCGCCGAGGCTGAGGCCAGCCCGATGCCCGACCCCGCGACGCTGCTCGCCGGCGTGTACGCCTGATCCTGCCGCTTCGCTATGCTCGCACTGTGAGCGAGTTTCCGTTCAACATGTTCGGCGGGGGCGACCCCGAGGAGCTGCAGCGGGCGATGGCCCAGTTCATGGAACAGGCCCAGCAGGGACAGCGGGTGGCGTTCGCAGACCAGGCGATCAACCTCGCGGTCGGTGTGACGGTGGCGGCCATCGGCCGGCTCGACCTGACCGGGACCGCCGACGAGCAGGCAAACCAGGTGCGCGACGCGATCCGGCTGATCTTCCCCGAGGCGGTCACGCTCGTGCGCGAGGCCCGGGAGGGGCTCGCCTAGATCCGGCGTGCGGTCGACGGGCGTCCACCACGTCGATCTGGTCGTCTCGGACATCGACCGCTCGCTGCGGTTCTACCGGGGCGTGCTCGGCCCGCTGGGCTGGCACGGGCTGCACGAGATCCCCGGGGAGCGCGGCGAGACGATCAACTACGTCCACGGCCCGGGCTCGACGATCGGCCTGCGGCAGGCGCCGGACGGGGCCGCGACCCTGCCGGTGGACCGCTACCGGGTCGGCATGCACCACCTGTGCCTGGAGGCGGCGACACGCGAGCTGCTCTACGAGTCGGCCGATCGCATCGCCGCACTGGGCGGCACCATCTCGGACGGCCCGCGGCACTACCCCGAGTACCGCGAGGGCTACCACGCCGTGTTCTTCCTCGACCCCGACGGGATCAAGCTCGAGCTGTCCTGGACGCCGGCCGGCACGTACGACTGGCAGCACCTCAGCTCTCCCGGCTGACGAGCAGCGCCATCGTCGCGGTGAACCCGTGCAGGAACGTCTGGCCGCCGACCGGGCCGATCTCGCCCGAGCAGAACATCCCGGCGAGCGGAATCGGGCCGAGCTCGTCGGCGACCGCGACCGCGTCGTGGTCGGCCTCGGCGTACATGTTCAGCCCGCGTCCGTTGCAGGCGAAGAGGAGGGCCGCCTGCGGCCGCTCGCCGTCGGCGGCGTGGGCGCGCAGCGCGGCGCGGAGGCCGGCGTCGGCGCTCTCGGCATCGCGGACGTGGAACCGGAACGTCTGCCCCACGCGCACGACATCGCCGACCACGAGCGTGCCCTGGTCGGCGTCGCCGCCCATCACCGCCCGCACCAGATAGTCGTCGGCCCCGTAGTCGGCCTGGTTCTCGTCGATCACGAGGCCGGCCAGCAGCCCGTGCTGGACGAGCTCGCGGCCACGGTCGTCGAGGCCCGCGACCATCTCGGTCAGCCGCTCGTAGGCCGGCCGACCCGCGAGCTCGTGGATGATGTTGCCCTCCGCGCTCGTGACCACCATCTCGGGCCCCACCGGCGCGCAGCCCTGCGAGACGACCGCGCGCAAACTGACTCCGCCCTCGACCACGACCGCCACGGCGCCGTGGCGCATGACCCGGCGCCCGCAGACGAGCGCATGCCCGCCGGGGCCGTGGCCCCCCGAGGCCAGCCCGCCCACCGCGACGGCGCCGACGAAGCGGGCGCTGACCCCCTCGAGGAACGCGTCGGCAGGAAACGTGTAGGGGTCGGCGAGGAGCAGCATCGGCTCGCCACCGGACGGTGCCAGGCCGGCCGGCACCTCGACGGCCGGGCCGTCTCCCGTGTCGCGGACGGTGAGGTGGTGGACACTCGCGCGACCGCCTGGAAGGCTCGTGGCCAGCAGGCTCATGGCAGGCACGCCCTCGAGCTCGCGGCCCGTCCCGATGACGGCCTCGCCGGTCGAGCCCGCGAGCGCACCCGGCTCGAGCAGCGCCAGGACCGCGGCCGCCGCATCCTCGGCCTCGGCAACGTGCTCGGGCGAGAGGAACAGGAACGCCAGGTCGGCCGGCGCGCCCGCAAGGCCGTCGCGCACGTGGGCGGCCACGTCCTCGGCCGCAGCCCGCGTGTCGGCCAGCGTCGAGACCGCCGCCGCGGAGCGGGCGCTCATCCCGTGATCTGCCAGTCCGTCTCGACCGTGGCGGTGGTCGAGGCCGAGATGAAGCAGTCGCGCTCGGCCTTGCCCGTCAGCCCCCGAGCCGCGTCGCCCTGGCCGGCGGCCATCCGCGCGTGCACCTCCACCGCGACGTGGGTGAAGGCGTAGCGCTGGTCGTCGGCCCGCCTCCGGAGCGACCCGGTCGCGGCCGACGTGTAGTCCTCGACCTCGAGGTCGTTGTGCGCGCAGTGTGCGAGGAACGAGAGCATCGTGCAGGTCTCGAGCGACGCCAGGAACAGGTGCTCGGGGCTCCAGCGGTCGTCGCCCCCGCCGGCGAACTCCTCCGGCGGCGCCACGGTCAGCTCCGGCAGGTTTCCGGATGTGACCGCGGCTGTCCGCCCACCTCGCCAGATCAGCTCCGCCTGGTACGTGAAGACCTTCGATGGCAATGCCATTGCGCCGCTCCTTGTGCGTTGCCCCCACCTGACCATACCCACAAACCGGCTCGGCCGGTCAGGCTCCCAGTATCGCGCGGACGTCGTTCGGGGTGACATCGTCCCACGGACCGGCGTGCCAGGCCGGATCGCGGTAGCGCTCGCGCAGGAGCGCGGCGGCCGTTTCGCGCTCCGCCGGGGTCAGATCGCCGGCCCGGGCATCGGGCGCGGCGAACGCCTCGGTGACCGCCGCCGCCGCGGCCTCGGTATCGCCGCCGACCAGCGTCACGTGGTCGGGCCGGCTCGCGGCCGGGCGCGGCCGTCCCTGCAGGTCCCCGCCGCGGCTGCCCGCCAGGCAGGCGCGCAACGCATCGAGGTCGGCCGCCACCAGGAGCGTGCCGTGTACCAATGTGATGTCGCGGCCGCGGTGGGCGGCGATGCCGGTCACCTTGCGGTCGCCGACCCTCACCGTGCGCTCGTCACGGGCGGCGTCGACCCCGAGCGCCCGGCACGCGCGCACCATCCCGTCCAGGAGCGGCGCGTACAGCTCGGGAATCGACGCGGAGGCCGCCGGGTGGGCGGCCGGGAGGGCGATGGCCGCGCACACCGTGCCCGGATCGAGATAGACGGCGCCGCCGCCGGTGAACCGGCGCCACACCCGCACGCCGCGGCGGGCGCAGGCCGCCGCGTCGACCTCCCAGTCGGCACGCTGGAAGCGGCCGATCACCACGGCGGGTCGGCTGCGCCAGACGATCACCGTCGGCAGGGTCACCGGCGCCCGCACCAGTGCCTCGTCCCAGGCCAATCCGAGCGGTGGGTCGCAGAGCCCGGCCGCGATCGTGCGGGCGGCGATCACCGCACGCGCAGGCCGGCGCGGCGCAGCCGGATCGCGACCGACGGCGGCGCGTCGGCGTCGAGCTCGACCTCCTCCGGCAGCCGCTGCTCGAGCTCGGCGAGGCGGGCCGCGACATCGCCGAGCGGGCCGAGCCCTTCGAGCTCGGCCCGGACGCCGGCGAGCCGCTCGGCCGCAACCGCGGCAGCGTGCGCCGCCGTCCGGCCGGCCACCTCGGCGAGGCGAATCAGCTCGAGCGCATCGCGCCGGAGCGCCTCCGGGCGGGGGTCGTCGGCGACCGGTGGGGGCGGCTCGAGCTCGAGCGGCGCCGCAAGCAACGTGTCGGCGAGTTGCTCGCGGTGCTCGGCCAGACGGTCGCGCTGCTCCCGCGTCGCGAGCCGGGCCGCCTCGACCCGGCGGCGGGCGGCATCGGCGTCGTCGCGGTAGGGAGCCACATCCGCACCCGCCGCCTCGGCCAGCTGGGCGAGGTCCACCGCCCTCTGCCACGCCGCCACGAGCGGGCCCTGCGCCACCCATTCGCGCTCGAGCTCGCGGGCGACCGGCTCCACCTCTCCCGCCACCCGGTCGGCGCCGGCATGGACGCGCGGCGCCGCCGCGACCACGTCCTCGAGCTGGGCGATCTCCTCGCTCAGCGCGTCAGCCCGCCGCCTGACGTCGCGCAGCCGCCCGACCTCCTCGGCGGTTTCGAGCAGCCGGTCGAGCTCAGGCGACGTCATCGGGCAGGGGCCGCAGCCGCGCGAGCAACGGTGGGCGCCGGTCGAGCCACGCGAGCACCCGCGGCGCGAGCGTGATGCCGAACGCGTCCAGGAAGCAGTAGCCGCCCGAGATGCCGCTCGGCGGGTTGCCGATTGTCAGGGCTCCGGTCGGGTCGTGCAGCGCCCACCGCCACGCGCCGACGCCCGTGCCGACGAGCTCGAGATAGCCCGTGATCAGGAAGGCGCCGGCGTACACGAGCGGCTGGCGGCCGACCAGCACGAACCGGATGAGGAACAGATACATGACCGCGCCGAGCAGATCCTGGCGAGGTGCGATGGTCGCCCCCCAGAGCGCCCAGCCGCCGCACGCCACGAGCGCGAACGCGAGGAATGGCACCCGCACCCGGGCGGCCAGCGCGGAGCGGCCGATGTTCAGTGCCGCCAGGTACACCAGGCCGTGCCCGGGTGGCACGTACATGGGCACGTTGTGCAGACGGTAGGTGTAGAGGCCGAGCAGCGGCGACGCGGTGTACTCGACGCAAGTGGCGCACACGATCACGACCGCGACCTGCACTCGCACGGCACGCGGCTGGCGCTTGAGGAGCACGAGCAGGAGCGTCCACGTGAGCACGCCGACGAGCCGCTGGCGCCAGATGCCCGCCGAGGAGTCGAGCCCGGCCCCGAACGCGATCCACACGACCACGATGGCGACGATGGTGAGTTCGCGTCGCGACCGCCGCAGGGCGTCGGCGACCGGGGAGCCCGGGATCGTCCGCTGTGCGCTGCGGAGCATCGCCGCACTCTACCGGCCGACTACGATCTGTCCGGAATGTCGGTCCCGGACCGCCACATCGAGGTGAACGCCATGGCGGTGCGGCATGCCCTGGCCCGCTCGTTCATCGGCGTCGAGCCGGAGGGGCACGCCTGGCGCGGAACGACGGGCGTCGGCGACTCGGTGGTCACCGTGGACGTCGAGCCCGCCGAGGGCGGGGACATGCACGTGCACGTGTGGGCGCCGGCGATCGATTCGGGGCCGCTCGACGCACGGGTGGCGCGCGTGCTGACCTGCGAGAACGGCGAGCTGGTGCTGGGTCGGCTGGCGCATCGCCAGAACGGCGTCGTGGTCGAGCACACGATCCTCGCCGGCACCACCATGGATCCTGTCGAGGTGCAGTCGTCGGTGTGGGCGGTGGGCTGGGCCGCCGCCTCATACGCGCCGCGCCTGCGGGCGCTCCTGACCGACGCCGTCCCGGTGCCGCCGCCGCCGCGCACCCCGGCCGGCCTACTCCGCGACGCGGCCGACCACGTCGAGATGACCACGCGCCGGGTCAGGCGCTACCTGGACGAGCGCTACGGCGGCTTCCAGCATCATCCCGACTGGGGCTTCCACGGCGCGTTCGGGAGCGCGCGCGTGTTCGTCGACGTGCTGCCGGTGCTGGACGACTCGACGGCGGTGCGCGCGTCCTCACCCGTGCTCTCGAACGTCGACCTCTCCGACGGCCTGGCGTTGAAGGTCGTCGAGCTGACCGCGCAGACGCCCTTCGGCGCCTTCGCCCACCTCGACGGCCGCCGGGAGCTGTGGTTCCAGCACGCCATCCTGGGAGACGACCTCGACCGGGTCGAGCTGGAGGCGGCGATCGGGATCGTCGCGTCGATCGCCGACGACTGGGACGACCGGCTGGCCGAGGAGTTCGGCGGCCTGCGCTACGCAGATCTCGGCTGAGAACCCGCCCCGAGCGACAGGTTTGCATGATTCCTAAATCCCCTTTCCGGGTGACTTACGGAACCTCGCAAACTACGTAGAACTGAACCAGGAAATGTCAATTTGACTCTTGCACCTTCCTGCCACTGCAAGAGGCAAACTCTCCGCTCCCCCCGGCGGGAAGACCCCCAGCCCGGCAGGGCAACCCGTTTCGAGGAGGCACCATGCAGCAGTTCATCTCCAACCTGCGCGACGAGAACGGCCAGACCATGGCCGAGTACGCGGTCGTCCTCGGTGTCATCACCATCGCCGTCGTCGCAACCCTGACCCTGCTCGCCACCGCGATCCAGGACACGCTCACGAACGTCATCGCCTCCCTGTAGAGCGAGATCCTCCGCCGGCCGGCCCCCCTGGGTCCGGCCGGCGAGCGCATGGTCCGCGGGGCGCTGGTGGTATCGTCACCGGCGCATGAGCGCAGGCAGAGCGGCGATGTGGATCATCTCGGGCGGGATCGTCACCGCGACGGTTATCGTGCTCGGGGTGGATGGGCTGAGCGGCGTCCCGGGTGAATGGGTCGGAGTGATCATCGCCGCGGTCCTCGCCTCAGCCGCGTTCGCGCTCGGCTACGCCGAGTAAAGGGCCGCCGCCACCAGTTCGACCGGATGGACGATCGGCAGGCCGGGATGCCCCGCGCGCCGCAGGGCGGCCGCGATCTGGATCGCACAGCCGGGGTTCGCGGTGGCCAGGATGTCGGGCGCCGCGTCAAGCACCGCCCGCGCCTTGCGCTCGCCGAGCTCACGGGCGGTTGCGGGCTCGAGGAGGTTGTAGATGCCCGCCGAGCCGCAGCACATGTCGGGCTGCTCGATCTCGACCAGCTGCACGCCCGGGATCGCCGCCAGCATCGCCCGCGGCTCCGCGGCCACGCCCTGGGCCTGGCGCAGATGACAGGCGTCCTGGTAGGCGACCCGCACAGGCGCGCGCCGAGCACGCTCGGCCACCGGCCCGAGCTCGGCGCAGAGCTCGGTCACGTCCCGCACGGAGGCCGAGAACCGCCGCGCCTCGTCGGTATCGAGCAGGTCGCCGTACTCCTTCATCGCCGACCCGCAGCCGGCTGCGGTCACCACGACCCGCTCGAATCCCCCCAGTGCCCTGATCGTGTCCCGCGCCCGCCGGCGCGCCTCGTCCTCGCGCCCCGCGTGGAGGGCGAGAGCGCCGCAGCAGCCCTGCCCTGCGGGCACGGCGACCTCGCAGCCGTCGGCCGCGAGCACGGCGGCGGCGGCCCGGTTCACCCGGCCGAAGAACACGCGCTGCACACACCCTTCGAGCATCGCCGCCCGCATCCGCAGCTCGCCCTGGGCGGGCGTGCGCCGGGCCGGTCGTGCGCGCATGTCGGCAACGCTCACCCGCGGCGCCAGCGCCGATGGGCGCACCCCCAGCGCGAGCGGCCAGGCCAGGGCCCGCAGGAGCCGTGGACGCGGCGCCACCCCGAGCACGGCGCCCTCCACGACGCGCTGGCGCAGCGAGCGCGGCGCCCGCTCCCGCCGCAGCGCCCGCGCGCGCGGAATCAGGATGTCGTAGCGGACTCCGCTCGGGCACGCGGGCACGCACGCCAGGCAGCCGAGACAGCGGTCGAAGTGCCCCGCGACCGTCGTATCAAGCTCGATCTCGCCCAGCTCGACGAGCCGCATCAGGTGGATGCGCCCGCGCGGGGAGTCCATCTCGTCGCCCCACAGGGTGTAGGTCGGGCACGCCGGCAGGCAGAAGCCGCAGTGGACGCAGGCGTCGAGCAGGTCGAGGGTCTCAGCCACCGTAGGCCTCCACCACCCGCCGCTCGAGCGCCACCCGGTGACTATCCGGTGCCAGGCACTCAATATTCACATCGGCGTGGAGCAGGCCCCGGGCGTAACGGCCCACGATCGTCGTCGCCCCCGCGGCGCGGAGCTGCGCGATCGTCCCGGGCACGTCGGCGGGCAGGCAGCGCGTGAGCGGGAGCCCGGCTGCCAGCTCGCGGTGCTCGGCCCAGAGGCCGTCGTCGTCCTCGTGCAGATCGCCCCCCGCCAGCTCCGAGGCCCGCTCGGCCAGCGCGCGTGCAACCGGGCTCTCGAACCGCACCAGCATGCGCTCGGGCGGCCAGGCATACTCGACGCAGGCCGGCGCGAGCGGCTCGAGCACCAGAGGATCGGTGGGCGTGGTGACAACGGTGCAGGTCGCGGCTGGCAGCGGATGCAGGCGCAGGGTCAGCTCGAGGATCTCGCCCAGCCGGCCTCGCGCGCCGGTGAAGAGCTTTGGCAGGTCGTAGCCGGCCACCGTCTTGACCACCCGGCCGCCGCTCCGCGCGACCGTGCCGTCGGCCAGCCGCACGGTCATCCCGAGGACGAGATCGCGCGGAGGCCCGTACCGGTGGGCGCGCGGCCCGCACCCGGCGGTCGCAAACGCCTCGCCGACCGTGAGTGCGTCACCGCCGGGTGGATCCAGGGCGAGCATCTGCCCGCCCCGCGCCACCACCCGCTGCAGCTCCGCGAGCGGCACGTCCGCGGCGACGGTGCAGGTCAGGTCGCCGGGCTCGTGCTCGATCACCATCGCTCGACCCCCTCGCGCTCGGCGGGATGCTGGCGGTAGGGCCCGGGCACCTCACCGCACAGCCGCGGGGTCGGAAACGCCTTGCCCGGATTGCACAGGCCGTCGGGATCGAACGCGGTCCGCAGGCGCAGCATCGTCGCCATGTCGTCGGGCGAGTACATGAGCGGCATGTGGCAGGCCTTGTCGAGGCCGATCCCGTGCTCGCCCGTGAGCGACCCGCCGACATCGACGCAGGCCTGCAGGATGGCGCTCGCGAGTTCCTCGGCCCGCTCGGCCTGTCCCTCGACCGCGCCGTCGTAGAGCACCAGCGGGTGCAGGTTGCCGTCGCCCGCGTGGAACACGTTTCCGACCTCGAGGCCGTGCGTGCGGGAGAGCTCGCCGATCCGGCGCAGCGTCTCGGGCAGGCGGGTGCGCGGCACCACGCCGTCCTGCACGTAGTAATCGGGGCTGATCCGGCCCATGGCGGCGAAGGCGGCCTTGCGCCCGCGCCAGAACGCCGCCCGCTGCGCCTCCGTTGCCGCCACCCGCACCTCGGTGGCGGTGCCGAGCGCACAGCACTCGCGCACTCGTGCGGAGGTGACCTCGACCTCGACCGCCGGACCGTCCAGCTCGATCAGGAGCACGGCGCCCGCGTCCAGCGGCAGCCCGGCGCCCACCGCGGCCTCGGCTGCGCGGATGGTGAGTGCATCCATCATCTCGATCGCGGCGGGCACGATCCCGGCGGCGATGATCGCCGAGACCACCTCGCCCGCCGCGTCGGTCGACTCGAACGCCGCCAGCATCGTCTCGACCCGCTGCGGCCGTGGCAGCACCGAGACGACGATCTCGGTCGCGATCCCAAGCGTGCCCTCCGAGCCGACGAACCCGCCCAGCAGGTCGAGCTCGCCGGCGCGGTCGATCCGCACGACGTCGCCGGTTGCCAGCACGACCTCGAGCTCGAGCACGTGGTTGGTGGTGAACCCGTACTTGAGGCAGTGCGCACCGCCGGAGTTCTCGGCGACGTTGCCGCCGATCGTGCACACCTGCTGGCTCGACGGGTCGGGGGCGTAGTAGAGGCCGTGGGCGGCGACCGCCCGGGTGACGTCGAGGTTGGCGACGCCCGGCTGCACCCGCACGCGCCGGTTCGGCACGTCGACGTCGAGGATACGGTTCATGCGCGCCAGGCCGATCACGATCCCCTCGGCGATCGGCACCGCGCCGCCGGACAGGCCGGTGCCGGCGCCGCGGGCGACGAACGGGATGCCGCGGCCGTGGCACACGCGCACCGCCGCCTGCACCTCGGCGGTCGTCCGCGGCAGGACGACGGCCTGTGGCACCGCACGGCGGCCGGTGAGCCCGTCGCACTCGTACGTGCGCATCTGCGATCGCTCCGAGATGACGGCGCCCGCGCCGACCGCGCGCTCGAGTTCGGCGACCAGCGTCATGCGCCTAGCGTATCGCGGGCCGGATATCGTGATCGCGATGGCGAACCTGACCGTGGAGGGGACGGACGTGGTGGTGCACCTCTCGGGGCTCGAGAAGCTGGCCGCCTTCCGCGGCGACGTGCGCCTGCCGGCGGCAGCGGTGCGCGCGGTGGCCGTCGAGCCGAACCCCTGGGGCGCCCTGCGCGGCATCCGCAGCCCGGGCACCGGCTGGCCGGGAGTGATCGCCTACGGCGTGCGCCGCCACCGTGGCGGCAGGGACTTCGCCGCCGTGCTCGGCCGGCGGCCGGCCGTCCGGCTCGAGCTGGATCCGCCGTCCCCATTTGGCCGCGTGGTCGTCTCGGTCGCCGACGCCGACGAGGCCGTCGCGCGCGTTCGGTCGGTGGCTACGGGCTTACGAGCTGACGGGTGACCATCTGCAGGAGGCCGCCGGCGCGATAGGTGACGACGTCGGCCGGCGCGTCCAGCCGGGCGAGGCACTCGAACGATCGCTCGCCGCCGTTCAGCTCGACCGTCACCGTGGACCCGACGTCGAGGCTCTCGAGACCGCGGATGGTGTACGTCTCGGTGCCGTCCAGGCCGAGGCTCTCGGCAGAGTCGCCCTCGCCGAACTGGAGCGGGATGACGCCGAGCGCCACCAGGTTGGTGCGGTGGATGCGCTCGAAGCTCTGGGCGATCACCGCCCGGATGCCCAGGAGCGCGGTGCCCTTGGCCGCCCAGTCGCGCGAGCTGCCCGAGCCGTACTCGCGGCCGGCGATCGCGACCAGCGGGACATGCTCGGCGGCGTACCGCTGCGCGGCGGCGTAGATCGTCATCTCCTCGCCCGACGGCAGGTGGCGGGTGTAGCCGCCCTCGCGGCCGGCCAGCTGGTTTCGCAGCCGGATGTTGGCGAACGTGCCCCGCACCATCACCTCGTGGTTGCCACGGCGGGCGCCGTAGGAGTTGAAGTCGCGCGGCTCGACGCCCTGCTCGACGAGGTAGGCCCCCGCGGGCGAGCCGGGCGCGAACGAGCCCGCGGGCGAGATGTGGTCGGTGGTGACCGAATCGCCGAGGAGCACGAGCACGCGGGCATCGACGATGTCCGACAGGTCGGCGTCGTGCTCGAAGAACGTCGCCTCGCGGACGTACGTCGAGCGGGGATCCCAGTCGAACAGCTCACCCTCCGGCACCGGCAGCTCCTGCCAGCGCTCGTCGCCGTCGAAGATGCGCCCGTACTCGAGCGTGAAGAGGTCGGACGAGAACGAGCCGGCCAGCGCCGCGTTCACCTCCTCCGCGCTCGGCCACACGTCGCGCAGGTAGACCGGCCCGTCGGAGCCTTCGCCAAGCGGATCGGCCGTCAGGTCGGAGTTCACGCTCCCCGCCAGGGCGTAGGCCACCACCAGCGGCGGGGAGGCGAGGTAGTTCGCGCGCACCGCGGGGTGGATGCGGGCCTCGAAGTTGCGGTTGCCCGAGAGCACGGCGGCCACCTTCAGGTCGTCGCGCTCGATGGCGCCGGCGACCTCGTCGGGCAGGGGCCCGGAGTTGCCGATGCAGGTCGTGCAGCCGAAGCCGACCAGGTTGAACCCGATCTGGCCGAGGGGCTCCATCAGGCCGGCCCGCTCGAGGTAGCCGACCACCACCCGGGAGCCGGGCGCGAGGCTCGTCTTGACCCACGGCCTCGGCCGCAGGCCCAGCTCGAGCGCCTTCTTGGCGACCAGCCCGGCGGCGACCATCAGCGCCGGGTTCGACGTGTTCGTGCAGGACGTGATCGCCGAGATCACGACCGACCCGTCGCCGAGGCGGCTGCCGTTGGGCGTGCCGACCCCGAACGCGTCCGAGAACGAGTGCCCCACGTCCGGCAGCGACACCCTGTCCTGTGGGCGGCGCGGCCCGGCGACGCAGGGCACGACCGCATCGAGGTCGAGCGCGATCGTCTCGGAGTAGGCGGGATCGGGCTCGGCGCCGGTGCGGAAGAGCCCCTGCTCGCGCGTGTAGCGCTCGACGAGCTCGATCTGCTCGGGCGAGCGCCCGGTGTCGGCCAGGTAGCGCAGGGTCTGGCCGTCGACCGGGAAGGTGGCCGACGTCGCCCCGTACTCCGGCGACATGTTCGAGAGGGTCGCCCGGTCGGCCACCGTCAGCGATCCCAGGCCGGGGCCGAAGAACTCGATGAACTTGCCCACCACGCCGTGCTTTCGCAGCTGCTCGGTCAGCGTCAACACCAGATCGGTGGCGGTCACGCCGACGGCGAAGCCCCCGGTCATACGCACGCCCGACGACCTGCGGCTGGGTCATGTACAGCGGCTGTCCGAGCATGACCGCCTCGGCCTCGATGCCGCCCACGCCCCAGCCGAGCACGCCGAGCGCGTTGATCATCGTCGTGTGCGAGTCGGTGCCGACCAGCGTGTCTGGCAGTGCGACGCCATCGTGCACGCGCACGACCTGGCCCAGGTACTCGAGGTTCACCTGGTGGCAGATGCCCATCCCGGGCGGCACAACGCGGAAGTTGCGGAACGCGCGCTGCGCCCACCGCAGCAACTGGTAGCGCTCGCCGTTGCGCTCGTACTCGCGCTCGATGTTGCGCGCGTAGGCCCGGTCGGAGCCGAACGCGTCCACCTGCACGGAGTGGTCGATCACGAGGTCGACGGGCACGAGCGGGTCGACGCGGGCGGGATCGGCGCCGCGGCGGGCGACGGCGTTTCGCAGGGCCGCCATGTCGACGACGGCGGGGACGCCGGTGAGGTCCTGCATCAGCACGCGCGCCGGCATGAAGGCCAGCTGGGCGGTGGGAGCCGGTGCCGGCCAGGCGGCCAGCGCGCGCACATCCTCTTCGCGCACGTGCTCGGTGCCGGCCCGCCGTAGCAGATTCTCGAGCAGGACGCACACCGTGTAGGGAAGCGTCAGCGGATCGACCAGGCGGTCGAGGCGGTGGATGACCTGGCCGCCCGCAAGCGTGTCACGGGCGCCGAAGATGTCGGTCTCTGCCATCACCGCAATCTAGTAGATGTGCGAGATTTCGCGGCATGACGGGATCGCGTGTGCGACTGCCGGACGGGGTGGGCCGGCCGTTCCAGGTGTACGTCAACGGGGTCGAGCAGTCCGAGGACGCCGACTACGCCGTCGACGGGCTCTGGATCGTCTTTTCCCGCGAGTTGACGCCACCCCAGCCCGAGAGCGCCCGCAGCGTCTTTCGGGGCTTCTTCTTCGGCCGCTACCGCACCGAGCACGTGGTCGATCTGGCCTGTCACGTCGGCGGCCAGGCGCACGTGTTCAGCAAGCTCGCGATCGAGGAGCCGGCCTAGTTCAGAAGATGTGCTTGCCCTGCCACAGCCACGTCTCGAGAACGGCGAAGACCGTGATCAGGCAGACGGCCAGGATGTGGCCGCCCTTGGAGCGCGGGGTCAGGAAATAGCCGCACAGCGCCACGAGCAGGCCGAGGACGCCCATGACGAGGGGTCGCGTCCACGTCCCCGCCAGGGCGATCACGACAGCGAGCGCGTTGATGACGGCGACCGCGTCGTCGCGGAAGGACTCGTATTCGGGCGTGTAATCTCGCACGGTGCGCTCCTTGGCCGGACTGGGGCGCAATAGTAGCGGCTACCGAAGCACACCACGATGGCCGGCCCGGAGACGTGCGACCTGCGCAGCGATGCATCACCTTTCACCCCAGGGTGGATGAATACCTGGGGCCAGGCCTCAGGTATTCACGTGTAGCGCTCGCCGGCGACGGTCGCGAGCTTCTCCATCGAGTGGGTCGCCTGCAGCGTGCGCACCGTGCCCGACTTGGAGCGCATCACCAGCGAGTGGGTGCGCGCGCCCCCGCGCTCGTAGCGCACGCCGCGCAGCAGATCGCCGTCGGTGACGCCGGTCGCGGCGAAGAACACGTTCTCGCCCTTGATCAGGTCATCGGCCGTCAGCACCTGGCTCAGGTCGTACCCGGCCGCCCGGGCGCGCTCGGCCTCGTCCTCGTCGCGCGGCCAGAGCCTGCCGATCAACTGGCCGCCGAGGCACTTGAAGGCCGCGGCCGAGAGCACACCCTCCGGCGTGCCGCCGATCCCCCACAGCAGGTCGATGCCCGTGTCGGGCGACGCCGCCATCATCGAGCCGGCGACGTCGCCGTGGGAGATGAAGCGGATGCGCGCGCCCGCGGCCCGGATCCGTCCCACCATCTCCTCGTGGCGGGGGCGGTCGAGCATGACGACCATCAGATCGCGCACGCGCCCGCGCTTGGCCCGGGCGATCATCTCGAGCGTCTCCTCGATCGGCGCATCGAGGTCGAGCTGCTCGTCGATATCGGCGCCGCAGGCGAGCTTCTCCATGTAGACGCACGGCCCGGGGTCGAACATCGTGCCCGACTCGGCGGCGGCCACGACCGCCAGCGCATTGGGCTGGCCGCGCGCGACCAGCTCGGTGCCCTCGAGCGGATCCACCGCGACGTCGACCGCGACGCCGCGGTGGGTGCCGATGCGCTCGCCGTTGAACAGCATGGGCGCCTCGTCCTTCTCGCCCTCGCCGATCACGACCACACCGTCCATCTCGACCGTTGCGAGCATGTGGCGCATCGCGTCGACCGCGGCGCGGTCTGCGGCGATCTTGTCGCCAAAGCCGACCCAGCGCGCGCACGCAAGGGCGGCCGCCTCGGTCACTCGAACGAGCTCGAGCGCGAGGTTTCGATCAGGTTCCTGCGGCATTACCCCATCCTATGCGTGGGCAGGGGTCAGCTCCTCGACCATCTGGAACGTGCTGTCGATTCCGGTGCTCTCGACGTGCGGCGCGATCGCGTCCAGCATCTGCTGGCGCCCGCCCCGGCTGCTCTCGCGCATCCCGTCGGGATCGTCGGTGCGGAAGATGCCGAGCTGGATCAGGTGCTCGGGACGGCCGGTCTCGGACATCGCGATGAAGTGCACCAGCTCCGGCGGCATGCGGCCGGCGGCGGCGTCCCTGGCCGCGTCCATGTAGGCGGGCAGCGCGCCCGGCCGCAGCAGCCGCTCGGTGAGCGGCACGATCGTGTGCGCCCCGGTCGCGGAGCCCTCCTCCTGGTGGACGACGTCGTACAGGCCCGCCACGAGCGTCTCGGCGACGTACGGCGCCATCGCCTCGTGCCGCGCGCGCTCGGACGGCTCGAGCTCGGTCTTGAGCTGATCGGCGCGCTCGTCGCTGACCTCGAAGAGGCCGAACGTGATGACCACGTCCGGGTCGTTCATGTCCCGGATGATGTAGGCGCGGGCAAATCCCTCCGGGAACCCCTCCGGCGGTTCCCACGCCTTGCGAAATGCCTCATACTGCCCGGGATTGAGCCTGCGGGCCGCAAAGACGACCTTCATGTCTCCTCCTTGGGTCTCGAGTGGCCCACACGATGCTAAACACGCAGCAGGCGGTTGGCAAGCCCGCCGATCCGCTCGCGGCGCAAGCAGCGGCTCGATCCAGCGCTCGGGGATCGCGCCCGCGCCGAAGCGGCCGCCGCCAGCGCCCCGGCGACCGCGCCGTTGGTGTCGGCGTCGCCGCCCAGGTTGACCGCGAACACCACCGCCGCCTCGAAGTCGGCCTGGCCGAACGCGGCCGCAAAGCCGATCCGAAGCGCCGTCAGCACGTAGCCCATCTGCTCCTGGGCCTCGGCGGCGAGCAGCTCCGGCGAGGCGGTCAGGGCGTCCTGTGCGGCTCGCCCCACGGTGGACGTCGAATGCGGCAGGCGGCGGCCGCAGATGAGCGCTGCCAGCGTGAGGTTGAGCCATGTGCAGGCGTCGCCGGCGAGCGGGTCGTGATGGGTGAGGCTCGATTCCAGGCGCGAAACCCGCTCCACCGCGCCCGGGTCGGTGCGATAGCGGACCGCGATCGGAGCGGTCCGCATCAGCGAGCCGTTGCCCGCGCTCTTGCCGCCGCTGCGGCGGTGGAACTCAGCCGCCGCGGCGCGGGCCTCTGCGACCGTACGCGCCCGCATGAGCGCGGCCGAGATCGTCGAGCCGATGTCCTTGGGTCCCGACCGCGCCCACATCACGTAGCGGGAGAAGACGTCGTCCTCGTCGTAGACGCCCTTCTCGGCCAGGCTGGTCGCGAGCTCGAGCGCCATCGCGGTGTCATCGGTCCACTCGCCCCGCTGCCAGGTGGCCGACCCGACCATGTCGCGCAGGGCGCCGCCGTAGCGCGCACGAATCTGGACCGGGTGCAGCCACTCAACCGCAGCCCCGAGCGCGTCGCCCACGGCCAGTCCCAGAAGCACTCCGCGCGCACGCTCCGCCGTCGCCGCCGGCGCTCTGCCGGCTCATGAGCATCTGGCAGCCGGGGCAGTAGTAGAGCCGCCGCGGCGCCTCCGCGCCCTGCAGGACCGAGTCGATCGTGACGGCGCAGCGCGGGCACGGGTGTCCCGCCTGGCGATACACCCGCCGGGGCAGGCGGCCGTGCTGAGCCACGCCCGTCCGCAGCATCCGCCGGGCGACGACCGCGAGCTCGAGCAGGCGGCGGTCGGACAGGCCCGCGGCAGGCGCGAACGGATCCTGGCGCATCTCCCAGAGCACCTCGGCCCTGACGATGTTGCCGATCCCGGCCAGCACGCGCTGGTCGAGCAGGAGCTCGGCCACAGGGCGCTCGAGCCGCCGGGCGCGGCGCAGGTATGCGGTCGTGTCGAAGCGGCTGCCGAGCAGGTCGGGGCCGAGCTGCAGCCGCACGCCTCGCACGACGGCGACCCGGCTCGTCCCGGCGATGACCACGTCGCCCGCCGCCGTCCGCATGACGTGGCGGCCGCGGCCGGCGCCCGCCTCGGCCAGCCGCACGCGTCCGTTCATGCCCAGGTGGACGTGCAGGCTGCGCCCGTCTTCCCCGTGCACGAGCAGGTGCTTGCCCCGTGTCTCGACCGCGGCCACATCGGTGCCGGCGAGGAGGCCCGCGGTCACGCGCTGGCCGACCACCGGCTCGATCCGGCGCGCCGCGAGCACCAGCGAGTGCCCCTCAGGCACGCAGGACCACCTGCGGTGCCCCTTCAGGAAGCCGTGCGCGAGCAGCAGCCGCTCGGCCTCGGTGCCGGCGATCGGCTCGCCGTCGATGCGCTCAGGAGCGAGCCTCCGGGCGCGCCCGGAGGCGACGAGATCGACCAGGGCGGCCACGGCGGGCTCGAGCAGTTCGGGATCGAACGTCACGAGGCCGCGGCCGCCGCGCTCGACGTAGAGCGCGGGCCGGCCGGCGGCCGTCACGATCCACGCACCGGCCACACGGGCCGTCCGCCGGGCCGACGCGGGCCACGGCAGCGTGGCACCGTAGGGGTTGGCAGGGTCGATCGCCGCAAGCACGACCGCCGGCGCTTCGGGATCGGCGCTGCGCACGTCGCGCAGCCGCTCGACCGCGGTGGGGGCGGCGAACTGCGCGCCGCCCAGCCCCTCGACGAAGTAGCCACGCTGGCAGCGCCCCGCTTCCTCCATCATCCGCAGCTCCCCGTAGACGGCCGCAAAGCCGCCGGGAACGCCCTCGGCCAGCACGGCAGCGCGGGTCAGCACGCCATGGCGATCGAGCAGCGTCTCGGCGAGTGCGCGCACCTGCTCGGCCGGCACGGGCGCGGCCGCGACGAGGCTCTCGACGAGCGACCAGCGGCCGCGGGCCGCCGGCAGCGACGAGGTCGGCCGGGACCGCCGCGCCGACCGGTGGGATCCCGCCGGGCTCGGGGGAGGCAGCGCGCGCAGCACGGCGCCGCCGCGAAGGGGGTGCCAGGAGTCGTTGGTGGTCACGCCTGCCCACGCCAGCGCCCAGAGCTCGGCCAGCACCGTGCGGTCGGGCTCTCCGACCGCCGCGACCAGGTCGGCGAAGAACAGCGGCCCCCGGGCGCGCAGGGCGGCGGCGATCGGGTGCTCGGAGGGCTCGCCCGGCGTGTGCAGCAGGGCCGCCTCGCCGCGCAGGTAGAGCGCCGCCCGGCCCGCGCCGGCGCCGATCCACACCAACTCCCCGCCCGCACACAGCTCGTCCAGCATGTCGGGCCGGTAGCCGGGCACGCGCACGGGCAGCACGTCGGTCTCCCACGCCGACACCGGCAGCGCGATGCCCTGCAGCTGGGCGACGACGTCGCGCAGCCGGTCGAGCCCTCTGCCGGAGTCGCGGCCGACGCCCTGCCAGGCGGGCAGGAACCGCGCCAGCGCCTCGACCTCGACCGGCTCGACCGCGCGGCGGATTGCGGCCAGCGTGCGCCGCCGCACGCGCCGCAGGACGTCGGGCGCGATCCACTCACGACCGCCGGTGCCCGGGCGAAAGCCGCCTTCGATCACGGCGCCCTCGGCGGCCAGCCGCGCCAGCGCCGGGCCGGGATCGACGCCGTAGCGCGCGCGCAGGTCGTCGGCGGCAAACGGCCCGTGGGTGCGGGCGTAGCGCAGCACCAGCCGCTGGAGCGCGTCGGGGGCCGGCTCGAGGTAGGCCGCGGGCAGCCCGGGCGGGGGCACGACACCGAGGCCGTCGCGGTACAGGCCGGCGTCGTCGGCCGCGATGAACCGCTCCTCGCCTGCGATCCGCACCGCCACGGCCCGCCGCTGCGACACGAGGTCGGCGATGTGGGCGGCGATGCCGCGCGCATCCGCTTCGGCCGCCGACAGATCCCCCAGCCGCCGCAGCTGGTCATGGGCCTGGTCGATCGTCGGCGCGCGACCCTCGCCCTGCAGCTCGTGTTCGACCTGGTCGATCGCCTCGCCGTCGAGCAGCTCGCGCAGGTCGTCGGCTCGCAGGAGCTCGGCCAGAAGGGCGCGGTCGAGCTGCAGCGCCTGAGCCCTGCGCTCGGCGGCCGGGGCGTCGCCCTCGTACATGTAGGTGGCGATGTAGTCGAACAGAAGCGCCGAGGCGAACGGCGACGGCTGCGCGGACTCGACCTCGACCATCCGCACCTGGCCGCGGCCGATCGCCTCGAGCAGCGCCTTCAGCGCCGGCACCTCGAACACGTCGGAGAGCACCTCGCGGTAGGTCTCGAGCAGAATCGGGAACGACCCGAACTTGACCGCCACCTGCTGGAGGTCGTGCGCCTTCAGCCGCTGTTGCCAGAGCGGCGTGCGCCGGCCCGGGCGGCGGCGCGGGAGCAGGAGCGCGCGGGCGGCGTTCTCACGGAAGCGGGCCGCGAACAGGGGGCTCTGCGACACTCGCTCGAGCAGCAGGTCGTCGAGGTCGCCGGGCTCGATCGCGATCAGGTCGAGCGGCGGCGGCGTGTCGGAGTCGGGCAGGCGGATCGCGATGCCGTCGTCGGCCCACATCGCCTCCACCTCGATGCCCATCACCCGGCTCATGCGCTGCTCGAGCGCGAGTGCCCACGGCGCGTGGACGCGGCCGCCGAAGGGTGAGAGCACGCACACCCGCCAGTCGCCGATCTCGTCCCGGAACCGCTCGACGACGATCGTGCGATCCGAGGGGATCACGCCGGTCGCGGCCTCCTGGTCGTCGAGGTAGGCGTGGAGGTTGCGGGCGGCGCGGTGGTCGAGGTCGCTGAAGCGGCGGGTGCGGGCGGCCTCGCCCACGGCCCGCCCGAGCTCGTAGGGGCGGCCGACCCCGTCGCCCTTCCAGAACGGCATCCGCCCCGGCACCCCCGGCGCGGGCGACACCAGCACACGGTCGCGCGTGATCTGCTCGATCCGCCACGACGACGCCCCCAGCTGAAATACCTCGCCCTGGCGGGCCTCGTACACCATCTCCTCATCGAGCTCGCCGACGCGTGCGCCCGACCCGGCCAGGAACACGCCGTACAGCCCGCGGTCGGGGATGGTGCCGCCGTTGGTGACGGCCAGCCGGCGCCCGTCGGGCCGCGCGCGCACCACGCCCGCGGTGCGATCCCACACCACCCGCGGCCGCAGTTCGGCGAAGTCATCCGACGGGTACCGGCCCGCCAGCATGTCGAGCACGCCCTCGAACTGGGAGCGGCTGAGCTCGCGGTAGGGGTGGGCGCGCACCACGAGCGCGTACAGGTCGTCGACCGTCCAGTCGTCGAGCGCGGTCGCAGCGACGAGCTGCTGGGCGAGCACGTCAAGCGGCTGGCGGGGCACGCGGGTGTGCTCGATCTCGCCCCGGCGCATGCGGTCGACCACCACCGCCGTCTCGAGCAGGTCGCCGCGGTACTTGGGGATGAAGCGGCCGACCGAGGGAGCGTTCACCTGATGGCCGGCCCGGCCGACGCGCTGCAGACCCGCGGCGACCGACTTGGGCGACTCCACCTGCACGACGAGGTCGATCGCGCCCATATCGATGCCGAGCTCGAGTGACGAGGTTGCGACCAGCGCGGGCAGGCGACCGGATTTCAGCATGTCCTCGATCTCGAGCCGCTGCTCGCGGGCGATCGAACCGTGGTGGGCGCGGGCGATGTCGGCCTCGGCCAGCTCGTTCAGGCGGTGGGCGACCCGTTCGGCCGAGCGGCGGCTGTTCACGAACACGAGCGTCGAGCGGTGCGCCTGCACGAGCTCCAGAAGGCGCGGGTAGAGCGCCGGCCAGATCGACTGGCGCGGCTCGCCCTCGACGTCCGCCGCGCCCCCCAACTCCCGCATGTCCTCGACAGGGACGATCACCTCGAGGTCGAGCGGCTTTCTGTCGCCGGCGTCGACGATCTCGACCTCGCGGTCACACCCACCCAGGAACCGGGCCACCTCCTCGAGCGGCCGCTGCGTGGCCGACAGGCCGACCCGCTGGACGGGGTGGCCGGCGAGGTGCTCGAGCCGCTCGAGCGACAGGGCGAGGTGGGTGCCACGCTTGGTGGCCGCCATCGCGTGGATCTCGTCCACGATCACCGTCTCGGCCGTGGCGACCATCTCGCGGGCCGCCGACGTCAGGATCAGGTAGAGCGACTCGGGCGTCGTGATCAGGATGTCGGGCGGGTGCCGGCGCATTGCGGTGCGCTCGCTCTGGGGCGTATCGCCGCTGCGCACGGCGACCGTGATCGGGCGGGGCAGCTCGATGCCCGCGAGCGGCGCGCGCAGGTTCTTTTCGATGTCGTGGTTGAGCGCCTTGAGCGGCGAGACGTAGACCACCCGGGTGCCGCGGGGCTCGGGGTCGCGCACGAGGCCGTCGATCGCCCCCAGGAAGGCGGCCAGCGTCTTGCCGGAACCGGTCGGCGCGAGGATCAGCGTGTGGCGGCCGGCGGCGATCGGCGGCCATCCGAGCCGCTGCGCCTTGGTGGGCTCGGCGAACGAGCGCCGGAACCAGGCGGCGACCGGGGCAGTGAAGGTGGTGAGCGGATCGGTGGCCACGACCGAAATCTACTGGTGTCCGGCGCGGAATATCTCACGCGCAGCGTGAATATTCGGTGCCTGACACCGAGCCGCGACCGATAGGCCGCGAGCCGCCCACAAACCACGCCACAGCCCGGTATGTACGCGCAGCGTGAATACCGGGCACACACCGCAGCGTGAATATTGCGTGCCTGGCACCGGGTATTCACCGCCCGGTGCACGCGCAGCGTGAATACCGGGCACAGACCGCAGCGCGTGAATATTGCGTGCCTGGCACCGAGTATCAGCCGCACACCGTGCCCGTCTGCGCGTACGATTCGCGGGCAGGCGACGAGGAGGATCGGTGGAGACGGTTGAGTTCACACGGATGGCGGACGGGACAGCCGAGGACTATGCGCTCCTCGCGAGGTATGAGGAGCCGTTCATGGCCGCGCTGCCCGACCGCCTGCTGGGAGCGCTGGACGCGCTGAAGGCGTCGCTCGCCGGCTACAAGGTGTCCCGCTACGAGCACTCGCTGCAGTCGGCCAGCCGCGCGCACCGCGACGGCCGCAGCGAGGAGTACGTCGTCGCGGCGCTCCTGCACGACATCGGCGACGAGCTCGCGCCGTACACCCATGGCGAGATGGTCGGGGCCGTGCTGCGGCCCTACATCGCGCCCGAGATCTGCTGGATCGTCAAGCACCACGGCCTGTTCCAGCTGTACTACTCCGCCCACCACTCCGGCGGCGACCGCAACGCCCGCGACCGCTACCGCGACCATCCCTGGTTCGACGCCTGCGCCGAGTTCTGCGAGTTGTACGACCAGAACTGCTTCGACCCGGCCTACGAGTCGCTGCCGGTGGCCACGTTCGAGCCGATGGTGAGGCGGGTGTTCGCCGAGCCGCGCTACCTGGACGCTTCGGTCGAACCGTGAACATCGAGGTGCTGGGATCGTCGGCCGGCTGGCCGATCCCCAGGCTCGGCTGCGACTGCCCCCAGTGCACCTCGCCCGACCCGCGCGACCGGCGGCTGCGCTCCTCGCTCCTGCTCGACCGGCGCGTCCTGGTCGACGCCGGGCCCGACGCCTACGCGCAGCTGATCCGGGCCAGGGCCGTGCCCGAGCAGATCGTGCTGACCCACGACCACCACGACCACGTCCTCGGCCTGCACGCACTCGCGAAGCTCGGCCGGATTCCGCTGCATTGCACCAAGGAGTGCGAGCGCGGCGTGCGCACGATCTTCCCCCGGCTCGACTTCCGCGTCATGCACCTGACGCCGGGAGTGCCGGCCGAGCTCGGCGACGGGCTGCGCGTGCAGGCGTTCGACGTCGACCACAGCAGCAGCACGCGCACGATGGGCCTGCGCTTCGGCGACGCGGGCGGGCACACGCTCGCCTACATGCCCGACCTGGCCGAGCCACCCGGCTCCAAGCTCGCCCGCGGGGCCGACCTGGCCATGCTCGACGGCTCGACCCGGACGCGGCCCGTGCGCGGCCACATGCCGATGTCCGAGATGGCGAAGGCCGCGCCGAAGCTGCGGGCGGCGCGGGTGCTGTTCACGCACATCGGCCACCGCACCGGCACCCACGCCGAGCTCGAGGCGGAGCTGCCGGAGGGATTCGGGATCGCCCACGACGGCCTCGCCCTCGAGCTCTGACGCGGGATTTCTCAGAGCCGCAGGGTGCCCGACTCGAGGTCGAGCAGCCAGCGCTTGCACTCGATCCCGCCGCCGTAGCCGCCCAGACCCCCGCCCGTGCGCAGGACGCGGTGGCAGGGCACGACGATCGGGATCGGGTTTCGGGCCATGGCGTTCCCGGCGGCGCGCACCGCGTGCGGGCTGCCGGCGGCGGCCGCCAGCTCTGAGTAGGTGCGCACCTCGCCGTAGGGGATGGCCAGGCATGCCTCCCGGGCGCGCAGCAGAAAGCCGTTCGAGAGCCGCCAGTCGATCGTCGTCTCGAAGCCGGTGCGGCGGCCCTCGAAGTACTCGTCGAGCTCGCGGCGAACGCCGTCCAGGCGGGCCGGCGCCTCGAGCACCCGCGGTGAGATGCGGCTGGCCAGCTCCTCGAGCACATCGTCGGCATGCTCCGTCTCGAACGCCGTGCGCACGAGCCCCTGCGGGGTGACGGCGACCAGCATCCGGCCGAACGGGGCGTCAACGGTGGCGTAGGCGACGTCCAGCAGTCCCTCCTCGGCGGCCCTGCGGGCCAGTTCGGTGGTGTTCATGAGCTCCACTCCCTTCGCACGCCCGCAAGGCCGGCGCGCACGTTCTGGCGCGCCGCCGCCTCCGAGCAGTCGATCACATCGCCGATGGCGGCGTAGTCAAGGTCGGCCGCGAACCGCAGCGCAACCGCGGCGCGCTGCTTTTCGGGCAGCCGCCGCACCGCGCGCCACAGCGCCGGGTCGGACGTCGCGGCCGGCTCCGCCGCCCGCTCCGGCACGGTCTCGACCGGCAGCGGCCGGCGGCGGGTGGCGCGGTGGTGGTCGATCACCTTGCGGGCGGCGATCCGAAGCATCCACCCGCGCAGGTTGCGGTCGTCCTCGAGCCCCGGGTAGGCCCGCAGGGCCGACAGCATCGTCTCCTGCCAGCAATCGTCGGCATCGATCGGCCCAACGCAGGCGCTCAGGTACCGGTGCACGTCGCGCCCGTGAACGTCGATCAGCCTCTGGAATGGTGGCAGCCTCACACGGGAAGAACGCTCACGACCGCGAGGGCGTGAGATTCGCGCTCGAGCTCGGGGGCGTAGCGGCGCTCCCACTCCTCCGCGTCGGGGCTGAAGTAGACCAGCCGCGTCTTCTTCCACTCCTTCGTGGAGTACAGCACCACCCGCTCGCCGAGGCCGGTCTCGGCCGCGATCGCATCGAGGACGTCCTCGCACTCCTGGCGCGTGCGCCCATGCGTCATCGAGAACAGGTTGTACGGCCAGTCGGGGTAGGTGGGCCGCTCGTAGCAGTGCGAGACGCCGCGGTAGGACGCCATCAGCGCGCCGATCTCCTCCATGCGCTGCTCCGGGGCCTTCCACACACCCATGCCGTTGAACGTGAACCCGGCCGAGCGGTGATAGAGCACGGCCGCAAACCGGCGCATCTGGCCGGTCTCCTTGAACCGCGCCGCCGCGTCGAGCAGCTCCGGCACCGTGAAGCCGTGCCGCTGCGCTGGGCCCGTGAAGGGCTCGGACGTCGCGCGCAGGTCGGTCTGAAGCGCCCGGATGCCGGCGATGTCCCGCTCGCTGATCGATCCGGCGGGAGGCGCCTCGAGGCTCGGGGCCGGGCGATGCTTCTTGGCGGCCGGGTCGCGCCCGCCCTTCATGTCGAGGTCGACGCCGATCTTGAAGAAGCGCAGCGCCGGCAACGGCCGGATTGAGTCGACGCCGGCCAGCTCGCCCAGCAGCTCGACCGACCGGTCGAGGCCGAGGCGCGAGGTCGGCGGCACGCCAAGCGTGAACCAGATGTTGAACTCGTGCTCGCGGCGGTAGTTGTGGGTCACGCCGGGGTGGGTGTTGATCACCTCGGCGGCCGCATCGGCCTTCTCCGGCGCGGTGCGCGCCGCCACCAGCATCGAGCGGTAGCCGAGCTTGCGTGTGTCGAAGATGGCCGAGATCTGACGGATGATGCGCTCGCCGCGCAGCCTCGTCACCCGCTCCAGCACCTCGTCCTCGCCCATCCCGAGCGTCTCCCCCAGCGCCGCATAAGGTCGTTCGGTGACCGGGAACTCGTTCTGGATCAGGTCGCACAACTGCTTGTCTGCGCCATCCATCTACCGCGAAGGATACGCTCGCGGGCGTGCGCGCCGCCCCGCTCCTGCTCCCCCTGGCCCTGGCGGCGACCGCGGCGGGCTGTGGAGGCGGCGGCGACAGCGTCGCCGCGCACCAGCGCTATCTGTGGGTGCAGACCTGTGCCGAGTGCCACGCCATCGCCCCCGGCCGCCGGTCGCCCGACGTCGCGGCGGCCAACCTCAGCGACGTCCGCCCAGGCCTCGAGGCGGTGCGCCGGGCCGTGATCGACGGCCGCCCGGGCATGCCCAAGGGCTTGCTCGGCGGTGCCGACGTCGACAGCATCGCCGCCTACGTGGTGGCGCGGACGAAGCGATGAGCGCCGCCCTTCCTCCTGGATTCGACGCCTCCGCCGTCCAGGCGGTGGCGATGGACATGGATCGCACGATCCTGCCGTCGTCGCTCACCCTGTCGCCCGCGACGCTCAAGGCCGTGGCGGCCGTCAAGCGCGCCGGCATCGAGCCGATCATCGCCACCGGGCGGATGTTCGCCTCGGCGCGGCCCTACGCGCTCGAGCTCGGGATCACCGCGCCGCTGATCTGTTACCAGGGCGCGCTGGTGGCCGACCCGCAGAGCGGGGAGTGGCTGCTGCACGAGCCGGTCGACGTCCCCCTCGCGCTCGAGGTGATTGCGGCCGTGCGGGCTGAGGGCTTCCACATGAACGTGTACGTCAACGACCAGCTGTGTGTCGAGCGGCCCACGCCCGAGGCCCGCAGGTACGCCGAGCACGCCCGCCTCGAGATGGTCGTTGTCGGAGACTTCGACAGGTGGCTGCACCAGCCGACGACCAAGATCGTGATCGTTGGCGAGCCGCACGCGCTGGACGACCTCGAGGTGCGCCTGCGGGCGGCGTTCGACGGCCGCCTGTTCATCGCGAAGTCGCTGCCCGAGTTCCTGGAGGTCGCGCGCCCGGGGGTATCGAAAGGGGCGGCCCTCCGGTTCGTGTGCGACCGGCTCGACATCGACCCGGCCCACACGGTTGCGTTCGGCGACGGCGCCAACGACCTCGAGCTGCTCGAAGCGGCGGGGCTGGGCGTCGCCGTGACCGACGCCGACCCGGCGCTGCTTCGGATCGCCGACTGGACGGTGCCGAGCGTGTCCGAGGACGGCGTCGCGGGCTTCCTGAGCCTGTTAGTAGACTCACGAGCCTGATGCTCGACCCGAAGCTGATCCGCTCCGATCCGGACGCGGTCCGGGCCGCGCTGGAGCGGCGCGGCGGCACGGCGCTCCACGACGTCGACCGGTTCCTGGAGCTCGACGGCGAGCGGCTCGAGCTACTCCGACGGGTCGAGTCCGCGAGGGCCGAGCGCAACTCGGCCGCCCGCGCCATCGCCGAGGCGAAGGGGCGCGGCGAGGACGCCGCCGCCGAGATCGCGCGCCAGGCCGAGCTGAAGCAGAGCCAGGCCGAGGGCGAGGCGACGCTGGGCGAGATCGAGGCAGCCATCCAGGACATCCTGCTCGCGATCCCCAACCTGCCCCACCCCTCGGCCCCGCTCGGCGACAGCGAGGAGGACGCCGAGATCGTACGCATGCACGGCAGCCCGCCTGAGTTCGGCTTCCCGCCCCGCGACCACCTCGACCTGGCGGGGTCGGAAGGCCTCGGACTGATCGACACCGAGGCGGCCGGGCGCGTCTCGGGCAGCCGCTTCCACTACCTGCTGGGCGACCTCGTGCGGCTGGAGTTCGCGCTGGTGCAGTGGGGCCTCGCCTTGCTGCACGCGCGCGGCTTCACACCCGTGATCCCGCCGGTGCTGGTCAAGCGCGAGGCGATGGTCGGCACGGGGTTCTTCCCTGAGGCCGAGGCCCAGGTGTACGCACTCGCGACCGACGATCTCTACCTGGTCGGGACGGCCGAGGTGCCGCTGGCGTCGCTGCACGGCGGCGAGATGCTCGCGGCCGGCGACCTGCCGCTGCACTACGTCGGCTTCTCGACGTGCTTCCGGCGCGAGGCCGGCGCGGGCGGCAAGGACACGCGCGGGATCTTCCGGGTGCACCAATTCGACAAGCTCGAGCTCTTCAGCTACTGCCACCCCGACCGGTCCTGGGACGAGCAGGAGGAGCTGCTTGCGATCGAGGAGGAGATCGCGCAGGAGCTCGGCTTCCACTACCAGGTCGTCAATGTGCCCGCGGGCGACCTGGGCGCGTCGGCCGCGCGCAAGTTCGACATCGAGGTCTGGCTACCGGGCCAGGGCCGGTTCCGCGAGCTGACGTCGTGCTCGAACTGCACCGACTACCAGGCCCGGCGGCTGAACACCCGCTTCCGCGGCGAGGCCGGCCGGCCCCAGTTCGTCCACATGCTGAACGGCACCGCCATCACGTCGAGCAGGACGCTGCTCGCGCTGATCGAGTACGGCCAGCGCGAGGACGGATCGGTGACGACTCCGGCCGTCCTGCACCCGTTCGGCGCTCCTCAGGTGCTCTCGAAGGCCGGCTGAGCCGGCGTTCAGTGCCTCACAGTGCCGTTAGCTGCGGCGCACGATCCTTCGGTTCCATCCGTTGTCCATCCGTTGCCGACTTGAGCGATCGCTCCCCCGTGCGTCATGCACGTATCGACGACGCTGCCGGGTGGTCGGATCGGCATGGCTGCAACACGGCGTAACCTGCCCGACGCCTCCGGCGAACCATTACGCGCAGCAAGCGTCTGCACCCGCTCCGTGCGGAGCCCATCCGTGCCGAGGAGCGGCGCGACCGGCTACCGCCTGCCGACGAGCCGGTGTGCAGCGGCCGTCCCGCGGTACCCGGAACCTTTCCGATTCCTGCGCCGTCCTATGAGTGTGACTCGACTCTGGCGGGTGCCCTCTCTCGCTTTGATTATGATCGCCAGCGGCTGTCTTGGTGGTTCTGCGGCGAGCCCAGTTTCGAGCTCGGGGCCGAGTGCGGTGAGCCCAACTGTCAGTGGCTTGTCGTATGCCCAGTTCCAGATCCGCGGAGCGTATGCGACGGGCAACAGTCCCGACTACGCCGCGGATCTCCACCGAACGTACTTCGTGATCACATGCCTCCCCAAGCGCACCTACGAGCAGCTCTACGGCCTCCTCTCCTGGAAAGACAACCTCTGCATCGCGATCCTCGACTACCGGACACAGATCCGACTCCTGGGGATCGCCTGCAACTGCCCAGTCTCGACGCTGGTGGGGGTCGATGTGCGCGGTGAGATACGCGGCCGTCCGATACATGAACGCATCACTCCTTGCCTGTGCGGCGACGGTCCGGCGGCCGCGCACGACGCTCGCGTCATCCTCAAGACGTACCCACCCGTCTAGGAGACGCTCTGGATCGCCTCGGCCGCCGAGGGTCGGGCGCCGCGCCGCTCTCGCGACTCGACGGCAGCGGCGCGCTCTTCGCTCTGGCACTACGATTGGCGACTGTCCGGCGGGGTGGCGGAGCGGTTGAACGCACCGGTCTTGAAAACCGGCAACGGGTGAATGCTCGTTCGTGGGTTCGAATCCCACCCCCGCCGCTCTGACCGCCGAGATTGGCGTGGTTGAGCGGAATCCGCGAGCTCCGGGTTTGAGCCGGACACGGTCGTCGGTCGACGCGGATCACCAGATCCGCCCAGCCAGGGCGAAGAATCACAGTCGCGCACACGATCGCGCACGAGTCGCGCCCTTGAGCCGCGTCTGGCACGACATACAGGCCAGGGCTAGTCTGGCGCCGGGGAGGAGTCTGGCCGTGCGCGGCAGGGCCTCCACGAGCCCGAGCTGGTTCGACGGCAACGAGTGCACCGTGTCGACTCTCGCACACCTCGCTGATCGCCCACTGGATCCTGGACGAGATCCGGCTGGTGGCACCCGGCCTGTATCTGGGCATCGCCTTCTGGGACCACGCCAAGCTGCTCGACTTCGCGCTGCGCTTCCCGGCCGGCGAGGGATAACGGCCTCCCTCGAGCTGTGGTCCTCGTCAACCACAAGGCTCGTCGGAGGCCCGGACAACGTCAGCCGTCTCGCAGGCTCATAGGTCCTTACACCTAGTCCGAGAGCCTCCGCAATTCCGGGGGTGCTGCAGGCGTCATTGGACTGGGTCGATGGCGCGGGTGATGCTGGTTGTGGCTGCCTGGCGTGGGGTTGGCGCGGTGTGGCGTGTGTAGGCGGCGATGGTGGTCGGCCAGCTAATGCAGACGGCGAGGAAGATGCGCTGCGCGAGCCCGAAGTTGGCGTTTCCGAGGAGGGGGACGAGGAAGAAGGTGGCGATGGCGCAGATCCCCCAGAGGGTGGTTGGCCGGGCGAGGCGCTGCAAGGTGGGGTTGTGGCGGTAGTGGTGGCTACAGACGAACATCGATGCGATGACGAGGACGAAGCTGAGAATCCCGGCGGTCTGGTGGATCTGCCCGTGCAGGGTGGTGTTTGTGTTGCCGTCGGCGTGGAAGGCGGCGGAGACGAAGCTGAGCAGTCCGGAGATCGTCAGCATGACGGGGGCGACGATGCTTCGCAGGGAGCGCCGGATGAGGAGCGCGAAGCTGATCATGCCGGTGCCGGCGGCGCAAAACGCGATCGCCATCAGCCAGCCGTCCTTGCCGAGCGCGAGTTCACTGACGGCTTGGCTGAGCGGGTGGTAGTCGCCTCGCTGGATGATGTGGAGGGCGCCGACGATGGCCACGTAGGTGGCGACTCCGGCGAGTGTGACCGTGGCCAGTGTGCGGGTTGAGGGCGTGCGGTTGTGCATGGGATGCCTCCTGGGTTGGGGGATGCGTCCGAGGCTAAACTCACAGCCGTTCGGTCGCGTCGGCCGGGAGGGCGATTCGGTAGGTGATTCCTCGGCGGCGACGTCGTCCTGGGGATGAGCGGGATCGTCCTGGGGACGAGGCGCCCTCCCGATCGAGGCGTTACCGTCTGCTGCATGGATGCGTTTGCCGTCCCGCACCAGGTGCGGGGGTCGAGATGGCTGACCGTGGATCTGGTGGTTGTGGCGTGCGTTGCGGTGCTGTGCCAGCTTGATGTGTGGGCGCCGCTGGGGTTCGTGAACCACGAAGGGCATCGCCCTGTCTTGTCCGTGGCCTTTCTGGCCGTCTCGCTTGCGCTTCTTTGGCGGCGACGAGCGCCGGTTGCGGTGCTGGCCTTCGTGTACACGCTCTTGGGGCTGCTCTACCTGACGGTGGAGGCGCCTGAGGCGCTGGGGACGTTCCTACCGCCGTTAGTCGCGCTGTACGCGGTCGGCCGCTATAGCAACGCAAAAAGCCTGCTCGTGGCCCTCCCCGTCGCCGTGCTGGGGACCGTTCTGCATGACGTCAGGGATCCGAACTTCGCCATGAGCGGTAGTTTGCTGTTCTTCTGGGCGCTGCTCTTGGCTGCGTGGCCGCTCGGGCGGGCCTTCCGCCAGCGCGCCCACGCACTCGAGGCGCTCGCGGCGGAAGCAGACCAGTTACAACGTCAGCGCGATGCCGAGGCGCTAGCCGCGGTCGCAGCCGAACGTGCACGCATCGCACGCGAGCTGCACGACGTGGTCGGCCACGGCCTGAGCGTGATCGTTCTGCAACTGGTCGCCGCGCTCGGGCTGCTCGACAAGCCCGACAGCGCCCCCGTCCGCGAGCGTCTGCTGAGCACCGAGCGCAGCGCCCGCGACGCACTGGCAGAGATGCGCCGCCTGCTCGACCTCCTCGACGACGGCGACCACGCCTCACTCGCTCCACAACCAGGACTCGACCAGCTCCAGCGCCTCGTTTCCGACACCTGCGCCGCCGGCGCGGACGTCGACCTGACCGTCACAGGTCAGCCAGTCGATCTGCCCGCCGGAATCGAGCTGGCTGGCTTCCGCATCCTCCAGGAATCGCTCACCAACGTGCTCAAACACGCTCACCCGCCGCGGGCACACGTCCGCGTCGCGTATGAACCCGACGCGATCGTCGTCGAAGTCGTCGACCAAGGCAAACGCGCCAGTGAGCCGGGCCTAGCCGGGCGCGGCCTGGCCGGGATGCGCGAACGAGCCGGCCTCTACGGCGGCCATCTGGAACTCGGCCCGCAGCCAGGCGGGGGCTACCTCGTCCGCGCGCGCCTCCCCCTACCCCGATGACAAACACGATCCGAGTCCTGATCGCAGACGACGAAGCCATCGTCCGCGACGGGCTGCGCGCAATCATCGAACTCGAACCCGACCTCCAGGTCATCGGCGAAGCCCCGGACGGCACCGAGGCGGTCACCGCCGCGCGCGAACTGCGGCCTAACGTCGCGCTCATCGACATCCAAATGCCGGGCCTCAACGGTATCGAGGCCACCCACCGCATCCTCGCCCTGCCCACCCCGCCGCGAGTGCTCATCCTCACCACCTTCGACCGCAACGAATACGTCTACGAATCACTCCGAGCCGGCGCCAGCGGCTTCCTGCTCAAAGACGTCCGCCGCGGCCAACTCACCGACGCCATCCGAACCATCGCCGCCGGCGACACACTGCTCGCCCCCACCATCACCCGCCGTCTGATCGAACAGTTCTGCCACCGCCCCCCACCCACCACCGGCACCCCACCCCAACTCGCCCCACTCACCCAACGCGAACGCGAAGTCCTCCTACTCCTCGGCCGCGGACTCTCCAACACCGAGATCGCAGCCACCCTCGTCGTCGCCGAAACCACCATCAAAACCCACGTCGCCCACATCCTCACCAAACTCGGCCTCCGCGACCGCGCACAAGCCGTCATCACCGCCTACGAAACCGGACTCATCCAGCCCGGCGCCATCCCAAAGTCCGAATAGCCTCCCCTCGGCGGAGCTAATCGAACCGCTCGACCTCGGCCGTTTAGGGCTCGGTTAAGCTAAAAGATGCGTGACAACGAGCGAAGGATGCGGTGCGTATGTGCAGCGGCTACTTGACCTCTGTGGCGTTTGGCGGTGCGCCGAGCATGATGACGAGCACCAGATCTTGAAAACCGGGAATGGCCGTCAAGGTCACTCGTGGGTTCGAATCCCACCCCCCGCCGTTGAGACGGTCTAGCTATGGCCTGGTTGAGCGGTTCCCACCTGGTTGTGGCCGACCTATGGCGTGGCGGTCGGGCGTCGCCGAGGTGGAGCGGTCGGCGCGCTTGGCGGCGTTAGGCCAGTCGCCCAACGGTCGCCCTAACCGCCTTAGTTCCCGCGGGCGTCCGACTTTCGCGTCTCCGTCGTAGCGGACTCCCCGCGTCGCGGTGGCGTCGGCTGTGCTTTTTGGACGAGGTGCGCGAGGCAGTTGGCGTGGATTACGCGAAGGGCTGGCCCACGGCTGCGAAGCCACCCTGCCGGTCATACGTTCGAACCAACGACTGTGACGTGGTTCCGCTAACGGGCTACCTGAGAGTACGGCCCCCAACCGAAGCTCATCTAGAGATGAAGAAGCCTGCGCCTCCCGAGATCGGCCACTCGGAGACCGCCCCACGCCGCCGCCATCGCGTAGGTTGGGCACCTGGCGCCCTGGGCCGTGTCTGGGTCGTCGGCGTGTGAACTGGGATGGGGCAGTGGAGTGTGTAGTTGACGCGTTGATGGGGGTGTGGGAGGATTCGTATGCTCCTCGGGTGAATCCACCCGCTCTCAGGAAGGCGCGTGTGCGTGGATCGTGTCGGTCGGTGGTGTGCCGCTGGTCGGCCGTGCTGTGCGCGCTGACGGCGGTCGGGTTGGTGTGGGCGCCGGCTGCGTTCGCGGGTGATGTGGGGCCGGTGTCGTCGAGTGGCGAGGTCGTGATCGGGAGTGTCTCTTCCGGCGGCGCTTATTCGTGCGGTCTGAGGTCGAACGGCGCGGTGGCGTGCTGGGGCGACAACGGCCAAGGGCAGGCGGCGCCGCCGAGCGGTGCGTTCCTGTCGGTCAGCGCCGGCTTTGGTCACGCATGTGGCTTGCGGTCGAACGGCGCGGTGGCGTGCTGGGGTGACAACGGCTTCGGTCAGCGCTCGCCGCCCAGCGGGACGTTCCTTTCGGTCGGTGCGGGATATGGGTACTCGTGCGGCCTGCGGCCGAATGGCAGGGTGGCGTGCTGGGGCGACAACAGCTTTGGCCAGTCAACCCCGCCGACCGGCTCGTTCGTTTCGCTCAGCGTTGGCTACGATCATGCCTGCGGGGTGCGGCCGAACGGGACAGTCGTGTGCTGGGGCGCCAACAGCAACGGCCAGGCGACGCCACCGACAGGCACGTTCCGTTCGGTCAGTGCCGGTGGTTTCCACTCATGCGGTGTGCGGTCAAACGGCGTGGTGGCGTGCTGGGGCTATAACAGCCAAGGGCAAGCGACGCCGCCAGTTGGCACGTTCCTCTCGGTCAGCGCTGGTGGTTACCACACATGCGGAGTGGCATCGGACGGTACACTCCACTGCTGGGGCGACAACACCCAAGGCCCCGGGCAGTCAACACCCCCGGCTGGCACGTTCCTTTCGGTCAGCGCCGGTAATGCTCATTCGTGCGGCGTGGCGTCGGATGGCACTGTGGCCTGCTGGGGTGGCAACGGCTCTGGTCAGTCAACCCCGCCGACCGGCACGTTCATGCGGCGCGCCGTCAGCGCCGGCGGCTACGGCGGCGGCCAGGAGGTGGCCTGCTGGACAAGGACCAACGGTACGCTCGCCTGCCGCGGCGATAACACCTATGGGCAATCATCACCTCCCACCGGCCACTACCGCTACGTCTCCACCGGCTACTACCACGCCTGCGCCATCAAGGATGACGGCACCCTGGCCTGTTGGGGATCAAATGCTGAGGGCCAGACTTCTGCTCCGTCCGGAACCTTCGTAGCGGTCACCGCCGGCGCCTTTCACAACTGCGCGTTAGCTGCCAATGCCACCCTTGCCTGTTGGGGGTACAACCCCGACGGCCGGGCCACTCCCCCAAGCGGAGCGTTCACCTCGGTCACCGCCGGTGCGAGTCATACCTGTGGGATCAAGGCAAATGGCGGAGCAACCTGCTGGGGCGCGAACAACGCCGGGCAAGGCTCGCCGCCCATCGGTACCTACCGCTCCATCAGCGCCGGAGACAACCACACCTGCGCCGTCAAGACGAGCGGCACGATCACCTGCTGGGGCGATAACAGCAAGGGCCAAACTGCAACACCGACGGGTACCTTCCGCAGCGTCAGCGGCGGATCGGACTTCACCTGCGCCACCACCACCGCCGGCACAGCCACCTGCTGGGGAAACGACGCCTCAGGACAGACGGAACCCCCCGGCGATACGCTCGCCGGCCTTGACTCCGGCGTCGACTTCACATTCGCGTACTCAAGCGGCGGCCTGCTCGGCTTCTGGGGCAACTTCTAGTGGGCACCCCTTCGTGCCGGAAACGGAACACGACCACGCGCTCAACCGCCGCAAGCATGCGCCAGTGTAACGCGCTTGGGTGCTTGCCCTCGCGGGAGCCGCAGCGCCGCGAAGCAACGCAAGCGTCAGGCGTCCCACTCGACCCTCGCAGCTAAGCCTGACCACACGGCTGGGCCCCGATCGTCCTGGCCCTGGGCACGCGCGACTGCTTGCGACCGGCCGCGCGTCGGCGCAGACCTCAACGTGCTACTGGCCGCTCGTTCAATGCGCGACCGCCCAGACCACGTAGCCCCGCCGCACGCTGAGACAAACAGAGTCCCTTGGGAGAGGTTGGCGCTGGGAAGCATCGACGGATACGACCCCTCGACCACGACCGTCTCGTCGCGCTGGGCGCCCACCCCAACCAGAAGTTCACCACGGTCGGGATGAGACGGATCGCGACGTTTCTTGCCACGGCCGCGAGAGCTGAATACCAGCGAGTGCAGAGCGTCCAGAACGGCGGGTCGGGACGGTCTAGCGCGACCAAGTCGCCGTGTCATCTGGGAGCGGCTTCTTAGGGGAAATCGGTGGCCGACCAGCCTGGCCGCTTCTGTGCGCCAAGTCATCGAGCCAACCCGCGGGCCAACGGCCGTGAGTGCGGTGTGCCCGGCGGGTGTGTGGGTGAAGCCTGCGGCGTCCCGCCGGGCGCTTACGCGCAGCGAGGATCCGCCTCGCGGCCGCGCGTGTGAGAAGACTGATACCCGCCACGGGGCGGCTCTAACCCGACGGTCTAGGTTGAGCGGCAGCCGCGCTTCTTGCTCCGTCCTTCCGTCGCCGGTCGCGGCGCAGGTGGGGTCGACCACCCATTCGTTCCGTGGTCGGCCCCCCCCATTTCGCTTCGAGGCGGTGACCGGTATCTTCCGACGCGGTGGCCGGGAGCGAAGTCAACTTGGCATTGCACGCTCCCGGCCTCCGGCTCGAGCCTCGCGGCTTTCGAGCGTTCGACTGATGTGGAATGGGTAAGGCTTCTCACGGCAGGGCGGGTGAGTAAACTTCAGGACGCTCGGCAGCAATGTCGCGTCAAATGAAGGGGTGATACCGGACCTTGCGGTTGCGGCACTCTGACAGCTCCAGGGTCTCGGCGCCGGGTGGGAATGTCCACAACGGGGTTTACGCGGCGCGTTCCCTAGGGGCGGATTGGGGTATAGGAGGGTGAGGTGGTCGGCCACCCAGATCGGCCCCCACCGACCATATGGCTGGCCCCCCCTTTTGAGTTGTGCTCGGGTTGTGTCGCTGAGGAGGAAACTTGGCTGGCTACGAGCCGTCGTGATGCGCGCCCGACCGGAGACCCACCCGAGGCGTACCCGCCGAGCGCTTGCACGCAGCGAGGGGTCCGCCGCCGCCGCGCTATGTGACCGACGCTATACCCACCCCTGGGCGTCTCCAACCGGGCTTCCTGCCGCAAGAAGGGCACAGGTCGGCGTCGGAACGCGCGCGCCGCTTCGGTCCGATGAGAACGCTACCGAGGGGCCGCCTCTTCCGTCATTTCCCGCAGGCGCCAGCCGGTCACCCCTGAAGCCAGCGTGAGCATCAGCCCCAACAACAGCAGCAATCCACGTCTGCCCATGGCGCGACGACCGCCAACCACTCGCCCGGATCACCCTCGACGCGGCGCTGTCCCCTGACCAGCTCGCTCAAGATCGACGAGTCGATGAACGTCGCCGCCCACAGGTCGACCACGACACACGTCCCGGTCGCGAAAATCGCGTCCGACTGCCCGCGCAGACCGCCGACGGTCGTCAGGTCGTGCCACCCCACTGCTCTAGGTTGAGACGTCCAAGCTCCCCAGGCAACCCGCACTCCTTGACGGTTAGAAGTGACGAGAGCCGCGCTACTGGACTCCACCGTCCAAATCCAAAGCACTGGCGGCGGACTGAGTCAAAGGCGCAACGCTACGTCTATGCCACCGATCGGCCCATCGTGCTCGCCGAGCGGGCCTCGCGGCTGCTACGCCGTCCAAAACTGTAGCTGCGCCCAGCGGGCCCGTTCTCGAGGCAGGCCCGCCGGGCGCGTCGCGCGCGGCTAGCGGTCCGCCGGAAAAGCCGCGCTATGTGCACGCTTCGATACCCGCCGCGGCGGGGCTTCCAAACCTTCCCCCGAGCGCAGCTGCCCTCCAATCAGCGCCGCCTACCCTCACCCGGGGGCGGCGGTTACCAGGGTCGTGCCCACCGCCGGCCCCTACAAGGCAGCACGCCGATGCTCAGAGGCACCGCACAAATCCTCGCCGACGCCAACTTCCAAACCCCCTGGTACCCGCCAAAACCCCGCAAAGCGACTCCCAAAACTCCCAAAACCGCCACCACAGTCGCACGACAGTCGCCCACACCGCCGGCCGAAACCCCTAATACCCCGCATACAGCCAGTTCTACCTCTCTCCGCGATCGTCTTGAAAACCGGCAACGGGTGAATGCTCGTTCGTGGGTTCGAATCCCACCCCCGCCGCTCGTACCGCCATAAATGGCGTGGTTGAGCGGAATTGACGCGCTGCCGGTGAGAGCCGGACACGTTCGTCGATCGTGCTGGATTGCCCGATCCGCTTAGCCAGGCCGAGGAATCACAGTCGCGCGGACCATCGCGCACGCTCATCTGGTCGAGGTCGACGCACCACAAGCGTCTGCCGACGACGACACACCCGACGGCTGCTCGAGGAACTCCACCGGCCGCCGGGCAAAGTAACGCACCAAACCCGAGGGCGCAGCGGTGAACCCGCTTTCGGATTGAAGCCCTCTGGCGGACTCGAGCCGTTGACCACTTGCTTCCATTTCACGTCGAACCCATCCTTGCCGTCTAGATGTGTTCGGGAAGACCGAAGCGGCCGGGCAGCGCGGGGTCGGCGAAGAAGGTGATCTCGTCGACCTTGTTGGCGCTCAGGGTGAGCACCATCATCCCCCTGGGATGCGAGCGTATGTAGTAGCCGAAGGCCGGCTGGCCGTTGGCGCGCGTCGGGCGTAGCTGGAGCGGGGCGCCACGAACCTCGGCGCGGTCGTTGAGGAACCCTCCGATCGCTTCGTGTCCGATGAGCTCGAGCGGTTGCGGCGGCATGGTCACACGAGCGTCGGAGCTCAGCAGAGTTAGGAGGCGCGCCGTGTCGCCGGCTTCGACGGCGTCGCTGAAGGTGGCGAGAAGGTTCCGTTCGGTCGGCGAGTCGGGCAGCGGCGCCTGCTCGCGTTCGAGGGTGCACGAGTCGAGCGTTGCGCGCGCGCGTTGGAGCGCGGCCTTGACCGACTGCGGCGTCGTCTCGAGGATCGAGGCGGCTTCGTCGGTGTGGAAGCCGAGCACGTCGCGCAGCACGAGCGCTGCGCGCTGCTTCGCAGGCAGCTGCTGCAGCGCGACGATGAACGAGAGCTGGATCGCTTCGCGCTGCTCGTAGCGTGCTTCAGGTCCGGGAGCGGGATCCGGAAGCGCGCTGTCCGCGTAAGGCTCGAGCCAGCTGGGCTCGACGGCGAGGCGGGTTTTTGACGGTCTCATGGTGTTCTCCGTGGCGGGGCGGCGCCCGCGTTTGCGAATCGCGTTGAGACTCCGGTTGGTTGCGATCCGGTAGAGCCAGGAGCGCAGCGACGCCCGCTCCTCGAAACCGTCGAGTCCACGCCAGGCGGCAAGCAGCGTTTCCTGGACGAGATCCTCGGCGTCCTGCACGGAGCCGAGCAGCCGGTAGCAATGCAGCTGGAGCTCGCGCCGGAACGGGTCGACCAGCGTCGCGAACGCACGCTCGTCACCTGCCTTGGCCTGCTCGAGATCGACGGTCATCGCGTCAATGACACCAGGTCCGTCGGAAACGGACCGGCGGTCTGTTTCGCGGCATCGTGGTGTCTTTGACGTCCAGACAACCGCGAATCGGAGATGAGGTGATGGAGAAGCAACGTTGGTGTTGGTGGCCGCGGCGCAAAGTACGCAGCGCCCTCGCACGTGTGTTCGCCGCTTGGCGTACGGGCCTACCGAGGCCTGTCCTCGTTCTTCAGGGCGGGAACGCGCTCAACTACTTCGGCACCGGACTGATCCTTCCCTTCGAGATCATCTACCTCCACGCGGTCCGCGGCTTCTCGACGGCGACCGCGGGGCTGGTGCTGGCGACGGTCATGGGCACGGCCGCAGTGGTAACGCTCCCTTCGGGTGCGCTCCTCGATCGTTTCAGTGCGAAACGGATCCTGATCGCGGGCAACGTTGTGAACGCACTCGGCTACGGGGGCTTGGCGTTTGTCGACCGACCTTGGCAAGGCTTCGTCTGCTCAGCCGTCGGCGGTGCCGGCTTCGGATTCGTGGGAACCGCCGGCCAAGTCCTGACCTTGACCCTGGTCCCGGCGGAGCAGCGCGCCGCATCGACCGCGCTCCGACGAGTCGCAGGCAACTTCGGTCTCGGCCTCGGCGCGACGGTTGCGGGCTTCATCGTCGCGGCCACCCATCATCACCTCCAGGTGTTCGAGGGTCTCTACCTCTTCGACGCAATCACGTTCGTCGTCTTCGCGCTGGTTGTGCTCGTCTGGATCCCGAATCCTGGCCTCGCGGATGCTCCGTCGGCGAGCGAGGGCGCACAGGGTTTCCGAGCTGTTGCTCGGGATCGGCTCTTGCTCGCCTTGATCGCGGGCAACCTCGCGCTTGTGATGATCGGCGGCGCGTTCTTCTCCAACATCCTCCCGCCGTTTGCGGTGGCGCATACACCTGTCGGGGCCGGTGAGATCGGTGTCGTCGTCTTCATCAACACCTTCTTCATCGTCGTCGCGCAGGTACCGGCGACACGGATGGTGGCGCGGATGCGCCGCACTCACGCCTTGTTCGCCACCAGCGCCATATTCGCAGTCGGCCTGCTCGCGGTCCTGCTTGCAACACCCACGCACTCGACGCTCGCCGCTACCACCGTCTTGGCCGGCGTCGCGATCCTGATCGCGATCGCTGAGTGTGGCCAGTTCATCGTGCTCGGCCCGCTAGTCGCGGAGATCGCGCCGCCGCATCTGCTCGGCCGCTACATGTCGCTCTACCAGCTCAGCTTCATGGTCGGCGTGGCTCTCGGCCCCGCGGTCGGCGGCGTGCTGCTCGCAACGTCACCCGATACCATCTGGTGGGGCGGCGCCTTTGCGCTGGGACTGACCGGAGCCGGCTTCCTTCGACTCGGAAACCGGATACCCGACCCCCTCTTGCCGACGAAATCCCCGCCGCTGGCCGCGTCAGAGGCCACCTGATGCGCCGAGGGATGGCGGGGATCCTCTGACCGGCCGCCCATCGCAGTATGTCCTCAGCGCCACGAGCTTCCAGGCCGTACGCAAGACCGTCGGAGTCGACAAACCTAAGCGCGTCTGTCCCGATCGGGCCTTGGGCCCGTCGGCCGGTGGCGTGCGCTGCCCCGAGCGCCCTTTTGCAGGGGTTTCGTGACCGGATCCCACCTTGGCGCAAGTGGATGTAGGATCGCCTCTGGAGATGGGCACTGTCGAGCTGTCCGCGAACGAGGAGTGTGCTGGTCGGCCGTTCGCGGCACCAACCCACACCGTCCGCGATGCCGGGATCATGCAGAGGATGTTGGAGCGGCTGCGGGCACTGGTGGCCGGCTCGTCGAGGGACAAGACGGGTTTCCTCGTCTGCGAGCCGGATTCCGGCGGGCATCGCCACTGGATTCGCGCGCCCGACGTGGCCGCGCTCCGGGCCGCCAGTGGGATGACGGCGGTCGGGTTCTTCGGCCGGGCACGCGCCGACATCGACCAGTTGCCGATCCACGAGCTTGAAACAGGCATCGTCGACACGCTCGAGACGATCTCGGGTGTTCTCTGCTACTACGACGTGGCGCTGGCCGAAGGTGGATACGGCAACCTGATCCTCTGTGCCGCACCCGATACGCCGAAGCGCGTGGATACTCATCCCCTGCATCGGCGTGCGGTCGAACTCACCCCGCGTCACTACCACTGCGTGCGGCTGCACACCGGCGTGGTGCCCGGGCGATTCCTGGGCGACGAGAGCCTCGTTCTTGAACGCACTCGCTATTACGACTTCGACTGCAACCCACCCTGGCTCGCAGTACGCAACCTCGTTTGAAGCACGTGCGCAGCCGGTTCACCGCGGGCTGCTCGATGCGTAGAGGACGCGGGCACTCCCTTGACCACCGACAGCGGCCGCCGGCGTCGCAACTCACCGGCCGTCGGCGGCATCGCGAGCGCGCGCCCTTCGAGGCGCGCGACACGGCCTGGCACCGGCCAACCCCGTAGTCTCCGTGGACGATGTCAGAGCTCCCGCCGAGCCAGGGCGACCAGGCCGAGATCCGCACGTTCCTGATCGCCGATGTGCGCGGCTACACGCGCTACACACAGGAGCGAGGCGATGAGGCGGCCGCCCGGTTGGCGAGCGCGTTCGCCGACACCATCCGGCTGACGGTCGAGGAGTTGGGCGGACGGTTGGTCGAGCTGCGAGGCGACGAGGCGCTGGTCGTGTTCGCCTCGCCGCGGCAGGCGATCCGCACGGCGGTCGCGCTTCAGCAGCGCTTCGTCGAGCGGATGAGATCGGACGACTCGTTGCCGTTGCGGGTGGGTATCGGCCTGGACGCCGGCGAGGCGGTACCGGTCGGTGAGGGCTTCCGCGGCGGCGCGCTCAACCTGGCGGCCCGACTGTGCTCGATCGCGCAGCCCGGCGAGGTGCTGCTGACAGAGAGCCTCACGCACCTGTCTCGTCGCGTCGACGAGCTCACGTATCGCGATCGCGGACGGCGGAGCTTCAAAGGGCTCGACGAGCCGGTGCGCGTCTTCCAGGTCGAGTTTCCACTCGCGATGCCGGAGGCGCCGGGCGGCGCCGCACCTGGCCGTGCCCGCAGGTACCTGCTGGCGGCCGTCGCGACGCTCGCGGTGCTCGTGGTTTCCGCCGTGGTGGCCGTCGAAATGAGCGGCGGAGGCCCGTCAGCCGCACCGCACATAGGCGCCAACAGCCTCGGTGCGATCGACCCCGCCAGCGGGAAGCTCGTCAGCCAGACCGCCGTTGGCAACGGGCCGCAGTCGATCGCGATCGGCGAGGGCGCGACCTGGGTGACGAACACGCTCGACGGCACCGTCTCGCGCGTGCAGCCGCGAGGGGGCAGCGTTCCGATCCCGGTCAACGGCATCCCCTCGGGAATTGCGACCGGCTTTGGCCTTGTCTGGGTGAGTGACTTCTCCAACCGCACGGTGGAGCGGATCAGCCCGGGCGCCAACAGGGTCGTGGGTGGCGAGATCGCGGTCGGAAACGGCCCTGCGTCGATCGCGACCGGATACGGCGCGGTGTGGGTGGCGAACACGCTCGACGGCACCGTGTCGAGAGTGAGTCCCGGCGGTGGGCGGACCGACGTGCTCCAGGTCGCCGGGCGTCCGGACGGGATCGCGATCGGCGGCGGATCGGTTTGGGTGGCCAGCGGCGACACCGCGACGGTGACCCAGATCAGCGCCGCCGGGCCCACCGTGGTGCGGACGATCCCGGTCGGAAACGGCGCCACCGGGGTCGTTTTCGGCAAGGGCTCCGTCTGGGTCGCAAACGCGCTCGACGGCACCGTCACCCGCATCGACCCCTCGTCCGGGGCGGTCACGGCCGTCTCGCCCGTGGCGAGGGGGATCGCCAGTATCGCGGTCGCCGGGGACAGCGTGTGGGCGGCGAGCCCCCAGGTGGGCACGGTGTACCGGCTCGACCCGGTCAGCGGCCGGGTGGCGGGGTCGATCGATGTGGGCGGTAGCCCGACCGCGCTGACCGCCGGATCGGGCGGTCCACTGTGGGTGACGGCGCTGCCGCAGGCAACCGCACACCGCGGCGGCACGCTGACGATCAGCACGCCGATGTCTCGCTGCGGATGCCTCGACCCGGCTTTCGTTTTCGAGCCCAACGAGTGGCGGCTGCTGACGACGATGTACGACGGGCTGGTCGCGTACCGCAAGGTGGGAGGCGCAGGCGGCGCGACGCTCGTGCCCGATCTCGCCCGACAGTTGCCGGTGCCCACGCAGGGCGGCCGGGTGTATCGCTTCGAGCTGCGGGCGGGCATCCGCTACTCGGACGGGACGCCGGTTCGGGCCGCCGACGTGCGGGCATCGTTCGAGCGCATGCTGAAGCTGAACGGCCTCAACCTGCCGCCCTTCTACGCCGCGATCAAGGGCGCATCGCAATGCGTCACCAAGCCGAGCGCGTGCGACCTCTCGAGCGGCATCCAGACCGACGATGCCACGGGCAGCGTGACGTTCAACCTGACCAAGCCCGATTCCGACTTCCTCTACAAGCTCTCGCTCCCCATGGCCTCGGTGCTGCCGACCGCCGCCGCGGTTCCGTCCGGGCCGCCCGCTGGTTCGGGCGCGATCAGCGAGCAGGTGATCCCCGGTACCGGGCCTTACCGCGTGCAGTCGTTCGCTCCCGACCAACGGCTGGTGCTGGAGCGAAACCCGATGTTCCGCGTCTACTCGCCCGACGCCCAGCCGGCCGGCTACCCGGACCGCATCGTCGCCCAGATCGTTGACGGCACCGATCCCAAGCAGCTCCGGACGGCACTCGCGGACGTCCAGAACGGCCGGTCGGACTGGGTCACCAACCTCAGTCCGACCGAGATCCAGCGGCTGGCGATCTCGGCCGCCGGTCAGCTGCACTCGACGCCGTTCGGAGGCGTCTCCTACCTGATGCTGAACACGCGCCGTCCACCGTTCAACGATCTGCTGGCGCGGCGGGCGATCTCGTTCGCGCTCGATCGCCGCAAGATCGTCGCGATCACCGGCGGCGAGTTGCTGGCGCAGCCAACGTGCCAGGTGCTGCCGCCGACCTTCCAGGGGTACCGGCCGTACTGCCCCTACACCAAGGGGCGCGACAAGGCGCTGTGGAACGGCGTCGATCTGACCAAGGCCCGGCGGCTGGCGGCGGCGTCGGGAACACGTGGCGCGACCGTGAACCTGCTTGTCCAGGCGGGCGACTCGCCCAGCCTGCGCACCGCTCACTACGTCGCCTCAGTCGTCGATCAGCTGGGATACCGCGGCCACGTACTGATCAAGAGCGACGCGTTCGGAGCGTCGATCGATCCTCACAGCCAGTTCGCGGGCTACCAGCTCGGCTGGCTGCAGGACTTCACGGCCGCGTCCGACTTCGTCCTGCCGCTGTTCAGCTGTGGAGCGCTGAACGGAAGCGGCGCCAACGTCTCGGGCTTCTGCAACGCCCAGATCGACGGGATGGCGGCGAAGGCGGGCGCCGAGCCGAGCGCGGCGGCGGCGGGCAAGGCCTGGGCAGGAGTCGACCGCGCGATCGTCGACCAGGCTCCTGCGGTGCCGCTCTACACGCTGCGCTCCGTCGATTTCGTGTCCAAGCGCGTCGGCGACTACGTCTACAACCCGGAGTACGGCGTGCTGCTCGATCAGCTTTGGGTGCGCTAACAACGCGAGATCCATGATCGTGCACGAGTCGCGCCACCCCTCCTGGGTGATGCCCGTGTGGATTGACCGGTTCTCAGCGTGTACGCTCTTGAGGAAGTAGGTCGATGAGGGGTGGTGGACTGTGGGCCGTAGGATCGTTCGACACGGAGCTTTGATCGTCGCGCTGACGGCGGTGCTTGCCAGCTCGGCGAGCGCCGCGGGCGGCCAGTTTCCGCCGGACCCGAGCTGCCAAACGAACGGCGTCGTCCGTTCCATCCTGTACCTGAACGGGGTCGCCTATCTGGCCGGCGATTTCACGCAGGTCGCGCCCGCCGGGGCCACGATGGGCGGCGCGACCACGGTAACCCGTCACGCGCTGGCCGCATGCAGTGAGACCACCGGTGCCATCCTCGGCTGGAACCCCGGCGCGAATGGACGCGCCTACTCGCTTGCGCATATCGGCTCGACCATCTATGTCGGCGGGAGCTTCACGACCCTCGCGGGCAAGGCCCGCGCCCACATCGGCGCGGTCACCACCGCGGGCACGGCCACCGCCTTCAATCCCGGCGCGAACGACACGGTGTACGTCGTCCGCGCGGCGCCGAACGGCGACATCTTCGCCGGCGGCACATTCGGCACACTCGGAGGCAAGACCCACGCCAAGATCGGCGCCGTCACGTCCACCGGTGCGCCCGTGAACTGGAACGTCACCGTTGGCCAGGTGACCGGACTCGCCTGTCCTCCTCGGTGCCATCCCGTCGTGTTCACGATTGCGTTCTCGGGCTCAACCGTGTACTTCGGCGGTCATTTCGGACTGGTGGACGGGCAGTCGCGCAACTCGGCCGCCGCGGTCGGTCTGACCTCGGCGTCCCTGCTGCAATGGAACCCGAACGTGTACGCGCCCGCCAACTGCCCGACATGCACCACCGTCGAAACGGAGCGCGTGTACACGCTCATTCCCGACCCGACGACGAACGAGATCTACGCGTGCGGCGGCTTCTGGAAGGTGAACGGGACAAAACGGGCCTTCAACCTGGCGGCGTTCGACCCAACCACCGGGAATCTGGACCCGGGCTTCACCATCCAGGACGATGGCGACACACCCGGGTGCGCGCTCCACAACGGGGTCCTGTACTTCGGCGGACACTTCAACTACGCCGGGGCCGGCTGCCAACACACGACAGCGCCACCCTGCCTGGTCTACCACCACGTCGCGGCCGCCGACGTCGCCACGAACACCCTGCTGTCGTGGAACCCCGGCGCGAACTCGAACCATGGCATCTACACCGTCAGGCAGGACGCGACCCACGTCGGCTTCGGCGGCTACCAGACCAACTTTGGAGGCAAGCTCCAGGAAGGGTACGCCACCTACTCGACCACTCTGCCGTAGAGCCGCGCGACCGCGGCGCGCCCACGCGGCTCCAGAAGTTGCAGAGCGCAGAACCCGAGGGCACCGATGATCGCGCCGATCGCGGCGCCGGCCACGACATCGCTCGGAAAGTGCACGCCGAGGTACACGCGCGAGACAGCGATGGCGGCGGCCAGCGCGACGAACGCCCACCCAAACCGCGGAGCCACGAGCGCGAGAAGGGCCGCGCCCGCGAACGCCATCATGGCGTGGCCGCTGGGCATGGAGGGATCGTGTGGGAGCGGGATCAGCGCATGCACGCGCGGATCTGCCAGCGGGGGCCGTTCCCGTCCAATCGCATTCTTGAGCACGCCGTCCACCACCGACGAGATCTCCTCCACGGCGAGCACGGCGACGGCGAGAAGTGGTCGCCGCAGCCGGACGGCGACGAGAACTCCGATCACGATCCACACGGCGCCGTGGGCACCGATATCGGAGAGGCCCTTCATCACCGGAGTGACGATCGGCCAATCGCGGCTCGAAAACCACTCCACCGCGTGCCGATCGTAGGTCTCCACGAGAACCGTAGTATCGCCGTGGCGCGTTGAATGGACGTTTCGGCGAGCCCGACGCACCACCGTCGCGCAAAGGCGAGCACGCCTCTACGCGCGCATCGCGGAGGTGCTGCAGTACTGAGGCGGTGGGGGCGTCGGCGTGCCGCAGCGCAGGCAGCGGTAGACGATGTCGTCGTTCGGCCTCGGCCGATGTGGGCGCGGATCGTGGCCATGGCGTGCGCAGTGCAGGCGGGCGCCGAGGCTGGGCCGCGGCGGCTGCGGCGGTGACGGCCGCCACAACGCCGGGTTCTCGGGCGGCGGTGGGCTCGCCGGTTGCGATGTCGTGGGCCTGATGCTCGCCGGCGGCTCCGGCGCCTCGGCCGGGCCGTGAGGCGCGGGCTCTGCGAATACGGGCGCTCGCGCCGGCGCGGCCTCCGTCGCCCCATCCCCGAGCACCGCGAGCAGCTCCTCCGTTGACATCAGGATGGTCCCGGCGAAGCCGCGGGTGCACCAGGGTCCTGGCGTACCGTTGCCACCGCAGTCGATCGTCCAGTTCGTCACGGCTTCGAGCGCGCAACATTATCCGGTCCCCGCCAGTTGTCAACCTCTGCCTGCGACCGTTGCCGGTGGCGGGTTTGACGTCGTACCGTTGTCGCGGCGGTCACGGCAGCCGCCGTCCGCACACGAGCGAACAGGGCGCGATGAACCGCTGATAGGATCGCGACCGGTGACGACGCGGCATTCCACGCAGACGGGGACGACCGCACCGGACTTCGAGCTGCCGATCGACCGTGGGATGCTGCGACGCGTCATCGAGACCATCGCGTCCGTCGGCTCCCCGGACGGCCACCGAGCGAGTGGGACGCCGGAGGAGCGCGAGGTGACCGAGATCGTCGCGGCGGAGATGCGCGGGATCGGGCTTGCGAGCGTCGCGTTCGAGGACGTTCCGGTGGACGGGTGGTGGTTTCACGGCTCGTCAGTGCGCGTCGGCAATGGGCCGACGTACACCGGCTCGTCGCTCGCGGGTGTGCCGGGGACTCCCGCCGGCGGCGTCACGGGCGAGCTGGTATTCGTCGGCGATGGGCGCCGCGACCGGCTCGACCGGCTCGATCTAACAGGGCGGGTCGCCCTGCTCGACTGGCGCAGCGCGACGGTCGGGGCGAGCGAGATCGGTCTCGAGCTCGGCCGCCGTGGGGCCGCCGCGATCGTCGCCACCTGCCTGAAGGGCGGCGTCCACTTCCAGGGGGAGGGCGCGCTCGGCACCTCGGTCGGGAGGTGGCACACCGGTGCTCCGGCCGTGGTCATCGTCCGGATGGCGGATGGAGCGGATCTGGTCGCGCGCTGCCGCGCCGGCCGGCCGCGGGTCACCGTCGTGCTCGAGGCCGAGAACGATCGCAGCGCGGTGGGCAGGAACGTCGTCGGCGTGCTCGCGCCGGACCGGCCCGGCCCGCCGATGGTCGTCGGAGCGCATCACGATGGCTGGTTCTTTGGCGCGTTCGACAACGCCAGCGGCGTGGCGTCCGTGCTGGCGATCGCCCGTGCGCTGCTCGAGGACGGCTGGAGCCCGCGCCGCCCGGTGTGGTTCGTGACCCACACCGCCGAGGAGTACGGCCGGCTGGACGCCGACGCCCCCTGGTGCGTCGGCGCGTGGCATCAGGTGGCCGAGACGCACCGCGGGTGGGGCTCGACGGTGCCGTTCTACCTCGACATCGAGGCGTCCGGCCGTCCCGATCTGCCGCTGCTCGTGCTGGGGCCGCCCGAGTTGCGCCGGTTCGCCTCCCGCTGGTGCCGAGCGGCCGATCGCGCCGGAATGCTGCCGGCGCGGGGCTGGCGCTACGCGAACCCCTCCACCGGCACCCACCAGTGGCCGTTCCAGCTCGCGGGCGTCCCCGCGCTGAGCGTGTTCAACTGGCACACGGACTTCCAGCGCAGCGACTATCACACGACGAACGACACCATCGAGCGGCTCGACTTCGAGCACCTGGCGAACCTCTGCCGCCTGAACGCGGCAATGCTCATGGACGCCGAGCGCTCGAGTGAGCGCCTGCTCGACTACCGGGCGCGTGTCCGCGACGTCGACCGGTCGACGAAGGAGCTTCCCGGCCACGACCGCCTGGTTGAGGCCGCGGCGCGATACGCGCGCGCGGGCTCGCGGCGCTCGTTTGCCCACCTGGCCCGCTCGGGGTTTGCCGTGGACGCCCGCGGCGAGACGGGGTATCTGCACGAACAGGCATCGCGGGACGTCACACATCTCGGCACCGCGCTTCAGCGGATCTCCGGCGGGGATCTCGGCGGAGCGGCGAGGGCGGCCTCCCGGGTCGGGCTCAACGGCCTCTCGCGTTTCGTCTCCAGGGACGTCCAGGTCCGAACCGAGCGGCGATACCAGGCTCCACGAGCCTCGTGGCCGAGCAAGACCCACCCGACCCGCAGCCCCAATCTGTGGCGTGAGCTGGCCGCGCTCCGGGGGGAGAGCGGCGCCCGCCCGTTCGGGCCGTGGGTGGAGCGCTCCCTGGAGCGCCATCTCCGGCGGATGAACGCCGAGCTCGCGCGCCGCAGCGACCGGCTCGTATCCGCCCTGTCGCCGCCATCGAGTCCACCGTCAGATCGTCCACCGAGAGGAGCGCGATGAACCAGGTACGCCGCAACAGCTGGGTGGGAGCGGCCTGCATCGCCCTCCTCGTCGGAGCCTTGGCCGGATGCGGCGGTGGTGGCGGCTCCTCGGCCTCGACCGGCACGACCACCGCCGGCGACCACCGCGGCGGCACGCTCGTGCTGGACTGGAACGGGATCGGCAGCTCTATCGATCCGGCCGTCGACTACGACCAGAACTGGGGGCTTCTGAACCTCGTCTACGACGGCCTCGTGACCTGGAAGAAGGTGGGCGGACCGGCCGGCAACACGCTCGTGCCCGATCTGGCGACCTCCGTCCCGACCCCCACCGACGGCGGCAAGACCTACACGTTCACGCTGCGCAAGAACATCAGGTTCTCAAACGGGGCAGCGGTCAAGGCAAGCGACTTCCTGCGCGCCATCGAGCGCGAGTTCACCGTGCCGGGACCGGTCGGGTCGTTCTACCAGGGCATCGTCGGCGGCAACGCCTGCGCGAAGACGCCGAAGACCTGCGACCTCTCGAAGGGGATCGTGACCGACGACGCGGCCGGGACGGTGACGTTCCACCTGACCCAGCCGGATCCCGACTTCCTCCAGAAGCTGGCGCTGCCGTTCGGCTACGCCGTGCCCGCGAACACGCCGGACAAGGAGGTCGGCCCCTCCAGTCCGCTGCCCGCCACCGGCCCCTACATGATCGACCACTACACGCCCAACCAGGAGATCCTGCTGGTGCGAAACCCGCACTTCCGGCAGTGGTCGAAGGATGCGCAGCCGGCCGGTTATCCCGACCAGATCGAGATCCGGCTGTCGCTCACCACCGAGGCCGAGGTCACGCAGATCGAACAGAACCAGGCGGACTGGATGTACGACCAGCCGCCGAACGACCGCCTGAACGAGATTGCGACGAAATACCCCAACCAGGTGCACCTGAACCCCGTGCCGCAGGTCTATCACATGGCGATGAACACGCGGGCCGCGCCGTTCGACAACCTCAAGGTGCGCCAGGCCGTGAACTACGCCACCGACCGCAGCGCCATCGTGAAGGCGTGGGGCGGCCCGCAGCTGGCGACGCCGACCTGCCAGATCCTGCCGCCCGACTTCCCGGGCTACAAGCCGTACTGCCCCTACACCGTGAACGCGGGCGACGGAAAATGGCACGGCCCCGACCTGGCCAAGGCCAAGCAGCTGATCGCCGAGTCGGGCACGAAGGGCCAGAAGATCGCGGTGATCTGCACCCCCGACGAGGCGAGCAAGTCGGTCTGCCTCTACTTCGTCTCGCTCTTCAAGCAGCTCGGCTACGACTCGAGCATCAAGGTGCTGAGCGCCGCCGTGGAGTACCCCTACGTGCAGGACTCGAGCAACAAGGCTCAGATCAGCTTCTCGTACTGGTATCCGGACTATCCGTCGGGAGCCGACTTCTTCGACGTCGTCGTCGGCTGCCACGGCTACCACCCGAACAGCACGGCCAGCGCGAACCTGTCCGAGTTCTGCGACCCGCACGTGCAGGCCATGACGGCGCGGGCCATCCAGACGAGCGTCACCAACCGGGACGCCGCAAACCAGCAGTGGGCGGCCGTCGACAAGGCGACGACCGATCAGGCGCCGTGGATCTCGCTGTTTCTGCCCCGCCACATCGACTTCACGTCGTCGCGCGTCGGCAACTACATCTTCGACCCCAACGTGCTGGTGGGCGGCATGCTGCTCGATCAGGTGTGGGTGAAGTAGCGCCGTAGCCGTGTCCAGCGTCGGTTCTCTCGAGCAACCGGTCAACCCGGCTCCGGAGGTGCGGGCGGGACGGTCGGCGGGCGCGAGCCCCTGGCGGCTCGCCGCCCGCAAGCTCGTGCGAAACCGCCTCGCGATGGCGGCGCTCATGCTGTTCCTCGCCATCGTCGCCATCACGTTCTCGGCCCCGCTCTACGCCCGCGACGTGGCGCACACCGATCCGTTCACCTCGAGTCTCACCGCGAGCACCGTCATCGACGGCAAACGCGTGGATGTGCTCCAGCAGGGCGGCGGCGCGCTCGCGCTCGGGGAGACGCCCATCGGCCCCACCTGGCAGCGAAACTACTTCCTCGGCGCCGACGAGCAGGGCCGCGACGTCGCCGCCCGCGTGCTCTACGGGGGCCGCACCTCGCTCGAGATCGGGATCGGATCGGCGCTGATCTGCAGCCTCATCGCCGTCGTCATCGGCCTGGTGGCCGGGTTCTACGGCGGTCTCGTCGACGGCGTGCTGTCCCGAATCCTGGACGTGATCTGGGCGTTTCCCGTCTATCTCCTGGCGATCTCGATCGCGACGGTGCTCCTCACCCAGGGCCTCCAGATCGGGCCGTTCGCGATCAGCGCCTCGAGTCTCTGGCTGCCGACCCTGATCATCGCGGTGATCTACGTTCCGTACGTCGCCCGGCCGATCCGCGGCGCCGTGCTCTCGGTGCGCGAGAAGGAGTTCGTCGAGGCGGCGATCGCGCAGGGCGCCTCCGACAAGCGCCTGATGTTCGCAGAGATCCTGCCCAACGTGATCTCGGTCGTGATCGTGCTGTTGCCGCTCATGATCGCGACCACGATCCTGACGGAGTCGGCGCTCTCCTACCTGACCATCGGCGTGCAGCCCCCGGCGGCCAGCTGGGGCACCATCATCGACGACGGCCAGCAGCTGCTCTACACCCGGCCCTGGGTCGCGATCGCGCCGGGAGTCATGATCGTGCTCACGGTGCTGTCGCTGAACGTGCTCGGAGACGGAGTCCGGGATGCGCTCGACCCGCGGGCCCGGCTGAGGATCAAGGGCTGACGCGATGCTGGCGTTCGTCGTTCGCCGAACACTGGCCACCATCGTGGTGCTCTTCACGATCACCGTGCTCGTGTTCTTGATCTTCTTCCACACCCCCGGCGTCGATCCGGCGCGCAAGATGGCCGGACGCAATCCCAGCCCCGAGACGATCCGCGCCATCAGGCACGCCTATGGCCTCGACCGCCCGCTGCCGGTGCAGTACGTGATCCTGATGAAAAAGCTCTTCATCACCCGCGACCTGACCTCCTACTCCACCCAGGGCGAGCTGGTCGTGCCCGCGATCGTCGCGGCGACGCCGGTGACGCTGTCGCTCGTCCTCGGGGCGGCGGTGATCTGGGTGGTCGTGGCGATCGTGATGGGGTTGGCCGCGGCGGTGCTCCGCGGCACCGTCTTCGACCCCTTGCTGATGGTGCTGGCGCTGATCGGGATCTCGATGCCGGTGTTCTGGCTCGGCGAGATGGCGAACCTCGTCACACAGAGCCGCTACCACGACACGGTGTTCTTCTCATGGGTGCCGCCGCTCGGCTACACGCCGTTTGCGCAGGATCCGTTCATGTGGTTCAAGCACCTCGTGATCCCGTGGCTCGTGCTCTCGGCCCTCTACATCGGCCTCTACGCGCGGGTGCTGCGCGCCGACCTGCTCGAGAACGAGCACGAGGACTACGTCCGCACGGCCCGGTCGAAGGGCCTGAGCGAGCGGCGGGTGCTGCTGCGCCACACCCTGCGCACCTCGATGATCACCTTCGTCAGCCTCTTCGGCCTCGACTTCGGCGTGCTCGTCGGCGGCGGAGCGCTGCTGGTCGAGGTCGTGTTCGGGCTGCCGGGGGTGGGCCTTCTCACCTACCAGTCCCTGACCAGCCTCGACCTGCCCGTGATCATGGCGACGGTCATCTATGGCGCGTTCTTCATCGTCCTCGTAAACGCGCTCGTGGATGTCGCCTACGCCTGGCTCGATCCGCGGGTCCGGCCCGCGTGACGCTTTCGGGACGCGAACGCCGCGTGGGCACGTATCGATCGCATGCGAACCATCTGCGTGATACTGGCGGTGGGGTGCGGTGTGACGGTGGCGGCGTGCGCCGGCTCGGGATCCGGATCGTCCGCCCCGCCGGCCTCGACGCACCACGCTCGCCGCGCCTCTCATCACCCACCCGCCCCGGGCGCCCACGCGAAGACAGCACGCACCCGGCGCCCGCGCCAGGTGGCGCTCGTCACCGCTGAGGGCGAGGACGAGGTGCTGGCGGTGAGCGTCCCCGGTGGTCGCGTGATCCGCCGCATCCGCCTGGCCGCCCGTCCGACGACGATCGCTGCGGGAACCGCCGGCCCGGCGGTGGTCGTCAGCCCGCAGTCGGGGACGGTCACGCTCCTGTCGCCGCAAACACTGCGCCCGGAGGCCATCCTGCACAGCTTCCGCTCCCCCCAGATCGCGGCGATCGCGCCCGGCGGCAACTGGGCGCTCGTCAGCGACGCGGCCACCGGATCGGTGTCGGCAGTCAACCTGAACACCGCACACGTCGCCGACCGGGTCTGGGTCGGCCTGGGCGCGCACCATCTCGCGATCAGCCCCGACGGAACCACGATCTGGGTTGCGCTGGGCGAGACGGCGCAAACGATCGTCACCGTGGACTGTTCCCAGATGCGGCACCTGCGCGTGACCGGGCGGATCCATCCACCCGTGGCGGCGCACGATCTCGCCTTCAGCCCTGGCGGCGCGACCGTCTGGGTCACCTCGGCCTCCGAGCCGTATGTGTCGGTGCTCGACGCCGTGTCGGGGCGCCGGCTGGGACAGATCCCGGCGGGGGCTCCGCCGCAGCACGTTGTCTTCGGAGGGCCGGCCGCGCCGTACGCCTACCTCTCAAGCGGGTACGGCTCGGCGATCGAGATGGTCGACCCCAGCAGCGGCCGGGTGGTGCGCCGGACGGACCTGCCGTACGGCTCGTTCAACATGGCCGTGGCAGGTGGTGTGCTGGTGACGACGTCGCTGCTTGACGGCCGCGTGACCGAGCTCGACGCCGCAACGCTGCGCCGGCGGATCGTGCGTACGGTTGCGCCCGAGGCGCGCTCGGTTGCCATCGCCGACCGGTAACCGCCGCCCCCGATGACTCGTGGCCCCGACCCCGGAACGCTGGCGGCTGCCAGGGTCGGATAGTGTATGGCGGTGACTGGAAAGGTGGCCCGCGTGGGGAAGGCCAGCGGACGTACCCGTCGCCGGCCGGCTCGGTCCCGTATCCATCGCGCCCGGGCTCACATCGCCCACAACCTCATCAACTACCTCGTCTGGGTGACCTACCTGGGCGCCGGTGTCGCCGTCGCCGCGTCCAACCACTCCTTCGACCACCTTTCCGTTGACCATCTCTCCAGAGTCAGGCCGCTCGCCTCCGCCACCGCGGCGGTGCTGGCCTGGCCGCTCGTCTACCTCGGCGTCGACGTCGACACCTAGACGCGATCCGTACGCGCTCCTTACGGGATCCTCATGCGGCGAACCTATGGTGCACGCTGGCTCGCGAGGGAAGGGCGTCGGATGTTGTGTGTGCTGGTTTTGCAAGGCGGCGGCGTGGTTGCTCAGATTTGAACCGGTCGCGGGTGATTTTGACCGGGGGCGAGAACGCCGGCACGCTGGCTGCGGGCCGAGCCTTGCGAGTTGCGGGCTTCGAGCCATGGAACCTGGTTACGGGCAATGCCGATCTGAACCTGCTGGCTCGTTCACGCGCGTGTGCGGGAAGCCTCAGTGGTCCGGATCCCGCTGCCGACCCGGGCGGGTTCGTGCGTGCCCTTGTCCGCGCGGGCGAACAGGTCGGGGCCGTGGCGGTGCTGCCGGGGACTGAGCCGGCAATGCTGGCCCTGGCGGGGAGCGAGGGCGAGTTCCCCGATCGGGTGGCGGTGGGCACGTGCTCGGCCGAGGTGACCGACCGCGCCCTCGCGAAGGACGGTGTCGCGCGGATCGCCGAGGCGGTCGGGCTCGACACGCCACGATGGGCGATTGTGCAGGACGGTGGATGGAACGGCGAGTTTCCGTGTGTTGTGAAGCCGCCGCGCTCGGAATTGCGAGCGCCGAACGGATCCCTGGTTCGTCATAGCGTCCAGTACGCGCGGGACTCCATCGAGCTCGAGCACGCCCTCGCGAAGCTGCCGGGCCATCGCGGCCTGGTCGAGGAGTTCATACCCGGCCAGCTGCACGCGATCGCTGGAGTCTTTTGGGAAGGGCGCCTCGTCTGCGCCGTCCACCACGCCGCCGATCGGATCTGGCGGCCACGCTGCGGAGTCATGGCGTACGCCCGCACCATCCCCCCAGACCACGACCTCGAAGCGGGGGTGTCTGAACTGCTGTTACGCCTCGGCTGGCAGGGGGTGTTCCAGCTCCAGTTCATCCACGACGGCACGACCCGTCTTGCCATCGATCTCAATCCCAGATTCTACGAATCCATGGGACTCACGATCGCGGCCGGCACCAACGTGCCGGCCATCTGGATGCAACTTCTGCTCGGACAAGTCCCGGACATCAAGCCCTACCGGGCCGGCGTGCGGTTCCGGAACGAAACCAGAGATCCCCGAGCGATCCTCGACCTCGCACGGCGCGGCCGCACAATCCACGCGCTCGCGGCCGCACTCCCGCGGCGGCACACCACCCATCCCGTCCTCGCCGCCTCCGACCCACTCCCGTTCGTCGTCACGGGCCGCAGGCTCCTCAGGCGCCTACGAATGGGCTCACCTCCTCACCGCAACGACGAGCCGGTGGCACCCCGCGCTCGCCGGGTTGGGGACATGGCGGCCGGAGAGCCGGATTCGAGACATGCGGATTCGGGGACCACGAGCAGACTGAGCCGTTAAGCCTCGTATGTGCCGATCCAACCGGCCGTGAGGTTCTCGATCACGGGGTTGTCAAAAGGCGTCGGTGTGCCGATGGTGTGGTATGGAGTTCTTCGGCGTGATGGGCACGACCGCGCGACGTCATCGTCTGCCGGTTCTGGGCGCAGGCCTGACGGTTCAGGTGACGGTGGTGATAGCGGTTGCGCTCTTGGTGTTGCCGTTCGTGGATCCGCACCTGACGGATGGCGTGTTGCTGTCGTTCATGGTCGCGATCGGTCTCTGCGCGGCGCGGTTCGGCATTCCCGGTGGCCTCGGCTCCGGTCTCGGTGGGGTGGCGATCTCCTCGCTGTGGTACCTGCAGGGCGCGCACTACACCGGTGGACAGGTCGACTACGCGTGGCAGGCCGGTGCGTTCGTGGTTGTTGGCTTGCTCGTGGGAAGCGCGGTTTCTGATCGCAGAGACCTGGAACGGGCCATGACGCGGCACAGCGAGCTGTCGGTCGATCTGATCTGTACGGCGTCGTTTGACGGCTACTTCACCCGGCTGAATCCCTCGTGGGAGCGTGTCTTGGGCCACAGCGTGAATGAGTTGACCGCTCGTCCGTTCCTCGATTTCGTCCATCCCGACGACCGCGACGCGACCCTCGCCGAGGTGGCACGACAGACGGCGGCCGGCCAGGACGTGCTGAACTTCCAGAATCGATACCGCTGCAAGGACGGGACATACCGCTGGCTGGAGTGGACGTCACGGCCAGACGAGCGGGCCGGCATGCTCTTTGCGGTCGCCCGCGATGTCACCGCCCGCAAGCAGGCGGAACAGGCGGTCGTCGAGTACAAGGATGCGCTGGAGCGTGCCGTGCGTGACCGCACGGCCGAGTTGGAGGATGCGCGTCTGGAGATGCTGCGGCGGCTGGCGTTGGCGGCCGAGTACCGCGACGATGACACCTTCGAGCACACCGAGCGTGTCGGCCAGGCGGCCGCACTGCTGGGAGACCAACTCGGCTTGTCGGAGACCGAGGTCGCCACGCTTCGCCAGGCGGCGCCGCTGCACGACATCGGGAAACTTGGCATCAGCGACACCATCCTGCTGAAACCGTCCAAACTCACCGCCGAGGAGTTCGAGCAGATCAAGCGGCACACCGTCGACGGCGCCCGCATTCTTTCCGGCAGCAGCTCAGACGTACTCGAGCTCGCCGAGCAGATTGCCATGTACCACCACGAACGCTGGGACGGGCACGGCTACCCCAACCACCTCGCCGGCGACGCCATCCCGGTCTGCGCCAGGATCGTCGCCGTCGCCGACGTCTTCGACGCGCTCACCCATGCCAGGCCGTATAAGCAGGCCTGGCCGATCGCCGACGCCGTCGCCGAGATCCGCCGAAACCGAGGCAGTCAGTTCGACCCCGCCGTCGTCGACGCCTTCGAATGCCTCGACCCAGTCACGCTCGCAGACCACAACGCCCTTCCCGATCCGCTCCGCCGCACGGCCTAGTAGTTTCCGGCCGGACCCCAGCCGCTCGTAACGTTCCGGGGACGGAGGTTGGCCATACTCCCAGGGCATGAAGCGCGCACGGGTGCCCCTGGTGTTCATGGTGTCCACATTCGTGCTGTTCGTGGTGGGCAACGTGTTGGGGTGGGTGACCCACGATCCGCAGAGTGCCGGCGATTGGGGCGGTGGTGGGTCGGCCGCCCTGCTGGCGGTCTCTGTGGCGCTGTTCTGCTTTTCCGTCATGGGGTGGTTGATCGCGTCTCGCCAGCCGGGCAATGCGATCGGGTGGATCCTGATTGCCATCGGGTTTTCGTGGGCGCTGGACTCGGCGTTGGAGGGCTACGCGATGTACGGCCTGGTCACAAACCCGGGGTCGCTGCCGGCAGGACGGTGGGCGAACGCGATCGACGACTGGCTGTGGGTGGTCAGCGTCGGGCTCATGGGGACGTTCCTGTTCCAGGTGTTTCCGGACGGTCGGCTACCGAGTCGGCGGTGGCGCCCACTTGCCTACCTGTCGGCCGCAGCGCTGCTGCTGACCGTCGCTTCGGATCTCTTCCTCACCGGGAACATGGCGGACAGTGTCGTGCCGGCGAGCGGCAATCCGTTCGCGCCCGGCGCGCTTGACGGCATCCCGAGCGCTGCGGCGGTTTCGCTGCCGCTGCTGCTTTCCTGCATCCCCGCCTCGGCCGCGGTGCTGCTGATCCGATACCGGCGCTCGAGCGGTGTCGCGCGGATGCAGATGAAGTGGCTGGTGTCCGCCACAACCGCGATCGTGATCTTCTACGCGGTCGTCGTTTCGATGAGCGGTGGCTCGGATGCGCCGGCATGGCTGGTGGTGGCGCAGGACGCGGCGGTGGTGAGCTTCTGCCTGATCCCGCTCTCGATCGGCGCGGCGGTGCTGCGTTACCGGTTGTACGAGATCGATGTGATCGTGCGGCGCACGGTCGTCTACACCGTGCTCGTCGGGATGCTGGCGGTCGTCTACCTGGGTTCGGTATCGGCGCTGGGGTGGGTGGGGCGCCAGCTCACCGGACAGTCGGGCGCTCTCGCGGTCACGCTCTCCACACTGCTGGTGGCGGTGAGTTTCCAACCGCTGCGCAGACGGATCCAGGACGCCGTTGACCGTCGGTTCTACCGGCGCCGGTACGACGCCCACAGCGCGGCATCGGCGTTCAGCAGCCGTTTGCGAGCCGAGATCGACCTTGAAGCGCTCACGCACGAACTCCTCGGCGTGATCGACGAGACGCTCCAACCCAGTCATGCGGCGGTGTGGCTCCGCAGCCCGGACAACCTGTCATCAAGTGGTCCCTCGACGAACCAGCCGGTTGTGTTGGGTCGGGCCAGCCGGTAGAACTGCGCAAGCATCTCCACTCGCCGAAATCGACGAGGGGAGCCACCCAACGGAGGGGATCGAGATGACTCGTTTTGGCAGGCGTGGGCTGATCGCGACGGTCGCGACGGCCGGCGTGGCGGCGTTGGCCGGAGCCACCGCGCTCGCGGTGACCGCGCACGGCACGAATCACAGCAACCGCAACCAGGCCCGCGCGGCTCATGGCCAGGTCGCCCATGCGGCGAAGGCGGCCCCGAGGACCCACCACTGGTCGATCGCTGCCTCCGGGTTCGCGCCGGACAGCCTCGGCAACACGGCGAACGACTACTTCAACCAGTGGGACCCGGCGAAGCTCACGAACGCCGGTAGCCGCTGTTTCAACGCCAGCGTGCACCTCCCCAACGGCTCCACGATCAAATCGATCACGTTCTACTACACGAGGGGCTCCACCGGCACGCTCAGCGGCGAGTTGAACCGGCAAAACCTGCTCAACCACAAGGACGGGATCCTCGCGGACTTCACGACGACAACCGGCGCAACGCCCACGTACACGAGCAAGACGCTCAAGGTGACGGGCGGCGGGCTCGTCGACACAAGCAGGTTCGCCTATGGTCTGGGCACGTGTCCGCAGGGTAATTCGGCCTTCAGCGGCGCGATCATCGCCTACACCGGCTGATACAGACGCCTCGGGGTGGGGCCGAAGCTTCGGCCCCACCCTGTACTCACGGCGAACCGATCTGGGAGGGTGATATGAGCCGTTACAGCGTGGCGCATCTCTTGGAGGTCGACGAGATCACCGACGGCCGGCAGCCCTGGCGGGCTCTCCGGCAGCACTTCGGCATCACGTCGTTTGGCGTCAATGCCTGGACTGGCCGGGAAGCGGGCGATCGGATCATCAACGAGCACGACGAGGCGGACGACGCCGAGGAGTTGTACCTCGTCCTCGAGGGCCGCGCGAGATTCGAGCTCGGCGGCGAGCGGGTGGACGGCCCAGCCGGGACGTTCGTGTTCGCCGCTCCCGGAGTCAGGCGCACGGCGTTTGCCGAGGAGCCCGGGACGACGATTGTCGTGGTCGGCGGGACGCCGGGGAAGGCCTACGAGCCGGACGGCTGGGAGCTCTGGGCACCCTTCCATCCGCTCTACGAGGCGGGGCGGTACGCCGAGGCTGCCGATGGTGCACGTCCGTCGATCGAGGCCCATCCCGAATACGGCGGGGCGCTCTTTAACCTTGCGTGCTGCGAGAGCCTGGCGGGACGGCCGGCCGACGCGATCAAGCACCTGCGGCTCGCCATCGACCGGGGGGAGCGATTCCGCCGGCTCGCCGTCGCCGACTCCGACTTCGACCCGATCCGCGAGGACGCGGCGTTCACGGAGCTGGTCGGCTCTTAAGCCGGTCGAGCACGCGCAGCAGCGCGGCGAGGTCCTCGGCGGGCACGTCGCGCAGCGCGGCCGGCGGCTCGTCGAGGATCGCGTCGGCACGTGCGGCGGCGGCGCGGCCGGCCGCGGTCAGCTCCACGAGCTTCGCCCGCCGGTCCTCGGGATGAGGCGTGCGCCGCACGAGCCCGCGCTGCTCGAGGTCGTCGACGATCAGCGTGACGTACGGCGGGTCGGCCGCGAGCAGCTCGGCGAGCGCGCGCAGCGTCTGCGGCTCTGCGGCCAGCCGTCGCAGCGCGCGCACGCGCGCGAAGCTCAGGCCGAGCGCCTCGGACACCGCCACCTTGCGGTCGTGGTCGAGCACGATGTCCGACATCGCGCGCCAGGCGCGACGCGCGAGGTCCGTGTCGGCGCCGGCCATCACGCCCCTGCGGCGCCTCCTGCAGCCGCGCCGCGGTCCGCTCGGCGCTGCGCCTCGGCCGCCGCCGTGCTCGCGGCCAGGCCGAGCGCCACGATCGCCGGCGCCGAGGGCGGCGATGAGCCACCACGCCGGCGTGGCTGGCCGTCGCGAGATGGTCGTGCAGCGAGCCGTCCAGCCCCGCGGTGGCGACCGCGCCGACGACCGCGACGCCGAGCGTCAGGCCGACCTGGCGGCTCGTCGTGGCGACGGCGGCGGCCACGCCGGCCTGGCTCGGCGGCATGCCCGACACGGCGGTGTTCGTGATCGGCGGATTCACGGCGCCGAACCCCAGCCCGAAGACGCAGTAGGCCGCCGAGCACCCAGCCGAGCGAGGTGTCGGCGCTCAGCGACACGAGCATCAGGCTCGCCGACGCCGAGCCCGAGGCCGCCGACGACGAGCGGGCCGCGCACCCCGCGCGCCCCGACGACGCGGCCGGAGATCGGGCTGCACAGCACGGTCATCGCCGCCATCGGCAGCGTGCACAGGCCGGCGCTCGAGCGGCGAGAGGCCGCGCACGTCCTGCAGGTAGAGCGTGTTGAGAAACAGGAACCCGCCGAACGCCGTGAACGCCGCGACCGCGATGACCGTCGCCGCGGCGAACGGCCGGCTGGCGAAGAAGCGCAGCTCGATGAGCGGGTCGACGCGGCGCAGCTCGTAGCGCACGAGCGTCGCGAGCGAGACGCCGGCGGTGACCGCGAGGGCGACGATCGCCGGCGAGCCCCAGCCGAGGCTCGGGCCCTCGATGATCGCCGAGGTCAGGCTCGCCAGCATGACGATGACGAGCACCTGGCCGACCGGATCGGGGCGCCGCGGCCGCGGCGCGCGCGACTCCGGCACGAAGCGCGCCGTGAGCGCGATCGCCGCCAGGCCGATCGGGATGTTCACGAGGAACACGGCCCGCCAGCTCAGCCCGACGAGCACGCCGCCGAGGACGGGCCCGAGCGCCATGCTGATGCCCGACGACGGCGCCCCAGATCCCGATCGCCTGCGCCCGCTCGCGCGGATCCTCGAACGTGTTGCGGATGATCGACATCGCCACCGGGTTGAGCATCGCGCCGGCGGCGCCCTGCAGCACCCGGAAGGCGATCAGCCAGCCGATCCCCGGCGCGAGGCTGCAGGCCAGCGACGCGGCGGTGAACAGCGCGAGGCCGAACTTGAACACGCGGGCGCGGCCGAGGCGATCGGCCGTCGACCCGCCGAGCATGAGCAGGCTCGCGAGCACGACGGTGTAGGCGGCGGTCGTCCACTGCAGCGACGACGACCGACGCGCCGAGGTCGCGCCGGATCGACGGCAGCGCGACGTTGACGATCGTCACGTCCATCCCCACGATCAGCAGGCTCATGCAGCAGATCGCGAGCACGAGCCGGGGTGAGGCGGGTCTACCCGGGCCGGCCGCACCCGTCGTCGCCGGCGTGATAGTGATAGCCATATAACGATTATAACCGTATAACCACTTGATCCGCGCGCACGCCGCCAGCCGAGTGGTTCCACGCCTGTGACGCAACCCGCACGCCTGCCGTCACGGTGCCTGGCACCGTCACGACGGCGGAGAATCAGCCGTGTCTCATCGGCAACGTCCCCCGCGACGTCGCGGCCGGCCTTCGGCCGAGCACCCGGCGTCAGCCGATGTGAAAGGTCTCGGTGTGCCCGTCGACGGCAATCGCCTGGCCGGTGATCATGCGGGCCGCATCGGAGGCGAGGAAGACGCACAGGTCAGCGATCTCCTCCGGCTGGACGAAGCGGGCGATCGACTGACCCTCGAGGTACTCGCGCTCCACCGCGTCCGCCGGCGTCCCCCGCGCGGCCGACTCGCGCTCGATGACTCCGCGCATGCGGGCGCCCTCGACCGAGCCGGGGCAGATCGCGTTCGCGCGCACGCCGTAGGGGCCCAGCTCGATCGCGAGCGTCTTCGTCAGGCCGATCAGCGCCCACTTGGCGGCGACGTACGGCGCCCGAAAGCCGATGCCGTAGAGCCCGGCGGTCGAGGAGATGTTCACGATCGACCCCCGTCCGGCGGCCTTCATCGCGGGAATCACCCGCGCACACGTGCGGTAGTGGCTCGTCAGGTCGATCGCGAGGCAGCGCTGCCACTCCGCCGGCTCGATGTCCTCCACGAGTGCTGTGGGGCCGGCGATGCCGGCGTTGTTGATCAGGACATCCACGCCGCCCGACGCGTCGAGAACGTGATCGATCCACCAGTCGAGCGCCGCCAGGTCGGCCACGTCGACCTCGCTGGCGTGCAGGCCCAAAGCAGCGGCGGCGCGGACGGCCTCGCCGTCGATATCGCAGACGTGCACCTCCGCGCCGCCGTCAGCGAACGCCCGCGCGACGGTCAGGCCAAATCCGCCCGCCGCACCCGTGATCGCGACTGCTCCGGTGGGTCAGCCCACCCGGATCAGCTTCTTGTTCACGAACTCGTCGGCGCCGTAGCGGCCGAGCTCACGTCCCGAGCCGGATCGCTTGACTCCGCCGAAGGGCAGCTCCGCGCCGTCCGCACCAACGAGGTTCACGTACACCATGCCGGCGTCGATCTTGTTGGCGATCCGCTCCGCCTGATCCGCGTCGGTCGTGAACACGTAGGAGCCGAGCCCGAACGGCGTGTCGTTGGCGACCTTGACGGCCTCGTCCTCCGAGCCGACCTTGTAGACGGCGGCGACGGGCCCGAAGAACTCCTCGTAGCGCGCGGCGGCACCCTCGGGGATGTCGGCCAGAACCGTGGGCGGGAAGAACGTGCCCGACCGCTCGCCGCCGAGCACCACCTTGGCGCCGTCCTTGATCGCGCGGTCGAGCTGATCCTGCAGCCGGTCGGCGGCAAGGGTCGACGAGAGCGGCCCGATCACGGTGTCGGGCGCCGTGGGGTCGCCGGGAGCCGCCTCACCCATCGCGGCGGTGAACTTCTCGAGGAACGGCTGGTAGAGGTCGTCGATCACGATGAAGCGCTTGGCCGCGTTGCACGACTGGCCGGTGTTGTCGAGGCGTGCCGAAACGGCCGCCTCCACGGTGGCATCCAGGTCGTCGGTGCTGAGCAGGATGAACGGGTCGGAGCCACCCAGCTCGAGCACGACCTTCTTCAGGTTGCGGCCGGCGATCTCGGCGACCGCGGCACCCGCGCGCTCCGAGCCGGTCAGCGAGACGCCCTGCACGCGAGGGTCGGCGATCACGGTCGCGATCTGGTCGTTGGTGGCGTAGATGTTGGTGTATGCGCCCGGCGGGAAGCCGGCGTCGAGGTAGATCTGCTGCAGGGCCTCGGCCGTCTCCGGGCACTGCGGGGCGTGCTTGAGCAGCACGGTGTTGCCGATGACCAGGTTCGGGCCCGCGAACCGGGCGACCTGATACGTGGGGAAGTTCCAGGGCATGATCCCGAGCAGCACCCCCAGGGGGCTTCGGCGGATCAGCGCCGTGCCCTCGCCCGCGAGCAGCTTGATCGGCTCGTCCTTCATCAGCTCCGTGGCGTTGTCGGCGTAGTAGCCGTAGATGTCGACGCAGAAGTCGACCTCGCCCAGTGCCTGCTCCATCGGCTTGCCCATCTCGCGGACGGCGATCGCCGCCAGCTCCTCACGCCGCTCGGAGTGCAGCTCGCCGACGCGCCGCACGAGCGCGGCGCGCTCCGCGACGCTCGTGGTCCGCCCCCACTCCTGGTACGTCTTCGACGCCCGTGCAATGGCCGCCTGGAGCTCGTCGTCCGTGATGGTCGGGTAGGTCTTGTCCGTCTCTCCGGTGGCCGGATTGATGACCGCGTACTCGCTCATTGTGCTCCTTCGATAGGTGGCGACATCATATTTCACAATGGGTGCCGGGGGCTGCGCGACTGGGTGGCCTCGACGAAGCCGGTCGGGTCGAGCCTTGCGACTGCGAGCGTGACCGGGTCGGGCCGCCCGCCCGCGTCCTGGATGCGCTCCTTGCGCACGATCGCCCGGCGCACGACCCGCCCGCCGATGGAGCGGAGCGGCTCGCCGGGGAGGCGGACGCCCGGCGGGCGAGTGAGCCCGCACGTCGCCCACTCGTCGTCGCGGCCCAGCGCGAGCGACGCGAGGATGCGGCCGCCGATGTACGCCGGGCCGACGCCGTTGCCCGAGTAGCCGGCGCCGCAGAACGTATCCGCCGCGCGGCCCACCGCGAGGAACGACGGCATCCCCGAGGCGGCGTAGTCGATGGGACCGCGCCAGCTCTGATCGACGCCGACATCGTTGAGCGCGGGATATGCGCGGTGCATGTTGGCGACCACCTCCGCCTCGCGCGGAGAGGAGCGGTTGAAGACCGGGCCGACCCTCCCGTTGAACGCAAGCGTGCCCCCGCCCTTGCCGAAGACGACGCGGCCATCGTCGGTCGTCCGGTAGTAGTTCACGAGCCGGCGGGAGTCCGATACCGGGAGCCCCGGCTCCCAGCCGAGGCCGGCGATGCGCTCGGGGATGGGCCGGGTCGCCACGACGTCGCTGGCCACGACCACCAGGAACGGCCGGTACTCGGGCAGGCGCGCCGCCCATGCGTTGAGGGCCAGCACGACGCGCTCGGCCGTCACCCGGCCGTGCGCCGTCCGCACCTGCGGCCGCCCGGCCGAGCGCTCGATCCGCGTCATGGGCGAGTGTTCGAAGATGCGGATGCCGCGCTCGATCGCAACCCGTCGCAGGCCGCGCACCAGATGCCCAGGATGCACGACCGCCGCGGTTGGCTCAAAGACTCCGGCGAGATGCGTCCCCGAGCCGGACCTCCGCGCGACCTCCGCTGCCTCGAGCCGTTCGAACGGCTCGAGGCCGGCCTTCTCCAGCTTGGCGAGGGTGTCGTCCCACGCTCCGACCTGAGCCGGGCTGGTCGCGGTCCAGAGCCACCCCCGGTGGTGGTAGTGGGCGTCGATTCCGTGGGCCTCGCAGAACTCGCCGATCTCCCTGACCCCATCCGCTGACGCCTGGGCCATCCGGGCCGCCCCCTCGACGCCGCACGCCTTCGTCAGGCTGCCGAACTTCGACCACCAGCTCATCACGAAGCCCCCGTTGCGACCGCTGGCGCCGCCGCCGCACACGTCGGCCTCGAGGATCACGATGTCGAGCGAGGGGTCGAGCTCGGCCAGCCGCAGCGCGGTCCAGAGGCCGGTGAACCCGCCGCCGACGATGCACACGTCCGCCGCGATCGCCGCCGTCAGCGGGTCGGCAGGGTCGTTGCCAGGCCCCGGTGCGAGCGCCTCTCGGAGCCAGAGCGAGCGGTGCGGCTGCATGGTCACAAGTGTCCCCGATCGAGCTGCGTCACTGCGTCGATCCAAGGACGATCCCGGCGACCTCGCGGCCGATGGCCAGGCAGGCCGTCGCGGCCGGTGACGGCGCGTTGATCACGTGTGTGACCCCCGCCTCGATGTCATCGAGGCGGAAGTCGTCGACGAGCTCGCCCGCCGGCGAGACGCACTGCGCGCGTACGCCCGACGGCCCGAACCGCATGTCCGCCGGGTCGAGCTCCGGGATGTAGCGGCGGGCCTCGCGGACGTAGGCCGCCTTCCACCAGTCGCGGTAGACCTCGGCGATCGCCGTGCGCGGGTAGCGGGCGGCGAGGCGGTAGGCCCCGCCGAAGCGGACGATGTCGAGCACGTCGCGCACGTTGACATCGCGGCGCCGGTAACCGTCGCGCGCGAGGGCCAGCACGGCGTTTGGACCCGCGTGCACGATGCCGTCGACCCCGCGGGTGAAATGCACTCCGAGGAACGGGAGGCTGGGGTCCGGCACCGGATACACCAGACCGCGCACGAGCCCCGCACTTGCGCCGGTGAGCGTGTAGTAGTCGCCTCGGAACGGGAGGATCCGCTCGGGGCCCGCACCGCCCGCCAGCGCCCGCAGCCGGTCGGCCCAGAGGCCCGCACAGCCGATCACCCGGCCCGCGGCGATGCGGCGCTCGCCGCAGCTCAGGGCGTGGTGGCCGTCCTCCCGGCGGATGCCGGTCACGGGAAATCCGAGCACGACATCTCCACCGGACTCGGCCACCTCCCGTGCGCAGGCGTGCGCAACGGCCGCATACGAGATCACGTACGACTCGGGCACGTGCAGGGCGCGGCGGCCTGTCACCGCCGGCTCGATGCCGCCGATCTGGTGGGCCTCGAGCACGCGCATGCCCTCCACGCCGTTTGCCCGCCCCCGCGCCTCCAGCGCTTCGAGCCGCGCCAGCTCGCCGTCCGAGCGCGCGACGACGAGCTTTCCGCGCCGCTCGCACGGAATCCCGTGCCGCTCGGCGAAGCGGAGCAGCTCCGCCCGCCCCTCCCGGCAGAGCCGGGCCTTGAGCGAGCCCGGCCTGTAGTAGAGCCCGGTGTGCACCACGCCCGAGTTGTGGGAGCTCTGGTGGGCGGCGATGCGGCTCTCGGCGTCGATCACCACCAGCCTCAGGCCGGGCCGCCGCTGCAGCAGCGCGCGCGCCGTCGCCAGTCCCACCAGGCCGGCCCCGATGACCGCAACGTCGTACTCGGGCCCATCGGCCGGCACGCTCACAGACCGTGCAGCCGCTCGCAGTTGCCCGCAAGGACGCCGCGACCGATGCGCACCGCCTGCTCGGCCGTCATCCAGCGCCGCTCGACGGCGTTTCCGAGCACCCGCTCCAGCGCCTCACGGGCCATGATCGCCGAGATCCACGCCATCTCCGGCTCGGTCGACTCGTCGGAGCCGAAGATGATCTTGGCGGTGGGCGCGATGCCCATGATCGCCTCGAGCTTCTGATCCATGATCAGCGACGCCCAGGCCGTCATGATCGACGTCTCCAGGTAGACGCGCGGGCAGGATCGATGCGACGTATGCGCCCTCCTCGAGCCACGGCCAGCCGGAGTGGATCAGCACGATCGGCTGGTCGCGGTGCCGGTCGAGCATCGGGAACAGGTCCTTGGGCCGGGCGTATGCGAGCACGACGCTGGGATCGCCGCCGCCGCAGTGGATGTGGACCGGCCGTCCGGCCGTCTTGGCGATCTCGAGCGTGCGCCGCAGGAGGGCGTCGCGCACCGGCTTGGCCAGCTCCCGGGTCTCGGGAAAGCCGGCCTCGGCCCAGCGCACGTAGGTGCTCTCGACCTCGGCCGCGCGGCCACTCCTGCACATCCAGGCCGGTGCGGTAGGCGATGACCGACTTGATGGCCACCGCGTTGTCCGAGCAGGCCTGTTCGATCTCGCTCGAGAACGCGTCCTCGAGCGCCGCATACGACGCGGCCCGCTCCCGCAGGCGGGCGATCACCGGCTCGATCCGCACGACCCGGTGGACGGTGATGCCCGCCTCGCGCGCCAGCTTGGTGGGGGTCGACCTGGGGCAGCGGGTAGCCGTCGTCGACCACGAGCCCGCGGATGCCGGCGTGCTCCCAGAGCAGCTGCAGATAGCTCGTGCCGCCCTCGGCAAGCGCGCTTCGGCGCGCCTCGGAGCCGCTCTCACGGGTGGGGTCGCACCCCAGCAGCTCCGCCAGCCGCAGCGTGCAGGCCGAGGCTCAGCGGATCGGAGTCGGTGAGCTCGTGGAGCAACGGCAGGTCGGCTGGATCCAGGCCGTCCGACGAGATCAGGCACGCCCCCAGCATCGTGAGCCGGTCGAGGAACTCCCCCGGGGAGCGCTCGAGCAGATCGGCCAGCCGCAACCCGTGGCAGTGCCCGTCGACGACGTGCGCATCCCCGAGGTCGACGGAGTGTCCTGCAGGTCACGGCTCGATCTCGCTCCCCGGGAACGAGAGCCCGTCCTCTTCCCGCAGGCGATCGCCGATGTTGTGGGCGAAGCCCGGGATGGCCAGGACGGCGATCAGGCTGAGGGCAATCCATGCCGCCACGATGTAGGGGAACAGGTTATACGGCCAGGCGGGCACCGGATAGACGTTGTGGTAGAGCGTGTAGAGCAGGAACAGCACGGCCGCGATCGGGATCACGATCTCCCATTGCGCGACCCGCCTCGACGGCGCCGAAGAACAGGTAGCGCAGCGCGCCCAGAGTCGAGAGCACGTAGCAGACGAGCAGCGCCAGGGTGCCCATCGTGGCCGTCCAGAAGAAGACGTCGATGACGCTCGTGGTCACGAACAGCCGCAGTCCGAACACCTCGATCGCGACGACGGCCATCAGCGCCAGCGAGCGCTGAGGTCGGTGCGCCGGTGCGCTGCGGAGGAGCGCCCGAGCGAGGAGTGGAATGCCCCGTCGCGCGCGAAGGCGAACAGGAGCCGGGAGCCGCCGATGGCGCTGGCCAGGCACGAGCTGAGCGCGCTGAACGCGACGCCCAGAGTGATCGCATCGCCGATGGTCGAGTTCAGGTATGTCCGCGACAGGTCGCCGACAGGTTCCCCGACGACGTGAACGCCGTGACGCCGGCGGCGTTGGTGCCGAACCCCATTGTCTCGGCCATGCTGACGAGGACGTAGAACAGTCCGGCGAACGACCACGCAGCCGAAGATCGCAAGCGGAATCGCCTTCGTCGGATTGGCCGTCTCCTCGCCCATCGTCGACGCTCCCTCGAATCCGGCGAACGACAGGAACCCGAACGTCAGCGAGAAGAACAGGGCGGAGTAGCCGACCCCGTGCGGCAGCGTGAAGACGCTCATCGTGAACGACTGTCCGTCGGGAGCCGAGCCGCCGATGAGCTTGGCGAAGATCGTGATCGTCACGATCAGCGATCAGCGTCACCGTGATCGGACTCGATCGTGACCAGGGTGCGGGTGCTGAACCGGGCCTCGTTGGCGGCGAGCACCCAGATCACCACGTAGGCGACGAACGAGAAGAGCACCCAGCTCGCGCCCTTCCAGATGCCGGTGTCGATACAGAACTGCTGGATGAAGAGGCCGAAGGCGGCCACCGAGGTCGCGGTGTAGGCGAGGTACGTTCCGAACAGGGTCCAGCCGGCGACGAAACCGGCTCGCGGCCCGACCGTGACGCCGATGAATGCGTACACGGAGCCGGCGTGGTGGAAGCTCTGGCAGAGCCGGATGAACCCGTAGGCGACCAGCATCACGCCGATCAGCGAGAGCAGGAACACCAGCGGGACGGCCCGGCCGACATGCAGCGCCGGCGCCTGCGGGTTCAGGTTGATCGCAAGGCTCGGCGCCATCAGCCCGAGCGCCACGCCGACCGCCCCCCAGATGCTGAGATTGCGCCGGAGCTTGCCGCGCGGCGGCGCTGGCGATGGTCGTGGTTGAGTTTTCCGATGTGCTCATGAGTCCCCTCCCCTTTCGAATGAAACTGGCTGGATTTCGTGCCTAGCCGTACCGCAGCTCGTGGAATGCGACGATCTGGGCGCGGTCCTGATCGCGGAACGTCGCCCACTCGTCCCGTCGTGTGGCGACGAACGCCGCGTGCTCCTCGGCGCCGAGCGTGTCCTTCGCGAACTGCGAGCCGGCCAGCGCGTCGGCGGCCTCGCCGAGGTCGGCGGGCAGGCGCCGGGCACCCGCGGCCGCGAGCGCCTCGGGCGTGAGCGTCGCCGGATCGGCCTGGATCACCGGCGGCAGCCGCTCGTCCGCGATCGATCCCGGCAAGTGCGGCGGCGATGATGATCCCGGCTGCGAGATACGGGTTCGCGGCGCCGTCGGCCGGCTTGACCTCGAAGTTCGCCCCGCTCGCGCGGCGGGTGTGCATCCCGCGCGAGAGCCGCAGGGCCGCCTCGCGGTTGTCGACGCCCCACGTCGTGTACGCCCCGCACCAGTGCCCCGGCTGGAGCCGCAGATAGCTCGAAACGCTCGGGGCGAAGATGGCGCAGCACTCGTGCAGCCGATGCAGCAGGCCGGCGACTGCGGCCTCGCCCTCGCGCGTGAGGCCCCAGGGCTCCTCGCCGCCGGCGAACAGGTTCTGCTCGCCCCTCCACACGCTGTAGTGGATGTGGCAGCCGTTCCCGAGCGCCTCAGATGCGGCCATCGCCGGAGCGAACGAGACCTCGTGCCCGTGTGCGGCCGCGATCCGGCGGATGGTCAGGCGGAGCAGGACGTGGCGATCGGCGGCGCTCACCGGCGCGGCCGCCGCCACGGCGACCTCGAACTGTCCAGGCCCGGCCTCGGCCTGGATCTGGTCGACGTGCAGCCCCTGCTCCTCGAGAGCCGCCACGAGGTCGGTGGCGAACTCCTCGACCTCGAGCAGGCCGGCGGCGCTGAAGGCCGGCCACCCGCGCAGTGGGCGCGCGAGCGGGAGCAGGGTGAACTCGACCTCGAACGCGATCTTGAACGCGAGACCGCGCGCGGCCGCCGCGCGCCTCCATGCTGCGCAGGAACGTCCGCTGGCAGGTCGATGTCGGCTGCCCATCCTGGTGGATCTGATCCACGGGCGCCCATGCCAGCCCCGCCGTCGCCGCTCAGCCTCACGGCCGCGTCGATGTCCGGCACCATCCGGAAGTCGCCGGCCGGCCCCTCGAGCCCGTGCAGTCCGGGCAGGTAGGTGGCGTGGTCGTCGATCGTGAAGATCCCGATCAGGGTCGACATCCCGACACCGAACTCGGCCACGGCGGCGAGCCGGCGGATCGGGATCATCTTGAGCCGCGTGATTCCGGCGTTGTCGACCATGGTGAGGTGGACGAAGCGCACGCCCTGCTCCTCGAGCTCGGCGATCCGACGCGTGGCCGATTCCGTCATGCCGGCTCTCCCCTGGCGGCCTCGACCGTTGCGATCACGCCCGCGACCAGCGCGACGCGGTCTGCGATCGACGAGACGACGATCCGCTCGGCGGGGCTGTGGTCGTCCTCTCCGATCGGCCCCAGGCCGTCGAGCGTCGGGATCCCCAGGTCGGCCGTCCAACTTGCGTCCGAGACCCCGCCCGTGGCCACCTCGACGATGGGCGTCCCGAGCGCCGCCGCGATCCCGGCGGCCGCGTTGAACAACCCCTCGACGGCCGCCGAGCGCTCGAGCGGCGGCACCCGCACTCCGGGATCGAGCCGCATCCGGATACCGGGGTGGTCGCCGAACCGCCCCACCTCGGCGACCGCCCAGTCGAGATCGTCGGCGCGCCAGCCGCGGACGTCGATCCGCATGGCCGCGTGCGACGGGACCGAGTTCAGCACCTCGCCGGCCGCAGAGCAGGGTCGGCGTTCACCGAGAGGCCGTCGCGGGTGCCGTCGAGCTCGGCGGCCCGCAGCACCTCGTGACAGGCTGCGAGCAGGGCGCTGCGGCCGCGACCGGCCGCCACACCGGCATGCGCGGCGAGGCCGTCGGCGGCGATCGACATCCACTGCCCGCCCTTGCGAGCGGTGACGACGCCGTTTCCAGGCCGACCGCACTCCATGCACAGGACCGCGTCGAAATCACGCAGCCGGTCGAGGGTGCGGAACGCGCCCTCGCGCAGCTCCTCGTCGGGCACCGACACGAGCTCGATGTGGCCGTAGCTCTCGCGGTGCCGGGCCAGCAGGCGGACGACCTGGCCTGCCACCACGAGGCCGCCCTTCATGTCGGCGACGCCCGGGCCCGCGGGCGACGTCGCCGTCGACCGTGAACGGGCGCTCGCGCGGCGGTCCCGCTCGGAAAGACCGTGTCGTGATGGCCGAGCAGCGCGACGCGCGCCCGCCCGGAGCCGGCGAGCGTGCCGTGCAGGTACGCGCCGCCGGCCGTATCGACGAGGTCGATGCTCGCCCCGTACTCCTCGAGCCGGCCGGCCATGGCGCGCCGCCAGTGCGTCGAGCGCCCGGCGGTCGTCGCTCGGGCTGTCGAGGCACACCCACTGCTCGAGATCGGCCAGCGCCAGAGGGAGTCCGGACACCGCCTCGCGCTGCAATGTGTGCGCCAGGCCGGCCGGGGATGCGCCCGGGTACGCGGAGGCCGCCATCGGCGCGAGCGTTTCATTTTCGATCATATCTGTCAAGACTGACGAAAACGGTTCAGAGGGACTAGACTAGCCCGCGATGCCGCCGGCGATCTCTCTCGAACAGCTCATTCTCGAGTCGATCAACACGCTCACGCCGGCCGAAACCCGTGTCGCCCGCGCCATCCTCGGCTCCTATCCCGCCTCGGCCACGCGCAGCGCCTCGGCGATCGCCGAGGTGGCCGAATCGTCCCCGGCGTCGGTGATCCGGTTCGTCAGCAAGCTCGGCTTCGCCAGCCTGCGCGAGTTCCACGAGGCCGTTCGGGCCGAGCTGGAGGGACGGTCGCGATCGCCCTACGACACGGTCGCACCGGCGTCGTCGGAGCACGACCTGATCGAGGCGGTCATCCAGGCCGAGGCCACGAACGTTGCGGCGACGCTGCACCGGCTCACGCCCGAGTCGATCCGTGCCCTGCGCACCCTGCTCAACGAGGCGTCGTCGGTCTCGGTGCTCGGCGGGCGGTTCTCGCAGGCGCTCGCCGTCTACCTGCACGCGCACCTACGCCTGATCCGCGGCGGCGCGCTGCTCCTGTCGACGGCGGACGTGCCGGACGAGATCGCACACCTCGGTCGCGGGAGCCTGATCGTGATCTTCGACTTCCGCCGCTACCACCCCGAGGCCGAGTTCGCCGCCCGCTACACGAAGGCGCGCCGCGGCAAGGTCATCGTCGTCACCGATCCCTATCTCTCACCCGCCGCCCATCACGCCGACCACACCCTCGTGGCCGAGGTCGAAGGGCCGCACCTGGTCGACTCGTATGCATCGGTGGTGGCGCTGCTCGACACCATCATCGGCGACCTCGTGGCCACCAACAGCGCGGCGATGCGCCAGCGGATCGACCGGGTCGAGACCGCCCGTGAGCAGCTCGACGGCCTGGTCTTCCGAAACGCCGGCCTGCTGGACGGCGATCGTGGCGAGTAACGCGTCTCAGGCGCAGGCCCCGCTCGCCACGGCGGTCGACCGCGTGCTCGCCGCGCGCGACATCTTCCCGTTCACGACTCCGGGCCACAAGCGCTCGTCGAAGCTGGCCGATCCGCTGCTTGCACTCGACCTCCCGCTGGCCACCGGGGCCGACGACGGGCACCTCTCGGGCGGCGTCCTGCAGCGGGCCGAGGCCCTGGCCGCCGACCTCTGGGGTGCCGAGCACTGCCGGTTCTCGGTGAACGGATCCACGCATGCCAATCAGGCGCTCGCACTGGCGGTCGGACGGCCGGGCGACAAGGTGCTGGTGGCGCGCAACCTGCACAAGTCGCTGCTCATGGGGCTCGTCTTCGCGGGGCTCGATCCGGTCTGGATCCACCCGTCGGTCGATCTCCGCACCGGGCTGGCGCTCACGGTGCCCTCGGCCGAGATCGCCCGCGCACTCACGGACGCCCCCGACGCCCGCGGCGTGTTCCTGGTCGAGCCGAGCTTCTTCGGGGTGGTCGGAGACATCTCGCAGGCGGCCGGCCTGGCGCACGCCGCCGGCATCCCGCTGATCGTCGATCAGGCCTGGGGATCGCACTTCGGCTTCCATCCCGACGTCCCGCCGGCGGCGATCTCGCAGGGGGCCGACGCCCAGGTGGTCTCGACCCACAAGACGCTCGCGGCATTCACGCAGAGTGCCCTCCTGCTGGCCCGGTCGGGCTTCCTCGACCTCGACCGCCTCGACGAGGCCTTCGATGCGCTCAACACCACGAGCCCTTCGGCGGCGATCTACGGGAGCGTCGACCGGATGCGCAGGCGGATGGCGAGCGAGGGTGAGGCTCTGGTGGCCGAGGCGGTGCGCCTGGCGGGCCTGGCGCAGCGCGAGCTCGGCGCGATCGAGGGCGTCGAGGTCTTCCGTGATCGCGTCGCCCGCGATCACGGCCACCTGGGCTACGACCCGACCAAGCTCGTCATCTCACTGGCGGGGACGGGCGCGGACGGCCTCGACGTCGAGCGCGACATCTGGGACGCCGGCGTCCGGCTCGAGCTGGCAGACCGCGACACCCTCGTGCCGCTCGTGACCATCGGCGACGACGATCGCGGCATCGACCGCCTCGTCAGCTCGATCGCCGCCTCCATCGCGACGCGCCGGGCCGAACCCCGGCCGCCGAGCCGCGAGGACTTCACCCGGTTCCGGCTGGAGACGGCCGCGACACCCCGGGACGCGTTCTTCGGCGACCGCGAGACCGTCCCGGCAAGCGCCGCGCACGGCCGCATCGCTGCCGAGGTGGTCGCGCCCTATCCGCCCGGGATTCCCGTGATCGCCCCCGGCGAGCGAATCGAGGCAGACGTCGTTGCCGCCCTGCGGGCCGACGCCCGCCGCGGCACCCGGATCGCGTACTGCCGGTCAACCACCCTGGACACCATCCAGGTCATGCGTGACCGGCAACTCTAACCTTTAACTTTAGCGATTACTGTTTGTCGGTCGAGCGAGCATCTCGATCACCTCTCGCGCGGTCTGCCCGTCACAGACATGCACGGGCACCCCGTAGTCGGCCAGGTCGATCGCAACCGTCTCCGATCCGGGCACCTCCCCCCGGTCGACGTCGAGCGGCGGCAGCCACAACTCGTTCGGGTAGGCGCGGGCCGCCCGCCATCCCCGCCCACCCTCCACCACGTCGCCCCAGAGGGCGACCCGGCCGATCACGTGGTGAACGAGGGGCCGCAGCCACGCATACGGCCGGGCCGCCGGGGTCAGGTAGGTGGTCAGAAAGCGGATATCGCCCATCGCGTGCACGCCACACGTGCACCGCGGCGCCGGGGCGGCATGCCCGGTCGGGTGGGCCCGCCATGGGCGACGCAGCTCCCGCCGCCGGGCGTCGCAGGTCGCCACCAACTCCCACCCGGGCGGCCAGACGGTCGGGCTGACGTGGCTTCCGAGCCGAGCCCGGCCGTCGACCGCCGACAGCGACCACACTCGCCAGCCGACCACGGGCTCGCAGTAGTCGGGCGCCGCCGTCACGCCGACCGGGCCGGATCCGGCTCCTCGGCAGGCCGCTTTGGCTGCGGCGGCGCCGGCGCCGGCTCGCGGCGGGGGACCGGGTCCTCGACGGGCTCGACCGTGTAGATGCGGAGGGGCTCACCGATGTCCACACCCGCCTCCTTTCCGTCTCGGGATGCGAAGAGCGATGGTAGCCGCATCGCCGCGGCGAGGACGTTCAAGCCGCACCTCGCAGGGGATCCGAGGTTCAGCGCGCGGCCGCGAAGCTCAATGGCTCAGCCACATCGACGGGAAGAGGTCGTAGTAGGTGCCGTTGAAGACGAGGCCGTGGAGGCGCGCGGAGACGAACTTGTAGCGGGCGGCGTTCATGAAGACGACCCACGGCACGTTGTTCTTCATGTACTCCGCGTCCAGCTTGGCCCACAGGGCGTTGCGGGCGTTTCCGAGCGGCATCCGCTTGGCCTCGTCGATGACCCTGTTGTACGCGGGGATGTTCACGTTCGACTGGTTGTTGTTGCCGACGTTGACGATCCCCTGGCCGTTCAGCTGGGTGTCGATGAAGTCGGCGCCCTCGGGGAAGTCCTGGCTCCAGTTGTTGTAGGCGATCTGGGGGTCGTTCTTCTCGGTGGCGATGAGGTCCCAGTACACCGAGGCGTCCACAACCTTCACGGTCGCGACCATGCCGAGCGAGTTGAGGACACTCGCCATGTACTGGGCGACGTTCGGATACGGCTGGGTGTTCAGCACCCACACCGTGACGTGCTCCCCGGCCACGCCCGCACCCTTGATCAGCTGCTTTGCCTTTGCCGGGTCGTACGGGAAGAAGGCGTGCCTCTTGTAGGCGGTGCCGAAGCTCGGCGGGATCACGTTCTCGGAGATGTCCCCCTGGCCGCCCTCCAGCTTGAGCATGGCCCGCCGGCTCGACGCGTAGTTGACCGCCTCCCGCACGGCCAGCTTGTTGAACGGAGCAAGACGCTCGTTCATCGAGAAGTACTCGATCTCGCCGGTGGCGCCCTTCTGGATCTGCTTGGGGTACTGCCGCTCGAGCTGCGCCAGACGGTCCGGCGGGGGGTTCTCGAAGTACCAGTCGAGCTGGCCGTCGGCGGTCTCGTTCACCGCCTGCTCGGCCGTGACGCCGATCGCGATCTTGATCTCTGCGAGATGCCCGCCGGGCGTGTTCGGCCAGGGGCGGAAGTTCGGGTTCCGCGTCAGCACGACGTCCTGGCTCGGGGTGTACGACGAGATCATGTACGGGCCCGTGGCCACCCGGTACTGCGAGTCGGTGGAGATGTCCCTGTCGGGCGTGCCGGCGGGGTACACGAACGCGGTCGGCACGGCCAGGTACTCGAGGAATGTCCCGTCCGGTTGCGTCAGGTGGAAGCTGATGGTCATTGCCGAGTCGTTCGCGACGATCCCGGTCACGTTCGCGGCCTTCCCCTTCTCGTACGCGGTGGCCCCGGCGATGCCCGTGTACCAGCCGACGTTGGGCGAGTTCGTCTTCAGGATCCGCTCGATCGACCACTTCAGGTCGGACGGCCGGACGGCGCGGTCGACCGGGGGCGAGAACCGCACCCCCGATCGCATGTGGAACGTGTAGACGAGGCCTCCGTCGCTGATCTTCGGCATCGCCGTCGCCAGATCGGGCACCACCTGGGAGCCGGCGCCGCCGCCGGCCCGCCGGAACGCCATCAACCCGTCATTCGTCGCCTCCAGGATCTCCCACCCCTCGGTCGTCGCCGAAAGGGCGGCGTCGAGATGATCCGGATTGGCCGGGATCGCCGCGAGCAGCGTACCGCCCATGACCGGAGTGCCACCTCCGGAACCGGCCGAGGACGCGCCCGTCCCGCCGCCGCAGCCAAACGCGACCGCCACCAGCGAGACCGTGGTCAGGACGACGACCACCCGTTGTGAGAACGCTCTCATCTGCAGACCGCCATCCTAGCCCCACCGCACGCACGCTGACAAGGGCCTCGTCGCCGGCGTGAACCGTTCCTCGGCCCTCGCCGAATGGGCGGCAGGGAGAGGGCGCACAGCTCTCTCGACTTCTCTCTGGGAGGACGAGATGGACCGTAGGTCATTTGTCAAGAAAGCCGGAGTTGCGGTCACCGGCGCCGCCGCGATGGGAGTCGCGGGAGTGGGGACCGCCGGCGCGGAGCAGCGAGCGGAGGTGACCGAGCCCTCGGGACCGGTGCCGGCCGAGCCGCTCGTCGCCTACGTGCGGGACGTCAAGCGGGGTGAGGTGACCGTCGTCTCGGGCACACGCGAGACGACGTACCGCGATCCGGCGCTGGTCAAGCGCCTGGTCAAGGCCGCCGGCGTACCGAAGGGGGTGGTCTAGGTGTCGTCCCATCGCGAAGCACCCGAGATCAGCAAGGACCCGGTTGCCGACAACACCGATGTGTATGCATTCGTCAGCCCCGATACGCCCGACACGGTCACGATCATCACCAACTACATCCCGCTGGAGGGCCCGGACGGCGGCCCGAACTTCTTCGAGTTCGGAGACGACGTCCTGTACTCGATCTACATCGACAACGACGGCGACGCCAAGCCCGACATCGTCTACGACTTCCGGTTCGAGTCGAGGCTCCGCAACCCCGACACGTTCCTCTACAACACCGGTCCGATCGGGTCGCTCAACGATCCCAACTGGAACCGGCGCCAGTTCTACTCGGTCACCCGCAGGAGCGGCCACGGACCGAAGGAGATCGGGAAGGGCCTCGCCTCGCCGCCGTGCAACATCGGGCCCCGCTCGACGCCGAAGTACGCGGCGCTCGCAGCGGCGGCGGTGCACCACCTGCCGTCCGGCGAGAAGGTCTTCGCCGGGCAGCGCAACGACGGGTTCTTCGTCGACCTGGGAGCGATCTTCGACCTCGGCGACCTGCGCCCGTTCCAGAACCTGCACCTGATCCCGACCCCAGCCACCGCGAGCGTCGACTCGCTCAAGGCGCTGAACGTCCACACGATCGCCATCCAGGTGCCGATCAAGCACCTCACGCGCGACGGCTCCAGGCCCACCGACCCGTCTCGGGCCAAGGCAGTGCTGGGAATCTGGGGCGCCGCCAGCCGGCGCCGGGTCAAGGTGACCGACACGGCCAATGACGCGCGTGGTGAGTCAGGCGCGTGGGTGCAGGTGTCGCGGCTCGGCAACCCGCTCTTCAACGAGGTGATCGTCCCGCTCGGCAAGAAGGACCGCTGGAACGGAACGCATCCCGCGGGCGACTGGGCCTTCGCCCAGTACGTCAAGCACCCGGAGCTGGCCAAGCTCCTCCCGGTGCTCTATCCGGGGGTGTTCCCCAACCTCGCCGGCCTGAAGGCGGAACGCGCCGACCTCGTCGCGATCCTGCTCACCGGCCTGCCGGCGGGCATCATCCCGGGGTTCCAGAACTCCACGGGCAAGACGCTGGCGGACATGCTGCGCCTGAACGTGGCGATCCCGCCCGCGTCCAAGCCCAACGCGCTCGGGATCCTGGGCGGCGACCTGGCCGGGTTCCCCAACGGCCGCCGTGTCGCCGACGACGTCGTCACGATCGAGCTGCGTGCGATCGCCGGTGTCACCTATCCGCTGGTCAACCCCAGCTTCAAGCCCGACGGAGCGGCTTCCGTCGTCAGCGAGAACCTGAACCCGGGTGCCGGCCGCTACCAGGCGAGCTTCCCGTATCTGGGAACCCCGCACGACGGCTTCGATACGCCCTAGCGAGGCGCGAATCCGACGCCCCCGGCGGCCGGCGTTGGGCCGCCGGGGGCCCCAGCAGAAGTGGAGGAGCCATGACAGAGCAGCATTCACACCGTTCGCATCCCGAGCAGGTCGTGCTCGAGATCGGGGCGGAGCTCGGTGCCCTCGTCGTCTACACGAACGCCGATCTGCACGGCACCGAGATCGAGATCAGCCCCACGGGGGACGACGATCACCGCGCCCACAAGGACGTCCTCAACCGGCCGGTGAACGGCCGGCCGACGTACGCAGCCGTCTTCGACCGGCTCGCCGACGGCTGCTACACGCTCTGGGCGAGCGGCGCGCCGGTCGCGACCGGAGTCACCATCACCGGCGGGCGCATCACCGAGCTCGACTGGAGACGCAACGCCCCCTCGATCCGGCCGCTCGTGGGCGGCCACGCGCACTGAGCGCGGCGGGCCGGGGACCCCTCCACGATGGCGGCTCTGCGCTTCACCCGCGGCCTCTCCCGCGATGAGTGGCTGCGTCTCTCGGGGTTCGGCGTGGCCGTCGCGGCGCTCCACCTCATGGGCTGGGCGCTCTTCCTGTACTACTCGGGTCATTACCGCCCTCTGGTCGGGCTGGGGCTGACGGCGTATCTGTTCGGGCTGCGGCACGCGTTCGACGCCGATCACATCGCCGCGATCGACAATACGACCCGCAAGCTCCTGCACGAGGGCGGCAGGCCGATGGGGGTGGGCTTCTTCTTCTCGCTGGGCCACTCCACCATCGTCCTCTCACTCGTCGCCGGCCTGGCACTCGCAGCCCGCACGATCGACTCGCGGATCCCGGCATTCCAGCACTACGGCGGATACGTCGGAGCCGGCGTCTCGGGCACGTTCCTGTGGATCATCGGCATCCTCAACCTGCTCGTCCTCGTCGACATTCTGCGGATCTTCCGCGAGATGCGCGGCGGCGACTACGACCGCCAGAGACTGGAGAATCGCCTCCTCGAGCGGGGCATGATGAGCCGCTTCTTCGGCCGCTTCTTCCGCCTGATCGGCGCGAGCTGGCAGATGTACCCGCTCGGAGTGCTGTTCGGCCTCGGGTTCGATACCGCGACCGAGGTCGGCCTCCTCGCCCTCGCCGCCGGCGTCGCCACGCATTCGCTGCCCTTCTTCGCCATCCTCTCGCTGCCGATCCTCTTCGCGGCGGGCATGAGCCTGATGGACACGCTGGACGGTGCTTTCATGACCCGGGCGTACGGCTGGGCGTTCTCCAACCCGATCCGCAAGGTCTACTACAACATCGCCGTCACCACACTCTCGATCGTGGTCGCCCTGGCGATCGGCACCGTCGAGCTCCTGCAGGTGGTGTCGACCAGGCTCGCCCTTTCGGGTGCGTTCTGGGATTGGCTGAACACCCTCGACTTCGAGACCCTCGGATACGCGATCGTCGGGCTGTTCGTCCTCATGTGGGCGGCATCGGTCTCGGTCTGGAAGCTGAGCAGGATCGAGGATCGCTGGGCCGCCATGATGGCCGAAGACCGCCCGGCACCCTGACCCTCCGAGGGCGACGCCCCTTGTGTTCGCCGCCCGGTGGCCTATGGACCACGGTAGGTCTGGTTTCTCCGCGGTTTCCGAGGTGTGCGATCCAACCACATGTCCTGCGCGCTCACGAAGCGCTCGTCTACGACGATGATCAAACTCTTGTCGACCGCGTCGGAGCCTTTCTCACCGAGGGGGCGAATGACGACGCTCCAGCCGTCGCCGTGCTCACGAGCCGGCACTGGCAGATGCTGAGCGAGAGCATCGGCCCCGAGGCCGCCGGCCGCGTCGTGTTCACCGACTGCGAAGAGTTCTACGTCCGCCCGATCACCGCGCTCGCGAGGTATTCGACGACGCTGCGCCAGTTGCTCGATGCGGGCGCGCACTCGGTCCGCATCACGGGCGAGTTCCCGCAGACGGCGGCGCAGCGCGACACGGACAGGTGGACGGAGTATGAGGCGATCCTCAATCGCGCGTTCGCCGGGTCGGCCTCGTCGATCCTGTGCCTCTACGACAGCAGAGCCGTCCCCGATCGGATGATCGACGGCGCGTATCGCACCCATCCGCACGTGAACGGTGCCGAAAATCGGCGGTACCGGGGACCGGAACAGGTGCTGACCGCGCCCGGCCCGCCGCCCCCGCCGCTGCCGGGGTTGCGATCGCTGCCCCCGGACGCCGACCTCGTGAAGTTTCGCGAACACCTGGCCGGCGTGCTCGCAGACGAGGGCATCCCCGCGACACGAAGGGTGGACATGCTGCTTGCCGCGGGCGAGGTGTTCGAGAACGCCTGCAGGTATGGCGGCGGGCCGCGGGACGTCAGGGCGGGGCGCTCGGCCGGCTGGTTCGTGTGTGAGATCTCAGACCGCGGGCCCGGGTTCGACAATCCCTTTGGCGGCTATCTCCCGCCCAGCACCGAGCTGAACCGCGGTGCGGGGCTCTGGATCGCGCGCCAGCTGGTCTCGAACCTCGAGCTCTACTCCTCGGACGCGGGCGCGACCGTCAGGCTCTGGCTCTAGTTCCTACGGCACAAACGTCCCGACGATGATCGCGGTGCGGAGCTTCGAGAGGGTGGACTCCTCGATCTGGCGGACCCGCTCGGCGCTCACTCCGAGGGTCGTGCCGATCTCGCGCAGCGTCTTCTGAGGCCGCCCCACCCCGTAATGGTCGTAGAGGATGCCGCGCTCACGGTCGTCCAGCCCCTCGGCCAGACTGCGCACCTTGTCGATCTCGAGCCCGTCGATGATCCTCTCGTACTCCTCGTCGGCAACCGGGTCACGGAGAGCGTCTCCAACGAAGGGTTCATCGAGGGTATGCGGGGCGAGCTCGACCGCCAACAGGCTCTCGACCTGGTCGGCCGGGATTCCGCTCTCGGCCGACAGCACCTCCGCCGAAGGCTCGCGGCCGTGCGTCTGGATGTGCTGGGACCGTGCCGTGGTGAGGCGGGCGAGCAGGCGCTGGGCGCGGTCGGAGAGCACGGCCGGCCGGCCCACCTCGGACACGAGCTGTTGCATCGCCTGCCGCACCCACCAGGATGCGTAGCCCCAAAACGGGGTGCCCATCGTGGGATCGAACCGCCGCAGCGCGCGCAGGAGGCCCACGACGCCCTCCTGCAGGAGCTCGGCCCGCTCCACGTTCGCGACGCCTCGATACAGACGGGCGATCCCGGCGATCGCGGGGAGCGAGTACTCGACGAGCTGCGCACACGCTGCCTGATCGCCCGCCGCCGCGGCCGCGACCAGCTCACGCTCGCGATCGGGCGCCAGCCCGGCATGCGGCCGCTCGACCAGGGGGACGCTGAACGCCTGGCAGTGCCTCCCGAGCCGGATCCGGACGAGCGTCTCCTCGGCCGCGGAACACTCGACCACGACCTCGAAGTCCTCGTGGCCTGGGGCGACGCCCTGATCGCCGCTCGGACCGGCGATGTCGAGTTTTTCGCCGGCAAGCCGGTCGTGCGTATCCGCGACGCCGTAGACGGCGTCGGCATCGCTGATCACCGACACGAACGTACGGTCGGCCCGGGCCTCGACCGCGCCCCCGAGCAGGCACTCGTCACCAACCGAGGCCGCTTTGAGGCCGCCGTCGGTGTACGCGACCATGTCCCCCGCACGAACCGGTCCGGCACCACCGCGGAGAAACTGCCGGATCGAGGGCACGCCGCCGCTCATCCGGTATCGAAACTGGAAGCCCCCACCCATATACGGCTCCTCAATCGCACCGTTTGGATCCACCCCAGCGTAGTCCAGATCCAGCGCGTCACGCCACCCCGCGGGCCCACGCCGGCACGGGGCGTATGTTCCGCCGATGGCAGCACGAACCGTCGTCGTGGTGGGGCTGGGTGTGGTTGGCCTGTCGACCGCCCTCGCCCTGGCGCGCCGGGGAGAGCACGTGGTCGGGCTCGACCGGCTCGGCAGCGGGCACCCGCACACGTCATCCACAGGCCTCAGCCGGTCGATCCGGGTCGCCTACGCCCTCCCCGACTACGCCCGGCTGGCGGTGGAGGCACTCGATCGCTGGACGCGACTCGAAGAGGAGTCGGGCGATCGGCTGCTGCACCTGACGGGACAGCTCGACGTCGCGTCACCGGAGGTGCTGGCGGACCTGGCCGCGGGCCTCCGCGCCGCGGGCGCAGAGTACGAGGAGCTCGGTGCCTCCGACATGCGCCGGCGCATGCCCGGGATCTCGATCGACGGCGACGCGTGCGGCCTCCTCCACCCGCTCGCCGGTGCCGTGCTCGCCGACCGGGCGATGGCCGCACTCGCCGCGGCGGCCGTGGCCGGCGGCGCCGAGCTGCGCTCGCCCGAGCGGGTCGTCTCGGTGACCCCGGCACCCCACGGCGTGCGCGTCACGACGGAGGCGGGGACGATTGACGCCGACTGCGCGGTGATCGCTGCGGGCCCGTGGACGCCGGAGCTCGTTCGCCCGCTCGGCGTGCACCTGCCACTTGCTCCCGCGTACGGGCAGGTCACCTACTTCCGCGCGCCTGCATTCGTGGACTTCCCGGGGTTCGTCGAGTGGGGGCAGCCCGGCGGGACCGGCGTCTACGGCCACCCGGTTCCCGGCGTGGGCTACAAGCTGGGGTTCGACGCCGCCGGCGACGATCACTGGCAGCCCGACGCCGCTCCGGTGCCGGACGCCGGGGAGCAGCGGCGGCTCGAGGCGTGGGTGGCGACCCGGCTGCCCGGCCTGGCGGGCCGAGCGCTGCGCAGCGACCGGCACCCGTGGACGATGACCCCGGACGGAGACTTCGCAATCGGCGCGCTCGGCGCGGTCACGATCGCCGCCGGGTGCTCGGGCCACGCCTTCAAGTTCGGCCCCGCCCTGGGCGAGCTGATCGCCGACACGAGCGCCGGAAACCCGCGCCCCGCCGCCGCGATGTTCTCCCTCGACCGCGACGCGCTGTCGCGACCGGCGCCGGCCCCCTCCACGCCCATCAACCGCTAGATGCTTGATTCCACGCGTCCGCGCACTGAAGCCTCCGCGTTCGCGTACAGTGGCGTGGTCAAGACAAGGAGGAGCGATGGCGGTAGGAATCAGGCTCAAGCTGGACGGCGGAACGGCCGAGCAGATCGACCGGCTGAACGAGGAGATCGACCCGGACGGCAATCCTCCCGACGGCCTCCTCTTTCACGCGTCCGGGCCGGTGGACGGTGGTTGGGGCGTCCTGGACTTCTGGGAGTCGCGCGCGCACTTCGACCGTTTCGCGGAGGAACGCATCGGCCCCGCGATGGCCGCAATCGGTGCGACCGGCCAGAAACCCGACGTCCACGAGTTTCCCGTGCACGAGCACTTCCCGCGCTAACGCGAGGCGGCGTCTTCGGCGGCGTCGAGGATGACGTCCTCGAGCTCGAAGCTCCCGTGTGCCTCCCCGACGTGCCGGTTGACCGCGGCGACCAGCTGCGCGTCGTCGGCGGCGACGACGACCTCGTCGCATCCGGCCTCGAGGCAGCGCCACGCCCTGGCCACGACTAGCCCGCCTCCACGCCGACGACGAAGTCGATCTCGGGGTCGAGGATCTGCTCGATCAGCGTCTCGTCGGGGGTGATGCGCATCTCGCGGCAGCGGTTGCGGTAGTGGCGCACCTTCATCGTCTGGTACTTCTGCAGGTCGAGGCCCGGGCACCGCCTTCTGGTACTCGACCAGCCCCACCAGGTTCCCGCGGTACTCGTCGAACACCTCGTGCACGAGGGCCTCGTGGGCGGGGGTCTTCTCGATCAGGATCCGGCAGGCGGCAGAGCCGAACGTGATGTGCCGGCCCTCGTCGGCCAGGATCCGGCGGAAACCCTCGCGCAGTGCCGGGAACGCGTCCCACATGAGCGTCGTGTCGATCACAATCTCGTAGGAGGGCATCGTCAGCACGCCCTCGGCAAACGCGTTGTAGGCGGCCGAGAAGCGCACGAACGCGGCCTCGATCTGCGCCTCGTCGCCACCGGCGACCGCGTCCATCAACATGGCCGCCGTAGCGCGGCAGCGCCTCGTGCAGCACGTCCTTGACCTCGAACCTGCCGGTCGGGTCGACGGTGGCGGAGCGCACCAGGAAGTGGGCCGCGACCTCGTCGGGCTCGAGCACGCCGACGACGCGGTCGTGCCACAGCATGAAGAACTCGGAGTGCTTGGCCTCCTCCATCAAGAACGTCGAGAGGAACATCGTCCAGTCGTAGCGGCGCAAGCGCGTGGGCGGCGGCGAGCATCGGCACCAGCTCGTCGGTCACCGCCTGCTCGCCCGCGAGGAAGCGCACCGTCACCCCGAGCAGGCCGCGGCGCTGCACCTCGTCGATGCGCTGCCAGTCGAGCGGCATCCTGGGTGTAGTCGAGATCCTTCGGATTCCAGACACCCCGGATCGCCTTCTCGTACTTGCGGTAGATCGGCCCGCCGATCATCTCGCGCGTGAAGTGAAACTTGTCCCGAGTCGACATTGCGACCCTAGCTTAGGCCCAATCAGGCGGCGATAGGCTCCTCGAGTTGGCGCACCACCGTCCCCGAGCCCGCCGCCGGCGTCACGAGTTGCTGCGCCGAAGACTCACGGCCGCGAGCGTCGCGGCCGCCGTCCTCGTCGTGCTCTTCGGCGTGGCCGAGAAGGAGCTGGGCGGAAACACGCCTGCGGCCGGCGTGCGGACGCACGGCGGCCACCCGGCGAGCACCGCCACGCCGGCGGGGGCGACCTCGAAGTCCGCGCGGCCGGCGCCGCACCTCGTCGCGTCCCCGATCGGCGTCCTGCCGGCGCCGCTGCAGGATGCGGCCGTGACCGCGCTCGGAAACAAGGTGTACGCATTCGGCGGCCTGACGGCGACGCAGACATCGGCCGCGAACGTCAGCCGGATCACGATGGCCGGGGTCAGCTCGCTGACACCCCTGCCCACACCATTGCACGATGCCTCCGCGGCCGCGCTCGGTGGCCGGCCCTACATTCTCGGCGGCGGCCAGTCGGTCAGCTATTCCGGCATCGGCCAGTACGACCCGGGTTCGGGCGGAACCACACTCGTCGGCGCCCTCCCGACCCCGCTCTCCGACCTCTCGACGGCAACGATCGGGTCGACCACCTACGTCGTCGGCGGCTTCACCGGCACGGTGTTTTCAAACCGCATACTGGCGTATGCCGGCGGGCGGTCGGCACGGGTCGTCGGCCGTCTGCCGCTGGGCCTGCGGTATGCCGCGGTCGCGGCCGTCGGCGGCAGGCTCGTGATCGCCGGCGGTCGCACGCAGGCGGGCGCCACCGCCGCCGTGCTGAGCTTCGACCCGGCGACCGGCCGCACGACCCAGATCGGCCGCCTGCCCCAGCCGCTCATGCACGCCTCGGCGGGCGTGATCGGCGAGACCGCCTATGTCGTCGGCGGGCAGAGCGCCGCCGGCACACCCACGAGCTGGGTGCTCGCGATCGACCCCGCCGGCCATGTGCACCGCGCGCTCCATCTCGCCCGCCCGCTCTCGGACGCAGGGGTGGCGACGACGCCGGCCGGCCTGGTGGTGGTCGGCGGATGGGACGGGCAGGCGCCGGTGGACAGCGTATGGCTCCTGCATATGAGCACGTCCAAGCCGCCGCCGCCCCCGCAAGGACCGGCCTCGGCGCACGGCCCGCCCGCGATGTTCCGCGGGCCGCTTCCGGGAGACCTGCTGATCGCCGATCGCGGGAACAACCGCATGCTGATCGTCAACCCCGCCCACAGGATCCTGTGGACGTTCCCCAACCGGCCCGGTCAGGTGCACCTCTACTTCGACGACGACACGTTCTTCACACCCGGCGGGCGGCGGATCATCTCGAACCAGGAGGAGAACCACCAGATCATCGAGATCGCCTACCCCAGCGGAAAGCTGATCTGGAGCTACGGCCATCCCGGCGTCGCCGGCTCCTCGCCCGGCTACCTCAACACGCCCGACGACGCCTACGCGCTTCCCCACCACCTCGTGATCGTCGCCGACGCGTACAACTGCCGGGTGCTCGAGCTGCGCGGAAGCCAGATCGTGCGCAGCATCGGCCAGGCCGGGCACTGCGTGCACGATCCGCCCCGGTACCTGGGCTCGGTCAACGGCGACACGCCGCTTCCAAACCACAACATCCTGGTCTCGGAGATCAACGGGTCCTACCTCGACGAGTTCACCCTGTCGGGACGGCTGGTGCGCGTCTACAAGGCGCCCGTCAGCTATCCGTCCGACCCGCAGCTCACGCTCCGGGGCAACATCCTGCTGGCCGACTACACGAGCCCCGGCGCGCTCGTCATCCTGAGCCGGCGGACGGGCAGGCTGCTGTGGCGTTACCGCGTGACCTCGGGGCCCGGCATGCTCGATCACCCGAGCCTCGCGGCGATGCTGCCGAACGGCATGATCGCGCTCAACGACGACTACAACCAGCGCGTCGTCATCATCAACCCGCGCACGAACAAGATCGTGTGGACGTACGGGCACCTCGGCCACCCGGGCAGCGCGCCGGGATACCTGAACACCCCCGACGGGTTCCAGTTCATCCCGGTGACGGCGTCGGGGCGGCCGGACCCCGCGCGCATCTGGCCTCCCGGGGGGTCGCGGTGAAACGCCGATGAGACGCACATGAACTGCACGCATGATGTGGTGCGATGCAGGACTCCCTGGAACAGCTGCGCGATGCCGCGGCGGCGTACGGCGATCGGTTCGGCGACACGCGGCTGCTCCCCCTCGCCGTCGCGCTCCTGCTGCACCTTCTGAGCCTGCTGGTGCGGGCGGGCGTCTGGCGCGGCATCCTGTCGGCAGCGTTCCCCGGCCGGCGGGTCGGATTGCGCTCGGCGCTGTGGTCGTACCTGGCCGGCGTCGGGGGCAACGCGATCGCTCCCTTGCGGGGCGGCGACGTGGTGCGCGTCTTCACGATTCGCAGAGAGCTCGGAAACGTGTCGGTCACGACGATCATCTCGACCCTCGTGGCCGAGACCGCCTTCGGCATTGTGGTGATCGGCCTGATGGTGGCGGCGACCGTGGGCCTCGGCTGGCTGCCCCCGATCGTGCACCTGCCCGACGCGAAGGCGTTCGAGTTCTCGTTCTACGCGCGCCACGTCGCACTGGTCGCGGTCGCGCTGGGTGTGCTCATCCTCGCGGTGCTCGCCGGCGCGGAATGGGCCATGCACCATCTGCGCGGGTTCTGGCTGCGCTTCACCGCGGGGATGCGGATCCTTCGCTCCCCGGGCCGGTTCGCGCGCGTGGTCGCGGCGCCCCAGCTCGTCGACTGGGCGCTGCGGGTCGGCACCGCGTACGCCATGCTCGCCGCCTTCGGCATCACCCCGGGGCTGCGCTACGCCATCCTCGCCGTCGTGATCGACTCGGTCTCGACCGCGCTGCCGGTGACCCCGGGTGGCATCGGTGCGCAGCAGGGCCTGCTGGTGTTCGCGCTCGCCGGCGTGGCGACTTCCGGCCAGGTGCTCGCGTACTCGATCGGTGCTCAGGCCGTCATCATGGCCTTCAACGTGCTACTCGGCCTGGTCGCGACCTTCGCGCTCTTCGGCCATGTGCGGATGGGCGCCGTGAGGCGTGCGGCGCACGCCTGGCCCGGACTCGAACGGCAGTAGCTCCGCCTGGTCGGTCTCGGCCACCCAGCGCGGGAAGTGGTGCTCGGCCCAGTCGCGGTTCACGGTGCCCAGCGTCATGCCTCGCAAGGCGTGGCGCGTGGAGGGATTCACGACAGCCATGAAGATGTGCGCGATGATGAGCGCGGTCGTGAGGAACGCGAACGGTCCGTGCAGATGGCCGAACGCCGAGCGTCCGAGCACGAGCAGGTAGATACCGGTTGCATACAGCCCGGTGAGGCCGAGCAGCGCCAGGCGCGCATTGACCTTCTGGCCGCCGTTGAAGCGGCCGACCGGGGGCGCCGGCCGGCGCGAGAGGATCCGGCCCGGGGCCAGCCACGCTCGATCGGTCGCGTCCAGGTGGCTCAGCTGACCCGCGGTTGTGCACAGGGCGCGGCGATTCCCGAACAGCATCAACCCCGCCAGGCCGGCGACCAAGATGACCGCCGCACCGACGTGGACATCCAGAGCGGTGGTCGTCCAGGTCCAGCGGTGCGGCACCTGGCCGCCGCTGAACAGCATCACCCCGAACGCCGACGCGACGAGCCAATGCGCTGCCCGCTCGGTCTTCGAGAACCGGCGCACTCTCGCGATGACCGTTCGCTCCATGCTCCCATGGTCGGCGTAAGCCTTGAGAGAAGCGAGAGAATTGTTGCAATCCGGTTGGCTCGGGCTATCTGCCGTGGCAGCGCTTGAACTTCTTGCCCGACCCGACACGGGCAGGGGTCGTTGCGACCCGTCTTGCCGCCGCCGAGCACGTTGCCGAGCTCGGGCAGATCGTGCGGGACCGTCTCGATCTGGCCGAGGTCGCGGGCGGCCCGGATCTCCTCGAGGTCACGCACATCGTCATGGTCAAGCGTCAAGACGAGCTCGACCGCCTCCGGCGGCCGCTCCTCGAGCAGGCCGAGATCGTCGAGCACCCGATAGGCCCCCTCCTCGTCGAGCTGGCTCTGGCCGGGAAGGTCGATCCGCGACGGGCACACCAGGGCAAATCGATCCCAGCGCTCGCGATCCTCTTCGCTCGGCCCGCGCTCGAGCCGCTTGCGGAACGCGCGCCGCTCGGCCGAGCCGCCCTCGCGCGCGGTGAGCGCATCGATCAGCTCGAACGGAAGCCACGCCGCCCAGCCGGAGTCGATCAGGTTCGCCACGCCGGAAGAGTACGTCTGCGACCATGCGCTGGTGGATGACCTCCTCGCCATCCGGCCCGCGCTGCTCGAGCTGCACCGGGAGCTGCTCGCGGCCGAGCGCGCCGACATGGAGCGGTTTCAGGGTCGCCTGACCGGCGCCGAGTTCCTCCAGATCGCCACCGACAGCCTCCGACTGGCGTGGCTGGCGCCGCTGCTGGAGCTCATCGTCGAGATCGACGAGGCCGTCGAGGCGCGCGAGGGTGACCCGGCAGAGGCGCCGACGCCGGCCGACCTCGAGGCCCTGATCGACCGCGTTCGCGCGCTTGTGGCACCGCCCGACGCCGAGACGCCGTTCGGCCGCCGCTACACCACGATGCTGCAGATCCACCCCGGCGTCGTCATGGCGCACAGCGCCCTTGTGCAGCAACTCGGGCGCCGCCCGTAGGCGGCGCCCGATTGGTGTTACGACACCACCTTGGCGACCAGGAATCCGGCGACGCCGTTGCCGGTGACACTCGTGCCGCTGTCGTTCACGAAGGTGTAGAGGCGGCGGTGGCGGTACGTGACCTGGCGGCGGCCGCTGGGCAGGAGTGCGGCGCGCAGGCCCTTGATGCCCTTGGGGATGGTCTTCCCGACGGGGAGCAGCAGCGGCGGCCAGATGGTCAGGCAGCCACCGGTGCACGGCCCGTTGGGGTGCTTGTACAGGGTACGGCCGCCGATCGTTGTGAGGATCTTGCCGAAGCCGCCCCGCTGCGCGACCTTGACGACGACCGCGGAGTTGGTCGCGGGCGTGCCCGCGGCGTGTGCCCTGGCCGGTGACCGTGGCGAGCGCCGCCAGCGTCAGAAGCGCGGTGAGCGCGACCGCCGCCCGCCGCCGGTGCATCGGCCGGTTGGCCATTCGTTCCAAACTCATCGTTGGGCCCCTTGTTCGTGGTTTCGAGGGGTCTACGGGAGCCGCCGCCGGGCGGACTGCCCAGAGACGCCGGCGGCCGGGTCAGTGTGATCGGGCTCACCCGCTGCTAGTCTGGCAATCGTGGCGCTCGACCTGCTGCTGACGGGGTTCCACCTCGCAGGGATCGTGGCCGTCGGCCTGCTCTGGTGGCAGTTCAAGGACACGCTCTCCGCTCGGGCCGCGCGAGGCGGCGGACGGAGGGCACGGCGATGGCGGCTCCGATCGCGTCCAGCCATGGTCGTGGCGGCGCCGCCCCCATCCACCGGGACCGCACCGAAGCGGCGCGCTGCGAGGGTCGCGGCCCCCGGTGGCCGCCCGGCGCCGGTAGCGGCCGGCAGCAAGGATGGCCGGGGTGGTGACCCCGCGCACACCCTTTTGGGGGAGGTTGCGCCTGCTCCGACGCTGAAAAATCCCCGCTCACGCAGGGAAAACATCGTGGGAGGACGCCATGCCAGCCGAACGCATCACCACCGCCGAGTCTCAGGTACTGACGCATGTCCGTGATGCCGCCCGGGAGAGCGGCGTCGCGCTCATTCGCGGCGCGACGAAGCTGCTCGACAGGATCACGACGGAGCCGGACGCCGAGCGGGCACCGCGGCCCTACGGTCGCCGCACGCCGCACCGCGAGCCGCTCCTGCCGCTGGAGGCATGGCTCAGCGCCGGCTGCGTCGTCATGGTGCTCTGGGCGGTCGGCTGGCTGTGAGTAGCAGCGCCTGCTGCCAGGCGATCTGGAACCCGGCGTGGGCGCCTTGCGCTCATAGCTGAAACGAGCCCCCGCCGACGCGCGGGCCAGGACGGCGAAGCCGACGGCCCAGAGCGGCGGCGTTCGTCCCTCACCTGCCGGCCCGGCAGGATGACGGCCGGGCTGAGCAGCCCCGCTGAACCCTTGTGGGATGATGGCCGCCGATGCGCGACCTCGATCTGCTCGTCGTGGGCGACTGCAACCCCGACCTCGTGCTCGCGGGCCGGCGGGTGCGGCCGGAGTTCGGGCAGGGCGAGACGTGGATCGAGCAGGCCGCGCTGGTGGTGGGCGGCACCAGCTCCATCACGGCCTGCGGCGCCGCCCGGCTCGGGCTGCGGACTGCGATGGCCTGCGTGGTCGGCGACGACCTGTTCGGGCGGTTCATGCTCGCCGAGCTCACGGCGTGTGGCGTGCGACACCGGGTCGGTGATCGTCGACCCGACCCGCCCCACGGGCGTCTCGGCCGTCCTGGCCGAGCCCGGCGACCGGGCGACGATGACGTTCCGGGGAACGATCGGTGCGCTCGAGGCGGCCATGGTCAGCGACGCCCTCCTGGCCCGGGCCCGGCACGTCCACACCGGCGGCTGGTTCCTGCAGGGTGCCGCGGCGGCCGTCGCGGACATCCTGCGGCGCGCGCGGGCGGCCGGGGCGACCACCTCGCTCGATCCGGGCGCCGACCCCGACGGCGGGTGGGACGGCGGCCTGCGAGCGCTCCTGCCCGAGATCGATCATCTGCTCCCCAACGCCGCCGAGGCGCGGGCGCTGACCGGGCTCGAGGACGTCGAGGCGGCCGCCCGGGGCCTCGCATCCGCCGGCACGACGGCGGTGATCAAGTGCGGCACCGACGGCGTACTGGCGGTCGTGGACGGTGCGGTCGTGCATGCGCCCGCCCTCGATGTCGCGGTCGTGGACACGATCGGCGCCGGAGACAGCAGCAACGCCGGCTGGCTCGCCGGGGTGCTGAACGCCTGGCCGGCCGAGCGGGCGGCGCGCCTGGCCGCCGTCTGCGGCTCGCTCTCGACCCGGGCCCGGGGCGGTACCGCCGCCCAGCCCACGCTCGCCGAGGCGCTCGCCCTGCTGTGATCGTCTGCGCCGCCGCGAACCCGTCGATCGACCGGTTGTTCGAAGTCGACCAGCTGCGCCCCGGCGAGGTGCACCGCCCGGCGCTGCAGGCACAGGTGGCGGGCGGCAAGGGGCTGAACGCCGCCCGGGCCGCCGCGGCGCTGGGCGGGGACGTGCGGGTGGTTGCGATCCTGGCCGGGCACGCCGGCCGCTGGCTCGAGCACGAGCTCGGCCGGGAGGGGATTCCCGTCGAGTCGATCTGGGTGGACGGTGAGTCGCGATCGTCGCTCTCGGTCGCCGACCAGGCGGGTGCCGGGCTGACCGAGTTCTACGAGGACGGGGTCGCGATCACCGCCGATGCGTGGCGGCGGTTTGCGGCCCACACATCGGCGCTGTCCCGCTCGGCCGCGTGGGTGACGATCTCGGGATCGCTGCCGCCGGGCGCCCCCGCCGAGGGCTACGCCGGCCTCGACCTCGACTGCGCCGTCGCGGCCGACACCGTCGAGGCACGTCCCGCGTCGGCCGACCTGGTCAAGGTGAACGCGCCCGAGGCGGCCCGGCTGACGGGCCTTCAGACAGGGACCGTCGCGGGGGCGCTGGCGGCGGCCCGGGCGCTGCGCGGCGGCCACGGCACGGGCGCGGTCACGCGGGGGCCCGCGGGCGCCGTCCTGGTCACCGCCGATGGAGCGGCTCTCACCGGGAGGCTGGATGCACCCGGCCGCTATCCGGTTGGAAGCGGCGACTCGTTCCTGGCGGGGCTGGTCGTCGCACGCGCCGCCGGCGCCGGCTGGGACGATGCGCTGCGGCTGGCGCTCGGGGCGGCGGCGGCCAATGCGGCGGTGCCCGGAGCCGCCCGCTTCGCGCGGCCCGACGCCGAGCGGCTGTCGGAGCTGGCGGTGGTCAGCCGCGCCTGAGGGCGTCGCCGGTGGAGGCGTCGAACACGTGGGCGGCGTCGGGGTCGAACGTGAGCCGCAGCACCTCCCCCGGAGTTGGGCGTGCGCCGGCCTCGAGCCGCGCCGTGATCGCCACCGGCTCGCCGGAGCCACCGGCGAGCGCGCCGTGCACCATCACCTCGCTCCCCAACGGCTCCACCACCTCGACGACGAGGCCGAGCCCAGGCCGCTCGCCGCCGTCCCCGGCGCGCGTCAGGCCCTCCGGCCTCACGCCGAGCACCACCCCACCGTCGGGCACGGGCAGCGGCATGCTCACCGTTGCTGCCGTCAGCGTGCCGCCGCGAACGGCCGCCGGGAGCAGGTTCATCGGTGGGCTGCCGATGAAGCCGGCCACGAAGAGGTTGGCCGGCCGGTCGTAGACGTCCTGCGGGTCACCGAGCTGCTGGATGCGGCCGCCCGCCATCACGGCGATCCGGTCGCCCAGCGTCATCGCCTCGACCTGATCGTGGGTGACATAGATCGAGGTCGTCGGCACGAGCTGGTGGATCCGCTTGAGCTCGGCGCGCAGCTGGGTGCGCAGCTTGGCGTCGAGGTTGGACAGCGGCTCGTCGAGCAGGAACGCCTGGGGATGACGCGCGAGCGCCCGGCCCATCGCGACCCGCTGGCGCTGCCCGCCCGAGAGCTGCGCCGGCTTGCGATGCAGCAGCTCGCCGAGCTCGAGGAGGGCGCTCACCTCCTTCACGCGTGCGTCGATCTGGGCCCGCGGCATGCGCCGTTGCCGCAGCCCGAATCCGATGTTGCGCTCGACGCTCATATGCGGGTAGAGCGCGTAGTTCTGGAACACCATGGCGATATCGCGCCGGCCGGGCTGATCGTCGTTCACGACCCTGTCGCCGATCACGATCTCGCCCTCGGTCGGCTTCTCGAGCCCGGCCACCATCCGCAGAGCCGTCGTCTTGCCGCACCCCGACGGGCCGACCAGCACCATGAACTCGCCGTCGGCGATCGCAAGCGACAGCGCATCGACGGCGACCACGTCGCCGAAGCGCTTGGTCACCCCCCGGAACTCGACCTCGGCCACGCCGCTCAGCCCTTGATGCCGGACGCGGCGATCGAGCGGACGAACGACCGCTGGGTGAGCACGAAGGCGACGAGCATCGGCAGGAGCGCGAGCATGTTGCCGGCCATGAGGATCGTCCAGTTCGTCTGGTGCTGCCCCTGGAAGGTGGAGAGGCCGACCTGCAGGGTCATGTGGCTCTCGGTGTTGATCGCGACCAGCGGCCAGAGGAAGTCGTTCCAGGTCCAGAGCAGCGTGATCAGCGCCAGCGTGGAGAGGGCGGGGACCGAGAGCGGCAGCACGACCTTGACCAGGACGCCGAGCCGGCTGCAGCCGTCGATGCGAGCAGCCTCCTCGAGCTCCACCGGCAGCGTGCGGAAGAACTGGCGCAGCATGAAGATGCCGAACGCGCTCGCCAGGTTGGGGGCGATCAGCGCGCTCAGATTGTCGATCAGGCCCAGGTGGCGGACGATCAGGAAGGTGGGGATGAGAACGACTTGGAACGGCACCATCAGTGTGGCCAGAAGCGCGATGAAAAGGATGTTGCTGCCGGCAAAGCGGATGCGCGCGAAGGCATATGCGGCCAGGCTGCAGAAAACCAGGTTCGAGACAACCACGACCGTCGAGACGATCACCGAGTTCAGGTACCAGTGGCCGAACGGCGCCGATTTGACCGCGTTGGTGTAGTTCTGCCAGTGGATGCCGGCGGGGATCAGCACCGGCGGGAACCGGCGCGCCTCGCCGGGCTTCTCGATCGAGGTGATCGCCATCCAGATCAGCGGCGCCGCCATCACGAGCGCGACGGGAGCCAGGAACAGGTGCCTCGGGCTGGGGCGGCGCAGCGAGATCACGAGGTGTAGTGCACCGTCCGGCGGCTGATCACGAGCTGGAGCACCGTCACAACCAGGATTGCGACGAACAGGACGTAGGCGATCGCGGCCGCGTAGCCCGCGTTGAAGAACTGGAACGCCTGCTGCCAGAGGTAGTACACGACCACCGTCGTCGCCTCGAGCGGCCCACCCCGGGTGGTGTTGTAGATCTCGTCGAAGAGCTGCAGCGCGTTGATCGTCGACCACACCACCAGGAAGAGCGTGGCCGGGCCGAGCAGCGGCAGCACGACCGAGCGGAACGTCGACCACCGGCTGGCGCCGTCGATTGCCGCCGCCTCGAGGAGCTCGTTGGGGATCCCCTGCAGCGCCGCCAGGTAGATGATCACGTCGAACCCGATCCAGCCCCAGACGGTCATCGCGACGACGGCATAGAGGGCCTGGTCGGGATCCTGGAAGAAGCCCTGCGACCCGATCCCGACCTCGTTCAGGAGCCAGTTCGCGATCCCGTACGTCGGATCGAACACCCAGTTGAACACGATGGCGGTCGCGACGGTCGACACGGCGACGGGCACGAACACGGCCGTCCGGTAGAGCGAGATGAACCGGATGCGGGTGTTGAGCGCCACCGCGACCCCGAGCGCAGCGCCGATCGAGATCGGGACGAAGAGCACCGTGTAGACGATGGTGTTTCGGATCGCCTTGCGGAACACCGGGTCGTGCCGCAGCGCCCGGTAGTTGTCCACGCCGACCCAGTGCGGCGCCGACAGGAGGTCGTTGTGCTGGAACGAGAGCAGCGCCGACCACCCGATCGGCACGAGCCCGAACACGAAGAGCAGGATCGCGGCGGGTGCGACGAACAGCCAGCCGGTGACGTGATCAGACCGCAGCAGCCGCATGGCCTACGCGCCTACGGGGCGGCCAGGATCGAGTTCACCTGGGAAGCGGCCGACTGGAGCGCCTGCGCGGGCTGCGCCTTGCCGAGCAGGACCGCCTGCACCGCCTGGCCGATCGCCGTTGAGATCTTGGGATAGAGCGGCGTCACCGGGCGCACCTGGACCGCATTCTGCAGATTCTGGACGAACGTCGCAACGCCGGGGTATTTGGCGATGTACGCGGCGTAGCCGGGCAGCTTCAGGTCGGAGCTGCGGATCGGCAGGTCGCCGGTGCGCTGCGACCACTCCAGGCTGTGCTGAGGGCCCGTGAACCACGACATGAACGTCCAGGCAGCCTTGGCACGCGTGGAGCCGTTGTTGAAGAGCACCCAGTTGTCAGGCCCCGAGATGGTCTGGTGGTTCTGGTCGGCGGGCAGAATCGTGACGCCAAAGTCGACGCTTGGGAATTGGGACAGGTCCCACGGCCCCGTGTAGAGCATGCCGATATGCCCGGAGTTGAACAGGTTGGCGTACAGGTCGTTGCCGCTGTCCAGGTACACGGAGTGATCCTGGACGGCCATCTGCTGGAGCAGCGTGAGCGCCTTGACGCCGGCCGGGGAATCGAATGCGGCATGGTGGCCGTCGGACGACAGGATCTCGCCCCCGGCCTCCCACAGCAGCGCCTCGAACCTCCACACGGTGTCCTCGCTGGCGTCGTTCACATACGCCCAGCCGAACTGCTTCTTGGCCGGGTCGGTCAGCTTCTTGGCGGCGGAGCGGAGGTCATCCCACGTCCAGTTCGCTGTCGGGAACGGGATGCCGGCCGCGCGGAAGAGCTTCTTGTTGTAGACGAGCGCGAGGTTGTCCACCAGCGCAGGCACGCCGACGATGCGGCCGTCGACGGTCGCGACCTCGCGCTCGGACGGCCAGAAGTCGTTCCAGTGAAACGACGGGTCGGCCTTGATGTAGCTGTTCAGGGCGAGCGTCTTGGAGCTCTGGGCGATGTTCGCGGCCCACGACCCGTACAGGTAGGCGATGTCGGGCGGGTTGCCTCCCGCGATCGAGGTCAGCACCTTCTGCAGTGCATAATCGGAGTTACCGTAGAACTGGGCCGTGACATGGATCTTGGGGTGGCTGGCGTTGAACTCCGCCACCATCGTCTTCATCGCCTTGCCCTCGGTGTCGACATAGCCGTGCCAGAGCACGATGTTCGTGACCCCGCCCGACGACGACGAGGACGAGCCTCCACAGCCGGCCGCGGTGACGAGCAGCGCGGCGAGGATGGCGAACGCGGACAGTTTGCGCACAGGTCTCATGGCAGCACCACCGATCGGGTCAGGCTGTGGGGGTGGTCAGGGTCGAGGTTGCGGGCACGCGCGAGGGCGACGGCCACGCGCTGGGCGAGCACGAGCGAGGCGAGCGGGCTTCGGCCGTGGTCGGCGATCGCAGATCCCGCGCGGACGGCATCGTCGAGCACGCCGGGATCGACGGCCCCGATCGGCCACACCAGCGTGTCGTCGGCGTTGGCGCTGATCGGTCCGTGCCGGTACTCCATCGCCGGGTATGCCTCGGCCCACGCGCCGGCCGCCTCCCGCAGCTTGAGGGCGGCCTCGTTGGCAAGGCCGATGGTCCAGCCCGAGCCGAGGAACGCGAACCGGCCATGCGCGGTCACGTCGGGCACGGGCATCAGGATGGCGAGCGCGGCCGCGTCGGCCTCGGCATCGACGTCGAGGCCGATCCCGGCGAGCAGGAACGCGAGCGCGGTGGTCGCAAACCGGGTCTGGACAACCGACTCCTCGTCGGCGTAGTCGAGCACGACCGCCGAGGTCGCCCGCTCGGCGCACGGCGAACCGGCGACCGCGGTGATGACGAGGGTCGGCAGGCGGGACGGGGCGGCATCGAGCAGGCGCACGACCTCGCTGGTCGTGCCCGAGCGGGAGATGGCAACCAGGCGGTCGTACCGCCGCCCCGCCGGCATCTCGGACGCGGGGAAGGCGTCGGTCTCGCCCGCTCCCGCCGCCTCCCTGGCCGCGGCGTAGGCCTGGGCCATGTGCAGCGACGTGCCACAACCGACCGCCACGACCCGCTCGCCGGGCTGCGGCAGCACGGCGGCATGGGCGGGAGCGAGCACGGCGGCATGGCGCCAATCTGCTGGTTGCGTCAGGATCTCACGCTCGATTGCGCTCACATCGAGCGACTCTATTGCAGAATCGATCAAAAAACAACGTCTTCCCGCCACCCACCTGGCTAGACTGCGCGGATGCGTCAGGCCGACCGGCTGAGCAGCGTCCTGGAGCGCCTGTCGGGCACCGGCAGCGTCGGCGTCGGCGACCTCGCCCGCGAACTCGGTGTCTCGGCGGCGACGATCCGCCGCGACCTGCGGCTGCTCGACGACCAGCACCTGCTCACCCGCACCCACGGCGGTGCGGTCGCACACGGCGTGCTCTACGAGCTGCCGCTGCGCTACCGGAGCGGACGCCACGGCGAGGAGAAGCTGCGGATCGCCCGCCAGGCCGCGGCGCGGGTCAGTGAGGGCACCGCGATCGGCCTCACCGGCGGCACAACCACCACGGAGGTGGCGCGCGCGCTCGTCGCCATCCCGCGCCTGACCGTCGTCACCAACGCGCTCAACATCGCCTCCGAGCTCGCCGTGCGCCCGAACCTGAAGCTCGTCGTCACCGGCGGCGTCGCCCGGGCCGAGTCCTACGAGCTGGTGGGCCCGCTCGCCGAGTCGGCGCTGGCGGGGCTCAACCTCGACCTGGTGCTCGTCGGCGTCGACGGGATCTCGGTGCGGGCCGGCCTGACCACCCACCACGAGGTCGAGGCACACACAAACCGCGCCCTGATCGACCGCGCGTCGGTCGTCATCGTGGTCACCGACAGCTCCAAGCTCGGCGTGGTCGCCTTCGCGCAGATCTGCGGCCTGCACCGCGTGACCGAGGTGATCACCGACGCCGGGGCCTCACCCGAGGCGGTGGCCGAGCTGACCGCGGAGGGCGTCGCGGTCACGGTCGTCTAGCGCTCGAACCGCGTCTGATCCCCTCGGGGAGCGCGTCCCCGTGCGCGTCGATCAGCTCCTCGACCACCGCGTGGATGGCGTCCGGCGACAGCGACGCGGCCGCCGATGGGTCGAGCAGCGCGGCGTGGTGGACGTGGTCGCGCCGGCCCTCGAGCGCCGCGCGCACCGTCAGCTCGCAGACGTTCAGAAACGTGCGGTTGAGCGCCGCCAGCTGCGGCGGCAGGTCGCCCACGACCGTCGGCTGCACCCCGTTGCGATCGACCAGGCACGGCACCTCGACACAGGCTCCCGCGGGCAGATTGGTGATCAGGCCGTCGTTGCGCACGTTGCCGTAGATCACCCGCTCCCGGCCCGTCAGCACCGAGTGGATGATCAGCGGGGCGTACTCCTGGCTGCGCTCGATCTCGATCTCCTCGCCGGCCTCGAGGCCACGCCGCATGTCCTCGTAGAGCTCGAGGTTCTCCTCGCTGCGGGCGATGTACTCGCCGGCGGGGATCCGGAATTGCGCGATGGCCTCGTCGCTGCGCATGAACCACGGCAGATACTCGGCCGAGTGCTCGCTCGACTCGGTGGGGAAGTAGCCCAGCCGCCGGTACATCTCGACGCGCACGCGCCGGCGCAGCTCGGGGTCGTCCGCGATGACACGGTCGAGCCGCGGGTAGAGGTCCTCCTCGCCTCGCTGGAACCGCAGGATGAACGCCTGGTGGTTCACGCCGGCGCCGAGGAATGTCACCTCCTCGAGCGGCACGCCCACCAGCTCGGCGAGCTCGGCCGTCGTGTTCTGCACCGAGTGGCACAGGCCGACGATGCGCTGCTGGGGCGTCCCCGCATAGGTCGCCCAGCACAGCATGGCCATCGGGTTCGTGTAGTTCAGGAGCCACGCGTGCGGGCACAGCTCGGCCATCTCGTTCCCGAGCGCCAGCATGACCGGGACGGTGCGCAGCGTGCGGAAGATCCCGCCGATCCCCAGGGTGTCGCCGATCGTCTGGCGCAGGCCGTGCGCGGCGGGGATCTCGAAGTCGAGCAGGGTCGCCGCGTGGCCGCCCACCTGGATCATGTTGATCACATGGTCGGCGCCGTCCAGCGCGCGGCGGCGGTCGAGATGGGCCTCGATGCGCGGCTCCGCGCCCAGCGCCCCGGCGGCGTAACCGGCCATCGCCTCGGCGACCGCGAGCCGGTCGGGATCGATGTCGTGAAGCGCGATCTCGCAGTCGCGCAGCTCGGGGAACGAGAGGATGTCGCCCAGCAGGTTCTTGGTGAACTCGACGCTTCCCGCACCCATGAAGACGATTCGTGGCATGATTGAGAGTGTTCCACATCCGGTCGAATCGAGCAAGAATGTTCACGACCTCGGAGAAACGCGCCGTCCAGCAGCTGTCCACCCCAAAGGGGGCGCTGGCGGTCGTGGCCGCCGATCAGCGGGTCAGCCTGCGGGGGATGTTCGAGCGCACCGGGATGTCGACGGACATCGGGGCGCTGCGTGAGTTCAAGCGAGCGCTCGTCACGGCCCTCGCGCCGTCGGCGAGCGCCATGCTGCTCGATCCCGAGATCGCGCTTCCCGACGTGGTGGACGCGGGGCTCGTGCCGGCCGGCGTCGGCCTGCTCGTGTCAGTCGAGGTCAGCGGCGCGCGGTGGGACGGCGGCCTCGCGCCGGCCGAGCTGCTGCCAGGGTTCGGAGCGGCGGGTGTGCGGCGGATGGGCGGTACGGCGGCCAAGCTGCTCGTGCGCGTGCGTGCCGACCGTGAGGACGCCTCGGGCCACAACGCGACGATCGTCCGCGAGGTTGTCCGCGACTGCGCCGACCACGACCTGCTCGCCGTGGTCGAGGGGCTGGTGTTCCCGCTCCCCGATGAGCCCAGGGAGCGGTTCCGGCGGCTGCGCCCCGACCTGATCCGCGACGGCGCGGCGCTGCTCGAGGAGTGCGGCGCGAAGTACCTCAAGCTCGAGTACCCGGGCAGCGAGGCCGGGTGCCGGGCCATCTCGGAGGCGATCGGCGTGCCCTGGGCGCTGCTCTCGGCGGGGGTTGACCACCCCACCTTCGTCGAGCAGCTGCGGGCGGCGCTGGCCGCCGGTGCATCCGGGTTCATCGCCGGCCGCTCGATCTGGAAGGAGGCGGTCGGGCTGTCTGCCCCCGACCGCGACGCGTTCCTCGCCGGCGAGGGCCGGCGGCGACTCGAGGAGCTGCTCGGACTGCTCTGAAAACGGGGGATCTCATGCGCTTGCAACGACACACCGCCGGCCCGCCGGCGACCGCGCTCGTCCTGGTCGCGGCATCTCTGCTCTCCGGGGCCGCGAGCTCGAGCGCCGCCGCGGCGCAAAAGGCGGCGCCGCGCATCGCGCCGCCCGTCGTGGCGGGCTCGCCGCGCATCGAGGGCCGGATGCAGGACGGCCGCACCGTGGTCGCCCGGGGAGCGACGTGGCGGCCGCCGGCCCTCCCGGCGGGCGACCGGCTGCTCAGCTTCGAGGTGGCATACGCGTGGAGCACCTGCGCGACTCCGGCGAGCACCTGCACGCCGGCGGCGGATACGACGGCGACCCCGTACGCGGCCCGCCGCTACGTCGTTGGGCACGCCGACACCGGCCGGCTGCTGCGGCTGACCGAGACCGCGACCGAGGTCGTCGAGACCGACCCGGCCACATTCACCTTCCGGGTCGTGCGCGCGTCGGCGAGCGTGCTGGCGACGAGGCCGGTACGCGCCTATCCGGCCGGCCGCAAGCCCGTGAGCGCCTTCGTGAACGGCCTGCCCGAGCACCGCACCGGATCGGCCGAGGAGTACTTCGACGTCTCGCCGCCGCACTACCGAAGCGGCGACGGCGTGCCCGCGGTCAGCTACCGCGTCGACCGGCACGGCTGGCGGCCGCTGCCCACCTCGCGCCTGGTCTACACCGGCACCCTTCGCCCCGGCCGCCACCGGGTGGAGGTGCGCACGGCGAACACCGCCGGCACCAGCCTGCGGGCATTTCGGTGGCGGGTGGTGCCGCTGCCGGCGCCGGCGGCCTGTGTCCGGCGCACGGGCGGGGGATGCTGGTATCCGCCCCACCTCGACCGCAACGGCCGGCCGATGAGCTGGGACTGGCAGATCGGCCGCGTGACTCCGCTGAAGCGCACGGGGGCGGATGCCGTGGACATCTACGACATCGACGGCTTCCTGACCACGCCCGCCGAGGTTGCGACCCTGCACACCCGATGGCCGGCCCGCACCCTTGCCCACCCCAGGGCGGTCTGCTATCTCGACCTGGCCTGGGAGGACTACCGCCCCGATGCGAGCCCGCTCTCTCGCGGAGGCGGGTTCCCCGTCGCGACGCTCGGCAACGTCTACTTCGGCTTCGCGCAGGAGCGCTGGCTCGACCTGCGCCGGCTCGACGCGCTCAAGCCGATGCTCGACGCGCGCATCCGCATGTGCGCCGCCAAGGGATTCGACGCCGTCGAGCTGGACGACATCGACAGCTTCGACCCGCCCTCGACGACCGGGTTCCACCTCACGCCGGGCGACGCCCAGAACTTCCTCAGCTACGCCATGAACGAGGTGCACCGGCACGGCATGACCGTGCTGTGGAAGAACTCCCCGCTGCTCAGCTGGTGGGGGCGGCGCTACTCCGACGGCGCGGTCGTCGAGGAGTGTTACCTCTACAACCAGTGCTTCTCGTCCCAGCTCGCGGGCAGCACCCAATACGGGTTCACGTGCACGGCCGTCACCGGCCCCAAGCCGTGCGCCTGGGACGACTTCACAACCGACACGACGGCCCGCCAGCCGAACGGGAAGTGGGTGGGCGAGGTCGAGTACGCCGAGGACGGCTTCGTCTGCGCGCCCGGCGCCGGCTGCACCGGACGACGGAACTTCTCGAACTTCTGCGCCGCCGTGGAGGAGCCGGGCCATGGGTTCTCGGCCATGCGGCTGGGCGACAACCTTGACGGCCGCGTGTTCCAGCCGTGCCCCACTGGACGGTGATGGATGCCGCCGAGCTCTGGGAGACGTTCGCGGAGCATGCCGCGCTCGTGATGAGCGGTGGCCGCGCGCCCGTCCGAGGGTCGGGGAGGGGGTGGTTCGCCGTCATGACCGGTGAGCCGCACTGCGATCTGAACGAGTGCGGGCTGACGTCGCGGGCCACGGCGGCCGATGTCGATGCGCTCGTCGCATTCATTGCCGCCGCGGAGGTGCCCGCCCTCGTGTCGGTCGCCTCCACCGTGCCCGATGCGCTCACCGAGCCGCTCTCGGCAGCGGGCTTCGCCCGCGCGCCGGCCCGGGAGCCGCTCATGTGGTGCCCGCACCGGCCTCCGGTTGCGGCGAACGGGCTCCGGGTCGAGCGGGTGCGGTCGGACACCGGCCGCGCCCGGGCGATCGCCATCATCGCCGATGCCCACGCGATGGAGGCCGAGGTCGCAAGCCGGGCGCTCGCTGCGCTCCCCGACCCCGGCGACCGGGTCTCGGCGTGGCTCGCGTTCGCCGGTGACGAGCCGATCAGCGTCGCGTGGGTGACGCTCGGGCCCCGCATCGGGGTGTGGGAGATGATGACTCCCGCGCGCCACCGCCGGAAGGGCGCCGCCCGGGCCGCGCTGACGGGCGCGCTCGACGCGGTGTGGAGCGACTCGACCGAGGGAGCGTTCCTGTGGTCGACCCCCGCCGGCCGGCCGTTCTACGAGTCGGTCGGATTCGCCCCGGTCGACGAGGCCGTCAGTTGGACGCTCGGCGCAGACCCGGAGTTTCTGGCGGCGATCGGGCAGCCGGCCGACGTCACGGAGCGGCTTTGAGGATGAGCTTGCCGCGGCGGATCTCGACGGTGCCGTGTTCGCGCATCTCCCGCAGGACGCGGCTCACGGTGAGGCGCGAGGTGCCGGCGAGGCTGGCCAGGTCGTCCTGGGTGAGCGGGATCGTGATCGGTCCGCTCCCGTCTCCGTAGCGATCGGCGAGCGTCTCGATGAGCGTCCTGACGCGGCGCGGCGCCGGCGTGTAGAGCGCATCGACGAGCCGCTCGGTCATCTCGGCGACCCTGTCGGCGAGGATGTGCACGAGCAGCGCGTCGATGGCCGGGTGCTCGCGGCGCAGGCGATCGAAGGTGTGCCGGGTGAGGACGCGCGTCTCGCTGGGCTCGAGGGCCTGGATCGTCGCCGAGCGGAGGTGCTCGCACCGCACGAGGCCCATCTCGCCGACCGCGCCCCCGGGGCCCACGAGCGCGAGAGTGGCCATGTCGCCGACGGGAGTGAGCACGCGGACGGCCAGGCAGCCGGTCTGGACGAGGTGGAGGGTGTCGGCCGTGTCGTCGCGGTGGACGACGATCTCGCCCCGCGCGAACCGGCGCCGCCGGGCGAGGGCGAGCAGTTCCCGCTTCTCGTCGTCTGAAAGGGGCGAAAGGATCGGCCAGTCGGACATGAACACCCGCCTTTGCGAACGTAACCGATTTTACACACGGTGCGCATCCCCCGATGCAGACAGCGCGGGGACGCCTCCGTAGTCTCGATCCATGCACATCGACCATCGACCACGGAGGAGCGGGACCATGACATTCCAAGACGACCACGACCCGAACGATCAGGCTTGCCATCGCGACCGCCGCGGCGTTGATGCTGATGTCGCAGGCCGCCCAGGCCAAGCCACTCGTTCCCATCGGGGCGCAGGTGCAGGCAACGCAGAGCTCGAGCGCCTATCAGGGCACCTACCGCCCGGCCACGACCGTCTCGCCGCAGCCGCCCGATCGCACCGACCTCATCGGCACCTCGCGGGCGTTCCTCGGCCAGCCGGCCCAGCCGACGGTGGCCGTGACGACAGCGGTCGCACGGACGACCGCAAACGGCTTCGACTGGACCGCGGCCACGGTGGGCGCAGGCTCGACGCTCGTCGTCGTCCTGATCGCCGGAGCAGGACTGGCGGCGCGCGGACGCCGCCGCGTCCCGCTCTCGGCCTGACCGCCCCCGCACACGACCGGGCGGGCTCACCACACGAGCCCGCCCGGTCAGCGGCGTGCTACCAGGGAAACGCCCGGCCGGCGGCGGCCTCGAGAGCTCCGCGATCATCGGCGTAGAACTGCACGAGCCGCTCGCGCAGCGCCGGATCCCACGGAGGCTTCTCACCGCCGGCGACCAGTGCTCCGCGCGCCGCCCAGCGCAGCCTGCGAGGCACCACCAGCCGGGTGGCCGCGCGGATCGACGCGCTCCCCATCACCCGCCCGGCGAGCGGCGAGCGCGGGCGGGCGTATTCGTTGCTGCGGGGCAGACCGCCGGCCTCGCTCGGCGGTGGGACACCGAGAAATGCCCAGAGCCGAGCCTCCTGCGACCGGGTGGAGACCACGTCCTCGAAGCATGCGACGCAGAACCGGTCACCGAACACCCGCGCATACTCCTGTACCTGGGCGGCGTAGAGGCCGAGCCGCAGATACGCGTCGTAGATCCAGACGGCCTCGGGCGCCTCGAGCTCCGATTCGACCGCCTCCTCGAAGCTCCGCGTCTCGGTGCCCTCACGGACGTTGTTCAGATAGTGGGAGTGGGCCCGCTCGACCGGCGAGCGCAGCAGCGCGACCACCAGCGCGCCGGGCGCCATTGCCTTGATCTTCGCCGCGACCCCGGCCGTGGGCAGATAGGACGTGCTCGCGTCGACCCGGAACTCTGCACCGGCACCCGGCGCGTACAGCCGTGCGTACCCGGCGGAGGATGGCACCGTCCGCAGAGTGCCGCGGCCATGCGGGCCGGCTCCCACGGCCGAGAGGTGGTGAGGCTCCTTGAGCCAAGGCACGAACCACCCCGGGCGGCGGCCGAGGTACTCGGCCAGGGAGGTGGTGCCGGCCTTCGCCGCACCAACCAGGAACACGTTGGGCGCACCTGGAAAGGCGTCGTCGTCGGTGGTCACGGCGAACGAACGCTAGCCCGCCGGCGCTGAACCTCGAGTCCGATCAGCAATCCGACCGGCACGAACAGATACCTGTTGTAGATGTCGTTCTGCACGAGGCCCTCGATCAGCCACACCGCAAACGAGAGTGTGAATGCCGACGCCAGGATGCGCTCGGGCGCATCGACGGCGTACGCACGACCGAGCCGGATGCCGAGTGCCAGTGTGCCGAACACGAACCACAGGAACGCGATCAGCGCCGGGAAGCCACCGGCCTGGATCACCTGCAGGTAGATGTCGGTCGCAACCCGGACCACTGAGAACCCGACGCCGGTCAGTGGGTGCGCGGCCGCCGCGTCCAGCGCCTGCCTGTACAGGAAGAGGCGCGTCGAGTTGGCCGCGTTTTGCTGGGATTGGAGACTGGAGAGTCGGTTGACCGCGACGAGATGATGGCCGATCGAGCCTGCGCCCACGAACGCCACCAGCGGCAGGAGTGCCGCCGCCCCCAAGATCGCGGCGGCGGCGCGGCTGCGCATGGGCGGGCTCACGATTGGACACAGGATCACGACGACCACCGCCGCCACCAGCGCCGCGCGCGAGCCCGAGATCATGATCGCGGCAATCGCCGCGACGAGGACGGAGCCGTAGAACACCCGGGATCGCGTGGTCTTGGCCAGCACGGTCACCTGGGCAATCGCGTAGGGCAATATCATCGCTGCGATGATGCCCAGGTCGTTCGGCTGGAGGGTCAACCCGGACTGGCGGCCCGCGTAGGCTCGGCCCGCGAAGAATTGTCCAATCCCGGTGTTCAGCGTGTAGTCGAGCAGTGCGACCACGCCGTTGATCAGCACCGACGCAGACCATGCCGCTCCGGCGACCGCGAGCCGTGCCGGGCTCGAGCTGACCGCACCCACCAGAAGCGGTGTGAGGATGAGCGCGAACGAGAACTCGAACGCGATGCCGAGGTTCGAGCGCACGCCCCCCAGCGGGCTCGCGGTCGCCGCCGTAATGCCGGAGGCCAAGAGCAGCGCACCGCTCAACACCAGGTAGGGCGGCGTGAGGGTCAGCCAACGGCGCTCGACCACCGCCGCCATTCCCAGGCAGGCGGCGCTGAGCACGAACAGCCCGTCGGTGACCTCCAGGCTGCCGCGGATCCGAATCGAGATCAGCGTCACCCCCACCAACCCGGCCATGCCCGTGGCAAGGCCGAACCGAAGCAGCGGAGAGTAGTCCGCGCAGTCGTCCAGCCTGCCGAGCCAGGCGGTGACCCACATGAGCACCAGCACCCCGGCGAGGGCGGCCAGGCCGATGAAGACTGTCGATCGGGGCAGGGTGGCGGAAACGAGGCCGACCCCACCGCCGGCGGCCAACGCCAGGGCGAGCGGTCCGGCTGAGCGAAACGCCTGTCCGCCTCGCATTCGCATCCGGCCCGAAGCGTCCACCACGTCTAATTCCCCCGGTTCGGCGTCGGCTCTGCCTCGAACTCGAGCGGCGAGCGGCCGCCGCTCACCTGCAGGGCTTGCGCGATCACACGGCTGAATGCGTCCGCGATCCGGTCGATGTCGAAGGTCGCCTCGGCGTACGCGCGCCCGGCCGCCCCCATCGCGGCGAGTTGACTGGGGTCGTTGATGAGTGCGATCGCCGTCTCGAGGAATGCTCCGACGTCGTGGGGATCCACGACGACTCCGGACTCCGCGCGCTCGATGATCCGTGCCGCCAGGTTCCGAGCGGGTATCGCCCCGAGGATGGCCCGCCCGGCGCAGTGGTAGCTGAGCACCTTCGACGGCACCGAGAATTCCCCCGCATCCCCCTGCAGGATCGCGACCAGCACGTCGGCGCTTGCGAGCACATCGGGGAGTTCGCTGTAGGGCTGGTATGGCAGAAGCACGAGGTTGTCCAGCCGGTACCTGCGGGACTCCGCGGCCAGCCAGTCCGCCCCGCGGCCCTCCGAGACGACCACCACCCGCACATCGGCGAGCCCGCGCATCGCGATCGCGAGGTCGCGGATCAGGCCCGGGTCATGCTTGATCCCGAGGGTGCCGGCATAGAGGAAGTTCCTGGTCTGGTTGAGGTGGTGGGCGCGCGACCAGTCGTTGTCGCGAGGCCGCACGGGCATCTCGGCGAGGGGCGCCCAGTTCTCGATCACGAGGATGCGCTGGGATGGCACCGCCCAGGCCGTGAGTTGAGGCAGGAAATCCTCAGAGATCGGCACGACGGCGGAGCTCTGCCGAAGGGTCGCCGCCTCGAGCCGGCTCAGGAAGAAGCCTGCGATCGCACCGGCCCCGCGCGGGCCGCCGCGCGCGAGGGTGAGCTTCGTACCGACGCTCCACACATCCTGCTGCCAGTAGATGAATGCCCGCGGGCGCTTCGTACCACGCACCAGCATCCACTGGCTCAGAAGCGGGGTGTTGCCCGACATCATCACCTCGGCGTTCTCGGCGGTGGCGATCTGCGCGACCGCACGGGCGTACTGGACTTCGTAGAACGCCCGGCTGACCACGGAGTACTTGTTGAACGGCCGGCCGAGATCCACGCCCTGGATCCGGAGTGTCGGTGGGTCCTCGGCCGTGACCTCGATCCGGCCCTTCCCCTTCAGGTCCGACGCGCAATGCAGATGCAGGACGTCGAACCCCCGTGCGGCGAGGCGCCGGCTCAGCTCGATCTGAAAGGCATGTCCGGCGAAGTCATGCACGATGATCCGGATCCCGGCCGTGGCAGCCGAGCCGGTCCGTGCGTCGCCGTTGGTGGTGTTACTCACAGTGGATCACCTGATCCACAGGCACGTCACGAAGACTGGGGGGTCGTCGAACCTTGTTGAGTTGACCCTCTGCCGTTGGCCTCGACGGCAGCTTCTCCGTTCATTGACGCGCGCTCGGCGCCCGGGCTGTACCCGTAGCTGCCGTAGCCGTACCCGTCGCTTCCCGCACCGACTCCCGCCAACACGTACCCGAGCACCGGACTGCCCAGTGTGCCCAGGACGCGGTGGAGCTCCTCCAGCGTGTCACGTGCGGTGTTCTTGAGATGGATGACCGGGATCACTCCGCCGACGAGCCGGCTCAGCGCGACGGAATCGACGACCGGCAGCAGCGGCGCCGAGTCGACAACCACCACGTCGGCACGGCCGGAAAGCTCGCTGAGCAGCTCCCGCATGCGATCGCTCTCCATCAGCTCGGCGGGGTTCGGCGGCATCGCGCCGGCGGGAAGCAGCGTGAGCGTCCCCTGCGAGCCGGCGACCGGAACCTCGACGAGGGCATCGTCCAATGAGACCGACCCCATCAGGACGTCGGTGGCGCCGGGCGAGGTGGCCACCTTGAAGAACGAGCTCACATACGGCCGGCGCAGATCGAGGTCGACCAGGATCACGCGCCGTTCGCTGAGCGCCAGGGCATACGCAAGATTGGCGCTGGTGGTCGACTTGCCCTCCTGCTCGACCGCGCTCGTGACCATCACGGTTGCGGCCTTGACCTTGAGGTTGCTGAAGTCGAATCCGACCCTGAGCTTCCGGTATGGCTCCGACTCGGCGGCATCCCCGTCGACCATTGCGATTGTCCGGGCCACCCGCAGGGCCTTTGAGGGAGCGGGTATGCGGGCGAGCAGCTGGATTCCCAGCGTCCCGCCGATCTCGGACGTCGAGCGCACCCGGGTGTCGAGCGCTTCCCGCAGGAAGGCGGCGATGACGCCGATCACGCATCCGAGGACGAGGCCGAGGATGAGGTTCTGGGGGACGTTCGGCTGCACCTGGCGCGCACCGGTCGCCGCCGTCGAGACGGTCGTGCCCGGGTTGCTCTCCTGAGTGGCGATCAGGCTCTGGAGGTTCGTGATCTTGCCCACGAGCTTGTTCAGCTGGGCGTTCACCGTCGAGACCGACTGGCCGGCGTTGTGAAGCCTGACGGCCTGCGCTTCGAGGCTCGCCTTCTCGGTCTGAAGCTTGCTCAGGGTCTTGGTGAGGCCTGCGGTGCTGACACCGGTCTCGTACTTCACGAACGCCGCGGCGTAGGCGTTGACGAGCGCCTTTGCAACCGCCGGCGACTTGCTCCGCACCGAGAATGTGAGGATGTTGTTGGTCGTGGCCGGCGCGACGCTGGTGTCATTGAGTGCGGCCGTGCTGCCGACGCCCGGCAGCCCGGCGGCGGTCGCGGCGAGCTTCGCCACGGTGTCGGTATGTGCAACCTCGGCGAGGTTGGCGACGATGCGTGCCTGGACGTCGTTGGACTGCTGGGCGCCCGTGATCTGCCCGATCGACGTGCTGACCAGCACCTGCGACGACGCCGAATAGACCTTGTGCTCGCGCGTTGAGACCAGGTAGGACGCGGCCACCGATGCCACGAGCACGATCAGCACTGTCCACTTCCGACGCCGGATTACCGCCAGGTAGTCGAGCAGCGTCGCGTACCGCGGTGGACTCATCGGATCTGCCTCTCTTGCCGCATGGACCAGAAACCCGTGGAGCGGGTCACTCCCAGGATGTTCCAGTGATACGCGCATGCCCGCGTATCGTCAAGAGTGGGGGAACGTGAAGATTAGATGTCAATGAGATTGTGTCTTTTGTGCACGAACCTCCAGCCGGGAATAGAGGCGCAGTTCGCGCGACAGAGGGTTCAGCGTTGCCGCGGCCGCAAGCGCTCGCTCCTGAGACCGCCCCTCCGAAGCCTGGGCAAGGCCGAACTGGAGTTTCCACTCGGCGCCGTCGACGGCCAGGCCACGCCGGAAGGCCTGACGAGCCTCCCCCCTCCGGCCCGATCCGAGGGCCGCATATCCGGAGGCGATCCATGGCTCGTACGACCACGGCATCCACCGGTGGGCAGACCTCGCCTCACTCGCCGCACTTGCCCAGTGCCCCGCGCTGACGTCGTGCTCGGCGGCTTCGAGATGCTCCGCACCGACCGCACCGAGCGAGAACACCGCCGCGGCGGCCACGAGGAGCGCGGTCACAGCCACCGCGCGAACGCTGCCCGTCTTCGCCTCTGCCTGGTCGGCGCTGCGGTTGGCGACCACGAGACAGGCGGCCATCCACACCCCCAAAAGCCCCACCGCCGGCAGTTGCCAATCCCAGTCGACCGCGGTGTGCACGGCGAACATCGCGAACGCCGCCAGGCACGCCGGCACGAACGGGCGCCGGCGAGCGGCGATCCCCTGGGCAGCGGCGAATCCGAACGCGAGCAGGAGCAGCGCCAAGCCCACGGCTCCCGTCTCGGCCGCGGTCTCCAGGTAGGCGGAATGCGCGAAGTCGCCCTCGAGCCCCGTGGTGCGGTGAAGCAGCCAGACTCGTGCGAACCCTCCGGCGCCGATGCCAAGCACGGGGTGCGACGCAAACTCGGACGAGGCGAGGCGCCAGAGCTCGGGGCGCGCCTCGAGCGTGGTCGCCAGCAACCTCCCGGGCCGTCCGGGTGCGCTGTCCGCGTTGCCGCTGGTCGAGAGCGTGAGCACACCAACGGCACCGACGGCTGCGATCGCGGCGGCGACGAGAACGACCCGCCGCATGGTGTCATCGGCGCTTCGCCACGAGGCCGCGACCGCCAGGGCGATGCGGTCGAGGCAGAACCGCACCAGGATCACCGCCAGAGCGCATCCGGCGACGAGCGCGACCCCGACGACGACCGCCGCGTGCTGCGACCGCGAGTCGAGTGTGGCCGCGGTCAGATGGGGGCTCAGGACGGCGGCGGCGACCGGCACCATCGCAGCGACGGCGCACAGCGCTCCCGCGATGAGCACACGGGCGCACGTGCGGTGTGACACCGCGGCGATCGCCACGCCCAGGAGCGTCACTCCGATGCCCCCACGGCTGAGGGTCAGATACAACGACAGGCCCAGAACGGGAACGCTCGCCGCCGCGGCGATGCGCGCGCCGGCGCTCGTCCCATCGAGGATCAGGCCGAGTGCGAGGATCAGTCCGATCCCGGCGACCATAGCCAGTCCGTTGAAGTAGCCGATCGGAGCGAAGAGGCGACCGGCCACGCCGGCGGTGCGGGCGTACGAGCTGTCGGGCGCGAGTCGCACTCCGACACCGAACGCCGCCACGGCCACGCAGCCCATCCATGCCCCACCCGCAAGGAGGGCGATCGAGCGCCCCCTGGTGCCCACGACGACGGCCAGGGCGAACAGTCCGTAGGTGCCGACCCGAAACGCGTCCGGCACGCTCGCCGTGGCGTCAGCCGACCACGAGGTCGACGCGAACCCCCAGGCGGAAAGGCCCAAGAGCGCGAGCGGAAGGACGAGCGCGGCCCCCTTCAGACGTCCCGGGGAATGGACGGCGACCGCGGCGCAAAATACCGCGAGCGCCGCGCCGGCAAGCTCATACGTGCTGGGCGCGGCGCCGCCGTTTTGGAAGGCGAGCAGCACGAAGCCAACGCCTAGTGCGAGCGGAAACAGCAAATCTTTGTGGTCTATGAAGAACAATCTGCTGGAGCGCGGTACCATTTACCGATGCAGGCTAGCCGACCCGGCACGCTCCCGAGCATCGCCGCAGGACGTGCGGCGCTGGTGGTCATCGCGCTGCTCGCCGCCTTCTTCGCGCTCGTCCTGATCTCGAACTCGATGGCGGTCGTGCGTCCCCGGCATGTCGTCGCGACCCCGAGGGACCTGGTCTCGCCCACGTCGTCCTGGCCGCCTCAGCAGCAGTCGCTCGTCATCCGCCGGGCCTGCATCGATCGCCCGGAGGTCTCCTGGCCCCCCTGGTGCCCGGTTGACCAGCGGAGTGGTCGGTGATCGGCCCAAAAGCGGGGGGCCGCAGGCTGCGATGGCGCGCAAGCTCTCACCTGGCGGACCACCACCTGTTTCTCGCAGCGAACCGGCTTGATCGCAACCGCGCCGTCGTCGACAGGCGCACCGAACTCGTCATCGAAGGCTTCCCGCGTTCGGCCAACACCTTCGCTGCCGTCGCGTTTCAAGTCGCCCAGCCGCGCCCTGTTCGGCTTGCCCATCATCTCCACGCACAGAGCCAGGTCACGTGGGCGCTTCAGGCGGGGATTCCCGCCCTGGTCGTCATCCGGGAGCCGTCCGCCGCCGCGGCATCCGTCGTGACGCGGTCTCCCCACCTGACGCTCTCCGATGTGCTGAGCGCATATGCGCGGTTCTATGAATCCCTCCTGCCTCACCGCGACGCATGTGTGCTCGGACTCTTCGACAGCGTGACGACCGACTTCGGTGCGGTCATCCGCGAGCTCAACGCCCGCGCCGATACGCACTTCGAGCCCTTCGAACACAACGATGTGAACACCGCCGATGTGTATGGGCTGATCGATCTGCGGACGAGCCAGCCCGCTCTCGCACGAGCCGTGGACCGGTTCACGTCCGGTGCCCTCACCCGGCAGGCCCTCGACGCGCTTCGCTGCCAAACCGGGCCCGGCCAGGCCCGCGTCCCCGAGCACCGGGTTGCACGGCCCTCCGCGCTCCGCGCCGACAGGCTTGCCGCGCTGGCCGAGAAGATCCGAAGCCCGGGAATTCGCCGCTGAGTACGGCCGCGCCCGGGCCGTGTTCAGCGCTTTCACGGGCGGGGGCTAGGACCGCCGGAGGGGCCCGCGTACGCCGCCCGGCCCAATTGACCGCGGCGCGGCAACGATCCGGCGACCGCCAGACCGACCGCGAGCACCAATCCTGCGACGGCCGAGACGGCGACGATCTCGGGGGCGGGGCTGTAGCGGTTCATGATGACTGCCATGATTCCCGCGGCAAGCCCCGACGCACTCACGGCGAGCAGCACCTTCGCGATCGCGCGGTCGAACGGCTGGATGCGGAGGTTCCTCCACACCTCCAGCAGGCGCAGCGTGTTGCTGAGGACGACGGCCAGCGCCCACGCGACCCCGGCACCCACCATGCCGTACTCGGGGATGAGCACGATGTTCAGCGCAACGTTGACCACGACGACGAGCACGTTGATTCGGAAGGTGACGTCGGTACGCCCGATCATCGTGATGACGTAGCCGCACGGACCTGTGGCGGCGTTGACCACCTGTGCGGCGGCAAGCATCGCAAGCGGCACGGCGGCGCGCGCATAGCTGTGCCCGTAGAAGAGCGTGAGGATCGGCGACGCCAGCAGCCCGACCAGGATGAGAGGCGGGACCCCGAAGATCACGGCCAGCCGGGTCGCGAAGGAATACATCTTGCCAAGCTGGCCGATGTCCCCGGTTGTGTGCAGACGGCCGATCACGGGTTGGAAGGCGATGGCCACCGGCAGGACGAACACCAGGCCCAGGGCGACCGTACGCGTGGCGACGGAGTACGCCGCAACGTCCTCGGGCGGCCGCCACAGGCCGAGGAGCAGGGTGTCAGCCCAGAGCGTGCCGGCGCCGGCGAGCACCGTGCCCCACTGAAACGCCGAGAAGCGCACCAGCGCCCGTTTATCGAGTGCAACGGAGGTGCGGTCACCGACGAGCACGCCGCGCGTGACGAAGAGCGCCACGCCGAACGTGACGACACTCGTGACGGTCGATGCCAGAGCCGCGCCCGCCACACTCGCGCCCATCACCAGCACGATCAACACGAGTCCCAGACGGAGTGTGCCGTCCAGTATCTGGTCGACGTACACGTACGATCGCATCCGCCCGGTGCCCCGGCTCGCCCCGATCAGCACCGTCTCGACCACGATGAACGGCAGGCCGATCGCCATGATCTGCAACACCTCGGTGAGCGCCGGAGCGCCGAACCAGCCGGCGGCAAACCGAGCCCCGAGCATCGTCACCACGGCGACCGCCGTCGAGGTGAGCGCCGCGAGCTTCACCGAGTACCGGATCGAGGAGGCCGCTGTGGTGCGATCGCCGGCCGCGAGGTGCATGGCGACGTAGCGGACAGCCGTCACGTCCAGACCCAGGGTGGCGATCACCGAGAGCAGCTTGATCGCGGCGTAGCCCTCGAAGAACACACCGGCCGGCCCTTGTGGCAGCCAGTGGGCCAGCGCCAGGACGACGAAGAACTGGGTCAGGGTCGAAACGCCGAGACCCGCGAAGTTGAAGATCGACCTGTGGGTGAGAACGCGCTTCTCGGCCGCAAGCTGAGTCGGCGGGGCGCTACCAGGACCGGTCACGTTCGTACCCCATGTCGACGAGCAGTTGGCCGCCGGTGCGTTTGAAGAGATCGGTGAGCGCCGGGGTGAAGTGGTCACGCCAGCCCCCCGAGACACCGCGCCGAAACGTGGTGCTCGACGTCGTCCAGACCGCATCGGCCACTCGCTGCGCGCCGGTTGCGTCGAGCGGCCGGTCCACGAACTCAGCGATCTCCGACACGGTGGCGATCTGCGTCTCCCGGGAACCTCCGCCGCGCGCCCCGATCAGGTCCTCGAACCTGACAACCTTCACATCCGCGGCTGACGTCCACGGCAGAAACGCCCCCACCCGCTCGTCGATCGAGAGGAGCTCGGGGGAATCGCCGGTCGCCGGAAGGCCGGTGATCGACGCCCGGATCCGGTCCTCGTCGGAGTCGAGTGCACGAAAGCGGCGATGCAGGTGGTGGGTTTCGAGCTTGGTGGCGTAGAAGGCGAATGACACGGCGATGTCCCGAGGGTCGCGGACGACGAGCAGCACCCGGAATCCGAGGTCACCGAGAGCCGCCTCGAACCCAGGCCATGCGGGGAGGTGCGCGGTCGCGTACAGCCCGTTTCGGATCCCCGCGAGCTGTGTGCGGGCCATGCGCAGGGAGACCACGGACTCACCCGCGGCGATGGGGGCTCCGCTGACGCGCGCCAGCGTCTCGGGCTGGACGTGGACACCCGCGTACGTCATCTTCGGCAGGCGCGAAAGGACGCCCACGGCGAGATGCGTACCCGCCTTGGGGACGCTGTTCACCAGCACCCGCGGGGCGGGGCGCCACCTGACCACCGAACCCATCCACGCGGCGTACGCCGCCCGTGACGCCGAGCGCGTGGTCACCCTCGCGGCGCCGATCAAGCCCCCGGCCCTCTCGCCGGTGTCCGCCGCTGCGCCGAGTCGGGGCCGCTTTGCATCGTTTCAGCGTACACCGACTCCATTTGGCTCACATGTCGGTCCAGCGAGAGCTCGGCCGCGGTGCTCCGCCACCCGGCGGCCGAGAGGACCGCCCACGTGCCATCGTCGTCGAGCAATTGCCTCGCTGCCACCGCCATGTTCTGCACGTCGGGTGCGACAAGGCGGCCGCCACCGGCCGCCCGCACGTAGTCGGCCAACCCGCCCACGTCGAACGCAACAACCGGCGTGCCCACGGCGAACGCCTCCAGCGCGACCAGCCCTGCGGGCTCGGGCCAGACGGAGGGGACGACCAGCGCCACCGCGTGCGAGACCGCGGCTCTCACGGTCGCCTCGGCAACCCACCCGTGGATCTCGAGATTCGGCACCGACCGGGCTTGGGCCTCGAGCCATCCCCGCAACACACCGTCGCCGAAGACGCTCAACGGGATCCCGGGCAGCGCTCGGGCGAGGTCGGGGAGAGTTTGGGCCCCCTTTGGCTTGGTGAGCCGGCCGACGAAGACAATGCCGCCGCGGTCATCGCGCGCAAGCACCGCCTGTTGGGTGACGCCGTGCCGGATCACAACGGCGTCGATCCCGAAGCCCGCGTAGGTGCGTGCAATCGAAGCCGAGATGGCGATCCACGAACCGACTCGGGGAGCGTGGGCATGGCGCTTGACCTGAAAGAGGGCGGTGTTGAGGCTTCGGAACGCTCGGACGCTGTCATCGTGGTCGACGGCGCCGCCGCCCGGATCGGTCGAGCTCGCCGACACGAACTCGTAGTCATGGATGGTCTGCACGATGGGAATGCGCCTGCGTGCGGCGATGACCGCAGGCGCGACGGAGAGCTGCGGGTAGAGCTTGTTCAGGTGGACGACGTCCGGCCGGAACGACCTGCACAACTCGGCAAGCGAGCGCGCGGCGGCGCGGTTCCAAAACGCCTCGCCCGCCACCTGAGCCCGACGACTGAACGCGAGGTTGCCACGGGTCGCGTGGCTGACCCGCAGCGGGATGAACGCACCGGATGTCTCGACGTTCTCGGCGTGCTCGGTCGACAGCCACTGGACATCGTGGCCCCGGTCTCGCAGGCCGCGGGTGAGCTCGAGGCAGTAGCGGTCGGCGCCGCCGGTGACCCGCGCGAACTTGTTGACGATCAGGATGCGCACTTATGAACCACACACGTCGTCGCGTCCCGCTGAATTGCGCCGGCCCATCAAGTACAACCGGCATTCGGACCCCCGTCAAGCCCGGCCCGGCGGGCCGGTCGGCCCGCTGTCGAGCGCAGCGCGAACATAGCCGAGGGGGTCGAGAGCCGGTAATCGAACCCCGCCGGCGACTGGGCGTCGTTGTACACCCACGCCCGAATCGCCCGATGCCGCTTGATCCATCCCGCCGCCGCGACAAGCCAATTGCGCTGGCGCATCGCGTCACTCGGGTCGGTCGTCGACCCACTCTCCGAGATCATGAGCGGCTTGTGCGTCGTCACTCCCCATGCGTAGAACGGCCCGAAGATGCCCGCAAACTCCTGCCACCCGGTATCCGGGAAGCGGTTGTACCCATCGGCCGCGACCCATTGCACGTACCGGCCGCCCGGGTAGAACCTTTGAGCCGACCCGGACGCGAACCCGACGGCCGTGGCCGACCAGACGAACTGCGCGTTGACGGCATGCACAGCATGGAAGATCCCCACAATTCTCCGCCACGCGGCCTTGAACTCCTGTGGTGTGCCGATGAAGTGACCTCCCGTAACCCCCGGCCGCTGGTTCATCTCGAACCCGAATCGGATGAGGACCGGTTTGCGCAACGCCCTCACCCCGAGCGCGACCGACCGAATCACGCGATCCTCGAGCCCGCTTGCGATCGCGCTCGCCGTCGTCGTTCCGGCCGCCGACCACGAGATCATGGGTATGCGCCCCGCCTCGACGTCCCTGCGCTCCTCGGCCAGCTGGACCCGGTCCCAGCCGCGGAAGTGCGGGTCGATCGAAAGCGTGCACCCGAGCCGTCGATCGAGCGCCTCGAATGAGGCCAGCTGACCGCTGCCCGGCGCAGCAGGGACCCACACTCCCATCAGGATCTGCGAGCCGGAGCGGGAGGGCGGCACCGGCCCCTGACCAGGGCTCGAACCGCACGCGGAGAGGAGCCCGAGAGCCGCCGATGCGAGGATCCGGCCGAGCCACCGTCTCCGTCCTCGAGCGCGACGGTCAGGCAGGGCGGGACTCGGAGATTCTCGGCAGGCTCCTCGTCAATGCGTCGCCGAGGTGCGACACGAGCGGCTCGTACATCATCTCGCGATGGTCGCCGTGCACGCGGACGACCGCCAGCCCACCGGTGATCAGTCGCGACCAGCCGTTGACGTGATCGACCGGCGAATGCAGCCGCCGGTTGGCCCGGAAGTACGTCGCGTTCCCGGCATATGGCTGCGGTTGATAGGCCGCAGCCGCTCGCCGGCCGATCGCCCCCAGCACCCCGATGTTCGACCAGGCCGATGTCGGTGCACCGGGGGTTGCGTGGGCCCGGCGAGCGGCGATACGCCGGCGGTGGAGCACTCGGCGGACGCGCCCGCGGGGGTCGACGGCGAGCCAGGCCGGGAGGTTCTTGAGCGACGCGATCCGGTCGGCGAGGCTCAGGATGTGCGACGGCAGGCCGGCGTCGATCAGTCCAAGATATGCGACGGCCTCGCCTTCCTCGACCAGCCGCCGCGCAAGTTCGAGGGCGAGGAGCCCGCCGGCCGAGTAGCCCGCCAGGGCATACGGGCCCGCGGGCTGGGCTGCGCGGATGTGCTCCAGCTGATACTCGGCCATGTCCTCCACTCGCCGGTGCGGTTGCTCGCCCTCGGCCAGGCCGCGCGCTCGGATCCCGAAGACGCATCGTTCCGTCGACATGCGCGCCGCAAGCGGTGCGAGCACGAGCACGTCGCCGGCAACGCCGGGCACGAGAAAGAGCGGCTGCTGACGGTTGCCCTCCTTCAGCAGCACGAGCGACGACCGAACCGCACCAGGCTCTTCGCGGATCGCCTCGGCGAGGGATGCGATCGTCGGTGCGGCGATCAGCGTCGAGAGCGGCAGGCCGCGGCCGAGGCGGTCGTAGATCGCTTGGAACAGCGGCACCGCCACGAGCGAGGTGCCGCCGACCTCGAAGAAGTTGTCGTCGGGAGCGATCGGCGAGACGCCGAGCACGCTCTCCCAGATCGCCGTGAGCCGCGCCTCGACCGAGTGCTCCGACGTCGCCGGCTTCGGAGCCAGCGCCGCAGCCGCGTTCGGCCTCGGTGACCGCGCGGCGGATCGCGTCGAGACAGCCGGATTTCGCAACGCGTCGACGTTCGTGAGCGGTCTCGCCGTTCAGCGCGTCGCGGGCGGCGCGCTCGGACCGCTTGCCGCTGTGGGTCGCACGGCAGCTCGGCGACCTGCGGCGATGAGCGACGGCACGTGGGCGGGTGACGCCTCAGCGGGCGAGCGCGCGCGCGGATGCGCGCGCGCAGGGCCGCGTCGAGGTGATGCCCGTCGCGCAGCACGACGAGCAGGACGATCCGCGAGTCTCCGGTCGCCGCCGGCGTCCGCTGCTCGACCGCCATCGCCTCGTCGATCTCGGGAACGTCGCTGAGCACGCGTGTAGATCTCGGCCGGGCCGATGCGGATGCCGCGGACGTTGAGGACGCCGTCGGAGCGGCCGTGCATCCGCGCGGTACCCGTCGGCGTGAACTCGATCAGGTCGCCGTGCGTCCACACGCCGGGGTTGCTGCGCGAAGTAGGCGTCGTGGAACCGGCGCCCGTCGGGTCGCCGTACAAGCCCAGCGGTCGCGACGGGAACGGGTTGCGGCAGACCAGCTCGCCGACCGAGCTCGCCGGCGCGTCCGGCGCCGCAGCGCCTGGACGTCGAGGCCGAGGCTGCGGCACTGGCTCTCGCCGCGGTGGACGGGCAGGTTCGGGTTGCCCGAGCACGAAGCAGCCGACGATGTCGGTGCCGCCCGAGATCGACTGCAGCGGCATCGGGCCGACGTGCTCGCTCGACCCAGTCGTACTGCCGGTCGTGCAGGATCGAGCCGGTCGAGAGGACCGCCCGCAGGGACTCCAGGCCCAGCTCGCTCGCGCGGCGACGTAGCCGCTGTCCTCGCAGAGCTGCAGGTAGGGCGGGCTGGTGCCGAACACGGTCACGCGCTCCTCCGCCACGATCCGCCACAGCGTCTCCGGGCTCGGCGACCGGCCCGTCGTAGAGGACGATCTCGGCGCCGCAGGCGAGCGCCGACAGCTGCCAGTTCCACATCATCCAGGCGGCCGAGGTCTGGAAGAAGAGCTTGTCGCCCGGGCCGCAGGTCGCCGTGCAGCCGATGCTCCTTGACGTGCTCGAGCAGCGTGCCGCCGGCGCCGTGCACGATGCACTTCGGCGGGCCGGTGGTGCCCGACGAGAACAGCATGAACAGCGGATGGTTGAACGGGAACCGGGACCAGGGCTGATCGGCGTGTCCGTCGTCAGGCTTCGTGAGGAGCTCGGACAGCCGGTGCACTGGGAGTTCCAGTCCCGAAGGAGACACGTCCCCGTCGAGGATGACCACCGCTCGCAGCGACGGCAGGCCGTTCACCACGGCGAGGAGCCGCTCGCTCGCGGACACGGACGACGTTGGCGTCCCGCTGCCGAGGGTCGCCATCAGGAGAGCGGGCTCGAGCTGGCCGAACCGGCTCAGGATCGCTTCTGCGCCCATGTCGGGGGCGGTGCTCGAGAAGGTGGCGCCCACCGCGGCGCACGCCAGCGCCGCGACCAGGGCTTCGGTGCCGTTCGAGACCACGCTCACGATGCGGTCGCCGGGCTCGACTCCCAGCTCACGCAGCGAAGCCGCAAGCGCACGCACCCGGTCGCGCAGCTCCCCCCGTGTCAGCCGGTCGTGGGCGCCGGACGCATGCACCGCGGTCACGGCCGGCCGCTCGGCGTCGATCGAATCGATCCGCAGCAGGTTCTCCGCGTAGTTCAGACGCAGGTTGGGAAAGAACCGCGCGCGTTCGACACCCTCGTCGGTGCACACGGGTTGCTCGTCGCCTTCGAGCAGGATGTCCGACCAGCGGGCGAACGACCGCCAGAACAGCCGGTACTCGTCGACGGAGAAGCGGTAGAACGCCTCCTCGTTTGGAATCGACCGGCCCAACTCCAACTCGCAGTGACGCCGGAAGGCCGTGAGCTGGGACGCGGCAATAACCGCCGGCGCCGGGCGAAACACGACCTCTCGCTCGCGAGGTGGCGCGGCGGGCGCCGGCTCAACCGTCGTCGCCATCAGCCGGGGCCTATGAGGGTTCGCATGGAGATCGCCGCCGCCGACAGCGGCCGCCGGGTCGCGACCGCCGCGACATATCCGGGCCAGGGCTCCAGTGACCGAAGCGTCCATGCACCCGGATCGTCGTCGGCCAGCGCGAGGATGGCAGGCTCCGGGCTCTCTGCGACCGAGACGCAGAACCGGTGGAACGGCAGCGCGAGCCCCACGCCGACCGCCTTGACGTAGGCCTCCTTGCGGGTCCAGCAGTTGAAGAACGCCCGGACTCTCGCGTCGCCCCGCTCCTTCCGTATTGCGAGTGCCTCGGCGGGTGCGAGGAACCGCTCGGACATCCGCTCCACATCCGCGATCGGCCACACCCGTTCGAGATCGATGCCGACGGGCGTAGACCGGCCAACCGCGATGACGCATCGGTCACCCGATCGCGAAAGGTTGAACTGGAGATCGCTCCGCGGTGCGGCCAGAACAGGCTTGCCGAACTGGCCGGGCTCGAGCCGGACGTCCGCCGGCGCGCAACTCAGGTAGCCGGCGAGGACGGCTCCCAACGCCTCCTGCGACCCGCGCTTGCGCGCGTGCACCCGCGCCCGCGGGTCCCCGCTCGTGCCTTCGGATGCCCCGAGCTCCACTCGCCAGACGTGGATCTCACCGCGACGCAACGCCACCGATTCGGGTGCGGGATCGACGGCGAGCGCGTCAAGAACCGCCATTGACACCCGTGGAACCCTCCCTCTCGGGTCGGAAACTGCCAGGACCTCTCTGGAAGAGAGTGCCACCTGGTTCAGAATGTGTCAACCTCGAAACGCCGGACTACACTCGCCGGAGCGACACAACGTGGGCCGACGAAAGGGAGTCGCAGTGGATGACCACAAAGCGCGGATCTTGCTCGACCGAGAGCGCCAGCGAATCACCGCCGAGCTGGCGGGGCTCGGGCTCGCGCCGGTCGACGAGCTTTCGAGCACCGACCTTGCCGACGACGCGTCCGAGCTCTACCAGGAAGAGGTGGATGTCGGCCGGATCGACGAACTGCGCAACCAGCTCGCCGCCGTCGAGCGCGCCGAGGATCGCCTCAAGGAGGGGCGGTACGGGCTCTCGATCGAGAGCGGCGAGCCGATCCCCGATGGGCGCCTCGAGGTGCTTCCCACCGCCGAGCGCACCCTGCCCGAAGAAGAGGCGTACGAACAGGGCCAGTAGGCCCCGCGCGAACCGTCCGGCGGCCACGGCCGATTGGTCAAGTCAGTTGACAGTCAAGCAGTCAGCGTGGCGCCGGCTCCTTGACGACGACGCGGTTGTGCACCCTTCCGAAGCGCGGCCGCATCTGGGCCATCGTGTCGCCCATGCGGGGAGCGAGCTCCTCCTGTCCGAACTTGGCGAACTCCTCCTCGGAGCCCCAGACATCGAACGCCACGAGACCGTTGTCGGTGACCGCCGCGACGTGTGACACCGCGGGATGGCCGCCGCCGTCGCCCGCATGTGCCGACATGCTCGCGGTCAGCGCGTCGTACTCGGCGGTCGTCAGCCCGTCGAGCTCGACGACCACGATCACCGCCGCCTCGGTCCCGCTGCCTTTCAGGTGGTTGTGCACCGGCAGGATCCGCGGCGGCGCCGGCTGCACGCCGGCGCTCTGCAGCGCAGCGCCGAGCTGCGCCTCGAAGAACCGGTCGATGTCCTCGGGCGACTCCCACACGTCGGCCACGAAGAGCCCGGTATCCGTCACCGCCGCGGTGTGGCTGATCAGCCCCTCGGGAGCATTCTCGGCGGAGACGACGCCGAGCAGCTCGTCGACACGGTCGTACTCCTCGGTGGTGGCGCCTTCAACTTCCAAGATCATCAGCACGGCCATGGCCGCATCCTTTCTCAGAGAACAGGTCGGGGCGAACGTACCACCGATACACACCCCGTGCGGTTTCGATTTGGAGTTCATGTGGGTACCACCGCCGCGTGCCCTCGTCCACGCCGCGCGCCGCATATCTCAACGACCATCTGGCCGGGTCTGCCGCCGCGCTCGATCTGCTGGCGAAGATGTCCTCCCAGAACGAGGGCACCGAGTTCGGGCGCGTGCTCGCGGCCCTCGAACAGGAGGTGGCGGAGGACCGCGACGCGCTGCAACAGGTCATGGCGAAACTCGGCGTCCCGACCGACACCGTGAAGCAGGCGGGCGGCTGGGTCCTCGAGAAGCTCACCCGGCTGCGGTTTGACGTCACCACCGGCGAGGAGCTGGGCCGGCTCATGGAGGCCGAGGCGCTCTCGCTCGGCATCGCGGGCAAGCTCGCCGGCTGGCGTGCGCTCAAAGAGGCCTCGCATGCCGACCTGGGCGTCGACCTCGACCGCCTGATCGAACGCGCCCAGGACCAGCGGAGTCGGCTCGAGCCGTTCCGGATCGAGGCCGCCCGGCAGGTTCTCGCCTAACGGGCAGCCGGATCACCGAGGCGACGCCGCGCGTTCGATACGCTCCGGCTATGCGGGGGTTCTTCAAGGGCAACGTCGCGGTCTTCGCCGTACTGCTGTGCCTGCAGGCGACGGCCACGATGATGGCGGTCAGGCGTGATCCGGGAGATCGGTTCCGGGCGGCGGCGATCAGCGGCCTGGTGTGGGTCTCGCTGCGGCGGATGACGGCGGACGGCGGCAACCGCCGCCTGCGCGCCCGAGTCATCTAACGCCGGCGGAGGGCGCGCCGGAGGAGCGACGGCTGCCGCGGCTGCGTCGCCCGCCACTCGTCGAGGAGCGGCAGGCGCCCGGCTTCCCGGGCGGCCGCGACGCACTCCATGTGGGCATGGCGGCGCCGGTTCGCATCGCCCTCGGGCGCGATCAGCGCATGGCTCGTCATGGCGTGCAGCCGGTAGCCGCACAGCGGGCAGCGGTAGGTCGCCGGCTTGCGGTTCTGGGCCGGGCGGATCGCCCACCATCGTGCCTTGTCGAGCTTTGCCACCTGGCCTCCTCAGCGAGCGGCCGCCGGCTCCTTCCAGCACAGGTACGGCGGTCGCGCGGCGACCTCGGGCTGATGTCGAGCGGGAGCGCGACGCGACCCTGCGCCGCCGGCGGCAAGGTACATCGCATAGATGATCTCGAGCACCGCCCGGCCGTCGGCGCCCGTCTCGGCGGGCTCGCTGCCCGAGAGGACGCAGTCCACGAAGTGGCGCATCTCCTGCGGGAAGCCGTAGTTCCAGAGCTCGTCGAACATCGTGAACGTCCAGCCGCTGGTCTGGGGCGCCTTCTCGACCGCGTAGCCGTAGCCGTGCTCGCTGTAGGTCAGGAGCGCCGAGCCGCGCAGGATGTCGACGTAGGTGATCCCCTCCGGCCCGACCAGCTCGGCGCGGTCGTCCATCCCGCCGGGCTTCGCCCAGCTCGTCTCCACGACCCCGAGCCGGTTGCCCGCGAAGCGGACGACGCACACCGCGTGATCCTCCGCCTGGGTGCGGTCGCCGTGCACGAACGTGCCCAGCTCGGCGGTCGCCGACTCGGCCGGGGCCTTGTCGTAGACCCAGCGCGCGAACTCGATGCCGTGGCAGCCCATGTCCATGAGCACTCCGCCGCCGGCCCGCTCGGGATCCCAGAACCAGTCGGAATGCGGGCCGAGGTGCTGCTCGCCCTGGCGCACCAGGTACACCGGCCCCAGCGCGCCCTCGTCGGCCAGCTCCTTCGCCCGCACGTACTTGGGCGCGAAGCACAGCTCCTCGGCGTACATCAGCAGCACGCCCGCCCGGCTGCAGGCCGCGATCATCTCGTCGGCCTCGGCCAGCGTGCGGGCAAGCGGCTTCTCGCAGATCACGTGCTTGCCGGCCGACGCGGCCGCCACCGTGATCTCGCGGTGCAGGTCGTTGGGGGCGCCGATGCAGACGATGTCGACGTCCGGCCTGCTCGATCAGCGCCCGGTAGTCGGTGTGGTGGCGGGGAATGCCGTGCTCGGCCGCAAACCGCTCGGCATTGCCCGGCGTGTGCGACGCGACGCCGCGCAGGGCGGCCGCCGGCACCGTCTTGAACGCCTCCGCATGGCACTGGGCGATGAAGCCCGACCCGACCAGTCCGATCCCGACGTCACGCATGTGGTCAGCGTATCGCACGGCGAAACCCGGCCAATTGGCAATTCGGCTCAAGCGCCAATTGGCGTCGAATATGCTTTCGTGAAACGACGCGGAGGTGAGCGGGACATGACGACGGGGACCGGCGGCCCTGCACGGCGCGCGGCGCCGCTCACGAGCGAGGGCCGGCTGGAGGTCGAGCGCGGCTACCAGATCGCCTACCGCGTCTTCGGCACGGGCAGCCGGACGCTGCTCGCGCTCCACGGCGGGCCAGGCGCGAGCAGCAGGTACCTCGACCGCCTGGCCGAGGTCGGTGGGCGACGACATGCGGCTCGTCCTCTACGACCAGCTCGGCGGCGGCGACTCCGACCGGCCGGACGATCCCAGCCTGTGGCAGATCCCGCGCTTCATCGCCGAGGTCGAGACCGTCCGCTCGAGCCTCGACCTGGGCGTCGTGACACTGCTCGGCCAGTCGTGGGGCGGGATGCTGGCGCTGGCCTACACCCTCGACCACCCCGCCGAACGTGAACGCGCTCGTGCTCTCGAACACCTACGCGAACGGGAAGGACTACCTGCTCGACATCGCCGAGCACCGGATGGCGCTGGGCAAGGACATGCACGCGCTGATGCTGAAGCACGAGGCCGCGGACGACCTGGACGCGCCCGAGTACCTCGATGCCGTGCTCGAGCTGAACTCACGCCACCTGCGCCGCTCGAGCCCCTACGAGCCGGCCCGGTCGCGGAGGGAGTTCGAGGAGATCGCCGGCCCGTACATGGCCGATACCGGGCCGGCGTATGCGCTGTGGGGCCCGCACGAGTTCAAGGGCACCGGACCGCAGGCGTTCTTCGACATCTCCGACCGCCTCGGCGAGATCACGGTGCCGGCGCTGATCCTGTGCGGCTGGTACGACGAGCTGTCACCGCAGCGGTGCAGCCGCACCCTGGCCGACGGGATCGCCGACAACGAGTTCGTGATCTTCGGAAACGCGAGCCACATCACGATCCTCGAGAAGGAAGCCGAGCTCTACCTCGCCTCGATCCGCGACTTTCTCGAGCGCCGCGTCGGCGCCTGATCATCTAGTTCGTGATGCGGATGTAGTCGATGTCGCCGGTGAAGTAGTCGCAGCTCGTCTTCACCTGGTCACACGCGAGCTTGCCGGCGATGGTGATCGGGCGCGGGTTCGAGATCGTGCCCGAGCTGCCCTTCGCCGTCGCCACGACCGAACCGTCGATGGACAGCGTGAGTCCGGTGGCGGTGCGCGCGCACACGGCGACGTGCCACTGGCCATTGCTGAGGACGGCGGGCGACTCGACAGCCTTGCGCAGGAAGCTGGCCCGACGAGTTCGTGCCGCGAAAGACGCAGTTCATGTGGCCGCCGGGGTTCTCGAGCTTGAAATAGCCCCCCGCCGAGCCGGCCTGGCCCTTCTGGACGATGTTGCCGAAATGCTTGGTGGTCTTGTACCGGATCGTGACGGTGTAGTTGCCCGCGCCCGGATTCAGGGTCGCGCTGTTTGCCTGCACCAGTCGCTGCGGCTTGGCCGGCGGCGCGGTCGGGCTGGTGAACGCCCACTCGTAGGCGGTGCGCGCCCATGCGTGCCGACGCCGGTCTTGACCGCCGATCCGATGGTGCCGTTGACGTGGCCGCTGCTGTCCACCATCACCTTCGCGCCGCTCGCCTCGTTCATCTCCCAATCGGCGAGCGTCGCGGCGGATGCGGTCGCCGCGAACATGAGCCCACCGGCCATCACGGCCATCACGGATGTGCCGAACCTGCCCTTCATCTGCCTCTCCCTCCGTCGTTTCACCCCAACGGCTGCCCTGCCGCAGGGTAACCGGCTCCTCCGTACCCGCGCCGCACCGCGTGGCAAACTTGGCCCCGATGGACGAGTCCATGCTCGTGTCGAACGCCGACCGGGAACGGGTGGTCGCGCGGCTGAGCGACGCCCACGTCGAGGGCCGCCTGACCGTCGATGAGCTCGAACAGCTGACCGGCGCCGCGCAGACCGCACGCACCAGGGGCGACCTCGAACTCGTGGTCGCGAACCTGCCCGCCCCGCCCGCCGCCGCGACTCCGAGCGCGGTCGCGCTCACCCCCGGGCCGTACACGGGTGGACAGATCGCGGGGATGACCGCCCTCACGATCCTCGTGCCGGCAGGGCGCCTGATCGGGCTCGTGGTCGCCCTGTCGCTGATGCGCGACGAACGCCTGCCGGAGCGGCGCCGGCTGCTGCGGGCGTGGGCGCTCGCAAGCGGGGCGGTGCTGCTTCTCGAGATCGTCGCGGTGCTCATCTTCGTGGTGCACCTGTGACGGGCAAGGTGCGGGTGTTCATCGCGACGTCGCTGGACGGGTTCATCGCCGGCCCGGAGGACGACCTGAGCTGGCTCCCGGAAGGCGGCGGCGAGGACCACGGCTACGACGAGTTCATCGCCTCGACCGCGGCGATCCTGATCGGCCGCACCACCTACGACGTGGTGCTGGGCTTCGACGGCTGGCCGTACGGCGAGACCCCGGTCTTCGTCGCGACCTCGCGGCCGCTCGACCCCGTCGTGCCCAGCGTCCGCGCCGTGGGGGGCGCGCCCGAGCAGATCCTGGCCGTCGTGCGCGCCGTCACCGACGGCAACATCTATGTCGACGGCGGCGTCCTGATCCGGCAGTTCATGGCGGCCGGGCTGATCGACGAGCTGACGGTGACCATCGTCCCCGTCGTCCTGGGCGCCGGGTCGCCGCTGTTCGCCGGCCTGCCCGAGCGCAGGCGCCTGACACTGGTCGGCTCGCGGTCGTACGCGAGCGGGCTCGTGTCGCTCGATTACGTGCCGGCGGTCTGAGCCACTCACCCAGGCACCGATGAGTTTCGGCGCCGGCGACGGTCGGTAGTGAGGAGTGATAAGACTGTCGATGTCGAAGCGAGAGGACTGACGATGCCGCAGCAGGTTGTGCTCTTGGTCGGGACCCGGAAGGGCTGCTTCATCCTCGAAAGTGACCGCGATCGCCGCGACTGGAACGTGCGCGGCCCCTACTGCGACGGGTGGCCGGTCTACCACGCGGTCCTCGACGCCGACTCCGGGACGATCTTCGCCGCCGCCGCGAGCGAGTGGCACGGCGCCGGCGTCTGGCGCAGCTCCGACCTCGGCGAGACCTGGGAGCTCTCGAGCGAGGGCCTGGCCTACCCCGAGGGCGACCTGAGGCTCTCGAAGGTCTCGGGAGTGGCCGCCGGCCACGGACGCGTGCTGGCCGGCGCCGAGGCGGCCGGCGTGTTCGAGAGCCGCGACGGCGGGGCGACGTGGTCGCTCCTGAGCACCCTCGACGACCAGCCCGGGCGCGGCGACTGGAACAACCCCGAGCGGCAGCCGCCCGGACACCTGGGCATGCCCGCGATCATGCTCGACCCCGAGGATCCCAACCACTTCTGGGTCACCATCCAGGGCTTCGGCGTCTTCGAGACGACCGACAACGCCGCGTCCTTCACGCCGCGCAACCACGGCCTGCGGGCCGAGTGGCCGCTGCGAGCATCCCGAGGTCGGCTTCTGCGTCCACAAGCTGGTGATGTCGCCCGTCGACCACAGCCGGATGTACCAGCAGAACCACTGCGGCATGCACCGCAGCGACGACGCCGGCCACTCGTGGACCGAGATCACCGAGGGGCTGCCGACCGACTTCGGCTTCGCGGCCGCCGCCCACCCGCACGACCGCGACAGCTTCTACGTGATCCCGCTCGACCCGGGCCACGGCCGCTTCACGCCGGACGGGCGCGTCACGGTCTGGCGCACCGCGCGACGCGGGCGCAGGCTGGCGGCCGCTCGAACGCGGCCTCCCACAGCGCGACGCCTATCTCGGCGTGCTGCGCGAAGGGCTTGCGATCGACAACTTCGACGAGCCCGGCCTCTACTTCGGTACGAGCACCGGCCAGCTGTTCGCAAGCGCCGACGAGGGCGAGTCGTGGGCCGAGATCGCGAGCTACCTGCCCTCCATCTCCTCGGTCGAAGTCGCGGTGCGTGGGGTAGCCGTGGCCGCGCTTCACCTCCCCGCCACGCTGCCCCGGCTCTTCACCGACCTGCCTCGCGAGCTCGAGATCGAGGCCGCGACCGTGTCGGATGCCATCGATGGGCTCGAGCAGCGCTGGCCGGGCATGCGCGACCGGCTCTGCGAGCCCGGCCGCGGCCTGCGCCCACACATCAACGTGTACGTCGACCGCGAGCGGGCCGGTCTCGACACCGCGCTCGAGCCGCGCTCACGGGTGGACATCCTGGCGGCGATCAGCGGCGGCTGAGACCAGGGTGGCAGCCTACGAGACGCAGTTTCCGCGTTCCGGAGCGCTGATGCGGCGGGCGGCCGCGGTGATGCCCGGCGGCAATACGCGCACCACCGCGCACTATCCCCCCTTCCCGCTGGCGATCGACCGGGCCGACGGCCCGTTCCTGTGGGACGCCGACGGCAACCGGCTGATCGACCTGCTGCTCAACTACACGAGCCTCGTGCATGGGCACCGCTACCCGCCGGTGATGGAGGCGGTCACCGCCGCGCTCGAACGCGGCACCGCCTGGCCGGCGGCCTCGCCCGAGCAGGTCGATCTGGCCGGGGCGCTCTGCCAGCGGATCCGGTCGGTCGAGCAGGTGCGCTTCTGCAACTCGGGCACGGAGGCGGGGATGCTCGCGGTCAGGATCGCGCGCCGTGCGACCGGGCGGCGCCTGCTCCTCAAGGCGACCGAGGGCTACCACGGCTCCTACGACGAGCTCGACTCCGGCCCCGAGACGCTGAAGGCGCCATATGGCGACCGCGACGGGTTTCTGGCGCAGATCGACCGTCACGGCGGCGAACTCGCCGCGGTCGTCCTCGAGCCCGTGCGCGGCTCGACGGGCGTGCTCGCCCCGCCGCCGGAGTTTCTCCCCGATGTCGCCGCCGCCACCCGCGCCGCCGGGGGGGTGTTCGTGCTCGATGAGGTCATCACGCTGCGGCTGGGCGTCGGCGGAGCCCAGGCGGCTGCCGGGGTCGACCCCGATCTGACGATGATGGCAAAGCTGATCGGCGGCGGGTTCCCCGTCGGTGCAGTCGGCGGGAGGGCCGATCTGCTGGCGCATCTCGATCCGCACCGCAGCGACGCCCTTCAGCACTCCGGAACGTTCAACGGCAACGTGGTCACCTGTGCGGCCGGGTACGCCGCGGTCACCGCCCTGACCGCCGAGGCGATCGACCGGATGGCGGTTCACGGCCGCCAACTCGCGGAGTCGCTCGAGGCCTCGGCGGGCCGGCATGGCGTCCCGGTCTCGGTGACTGTCGCCGGCTCGCTCGTGAACCTGCACGGCCCGGGGTCGCTGCTGGCCGAGATCCACCTGCTCGGGCTCACCCACGGGCTCTACATCGCGCCGCGCGGAATGATCGCGCTCTGCACGGTGATCTCCGACGCGCTGCTCGGCGAGATCTGCGACCGCTTCGACGCGGTCCTCGCGGACGTGGCCCGCACGGGGTGAGCACGGCCGTCTGGGAGCTCACGGCGGTGCGGCTGCGGGAGCTCTACCTCGCAGGTGAGCTCTCACCGGTCGAGGTGGCGCGGGCGCTGCTCGACCGCATCGAGGAGCGCAACACTGCCCTGAACGCCTACATCACGGTGACGCCGGAAATCGCGCTTGGGCAGGCCGAGGCGGCCGAGCGGGCCTACCGCCGGGGCGAGAGCGAACCACCGCTTTTGGGGGTGCCGGTCTCGATCAAGGACCTCACCTGGACGCGCGGGGTGCGCACGACCTTCGGTTCGCTCCTGACCGCCGAGTTCGTGCCCGACCACGACGCGCCGGTGGTGGAGCGGCTGCGCGCCGCGGGCGCCGTGATGCTCGGAAAGACGAACGTGCCCGAGCAGGGCTGGAAGGGCGAGACCACCAACCGCCTGATCGGCTCCACCCACAACCCGTGGCAGCACGGAGCGACCGCCGGAGGCTCGAGTGGCGGTGCCGCGGCAGCGGTGGCGGCCGGCCTCGGACCGCTCGCGCAGGGATCCGACGGCGCCGGCTCGATCCGGATCCCGGCCGGATTCTGCGGCGTCGTCGGCCTGAAGCCGACCTTCGGGACGGTGCCGATCTGGCCGCCATCGAACACCGACACCCTCTCCCACGTCGGGCCCATCGCGCGCACGGCCGCCGACGCGGCGCTGATGCTGAGCGCCATGGCCGGCCCGGACGCGCGCGACCTGCACTCGGTCGGCCGGCCGGTGCTCGACCCCCAGACCGGCCTCGACGGCGGTCTCGAGGGGGTCCGGGTCGCGTGGAGCCCCGACCTCGGCTACGTCGACGTCGAGCCCGAGGTCGCCCGGCTGACCGCAGACGCCGCCCTGTCGCTCGCGGGCGCCGGCGCCGAGGTGCGTGATCTCGGGCCGGCGTTTCCCGACCCGTGGCCCGTCATCCACGTGCTGTGGGCGGCATCCGAGGCGGCCGAGTACCCGGACGGGATCGACGCGATCCGCGACCTGCTCGACCCGGGCCGGGTCGCGGTGATCGAGGCCGGGTTCAGACTCCACCCGGGCGAGGTCGCCGCGGCGGCGCATCACCGCCACACCCACTACCGGGCCGTCGATGCGCTCTTCGCGTCAGCCGACTTGCTGGCGATGCCGACACTCCCGGTGCCCGCGTTTCCGGTCGGCCAGGACTCGCCCGTGCGCCACGGCATCCAGACCAGCTACCTCGGCTGGACGGGCTTCACCTATCCGTTCAACCTCTCGGGCCACCCCGCGGCGACGGTGCCCTGCGGGCTCACGGCCGAAGGGCTGCCGGTGGGCCTCCAGCTCGTCGGCCGCTGGCACTCAGACGCGCTCGTCCTGCGCGCGGCGGCCGCGTTCGAGGAGTTGCGTTAGCCGTCATCCACCTTGGCGGTGGTGGTTGGGTGGGGGTGGTGCGTGGTGTTGTGACCGTTCTCGCCCTCGGAGCTGGGTGGTCTCTCGCCGGGTGGCGGCTGGGGTGGGGACACCGCTGGCCCCCGAGACAAACCATTCGGGGACGAGCAATGTCCCCGTCCTACGGTCTTGTCGACCTTTCGCGCCCACGGCCTGCGGCCGTGAATACACGGTGCCTGGCACCGGTTATTCATCGGTTGGGTGGGGCGCGTCGGATAGCCTGTGGCCAGCGCCGCGGGAGGTCTGGCAGGACGTCGGCCCCGAGCTGGCCGAGTCTGCATGAACCCGTTTGATCCCGAGGACTACCCACTCCGCCCCACCGTGCGCCGGCTCACGGTGCTCTGGTGGGAGGAGCGCCGCTTCGTGCTCATCGGCCTCGGCTGCGCGCTGGCCTACACGGGACTCTCGCTCGCCATCCCGATCCTGATCCAGCGGGCGATCGACGACTCCATCGTGCCGGGCCGCACCGGCTCGCTGTGGCCATACGTCATCGCCATCCTCGCGCTGGCGGCCGTGCGGTTCTGGATCAATTTCACCCGCCGTTACGCGACCGCCCGCACCGGCGTGCGGCTCGAGGCCCGGCTGCGGGAGATGCTCTACGCCGGCTACCTGCGCTTCCCGCGCGCGTTCTATGACATCCACCCAACCGGCCAGGTGGTGTCGCGGGCGACGAACGACCTGTTCCCGATCCGCTACTTCATCGGCTGGGGGGTCGTGCAGGGGTTCCAGAGCGCGATGATGATCGTCGGCGGCGTGATCGTGCTCGGGCTCGTCAACCTGCGCCTGACCGTGTACACCGGCGTCGCGACGCCGCTCATCGGCTTCGTCGCCTGGCGGTTCGCCCACCTCGTGATGCCGATCTCGCGGCTCGTGCAGGCGGGTAAGGGCGACGTGACCGAGGCCGCAGACGAGGCGGTCGTCGGCATCGAGATGGTGCAGGCGTTCGGCCGCGAGGACGACGTCCGCACGCGGTTCGGCAGCAAGGCGACCGTCGTGCGCGACACCGTCGTGCGCCAGGCGGGCGTCGAGGCCAAGCACCTGCCGGCGCTGTTCTTCCTGCCCACCATCTCGATCGCGGCGGTGGTGTTCTTCGGCGGCCGCGACGTCATCGAGGGGCGGCTGACCATCGGCCAGTTCGTCCTCTTCAACACCATCCTGCTGCAGCTGACCTGGCCGCTCGAGGCACTGGGGTGGATCCTGAATCTGGCCCAGCGCGCGATCGCGTCGGCCGGGCGAACGTTCGCCTGGCTCGAGGGAGTGCACCGGCTGCCGGAGCCCGACGATCCTCGCGAGCTTCCGGCCGGCCCCCTGTCGGTCGCGTTCGAGGACGTGCACTTCGCCTACCCGGGCGAGGACGAGGTGCTCACCGGAGTCGACATCACCTTGCGACCGGGCGAGATCGTGGCCGTGTGCGGGCAGACCGGCGCGGGCAAGAGCACGCTCCTCAACCTGCTGCCGCGGTTCTACGACCCCACCGCCGGCCGCGTCCTGATCGGAGGCGTGGACGTGCGCGAAGTGCGGCTCGCGACGCTGCGCGATGCGGTCGCGGTCATCACCCAGCGGCCGATCCTCTTCTCGATCACGCTGCGCGAGAATCTCACCGCAGGACGCCCGGACGCCGCGTTCGACGACGTCGAGGCGATGTGCCTCGCGGCGGGCGTCAGCGACTTCGTGCCCGACCTGCCGAACGGCTACGACACCCTGATCGGCGAGCGCGGGGTCAACCTCTCGGGCGGCCAGCGCCAGCGGGTGGCCCTTGCCCGCGCGCTGATCGCCGGCGCCCGGGTGATCGTGCTGGACGACCCGCTCTCGGCGGTCGACACCCACACCGAGCACGACCTCGTCGGCCGCCTGCGGCCCGCGATCACCAGCCGCACCGTCCTGGTCGCAACCCAGCGGCTGTCGACACTCGAGCTGGCCGATCGCGCGGTGGTACTCGACGGCGGCCGGGTCGTCGAGGACGGCCTGCCCGCCGACCTGCTCGAGGGCAAGGCCGCCTTCGCCGCGCTGTTCGGGGAGGAGCTCGATGCCGTTTAGGCATCGCACCGGTTTGAGCCGCCTGGGCCGCTACCTCAGCGGGCGCTGGCTGCTGGTGGCCGGGCTGATCGCGGTCGCCACCGGGAGCGCCGCGGCGCAGTCGGGCGGCTGGCTGCTGGTGCGCGCGGCCATCGACGACGGCATCGCCAAGCACGACCGGCACACGCTGACGGTCGTCGTCGCCGTGTACCTGGTCGTGAACCTGCTCGGGTGGCTGTGCCAGCTGACCCTGATCCGCGGCCTGGCGAGCATCGGCCAGGGCATCGTCCTCGGCCTGCGGCGCGACCTGTTCGATCACCTGACGTCGCTCTCGCTGCGCTACTTCTCGGAGCAGCGCGCGGGCTGGATCATCGCCCGCGTCACCAGCGACGTCGACGCGATCTCCGACGCGCTCTCGCAGGGTCTGCCGACGCTCGTCTCGAACGTCGTCCTTCTGCCGACGACCGTCGTCGTCCTGTTCGTGGTCGACTGGCGGCTGGCGCTCGTGGCGATGGTGATCCTGCCGCCGACCCTCGTCCTCTCGCGCTGGTTCCAGCGCAAGTCCGCGGTGGCCCAGCTCGAGGTGCGAAACCGCATCGCCGCCGTGACCGCCCAGGTCGCCGAGTCGGTCTCGGGCATGGCGATCGTGCAGGCGTTCAACCGCGAGCGCCACTTCCAGAGCCAGTTCGACGAGCTCAACCGCGAGAACCGCCGCGCCAACGTCTATGCCCAGCAGCTGTTCTCGGTCTTCTTCCCGTCGATCGAGCTGCTCGGCGCGATCTCGACCTGCGCGGTGCTCGTCCTCGGCGCCCACCTGCTGGCCGACGGCACGCTCACGATCGGCACGCTGATCACGGCGATCTACCTCCTCCAGCTCGTCTTCCAGCCGCTGCAGGAGCTGTCGGACGTCTACGGCCAGCTGCAGGCGGCCGCCGCGGCGATGATCAAGGTGAGCTCCGTGCTCGACACCGAGCCCGAGATCGGCGACCGCCCCGGGGCGCGGCCGATCGGCCCGATCGAAGGCCGCATCGACCTCGACGGCCTCCGCTTCGCGTACGGCGAAAGCGACATCCTGCACGACATCGAGATCCACGTCCCGGCGGGCGGCTGCATCGCCCTGGTCGGGCAGACGGGCGGCGGCAAATCGACGCTGGCCAAGCTGATCGCCCGGTTCTACGACCCGCGCACCGGGTCGGTGCGCGTCGACGGTACCGACCTGCGCGACGTACAGCTGCGCAGCTACCGGCGCCAGCTCGGCGTGGTGCTCCAGGATCCGTTCCTGTTCTCGGGAACGATCGCCGACAACGTCCGCTTCGGCAGGCCGGAGGCGACCGACGAGGAGGTGCGCTCGACCGCGGCCGCGATCGGCCTCGACAGGCTGGTCGCACGGCTCCATGGCGGCCTCGACCACGCGGTGCGTGAGGGCGGTGCCGGCCTCTCGGCGGGCGAGCGGCAGCTGATCTCGATCGCCCGGGCGCTGCTCGCCGACCCCCGGATCCTGATTCTCGACGAGGCGACGTCGAACATCGACCGGCCGACCGAGGTCGTGATCGAGCGCGCGCTCGACCGGCTGCTGCATGGGCGCAGCTCGGTGATCATCGCCCATCGCCTGGCGACCGTCCGCCGGGCCGACAAGATCTTCGTGATCGAGCACGGTCGCATCGTCCAGGCCGGGACCGCCGCCGAGCTGCTGGCCCAGGAGGGCCCGTTCCGGCGTCTGGCGGGCACCCTGCGTGCCCCCAGATTGGGAGAGGCACGAGCGTTGTAAGCCCTCGCGGGCTGATCCTGCCGGCGGCCAGCCAGATCGGCTCCCCCAACGAGAGCGAGCTTTTGGCCGCCACCGTCGCCGAGCTCGCCCGGCTCCGACTACAACCACGAGCTACTTCCCGTTGGTGTCGATCGGAAGCCAGAACGACACCTTGGTGCCGGAGCTTCCCGGAGTCATGCTGGACGTCACGTCGAACTCGCCGCCGGCGAGGTGGATGCGCTCATCCGCAGACTGCAGACCGAGGTGGAGCGGGCGCTGGCTTGCACCCATCGTCTGATCGACCGCAAATCCGCAGCCGTCGTCGGTCACGACGCCGTACAGCCGGGACTCGCGTTCGATCAGCCTGATCTCGAACCGGCCGGCCTGCGAGTGCTCGCGCACGTTGGTGGCCGCCTCTCGCGCGATCCGGAATGCGAGTGCCTCCACCGCCCAGGAGTACCGCACGGCCGGCGCGTCGACCGACCAGGTGGCGCCGATCTGCTGGCCGGTCTGCTCGGCAAGCGCCGTCAACGCGGCCCGCAGGCCACGTTGGTCAAGCAGCGTCGGGTACAGCTCGAACATCAGCCGGCGCGCGCGCTCGGTGGCGGACGCCAGCACGTCGCGGGCCTGGTTCAGCCGCGTGGCGATCTCGACCTCCTCACGCCGGCCCGCAAGCGCGATGGCGCCATCCGTCATCAAGAGCGACGCCGCCAGCACCTGGATCGTGTCGTCGTGGAGATCAAGCGCGATCCGCGCCCGCTCGGCCTCCTCCGCCCGCAGCATCTGGCCAAAGATCAGGCGCCGGTTCTCCTCGCTGTCATGCAGGGCATCCTCGGCGTCACGCTGCTCGGTGATATCCACGAACAAACAGCCCACCCCGTTCACCGCGCCATTCGGCGCCATCAGCGGGAAGTAGCTCGTCAGGAAGCGCCGCGGGGGCAACGAGAGCTCCACCCCGAGCCGGGGGGCGCTCCCCGCCAGGATGTCTTCGAGATCGCGCCCGAGCATGGGCGTCATCATCGGCAGCACCTCACCGAAGCGGCGGTTGACGCTCTCGGTTTCCGAGACCCCCAGCATCGCCGCGGCACGCGTGTTGGCACGCACGATCCGCAGCTCCCGGTCCAGCAGCACGATCGCGAGCGGCACGCCGTCGAGCACCAGCTCGAGCAGGCCCCGCTCCTGCGGCGCGACCTCAACCACCGTGAACACCAGCCGCTCACCACGCACCCGCATCACGTGCGAACGCGCCTCGACCACGCGGGTGGTGCCCGAGACCGTGCGGAGCTCGACCTGTGCACTGGTCACGCGCCATGGCTCCACGTCGTCAACGGTGCCACCCGCCGCTGCCCCGACGTGCAGGCCCAGCTCGGCGGCCGGCAGGCCGATCAGCTCCGGCGGGGGGCGTCCGACCAGATCGGCAAACGCGGGCGTGGCCGATACGACCTGGCCGTCGTCAGCCGACCAGACGACTGCAACGGCATCTCCGCTGACCGCCGACCCGTGGCGGCCTGGAACATTCACCTCGAGCCCTCCAATTACGTCCAGCGGCATTGTGCCAAAAGGCATTCAGCTTGTCCACTCTGAGGCCCGGGGTGACCCGGGCCCAGAGAGCGGTGGTGCCGCGAGGAGAGCGAGGAAATGCTAAGAGCGCTTGACCCAGTCGGCGGTCCAGACGCAGGCGCTGGCGTGGCCTTCGTAGGTGCCGCAGGTGCGGCTGATGCCGACCCAGCGATACGTGGGTGAAAGCATGATCGAGCGGTGCTCGGGGCTCGCAAGCCAGGCGTTCACGGTGCCGAGGGCGGTGGCCAGGTTCCCGGTGCCCCACGCCAGCGTCTCTCCGCCGACCCACGAGTAGCCGTTGACGAAGCCGCTGCCGACAATGCGTGAGTAGACGGACGATCCGGTCGGGCTCGTGTGGGCGAAATAGTTGTGCGCCATCATGTCGTCGGAATGGCGGTTGGCGGCGGCCTGCAGCTTGGGAGCCGGATACACCGGCGCAACGCCGTGCAGGTGGCGCACACGGTTGATCTCGTGCAGGAGCGCCGTCCGCGGAGCCATCGTCGCGGCCGAGGCGGGGGAGGTGATCGAAACAAGGGTGAAGCTGGAGAGGAGAAGTGAGAGAATCAGAGTGAGTTTTCTTTTTTGCATACTCACTATGTCGACATTCCGATAGACGCCAAATCTCCCGAACAAGGTATCTTCGGCCACCAAAAGACGTACCTTCATCTACCGGGAGTGCAGAAACATGGGCCGGCGGGCCCAACCCGAGGGTTGGCGATTGTGCGTTTCGGGGCTAAACTCCGGCGCGGCGCCGCTCATCCTCTGACCGCCGCGCCGGGATCTGGCCCCAGAGCTTGGCCACCTCGATGGAATGGGTCATGGGAGCTGCGGGCGTGGCGGATCATCCCGAAAGGCACCTCCTCAACGAGCCGGCGACGCAGGCGTGGTTGGAGGCGAGCGCGAACCAGTTGGTGGCAGAGCTCTTCGACGAGCAGGGCGCCCTGAGGCGGATCGATGCGCTCTCGCCCGGCGACGACGCCGAGTTCGCCCGGCGGTTGGTCGAGACCGAGCTGGCCCTGATCGCCGACGCCTACGATCCCGTGCGGATCTACCTCCGCCTGGCGGTCGTGCGCACCACGCGGGTTGCGCTGCGCGCGCGGACCGAGATCCGGAACCTGCCCGAGCGGCGCATGCCCTCGCATACCCGGTACGGGTGCAACCCCCGGTACGCGGCCGGCGGGCCGGGCGGCGGAGCATGAGGCGGACGTTGATGTGGCTCCTGCGGCTGCTGATGGGCAAGGACGGCAGGACCGTTTAGCCCGTCGGCGGCTGGGAATAGACGATCCGCGTGTTCGGCCTTCTCCGCAACCTGATCCTGCTCGCGTACGTGGTCGTTGGCGTCGTGCTGGCGCACTCGCACCACTACCTGCGCCATCTGCACCACTGCCGAGGCGATCATCTCGGCCGTGCTCGCGGTCATGCTGTGGCCGCTTTTGATCGTCGGGCTGAACCTGCACGTCCACCACCTGCTGCGCTGAGCCGCGTCGCGCTGAGCTACGACGGCTGGGGGTCGGTGTAGTAGCACTTGCAGTAGCCCCACAGGTTGGGCTGAAACCCGGTCCAGGCGTTGGAGTGGGCGGTCAGCATGTCGGTGTCGACGAGCTGGATGTACGGCCGCTTCTGCGCCAGGTAGGCCTCCATCCTCCACACGAGCGCCTGGCGCTGCTTGAAGTTGACCAGCTTGCCCTGCTCGGCGTACCAGCGGTCGTAGACGGGGTCGTTCATGCCCGTGTCGCTGTTGTCGTCCCACTGGGCGCGGGTCACGACCGAGAGATTGAAGTTCGGGTCGATGTACGGGTGCCAGTACCAGGTGTACATGTCGGCCGACAGGTACTTCGCGTTCGGCGCGACGATCATCGTGTAGGCCTGGGTGCCGTCGCCGCCGGAGATCTCGTTCAGCTTGACGCCGACCTTCGCGTAGGCGGCCGCGAGCACCTGGAACTGGCGGTCGCCGTTGTAGTCGAGATCGTCGGGGACGATCACGTTGTAGCTCATCCTGTGCGCCGGCTGGGCGTACTTCCCGGTCGTCGCCGGGACGACGCGGACGCCTCCCGGCCCCATCCGGTATCCGAGCGAGTCGAGGATCTGGCCCGCCTTCGCCGGGTCGTACGGGAGCGGCTTGACGGCCGGGTTGAGCCAGCCCGACGGCCCCGACCAGTCCGACATGATGTTCGCCCACGGCTGCGCGTAGCCACGGAACACGACGCTGACGATCTGGGCGCGCGGCGTGGCGTACTCGAACGCCTCCTTCACCGTCGGATTCAGGAGCTCGCGGTTCTTGGTCTTGAGGGGATTGGAGTTGAAGCCGAGGTTGGTGACCTCGTCGCCCGGCTGCACGGTGAGCGTGATCCCCTTCTGGTTGCGCAGGGCGCTTCCGGCCGTGTAGGGCACGGCATCGACGAAGTCGAGGTTCCCGGCCGTGAGGTCGGCGACCATCGAGGTGGAGTTGGTGTAGTACGTGAGCGTCACGGCGGCGGCGTGCGACTTCGGCCCGTAGAAGTGCGGGTTGGGCTTGAAGACCGTCGTGCCCTTCTCCTGGTACTGGGTGATCGTGTACGCGCCGCCCGAGACCATCGGCAGGTGCTGCTCGGGCAGGAATGCCTTCAACCCGGTGCCGTTCGTGCCCAGGTGCTTGTCCCACACATGCTCGGGCAGGATGAAGAACTGCTCGAGGTTCGCGAGCGTTGCCGCGACGGGATGCGTGTAGGTGATCACGAGCGTGTTCGCGTTCGGGGCCGAGGCCGACTTCACGCCGTCGAGGATGCCCGCCAGGTACGCGGTCACGCCCGCCCGGTACTTGAGGGTGATATCGATCGTCCACACCGCATCCTTGGCGGTCAGCGGCACACCGTCCGACCACTTGCCGCCGCCGCGCAGGTGGAACGTCCACACGAGCCCGTTGGACGTGTGCGACCAGCTCTTGGCCCAGTCGCCCTGAAGCTTCAGCCCCGGCCCGTACTGCACCAGCTGGGGGAACACCATCCCGTACGCGGTGCTGTCCTGGGTCTCGATCCCGACGAACGGGTTCAGGGTGTCGATGTAGTACGTGGTGCCGATCCGCAGGATCTTGCCGCCGGACGATCCGGCCGCGCCCGCACCGCCGCCGCAGCCCGCCGCGAGCAGCAGGACGACGCCGGCGAGCACGATGGCCGTGCGCAGGCCACGGTGCCGGGGGAGTCCCTTTTTGAGTGGCCGACTCAAGGAGATGGCGCACCTATACCACGGTTCGATCGCCGCGGTCAAGCGGGCCTCCACACCTTCACCAAAGCCGGTTTGCGGCGCGAGGCCCAGACTTGACTCGGGCGCTCGCCGGTGGTCCAATCCGGCCGATTCCTGTGTCGGTCCACAAGAAGACTCCGAAACCCGCCGCAAGGGCACCGACATGCGGCAGGCGATTCTGCAGGCGGCCTGCCGGGCGATCGTCGAGCGCGGCGTCGACCGCGTCCGCATGAGCGACATCGCCCGGGCGGCGGGTGTTTCGGCGACCCTGCCGCATTACTACTTCAAGACGCGGTCGGAGCTTCTGCGACGAACGTTCGAGTACGCCGAGGAGAGGATGGCGCGGCTCGAGCAGCGCGTCGCGGCCGGGCACCCGCCGCGCGAGCGGCTCGAGCGGCTGCTGCTCGTCTACTTCGACGCCGACCCCCAGGTGTTCGAGATCTGGATGCTCGCGCGCGAGATGACCACCCACGCGATCCGCGAGCCCGCCCTGCGCGACTCGCACGACGACGTCTACGCCAACTGGACGAGCTCGATTGCCGGCGTCATCCGCGACGGCCAGCGCTGCGGCGACCTGCCGGCGGCGATCGACGCCGACCGGGCCGCGTGGCGCCTGACGGTGACGGTCGAGGGGCTCGGCACCTGGCTCCTGACCGGTATGGCCACCCGGCGCCAGTGCCGGGAGCTCGTGCGCGAGTCGCTCGGCCGCGAGCTCGCTACCCGGACTACCCCCGCTGGGCAGAGGGCAGGATCACGATCTCGCTGACGTCGACGTGCGCCGGCTGGTCGATCGCGTACAGCACCGCCCGGGCGACGTCATCGGCCTCGAGCCGGCCCGATCTGGCCTCCTCGAAGAACGGCGTATCGACCCCGCCCGGCTCGATCAGCGTCACCCGAATCGCGCTGTTGTCGTGGATCTCGCGCAGCTCGCCGCGCAGGCTCTGCCCCATCCCCGTCACGGCCCACTTGGTGGCTGAGTACAGCGATCCGGGCAGCGAGCGGCGGCCCGCGACCGAGCTCGTGAGCACGTAGTGGCCGTCGCCGCGCTCGAGCATGTGCGGCAGCGTCGCGCGGATCGTCAGGGCCACTCCCAGCACGTTGGTCAGGATCATCGACCGCCAGTGCTCGACCGACTCCTGCGTGAAGCCGCGGTCGGCGCCGAACCCGGCGTTGGCGAACACGACGTCGATGCGGCCGAAGCTGCGCGAGCGCCGCATCCACGGCCGCCGTGACCTGATCCCATTCGGTCACGTCGCAGCGCACCGCCAGCGCCCGCTCGGCGACCGCCCAGCTCCTCGACGAGCGCGGCCAGCTCCGGCTCGCGCCGCGCTGCGAGCACGACCCGGTCGCCGTCCGCGACCACGCGCCGGACGGTCGCCGCGCCGATACCGCTGGACGCTCCTGTCACGAACATGACCCGGCCCTCCGCCATGCCGCCATCCTACCAGGCCCGGGGACCGGACTGCCACACCGAGCAAGACACCGATGTCTCAATCGCGGCCGCCGGCCGCCGACTATCTGAGGTGTGACGCGACAAATCGCACAAGTGTCCGCTGGTCGCGCCGACTCTCGCGCCGTGCGCGCGACTGGCGCAGGCGCCGGTCGTGGGCGTCGAAGCGCGTCAAGGAGCTCGAGCTGGTGCATGACGGGGCGCGCGGGATGGGGAGCTTCGAGTGGGACTTCGAGAGCGGCAAGGCGCGGATCTCGCCCGAGATGGAGACGCTCCACGGCTTTGCGCCCGGCGGCTTTGCCGGGACATGGGACGCGCTTCAGGAGCTCGTCCACCCGGACGACCGCGAACGGATGGTCGGAGACGTTCACCCGCGCCGCCGAGACCGGCGACGCTTTCGAAATCCAGTTCCGGACCCTCCGCAGACGGCCACCTGCAGTGGCGCAACGTGGTGGCGAGTGTCGTCCGGGACGCGCGACGGCCGGCCGGTCGCGGATGGTCGGCGTCGGCCGCGACATCACCGAGCGCGCAAGCTGCCGAGGAGGCCTCGCCGAGGCGCAGTCGCGCTACCGGCGGCTGGTCGAGCAGCTCCCGCTGGCCACCTACGTGGAGGGCCTGGACACCGGCAGCGCCATGTACATCAGCCCGCAGATCGCCGGACCTCGTCGGCTACACGGCCGCGGAGTGGGTGGCCGACCCGAACTTCTTCGGCAACCTGCTGCACCCGGACGATCGCGAGTGGGTGCTGGCGGCATTCACCGCGATGCACCAGGGAGGCGCCCCGTTCGACGGCGAGTATCGCCTGACCGCGCGCGACGGCCGCACCGTGTGGATCCATGACGCCGCCGTGCTCGTCCACGACGAGGCCGGGAGCGCCGCTGTACATCCAGGGGTACATGATCGACATCACCGACCGCCGCGAGGCGGAGGCGTCCCTCGACAAGAGCCAGGCCCTCCAGCGCCATCAGATGGCCGAGATCGAGCACCAGGCCCTGCACGATTCGCTGACGGGCCTTCCGAATCGCAGCTCTCTTCCACGACCGCATCGAGCATGCGCTGGTGACCGCGGCCCGGACCGGGGCCGAGCTTCGCGGTGATGATGATCGACCTCGACCGGTTCAAGGAGATCAACGACACGCTCGGACACCTGAGCGGCGACCGCGTCCTGCAGGAGGTCGGACGCCGTCTGCGCGCCGTCGCCCGCTCGAGCGACACCGTCGCCCGCCTCGGCGGCGACGAGTTCGGGATTCTCGCGCCGGCGCATCGCCAACGCCGACGGCGCGGCGCGGCTCGCCGAGAAGCTCGTCGCCGCGCTCACGCAGGAGATGACGATCGGCGAGCTCGCGCTCGAGGTCGAGGCGAGTGTCGGGATCGCCCTTCATCCACGGCACGGAGTGGACGTCGAGACGCTGATCCGCCACGCCGACGTCGCGATGTACCTGAGCAAGGAGACCCACCACCCGGCGGTGTACGCACCCGAACACGATCACCACACGACCGCGCGGCTGACCCGCGTGGCCGACCTGCGCCGCGCGCTGGAGCGCGGCGAGCTCGTCGTCCACTATCAGCTGCAGGCGGATGCGGCGACCCGCAAGCCGCGCGGGATGGAGGCGCTGCTGCGGTGGCAGCACCCCGCCTACGGGCTCCTCGGGCCCGATCAGTTCATCCCGCTCGCCGAGCGCACCGGTCTGATCCGGCAGCTCACGCTCCACGTCCTCGACACCGCCCTCGAACAGTGCGCCGCCTGGCACAGCGCAGGGACTCGACCTCTCGGTCGCGGTCAACATCACCGGCCGCGACCTGCTCGACCTGGGGTTCCCCGACCAGGTCGCCGCGCTGCTCGGCAAGTGGCAGGTCGCGCCGGCGGCGCTCGAGCTCGAGATCACCGAGAACACGATCCTCACCAACGCGAAGCGCGCACGGGATGTGCTCGACCGCCTGAGCGTGCTCGGCGTGCGGCTTGCGATCGACGACTTCGGCAAGGGGCACTCATCGCTCGAGCACCTGGCCCGGCTGCCGATCGACGTCCTCAAGATCGACCGCTCGTTCGTGATGCACATGGCCGTGGCCACCAACGCCGTGATCGTCCGCTCGACCATCGACCTCGCCCACAACCTGGGCCTCGAGGTGGTCGCCGAGGGCGTCGAGACCGAGCAGGCGGCGGCCCATCTCGCAGCGCTCGGCTGCGACACGCTCCAGGGCTTCCTGCTCAGCCGGCCGGTGCCCGCCGCACGGCTCGCGGGCCTGATCGCCGCCGGTGCGAACGAGACGCACCGGGCCGCGTAGATCGTCGTCGGACCGTGGTAGCATTGCGCCCCGGTCGCCGTCAGTCAACGATGACGCGACTGCGGGCATTGGGCGTCCGCTTTTTGACAGCGACACACGGGAGACAGGATGAACAGGGTCCATTTGGCCGTGGGGGCCGCCACGGCGTTCGTCATGCTCGCGGCGCCGGCGGCGTTCGCAGACTCACCGGGGCAGACGATCTACCGCACCGTCCAGCAGCCGTTGCCGGGCAACGTGGATAGCGTTGGCTTCGAGGCGACCCAGGCCAGCCAGCTGGGCGACGAGGTCACCTTCGCGCACTCGCAGCGGAGGCTGGCGACCGTCACGGTGACGATGAGCAGCTGGGGCTGTCAGCAGGGAGCCTGGTACACGGGCGACTGCAAGACCAGGTCGGGCGCCAGGTTCTCGGTGCCGATCACGCTGAATCTGTACAACGCGACGACCACGGCGCCCAGCACGACGCCCGTCACGCCCGGATCGCTTCTGGCGTCGGTGACCAAGACGTTTCAGATCCCCTACCGCCCGTCGGCCAGCGCCAAGTGCACCGGCACACAGGCGGGAGAGTGGTTCCAGGAGCACCACGGCTGCTTCAACGGCAAGGCGGCGAACATCGTCTTCAACTTCTCGTCGCTGCGCCTGAGGCTGCCGGGGACGGTCGTCTACGGCGTGTCCTACAACACGAGCGACTACGGGCCGGAGCCGATCGGCGACCTGACGGCGTGCCACGCCACCCCCCAGGGCTGTCCGTACGACTCACTGAACGTCGGCCTGCGCCGAGCGTCAAGGTCGGATCGAAGCCGTATCCGGGCACGCTGTTCTGGAACACGCAGACCCCCGGCAACCTGTGCGACTCGACACCGCTCGTCGACGTGTTCAACCTGGACTCCCCGACCAGCGCCTGCTGGGCCGGCGATATCCCCGCCGTGCAGTTCAGGGCGACGTCCTGAGCTGAGCCGGAGCCGGAGCGGCCGGGCGCGCCCAGTGCGCCCGGCCGCTCCGATCCAATCCACCCGCGCCGTATTCCCGTAGCCGTTGCGATGACGGCAGGGGTGGCAACCATCGACGAGCTCGCGCTGCTCGACTGGAAGCGCGAGATCTTCGCGCTGTACGCGGAGGTGCGGGCGGCCGGCGATCCGCGCTCGGCGTGGGACCTGTGGCGCGCAACGCGCGACCGCCTGTTCTCGGACCATCCCCAGTCACCGCTCGAGGCCGGACGGCGGGCCGGCTTCGGCGGGCTCGCCTACCACCCCTACGACCCCGACGCGCGGGTGACGGCCGAGGTCACCCCCACCGCCCCGGAGACGCTCGAGATCGAGACCAGCACGGGCCCGCCCTACCGGTTCCGCCGGTTCGCGGTCGCGCAATTCACGCTCGGGTCCGACGACCTCGAGCTGCCGCTCTACTGGCTCGAGGGCTACGGCGGAGGCGTGTTCCTGCCCTTTGCCGACCGGACGAGCGGCGCGACGACGTACGGCGCCGGCCGCTACCTCATCGACACGATCAAGGGGGCCGACCTGGGCGGCGGCGAGGGCCGGCTCGTGCTCGACTTCAACTTCGCGTACAACCCTTCGTGCGCGTACAACCCGGTGTGGACGTGCCCGCTGGCCCCGCCCGCGAACCGCCTGGCCGTCGAGGTGCGGGCGGGCGAGCGCATCTTCGCGGGCTGACGCCGGGGCGTATCCTCCCCCTATGCCGCTCTACCAACTCGCCGACGACCTGCCGGATCTGCGCGGCGCGGTGCTCATCGCATCGTTCGACGGCTGGGTCGATGCGGCCGAGGCGGCATCGCGGGCGGTCGAGCACGTGGCGGCCGAGGGACGCGTGATCGCCACGTTCGACCCCGACGCCGTCTTCGACTATCGCTCCCGCCGGCCGGTGCTGGACGTCCAGGACGGGCGCCTGTCCGAGCTGCGCTGGCCGGAGCTCGCGATCCACCACACCCGGGTCGGCCACCACGACCTGCTGATCTTCTCGGGCGCTGAGCCCGACCTGCGCTGGCAGGAGCTCGCCGCCGACGCCGTCGCGCTCGTGCGCGATCTCGGGCGTGGCGCAGTGGGTCAGCCTCGGTGCCGTTCCGGGAGCCGTCGCGCACACGCGGCCGGTGCCGGTGATGGTCACCGCGTCCGAGGACGGCCTGCTGCATCCCGGCGAGTCGCCCGGCCCCGAGGGGCTTCTGCGGGTGCCGTCGGCGGTGCTCTCGGTGCTCGAGCTCGCGGTCACCGGACAAGGGCACGCCGGGGGTCGGCTTCTATGCGCAGGTGCCCCCCTACGCCAGCATCGGCTACACGGCCGCGAGCCTCGCGCTCCTCGACCGGCTCTCGCGGCACCTCGACGTCTCGTTCGACATCGACGAGCTCGTCGACGAGGAGCGCCAGCAACGCGCGCGCTACGACGCGGCGGTGGCGGGCGACGCCGTGCTGCGCGAGACGGTTGCGCGGCTCGAGTCGGCCACGGGCGACATGGACGACGAGCAACTGCCGTCCGGCGACGACCTCGCCCGCGAGATCGAGCGCTTCCTGCGCCGCCAGGGCGATGACATGACGCCTGGCGGCGAGTGAGACGTCACCCACAGAACGCGTAAACCTCAGCGGTGAGGCTAGACGGTGACGGCGGGCGGTGTCAGCAGCTCCACGGCGTCAACCGCCACCGGCGAGGCGCCGGCGAGCACTCGAAGGGCGATCGTTCGGCCCGCGGCGCGTGCCTCGGTGGCGCTTCCGGCCGCCATCGTGAACATCAGCGTCACCTTGTCGGTGAGCGCCACCAGGACGTCCGGATCCGAGTCTGGGACGCGATCTTCGATCACCGCACGGATCCGTCCTTCGACGCCGACGGCGGCCGCGCCCGGGCAGATAGGCACTCGCTGTCAATCGATATCGCGATGCGGTAAACACGCGGACATGCTCGCACAGACGCGCCACATGTGCGATACACCCGGCACGAGGTAGCTATAACAGGTAAAGCTTCGCAGGACCGGTATTACGTCACACCGACAGAGGTGTTGCGAGCACGTTGATCGAGGTGCGACATGAGAGCATCGACGACACGCGGATCGAAGTCGGCTCCCGCCAGCGAGCGCACGCGTTCCCGCGCCGCCTCCGGAGACATCGCCGGCTGATAGCTGCGCTCCTCGCACATGGCGTTGTAGGCGTCGCAGACCAGGATCACGCGGGCGCCGAGGGGGATGGCCTCGCCGGCCAGTCCGAGCGGGTAGCCGCGGCCGTCCCAATGCTCGTGGCAGGCCCGGATCAGCGCGGCCGCCCCCGCAAGCGCGCCGACCGGGTCGATGATCTGCGCCCCCAGCTCGGGGTGGCCGTGGATCAGCCGCCAGCCCTCCGCGTCCAGGGGGCCCGCGTTGCCGAGCACCCGCTCGGGCACACCGATCTTGCCGAGGTCGTGCAGGGCGGCCGCAAAGGTGAGGTCGCGCAGCTGATCACCCGTCACCCCGAGCGCGCGGCCCACGGCCGTGCAGTCGGACGTGAGCCGGTCGGAGTGCTGAGCTGTCTCGCGGTGCCGCAGCGCGAGCGCGCGGCCGAGGCACGCGACGGTGCCCGAGAGGGCCGCACGCTGCTCCTCGAGCAGGCGCTCGTTCTCGAGTGCGAGCAGCGCCTGGTCGGCGACCCCAAGCAGGAGCGCCTCCTCGGCGGCGTCCGGCGCGGACTCCCGCTCGACGACGAGCAGCGCGTGATTGCCCTGCCGCTCGCCGATCGGCGCGATCGCCGCCATCTCCCCACGCACGAGGGCGGGCGCCTGCTCACGCGTGAGCACTCGCAGCCGGCGCGACGCCGTGAGGTCGGCCGGCACCGCGGCGAACGCCGCACGCGCACCGACCGACGGGCGCTTGCGCGCGGTGAATCCGCACGCCGAGACCAGCGTGAACCCGCCGTCGGCCTTCTGCCAGGCCGACACTCCGTCCTGAGGCAGCAGCCGGGCGACCGCCAGCGTCAACAGGTGCAGAACGCGCTCCTCGCCATGCTCGAGCGACAGCGCCTGCCCCAGCTCGGCCAGCGCCCGTCCGGTGCGTGCAGCGGTGCGCTCGGCGCGCACCCGGCCGGCATGAGCCGCCGCAACCGTGGCAGCGTCGCACGCCATCGCCAGATAGGCGGCTTCGTCGTCCGTCGGTGGCCGCCGCCGCGAGCACAGGACCACCCACCGCGGCGGCTGCTGGGCCGCGTAGCCGAACCCGTCGGCCAGCGGCTGGCCCGCGCGCACAGCCGCGATCCGGGGGGTGATCGCCGGCTTGATCAGGCCGAGCTGCGCCCAGGTGTGGTTGCGGCCCGCCAGATGCTCGTGGACGAGCACGCCCTCGAGCGCCAGGCGCTCGTGCAGCTCGGACGCGAGCACGCCTGCGGTGGCGCGTTGATCGTCTGCGGCTGCGAGGGCACCCAGGAACTCGCCCGCGAACCGAAGCGGGGTAGCCGCGACGTGGCCCACAATCGATTAAGGCTAGCACCGGGCGTTCCATGCGCAGGTGGGCATACCAGAATGTGACGTTGGCGAGGGCCCAGAGTTACGGGATACGGACCGCTTGAGGGCCGGCGACGGCCCCATTTCCTGGGATTTGCAGGGAGACCTGAACCGCCCCCGCCGAACCGCAACGATGCGTTGCGCACATCGGTCGCACACCGCTTCGAAGCGCGGTAGTATCGCGGCCGACTGGAGTGTGCTTCCAGTCGATGTCAAGGGCGATGGAGGCGCAGCTTGACGGGTTTTCAAGCTGCTGTAGCCTGGTAGAGATTGACATCTCCGGCTCAAAGGTAGCGGTGGACGTGGGGAGAGCGAGATTACGCGGTGGGCTCCGGGCGGTGGCCGCTGCATGCGCGGTTGCCGCTCTCCTCGGCATTGGCGTCGCGACGGCACTGGCGTCCAGTCCGCCGCCGCCGCCCCCTCCCACGTCCGGTGGTGGCGCCCCGCCGCCCACCTCGACGACCCCGCCGCCAACCTCGACGACCACGCCGCCGGCCTCGACGACCACGCCGCCGCCCGACAGGCAGCCGCCGGCCCGCGTGCGTGGCCTGCGGGCGATCGACACCAAGCCGAAGCGGGTCACACTCGTGTGGTCGAACCCAAGGGCGCACGATCTGGCGGGCATCGTCGTCCGCCGCGCCTGGAACGCGTGCCCGACCAGCCCGCACCAGGGCGTGCATATCGGGGGCAGGACGGTGCGCACCCGCCAGGTCGACAGAGGAGTCGCCCCCGGAACGACCTACTGCTATGCCGTCTTCGCGTTCGATTCGAGCCACAACTACTCGCGGGTCGCCCGCGACCGGGGCGTCCGCACCCCGGCTCTGGTGACCACCCCCAAACCGGTCAGCGGCCTCACCGCCACGGCTGAGGGCAGCAACGTGGTGCTCTCGTGGCACAACCCGGCCGGGCTCGCGTTCATCGCGGTGCGCCGCGGCGCCGCCAACAACTGCCCGACGGGCCCGCTCGCCGGGACCGGCATCGGCAGCCAGGACGTGCGCACCAGCCAGATCGACACCACCGCGACGCCCGGCAAGGCGTACTGCTATCGCGTGTTCGCGCTGAATTCCGCCGACAGCGCGTCCCCGACCGCGACGGAGGCGAGCATCACCACGCACAAGCCCCCGCCGCCACCGAGCCATCCGTCGTCCGGATCGGGCGGCGGCTGGATCACACCGACGCTCACCCGCGCGGTCGCCGGCGTTGCCGTAGCCATGCTGCTCCTGATGGCAGCGGCGACGGCCGTGACCCGGCGGCGCTCGCACACCTCGGCATACGTCACCCCCCAGGATCTCGGGCCGCGGCTCGCGATCTCCGGCTACACGCCGGTTGCCCTGGTGATCCCGGCGCTGCTGATCCTCGGAAGCTGCACGGCAATCGTGCTCGTCCTGATCAACCTGTGACCGGAGGAGCTCGACCCATGCGCCGAACCTGCACCGCAGTCCTCGTCCTGACCACCCTCATCCTCGCGGTCGGCTCGGGCGGGCCGAGCGCGTTCGGGATCGATGCCGGGCCGCTCACCGCCAGCCCCGACCCGGTCGCCTTCGGCACCCAGGATGTCGGCGACACCACGCCCGCCCAGACGGTCACGCTGACCAACACCAACGGCACGATTCCGCTGACGATTGCCAGCGTCAACGCGTCGGGCGACTACAACGTGTCGAGCGACAACTGCACCAATGCCACCTTGGGCCTGGGCGGCTTCTGCACCGTCGGGGTCACCTTCAACCCGAGCTCGACCGGCTCGGATTCCGGGTCGCTGCAGATCACCGACGACGACGTGGTGGACGGCGCCACACAGAGCCTGAACCTGAGCGGAAACGGCGTGGCCAACCAGTTCGCAGCATCCAGCACGAGTTCGTTCGGAGACGTGTTGGTGGGGTCGACATCGTCCACCCAGACGGTGACCGTCACCAACAACACCGACTACGCCGCGAACCCGACCGGCCCCACGCTGACCGGGGCGAAGTGCCGGCATGTTCAATGCCTCGGGCTGCGGCGGCACCGTCGCCGCGAACGGCACCTGTACCGTCAACGTCACCTTCTCGCCGACTTCGACCGGCGCGCAGAGCGCAACCCTGAACGTGGGCGGTCAGCCGGTGTCGCTGGCGGGCACGGGCGTCCAGGCCGGCGCGAACATCACCCCGGCCAGCACGACGTTCGGCAGCCAGCCGGTGAGCACCTCGTCGATCACCAAGAACATCACCCTGACGAACACGGGCACCGGCACGCTGACCTACACCAGCACGACGGTCACGGGCGCAAACCCGGGCGACTTCTCGGTCGGAGACTCCAACTGCTCCTCGACGGGCTTCCTCGCGCCGAGCGCCACCTGCAACATCACGGTGCAGTTCGTGCCGACCGCGATCGGTCATCGGTCGGCCACCGTCATCGTGCAGGACAACGCACCCAGCGGCACCCAGAGCGTGACCGTGTCGGGAAACGCGACGGCATCGTCAATGGCCTTCGGGCCTGCGTCGGTGGCGTTCTCGAAGGCGATCCCGGCCGGTACCGGCTCTCCCGGACACACGATCACCGTGTTCAACACGACCAGCGCGAACATGCCGATCAAGTCCACCGTGATCGCCGGGACCGAATCCCAAGAGCTTCATCGAGAGCGGCGACACGTGCTCGGGAACGACGCTCGCCCCGAGCGGCAAATGCACGGTCAGGGTCAGGTTCGCGCCCTCGAGCGCCGGCCGCCGAACGGCGCTCCTGGAAATCACCGACACCGGGCCGGTTGCGCCGCACCTCCACGAGGTGACCCTTACGGGCAACGCCACCTTCCCGAACAACCCCAAGAGCGTCGCCGGGTCGGTTGGCTGCAGCTCGGCGCATGTGCGCTGGGTCGCCCCGTCGGCCACCCGGTTCGCGGGCACGATCGTGATCCGAAACCACGCCCACTACCCGACCAGCATCGGCGACGGGACACGGGTGCCGCACGTGGCGGGAGTGGCGACCGACAGAGGCCTCAAGCACTTCACCACCTACTACTATCGCGTGTTCGCGACGTATCACTCGACGACCCGCCCGGGCAAGCTGAACTACTCCAAGGGAGCCCGCCTGAAGGAGCGCACCGGCCAGATCTGCACCCCTGAAAACGGCGCCCGCCGGGTCAGCATGACGCCCCTGGTCACCTGGCTGCCCGCTCCGACACAGAGCGGCTACGCCTTCGTGCTCCAGCGTGGATCGGTCACGATCGACCTGAGGTACAGCTCCCGCACCCGGTGGCAGTTTCGCTCATCCTGGCGCTACAAGGGGGCCCACCGATTCGCGGCCGGCCACACCTACACGTTCTACCTGTACTCCTATCCGGCCTCGCACCCGAAGGGTCTTTTGATCGGGCAGACCACGTTCACCATCAGGTAGCGGCCCCGGCTCACGGCGGCCGGTAGCCGAGCGCCACCGCCGTGAAGAAGACGACCTGGGCGGTGGGGGCGAAGACCACGTAGGCCCGGTGCCACGACTCGCGCCGCAGCCCGAGGTCGGCCATCGCGAACATGAGCGGGAAGGCCACGAGGCCGAAGCGGCCCACCGACTGCAGCACCGACGACAGCAGCGGTAGCGCGAACACCCCGCACACGAACAGCACATCCTCGGCGCGGGTGGCGCGGAAGCGCTCCTGGCGGATGAGCGGGACGAGCAACGCGAGGTAGGCGATCACGGTCACTCCGCGGGCCAGGAAGAAGAAGTCCCGCGTGGTGGCAAAGCGCCAGAACTGGTCGCCGAGGCTGATCAACGGAAACGCCGGATGCCCGCCCCACTTTGCCTGCACGTGCACCATTCCCAGGGGATCGCCGACCGCGTGCTGCAGCCAGGCCGCCTGGGCGCAAAACCCGGCGACCGGAGCCGCCGCAACCAGCCACGCCGACACCGTTCGCCGCCGCCAGGCGCGCAGCGCGAGCGGCGCGACAAGGGCCAGTCCCGTGACCCGCGTTAGGCTCGCCGCCAACGCGAGCGGTACCGCGGCCAGGTCGTGTTCGCGGTCGGACAGCACGAACATCCACACGATCATCGCCAGAAACGGGCCCTCGCTGTAGGCCATCGCGAGGGCGAAGGCGTAGGGCGAGAGGACGAGGTACAGGATGCTGCGGCGGGCGTGCGCCTCGGACAGGCGGTCGCGGGCGAGGACGTACATCCCGGCGAGCGCGGCGAGCACCGCCAGGTTCGCAACCAGGAGCGCCGCCACCGCGTCGCCGACCTGGAGGACGTCGCGGGCGGCCCGGATCCCCAGCGGGTAGACAGGGAAGAACGCCTCGAGCTTGCCCGACCGGTAGCCGCTATGCGAGATGCGGATATAGAAGACCGAGTCCCAGCCCGTGACCGCCCGCACCCACTTCGTCTGCCACGGCTGCAGCGCGCGATGCCATCCGAGCTCCGTCGTGAGCACGTACCCCAGGCTCAAGACCGCGAGGCGGCTGGCCGACCATACGACGAGCACGCGCCGCCACATGAGGCGGTATCGTACTGAGCGGGGTGGGTGCGCGTCCGCGCACCTGGCCCGAATCGGGAGAGGTGGCCGAGTGGCTGAAGGCGCCCGCCTGCTAAGTGGGTCTGGGGGGTAAACCTCCAGCGAGGGTTCGAATCCCTCCCTCTCCGCTATGAGTGTCGCCGACCTTCCGCTCACCGGTGGCTGTCTCTGCGGCGGCGTGCGGTTCGAGATCGACGCGCCGCTCGGGCCGGCGAGCTACTGCCATTGCACGCGCTGCCAGCGGCGCACCGGCACGGCGTCGTCGGTGCAGGCACGGATCGCTCCAGGCTCGCTGACCGTCACGCAGGGTGAGGAGTTGATCCGCGCCTTCGAGCCTCCGACCGGATTCGCCAAGCTGTTCTGCGGGGCGTGCGGATCGGCGCTCTGGAGCCGCAGCCGCGAGGCTCCGGAGATCATGAGCGTGCGGCTGGGCGTCTTTGACGCCGACCCGGGGGTCAGGCCGCAGTGGCGCCAGTTCGTCGCCTACGCCGCTCCCTGGGAGGCCATCCCCGACGACGGCCTCCCCCGCCACGCCGAGCGGCCGCCGCCGGTCTGATTGCAAGATGCCTCACCTGGGGGTGTCGCGATTGCACGAAGTGCGGCTCAATGAGGAGTGCCCCGTCCCCCTCTCCCCCCGGTGAGGTACCTCATGAACTCCCCCGCTTCAGGCGTCGCTCGAAACGCCGTCGACGAGCGCTTCTTCCATGAATGGGTTGCGTTCGGAATGCTCGAGCTGGCCGTCTACCTGACCCGTCACGCCCAGTTCGCCGCCTTCTGCCTCGAGCGAGACATGCGCCGCCGGCCCCACAAGCGCGCCAGGTAACGCCGAACGCTAGAGCTTGCGCGCCCGAACGGCGGTGCCGTAGGCGCAGATCTCGGTCCAGGTGCCGCCCATCTCGGACGTGTCGAACCGCATCGCGAGGATGGCGTTGGCGCCGCGCGACTCGGCCTCCTCGACGAGGCGCTGCATGACCTGCTCGCGGCTGTCGACGAGCGCCTTGGTCATCCCGCGCAGCTCGCCGCCGAGGATCGACTTGAGGCCGGCCCCGATCTGCGAGCCGACGTTGCGCGAGCGCACCGTCAAACCGAACACCTCGCCGAACACCTCCTGGATCTCGTAGCCCGGGAGGTCGTTTGTGGTCGTGATCAGCATGCAGAGACTCTAGCTCCCCTCGGGAGGGAGCTTGCGGCCGGGGTTGGCGATGCCCTGCGGGTCGAGCGCATTCTTGACCGCCCGCTGGGCCCGCAGGAGCTCCGGCGCGAGCCCTGCCGCCGCCGCGAGCTTGACCCGGCCGATGCCGTGCTCGCCCGAGAGCGCGCCGGAGAGCGCCGCCGGGATCGCGAAGAAGGCCGCCGCGGCCGCCTCGGCTCGAGCCAGGGCAACGGGATCGGAGCGGTCGACCATGACGGACGCGTGCACGTTGCCGTCGCCGGCGTGGCCCCAGCAGGCGACCTCGGCGCCGTGCTCGATCCCGGCCCGCTCGACCATGTCGAGCGCATCTCCCAGCCGGTCGAACGGCACCGCGAAGTCCTCCGACACCTTGCCGCCGCGGACGGCCACAACCCCCAGCGACACGCCGTCGCGCCACGACTCGAGCGCACGCGCCTCGGTCTCGGAATCGGGGGCGTCGACCGAGAGCGCGCCCGGGGTCAGGGCCTCGACGAGCATGGCGCGCTCGGCTCTTGCAGCGGCGGCCGGCCCGCCGGCCTCGGCCAGGACGGCGAAGGCTCCGGTGATCGGGAGCGGGCGAGGGTACGTCGCGGCGGCCGCGGCGAACGCGCGCGCATCGACGAACTCGAGCGAGGTCGGGACACAGCCGCAGGCCATCGCGGCCTCGAGCGCCGCCAGGCCGGCGGCGCGGTCGGGGTAGAGGGCGACCATCGGCAGGATCAGCTCGGGCCGCGGCAGCAGCCGCAGCCAGGCCGCCGTGATCACTCCGAGCGTCCCCTCAGAGCCGCAGGCGAGGCCGACCAGGTCGAGCGACTCGACGTTCTTGCGCGCCGGGCCGCCGGCTCGCAGCACCTCACCCGTCGCGAGCACCAATTCAATCCCCGAGACGAAGGCCCGCACCGTCCCGTGGCGGAGCGAGCGCGGGCCGCCGGCGTTGGTGGCGATGTTGCCGCCGATCTGGGACTGCTCGGCCGCGCCCGGGTTCGGCGCGAACCACAACCCCTCACCGGCCGCCGCCCGCTGCAGGCCGCGCGTCGTCAGGCCGGCCTCGACCGTCATCCGCCACGCCTGCGGAACCGCCTCCCGGACGGCGGTCATGCGTTGCAGGGCGATCACGAGCGAGCCGGCGCCGGGCACCGCGCCTCCGGCGTACCCCGTGCCGCCCCCGCGCGGCACGAACGGCACACCCGTGCGCGCGCACCAGCGTACGACCTCCGCGACCTCGCCCGTCGAGCCGGGGAAGACCGCGCCCAGCGCGTCGCCGCTCAGGCCGCGCGTCTCGGTGGAGTCGTGCAGCAGCGAGCGATCCGCCACCGGGATCGTGACCGCGCCCTCGCCGACAATGCGGGCAAGGTCGCGGCGGGCGGCGGGTGTGGTGTCGGCGGGCACGACCCGATTCTGCCGCACCCGGGGGATCGTTGCCGATAGCGGCCGTGTCGATGAGTATTGGACTCATGCACCGAACCGCCGCCGCCCTGGTCGCCGTCGTCTGCGCGTTCGCGGTGTCCGCGGCGCCCGCGTCGGCGGCGCTGCCCGCGCCGGTCGCCTGCCCGAGCTGCTGGACGCCGGCGGTGGACACGAGCTGGCAGTGGCAGCTGAGCGGCACCGTCAACCTGGCGGTCAACGCGCAGATGTACGACATCGACATGTTCGAGGCGACTCCGGCCCTGGTCGCCGACCTGCACGCGCGCGGGCGGAAGGTCATGTGCTACATCGACGCGGGCTCCTGGGAGCGGTTCCGGCCCGATGCCGCCAACTTCCCCGCGTCGGTGCGGGGCAAGCCGCTCCAGGGGTGGCCCGGCGAGCGCTGGCTCAACATCCGCCGGCTCGGCGTGCTCGGCCCGCTTCTCCAGTGGCGCATCGACCGCTGCGCCGCAAAGGGCTTTGACGGCGTCGAGTTCGACAACGTGGACGGGTACCAGAACCCAACCGGCTTCCACCTGACGGCGGCCGACCAGCTGCGGTTCAACGTCTGGCTCGCCAACCACGCCCACCGGGCCGGTCTGGCGGTCGCCCTCAAGAACGACCCCGACCAGGTGCCGACGCTCCTGCCCTACTTCGACATGGAGCTCGACGAGCAGTGCTTCCAGTATTCCGAGTGCGGCCTCCTCAGGCCGTTCATCGCCTCCGGCAAGCCGGTGTTCGAGGTCGAGTACGGCCATCGCGCGGCGATCGGGGGCTTCTGCGCCAGGGCAAACGCACTCGGCTTCGAGTCGCTGCGCAAGCACCTCGAGCTCGGCCCCTGGCGCATCCCCTGCCGCTGACGAGATTGGCGAGTGCCCGGCGCCGGTAGCATGGCGGCGTGAGCGACCAGCCCGCGATCGCCGTCCGCGATCTGCACGTGGCCCGAGGCGGTGTCGAGGTGCTGCACGGCGTCTCGCTGGAGGTACCGGCCGGGGCGGTCACCGGACTGCTCGGCCCGAGCGGCTGCGGGAAATCGACCCTGATGCGGGCGGTCGTCGGCGTCCAGATCGTCGCGGGCGGCAGCGTGACCGTGCTGGGGGAGCGCGCCGGGTCGCCAGACCTACGCTCCCGGGTGGGGTACGTGACCCAGGCGCCGTCGGTGTACGGCGACCTCTCGGTGCAGGAGAACCTGCGCTACTTCGCCCGCGTGCTGGCAGCATCGCCGGAACGTGTCGGGGCGGTGATCGCAACCGTCGGCCTCGAGGACTTCGCAGGCCGCGTGGTCGGCCGCCTCTCGGGCGGGCAGCGGGCGCGGGTGTCGCTGGCGACGGCGCTCCTCAACGACCCTGCTGTGCTCGTCCTCGACGAGCCGACCGTCGGCCTCGACCCCGTCCTGCGCCGCGACCTGTGGAACACCTTCCGCCGCCTGGCCGACGGCGGCACCGGCCTCCTCGTCTCGAGCCACGTGATGGACGAGGCCGATCACTGCGACCGCCTGCTCCTCATGCGCGACGGCGCGATCCTGGCCGCCGAGACGCCGCAGGAGCTGCGCCGCCAGACCGGCGAGAACGACCTGGGCGAGGCGTTCCTGCGCATGATCGAGCGGTCGGAGGCGGCGGCGTGAACGCACGGATCACCACGGCGACCGCGGCGCGCGTCCTGCTCCAGCTGCGCCGCGACCCACGCACGATCGCCCTCCTGCTCGCGGTGCCGTGCCTGCTCGAGGTGCTCCTGCGCTACGTGCTCGACGGACAGGCCGCGACATTCCAGCGCATCGGCTCTCCGCTCCTCGGCATCTTCCCGTTCATCAGCATGTTCCTGGTCACGGCGATCACGATGCTGCGCGAGCGCACGACCGGGACGCTCGAACGGCTGATGTCGATGCCGGTGGGCAAGCTCGACCTGCTCGCCGGGTACGGCCTCGCCTTCGGCGCCATCGCCGCGGTCCAGGCGGCGCTGACGTCGGTGGTCGCATTCGGCGTGCTCGACCTGCACGTGGCCGGGTCTGCGTGGACGGTCGCCGGGCTCGCGATCGCAAATGCCGTCCTCGGGATGGCCCTCGGACTGTTCGTAAGCGCCTTCGCCGCCACCGAGTTCCAGGCCGTCCAGTTCATGCCGGCCGTCGTCATCCCCCAGCTGCTTCTGTGCGGCCTCTTCGTCCCGCGCGGCCGGATGGCGTCCGGCCTGCAAGCGGTCTCCGACGTGCTCCCGCTCACCTACGCCTACGACGGACTCGCCCGTGTAACGACGCTCGGAGGCTTCGACTCGACGACGACGCGCGACCTGGTCGTGGTGGTCGGGGCGACCCTGTTGGCCTTGACCCTGGGCGCGACGACCCTCCGCCGCCGCACCGCGTAACACGCGACGAATCTGCACCAACTCCGCAACCCCCACCGCGTCGGTGCCTGGCACCGTCACGGACCGCGTCACACACCCGGCACGCGCCCGGCTCGTCCGAACACGGCTCTGCCAGCCGAATTCGCCGCCCTGAGGCGCAACGACGATGGTACGCCGGGGTGCCGGCGGACGTGCACGTGCCTGGCACCGAGACGCAGTGCCCGCTCACGGCCTCGGCGAGGGCGAAGGCTGCAGCGCCGGCATGTACCCCTCCTGCTCGAGCCAGTGGCCGCCGTCGATGACGAGGTTCTCGCCGGTGATGTACCCCGCGTAGCGCGAGCAGAGCGCCGTCGTCCACCACGCGACCTCCTCGACGGTCGCCAACCGCCCCGCGGGCACGGTCGCCGCGACCCGGGCCTCGTCGGCGGGCGTCGGCCAGAGCGCGGCGCCGGCCCCCTCGGTCGCCGTGGGGCCGGGGCAGATCGTGTTCACCCGGATCCCGTGCCGCGCCCACTCCACCGCCAGCGTTCGCGTCATCGCGATCAGGCCTGCCTTGGCGGCGGCCGAGTGCACCGTCCCCGGCCCGCCCGTCCAGGCGTAGCTTGCGATCACGCTCACGATCGCCCCGCCGCCGCCCTGGGCGATCATCTGCCGGCCGGCGGCCCGGGCGCACAGGAATCCCCCGTCGAGGACGATCGACGTGACCGCCCGCCACCCGTTCGGCGAGAGATCCTCGGCCCGCACCACGAAGTTGCCGGCGGCATCGTTCACCAGGACGTCGACGCGGCCGAACCGGTCGACGGCCGCCTGCACCAGCGCGTCCACCTGGTCGGGCACGCGGACGTCGGTCGGCTGCGCGGCGGCACGCCCGCCGGCCCCCTCGACCAGCGCGACCGTCTCGGCCAGCGGCTCCGGGCGCCGTCCCGCGACCACGACCGCGGCGCCCAGACGGCCGAACTCGAGGGCCATCGCCCGGCCCATGCCGCTGCCCCCGCCCGTGACCACGGCGACCTGTCCCTCGAACGTTCCCTCAGCCAGCATCGGATGCTCCTTCCTTGCGCAGGATCACACGCGCATCGAGCGCCACCGCCGCGGTGGGTGTCACCAGCAGCGGGTTGATCTCGATCTCGGCCACATCAGGCCGGGCCGCGGCGAGCTCGGACAGTGCCGAGGCGACCCGCGCCGCGGCAGCGACGTCGAGCGCCGGCCGGCCGCGCGCCCCGGTGAGGAGCGGCGCGCCCCGAAGCGATCGCAGCAGCCGCTCGGCCCCGGCCGCATCGACCGGGGCCAGCGCGACGGCGACGTCCTCGAACACCTCGGCGTAGATGCCGCCGAGGCCGACGAGCGCCACCGGCCCGAACCGCAGGTCGACGCGGGCGCCGACGATCAGCTCGACCCCGTCGTGCGAGCGGCGCCATTCGCTCGACCGACAGCTCCTCGGGACCGAGCCGGGCCCCCAGTCCCTCGAGCGCGGCATCGAGCGCCACCGGGTCGGAGATCCCCACCACGACCCCGCCGCCGTCGGACTTGTGCAGCGCGCCGACGGCCTTCACGACCACCGGGTAGCCGAGGTCGACGGCGGCCGCATGCGCCTCTTCGCGCGTGCGTGCGCGCACGGCCGGTGCAAACGGGATGCCCGCCGCCGCGAGCAGCGCCCGGCTGCCGAAGTAGCCCGGCTCGACCGGGCCCGTCTGGACGGCCGGCAACGGCGGCGCGCCCGCGGCGGGCGGCCGCGCCCGCAGCCCCGCAAGGGCCCGCACCGCGGCCTCGATCGAGGTGTAGACCGGGACGCGGCCGTCGCGCAGGGCGGCGGACGTCGGCGAGTCGGCGTACATCGAGTGGGCGACCATCGGCCGCCCCGCCTCGGTCACCGCAACCGCGATCTGCCGGGCGACGGCCACCTCGGTGGCCGAGAAGTCCTCGGAGTACTGGCTGTAGCCGCCGAAGTAGCCGGTCAGCAGCAGCCCATCGACCTCGCCCGAATGCAAGAGCGTGCTCGATACCCGCGCGTACGAGTAGAAGTCCTGCTCCCCGCCGCCCGCCAGGTCGACCGGGTTGCGGGTGGCGGCCGTGTCCGGCAGCTGCGCCGGCAAGATCGGCCGCGAGGGAGTCGGAAAGGCGCGGCAGCTCGAGCCCGGCGGCCGCGGCGACATCGCACGCAATCGCTCCGTGCCCGCCGCCGTCGCCCAGCACCGCGATCCGCGGGCCGCGCAGCGGGTGCGTGCGCACGAGCGCCTGCACGAGGTCGATCAGCTCGTGCGGCGTCTGGACGAGGTGCGCGCCGGCGGCGCGGGCGGCCGCCGCGACCACGGCCATATCGGTGACGAGCGCCCCAGTATGCGAATGGGCGGCGCGCGCACTCGCCTCGGACGCACCGACGGTCAGCAGCACCACCGGCTTGCCCGCGCCGGCGGCCGCGTCGACGAAGGCGCGTCCGTCGCGGAAGTCCTCGGCGTAGACCGCGATCACCTCGGTCAGCGCGTGGTCGGCGAAGGCGGCGACCAGCTCGGCGATGTCGACGTCGGCCTGGTTGCCGATCGAGGCAAAGCGCGAAAACCCGAGGCCGGCCTGCCGCGCGAGGATGCCCAGCTCGAGGGCGAGGTTGCCGCTCTGCGAGGCCAGGCCGATCGTGCCCGGCGGGAACTCGTTGGACGCCAGACCCAGATCGGAGCCGGCGTCGTACACCCCCAGGCAGTTGGGGCCGAGCAGCACCGCGCCGGCCGCGCGCACCCGCTCCACCAGCGCCCGTTCCCGCAGACCCGCCTCGGCGCCCAGCTCGCCGAGACCCGAGGTGATGCCGATCAGCGCGCGGGCGCCCGCGGCGAGCGCATCGTCCACGGCCTGCTCGAACGCGGCCGCGGGCACGGCCACGACGACCAGCTCGGGAGCGCCGGGCAGGTCTGCCAGCGACCTGTGGGCCGTGCGGCCGAGCACGGTGCCGCCGTTGCGGTTGACCAGGTAGACCGGCCGGCGGTGCTCGCCCCTGAGCGCGCCGCGGCCGAGCCAGTTCCCCCACTTGGCGGGGTCGTCGGACGCCCCCACGATGGCAACGGAGCGGGGGTCGAAGAGCGGGCGCAGGTCACGAGCCATGACGGACGTATGCTGTCAGCGGCCGAGAATCGCTGCGGCGGCGGCCCGCCCCGTGCGCACCGCGCCCTCCATGTACCCGGCCACCCAATGGTCGGAGCCGGCCACGTAGAACGGCGGCTCGTGCGTTCCGTGCAAGGGCCCCACGCCCATCACATCGCCGGGCGCCCACTGCGTGACGTATCCCTGCGTGTAGGGGTCGACGCCCCAGTCGCGCTTCAGATAGGCGACCGGATCGGCGGCCCGCCCGTCGTAGATCCGGGCGAGCGACTCGAGCACCTCGGCACGGCGGAGCTCGTCCACCGCCGACAGGTGGTGCAGCAGCCGCTCGGGCGGCACCAGGATCGAGAGCACCGCCTCGCTCTGCGGCCAGGTCGAGCCGAACAGGTTCTCGCTCTCACACAGGCCGTTCTGGCCCAGCTCCCGCCAGAACGGCGTGTCGTATGCGACCACGACCTTGCCCGCGCGGGCGTGGCGCTGACGCCGCAGCGACGCCATCCGCTCGGGCGAGAGCCCCTCCACCACGATGTCGCGCAGCGGCCCGACCGGTACCGCGCACACGACCGCGCCGGCGGTCACCCGGGTGCCGTCGGCGAGCACGACCTCGACACGCCCGTCGACCGCGATCCGGCGCACCGGGGCCGAGAGCCGAACGCGATCGCCAAGCTCCGCCGCCATCCGCAGCGGGACGCTGGCCGAGCCCTCGGCGACGGTCTGGTTCTCCCACGCCTCCAGGTCGTAGGTTCCGAGCGCACCCGCAACGGCGTCCATGCGCAGCGCCGAGAGCAGCGAGATCCGCTCCCCGGATCCGCCCGAGAGGCTGAGCGCCTGCGCCTCGCGCAGCCGCAGGACGTTGGGCGCCGCGCCCATCTCGCGCATCCAGGCGTTGATCGACAGCCGGTCGAGCCGCTCGGCGTCGGGGTGGCTCCAGGGGTCGTCCGGGTCGACCGTTTGGGCCAGCTCGGCGAACAGCCCGATCAGCCGCTCGCCGTCGGCGCGGTCGGCGTCGCTCATCCACGGCACCTCGTCGCCGCACCACGTGCCGTCGACAAGGTCGTAGGTGATCTCGCCCGGGTCGGCCACGTAGCTCGGGCGCAGCGTCAGGCCCAGCTCCTCGACCAGCCCCAGATAGGCCGTGTGGAAGTCGCCCACCACCTCGCCCCCGAGCTGCACGGTGCGGCCGTCGGGGATCTCGGCCTGCTCGACCCTGCCGCCCGGGCGGTCGCGCGCCTCGAGCACCAGCACGTCGCATCCGGCGCGGTGCAGGTCGCGACCGGCCGCCAGCCCGGCGAGGCCGGCCCCCACGACGACGACGTCGGTCACCGGGCGTCCGGCCCCAGGATCCGGTGGAGAAGACGCTCGACCCGGTCACGCTCGGCGTCGACCGCGGGCTCCTCGCCCGGTACCGTCAGCGCCAGCAGATAGTGGTTCCAGAGCACGTCGACGACATGGCCGGCGAGCGCATCGGGCGCCGAACCGGTCGACGTAGCGCTCGAGCAGCGCGCGCTGCTCACGCAGGTATCCGAGCCAGTCCGCGTAGCCGCCGTCGAGGATGATCCGCTCGACACGGTCGGCCTCCGTGTCCGCGTCACCGCCGGCCTCATCAAGCGCCGCGCGCAGCGCGGTCACAGCGGACGGGAGCCGCGACTCGCCCTCCGGCGTCAGGAACAGCCACCGGTCGCGCCGGTCGGCGGCGGACTCGTGGTGGCCGGATGTGGCGGGGACGTTGACGCTCATCGGGTCGGCAGGGTATCCTGACTGATCAGTCAGTCAGCTTCCTGATCATCATGACCGAGCCCGCCACGAATCGCAAGCCTCTCATACTCGACGCCGCCTGCCGTGCGATCGCACGCACGGGCGCGGCCGCGGTGCGCGTCGCCGACGTCGCCCGCGAGGCCGGCGTCTCGACCGCGCTCGTGCACTACTACTACCCCGCCCGCGCCGACGTGATCCTGGCGGCCTTCGGCCACGCCGACGACATGGCCGACGCCGTCGCCGAGGAGCAGATGGCCACGCTCGCGACCGGCCGGGAGCGGGTCGAGCGGCTCATCCTGGTGTGGGCCGGGGACGACCCCGCCATCCGCACCAACTGGGCGGTGTGGAACGAGATGTGGCAGTACGCGGCGCACAACGACGCGGCCCGGGCGATGGTCGCCGACTCCCACGGCCGCTGGCTCGAGCAGGTGGCAGGGCTGATCGCCGACGGCACGGCCGACGGCTCCATCCCGGCGACGGTGGACGTGGACGCCGCCGCCCGCCGCCTGGCGGCGTGCGTGGACGACTGGGGCCGCGAGACGCTGATTGGGATGCGCACGCCGGCCGGGATGCGAGCGGCGCTGGCCGCCGCGACGGTGCACGAACTTGGGCCGGTGCGCCGGGCGAGGGGGAGGGCGGCATGAGCGCCGAACCACCTCGCACCCTGCCGGCGTGGGCATATCGCAGCCCGGAGTTCTTCCAGGCCGAGCGGCGCGAGATCTTCACCCGCGACTGGCTCTTGATCGGCCATGTGAGCCAGGTGCAGGAGCCCGGCGACTACGTCTCGATGACGATCGCCGGCGAGCCGATCGCCGTCGTGCGCGGGGCCGACGGCGAACTGCGGGCGTTCTCGAACGTCTGCCGGCACCGGGCCGCCCGGGTGCTCGACGGCGCCGGCAACTGCGGCAAGGCGATGCGCTGCCCCTACCACGGCTGGACGTACGGCCTCGACGGGCGGCTGCTCGCCATACCCGAGAAGACCGAGTTCGCCGGCTTCGACAAGGACGCCAACGGCCTCTGGCCGCTGTCGGTCGGCGTCGCCGCCGGCTTCGTCTTCGCCAGCCTGAACCCCGAGCCGGAGCCGCTGAGCGAGTATCTGGGCCCGTTCGAGCGCTGGATGGCACCGTACCGCGCCGAGCGGCTCGTGCCCAGCGCCGAGCACGTCACCGTGCTGCCGGTCAACTGGAAGAACTCGATCGACAACTACCTCGAGGGCTACCACATCCCGGTCGGCCACCCGGGCCTGCTGCGGCTGCTCGACTACAAGCGCTACCTGGTCGAGACCAGCGACGCGCGGGTCTCGATCGCCCGCAGCCCGATGCGTGACAAGATCTCCCAGAACATGCAGGAGCGCCTCTACCAGCGCCTCATGCGGCCGATGCCAGGCCTGCGCGAGCCCGAGAACAGGGAGTGGAATTTCATCTTCGCCTTCCCGGGCATGACCTTCAACCTCTATCCCGACCAGATCGACTTCTGGGTCAACTACCCCATCGACGAGCGCCGGACGCTGTCGATCTGGAAGCTCGTTCCGGCCGCCCGAGACGGCCGGACGCCGGGACCGGGCCGTGCGGATGCTGAACTCGCGCATCCAGAACCTCGTCCAGCACGAGGACAACGACCTCACGGCGCGCGTGCAGGAGGGCCTCGGCTCGAGCCTGTACCGGGCCGGCGTGATCGGCGCGCGCGAGAACGGCCTCCTCCATTTCCACGACCTGATCCGCGACGCGATCCCCGCCGCTGCGATCGACGACGAGCACGAGGGAGTGCGCGCGCTTGCAGACAGGGACGCCTGCGTGACCTGTGAGACCACTCCCGCCGGCCGCCAACCGGGCGGCTGCGAGAGACGTCGTACGGAGCGCGGACCACCACGGGAGGGAACGATGACGTTGCATCCGAAGGAGCGTGCGGGGCCACACCCGGCGCGATCTGCTCGCCCGGGCCGGAGGCGCCGCGCTCGGGCTCTCGAGCGCGGGCTCGCTGCTCGCGGCCTGCTCGAACAGCACCGCGCCGGGTGGAGCGAGTGGTGGCGGCACGGGGACGAAGCTGGTCGGCCCCGGCGGACTGCCGCTGGCGCGGCCGAACAAGCGGGTGACGCTGCCGCTCTGGGAGCAGCCGATCGCCTCGGGGCTCGAAGCCCGAGACGGGCGGCACCTTCACCGATCTTCAACTACCCGAACTACCTCTACACGAAGCTGTTCAAGGAGTTCTGCGCGAAGTACAACGTGACGCCGCAGTACACCCCGTTCGACAACATCGCCTCGGGCATCCAGCGGCTCGCGTCGGGCTCGGTCGACCGCCGACGTGATGGAGATGACGCCCGACAACCTCGACCAGGTGGTCGCCGGCAAGCTGATCAAGCCGCTCAACCTCGACTACATCCCCAACCTCCAGAAGAACGTCTGGCCGCAGCTCGTCAGCCCGTTCTACGACGTCGGCTCGCGCTACACCGTTCCCTACACCTGTTACGCCACCGGCATCCTGTGGCGGAACGACCACGTCAAGCAGGACATCGCCGGCATGACGCAGCCGTGGGACATCTTCTGGGAGTCGCAGGCCTACAGCGGCAAGGTGGCGCTGCTCTCCGAGGACCGCGAGACGATCGCGATGGCGCTCCTGCGGCGTGGGATCACCGACATCAACACCGAGGACCCCAAGCTGATCAACCGCGCCGTGTCCGACCTGAAGCAGCTCTACAGCATCTGCAACGTCAAGGTCGGCGACGTCGCAGTACCAGACCATCCCCGAGGGCACCGCGTGGCTCAACCAGGCCTGGTCGGGCGACCCGCTCTCGGCCTACTTCTACTACCTGCCCAAGAACACCCCGGCGAAGCGTCATGAGCTACTGGAAGGCGCCCAAGCGGCCACGTGCCCGTGCAGAACGACTGCTGGTCGATCTGCACGACCACCAAGAAGCCCGTGCTGTCCCACCTGTGGCTGAACTACATGCTCGACAACGGTGTCGGCCTACTCGAACTTCGTCAACTTCAACGGCTACCAGCCGCCGCTGAACGAGATCGACCCGGCCGACCTCGTCAAGAAGGGGGTCATCCCGGAGAACCTGCAGACCGCCGTGCTGACGAACGACGACTTCGGGCCCGCCTCGCTGCAGGAGATGACGCTGACCGACACGGGCCGGGTGCTCTGGCAGAACGGGTACTCCGACTTCCTGGCGGGCTAGCGGATGTATCCGCGCTGGCTCTGGCAGGGGTTCTCGCTTCCCGGCGTCCTCTGGCTGATCCTGCTGTTCATCGTCCCGTTCTACGCCGTGACGGCCGTGGCGTTCGGCTCCGTCGACCCGACCCTCTTCACCCCGATCCCGGCCTGGAACCCGCTCCACTGGAACATCGGCTGGGTCGGCGACGCGCTCTCCCGGCTCGAGCCCGGCGGCGACCTGTGGGTCGTGTTCGTCCGCACCTGCGAGTACGTCGCCGTCTCGCTGGCGCCTGTCGCTGCTGATCGGCTACCCGGTCGCCTACTACATCGCCCGGCACGCGTCGCGGACGAAGAGCCTGCTCCTGATCCTGCTCATCCTGCCGCTCTGGGTCAGCTACCTGATGCGCATGCTGGCGTGGGTGAACCTGCTCGCGCCGGACGGCTACGTGAACCGCTTCCTCGAGTACACACACATCATCAACTCACCGTACGGCTGGCTCGACGGCCGACCGATCACGGTGATCCTCGCTCTCGTGTACGGCTACATCCCGTACCTCATCCTGCCGCTCTACGCGTCGCTCGACCGGATCGACAAGAGCCTCATGGAGGCCGCCCGCGACCTCGGCGCCAGCCCGTGGCGAACGTTCCTGCACGTCACCCTGCCGCTCTCGAAGACCGGCATCCTGGGCGGTGCCGTGCTGATCGCACTGCCGATGTTCGGCGACTACTACACACCCAACATCGTCTCCGGCGCACCGACGACGTCGATGCTCGGAAACCAGATCGACCTGTACTTCCACTTCACGTCCCAGCCGACCGTCGGCGCGGCGCTGACGCTGATCCTGTCGGCCTTCCTGGTGATACTGATGGCCTACTACATGGTCACCGTCGCCCGGGCGACGAGGGAGCAGCGGGCATGACGGCGGCGACCGTCGCCACGCCGCAGCGTCCGGGTGGGCTCCGCCGACTGCGGGGCTGGATCTCGAACCCGTGGGGGCGGCCGCGGTTCCTGGTGCTCTTCACCTGGATGTACATGCTGTGGGCGATCGTGCCGGTGCTGATCGCCGTGCAGTACTCGTTCAACAACAGCCGCTCGCGCACGATCTGGGCGGGATTCTCGACCCGCTGGTACACCAGCGATCCCGACTCGGTGCTCAACGCTCCCGGCCTCACCCACGCGCTCCAGCAGAGCCTGAAGCTCGCGGCGCTCGACGTCGTGATCGCGACGCCGATCGGCGTGCTCCTGGCGCTCGGACTCGCGCGCTGGCGCGGGCGCGGCTCCGGCAGTCTCCAACTTCATCATGCTCTTCCCGCTGGTAACGCCCGAGATCGTGATGGGCGTCTCGCTGCTGCTCGTGTTCACGCACCTCTTCACCTTCGTCCACACGGGCACGCTCGCCCAGGTGCTCGGACACGTCACGTTCTCGATCTCCTACGTCGTCGTGATCGTACGCGGCCGCCTGTTCTCGATCGGCAAACAGTACGAGGAGGCGGCCGCCGACCTCGGCGCGTCGCCGCGGGTGGCGCTCACCAAGGTGCTCCTGCCGCTCCTGACGCCGGCGATCGTGGCCGGAGCCGCGATCACGTTCGCGATCTCGATCGACGACTTCGTCATCTCGTACTGGCTGTCGAGCGGCGCGGGCACGGATACCGTGCCGATCGTGATCTACTCGGCGACGCGGGCCGCGCCGCTGCCGTCGACCAACGCGATCGCCGCCATTCTCTCGCTCATAACCCTGACGTCGGTCGTCCTCGGCTACGTCGGCTACCGCGTGTTCACCCGTGGCGAGCGGCAGCCGGGCCAGGGCATGGTCGGCGACATGGCTGCATTCGACATCTGACCGTGATGTAGGCTGATCAGGCATGCCCGGCGAAGTCACCCTGGTCGATCTGGTCAAGCGCTTCGGCGACGTGGCCGCCGTTGCCGGCATCAACCTGGAGATGCCGAGCGGCGAGTTCTTCTCGATGCTGGGGCCGTCCGGCTGCGGCAAGACGACGACGCTGCGCATGATCGCGGGATTCGAGCAGCCGACCGAGGGGCGCATCCTGCTCGACGGCGACGACATGGCCTTCACGCCGCCGCACAAGCGCAACGTCAACACGGTGTTCCAGAACTACGCGCTGTTCCCGCACCTGAACGTGACCGACAACGTCGCCTTCGGGCTGCGGCGGCAAAAGGTCGGCAGGCAGGAGCTGCGCCAGCGGGTCGGCGAGGCGCTCGAACTGGTGCAGCTGGCGGGCTACGAGAAGCGCAAGCCGGGCCAGATGTCGGGCGGCCAGCAGCAGCGGGTGGCGCTCGCGCGGGCGCTGGTGCTGAAGCCTGCGGTGCTGCTGCTCGACGAGCCGCTCGGCGCGCTCGACGCCAAGCTGCGCAAGGCGCTCCAGGTCGAGCTGAAGGCGCTGCAGCAGCAGGTCGGGATCACGTTCGTCTACGTCACCCATGACCAGGAGGAGGCGCTCACGATGAGCGACCGGATCGCCGTCATGGCGGACGGCCGGGTCGAGCAGGTCGGGGCGCCGCGCGAGATCTACGAGGAGCCCGACACGGTGTTCGTGGCCGACTTCCTCGGCGCGTCCAACCTGATGGACGCCGAGGCGGTGGGCGGGGCGAACATCTGCCGCCTGATGGTGGGCGACTTCGAGCTCGACGCGATGCAGGGCAAGACCGACGCCCGCGGCCCGACCAAGGTCACGATCCGGCCCGAGCGGGTGCAACTCGAGGAGCACGAAAACGGCGGCCCCAACCGCATCCCGGGCATGGTCGAGCGGCTCGTCTATCTGGGGTCGGCGGTGCAGGTGATCACTCGCCTTGCGGTGGGAACGACCATTCAGGTGCTGGTGCAGAACACGGGCGACGAGATTCCGTGGAAGCAGGGCACCGCGGTGCAGGCGTACCTGCCGGCCGAGGCGCTGCGGGTGCTGACCGACACCGGCGCCGCGCTCGCACCGCTCGACGAAGAGGCCGTCGAGCCGGCCTGAGCGGCGTGTCCGACCACCAGTCGGTCGAGGTGAGGCGCGACGGGGCCGTGTGCGTGGTGGAGCTTCGCCGCGAGCACAAGCTGAACGCGCTCTCGGCGGCGATGGAGGAACGGCTCGGCGAGGCGATCCAGAGCGCCGAGGTGCGGGAGGCCCGCTGCATCGTCTTCACGGGCGGTGGGCGGGTGTTCTCGGCCGGCGCCGACGTCACGGAGTTCCGCGACTCCGATCCTGCCTCGGTGATGGCCTACTACCGGTCGCACGGCGACGTGTACGAGCGCGTCGCCCGGCTGCCGCAGCCGACGGTGAGCGCAATTGCCGGATACTGCCTGGGCGGCGGGTTCGAACTTGCGCTCGCGACCGACCTGCGCATCGCCGAGCGCTCGGCAACGTTCGGCCTGCCCGAGGTTGGCCTGGGGATCATCCCGGGCTCGGGAGGGCTGCTGCGCTTGGCGCGGGCGATCGGCCCGGGGCGGGCGAAGGATCTGATCCTGCGTGGCCGCCGGTTCGACGCAGCCGAGGCGCACTCGCTCGGGCTCGTGACCGAGGTCGTCGCCGACGGCGAGGCGCTTGCGCGGGCGCAGGAGGTCGCCGGTGAGCTGGCGGCCCTGCCGCCACTGGCGCTGCAGGTGGCCAAGCGGGCGATCGACCTCGCCGCCGAGTCCTCGCGTGAGGCGGTCGTCGCGATGGAGCAGCTGGCCTACGGCATGCTCTCGAACACGGCCGACGCGCAGGAGGCCGCGGCGGCGTTCGCCGAGAAGCGCCCGCCCCGCTTCGACGGCGCCTGAAACAGAAGCGTCACAACTTCCGCACGCGTCCCAACCGGGGACTGTCCCCGGTTGTTCGCCTATCCCAGGCGGGCGGCGGCGAGGGCGGCGCGGGCGCAGGCCTCGTCCTGCTCGCCCGTTCCCCCGCTGACTCCGAGACCGCCCAGCAGCTCGCCCGCGGCGACGATCGGCAGGCCGCCGGCGTAGACCACGACGCGCCCGCCCGTCGTGGTGTTGAAGCCCCAGTCGGCTCCTCCCGGCTGGGTGCTGGACATGAACTCGCCGGTCGGCACCTCCCACAGCACCGCCGTGTACGCCTTGTCCACCGCGAGGGTCATCGCGCCGAGCGGCGCGCCGTCCATCCGCGCCGACGCGACCGGGTTGCCGCCCCGATCGGCGACCGCGGCCGCCACCAGAAGCCCCCGGCGTGCCGCCTCCGCCCGCACCTCGTCGATGAGCCGCAGCGCCGGCTCGATCCCGATCTGGCGGAACTGGTGCATGCCGGCGCCCACGTTACAGAGCCAGCCTGCGCTCGGCCCAGCGCCGCCCCGCCTCGGCGATCAGCACCAGCGTCATCGAAAACGCGATCACGACGGCTCCGGTGGCGATCACCTCGGGCACCAGCGCCGCGGCCCGGGTGCCCGAGTACAGGAACACCGGATAGGTCGGTGAGCCCGCGGGAGCGAGGAAGTAGGCGATGGCGAACTCGTCGAAGCTGATCACAAACGCGATCAGGAAACTCGAGACGAGCGCCGGCGAGAGCAACGGCAGCGTGACCCGCAGAAACGCGTCGATCTCACTCGACCCCAGGTCGCGGGCGGCCTCGACGATCGACTGCTCGAGCGTCCGCAGCCGCGGCAGCACCACCAGCACCGCGTAGGGCAGCGAGATCACCACATGGCCGGCCAGCACCGCCTCGAGCGACGAATTGATCCCGAGCTGGTGCAGCAGGATCAGCATCCCGATCGCGAGCACGATGTAGGGCACGACGAGCGGCAGCAGGATCAGCGCGGTCACCAGCGGGCGCAACCGCAGCCGCCGCCCCGCCAGCCCGAGCGCGGCGAGGGTGCCGAGGCAGGTCGCCGCGAGGCCGTTCAGGGTGGCGATCCACGCACTGCGCTGGACCGCGCCGGTCAGATCGCCGTTCGAGAGCGCCTGGTGGAACCACTTGGTGGTGAACCCCGAGAGCGGCAGCGTCTGGATGGGGTTGTTGTTGAAGGCGAAGATGACGAGCACCACGAGCGGCGCGTACAGGAAGACGACCAGCAGCCCGACGTAGCTGGTCAGAAGCGACCGCCCGAGCCGGCCGACGCCCGTCATCGCGGCGTCTCCCGCAGGTCGGTGTTCAGGAAGCGCCCGAACACGAGCAGCATCACGACCACGACGCCGACCAGCCACAGGGCGAGCACCGACCCGTAGTTCCAGTTGGACGACTCGCCGAAGAACTGCTGGATCGAGTTGCCGAACATGTAGCTCGACGGCCCTCCGACCAGAAGCGGCGTGATGAACTCACCGGTGGTGGGGATGAGCACGAACACGAACCCGGCGATCACCCCGGGGAGGCTGAGCGGGAACGTCACCCGCATGAAGGTCGCGCCGCGGCTTGCGCCCAGATCCTGGGCCGCCTCGATGAGATGCCGGTCGAGGTTCTCGAGCACGACGAAGATCGGCAGCGCGACGAACGGCACCCACGAGTAGAACAGCACGAGGCCGACCGAGAAGCGCGTGTTGATGAGCCACGAGATGGCATCTCCGTGGCGGCGCAAGTGCAGCTCCCAGAGCAGCGAGTTGATCACGCCGTTGTTGTTCAGCATCACCTGCCACGCGATCACGCGCAGCAGGTAGCTCGTGAAGAACGGCGCCAGGATGATCATCAGGAGCGTGTAGCGGCGGCGCTTCACGCAGAACGCCAGGAAGTACGCGACCGGGTAGGCGCCCGCGACCGCCAGCACCGAGACGGTCAGCGTGATCACCATCGACGACTTGAACAGATCCCAGAACGGGTTGGCCCCCGGCGGCAGGAAGTCCTTCCAGTCGGCGGTCGAGAACGCCGTCGGCTGGAACGGGATGTTCGTCTGCACGTTGAAGCTGTAGAGCCCGATCAGGACGATCGGGCCGACGAGCAGCGCAAGCACGTAGACGACCGGCGGGAGTGAGAGCCACGCCGACCCAGGCCGGAACCGCCGCCTGGAAGCGGCGGGGCCGGCCCGGCTCTCGGCCATCTTTGCCACGTCGGGTCAGCCCGTCAGGCGGCCTGGACCTCTGACCACGCAAGCTCGTACTGCGCCCGGTTCTTCTCCCAGCTCTGCAGGTGGACGTCCGACGCGGCGATCGCCAGGGGGTTGCCCAGGTTGAGTGACTTCGCGAGCGTCTGATCCTTGATGTCCGAGACGAGCACCTTGGTGTTCGAGGTGCCGTAGTAGTACAGGTTCGTCATCTGCGCGCACGCCTTCTGGTTGATAAACGACTCGACGTACTTATGGGCGTGGTAGTAGTTCTTCGTGTCCTTGCCCAGCATGAATCCGCAGAACCAGCTCAGCCTGCCCTGCGACGGGTTCATGTATGCCACCTTGAGGCCGGCGTTCCGCATCGACACGAACGCGTCCTGCCAGGAGTAGGTGATCCAGATGTCACCGGACTTGAATGCCGGCTGCATCCCGCCGGCGCCGTACTCGGAGGACCAGTAGAACTTGTTGAGCGGCTTCTGGTCGATCAGCTTCTGCTTCGCCTGGCTGATCTGGTCCGAGCTCATGTTGTCCATCTGCGGGAAGTTGAGCAGGAGCGCCGTGTACTCGAGGTTCGACGCGCTTCCGTTCCACACCGAGATCTTGCCGGAGTACTTCTTGTTCCAGAACAGCTCCCAGCCGGTCGCATCCGCGGGATCGATCTTGTCGGTGCGGTAGAGCACGCTCGCATAGCCCCAGTCCCACGGGATCATGTACTGCTGGCCCGTTGATCTGGCCCTGCTTGACAAGGTACGGATTCAGCTCAGAGAAGCTCGGCAGAAGCGACGTGTCGAATGGCTGCACGAGGCCGCGGCTCACGTAGTCGGGGATGTTCTCGTGGCAGGGGTGCATCAGGTCGAACTGAGCGCCCGAGCTTGCCTTCTGCAGTGCCTGGCTGTCGTTGGTGATGTACGTGTAGGTGAGGTTGTGGCCGTAGGCGCTCGTGTAGTCCTTGCCGGCGATCATGCCGTAGGTCTGCGCCTTCGTACCGGCGGCCTCGTACCCGGCCCACTCGAGGATGTTGAGGTTCCCCGACTCCTTGCCGATCGGCGGTCGCTTGACGGCAGCCGACGACGCCCCGCCACCGGAGCCTGACGATGACCCGCACCCCGACAGGATGACAGCACCGCCGAGTCCGGCCGCACCTTTCAGAAAATCGCGACGATCCATCGAGCGCATCGGTCTTCCGCCTTCCCTTTGGACGTGAGAGACGAATCTAGCGATAATCGCAAGGCGAGTCCACTCGGCCGATGAGATTACGTCCCGTCCGCCACACCTCCGTGCTGCTGCTCGGTGCAATCGCACTCGGGGCGGCGGCATGCGGTGGCGGCGCCGCGGGGGCCGGGCGGTCGCAGGCGCCGGCTCCCCCGGTGCTCTCGGCGGCGGCGGTCGCGTACCTGCCAAGCACGGCGCGGCGGCTCAGCGCGGCCGGCCTGGCCCGTGAGATCCGGCGCCCGGCGCTCGCCTCGGAGCTGGCCGGCTGGGGGTTCACCGGAGCGGCCGAGCGCAGCTTCCAGGGCGAGTCGCACCGGCTGACGGTGGTCGACTCACGGACGCTCGACTTCACGACGGCGGCGGGTGCGCGGTCGTACGTCACCTTCGTCCACGCGCATGTGGCGCTCTACCTGGGCGTGTTCCCGGCCGTGCACCGGTCTGTGGAGGGTGGCCGCGTGGGCTGGACGTTCCGCGCCCAGAGCTGCGCCTGCCCGGGCTCGATGCCGCTCTGGCTCGGCGTCACGAGCGCCGGTCGCCGCGTCACCTGGCTCGAGATCAACGGCCCCGCCGCGACGGCCCGGACGCTGGCCGCCCTCGAGGCCCGCGCGCCCTGATCAGATCGGGCGGCCCACCAGCACGCCGCCGCCGAACAGCCCGACGTAGACGCGCCGGTCGCGCGACACGGCCAGGTCGGTGGGGCTGATACAGGCCGAGCGGAAGAAGTCACTCGCCACGTCCATCCCGTTCACGAGCATCTGGCGGGGGTTGGACAGCACGACCTGGTGGCGGCCGCGCGTGAGCGACGGCGCGCCGAACGCCGGCAGCGCGGATGGGTCGGATACCCGTACGCACGTGCGCCAGTGGTCGAGGGTGTGGATGCCCGTCCAATCCGTGTCGGTGGCCCATGCCTCGCCTGGCCGAGGACCGGCCCGCACCAGATGGATCTCGGAACCGTCGAGCCCGTTCATCGCGGGGTGCCAGGTCGCGCCGCCGTCGCGGGTCGCGACCACGCCGCTTCGGCCGGCCGAGTAACAGATGTTGGCGTTGGCGGGATCGACGGCGAGCTGGCTGACCGAGTACCCGTCCTTGTCGAGACCCGGCCACGACGACGCCGAGCCACCATTTCCGGGTAGAGCCCAGGACCGTGTTGCTGACGTTGGCGGGCATCGTCTTCCACACGAAGGTGCGGCCGGCGTCGCGCGACCTGGCGATGTAGCGATGGTCGGTCATGCCGATGCCGTTACCCACCCAGAGCACGCCGCCGTGACCGGCCACCGACGACAGGTGGCAGCCGTGGAAGGTGCCGGCCGAGAGCGGCACCCACCCCTGGGTGGGGCTGACCCGGTAGAGGCCGAAGGGCCCGCAGGCCGCGTAGACGACCCCGTCCACGACGCGGATGTCCTCGACGACGGCCGGGGCGGCGGCATCGAGCTGAACACCGGCCGCGCCGCGCGGATTCGAGATACGCCAGACCTGGGATCCGCCGGTGTAGCTCGTGCGGAAGCTCGCGGCGAGCAGTGACCCGTCCGGGCACACGCACAGGGCCGACCAGGCGCAGTGCGGCTGCACCGGGGGCAGCCCGAGACTGCTGAAGCTGGCGCCGCCGTCGGTCGAGCGCACCAGCCCCTGGCGGGCAAGCGCATACAGGTACTCGATCCCGCTGCCCGCGTCGTCAGTCGACCGCGATCAGGTTTCCGACCGCACGGGGCAGGTCGTGGGCGGTGCCGTCGGGCAGATCCGTCGAGAACGAGATGTCCTCGTTTCGGCGCTGCAGGCGCAACGACCCGGGCGCAACGGCGCCCAGATAGCCCTGGCCTGGGTCGGAGTTCTTGAGCACGCCGATCCCGAAGTAGCGCAGCCCGGGGACCCGGGTCGAGTAGGCGACCGCGCGGCCGTAGATCTCACCGATCGAGGTGGCGCCGATCATCGTCGGGTACCAGAGCGCGCCGGCCGTCTCCGTCATGAACTCGCCCCAGACGTCGCCCGCGGCCGCCGCGTGGCCGGGCCGCAACGGGTCGGTGGCCATGGCGTTGCAGTAGCCGCCGCCGTCCATCGCTCCCTTGTGCCAGTGGTACGGCCGCCGCGTGGCCGCATTGCCGCAGGCTGCCGCCAGCATGTTGAACGATCCCAGCATGCCGGCCGCGCCCAGGAGTACCTGTCGCCGGTTCACCCTCACCGATCCGGGATCGGCGGGCGGCGGCGAATCCTTGAGCCCGGCGGCCCGCACCGAAGTAGGATCGGGCGATGGACGGCCGAAGCCGATGAGCGGGCGGGTGTTGATCTGCGACCCCCAGTGTCCGCCGGAGGTGATCCACGACATCCTGCCGGAGGCCGATGTGGGGCCCGTTGGCGGGGCGGGCCCAGGCGTCGCGGCGCTGCTGGTCTCGCCGGACACCCCCGTTTCGGCCGCCGACATCGTCCGCGCACGCGACCTCCGTGTCATCGCGACCGCCAGCGTCGGCACCGACCACATCGACCTCGAGGCGGCCGAGGCCGGCGGAGTGGTCGTGCGAAACGTGCCCGACTACTGCATCGAGGAGGTGTCCGACCACGCCCTGGCGATGGTGGTGGCCCTGCGGCGGGGGCTGATCGCCGGCGACCGGTCGGTGCAGGCAGGACGCTGGGAGTGGACCGACGCGGGCGTGCTCGGCCGTCTGGCCGGGACGCGGCTGGGGGTCGTCGGCATGGGCCGCATCGGCCGCCGCCTGGCCGAGCAGGCGTCCGCGCTCGGCATGGACGTGCGCTACACCGATCCGTTCGTAGACGGCGGCGTCGAACTCGGCGACCTGCTGGCCTGGGCCGACGCGATCTCGCTGCACCTGCCGCTGACCGACGAGACCCGCGGGCTGATCGACGCTCGCATGCTGGCCCTGATGCGCCCGGGCGCGATCCTGGTCAACACCGCCCGGGGACCGATCGTCGACCGGGCCGCGCTGAAGGCGGCCGCTCACGTTCGAGCCGCGTTTGACAACGTCTGGGAGCGGCCGCCCGACCCTGACCTGCTCGGGCTCGACCACCTGACCATGACGCCGTATGTGGCGTGGTACTCCGAGGGCAACGAGTTCGAGCCGTACGTGCGCGCGGCGCGGGCGCTGGCCGACGAGCTGGCGCGCGAGTAGTTACCGGCCGAGCAGGCTGCGGGCGATGATGAGCCGCTGGATGTCGGAGGTGCCCTCCTCGATCTCCTCAAGCTTGGCGTCGCGCATCCACTTCTCGACCGGGTACTCGCGCGAGTAGCCCCAGCCGCCCAGGGTCTGCACCGCCGCCCAGGTGCACCACATGGCGGCCTCGGACGCGAACAGCTTCGCCATCGCCGCCTCGCCCGGGACGTGGCGGCCGGCGTCCATCGACCGGGCCGCGCGGTGGGCGAGCAGGCGGGCGGCATCGATGCGGGTCGCCATGTCGGCGAGCCGGAACCCGACCGCCTGGTGCTGGCCGATCGGCTTGCCGAACGCCTCCCGCTCGCGGGCGTAGTCGGTGGCGTACTCGAGCGCCGCCCGGGCGATCCCGATCGCGCCGGCGGCCAGGTGCACGCGCGACTCGTCGAAGGTGTGCATCAGGCTGTAGAAGCCCTTGCCCTCCTCGCCGAGCAGCCGGTCGGCCGGCAGCTCGACGTCCTGCAGGAACACCTCGGTCGAGATGATGGCGCGCTGGCCGAGCTTGCGCATGGGCTCGCCGAATGAGACGCCGGCGTCGCCCTTCTCGACGACGAAGGCGGTCACCCCGCGCGAGCCGGTGCCCGGGGCGACCGTGGCGAAGATGACGTACAGCTCGGCCACACCCCCGTTCGAGATCCATGTCTTCTGGCCGTTCAGGCGATAGCCGCCGTCCGTGCGCGTGGCGGTGGTGGTCATCGCGGCCGCGTCGGAGCCGATGCCCGGCTCGGTCGAGGCGAGCGCGGTCAGGGGCGGTCGCGGCCCGCACAGCGGCCGCAGCCAGCGCTCCTGCTGCCCGGTGGTACCGACTTCGAGCAGCGGCCGGGCGAAGAACCCGGCCGACGTGACGAGGTTGCCGATCGCGGCGCAGCCCCAGTTCAGCTCCTCCTGGACGATGCACCCGGTGAGCACGTCGCCGATGCCGCCACCGCCGACCTCCTCCGGCAGCATGAACGACGTCAGCCCGAGCGCGGCGGCCTTGTACACCACCTCGAGCGGCGAGACGACGTCGGCCTCGTCGACCTCGGCGGCGATCGGCCTGATCTCGGCGCGGGCAAACTCGCGCGCGAGCGCCTGGATCTCGCGCTGCTCCTCGGTGAGGTCTGTCATCGGCCGCCAAGCGTATCCGAGAGCCTCAATGCCCGGCGATAGAATGGCCCGGCCTCCCGGAGGGGTGGCAGAGTGGTTGAATGCGGCGGTCTCGAAAACCGTTGTGCGTCGTTAGGCGTACCGAGGGTTCGAATCCCTCCCCCTCCGCTCGCAGAGCCAAAAACGTCCAAGAGCTCGGATTCCTCCGCACGGCGTGCGCTCACGCGCCTCGGTTCGCGGAAGGGTCGGCCGTGGGGCGTAGCCACAGGCCTGCCTGGCGTGGTTGGAGGGTGGATTGGACGATGTCGAGCAGCTCCGCCTCGAGCGCCGCCAGGTCGATCTGGTCGCGGAGCCGACTGGTGAACGTCTCCAGGCTCTGTGCCGCGTCGTAGCTCTGCCGGTAGAAGCGGCGATCAACGGCGTGTTGGATGCGGGAGCGGAGTGGTTGAAACGCGGCTGCCACGGCGAGCGTGGAGAGGGTTACGGCCAGCGCGCCGGATTGTCCGGTGACCGTCTGCAGGCCCCGCCCGATCAGGTAAATGCCGCTCAGGTAGAGCGCGGCGAGGGCGATCGCCAGTGCCGTGTAGACGAGTGTGCGCCGGATCAGCACGTCGATCTCGTAGAGCCGGTAGCGCAGCACCGCGATGCCTGTCGCGACCACCACACCGGTCAGTGCAAGTTCCCACGCGAACACCCACACCTCACCGTTCCAGGGCGACCACAACCCGACCGGCCCGGAGCCGACCGCCAGCGCGAGCACGAGCGCGCAGGCGGCGAACCACTTCAGCTGCAGGCGCAGCTCCCCTGTTGCCCGCCGAAACCGCCTGACCAGCGACACCGCGGCGCCCACCCCAACCAGCGACAGGAGGAAGAAGGACACGCCGCCGGCCACCCGGATCGACTTGCCCAGCCCACCGCCGACAGCCAGTGGATTGTTCGGCAGGGCGGCGCTCGAAAAGGCGGAGAGTGGGCCCGGCATCACCAGGATGTCGGCCAACGTGACGGCCACCAAGATGGCCCACACGACGGCCGCGACGTGCCACGCACGGGATGGGAGCCGGCCCTCCGGGAACAGTACGAGCAGCGCCGGGAAGAACATCAATGGCAGCAGTTGGAGTCCGCTTGCCACGACGCCTGCCGCCAATGAGCCTGGGGCCGAGGACCACTGTTCATAGGCGCCGCACAACTGGCCGACCGCCGTCTCGAGCGCGACCAGCAGAAAGAGCCAGCCGATCGCGTTGGATGGCACGCGATTGGCGAGCACCGCACCCACGGCAGCACACCCGACCACAGGAGCGACGGTGGCCAAAACCCACGAGTCGCTGCCCCTCCCAAACACGAGCTGCAGCACCAACGCCGCAAGCATTGCGCCGACGGCGACGACCGCGCCGGTCGGCACCAACCACGCTCGTGTGCGACGTGTCACATGCCGATTCTGACGACCGTGCGTTACGGCAGCGTTACGGGCGACATCAGGTGGCCGGGTCGATCCTCCACACCTGCCTCCGGAAGCTGGATCCGGCGATTCGCCGGCTCACCGCCAAGAGTCGGTCGGCGTCAGCGCCGCCGCGGGCGCCCCCCAATTTCCACCGACATCGCCGCGAACCACCCGACCAGCATCAACGCGAGGCCAAACACGACCGCATTGAGGAGCGAGGTGATCAACCCACCGAGGACCAGGACGACACCCACACTCACCAGCGCAACCGCGAGACGGCGTGTCGTTCTCATCGGAGCATCCTCCGACTGATACCCACAGCGGCGGAAAACGTCGCGCCGCCCTCAATCAGGCTCCAACGTGCGCCAATCGCTGGACCCAGCCCAGCTCTACTTGATGTGGAGGTTTACTCCCACCAGGACGAGTGGCCAGAGCAGAATGGCGAGCGCTGCCGACGCGATTCTCTGCGCTTTGCCGAGGTGGGCGAAGTAGGTGTGCGAGTGCGCCACGATCAAGCCCAAGACGATGTAGATCGCGATGACCAATCTGCTGCGAAGGAGTCTCCGGAGAACGAACCCGCCCATGACCCGCAACCTTACAGTGGCCGAACGGCGCTCGCCCTGTGCCCTACGCCTCGTCGAGGCCGTGGAGTTCTGCACACCTGTCGCAGTAGGCGGTGAACAGCGGTTTCGGCCGGTCGCAATCGATACAGCGGCGACTGATCCATCTGCGGCCGAGACGGACGACCGCCGGAACGTGGTCGCCTCGGTCGGGGGAACCGCTTCCAGTCGTGCGGGTGGTCACAGTTCGAGGCTACGCGGGTGAGATTGGAGGTTCCTACGGTCTCGGCCCACCGCCGCGAAAATGGGTGGAAATCCCCAGTGCGACCCGGCGCCGGCGAGGCTATCGTCGTCGTACGTGAGCCGTGCACAGCGCAGAGCGGCCGGCTCGGTCGCGTTACTCAGCGTCGGTGTCATCGTCGTCACCGCCGGCCTCGCGACGATGCGGCTTTTCCTCATCGGCCTCGGCGTGGTCGCCTTCGTCGGCGGCTGGGTCACCGCCGCCGGAGTCGAGACGGGCGGCCGGGAGAGCCTCGACCGCTGACCCCCGGGGCGGACAGCCCCTCAGTTGGTGCGGTCTTCGCCGGTCAGGTGCTCGATGTCGCTGCGCAGTCGCTCGAGATGCGACGCTGCCTCGGGCTCGATGATCGCGCTCTCCGGCGGGTCGTGGAGCGGCAGGTGGCGGGCCTCGTCGGAGGTGATGGTCAGGGTGACCAGCCCGGCGTCGTCGATCGCGCCGACCTGAGACGCCTCGACGTAGTGCGGCCGGTCGACGTAGTTGTGGAATGCGAAGCCGCCGTCGTGGTGCGTGACGGCCAGGCCGTCGAAGATGTCCGCGTTCTCGTCACCGACGACGAGGAACACGACGCCCACATTGTCGCCGTCGTTTGAGACGACCTTCCAGCCGTGCTCGATCACCTTCCACGAAACCGCAGTCACGGACGGATCCTAGCCCGCTCCATGCGGCATGACGTGTGGGGACGCCCTGCGTACGAGAGGCTTCCATACCGTCTGGTACAGCACCCAGGCGCGCTTGGCCTGGTCGAAGCGGTAATTCCGGATCAGGGCCCGGCTGGGGCAGCAGTCCGGCTCGGAGGCGAGCCGCTCGCCCTGGACAAGATGGACTTCGAGGCCCGGTGTCGCGGCCTTGACGAGGTTCTCCATCGAGACGGTCGCGAAGTCGTAGAAATAGCGGTGGCCCTTGTGGGTGATGACCGGATAGGGCGGCGCGTACGACCAGTAGCGCACCTTGCCGGTGCCGTTCCAGCCGCGGATGCCCGCCGAGACCGGGACGGCCCCGGCGCCACCGTTGAAGCCGTGGTAGAAGATCTCGGGCCGGCCGCGCGCGTTCAGGTTGGCGATCTGCACCCAGCGCGGAAGCAGGTGGTCGAGCATCGGGCTGATCCGGGCCGTCACGGTGTGGCCGCCCACTGAGTCGACCACCTCGAGCCAGTGCTTCCGGATCGGCTGGGTGCCGCCGAAGGGATTTGGCTTCAGGGCCAGCATCAGCTGCACCCTCTCGATGTGCGCGTCGCCGTCGAGGTTCACCCGCCAGACGTGCACGACCGTCGGCGCGGTGGCCGCCGTCGTCGCAGCCGCCTGTCCGGGAAGCCCGAACACGATCCCCAGACCCAGTACCAGAATCACCCGTCGCACACCGGCAGTATGCCGCAGCACCGCACGTACCGGCCGCACTCCGGAACCCTTGGCCGGCCCGCGCGTCATACCTGCGATGGTCATCACCGCCGCGACCGATCGCTTCAGCTACGACGGGCTCTACCAACGCGAGCCGGATGGCGGCTGCGAGGGGTCGGACTATGATCTGCGGCCATGGGGAGGCTGCCGGTCAGGTTGGGTGGCGGCGCGATCGTGGTGCTGGCGGCGGCCATGCTCGGCGGCGGGTCGGCAGCCGCGGCGAAGCATCGCCCGCCGTCGTGGCACGTCGTCCACGCCGGCGCGACCGGAAGCTCCGACCTGCGCGCCCTGAGCCCGGTCAGCCGCCGGGTCGTCTGGGCGAGCGGCAGCAACGGCACCGTCCTTCGCACGACCAACGGCGGCCGGTCGTGGCGCAACGTCGGCCCGGCCGGAACGAGCGCGCTCGAGTTCCGCGGCCTCAAGGCCTTCGATGCGAACCATGCCGTGATCATGTCGGTGGGCAACCACCCGGGCGACTTCCGCACGTATCTCACATCCGACGGCGGCAGCCACTGGCGGATCACCAACCAGAACCGAAATCCGCAGGCGTTCTACGACTGCATGGCCTTCTTCGGCCGGCGCCGCGGGCTGGTGCTGAGCGACCCGGTCAACGGCAGGTTCCGGATACTGATCACGGCTGACGGCGGCCGCAGCTGGCACGTCGACCGGGCCCGGAATGTGCCCGCCGCGCGCACGAACGAGTTCGGATTTGCGGCGAGCAACAGCTGCATCACGACGTTCGGCCGGCACGACGCCTGGTTTGGCAGCGGCGGGGCGGACGGCTCCCGTGTGTACCGCTCCACAGACGGCGGCCGGCACTGGAAGGTGTCGCAGACGCCGCTCCGGCGCGGGCCAAGCGCCGGGATCTTCTCGGTCGCGTTCCGAAACCGGCGCGACGGCCTCGTCATCGGCGGCGACTTCGCGGTGCCCGCCTCGGCCCCGCGCGCACTCGCACTCACCGCCGACGGCGGGCGCACCTGGACGCTGGCCGGCGCCGGTGCGGCACCGGGCGAATACCGCTCGGGAGCGACCTGGATCCCCCACGCCAGGATGACCGCGCTGGCCGTCGGCCTCACCGGCAGCGACATCTCGACGAACGGCGGCCTCGACTGGCGCCGCTTCGACAGCGGCAGCTTCGACGCCGTCGTGTGCACACCCGGCGGATCGTGCTGGGCATCCGGTGCGGACGAGCGCATCGGCCGCCTCTCCCGGCGCTGACACGGGCTAGATTCTCGCCATCAACGCCGCTGCGGCCCCCACCGTCCTGCACCTGTCGCTGATCGTCGGCGGCACCCTGCGCGACCGAAACGGCGAGCGGCTCGGGAAGGTCGACGACCTCCTGGTACGCCTGGGTGAGGACTATCCGCCGGTCACCGGCGTCCTCGCATCGGTCGCCGGCCGGCCGGTCTATGTGCCGTCAGCGCAGGTGGCCGAGATCGCCCACGGCCGGGTCGACCTGCACGCGGAGAAGATCGACCTCCAGCGCTTCGAGCGCCGCTCCGGCGAGGTGCTTCTCAAGAAGGACGTGCTCGACCGTCAGCTGATCAACATCGACGGCGCCCGGCTCGTGCGCGCGAACGAGATCGAGATCGCGCGGATCGACGGCTGGTACCGGGTCGTGGGCGTCGAAACGGGCCTGCGGGGGATCCTGCGCCGGGTTGCCCCGCGCCGGCTGGGCTCCACCATGGCCGCGACCGAGTTCCTCGACTGGGCGAGCGTCGAGGCCTTCACCGGGCACGTGCCGAGCGTGCGCCTGCGCGTCCCCCACCCCAAGCTCGCGCGGCTGCACCCGGCCCAGCTGGCCGACCTGGTCGAGGCCGCATCCCACAACGAGGGCGAGGAGATCATGCGCGCGGTCGGCTCGAACGAGGAGCTGGAGGCCGACGTGTTCGAGGAGCTCGATGCCCAGCACCGGCGTGAGTTCATCGAAGAGCGCGAGGACGCCGAGGTGGCCGCCCTGCTCGAGCGCATGGAGACCGACGACGCGGTCGACCTTCTGGGAGACCTTCCCGAGGATCGCCGCGAGCAGGTCGTGAAGCTGCTCCCGGCCGTCCAGCGCCGGCGCGTGCGCGCACTGGCGGGCTACGACCCGGCCACGGCCGGCGGGCTGATGAGCCCCGAGTTCGTCTGCCTCTACGCGCAGGCGACCAAGGACGAGGCCATCGACCGTATTCAGCGCAGCCGGGCGCCCGCCGACACGCTGGCATGGGTCTACGTGATGAACCTCGACCGCCGGCTCAAGGGCGCGATCGCCCTGGCCGACCTGCTGCGGGCGGACCCGACCCAGACCGTCGGCGACGTGGCGACGTTCCTGCCGCCGAAGGTGACCGCCGAGGCGGACATCGAGGAGATCGCGCGCCTCATGACCGACTACGACCTGACCGTCGTCCCGGTGGTGGACGAGCGCGAGCAGATCATGGGTGTCGTCAGCGTCGACGACGTGCTCGAGATGGTGCTGCCGCGCGGTTGGCGGCGGCGCTTCGACGTCCTTGGCAGCGAGTAGTGGATGGCGGGCCGAGTATCTCTTGCAAGGACGCTTCGCTCCCGGCTGCTCCGCGGCGGCTCGGGGCTGCGGCCCCGCGGTTGGCTTAACCGCCGCAGCACACGGCTGCTTGCCGTGGTCGGGTTTCTCGGGCCCGGCCTGATCGCCGCCAACGCCGGCAACGACGCCGGCGGCATTGCCACCTACTCGTCGGTCGGGGCCCGGTACGGCTACGACCTCCTGTGGATGATGGTGGTCATCACCGTCTCGCTGATCGTCGTCCAGGAGATGGCCGCCCGCATGGGCGCCGTCACCGGCAAGGGCCTGGCGGAGCTGATCCGGGAGCAGTACGGGGTGCGCTGGTCGCTGTTTGCGACCACCTCCGTGCTGATCGCCAACATCGGCATCTGCATCTCGGAGTTCGTGGGCATCGGCGCCGCGCTCAGCCTCGCGGGGGTCCCGCCCCAGCTGTCGGTGCCTGTCGCGGCGATCGGGGTGTGGCTCCTGCTCGTGCGGGGGTCGTACAAGGTGGCCGAGCGGATCTTCGTGCTGATGACGATCCCCTTCTTCGCCTACCCGGTGGCGGCGATCCTCGCCAGGCCCGACTGGGGCGCCGTCGGCCACGCCGTCGTGGCTCCCAACATTCACACCTCACGCGGGTACCTGTTCCTGTTCATCGCCACGGCGGGCACGACCATCACGCCGTTCATGCAGCTCTACGTGCAGTCCGCCGTGGTCGAGCGGGGCGTCGGCATCGACGAGCTGAACGCCGAGCGAGCCGAGGTGGCGTCGGGGTCGATCTTCGCGAACCTCGTCGCCGGCTTCATCATCATCGCGACAGGCGCAACCCTGTACCTGCACGGCGAGCGTCACATCTCGACGGCCGCCCAGGCGGCCAAGGCGCTCGAGCCCTTCGCCGGCCGCTACGCCGAGGTGCTGTTCGCCGTCGGACTGCTCGGGGCCAGCCTGCTGGCAGCGGCCATCCTGCCGGTGACCGCCGCCTACGTGATCGCCGAGACATTCGGGTTCGAGAAGGGGATGAGCCGCCGCATCCACGAGGCGCCGGTGTTCGTCGCGGTCATCACCGCCCTGATCGCCATCGGGACGATCGTCGCGATCATCCCCGGCCTCCCGGTGATCAGCCTGCTGGTGGGGGTGCAGGTGGTGAACGGCGCCCTTCTGCCCGTGCTGCTGGTGTTCATCTGGCGCCTGGCGAGCGACCGCGAGCTGATGGGCGACCACCGCAACGGCCGCACCTTCAACGTGATCGCCGGGCTGACGGTGGTGGCCACATCCGCGCTCTCGATCACGCTGCTCGTGGTCACCTTGGGCGGCTCGTTTTTCTAGTGCGCCAAACGGGGTCAGACTCTTTGGCGCGTGGATACCTGGGGCCAGGCCCCAATTATTCAGTTGCGTCCCACTTGGGGTGGTGGCGGCGGGCCCAGTCGCGCCGCACCGTGCCCAGCACCATCCCCCGCAGCGAGGGGCGGGTGGACGGGTTTACGAGCGCCAGATAGAGGTGGCCGGCGATGAGCGGCACCGCGATCCAGGTCGCGATGTCGTGCACCAGGATCGCGCTCGTCCGCCCGCGCACCGCGGCGTCGGTCTCCTGCAGGTAGATGAGCACGCCACTCACCGTGAACACCACCATCAGCCCGGCCACGAGCGCGGCGTTCAGCTTCTGACCGGCGTTGAACCGGCCCGCCGGCGGCTCCGGCCCGCGGCGCGTGACCGCCCATCCCAGCCAGCGGACATCGTCGTCGTCGAAGCGGTCGAACTCGCCCGCGGTGCGCCGCAGGCTGCCGCTGAGATCCGTCAGCAGCAGCACCACCAGGCCGGCCCAGAAGGCGATCGCGGCGCCCAGGTGGATCGACTTCCACAGCCTTCGGTTCGCGGCCAGCTGGGCGAACGCGGGCAGATAGAGGATCAGCCCGGTCGCGAGCATCGTCAGGAACGTGACCGCGAGCAGCCAGTGCAGCGAGCGCTCCTCGGGCCCGAACCGGCGAACGTACCCGGCCGCCGGAGGCGGCTTCTCAGTAGCCGTTGGAACGGCCGACCCAGGCGTCGACGTCATATCCGTTCCGCTCCCAGAAGCCCGGCTGCAGATCGGGCACGAGCTCGATCCGGTGCACCCATTTCACGTTCTTGTATCCGTACATCTCGGGGATCACGACCCGCAGCGGGGCCCCATGCGCCCGCGTCAGCGGCGCATCGTCCATTGTGTGGGCGAGCATCACCTCGGGCAGCAGCGACTGCTTGATCGAGAGCGTGTCGGTGTAGCCACGCTCCATCGAGACGAAGTTCACGTAGTGCGCGGTCGGGAGCGGCTCGACCATGTCCCAGAGCGTCTGGAAGCGCACGCCCTTCCAGTGCACATTGCTCACCGTCCAGCCGGTGACACAGTGAAACGTCGTCGTCTGGGCGACCGCGGGCAGCGCCCGGACGTCCGACCACGCGAGCGTCATCGGCTTCTTGACGTGGCCGCCGATCTCGAGCGTGTAGCTCGCGGGCGTGAAGGTCGGCCAGGGCGGGTTGATGGCGTAGATGCGCCAGCCGGACGGAAACACGTCCTTGATCGCGCCCGGCACGATGGAACCCGCATCGGCGAGCGGCCCCGAGATCGACCGAACGATCCGGTCGCCGAAGAGGAGGCCGATGCCGCCCGCGCCCACGACGGACAAAAAGGCACCACGGCCAACTTTGCGCTCACCCATCCATGGAGTATCGGCCGTCCGGGGCCATCACACCAGGATCGGCGGCACAAGTTCGGGATCTTGCAAGGAGCCGGCCCGGGTTCGCCCATCCCGTTTGGCTACGCTGGAGGGTCATGGCGACCGCCTCTCCGCCGCGCGTGCTCATCGTCGACGACGAGCCGGTCGTGCGTGACGTCCTCACCCGCTATCTGACGCACGAGGGGTTCGAGGTCGACAGCGCCGCCGACGGCCACGCCGCGCTGCGCACGATCGAGGGCTGGTCGCCCCACGTGATCCTCCTCGATCTGATGTTGCCCAAGCTGTCCGGCCTCGAGCTGCTGCGCCTCGTCCGCCTCGACAGCGCCGTACCGGTGATCATCCTCTCGGCAAAGGTGAGCGAGCACGACCGCATCACCGGGCTCGAGCTCGGCGCCGACGACTACGTCGTGAAGCCGTACTCGCCCGGCGAGGTCGTCGCCCGTGTCCGAGCGGTGCTCCGCCGCAGCGGCACCGACGGCGACGCCCCGGCCCGGTTCGAGTACGGCGAGCTCGCGGTCGACGCCCTGCGCCGCGAGGTCACCCGCAACGGCGAGGTCGTACGGACGACCCGCAAGGAGTTCGAGCTCCTCCTGCTCTTGGCGTCTCACCCCGGCCGCGCATTCTCCCGCAGCGAGCTCGTGGAGTCGGTCTGGGGGTACGTCTGGAGCGGCGACACCGAGACGGTGACGGTGCACGTGCGCCGCCTGCGAACCAAGATCGAGGACGACCCGTCGGCCCCGCGCCGGCTCGTGACGGTGCACGGCGTCGGCTACCGGTTCGACCCATGAGCGAGACCCTCCGCCTGATCGCGCTGGTGGCGCCCATCGCGCTGACCACGCTGGTCACCTCACTGCTGGCCCGGCGCCTCGTCACGCGCGCGGGCCTGGCCTACATCCTGATCGCGATCGCGGTGATCGCCTCGCTCGTCACGGTCGTCGACGTGCTGGTGCTGAACCACTTCATGCTGCTGAATCCCGGCAACCCGCTGGAGCTCGCATCGGTCGCGCTCTATTCGGTGACGGCCGGGGCGGCGGCCGCGCTGATCGTCGGCCGCTCGAACACCCGCGCCCTCTCCCGGCTGGTCGTGACGGCCCGCGCGCTCGGCGAGAACCGCCTCGACGCGCGCGCTGGCGAGCTCCGCGCCGGGCCGGAGCTGCGGATGCTGGCGGCGACCCTCGACCAGGCGGCCGCCCGCCTCGCCGCGAGCATCGAGGCCGAACGCTCGATCGAGTCACAGCGGCGCGACCTGATGACGTCGATCTCCCACGACCTGCGCACGCCGCTCGCCAACCTGCGGGCGATGGTCGAGGCGATCGACGACGGCATCGTCGCCGACGCCGAGACGATCGCCGGGTACACGGTCGAGATGCGCCGGTCGGTGATGGCGCTCGTCGAGATGGTCGACGATCTGTTCGAGCTCGCACAGATCGACGCCGCCGAGTTCGCGCGGGACACGCGGGCGATGCCGCTTCGCGAGGCGGTGCAGGGCGCGCTCGACCTGTGCGGGCCCGAGGCTGCCGAGAAGCGAATCGCGATCGACGTCGACCTTGGCGGCGCCGACCAGAGCACATGCTCCCCCAAGCTCGCCCGGGTCGTCCACACGCTGCTCGACAACGCGGTGCGCTACACGCCGCCGGGCGGCCGGGTCGTGATCCGCGGCGAGGCCGCCGCCGGGGGCCTGCGCCTCAGCGTGCAGGACAGCGGGCCCGGGATCCCGGCCGACGAGCTAGGGCGCGTGTTCGAGGCGTTCTGGCGCGCCGACCCCGCCCGTTCGAGCCGCGGGTCGGGACTGGGATTGACCCTGGCCAAGCGGATCGTCGAGGCGCTCGGTGGCCGCATCGAGGCCTCGAGCGCCCCCGAACGCGGATCGCGCTTCGACGTCTCTGTGCCGACCCGCGCCTAACCGCCGCGAAAGCCGCCGTTACACTGGCCGCGGTGCCCGTCGCATTCGCCGCAGACGACGTCTCCAAGAGCTACGGCCGCACGGTTGCCCTGGACGGCGTCTCGCTCCAGGTTGACGAGGGCGAGCTCGTGGGGCTGCTCGGCCCCAACGGCGCCGGAAAGTCCACGTTGGTCAAGATCGGCTGCGGGCTGGTGCATCCCACCGCCGGCAGCGCGAGCGTGTACGGCGCCCCGGCCGGGTCGGCTCCGGCACGGGCGAAGCTCGGGTACCTCGCCGAGCTGTTCCGGTTCCCCGGCTGGATGACCGCCGAGGAGCTCCTGAAGATGCACCAGGAGCTGGCCGGATCGAACGGCGGCGACGACGAGCGGCGCCGGCTCCTGCGGCTCGTCGGCCTCGACGACGTGGCGGCGCGGCGGGTCGAGTCCATGTCGAAGGGCATGCAGCAGCGGCTCGGGATCGCGCAGGCGCTGATCGGCGCACCGCCCATGCTGGTGCTGGACGAGCCGACGAGCGCGCTGGATCCGGCCGGCCGCAGGATGGTGCGCGCCCTGCTCGAGGAGCTGCGGTCGGGCGGCACCGCCGTGCTCCTGAACTCGCACCTTCTGAGCGAGGTGGAGCTGGTGTGCGACAGGGTGGTGATCCTGTCTCGCGGCCGGATCGTCGCCCAGGGCCGTCCCGACGAGCTGACGGCCGGCCGCGGCGTCGAGATCGAGACGGGCTCGGGGGTCCGCCGCTACGACGGTGGCCGCGAGGATGTGCCGGCGCTGGTCGCCGAGCTGGTCGCGGCGGGCGAGCTCGTCTACGGCGTGCGCATCGCCCGATCGACGCTCGAAGAGGTCTACCTGGAAGCGGTCGAGGGGCAGATGGGGTGACCGGCGCCCGGGTGATCGTCGGGGTGACGCTGCGCGAGTGCCTGCGCCGCCGGGTGCTGTTGGTGGTCGCGGTGCTGACGGTCGCATTCCTCGGCCTCTACGCCGCCGCGACGACGCTGGCGTTCGACACCATCGGGGCCGCGCAGGTGCGCCAGAACGGGTTCCTGGTCGATTCGCACGCGCTGACGGGGGCAACCCTGCTCGGCCTGGCGATGTTCGCAACGCTGTTCCTGGGCGCGGTGCTGGCCGTGTTCCTGACCCTGAGCGCGATCCGCGGCGATGCCGAGCAGGGGCTCCTCCAGCCGATCGTCGTGCGGCCGCTCGGACGGACAGCCTTCCTGGCCGCCCGCTACAGCGCGACCTGCATCATCTGCGCGGTCTATGTGACCGCCGTGTACGGATCGGCGGTGGTGATCACCGGACAGGCCGGCGGCTGGTGGCCCGACAGCGTCGTGCTCCCGGGCCTCGCGCTGGCAGGCGCCGTGTGCGTCGTCGCCGCGCTCTCGCTGCTTGGGTCGGTCTACCTCTCGACCATCGCCAACGGCATCGCCGTCCTGATGGTGTACGGCGCCGGCCTCGTCTCGGGACTCCTGGGACAGATCGGCTACGCACTGCCCTCGCCGCGGTTGCAGGAGATCGGCCGGGACGCCTCCTGGGCGCTGCCGTTCGACGCCCTCTACCAGGGCGGGCTGCACGCGCTGACGGCCAACACGAACGGCCTCACGGGCGTGATCGTGCACCTGGGACCGCTGGGCGGCGCGCAGGGCGGAGGCCCGGCGCTGGTTGTGTGGTCGGCGGCCTACGTCGCCGTCGTGCTGGCCGCGACCGTCGTCGGGCTGAACCGGCGCGACCTGTAGCCGCCAGCCGCCCGCGGGCGGCACGGCCGCGGCATTGGCCCCTGTAGACTGCGCCTCCCGCGCCCGTAGCTCAGGGGATAGAGCGCTGCCCTGCGGAGGCAGAGGCCGCACGTTCGAATCGTGCCGGGCGCATGGCTTATTCAAGCCCTTGATCGTTGGTCTTTCGCGGCCTGGCCGGTGTCGCGGTCGAGGAGCAGATGCCGGCATGGGTAAACGCGATCACGCGGTCGACGAGGGCGAGCAGGTGGGCGGCCGTGGGCGGTGAGGGGAGCGCTCGAAGTTCGTCGGTTTCGTAGAGGTCTCGCAGTCCCGCCACGGCGGTGAGCGCCGCGAGGCGGGGCACGAGCGCCGTCCCGGCCTGACCGAGGTCCGTCCCAATGGCATCGGCGAGGACGCGTTCGAATTCGTAGTAGCCGGCGCGGGCGCGGGCGCGGAGTCCGGGCTCGGCATTGATGATGTGCGCCCGCTGTGCGCGGCGCTCCCAGAACCGGTCGCTCAGTTCGGCGTTCTCTGACTCGAGTTCGTTCATCGTGCTGGCCATCCAATTGCGCAGTGTGTCCAGCGCCGATTCCTGGGGCCCTCTCGCGTTGAGAGCGGCGGCGAGGCTCTCGAGCCGAAACGGCTCGGCGTCGAACAGGAGCTCCTCCTTGGTGGCGAAGTGCATCGTGACCGTTCGCGGCGCCACGTCGGCCCTGTCTGCGATCGCTCTGATCGTGGTTTCGCGGTAGCCGCGCTCGGCGAAGAGCTCGAATGCGGTGTCCTGGATCACCAGGTGCGTGCGCTGCTTCTTGCGCGTTCGACGGTCTACCGGCTCAGCCATCGGCAGATCGTAGTTGACGCATCATTGCTAATGTAGTATTTTTGCCTCTTCAGCAGTAACACTGCCCCGCCGTCCGACCGCAAGGAGCTGCGATGACTGCCCATGCTGAACTCACGCCATCCGAGGCCGCCGATCGCCTGGCGATCCGCGAGCTGTTCGACGCCTACGCGCATTGCGCCGACCGGCGCGACGCCGAGGGCCAGAAAGCCTTGTTCACGCCCGAGACACGGTTTGTGGTCCATATGGACGGCGCGCACAGCGGAGGCGACGTACGAACTCAAGGGACGCGAGGCCCTGACGCCGGTCTTCGACGACCTGAACCGCTACGAGGCGACGATGCACTTCAACGGGCAAAGCACCGTCACACTCGACGGCGAGCACGCCAACGGCGAGAGCTACACGATCGCACACCACGTCTTCACCGAGGAGGGAACCCGCAAGATCATGGTCGCCTGGCTCCGCTACCTCGACGTGTTCGCGAAGATCGACGGGAGTTGGTACTTCGCAGAACGAAAGCTCATCCTCGACTGGAGCGAGACGCGATCCCTGGGTGTACCAACTGCGGGCTGACGGCTGCGCCCGCGCGGCTGCGACAGCTCAGGCTGACGTCGTCGAGCGGGTTGGTGGTCCGGCGTACTCCGACGCGAACAGATAGCTGACAGCCAGGCTGCGGTACGGCCGCCAGCGGTCCGAAAGCTCGATCAGCTCATCTGGCGTCGGCACGTGGTCGAACTCGTAGAGCCGCTGAATCGCGCGCCGTAGCGCGATGTCGCCCGTCAGGAAGACGTCGGGCCGGTCGAGTGCGACGAGGAGAAACCCACGGGCCGACCAGGGTCCGATCCCGGGCACTTCGGTCAGCGCAGCCTCGACCTCCTCGTCCGTCATGCGAGCAAGGGCGTCATCACTCAAGCGTCCATCGACGAATCGCTCCGCGAGTCCCCGCAGCGTCGCGCCCTTACGCACTGAGAGTCCGGCCGATCGAAGCACCTGCGGATCGACTGCGAGTAGCTCGGCCGGCGTCGGCAGACGTCCACCGAAGCGCTCCTCGATTCGAGACACGATCGCGCGTGTCGCTGCGACCGACAACTGCTGCCCCACAACCTGGAAGACGAGTGTCCCGAAGCCGTCGAGCGGCGGGAGTTCGTCCATCCACGCCCTCGGCCGGAAGTCTGGCCGCGCATCGATCAGCCGCGCGAGTACCGGATCCGCGTTTCGGAGGAACTCCCGCGCTTCGGGGTCGGCCACCACCGCCCGCTTGCGAGGTCGTTGATCGGCGGTCATTGCTGGAACACCCCGGAGGTGGACGGGCCTGGCGCGACGCTGTTCGGGCTCCAGCCGAGAGCGGGCGCGATGTCGCGGGCGATCGTTTCGAGCATCGCCGCGTTGTAGTCGACGCCGAGCTGGCTCGGCACCGTGAGGAGGATGGTGTCGGCGGCCTGGACGGCGGCGTCCTGGGCGAGCTCGTCAGCGATCCGGTCGGGCTCTCCGGTGTAGCTGCGGCCGAAGCGGCTGATGGCCCCGTCCAGCCAGCCGACCTGATCCTGGTTTCCATCTCCGCCGAACAGCTGGCGGTCGAGGTCGGAGGTGATCGGCATGACGCTGCGGCTGATGGACACGCGCGGTTCCCAGGCATGGCCGGCATTCGTCCAGGCTTCCCGGAACAGCGAGATCTGCTCGGCCTGGAGCTGATCGAACGGCACCTGCGTGTCCTCCAGCAGCAGCGTCGAGCTCATCAGGTTCAGGCCCTGCTCGCCCGCCCAGACCGCGCTCTGACGCGTGCCGGAGCCCCACCAGATGCGATCGGCAAGTCCGGGTGCGTGCGGCTGGACGGCGAGCATCGACTCGCCGGGCCGGCCACCGACGTCGGCGTGGACGACCCCTCCGCCGGCGATCGCCGCACGGAACAGCGCCGTCTTCTCGCGCGCCTGGTCGTGTTCGAGCGAGTAGCCAAACGCCTCGGCGCCGTGCCACGCCGGCTCGGGCGAGCCGCGGCTGATGCCGAGCTGGAGCCGACCGCTCGCCAGCAGGTCTGCCGCCGCCGCTTCCTCGGCCATGTACAGCGGGTTCTCGTAGCGCATGTCGATGACGCCCGTGCCGATCTCGATCCGGCTCGGTCCTGACGCCGATCGCCGCCAGCAGCGGAAACGGGGACGAGAGCTGCCGTGCGAAATGATGAACGCGGACGAACGCTCCGTCGATGCCGATCTGCTTCGGCCGCGACCGCGAGCTCGACCGTCTGGCGGAGCGCGTCGCCCCCGGTGCGTGTCAGCCCTCCGCCCGGATGCCAGGCGCCGAACGACAGGAAGCCGATCTTCTTTGGATGTTCCATACCCGTCACAACGTACTTGATTAGTCAAGTATTCCGGGGGAAGCCGCCCCGCTCGATCCGGCCATTGACTCAGCCCTCGAGCCGGAAGTCGAGCAGGAGGGAGCCCGAAGGGGAGACGACGTGGCGGATCAGCGTCAGTCGCCTGGACAATCCCCTGTCGAAGAGTTTGCGGCCGTGCATGTGCACGACTGGTGCGATGACGAGCCGCAGTTCGTCGACCAGGCCTCCCTCGAGCAGCGACTGGGTGAGGGCGATGCTCCCGTGCACCCCGATATCACCTCCGGACCGCTGCCGCAGCTGGGCGATGAATTCGGGCAGGCCGCCATCGACGCACGTGGTGTTCGCCCAGGCCAGTCCGGGCGTCGTTGCGGTCACCACGAACTTGTCGACGCCGTTGATGAAGCTCGCGAACGGCTCATACTCACTGGTCGGCCAGAACTCCGCCCAGTCGTCGTAGGTCCGGCGTCCGAGGAGCACCGCGTCCTGGGTGGCGATGACGCGGCCAAGGTTGTCCCGCATCACCTCGTCGAACTCGGTGACGAATTCGTCGGGCTGCTCTGCCACGCCATCGAGCGACAACAGCTCGTAGGCGACCACCTTGCGCATCGCATCCTCCTCGATCTGGGTGGGGCCTCGAGCACGGAGACCGCCACCCGGCCCAAAAATCATCGCGGTGCCGGCCCGCAGCGGAGCCAGATCGCCGCGACTCTATCGGCTGGCGTTGTCCATGGCGTCGGCGAGCGCGGCGATGTCGGAGCTGTCGTTGTACGCGTGGAGGGACACGCGGATTCCGCCCCCCTCGAGCTGACCACGATGTGGCGCTCCTCGGCGAGCCGGGCCTGGACGGCGGGTGCGGCAAGCGTGGGATGGCGTAGCGAAATGATGTGGTAGCTCGCTCCGGGCGCGTCGAGATCTCGGTACGGCGTCCAGCCCGTGAGGCACCGTCGCGGCGACGAGCTCGCGTGCCAGCGCTTCGGCATGCCGGTCGAGGGCTGGAAAGCCGATTCCGGTCAGCAGCTCGATTGAGGTCCTCAGGCCGGCGGCCGAGCTGTAGGCGATCGTCGAGAGTTCGAACCGTCGCGCGTCAGTGGCGAGCGCCAACGTCGTCGGCTCGAATTGGAACGGGTGCTGGGTGCCCTTCCAGCCGACGATCGGCGGCATGCACTCCAGCAACTCATCGGCGACCACAAGCAGGGCGACGCCACCGTGCGTGGACAGCCACTTGTACCCGCTGCAGACGAGCGCGTCAGCAGACCACGAGCGCAGGCTCACCGCCATCGCTCCCGCCATCTGCGTGACGTCGACGATCACCCGCGCCCCGACCGCGTGCGCGTGGCGAACGACCTCGCCGACGTCGACCAGCGACCCGGTCGCGAACTGAACCGCACTGAAACACACCGTGGTCGTCCCGCGCTGAATCCCGTCCACGAGCGCAGCTGTGAGGTCTCCGCCGGGATTGTCCTCGACCCACCTGACCACCGTGCCGAACCGCTCGTGCGCGACAAGCCACGGATACGTGACGCTGGGAAAGTCAGACGCCACGAGAACGACCTCGCCGCCGGCGTCCGCTGTCAGGATCGCGAGCTGACCGAGTGCCTCACTCGCTCCCCCCACCACCGCCACCGACCGCAGCGGCGCGTCGAACAACCCAGCCGCAGCCTCGCGGACGTCGTTCAGAATCCGCTCCTCGGCGGCGTCCGAGAGCCGGGTGTTGCCGTACTGCGCCACATCGACAAGCAACTCGACCATCGCTTCGGTTGAACGGCGTGGAATGAGGCCAAGCGACGCCTGATTCAGGTAGACGCAACGCTCCAACGCGGCGTACTCCGAACGTGCGATCAAGGCCGAAGTCAAACCATCGCCCCCAGGCTCGCGAGAGGCCCGGACAACGTCAGCCGTCTCGCAGGCTCATAGGTCCTCCAACTAGGGCGCCAACCCTACACCCACACACCGATAACCCGTCCATCCAGCCCAGCCGGCGACGGACGGCCGGGATTGGCCTCTCAGGGACTGATTGCCTTCGCCACTTCGCTCAGGTCATTGTTCAGCTGATGATCGCGTCCGGACAGCCGGTGCACCCGCGCCTGCGGGATCGCGCGCGCATAGAGGTCGGCGTGCGGCGGCGGCACAGTCTCGTCATCGAGTCCGTGGAAGACGTGCACCGGCACGCCTCGCGGCAGCCTCGCCCCGAGGTCGGGGGTAGTCGGAACTCGGCGCCGGGCCACCCGCCCTCACCGACGAACGGAGCGGCGATCAGCACGATCGCCGCAAACTCCCGCTCGGGCGGGTGCTCTGCGATCGCATGGATCATGATCGTCCCGCCCACAGAATGGCCGGCCACGACCGCGCCGTCGTTCAACGCCGCGATCTCATGCCGGATGGCGGCGCTCCACCTTGCGTAACTCGGGTCGTCCTCGGCGGGCATACGCGGATACCGAATCTCGTGACCGTCCCCGAGCTGCCGCCCGAGGTCGCCGACCAGTTTGTCGTCCCATTCGTCATGCGCGCCTCTGCCGCCGCCCTGGATGAACAACATCTGCATGCAGCCTTCGGATCGAAATTCACCGGCGTGCGAACCTTCTAGCGCGGCGGTCCGCTTGCCAAGGCGAGGTTCGCGGTCTGGGTCGTCCCTGCCTGATCGAGATACGTGGCGGAGATGGACGCACCCGGTTTCTGAGTCATGATGATCGTGGTCAGCCCTGCCGGCGACGAGATCGCTTGACCGCCGACCGACGTGATCAGGTCGCCGGGAGCGAGGCCCGCAGTGGCCGCGGGGCCACCGGGCACGACCGACGTGATGACCGCCCCCGACCCGCCGTAGCTGTTCTCTGCGACCTCGACGCCGAGGAAGGCCGTCTCGCCGACATGGATCGTGGCCGATGCCTCGCCGCCCATGATCTGCACGCGCGATCGACATCGCCCTGTTGATGGGGATTGCATACCCGTCGCTGGTCGCCGCTTGCTCGAGCCCGTTCCCGGCGGACGCCGCCGTGTCCATCCCAACCACCTGGCCGGCCGTGTTCATCAGCGGTCCACCGGAATCACCGGGCTGCACGTCAGCGTTCGTCTCGATCATCCCCGTCAGGCGCTCACTCCCGCCCTGGTCGTCACTCACGGCGATCGCACGGTCGATACCGGTCACGGTGCCGAAGGCGGCTCGGAGCGAGCCGGTTCCACCGGCGTTCCCGAGTGCCTTCACGGACTGGCCGGCGTTGAGAGTCGCCGAGTCCCCCAGCGGGAATCGTCTTCAGGTTCGAGGCGCCGCTGGCCTGAAGGACGGCAACATCATCCGATGCGTCATAGCCAACGACCCTGGCGGCGAAGCTCCGGCCGGTCGCCGGCACGACGACCCTGATCGCCGTCGCATTGCGAATGACGTGGTTATTCGTCAGCACCACACCCGAGGACGTCAGCACCATGCCGGTGCCCGCCGCCCGCACATCCTGGTAGGCGAGATTGGTGTCGATGACGACGACGCCGGTTCCGATCGGCGCCGGGCGTGTCGTGGCGAGGGCAAGGCCGGCGGCAATTGCCGCGGCGACGACAGCGACCAGCGCCGCCAGGACGATGCGGGTGTGGCTACGCCGCAGTCGCATTGTCCGTGACGTCGCGAACAGACACGATGCGAAGATCGGGATACGCCTGGTCGCACACCTGGGTCGCCCGCTCCGGCGACTCTTCGAGGACGTAATGGATGAGCGCCGCACCGCCCTGCGAAGGCGTGCGCGGAGTGAGCACGAAGAGATAGCTCCGAAGCGGAGCCGTGCTCGCGTGCTCGCCGAACGATCTGGTGGGGGTCTGGATGGGTGTCCTCATGGGCTCTACTCCTTGCGTTCGCACCGCCCGCCGACCGGCGGCGGGGCCTGTATGTGCGACCACAGTAGGAGGCGAACCTGAGATTTCGGTACGCACCGGATAAGCCGTGCCTAAGACTGTGGGTCGTCCCTGGTCCCCGGACGGAAACGACCCGGCTGCGTGGCGGTGCCCCCTGTGAGCAGCACCTCGTAGTGATGGAGCTCGGAGTCCGTGCTCACAAGGCGGAATCCGGCCCGGACGAGGGTCCGTTGCGAAGAGATGTTGTCCGGAGCCGTGTCGGCGATCACCCTGGACAGTCCGTGGCCGGCGGCCACGGTCAGCAGGGCGATGACCGCCTCCGCGGCGTAGCCATGGCCGCGTGCCGAGGGAACCAGGCCGTAGCCGATCTCGACGCAGCCGCCGGCCGGCCGGCCCTTGAAGCCGAGCCCGCCGATCGCCCGCCCATCGGCCAAGCGGGTGATCCGGTAGTAGCCGAACGGCCGCTGCTCCCCGTGCGTGGCGGTGGCCCGAAGAAACGCTCCGACGGCGCCAACGTCGCCGTCGAAGGGGAAATCGTCGGCCCAGGCATCGGCCGGTCCCGGACTCCGGACGGCGATGCGCCCGGCCTCTGCGACATCGATCGCATGCAGTTCGAGGCGCGGCGTTCGAATTTCGGTCATGGCACCACCCTCACGGCACCATGGATGCCACGATCTGGGGGGCTTTGCCTCCGGTTTTCGTGACGGGGCTGCCCGCCGGGACAATCACGGCGCCGGCGGCGGTAGACGATCACGCCCGTCGTGCGGTTCAGTGCGATCAGCTCACCGTTGGAGAGCGTCGTGAACACCTCGGACCTCGCCGGATCGCCTTCGACATACTTTAGCCCCATGCCCCAGCCGACCGTGACCGAGCTCGAGCCGGGCGTCGTGCGGGTGACGATGCCACTGCCGTGGGCGCTCGACCACGTCCACTGCTACGCGCTTGGGTCGCCGGACGGCTGGACGCTGGTCGACGCCGGCCTGGGTACACCACAGTCCCTGGTGTGGTGGGAGGACGTCCTGGAAGTACTCGGCCGTCCGGCCGTGACACAGCTGGTGCTCACGCACTACCACCCCGACCACCTCGGAGCAAGCGCCGGCCTTTCCCGCCTGACGGGAGCCGGTCAGGTAGTGCAGGGCCGCCTCGACCGCGCTCTCGCCGTCGCCGGATGGGAGGAGGGCGACGACGCCGAATACGAGCGCTACCTCCGCCACCACGGCATGCCCGCCGACCTCGCCGCGGCCTCCACGCGGGCCGAGATCGGGGTCGCGGTCGAGCTCGCCGTCCCCACCAGGCTGGTCGACGAGGGCGACGTCGTCCGCGCCGGCGGGCGCAACTGGCGAGTCCTGCTCGTGCCCGGTCACGCCGACGGCCACATCGCGCTGCTGGACGACGAGGGCGGCCGGTTGATCGGCGGCGATGTGCTGCTCGACGAGATCACACCGAACGTCGGTCGTTGGCCAGACACGGCGCCCGATCCGCTCGGCCGCTACCTGGCGACCCTGCGCCGGGTCGCGGATCTCGCCCCGACGACCGTGTACCCGGGCCACGGGCCGGTGATCCACTCCGCCGCCACCCGCGCGGACGAGATCGCCCGGCATCACGACGAGCGCCTCGACATCGCCGCGGCGGCTCTCGCCGAGGGCGCTGAGTCCGCCCACGAGGCGGCGCAGGCAATCTGGACCGACGAGCCGCTCGGATTCCACGAGCAGCGGTTCGCGCTGGTCGAGGCGATCTCGCACCTCGAGCGGCTCGCGGCGACCGGTCGGGCGGTCGAATATCGTCCGGCACGCTGGCGTGGGGCGGAGGTAGGGGTGTGAGCGATCCCTCCGAACCCGGCTGGACACTACGGAGATATCGATCAACCATCCAGCGCGCTGGAGCACGGCAAGTCTGCGCCTCCTCGCCGCGGAAAGGGTACCGTCCCCAGGATGATTGCCGCAGGCACCGACGGCCGGCGTGTTCGGATTGGGGCGCGGCAAAGGGGAGTGACCGGATTCGCATTTGCCGGGGGTGCGATGCTCGGCTCGATCCAAGTCGGAATGCTGCGAGCGTTGTTCGATGCAGGGATCTCGCCCGATGTCATCACCGGTACGTCGTCCGGAGCGCTCAACGGGGCGATGGTCGCCTCCGATCCCACCCCCGGCGGCGTTGCCCGGCTCGCGGATCTCTGGCTGACGAGCCGCCGGTCGCAGATCCTTCCCATCCACCCGCGCGAGCTCGTCCGCGGCCTCCGCGGTCGCTCAGGTCATGTCGCCCCCAATGCCGGACTGCGGGGGGTGATCGAAGCACACATTCCGATCACGCGGTTCGAGCAGGCGCGTGTGCCCCTCCATGTGGTCGCCGCCGACACGGTCAGCCGGGAGAAGGTCGTCCTGAGCAATGGCGACCTCCGGGCCGCCCTCTTGGCGACCACCGCGATCCCCGGCCTCTACCCACCTGTCGAGATCGACGGACGGCTCCTGGTCGACGGCGGACTCGCCGAGGACCCACCGCTCGGCACCGCGATCGAGCGGGGCGCGACCACCGTCTACGTGCTGCCGGTGGGGTGGCCACTGGATCCCGCGCAGCCGGCCGGTGCCGGCAGCCGCGCGATGGACGCGCTCGACTGGCTGTTCTGGCGGGTCGCCAAGGCAGAGCTCGACCGCTGGGCAGGCGAGTGCCGGCTCTACGTCGTGCCCTCTCCCACGATCCAAGGTGTGTTCCCGCTCTCAGCGGCGAGGTCTCGGGTGCTGATCGGCCGTGCGGAGGATATGACGCGACGATGGCTTCCCACCGCGCGTCCGTGGCCGCCGGCACGGCCCGCCGCCAGCCTCAAGCTCGGCACGCTCGCTCGCTAGTGCGCTGGCGCCGCCGCCGGCGCTCTGAGAAACTCGCACGCATGCCGCGCCCCTATCAGGAGGTCGACGTCTTCACGACGACGGCGTACATGGGGAACCCGGTCGCCGTCGTGCTCGACGCCGACGGGCTCACGCACCGACGAGATGCAGCGCTTCGCGCGCTGGACGAACCTGTCGGAGACGACGTTCGTCCTGCCTCCGACGAAGCCGACGGCCGACTACCGGGTGCGGATCTTCACGCCCGTCCTGGAACTGCCGTTCGCGGGGCACCCGACCCTCGGCACGTGTCATGCCTGGCAGGACTGCGGGCACTCCTCGAGCGACGGCACCCGGATCGTGCAGGAGTGCGAGGCGGGACTCGTGCCGATACGGCGTACCCCGGATGGGCTGGCGTTTGCGGCCCCGCCGCTGCTCCGCTCGGGGCCGGTCGCCGAGGAGCTCCTGACCCATATCGCCTCGATCCTGAACATCGACCGCGGCGAAATCGTCGCCGCCGAGTGGGCCGACAACGGGCCGGGGTGGGTCGCCGTGATGCTCGAGAGCGCCGAGGCCGTGCTCGCGGTGCGGCCGGGATTCGTCGACCTCGACCTCGGGATCGTCGGGCCTCACGCCCCGGGCGCGCCGGAGGCGTTCGAGCTGCGGGCGTTCTTTCCCAAGGACGGAGCGACCGTCGAGGATCCCGTGACCGGCAGCCTGAACGCCTCCGTCGCCCAGTGGCTCGTGCGGACGGGCCGGGCGACCGCGCCCTACGTCGCCAGCCAGGGCGGCTGCCCTGGGACGCGCCGGCCGGATCCACATCTCGGCCGACGCCGACGGCCAGATCTGGGTCGGCGGCGGAACGATCACCTGTGTGCGCGGCGAGGTCGAACTGTGAGCCTCCCCGCCGCGTGGTCCTGAAGAACTCCGCCCCGCCGAAGTGCCGCCGCTAGGCGGCGTCGCGGTTTGCGCGCTTGCGGCGGTACATCGCGGCATCGGCTGCGCGGATCAGATCCTCCGACGAGGTGCCGTCCTGCGGATAGGAGGCGACGCCGACGCTGCATCCGAGGGCCGCCTGGATGCCGTTCAGCTCGTAGCGCCACTCGAGCACGTCGCAGATCCGGTCGGCGAGCTCACCGAGCGGGGAGTCGCCGCCCGCGAGGAGCAGAAACTCATCGCCGCCCAGGCGAGCAACCAGCGCGTCACCGGCGGCGGTGCGCAGGCGGCTGGCAACCTCGGCCAGGAGCGCGTCTCCGACCGCGTGCCCGTGCTCGTCGTTCACGGCCTTGAAGCCGTCGAGATCGACGAAGAGCACGGCAAACTCCGAGCCGCCGTCCTCGGCCTGGCGGACGTGCTCGGCCAGGCGCTCGTTGAAGAGCAGGCGGTTGGGGAGCCCGGTCAGGGGATCGTGATACGCCAGCTGCTGGAGCCGGTCGCGGGCCTCGGCGAGCTGCTCCTCGACGAGGCGGCGCTCGGTGATATCCGCAACGACCCCGTCGACGATGATGGTGCCGTCGTCCTCCCGGCGTGGCGTGGCGCGCTCCCACATCCAGCGGGCCGCCCCGTCGAAGCCGATGAGCCGGTACTCGACCTCGGTCGTCTCGCCGCGGCACTGCCGCTCGAAGACCTCGTCGTACAGCGCGCGGTCGTCGGGATGGACGCAATGCTCCCACGCATCCTCGGCATCCATGCCGGCGGGAATCCCCCCGAGCATGCTGTCGACCGCCTGGCCGATCCAGACGCGGCACCGGTACGTCGGCCCGTCGAGCACCTCGAGCTCGTACACGTGCACGCCGGCGGTCCCGCCGACACGACGGAGGAGGCTGGCGATCGCCATGGCCTGCTGCGGATCGCCATCCCAGGGGCCGAAACGGGACGGGCTGGATGCCATTTACCTTGTTATCGGCATCCAGGGCCCGCGATGAGCATGCCGGTCCTATCCGCCGAGCGTTGCGGGCAGGCTCGCCTCCCAGGCGTAGTACCTGCAGGTACGCGAGCGGATCGCGCATCATCTGGTGCGCGTACGTGAGCACCGCGTCGACGTAGAGCGTCGAGTGGTTGTACGCGTACAGGGCGCGGCGATCGTCTCCGGGAGCGCCCGACCGGTGCAGGTAGTTGGCGGCTCCCAGAATTGCGTCGCGGGGCGAGTGAATATCGCCGCCGAGGCCGTACGCCCGCCAGGTCGCGGGCAGAAACTGCATCGGCCCCTGGGCGCCCGCGCTGCTGCGGCTGCTTGACGCGGCCAAACGCCGTCTCGATGAGGTTGACCGCCGCCAGCACCTGCCAGTGCACACCGAACCGCTTCTGCGCCGCTCGATAGTCGGCCAAGAGCTCGCCGGCGGGCAGCGGCGGCACCAGGTGCAGCGGCGCCGGCGTTCCGGTCGACGGCCCCGCCAGCCGCTGCAGGTCACGGGCTGCCGCGACGGCCGCGCGCAGGGGCGCGGCGTCGTGCGGAGAGAATGCGGCGAGCGTCCGCCGAGCCAGCGCCGGGCTCTTCGCCAGCTCGTACACGACCCGGCGCTCGTCAGCTGCGGCCGCAAGCGCGGTGGGCGGAGGCGGATCGAGCAGCGCGGGGTCAGAGGCGCGCCAGTGACGGAGCGACGACCGCAGCAGTGCCTCGTCGACGGCCAGCCGCCTGACCGGTGTCCGCGCCCCCGGGTGCACGAACACCGAAGACCCGCTCTGCGACGAGCCACCGGCGCACGCCAAGCATGGCAGGCACACCGTCAGGGTCAGCGCAACGGCCGTCGCACGCCGCCGCAGCGGCCAGACCCCGCGATCAACTCCCATCGCCCGGAGTATCGCGGGTGCGACCCTTTAGGGGTCGAGCGCATGCAGGGTTGCGTTCAGGCTCGTTCGCAGCGCCTCGCCGTCGCGCGAGTTGTAGAGCGGGCCGCCGCCTGCTGTGACCAGGCGGTGGGCGAGCGCGACCCCTCGCGCCGTCACCGGCGCGGACAGATCCTCGAGCCGATCGGCGAGCCGCACGAGGTCATCGGCGTGGCGGCGGAGCCGGCCCCGGTTCAGCTGCGCCGGCGACATGGGCCGTCCACCACTGACCGCGTCCGCGGCGATGCGGCGGAACGACCGGCCGAGGGTCGTGCGGGTCCGGGCGCTCAGCAGCTCGTCGATCCGAGCGACCAGGATGTCGTCGCTCGGCGCCTGTCCGGTGTGGTCGCCGAGCCAGCGGTCGGCCCGGTCCCGGGTCAGCTCGACGCGGACGCGCGCCGACAGCGACCCGCACGAGCGCGCAGACGACCGCGGACACCGTGACCGCGATGAGCGCCGGCGACGACAGGACGCCGCTCGCGGACGCCGCCAAGGCGCCCGCGAGCGGCATCAGAAAGGGAAGAGCGGATGCCGCGATCGCCCAGCCTCCCGGCGATCCTGGGCGAGGCCCGCCGCGCAGGCCTCGCCCGTCGGATGGAACCGTGAGTGAGCATTCGGCTCGTTCGGTCAGGCCGCCGCGGGGGTGAGCCGGCGGACAGAGCGGAACGTCTCGTGGGTGGTTGCGGGCGTCACGACCAGCACCGGGCACGGCGCCGTGTGGAGCAGACTCCGCGTCACGCTCGCGGTGAGGGCGGCCACCACGGGGAGCGCGGTCGCGACTGGCGAGCACGATCGCGCCGGCGTTGTTGCGCTTCGCGCTTCTGGCGATGATCTTCGCCGGCTGGCCGAGCGTCGTCGTCGACGTCTCGAGGTCTGCGTCAAATCCCTCGGCGCGGAGCTCGGCGACCACTTCGCCCAGGCGCTCGAGCCGCTCGGACTCGTCGGCGTGGAGGGGGAACCGGCCGCCGCGGGCGCCGCCGACCAGCTGGTTCACGTGAACGATGACGATGCGCGACATGAACTGCTTGGCGAGCTCCTGAGCCGCCGGAAGGGCGCGCTCGGACTCTCTGCCGTCAAGTGCGATGATGACCGTCTCCATCAGAAGTCTCCTCTCGTTGTTACTGACATGGCTACCGTAGAGCGATCGTGCCAACTTCGATGATTCTCGACAGCACCGCTTCATAGGCATGGCGGAGCCGAAGACCCCTCACTTCGCGGTCGCGAGCACGGGTGTCGCTGACCTCGACGCGGCCCTGCACGGCCTCTACTGGGGCGACAACGTGGTCTTCGAGCCCGACCGCACCGACACCGCCGTGCCGTTCTACGCCGCGATCGCCGCCCTGACCGCGCCGTACGACTACGCCGCGTACGTGTCCGTGTCGCAACCGCCCGAGGCGATCCAGCGCGACTACCCCCACCTGGCCGTCGTCGACGCCCGGCCCGGCACGGACCTCGCCGAGCCGGGCCCGCTGCTCAACGCCATCAGGCGCCAGTGCACGCCTCAGACGCGCACGCTTCTGCTCTTCGACCCGCTCGACGACATGGTCGGGAACTGGGGCGCCGAGATGGCGCGGCGCTTCTTCACCCGCTGCTGCCCACTGCTACTGGAGGTCGGCGCGATCGCCTACTGGTCGCTCTCCCAGGGCGAGCACGCCGAGGCGCTGCGGCGCGATGTCGAGGACGTCACCCAGTGCGTGCTCGTCCTGCGCGAGGGCCGGCTGCGCATCGCCAAGGCGGAGGGCCGGCCGGTCGGCGTGCAGGGGAGCGTGTACCACTACCGCGCTCGCCGACGGCGGGCCGGAGCTCACCCAGGCTCCGGCCGCGGCCCGGCTCGGTGGCGCCCTCCGCGCGGTGCGCATGCAGCGCCAGTTGAGCCAGGCCCAGCTCGCCCAGCTCGCCGGAGTGTCGGCGAGCGCCATCTCGCAGGCCGAGCGCGGCCAGCGCGGGCTCTCCCTCGAGACCCTGCTCACGCTCACCGCCAACCTCAACATCACCGTCGACGAGCTGCTCCGCGGCCACATCGCCCCCGGCTACCGGCTCGGCCGCCGCGACGACCCGGCCGCAGCGCCCACCGGCACACCGGTCCCGCTCCTCGACGACCCCGAGGCGGGTCTTCGCACCTACCTCGTGCGGCTCGCGCCCGGAGCCACCACGACCCCGAACATCGCCCACAAGGGCACCGAGCTCGTCGCCGTCATCGCCGGCCTCGTGCAGATCCATCTCAGCAGCGGCAGGCCCGTGCTGCGCCAGGGCGAGGCCCTGCTCGCCGACCGCAGCACGATCCGGGGATGGCGCAACATCGGGCAGCGCCCGGCGGCACTGTTCTGGGTCATCCGCGACTGACGGCCCCGAGGATCGCTCAGGCGGCTGGCATTCGCTCGAAGGGCGTGTAGCCTTGAATTGGGCGTGGTTCGACTGCTGGGAGGCAGGATGGTGCGGATGCGTGGATCGGTTGTGTGCGCGGTGATCGTCGCGGCGCTGGTGTTCGTCGCCGGCGCGCAGGGCGTGGTCGCGGGATCGAAGCCCGTGCTGGCGTCGTGGCAGACGAACGGCCGGGTCGAGACCGTCGTCATCAGCGGATCGACGGCGTACCTGGGCGGAGAATTCACATCTGTACGACCCTCCGGCGATGCCCTCGGCACCGGTGAGGTGGCCCGCAATCACGCCGCCGCAATCAACGTCGAGACCGGCGCCCTGCTGCCCTGGAACCCGAACGCCAACAACACCGTCCAGACGATCGCGGTGAACGGCTCGACGGTGTACCTCGGAGGCATGTTCGGAACGGTCGGCGGCAAGACGCACACACGCCTCGCGGCGGTCGACGCCACGACCGGCGCCCCGATCGCAACGTTCAAGGGCAAGGCCGACGCCGAGGTCATGTCGCTTGCGGTGGGCGCGACCGGCCTCTACGCCGGCGGCAGCTTCACCCTCATCGACAACGTTGTGCACAACCATCTGGCGGAGGTCGACCTCTCGACCGGCGCGCTCGTGACCGGGTGGACGGGCAGCGCCGGCGCCAAGGTCAACGCGATCGCGCTCACGACCGACGGGTCGCGCCTGGTCGTGGGGGGCACATTCGCAACCCTGGACGGAGTGACGCAGCGCGAGATCGGGGCGGTCAGCCCGGCGACCGGCGCGCTGCTCGGGTGGACGACGCACCCGTCATTTCCGATCACCACCCTCGCCGTCGACGCAAACGGCGTCTACGCAGCCGGCACCGGCGCCGGCGGGAACGTCGTCGCGTTCAACCCGACGACCGGCCAGCAACTGTGGAATGGCGCCCTGGACGGAAACGATCAGGCGATCGCCGTGGACGGCGGCAACGTGTACGTCGGCGGGCATTTCAACAACTACTGCGGCACCGGGACGGGCACGGGCGGGTGCGCGGCGCCGGTGGCACGCGATCACCTGCTGGCACTGAACGAGGCCAACGGCGCTCTCCTGCCGTGGCATCCCGCCGCCAACGGCGTTCTCGGCGTATTCGCGCTTGCGGGCGGCGACGGCACGCTCGAGGCCGGCGGTGACTTCACCAAGATCGGTGGCGCCACCCAGCAGGGGTTCGCCGAGTTCCCCGAGATCACGCTCCCGACCGTCAGCGACAGCGCCGGCGGCGTGCCGACCAGCACCACCCCGGTCACCGTCACCGCCAGCGGCTCGACCGACACCGCTCCCGGATTCGGCGGCTACAAGTACCAGACCTCGACCGACAACGGCACCACCTGGAGCGCGCTGCGAACGGGCGCCACGGCGACCGTCAAGGCCGTCGGCGTGACCATGGTGCGGTTCGAGTCGATCGACGCGTACGGCAACACCAGCGGCTGGGTCACGGACACCGTCACCATCACCTGAGCGCCGACCCGCCGGAATCAGGGAGCGCTGATGTCGCCGTTTGCCCCGATCCGGGCGGCGCGACTGTCGAAGTCGTCGCGCGAAAGCTGTGCCATCACGCTGACGGCGTCGCCCCCGGGCGCCGGCTGACCCTGATCGACGAGCTCGGTGGGGATGATGCGGGCAGACACAAACGTGCCGTCGCGTCGAAGGGTCACGTGCAGGATGCACGACGTGCTGAGCAGCCCGCCGAGGCCGAAGTTGGCATATCCGGCGAAGTTGCCGAGGCTGTAGGCGATCAGGCGGCGATGGTAGAACTCGACCCCTCGCACCACGTGCGGCCCGCTGGCGATGACGAGGTCGGCGCCCGCGTCCACCGCCATGTGGGCAAAGGTCTCGGGGTTGCCGCGGTCCTCCCCGAAGTAGGTCTCCTCCTGCCCGGTGACGTGGTCTGCATCCGGGCCCTCCGCGCCGGCGTGCATGTACGCCACCACGAGATCCGCCCGCAGCCGGGCCTTCTCGATGAGCGCCTTCGCCGCCGGCAGGTCGAGCAGGCTTGCGGTATCCGAATAGGGGGCGAACGCAACGAACGCCACCCGCACCCCGCGCACATGTACGACCGTGATCTCACCCGGCAGGCCCGTCTGGGCCATTCCGGCGGAATGCAGCGCCGACACCGTCTGCTCCTGCCCCGCCGCGCCGAAGTCGTATGAGTGGTTGTTGGCGTTGTTCATGACCGTGAACCCGGCCTGCCGCAGGTCGGCGGCGAAGTCCGGGGGGGCCCGGAAGGCGAAGCAGTTGGCCGAGCCGGTGCCGCACTTGCTGCCGGTGGCGGTGGTGAGCGTGCCCTCCAGGTTGCCGAACACGATCTGGGCGTTCCCGCGCAGGAGCGAGGACACGGCCGAGAAGTAGCTGCCCGGGTTGGGCGGGAGCATCGGGGTGTTGCCCATCATGGTGTCGCCGACGGCCGAGATCGTCACGGTCGTATTCGGGGGAGGCGGTGTCGTCGCCGGTTTGGACGAGCCGCCCGGGCCGGACCCACCCGTGGTCACGTGCCGGGTCGTTGGCGGCGCGCCGGTGCGGGCGCCGCTCGACCCGCCGCGCAGCGACAGATACGTCACCCTGGCAACTGCGAAGAGCAGCACCACCAGGACGGCGAGCGCCACTCTGCGCCGCCGCCGCGTCCGCCGCCGGCGCATCGCCCGCCGATGGCCGTAGACCCTCCGCTCGCCGTCCATGGCTCAGAGCATACGGGTGGGCCCGGTCTGCGAACCGGCGGCCGGATGCGGGGGTTTTCGGTCAGGCTGCGAGGTCGGACTCGAACGGCACCGACGCCGCCGGCGTCGGCCTGCCGATGTGATACCCCTGCGCGAGATCGCAGCCCAGACGGCTCAGGTGGTCGAGCGTGGCCTGCTCCTCGACGCCCTCTGCGACCACCTGCAGCCCGAGGGCATGGGCGAGGTCGATGGTGGCGCGGATCAGCGTGGAGTCGCCCTGGCCCTCGCCGGTCGCGAGCTCCTCGAGGAACGTCCTGTCGAGCTTCAGCTCGCCGATCGTGAGCCGGCTCAGGTAGGGCAGCGACGTGAAGCCCGCGCCGAAGTCGTCGATCGAGACGACGCAGCCGAGCTCGCAGAGCTCGTCGACGACCCGCTTGCAGCGCTCGAAGTCCGAGATGATCGTCGTCTCGGTGATCTCGAGCACGAGCGCGCTCGGCGGCAGGTTGTGACGCACGAGCTGGCGGCGGATGAGATCGGTGAAGCCGACGTCGAGGATGTTCGTGGCCGAGACGTTCACCGAGACCGACAGCCGCCGGCCCGCGGCGCGCCACCGGTTGCACTGGTCGAGCGCCTGCTCGAGCACCATGGTCGTCAGCTCGCGCATGAGCCCCGCCTCCTCGGCCAGCGGCAGGAAGTCGAGCGGCGGGATGTACCCGAGCCGCGGATGGGGCCAGCGCAGAAGCGCCTCGACGGCCGTGATGGTGCCGTCGCGCAGGTCGATCTGGGGCTGATAGTGCAGCTCGAACTCGTGCCCGGCGATCGCGGTGCGCAGCTCCTCGACGAGGCGCAGCCGGTCGGAATCGGAGTCGAGCCGCTCGTCGTGGATCTCGAACGGCGATCCGGCGCGCTTGGAGCGATACATGGCCCGGTCGGCGCAGCGCATGAGCTCGTCGGCGTCGACGGCATGGTCGGGAGCGAGGGCGATGCCGATGCTCGCGCCGATGCGGACGCTGACCATGTCGAGGACGAACGGGGCGTGCAGCGTGGCCGAGAGCCGCTCTGCGACCCGCGCCGCACGTTCGGCTTCGGAGTCGAGCAGGATGACGGCGAGCTCGTCCCCGCCGATGCGCACGAGCAGGTCCGAAGGTCCCAGGCAGGTCTGGATCCGCGGCCCGATCTGGGTGAGGAGCTGGTCGCCGGCCGGATGGCCGAACGAGTCGTTGATCTCCTTGAAATGGTTGAGATCCACGAACAGGAACGCGAGGCCGCGGGCATCGGTCGCGCTGTTCTCGTGGTCGGCGAAGAACGTCTCGAGCACGTGCGCAAGCCGGCGGCGGTTCCCGAGGCCGGTCAGCTGGTCGGTGACCGCCTGCCGGTGCCGCTCCTCGGTGAGCGTCCGCAGGCTGCGAACCGACAGTGCGAGCCGGACACCCACGATTGCGAGGGTCGCCGCCGCCAGTCCGACCGCGACGGGGGCGATCGGGTGCATGCTTCCCAGCAGGAGCACCGCCAGCGCGGAGGCGGCGCCGAGTGCCGGCAGCAGAAAGCCCGGTGCGGGCAGGCGGCCCAGCACATCCGCGCGGCCGGGCCGCAGCCACACCGCCATCGACATGAGCCAGATGGCCGTCGGCCACGCGACCCCGTCGACGACGTGGCCGGTGTGCGTCCCTGACGAGCCGAGCAGGTTGACCGTGTCTCCGACAGCATTCAGGGCACATCCCGCGGCGAGGAACAGCCACGCGCGGCCGCGACGTCCCGAGAGCACCGCGCTGCCGCCCACCACCATTGCCAGCAGAAGGACGTCTCCGAGCGGGTACGCCAAATTGGTCGCGACCGCCGCCACCCCACCGCCCGTGGCATGCGCGATGCTGTGGAAGGCGAACGCCGCGCACAGCGCGGCGGCCCCGAGGCCGGCGACAGCCCCGTCGAGCCAGGTCGCGGGCACGAGCCGGGTCGACTCCCGGCGCAGCATGAGCGCCAAGCCCAGATAGGCCAGCGGGAAGAACGCAAGGTAGAAGATGTCGGCCACCGACGGCGTGGGAGGCGAGGCGCCGCCGAGCGACTCGTACGTCAGGGCCACATCTCCGATCGCCCACATGCTCATCGCGGCACCGAGCGTCAGGCACACGCCCCGGCCCGGCCGCCACACCAGGCCGCGGCCGATCGCAAGCGCGCAGGCGACGAGCTCGAAGGCACACATCGCCCACCCGTCGAGCCACGTCCAGTCGTCGCCGGGCGGGCGGATGACCAGCGAGATGAGGTAGCCGATCAGCAGAACGCCGAGGAGGCCGTACGCGGCCCAAATCGGCGCGGGGGCACGTCCGCGCCGGCGGGTCGGAGCGTCAGCCGCCCCCGGTGGAGAGATCGGAGACATACTCCCGGGAATCGACGCTCAGGGGCCGAACTTGAGCGCTACAGGCCCATGGCGAGCTGGTGGCGGGGACTCACAGACGTCCGCCCGTCTCGACCGGGTCGAGCAGTTCGCGGAGCGTGCGTCCGAGCTCCTGCATCGCATACGGCTTCTGCAGGTACCGAGACCCGGGCACCCGGCGCAGGCCCGCCCCGCTGTCGTTGTAGCCCGACGTGTAGAGAACCTTCAGGTCGGAGTGCAGTGCAGAGAGCCGCTCGGCGAGTTCGATGCCGCCCATCTTCGGCATCAGGATGTCGGTCATCAGAAGCTGGATCGGCCCCGCGCCGTTCCGGGCAACCTCGAGCGCCTCCAATCCGTCGCCGGCCAGGATGACCGTGTATCCGTACGCCTCGAGAATCTCCCTGCCGATGGACCGCAGCGCCTCCTCGTCCTCGACCAGCAGCACGGTCTCGACGCCGTTGAGGGGACGGCCGTCGTCGACGGGCTGGACGACGAACGGCTCCGGCGTGGCGGAGACCCGCGGGAAGTAGAGCCGGAAGGTGGTGCCCACCCCGGGCTCGCTCTCGACCTCGATGTCGCCGCCGAACTGCTTTGCGATCCCATAGACGGTCGCCAGGCCGAGCCCGGTACCCGCGCCACGCTCCTTGGTCGTGAAGAACGGCTCGAAGATCCTGGCGGTGGTCTCGGAATCCATCCCATGGCCGCTGTCGGTCACGGCGAGGACGACGTAGTCGCCCGGCGGAGTGTCCGACCCCCGCTCGGCCGCATCCTCCGCAAGCGTCACGTTCGCCGTCGTCACCCGCAGCGTGCCCCCGTCCGGCATGGCGTCGCGGGCGTTCACGACCAGGTTCATGATGACCTGCTCGATCTGCCCGGGGTCGGCGGTGACGGCGCCGAGATCATCGCACAGGTCGGTCTCGAACTCGATGGTCTCGCCGATCAGCGGTGCGAACATCGTCTGGGTCTCGCGCACGATGTCGGTCAGGTACAGCGCTCTCGGCTCGATCACCTGCTGGCGGCTGAACGCGAGCAGCTGCCGGATCAGCCGCCCGGCCCGGTGCGCAGCCTTCTTGATCTCGAGGATCTCACCCGTTCCGGCCGGCTGCTCTTCCGCCGATCGCGAGAGCAGGATCTCCGTGTAGCCGCTGATCACCGTCAGAAGGTTCGAGAAGTCGTGCGCGATGCCGCCCGCCAGCTGGCCGATAGCCTCCATCTTCTGCGCCTGGCGGAGCTCATCCTCGAGCAGAACGCGGGCAGCCTCCGCCCGCTTGCGCTCGCTGATATCGCGTGCGATCACGGCGGAATGCGACCCGGACCGCCCCTCGATCTCATAGCTGCGCCCCTCGACCCAGATCCAGCTGCCGTCGGCCCGCTCCAGGCGGACGTCGCGGAGACCCCGGAAGATCAGGCCGTCCGGCCGGTCTTCGGGGTGGATGAGGTCGCGCGCGACGGTGCGCTCCAGCTCCTTCGGGCTGTACCCGAGCATCGGCCCGCACGAGGGGCTCACATAGCTGAAGCGGCCGTCGTCGTCGAGCAGCGCGATCAGGTCGTGCGCGTGCTCGGCGATCAGCCGGAACCGCTCCTCGCTCTCCCGCAGCGACGCGGCCGCCTCCTCCCGCTCGGTGACGTCGAAGGTGACGCCCGCCACCCCGCGGAACTGCCCGTCGGCGTCCAGGACGTGCTGCGACTTGCGCTCATGCCAGTGGATGCTTCCGTCCGGCCAGACGGCGCGGTAGACCACCGCCGGCGAGTCGCGGGTGATCGCCTCCTCGACGCTCTCTCCGAACAGCTTGCGATCGTCGGGATGGACGCGGTGCAGCAGCTCGTCGTAGGACCCGCCGAACTCGCCCGGCTCGAGCCCGAACAGCGCTTCGAGCTGGTCCGACCACGCCAGCCAGCCCAGCGTGGAGTCCCACTCCCACGACGCCATCCCCCCGGCGTCCAGGGCCAGCCGCAGGCGGTCTCCGGTCTGCTTGAGCTCCTCGACGGACTCGATCTGGCGGCGTCGCGCCTCGACCGTCTCGAGCTCCCGGCGGATCGCCGGCACGAGCCGGGTGAGGTTCCCCTTGTTGACGAAGTCATTCGCGCCCGCCCGAAGCGCATCGGCGGCCGCCTCCTCGCCGATCGGGCCGGAGATGAGGATCGCCGGAAGGTCGATGTCGAATTCTGCGAGGGCCGCGAGCGCGTGGAGCGCGGTTCCGCCACTCTCCAGGGAAGAGTCGAGCAGCACGACCTGCCACGTGCCTTTCTCGAGCGCCTCGAGCATCTCCTCGCGACTGGTCACGCGCCGTGCGATCGGCTCGTACTCACGGCCCAACTCGTGCACGATCACATCGGCGTCGCCGGCCCGGTCTTCAAGCAGGAGCACATGGAGCGGAGGCCGCGTTCCCGGCCGCTGCATCGGCGTTGCTCCGAACCGCGCACCCCCCGCGGCACGCTCCGACTTGGAGTCCTCTGCGAAAGACATATGGGGTGACCCGAGCTCCGATCCTACGCATACGTGGTCCCCGCGGATGCCCAAGTCCGTTCCCGAGGCGTGCCGGAATGGTACTACCGGTTGCCGGTTGGCCCCTGGGCGGCTCGGGCGCATCTCATCGACACGGTCAAATCCCATGGCTCATGGGGGCGGTGGGGCGGTCGCCTGCGCCCCCTGGCCGCGGCGCGGCGGTAGGCTGGATGGTCGCCATGCGCGCCGTCACATTCACGGCGTCGGCGTGTGGGGTCGCGCTCGCGGCCTGCCTGACCGCCTGCGGCAACGGCTCCGCGTCGTCCGCCGGCTCGGCCAGCCCACCTCCGGCCGCACCGTTTCTGGTCGCGGCGATGGTCCCGCTGCCCGGCGGCGGCTTTCTCTGGGGCGACCGCCTCACCGGCGCGATCCGCCGGGTCAGCGCGGCCGGACATGCGACGGGACGCGTGGTGGCCCGGGTGCGAGTCGCGACGGCGAACCTCCACGGCCTGCTCGGGCTGGCTCGCACACCGGACGGGCGCGTGTTCGCAGCCTGGACAGACCCGGCCGACCGGCTCACCGTCGGCCAGGTCTCACCGGGGCCGATCCGGGTCGTCTGGCGTGGCCCACCGTTCTCCCGCTTCGACGTCGGCGGGCATCTGGCCGTGACGCCACAGGGACGGCTGCTGCTCGGGGTCGGCGCCGGCGTGCTCCACACTCCGAGCGGAGCAGCGGCGCGTCCCACCGGCGGCCTCCTGCTTCTGCGCCCCAACCAGGGACCCGGTCAAGCGCCGGCGGTGCTCTCGACCGGATGGAACAACCCGTTCGCATTCGCCTACACGCCGGGCGGGCGGCTGTGGGTCGCCGACAATGTCCCCGGTACGCGCGGGGAGCGGCTCGCGCGCGGCGACCTCGGCGGCCGCCCCACCCACGTGACGCCGCTACCACCCGGCACAGCTCCCTCCGGCCTTGCCGCCGTCTCCCGGAGCCGGCTCGTCGTCTGCGGCTTCCAATCGCACCTGCTCCAGGACTTCCGCATCACCTCGGGGCAACGGGCCGTGGCGGTCGGAGCGCCCATCGCGCACAACTGCTGGATCGGCGTCATCCGCCTGGCCGACGGCCGGCTCGCCTACGCCGGCCCCGGGGCGACGGTGACCGTCACCAGCCCGTCCGGCACCGGCGCCCAGACCGTGCAGCTGCCGACGGGCTAGCGGTCGCGGTGGCTCAGGGGAGAGGCGCGCGCGTGAAGACGTCGGTGACGGCGTTCGTGTCTGCGGCCACCACTCCCCCGCCCCGCGAGTCGAACACGACGAGGGCGCCGCCGCCGGAAAGCAGCCCGCCGCACGCGCCCGCCAGGATCTGACCACCGCCCGCCGTCAGGTCGACGCGGATCGTGACCGCCGCCGCCAGGTCACGCCGGAAGACGTCGGTGTGCGCGTTGGTGTCGCCCGCGACGAGGGCGGGATCGTCCGAGCAGAACGTCACGTACCTCCCGTTCGCCGAGATTCCGCCCTGGACGTTGGTCGCATCGTCGTTCTGGATCACGGACCGGAATCTCCCGGTGACCCGGTTCCAGCGCAGGACGTCCCATCCCGTCGCGGCGCCGTTCAGCACCGCGAAGGCCATGTAGTGGGCGTCGGGGGTGGTCACGAGCCCGGCCAGCGGCCCGAGGCCGGGCAGCGACACCAGCCTCGTGCGGCCGGTGACACGGTTGCGCAGGACGATTCCGACCGAGTTTTGGTCGACGTCCTGCCTTGTCGCCACGACGTACTGGCCGTTCGCCGAGATCGCCACGGGAAGGACGAACGGGATGCTGCTGCCGATCCGCCTGGTCGCGCCGGTGCGGCGGTCGTGCACGAAGGTGCGCTCGCCGGCGCAGCACCCCGTGGGCCGCAGCGGGACGTACTCGCCGAATGCGACGAAGCGGCCGTTGGCGCTGATCTGCCCGCCTGCGAGCCCACCGAATCCGCCGTCGTGGAACTGGCCGCCGCCCGGCGGGATGCTCACGCGGGTCGTGGTCGCTCGCGCACGGTCGCGCACGAAGACGTCGGGCTCGGCGTTCGTGTCCGCCGTCGTGGTCAGGTCGGTCGCGGCCGACATGAAGACGACGAAGCGGCCGTCTGGGGTGATCGACCGGCCAACGCTCGCGCCGTTCGCCTGGCGGTCGGCCACTCCCAGGCTGACCCGTGTGGTGCGGCCGCTGCGCCTGTCATGGACGAAGACGTCGGCGCGCCGATTCGTGTCCCCACGGACGAGGTTGGTGGCCGTCGAGTCGAAGAGGACGAACCGTCCATCCGGCGTAACTGCGACCGCAGCGCTGGGGCCGTTCGCCTGCACGCCGCCGGTTGCGACGCTCACGCGCGCGGTCGCCGCCGGCACGGCCTGGCCCGCGGCCGGCTCGCTCGCCGCGACGGTCACGACCGCAAGTCCGATCATGAGCGCGCGCGTCTTCATAGCCCCATCGCATAGTGCCGCTCGTGGCACGGCTCGCCCCGGAAGTCCGCCGCCACCTCGGCCTCGAGCGTCATCCCCAGGCGCTCGAGCAGGCGAGCGCTGGCGGTGTTGCGGGTATCCGTGATCCCGATGAGCCGCCGCACCCCGGTGTGGGCGCGCAGGCCGGCGGCCATCGTCCGGGCCGCCTCCTCGGCCAGTCCGCGGCCCTGGGCGTCACGCGCGAGCGTGATCCCGAACTCGGCCTCGCGGCCCGAGCGCATGACGAAGATGCCGATATCGCCCTGCAACCCGTCGGCGGCGATGTCGGCAATCGCGATCTGCAGCCATTCGCCCGGGAGCCCGAACTCGGCCTGCGACATCTCGGCGATGAACGCGCGCGCCTCGGCGTCGGACTGGGGCCTCCAGCCCTGGTAGCGGGCGACCTCGACGTCGTGTCGGTACGCCTGGAACCGCGCCAGGTCGGCGGGTGCCAGGCGGCGCAGCGCGACGCGGGTGCCATTCCAGGGCAGCGGATCGTGCATGCCTGCAGTATGCGCTGTTTCGCCGCCAACTATATGCTTGCCGGCAAGCAAATGCTACGATGTGTGCATGGCCAAGACCCCCCAGACCACCAACGAGCTGGCCGTCGGCACTGCGCAGCGTCATCGGCCGGCTCGCGCGCGGGCTGCGCCAGGCCGGCAGCCAGAGCGACCTCTCGCCGAGCCAGTACGAGGTGTTCGGAACGATCGCGCGACGGGGCGACCTCCGGCTCTCGGAGCTGGCCGCGATCGAGGGCATCAACCCCACCCTGCTCTCGCGCATCGTCGCCAAGCTCGAGGCAGACCGAGCTCGTCACGCGCGACACCGGACTCTGACGACCGGCGGGTGGCGCACGTCGTGTCCACCGCCAAGGGCCGCCGAGCGCTACGAGCAGATCCAGCAACGAGCGCACCGACGCGCGTGAGCCTCGCCATCGACGGCCTGAGCGATGCCGAGCGGCGCGCCCTGGCCGCCGCGCTCCCGGTGCTCGAGTCGCTCGCGGAGACGCTTCGGGACGCGCCGCGCGTGATCATGGACGCAACCGTGCGACGCACGTTCTCGGCACTGCGCGATCCCCAACTACCGCCGCTACTTCACCGGCCAGGCGATCTCGCTGATCGGCACCTGGATGCAGACGACGGCGCAGGTGTGGCTCGTGCTCGCAGCTCACCGACTCGGCGACCGACCTGGGCATTCGTGGTCGCCCTGCAGACGCTGCCCGTGCTGCTGCTCGGGCCCTACGGCGGGCTGGTCGCCGACCGCGTCGACAAGCGCCGGCTGATGATCGTGCTGCAGTCGCTGATGGGAGTGCAGGCGCTCGTCCTGGCGACTGCTGACGCTGACGAACCACGTGACCTACGTCGACGTCTGCATCCTCGCGCTCCTGCTCGGCCTCAACAACTGCTTCGAGAACCCGTCCCGGCAGGCCTTCGTGCTCGAGATGGTCGGGCCCGACGACCTGCGAAACGCGGTCAGCCTCAACTCGACGCTGGTCAACGCCGCGCGCGCGGTCGGCCCGGCCGTCGCCGGCGTCCTGATCGCGACCGTCGGCGAGGGCTGGTGCTTTCTGCTGAACGCCGCCAGCTTCGTCGCCGTGGTCGGCTCGCTGATGACGATGGACCGCTCGATGCTGGCAGCCGAGCCTGCCCACCGCCCGCGCCCGCGGCCAGCTCCGCGAGGGCTTCCGCTACGTCGCCCGCACGCCCGAGCTCCGGATTCCGCTGGTGATGATGGGGCTCGTCGGGATGCTCGCCTACAACTTCCAGGTGACGCTGCCGGTCGCCGCCAAGCACGTGTTCGGCGGCGACGCGCGCACCTTCGGGCTGATGACGGCCGCGATGGGCATCGGCGCCGTCGGCGGCGGCCTCGTGACGCGCCGCCCGCGGCAAGACCGGATCGCGGCCGATGGTGATCACCGCGTTCGGCGTTCGGCGTCGTGATCCTGGCCGCGGCGCTCGCACCGACGCTCCCGGTCGAGTTCGTGGCGCTCGGTGCTGGTCGGCTTCGCGAGCGTCTCGTTCCTGGCGATGGCGAACTCCACCCTTCAGCTCGGCGCCGCACCCGCAGATGCGCGGCCGGGTGATGTCGCTGTGGTCGGTGGCCTTTCTCGGCTCGACGCCGATCGGCGGCCCGATCATCGGCTGGATCACGAGCCTCGAGGGCGCGCGCGTCGGCCTCGCGGTCGGCGGCGTGTCGTGTCTCGTCGCCGCGCTGTTCGGGCTGATCGCAACGCGCCGCGTGCGCGACCACCGGGCCGCGATCATCGCGTTCCCCTGCGAAGACCGGCTGGCGGCGTAGCCGCCCCCGGGTCGAGCTAGGAGTTGGCCTGGCCGCGCGGGTCGGGCAGGGCCGGGGCGATCACCCACACGATCCGGGCCTCGCTCGTCGCCGAAACGTTGCGCCACGTGTGCGGCACGGTGGCGCCGAAGGTGACCGCATCGCCGCGGCGCAGCGCGAACACCTCGCCGTCGATGTCGAGCTCGATCGCCCCCTGGAGCACGTAGCAGACCTCGCACTCGCTGGGCAGGGTGTAGAGCTCCGTCCCGCCGGAGCCGCCCGGCGCGGCGATGGTCTCGAGAACGGTCACGTGAGACTCGTGTGCCGGCGTGATCAGCGTATCGACGACGGCGGCGCCGGGGAGCGTCGCCGCTTTCGGCCGGTCTGCGGCGCGAACCACGGTGACCCGCGGCGCCGCGAAGAGGCGCTCCATCGGCAGCGAGATGGCGTCGCACAGCGCGATCAGCGATGCCACCGACGGGCTCGTCATGTCGCGCTCGACCCGCGAGAGAAAACCGCGGCTGAGCCCGGTGCGCCCCGCCACGTCCCCGAGGGACAGCTGGCGCTGTTCGCGGGCATGACGGAGGCGGGCCCCCAGGTGCACCCCCGTGTGGTTGCCTGCCGTGGCCACGACTCGGCGCAATCTAGCCGATCCTCGCCATTGACTCAGGCGTAACGACCGTATATTAATCGGCAACGATGGCGCACCCAGACTCGCATCGCCGTGCCGGCGTGATGAACCGGCGGGACCTGCTCGGGCTCGGCGCGCTCGCGCTGGGGGCTGCCGCATGCGGTGGCTCCACCGGCGGCAGCGGCGGCAACTCCACCCCGACGTCCAACCTCTCAGGCAAGAAGATGGAGAGCACCCTCCACTTCTACAACTGGGCCCAGTACCACGACCCCGCCAACTCGAAGCAATTCTCGAAGCAGTTCGGCGTCCATTTCGACGAGACCAACTACACGTCGAACGAACAGCTTCTGACGCAGCTTCAAACGACCAAGGGGCAGGCCGTCTACGACATCATCGTCCCCGACGCCGACCACGTCCGCATCGAGAAGGGGCTGGGCCTCCTGATGAAGCTGGATCACGGCCTCATCCCCAACCTCAAGAACCTCGCGCCGCACTGGCAGCAGTTGAGCTACGACCCGGGCAACGTGTACTCGGTCATGAAGGACACCGGGATCACCGGTTTCACGATGCGCACCGACAAGGTCAAGGCCAACCTGCGCACGTGGAAGGACTTCTTCGACTACCTGCCCCATTCCCAGGGCGTGAACGTCAACTTCATCGAAAGCCCGTCCGAGGTGATCGGGGTTGCCCTGAACGCGCTCGGGTTCTCGATGAACACGAAGAGCCAGTCCGAGCTGAACGCCGCCCGCGACCTCCTGCTCAAGGTGCGGCCGTACGTGCACACGATCAACGAGGTGTACGTCGACGACTTCATCTCGGGCTCGATCGATCTCAGCATCACCTACTCGGGCGACGGGCTGCGGATCAGGAAGGCCCGCAAGACCCAGAACGACATCCGGGTCGTGGCTCCCGACGGACGCTCCGAGATCTGGATCGACAACTGGGCCATCTCGGCATTCGCCCCCGATCCGGTCGCGGCCCACGCCTGGATCAACTTCATGCTGGAGCCGGCCGTGGCCGCGCGTGAGATGGAGTACGTCCAGTACGAGGTCGGAACGCCAGCCTCCTTCCCGGCGGTGGGTGCCGAGGCGAAGGACCCCCTGGTCGTATTTCCACCGCGGATCCTGAACGACTACGAGGTGCTCTACACCACGCCGGAGGGCCTCAACGCGCGCACGGCGATCTGGTCGGCCTTCAAGGCCGCCTGAATCTCATTCAGGTGGCTTGCGGGCACGGCTCGGCGCGACCCGCGCGGGCTCGTTCGGCATCTTGGGGTAGACCGGCGGCCAGGGCGCATCCATGAGCCCCGCCGCCATGTCCCGCTCGTGCAGCTCGAGCAGCGGCTCGAGCGGCTGGGGCGCCCGCTCGATCTCCTCCCACGGATCGCCGTCTGAGGCCAGCCGGCCGGGAACCACGGCGACCGTCAGCTCGTCGGGCACGATGCCGTGAAGCTCCTCCCACCGGAACGGCGTCGACACCTGCGCCCCCGGCCGCGGCCGCACGCTCCATGCGCCGATCACGGTCTTGTGGGGCGCGTTCTGGTTGAAGTCGACGAACACCCGCGTCCCCCGCTCCTCCTTCCACCACGCCGCGGTCGTCAGGTCGGGCCGCCGCCGCTCGAGCTCGCGGGCGAGCGCCACCGCCGCCGCGCGCACGGTCGTCGCATCGAACCGGGGCTCGAGCCGCACATAGACGTGGATGCCGTTTCGCCCGGTCGTCTTGGGGGCACCGGTCATCCCGAGCTCGGCCAGCAGGCCGCGAGTCTCCTCGGCGGCCTCCTGCACCATCGCGAAGGTCACTCCCGGCGACGGGTCGAGGTCGATGCGGAGCTCGTCGGCGTGCTCGGCATCGTCGGCCCGGTACGGCCAGACGTGAAAACCGAGGCAGCCCAGGTTCACCGCCCAGGCGAGGTGGGCGACGTCGGCGACGACGAGTGCGCGTGAGGGGGTGCCGTTGGGAGTCTGCACCGTGGTCGTCTGCAGCCACTCGGGAGCGTTTGCCGGCACCCGCTTCTGGAAGAAGGACGGCCCGCCCGCGCCGTTCGGGTAGCGCTCCATCAGCACCGGCCGGCCGCCCAGGGCGCCCATGACCGCCGCCTCGACCGCCAGGTAGTAGCGGATCAGGTCGAGCTTCGTCTCTCCGCGCTCGGCGAAGAACACCTTGCCGGGACTGGAGACCTCGACGGTCCGTCCGCCGGCCTCGATTGCGACTGTTTCAGAGGAGGGCATCGTCGTCGGACCCGATCATAGGATCTGCGAGGCTACCGGCGTGGACGACCTGGCCCGCACGATCCGCCGAAACACCCTCATCCTGGCGGCGGTCACGGCGGTCAACTCGGTGGTGCTCCAGCTCGCATCGGCGGTCTCGTCGCTGACCTTCGTGCTCGTGACCGGCGACCGCGACCTGCTCGGCCTGGGGCCCGCGGTCTTCCTCGTCGCGTCGGGGCTCACGGCGGTCGTGGCGGGCCGGGCGATGGACCGGTACGGACGCCGGCCGGTGCTCGCCGCCGGGTTCGTGGCGGCCTCCGCGGGCTGTGCGCTGACAGCCCTTGCCACAAACCTGCGGTCGGTGCCCGTGTTGCTGGCCGGGTTCGTGCTGATCGGCGCCGGGATGGCGACCTCGCTCCTGATCCGCACCGCGGCCGGGGACATGTACGTCGCAGCGCGACGGGCGCGGGGGATCTCCTACGTCCTCTCCGGCGCGGTCGTCGGCGCCGTCCTGGGGCCGGCCGTCTTCACCCCGCTCCTCGCCCACCGCAGGGTCGACCCCGACGCGCTGACCATGCCGTGGCTGGTGGCGGCGGGGATCGCGCTCGTCGCCCTCGCCATGGTGCTGACGGTGCGACCCGACACGCGCACGATCGGGGAGCTCGTCGGCGCCAGGGACGGCGAGCCGGCCGTCGGCTCCGCTGCGCCGCTTGCTGAGATCATCCGCCGGCCCGGCGTGATCCCGGCGATGGCGGCAAGCCTCGCGAGCTTCGGCGTCATGGTCTCGGTGATGAATCTGGCCGGGTACGTCGTGGTCGTCGACCACCACCACTCCCAGGACTCGGTGTTCCCGATCATCGGCGCCCACGTCCTGGGGATGTACGCGCTCGCGCTGGTCGTCGGGGCGCTGATCGACCGGGTCGGGCGCACGCCGGCGCTCGCCGCCGGACTCGTGGTCATGGGAGCCTCGACGCTCGGGATGCAGTGGTTCGGCAGCGTGCCGATGACCGCCATCCTGCTGTTCGGGCTCGGCATCGGCTGGAACATCTCGTTCGTCGCCGCGACCGCCCAGATGGCCGATCGCACCAGCCCGGCCGAGCGCGGCAAGCTGCTCGGGTTCAACGACCTGGTGGCGGCGCTGCTCGGCGCGACCCTCGCGCTGGTGGGCGGCTACGGGCTGGAGTCGGCCGGCGTGGGAGCGCTCGCGGTCGGCGCCACGGCCATCGTCGTCTCGCCGGTGGCCTGGATCCTGTGGCGGATGCCCGAGCCCGACGCGGCCGGGGCGTGAGTGCGCCAAACGGGGTCAGACCCCTCCGCTCGCCCCAGAAAAACCGTTGGGGGCCGAGTGATTCCCCTTCCTGGCGGTCTCGTCAACCATCACCGCTCACGGCCTGCGGCCGTGAATACACGGTGCCTGGCACCGTGTATTCATCCACCCTGACGGTGATGGTGGCGCGCTATGGGGCGAGCATGTGCAGGCGCAGCAGGCGGCCGCCGATCGAGCCCTCCACGAGGGCGCGGGCGGCCCGCACCTGCAGCGACCACGCCATCCGCAGCCGCTCGGGCGGCCCGCCGGCCGTGCGCGTGACCACGATCGCACGGACGCGCCCGGTCGCGTACACCCAGCGCACCGTGCCCGTCACGCGCACGCCCGGGACGAACGCCACGTCGTGGAGCGTGAACACCGTCACCGCGCCGCCGGAGTACGACCAGTGGCCGCCGCGCAGGCCGACGTCGCTGCCGGTGAGGTTCGCCCACCAGCGCTGCAGCACGTCGGCAACGGCGGCTGCGCTCGCCGCCGCCACCCGCCGGTCGCGCAGCGTCGAGCCGTCGCCCGGCGAGGGCAGGGCCGGGGCGACGGCCGAGAGTGAGAGGGGGAACGAGGACACCACCCGCACCTCGGGAGTACGCGAAGCGCACGACGTGTTGCCGGGGCTCAGCGTGCGCACGAAGTGCTCGTAGATCGGGGCGGCGCAGTCGTTCTGATCCTGGAGGGCCGTCACGTGCCCGCTGTTCTGCATCACCACGAGCGTGCTGTCCGGGAACCGCGAGGCCACGACGCGAGCATCGGCGAGCGGGGTGATGTTGTCGAGGTCGCCGTTCAGGATCAGCGTCGGTACGTGCGGGTAGGGCGCGGTCGGTGAGACGGGCGGGTCGGGGAAGGCTGCGGGCGGCCACCGCAGGCAGGCCAGGGCGCCCTCGTAGTCAAGGCCGGTCCACTCCCGGGCGGTGAAAGGGGCGAATGTCCCGGCCGGGTAGGCGGCCAGGCCGGCGCGGACATCCGCCGGACGCTGGGAGACGGGCGAGTGCAGCGGCCACAGCTCCGGATAGTCATGGCAGATCACCGACAGATAGAGCGACTCGGTGAACTGACGCGGATCGCCGTTCGGCCCGTCGGTCGTGACCGTCTCGGCCACCAACCTCAGCAGCGGCCGGTCGTCGCCGGCAAACGCCGACCTGGCCGCCGCGAAGATGTCACGCCACACGCCCTGGTAGTAGAAGCCGGACTGCACGAGCTGCCCGAGCGTGTTCGTGTCGGCGCGGACGTGAACCGGGTCGCCGTCCCCGTCCGGGGCCACCCCGACGATCGGGTGGCGGCGCACACGGTCGACCAGCCGGGTGATCAGGGCCAGGGGGTGCGACCCGGCCGGGCAGCCGGGACGGCGCTCACAGGCCAGCACGAGCGAGCTGCGCGTGCTCGCGGCGAGGTCGGCCAGCGCGGGGTCGGAGCCGGGCAGCTGATAGGTGCCGTCGAGCACGAGCGACCGCAGCCGGTGCGGGTAGCGAATCGCAAAGGCCTGGGCGGCGTACGACCCGTAGGAGTCGCCGTACAGGTCGATCTTGCCGGCGTGGATCGCATTGAGGACGACGGCCAGGTCCTGCACCGACTGGGACGTGTCGTAGTCGTTGCGGCTCGGCCCGAGCTGGGCCGCGCAACGGGCCGCCCGGGCGATGTAGCCCAGAATGTGGCGGCGGAAGGCGGGGCAGTTGAGCGCGTCCGACCGGCCGGTGCCGCGCAGGTCGACCAGGAGCAGGTCGCGCCGCGCCGAGACCGGCCGCCACAGCTGCAGGCGCGCCGCGCGGTCGGCGGTGGTCGAGAAGCCCGGGCCGCCCTCGATCGAGAGAACGGTCGAGATCGGCGGCCGTGAACGCTGCCTGCGGAAGTAGTGCTCGAAATAGATGCGGATCGTGCGGCCGTGCGGGAAGCGGCGATCGAGCGGCACGCGCACGAACCCGCACTGGGCCGACGGGCGCCTCCGGGGGCAGGCCACCCGCACGATCGCCGGCCGGGGAACGTGAACGGGCGGGGCGGCCGGGACGCTCAGCATCACCTGAGTTTACGGGTTCCCGCGCAGACTTGCCGGGCGCATCGCGGCGGGGGGAGCGCCGGTACGATTGCGCGACCATCTCCGCGACCGACCTCACAGTCTGCGTCAGCGGCGCCCTCGGCGGCGTCGGCCGGGCCCTCGTCGCCGGCGTCGCGGCGGCCGACGGGTACAGCCTGCACTCGGCGATCGCCCGGCGCGAGACGGGCCGCGACGCGGGTGAGACCGTCATGGGCAGGCCGCTCGGTGTTGCGATCGAGGACGACCTGGAGCGCGCGCTCGACCGGCGGCCGGATGTCCTGATCGACTACACACACCCCTCGGTCATCCGCCGCCACGTCGATCTCGCCCTGGCCCGGGAGGTGCCGGTCGTGATCGGCACCACGGGCCTGACCGACGCCGACTTCGAGCGCATCGACGCCGATGCCCGCAGCGCCGGCGTGGGCGTCGCCACCGGCAATTTCTCGGTGACGGCGGCGCTGATGCAGCACCTGGCGAGGTTCGCGGCCCGGCACATCGCCGACTGGGAGATCGTGGAGTACGCCCCGGCCCGCAAGCCCGACGCGCCCAGCGGGACGGCCCGCGAGCTGGCCGAACTGCTGGCCCGCGAGCGCACCGGGCAGGTCACCCCTGCGCCGGCCGAGCCGATCGGCCCGGCCGAGGCCCGGGGAGCCGCGATCGGGGGCGCCCACGTGCACTCGATCAGGCTGCCGGGATCCGGCCCCGCGGTCGAAGTGGTGTTCGGGCTGCCGGGCGAGCGGCTCTTCATCCGCCACGACGAGCAGGGCGACCCCGGCATCTTCGTCTCGGGCTCGCTGCTTGCGGCCACGCGGATCCAGCAGCGCCCCGGGCTCGTCCGCGGGCTCGACAGCCTGCTCTTTCAGGAAGCCGTGTAGAGCGCCGCCCCGAGCGCGGCCAGGTCGACGTCCACGCCGAGTCCCAGGCCGGTCGGCGCCGATCCGCGCCCGTTCGCCGACCGCGGCTCGTGGCCGGCCACGTGCTCGCTCGTCCAGTCGTTCATGAACGAGACCGTGAACAGGTTCTGCTCGCGGGTGCTCGCGGCCAGATGCGACACGGCGGCCGTGACGAGGTCGCCGCCCCACGTGTCCTCGATCGTCACCGAGATGCCGAGCGACTCGGCCAGGTCGCGCATCTGGCGCGCCCGGGTCAGCCCTCCCACCTTGGAGATCTTCAGGTTGAACGCCTCCATCGCCCGGGCATCGTGCGCCCGCATGAGCGAGGGCACATCGCTGATGCACTCGTCGAGGATGAACGGGAGCGACGTGTGCTCGCGCACGTACCGGCACGCCTCGAGCGTCGGACACGGCTGCTCGATGTACACGCGGTCAAAGGGCGCGAGCAGCCGCGCGGCGACGACGCCGGCCTGGGTCGTGTAGCGGCCGTTGGCATCGGCGATCACGACGTCGTCAGGGCCGCAGCGCGCGAGCACGGCCTCGACCCTGGCGGCATCCAGACGGGGACTGTCCCCGATCTTGAGCTGGAGGCGGGTGATGCCCTCGGCGCGGAGGGCGGCGGCGTGGTCGGCCATCGCCTCGGGAGCGCCCAGCGGGACGGCCACGTACAGCGGGAACGACTCGTTTCGCAGGCCGCCGAGGAGCGTCGTCACCGACACGCCCATCGCCTTTGCGGCCACGTCCCAGCAGGCCACGTCGATGGCGCTCTTGGCGTACTCATGGCCGGTCAGCACCCCATCCATGTGCTCGTGGAGCACGCGGAAGCCGGCCGGGTCGAGGCCCACCACGGCCGGCGCGAGCTCTGCCAGCGCCGCCCTGGCGCCCGCGGCGTGCGCGGCCAGATAGGTGCTGCCCAAGGGGCACGTCTCGCCGAAGCCGTCGAGCCCGTCGTCGGTACGCACGCGCACGACGGTCGACTGCAGCGCCGCCACCTCGCGGCCTCCCGACATGACGTAGGAGCCGTGCCGGTAGGTGAGCTCATAGCCGTAGACCTCGACGCTCGCGATCCGCGTCATGACGATGGGTGCCAGACCTCGAAGTGGCGCCGGTGCGTGTCGAGCACGGCGCCGGGGCGGAAGAAGCGGTCGTAGAAGTCGAGGTCGAGGTGCTGAGCCTGAAGCACGTTCATCACCCACACGCTCGGCACCGTGCCGGGGAACTTGCCCCACGTCCCGAGGGTGTACTCGCACTGCAGCGTCACACATGCCTTGAACTCGTCGGAGTAGGGCTCGGCCGACGCGCGGATCGCCGAGGACTCGGTCCACGCCCCCGGCGTGTCGGGGTGGTACGGCCCGCCGGGGCCGAACTTGCGCTGGGCGAACGCCTCGACCGCGTCGGCCATGGTCGGGTAGTGGGGCGGGCAGAAGGCGTGGAAGGTGCCGTCGGTGCGTCCGGTCGGATTGGGCGTGCCCCAGCGCGGGTCGGTGTCGTACCGGAAGCCGAGGCCGGGGACGTCCGGCTCGCCGGAGGCGCCGAGCAGGGCCATGTGCTCGATGCCGTCGTACGACCATCCGCCCAGGCCCATCGCCTGCAACAGCAGCGCGCCGTTGTAGCTCGACACCATCAGCTCGGCGGTGGCCTCGGTGAGCGAGTACTGCTCGACGAACGACAGGGGCACCGGCTGGGACGTGTCCACCAGCCCCTCGAACCGCTCGATGCCGGGGATCGCCCGCCCGTTCAGGTCGTCGTGCATGCAGAACCCGTTCTGGGTGAAGAAGCAGATGTTGGCGATGTGGTGCTGGGCGATGTCGGCGACCGGGATCGCGAGCAGCGAGCCCGGCTCGTTCGCGATCCAGGTGTTGTGGCCCTCGAGGTAGGGCTCCTCGCGGGGCAGGTACAGACGCTGGTCGGAGAGCTTCTGGATGCGGCCGCGGTGGCGCTCGATCATGAGCGCCGGTGTGATCTCCTCGTCGGCGGGATCGACCAGCGCCCCGGCGTCGCGCGTGGGGAAGTAGTAGAGCCCGCTGTCGTCGGTGTAGAAGAGCTCGCTGGTGTGGAACCCGGCCGCCGACGGCACCGTCCGCCCCGCGGCCGCCCCGTTGTAGTTGGCGAGATGGGGGGCGTAGCGGGCGTGCCGGGTGATGCCGTAGTGCCAGCCGGTGGTGCCCGTCATCGTGGTCAGAATGAGCAGCGTCTCGAGCTCGCTGAGCGGCACGTGAGCGTGCGCCGAGCGGTGGGCCAGCGGCCCGTCGGGGATGCAGCCGCCCATGGGGAAGCGGCGCGACCGGCGGCCGTAGAGGGCGTCGAGCAGCGGGAACCGGGCCAGCCCGGCGAGCGCCTCGTCGAGCCTCGGGTCGGGCGGGCTCAACCGGCCGCGGCCTTCGAGAACAGCGGGCGCAGCGCGGCGTAGAGCTCGCGATAGCGGCCATGCAGCTCGTCGTAGAGCGCGCCGCGGCCGGGGTCGGGCTGGATCGCTTCCAACCGTGGCCCGGACATCGCCGCGGCCGCGGTGGGCACGTCGGGGTGCAGTCCCGAGCCCGTCGCCGCCAGCATGGCGGCGCCCCGGGCGGTCGTCTCGACGTCGTCGGGGCGGGTGACCGGAAGCCCGGTCACGTCGGCCCGGATCTGGCGCAGCAGATCGCCGCGGGCGCCGCCGGCGACGCACACGAGCTCGGTCGGCGCGAGCCCGGCGGCGCGGATCGCCTGGAGCACGTCGCGCAGCGCGAAGGCGTTGCCCTCGAGGAGCGCGCGCGCCATGTGGGCGCGGCCGTGGGCGGCCGTCAGCCCGAACCAGCCCGCGCGCGCGTCCGCGTTCCACTCGGGCGCCAGCGCTCCGGCGAGCGCCGGCACCCACAGCACGCCGTCGGCTCCGGCGGGGACGCCGTCGGCCAGGCCGTTCAGGAGCTCGTAGACGTCGGCGCCCGTGGCCGCGGCGCGGGCGGCCTCGACCGACCCCAGCTCGTCCCGGAACCAGCGGTACGCGCCGCCCGAGAGCCAGCCCGGGTTCTCGAGCAGCCAGCCGCCGGGATCGGCGTGGGGGTGCACCTCGGTGACGCCGTCGGGATCGAGGGCGGGCGCCGGCGCGACGGCGCAGACGGGCTCGGCCGTGCCCATCACGTCGCACACGACTCCCGGCTCGAACACGCCCGCGCCGAGCGTCGCCGCCATCTCGTCGCCACAGCCGAGGACGACCACGGTGGATCTGTCGAGCCCCGCGGCCTCTCGCAGCCAGGGCGCGACGGGGCCGAGCACCGTGTCCGAGCGCTTCACCGGCGCCAGGGAGCCGGGATCGATGCCAAACGCCGCGCACGCCTCGGGCGACCAGTCGCCCGTCCGCAGGTCGAGCAGCATCGCGGACGAGGCGTTGGACGGATCGACGGCGACCTCGCCCGACGCCCGCCAGGCGACGAACGAGCCCGGCAGCAGGAACCAGCGGGCGGCGGCGTGCTGATCGGCGCGATGGGCAGCGAGCCACGCGATCTTGGCGGCCACGTGGCCGGGATCGAGGTTGCAGCCCGTGAGGGCCCGCAGTTGCTCGGGAGCCAGGCGCTCGGCTGCGGCGTCGCACTCGGCTCCGGCCCGCCGGTCCATCCAGATCAGCGCCGGGCCAGTTGGCTCGCCATCGCCGCCGGCCGGCACGAGCCCATCGAGCTGCGAGCCGAACGAGATCGCCCGCAGCGGCCGGTCGCCCACGTTGCGGCGCACTTCGGCGAGGGCCTCCGCGACCGCGCCGAGCCACTCGCTGGGGTCCTGCTCCGCCCAGCCGGGATGGGGATACGACAACCGGTGCGGCACGTAGGTCGTGGTCGCGAGCACGCCGTCGGCGTCGATCGCCTGCGCGCATGTTCCCTGCGAGCCCACGTCCACGCCCACGACCAGATCGGCACCGCTCATCGCTCGTCCTCCCCACCGCCGCCCGGACCGCGCCGGTAGACCGAGATCTCGAATGCGTCGGCCAGGTGGTGCTCGCGCGATGCGAGCGCGACGGAGTCGTCGGCGGTGCTGTCGACCTGCCACACCGTCAGGAGCAGGGTGCCCCGCGGCACGGCCAGCCGCCGCGCCACCTCGCCCATGGCGACGTCCGGCGTGATCGTGGCCACTCCGTGGTGAACGGGCAGGCCGCGCTCGGCCAGCGCGGCGTAGATCGAGCCGCCGGCCACCGCCGCCATCGCGCGCGGGGCGAGCACATCGAGGCGGCACCACTCGGTCACGTCCACCACCCGCCGCCCGCCCGCGGTGCGCACACGGCGCAGGGCGCTGATGGCGTCACCCTCCGCGACCCCGAGCGCAGCGGCGACCTCGGCCGATGCCTGCTCGGCGACGCATGTCTCGTCCACGGTGCCCGGCTCGAGCCCCATCGCCGCGATCATCGAGGACACGCCGAAGTTGCGGCTGAGATCGTTGCGCAGAAGCGGCCGGTCGGTGACGTACGTGCCGGAGCCGTGCATCCGCCGCAGGAGCCCGTCCTCCTCGAGCAGCGCGATCGCCGCCCGCAGGGAGCTGCGCGAGACGCCGAGGCTGCGGGCGAGCTCGGGCTCGCCCGGGAGGCGGTCGCCGGGGGCGAACTCGCCCGCCACCACCCGGTCGCGCAGCCCGTCGGCGAGCGAGTGGCGGAGCGAGCGGCGGCCGGGAGATTTCATCATCGGCGTACCTTAGGGTTGCACCACTACCTTGAGCACCTCCCCCGCCCGGATGCGGGCGAAGGCGGCCGGGGCGCTGTCGAGATCCACCACGTCGGAGACCACGCTGCGCAGACCGCCGATGTCGTCGGCGAGCATGTCGAGGGCGTGCACCTGGTCGCGGTGCCGGGAGGCGTAGGAGCCGTGCACCTGCACCTCGCGGTAGTGCAGCACGTTGGAGGGGAAGCGGATGTGCGTCGTGCCCTTCGGAAGGCCGCCGAAGAAGAGCACCCGGCCGCGCGGCGCGGCCATCTCCATCGCCTCCTCCTGGGCGGCGTCGCTCGAGCAGGCCACGATCACCACGTCGGCGCCGATGTCGTCGGTCACGCCCCGCACAGCGGCGATGCCCTCGGTGCCGGAGGTGTCGATGTAGCGCATGCGCTCGTCGCCGAGGATCGCCCGGGCGAGCTCGAGCCGGGCGGCCGCCGTCTCGAGCAGCAGCACCTGCCCCGCCCCCTCGAGCCGGGCGATGGCCGCATGGGCCGTCCCCACCGGTCCGGCGCCGACAACCGCCACCGTGTCGTCGAGCCCAACGGCGATGTCCTTGTGCCCGCAGATCGCGTCCGAGAGCGGATCGGCGAAGGTCGCGTGCGCGTCGGAGAGGCCGGCCGGGATCCGGAACAGGTTCTTGAGCGCGACCCGCGGGATCGCGACCAGTTCGGCGTAGGCGCCCTGGTAGTCGAAGCCCATCAGCCCGGCGTGCTCGCACAGGTGCTCGTTGCCGCTGCGGCACAGGCGGCAGCGGCCGCACCAGAGGGTCGAGATGCAGTGCACGTGCTCGCCCACGGTCAGGCCCATCTGGGCCAGCTCCTCGGCGGCCCGCGGGCCGATCTCGATCAGCTCGCCCGAGATCTCGTGGCCGAGCACCCACGGCGGGGCGATGCGGCGATCGCCGTTGTAGAAGGTGCGCACGTCGGTGCCGCAGATGCCGCACGCGGTGACACGCAGAAGAACGCCGTCCTCAGGGCAGACGGCGTCGGGTACGGTGCCGACGGACATCGCTCCCGGGCCGTCCCAGATCGCTGCTCGCACGCATCCTCCCGTTCGTCGCACAGAATACCCGTCAGAGGCTCTATCATACCGAAGTTGTCCTACAACTTGGAGGGGTGCCCGTGATCGAGTTCATCTTCATGCTGACGCGGGACGATCGCACGCTCACGGACGCGCGGTCCGTGTACGCCTCGATCGCCCAGAGCGGGGTCACACACGTCGGCTGCAAGGACGTCGGGCTGCCCCGGCCGGAGCTGCAGGCGCTCATGGACGACATCCGCGCGAACGGCCACACCACTCACCTCGAGGTCGTCTCCGAGACGCCGGAGGCGACGCTCGCCTCGGCCCGGGCCGCGGCCGAGATCGGTCCGGACTTCCTGATCGGCGGCACGCTGATCGAGCCCGTGCAGGAGGTGCTCGCCGGGCACCGGCATCAAGTTCTTCCCCTACGTCGGCCAGATCGTCGACCACCCCTGCCTGCTGCGGGGCTCGATCGCGGAGATCGCCGATGACGCCCGCCGAGCCGAGAGCCTCGGCGTCGACGGCATCAACCTGCTCGCCTACCGCTACGACGGCGACGTCGACGCGCTGGTCGAGGCGGTCGTCGGCGCAACCTCGCTGCCGGTGATCGCCGCCGGCTCGGTCGACTCGCCCGCCCGCATCCAGGCGCTGGCCGAGCGCGGCGTCTGGGCGTTCACGATCGGCACCGCGGCGCTCGACGGCAAGCTCGTGGACGGCGCGCCGCTCGACGGCCAGCTGCGCTGCGGCGCTCGACGCCGCCGGGGCGATCGCCTAGGCACAGGCCGGGGCACCGCAACGGTCGTTCGGCCGTTGCGGTGCCCGAGAGCCACTCCTAGTCGGCGGTGTCGAGCCCGTCGTTGATCGAGACGGCCGATGATCTCGTACTTGGCCCGGTCGTTCGACTTGACGTAGAACGCGTAGCCGATGCCGACCAGGAAGATCGCCGAGATCGGCCCAGAGCAGCCACTTGGCCTACGCAGTAGCCGGTCGCCAGGAACGTCGAGGTTGCTTGATCGCCAGATAGAGCGACGGAGGCCTGCCCTGACCGCCGCGATCATCGGAGCGGTGAGGGTCGTCCACCAGTGGTGCGTCGGCCGCGTGGTGCGTGCGGAAGTAGATCATGATCGCGACCGAGACGAGCGCCTGGACGGCGAGGATCGAGACGACGCCCATGACCGCCATCAGGCCGTACACCTGGAGGTAGGCGACCGAGAACGCCGGCGGCCGTGGGCCGCCGGTGCTCGCGCGAACCACGAACGCGAGCACGATCGACCGCGGCGATCACCGACTGCGTGATCGACGCGATGTGCGGGCTGTGGTGCTTCGCGTGCGTGCGTCCCAGCGCCGCGCGGCAGCACGCGCTCACGACCGAGCGAGTACATGTAGCGGGCCGTGGTGTTGTGGAACGCCATGCCGCAAGCGAACGAGCCGGTGATGATGAAGTAGCTGAGCACGATCCTTGAGGAACGTCGTTGCCGAACTGCTTGGCGGGGACGAAGAAGAACTCCGCCGAGTTGTTCTGGGCCGACGATGGCCGCGGCGTGCCGTGCTGGCGTAGCCGGAGATCGCCGCCCACGAGGTGATCGTGTAGAAGATCCCGAGGCCGATCACCGAGATGTACATGGCCCGCGGCACGATCCTCTTCGGGTTCTTCGACTCCTCGCCGTAGTTCGGGGCCATCTCGAAGCCGACCCACGACCAGAAGGCGAAGAAGATGCCGATCCCGGCGGCACCGGCGGCGATCGCTGTCGCCATGGTCCTTCCCGGCCCGCAGGCCCTTGAACGCGTTGATCGGGTTGATGGCAGCGGCCTGGATGTTGCTGCCGCCGTGGCCGAAGACGACCGCGTCGAAGATGAGCAGGATCACGATCTCGCCGATCAGCGCGACGCCCAGGACACGGGCCGAGATGTGGACGTCGAAGTAGGCCAGGACAGAGATCAGCACGATCATGAAGAGCGGCCGGCCAGTACCACGACACGTGGTAGCCGTACTGGGCCAGCTTCAGGGTGGCGAAGTAGGCGAATCCGCCGCACGAGCGACACCTCGAAGACCGAGTAGGCGACCACCATCGCAGAGGCCCGATGGCCATGCCCGAGCTCGCGGCCGAGACCGTGGCTGATGAAGCTGTAGAAGCCGCCCGCCGCGGTGACCTTGCGGACCATTGCGACGTACCCGACCGAGAAGATCGTCAGGACGACCGTGGCGATCAGCGAATCCGGCGGGCGTGCCGATGCCGTTGCCGAAGCCCATCGAGATCGGCGTGTTGAAGAGCATCGCCGAGATCGGCGCGGAGCCGGTCACGGTGAGGAAGAGCACACCCCAGAGACCGATCGCACCGCCGTGCAGCTTGTGGACGTCGCTACGCTGCCGAGACGTCGACGCTCTCGACCACGGGGAGCATGCCCTCGTGATGCTCGTGCAGTCCTCCGTCTTCGACTGCTCATTTTCGACCACCTCCCTCGGTCGTTCCGGGTGCCGCACCCGAAAGTTGTCAGACAGGTTACGGCCGCGTTTGTACCATTTACGCCGCGCGCAGGTCAAGCCCTGCCGGGTGGTTCAGACCGACGAGCGCGGCCTCGGCTCGGCGACGTGCGGTCGCCGCCGGACCCAGCACCTCGACCAGCAGGTTCGCGACGGCCGTCCGCCAGCGCTCACGATCGAGCTCGGGCGGCCCGAAGCGGCGCCGCTCGACGGCGTACTCCGCCCGGGCGAGCCGGTCGAAGGCCGCGATCACGTCGATCACGCGGTGGTAGGCGTGCCGCCCGGCAACGCCGCTGACCCAGGCCCGGGCATGGCCGTCGTCGGCGAAGACGCCGTCGGCGACACCCTGCCAGTACGCGTGCTGGAACAGGCAGCCGGCATCACCCTTGCGCGTCCAGCAGCCCGATACGAGCTCGTGATCGCCCGACTCGATGCTGCGCAGCGCGAGCTGCAGCAGCCGCCTGCCGCCCTCGTGGCCGGCCAACTGCTCGAGCGCGGCCCTCATCTCCAGCTGGTCACCCTGCATCACCCGTCCTCCTCGTTCGTGAACACGGCGTCGGGCATGAAGCAGCCCACCATCCAGTTTGGCGCATCCACGACCTCGGTGACCTTCAAATCGCCCGCGAGCGAGCACAACATGTAAGCGTCCTCACGTGACAGCCCGCGCTCGCCGGCCAGGTGATCGATCATCGAGCGCACCGCAGAGCGCGCCGCCTCCATCAGGTCGGGCTCGACCCCCGTCGTCGCAAACCAGCCGCCGGAGTCGACGCGCGGCGTCAGCGACCCGGCGCCGGCGCCGCAGCGCCGGGGCGCGCAGGGCCATGCCGCGCTCGACCGTGATCCGGATGGTGGTGCGCATGGCGCACTCGATCCCCGAGATGGCAACCTCGCCGTCGCCCTGGGCGGCGTGAGCGTCGCCCAGCGAGAGCAGGCCGCCCGGGGCGCCGACGGGCAGGTACAGGATCGTGCCCGCGGTCAGGTGGCGGCAGTCGATGTTGCCGCCGCCGGCGTGCGGGGGCGGGATCGGCACGTCGTGCATCCCGGCGCCGGGGACGCCGGTCGTTCCGCAGAACGGCTCGATCGGCAGGCGCACACCCGGTGCGAACGCGGTCGTGCGCTTCCCGGTGAGGTCGAAGAACTTGAGGTGCGGCTGTTCGAACTCGCCGGGAGGCAGCAGGCCGAGGCCGGGGATGATGCACGCCCAGCCCCATTCCGGCAGATCGAACTCCAGGAACTCGACGGCGAGCGCGTCGCCGGGCTCGGCGCCCTCGACGTGGATCGGCCCTGCCAGCGGGTAGATGCGGTCGAAGTCGAGGCCCGGCAGGTCGGCGGCGACCGAGTCCCTCGTGATCTGGCCGCCGGCGAAGTCGTCGGTCTCGGCGGCCACCACATCGCCGGGCCGGATCCGCAGCACCGGCTCGATCCCGACGTCCCACCTGCGATGGGTCGGCGCCTCGCGGGAGATGACGTGGTCGGCCACGGTGGCGCCAGTATCTCACGGGAGTCAGCCCCCGCCAACGACCTCCACGGCGCTGCCGAGCGTCGCCGGATTGCGGGTGCGCACGCGCACCACGATGCGCACCCGGTCGGCCCGGAACAGGTCGTGCGAGCGCTCGTACGGGCGGCCGTCCGCCGCCCACGCCGTGCGCGCGATCGCGACCAGCGGAGCGCCCGGGCGCAGCTCGAGCACCCGTGCCTCGGCGGCGGTGGCGCCCACCACCTCGACGCGCTCCTCCGCCTCGTTGGGCTGCAGGCCGTAGCCGTTCTCGAGCAGCTCGTACAGCGAGCCCGCAAGCGAACGGTCGAGCAGTCCGGGGAAGAGGTCGGCGGGGAAGCGGGCCCGCTCGAGCGAGATCGGCCGCTCGTCGGCCAGGCGCACGCGCACGATCTCGAGCACCAGCGCCCCCTCGGGCAGTTCGAGCGCCGCCGCCGTCTCGGCGTCGGCGCCCACGGTGGCGGTCGAGAGGACGCGTGCGCCCGCCTGGAACCCCTGCCGGCGCAGGTAGGCGGGCAGCCCCGTGAGGCTCGTCAGGTCACGCTCGACCCGCCGCTGCGAGACGAAGATCCCGCCGGCCCGGCCGCGCACGCGGTGCACGACGCCCGCGGTCTCGAGGGCGTCCAGTGCCGCCCGCAGCGTCGAGCGGCTCACCCCCAGGCGGACCGCGAGCTCGCGCTCGGCTCCCGAGGCGCTCGCCGGGCCCCGGCGAGCCGGCGGTGATCTCGGTGAGAAGCCGCTCACGCAGCGCCGACGCCGACGGCCCCAGCGCCGCGAATCCCGCCGGCAGGCCCGGGACCGGGGTCGTCATCACACGGCCTGGAGGGCCGCCAGCGACTCGGGGGCGACCTGGCCGCCGTCCACGACGATCGTCTGCCCGGTGATGTATCCGGCCTCGTCGGTCGCCAGGAACAGGGCCGCGGCGCCGATCTCGGCGACGAATCCGAGCCGGCCGAGCGGGATCGACGCCTCCATCGACGCCCGGTACTCCGGCCCGAGCTCGTCCATCCCCTCCGACTCGACGTTCCCGGGCAGGACGGCGTTCACCGTGATGCGCTTCGGCGCCAGCTCGATGCAGGCGGTGCGCAGGAACCCGAGCTGGGCCGCCTTGGTGGCCCCGTAGTGCGACCAGCCGGGGAAGCCGGTGATCGGGCCGGTGATCGAGCTGGTCAGGATCACGCGGCCGTGGCCGGATGCCTCCAGATGCGGCAGGCACGCCTTGACGGTCAGCATGCATGCCCTTGACGTTCGTTCCGAAGATCGAGTCGATGTCGGCCTCGGTCATGTCGGCGAGCTTGCAATCCGGGAAGACGCCGGCGTTTGCGCACACGACGTCGATGCCGCCATGGCGCGAAACCACCTCCGCGGCGACCCGCTCGCAGTCGGCGGCCACCGCCACGTCACCCTGGACGTAGGACACCTCGCCGCCGCGGCCGGACAGATCGCGCACGGCCGCCTCTCCGGCCGCCTCGCCGCGGCCGCTCACGACCACATTGCAGCCGGCGCGGGCGAACTCGCCCGCGATGCCCTTGCCGATGCCCTTCGTCCCTCCGGTGACGAGCACCGTGCGACCGGTCAGTGGGGTGAACATCGTCTCCTCCTCATCGATGGAACCGGGCGGCCCATTCTACGGTCCAACCGGCATGCGTTGGTATCGCGTCTCCGCGCTCGTCGCTCCTCGCGCTGGCCGTCTCGGCGTGCGCGGGCGGCGCGTCGACGACCGCGCGCGGGCTCGTGCCCGACGCGGGGCGTGATCGTCACGGAGGGCGGCGCCCCGCCCGGCGGCCCGCAGCCCATCGCCGCGGAGTTCCGGGTGAACGGGCCCGGCGGCTCGGCCACGGGGCGGGCCGACCGCCACGGCCGGTTCGCGCTCCTGCTCGAACCGGGCACGTACCGGATCACCATCACGGGCCACGGGCCGGAGTCCGACGGCCGGCCGATGCAGCCGGTGCCCAGCGTGATCCACGTCGGCCCGTCCGGTGCGCGCATCCGTCTCGTGGTCTCCATCCGCTAGACGCGGCCGGACAGGTAGCGCTCGGCCAGGGCGCACGTCCCGGCCGTGAACCCGGCACCGAGCTCGGCCGCCTCCGTGGCGAACTGGTGGTGGGAGCCGATCCAGGCCACGAGCAGCAGACGGCGCAGCATGACGAACGTGTCGAGCTCGGCCTCCTCGGCGGGATCGAGCGGGGCTACCGTCCGGTAGCCGTCCACCCAGGCCTGCGTCAGCTCGGGCACGTCGGGATGGTCCTCGATGAACGAGACCGTGGTCGCGAAGTCGTACATGTACCACGACCAGCCGCAGTCGTCGAAGTCGATCACCCGCACGTGCTCGCCCTCGGCCAGCAGGTTCGCGAGCCGGATGTCGGCGTGGACGAGGCCGAAGCGGTCGCGGCCCTGGCCGAACGCCTCGAGTCGCCGCCGGATGGTGGCGTCGAGCCGCCCGAGCAGCGCGAGCTCCTCGGCTCCCATCCCGAGCCCGTCCTGCCACCGGCCCCAGTGGCCGTCCGCGCCGAGCGTGGTCTCGTAGTCCCACCGGAAGCGGGCGAACCCGGCGGGCGGCGTCCACCCGCGGGAGTGGCCGTGCATGCGCGCCGACACCGCGCCAAGCGTGCGGAAACCCGGCCGCAGGTCGTGGGCGTCGGCGTCGGGCATCTCGCCCGCAAGCCACTCGAACAGGACGACGTTGCGCTCGCCCAGCTCGTCGGTCCGCACCTGGCACACGCGGTTTCCGTCCCTGCCGGCGACGGCGACCGCGGTCTCGACGACGCCGTCCTCGCGCAGCGCATCGATCCAGTCGAGCTCCGAGGCGATCTCGGCGGCCGTGTGGTAGGTCGGCCGGTGCACGCGCAGGGCGAAGGCGCGGCCGCCCGGGCTCCTCCATCCGGTACGTCCAGTTCTCGGACACGTTGATCAGCCGCACGGACGACGCGGGGTCGAGGTCGTAGCAGCCGACGGCCGCCGCCGCCAGGCGGTCGATCGCCGCCTGATCAGTGCTCACGGCCCTCCACGGACTCGAGCACCCGGGTGATCTCGTCGCGGGCCCGCTCGACGCTCGCCCTGGCGCCGCTCAGGTAGATGCGCCCGGCCGCGCCGATCATCGACACGGTCACGAGCGTCGCATCGGGCGCCGCCCGCTCGGCCACGTTGGCCGCCACCGCGGCGTGCAGCGCCGGGCACCACCTCGTAGACGAGCAGCGTCTCGCCGGGCAGCACCATCGACGCCTCCCGGTTGCGGTTGATGATCACCGCGTGCTGGTCGGTGATGTCCTCGATCACGTCGGCGTAGAGGATACGCGGCCGCAGGGCGTCGGCGGGCGTCGCGCCGATTCCCTCGAGGATGGCGGCGCCGGCCCGGTCGACCAGCGCCTGGTCGCGATGGTGCACCTCGAGCACCCCGAACTGGCGCTCGACGTAGAGGATGCCCGGCTCGATCTCGGGCACCGACCGCAGCGCGAGGTCGGTGACCCGCTCGATCGCGAGCGCCGGCGACACCTCGACGATCAGGGCGTTGTCGCCCTCGATCGGCGGGTAGCCGCGCGCCCGGGTGGGCGTCCCGAGGTAGGCCGCGAACTGCCGCTCGAGCTTCGGGATCGGCAGGTACACCCGCAGCTGCACCGGGACTATGCGCCGCATTCATCGTCGCCGCCGCTAGCTCTGGTGCACGAAGTGCTTGTCGAGCTCGGCGTGCGGGCGCGGGATGACGTGCACCGACACGAGGTCGCCGACGGTCGAAGCGGTCTCGGCACCCGACTCGGTGGCCGCCTTCACGGCACCGACGTCGCCCTGGATGACCACCGACACGAGCCCGTCGCCGACCTGCTCGCGGGCGACGATCGTGACGTTGGCTGCCTTGACCATGGCATCGGCGGCAGCGAGCGCCGCGACGTAGCCCTTGGTCTCGATCATCCCGATTGCGTGATTGGACATTGTTCCTCCTGGTTCGTGCCCCGCCGGCGGCGGGAGCGCTTGAGCCCTGCCTAGGCGGCCGCGGGCGGGTCGTCGATGGATCCGATGATGAGCGCGTCGATGGGGGGATGGTCTTCGCCGAACCAGCCGGACGCAACCGATCCGGTCGCAACCAGCACGCGCTCGCCGATGCCGCTGCCGAGCACGTCGAAGGCGACCATCCTGGTCCCGCCGTCGACCTCCACCTCGAGGAAGGCGCCGTTCGGGATCTTCTCGATCCGCCTGGTCGCCCAGACGGCTCCGGTCACGGTCGCTCTCAGCATGGCCGCTCCTTCTCGATCTCGACTCCAAGGCTGCGGGCGCGGTCGCGCGCCATCGGCGTGAGCACGGCCCGCGGCGCCAGCACCAGGCGGGCACCGGCCGCGGCGGCATCGCGCACCGTCCGCTCGGTCACCGCGCCGCGCTCGATCCGCATCGCCGGCCCGGCCGCGGGCGCGGCACCGGCGCCCGTCCCGATCGCGCCCAGGCGGAACCGCAGCCGGCCCGAGCGGATCGCCATCCGGTCGCGCGGGTTCTCGAGCCTGCGCACGAGCGAGCGCACGAAGGCGTCCAGGTCGGCATCGGTGCGCAGGTCGACCCGCTCGATTGTCGCATCCGCCGAACGCCTCCGGCGTGACCGATGCCGCCGCGGGTACCTGCGGCGGCCGGGCGGTCGTGTCGGACTCCGGCGGCGGGCGCCAGCCGGACGGGCGGTGCACGGCCGCCACCGGGGGCGCGGGCACCTGCGGCACGGCCGGCCGCGGGGGCTCCGCCCCTGAGGGCTCGTCCGCCACCGCGGGATGACCGTTGCCGTTGGCCGCCGGCTGGGCGGTCAGGGCCTCCTCGAGCAGACCGGGCAGAAGCTCGGCCAGCACCTCGCGCGTGACGCTGCGCAGCACGTCCGCCTCGTCGCCGGCGCTCACGCCGCACCTCCCAGGGCCGCCACGGCCGCGTCGGCGGCGGTGCGCACGTCGGCCTCCATGCCGGACAGGTAGACGCGGCCGGTGGCGCCGATCATGCGGTAGTCGACCACCTTGATCCGGGCGGCCTTCTCGGCCTCGTTGGTGGCCAGGATCGCGTAGGACGCCGGCTGCATCTCGAGCACGAACAGCGACTCGCCCGGCAGCGCCATCGAGCCCAGCTTGTTGCGGTTGATCAGGAAGGCGTGCTGGTGGTCGATGCGGGAGATCAGCTCGGACGCCAGGATCTGCGGCCGCGTGGCATCGTCGGGGGTCGCGCCCAGCGCGGCCAGCACCGCGGCGCTCGCAGCCTGCACGGCGGCGGTCGAGCGGGAGTGGATCTCGAGGTAGCCGAACTGGCGCTCGACGATCAGGATGCCCGCCTGGACGTCGGTCGACTTGAGCGCGACGTCGGTCAGCGGCTCGATGTCGAGGCCCGGGGCGATCTCGATGATCTGGGCGGCCATGTTGGTGCGCGGCAGCCGGCCGCGGATCCAGGTGCCCAGATAGCACATCGTCTGCGGCTGCAGCTGGTCGATGAAGATGAAGGACCGAGTTCTGCCATCAGTGATCTACCCCTTCACCAGCTCCCGCAGCTCCTCGAGCACGATCCGGCGGATCTCGTCGCGCGCCTCCTGCACGCGCCGCGGCCGCGAGGGCCGCCGCGACCGGCTCGGCGTCGGGGGCGGCGCTCCACGGCTCCAGGCCGGTGAAGTCGCCGAACGGCTCGGACGGGATCGCTGGCGTACGCGACCCGGGTCATGTTGATCAGGTGGCGCGGCTCGAGGTTCTCGCCCAGCGACGAGCGGCCGAAGAAGCCGGTGCCGATGGTCATCGTCGGCGCCAGGTTCGTGTCGAGGCCGGCCGAGCCGGTGCTGCCGCCGACGTTGACCGCCACCCGCAGCACCCGCACCGCCGCGCCGTACGCCATGATCGTGCGCGGGTCGCGGGAGTGGATCACCGCCGAGTGGCCGGCGCCGCCGATGCGCAGCATCGCGCAGGCGGCGTCGATCCCGCGCCGCGCATCGGGCACCCGCACGAGCCCGAGCACCGGGAAGAGCTTCTCGCGCGCGAGCGGCTCCTCGGGCACGACGAGCGGGAACGGCGTCACCAGCACGCGCGTCTTGGGAGGCACCCGGATGCCCGCCGCGTCCGCGAGCGTCATGGGCGTCGCGCCCGATCATGTCGAGCCGGGTGCGCCCGTCGGGGTAGAGCTTCTCGCGCACCGCGGCCACGTCGTCGGGCCCGAGCACATGGCCCCCGTGGCGCTCGCAGCTCGCGCTCGAACGCGTCGGCGCAGCGCTCCTCGACGATCGCGCACGACTCGTTGGTGCACAGGATCGAGTTGTCGAAGCTCTTGGAGTCGACCAGCCGCTCGGCGGCCGCGGCGACGTCGGCGGTGTGGTCGACCAGCGCGGGGACGTTGCCGGGGCCGACGCCGATGGCGGGGTTGCCGGAGCGGTATGCCGCCCGCACCACCGCGACGCCGCCGGTGGCGAGGATGACGTCGGTGGTGGGGTCGCTCATCAGCGCCTCGATCAGCGGGATGGTCGGCTCCTCGACCACCTGCACGCAGCCGTCGGGCGCGCCCGCCTCGACGGCGGCCCGGGCGAGATGGTGGGCGGCGTCGGCCGACACCTCGCGGGCCAGCGGGTGAGGGCTGACGACGACCGCGTTTCGCGTCATCAGCGCCAGCAGCACCTTGAAGTACACGGTGGCGATCGGGTTGGTGGACGGCGTCAGCGCGAGCACCACTCCGGCCGCCCGCGGCAGCTCGACGATCTTGGCCTCGGCGTCGACGCGGGCGCTCACGTAGTCGTCGTCGCCGTACCAGTCGAGCAGGCCCTTGGAGCAGGCCTCGTTCTTGCGCCGCTTGTGCTCGACGACGCCCATGCCGGTCTCGCGCACCGCCCACTCGGCATACCTTTGGGCGTTTCGGTATGCCTCGTCGGCCACGGCCTGCACGATCCGATGGGTGCGCTCGCGGTCGTAGCCGGCGAACGCCGTCGCCGCCCAGTGGGCGCGCTGGAGCATCATCCGCGCCCGGGGGACGCCGGCCGGCTCGGCGGCATGACGCTCATCGTGCGCCCACCGCGGCGCGGTCGCCGCGCAGCTCGGCGAGCGCCTGGCCGATCGAGACCTCGGTGCGGTCGAGCACCTCGTCCACCAGCTCGGGGCCGAGCAGGATGCCCGGCTTGAACTGCAGCACGCGCGGGTCGAGGGTCGAGAAGATCGCCCAGACGCCGTTCTCGTACAGGTGCTTCATCACGATCTTGGCGCCCTGCGGATGGTCGAACTCGAGGCCCATGACGACGCCGTCCTGGCGGATGCCGACGAACCAGTCGGGGTAGAGCTCCTGGATCCGGCGCAGGCCGCGGCCGAAGCGGTCGGAGATGTAGTGCACCATCGAGCGCACCTCCGGCCGGCCGCAGATCTCGAGCACCTTGAGCGCGACCACGCAGCCCAGCTCGGCGCCGCCGCCGGTCGAGATGTGGCCGAACCCGTCCTCCTTGAGCCAGGCCGAGCACTCCTCCGAGACGACCACGCACGAGATCGGGTACATGCCGCCGGTGATGCCCTTGCCGATGACCATGATGTCGGGCTCGACGCCCGACTTGGTGATGCCCCACATCTCGCCGGTGCGCATCAGCCCGGTCTGCACCTCGTCGGCGATGTAGAGCGCGCCATGTCGCTCGCAGAGCCGTTTCACGCCCTGCAGGTAGCCTGGATCGGGCAGCGGGAAGCCGTAGGTGGCGGGGATCGTCTCGAGCAGCACGGCGGCCACGTCGCCGTCGCGCAGCGCGGCCTCCATCGCGTCGAGGTCGTTGAACGGCACCTGCACGAACTCGTCCGGCCGGTCGGACAGGAAGAGGCGCGAGAAGCGGTCGTCGCCGCTGGCCACCGCCAGGCCGGTGTGGCCGTGGTAGCCCTTGAGGATCGAGACGATCTTGCGCCGCTGGCGGGTGTGCCGGGCGGTCTTGATCGCGATGTCGGTGGCCTCGCCTCCGCCGGCGCCGTACACGACGCGGCGCATGTTCGGCGGGCACGTCTTCACCAGCGCCTCGGCCAGCGCCGTGCGGGCCAGCGCCGGGAAGTGGTGGTTGCCGATGTCGAAGCGCTGCATCGCCTGCTCGAGCGTCGCGATCAGCTCGGGATTGCGGTGGCCGAGGTTGTACGTGCCGCCGTTCAGGTGCAGGTCGACCAGCCGCCGGCCGGCCATGTCCCAGAAGAAGTAGCCCTCGCGCCGGTCGATCACGAGATCGACGCCCGCGTCCTGCCAGAAGTCGGTCTTGTCCGGGTTCCAGAACTCCCGCGAGCGATCGAGGAAGTCGTCCTTGGACTCGTAGGAGAAGAAGCCGTAGTCGTACATGGTCGCGATCGAGGCTGGAACGTACCGAATACCAGACCAAAAAGCAAATATCTAGACAATGGTTCGGTCCGAGAGCGATGGTACTGTGGGCGCGTGACCGACTCGGCCGAGATCGCCATCGTGGGCGCCGGCATCATGGGCCTCGCCACCGCCCACGCCCTCTGCCGCGACGGCCAGGCGGGGGTGGCGCTCTTCGACCGCGCCTGGCCGGGCTCGGGCGACTCGGGCCGGTCGTTCTCGATGGTGCGCCGCCACTACTCCAACGCGGTCACCGCGCGGCTGGCGATGGCGGGTGCGCGCACGATCAGGGACTGGGAGGACGAGGTCGGCGTGGCCGACGCCGGCTACGTCCGCTGCGGCTACCTGCTGACCGTGCCCGGAGCGGCTCGAGCAGGCCTGCCGCGACAACGTCGCCCGGCTGCAGGAGCTCGGGCTCGACACCGCGTTTCTGGCCCCCGGCGAGATCGCCGCGGTCGAGCCGGAGCTCTCGCTCGGCGGGCGTCGCGGGCGCCGCCCACGAGCCGGAGGGCGGCTTCGCCGACGCCCAGAAGATGTGCCTGGGCTGGTTCGCCGCGGCCGCCGCCCGCGGCCTCGACCACCGGCTCGGCTGCACCGTGCGGGCGGTGCGCGTGCAGGCCGGCCGGGTGACCGGCGTCGAGACCGACCGCGGGTTCACCGCCGCCGGCGCGGTCGTGCTCGCCACCGGCGCCTGGACGAACGACCTGCTGCGGCCGCTGGGCGCCGAGCAGCCGATCGAGCTGCGCCGCCTGCAGGTGATCGTCGGCCGCCGCGCGCCCGGGCGAGCCGCTGCCCTCGGCGGTGTGCTCCGACGCCGTCTCGAACCTGGTCGTGCGGCCCGATCGCGGCCGCCGCTTCTGCGCCGTCGCCTACGCCGGCGAGGACCGGCTCGAGCGGGCCGACGACTGCGACCACGGGATCTCGCCCGGCTATCCCGACGCCGTCCGCCGCTCGCTCGCCGAGCGCTATCCGCGGCTGGCGGAGTTCGAGCTCGAGCGCGGCTTCTCGGGCCCCTACGACATCACGCCCGACTGGAACCCGATCATCGGCCCCTGCCCGGGCATCGACGGGCTCTACCTGGCGGTGGGCTGGAGCGGCCACGGGTTCAAGCTCTCACCCGCGGTCGGCGAGGTGGTGGCCGCCGAGGTGACCGGGCGCACGCCGCCGATCGACGTGTCGGAGCTGCGGGCGGAGCGGTTCGCCGAGGGCAGGCTGCTGCGGCTCGCCTACGGGCCGGGCGCGCGGGCGTAGGGCTCCGTCAGAGCGGGAGCCTGCCGTGCACCACCGGCGAGACCGTGATCTTGCCTCCGCAGGGCGCGATGTGAAGCGCCATCGTGAAGTGCTTGAAGTCGTTTGGCGGGGTCACCTCGAGGAACGACGACGTCGGGCACCTCTGGGTTCCCGTCGGCACGTCGGAGTACCCGGCGTAGAACGACCCGTGCTGACCGTGCGTCATGATCACGTCGGCCTCGGGCTCGGGCGGAACCACGTTGCTCGTCCCGCGGATCACCCTCGTCCGGATGTTCGCGTGATGCGCGTTTTGCATCTGCAGGCCCGGGAAGCCGAAGAGCTTGCACGTCGCGCTGCTCTCGTTGGTGAAGACGAAGCGCAGACGGATGCTCCCAGCCGCGCCGTTCGACTTGGGCTGCGCGAGCGAGAGCTGTGCCAGCCGGCAGCGCGGGGTCGAGGCGGCCGACTGCGCCGATCCCCGGGCAACCGCGGCGCCCGCCGCGCAGATCGCGAAAACGGCTATCACAAGCACCGTGAGCCTTGCGGCCCGTCCACCTCGCATCGCGTTCATGACCGCCTCCTCCGGGGTCGGGTATCCGTCGAGTCCCACGATACGGGACGCCTGTAGCGATCGTGTCACGAAGCCGTGTCGAATGTGCGCATCACGTCCCGGTAGCGGCGGCCGGCGGTGACGTCGTCGGGCGCCGCCTCGGCCGCGGCCTCGGCGTCACGCAGGCGAACGTAGCGGCTGACCTCCTCGGCCGCCCGCTCCTGCGACCAGCCCAGCACGGGCGCGACCAGCGGCGCGACCGCCGCCGCCGCCGCCCGGCCGCGGTCGGGCACCTCGATCGAGACCCGCAGCCTCCGGGCCAGGATGTCGTCGAGGTCGAGCGCGCCCTGGTGGGTGCAGGCATGCACCGCCTCGGCCGCCAGATATGCCTCGGCGCCGGCGATTGGACGCTGAAGCGTGCGGTCGGCGGCCGCCAGCGCGAGCACCTCGCCGGCGCAGCCGCCGTGGCGCTCCACCAGCCGCGCGGTCGAGCCCGTGATCGATGCCGGTGGCGCCGAGCAGCGGCGTCTGCGCGGTGCGTGACGGCGCCACCGTGCCGCCCAGGTCGCGCGCGGCCGCGTCCACCGCGTCGCGGGCCATGACGCGGTAGGTGGTGTACTTGCCGCCTGCGATCGCGGTCAGCCCCGGCGCGGGATGAAACAGGCGGTGCTCCCGCGAGAGCCGCGTCGTCGAGGCCGCGCCGGCCGCGGCGACCAGCGGCCGCAGGCCCGCGTAGACGCCGCACACCTCGGCGGCCGCGACCGGGCGGCGCAGCACGCTGTTGACCTTGGCCAGCACGTACTCGACATCGCTGCGGTTGGCGACCGGCGTGTCGGGATCGCCGTCCCAGGGCGTGTCCGTGTCGCCCAAGAGCCAGTGATCCGGCGCCCCACGGGATCGCGTGGAAGATGCTCTTCTCGGTGCGCATGAAGAGGCCCGTGCGCATCGGGATGGACGCCCGCGGGACGAGCAGGTGGATGCCCTTGGACGGGCGCAGCTCGTGGTGCGGGCGGCCGGTCGCGAGCTCGAGCACCCGGTCGGTGCCGACGCCGACCGCGGCCAGCGTGTGCCGTGCCCGCAGCTCGAACGCGCTCCCCGAGACGCCGTCGCGCACCTGCGCGCCCAGCACCCGGCCGCCCTCGGAGCGCAGGAAGCCGGTGACGGCGGCGCGGGTCGCGATCGCCGCGCCATGGGCGGCCGCGGTGCGGGCCACGTAGACCGCAAAGAGCGCGTCGTCCTCCTGCGCGTCGTGGAAGCGCACGGCGCCCACGAGCGAGTCGGGCCGAAGCGCCGGCGCCGAGCGCAGCGCCGCCGCCCGCGAGAGGTGCCGCGCCCGGGGCACGTGCCGGGCTCCGCCCATGCTGTCGTAGAGCAGCAGGCCGGCGCCCATGTACGGCCGCTCCCAGCCGCGGTGCCGCAGCGGGAACAGGAACGGCACGGGCCGCACCAGGTGCGGCGCGAGCCGTGTCAGCAGCAGCCGCCGCTCGCGCAGCGCCTCGCGCACGAGGCCAAGGTCGAGCATCTCGAGGTAGCGCAGGCCGCCGTGGATCAGCTTGCTCGAGCGGCTGGACGTGCCCGCGGCGATGTCGCGCGCCTCCACGAGCGCCACCGAGAGCCCGCGGGTGGCCGCGTCCAGGGCGATGCCGGCGCCGGTGATGCCGCCGCCGACCACGAGGACGTCGAACACCTCGCCGCGCATGCGCTCGAGCGCACGCGGCGCGGGCGGCGGGATCGAGTGCTCCCGCGGCTCACGCCTCGGCCTGAGGCTGCACGTGCACCTCGAGGGCGCGCCGCCAGCGGGCCCGCTCGCGCTCCCGGGCGGCGGCATCCAGGCCCGGCTCGACGCGGTGCGGCGACCGAGTGCCCCGCCGCGCCCGGCTCGAGCACTCCGGCGGAGGTGGCGGCCAGCGTGGCGATGCCGCGCGCCGTCGCCTCGAGGTCGGCCGAGACCTCGAGTGCGAGGCCCGACAGGTCGGCCACCGCCTGCACCAGCGCCCGGTCGGCGGCCAGGCCGCCGCCCATCCGCAGGACGTCGGCCGAGTGGGCGGCGTCCAGCGCCTCGAGCGCGTCGGTGATCTGGTGGGCGACCCCCGCGAGCCAGGCCGCGGCGATGTCAGCGGCGGTGGTGGCGCTGGTCGCGCCGACCATCGTCACCCGGTCGGCGTCGTGCCAGTGCGGCGTTCCCAGGCCCGCCGGGGCCGGCACGACGATCGGGTGCGGCCGCTCCCAGTCGGGCGGGCTCCCACGCCAGTCGGGCGCCACAAGGCCGGAGCCGCGCAGCACGCCGAGCGCGTTTCCGGCGTTGGCGCAGAACGCCTCGAACGCGTAGGTGCGGCCCTCGCCCGCCGTCTGCCAGGCGACGGTTGCGAGCACCCCCTCGGGCGGCTCGGGCCGGTCGGGGCCGGCGTTCAGCCACACGAAGGCGCCCGTGCCGAGGGTCAGCGCGGCCATCCGCGGGCGACGTGCATCCCTGGCCGTAGAGCGCCGCCGGCTGGTCGCCCAGCATGGCCGCGACCGGTGCCTCGAACCCGGCGGTCGCCGCGTCCGTGGTGAGGCCGGACGCGTCCGAGTCACGCACGACCGGCAGCAGCGCCGCGGGCACCCCGAAGAGGTCGAGCAGGCCCTCGTCCCACCGCATCGACTCCACATCGAGCACGAGAGTGCGGCACGCGTTGGACGGCTCGCTGACGTGGCCGGCGCCGGCGGAGAGGTGCCACGCCAGCCAGCACGCGACGTCGCCGAAGGCCAACTCGCCCGAGGCCGCCCGCTCGTGCAGGGCCGGATCGCGCTCGAAGAGCCAGGCCAGCTTGGGGGCCGAGAACGTGGGGTCGAGCGCGAGGCCCGTGACCGCAGCGACCCGGTCGGCGCCGGGATGACCGGCCAGCGACCGGCACAGCTCCCCCGCGCGCTGATCCTGCCAGCTGATCACGGGCGTCACGGCCGTGCCGCCCTCGCGCTCCCACACGACGAACGTCTCGGTCTGATTGGCGATCCCGACTGCCGCGACCTCGCCGCCGGCCGCGAGGCGCGCCTCGGCGAGCGCCTCGAGCGCGCCCGCGAGCAGCTCGTCCGGGTCGTGCTCGACCATCCCCGGGCCGGGGCGCAACGTGGCCACGGGGCGGACGGCCGACGCCACCGGCTCGAGGCGCGTGTTGTAGGCGATACAGCGGGTGCTCGAGCTGCCCTGGTCGATCGCGAGGATGACGGCGTCGGACTGCACGTGCAAGGTCTATCAGCCGCGCACGCGCTCGTGCCCGGGGTCGTACAGCACGTCGGCGGCCACCTGGGCGGCGACCGGCTCGCCCAGCACCTCGACCTCGAGACGCGGCGCCGGCCGTGGTGTCCGCCGGCAGGTAGGCGTAGGCGATGTTGCGGCGCACGGTGTGCCCGTAGGCGCAGCTGCGCACCCGGCCGACCGTCTGCCCGGCGAGCCGCACCGCCTCGCCGCCGTAGAGGGGGAGGGCGTCCTCGCCGCCCACCACGAGCGTGCGCAGCGCCCGTTGCGGTCGGCCCTCGGCCGCCCGTGCCAGCGCATCGCGGCCGACGAAGTCGCCCTTGTCCAGCGCCACGCAGAAGCCGAGCCCGGCCTCGTAAGGGGTGTCGCCGGCCGAGATATCGGTGCCCATGTAGCGGTAGCCCTTCTCCATGCGCAGCGACTCGAGCACGCGGTAGCCGCCCGGCTCGATGCCGTGCTCGGCCCCGGCGGCCCACAGCGGCGTCCCACACCTGCACGGCCCATTCGGGCGCCACGTAGAGCTCGTAGCCCAGCTCGCCGACATAGGTGATCCGCTGCGCGAGCACCGGGGCCGAGCGGATGCCGATCTCGCGCGCCGCCCGGAAGGGCAGTGCCGCCGCCGCCGACGTCGTCGGCGGTGACGGCCTGGAGCACGTCTCGCGCCCGCGGCCCCCACATCCCGATCACGGCCAGCTCGGCACTCGCCTCCCGCAGCGAGACGGGCTCGCCGTCGCGGCGGTGCAGCTCGAGCCAGCCCAGGTCGGAGTCGACCACACCCGCTCCGGTGACAACCCGGAACAGGTCGGGGGCGAGGCGGGTGACGGTGACGTCGGCGACGATCCCGCCACGGCTGTTGCACCACTGCGTGTAGACGACGCTTCCCACCGGCCGGTCGATCCGGTTCACGCACACGCGGTCGAGCAGCGCGGCTGCCGCGGGCCCCACGACCTCGATCTTGCCGAACGACGTCATGTCGATGATGCCGACGCGCTCGCGGAAGGCGGCGTGCTCTGCGCCGAGGCGCTCGAACTCGGGCGGCCGCGTCCAGCCGTACTCGCGCTGGTCGGCGCCCGCGCGCCGCGACGGCCGGCCGGGCAGGTAGTAGTCGGGCCGCTCCCAGCCGTTCTTGGCGCCGTAGACGGCCCCGAGGTCCTGCGTGCGCCCATGCAGCGGGCTCACCCGGCCGGGGCGGCCCCACTCGGGAGCGTCCAGCGGGTAGCGCAGCCGGTAGTAGTACTTGTAGGTCTCGCGCCCGGCTGCCGCGAGCGAGTCGGGGTGCCGGTACGGGCGCGCCGAACCGCCACGCCCGGTAGCCGTGCACGTCGAGCTCGGTCTCGCCGGTCGTGACCCACTCGGCGATGGTCTTCCCGATCCCGCCGGCGCCGCCGAAGCCGTTCAGCGACAGCCCCGCCGCCATCCAGAACCCGGGCACGCCCGGCATCGGCCCGAGCAGCGGGTTGCCGTCGGGCGTCATCGCATCGGGGTGGCACACGAGCGTGACGACGCCGGCGTCCTCGAGGAACGGGAAGCGCCGCGCCGCCCCCTCCATCAGCTGCGCGAACCGGTCGGGATCGGCCGGAAGCACTCGCCCGGCGTGATCCCACGGCACGCCGTCGACCCAGCGGGCGACCGGGTTGGGCTCGTAGCCGCCGAACAGGACGCCGCCTGCCTCGGACCGGCCGTAGACCAGGTTGTCGGTGTCGCGGAAGCAGGGCATGTCGCGCGGCAGCTCGTGCCCGTCCACCGCGTGCAGGGCGATGTGCTGGTGGTCGACCGGCACCGACGGCGCAAACGCACCCACCATCGCGGCCACCTGCGGCGCCCACATGCCACCGGCGTTCACCACCAGCTCCGTCTCGATGCGGCCGGCGTCGGTGATCACGGCCTGGACGCGGCGATCCGGGCCAAGCTCGATCGCGGTCACGCGGGTGTGCGTGAGCACGGCCGCGCCCAGACCGCGGGCGGCGTTGGCGAGCGCGTAGGTGGCGGTGTGCGGGTCGACGCAGCCGTCGGCGGCGATCCAGACGGCGCCGTAGAGCGACTCCGGCGAGGCCGCCGGCATCAGGGCGACGGCCTCCTCCGGGCCGATCACGTCGACGTCGAGACCGATGCCCCGCGCCCGGCTCGCGCCCCGCCGCAGCTCGACCAGGCTCTCGGGAGTCGAGGCGATCCGCAGGCTACCGATGGGCTCGAACACGCCCAGCTTGTTGTAGAGCTCGACGCTGTAGCGGCGAAAGCCCATCATCGTCGGCGACGGGTTGAACTGGGTCACGAGGCCGGCCGCGTGGCAGGTCGAGCCGCTCGTCAGCTCGTCCTTGTCCACGAGAAGCACGTCGGAGACGCCGGCCGCGGCGAGGTGATAGGCCACGCTGCACCCCGTCACGCCCCCGCCGATCACCACCACCCTCGCGCGCTGCGGCTGCACGGGCCGTGACTATAGTGGGCGGCCCGACCCCGGAGGACTCGTGACCGAAGACCTTGCGCTGGCCGAGCTGCTCGATCTCGTCCCCGTGCTGCGCGGCGAGCGGACGGTCGCGGAGCTCGCCGGTGGCCTCACGAACACCAATTACAAGGTGGTGAACGAGGCCGGCGCGTTCGTGGTGCGGGTGTCGGCCAAGGACTCGGGCATGCTCGCGATCGACCGCGAGAACGAGCACCAAAACAGCGTCGCCGCGGCCGAGGCCGGCGTGGGTGCGCGGGTGATCGACTACGTGCCCGAGCACTCGCTGCTGGTCCTCGAGTTCATCGAGGGCACCACGCAGAGCGCCGATGATCTCCGCCGCGGAGACAAGATCGAGATGGCCGCCCGGGCGTGCCGCCGACTGCACGAGGGCCCGCGCTTCCGCGACGACTTCAACATGTTCGACATCCAGCGCCGGTACCTCAACCTGGTGCAGGAGCGCGGCTTCCGCCTGCCCGACCGCTACCTCGAGTTCGAGCCCCAGGTGCGCCGCATCGAGGCCGCAATGGCGCTGCGCGACGAGGGCACCGTCCCGTGCAACAACGACCTCCTGGCGGAGAACTTCATCGACGTCGGCGGCGAGTTCCGCCTGATCGACTACGAGTACTCAGGCCAGAACGACGCCTGCTTCGAGCTCGGCAACGTGTGGAGCGAGTCGAATCTCTCACTCGAGCAGCTCGAGCTGCTCGTGACCCACTACTACGGCCGAACGCTGCGAAACCGGATCGCACGGGCGCGGCTGTGGGGGCTGATGTCGAAGTACGGCTGGACGCTCTGGGCCTCGATCCAGGACGGCGTCTCGGCGATCGACTTCGACTTCTGGGGCTGGGGCATGGAGAAGTACGACCGCGCGGTGGCCGAGTTCGACGGCCCCGACTTCGAGCACCTGCTCCAAGAGGTCGTCCGCGACGACTGAGCACCACCGCCAGGGTGGATGAATATTTCGTGCCTGGCACCGGTTATTCACGGCCGCGAGCCCAGTGCGCCAAAGGGGTCTGACCCCGTTTGGCGCCCTACCCCGATACGAGCTGGTAGCTGCGCAGCCCCCTGCGGGCGTCCAGCGCGAGCAGGGCGCCGTGCAGGATGCCCTCGCCGTACTCGCTGCCCGGGTTGATGCACACCGTGGAGCCGATGCGGACGGCGCCGCGCGACTCGTGGATGTGGCCGTGCAGGGCGACCGGCGGCTGGTGGCGCTCGATCAGCTCCCGCACGGCGGTCGAGCCCGCGGGGGCGGTCTCGACGGATCCTCCGCGCACCACGGGCTTCAGATCGGCGTCGAGCTTCGGTGCGGAGTCGATCGTCGAGTTGTACGGCGGCACGTGCAGGTTGAAGACGCACCGCGTCATGTCGGGCACGTTGGCGGCGAGCGCCTCGAGCCGTTCGCCCAGCTGCGCCTCGGGCAGCTCGCGGGGCGAGTCCCAGGGCGTCGGGTTCGACCAGCCGTTCGAGAGCATTGTCCAGCCTTCGCCCAGGTCGACCACGCGATCCTCGGGGTCACCGGCCAGCCCGGCGCCGGCGATCACCTCGGCCAGCTCGGGCGGATCGTCGTTTCCGAGCATGATCCACACCGCGATCCCGGTCCCGGCCAGCCGCTCGCGCGCGAGCCCAACCCAGCCCTCGAGCACCTCGCGCATGCGCGCGGCGAACAGCACCTCGAGCGCCGCCGGGTCGGCTCCGAGCGCCTTGGCCTCATCCTCGGTCGTGCGGTGGGGATAGAGGCCGAGATCGCGGGCGCGGCGCTCGACCTCCGGCAGCTCGGCGTCGGCGATGACGCGCTCGCCGGTGATCTGGCGGGCCCGCCATCCCCCGGGCACCGATACGAAGGGCACGATCGCCTTGCCGGCGATGTCGCCGCCCATCACCAGAACGTCGGCGCGGTAGTGGCGGCCGGCGTTCAGGAACTTTCGCCAAGCCACCTCGGAGCCGTGCACGTCGGATGCGTAGTACAGAGTCAGGCTCATACGCGATCGGGGTGGGCGCCCGGCACCGCGGCGCCCACCCCGCCCCCCGGATCAGTCGGGCGGCAGCGCCTCGAACGTGCGCGACAGGTCGATGCCCTGCGAGCGCCGGTAGACGGCTGACACCGATGTACCAGACCACCGCGACGATCGTCGGCACGAACGCCTCGATCATCGGCTTCCAGCTGAGCGTGCCGCCGAAGCCGGTGTGGAACGCCGTCCACACCACGAACGCCCAGGCGACGCCCGAGACGAGCCCGATCAGCGAGATCGCGGGGATCCCGGCGATGCGGGCGTTGCCCCACCCCGGCCCCGCCGCGGCGAGATCGGGCTTGCGGAACGGCGTGACGATCGCCGCGATCGAGACGATCACGAACGCCGACCCGAGCACCGCGATCAGGTTCAGCAGATAGGCGCCGAGGTTCTGGTAGACGTTCAGGTAGTTCAGCAGCTCGACGAACGCGGCGATCGACGCGATCGCGACCACCGGGGTGTGGTTCTTCTCGGACACGCGCGTGATGCCCGTCGGCATCAGCCGGTCGAACGACCAGGCGAACAGATTGCGCGTGCCCAACATGAACCCGGTCGGCGTCCACCAGAAGATGGCGAGCACGAACGCGAGCACGACCAGGTCGCGCAGCACGCCCGGGAGCACGGTGAACTTGACCAGGGCCGGCAGGTACGGCGCGAACGACAGCCCCCCGGACCCGCCCCCGAAGGCGTTGAAGACCAGCGCGCCGAAGAAGTTGAAGCCGTAGTAGTGGTAGATCAGGGCCACGCCGACGATGTAGATCACGGCCGAGGCGGCCAGACCGCCGATGATGGACGTGGTCGCCGTGCGGCGCGCATTTCGGATCTCCCCGGCGAAGTACCCGGTCCACTGGAAGCCGGTGTAGACCTGGAACGCGTAGACCATCGCGTAGATGGTGGCCAGCCAGCCGATCCCGCCGCCCGAGGTGAAGCCGCTCTTGGCAGCTGACGCGATGACCGAGTGGTAGGACTGCCCGGCGCCCGAGTTCCAGCGGCTGACGAAGCCGGAGTGGCCGCCGATGGCAAGGCCGATCAGCCACACCGCCATGCCGATCCAGACGAGCGCGAACGTGGCCGCCATGTAGCGGGTGACCACCCGGGCGCCGCGCGTCATCAGCAGGGCGAACAGCACGGTCAGCACGGTCGAGACGCCGAACAGCTCGAGCTTCGACGGAGCCGTCGCCCACGAGCCCGTGATCCCCATGACGTAGGCCGCGCCGGGCCCCATCGTCCCCAGCATGTAGGTGAAGTTGAACGACACCCACGTCAGGAAGACGAACGTGACCGAGACGTTGACGACGAACCCGAGGAACGGGTGCAGAGTGCGCGACACCCACACGTAGTCACCCCCCGAGCGCGGCATCGCGACCGTGAAGTACAGGTACACGAGCCCGAAGCACAGCACGAGCGGGGTCGCGAACAGGAACGAGACCAGCATGTTCGCGTGCGGCCAGAACTGCGGGGTGAACGACATCACCTGGGTGATGCCGACCGGTATCAGCACGGCCGAGAAGACGAGATTGAAGGCATCGAACGCGGTCAGGTCGCGCACGAGTCCGGTCGACTTTCGAACGAAGATATCCGCGCTTTCGTCGGATGCGCTCACGAGTCCTCCTCTGGCATCGTCAATCCATGAAGGCGCCGCCGTTGACGGCGACGGCCTCCCCCGTCATGAACCCGGCGTCCGGACCAGCCAGGAAGGCCACCACCCGGGCGACGTCCTCCGGCTCCTCGATCCGGCCCAGCGGGGTGTCCGCCACCCATAGACGCTTCACCTCCTCGGGAGTGATTCCGCGAATCGCTGCCTCCCACTCGAGTTCCCGATCCTGCATTGGCGTCGCGACGAACCCGGGGCAGACGCAGTTGACGAGGATCCCGTGCGGCGCCAGCTCGAACGCCATCGCCTGCGTCAGCCCCACCACCCCGAACTTCGAGGCGACGTAGTGGGCCAGGTACGGCACCCGGCCCTGCTTGCCCGCCATCGACGCGGTGTTGACGATCCGCCCTCCGCGACCGAGTGCGATCATCGCCCGCGCGGCGGCCTGGCCGCAGACGAACGGCCCGCGCAGGTTCACATTCAGGTTATGGTCGTACTGGGCGCCGGTGACCTCGACGAACGGGGCCATCGACGAGACACCGGCATTCGAGACCCACACATCGAGCGCCCCGTGCCGCTGCACGACCGCCTGGGCGGTCGCCGTCGCCTGCCCGGCGTCGGTGACATCCAGTGGCCGCGACCACGTCCGAAGCTCCGACGCGACGGCCTCGGCGAGCGCCGGGTCGAGGTCGGTGACGACGACCGTCATGCCGCGGGCCGCCAGCTCTCGCGCGATCGCCCGGCCGATACCCGAACCGGCGCCGGTAACGACCGCGATCTGGCCGGTGCTCATGCCGCCTCCTCCCGCGCAAGGCGATGGACCAGCGGCGAGACCGCCGGCCACAGCTCGCGGTAGACCGAGTAGTTGCGCGCGTACGCGGCCCGGGCGGCCGGCTCTGCGGTCGGCTCGATCGCCTCGCCCAGCTGCACCAGGTCGCCCATCTCGTCCCAGCCGGCGACCGCGCCGACCCCGACGCCGGCGGCGACGGCGGCGCCGAGCGAGGCCCCGGGATGGTCGAGCACCGGCCGCAGGCGCAGGCCGCAGATGTCTGCCACGACCTGCTTCCACAGGGCCGAGCGGGCGCCGCCGTTGGAGACGCGCGCATCCTGCACCTCGATGCCGATCTCGTCCAGGACGTCGAGGTGCTGGCGAAAGCCGTAGCCCGTCGCCTCGAGGCACGCCCGGAAGAGGTGGCCGCGGGTGTGGCCCAGGTGCAGGCCGAGGAACACTCCGCGCGCATCGGCGTCGTGGATCGGGCTCTTCTCGCCCAGCAGGTACGGCAGGCAGACGAGGCCGCCGGCTCCCGCGCCGGCCCGCTCGGCTTCGGCATCGAGGACGTCGAACCCGGCGCCGCCCGCCAGCTCGCGCTGGAACCAGCGCAGGAGCGTCCCCGACGTCGCCATGCAGCCGTTCGGCATGAACCAGCCGGGCGCCGGGTGCCGGTCGAGATACAGGCGGCGGTCGACCACCGGCTCCGCGGCAACGGCCAGGATGTCGCCCGCGCCGCCCAGCTTGACCAGCAGCTGCCCCGGCCGCTGCGAGGCCGGCCGCGTAGGCGGCCAGAACGTGATCGGCGCCGCCGACCACGAGTGGCGTCCCCACCCGCAGCCCCGTCCGGGCGGCCGCCTCTGCGGACATCTGACCGACGACCTCGCCCGGCCGGTGCACCGGCAGGAGCCGGCCGGCCGGCCAGTGCGCCGCCGCCAGCACCTCGGCGCACGGCCGTCCGTCGAGCAGATAGAGGCCGCTCTCGAGCGCCCAGTTGTCCTCGACGTGCCGCTCGGCCCCGAGCCGGGCGAGCAGCCAGTCGTAGCCGCCGACGACCGCGGCGGTGGCGGCGAACGTTTCGGGCTCGTGCCGCTCGAGCCAGCGCAGCGTGGGGGCGACCGACTGCTGGGTCAGCGCCGATCCGGTCAGGGCCACCAGGTCGAGTGGCGAGAGCTCGGCGCGCAGGTCGTCGATCTCGGTCGTCGCCCGGGCGTCGTTCTGGAGGATCGCCGGGCGCAGCGGGCTTCCGGCCGCGTCGACGCACACCACCGCCGGCACCATGCCGGTGGTGGCCACGGCGAGCACGTCGTCGGCGCCGGCACCGGCTTCGGCGAGCAGGGCGGGGATGATCGTGCAGACGTTCGACCACCACTCCGCCGGGTCGGCCTCAGCCCAGCCGGGCCGGGGAGATGCGAGGCCGTTCTGGGCCGAGCGGGTGGCGGCGACGCCACCGCGCTCGCCGGTGCGGACGAGGGTCGCCTTGACCGCCGAGGATCCCAGGTCGATGCCGAGCAAGAGCCCCATCAGACGCTCCTCGCGGCCTCGACGAACCGGCGCGCGCGGTCGCCGTCGATCGGGTTCCAGGTGTGGCCGTTCACCTTCAGGTCGCTGCCGACGATGCAGCCGTCGGCGATCCGCAGGTGCTCGGCGATCGTCTCGGCGCGGGCGCCGGTGTTCAGCAGCACCGGGATCTCTGCCGGGCACCGCGTCGCGAACGGCTGCAAGTGTGGACGCGTCCGGCTCGATCCCGGCCATCGGCCCGGAGACGAGGATCGCGTCGGGCACGCTCGACACGGCCACCGACCGGGCGGCGTCCGCCGCCGAGCGCGACCCGATCGGGCTCGCGAACTCGGGGGTCACGTTCATCAGCACGGCGAGGTCGTCGCGGCGCAGCCGGCTGCGCTCGCGCAGCGTCTCGGCGGCGTCCGGCTGCAGGAGGCCCATGTCCGACTCCCATACCCCCGTGCAGACCTCGCGCATGAAGTGTGCCTCCGTGCCGACGGCCACCGCGAGCGCGCAGCGAGCGTCCCACAGGTAGTCGACGCCGAACGGGATCCGGCTCGGGCGGCACTCGGTGACGATCCTGCTCATCACCGCGGCGGCCTCGAGGCCCGCGGAGAGCTGGTAGGGGCGGTCGTTCTCGTTGCAGAAGAGCACCCCGTCGAAGCCCGCGTCGACGATCACCGCGACGTCGGCTGCGACCGCCTCGACCATGCGCGGGATCCCGCCGTCGGGGTCGTACAACGGCGTCCCGGGGAGCGCGGGCACATGCGCCATGGCGATCAGGGGTCGGTCGATCCCGGCGAAGATCGTGCGCAGGCGGCTCACGCCGCCACCTCGGCACGCAGGATCTCGACACCGGCCTCGACCATCGCGGCGACCACCGGGTTGGCGGCCGGCGCGTCGGTGACGAGCACGTCGACGCCGTTCAACGGGCAGACGTTTGCCAGCGCGACACGGCCCAGCTTGGTCGCGTCGGCCAGTGCCACCACCCGGCGGGCGCTGCGAATCGCCGCCCGCTTGACCCGCGTGTCATCCAGGCTGTACTCGGTCAACCCTTCCGCCACGGCAACGCCGGCGACGCCAAGGAAGACGACGTCGCAGTTCAGCTCGCGGAAGGCGTCCTCGGCTCCCGGCCCCACCAGCGAGAGCTCGCCGGAGCGCAGCGTGCCTCCGGTGACGAGCACCCGGATCCCGGGCTCGTCGCCGAGCTCGTAGGCCACCGGCAGCGACGGGGTGACGACGGTGAGGCCGTGCTTGCCGCGCAGCGCCCGCGCCAGCTCGAGCGTCGTGGTGCCCACGTCGATGATGGCCGAGTCACCCTCGCCGACGAGGGCGGCGGCGGCGCGGCCGATGGCCTCCTTCGCCGCGGGCGCCCGTGTCGCCCGCTCAACCCGGGGCGGCTCGTAGCTGCGTCCGGCCCGGCTGACCGCGCCACCGTGCACGCGGATCAGGACGCCCGCGCCCTCGAGCGCCTCCAGGTCGCGGCGAACGGTCATCTCGGACACGTTCAGTTCGCGGGCGAGGTCGGCCACAGCAACGTCGCCGCTCTCCGCGAGCCGCGACTCGATCGCCTGGCGGCGGCGATAGCCGTTCACGACCCGCGACTCTATGTGCGATTTCGTTCGCTGTCAACAGAATCTCTGCGGTATTCTGTTGAGTTTTGTGCGATTGACGCGAGCGAGTTAGCGCAGGAATTCGGCGAACCGGGCCTGGTGCACCCCGTCGATGATGGTGAAGTCACCGCCGGCCACGATGTGCCCAGCGTCGCTGCGCAGGGCCCACACGCCGTAGAGGCTGTTGCCGTTCGGGTTCCACGGAAGCAGCGCCCCGCTGGGATCGGTGGCGAAGAACCGGTTCCGGACGACCGGCTGCGTGCAGACCCACGGACTGCCCCCGCCCTGGTTCGTGGCGCACGCGTTCAGGAAGTGGCCGCCGGCGAACACGATGTTCCCGCTGGTGCTGACAGTCTGGACGTCGCCGTCGGCGAACCGGTTCCAGCGCAGAGCTCCGCTGGTGGGCGCGAACGAGTCCAGCTGGCCGCCCTGGTGGCCGCCGACCGCGGCATAGAGCGCGCTCGACCCGCGGAGCGCCAGCGACCAGACCTCGCCGAGCGGGGCACTGGCCCACGTCCGCAGCGTGCCGAGCTTCTGCCCGACCGATGCCAGATCGGTTCTGCTCACCGCGTCGATCCTCGTGAACTTGCCGCCGATGAAGACGCGCTTGAGACTGCCGGCGTCGAGCAGGGTGTGCACGGTGCCGTTCGCGGTCACACGCCAGCGGGTGTCCAGAGCGCCACTGCCGAGCGCCACCGCGCCCAGGTTCGCGCGTGCGCTGCCGTCGACGGCCGAGAAGCTCCCGCCCACGTAGAGCGTCGTCGCGGAGGCGGCGAGTGCGTCGACGGTGCCGTTGACCGATCCCCCGAACCCCGTCACGACACGACCGCTGCCACGACCGACCGCCGCCAGGTTGCGCACCTTCCTGCCGCCGATCGACGTGAAACTGCCGCCCACGTAGACGCGCTTGCCGATCACCCGGATCACCTGCACGGGGCCGTTCACATTCGGGTTCCAGGCCGTCGGCGCGCCGGTCGCCTCGTTGATGGCGGCCAGGTGCATGCGGGTGATCGTCCTGCGCGTGCCGTGCGACTCGAGCTGGGTGAACGAGCCGCCCAGATAGACGATCCCGTTTGCGATCGCCAGTGCGCTCACCCGGCCGCGGGCCTGCCACGTATGCAGCGGCGCGTTCTGGGGTGCCGCCGTGGGAAGCGCCAGCGCGGGCGCCGCGCCGGCGAGCATCGCGACTCCGAGCACGCACAGACACGCCGATATCGACCGTGGTTGCATTCCGCCAGCGTAAGGCGATTGGGGCACTGCGCAAGCCCGCCGTCAACCGTGCTCCAATGCGCGCCTATCCCCGGCGGACGTCCCCTCGGCGGTGGATCGGGACGGTGAAGCGGACGGTGGTGCCACCCGGGTTGGACTCGATCGAGAACGTGCCACCCGCGATCCGGACGCGCTCGACCGTCGCATCCAGGCCGAGGTGGAGCCGCATGCGGCGCCGGCGGCGAGGGCGATCGGTGCCGTGGGAATCGAATCCCACCCCGTCGTCGGTGAGGGCGCATGCGAGCACGCTGCCACGGTCATGCACGCTGAGTTCGACGCGGTTTGCCTGAGCGTGCTTGCGGACGTTGGCCACCAGCTCGCGGACGGTGCGATAGGCCAGGATCTCGATCTCGGGCGAATAGCGGCGCACCGAGACGTCGATGCGCGTCTCGAGCCCGCACTCGGCGGCAACCTCGTCGAGGAGGTCGGACACGGCCGGCCCGAGGCCCTGGGCGTCGAGCAGCGGCGGGCGCAGCTCGAAGGTCATCCGGCGGACGCGGTCGACCGCCTCCGAGAGCGTCGTCCGGGCGCGGGCGATGCGCTCGACGGCCGCATCGGCGTCGTCGCGGTCGATGGTCGCCTGGCAGGCATCGAGGCCCACGAGTGCCGCAACCATCACCTGGATCGTGTCGTCGTGCAGCTCGACCGCGATCCGCTGCCGCTCCGCCTCCTCGGCCCGCAGCATCGAGCCCAGGAGCGCGCGCCGCCGCCGCTCGCTCGTCTCGAGCGCGCGCTGGGTCTTGAGCGCCCCGTCGCGAGCGGTCTCGGCGTCGCGCCGGCTCTCGCGCTCGGCGGCCAGGAGCCGCTCACGCTCGATCGCATACCGCACCGCGCGGGCAACCAGGTCGCCCGTGACCCGTCCCTTGACCAGGTGGTCGCTCGCGCCGACCCCGAGGGCGCGCAGGGCGAGCTCCTCGTCATCGCCTCCGGCGAGGACGACGATGGGCAGTGCGAGCGCGCCCGCCCGCAGCGCCGAAAGCGTCTCGAGCCCGCGGCTGTCGGGCAGAGCTCAGATCGACCACGACGGCATCGGTCGCCGCCTCGCCGAGGTGGTCAAGGGCGGCATCGAGGCGATCCACCGTGGCGACCTCGAACGCGGGATCGTCCTCGTGCAGCTGGTGCTGCAGCATCCTGGCGGCAACCTGGTCGGCCTCGACCAGGAGCAGACGGATGGGTTCGCGCTCCAGCTCGGCGCGGGCGGCCGCGGCCAGGCGGCGGCTGTCCACGACCGGGGCAGGGACGGGCAGCGAAGGCCTCGCGTCTTCGGTCGTGAACCCGGTCAACGTGGCTGGATGCTAGATGCCAGGAGGGATTTGGGCACTCCCCGATTCGACGTACGCCGCATCCGCAAACTGGGGAGTCTTTCCAGGTTCTCGCCCAGACCCGGGGACAGTCCCCGGTTGTGGCCGCTGCGGATTTCGGCACACAATCGTTGCGATCCGGGAGTTGTCGCAACCGCAGGCGCGGATCGGCGAGCATGCCGCCCGGATGCTCCGGCAGGCAAACCGCATCGTCACCATCATGGTCTTCGTCGAGCTGTTCTCGAGCCTTGCGCTGGGAGCGGCCGCGACCGCCCTCGGCTGGCAGGCGTTCAGCCGCCAGCACAACCCGCTCGTGCTCGGGCTCCTGGGGCTCGCTGAGTTCGTCCCCGCGGTCGTGCTGGCGCTGCCCGCCGGACACGTCATCGACCGCCGCGACCGGCGCCTGGTCGCCTGTGCCGGGCTTGTGACCAGCACGATGGTCGCGCTGGCCCTGGCGGCGGACGCGGCCGCCGGCGATACCGCAGTCTGGCCGCTCTACGTCCTCGCCTTCGGCTGGGGGGTGGGAAACGCCTTCGTCGGCCCCACGCTCGGCCCCCTGCTTGCCGCCGGGGTGGCGGCACCCGACCTGTCCCGGGCGGTCGCCGTCACGACATCGGTCGGGCAGGCGGCGATGGTCGCCGGGCCCGCCCTGGGCGGGATCACCCAGACGGCGGGCGCCCCGGTGCCGTATCTGGTTGCAGCCGTGTTCGCGGCGGCGGCCGCCGCGCTGCTGCCGCTCTTCCCCGCCGGCCTCGGTGTGGCCCACGTCGGCGAGCGAGAGCCCCGGCTCTCCGACGTGCTCGAGGGCGTCCGTCTGATCCTCCGCACGCGGCCGCTGCTCGGTGCCATCTCGCTCGATCTGATGGCAGTGCTGTTCGGCGGCGCGACCGCCCTCCTGCCCGTATTCGCCCGCGACATCCTGCACGTCGGCGCCGTGGGAAACGGTCTGCTGCGCGCCGCCCCGGGAGTGGGCGCGGTGATCGTCGGGGCGATCATCTCGACCCGGCCGCTGCACCGCCGCGTGGGCAGGACGCTGTTTGGGGTCGTGGCGCTGTTCGGCGCGTTCACGATCGTCTTCGGACTGTCGCGCAGCTTCGTGTTGTCGCTGTTCGCGCTGGCGGCCCTGGCCGGAGCGGACATGGTCAGCATGGTCGTGCGCAGCACACTCGCTCCGATGCTCACGCCGCCCGCGCTGCGTGGCCGGGTGAGCGCCGTCGAACGAGTGTTCATCGGTGCCTCCAACGAGTTGGGTGCGTTCGAGTCCGGTGCCGCGGCGGCCCTCATCGGCGCCGTCCCGGCGGTCGTCCTCGGCGGCGCGGCGTCGATCGCGGTCGCGCTCATCTGGGCGTGGGGGTTCCCCGAGCTGCGCCGGATCGACCGCTTCGATGAGCTGCGGCCCACGGCGGCGCGGCTCGCGCCAGACCCCTGAGCGAACGGCCGCATTAGGCAGATGTCCAGTTTGGTCGTAAGGTCGGGGTATCCGGATCCTGGAGGGGAACGTGCGAAGCATCGGTCTGAGACGGGTTGCGGCGGCACTGGCCGTCGCCGGAGCGGCGCTCGCCGCGGCCGGCACGGCGACCGCGGGGGCGGCGACCCACTCGCCGCGGGCGGCGATGTTCACACCGCGAATGCTCGCATCCATGGCGCCGAAGGGCGGCCTGCTGCAACGCATGGCGGGCCTCCTGCCGGGCGCCTCGACGGTCAGCCTCGAGAACCTGGAGCTCTTCACCGATCCGGTCAACGTCACGATGAACGGCATCACCTACCGGATGACCATGAGCGCCGAGAGCCCGCCGGTCGCCTTCGACCAGCCGCCGCAGCTGAACGTCGAGCTCGACCGCACGACCGCCGCGGGCGGGCTGATCACCGGCGAGCAGCAGCATCTGTACGGCTACGCGCCGCTTTCGGGGATGCACTTCACCGTAAACGCGGGTCTCACCCGGGCGACGGTCAACACCGGTGGCAGCATCGACCCCAGCGCCGTCGACGTGCACTTCCAGTCGTCCGGCCCCGTCGAGCAGCAGCCCTGCACACTGGTCGGCGGAGGCCAGGGCGTGTTCCAGGTGGCATCGGGGACGCTGTCTGCGACGACGTTCAAGATCGCAACGGCCACGTTCCCCTTCTTCGGCACCATCACCACCGTGCCCCGGACCGCGACCGTGATCCACGACCCCGGCTGCGCGACGTTCATCGGGTCTGGGTCTGCGGCCCGTGCCAATGCGGCGACGGCGGCGCCGGTATTTCACGCGCAGTGCACCGGCAACGTGATCGAGCAGTCCTCGCTGACCTCGTTCTGGCTGTCCCAGCTCGGCTTCGGCGGCCGCCGCCTGGAGCAGCTCGGGATCACCGAGACGAACCCCTTCGGCCCCGACGGCATCAGCCACGCGGTCGCCGGCCTCGGGAGCGGTGCGGACATGCCTCGCCCCGTGAAGACCGCCCGCGGCGTCCGGGCCACCGTGCTCACCACCGGCGTGCCGTTCATGGGCGGCCGGGCCGTGTTCACCTCCGCCGTCAAGCCGCACGTCTCCCCGGGCCACTCGTGCGTCTGGGAGCGGCACCTCCACCACTTCACCACGACCCGCTATGCGGGGAAGCTGACCTCGACCGGATCTCCGCTCGAGATGATGTTCGACACCGGGGCCACGCCTGTCCCGTCCAGTCCGGCGGAACTCTTCATCCACTCGTACAAGAACTAGAGGCCCGCACACGTCGCGAGAAATTGGAATCCGATTCGGCGCCGGAGGGCCGCGGCGGGCCGGCCCGGCTACGCTAAACGGAATGGGCGCCATCAATTCGGACAACGGGTCGCCTGCGATCTCCACAACGGGCCTGACGAAGCGGTTCGGCGAGCGGGTGGCGCTTGCCGAAGCCGACCTGACCGTGCCGCATGGGGTCGCATTCGGGTTCCTGGGTCCGAACGGCGCCGGCAAGACGACCCTGATCCGGACGCTGCTGGGCCTGACACACGCCACGGCCGGCCAGATGCAACTGCTCGGACTGCCGGTGCCGGCCCGCCGTGCCGAGGCGCTGGCACGGGTGGGTGCGATCGTCGAGGAGCCCCGCTTTCACGGCCATCTCACCGGCACCGAGAACCTGCGGATCGCGGCCGCGTGCCGGGAGCCTGGGACCGACGCCCGGATCCCGGGCGCGCTCGAGCGCGTCGGACTGACCGACCGGGCCGGAGACCGGGTGAAGTCGTACTCGATGGGCATGCGGCAGCGCCTCGGGATCGCCCGCTGCCTCCTCGCGGACCCGGCGCTCATGATCCTCGACGAGCCGACCAACGGCCTCGACCCGGCGGGCATTACCGAGTTTCGCGCGTTCGTCCGCGAGATGGTCGCCGAGGGGCGGACGGTGTTTCTGTCTTCGCACCTCCTCGACGAGGTCGAGAAGATCTGCGACATGGCGGCCATCGTCGACCGCGGGCGCATCCTGATGCAGGGCACCGTCGCCGAACTCGCCTCGGGCGGTCGGCCGACGATCCTGATCGGGTGCGACGACCCCGCGGCGGCCGAGCGGCTCCTGCTCGACCACCCGGCGGTGGCCGAGTCGGGCGAGGCCGATGGAGGCGTCCGGCTCGTGCTCACCGACATCTCCGACGCGGCGGTCGCGGATATCAACCGCCGGCTCGTCGAGGCCGGAATCGCGGTGCACCGGCTCGAGCCCGCCCGCGTGTCGCTCGAGGAGCGGTTCCTTGAGATCACCTCGCGCCTGGGAGCACCCGCGTGAACGCGCGCATGGCGACCGCCGAGCTGCTGCGGTTGCGGAAGAACCGCGCCCTCGTCGCCTGGATGGTGCTCATGACGACGGGTGCCGTGACGGCCCTCTATGTGATCGGGCAGGCGTTCCACTGGAACGATCCCGCACACAACGGGCCGGCCGGCGGTGCCGACAACCTGCGCCACGGCCTCCTGGTCATCAGCTTCGTCGGCTCGGTGGCGGCATCGATCCTCGGCAGCACGGTCGGCACCAGCGACCTCAGCTCCGGCGTGCTGCGCGACCTGATCGTGACCGGCAAGTCGCGCAGCGCGCTGTTCGCGGCCCGGGTGCCGGGGATGCTCCTGTTCTGGGTGCCTCTGGTCGTGCTCGCATATGTGGTCGCGGTCGCGTTCGACTTCGCGTTCGCCGGCAACCTGGCGACGCCGGGTGCGACCGCCATCGTAAAGGATGGACTGTGGGTGCTGATGGTGACGAGCATCGCCCTGGCGGCATCGATGGGAGTCGCGTCCCTGATCGGATCGCGCGGGATCTCGATCGGCGTTCTCCTCGGCTGGCAGCTGGCGGTGACGCCGCTCATCCTGAACATCTCGGTGCTGGGCGTCACCCGCGAGCTCCTGCTCACGGCGGCGACCGATCGCGTGCGGCCGTTCTCGGGCGACGGCGGGAGCGGCGGCGCGCTGCACGTCTCACTGGCCGCGGCGATCCTGGTACTCGTGGGCTGGGTGGTCGTGCCGCTGGTCGCGGGCGGCTGGCGCACCTCGACACGCGACGCCTGACGCACTACGAGATCAGCGCCACGCTGTAGTCGCGGGTCTAGCCTACCCAGCGTCCTCGAGAGCTGGAAACCTGCGGCGAAGGAGTCTGCGCGATGCACACGACTGAGCGGACGATCGATGGAGCGATCGGTGAGGGCTGGGGCGGGAAGGACCCGGATGGCTGCCATGTGAACGTCATCCTCGCCCACCGCGGCGGCGAGACGGCGGCGGCGCTCATGACCGCCTTCACCACACCCAGGCAGGGCCACAGCCCGATCCTGGTCTGCGTCGGGCCCGACAAGGACCACTACGAGCCCGTGTGGCCCCCGACCGTGATGATGAACAAGTCAACTCTGGCCGGCGACCTGCACGCCAAGATCACCTTCGGGGCGACACAACTCGGAGCCGGACAGGGCGTGCTCGACGCGGTCGCCGACGGCCTCCTGCCACCGACCGACGCAACGATCGTGTTCCTCGCGGTCTGGATCGATCAGGCGGCGACCGACGAGACGGCTGTCCGCGACGCCGCCCGGCGCGCGACCCGCAAGGCCGTCGGGATGGCCGTCTCGGGCCGCGATCCGGACGCCGCAGCGGCGCTGGTGAGCGCCGCGACGAGCTGCGAAACCCGTACTACTCGGGCGGGTGAGGGCGCGATGGGGCCGGCCCGGCCGATCGTCGGCCTGCTCCTCGCGGCCGCCATGCTCTCGCTCGGGAGCGCATTCGCAATGGGCGCGTTTCGCGGTCCGCCTCCGTCAACACCGCCGCCGCGGATCTGGCGACTACTCCCGGCGGTCGAGCGGTACCTCGAAGCCGTCGTCTCGAGCATGACCCGCGCGGCCGGAGTGGCCCCGATCAACACGCCCTACTCGGGCGCGCCCATCGCCGCCTGCTCCCGGCTCAACCGGCGGCGTAGCTCTCGCTGCCCATGATGTGCAGCGACACGTACGGCTCGTCGCCCACCACCCAGCTGTCGTGTCCGGGCGGGACATGGAAGAACTCGCCCGAGCGCATCACCTTCTCGGTGCCGTCGTCCATTCTGACGGCGGCGGCACCGCTCAGGACGAGCCCGACGTGCTCGACCTGGCACGAGCGCTCGCCGGTGCCGGCGCCGACGTGGGTCGACCAGCGCCAGCCCGGCTCGTACGTCGCCCGGCCCAGCGACATCGGCCCCACCCGGTAGACCTCGAACCGGCCCTTCTCGAACGTCCGCACCTCGGTGGGGTGCTCGAGCGCGAGCAGCGTGAGATCCGTCACGCCCCCAGCTCCGGCCATGTCGTGTCGCCGTACCAGCCATACCAGCGGTCGACCCTCACCCACGCGCTCCACCGGCGCCGTATGCGGTTTTGGAACGGGCTGCCGGTGTAGCGGATGGCCAGCCGGTCGATGTCGCGCAGATCGGGGTCGGGCTCGAGCGAGACGACCTCGCCCATCAGGCTCACCTGCTTGTGCCAGGCACCCTCCTCGAGGGCCGTCAGCGCAACGCGCGGGTCGAGCCGCATGTACTCCAGGCGCCGGCGCGACTCGTCCATGTTCAGGAGCACCCGGCCATCCTCCCAGTCGTACCAGGTGGCGGCGGTGTGCGGGATCCCGCTCGGCATCACCGATGCGACAACGGCCATATTGGGCTGGGCCAGGAACTGCCTGACCGCGGCGGGAATGGGCCTTGCCGACATGACCTGCAGACTACTTCGCCGCGACCACTGCGAGCTGCCGCGGCCGGGTCGAGAGCACCTCGATCCCGGACTCGGTCATGAGCAGCGTCTCCATGTAGCTCGCGGTGAAGCCGGCGTCGCGGTCGAACGAGTGGTGTTCGCAGCCCGCAACGGCCGCCGAGCGGTCAGGTCGGCGGCCGTCAATTCTGCTCCCGGCCGGGCGGTGAGCAAAAAGAACGACCCGCCCGACCGGAGATGTTGCGGCGCGCCACAGGTTCAAGACGTGTCCACGGACTCACGGCGACGGCGTACGGCACGACGGGCGGCGTGGTGATACGGTTGGCCACGTTCCCTTCCATGGCGATTCGCGCGGGTCACGCGCAAACGAGGTGGTAACTCGATGGCTTTTGGCTACTACTTTGCGCACTCTGGCTTCACGCCCGACAAGTACAACGAGGGGATCCGCCAGCTCGAGGCTGCCGGAGCGGGGGCACCCGCTGGACGCACGTACCACGTGGCGCTCGAGTCCGACGGCGAGATCCAGGTGTTCGACATCTGGGAGTCGAAGGAGCAATTCGAGGTATTCGGTGAGACGCTGGTTCCGATCCTCGCCGGGCTCGGCATCGAAATGAGCGCGCCGCCGATGCCCTCCCACGTGCACAACGTGATCCAAGGCTGACCCGGGACACCCGCCGCTGCGGTCGCTCACGGCGGCGTCGATGGCGACGGCGCGGCGCTCGGGCGTAGTGTCCGGGTCGTCGTTCATCTCGAACGGAGTCGTAGCCGGGGCGCGTCGCTCCCCGGCCGGTAGCCTGCACCGCCACCCGCTCGATCAGGCGGCGTCGCAGCTCGTACTCGTTGGCAGCGTCAACGCGGCCGCCGTCACGGGGGCGTTCGTCACCCTCCCACCAGGGCCGGACGTTCTGCGCAGGTGCCCGGGTGGCCTGCACGGGCGTGTCGCTGCGGCCAGCCGTCAATCACCGATCACGGTGAGCGTGCGCGGCAGGTGCGACAACACCTCAATCCCGGACTCGGTCATGAGCAGCGTCTCCATGTAGCTGGCGGTGTACCCGGCGCGGCGGGTATGGTCGGGCCGCGTCGGCGGGTGAGGCACAGGATCGCACCACCCGAAGGGAATCTGCTCGCTGTTCATGTGGGCGGACGGGTGCCACCGGCCCGCGACGACGTCGAAGAAGCCTACGAAGGACGTGGGTGTCCGCATTGTGCATCGCTCGTGAACCGAACCAGGATGTCCCTTCCAGTGCCGCGACCCCGGCTTGAGGTCGGATACGACCTCCACCACGCCCTCATCAGCGTCCGCGAGGCGAGGTTCCGAACTCGGCTCATCCGTCATGAGTCCGGGGCGGCCATCGGCGGCCGTGAGCACGATCATGGAGCCGCGGTCATCCCCGCCGCGAACGCTGACGAATCGCGGGAGTAGCGGCTCGCCTGGTCCGATCACGTCGCGGCAGGTGTGCGCAGAGGCGAGTCGGGGAGCAGCAGTTCATTCGGCACGAGCAGTTGCGAAGCGGTCAGCACGCTCTTCCACCCGCCGTCGTCGGGGTCGCGAACGACGACGCTGACGACCCGGTTCGCGACCCAGGAACCGTCCTCGAAGGTGAAGCGGCCATGCGTCACGATCCAGCCGACATCCCCGGCCTGATAGGCCTCCACCACGTCGTCGTCGGCTTCGCCGGGCCCGCTGATGTCCAGCCCGGCCGCGTCGTTCATCTCACGCACCTGTTCCATCGTCAGCGCGAGCACCGCGTCTCGTCCTCGCGACTGCTCCTCCGCTGCGGTGCCGAACGAACCGACCTCGCCGTGTGCCGTGGTCTCCCCAAACCAGGCCTCATCTCCGGCTTCGAATCGACGCCGCCCCTCGCGCGCAAACTCCTCGAGTTCCTGGGAGTGCTCGACCGTGACCATGTCTCCTCCTGTGCTGGCGATTCGGCAGCCCTCGGCTGCGCCGTTACGAGCTACGACTCACCCATCCATCGGTTCTCATCGGTGTCCGTCCAGACGAAGTGGTCGTGCAACTGCGCGTCGGGGGTGCTCAACTCATCCGTCATGAGGCCGGCGAACCCGTTGTCGCGTTCAGCCATCCACTCACGCATGAACGTCTCGAAGTGGATGCGACCGCCCGAGCCCTTCAATCTGAACCGAGCCGCCACGGCAACGCTCCCGTCGTCGCGTTGCTGGGGGAAGAGCGCCCGCGCCATCGAAGGTGATCGCTACCTGCCGATCACGGTGAGCGTGCGCGGCAGCTTGGACAGCACCTCGATCCCGCTCTCGGTCATGAGCAGCGTCTCCATGTAGCTTGCCGTGAACCCGGTGCGGTGACCGGCGCCTGGTTGAGGCACCGAGTCGCACCAGTCGAAGAGCACGTTCTCGCTGTTCGTCCGAGCGCTAGGTCGGCACATCTGGTTCGGCCGTGAGGGACCCGTGTCCCGCCACGAACGACGCTGCGGAAGGAAAGCAGCGGCGATGATCGGTCTCAGCGAGCGTTCGGTGCCGCTTCTGGCCTGGCGCGCTGCCTGGCGTCAGAAGGGGACGCCTCTCCGAAGATGAACCAGCGGGTTGCATCGAGCCTTGCCGTCCAGCCTTCATCGCCAAGAAGTGACTGCAACTCCTCCGGCTCGTAGAAGACCTCGATGACCTGGAACTCCCGTCCGTCGTGCACGCGGCGGAGCTCCAGATCCGAATCACGCCGGATGACGTTGGGGCCCGGGATCGCGATGCGGTTATCGATAAGGAACACCCGACCTCGCGGTGCAAGACAGGACCGCACCAATGACCAGAAGCCCGGAAATCGTGACCGCGGCACGTGAGAGAGCCAGAAGGAGAAGAACACGACGTCATAGGTCCGCAGCGGCTGCCATGTGAAGAGATCGGCAACGAGGTAATCCACATCGGGTCGACCGACGCGCTTGCGGTTCAGCTCCACGGACTCGGGTGACGAGTCGATGACCGTCAGATGCCCAGCAGTGCGGGCCAGATGCGCCGTCCACCATCCGGTGCCACCTGCGAGCTCCAAGACGTCACCGGTTGCGCCAAAGGTCTCGAGTGCAGCCGCCATCTGCGCAACCTCCCGATCCCATTCCTCGGCCGATTCCGGGCCTTGGTCGAAGCGGCCGCGCCGCTGCCACCACTCGTCGTACTCGGGCGCACGAGCTTGGTAGTACGCTCGCTGCTCGGCGAGGAGTCGATCGTCGTCCATATACGGAGTCTCGCACCCGTCGCCCGCCTAACGGACGTTCGGTCAACCAGCGACCACGGTGAGCGTGCGCGGCAGCTTGGACAGCACCTCGATCCCGGTCTCGGTCATGAGCAGCGTCTCCATGTAGCTCGCGGTGAAACCGGCGTCGCGGTCGAAGAGGATGTTCTCGTAGTTCGTGACGTACCCCGGCTCCCACGTGAACTGCTCGAAGGCATCGTTCGAGAGGTAGGTGTGGCCGACCCAGTTCGGCGGCATCGCGATGCCGAGCGCGTAGCCGCCCACCCACCACACCTGCTCGCGCGGGAAGCGGGAGAAGACGTACTCCTCGGCGACCTTCTGGGCGACGTCGAGCGGATCGCCGGGTCGCACCGCCCGGCGCACCTCGTCCACGCTGCCGGCGGTCACATCGAGGATCGCCCGCGCGGCCGGATGGTCGCGGCCGACCGCGAACGTCCGGCACACATCGGCGTGGTAGCGCTGGAACACCCCGCAGGCATCGACGTACATGACGTCGCCGACCTCGACCGGCCGCCGCGACGGTGGCGCATGCGTGCGGCACCACACCCCGGGCCCGGCCGACACCATCGTGCGGATGGCGGCGCCCTCGCCGCCGTGGTCGGCCATCACCGAGTCGAGCCTGGCCGCGATCTGCAGCTCGGTCTGCCCGGGGCGGACGTGCTCCACCAGGTCGGCGAACGCGGCATCGACGATCGCCGCCGCCCGGCGCACGCAGGCGACCTCGGCCGGCGACTTGACCAGGCGCACGCGGTCGACGATCCAGTCGCCCTCGACCACCGTCCCGCCCAGCTCGCCGAGCCGCTCCGCCAGAGCCGCGACCAGCGGCGCCCCCGGCGTCTGCGACCAGCGCTCGACGCCGACCGTGCCCGCCAGCCAGCCGCGGTCGCGGAACGTCGCGGCAATGGTCTCGGAGGCGTCCTCGTAGCGGTAGAAGACGGCGTCGTCGAGGTGTGCCGTCTCGCGCACCAGTGTCTCGTGGCGCTCGTAGTCGAGGAACACCAGCCGGTCGTCGCCGGCGGTCACGACCACACCGACCGGCGCCCGGGGCGGGTACCAGACCGACTCGAACCCCGTCAGGTAGCACAGGTTCGGCGGGCTGATCACGAGCAGGACGTCGACGCCGCGCTCGCGCATCCGCTCACGGACACGTGCGGCGCGGTCGCGGTACTCGGCCACGGCGAACGGCAGCCCCTCGCTCATTCCGCGATGGTATGCGAGATCAACCGCCGCGTCGTACCCTGCGGTGATCGTGGCGGCAAACGTGCTGATCGTGGACGACGACGGGCCGGTGCGACGCACGCTTGCGCGCACCCTTGGCGCCGAGGGCTACGTCACCGTGATCGCCGCGGACGGCGGCGCGGCCCTGGCCGAGGTCGAGCGGCAGCAGCCGGACGTGATCGTCCTCGACGCGATCATGCCCGGCCTCGACGGGCTGGCGGTGGCGCGGCGGCTGCGCGCCAAGGGCGTCTCGGTCCCGATCCTGATGCTCACCGCACGCGACGCCGTCGGCGACCGCGTCGCCGGTCTCGACGCCGGCGCCGACGATTACCTGGTGAAGCCGTTTGCGACCGAGGAGCTGCTGGCCCGCGTCCGCGCGCTGCTGCGGCGGGGGCTCGACGCGCCGCTCCTGTCGTTTGCCGACATCAGCCTCGACACCGGATCGCGGCTGCTCGTGCGCGGCGGCCGGACGGTTGAGCTGACACAGCGCGAGGCGGCGCTCCTGGAACTGCTTCTTCAGCGGCCGGGCAAGGTGCTCTCGCGGCGCACGGCGATGACGACGGTGTGGAGCGACGGCTCGGCCACGACCGAGAACGTGGTCGACCGCTACGTCGCCTACCTGCGGCGCAAGCTCGGCGACCCTCCCCTGATCCACACCGTCCGGGGTGCGGGCTTCGTGTTGCGGCGATGACGGCCACGGTGCGCCGCCGGTCCCGCCTGCGCACGCGCGTGGTCGCCGCAGCGGCGGTCTCGATCGTGGCCGCCGTCGTCCTGCTCGGCGGGGCGGTGCAGGTGCTGCTTTCGCGCCACCTGCACGACACGCTCGACAGCACCCTGCGCGACCGGGCCGCCCAGATTGCGCAGCTCGCCGCCACGGCGCCGGCCCTGCTCGCGTCGCCGACGGTGCTCGAGGCGTCCGTCGAGCCGCGTCAGCTCGACATCGAGGTGCTCGACCGCCACGGCCGCATCCTGGGCCGCTCGCCCGCCATGGGCGATGCCACCCTGGACGCGCGCGGGCTCGTGACGGCGGCGATTCACCGCGGCCGGAGCGGATACGGCAACGGCCGGCTCGGCGGCCGGCCGGTGCGCCTGTACGTGGCGCCGCTGGCGGCACTGGGCGGCCCGGCCTCCGGCGGCGCCGTGATCGTCGCGTCGACCACCGGCGAGATCGACTCGACGCTCGCCGAGTCGCGCACACTGATCATCGCCTCCGCCCTCGCCGCGGCGCTTCTGGTGGCGCCGATCGCCTTCATGCTCACCGGCCGCGCCCTGCGGCCACTCGCGGCGCTGGCCGCGGGCGCCGAGGTCATCGAGCGCCGCCGCGACCCCTCGCTGCGCCTGCCCGGGGCGAGCGCCGACGGGCGCACGCCCGACGAGGTGGCGCGGCTGGCGGACACCCTGAACCGGATGCTGGCCGCGCTCGAGCGCGCCCGCGAGGGGGAGCGCAGGTTCATCGCCGACGCGTCGCATGAGCTCCGAAACCCGCTGGCGGCACTGCGCGGGAACGCCGAGTACCTGGCCCGCCACGGCTCCGACCAGGAGGCGCTCGACGACCTGCGCGCCGACGCCGAACGGCTGAGCCGCCTCGTGGACGAACTGCTGCGCCTCGCACACGAAGACGCCGCCGACGTGCCCGCCGAGCAGGTGCGGCTGGACGCGCTGGCACGTGCCGTGGCCGGCGATCGCGTCACCGTCCGGGCCGACGACCCCGGCCTCGTGCGCGGCGACGGGCCGGCGCTCGACCGGGCGCTTCGCAACCTGATCGAAAATGCCTTGAACCACGGTCCCGCTGACGGGCCTGTCGACGTGACGGTGGAGCGGCGGGGTGACGAGGTGCGATTGACGGTCTCCGACACCGGCGCCGGGGTTCCGCCCGAGCTCGTCGAGGCTGCGACGACGCGGTTCTGGCGGGGCGAGGACGCCCGCTCGACGCCCGGCTCCGGCCTCGGACTCGCGCTGGTGCGGGCGACGGCCGAGCGCCACGGCGGCCGGCTCGAAATCGCCGGTGCGCACTTCGCACTCGTGCTCCCCGCTCTCACACGGCTATCAAGCGATCGCGATACAACCCACTCAGACAACCCTGAAGGGGCGTGAGCATGAATATCCTGCGCCGAGCATCCACCCGGCAGCTCATCATCGGCATCGTGGCGATCGTCGTGATCGCCGGCGGCGGTGCGGTCGCCTTGGCCGGCGGTGGGGGCCCCAAGCCCCAGCACCGCTCCCTGGCATCCGCGCTTCACGTGGCCGCGTCGGCCAAGCCGGTGCAGGGCGTGACCGCCCGCGTGCAGTTCACCGACCACCTGGTCGCCTCCGGTGCACTCGGGTCGACCTCGCCGCTGATCAGCGGCGCCACCGGCCGCATCTGGGCCGGCGGTGGCAAGTTGCGGCTCGAGCTGCAGTCGTCGGCCGGCGATACCGAGATCGGCTTCGACGGGAAGCTCCTGACCGTCTATGACGTCTCGTCGGGCACCGCCTACACGCTGCGCGTCCCCCAACAGCATCACGCGACGGTCGCACACGGTCACCACGGGGTGCCGAGCGTCGCCGAGATTCGCAAGGGGCTGGCCAAGCTGGCCGAGCACGTCGATCTGAGCGGGGCCATCGCCGGCGACATCGCCGGCCGCCCGAGCTACTCGGTGCGCATCTCGCCCTCGCACAGCGGCGGCCTGCTGGGGTCGGTCGAGCTGGCCTGGGACGCCACTCACGGCGTGCCGCTTCGCATCGCCGTCTACAGCCGCACCGATTCCTCGCCGGTGCTCTCGCTCACGGTGACCGACATCAGCTACGGCTCGGTGCCCGCGTCCGACCTGCGGGTGCCGCTCGCCCCCGGGACGAAGGTGGTCCAGGTGCACGCGCCTGCGCCGAACGCACACCCCGCCGGGATGCGGTCGCAGGCACACCATCCGGCGATCACCGGCGCAGCCGCGGTCGCCAAGGCGCTTCCGTTCCGGTTGAGCGCGCCCGCGACCATCGTCGGCCTGCCGCGCAAGTCGGTGCGCCTGGTCGAGTGGTCGGGCACCCAGGCGGCCATGGCGGTGTACGGCCGCGGGCTGGGCGCTGTGGTGGTGTTCGAGCAGACGGCGGACGCAAACACGAAGCACTCGCCGCTCGCGAACCTGCCCGGCATCTCGATCAACGGCGCCTCGGGCCACGAGCTCGACACCGCGCTCGGGACGCTGATCCAGTTCGACCGTGCCGGGGTGCGCTACACCGTGATCGGATCGCTGCCGCCCGCGGCCGCCGAGGCAGCAGCCCGGGCAATCGGCTGACGTGCCGGCAGAGTCCTCGCCGCCCGCGCGTCCGGTGGAGGCGCGCGGGCTCATCAAGCGCTACGGGCGTCTGGTCGCCGTCGACGACGTCGATCTGACGGTCGAGCGGGGGGACGTGTACGGCTACCTGGGGCCGAACGGCGCCGGGAAGACGACGTCGCTGCGGATGCTGCTCGGCCTGATCCGGCCGACCGAGGGCACGGCACGGCTGTTCGGCCGCGACCCCGTGCTCGAGGGCCGGCGCGCGCTTCAGGGCGTGGCCGGGTTCGTGGAGGCGCCCCAGTTCTATCCCTACCTGACAGGGCGCACGAACCTGCGCATGTGCGCGGCCTACGACGGCGGCGATGCGACGCGGCTCGTGGACGAGATGCTCGCAACGGTCGACCTGGCCGACCGGGGAGGCGACCGGGTCGGCAACTACTCGCACGGCATGAAGCAGCGCCTGGGCATCGCGGCCGCGCTCCTGCGGCGGCCCAAGCTGCTCCTGCTCGACGAGCCGAATACCGGCCTCGACCCGGCCGGCATGCGCGACATGAAGCTCCTCGTGCGACGGCTCTCGGGCGAAGGCATCACGGTGATGCTCTCGAGCCACCAGATGACCGATGTCGAGGAGCTGTGCAACCGGGTGGCGATCATCAACCGCGGCCGGATCCTGTATGAGGGCGCGGTCGCCGACCTGAAGCGGTCGCTCGGCACGTGGTACCGCCTGCGTGCCTCCGACGTGGCGGCGGCGTGGCGCTTGGCCGAGCAGTTCGAGTTGGGCGACCTTGCGGTCGAGGGCGATGAGTTGCGCTTCAGCGCCGAGGAGCCGGCGGTCGAGCGCTTCATGATCGCTCTTGGGCGTGAGGGAATCGGTGTCCGCTCGCTGGTGCCGCAGCAGGCGACACTCGAGCAGGTGTTCTTCGAGCTGACCGAGTCCGACGCGCCCGCGGCGGCGGATGCCCCGCTGCGGCTGGAGCCGGTGGCGTGATGCCGACATTCCTGACCGCATATCGGTGGGAGCTGCGAAAGCTGGTGTCGCAGAAGCGCACCTACCTCGGCCTCGGCGCGGCCATCGCCGTGCCGCTGATCTTCGTCACAGCGCTGTCTCTGCAGGGCGGCTCGCCCAACGACGTCGCCTTCGGGAAGTACGTGCGCGAGTCGGGGTTGGCCATCCCGCTCGTGCTGCTCCTGTTCGCGTCGGTGTGGCTCTTCCCGCTCGTCACCGCACTCGTGGCCGGCGACATCATCGCCTCCGAGCATCACAACGGCACGCTCAAGACGATCTTCACCCGTTCACTCGACCGCGGCCAGATCTTCGTCGCCAAGCTCCTGGCCGCGGCCACCTACGCCCTGCTCGCGCTCGTGCTGATGGGCGGGGTCGCCCTGATCGCAGGCACGCTCAAGTCGGGCTTCAACAGCCTCACCAGCCTGTCGGGGACGCAGGTATCGGCGGGCCGGGGCCTGGTGCTCATCGGCGCCAGCTTCGCCGTCTACCTGATGCCGACGATGGCCGTCGTGTGCATCGGCCTGTTCCTGTCCGCGGTCACGCGAAACAGCGCGGCGGCGGTCGTCGGCACGCTGATGGCCGCCCTCCTGATGCAGCTCATCGGGATCCTGCCCGGCCTCGGGGGCGCCCAGCCATACCTGCTCACGACGCAGTTCCAGGCCTGGCAGGGCTTCTTCCAGGTCCCCACCGACTGGGTCCCGATCACCCGCGCCGCGTGGGTGTGCGCGATCTACGGCGTGCCGCTCGGCGTTGGCGCGTATCTCATTTTTCTGCGCCGGGATGTGGCTGGGGGGTAGGTGGGCGGCGGCCGTCGACAGGCGGCCGCTTAAAACCGCCTTGACGAGGAGAGGCAGGCGCCCCTGGCAGGGGCGGTGCCACTCGGCCCTTCCCCCGTCTGCGGCGTTCGGGCTTGGACAGCGGAGGGCGATGGACGCGCCACTTGGCGCGTGCACCACGTGCCATTCGGAGCTCTCGGCTACGCAGACCCCGTCCTCGTCCTCTCTGCGGCGTTCCCGCTGGGATGGCGGGCGCTGAACCCGCCACTTGGCGTGTTCAGCATGCGTCAGTTGGGTTTAATGGTTGTCGCGTGCTTACCACGCTCTGGTCGGCGCCGGCCGGCGCTCCATCGGAGAGCTGGCCGGGCGGCGCCGACGGCCTGGCGTGGATACGCCACTTGGCGTGTGAAGCACGTGTCATTTGAAGTTCCCTGACAAAGACGCCACACCCCGTGACCCACGGGTAACACTCAACCCGCCACAATCGCCCAATGCCCTGGCAGTCTCCCCCAACGCTCTATAAGGCCCGCAACGTGCCGCTGAAGCGGCCCGTGTGTGCGATCTGTGTGGATCGGACGAGGGGGCGGACGGAGCGGATCCAGCTCACCCACCGCGTGGCCGTCTGGCTGTGCACCGATCACGGGAGCACGGCGTTCCAGACGCGGCGGAGCGGGCGCGACTTCGTGCGGACGCTGATGGGGGTGTGGAAGGCGAACGACTGCCTCACGGCGGCCCGAAGCCGCGCCCTGGACGCCCACCTCGACCGCCTCAGCGGCTTCCACCAAACGCCTCGGCGCAAGCCGGGCAGCTACTCCTGGCCCGACCTGCGTCGTCGGCTCGAAAAGCGCTATGCGGAGGGCGCGAGCCCTGCCCAGCTCGCGCCCGTCATCCACACGCGTTACGCCGACTGCCCGGCGCGCCCCCCCAGCCGGCGCACCATCCAGCGCTGGCACGCGCAAGGCCGCTGGCTCACCCCGCCGTAGCCGGCTTCGCGTACCGTGCGACCCCCGTCCAGTCGATGCACACGCACGCCTCGTCACCGACCGTCCATGCGTCGTGGCCCGGCGGGATCACCGACACGTCTCCGGGGCGGACGTCGAACTCGGTGCCGTCGTCCATGACAACGTGCATCTGGCCCGAGATCACGGCAAGCGTGTGGTGCGCGCCGCAGCTCGGAGTGCCGGCGATCGGCTTGACGTCGTTCGACCAGCGCCAGCCGGGCTCGAAGGTTCCCCGCCCGACCGTGACCTCGCCAACCTGGACCACCGCCATGTTCCCGTGCGCCGCGAACCGGCGCACCTCATCGGGCGCGTCGAGGCTCTTGACGCTGCTTGCTGTCGCTGACGGCATGGGTCGCTCCCTTCGGTCGATCCGGCCTCAGCCGGCCGGATGGATGTTCTGGTTCACCCGGAACAGGTTCTCCGGGTCGTACGCGGACTTGATCCGCGCAAGCCGGTCGTAGTTGTCCCGGTACGTCGCGCGGACCCGCTCCTGGCCCTCGTCCATCATGAAGTTGACGTAGGCGCCGCCGGCCGAGTGGGGATGGGTCGCGTCCCAGTAGTCGACCGTCCACCGCTTGATCGTCCCGGCATTCGCGGGATCGGGATCGACGCCGACGATGACCTCGGCCAGCGTGACGTCGCGATACGAGAACGGCGTCTCGGCCTCGCCGACGTCGTGCACGGCGCCGTCGATCGGGTAGAGGTGCATCGTCGAGTGCCCGGTCGGCATCCGCGAGCCCCACTCGACATGGGCATCGACGGCCGCATCCGACAGGCCGCGGAAGAAGTCCGCCCGCCAGTACCACTGCAGGCCGGGCGGGTAGAGGCCGTCGAACGCGCCCTGGATCCCGGGGAACGGCACGGGGCCGGCTCCGTGCATCAGCGGCTTGCCCACGGCCAGCATGGGCGCCATCGCCGCGGCCGCTGCCTCCTCCGACCCGAGATGGCACCACACGATCCCGCACACCTGGCGGCCGTGCAGCTCCTCGGGGAACGGCGGTGCCGGTGGCACCGACGCGAACGCGAAGAAGCCGTTGAGGTCGCGATCCGCCGCGGGCAGGAACTCGCGATAGGCGCGCAGCACCTCGTCGGACTGCTCGATCGGCCAGAACGTCGGCCCCGCGACCACGGTGCTGACCGGGTGCAGCCGGAACACGAACGCCGTGACGACGCCGAAGTTGCCGCCGCCGCCGCGGATCGCCCAGAAGAGGTCGGGGTTCTCGGTCGCGCTCGCATGCGCGCGTGATCCGTCCGCCAGGACGACCTCGGCCTCGAGCATGTTGTCGACCGTGAGCCCGTGCCGGCGGCTGAGATAGCCGATCCCGCCGCCGAGCGAGAGCCCGCCGACGCCGGTCGAGCCGATGATGCCACTCGGCGTCGCCATGCCGACCGCGTGGGTCGCCGCGTCAACCTCACGCCAGGTCGCCCCGCCCTCGACCCGTACGCTGCGGGCGTCGGCGTCGACCTTGATGCCGCGCATCGCCCCGAGGTCGATCACGACGCCGTCGTCGCAGCTGCCGAGGCCGCCGCCGTTGTGACCCCCGCCGCGCACGGCGAGCAGCGCGCCATGCCGGCGCGCAAACCCGATCGCTGCCGCCACGTCGTCGGCGGATGCGCAGCGGGCAATCACCGCCGGGCGCTTGTCGATCATCGCGTTGTACAGCGTGCGAGCATCGTCGTAGCCAGGATCGGCCCGGCCGATCAGCTCGCCGGAGAAGCCCGTCAGCTCGCGCTGCGCGCCGTCTGCAAGTGATGCTGTTGTTGCCACGTTGCTTCCTCCTTGAGGGGTTTCGCACGTACGGAGGCAGACCGTACGGCGGCCTGCGCGCGGGCGCATGACGCGGATTGACCCACACTCGACGCCGCGCCGGGAGCGTGGGATGATCAGATCTGACTATGCCCGTCCTCGACCCCGCAGCCGAGCTCCCCGGATCCCTCCGGCTCACGCCGTCCTTCCCGTTCGTCGGCCGCCCCCGCGAGCTGGCGCTCCTGCGCTCGCTGATGCCGCGGGCCGGGGGCGAGGGCCGGCGGGTGGCCCTCGTGGGCGGCGAGGCGGGGTCGGGCAAGAGCCGGCTCGTGCGCGAGTTCGCCCACCAGGCTGCCTCCGAGGGCGCGCTGGTGCTCTACGGAGCCTGCGACGCGGTCGTGCGCATCCCCTACCAGCCCATCGCGGAGGCGCTGCACCATCTGGCGCGCGTCTCCGACCCCGAGGGGCTGCGGCAGGACCTCGGTGCCGGCGGCGGTGAGCTGATCCGCCTGATCCCCGAGCTCCCCGCCCGTGTCGGCAGCCTGCCCGAACCGGTGGTGGCCGACCAGGACACCGAGCGCCACCGCCTCCACCACGCCGTCGCGGAGCTGCTCGTGAACACCTCCCACCGGCGGCCCCTGCTGCTCGTGCTCGAGGATGTCCACTGGTCGGACACGCCCACCCTCCTGCTGCTGCGCCATCTCTCCCGCGCCGCCGCCGGCGCGCGGATGCTGCTCATCGCCACGTTCCGCGACCTCGAGGCCGACATGCCGGCCGAGCTCTCGGCCGCGCTGGTCGACCTGCGCCGCACCGAGGGCGTCGTGCCGCTGCGCCTCACCGGCCTCTCGACCGCCGAGATCGGCGAGCTGGTCGAGCGCGCGGCCGGGGGCGACCTCGGCCCTGAGCTGCCTCCTCTCGCGGCTGCAATCCACGACCTCACGCAGGGCAACGCCTTCCTCGTCATCGAGCTGTGGCGGGCGCTGGTCGAGACCGGGGCGCTGGTGGTGGAGGGAGGCCGCGCCCGGCTGACCCGCACGCCGGAGGAGCTGGGCAGCCCGGAAGCCGTGCGCGAGGTGGTAAGCCAGCGGCTGGCGCGCCTGGACGCGGCCACCACGGGCGTGCTCGAGCTGGCGGCGGTGGTCGGGCCGGAGTTCGACCTGGCGGTGCTCGCCGGCGGGACCGGAATCGATGAGCCCGCCGTGCTGGGAGCCGTCGACCTGGCGCTGCGCAGCGGCATGGTGGCCGCCGTGCCCGAGCGCCCGCTGGGCTACTGCTTCGCCCACGAGCTGGTTCGGCGCGCCCTGTATGACCGGCTCGCGGCGCCGCGCCGGGCCGAGCTGCACCTGCGCGCGGGCGAGGCGCTCGAGGCGGCCTCGCCGCAGCCGTCCGCACGAACACTGGCCGACCTGGCCCGCCACTTCACCGCCGCCGCGCCGCTCGGCGGCACCGAGCGCGCGGTGACCTACAACGTGCGCGCCGCGGGCGCCGCGACCGCGGCGCTTGCCTTCGACGAGGCGGTCACGGCGCTGCGAACCGCGCTCGGCCTGGGTATCCCCGACGAGCACGACCGGGCCGAGATCCAGCTGGCCCTCGGCGACGCCTGCTATCGCGGCGGGCGCGGCACCGAGGCGCTGGTCGCGTACCGGGTGGCTGCCGACATCGCCCGCGATCACGGCGACAGCGAGCTCTTCGCCGCCGCGGCTGTGGGGTTCGAGAACGCCTGCTGGCGGATGGCTGCGATCAACGAGGGCGCGCTCGAGCTGCTCACCGAGGCGGAGGCGATCCTCGGCGCGGAGGACTCCTCGCTGCGGGTGATGGTGCTGAGCGGGCTCGCCCGCGCATGCGCGTTCGTCGGCCAGCATGCCCGCAGTGCCGAGCTGCGGCATGCCGCGATCGCGACGGCGCGGCGGATGGACGACCGGTTCGCGCTTGCGACCGTGCTCATGCGGGCGTACTGGGCGCGCGGAACGACCTCGCTCGACGAGATCCTGGCCATGCTGACGGAGTCGCGCGACCTCGCCGCACAGCTCGGCCTGGTCGAGCTGCAGGCCGAGGCGATGGAGTGGCGCATCTCGGCGCTGATCGCGCTCGGCGACCTCGGACGCGGCACGCGAGGAGCTCGCGGTGGTGTTCGAGATGGCGAGCAGAGTCGGGCAGCCGTTCATCATCCACGTCGCGGAGCACTACCGGTCGGCGATCGCGCTGTGCGCGGGCCGGCTGGACGAGGCGGAGGCGACGGCCGAGCGATCGTTCGAGTGGGGCAGGCTGCTCACCGGCCGCGACCCGTCCGGCTCCTACGGCATCCAGATGTTCGGGATCCGGCGCGAGCAGGGCCGGCTGGCCGAGCTCGCCCCGGTGGTGCGGATCATGGCATCGGCGAATCAGCAGAGCGGGGCCTGGGGGCCGGGCCTGGCCGCCCTCCTCGCGGAGCTGGGGATGCACGACGAGGCCCGCCGGGAGCTGCGGCGGGTGCACCGGCGCGGGCTCGTCGAGCTGCGCGCCGGCCTGTGGCTGGCAGCGCTGACGTACCTCGCCGATGCCTGCTCGCTCGTCGGAGACGACCGCATCGCCACCGACCTCTACGCCGAGCTCATCCCGCACGCGGGCAACATCGTGACGATCGGCCACGGCGTCGCCTGCTATGGGTCGGCCGACCGGTATCTGGGCATCGTCGCCGCTGTCTCCGGAGAGCACGACCTCGCCCGCGCGCACCTCGAGACCGCCGTCGAGATCGACCGCGGCATGGGCGCCTGGACATGGCTCGCCCACTCCCAGTACGAGCTCGGCCGCGTCCTCCTCAAGGGCCCCGGCGGCGACCCCGCGCGAGGGCACGAGCTGCTGCAGGAAGCGGGCACGCTCGCCGAGCGGATCGGGATGCCGACACTCCTTCACCGCATTCGCACCGAGGGCGGAGCGATCGTTCCGCGGCAGTCGCCGGACGGGCTCTCGCCGCGCGAGCTCCAGATCCTCCAGCTCGTCGCGCGGGGCATGTCCAACCGCGAGATCGGCGCCGCGCTGGTCGTCAGCGAGCACACCGCCGCGAACCACGTCCGCAGCATCCTGCGCAAAACCGGCTGCGCGAACCGCACCGAGGCCGCCGCGTACGCGTACCGGCGCGGGCTGACGGCGGCACCCCGGTCGGAGTAGCATCCGCGCCATGCCACTCTTTCTGATCGAACGCAGCTTCGCCGAGCAGCTCGAGCTGACCGACGACGACGTCCGCCTGATCGAGGACATCAACGCCGACGAGGGCGTGCGATGGCTGTTCTCGTTCCTGAGCGCCGACCGGCGCCGCTCGTACTGCCTGTACGAGGCGCCCTCGGCCGAGGAGATCATGGTCGCCGCACGGCGCGCAAACGTGCCGGTGGACGAGATCGTCGAGGTCGACCGGTTCGTCCCGGAAGTCGCTCGTACGTAGCCGGAGGATGAGCTGGGACGCGCGGGCCGAGGCGTACCGCACGAGCCCGACCCACCGGGCGGGCGCCGACCTGGACGCCCTCGTCGAGTGGTGTGAGCCCGCGCCCGGGATCGTGGCGCTCGACGTCGCCACCGGGGGCGGCCACGTCGGCCGCCGCCTGGCCGAGGCCGGCTGCCTTGTCACCACCGCGGATGCCTCGCCCGGGATGCAACCCGATGTCGTCTGTCCCGCCGAGTCGCTTCCGTTCGAGGACACGAGCTTCGACGTCGTCGCCTGCCGAATCGCCGCCCACCACTTCGACGACGTTGCCGCGGCGGTGCGTGAGATGGCCCGCGTCACCCGCCGTCTGGTCGTGATCGAGGACACCCTCTACGCCGACGAGCAGGTCGAGGAGGCCGAGCGGCTGCGCGACCCGACCCACGTTCGGTCCTACTCCGAGCGGGAGTGGCGCGCCCACCTGACCGCTGCGGGGCTCGACGGTAGAGCGGGTCGAGCTCTTCGCCAAGCGGCATCCGCTGGAGCCGTGGCTCGAGCGCTGCGGATGCACCGGGGAGGCCGCCGAGCGGGTGCGGCAGCTGCTGGCCGGGCGGCTCGTCGAGGACGGGTCGGTGTGGCTCGACACCAAGATCCTGCTGCGCGCGAGCCGGGGCTGACGCGGCCGGCGATGGCAGAGCGGGTGCTCACCGAGTTGGCGCTGAACCGGGCGGTGCTCGGCCGCCAGCTGCTCCTGGAGCGGCGCAGGCTCCGGCCGGCCGCGGCGATCGAGCGGGTCGGCGGTCTGCAGACGCAGTACGCGCCGTCCGGCTACATCGGCCTCTGGTCGCGGCTCGACGGCTTTGCCCGCGCCGACCTGACCGCCGCGCTCGAGACCCGCAAGGTCGTACAGGCCACCGTGATGCGGGCGACCATCCATACCGTGACGGCTGCGGACTACCCGCTCGTTCGTTGCCGGCGTGCGCGAGACCCGGCGCGAGTGGTGGCTGCGCGCCCACCGCCGCCAGATCGCGCCCGAGGTGGTCGCCGACGCCGCCGCGCGCACGCGCACACTGCTCGCCGAGGGACCGCGCCGCAGCAAGGACCTGATGCAGGAGCTGGGCGTGAACAACGTCATCTGGAACGGCGTCGGCCTCTGGCTCGACCTCGTGCGCGTGCCGCCGTCGGGGACGTGGGAGCAGCGCCGGGCCGACCTGTACACGACCGCCGAGACGTGGCTCGGGCCGGCCGAGGCGGATCCCGCAGCACGGCCTCGACCTGCTGCTGCAGCGCTACCTGGGCGGCTTCGGGCCGGCGGCCGTCAAGGACATCGCCGACTGGGCGGGGGTCGTCCGTGCAGTCGCTCGCCCCGGCCGTCGAGCGGCTCGAGCCGCGTCGCTTCCGCGACGAGCGCGGGGCGGAGCTGATCGATCTGCAGCGGGCGCCGCTGCCCGACCCGGCGACGCCGGCGCCGGTGCGGTTCCTGCCCACGTGGGACGCGACGCTGCTCGTGCACGCGCGCCGCGGCCAGATCATGCCCGAGCGCTGGCGGCCGCAGGTGTTCAACACGAAGACCCCCCACTCGCTGCCCACGTTCCTCGTCGACGGCCACGTCGCGGGCACGTGGAAGCACGAGCGCGGGCGCGTGGTGACCGCGCCGTTCGAGCCGCTCCCCAAGACCGTCGAGCGCGAGGTCGCGGCCGAAGCGGAGCGCCTCGCAGCCTTCATGGCGTGATGCGCCAAAAGGCGTCTGACCCCGTTTGGCGCAGTCAGGCCGTGCGGCGGAGCAGAGCGCGGATCGCCGACTTGGGGTCGTCCACCACCGGCGGGCCGTGGTCGAGGCACAGCACCGCGAACGGGAGGTCGAGCATCCGCTCCACGCTGCGGCGCGTCTCGGCCGGGTCGTCGTGGTACTCCGGCGCGACGAAGTCGAGACCGCGGAGAGGGTCGTTGCCGAGCAGGTCGGAGCAGAAGAAGACGCCCGCGCCCCGCTCGAGCAGGAACGAGTAGTGCACCGGCTCCGGCCCGGGCGTGTGCACCGCCCGCAGCCCGCCGGGGAGCACGTCGCCCTCGGTGTAGCGGCGGTCGGGCTCGCCCTCCATCGGCACCGTGCCCTCGGGCGCCCACACCGCCGCGGCGAAGTCGAGCCGGTAGCGCCACGCCGCGCGCTGGTGGCACTTCGCGGTGAGGCAGATCGCCGTCGGCAGGGGCAGGGCGGCCATCGCGCCGGGAGCAAGCCGGACGGGATCGATCAGCACCAGCTCGCCGGCATCGCCCGCCACCGCCTGCGAGCTCGAGAACGCTCCGCCGATCGCGTGATTTCGGATCCGCCAGTGCCACACGCCCTCGACGACAACCTCGCTGGCCTCGGCAACCTCGTCGGGTTCGGTCATCTGCTGCTCCTTCGTGTAACGCAGGCCACAATCCGGGAACGATCCGGGATCGTACCCACCGTCGTCCCCCGGCGCCGCATGCCGGCGCCGGACGTCTACGCATGAGGGGGTATCGTGATGAAACGCCAGAGATGGCTTCGAGGCCGGCGGCTTGCGGCCTTCGCACCGATTGTCGTGGCCGCGGCGCTGGCCGCCCCGGCGGTCGCCCAGGCCCACGGCTACCGGCAGACCAACCTCGTGTCCGATCAGCCGGGCGTCGCGCAGGTGATGGACCCGAACCTCGTCAATCCGTGGGGCCTGGCAGCCGGCCCGACGACTCCGCTCTGGGCTGCCGACAACGGACCGGGTGTCGCCAGCATCTATCCGGGCGCCGTCGGCGGCATGCCGATCGCGATCGCGCCACTCGTGGTGACGATCCCCGCGGGAGCTCCCACGGGCCAGGTGTTCAACCCGACGAGCGGGTTCAAGGTGGACGTCGCCGGCACTCCGACCCCGGCCCTGTTCATCTTCGACTCCGAGGCCGGCACGATCAGCGCCTGGCCGCCAGCCTCTCCGTTCCCGACGTCGGCGACCACCGAGGCAACCGTGCCCACCGCGGTCTTCAAGGGGCTCGCCCTGGCCAGGGTGCACGGACACGGGCCGATGCTGTTTGCGGCCGACTTCCACAACAACGCGATCGACGTGTTCAACAACACCTTCCATCAGGTGAACACGCACGGCCGCTTCCGTGACCCGAACCTGCCGGCCCGCTTCGCACCGTTCGGGATTCAGGCGATCGGCGGCCGGCTGTACGTCTCCTACGCCAAGCAGGACGCGACCGCATCGGACGAGATCGACGCCGCCCATCTCGGCTACGTCGACGTGTACACGACCAGCGGGGCACCTGATCCGCCGCCTCGTCAGCCGCGGCGCGCTCGATGCTCCCTGGGGCCTGGTGCAGGCACCCCGGCACTTCGGCCAGTTCAGCGGCGCGCTGCTCGTCGGCAACTTCGGCGACGGCCGCATCCACGCCTACAACATCCACACCGGCCACATGCTGGGGACGCTGCGGCGCCCGCACGGCGCCCCGGTCGTCATCGACGGCCTGTGGGGGCTGCGCTTCGGCAACGGCGTCACCGGCGCCCGCAACGCGCTGCTCTTCAGCGCCGGGCCCGACGGCGAGGCGCACGGCCTCCTGGGCATGCTCCGCCACGCCAGATAGCACCGTCGACACGGCGGTGGGGCGCCGCGCGTCACGCGCGGCGCCCCACCATGCCGGCGGAGACCGCCGCGATCATGAACCGGTAGCTCGCGTCGAGGTCGAGGTCGATGCCGAAGCCTCCCAGCCGCTCGAGCTCGACGAACCCGTGCATCGCGCTGCGCAGGCTGCGGGCGGCGTGGATGACGTCGTCGCCCTGCAGGCCGAATCCGGCGAGCACCGCCAGCACCGGCTGGAGCAGCCGCTCCGCCGCGGCGGCGAGCTCGGCGTCGCCCGGGCGCGGGCGCCCGCTGGAGCGCCCGGTAAAGGCCCGGCCGCTCGCGGGCATACATCCGATAGGCCTCGGCGAGGGCTGCCAGTGCATCCGTCCCCGCGCGCCCGACGGCGGCGTCGCGGATGCGCTCGCCGAGCTCCTGGACGCCCCTGCAGCGCCAGGTCGCGGCGAAGCCCGTCCAGGCCGGCGACGTGGTTGTAGAGCGACGGGGGGCGCACCCCCAGCGCCGCCGCCACCGCGCCGAGCGTGAGCGCGTCGAATCCATCCCGATCGGCCAGGCCGTGAGGCCGCGTCGATCACGACGGCCCGCGAGAGGCCTCGGCGCGGTGTCACCCTACGCCGCCACCGGCCGGCCGGCTCCGACCGCCGCCAGGGCGCGGTCGATCGCGGCCGCAGGATCGGCGACGACCGGCCCGTGGCCGACGGCGAGCGCCCGGGGCGCGAGCGTCCGCAGCATCGCCGCCGTCCGGTTGGCGGTCGGCCGATCCCACGTCGACATCCCGACGAGCGGGAAGCGGGGGTGGATCCGGCCGGTCGTCGAGACGCCGCCGAGCGTCGAGAACGCATCGCCGGCGATCAGCGTGCCGTCGCGCTCGTCGAACAGGGCGATGTGCCCCGGGGTGTGCCCGGGCGCCGCGACCACCCGCAGCGATCCCACCCGGTCGCCGTGCTCGAGCAGTCGGGTCGGCGAGACGGCCACCTTCGGCCAGCCTCCGCGCAGCTTCGAGTCCGGCTCGCCGGCCTCGAGGGCGTGGTCGCCCGAGAGCAGCCGCGCCTCGCGCGCCGAGACGGCGATCTCGGCATCGGGGAGCCGCCCGGCCACGGCGTCGAGCGATCCGGCGTGGTCGGAGTGGGCGTGGGTCAGCACGATCCGGACGATCGGGCGGCCGAGGCGCTCGGCGGCGGCCAGGATGCCCGGGGCGCTGCCCGAGATCATCGTGTCCACGAGCGTCACCCCGTCGTCCTCCGAGACGAGATACGCATTGACGAAGCCCAGCCGCGTCAGCCGGGTGAGGTTGGGACGGTCATGTCGTTCGCGCATGGTGGTGCTCCCTGATCGACTTACGAGATTAGTTCATAAACTAACATACATAGTCTATCGACGCAAGCACGCGCACTGTCTCCCCGCTTTGGGGGCGTGTTCGAGAACATGTGGTTCCGCCAGCTGATCGACCTCTACCGGCTCGCCGGCATGTACGAGATCGCCCGGCGCAAACAGGGCTGGGGGACGATGCGCCGCACCGCCTTCCAGTCCCCGCAGGCCTCGCGGTCGCAGGCCTAGCAGCAGCCTTCCTTGTACCGGCAGGCCAGACAGTGCCACGACGCCTTGGTCCAGATCATCGTCGCCGCGCAGCGAGGGCACGGCTCGCCGCCGGCGCCCGGCGCCGTTGCCGGGCACGCCGGGCGATGCACGGAACCCGCGTGCGTGAGAGGGTTGAGCGCGGACACCGTTGCCAGCCTACCGCGTCCGGTGGACGGCTCCCGAACACTTCGCTAACCCTCTGTGCACACTCCCTTCACGAATCGATCGGTAGCGTCTGCGGCGTGAGTCACGCCGGGGGGACGATGACAGGCACTCCATCACGCGACCTCGCCTCCGAGGAGCTGTGGCGCTCCGCGCAGGAGCGGGCGCAGCGACGACGGGCGGCGGCCCAGCACCGGCGCAGCGTCAAGGGCATCACCGTCCCCCTGGCCGTGACCGCAGGCGGCGACGACCCCCTGGGCGCGCGAGCCGTCGCCGTCGCCGAGCGCCACCTGGGCGCGCCCTACCGCTTCGGCGGCCGCAACCCTGAGGGCTTTGACTGCTCAGGGCTCGTGATGCACGTCTACGCGGAGCTCGGGGTGCGGCTGCCGCACTTCGCCGCCGCCCAGTTTCAGTGTGGCCGCCGCGTCGGCATCGACGACCTGCACCGCGGCGACCTCGTCTTCTTCGACGGCCTCGACCACGTCGGCATCTACGCCGGCGGCGGCCGGTTCATCCACGCGCCGCAGACCGGCGACCATGTGCGCATCTCGAGCCTGACCAGCGGCTGGTACGCCGACCACTACGACGGCGCGGTGCGGATCGGGTAGAACCTCCTACGGCTGCGCGATCGCCTTGCCGATCACCGCATGCGGGGTGTTGACGTGGATCGCCTTCGGGTTCACGTAGAACGAGGCGGGAGTCGCCTCGGCGACCTGCAGGCTGCCCGACGCCGTCACCTTGGCCGTGTTCCCGGTCGATCCGGTGATGCCGACGTTGCCCGCGGCCACCGCCGCGGCCGGCACGATCAACACGCCCGTTGCAAGCCGATCGCGAACCACGCCGCGCCGGGCGCTCGGGGCCGGCCACCGAGATCCTTCCCGATCACCCGTCCGACCATTTAGGCTGACGGCGTGGAGCTGGTCGAGATCAGGCTGGCATCGGGACGAGCGGAGGCACAGCGCTCGCTCTACGGCGCGGTGCTCGGGCTCGCCGTATCCGGCGCGGCCAACGGGCTCGCCGTCCAGATCGGCGCGACCCGGCTCGTGTTCGAACCCGGGCATTCCTCGCCTCAGCACTTCGCCATCCGCATCCCGTCCGCCGCCTACGCCGATGCGCTCGGCTGGCTCGCCGAGCGGGTCGAACTCCTGGCCGCCAGCGACGGCGGGCCGGCCTTTGCCTTCCCCGACTGGAACGCCGACGCGGCCTACTTCCGCGACGCCGACCGAAACGTCGTCGAGCTGATCGCCCACCACGACCTGCCCGAGCCGTACCGGCCGCCGTTCCGGCCGGGCTCGATGCTCGCCGTCTGCGAGGTGGGCGTCCCGGTGGACAACGTCAGCGAGTACCTGGAGTCGCTCGAGCGCGACACGGGCGCGGGCCGCTGGAGCGGCGACGGGGTGGGCTTTGCGGCCGCCGGGGACAAGCGCGGGTCGCTGATCGTCGTGCGCCGCGGGCGCGTGTGGTACCCGACGGAGGATGCCGAGGCAACCGCGGGGCCGCTTGGGATCGACCTCGGGAGCGCCGGTCGTCTCTAGGCGCGCTCGGGCACGCGGGCCTCGAGCGGCCGGCGGCGTGGGCGCACGCCCATCCCGGCACACACGAGCACGACGGCGCCTGCGGCGATGAGGACGTCTCCGACCGAATAGACGTTGCCCATGGGGATCCACGCCGGCACGGGCCAGCGGTCGATCAACCAGGCCAGGTGCGGATGGGTCGCGACCGCGCTGTTGTTGTGGACTCCGCGGTAGAGCACGCCGGCCGCGCGCAGCGCCGATCGCAGCGCCGGCATGTGGCCGCCGTTCGCGAGGACGGCCGCGAGGTTGCAGGACATGCCCAGCCCGACGACGAGCGCCCCCGGCAGCCGCCGGTTGACCGCGACCGCCGCGACCAGCACCGCGTAGGACGACGAGCCAGAGGCCGGTGGCAAGCGAGTTGCCGATGCTCCACGGGAGGACGCCGGACGGGTACCCTGCCACCTGCAGGCCGATCGCAACGTAGAACAGCCATGGCGCCCGGATCGGCATCGCCGCGAGCGTCGACAGGCGGCCACCCAGAAGGTGGCCGATGACCACGCCGAGCCCGACTGCGAGCGCGAGCACCATCAGCCGGCGGCGCGGATCTCAGTGGCGACGGGCTCGGTGGACTCGAGCCGTTCCAGCGCCGCCACGACGCGGGCGTCGAACTGCGTCCAGCAGCGCTTGCGCAGCTCTGCGATGGCCGCGGTGGGCGTGCCGGCCGCCCGGTAGCACCGATCCGAGGTCATGGCGTCGAAGGCGTCGGCGACGAGGATGATGCGCGACCCGAGCGGGATCTCCTCGCCGGTCAGGCCGACGGGATAGCCGGAGCCGTCCCACCACTCGTGGTGGTGCAGGATCCAGCGGTCGACGGGCGAGACCCCGAGCCCCTCGAGCAGCCGCGCGCCCAGCACGGGATGCTCCCGCATCACCTTCAGCTCATCGGGCTCGAGCTTGCCCGGCTTCTGCAGGATCCGGTCGGGGATGGCGATCTTGCCGAGGTCGTGCAGGAGGCCGGCCAGGCGCACCTGTTCGGCCACCTCGACGTCGAGTCCCATCGATCGCGCGATCGCCTCAGCCAGGCGTGACACCGACTGGGAGTGCGCGCCCGCGTACGTGTCCTTGGCGTCCACGACGCGGATGAGACCCTCGGCCGCGCGCAGGCGCGCATGCCGCTCGGCGGCCTCGGCCAGCTCGGCGGGCGTGTACGACCGCACCACCGACGGGCTGTACGCACACGACCGGTTCTTGCCGTGGTTCTTCGCCCAGTAGAGAGCGGCGTCGGCAACGTCGTAGAGCTTCTCGCGGTCGCCGGCATGCTCGGGGTACACCGCCAGGCCGGCACTCACGGTCACCCGCTCTCCGTGGGGGAACCGGGTATCGGCCAGCCGCTGATGCACGCGGTCGATGGTGACGCCGGCGGTCTGCGTCGTATGGCCCGGCAGGAGCACCGCGAACTCCTCGCCGCCGATGCGGTACGCGGCGTCCTTCCCGCACTCCTCCCGCAGAACGTCTGCGACCACCCGGAGGACGGCGTCGCCGACGGGATGGCCAAAACGGTCGTTGATGTCCTTGAAGGCGTCCAGGTCGATCAGGACGAGCGACATGAGCCCGACGTCCTCCTCGGCCGTGTCGAGCGCGCGGCGCAGCTCGATCTGAAACGACCGGTGGTTGCCCAGGCCGGTGAGCGCGTCGGTCTCGGCGTCGCGCACCGCCATGACCGTGCGATAGGACGACCGCAGATACAGCGCCAGGGCGAACACCGGTCCTGCAAGCAGCAGCTCGAGCGGCGGGTCGACCTTCCAGAGCGACACCGCGAGCGCCGAGATGAACGCCATGATCAGGAAGGCCGGGCCCGGGTGGCGGATGTAGCCGCGCGATGCGTCCCGGAGCGGCACCTGCTGGGCGAGGGCGACGGCCACCGCGACCAGCGCGACATTGGTGACGACGTAGGCCGCGCCGCCGGTAAAGGCCAGCACCGTCAGCTTGGCGGCATCGCCGGCCCCGATCGCACCGCCGTTCCAGCCGAGCAGGAACGCCGGCAGCGCGGACGCGAACACGGACAGTGCGTACGCGCACGTGTTGAAGGTGCCGCGCAGCGAGAGGCCCCGCTCGACGGCCTCAACAGCGGCCGTGGCCAGCAGGGCGGCGATCACCGCGAACTGCCAGCCGAACAGGATCTGGGAGGCGAGCAGGAAGACGAAGGCAAGCGAGACCTTGCGCGCGCCGTGCTCGTCCAGGGGCACAGGCTTGAACTCGGCCGCCAGCGCGGCCACGGCGAAGACGAGCACCCCGGCGAATGTCTCGATGCTCGGTGGGGAGGCGGCGACCTTGAGAATCGCCCCGACTGCCACGGGGACGGTCACCGCAATTATGGTGACGACGTATCGGAGCAGTCGGGGCGGAAGAGCGGCGGGAGCAGGGCTGGCGGAGGCGGTGGTCACGTTGGGTCCTTATCGGCCGCGACCGGCGCCGTCGTTAGCCTGCCGCCGAGCTCAGAAGTTGGCTACTGCCAGCGAATGCCGGCGCCGGAAGCGATCGCAAAGGACGCGATGGCACCCAGAGCAAGCGCAACGCGAATGGTGGCGGAATTCCACTTGATCATCGGGCGCACCTCCCTCTCGGAGCGGTGGGGTCAGGGCATGGGACATCCACGGCCGTCGGGTGGGTGGACCGGCCGCTTCACCGGGCTTTCGGGAGGCCACGGGAACGTCTGTCTCGTTATCGACCAGTGCCCTGGCGGGGGGAATCCCCCGGCCGAGTGATCGGTACCAGGCCTTTCCAGTAGTTTCGAGCGTGTGCGCCGGTGCTACCGGGCCTTCACTATCATCGGTCCTCGTGACATTGGAGGCACGCATCCTGGATGCGGTCGCCGCCGGCAAGGATGAGTTGGTCGAGCTGACGACGCGGCTGATCGGGTTCGACACGACCGCCCGCGCGCCGGACGACCCTCCCCGCCAGGAGGCCGACCTGCAGACCTACCTCGGCGAGCGCCTGAGCGCGGCCGGCGCCGCCGTGGACATCTGGGAGCCCGACCCGGCCGACATCGCCGGGTCGCGCCAGATGCCGCGGGGCCTGCGGTTCGACGGGCGCCCGCAGCTCGCCGCGCGTTTTGCAGGCTCGGGCGGCGGGCACAGCCTGCTCCTGAACGGCCATATCGACGTCGTCCCCTCGGAGCCGCGCGACCGCTGGACGAGCGACCCGAACCGGGCGGAGGTGCGCGACGGCAATCTCCACGGCCGCGGGTCGTGTGACATGAAGGGCGGCGTCGCCTGCATGGTCCATGCGGCCGAGGTGCTGGCGCGGCTCGGGGTGCGGCTGCGCGGCGACCTGATCGTGAACACGGTCACCGACGAGGAGTCGTCGGGGGCCGGCGGCCTGGCCGCCGTCCGCCATGGCGTGCGCGCCGACGCCGGCATCGTGCCCGAGCCGACCGCGTTCGAGGTGTGGGTTGCCTGCCGCGGCTCGCTGACCCCGACGTTCACGGTCACCGGCCGCCCCGGCCATGCCGAGATGGCCCAGCCGCACTGGCGCGACGGCGGCGCGGTGAACGCGATCGAGAAGATGGGCGTCGTGATGGACGCCGTCGCCCGCCTGCGCGAGGAGTGGCGCGGCAGCCCCGAGCAGCGCCACGCACACCTGCCTCCGGGCGACATCGTCCCGGTCAAGATCGGTGGCGGGGAGTGGACGGTCACCTACCCGGCCACGTGCCGGATGACCTGTGAGGTCACCTACCTGCCCGGCCGGGCTGACGCCGACGGATGGGGCCGCGACGTCGAGGCCGAGATCGCCGCATGGATCGCTCGGGCCGCCGCGGCCGACCCGTGGCTGCGCGAGCATCCGCCGGCGGTCGAGTGGGATCTCGACATCCCGCCGGCCGAGGTCGACCCGTCGCTGCCGATCGTGCAGACGATGCTGCGATCGACCGCCGCGGCCGGCCGGCCGGGGGTGCTGGGCGGGCTCGACTCGTGGTTCGACGCCGCCACCTTCACCCGCTTCGGCGACACGCCGTCGATCGGATATGGCCCGCGCAGCATCGCCTGGGGGCACACCGTGGACGAGTACGTGCCGGTCGAGGATCTGGTTGCCTGCACGCAGGCCATCGCACTCGCCGCGGTGGAGCACTGCGGGGTCTCGGGGTGACCGCGCCGACGAGGATCGCGAACCCCGACGACGCCGCCGTGGTCACCCGGCTCCTGAAAGCCTTCTTCAGCCACGAGGGCCGTGAGGTGCGGCACCTGCGCCAGAACGTCGAGGCGATCCTGTACGACCCCGGCCGCGGATTCTTCACCCTGTCGGGCGACGCGGCCGTGGCGACAACCACCGTCCGCATCTCGGCGAGCGGCGGCGCGAGCGCCGAGATCGAGGAGATCTGGGTGCAGCCCTCCGCGCGCGGCCGCGGCCTGGGGGCGAGCCTGCTGCGAAGTGCTGTCGACGAGTGCCGCCGGCGCGGCATCGAATCGATCGAGCTGCGAGTCACACCCGACGACCGCGAGCTCGGGATTCCCGACTTCTACACCAAGCAGGGCTTCCGCCATCGCGGCCGCCAGATCATGGAGTTCACAGGCGAGTAGGATGGGCCGATCGAGCCGAGAGGAGTGCTCATGAGCGTCGCAGCAAAGGGCGCGGGCTGGCATATCGACGAGGTGAACGAGATTCCCCCCGTCAAGCCCGATTGGCCGGCAACATGGAAGTCGGTGCGCCACCATTTCGGCATCACCGCATTTGGCGTGAACGCGGTCACCAAGGACGCCGGCAACGTGCTCATCCCCGAGCACGACGAGACGGAATCGCGTCAGCAGGAGCTCTACTTCGTGCACGCCGGCGAGGTGGTCGCGACCCTCGACGGCGAGCGAACCACCGTGCCCGCGGGCGGCATGGTCGCCGTCGACCCGGCGGTCAAGCGCACCTTCGAGTCGGCCGCCTCGCCGACCACGCTGATCGTCGTCGGAGCGCCTGTCGGCGTGGCCTACGAGGTTGGCGCGTGGGAGCTCTAGCCCGCGCGTCAGGGTAACTGAATAACCGGGGCCTGGCCCCGTGCATTCACGGCCGCAGGCCGTTGGCGCGAATGCCGGACAACGCTCTGGGCGTCCATTGCTAGCCGAACGGCAGCGCGACGACCTGAAGCGCGGTGCCATCGGCGTCGCCCGTCGCGCCCTCGGCGACCTCGCGGCGCAGGATGGCGAGGCCGATCGGCCCGAACCGGCCCGAGTCCGCGACCGACGTCACCCGGCCGACGTCGGTGCCCGCGACCGTCACCCTCGTCCCGGGCTCGGGCGGTGCGCCCTCGAAACGCACTCCGCGCACGCCCCGGTTCGCGTGGCCGCGGTAATGCAGGCGGGCAACCGGCTCCTGGCCGGGATAGCAGCCCTTCGTGAAGCTGATCGCCCGATCCTCGAGCCCCGCCTCGGCCGGCATCGACTCGCCGTCGAACTCGTGCCCGAAGCGGGGCATCCCGGCCTCGATCCGGGCCACCTCCCACGCCTCGGCGGGGACGGCGCCGTTGCCGGGAACGGTCGCGAGGAGGCGTTCCGTGCCGATCGGCGTCGAGAGCTCCGCCAGGGCACCCTCTGCCTCGCCCCACACCAGTGCGTAGCCGGCCGGCTCGACGACAACCTTCTTCCGGAACCGGGCGCGCAGCAGGGTGGCCAGCACGTCCTCCACGGTCTCGGGCGGACAGGCCAGCACCAGGTCGTCGCCCGTGCGAAAGACCTCGAGATCGGCGATCACGCGCGCCTTGGGCGTGAGCAGGAGCGCGTAGCAGCCGGCGCCCGGCGCGAGCGCCTCGACGTCGTTCGAGACCATGCTCTGCAGGTACGAGACGGCGTCGCGCCCGCTCGCCCTCAGGAACCCTCGCTCAAGCACCTCCGCCATACCGGCAGGGTACTACGGCCCCGTCCGCCGGTAGAGTGACGCCCTTGTCCGCCTCGCCCACCGACGTCTTCTGCAGCCGGCTGCAGGCGCTGGTCGACACCGACTCGCCGTCGGGCGGGCTCGAGCAGGAGGGCGTGGCCGAGCAGGTGGCGGCGTGGCTCGCGCCGGCCGGGTGCACGCAGCGGTGGGTGGAAGAGCCCGACAACCCGGCCCGCAGCCTGATCGTCACGCTGACCGGCGACGGCGGCCCGGTGGTCGCGCTGCTGGGCCACCCCGACACGGTCTTTGCGCCCGGCACGGCGAGCAGGTGGCGGTTCCGGCGCGAGGGCGACCGCTGCACCGGCCCCGGGGTCGCCGATATGAAGGGCGGTCTCGTGCTCGCCGCGATGGCCGTCGAGCGGCTGGCCGCGATACCCACGCGCCCGTTCTCGGAGCTGCGCCTCCTCATCTGCGCCGACGAGGAGGTGCGCCTGCGCGCGCCCGCCGCCTGTGACGAGGCGCGTGGCGCGGCGGCCGCGCTCGTGTTCGAGTGCGGGCGTCGAAACGGCGACATCGTGTCGGCCCGCAAGGGCGCGCTCTGGCGGACGCTCCACCTGCGCGGCCGACCGGCCCACGCGGGGGCCGACACCGCCCTTGGCCGCAGCGCGGTCTCGGCGCTGGCCGGCGAGGTGCTGCGCATCGAGGGCCTGACGGCCGGCCGCACGGACATGACGTCGGTGGTGACCACCGTCTCGGGCGGCGACGCACCGAACACCGTTCCCGGAGCGGCCCGCGCCACCATCGACATCCGCTCGGGCGTGGCTGCCGACCTCGACTTCGCCGAGGCCGAGCTCGAGCGGCCGAGCGTGTACGACGGCGTGGCGACCGAGCTCGACGACCGCGGCACCTGGCCGCCGATGCCGGTCGCAACCGAGCTCGTCGAGCTGGCCCTGGGGCATGCCCGCCACGTCGGCCTCGCCATCGCGACCGAGCGGTCGGGCGGCGTCTCCGACGGCTGCTGGACGGGCAGCTGGGGAATCCCGACCCTGGACGGCCTGGGCCCGGTCGGCGGCGACGACCACACCGAAGCCGAGTGGATCGAGGTGGCGACGTTCGAGCAGCGGCTCGAGCTGACCGTTCGCCTGATCCAGAGCATCTGTTCCGCGGCGGGCTACGAACGAGGGGCGTAGATGGGCACGCCGGCGACGGTGGCCGCGAGCCGGTAGCGCCGCGCGAGGATCGCGGCGGCCCGGCCGGAGGGGTCGATCGACCCCGGCGAGTTGATCCCGATCACGAGCGCGGGCGGGCGCGCGCCGGCGAGCATCCTGCGCGCCTGGCCAAGCGCGCCGGGGATGGCCTGGATGTTTCGGAACCACATGTAGCGGAGCGACGGATCGCGATCGGCCAGGTAGTAGATGTCGGCGGCCGCCCACATCACGAAGATGCGCTGCCGCGGATCGGTGTGAGCGCGGACGTAGCGCACGACGGCGGCGTCGGTGCGCAGGTGCGGGTCGCCGGGAAACACCCCGCGCGCCTGCGCATTCGGCGAGTCGAACCACAGCGGCACGGTCACGACGGCCGTCGCAACCACCGCCGCCGCAATGAGCGCGATTGCCGGCAGGCTGCGCCGCCGCCACAACTCGGCGCCGCCGATTCCGGCCAGCAGCGCGAGCGGCGGGGCCATCTGCTGGTAGTAGTGGTTGTGGAAGTTCCCGCCGCCGACCACGCCGATGGTCGCGAAGGCCAGCCACAGCACCGCGAGCAGCGGCCATCGCCGCCAGCCCATCACGGCCAGCAGGGCGAGGACGCCGAGGCCGCGCGCGGCGGCCCCGAGCGAGTGCCAGGCCACGTCCAGCCGGGCGCTCAGCGAGCCGGTCACGATCGAGTCGGCCTGGTCGCGGTAGGTGACCATCGCGTACCACCAGTCGTGGAGGTTCGGCGCGCTCAGAGCCGCGACGACGACCGGCACGAACGCGGCCGCGACCAGCACCGCCGCGGGCGTGAGCCCGGCCCGCCGGCGCGTCCACACCAGGTACACCGCCGCTGCGGCGCCGGCGTCGAACGCGGACTGCTTGACGAGCACGGCGCAGCCGGTGAGCAGCCCCGCGACGACGAGCCACCGCAGCGCCCCGTTGTGAAGGTAGAGGACGAAGGCGAGCATCGACGTCCCTGCCACCACGGCCGCGAGCAGCTCGCCCGAGAGCGTGAACGACTCGATGAACGGCGACGAACCGACGGTTGCCAGGGTCAGTCCTGCGATGGTTGCGGGTATTCTCCCGGCCACCCTGGCGGTGACCACCATGGTCACAAGAGCCAGCAGCGCCGCCGCCACGGCTGCTGACGCCCGCAACGCCTCCGCGGAGCCGCCATCGATATGGAGCATCGCCCGAAAGACGAGCAGCAGGCCCTGCGGGCGATCGACCCACGCACCCCTGTACAGAACGGCGCCGTGACTCCACAGGCGGGCGACCTCGGCGTACCCGCCCTCGTCGGCGGTCAGGGGGGCGCCGAAGAAGGGCAGCCGGACGAGCACGGCGAGCACCATGGCGGCGGCGATGGCGAGCGCTGGGGCCCGCCCCGGCGCAACATCGACCGGCCCACCGCGGTGCTCGCGGCCGTGGCGTTCGCGATCGCCCTCCTCGCCCAGATCCTGACGTTCGGGGTCTCGCTGACCCCCGACCGCTACGTCCTGGTGCTGCTCGCTCCCGCCCTCGTCCTGGGGCGGGGCCGCCGGTTCATGCTCGATTTCGTCCCCTTCGTGCTGCTGATCGTGCTGTACGAGGAGTCTCGCGGAATCGCCCACACCCTGCACCCGAGTCCCTACTACCGGCCCCAGCTCGACGTCGAAAAGGTTCTGTTCTTCGGCCACATCCCGACCGTGGTGCTGCAGAACTGGCTGTGGACGGGGAGCCTGCAATGGTACGACCAGTTCCTGTCGTTCATGACGCGCGTGCACTTCATCGTCCCGCCGACGCTCGCGTTCGCGCTCTGGCTGAAACGGCGGGCGCTCTACTACCGTTTCGCCGCGACCCTGCTGGTGCTGTCCTATGCTGGTTCGCTCACCTTCTGGCTCTACCCGGCGGCGCCGCCGTGGGCGGCGGCGGCCAAGGGACTGATCCCACAGCTGGCCAATCCGGCAGGGGCGCAGGCGGCCAGCTCTCCCCTTCCGACCGATTCGGGGCCCCTCTACCACCTGGTCGACGGCAACCCCTACGCGGCGGTTCCGTCCCTGCACGAGGGCTATGCGATGCTGGTCTTCCTGTTCATCGTCATGCTGGCGTGGAACACTCGCCGGCGCTGGTGGGTGACGGGTGTCGCCCTCCTCTACCCGATCGTGCAGTCGATCGCCGTCGTGTACACCGCCAACCACTACGTGGTCGATCTGATCATCGGCGCCGCCTACGCCGCGGTGGCGGTGTTCGGAGTCCAGCGTCTGTGGCGCCGCCTGGGGCTGCCGGAATGAACGACACCCTCGTCGCCGCCGCGGCCGCACCGGAGCCGCCCGCCCGGGCCGGCGTACGGCAGCTGGCCGCGTCGCTGCGCTACCCCCTGACCGTGTTCGCGTTGAGCCGGCTGGCCGTCTACGGCCTGATCGCCGCGGCGGGGTGGACGGCGCGGGTGCCCCGCGAGTCGGGTATCTCCTACCACGCGCTGTTCGGGCCGCTCGGCCAGTGGGACGCCGTCTGGTACAGCTGGATCGCCCAGCACGGCTACGACCCCGCCATCGGTCATGGCAACTCCGCGGCGTTCTTCCCGCTGTACCCGCTGACGTGGAGGGTCGCGGCCGTGCTGCCCGGCCCGATGACGCTCTGGGGCAGCCTGCTCTCGACGCTCGCGTTCGGCGCCGCGCTCTGCATCCTGTACACCGTCACGCGGCGCCGCTACGACGAGCGGATCGCCCGGCGAACGGTGCTCTACCTGGCGATCTTCCCGCTCAGCTTCGTCTTCTCGCTGCCCTACGGCGAGAGCCTGTTCCTGCTGCTCGTCCTGGGGGCCTTCGTGCTCACATGGCACGGGCGCTGGTGGTGGGGTTGCGCGGTCGCGGCGCTCGCGGTGCTCGCCCGCCCCGTCGGGATCGCGCTGCTCCCGGCACTGGCATGGCGCCGCTACCGCAGCGAGGGCCGGCGCCTCACCGCGTATCTGCCGCTGCTCCTGCTCCCGGCGGCGGAGCTCGCGTTCTTCCTCTACCTGGGCTGGCGCACCGGCAACTTCATGGCCAGCCCGGACGCGCAGGAGCGGGGCTGGGGCCGGGGCGTCTCGGTGCTGCCGTGGGTGATCGTGTACACGCTCTGGCACGACGTGCTCGAGGGCGGCCACCTGCGTTTCCTCATCCACATCGCCTTCACGCTCTTCTGGTGCTGGCTCTTCTACCGTGCCTGGCGGATGCGGATCCCGGGGGAATACCTGATCTACGCGGGGCTGCTCGTGATCCTGCCGACAAGCGGCGGCCTGCTGGTGTCGATGGGCCGGTTCGGGATGGTCGGCTTCCCGTTCTTCTGGGCGCTGGCGGACATGGGCGAGGACGAGCGGGTGGACACGCTGGTCAAGACGGCGTTCCCGCTGCTGATGGGGGCGCTGGTGATGATCACCTACACGGCCCGCACGTTCACGCCCTGACCGGCTGCGCGGGGACGAGCAGGTAGTGCACCGCCAGGTTGGCGTGCTCGCCGAACACGGCGCAGGCTTCGCGCACCCGTGCCTCGGGCCAGATCGGGTCGCCGGAAAACCATCGCGCCACCGCTTTGCGCACGCCCAGGTCGCCGGGGGCAAACGCGCCCGGCCTGCCGAGGCAGCGGGCCATGAACCAGTCCACCGTCCAGCCGCCGATGCCCGGGAGTGCGACCAGCCGCTCGCGCACCTCGTCATCGTCCAGGCCGGTCAGGTCAAGGTCGGCCTGGGCCAGGGCTGCGATCGCCCGGATCTTGGCCCGTGAGAGGCCGACGCCCTCCAGGTCCGCTCCGGCGACGCCCTCCTGGCGCGGGAACGCCCACACCTCGACGCCGTCGAGATCCGCCCTGTGGCCGAACCGGCGCACGAACCGGCTGCGGATGGCGCACGCCGCCAGCAGCGACACCTGCTGGGCCGTCACCGACGTCACCAGCGATTCGAACGGGTCGGCGACGAGCGGCGGCCGGAACCCGGGTGCGCGGGCGGCGATCTGCGGGTGGGCCGCGGCGAACGCGCCCAGATCGAACGCGGCGCCCACCAGATGCAGCACCTCTGCCCGGTCGCCGATGGCGAACGGCCCGTCCCCGCGAACGCCGTCCGCGGCGATCCGCACGACCCGCCCCGAGCGCAGCACGCGGTAGAGGCCGTCGTCGTGCCAGACGCTGGCCGCGTCCTCGCCGAACGTGCGGAACCGGAACGTCGAGCGGTGGAAGTCGTACGGCTGCGGCAGGTCGATCTGCACGGCGGCACGGTAGTCCTCGAGGCGGGTAGGGTAGGCGCCATGTCTGACAATCTGCCCCAACTCCTCGGCCGCCTCGACGCGGTCTCAGGCGTCTCCGGCGACGAGTCGGCGGTCGCCGACCTGATCGCCGCCGAGCTCGCCGACCACCACGACCGCCACGAATCCGACGCCCTCGGCAACCACTTCTTCGTCCGCACGGGCGCGGAGGGAGCTCCGACGGTGATGCTGTGCGCGCACATGGACGAGCTGGGCTTCATCGTCCAGCACGTCGAGGACGAGGGGTTCGTCCGCATCGCGCCGATCGGGTTCCACGATGACCGCATGGTCATCGACCAGGACCTGCGCATCCACGGCCGCAAGGGGCCCGTTGACGGCGTCACCGGCGCCAAACCGGCTCACGTGCTCACGCCCGAGGACGCGAAGAAGGCCATCGCGCTCGACGAGATGTTCGTCGACGTGGGCACGTCCAGCCGGGCCGAGACCGAGGCGCTGGGTGTGGGCGTCGGCGACCTCGTGACCTTTGCCCGCGAGTCGGGGATGCTGAACGGGACACGCGTCTTCACCGGCAAGGCCGTGGATGACCGTTCGGGGTGCGCGGTGATGATCGAGGTGATGCGACGGCTGTCGAACGGCGGCGGCGCGACGGTGTGGGCGACCGCGGCCGTGCAGGAGGAGCTCGGCATCCGCGGCGCCGGGCCCGCCGCGACCCGGATCGTGCCCGACGTGGCGCTCGCGATCGACGTCACCCTGTGCGGAGACACTCCCGGGATCGACTACTCGCGCCTGCCGATCCGCCTGGGCAAGGGCCCCGCGATCAAGTACTTCGACTGGGCACCGGCGGCCGGATACGGCAGCGCGGTGCCGCGGCGGCTGACGAACCGGCTCGAGCAGGTGGCCGAGACGGCCGGCATCGAGTACCAGCGCGAGGTGCTGATGGGCGGCGCCACCGACGCCTGGGGCATCGCCCTCAGCGGCACCGGCGTCCTCGCCGGCTGCATCTCGGTGCCGTCGCGCTACATCCACTCGGCCGTGGGCTGCGTCAACATCGACGACGTCGAGGGCGCGATCCAGCTGATCGTCGCGTTCATCGAAGACGTCGGCGCCAACGGAGTGCCCTGAGGTTTCGGCCCTTAAACGGCTGAGGAGGGGAGCCGCACTCCCCTCCTCTCACTGCCGTTTCGCGCGCCCCCAATCGGGGGGGTTCGTGGGGGGAACCGGGTTCCCCCCACGGGTTTACATCATGTCGGGCATACCGCCGCCACCCATCGGGGCGGGGTGCTTCTCCGGTGCCTCGGCGACGACAGCCTCGGTGGTGAGGATGTTCTTGCCGATCGATGCGGCGTTCTGCAGCGCCGAGCGCGTGACCATGGCCGGGTCGATGATGCCGACCTTGACCATGTCCACGACCTCGCCGGTGTCGACGTTCAGGCCGAAGCCGGCCTTGGCGCCCCGCACCTCGTTGACGACGACAGAGCCCTCCAGCCCGGCGTTCTCAGCCAGCTGGCGGAGCGGCTCCTCGAGCGCGCGGATGATGATCCGTGCACCCGTCTTCTCGTCGCCCTCGAGCTTCTCGGCCTGGACGGCCTTGATGGCGTGCAGGAGTGCCACGCCGCCGCCGGGGACGATGCCCTCCTCGAGGGCCGCCCGGGTCGCCTGCAGCGCGTCCTCGACGCGGTGCTTCTTCTCCTTCATCTCGGTCTCGGTGGCAGCGCCAACCTTGACCACCGCGACGCCGCCGGCCAGCTTGGCCAGCCGCTCCTGCAGCTTCTCGCGGTCGAAGTCGGAGTCGGTGGACTCGATCTCGGACTTGATCTGCTTGATCCGGCCCTTGATCGCGTCGCTGTCGCCGGCACCGTCGATGATGGTGGTCGCGTCCTTGTCGACGACGACCTTGCGGGCCTTGCCGAGCTGGGAGAGGGTCGTGTTCTCGAGCTTGAGGCCCATCTCCTCGGTGATCACCTCGCCGCCGGTGAGGATGCCGATGTCCTCGAGCATCCGCTTGCGGCGGTCACCGAAGCCCGGCGCCTTGACGGCGACGGCGGTGAACGTGCCACGCAGCTTGTTGACGACGATCGTCGCGAGCGACTCGCCCTCGACGTCCTCGGCCACGATCAGCAGCGGCCGGCCGTTCTGGATGACCTGCTCGAGCACGGGCAGGAGGTCCTTGACGGCACCGATCTTCTGGTTGGCGATCAGGATGTACGGGTCGTCCATCACCGCTTCCATGCGCTCGGAGTCGGTGATCATGTACGGGGACAGGTAGCCCTTGTCGAACTGCATGCCCTCGGTGAACTCGAGCTCGAGGCCGAACGTCTGCCCCTCCTCGACGTTGACGACGCCGTCCTTGCCGACCTTCTCGATGGCGTCGGCGATGACGTCGCCGATCTCGCGGTCGCGAGCAGAGATGGTGGCGACCCGGGCGATGTCCTCTTTGCCCGAGATCTCCTTGGCCTGTGACTTGATGTCGTCCACGACCGCCTGGACGGCGGTCTCGATGCCGCGCTTGAGCGCCATCGGGTTGGCGCCGGCAGAGACGTTCTTGAGGCCCTCCCGCACGATCGCCTGGGCGAGCACGGTGGCCGTGGTGGTGCCGTCACCGGCGACGTCGTTGGTCGCCGTGGCGACCTCGCGCACGAGTTGTGCGCCCTGGTTCTCGAAGACGTCCTCGACCTCGATCTCGCGCGCGATCGTGACGCCGTCGTTGGTGATGGTCGGCGCGCCGAACTTCTTGTCCAGCACGACGTACCGGCCCTTGGGGCCGAGCGTCACCTTGACCGCATCGGCGAGGATGTCGACGCCTCGCTGAAGCGAGCGGCGCGCTTCCTCATTGAACTTGAGCTCCTTGTGTGCCATTCGGGTGCTTCCTCCTACGCCTTTGCGGCGACCTTGCTCGTGACGACCTTGGCCAGGATGTCGGACTCGCGAAGAATCAGATACTCGTCGCCCGAGAGCTTGACCTCAGTGCCGCCATACTTTGAAAAGATGATCTCGTCGTTCTTCTTCACGTCCAACGCGACGAGCTTGCCGTCCTCGTACCGACCGGGGCCGACAGCGAGCACCTTGCCGCGCTGAGGCTTTTCCTTGGCCGTGTCGGGGAGGACGATCCCGCTGTACGTGATCTCCTCCTCGTCGAGAACCTCGACGATCACACGATCGCCCAGAGGCTTCAGATCCATGCATTCCTCCTGAGAACGAACCGGTTTCCTGGATCTGGCACTCTCCCTCTCGGAGTGCCAGGCAGCAGCATAGCAGCCGCTCAGCCGGTGTTCAACCGAGATGGTTGGCACTCTTTGTGCGAGAGTGCCAGTGGGCGTAAGGCCGCTGCCACCACCAGCGAGAGCACCACCAGCGTGAGGTATGTGATCCGGTCGGAGGTCGCCTGGGCGAACGCCGCGCCCGCCGCCGGACCGATGAGGAACCCGCTCCCCCAGGCGACGTTGAGGAGCCCGAACACGTTGGCATGGCCGAGCCCGGCCGAATCGGCGCCCTCCGCGCAGAGCGGGTATGCCACCGCGTACTGGCCGGTGATCGGCAGCGTCGCGGCCACGAACACGACCGCGAGCTGCAGGCCCGACCGGGCCGCGGCCAGCGCCACCACGAAGGCGGCCATGGCAACGATCGACGTGATCGCGATCGGGATTCCGCCGAAACGGTCGAAGATCCGGCCGGTGCCGTAGGTGGCCGCGGTCGCAAGCACGCCGGCCGCCGACAGCACAAGGGTGATCGCCGCGGCGGAGTACCCGTCGCTCCCGAGCCGCAACGGCACCAGCGTGTCCAGGGTGCCCGAGACGATCGCCACCAGCACCATCATCACGAGCGCCGTGATCACCCCGCGGCTGGCGCCGACTCCGCGCACGAGTGTGCCGATGCCGACCGGCCGGACACCTGCGGCACCGGCCGGTGCGCGCACGACGGCCACCACGAGCCCGAGGGCGATGCACCCGAGCAGGGTGAACGGGACGCGCGGGCCGTAGGCGCCCCCGAGCAGGCCGCCGGCGACCGGCCCGACCAGCGTCCCGACGGTGGCGAACGACATCGCCGTGCCCAGCACCCGGCCGCGGCCTGCCGGCTCGGTGCCCTCCGACAGCCACGCCATGCCGGCCGTCCACGAGACCGCCGAGGACAGCCCCTGTCCGATCCGGGCGGCCATCAGCAGCCAGAAGTCGCCGGCGAACCCGCAGCCGAACGTCGCGATCGCGAGCAGGGCGACGCCGAAGATGGTCAGGCGGCGGGCGCCGACCCGCGCCGCGAGGTTGCCGGCGGGGATCGACCCCAAGAGCACCGCCCCGCTGTAGATGCCGACGATGAGGCCGGCCTCGGTCTTCGACAGGTGCAGGTCGCGCACGTACCCCGGCAGGAGCGGGACGATTGCGAACATGAGCAGGGCGTCCAGAAAGACGACCCAGTAGACGACTCGCGGCTGCCGTACCATTCGTGCGACAGTAGCGCAGGCATGGAGCGGGAGTTCTCCGCCGGCGGCGTGACTGTGCGCCGCATGCGCGGCGGCTGGTACGCCGCCGCCATCCAGCCCGGCGGCCGGCCCGGGGTGCTCGCGCTGCCCAAGGGACTGGTCGAGCCCGGCGAGCCGCCGCTCGAGACCGCGGTGCGCGAGACGCTCGAAGAGACCGGCCTTGCAGGCCGAGCCCGTGTCCAAGCTGGGCGACGTCCGGTACGTCTACACCCGCGGGGGCCGGCGCATCTTCAAGGTCGTGAGCTTCTACCTCCTGCGGTGGCGGTCGGGGCGGCTGGGTGAGATCGGCCCGGAGATGCGAATCGAGGTCGATCGGGCCATGTGGATCCCGCTCGCGCAGGCCCCGAAACGGCTCTCCTACGGCGGCGAGCGGGATATGGCCGCGCGGGCCTTCGACGTGCTGGAACGGTCGATATGATGCGCACGGCCGTGAACGCGCTCAACTTCTACTCCCCGGTGGTCGTCGATCAACTCCGCCACCGGCGGAAGACCGCGACCATCCGCCTGGGCGACAAGACCGGCAAGTACAAGAAGGGCCAGGTGGTGTCGGTGCTGGTCGGGCAGCGCTTCGGCGTGCGCGAGAAGGTCTTCGACGCGGTGATCGACAAGGTCGAGGTCAAGCCGCTGCACGAGGTCTCGCCGCGCGAGATCCAGCACGACAACCCCGAGATCCGCCACATCGACGAGTTCACGCACTTCCTCGGCCAGCTCTACAACCGCGAGGTGACCGAGGACGCCACGGTCACCGTGATCCACTTCTCCGAGATCCGCGCGTAGGCGACCTAGAGATGGTTGATCGATATCCACCGCGGGCCAGGTCGCGCGACGGCGTGGGGTAGTGCGGCGGTTGGTGGGGCTGCGCGGCTGCGAACCGTCGCCCTGGACACCACGGAGATATCGATCAACCATCTAGTCGTGGTGGTACCACGGCGGCCGCCGGAGCGCGTCTGCGAGCGCCTCCCGGCCCCCGCTCATGACCGGCGGCCCGTGCGTCACCAGCACGCGGTCGAACTCCTCCGAGAGCAGCGGCTCCACCGTGGGCACGAAGCGGTCGGCATACCACCCCCGGCGGCGCTCGTCGACCGGCTCGGTCGACCAGATCCGCAGGCCGGTCGTCGATCCCGATCACCGCGTCGCCGAAGGCGAGCGCGCCGTGTGACTCGACCAGCACCGGCATCTCCGAGCGCCGCGGCCGGCCGATCGCAAACGCGCGGACGCCGTCGGGCTCGGCACCCGGCGCGAGCTCGCGGAAGATCGACCGGTCGCCCAGCCGCTTGGCCGCGTTGCGGTGCCCCCAGACCGTGGTGCCGGGGTAGCGGGCGCAGACCGCCTCGGCGCTGCGCACGTGGTAGGGGATCGTGATCACGACGACCGCCTGAGCCCGAGACGACGCCGTCCAGCCGCGGCCAGAACTCGTCGTCGCCGGCCGGCGCGAGCGGGTCGATCAGGACGGTGCGGCCCGGCGCGACGAGCGCATAGCAGCCGACCTCGGCCCCCCACTCACCCGGGTGCCACTCGGGGTGCCGCGCGGTCCACCGCCAGAGGCCGCCGGCCAGCTCCTGCACGCCCGGTCAGTCCTCGTCGTCCCAGACGGCCATTGCGACCGGGACGGTGCCGGGCTTGACCGGCTCCGAGCGAACGGCGCGGCGGGCGCTGCGAAGCGCGGAGCCGGCCCGCTCGACCAGCTCGTCGAACGACTCGGCGTGCGCCGGGCACGCGGCGATTCCGACGGCCGCCTGCGGCGTCGACCCGCCCTCGGTGCGGGCGCGGGCGATCGCCCGCAGCACGCGCTCGGATGCGACCGAGGCCGACCGGCTGTCGGTCTCGGGCATGATCACGCCGAACTCGGTCGTGCCCACGCGGCAGGCCACGTCGAGCGCGCGGACGCTGCCGCCGATCGCGGCGCCCAGCGTGCGCATGGACGCCTCGACCTCGTCGGGGACGACGTCGTCGACGCTCGCGAGCGCAAGCGCGACGGGGCGGTCGTAGGTGCGCGCCCGCTCGATCTCGCGCGTCAGCGCCTCGACGAAGAAGCGGCTGTTGAAGAGGCCGGTGTGATCGTCGCGGCGCTCGAGCAGGGTGGCCTCGGTGCGCGCGGCCGACAGATCCTCGGCGAGCCCGCGGGCGCGGTGATGCTCGCGCACGGCGAAGCCGGCGGAGGCGACCAGGGCTCCCGCTGCGAGTACCACTACGGGGAGGATGATCGCGAGGCTCATAACGCTGTACTCTCGTTATCGCGGGCCGGGGTGCGTGCGTCAAGCCGCCTGTGGCGCTCCGGCTTGCGGCGGATGTCCTCGCCGAACAGGGTGGCGGGCCGCAGCTCGGTGCCGCAGTCGGCGCAGGTGAGCGCCATCATCGAGAAGATCGCCGCGCCGCAGGCCGGGCACGCGGTGATGACCTCGCCACCGCAGTCGGGGCAGGACTCGCGGCAGAGCGTCGGCATTCGGGGCCATGAACCGGCGCCCCCACCCGCACCGCAGGCAGAAGCCGCAACTGTCCCCGAGTGCGCGGCTGCGGTCGTACCCCATGGGTCGATTCTTGCACAGGCCCCGTCCTGCCGCGTTCGGGTGATGTGACGCGTCGCCGCCACCAAGTACACTGCGTCGAAGCATGGCGGTAGCCCGTGAAGCCACCCCGGTCTCCTCGGCGGCGGACATCAAGGAGGCGGACCTCGACCGCGAGGACCTTCTCACCATCTACCGCAACATGGTGATGACGCGGGGGATCGAGGAGCGCGGTCACATCCTCTACCGCCAAGGCAAGATCCCCGGCAGCTTCTACACCGGCCGCGGGAACGAGGGCGCGGCCGTCGGAGTCGCGACCGCGATGCGGGCCGACGACGTCGGCACGCCGATCCAGCGCGACATGGGCGTCCACGTCACCCGCGGCACCGAGCCGTGGCGGATCCTGGCCCAGTACATGGGCCGCAGCGAGGGGCTCGCCGCGGGCAAGGACGGCAACGTCCACATGGCCGACATCCGGCTTGGGCTGATCGCGATGGTCAGCCACCTGCCCGCGCTCATGCCGGTCGCCGTCGGCTGTGCGCTCGCCTTCAAGATCCGGCGTGAGCCGCGGGTCGCGGTCGCATGGAGCGGCGACGGCGCCATGGCCCGCGGGGATGCCCACGAGGCGATGAACCTGGCCGCGGTGCACCGGTTGCCCGTGGTGTTCATCGTCGACAACAACCAGTACGCCTACTCGACCCCCAACCGATCCGAGTTCGGCGTCGACCACCTGGCCGACCGGGCCGCGGCCTATGGCTTCGAGGGCGTGGTCGTGGACGGCACCGACGTGCTCACCGTCTACCGCGAGGCCCACGCCGCGATCGAGCGGGCCCGCGCGGGCGGCGGCCCCGCCCTGCTCGAGCTGGTGACGCTGCGGATGGAGGGCCACGCCGTGCACGACGACGCCTTCTATGTCCCCCGCGAGCTGCTCGAGGCCTACGCGAAGAAGGATCCGATCGAGCGCTACCGGCGCTGGCTCAAGGAGCAGGGCGTGCTCGACGAGGTGCGCGACGACGAGATCAATGTCGACGTCAAACGACTCCTGAACGAGGCCATGAAGCGCGCCGACGACAGCCCCCTGCCAGAACCTTCCGAGCTCTTCACCGGCGTGTACGCCGAGCCGGACGAACTCGACACCCCCCATCACCGCTAGCGAGGTCACGTGGCCACAAAGACATACCTGCAGGCGATCTCCGATGCCCTCCGCGAGGAGATGCGGCGCGACTCGCGCGTCTTTCTGATCGGCGAGGACATCGGCGTCTACGGCGGGGCGTTCAAGGTCACCCAGGGCTTTCTGCAGGAGTTCGGCGAGGACCGCGTGATCGACTCGCCGCTGTCGGAGACCGCCATCGTCGGTTCCTGCACCGGTGCGGCGCTGATGGGGATGCGGCCGGTGTGCGAGATGCAGTTCTCCGACTTCGTCTCGTGCGCGTTCGACCAGCTCGTGACCGTGGCCGCGAAGCAGCACTACCGCGTCGGCACACCGGTGCCCATGGTCGTCCGGCTCCCGTCCGGCGGCGGTTTCTCGGGCGGCCCGTTCCACTCCCAGAACCCCGAGGGCTTCTTCGCCCACTGCCCCGGACTCAAGATCGCGTGCCCCGCCACACCGGCCGATGCCAAGGGGCTCCTGATCCAGGCCATCCGCGATCCCAATCCGGTGCTGTACTTCGAGCACAAGCACCTGTACCGGCGGATCAAGGGTGAGGTGCCCGACGGCGAGCACACGGTCGAGTTCGGCAAGGCCCGCATCCACCGGGAGGGCACCGACCTGACCATCGTCACGTACGGCGCCATGGTCTACACGGCCGAGGAGGCCGCCGAGGCGATCGCCGAGAAGGACGGCACGTCGGTCGAGATCGTCGATCTGCGCACCGTCACGCCGTGGGACAGGCAGGCGGTGCTCGAGTCGGTGGCGAAGACCAGCAAGGTGATCGTGCTGCACGAGGACACCCACACCTCCGGCTTTGGGGCCGAGATCGCGGCCACCATCGGCGAGGAGGCGTTCGAAGAGCTGGACGGGCCGGTCGTCCGCGTCACGGCGCCGGACACCCCGGTACCGTTCTCCCCACCGCTGGAGAAGGCGTTTCTGCCGCAGGTGGCCGACGTCGTCGCCGCGATCGAGAAGCTGTCCGCCTACTGATGACCACGAGGAGCTGACCCCATGGCTACAGGAACACTCGTCGACGTCGTCATGCCGCAGATGGGCGTGAGCGTGTCGGAGGGCACCATCACCCGCTGGGCAAAGGCGGTTGGCGACACCATCGCGGCCGACGAGACGATCGTCGAGATCTCGACCGACAAGGTCGACACCGAGGTGCCCTCCCCGGCCACGGGAGTGGTCAAGGAGCTGTTCGCAGCCGAGGGCGAGACCGTGCCGGTCAACACCCGGATCGCGGTCATCGACACGGGCGGCGACGGCGCCGACAACGGCGGCGACGCGGTCGCTCCGGAGCCCGAGGCCCCCGCCGCAGCCGCTCCCGTGGACGCGCCGCCGGCGCCCGCCGAGGTGCAGCCGGCCGCCGAAGAGGCGCCGGCCGCCGGGGGCAACGGCAACGGCGATGGGCGAACGTTTGTGAGCCCGGTTGTCGCCCGGATGGTGGCCGAGCACGGCCTGGACGTCTCTGCCATCCCCGGCACGGGGCGCGGCGGCCGCGTCACCAAGAAGGACGTGCAGCAGTACATCGAGCACGGCGCACCGGCCCAGCCGGCGCCCGGGCCCGCCGAGGTGCACGACGTCCCCCACTTCGCGCCGCCTACGCCGGAGGCCCCGGCTGAGCCCGCGGCGGCTCCGGCCCCCGCGGCCGCCCCCGCCTCGGCCCCCGCCACGGTCGAGGCCGGCGGCGAGGCGGGCCCCGGCGAGGAGCTCTACCGCTTCAACACGATCCGCAAGGTGATCGCGCGCCACATGCGCCACTCGCTCGAGACGGCGGCGCAGGTGACCACCGTGATCGAGGTCGACATGACCGGCATCGTCAACCTGCGCAAGAAGTGGAAGCCGGAGTACCAGAAGCGCTACGGCGTCAACCTCACCTACGTCCCGTTCGTCGCCCGGGCGACGATCGACGCCATCGGTCGCTGGCCGTGGGTCAACGCCGAGGTGCGGGGCGAGACGGCCCTGATCAAGAAGTACGTGAACCTCGGCATGGCCGTCGCGGTGGACGATGCCAAGGGCCTGATGGTGCCGGTGATCCACGCCGCCGAGGAGAAGAACCTGGTCGGCCTCTCCCGCGCAGTGCTGGAGCTCGCCGACAAGGCGCGTCAAAAGACGCTCTCGCCCGACGAGATGAGCGGCGGGACATTCACGATCACCAATCCCGGCGTCTTCGGGGCGCTGATCGGAACGCCGATCATCCCCGAGGGCCAGGTCGCGATCCTCGACGTCGAGGCGATCGTCAAGCGGCCGGTCGTGGTCACCGACGCGCACGGCAACGACGCGATCGCCATCCGCCACATGATGTTCCTGTGCCTCTCCTACGACCACCGCCTGGTGGACGGGGCGTACGCCGCCCAGTTCATGGCGCAGGTCAAGCAGAACCTGGAGACCTGGGACGAGCAGGCCTTCGGGCTGTAGCGGGTAGATGGCGGAGGGCGCGTACCTGTACGACCTGCCCGGCCTGACGCCGTACGGCGCCGCGCTGGACGTCCAGCAGGAGCTGGCGGCCGCCCGCTCGCAGCAGGCGATCCCCGACACGGTGATGCTGCTCGAGCACGAGCCGGTGATCACGCTGGGGTCGCGCGCGGTGCGGGCCGAGGAGCTGCCGCGCCCCGCGGCGGAGTACGCCGACCGCGGCATCGAGATCGTCGCCGTGTCGCGCGGCGGGCGCTCGACCTACCACGGCCCGGGCCAGCTGGTGTGCTATCCCGTGCTCGATCTGACACCGCGCGGTCGCGACCTGCACCGGTACGTCCGCGGCCTGGAACGGACGATCGTGGCCACCCTGGCCGGGTTCGGCGTCGAGGGCCGAGTCGTGGACGAGCCGCATCGCAGCGGCGTGTGGGTCGAAGACCGCAAGATCGCCTCGATCGGGGTGCGCTGTGCCCGCTGGGTCACGAGCCACGGCCTTGCCGTGAACGTCGATCTCGACCTGGGCGTGTACGACCTCTTCGACGCCTGCGGCCTCGGGGGGCGCGGTTCACGTCGATCGTGGCCGAGACCGGGCGGCCGGTGACGACAGACGACGTGCGGGAGCCGTTGCTCGGCGCGCTGTGCGAGGAGTTCGGGCTGGAGCTGGAGCGCCTGCCGGTGGACGGCCATGCCCTGGTCTGAGCTCTCGCGCACCCGGCCGGAGTGGATGACCGTGCGGGCGCCTTCCGGCAACGGCCGCTTCGAGGAGCTGCGCGGGCTGATGCGCGAGGGCGGCCTGCACACGGTCTGCGAGGAGGCCCGCTGCCCCAACATCGGCGAGTGCTGGGGACGCGGCACGGCGACGTTCCAGATCATGGGCGACGTCTGCACCCGCGCATGCCGCTACTGCGCCGTCACCTCGGGCCGGCCCGAGACGGCACCCGAGCCGCTCGAACCGCTGCGGGTCGCGCGGACGGTGCAGCGGATGGGGCTGCGCCACGTGGTCGTGACCTCGGTCGATCGCGACGACCTGCCCGACCGCGGCGCGGGCCATTTCGCCGCCACGATCCGCGCCGTCCGCAGGGCCAATCCCGACTGCGGCATCGAGGTGCTGGTGCCCGACTTCCTCGGCTTCCGAGAGGAGTCGCTCGTGACCGTGCTCGAGGCGGCGCCCGACGTGTTCAACCACAACATCGAGACGGCCGAGCACCTCTACCGGCGCGTGCGGCCCAGGGGCGACTACCGCCAGGCGCTCGACCTGCTCGACCGGGCCAAGGATGTCTGGGGAACGCTGCATCCGGCCCGGCCACCGCTCCTGACCAAGTCCGGCATCATCGTCGGCATGGGCGAGACCGACGAGGACATCGTCGCGGTCATGCGCGACCTGCGCGCGCACCGGGTCGATGTCGTCACGATCGGGCAGTACCTGCAGCCGACCGAGCGCCACCTGCCGCTCGACCGCTGGGTGACGCCCGAGCAGTTCCGCCGGTACCGCGAGCAGGGCGAGGAGATGGGCTTCGGCTCGGTCTTCGCCGGCCCGCTGGTGCGCTCGAGCTACCGCGCCGAGGAGCAGCGCCTGGCCGCCGAAGGCGGGTCGCGGGCGGTCGCGCACTGATCCGAGCAGCACGGCCCGACGCGGGCGAGCGAAGCGGTGGTCGCCGAGATCGACGGAGGACCGGTCGGCTGGGCCGAGGTGCTGCCGCCCCACACCGGGGTCAGTGCTCGAGCCCTCTTGGTCGAGCCCGGCTCGATGCGCTCCGGTGTCGGCTCGCGGCTTCTCCGGCGAGAGGGCGCGGGCGCTGGGCGCACACGTCATGGCGTGCGAGGCCGAGCCGAACGCGCTCTGCTTCGACGCAAGGATGGGCGACTGGCGGGTGCGCACCACCCCCTCCTAGGGGGCCGGGAGCTCGCGGTGATGGTTTCTCCCAATTGGCGTTCATAGCGAGCGCCAATTGGCCGGTTCCGGCGCGCCAATTGGCGCTAACAGGGAGCGCCAATTGGTTTTTCGAGCGCTGGGCGGCCGAAGCCCGCGGTGACGGCCGTCAAGCCGAGGTAACGCTCGGACGGCTCCGACGCCGGAGAGCCACCACACCGTCCAGGGGATGCGCACGAGCCCGCCGAGAATCCAGTAACGGCGCCCGGCAGCCTCTCTAGCCCCCGAGCAGCTCCCCCACTGTCACGACCCCCAACCCGCTGGCGCCGAGCAGCTCGGCGATCTCCGGCAGGGCATCGACCGTCCGCCGCCACGACCCGGCCGCCGAGTAGGCGTCGGAGTCGTGCAGGAGCAGGATGTCGCCGGCCTCGGCCCCGCCGGCTACCCGCCGTGCGATCGCCGCCGGAGTCGCCCGCGGCTCCCAGTCGCGCCCCCAGCGCGACCACCCGACCACGCGCATGCCGACCTTGGGACGCGAACCGCAGTGTCGAGAGGCTGACCGCTCCGAACGGCGCCCGCAGCGTTCGCAGCTCGACCCCGGCGAGGGCCTCGATCTCGGCCCGCGCCCGGTGAAGCTCGCGCTCGAGCAGGAACGGCGGCACCAGCGCGTGCGGCAGGTGGCGGCCGCCGTGCAGGCCCAGCTCGTGCCCGGTCGCGACGACGTCTCGCAGGAGCCCCGGATGCCGCCGCGCCTGCGTGGCGACCACGTAGAACGTCGCCCGCATACCCAGCCGCTCGAGCTCGGCGAGCACAGCGGGCGTGCCCTCGGGGTGTGGCCCGTCGTCGAACGTGAGCGCCACCGCGCCGGCCCGCTCCGGCACGCGGCGCACGACCCCGGGGTAGCGCAGCCGGCCGATCGCCGCGAGGCCGGGCGACGCATATGCGGCCGCCGCCGCAGCCGCCAGACGAGCTAGCGGTCGTCCCACATGCGCACCACAGGCGGCCCGCCGGAGTGCACGTGTGGTCCGGCGAACGCGTCGGCGACCCGATCGGTCATCCCGAGCACCGCCACCGCGGCGGCCACAGCCATCACGCGCCGGGCACGCACGAGGGCGCGAGTGGGGCCCAAGACCGGCCGGAGATCGTACAGGCAGTCGGCGGTGGACGGGCGGTCGAACAACTCCCGCGCCGCCGCGGCGGTGGTGGGGCCCGTGCGCTCCCAGAACTCCGCCGCGGCCAGCATGGCGCCGAGGTCGGCGGGGCCGGCCGCTCGGCTGACGATGCCCGCGCGTTCCATGTGGCGGCTGTTGTCCTCGCCGTGCCCGGGCAGCGGTTCGAACATGACCACCGGCAGCTTGGCGGCAAACGCCTCGAGGCATGTCAGCCCACCGGCGTTCGCGACAAGCACGTCGCACGCCACCATCAGGGCGGGCATCACGTCGGTGAACCCGAAGACGACCGCATCGCTCAGCTGCTTGTCGTGACCGACTCTCCGCTCGAGGCCGCTGTTGTGGCCGGCGACGACGACAGCCCGCAGCCCGGGGACCGCCGCGATCGCCCGGGCCGCGCCCTGCAGGTTGCCGACCCCCCACGCGCCGCCCACGATCAGCGCCGCCCGCTCGTCGGGTGCGATTCCCAGGCGGCGACGCATCCACGGCCGTACCGTCGGATCGATCGGAAGCGTCGGCACCGGCGGGCACACCGCCCGCATGCCCGCGACGCAGGCACGGCCGACGCCGAAGTTGTCGTCGAGCTCGGGGTGCATCCACGCCGGGTGGGGATCGAAGTCGGTGACCAGGGCGCAGCAGGGCACTTGCAGACGGCCGGTGCGGCGCAGGCGCGCGAGCACCATCGACACCACCGGATAGGCGGAGATGACGTGGTCGTACTCGTGCTCGTCGATCCGCTCCAGCAGCCGCCGCCCGCCCCGGATCGCCAGCGCGGCCGCAAAGAGGCGGATGAGCCGCCGGGAACGGGTGGCGCGATAGAGCAGCCGCCACGACCACGGTGCGTGCTCGATCTGGCAGTGGTAGCCGTCGACGACCAGTTTGTGGACGCCCCGTCCGATCAGGGCCAGCCCGTCGTCGATCTCGACCTCGGCGCCGCGGCCGCGCAACTCGGCCGCGACTCCGCGGGCGGCAGCGTCGTGCCCCGCACCGACCGGGGCGGAAAGAATCAGCACCCGCATATCAGTTTCAGCCCACTTCTGACCGCAAGGGCACCGGCATCGACGCGGAGCTTAGACGCTTCGCCGGTCGTGTGCGGCGCGACAACCCCCGCTGCGACGCGCCCGTAGACTAGTCCGGTGAGCAGGTTTCACATCCTCGTCTGGGGGTCGGGAGACCTGCCGCCGGTGGTGTGCCTGCACCGGGCACGTGCCCATGCGCGCCGGTTCGAGCGGCTCGCGCGGATGTTGATCGTCGAGCGGCGAGTCATCGCCTACGACCTGCGTGGGCACGGCCGCTCCCCCTGGTCGGGACCGCACACGCTCGAGCAGCACACCGCCGATCTCGACGAGGTGCTCGAAGCCTCGGGCATCGACCGGACAGCCCTGATCGGCGACGGATTCGGGTGCCGGATCGCCCTCGAGTATGCGGCCGGCCACGGCGGCCGGGTGACCGCGCTCGGGCTCCTCGACCCGCCGCTTCGGCCGTCGCCGGAGCGGATGCTGGCGCTGGCCAAGATCGAACGCCGCGGGCAGGTGTTTGCGAGCGTCGATGCCGCCGTCGCCGACTGGCCGGGATTCGCCGGCCTCGAGCACACCCCCCGTGTGTTGCTCGAGGAGGACGTCGCCGAGCACCTGGTGGCCGACCACGACGGCCGCCTCCGCTTCCGCTACAGCCACGATGCGGCGGCGGCGGCCCTGGCGGCGATGGCCGAGCCGGTTGCCGCCAACCTGAAGGAGGTGGTGTGCCCGGTGCTGCTCGTCCGCGGCGATCGCTCCCACCTGTTCACGCCGGCGGACGCCGAACGGGCGGCGGCCGAGCTGCGCCGGTGCCGGATCGAGATCGTTCCGGGCGGCCACACTCCGCTCTGGGACTCGCTGGCCGAGACCGGGGCGCTCGTCAAGAACTTCGTCTCGACGCCCCGCCAGGCCTGAGTCAGCGCACGAGCGCGTAGACGATCACGCCCACGAGCACGACCATCAGGACCGCGATCGGCACCCAGGCGGATCCGGCGCGCGTGTCCACCACCCGGTCGGCGGGATCGGGGGGCGGGTACATCGGCTCGTCGCCGGCCGCGATCCGGTGGGCCAGCGCCTGCGCCTCGTCGGCCTTCACCAGGGCGGCGGCCACGTCGTCCTCGACCCCGAGCCGCTCGGCGATCTCCGCCTCTTCCGCTCCGCCGTCGCGCAGCTCGATGAAGCGGCGTACGGTGTCATCCGTCATGCCGAAGTCGGTCGCATCCTGGCCGGCGAAGCGAAGCGCGAGGAAGCGGCTATCGGGCGGCGGCGACGGCAAGGTCGGCCCAGCGCGCGAACATGTCCCGGCCGGTCGCCCGCATCGCGGCCTCGGCGGCGGCGAAGTCGTGCAGCAGCCGCTCCATCCCGCCCTCGCCCAGGACGCGATCGGCATAGTCGGCGTACGCGGGCACGTGCGCCCACTCGCGCGCCATCTCCGGCAGCACCTCGACGTGGAACTGGATGCCATACGCGGACTCGCCGTAGCGGAACGCCTGGTTCGGGAAGGCCGGTGAGGAGGCCAGGCGGGTCGCGCCCTTCGGCAGTTCGAATGTGTCGCCGTGCCACTGCAGGGTCGGGAACGTCGGGGGCAGGCCGGCGAAGAGCGGATCCAAAGCCCCCTCCGGGGTGAGCGTCACCGGCAGCACACCGACCTCGGGCTCGGGCCCGGCGTACACCCGCGCGCCCAGGCTGGCCGCGAGCAGCTGCACGCCCAGGCAGGCGCCGAAGTAGGGCACGCCGGCCCGCACGGCCTCGCCGATGGCCCGCTTCTCGGCGGTCAGCCAGGGCAGCTCGGCGTCGTCGTTCACGCTCATCGGCCCACCCATGGCGACGATCGCGTCGAAGTCGCGCCACGGCGGCAGCCGGTCGCCCTCGTCGAGCTCGACCCGGTGCAGGTTCGCCCCGCGTTCGCGCAGCACGGTCTCGTACTCGCCCGGCGGCTCGCAGGCGATGTGCTGGAGCACCAACACGTCCATCTCACACCTCCCGGTTCCCGCCGGCGATTGCACGCAGGTCGAGCGCCTTGTCGAGGACGGCCTCGTCCACGCCGTGCGCCCGGGCGACCTCGCGCAGCGACCGGCCGGAGGCGGCGGCGTCCTTGACGATGGCGGTCGCGCGGTCGTAGCCGATGTACGGGTTGAGCGCCGTCGCGACGGCGAGCGAGCTCTCGGCGTGGCGCTCGCAGTTGGCGACGTTGGCCTCGATGCCCTCGATGCAGCGCTCGGCCAGAAGCCGGCAGGCCGCGGCGAGCAGTCCGATCGACTGGAGCAGGTTTCGGGCCATCAGCGGTATCTGGACGTTCAGCTCGAAGTTGCCCTGAAGCCCGCCGACCGCGATGGCGGCGTCGTTGCCGATCACCTGGGCGGCCACCTGGCAGGCGACCTCCGGCATGACCGGGTTCACCTTGCCGGGCATGATCGAGCTGCCCTTCTGGAGCTCCGGCAGGATGATCTCGGCAAGCCCCGCCCGCGGCCCCGATCCCATCCAGCGCAGGTCGTTGGCGATCTTGGTCAGCGAGACGGCGAACGTTCGCAGGGCACCCGACGTCTCGACGAGGCCGTCGCGGTTGGCCTGTGCCTCGAATGGGTCGGCCGGCGGCAGGATCCGCAGGTCGGCCTGCTCGGCCAGAGCAGCTCGCGCACCCGGGCGGCGAACTCGGGATGCGTGTTGAGGCCGGTGCCGACGGCGGTGCCGCCGAGCGGGATCTTGCCCAGCCGCTCGAGCGTCGAGTCGATGCGGGCCCGGCCCTCGCGCACCTGCGCGGCGTAGCCTCCGAACTCCTGCCCCAGCGTGACCGGGACGGCGTCCATGAGATGCGTCCGGCCCGACTTGACGACGTCGGCGAACTCCTCGGCCTTGCCCGCCAGCGCGCCGGCCAGCCGGTCGAGCGCCGGCTGCAGCTCGTGGACGACGCGGTCGAGCGCCGCCAGGTGCACCGCCGAGGGGAAGACGTCGTTGGACGACTGGCCCATGTTGACGTGATCGTTGGGGTGAACGCCCTCGCCGGCAAGCGCGGCGATCACCTCGTTCGCGTTCATGTTCGACGACGTGCCGGAGCCCGTCTGGAACACGTCGATCGGAAACTGGCGGTCGTGATGGCCCGCACCCACCTCGTCGGCGGCGGCCGCGATCCGGGCCGCCATGTCGCTGTCGAGCAGGCCGAGGTCGGCGTTGACGCGGGCGGCCGCGGCCTTGATCCGGCCGAGCCAGTGGACGACGGCGGCGGGAATCGGCTCACCCGAGACGGGGAAGTTGTCGACCGCCTTGCGCGTCTCCCCGCCCCACAGCTCGCGTTCCTCGGTGGCCTCGCTCACGACCGGCACACTATCTCGCGAGGGCGCGCTCGATCGCCGGGTGAATATTGAGTGCCTGGCACCGGGTATTCACTCCGTGGAGTACTTGGGCTGGGCCTTCTCGCCGCGGATGCGCGCGACGGCGTGGTTCGCCGCGAGGGCGGCCTCCGAGAAGCCGACCGTGATCAGCGTGATCTTGCCGTCGAAGCCGGCCACATCGCCGGCGGCGTAGACGCCCGGGAGATTCGTCTCGCAGCTCTGGTTGATCCGGATCTGGCGCTTGTTGGCGAACTCGAGCCCCCAATCGACGATCGGGCCCAGGTGGGACACGAACCCGAGCAGGGTCACGAGCTCGTCGCAGGCGACGTCGCGCATCTCGCCGGTCGCGGTGTTCTCGACCGTGATCTGCTCGAGCCGGCCGTTGCCGGCGGCCGCGCGCACCTCGCACGGCAGCAGGATGTCGACCAAGCCCTCGTCGGCCAGGCGGCGCACCTCGTTGACCGACGACTCCAGCCCGCGGAAGCGTTCACGGCGGTGGATCAGCGTGATCGGCGGTGCGGCCGTGTCCTGCAAGCCGAGCGCCCAGTCGAGCGCCGAGTCGCCGCCGCCGACCAGCACCACCCGGCGGCCGGCGAAGGCCTCCTTGCGCTTGACGAAGTAGTGCAGCCCGTTGCCCTCCCACCGGTCGAGATCGGGGAGGTCGAGCTTGCGGGGATTGAACGCGCCGTGGCCGGCCGTGATGATCATCGTGCGCGTGAGCAGCGTCTCGCCCGCGGCGGTGTGAAGCTCGATCACCTCGTCGTCGCGGTGGGAGATCGTCTCGATCACCTCGCCCAGGCGCACGTCGGGCTCGTACTGCATGGCCTGGTCGGTCAGGCGGTCGATCAGCTCCTGGCCGTTGATCTTGGGGTAGCCGGCGACGTCGAAGATGTGTTTCTCGGGATACACCGCCGAGACCTGGCCGCCCAGCTGCTCGAGGCTCTCGACGATCCGGACGCTGGCATCGCGGTGCCCGCCGTAGTAGGCCGCGGCGAGCCCGGTAGGGCCCCCGCCGATGATGGTGATGTCGAGAATCTCGTCAGAACTCACGGTCACTCCCTCGGAGGAGTGTAATCGGCGGGTCTCGAAGACCACGCTTGTGACAGCGGGCACCCCGGGAGATTCGGCCAAAACAAGCGGATCGAATCGCCCGGTCGGAGGAGCTTGTGAGCGGTGCTATAGTCGGCCACGGTGCTCGGCGACTGGGCAGCTCTGCTGGTGTTCGCGGCGATCGCATTCGTGATCCCGTTCAGCCTGCTGGTGGCCACTTTCACCCTCTCGACCCGCACCCCACGGCACGCCGGTGACAAACGGATCCCGTTCGAATCGGGCGTCTCGTCGCAGACGTTCATCCCGGGCCGGTTCACGATCAGCTACTACATGACCGCGATGCTGTTCATCGTCTTCGACATCGAGATCGTCTTCCTCTATCCGCTCGCCCTCGAGCTGCACGCGCTCAAGTGGTTCGGCCTGGCCGAGATGGTGACGTTCGTCGTCCTGCTCGTCGTCGCGTACGTCTACGTCTGGAAGCGGGGGGCGCTCGAATGGCGGTGACCCCGGTCCACATCGACCGCGCCGTGCGGGCCGAGGATCTCGAGCAGTACATCATGCTGACCACGGTCGAGAAGGCTCTCGCCTGGGCGCAGTCCAACTCCATCTGGCCGGCCGGCTTCGGCCTGGCCTGCTGCGCCATCGAGATGATGTCGCTGCCCTCACCGCGCTACGACATCGCCCGGTTCGGCGCCGAGGTGTTCCGCAGCTCGCCGCGGCAATCGGACCTCCTGATCGTGTCCGGCCGGGTGTCGCACAAGATGTCGGCCCCGCTGCGCCAGGTCTACGACCAGATGCTGGTGCCCAAGTGGGTGATGGCCATGGGGGCCTGCTCGAGCTCCGGCGGCATGTTCGCCAACTACGCGATCCTGCAGGGGGTCGACAAGATCGTCCCGGTGGACGTGCACGTCCCCGGCTGCCCGCCCAGACCCGAGGCGGTGCTCGACGGGTTCCGGCTGATCCAGCGCAAGATCCGCGCGGGCATCCCGCCCGCCTACGAGCAGGAGAAGTCGAAGGCGTGACGGCTGCGCAGCTCGCGGCGGCGGTGCGAAAGGCCGTGCCCAAATCCGTGCTCGGGCACGAGAGGGGCATCGACATGCCGGCGCTGACCATCAAGCCCGACCACATCGTCGCCGTCGGGACATATCTGCGCGACGAGCAGGGCAAGAACTTCCTCTCGGCGGTGACCGCGATCGACCATCTCGGCTACGGCGAGGAGGTGGCGGGCTACTTCGGCAGCGAGCGCGGCCGCGACATCAATGCCACCGGCAGCTGGGGCGCCTCGACCACCCCGGAGCAGCCGCCCAAGCGCTTTGCCGTGCGCTACCACCTGGCCCACGTGGGCGAGGGCCCGGTCGCCCGGGTGCGGCTGCAGGTGTGGCTCGACGACGGCGAGACGGTGCCGAGCGTGGTGCCGGTGTGGCCGACCGCCGACTGGCACGAGCGGGAGCAGTACGACCTGATGGGCATCGTCTTCGCCGGCCACCCCAACCTGCGCCGTCTGATCCTGCCCTCCGACTGGGCCGGGCATCCGCTGCGCAAGGACTACCCAATCGGCGGCGAGCCGGTCCAGTTCACGGACGCCGTATGAGCATCGTCGAGCGCCAGCCCGCCCCGGTCGTTCCGCTCTACACGCCGGCGCAGATCCCGCCCGGCGCACCGTCCAACGTCGACCTGCCGCCGGGCGAAGACCTGATCACGGTCAACTTCGGCCCCAACCACCCCTCGACCCACGGGGTGCTGCGCCTGATCGTCACGCTCGACGGCGAGGTGGTCGTGGGCCTCGACGCCGACATCGGCTACGTCCACACCGGTTTCGAGAAGAACTTCGAGCAGAAGACCTACTGGAAGTGCATCCCGTATGCGCCGCGGATGGACTACGTGGCGTTCTTCGCCAACGAGCTGGCCTACGTGGGGGCGGTCGAGAAGCTGATCGAGATCGACGTCCCGGAGCGCGCGCAGTGGATCCGGGTGCTGTTCGCCGAGCTGAACCGGCTCCACAGCCACCTGGTCTACCTGGGCACGTCCGGTGTCGAGATGGGCGCGATGTCGGTGTTCTTCTACTGCCTGCGCGAGCGCGACGCGGTGCTCGACCTGTTCGAGATGGCCACCGGCGTACGCATGCACGACCGCTATCCGCAGTTCGGCGGCGTGGCCGAGGACCTGCCGAAGGGCTTCTACGCCGAATGCCGCAAGTTCTGCGAGATGATGCCGAAGCGCATCGACGAGTACCTCGACCTGCTGGCCGGAAACCCGGTGTGGAAGTCGCGCTACCAGGGCATCGGCACCATCGCGGCCGACACCGCGATCGCCATGGGCCTCTCGGGCCCCAACCTGCGCGCGCTCGGGTGTGCCCTACGACCTGCGGAAGGTCGAGCCGTACCTCGTCTACGACCAGGTCGAGTTCGACGTCATCACCGGCGAGCGCGGCGACGCCTACGACCGTTTCCTCTGCCGCGCCAAGGAGATGTACGAGTCGGTGCGGATCATCGAGCAGTGCCTCGACAAGATGCCGAGCGGGCCGGTCATGTCGACCGACCGCAAGTTCGTGCTCCCGCCGCGCAACGAGCTGCAGACGTCGATGGAGTCGCTGATCCACCACTTCAAGCTGGTCACCGAGGGCTTCCGGGTGCCGCCCGGCCAGGTGTACTTCCCGGTCGAGTCGCCCCGCGGCGAGTTCGGCTGCTACCTGGTCTCGGACGGCGGCCCGAAGCCGTGGCGGGTGCACTTCCGGGCGCCGAGCTTCGTCAGCCTGCAGGTGACGGCGATGATGTCGGTCAACCGCTACGTCGGCGACATGATCGTCGTCGTGGGCTCCCTCGACGGCGTCATGGGCGAGGCGGACCGATGAGTGGACCCGGCCAGCAGCGAGACCCAGGCGGGTGCCCTCGAGACGCGTCCGGAGATGCCCGCGCCGCTGCGAGAGCCCGACCGCGGTGCGCCGCTGCGCGACCGCATCCTCGCCGTCGTCGCGCTCTACCCGGAGCCGCGCTCGGCGCTCGTCCCCGCGCTGCGGCTGGCCCAGGAAGAGTACGGCTGGCTCTCGACCGAGGCGTACGAGCAGGTCGCCGACGCGACCGGTTTCACGCCCGCGCTGTGCAAGTCGGTGGCGTCGTTCTACGACATGTTCCACCTGCACCCGGCCGGCCGGCACGAGATCTGCGTGTGCACCAACATCTCGTGCGCGCTGGTCGGCGCCGGCGAGACCCTGCGCGAGTTTCGCCGCGAGCTCGGCATCGACGTGGGCCAGACGACGGCCGACGGCCTGATCACACTGCGCGCGGTGGAGTGCTACGGCGGCTGCGGCTGGGGACCGGTGGTGTCGGTGGACGAGCGCTACCACGAGCCGTTCGGGCCCGACCGTGTCCGGCCGCTGATCGACGAGCTGCGAGGGGCGGCGGAATGAGCGACACGCGCATCCTGCTCGACTTCGACGGCGATCGCCGCGACGTCCACTCCTACGAGCAGGCCGATGGCTACAAGTCGCTGCGCACGGCGCTCGGGAATGGAGCCGGCCGACGTGATCACGACCGTCGACGGATCGGGCCTGCGCGGCCGCGGCGGCGCAGGCTTCCCGACGGGGCGCAAAGCCTCGTTCCTGCCCAAGGGCCGCAAGCCGGTGTACCTGTGCGTGAACGCCGACGAGTCGGAGCCGGGCACGTTCAAGGACCGCGAGATCATGCTCCGGAACCCGCACGCGCTGATCGAGGGCATCCTGATCATGAGCTACGGCATCTCGGCCACGATGGCCTTCCTCTACATCCGCGGTGAGTACCGCACCGAGTTCGAGGTGCTCAAGCGGGCGCTCGAGGAGGCGCACAGCCGCGGCTACGTCGGGCGCAACGTGCTCGGCTCGGGCTACGACGCGACGATCGTGCTGCACCGCGGCGCCGGCGCCTACATCTGCGGCGAGGAGACGGCGCTGCTCTCGTCGCTCGAGGGCGAGCGCGGGCAGCCCCGCTCGAAGCCGCCGTTCCCGGCCGTCGCCGGCCTCTACGCCGCGCCGACCCTGGTGAACAACGTCGAGACGCTGGCGTCGGTGCCGTACATCATGGCGATGGGCGGCGAGGCCTATGCCGCCATCGGCACCGAGCGCTCGAAGGGCACGCGCGTGTTCTCGCTCTCGGGCAACGTCCGCCGGCCCGGCAACTACGAGCTGCCGCTGACCGCGACGCTGCGCGACCTGATCGAGGGCCACGGCGGCGGCGCGCCGACGGGGCGGACGATCAAGGCGATCATCCCGGGCGGCTCCTCGACGCCCCTGCTGATGCCCGACCAGATCGACACCGGCATCGACTACGAGTCGATCGCCGCGGCCGGCTCCATGGCCGGCTCGGGCGCCGTGGTGGTCATCGACGACCGCGCCTGCATGGTGCAGCTGGCTCTGCGGGTCGCCGAGTTCTACCGCCACGAGAGCTGCGGCAAGTGCACGCCGTGCCGCGAGGGCACCAAGTGGGGCGTCGACATCATCCGCCGCATCGAGGACGGGACGGCCGAGCAGGGCGACCTCGACCTGCTCCTGAACGTGTGCGACCGCATCCTGGGCAAGTGCCTGTGCCCGCTCGGCGATGCCATGGCGATGCCGGTGGCGAGCTACGTCACCCACTTCCGCGAGGACTTCCAGCGCCATATCGACGAGGGCGGCTGCCCGTTCGTCGAACAGAGCCCGATCGCAAGCCTCTACCACGAGCCGTTCGTGACGCCGGCCGCAGGGGTGGCGCCGTGAGCACGTTCCACGACGCCTTCCTCGACGTGCGCCGCCGGATCGAGGCGGGCGAGGACCCCGAGCTCGTGGTGCCGCAGCTCCTGCGCATCGCGGCGGCCCAGGACGAGATCGACATGGCCGCCGGGCTCTACGCCGACGACGACGACGACGAGGCGGGCGAGTAGTGGCCACGGTCGAGACCGAGACGGTCACCCTCAAGATCAACGGGCGCGACGTGACCGTGCCCAAGGGGCTGTCGCTGGTCGAGGCGGCGGCCGAGGCCGGGATCGAGATCCCGGTGTTCTGCTACGAGCCGCGGCTCGGCGCGGGCGTCGGCGCGTGCCGCATGTGCCTGTGCGAGATCGAGGGCATGCCCAAGCTGCAGACCGCCTGCACGACGCCGGTGGCCGAGGGCATGGTGGTCGACTCGCACGGCGCCCGGGCCAGGGAGGGCCAGGATGCCGTGCTCGAGTTCCTGCTCCTGAACCACCCGCTCGACTGCCCGGTCTGCGACAAGGGCGGCGAGTGCCCGCTGCAGGACCTGACGTTCCGCTACGGGCCGCCGCGTCACCCGCATGACGCTGCCCAAGCGCACGCAGGCAAAGCCGGTGCCGATCTCGCCGCTGATCAAGCTCGACCGTGAGCGCTGCATCCTCTGCTACCGCTGCACGCGGTTCTCGGAGACCGTCTCGGGCGACATGCAGCTCGTGACCGAGAACCGCGGCGCGCACTCGATCATCACCACGTTCGAGGGCCGCCCCTACGAGAACGAGTTCTCCGGCAACGTCACCGAGCTCTGCCCGGTGGGCGCGCTCACCTCGACCACCTACCGGTTCCGGGCGCGGCCCTGGGAGATCCAGAACGTGCCCACGACCTGCGGCGAGTGCGCGATCGGCTGCAACACCTACGCGAGCATCCGCGAGGGCCACGTCACACGGGTGCTGTCGCGCAACCACCCGGGAGTGGACGAGGGCTGGCTGTGTGACCGCGGCCGCTACGGGCTCGGCCATCTCGGCGCGGCCGACCGCGTGACCCAGAGCCTCATCCGCGGCGGCCGCGGGCTCGAGTCGGTGTCGACCGCCGAGGCCCTCGACCACGTGGCCGACCGCCTGCGCGCGACCGTCGAGCGGTTCGGGACCGGTTCGGTGGCCGTGCTGGCATCGGGCGAGCAGACCAACGAGGAGGCCCACGCCTGGGCGCGCGTGCTCGACGAGGCGCTCGGCGGCGGTGCCAGTGTCTGCGGTGCCGAGGGCGGCCCCTGGTGGGCGCAGCTCGAGCCGTATGCGGCCGCCATCGAGGATCTGGCGGACGCCGCCACCATCGTCGTCGCCGGCGATGCCGACCTCGGCCATCGCGCGCCTGTGCTCGAGCTCTGGATCCGCAAGGGCGTGCGGAACGGCGCCCGCGTCGTGACCGTGGGGCCCGGCGCGACCAGGCTGGACACCCTCCGCGGCGCCACGCACATCTCGGCCGCTCCGGGCACGTCGCACACCGTCCTGCTCGAGGCCGCCGCGGGCGAGGGCGACCTGGCCGGTCATCTCGGCGAACCGGGGACGATCCTCATCTGGTCGGGCGCGATGCGGGCCGAGGTGGCCTCGGTGCTCGCCCATGTCGCCCACACGTCCGGGTGCGCGGTGCTGCGCACGCCGCGGGCCGCCAACGAGATCGGCTGCACCGCGGCCGGCCTCGGTGCCATGACGCCCGACCGGGCGCTCGAACAGGCCGAGCGGGGCGACATCAAGGCGATGGTGCTGCTGGGCGCCGACCCGGTCGGCGACTGGCACTCCGGCGAGCGTTGGCGCACCGCGCTCTCGCGCTGCTTCTTCGCCCTCCAGGTGACCGCGTTCCAGAACGACTCCTCGGGCTGGGTGACGACGATCGTGCCCGCAACCGCCATCCTCGAGAAGGACGGCACCCTGACGAACCTCGAGGGCCGGGTGCAGCGGGTCCGCGCGGCGGCCACGCCTCCTCCCGGGGTCTCCGACGGTTACGCATGGGCGGCCGAGCTGGCCCACCGGCTTGCGGTCGACCTGCCCCACGACCCGCCGAGTGCGTTTGCCGACCTGGCCGCCCGCCGTCCCGCCTTCGCCGGGATGTCATGGTCAGAGATCGGCGAGCAGGCCCAGCTGGGCGCGCGGCCGCAGGCCGGCGCCGCCCCGCCGGTGCCGCAGCTCGGCCCGGTCGCTGAGCTGCCCGAGACCCTGGTGGTCGGCTACCGCGAGCTCATGTCCGGCCCCGCGGCCGACCGCACGCCCCAGCTGCAGTTCCAGCGCCGGCGCGGGATCGAGATCGCCCACGCCGACGCCGAGCGGCTCGGCCTCGCCACGGGCGAGAGGGTCGAGGTGACGGTGGACGGCCACACCCACACCGGGCCCGCGCTCGTGCAGCGCAACCTGCGCCCCGGCGTCGTGCGGTTGCCCGCCCGCATCCCTCACGTCGGCCCGGGCAGCATGCGGGCGGCGCCGGCGGAGGCCGCCGATGCCTGACGGGTTCATCGTCACGCTGATCAAGTCGCTGATCCTGGCCAACCTGGTGATGGGCGTGTTCGCCATGCTCACCTGGGCCGAGCGCCGGCTCCTGGGCCGTTTCCAGGTGCGGCTGGGGCCCAACCGGGTCGGGCCCTTCGGCCTGCTGCAGCCGATCGCCGACCTCGTCAAGCTGATCCGCAAGGAGAGCCTGATGCCCGTCGGCGTGAACCCGGTGCTGTACCTGGCCGCACCGGTCGTGTCGCTCTTCGCGTCGCTGGCCGTGTTCGCGGTGATCCCGTTCGGCGGCCGCGCCGAGATCCCGGGCACGTCGTTTCACTTCCACCTGTGGGTGTCGGATCCGAGCGTCGCCCTGCTGGTCGTGTTCGCGCTCGGCTCGCTCAGCTTCTACGGCTTCCTGGTCGGCGGCTGGTCGTCCAGCTCGAAGTACTCGCTGTACGGATCGATGCGGGCGGTCTCGCAGCTGATCTCCTACGAGGTCAGCCTCGCCCTGGCCGTGATCGGCGTCGTGATGATGAGCCACACGCTGTCGCTGACCGGGATCGTGGAGGCCCAGCACCACGACGGCCTCTGGTACATCTTTCCCCAGTTCCTCGGCTTCGCGGTGTACGTCGTCGCCTCGACGGCCGAGGTCAGCCGGATCCCGTTCGACCTGCCCGAGGCCGAGGGCGAGCTGGTGGCCGGCTACCACACCGAGTACGGCGGCATGCGCTTTGCGATGTACCAGAACGCCGAGTACGTCGCCCTGATCGCGTTCTCCGCCATCGCCTCGATCCTGTTTCTGGGCGGCTACTCCGGCCCGTTCCTGCCCGGCCCGGTATGGATGCTCCTGAAGATGTCCGTGTTCATCCTCGGGGCGATGTGGGTGCGGGCGACGCTGCCCCGCGTGCGCTACGACGCCCTGATGTCGATCGGCTGGAAGGTGCTCCTGCCCCTCGCCACCCTCAACCTGCTGGTCACGTCGGTCATCGTGGCCTGGCGCGCGTGACGAAAGGCTTCGCATGCCGGTAACCGATTCGGTCAAGGGGTTCGCGGTCACCTTCCGCCACCTGTTCCGCAAGCCGGTCACGCAGCAGTACCCGGAGTACAAGCGGCCGGTGTACCCGCGCTTCCGCGGCCGCCACCGCCTGCACCGGCACGAGAACGGCCTCGAGAAATGCGTCGGCTGCTCGCTGTGCGCCGCCGCATGCCCGGCTGACTGCATCCGCGTCGTCGCGGCGGAGAACACCGAGGAGGAGCGCTACTCCCCGGGCGAGCGCTACGCCCGCATCTACGAGATCAATATGAGCCGCTGCATCTTCTGCGGCTACTGCGAGCTGGCGTGCCCGTTCGACGCGATCACGCTCGGCCACGACTACGAGCTGGCCGAGATGTCGCGCGAGGCGATGGTCTACACGAAGGACATGCTGCTCGAGCCGATGCACCCGAGCCGCACGACGCCGGTGGCTCCCGTCGATCCGTTCGACATCGTCGAGCTTCACGGCGGCGACGGGCAGGGAGCCGCCGGGTGACCTACGACATCGTGTTCGTGGTGGCCTCGGTGGTGGCGATCGCCGCCGCCCTGATGGTCGTGCTCTCGCCCAACCCGTTCATCTCGGCCCTCTCGCTGATCGCCAACCTGATCGCGCTTGCGACCCTCTACCTGCTGCTGCAGTCGGACTTCCTGGCGGCGGCCCAGGTGATCGTGTACGCCGGGGCGGTGATGATCATGTTCCTGTTCGTGACCGCGTACCTGGGAGGGCGGGCCGATGAGCCGACCGGCGACCGGCCGGTGTGGCAGACGGTCGCGGCGCTGATCGCCGCGGCCGCCATCGTCGCCGAGATCGTGTTCGGGGTCGGCCGCCAGCACTTCCTCCCCGGCCCGGTCGTGAGCGACGCGTTCGGCGCCCCGCAGGCGATCGCCGCCACCTTCCTCGGCCGCTACCTGCTGGCCTTCGAGGGCACGTCGGTGCTGCTGCTGGTCGCGGCGATCGGCGGTGTCGTCCTGGCCGCCAAGAAGCCCGAGATGCGCCAGATCGGCGAGCACCACGTGTTCGAGGTCGACCGGCCCGAGCGCGTCCCCACCCTGCAGTCGGCCGTGATGGAGGCCGAGACGCACTTCGGCGTCGTGACCGCCGCCGCGCGCCGCGAGTCCGGCGACGGTGACGACGAGGCGGACGGCTGATGCACGTCGGCGTGGCCTGGTTCGTGTCGGTGTCGGCGATCCTGTTCGGGATCGGCCTCTACGGCGTCTTCACCCGCCGCAGCCCGCTGATCCTGCTGCTCTCGGTCGAGATCATGCTGAACGCGTGCAACCTCGCGCTGATCTCGTTCTCGCGCTACCTCGGGCAGCAGTCGGGCCAGGTGTTCGCACTGGTCGTGATGGCGGTGGCCGCCTCCGAGGTCGTGGTCGGGCTCGGCCTGGTGGTGGCGGTCGCACGTCGCAAGGCCGACCTCGATGTCGACCGGATGACGGGGCTTCGCAACTGATGGAGGCGCTCGCCTTCATCTGCCTCTTCGCGCCGCTCGCCGGCGTCGTCGCGCTGACGCTGGCCGGCTCTCGGATCTCGCGCACCACCGCCGCATGGGCCGGCACGGCGTTCGCCTTCGCGTCGTTCGCCGCCGCCGTGGCCGAGTTCGTCGCGCTGCTCGGCGAGGGCACCGCCCACCGGGCGCACACCTACTCGCTCTACACGTGGGCGGGGTCGCTGACCTTCAAGGTGCCGGTCTCGGTGCTGGTCGACCCGTTGTCGGCCACCGAGATGCTGGTCGTGGCCGGGGTGGGCGCGGTGATCGTCATGTACTCGATCGGCTACATGCACGGCGATCCCAAGGAGCGGCGGTTCTTCGTCTACATGGACCTGTTCCTGTTCTCGATGCTGCTCCTGGTCATGGCCTCGAACTTCGTGCTGCTCCTGGCCGGATGGGGCCTTGTCGGGCTCTCGTCGTATCTCCTGATCGGGTTCTGGCACGAGCGCCCCGAGCCCGTCGCGGCCGCCAAGAAGGCCTTCGTGATGAACGCGATCGGCGATGTCGGCATCATCATCGCCGTCTTCCTCATGGTGCGCGACCTGGGCACGACCGACTTCGCCACGGTGTTCCACACGGCGTCGGCGCACTGGGCCAAGGGCTCGGCCGACGCCAACTGGGTGGCCGGCCTCCTGCTGGTCGGGGCGGTGGCCAAGTCGGCCCAGATCCCGCTCCACACCTGGCTTCCCGACGCGATGGAGGGCCCGACTCCGGTCTCGGCGCTGATCCACGCCGCCACGATGGTGACGGCCGGGGTCTACCTGGTCGCCCGCACCCATGTGCTGTTCGCAAACGCGCCCGACATCCAGGCGCTGGTGGCGCTGATCGGCGTCGCCACCCTGCTCATGGCGGGCGTGATCGCCCTCGTGCAGACCGACATCAAGCGCATCATCGCCTACTCGACGATGAGCCAGATCGGCTACATGTTCACGGCCGTCGGCGTGGGCGCATACGCCGCCGGCATGTTCCATCTGCTCACCCACGCCTTCTTCAAGGCGCTGCTCTTCCTCGGCGCCGGCGTCGTCATCCACGCCCTGGGCGGCGAGCAGGACGTCCGCCGGATGGGCGGCCTCGGCTCGGCGCTGCCCAGGACGAAGGTGCTGATGTGGATCGGCACCATTGCCCTGATCGGGTTCTGGCCTCTCAGCAAGGACGGCCTGCTGGCCGCGGCGCTCCAGAAGGGCGGCACCACCGCCACCATCGTGTGGGTGGGCGGCCTCCTGGGCGCGTTCCTGACCGGCATCTACGCGACCCGGCTCATGCGGCTCACGTTCTACGGCGAGCGCTCCCAGTTCGCCTCCGAGCATCTGCACTCCGGGCACGGCGAGGCGCCGTGGGTGATGTTCTGGCCGGTGGCGGTCCTGGCCGTGGGGACGCTTGCCGCGGGCTTCCTCGAGATCGGATTTGGGGTCAACTACGACGTTCTCGGACTGGCTGGCCCGGGCCGCGCCGACCGTGGCCCCGTCGACCGGCAGGGATCTGCTGACCACCGCGATCGCGTGGACCGCCGGAGGCGCGGGCGCCCTGCTGACATGGCGCGCCTACGCCGACCCGGCGCTCCTTGGCCGGGTCAAGCGCCCGTTCGCGGCGATGGCAGGCGTCGCCGAGCACAAGTTCTACTGGGACGAGGCGTATGACCGGATCGCCTACCTGCCCGCGGCGGTGCTCGGCTCGAGCCTGTACCGGTTCTTCGAGCGCTGGGTGATCTGGGGCACGGTCGGCCTGGTCGCCTACCTGGTGCGCGCGCTGGCCCGCGCCACCGTCGCCGCCCAGACCGGCGTCGTGCGCCTGTACGCGACCGCGCTCGTCGCGGGCGCCGTGGTGCTGGGTGCCTACTTCCTCTCGAGGGCGACGCTGTGACGACCACGATCATCTTCCTACCCCTGGCAGGGGCGATCATCGTCGGCGTCCTCCCGGTGGAACGGCGCGTGACCGAGGCGCTGGCGCTGCTCATCGCCCTGGGCGTGGCAGTCCTGGGGGCCATCGCGCTCGTCGGGTTCCACATCTCCGGCGGCCTGCAGTACGTCCAGAACACGGCCTGGATCTCGGACTTCGGCGCCGGCGCGTCGGTGCGCTACCACGTCGGGATGGACGGCCTGTCGCTCTTCATGGTGCTGCTCACGGCCGTCGGCATCGCTGCCGCAATCGGCTCGGGCATCCGCGCCGGGAGCGAGCGGCCGCGCGCGTACTTCGGCCTCCTGCTCCTGCTCGAGGCGGCGCTGCTCCTGCTCTTCACCGCCCAGGATCTCGTCCTGTTCTACGTGGGCTGGGAGATCATGATGATCCCGCTCTACATCCTGATGGGCGTGTGGGGCGGCGAGGGCAGGCGGGCGGCGACGATCCAGTTCGTCGTCTACACCCTGGTCGGATCGCTGCTCATGCTGGTGGCGATCGCCGTGCTCGGCGTCTCCGCCCACACGTTCGACCTGCGGACGCTGATCGCCCGGCCGCACGAGTCGACCTGGCTGTTCCTCGCCTTCGCCGCCGCGTTCTGCATCAAGGCGCCGCTCTTCCCGCTGCACGGCTGGCTGCCAAGCGCCTACCGCGAGTCGACGCCCGAGGTGACCGCGCTGCTGTCCGGAGTGATCTCGAAGGCCGGGGCGTACGGCCTCCTGCGCTTCGCCATCCCGCTGTTTCCGACCGTCGCCCACGACTGGCGCTGGCTCTTCCTCGGCCTCGGCCTCGCGGGCCTCCTGTATGGAGCGATCGTCGCGTTCCGCCAGCCCGACGCCCGCGGCGTTGTCGCCTATTCGAGCCTCAGTCAGATGAACCTGATCGTGATCGGGATCTTCGTGTTCAACCAGAACGGCGTCACCGGCGCGATCCTGCAGATGGTGAATCACGGCATCGTCTCGCTGGCCGCGTTCCTGCTGATCGGCCTCGTGGAGCTGCGCGCGGGCACCGACGGCTTCCGGCTGCTCGGCGGCCTGTCCAACAAGCGGCCGGTGATGTCGACCGTGCTCCTGATCGCGGCGCTCTGGGTGCTGGCGGTGCCCGGCTCGAGCATGTTCGTGTCCGAGCTCTACATCCTCCTGGGCGCCTTCGAGCAGCAGGCGGTGCTGGGCGCGGCCGCGGCTTGCGGGATCGTGCTCGCGGCGATGTACACCCTGCGCTGGTACTCGGCGCTCGCGCACGAGTCAAACGGCGAGCGGGTGTCCGACGACACGCCCGACCTGCGCCGCGGCGAGCTCGCCATCGCGGTACCCCTGATCCTGATCCTGCTCGTGATCACCGCGTATCCGTACGGCGTCATGAAGCGGATCGGATACTCCGAAGCGGCGTACCAGCCTCCGGCCAAGGTGCAGCGGGTCTGATGCACACGATCCCCGTCTCGTTCTCGGCGATCGGCCCCGAGATCATCCTGCTCGGAACGGCCGCGGTGCTTCTCGTGGCCGGGATCTTCCTGCGCGACGAGCCGGCCCGGCGGCTGGGGGCGGCGGCCTCGGTGATCGCCCTCGCCGCGGCGACCATCTACTCGGCGACTGTCTTCAATGACGCCGCCCGGGCGCCCTTTGACCACACCCTCCGAATCGATGCGTTCGGCAACGGAGCGCGCATGCTGGTGTTCGTCGCCGCCCTCGTCGCGGTGGCGTTCTCGTGGGGCATGGGCCACCTGCGCGAGCGCGGTGTCGAGTACAACGTGCTGCTGCTCACCGCGGCCGCCGGCATGTCGCTGCTCTGCGTCTCGAACAGCTTCGTCACCGCATTCGTCGCCCTGGAGCTGTTCTCGCTGGCGCTCTACGTGCTGGTCGCCATCGAGACCGACGACCTGCTCTCGCTCGAGGGCGGGCTCAAGTACCTGATCGTCGGATCGGTCGGCGCCGCCTTCCTGCTATACGGCGCCGCGCTCACCTACGGCGCAAGCGGCCAGCTCGAGTTCGACCGCATCCGGGCCGGCCTGGCCCGGGGCGACTCCCATGACGTGCTGGTGCTGATGGGCCTTGCGATGGTGATCGTCGGCCTGGGCTTCAAGGCCAACGCCGCGCCGTTCCACATGTGGACGCCCGACGCCTATGAGGGCGCGCCGACGCCGGTGACCGCGTTCATGTCGGCCGCCACGAAGGTCGTGGCGCTCGTGTTCGCGCTGCGGGTGCTCGTGACCGCGTTCCCGCGCCAGTCCGACGTGTGGCAGATCGGCCTGGCGGGGATCGTGATCGCCTCGTTCGCCATCGGGAACCTGGGGGCGCTGCGCCAGTCGAACGTCAAGCGGATGCTCGCCTACTCCACCGTTGGCCACTCCGGGTTCCTGCTGACCGCCGTGGCGGCGCACAGCGCCCTCGGCACCCGCGCGCTGCTCTACTACCTGACGGTGTACGGCGCCATGAACCTGGGCGCGTTCGGGATCGTGGCCGTGCGCGAACGGGAGCTGGGCCGGCCCGTGCAGGTGGCCGACTTCGGCGGCTGGGGCTACCGGCGGCCGGTGCTCGGCATCGGGATGCTCGTGTGCATGCTGTCGCTGGCCGGCTTCCCGCCCACCGGCGGCTTCCTGGGCAAGCTCTACATCTTCTCGGCCGCGGTCCAGAACGGCCAGACGTATCTGGCCGTCGCGGGCGTGATCGCAACCATGGTCGGCCTGGTGTACTACCTGCGGGTGCCGTTCGCGCTCTTCGACCGCGACGTGGCCGTGCCCAAGCCGGTGGCGGGGCCGGGCCACAACATCGCGGCGGGCGCCGCGACGGCGGCCGCCCTGGCGGCGCTCGTGCTCGGCATCATCCCCTCGCCGCTGATCGACCTGGCCCGTACGGCGAGCGGCTCGCTGTTCCGCTAACCCATACGAACATACGTTCGCTATACTGGCGCGATGGACGGCGGCCAGCTGCACCTGTTCCCGGAGCTCGACGGCATGGGCGACGGCCGCGAGCTGCGCGACGTGGAGTACCTGCACATGCGCGCCAAGCGGATTGTGAACCGCGTCCCGGAGGCCTCGCGGATGCCCTTCAAGTACACCATCAACGCCTACCGCGGCTGTGCCCATGCCTGCACCTACTGCTTCGCCCGGCCCACCCACGTCTACCTGGGCATGGACGCGGGCGCCGATTTCGAGCGGCGGATCGTGGTCAAGGTGAACGCGGTCGAGCGGCTGCGGGCCGAGCTGCGCGATCCGCGCTGGGGCGGCGAGCACATCGCCATGGGCACGAACACCGACCCCTACCAGCCGGCCGAGGGCCGCTACCGGCTGACGCGAGGCCTGATCGCCGAGCTGATCGCAGCCCGCAACCCGTTCTCGATCCTGACCAAGTCGCCCATGATCCTGCGCGACCTCGATCTGCTGGCGGGCGCCGCCCAGGCCGGGCTCGTGCGCTGCAACCTCTCGATCGGGACGCTGGACGACGAGGTCTGGCGGGCGAGCGAGCCGGGCACGCCGCCGCCGCGGCGGCGCGTCGAGGCGGTTGCGCGCCTGAACGCCGCCGGCATCCCCTGCGGCGTCCTGATCGCGCCGGTGCTCCCCGGCCTGTCCGACTCCTACGAGCAGCTCACCGCGGTGGTCGATGCGTGCATCGAGGCCGGCGCGGTCTCGGTCAGCCCGATCATGCTGCACCTGCGGCCGGGGGTGCGCGAGCTCTTCATGCCCTGGCTCGAGGGCTACCGGCCCGACCTGGCAGCGCGCTACCGCACGCTGTACGCCGCGTCCTATGCGACCCCGGGCGCCCGGGCCCGGCTGACCCAGAAGGTGGACGACATCGTCGACCGCCTGGGCGGCACGGCAGTCCCCGCCACGCGCAGCCGCGACGCGGCCTGAATACCTGGGGCCTGGCCCCGAGTATTCAGACGTGGCGGCGCAGGGTGCCCAGCCGGTCCCAGACCGTCCGCGGGCGATGGCGGCGGCCCGCGGGCTCGAGCAGGAACCGCGCCAGCCGGTCGGCCTCGATCTCATCCAGGGAGATCGCCGACTCGGCCACTCCGGCCTCGTCCCACACGCTGAAGCGGACATGCCGCTCGGCAGGCGCCGACCCCAGGTACCGCGAGACCCGCAGCGCCCGGCCCTGGTCGGTCTCGATGTCGGCGTGCGGGCGGAAGAACTCGACCAGCTTCGACCGCAGCGGCGCCGCACACCATGGACAGAACCGGTAGCGACCGTCGATGCGATTCCCACAGCGCCCGCACGCCTGCACGTTTGCACTCCTGCTCGGACACTCCGAGCATAGAGCCAGCGAGAGGCGCTTTTCCAGACCTGTCGAGTTATGTGCGGCGGCTGAGGCGGTGGAGGCCGGCTTCGCGCAGGCTCCAGAGCTCCTCGCCGTGCTCCCGCACGACCGAGGTGATCGCGGCGGTGCCGGCGACGGCGAGCGCCAGCCAGGCCAGCTTGGTCGCGACCTGCGGGGTCGCCCCCGCCATCACGGCGGGGAACCGCAGGCTGGTGCCGGCCACGGTCAGGAGCGCGGCCACGACGCACGTTGCGAGCTCGAAGATCGCCCACTCGGCCGGCTCGTCGACCACCGCCAGATAGGCCGCAAACGCCGCGCCGAGCATGGCCGCAACAGCGACCGTCGCCACGTAGAAACCGATCAGTGCGGGCAGCGCGGCCGAGATCACCGCGGCGGTGGCGGCGAGCGCGGCGACGCGAGCAGGAGTGACGGATTGCAGCGGGATCATCGCCGCACAGTTTCTCGGCCGGGTGCGCGAGTCCTCTAATGTTTCCGCCGTGTCCATGGGCGACCGCAAGCGGGTGGCGATGATCGGCGCGGGGCTGATCGGCCAGGCCATGCACCTCCCTCACCTCACCCTCCTGCGTGACCGGTTCGACGTGGCCGTGATCGCCGATCCCAGCCGGACCGTGCGAGAGCGAGTGGGCGACCGGTTCGGCATCCCGGTGCGGGTCGCGTCCGCCGCCGAGGCGATCGCCCAGCCGGGCCTTGACGCCGTCGTCATCGCATCGCCCAACGCCGCCCATGCAGCGACCGTACTCGATGCGCTCGCGGCCGGTCTGCACGTGCTCGTCGAAAAGCCGCTTGCGATCACGCTCGAGGACGTCGACGCCGTCGTCGCGGCCCGCGACAGCGCCGGCAAGGTCGTCCAGGTCGCCTACAACAACCGCTACGACCTCGCCTACGAACGGCTGGTCTCGGAGCTGCCGGACTCGACCGACGTCGCTGCGATACATCAACGTCCTCGTCCACGACCCGGAGTTCGGCCCGTACTTCGGGCCGGATGACCTGGCCCGCGGCGCCGACGTGCCGGCCGAGCTGATCGAACAGGGCCGCGCCGACGAGGCCGAGCAGGTGCGCAGGGCGGTGGGAAGCGCCGACCCGGAGTGCGGTGAAGGCGTTCTCGGGCGGGTTCCTGGGCAGCCTCGTCCACCAGGTGAACATGGTGCACGGGATGCTGGCGAAGATGGGCGAGCCGCTTCCCGCCGACGTGATCGCCGGCGACGCCTGGGCCACGGGTGAGGCGCTCTCGGGATCGGTGCGGCTCCAGAACGGGGCCCGCTGGGACAACGCCTGGATCCAGCTCGTCGCCATCCACGAGTACGACGAGAAGATCTCGCTCTACTTCGACGACGCCGTCCACACACTCGCCATCCCATCCCCGTGGCTGCGGCAGGCGCCGAGCGTCTACACCGTCTCGAAGGCCGGCTCCGGCGGCCGCGAGATGCGCTCGTTCGACTCCTACGACGAGGCCTACCAGCGCGAGCTCGTCCACTTCCACCGGTGCATGCTCGGCGCCGAGGAGTGCCGCACGCCGCCCGAGCAGGCCCGGGTCGACCAGGGCGTCCTCACCGAGATGTACCGGCTCGCGGCCGCCGGCGCACCGGCCTAGCCGATCACACCAGGTCGTCGGCGTGCTGCACGGCGACCGGCGCGCCCGCGGCCCGCGACTGCTCGGCGGCCACCGCCACGAGCAGCGTCCCCAGTGCGTCGCGAGGCGGGCACGGATTGTCGCCCCGGCCGGCGGCGAGGGCGAGGAAGTGCTCCATCTCGGCGACGTAGCCCGCCGCGAAGCGGTCAAACGCGCTGGAGTACGGCGGATAGCCCTCCTCGACTCCGATCGGGTCGAGCAGCCGCAGGGGCGTGCGTGCGTTCATCCCCGCGGCGACGCTCTCCTTCGAGCCGACCACCTCGATGCGGACATCCTCGCCGCTGCCGTCCTCGCGCGTGCCCGCGAGCAGCACGAAGGCACCGCCCGCGAGGGTGAGCACCAGGGCGCAGGTGTCGACGTCGCCGTAGCGCTCGGCAAAGTCGATCGTCCGCACCGCTCCGGCGGCGTAGACCGATTCGACCTCGGAGGCTGTGACCCAGCGGATCATGTCGAAGTCGTGGATCAGCTGGTCGCGGAACATCCCGCCCGACCGGGCGACGTACTCCTCCGGACGGCGGCTCGTGGTCATGCGACGCGACGTGCAGCGTGTGCACCCGGCCCAGCCCGCCTGCGACGATCAGCTCGCGCATGGCCCGCAGGCCCGGGTCGAACCGGCGCATGAACCCGACCTGGACGGTGGCCCCGGCCCTCTCGACCTCGCGCACCAGCTCCACCGTCTCGTCGAGGTCGGCCGAGAGCGGCTTCTCGCAGAAGCAGGGGATGCCGCGCTCGATGGACTGGCGGACGAGGCCCGCGTGTGCGGGCGTCGCCGCCGCGACGACGAGCGCGTCGGGGGCGACGGCAAAGGGGTCGCCCTCCGGCGCCACGCGTGCCGAGACCCGGTCGGCGAGCAGCCGGGCGCGGGCGGGATCGACGTCGGCGACGACCAGCTCCGACACCCCCTCCGCGCGGGCGAGGTTCGGCGGCATGGAGCGATCCGATCTGGCCGGCTCCGCACAGGAGCACCCGCGTCATCGGTGCGCGCCGCCGGGTGGAGCGGACGAGCCGCGGACGCGGATCTCGACCGGGACGCTCAGATGCCGGGGCGGCTCGGGCGCGCGCCCATCCATCCGCTCGAGCAGGAAGTCGACGGCCCGCTCGGCCTGGAAATCGAGCGGCTGGGCGATGGTCGTGAGCGAGATCCGGTTGAGGCCCGCGATCGCGATGTCGTCGAACCCGACCACCGAGAGATCGCGCGGGATCGCCACACCGGCCGCCTCGCACGCCTCGATCAGGGCGATCGCGGCGAAGTCGTTCCAGACGAACACGGCGGTCGGCGCCTCCGGACCGCGCATCGCGTCGATCAGGTTCACCGCGGTGCGGCCGACTCGGATCGTCTCGGAGCCCGGCTCCCACCACATCACGGGCGGCGTCTCGAGCCCCGCCGCGAGCAGGACCTCCCGGTAGCCGGCATGGCGGGCGCGGTCGCCGCTTGCCTCGGCCATCGAGGTGTGGACGTAGCCGATGCGCCGGTGCCCGAGGTCGACGAGGTGCTGCGTCGCGAGACGGCCACCCTCCCGGTCCTGCGGCCCGACCGAGTCGGTCCATCGCTGCCGCAGGCCGATCACCACCGTCGGGACGCCGGTCCTGCTGAGCGACGCGGGCAGCTGGGGGACGCGCTCGATCGACGCCAGGAGCAGGAAGCCCGGCGACACGCTGCTCGAGAAGCGCGTCGACCCCGGCGATCGCGAGCTCCACGTCGCCCTCGATGTTGCAGAACACGGCCGTGTACCCCGAGCGGAACAGCGCCCGCTCGACCACCCGGGCGAGCTGGGCGTGATACGCGTTGCCGAGATCACCGACGAGCACGCCGATCATCGTCGTGCGCCGCCTGACGAACTGGCGCGCGATCCCGTTGGGGGTGTAGTTCAGGATCCGAGATGGCGGCGAGGACGCGCCGCCGCGTCTCGTCCGAGACCTCGTCGACGCCGCGGATGACGTTCGACACCGTCGATTTCGACACGCCCGCCGAGCGGGCGACGTCGAAGATGGTGACGTCTCTGCGGCGGCGTTCGCCCGCGACGTCGCCGTCGGCTGGGGAGGGCGGGCTCATCGGCGGTCTCGTGGCATGCGGGCGACGGAGTCTAGTCCGCGGACAACGGCATCTGGTAGCGTCATGGAACGTTCCATGATTCCGGCCGAGGAGGTCCGTTGAGCGCCGCCCCAGAGCCCGTACGTCTGGGCATCATCGGCACCGGGTTCATCTCTGCGGTGCACCGGCAGTGCGCGGCTCGCAGCCCGCAGGTCGACCTCGTCGCGGTGGCGTCGGCCCGGGGCCGCGCGACCCGCGAGCGCGTCGGTGGGCTCGACCCGAGCGTGAGGCTCGTGACCATCGAGGAGCTGCTCGCGGCCGACGACGTGGAGGCGGTGCTCGTCTGCACGCGCACCCGCGACCACGCCGACCACGCGGTCGACGTGCTCCAGAGCGGGAAGCACCTGCTGATCGAGAAGCCGGGGGCCATCGACCTGGCCGGCCACCGCCGGATCGAGGCCGCGGCGGCCGAGCATCCCCGGCAGGTCGTGCGCGTCGCCTATCACCGCCGCCACGACCCCGCCTTCCGCGAGGTCGCCGCGGCCGTCCGGTCGGGGGCGATCGGCACGCCGTTCGCGGTCCAGCTCACCAGCCGCGAGGACTTCCCGCCGAGCGCCGACGACGGCCCCGCCGGCGGGTTCATCATGGACGTGGGCGCGCACGATTTCGACACCGCCCGCTGGCTCCTGCAGAAAGATCCCGACACGGCCTACACCCTCGCCCAGAACCCCGTCTATGCCGACGCCGACCTCGACAACGCCCACATCACCGTCGCCCACGGCGGCGGTGTGGCGACGATCCACCTCTCGCGCACATCCACCCTCGGGATGGAGATCCGTTGCGAGGTGATCGGGCCCGACGGCTCCGTCGTGCTCGCCCAGGCAGCCACCGGCAGCGGCGTCACCGTGCGCTCGCCGGCGGCCAACCCGGGCTTTCCGGCCGACTGCCGCGACCGGTTCGCCGCCGCCTATCAGGCGCAGATGGACGACTTCGGCGCGGCCTGCCGCGGCGCGGAGACCCCCAACGCGACCCTCCAGGACGACCGCTGGGCGGTGGCGACGGCGGTCGCCGCGCGTGCCAGCGCGGTGCGCCACGAGCCCCTCCAGATCGGCTCCGACTGGGAGTGGGAGCAGCCACCTGCGGACGCGGGCTGACCCGCTCGGCGGTTGGGTTGCAACGGCAACGCGCGGTTGGTAGGTTGCCCTGGAACGTTCCATCCCACCGCGGAGGTCACACGATGAGCGAGTCCGCAGGCGCCCCAGAAGCACCCTCTTCGGGCGGGCTTTTCACCCGTCAGTCCTCCGGACTCGTGCGCGAGCTCGGCATCCCGGCGGCGACCGCGATCGCGCTCGCATCCGTGGCGGTCGTCAATACCTTCATCAACTTCAGCGCCGGCCTGACCAGCTTCAGCCACCCGGACATGGTGCTCCCGCTGCTCCTGGCGGCGGGCATCTGGTTCGTCGGCATGTTCGCCTACCGCTACCTGCTGCAGGCGATCCCACGCGCGGGCGGTGAGTACGTCTACGTCTCGCGCGTGATCTCGCCGGTGCTCGGCGCGATGGTCGGCGTCAGCGTCGCCGTCGCGTTCACCTACATCCTGGCCGCCAACGCCCAGTTCACCGCTGCGTTCATGCCGTTCGCCCTCACCGGCCTTGGCGACGCGTTCTCCAGCTCGTGGATTGCCGCCGGAGCCAACCATGTCACGAGCAAGGCTGCCATCGCGCTCATCTGCGTCGGCCTGCTGGTGATCGTCGGGCTGCTCTCGCTCCTGCCGCTGCGCCGGGTCGCCCAGGTGATCCTCGGCCTCGTCGTCATCCAGCTGCTCGCATTCATCGCCCTCGGCGGGATCCTGCTCTTCCACAGCCACAGCGACTTCGTGACGTCGTTCGGCAACTTCAGCCACCACCCGAACGCGTACAGCGCGGTGCTGTCGGGGGCCAAGCACAACGGCGTCGTCACCGGCATCAGTCTGACGGCCTCGCTGCTCGTCGTGCCGTTCATGGTGCTGAACTACAACGGCGTGCTCTACTCGTACTACGTCGGCGGCGAGCTGAAGCGGCCGGGGCGGACGTACGTGTGGGCGTCGTGCATCAGCATCGCGCTGCTCGTGGTCGTGTGGGTCGGCATCTGGGTGCTCCTGCGCTGGCGCGTCGGACTCGACTTCATGCAGGCGCAGGCGAACCTGAACGCCGTGAACGGCACCGCCTACGGGAACATCACCAGCCTGTCCGCGCAGGCCGGCGGCCTCGGCTACGGCCTCGTCCTCTCGGGCGACCCCATCACCAAGATCCTGTTCTCGATCGCGGTGCCGTGCGCCGAGCTCGCGGTCGACCTGGCGTTCGTCGCCGTGGTCACCCGCGTGCTCTTCGCACTGGCGTTCGACCGGCTGCTGCCGGTGTCGGTCGCGAAGATCGACGAGCGCACACAGGGCCCGCTGATCGCGACCGGGATCGCCCTCGCCGGGGGCATCGGGTTCTCGATCCTCGCCACCTACGTCAACCTGGCGAACATCGTGGCGAACCTGAGCTTGTTCGTTGCGCTGATCCTGCTCGCAGGCGCGGTCTCGGCGCTCATGCTCCCGTACCGGCGCCCGGAGCTGATCCTGAAGCCGGGGACGAACGACGTCGACCGCTGGAACGGGATCCCCAAGGCCGCCATCGCCGGCGGCGCGACGACGATCCTCGCGCTGGCGGTGATCCTGCTGATCATCACGCACTCGAGCGTGTTCGGGAAGTTCAGCGCGCAGAGCCTCGCAACGCTGTTCCTCGTGCTGCTCGCCGGGCCCGTGGTGTACGCCATTGCCCGGACCGTCCGCAGGGGCTCGTCCATCGACATCGACCTCGCCATGCGCGAGCTGCCGCCGGAATGACCGGCGCCCCGGCCGAGATGGTTGGTTCCATCTAGACGTGCCGCTTCGCAAACAGAAGGGGCGGGCCTCACGGGCCCTGCGGATCTTTTTCGCGACAGATGTGCACGGCTCGGAGAGATGCTTTCGCAAGTTCGTGAACGCCGCCGGAGCGTACGACGCCGACGTGCTCATCCTCGGCGGCGACATTGCCGGCAAGGGGCTCGTGCCGGTGCGGCGTGAGGGCGGCTCGATCGTGGCCGAGGTCCGCGGTGAGCAGGTCGTCGTGCCGGCCGGCGAGTCGGAGCGGCTGTATTCCGAGATCAACATGCTCGGCTTCTACCCGGTCGAGATGGACGACGCGGAGGTCGACCGCATCGGCCGCGACAAGCCGTATCTCGAGGAGCTCTTCCGGCGCGAGATCACGGCACAGATCGAGGGCTGGTGCGAGCTCGTCGCCGAACGCCTCGAGGACCGGGTGCGCTGCATCATCACGCCCGGCAACGACGACCCGCTCGAGATCGACGCCGTGCTCGAGCGGGCCGAGCGGATCGAGTGCCCCGAGCGCACGCTGTGCGAGCTCGGGCCGGCCGTCCTGGCCAGCATCGGCGACGTCACCCCGACGCCGTGGGACACGGAGCGCGAGTACCCCGAAGAGGAGCTGGGCGAGCGGATCGCCGCGATGATGGACAGGGTCGAGCCCGGCCGCCAGACGATCGCGAACTTCCACAACCCGCCCTACGCGTCGGGCCTGGACACCGCGCCGGAGCTCGACGAGAACCTGAAGCCGGTCCTGCACGGCGGCCGGCCGAGCTTCGTCCCGGTCGGCAGCAGGGCGGTCCGCGACGCGATCAAGAAGTACCAGCCGTCGGTGGGGCTGCACGGCCACATCCACGAGTCGCGCGGCGCCCAGAAGATCGGCTCGACGCTGTGCCTGAACCCGGGCAGCGAGTACTCGGCCGACGTGCTGCGGGGCGCGATCGTCGACCTCGGGGCCGACGGCTCGTGCCTCGACTTCCTGCTGACCGCGGGGTAGCCGGCGGAGAGCGTGGCCCGGGTCACCCTGGCCCGGCGCCTGACACGGCCGCCGACCCCGTCTCGGCTATGTTTGCGATCCCGTCCCCAGACCCGTAGGAGCACCCATGTCCCTCGGAAACGGCGTCAAGCTCACGTGGCTCGGCCACGCCACCTTCCTGCTCGAGACGCCCGGCAAAAAGCGCGTGCTGATCGACCCGTGGATCACCGGCAACCCGGCCACGCCGGAGGCGCTGCGCGATCCGGGCGACCTCGACCTGATCCTGCTCAGCCACGGCCACTCAGACCACACCGGCGACGTCATCCGGCTGGCGAAGGAGAAGCAGCCGGCCGCCGTGCTGGCCATGGTCGAGCTGGCGGGGTGGCTCGGCAGCCAGGGGGTCGAGAAGGCGGTCGGGTTCAACAAGGGCGGCTCCCACCAGGCCGAGGGGATCACGGTCACGCTCACCGATGCGCACCACTCCTCCAGCATGGAGGGCCCCGACGGCTCGATCGTCTACACCGGCGAGCCGGCCGGGATGATCATCACGCTCGAGGACGGCTACCGCATCTACTTCGCCGGAGACACGTGCGTGTTCGGCGACATGGCCCTGATCGGGGAGCTGTATCAACCCGACCTCGCGATGCTGCCCATCGGCGACTTCTTCACCATGGGGCCGCGTGAGGCCGCAAAGGCGGTCGAGCTCCTCGGGGTCAAGCATGTGCTGGGGATGCACTACGGCACGTTCCCGGCCCTGTCCGGCACACCGCAGGGCCTGCGCGACGAGCTCGCCAAGCGCGACCTGTCGGATGTGATCGTGGAGGAGCTCAGCCCGGGGGACACGCTCGAGTGACGTTCTCGCTGGTCGCCTGCGACCGTGACAAGGGGCAGTGGGGCGTGGTCGTGGCGTCGAAGTTCCTGGCGGTCGGTGCGATCGTGCCGTGGGCGCAGGCCGGGGCGGGTGCGGTCGCGACGCAGGCCTTCGCCAACCTGCCGTACGGGCCCGACGGCCTGAAGCTGCTCGCCTCGGGCGCGACCGCGCAGGAGACGATCGACCGGCTGACGGGCGCCGACCCCGACTTCCAGGAGCGCCAGATCGGAGTCGTCGACGCGGCCGGCGGCAGCGCGACGTTCACCGGGACGGGCTGCTTCGAGTGGGCCGGCGGCCGGGCCGGCGACGGTTACGCGGCTCAGGGCAACCTGCTGGCCGGGGCGGCGGTGGTGGCGGCGCTCGCGGACACGTTCGACTCGACCGAGGGCCCGCTGGTGGAGCGGATGCTGGCGGCGCTCCAGGCGGGCGACCAGGCCGGCGGAGACCGCCGCGGGCGCCAGTCCGCCGCGATCGTCATCCGCGAGGCCGGGGGAGGGTACGGCGGCACCAACGACCGGCTCATCGACCTGCGCATCGACGACCACCCCGACCCGGTGACCGAGCTGCAGCGGCTCTACGCCCTCCAGAACCTGCTGTTCGGCCGTACGCCCGAGGAGCAGCTGATCCCGATCGAGCAGGTGAACGCAGAGCTCTCCGACCTGCTCGAACGGCTCGGCTACCCCGGCGACATCGACGCCGGCCTGCGCACGTGGGCAGGGATGGAGAACCTCGAGGAGCGGCTGTCACCCGGGCGCATCGACCCGGTCGTGCTCGGGGTCATGCGCGAACGCGCGAACGGGTAGCCCGAAGAGCTAGCCGGTCACGCCGAGCCGGCGCCCGATCCGCTCCGCGCCGCTGCGCGGGCGCAGCGCTCCCGGCAGCGCGTCGGCAACCTCGGCGATGGCGCGCGCCGAGGCCGAGCCGGGATCGTCGAGCACGAGCGGCCGGCCGGCGTCGGAGGCCACTCGCAGCGGCTCGTCCAGCGGGATCTCTCCCAGCAGCGGCACCTCGAGCCGGTCGGCCAGGGCCCGGCCGCCGCCCTGGCCGAACACGTGCGACCGCTCCCCGCAGCACGGGCAGATGACAAAGCTCATGTTCTCGATCACCCCGGCGACGTGCATGCCGGTCTTGCCGGCGACCTCCGCCGAGCGCTCAGCCACCTGCTGGGCGGCCGCCTGCGGCGTGGTCACGATGACGACGTCGGGCGAGGGCAGGAGCTGGCCGAGCGAGATCGCCACATCGCCGGTGCCCGGTGGCATGTCGACCAGCAGGTAGTCGAGGTCGCCCCAGTGCACGTCGCTCAGGAACTGCTCGAGCGCCTTGTGCAGCATCGGCCCGCGCCACACCACCGCCTGGTCGGGCTCGAGGAAGAACCCGATCGACATGATCTTGAGCCCGTGGTTCACGGGCGGGACGATCATGCCGTCGACGACCACCGGCCGCCGCGTGATCCCGAGCATGCGCGGGACGGAGTACCCGTAGATGTCGGCGTCAACGACCCCCACCTCGGCCCCGCCGGCAGCGAGCGCGGCGGCCAGGTTCACCGTCAGCGTCGACTTGCCGACGCCGCCCTTGCCTGAGGCGATAGCCACGACCCGGGTGCGCGGTGCGATTGTGATCGTCTTCTGCTGCCCCGGGGCGGTGCCGCCGTGCAGCTGCTGCCGGAGCGCCGTACGCTGCTCGGGCGTCATCACGTCGAAGCTGACCCCGACCGACTCGACGCCCTCGACGGCGCCGACGTGCCGGCGCACCTGCGACTCGAGGTCGGCCTTCATGGGGCAGCCGGGCACCGTCAGGGCGATGGTGACATCGACGTGCGAAGCGCGCACATCGACCGCTCGCACCATGCCGAGCTCGACCACACTGCGCCGGATCTCGGGGTCGATCACCGCGATCAGCGCCTCGCGGATGGCGGGTTCGGAGACCATCCGAGAAGTCTAGGCTAGGCTAGGCCGGATCGCCGGCGTACACCAGGCCGGCCAGCCGCGAGCTCATCGCGCGGTCGCGGGCGGCGACCGCCCGGGTGCGGGCGGTGAGGTCGAGCGGCAGTGCGGGGTCGTCGACGAGCAGCACGTCTGCTCCGGCCTCGCGCACGATCAGCCAGGCCGCGGCGAGATCGACCGACCGCGACGGCTTCAGGGTCGCCACCCCGTCAACGCGGCCGTCGGCAAGCTGGCACATCGCCAGCGCCAGCGCCCCGAGCATGCGGATGCGGCCGACACTTCCGTCGAGGCGGGCGGCGGCCGTTGCGACCAGCGAGGCGTTGGTCGCCTCGAAGTCCACGATCCCGAGCCGGTCCTTGGGCCGCACCCCGCCGAGCGGACGGCCGTCCACGGACGCGCCCGCGCCCGCCTCGGCGACCCACTCCTCGCCGCTGCCGAAGTCGCGCACGTACCCGAAGCGGACGTCGGCGATTGTCGGGCCGTCGGCGAACGCGATCGAGAGGCAGTAGAACGGCAACCGCCGCTTCGCGTTCAGCGAGCCGTCGATCGGGTCGACGACGACAACCCACGGCCCGCCCGCGCCGAACGTTCGCTCGCCCAGCTCTTCGGACACCAGCCGGAAGTCGATCCCGCGGGCGTGGAGCGCCTCGAGTTGGGCGACCGCGGCCCGCTCGGCCCGGTCGTCCATGATCGTCGTGTCGTCCCCGCCCTCCCCGCGGCCGACCACGGGCTCGCGATCGTCGCGGGTCGGCAGATCGTCCAGGGCCGTCTCGACGTCGGCCGCCACCCGGCGGCAGAAGTCGAGCCAGGCCGTGTGCATCAAGCGTCGAGCGGGTTGATCAGAAACCCGCTGTACAGCTTGGGGAAGAAGTAGGTCGACTTCTGCGGCATGACGGCGCCGGCGTCGGCGACCGCGCGCACCTGCTCGACGGTGGGAGCGCGCAGCAGGAACGCGGCCGAGGCATCGCCGCGGTCCACCGGGGCGGTGGCCAGCCCCAGCTCACGGACGTAGACGATGCTGTCGGTGGTGGCGAACTGGGCCGGGTCGAGCAGGCCCAGGAGCGGCGCGAGCACAACCGACTCGAGCACGGCCGCGTCGATCGCGCGGACGGCCTTGGGCGCGCCGGACATGGCCATGCTGACGGCCGCCCGGTCGCGCAGGCGGCAGAGGAGCGCCGGCCGGCCGGCGCCCCGCCACACGGCGAACGCGACGGTGTCGACCGGCACTGCGCGCAGCGCCTCCTCGACCTGGGCCGGCGGTGCGTCGAGCTCGGAGACGTCAAACGCGTGCAGCACCTCGTCCGTCACCTCGCGACGGCCCATGACGACGCGATGGGTGGGATAGACGACGAGCCCGCCCCCGCGCAGGTTGACCAGGTGCATCAGCATGAAGTCGTACGGACGGTCACCGTCGGGGTCGCCGTCGCGGGCCCGGCGCTCGGCGCGATAGTGGAGGGCGGTCTCGTACCGGTGGTGCCCGTCGGCGATGACGATCGACCGCTCGGCCATCGCCGCCTGCACCCGGGCGATCGCCGCGGCGTCGGTCACTGGCCAGAAGCTGTGCGTGGTGCCGTCGCCATCCGTGACCCGCATCGCCGGATCGCCGGCCGCAAGCGGCCGCAGAGCCTCGGTTGGACCGCCGTCGGGGTCGTCGTAGAGCCCGAAGATCGGCGAGAGGTTCGCGGACGTCGCCCGGATCAGCTCGAGCCGGTTTGCCTTGGCCGAGGCGTGCGTCTGCTCGTGGGGCCGGATGCGCCCCTCGGAGTAGTCCGACAGCCGCACGGTCGACAGGAACCCCGCCCGGCTACCCTCGGCGCCGTCCGGGCCGACGTAGTCCTGGACATGCCACCACAGCGTGGGCTGCTCATCGCGAACGAGGACCCCGGAGCGGCGCCACTCGTGCAGCAGCTGGCCGGCCCTGCCGGGCGAATCGGGCAGGACGAGACGCACCGCCGAGTACTCGCTGCGGGCGGCCAGCCGGTCGCGATCCGCCGGGCCGATGACGTCGTAGGGAGGCACGACCACATCATCGAGCGACACCCGCGAGGTGTCGTAGCGCAGCGCTCGAATCGGCTCGAGCGCCGTCTTCGTGGCCGGGATCGATGCCATCCGGCGGCAGTCTAGATGGCGGGCACCTCGCGGGCAGTTGACGAACCCTTCGCTGCCAGGTACCTTGTCATACATGGTAGACATTCGATCGACCGCGGTGTCCCAGCTGCGACGCGGCGCGCTGGAGTTCTGTGTGCTCGCTCTTCTGCGCGACCGCGAGCGCTACGGATTCGAGCTCGTCCAGACGCTCTCGGCAGTCGACGGCATGGTCACCAGCGAGGGGACGGTCTACCCGCTCCTCGGCAGGCTCCGGCGCGACGGCGTGGTCGAGACGACGTGGCGGGAGTCCTCCTCCGGCCCACCTCGGCGCTACTACCGCCTGACGCCCGCAGGGAAGGGCGTCCTGGCCGAGTTCACCCACGAGTGGCGGCGGTTTCGGGATGGCGTCGACACGCTGCTTCGAACAGGAGACCACGCATGACCGAGACCACACTGCACCCACTCGCCGCCGCCTACCTGAAGCGGCTGCGCGACGCCGCCCGTTCGCTCCCGCGCGGCCGCCGCGAAGACCTGCTGGCCGACATCCAGGACCACCTCGCGGAGGCGGCGCCCGCCGGCGCCTCGGAGGCGGATGTGCGCACGGCCCTCGACCGGCTGGGCGATCCCGATCAGATCGTGGCCGCCGAGCAGGACGAAGAGCCGCTCCAGCGGCGAGGCGTCCTCGAGTGGGGCGCGATCATTCTGCTCCTTGCCGGCGGAGTCGTCGTTCCCGTGATCGGCTGGATCGTCGGCGCCGTGCTCCTGTGGATCTCGAGGGCATGGACGCTACGGGACAAGATCTGGGGCACGCTGGTGATTCCGGGGGGCCTGCTGCCGGCCGTATGGATCGTCATCACGCCTGTGAGCGGCCAGTCCTGCAGCCCCAAGCCGGGCGGCGGAACGACCTGCATCGGCGGAATCTCCACCGCGCACCGGATTGCCGGGATCGTGCTCTTCATCGCCGGCGTCGTGCTCCCAATCGTCACCGCCGTCTACCTCGCCCGCCGCGCCCGGCGGCCGGCCGCGGCCGGATAAAGTGTCCGGCAGATGGCGGGGGACACCTATGTGACCGACCTGAGCGAGGGCACCCTCGTCGATGCCACCTTTGCCGTGCAGCGCAAGCAGCGCCGCCACACCAGAAACGGCGACCCGTTCCTGTCGATGGAGCTGGCGGATCGCACCGGCCGGGTGCCGGGCGTCGTCTGGAACGACGTCAATCTGCTCGGGTCGCGCTTCGACCAGGGTGACACGGTGCGCGTGCTCGGCCGGGTCGAGAGCTACGGCGGCCGGCTGCAGATCGCCGTGCGCGACGTCGAGAAGATCGAGACCGGCGACCCGCTCGACCTCGTCCCCGGCGCCCGCCGCGATGCCGAGACGCTCGAGGGCTTCGTCGAGTTCCTGGCCGGCGAGATCGCCCACCCCGGCCTCCGCGCCCTGCTCGACCGGTTCCTGTCCGACAACAACTTCCGCGAGCGGCTCCGCTCTGCACCCGCGGCCGAGACCCACCACGACTACGCCGGCGGCCTGCTCGAGCACACGGTCGCCGTGGCGACCCTGTGCCGCGAGGCCGCCCAGCTGCACCCGCGCCTCAAGAGCGACCTCCTCGTGACGGCCGCGCTCCTGCATGACGCGGGCCGCACCGAGACGTTCCGGCCCGGCGTCACGATCGCCGTCTCCGAGCAGGGCCGCCTGATCGGGCACGTGCTGGCGGGAGTGCGCATGATCGACGCCGCCGCCCGCGACGTGGGCCTCGAGGACGACGTCCTGCTTCCGCTGCTCAACGCCGTCGCCGGGCATCACGGCCCGATCGAGGGCCGGCGGCTGGAGACACCCGAGGCGGTCGCGCTGCACCACGCCAACACCCTCGACGCCCGCATCGGCGAGGCGCTCTCTGCCCCCCAGGCCAGGGCATGAATATGTGGTGCCTGGCACCGGGTATTCACGTCACACGTTGAAGCGGATGTTCATCACGTCGCCGTCCTGCACGACGTAGTCGCGACCCTCGACGCGCATCCAGCCCCGCCGCTTGGCCTCGGCCTCCGAGCCGGCCTCGACGAACCGGTTCCACTCGATGACCTCGGCCCGGATGAACCCGCGCTCGAGGTCGGTGTGAATGCGACCCGCGGCCCGCTGGGCGTTCTGCCCGCGCCGGATCGTCCACGCCCGTGTCTCGTCCGGCCCCGTCGTGAAGAAGGGGATCAGGTCGAGCAGGTGGTATGCCGCCAGGGTGACCTCGTCGAGCGCCGGCCGGTCGATCCCGAGGTCGGCCATGAACGCCTCGGCGTCGGCGTCGGGCAGCTCGCGCAGCTCGGCCTCGATCTTGGCGTTCAGCGCGACGCAGTCGGCCTCGCGCTCCCGCGCGTAGGCGGTCAGCGCCGCCACCACCTCGGGGTCGCCCGCGTCGTCCATGTTGGCGACATACAGGGTCGGCTTGGCGGTCAGCAGGTCGAGCGTGGCCGGGATCTCGACCGGGGCCGTGCGCGCCGGCCGGCCCGCCTCGAGCCATGCGCGCAGCCGGTCGAGCGCCTCCTGCTCTGTGGCCGCACCCTGCTCGCCCCTCTTGACGGCCTTTGCGACGCGCTCGGCCCTGCGCTCGATCGCGGCCAGGTCCGCGAAGGCCAGCTCGAGCTCGACAGTCTCGGCATCGTCGAGCGGGTCGACGCGGCCGGACGGATGGGCGATGGTGTCGTCGTGGAAGCAGCGCAGCACGTGGACGACCGCGTCGGTGGTGCGGATGCTGCCCAGAAACTGGTTCCCCAGGCCCTCCCCATGCGACGCTCCCCGGACCAGCCCGGCGACATCGACCACCTGGAGCGTCGCCGGCACGATCTTGCCGGACGCCGAGATGGCGTCGAGCGCGTCGAGCCGGGGATCGCGCACGTCGGCGACTCCCGTCACCGTCTCGGTCGTCGAGAACATGTGCGGGGCCACAACGGCACCGCCGCCGGTGAGGGCGTTGAACAGGGTCGACTTGCCGGAATTCGGTAGACCGACGAGCCCGACCTCGACGCCCGCCATCAGATGGCCGCGCCGACCGTGCCCGTGACCGCCCCGAGCGCGACCCCGGCGGCGACGTCGCCGCGATGGTGGACGCCCGCGTACACCCGGCTCCACGCCATCGCCGCCGCCATCCCGATCCACACGGGCGCCAGCCGCGGCCGGGCGGCGCACAGCGCGATCGCGGCGGCGGTCGACATCGCGGCGTGGCTCGACGGGAAGGAGGACGAGGCCGGCGCGGGCACGAGCGTCGCCCGCCGGCTCGCCGGGCGCTCGCGGCGCACGGTGGACTTGACGGCGTAGTTCACCGCCAGCGTGCCCCACACGGTCGCGGCGACCCGCACCGGGCGCCCGCAGGCGAAGCCGAGCGCCACCCACAGGAGGCCGTAGTTGCCGGCGCGCGTGTACGGCGCGACCACCCGGTCGAGCCGGGGGTGGCGCCGAGGCTTCTCATGCTCCGTCAGAAGCCCACCCGTCCGAGGTGCGTCTCGTGCTTGACGTAGCTGATCTTGGACACGTCGACGTGGTAGGTCGATGCGTCGTCGCCGTTGAACTGGACGACGCCCGACCCTGACTGCAGCGCGCTCTCGAGCGCCGCCCACTCCTTGGGGGCGATCTTGGTGATGACGATCAGCCCGCCGTCGAACCCGATCTCCACCCGCGTCACGTCTTCAGCCATGTCCCGTCTCCTCCAGTTTGAACGTACTCGACCAGCACCCCGGCAACGCTGTCGGGATGGATGAATGCCACCTGTAAGCCGAACAGGCCGGGCCGGGGCTCGACGTCGATCAGCTCCGCTCCGGCATGCGCCGCCTCGCGCAGCGACGCGCGGATGTCGTCGACCCGGTAGGCGACGTGGTGCATCCCGGGGCCGCGGCTTGCGAGGAACCGGCCGACCGGCGTGTCGTCACCGAGGGGGCGGAGGAGCTCGACGTAGTCGGCCCCGATCCGCAGCAGCACCGCCTCGACGCCCTGCTCGGGGACCGTCTCGCGATGATCGATCTGGGCATCGAACAGGCGCGCGTAGGTGTCCAGCGCCGCCTGGAGGTCGATCACAGCATGCCCGATATGATGAATCCCTCGAGGGTGCACTGGACGGCATCCTACGAGAACACCGACAAGGAGATCGCATGGGGTTTCTGGACAAGCTGAAGCAGCAGGCCACCGACGTGGCTTCGACCGTTGCCGAGAAGACGCAGGAGACCGCGAAGGTGGGCCAGCTGCAGGTGCAGCTGCGCAACCTGCGCGGCGAGGAGCGCGACGCGCTGAACGAGTTCGGCCGCGAGGCCTACAACCTGCACGAGGCCCACGCCCTGGCGGAGCGGTCGGGCGAGCTCGCGGGTGCGGCGGCCAAGATCGCCGACATCCGTGCGCAGATCGCCGACAAGGAGCAGGAGATCGCCGCGGTGCGCAGCGACGCCGCGGGCGACGACGAGGCGCCGGCCGGTGAGACCGTCGAGAGCTCCGCCGAAGAGGTCGCCGAGCCCACAGCGGCCGCCGAGCAGGCCCCATCAGACGGCGGCACTGAGGCGTAACAGCGTGCAGGACCGCCGCTGGCTTGCCCTGATCCTGCTGTGCGCGGCCCAGTTCATGGTCGTATTGGACGTCTCGATCGTGAACGTCGCCCTGCCGACGATCAAGACCGCGCTCGGGTTCAGCGACGCGAACCTGCAGTGGGTGGTGAGCGCCTACACGCTCACGTTCGGGGGCTTCCTGATGCTCGGCGGACGCACCGCCGACCTGCTCGGGCGGCGACGGCTGTTCATGGGCGGCATGGTGCTGTTCTCGGTCGCATCGCTCGCCTGCGGCCTGTCGGGCGACACCGCCCAGTTGATCGCGTTTCGCGCGATTCAGGGGCTGGGAGCGGCCATCATCTCGCCGGCCGCGCTGTCCCTCCTGACCACGACCTTCCGCGAGGGGGCCGAGCGCAACAAGGCGCTGGGCATCTGGGGCGCGATCGCGGGCATGGGCGGTGCGGTGGGGGTGCTCCTGGGTGGGATCCTGGTGAACAACGTGAGCTGGGAGTGGATCTTCTTCATCAACGTGCCCGTCGGCGTGGCCGTGATCATCGCGTCGCCGCGCCTCCTGACCGAGAGCCGCGTCGAGATGGAGACCCGGAGCTTCGACTTCGCGGGGGCGGTCGCGGTCACGGCCGGCCTGACGCTGCTCGTCTACGGGCTCGTCTCGACCGACTCGCACAGCTGGACGTCGGCGCTCGTGCTCGCCTCCCTGGTCGGTGCCCTGCTGCTCCTGCTCGGATTCGTCGCCATCGAGCAGCGGGCGCGGGCGCCGCTGCTGCCGTTCTCGATCTTCCGGCTGCGATCGCTCACCGGGGCCAACGTGGCCGGGCTTCTGCTGGGGGCATCGATCTTCTCGATGTTCTTCCTCTTGTCGCTCTACATGCAGCAGGTGCTCGGCTACTCGCCGCTCAAGGCGGGGCTCAGCTACCTGCTGATCGCCGGGACGATCATCTTCGCCGCCGGGGCGTCACAGGCGATCGTCACCCGGCTGGGCGTGCGCCGGATCCTGGTCACCGGCTACATCCTCGTGATCGTCGGCCTGCTGTGGTTTGCGCGCGTCCGCGTCAACGGCTCGTACGCGGTCGACCTTGCGCCGGGATTCGTCATCGCCGGTCTGGGGCTCGGGTTCTCGTTCGTCCCCGTCCAGATCGCATCGCTGGTCGGGGTGACGCACGAGCGCGCCGGCATCGCGTCCGGGCTGATCAACACGAGCCAGCAGGTGGGCGGCGCCCTCGGCGTCGCCATCCTCTCGACGATCACCTTCACCCAGGTCAACTCGTACCTGTCCGACCACGCAACGGGGCCGCCGTCGCAGAGCCTGGCGGCGCACGCACTGGTGAGCGGGTTCCACTACGCCTTCCTTGCCGGGGCGGCGATGGCCGTGATCGGGCTGGTCGCCTCGATCACGCTGATCCCCGGCGGGACGCCCGAGGAGATCCTCGCGGGGGACGCGACGGCGGAGCAGGCGGTCTAGCCGGATTCCACCGGCTCTAGTGGCCGGTTCCCATTGCGAGTGCGGTGATCGCGCCCAGCCAACTCACGGTCGAGGTCAAGCCCAACCCGAGTCTCGGAGTGCGCACCGCGCTCCAGGCGGCGCCGGCCGCGAACACGACGACAAGGATGATCCAGCTTCCCGCGACGACCCCATCCGACATCCGGCGAAGCGTGGGAGCGTAGTACGGGTCGTACGAGTAGTACCGAGCCACGACGAAGCTCACGGCGGCCAGGCTCACGAGCGGAACGGGGGCGAGGCGGGTCGTGGTGCGCCTGAGTGAGCAGGCCAAGAGCAGCGGTCCGCTGAAGACGAGCGCCAGGAACGCCGCGCCCAGGACCAGCGGTTCGCCCCGAGGGCCCTCTCCAGCACTTGGGCCAAGCCTGAGCATCCCAAGCGCGACGGCTGCTTCGTACCAGGTTGCGACAGCGAGGATGAGGACGACGACCCACGTGAGCCAGCCTGTGATGCGCACCATAGCACGTATGCTATCTCATGCAGTGGCGGTCGCGCAAGCGCCGCTACGCCGGTGGCTGCGGCGGGCGCACGGCCAGTACGGCCTCGACGCCGATGTCGAGCGACGAGTTCGATTCGGGCGTGAGCCCCTCGAGCAGGACGTCGAGCTCGGCCCGCTCGAGCGTCTCGGTCGCGAGCAGCGCCTGCGCCAGCCGGTCGAGGTACGACCGGTGGTGCTCGACCAGGCGCAGCGCGCCACGATAGGCGGCGTCGGTGATTCCGCGCTGCTCGGCGTCGCGCATGCGCTTCGTCTCCTCGGACAGGGCGTAGTTGTCGGCCCGCATCTGCTGGTGGGGCATCGACTCGCCCATCCCCCACTCGAACACCATCGCCCGGGCGATCATCGTCGCCCGCTCGAGGTCGTTCGCCGCGCCGTTCGTGATCCGCCCGAACACGACCTGCTCGGCCGCGCGGCCGGCCAGGATCACCTTCAGCCAGTCGCTCAGCTCGTCGGTGGACTGCAGGTAGCGATCCTCCTCGGGCAGGTTCATGGTGTAGCCGAGAGCCTGCCCGCGGGGCACGATCGTGACCTTGTGCAGCTGCATCGCATCGCCCATCAGGCGGGCGACCAGCGCGTGCCCCGCCTCGTGGTAGGCGATCACGCGCTTCTCCTTGTCAGTGATCAGCTTCCGCTGCTGCAGGCCCGCGACCACCCGCTCGAGGGCATAGGTGAAATCGGCCTGGACGAGCTTGTCGCGGTTTGCACGGCCGGCCGCGATCGCCGCCTCGTTGCAGATGTTGGCCAGGTCGGCGCCGGTCAGCCCGGACGTCTGCCGGGCGACCTCGGCCAGCCGGACCCTGTCGTCCAGCGGCTTGTCGCGCGTGTGCACCGCCATGATCTGCTCGCGGCCCTGCAGGTCGGGCGCGGCGACCCCGATGTGGCGGTCGAACCGGCCCGGGCGCAGCAGTGCGCTGTCGAGCGCGCCGAGCTGGTTGGAGGCGGCGATGATCACGAGCCGGTCGCTCTCGTCGAATCCGTCCATCTCGACCAGGAGCTGGTTCAGCGTCTGGTCGTGCTCCTGGCTCCCACCGCCCGGTCCGCCGCCGCCGCGGTGGCGGCCGACGGCGTCGAGCTCGTCGATGAAGATGATCGCAGGTTGGTTCTTGCGCGCCGTTTGGAACAGCTTGCGGATCCTGGCGGCGCCCAGGCCGCTCCACATCTCGACGAACGACGAGGCGCTCTGGAAATAGAAGTTGGCTTCGGACTCGTGCGCAACGGCCTTGGCCAGCAGCGTCTTGCCGGTCCCGGGCGGGCCGTACAGGAGCACCCCCTTGGGCACCTTCGCCCCCAGCTTGGCAAACCGCCTGGGATCCTTGAGGAAGTCGACGACCTCCTCGAGCTCGGCCCGCACCTCCTCGACGCCGGCGACGTCCTCCCAGCGCACCGTCGAGTCCGATCGCGCGTGCAGCTGCTTGGGCTTGACGTTCGGCATCATCGCGATGAACTTCCACGTGAGCCAGCACAGGAGCGCGAGGAAGATGAAGATGCCCCAGTTGACGAGGAAGTCGTGCAGGCCGCCGACCGCGGAATGCAGCCACACGTGCATCGTCCGGAGAGAGATCCAGTCCACCGACTCCAGCGTACAGGCGTCCGCCGGTGGGGGAAACCCGCCCGGGTGCTGTGGTCTCACCCACTTGCAGCCTTCCGGCGGCGGGCGTAGCGTTGCTGCCTCGGAGCCGATCGAAGGAGGGGGCGATGAGGGGGATGCAGACATGGCGGTCGCGGATTCGTGCCGTGGCAATCGTGGCGGCCGTTGCGGCGGCCGCGGTCGTCGGAGCGGCCCGGGCTGACGCCGGTGCATCAACCGCGGCGGGTGCGCACGTCGTGCCCAACGCCCGCGGCGAGCTCGACTGCAACGGGTTCAGCTCGATCCAGAAGTCGGTCAAGCCCACGATGGTGTGCGCCGATCCGCGCCTTTCGCCCGACGAGCGGTTCGAAGACAACGGCCACTACATCGGCCACGACGAGCCCGCACTCCGATTCGTCTCGTCGCGCCCCGGCACGAGCAGCGACATCACCTGGGTCGAGCGCCTTGGCGCCGACCCCCACGCGCTGCCGACGACCGGCCATCCCGGCCGCGACATCACCCACAACTTCGAGCTCACGGTCGCACCGTGGTTCTCGATGAACGTCTGCGACCCCAACTCCGACCCGCAGCTGCCGTGCACCCCCGGTCGGACGCGAACGCGCCTCCGGTGACTACCCCGGCGGCGGGGCTGCGTTCATGGAGCTGCAGTTCTACCCGCCCGGGTTCGCGCCGTTCGACGACTCGATCAGCTGCGACAACACCCACTGGTGCTCGGCACTCACCATCGACAGCGTCGAGTGCGACGCGGGCGGGACATGCAACAACAACTGCATCGAGCCCGTCAACTTCGCCTTCATCCAGACGAACGGCGTCCCGCCGGGCCTCCCAGCCCGCAGCAATCCGAACCTCGCCACGTACACGCCCAACTCACACACGCTCCTGATGAACCAGGGCGACCGGATCGTCATCCACATGTTCGACGCGAAGGTGGCGGGAGGCCACGCGCTCGAGATCCGAGAAACCGACCTCACAACGGCCGCAGCGGCACATGATCGCGTCGGCGGCAAACGGCTTCAAGAACACCAGCCATCGCCGACTGCAGCGGCACGCCCGTTCAACTTCCAGCCGGCGTACTCGACCGCCAAGCCGCGAACATCGTGCCCTGGGGGTTTGGCCCGTACAACATCAACACCCAGTTCGAGATCGGCCACTTCGAGCCGTGCACGACCGTGACCGGGCGCAGCACGCTCACGGACGGGCCCGTTCGTCGACCACTACTTCAACGTCTGCCACGGCGCCTACGAGGCGGACTCACCGGCTGACACGGGCGTCGAGCAACGGAGCCGAACGACTCGCCCTGCTACCGCAAGGGCGACACCCATGGGGGCATCGACGCCGCCGAACCAGGTGACCGGCTGCGACGTGTTCTTCGGCGCGGTCGGCGACCTCGACTTCGACGGCACCTCCTACCGGGCCGACTGGCCGACCGTCGGTGCGCCCAACCGGCTATCCGTCGACCTTCGAGCAGCGACGCCCTCGAGCGCGCGGGCACGACTACGCGACAGTGCAGTTCGTGACCGACCTGAGTCCGAGTGAGAGCAGCTGCAACCTGCCACCGGCAGCGGACTGCGCGTGCCGCCGCCTGGCCCGGGCCACTTCTATCCGTTCTGGACGCGGGCCCGGGTCGACGGCGCGTGCGTGTGGGAGTTCGGCAACATGCGCAACGGGAACACGTTCGGCGGCGTCCGCCAGTACGGCAGGGTCGGCCCGCGCACGATGGGAGCGTTCGTCAGCAAGATCCGGCCCACCCCGAGCGCTGCGGGTGAGGTGAACCGGGATCTCAGACGGTTTCGGCCGAGGGCGCCCCGACGCCCTCGAGCCGGAGCACCTCGTCGAGGGCGGCCTGGGCGACCTCGAGCTCATCGGCGCTGGGCTCGCGGGTCGCGGCGTGCCGCTGCAGCACGTACCCGGGGCGCTGCATCGCCTGGGCCAGCGGGTGCTCGCGGTGACGCGTCATCCAGGCGAACGCCTCGGTGGCCGCGCCCATCGCAGCGACGCCGACCGCCAGCCGGGCCGGGCCGCGGCGCGAGGCCGGCAGGCGCGAGACGAACAGGTTGCCGACGGTGGTGGCCGCGATCAGGGGGCCGACCATATGCGAGCCGCAGCGCTCGTGCTCCTTGGCGATGTCCACGGGCGCGCCGTCGTGCTCGTAGCCCCCGATCGCCTTGTGCTCCGCGCCGTGGTAGCCGGCGATGCGCGACCCCCGCAGCGCCATCACGGCCGGGAACAGGGCGGCTCCGGCCGTCACCGTCTCGATCGCGGCGGGGTGCAGCCGGGTGCGGCGGATGACCTGGGCCAGGACGGCCGACCCCACCAGGGCGGCGCCCATGCCGGGAGACTCCATCGGAAGCCGGGCATCCGGCAGCCGGCGCCGGATCAGCGGCAGCAGGTAGGCGACCTCGGCCATCCGGGCGACGCCGCGCAGAATCGGCGTCCCCGTGAGGATCGCCGGCAGGTCGGGCTTCTCGCCCGAGGCGAGCTTGACACGGCCGTCCTCGCCGCGCACCGCCGCCGCCCAGTGGGCGTAACTGTGCACCATGATGCCGTTCTGGAGCGCCATGCCGCCCAGGCGCACCTTCTCGTCTTCGGGGCTCATCCCTCGCCTCCGATCGCCCTGCAGAGATGCAGGAAGAAGCGTACCGCGAGCTCGAGGTCGGCTTGCGGGATGCGCTCGTCGGCCGAGTGCACCAGGGCGCCGGCCTCGAACGGGTCGGTGCGGGCCGGCATGAACCCGTAGGCCACCGAGCCGAAGCTCTGCCGCATCCAGTGGCTGTCGGTGAACCCCGAGCCGATCACCGGGGCGGCCGTCGATCCCGGCTCGATCTCGGGCAGGAAGTCCTCGATGGCGGCGAAGAGCGGCGTGCCGGGCGACGACATGGTGCCGCCGTCGCGCTCGAGGAACTCGAACTCGTACTCGAGTCCCGCCAGGGCCGCGCGCACGGCCGTCTCGATCTCGGCCTGGTTCATCCCGGGCAGGATGCGGCAGTCGCAGCGCATCTGCGCGCGGCCGGGGATGACGTTGATCCTGGTGCTGGCCGAGACGCCGGTCGGGGCGAGGGTCGCGCCCAGCATCGGCTCGATCATCTCGGCGAGCGCCGGATTCTGCGCGCGTGAGTCCTCCATCAGCCGGCGCGGATCGGCCCCCTCGGCCCCGATCGAGCGCAGGAACGCATGCAACTCGGGAAGGTCGCGGGTCGGGCCGGTCATGCGGCTGATCCGCTCGAGCACCGGGATGAGCTTGAGGAGCGCGTTGTCGGACGCGCCCGGCAGCGACGCGTGACCGCTCCTGCCGCGGGTGGTCACGGAGAAGGCGGAGCACTGCTTCTCGCCCACGCCCACGGTGTAGGCGACACGTCCCCCGTGCACGATCCGCTCGCCGCCGCCTTCGTTGACCACGTAGTCGGCGCGGACGAGGTCGGGATGGTGCTCGATCATCCACGGCAGCCCGTAGCCGTCGCCCACCTCCTCGTCGGCGACTGCGCAGTAGATCAGATCGCCGTCGCCCCGCCAGCCCTCGCGTGCGAGCGTTGCCACCGCAACCGCCTCGGCCGCGACCTGGCCCTTCATGTCCAGCGCGCCCCGCCCCCAGACCAGCCCGTCCCGGTCGATGCCCGCGAACGGCGGCACCGTCCACTCGTCGGGATCGGCGAGCACGACGTCGGTATGGCCCAGCAGCATCAGCGCCGGCCCGTCGCCGCGACCGGGGAGCCGCGCGACCAGGTTGGCCCGCTCCGGCGTTCGCCCGCGCAGCTCGGACTCCACTCCGGCGCCGGCCAGATAGGCGGCCAGGTGCTCCGCGGCAGGCGTCTCGTTGCCGGGCGGATTCGTGGTGTCGATGCGGATCAGCTCGGCGAGGAGACGCGCGGTCTCCGTACGCAGGTCAGACTCGAGCACCCCGGCACGCTACACGAACACGCCGTGGCGGAGAGTAGGGTTGGCCTCATGCCCCGCGACCTGTTCTCCGACTCCGCCGATGTGCGGCTCGAGGCGGTCGCGCCGCTGGCACAGCGGCTGCGGCCGCACACGCTGGACGAGTTCGTCGGTCAGGCCGACGTGGTTGGCGCCGACAGCGCTCTGCGGCGCGCGATCGCCTCCGACCGGGTGCCGTCGATGATCTTCTTCGGGCCGCCCGGCAGCGGCAAGACGACGCTCGCCCGCATCGTCGCGTCGACCACTCAGGCCCACTTCGAGGAGCTCTCGGCCGTGCAGGTCGGGGTCGCCGACGTTCGCCGCGTGCTGGCCGAGGCGCACGACCGGCTGGGCGGCAACGGCCAGCGCACGATCCTGTTCCTCGACGAGATCCACCGCTTCAACAAGGGCCAGCAGGATGCGCTTCTGCCGGCGGTCGAGTCGGGGCTGGTGACCCTGATCGGCGCGACCACCGAGAATCCGTACTTCGAGGTCAACTCCGCCCTGCTCAGCCGCTGCCAGCTCTTCGAGCTCGGCTCGCTCGAGCCCGCCGACCTCGAGGCGATCGTTCGCCGGGGCGAGGAGGCGCTCGAGGTTTCGCTCACCGACGAGCTGCGCGAGCAGATCGTGCAGGCCGCCGGCGGCGACGCCCGCAACGTCCTGAACGTGCTCGACGCGGCCGCCGCCACCGCTGCAGGCGGAGAGATCACCGCCGAGCACATCCGCGACGCCGCCCGGAAGCAGCCGCTCGTGTACGACAAGAACGGCGATCGCCACTACGACACGATCTCGGCCTTCATCAAGAGCATGCGCGGCTCCGACCCCGATGCCGCCCTCTACTACATGGCGGTGATGATCACCGCCGGCGAGGATCCGAAGTTCATCGCCCGGCGGATGATCGTGTTCGCCTCGGAGGACGTCGGCAACGCCGACCCGCAGGCGCTGCAGCTGGCGGTGGCAGCCGCGCGGGCTGTGGAGTTCGTCGGGCTCCCGGAATGCCGGATCAACCTCGCCCAGGCGGTGGTGTACCTCGCCCGCGCGCCCAAGTCGAACGCTGCGTACCTCGGCATCGACGCCGCGATGGCCGAGGTGCGCGATCACGGCAGCCAACCACCGCCGGCGCACCTGCGCGACGCGAGCTACAAGGGCGCCCGCCAGCTCGGCCGCGGCGTCGGCTACCAGTATCCGCACGACTTCCCCGGCGGCCAGGTCGCCCAGCAGCACCTGCCGGATAGCCTGGTCGGCCGCCGCTACCTCCCCGAAACCGACGGATAGCGCGCAACCGGGGACAGTCCCCGGTTGAGGCGCGTGCGGAAGTTGTCACGCTCTTGTTGCGGGTGGGGCGCTAGAGGATGCGGGCGCCGAGCGCCGAGCACACCAGCTCGACGGCGAGGCTCGCGGTCGCATTGTGCTCGTCGAGCACCGGGTTGACCTCGACCACCTCGAGCGACGAGACCACGCCGTGCTTGGCCAGGATCTCCATGCCCAGGTGCGCCTCGCGGTACGTGATCCCGCCACGCACCGGCGTGCCCACCCCCGGCGCCTGTTCGGGGTCGACGACGTCCATGTCGAGCGAGACATGCAGGAACGCGCCGCCCGACGCGAGCGCGACCGCCTCCTCGACGATCGGGCCGATCCCCCGGCGATCGATGTCGTACATCGTGAAGACGTGGACGCCGAGGTCGCGCAGCCGCCGCTTCTCCCCCTCGTCGACACTGCGCACCCCGATGAGCACGGTGTGGTCCTCGACCACCATCGGCACCGGCCAGGCGTCGCTGCGGAAGCGCGGGTCGTCGGTCAGGCGCAGTGCGATCGCAAGCGGCATGCCGTGGACGTTGCCGGTCGGGGACGTCTGCGGCGTGTTCATGTCGGTGTGGGCGTCGAACCAGATCACGCCGCCCGGCCCGCCATGCGCCGCGGCCAGGCCGCCGAGTGAACCGACGGCGATCGCGTGGTCGCCGCCCAGCACGAGCGGCAACTCGCCCGCCCCGACGGCCCTCACCACCTCACGCGCAAGCTGCTCGCAGGTCGACTTGATCGCATGCCAGTAGCGCGCCTCGGGATCGCCCTCGTCGAGCGCCTCGGCCAGGCTCGTGTCCACATTGCCGTGGTCGTCGATCACGTATCCGAGCGCGCTCACCTGCTCGCTCAGCTGGGCGTAACGGATCGCCGACGGGCCCATGTCGACCCCGCGCCGGCCGGACCCAAGATCGAGTGCCGCACCGATGACGGCGATGCGGCGCGCGGAATCGGCGGCGTCGGTCACGGCCTGCAAGCCTATCCGAGCAGGCGAGTCGGAGGACGGGGCTAAAGGTACGGCCCCCAGGCCCCGATAACTGGGAACGACGCCCCCCTCGTCCCAGCCGCCCGTCCCGAGGAGCCCATCCGATGATCGATCTCGCGAGCATTCGTAATGCGTCGTTCTCGCTCACGCCCACCGGTTACAACCCGGAGGAGGTCGACCGCTTCCTGGCCGACCTCGCCGACCGGCTTGCCGAAGGCGCGAGCAGCGTCAGCACCCCCGAGCAGCCCCACGTCCAGGTTCAGGCCGAGCCGCAGACTCAGCTCGAAGAGGCGCTGCAGGCCCACCATGAGTCCCCCGACGTCGACGGGCTCCGCCAGACCATCGAGCGCACCATCGGCGCCATGGACGCATTCGTGGCCAACGAGCTCGCCGCACTGACGGCGGCCACCGAGGCCGAGACCGAACAGCTCCTGCGCGAGCGCGAGCGGCTGCTTGACGAGGCCGCAGAGGCCGCTCGGGCCCACCTCGACGAGACGCGCACCCGGGCCGAGAGCATGCTGGCCGAGGCCAAGCGCGACGGCGACGCCATGCGCGTGCGGTTCCAGAACGAGCTGCAGGCCGATCGCGAGCGCTTCGAGCAGTCCCTCGCCGACCGCGACGCCCAGGCCCAGGCCCGGGTGGCCGAGTTGATCGCCGAGGCCGAGAGCAAGCGCCAGGAGGCCGAGCAGGTTGCGGCCAGCGCCGCCCGCGTGCAGACGCAGGTGCTCGCATCCCTCGAGCAGGCGCGGGCAAGCCTGACCGTTGCCGACCCTGCCCCGACGGCCCTGCGGCCGGAAACCAGCACCCCCGAGGTGTACGCGGTGGAGCCCATCGTGGACTCCGCCGAGGGCGACGCCTTCTCGGCCGATGCCGAGACGGCGGAGCGGTATGACGGCACAAACGATGCCGCAGCTTGATGAGCAGCTGCCCGCATTTGCCCTGACCGCTGCCAGTGGCGAGCGGGTCGAGGTCGATGAGCTGATCTACCGCGGCCCTGTCGTGCTGGCCGCGGTCGAGGCCGACGGCGACAACGACCCGCGCGCCGCGATGCTGACCGATCTGGCCGACCGGCTGGGCGGCGGCTCCGGCCGGCTGGTGGTCATCTCGCCCGGCGCGTCGGTGCTCGGAAGCGGGCTCGCCGCGGCGGGCGCGGCCACCTGGCTGCAGGATGCCACCGGCGAGGCGTTCGCCGCCCTCGGGCTGGTCTACAAGCGGATCGGGCGCACCCGCAGGCTCGGGGGCCTGTTCGTGATCGATGTCGACCGGCGGCTGCGGTTCGCGTTCACGAGCGCCGCCCGCGAGGCGTGGATCCCCGGCTCCTTCGTGCTCTCCCGGCTCGACCGGCTCGGGGCGGTCGGCCCCGTGGCCGCACCGAAGCCCGTCCCCGTAGATACGGCGGACGGCGACGCCGAGCCCGAGCTCGAGCGGCTCGTGGCCGCGGTGGGGCGACGGCTCGGGATGGACTCCGAGCAGCTCGACGACCTCGTCACCGCCACCCGCGTGCGCGACATCGGCATGACCACCGTGCCCGACGAGATCATCACCAAGGACGGCCCGCTGGACGACGACGAGTGGGACGTCATCCGGATGCACCCCGAGCGCTCCGCCGACATGCTCGACCCCGAGCTCGCGGGCGTGCGCGAGACGGTGCGCGCGAGCCACGAGCACATGGACGGATCCGGCTACCCCCACGGGCTTCACGCCGACCGCATCCCGCTCGGCGCCCGCATCCTGCTCGCCGTCGAGTCGTACCTGGCGATGACGCAGGAGCGGCCCTACGGCGGCATGTTGAGCGACGCGGAGAGCCTCGAGCGCGTCCGCCTCTCGGCCGGCCGGATCTACGACCCCGAGGTGGTCGCCGCGCTTGCCGCCGAGGTCGATTCCCGCGCCGCCGCGGCGTAGGAACCGCCCCTGCGAATTGACCGGATGCAGGGGAAAGATCCCCAATACGGGTGACGCGGCGTGCCCATGGGTGCGCGAGTCTGTCCGTCTGTTGGGAGCTCTCCGGTGGGCCGCCGGGCGGCGTGTCCATTCGGACGCGCCGGCCGAGGTGAGAGGCCACCGCGATCAACTACAGTAGGCGGCGTGGCCGAGTCGGATGCGCTGGTTGGGCGACATGTGGGCGAGCTCGACACGCCGATGCCGGTCATCGACCTGGATGTGATGGACGCGAACATCCGCCGCCTCGCCGACTATGCGCGCGATCACGGGGTCACCCTGTGGCCGCACTCGAAGACTCACAAGATCCCCGCCATCGCCGCCCTGCAGCTCGCCGCGGGCGCGGGTGGGGTCACGGTCGCAAAGCCCGGCGAGGCCGAGGTGATGGCGGCCCATGGGGTCGGCCCGCTCCTGATTCACTACCCCTGCTACGGGGCCGGGAAGTGGGAGCGAATCGCGGGTGTCGTCGAGCGGGGCACCCCGGTAACGGTCGCGATCGACTCGTTCGAAGCCGCCGAGCCGCTCGCCGCCGTGCTTGCCGCTCGCGGCCTGCGGGCCGACGTCCTGATCGAGCTCGACGTCGGCCAGCACCGCACGGGCACCCGCTCGCCCGAGCATGCCACCGCCGTCGCCACGCAGGTCGATGCGCTCGAGGGCCTCGCGGTCGTGGGGTTGAGCTGCTTCCCCGGGCACGTGCGCGGCGCAGCAGGAGACGCTGCCGCCGCTCCTGGCCGAGATCGAGCACATGCTCGCCGAGACGGTCGACCGCTTCTCAGCCGCCGGTCTGCGCCACGACCGCGTGTCCGGCGGCGGCACCCCCGCGGCTCACCTCACACACCTGACGCCGACGGTGACGGAGCTTCGGGCGGGCACCTACGTCTTTCTCGACCGGTCGGAGGTCGCGTATGGCCCCCTCACGCTCGCAGACTGCGCGCTGCGCGTGCACACGACGGTGGTATCGGCGCCGGAGCCCGGCCGGGCGGTCATCGACGCCGGGTCAAAGACCCTGTCCGACGCGGTGGTGCTTGGCCCGGGCGGCGGCTTCGGGGTCGCGCCCGACCACCCCGAGGTGACGATTCGCGCGCTCAACGAGGAACACGGCTACGTCGAGCTCGCCGCCGGCGCCGCCGGCCTGCGGGTCGGTGACCGCCTGGCGGTGGTACCGAACCACGTGTGCGCATGCGTGAACCTGCACGACGTGGTCTGCGGGGCCCGCGGCGGCGTGGTCGAAACGGTGTTCGAGGTGGCCGCTCGCGGCCGTGTGCGCTAATCGAGCTACTTGACATAGCCTAGTACTTGGCATAGTCTAGAGCCGTGTCCGATCATCCTCACGACCCCCAACTGCTCAAGGGCGTGTTGTCCTTGCTGTTGCTCGAACTCCTCGCCCAGCGCCAGTCATACGGCTACGAGGTTGTGCAGCGGCTGCACACCATCGGCCTGATCGGGGTGCTGGAAGGCACCGTCTACCCCGCGCTGTCACGCCTGGAGCGCGAGGGCCGGCTGACCACGCGGCTCGTCGCCTCCACATCCGGCCCCGCGCGGAAGTACTACCGCCCAACGAAGGCCGGCTACGCGGCGCTGGCGGACGGCACGGCGTCCTGGATGACGCTGGCTGAGATCGTCACCGAGCAGCTCTCCCAGCCCATCCCGACCGAACCGATCGAAGGAGCATGACGATGGCCCACAAACTGACCTGGAGCGATCGCCTGCGCATCGAGCGCGTCGTGTGGATGCTCGACCAGCGCCTCTACGACATTCCGCGTGAATCGCGCATCGCCCACCGGCGCGAGGTCCGCCTGAACCTGCTCAGCGCCGCACATGACATCGGCACAAGGGCCGCGCTTCGGAACATTGGCACGAGCGCACAGCTCGCCGACGCCTACCTCGCCGCCGAGTTTGGGGACCGACCGCGCCACTCCTGGATCGCGGCCGGGCTGTGGGCGGCGACGTCGATGCTCGTCGTGACCGCGGTCCTCACCGACGCCGCCAACGGCTTCGCGGCAGGGATCATCGCCGCCAACCCCCACGCGACCGGGACGTATCACTGGGGCGGACTGTCGCTGCTGCAGGGCAATGTGACCACCACGGCGGCGGGCGGCCAGACGACGGTCAGCGGTGGCGGCCTCACCCCCGCCGCCTGGGTGCTGTGGGTCGTCATCACAGTGATGGTCGGCCGGCTGTGGCGGGCCCCTCGAATCTGGCGTGCCCGGCGCGGCCGATGGATCCCCCGAACCTAAGCGGCTCGGCGGCCGCTGGCATTCAGCGAATGGCGAGGGCCAGGATCGAACTGGCGACACCGCGATTTTCAGTCGCGTGCTCTACCAACTGAGCTACCTCGCCGGGCGGCGGTCATTCTACGCGGCCTCGCAGCAACGGCCTCCGGGACGGTGCTACCGCTCCACGAAGGCCGTTGCGATGACCTGCATCAGACCACGTTTCCGGCCCGCCGTCAAGTCGGATCTCCGGTCAGATCCGGCGCCAGGTCGACGACGATCTGGCCGCCGACCTCGATCGCCGTCAGCTCGGCCGCGCTGCCCTGGTTGAGCGCGAACGAGAGCAGCCCGACCGAGTCCTCGTAGAGGACGAACTCGCCCGCCCCCACGTCGGCGAACGTGTCCGCGCAGCGGGCGTAGTAGCGGTCGTCGCCGGTGTCGATCTCGGCCACGCCGCCCAGCCGGAAGAGGCCGTCGAGCTCGTCCGCCGACACCGCGAGCTGGATGTTGCCGAACCGGTCGACGTGCTGGACGGACGCGTACAGGCGGGTGCCCTCGAGGTGGTGGTCGGGCGCCGCCCGGCGCACGAGGTCGACCGGGTCGATGGCCGGCCCGAGCTCGCTGAGCGGCATCCCCGCCGCCAGCCGGGCCGCGGCGGGAGCGAACACGTCGCGGCCGTGGAAGGTGCGCGAGACGGGCTGGAGCATGATGGCCGGGTTCGTGATCCCCACGGCCTCGGTGACGCCGCCGCAGGCCTCGGCGGCCGGGATCAGGAGCCCGTTGTCGGGCCCGACGAAGTGGCGGCCGTCGGCCGAGCGCAGTGCGACCGCCCGGCGCTCGGAGCCGACCCCCGGATCGACCACCGCCAGGTGCACGCCCGGGCGGCAGGTACCGGATCGCGCCCGCCAGGATGCGCGCGCCCTGCCCGATCGCCTGGGGCTGGACGCCGTGGGTGACGTGGATCACCTGGGCCTCGGGGCAGATCAGGTTGATCACGCCGTGACAGGTGCCGGCAAAGTCGTCGGACGTGCCGAAGTCCGACAGGAAGGTGACAAACGGCGGTGACACCGGTGCCACTCTACCGAGCCTGAGAGCCGGCCAGGAGCCGCGCCGACCGCCGCAACCAGGCCCTCGACCGTGTGCGGGTCGGCCTCGGCCAGAGGCTCCACGCCGTGCTCGCGCAGCGCCGCGCTCGTCACGGGGCCGATCGAGGCCGCCCGCACGCCGCGGAGGCCGCCGTCGCCGAGCCCGGCCGCGAGGCTCGTGACGGTCGACGACGAGGTGAACGTGACCAGGTCTGCGGCCCGCACCGCCTCGGCGTCCACGGCCTCGGGCACCGTGCGGTAGAGGTGGACGACATCGACCTGTGCGCCGCGTGCGCGCAGCCCGTCGGGCAGGATCTCGCGGGCGCCCGCCGCCGTGGCCACCAGCACGCGACCGCCCGCCGACGTCGCCGAGCGCCTCGAGCAGCGCCTCGGACACGGCCTCGGCCGGCATCACGTCGGCCACGATGCCGTGCGCCCGCAGGGCCTGCGCGGTCGCCGGGCCGATCGCCGCCACGGTCACGCCGTGCAGGGAGCGCACGTCGGCGGGCAGCAGCAGGTCGGCCGCGTTCGCGCTCGTCACGACGACCGTGTCGTAGGCGCCCAGGTCGGGTGGATCGAACGGCAGCGGCTCGATCCGGATCGCCGGCGCCTGCACAACCTCGGCGCCCAGCAGCTCGAGCCGGGCGGCCAGGCCGCTGGCCTGGGCGCGGGCGCGGGTGACCACCACGCGGCGACCGTGCAGCGGCCGCTGCTCGAACCAGTTCAGCCGGTCGTGGAGCGCGGCGACGGCGCCGACCAGGGTGATCGCGGGCGGGCGCATCCCGGCTGCGGCGGCGGCGATTCCGGCGAGCGGCGCGACCACGGTGCGCTGTCCCGGGCGGGTGCCGTCCGAGATCACCGCGGCGGGGGTGTCGGGGCTCATGCCGTGCTCGATCAGGCGCCGGGCGTTGTGATCGAGGGCGCCGACGCCCATCAGGAACACGAGCGTCCCGGGGGTCGCCGCGAGCGATGCCCAGTCGAGGTCGCTCTCGGGCTTGGCCGGATCCTCGTGCCCGGTCACGAACGTCACCTGGGCGGCCATGCCGCGCTGCGTCACGGGAATGCCCGCGTAGGCCGGGACGGCGTAGGCCGACGACACGCCGGGCACGACCTCGAACGGAATCCCGGCGGCGCCGAGTGCAAGCGCCTCCTCGCCGCCGCGGCCGAAGATGAACGGATCGCCGCCCTTCAGCCGCACCACCGTCTCGTGGCGGCCGCCCAGCTCCAGCAGCAGGGCGTTGATCGCCTCCTGGGTCATCGAGTGCTCGCCGGGACGCTTGCCGGCGTAGTGGCGCTCGCAGCCGTCCCCGGCGAGGGCCACGATGCGATCGTCGACCAGGCGGTCGTAGACCAGGGCGTCGCAGGCCTCGATCAGCGCCCGTCCGCGGACGGTCAGAAGCCCGGGGTCGCCGGGCCCGGCACCGACCAGGTACACCGTCATCGCCCCACCCACCGCCGCAGCCGCAGCTCGCCGTCCTCGTGCCAGGCGTACGCGGCCACCGGCACCGTGCAGCCGCCGCCGAGGCTCTGGACGCACGCGCGCTCGGCCTCGACCGCCGCGCGGGTCGGGCCGTGGTCGAGGGCGGCCACCAGCTCCTCCTCGCCCCGGCGCACCTGCACCGCGATCGCGCCCTGACCCGCCTCGGGCACGAACACCTGGGGGTCGAGGGTGAACGCGATGCGGTCGTGCAGCCCGAGCCGTCGCAGCCCGGCGGCGGCCAGGATGATGGCGTCGGCCTCGCCGGCGTCGAGCTTGCGCAGGCGGGTGTCCACGTTGCCGCGCAGCGGGACGACGCGCAGGCCGGGGCGCAGCTCGGCCAGGAGTCCGCTGCGACGGGCGGACGATGTCCCCACCCGGGCTGCCGTCGGGGATCTCGGCGAGCGACGCGAACGGGCCGCAGACGGCGTCGCGCGGGTCGTCGCGCTCGAGCATCGCCGCGATGGTGAGCCCCTCCGGCCATCTCGCCGGTCAGGTCCTTGGCGCTGTGCACGGCGGCGTCGATGCGGCCGTCGCCGAGCGCGCGCTCGATCTCGCGCGTGAACACGCCCCGGCCGTCGCCGATCGCATCGAAGCTGCTCGAACGGTCGCGATCCCCGGCGGTCGTGATCGGGACGATCTCGGCAGCGGCCAGACCGTCCGCCACGAGCTGCGCCTGCGCCATCGCCAGCGCGGCTGCGCCGCGTGCCCAGGCGGATCATTCCGGCGATGCCGGATGTGCCGCGAGCCCGAAGAGCTCGGTCATGGCCTCCGCGTACGGCGCCGACTGGTCGGCGGCGGCGAGCTGCTTCAGCCGCACCGTCGGCTGGTGCAGCAGCTTGTTCAACATGCTGCGGGTGACCGCGTCCAGGCGCTCGCGGTCGGCCGGGCTGAGCGCATCCCAGCGCGGCTCCATCCGCCGCAGCTCGGCCACGCGGATGCGCTCGGCCTGGTCGCGCAGCGACGTGATCGCGGGCACGACGCGCAGGGCGGCCATCCAGTCGCGGAAGTCGGCCGCCTGCTCGGCCACGATCGCCCGCGCCCGGCCGCTCTCGCCCCTGCCGCAGCGCGATCGTGCGCCGCACGGCCACCTCGAGCGTGTCCAGGTCGACGACCGACGTGCCCTCCACCTCGGCCGCCGCCGGGTCGATGTCGCGGGGCACCGCCAGGTCGATCAGGAGCCGCGGCCGGCCCGGGCGCAGATCGCCGGCGTGGATGACGTGACCGGGCGCCGCCGTCGAGCTGACCACGACGTCGGCGTCGTCCGCCGCCGCCGCCAGCTCGTCCCAGGCGATGGCGGTGCCGCCGAAACGCGCCGCCAGCGCCGTCGCCCGGCTCGAGTCGCGGTTGGCCACCCGCAGCGGCCCGGCGCCGCGTGCGGCCAGATTGGACGCCACCAGCTCGGCCACCCGGCCGGCGCCGACCACGAGCACGCGGGCGCCGGGGAGCCCGCCCAGGCGTTCGGCGGCGACGTCGGCGGCGACCGACGCCACCGAGGCGCCGCCCGACCCGATCGCGGTCTCGTGGCGAACGCGCTTGCCCGCCTCGAGCGCGACGTGGAAGAGGCGGTTGGACACGGGCCCGGTCGCGCCCCATTCGAAGGCGCTCGCGTAGGCGTCGCGGATCTGGGCCAAGATCTGGGCCTCGCCGGGCACGAGCGAGTCGAGCCCCGCGGCGACCGAGAACAGGTGCTCGGCGGCCTCCGCGCCGGTGCGGACGTAGAGCATCGGCTCGAGCCGGCTGCGGTCGTGCCCGGACAGCTCCACGAGCCGCTCCACCGCCGCCTCGCGCATCGCCTCGGGGCTGCCGCCGACCATGTAGAGCTCGCACCGGTTGCAGGTCGCCAGGCCGACGGCCTCGGCGACCGGCTCGGCGGCGAGGATGTGGTCGACCAGATCGTGGCCGTGGTCGTGCGCCGCCAGCCGCTCGCGCACCGGCAGCGGCGCGCTGCGGTGGTTGGTGCCGACGAGCACCAGGTTGACCGTCACGTCCGGCTCATCCATCCGTCTTTGCCTCCAGCAGCCCGGCGATCTCGTCCAGCTCGCGTTCGAGCCGGCCGAGCTTGGAGTTGAGTATGACGACGTAGGCGAGGGTGACGAGCCAGGCCAGCGCGTAGACGGCGGCGACGTAGTGGATGTCGGTCTCGCTGATCACCGCGCCTCCTGCACCAGCCGGCGCAGTCGCGCGACCTGGTCGTCGAGGCGCTTGCCGCGGATCTCGACCAGGTACATCGCCACCGCCAGGCTGAGCATGGCCGCCAGGGCGACCAGGAACGTGAAGAGCATGCTGCCCTCCATGTTGGCGCCGCGATCGGTGAACGTGATCGGATGGATCGCGTCCTGGCCGAGGTGCACGGCCAGCACCGAGATCGGGATCAGCCCGACGCCCAGGAGCGCGTACACCGCCGAATAGCGCGCGCGCCGCTCGCCCGGCTCGACCGAGAACCGGAGCATGAAGTAGGCGCAGTAGAACAGGAAGATGATCAGGAAGGTGTTCAGCTCGGTGCTGCCCCAGTACCACCACGTGCCCCACTCCCAGCGGGCCCAGATCGAGCCGGTGATGAGCGTCAGCGTGCCGAAGATGACCCCGAGGTGCATGGGCACATAGCTGCGCAGGTCGAGCGTGAGGTCGCCGGTCCACAGATACCTGGCCGCGTTCAGCGCGCCCCACCCGAACAGCGCGTAGGTGGTGGTCGCGATGGGGACGTGGAAGTAGAAGATCCGCTGCCCGTAGTCGCCGTTGGCCGTCGGCACGTAGAAGAAGATCAGGCCGAGTGCCACAGGCATGAGAACTGCCGCCACCAGGGCCGCGACGGTCGCGCGGTCGAGGCGGGCGGCGGCGGTTGTCTTCACAGCGCTAATCCTCCACCACGAACTCGAAGAGCCCCCACCCGAAAAGCACGAACACCGTATCATAGAGAGCCAGGTATCCCAGCCGTTCAACCGTGTGTAAACCGCTTGTTTGCGGGGAAATCGTCCCGGTGGTCGCGCTCACCGCTCCCAGCACAAGCGGGATCGCAAACGGCAGGAAGAGCACGGGCAGGAGCACCTCGCGGGCGCGCCCGGCGGAGGCCAGTCCCGCCACCAGCGTCCCCAGCGCCGCGATGCCGATATCGGCCAGCGCGACGGCCGCGACCAGCACGACGTAGTCCGGCGCCGGGCCGCTCTGCAGGAAGAAGAGCCAGAACGCCGGCAGCGCAACGACCTGCACGGCCATCAGGAAGAGGCACGTCGAGCACGCCCGCGCCAGCCACAGGAGCGCCCGGTCGACCGGCGCGGCCAGGAGTCCGTCCCAGATGCCGTGCTCACGCTCGTGCGCGAACGTGCGGCTGAGCCCGAGCATCGCGGTGAAGACGATCGCCACCCACAGCATGCCGGTGGCCGCCCGCGTGCCGCCCGCCGGACGGCCGCCGCCGAGGCCGAACCGGAACAGCACGAAGGCGGCCACCACGAACGTCAGCATCCCCAGCACCACCTCGCTGCCGCGCAGCTCGAGCAGCAGGTCCTTGCGCACGAGCGCGGTGAAGGCGCGCCGGTTCACGCCGCCACCCGGCCGGCCGCGAGCCGCACCTCGGCGGTCGCGAGGCCCTCGAACCAGGCCGGCTCGTGCGTCGAGACGATCACCGTGCGCCCGGGCTCGGCGAGCACCTCGCCGCAGCACGTCGCGCCCGTCGCTGTCCAGGCCCGCCGTCGGCTCGTCCAGGAGCAGCAGCGACGGGCCGTGCAGCACGGCCCGGGCCAGGGCGAGCCGCTGGGACATCCCGCGCGAGAACTCGGCCACGGGATCGCGGCCGCGGCCGTCGAGCCCCACCCGCTCGAGCGCGGGATCGATCCGCTCGCGGGGAACACCGTACAGGGCGGCGTAGAGCTCCAGGTTCTCGCGCGCCGTCAGGCCGGGGTAGGTGAGCGAGGCGTGCCCGACGTAGCCGATCAGCGGCCGGGCCTTCGGCGCCGCCCGCGGGAGCTCGTGGCCGGCGACCGCGACGCCGCCCGCGGTCGGCCGGATCACGGTGGCCAGCACGCGCAGGAGCGTCGTCTTGCCGGCGCCGTTCGGCCCGGTGACGAGCACGAACTCGCCTTCCGCCAGGTGCAGGTCGACCCCGTCGAGCGCCGCCCGCTCGCCGAAGCGGCGCACGAGGCCGTCGCAGGCGACCGCGTCAGGCGATGGCATCGGCGAGCACCCCGGCCAGGAACACGAGCGCGATCACGCCGTTCATGGTCAGGAACGCCATGTCCACCCGCGAGAGGTCGTCGGCGCTGACGATCGAGTTCTCGTAGGCGAGCAGGCCGGCGACGACCGCCACGCCGAGGTAGTAGAGCGGCCCCAGGCCGCAGGCCAGGCCGAGCCACACGAGCAGCACGACCGAGGCGAGGTGCGCGGCCCGCGTGATGCGCAGCGCGTTTGCGATCCCGAACCGGCGCGGGATCGAGTGCAGGCCCTGGGCGCGGTCGATCTCGATGTCCATGGTGGCGTAGATGATGTCGAAGCCGCCGATCCAGAGCGCGACCGCTCCCCCCAGCAGGAACGGGGTCGCATCGACGTGGTTCGTGACGGCGACCCACCCGCCGACCGGTGCGAGGCCGTCGACGGCGCCGAGGAACAGGTGGCACAGCCAGGTGAACCGCTTCAGGTACGGATACAGGACGAAGCCCAGAACCGGGATCGGCCACAGGACGCGGGTGATCGGGGCGAGCTGCGAGACGGCCACCAGGAACACGATCAGCGCCCCGACCGCGAAGAGCGCGACGTTCATGCGCGAGAGCAGCCCGGCGGGGATCTCGCGCCGGGCGGTGCGCGGGTTGCGCGCATCGATCGAGGCGTCGATCAGGCGGTTCAGCGCCATCGCGAGGCTGCGGGCACCGGCCATCGCGACCGTGATCCACAGCACCTGCCGCGCCGACGGCACCCGGCCCAGGGCGAGGATGGCGCCGGTGTAGGCGTACGGGCAGCGCGAACACCGTGTGCTCGAGCTTGACCAGGCTCACGAACCTGCGCGCGTACACGGCGGTCGCGCTCAATGCGCCGTCGGCAGGTCGAGCAGCAGCCGCAGCCCGTGGTCGAGCGCGGGCGCGATGGCATCGAAGAGCTCGGCGCACGCCTTGGGGCTGCCGGGCATGTTCACGATCAGGGAGCTGCCGCGGATGCCGCTGCGCCCGCGCGAGAGCATCCCGTGCGGCGAGACGGCGGTCGACACCGCCCGCATGTGCTCGTCCAGGCCGGGCGTGGGCCGCTCGATCACCTCGGCGGTCGCCTCCGGGGTGACGTCACGGGGCGCAAAGCCCGTCCCGCCCGTGCTCAGCACCAGGTCGGCGGCGGCCGCCAGGTCGCGCAGCGCCGACGCGATCTCCGCCCGCTCGTCGGCCACCACGCGCCGCGCCGCGAGCTCGAAGCCCGCGCCGCGCAGGCGCTCCTCCAGGATGTCGCCGCTGCGGTCGTCACGGGTGCCCGCGACGACGCCGTCCGAGACGGTCAGCACCGCCGCCATCACCCGCTCTCACGCCTCCAGTGGCCGCTCTTGCCGCCCGACTTCTCGATCAGCTCGGCGGTGCGGATCGAGATCGCCGGGTCGAGGCCCTTGGTCATGTCGTAGACGGTCAGCGCCGCCACCACGGCGGCCGTCAGCGCCTCCATCTCGACGCCGGTCTGGGCGGTCGTCTCGGCCGCTGCCACGATGCTCACCCCGTCGGCGGTGAGGGTGGGATCGACCTCGACCATGCTCAGCGGCAGCGGATGGCACAGGGGCACGAGGTCGGGTGTGCGCTTGGCCGCCATGATCCCGGCGATCCGGGCCGCGGCCATCACGTCGCCCTTCGGCAGTGTGCCGGCCTCGAGCCGCAGGCGGACGTGCTCGGGCATGACGACGTGCGCCCGCGCCACCGCGCGCCGCTTGGTGACCGGCTTTGCACCCACGTCGATCATGCGGATCTCGCCCATGCGGGGGAGAGTCTACGAGACCGTCACCCCCAGCAGCGGCTGCAGGGCGCGCGCATAGGCCCGCGCGCCGCGGCCGTCCGGATCGCGGCTCGGGTTGCCGCAGCACACGCTCACCCCGATGACCCGGCCCGACGCGGCGAGCGTCGCCATCTCGGAGTCGAGCCGCCCGCCGCTCCAGCCGCCCGGCGCGGGGAAGTCGACCCCCGGCGCGGCGTCAGGGTCGAGCACGTCGCCGTCGAGGTGCAGGTGCAGCGGCACCCCGGCCGGAAGCGCGGCCAGCGCCCCGGCGATGTCGTCGGCGACGACGAGTTGCGAGCCGGAGATCGAGTCGCGCTCGCCCGGGTCGAGGTCGCGCGCACCGACGAGGGCCGCCCGGTCCTCTTGCAGCGGCGGCTCGACGCCCGCGGCCCTGCGCAGTGGCTCGTGGCACCATCCGAGCAGGATCGCGAACGGCATCCCACCCAGGAACCCGCTCGGGCTCGTGGCCGGCGTGTTCAGGTCGCCGTGTGCGTCAACCCATACCAGCGCGAGGTTGGGGTGCAGGCTCCGCAGGCCGGCCGTGACAGCCGGTGCCAGGGTGCATTCACCCAGGAGCGCCAGCGGGACGCCCTCGGCGGCCGCAACGGCGTCGCACAGGCGGGGCAGCCCGGCGGCCAGCGCCTCGAGCGGCGGCTCGTCGAGCCGGAGCTCGACCACCTCGGCCTCGGTGATCCCGAGAGCTGCGGCGACCGCCGCCGGCCCCTCCTCCATGCCGGGGCCGTGAAACCGGCTGCACCATGGCACCTGGACGACGGTGCCGCTCACCGGTGGACAGCCTCCGGCCGGGCGACGGCGAGATCGTCCATGAGCGCGTTCACCCAGTGGCCGATGTCGTGCTCGCGCACCTGCGCGCGCAGGCCCTCGATGCGGCTGTGACGCTCGGCGGCGGGCATGACCAGCGCGGCATGGATGGCGTCGGCCTGCTCCTGCAGGTCGAACGGGTTGACCGTGAGCGCAAACGGCCCGAGCTCAGGGTGGGCGCCCGCGTTCTCGGACAGGATCAGGACGCCGTCGCGGTCGTTCACCAGCGGCGCCTCCTTGGCCACCAGGTTCATCCCGTCGAAGATGGCATTCACGAGCAGCACGTCGTACTCGGCGTAGGCCGCGACCGCCTCGGGGAAGTTGTCCGAGATGCGCAGCTCGACCGGCTGCCAGTCACCCGAGGCGTAGAAGCGGTCGTTCACCGTCCGGGCGGCACGCTGGATCGCGCCCGAGGTACTCGGCGTACTCGGGGATGTCCTGCCGCGACGGGTCGAGCTTGGCCAGGAGGGTCACCCGCCCCTCCCACTCCGGGTGGTCGGCCAGGAACAGCTCGAACGCCTGGATCCCGCGCACGACGTTCTTGGAGGGGTCGGTGCGGTCGACCCGCAGCACGATCCGCTCCGGCCGCCACGCCTGCAGCGCCTCGCGTTCGGCGAGCACCGCCTCGTCCTCGCTGAGCCGGTCGAACTCGGCCGGGTCGACCGAGATGGGGTAGTCGCGGACGCGGATGACGCGCCCGTTGTGGTGGACGCAGCGCGCCTCCATGTCGACGCGCGCGTCGGTGAACTGGTCGACGCAGTTCAGGAAGTTGCCGACATACCGCGCGGTGTGCAGGCCGACCACGTCGCACGCCAGAAGCGACTCGTGGATGACCGTGCGGATGTCCGGCGGCAGCACGCGCCAGTAGTCCGCCATCGGCCACGGGATGTGCGTGAAGTGCTGCATCACGACTTCCGGCACGCGCTCGCGGATCGAGGCCGGTGCGACGAACAGGTGGTAGTCCTGCAGCATCACCAGCGGCTGCTCGCCCTCGGCCCGCTCGAGCTCCGCAACGACCGCATCGGCGAAGCCCTGGTTGACCGGGACATAGCCGGCATCCCAGGCCAGGCGGACGTTGCGGTCGACCGACGGCTCCGACGCGAGGCCCCACAGGTAGTGGTGGATGAACCACAGCGTCGGGTTTGCGAACACGTTGTAGTAGCGGTCGAACTCCTCGCGGTCGTGCACGACGAAGCGCACCGTCAGGCCCCCGTCGGTGTGGGGTCCCGACTCGGCCACCTCCGCGTCCTCGTCGGTGAGCGCGCTCGCGATCCATGTCACCGGCCGGACGGCGGCGAGCCCGCTGAGGGCCGTCACCAGCCCGCCCCCGCCCCGAGCCGCGACGAGTTCTCCGTCCGGCCCGTGCGTGAAACGCAGCGGACCGCGGTTGGAGACGATCAGCAGCGGAGGCTGCTCGGCCATGGCCGCACCCTAGCCGTCGTGGGAAATCGTCGCTCTCACGCTGCCACAATTCCCCAGATCGCGCCAAACGGGGTCAGACCCCCTTGGCGCACCGAGACGGTTATCCCGGCACGATCTCGAGCTCGACCTGCTCGCCCTCCATGCGGTGCATCAGCGCCAGCCAGTCGCGCAGGAGCCGCGGGGTCAGGAACCGGCGGCGGACATGCTCCTTGCCGCGCCGGGTCATCTCGCGCGTCGCCTGCGGGTCGTCCAGAACGGTCAGGACGCGTTCGGCGCACTCCTCGGCCGAGGACACCAGATAGCCGGTCTCGCCGTCGGTGATCTGGGCGACGATGCCGCCGACCTTGCCGCCGATCGTCGGCCGCGCCTTCCACATCGCCTCCGAGACGGTGAGGCCGAACCCCTCTCGGATCGACTTCTGGATACAGACGTTCGCCTGCACCTGGAAGGCGTTGACCTCGACCGCGCCGACGTTGTTCAGGTTCGAGAACATGTAGATGTCGGGGTCCTCCTGGCAGTACTCCTGGGTCGCGTTCCAGAAGTCCCAGCCCTCGGGATCGTCGTGGGCCATCGATCCGACGAGGGCCAGCTGGACGTCCGGGTGGTGCTGCTTCACCATCCGGTAGGCGTCGATCACGCCCACCGGGTCCTTCCAGGGGTCGAAGCGGGAGACCTGCAGGAGCAGCGGCCGCTCGACGTCGATGCCGAACTGATCCACGATGTAGGCGGCATCGTCGGTCGACAGCGCCATGTTCTTGGGGGCGAGCGGGTCGATCGCCGGCGGCCAGATCACCGCCTCGTGGAGGCCGGCGTCCCGCGGGACGTACGCGGGCATGTGGAAGATGCATGCGTCGTAGGCCGCGAGCCGGGGCGCGATGAAGTCGAGCACCTCGGGGTTGGGCGTCGACAGGTCGATGTGGCAGCGCCACACCCAGCGCGGTCTGCTGGTCGAGACGTACTCGCGCATCGCCAGGGGCTGGGGGTCGTGGACGACGATCACGTCCCATTCGTCGGCGTCGGTCAGTGCGTCGGCGTTCAGCTTGTTGTAGACCTCGAAGATCGCCTTCTGGTGGTCGGTGATGCCCTTCTCGTCGCCCTGCAGGGCGTTGTGGATCGCCTTGGTGACGTCGTAGAACTCGTCGCGGCCCTCGATCACGCGCCACTCGGCGTCGAGGCCGGCGTCGATCATGAGCGGGATCAGCGTGTACTGGATCTCGGCGACACCGCCGCCGAACGCGGTGGCGGACAGGTGCAGGATGCGCTTGCCCTGCATCGGCTCCGCCAGCCGGCGGATCTCGTCGGCCAGCGTCCTCCCGATCAGCGAGTTGTAGTCGGCGAGCGATTTGTGGCCGACATTGACCTTTTGCATGCGCGAGAACTTAGCAACATCAGCGGTCGCCATCCTCTGCGACCGCAGAGTCGGACGGAAGCCGCAACGCGAAGCTCGTGTGGCCCTCCTCGGAATGCACGGCGATCTCGCCGCCCATCCGCTGGGCCAGCTCTCCGGCGATCGCGAGGCCCAGGCCGCTCCCGGAGGAGCTGCCCTGCGGACCGCGCCAGAAGCGCTCGAACAGATGCCGCTGCGAGTCGTCGTCGATCCCGGGGCCGTCGTCGGACACGGTCAGGATCACGTGGCCGTCGTCGGAGCCGACCTCGACCCGCACCTCGGTGCCGTCCGGGTTGTGGCGCACGGCGTTGTCGACCAGCACCCGGCCGATCTGCTGCACGCGCTGCTCGTCGCCGATCCCGTGCGGCAGGCCGCGCGGCGGCCGCGCCAGCACCACCCTGCTCCCGTGGCGGGCCGCGAGGCCGCGGAACTCGCGCACGAGGCCCCTGGCCGCGGCGGCCAGATCGACCGGCTCGTAGAACACCTCGACCGCGCCGGAGTCCAGCCGGGACAGGTCGAGCAGGTCGGTGGCGAGCTTGGTCAGCCGGGTCACCTGCTCGCGCATCGTCAGCAGGAACTCCTCGCGGGTGGCGGCATCGAGGTCCTCCTCGGCCAGAAGCTCGAGGAACCCCGCCAGCGAGAACAGCGGCGTGCGCAGCTCGTGGGAGGCGTTGGCGATGAAGTCCTTGCGCGCCCGGTCGACCTGGGCGAGCCGGGCCTGCATGAGGTCGAACGAGCGGGCGAGGCGGCCGAGCTCGTCCGGGCTCTCGTCGCCGATCGGCACGTCGAAGCGGCCGGCGGCGATCCGGCTGGAGGCCGATTCGAGCTTGCCGACCCGGCGCGAGACCGCCACCGCGAGCCCCCAGCCCACCACGATGGCCACGGCGAGCGCGAGCCCCGTCGCGATCAGGATCCGGTGCTCGACGAGCGACGCCGTCGCCTCGACGTCGCCGACGCCCTGCGACAGCAGCACCACGCCGTTCGGGACGCGGATTGCGACCACGATGCCGCCACCGGGCGTGCGGCCCTGGCCGATCCCGTTTCGCAACGCGGCCCGCACGATGGGGTTGCCGGGGCCGAGCACGGGCGGGGTCGTGCCCGGCTGCGCCTCGAGCGTGCCGCTGCGGCTCGAATAGGCGCCGGCCTGCGCATTGGCGAGCCGTCCGGTGTGCAGCAGAGCCTTGTGCACGCGCACCCCCGTCGAGAATGCGGTCGTGAGCCCGGGCGCGTTCTGCTGCGAGCGGGCGACCGTCTCGAGTCTCGTGAGCCGGTCCGAGACCAGGTTCTGGCGCAGGCTGGGGACGACGTACAGGAACACGACCCCCATCGCACACGCCACCACCCCGGTGAGCACCGCCACCAACCGCAGCCGCAGCGACCGCAGCATGCCCATCCTGCTACGCCGTGTCGCGGAAGCGGTAGCCGACGCCGCGCACCGTGAAGATGTAGACCGGCTCGCGCGGATCGGCCTCGATCTTCTCCCGCAGGTGGCGGATGTGCACGTCGATGGTGCGTGGCTCGCGATATGCCGAGTCGCCCCAGACGGCCTCGAGCAGCGCCTGGCGGGTGTACACCCGGCCGGGATGCAGCGCGAGCGTGTGCAGCACCTCGAACTCGACGTAGGTCAGCTGCACCGAGGCGCCGGCGACGGTCACCGCCCGCTTGGAGGGATCGATGACCAGCCCGTCGGTGTCGATCAGGCCGTCGGAGCTGGTCACGCTGCTCGGCCAGAAGCGTCGCCCGGCGCAGCACCGCCCGGATGCGGCTGCGGAACTCGCGGATCGAGAACGGCTTGGTGATGTAGTCGTCGGCGCCGAGCTCCAGGCCGAGCACCTTGTCGACCTCGTCGTCGCGCGCGGTGAGCATGATGATGGGCACGGCTGAGTCGGTGCGCAGGCGCCGGCACACCTCCAGGCCATCCAGGCGCGGCAGCATCACGTCCAGCACCACGAGGTCGACCGGCTGCTCGGCGAAGCGCCGCAGCGCCTCCTCGCCGTCACGGGCCTGGACGACCCGGTAGCCCTCCCGCTCGAGCGGGTAGGTGAGCAGCTTCTGAATCGACTCCTCGTCGTCGACGAGCATGATTGTGGCGTCGGCGGGCACCGCCGGGAATGGTACGCGACGGGGCCTCGTGCAGCCCGGCGGGGCTACTGCGGCCGGTCGCGTGTGCTATAACCGCCGCTTCGGTGGCTGCTCCCGAACGCAGACGGCCCGTCCGGCGTGGGCCGCACCGACCCCTGGTGTCCTGGCCGCTGCACGCCCTGCTCCTCGGGGCCTCGTTGCTCGTGCCCCTGGTGGCGCTCCTGACCCTGTACCAGCCGGCGGCGCCGCTGGCGCCCACCCCACCGCTCCAGTTCAACGGCGCAACCGCCGCGAACCTGACCGGACGGCTCGCCACCGCCGAGCGCGACAGTGGCGGCGTGTGCTGCGACGCCGGCAGCGCGGCGGAGCTGGCCGCGGCCGACTGGGTGGCGGCGAACCTGAAGACGTTTGACCCCAGCCCGCGCCGGATCCAGTTCGCCACCAACCTGCCCTGGCAATCGCAGCCGGTGCCGATGATCGACGTCGTCGCCTACCGGCCGGGACGCTCCCGCCAGGTCGTGGCGGTGATCGTCCATCGCGACGGCGGGTCTCCTTCCGACCTCGCCGGGACGGGCCTGCTCGTCGAGCTGAGCAAGGTGCTGACCAAGCTCCCGCGCGATCGCGGCCTCGCGCTCGTGTCCACCGACGGCGGCCTGTCGGGCGGACAGGGCGCCGCCGCTCTCGCGAGGCTCTGGCCGCCGGCCTCGCGGATCGTCGCGGCGGTGGTGATCGACCAGGCCGCCGCGCGCCCGGGCACCCCGCTTCGCATCGTCACCCGCCCCGGCACGCCCCGCGGCGTCTCACCGACCCTCTACGCCGCCGCCCGCCAGGCGGTCACGACGTGGTACGGCAGCGCGCCCCGCATCCCCGGCCCGTACGATCAGCTGACCGGCTACGGGGTGCCGTATGCACCGGGCGAGCAGGGCGCACTTCTGGGCCACAGCATCGCCGCGCTCACCCTCACGGCCGGGAAGGGGCACACCGTGGAGGGGCCGCTGTCGGCGCTGAACACGGGGCAGATCGGCCGGGTGGGGACGACCGTCGCGAACCTGGTCGCCGAGCTTGACACGACCCCGACGATCGAGGGCGACGAGTCGCCGGTGCTGCTCCTGTCGGGCAAGGTGATGCGCGGCTGGCTGGCCGAGGCGTCGATGGCGATCCTGCTGGCGCCCTTCATCGCCTGCGTGCTCGACCTGGTCGCGCGGCTGCGGCGGCGAAGGGTGGCGATCGCCCCCGGCCTCGTCGCGTTCGGATGGCGGGCCGCGGCGTGGTTCGTCACGCTCGGCGCCATGTGGCTGCTGGCGGCCGCCCCGGGGCGGCTGCTGCCCGGCATCGCCGTCGCGCCCCTCCCGGGGAGGACCGGCGTCTCGGCGGCCGGGATCCTGATCCCCGTCTGTGCCGGGCTGCTCTTCTGGGTCTTCGTCACCCGCCCCCGACTGGTGCGGCTGGAACGGGTGTCGGGAGAGGAGCGGATCGGCGGCCTCGCGGCTGGGCTGGTCGGCCTCAGCCTGGCCGGGCTCCTGCTGACGGCCGTGAACCCGTTTGCCCTCGTGGTGCTCCTGCCGGCGGCGCACATCTGGCTCTGGCTGCCGTCCGCGGCGCGCGCCGGCCGAAAGACCATGCTGGCCGTGTACATCGCGGGCATGATCGGGCCGGCCGGGCTCGTGTTCGAGCTCTGGACGGCGCAGGGGCTGGGCACGAGCACGCCCGAGGCGCTCGTGGCGATGACCGCAAGCGGGTACCTGTCGCCCGCGGTGGCGGTGTGCTTTGCCCTCGCGGCGGCCGCCGCGGCCCAGCTGGGGGCGCTCGTGGCAGGCCGATACGCCCATCCGCATGCCCCTGTCAGCGGCGAACGGCGGCGCGGACAGCTATAACAAGGGGTATGGGCACCGGCTCTGGCAGCCGCGGACGGTTGCGAGTACGCAGGCTCGGCTCGATTCTCATCGGTCTCGGCGTGCTCGTGGTCGTCTACGCGGCAGTGATCCTCTTCTGGGGCGACCCGGTCACGGCGCTGTACGCAGACTGGCGCCAGCAGGGCCTCTCACAGACCCTGAACCACGAGATCGCGGCCTGGCCCGAGAAGCCGGCCATTCCGATCTCGAGCGAGACCCCGCATACCGCCGAGCTGCGCATGCTGCGGCAGGATGCGGGCAGGTTCCAGTCGACGCTCAAGGGCGGGCAGCCGTTCGGGCGCCTGATCATCGGCCGCATCGGGCTCAGGGTGGTGGTTGTGCAGGGCACCGACTGGCTGCACGACCTGAGCCAGGGGCCGGGCCACTACTCGAACACGAAGTTCCCCGGGCAGGGCACGACCGTGGCGATCGCGGGCCATCGCACCACATTCGGGGCCTGGTTCCGGGATATCAACAACATCAAGGACGGCGACTGGATCACCCTCCAGATGCCGTACGCCACGTTCCACTACCGCGTGCAGTACCACCAGGTGGTGCCGAACACCGACTGGAAGATCATCCGCCCGCAGGGCTACGAGCGGTTGGTGCTGTCGGCCTGCCATCCGCTCTACTCCTCGTCGCACCGCTGGATCGTCTACGCCAGGGGCATGTCGGCGACGCTGCGCGACGGCACCACCGTCCCGCTGACGAGCTGAGTCTTACCGCAGCGGCAGGTACTCGACGAGCGTCCCGGCCGGCGCTTCGCCGTCGCCGGCCTCGATCAGTGCAATCGCGTCGGCCCCGGCGGCGTGCACGATCATGTGCGAGTCCTGCGCGCCCGCGGGCTCCAGCACCATCCCCTCCGGCGACGCGCGCAGGAGACAGCGCACCGCGTGGTCGCGCACGCCCAGCCGCCGCACGGGCGCGGCCAGGCGGGCGACGGCCCTGGGCGGCGCGCTTCCGTGCTGCAGCGCGGCCAGCGCCGGCCGCAGGAAGAGCTCGAAGCAGACCAGGCTCGAGACCGGGTTTCCCGGCAGGCCGAACACGAGCGCCCCGGTGGGGGCGACCCCGAACCAGAGCGGCTTGCCCGGCTTGTGGGCGAGGCGCCAGAACACCTGGCGGACGCCGAGCTCGAGCAGCGCCGGCTTGACGTGGTCGTGCGGCCCGACCGAGACGCCGCCCGACGAGACGACCATGTCGGCCGCGATCGCCCGTCCAAACGCCTCGCGGGTGGCGGCGCGATCGTCGGCCACGATCTCGGCGGCGACCACCTCGGCCCCGGCCGACCGGGCCTGGGCGACGATCGACGTCAGGTTCGACTCATAGATCTGCCCCGGTTCCAGCGGCCGGCCTGGGGGCACGAGCTCGTTGCCCGTCGCGAGCACCGCCACCCGCGGCCGCCGTGAGACGGCCACCTCGGCCACACCGGTCGCCGAGATCGCCGCCAGGAGCGCCGGCGTGAGCGGCATCCCCGTGCGGCCGACCACCTGGCCGGCGGTCACGTCGCCGCCCTGTTCGCGGATGTGGGCTCCCAGGGCGGGCGGATCGGCGAACAGGGCTCCGTCGTCCTCCCGCGCGTCTTCGATCGGCACCACTGCGTCGGCGCCGTCGGGCAGCGGTGCGCCCGTCGCGATGCCCGAGGCGGTGCCGGGCGGAAGCGGCTTTGGCCGGTCGCCGGCGCCGAGCCGAAAGGCGATCGGAACGCCTCCCGCTCCCAGGTCGGCGGCGCGGACGGCGTAGCCGTCCATGGCCGAGGTCGCAAACGGCGGCAGGCTGACACCGGCCCTGACGTCCTCGGCCAGGACCCGTCCCGCCAGATCCGCCGAGACGGGCACCAGCTCGACCGGGAGGGCCGCCGCGTGCTCCAGGATCAGCCGCAGAGCCTCGGCGGGGCGCAGCATGGCCGGGTCATCGATGGGCGGATGGGCGAGATCTCGGGCCACGCCCGGATGCTACGCGACGCTACGTTGTCGGTGGGGGCGGAGTGGTGCTCGTCGGTGGCGGCTGGGTGCCGGTCGTGCCCGTGCCGGTCGTGCCCGTGCCGGTGCCCGTCGAGCCGGTGCCACCGGTGGAGCCCGACTTCCCGCCCTTCTTCGTTTTCGTGGGCGGCACCGGGATGTGGAACTTCGACGTGAACGGGAGGAACTGCACCGGGTGCAGCGGCGCGATCTCCCACGGGATCGGCGGGAACTTCGCCGGCTCGTCGGTGAACGCCGCTGCGGCGAACTCGCGCCAGATCGTGGCCGGATAGCCGCCGCCGAAGGCCGGCCCCGGGATCGTCCCGCCCAGGTTGAGCATCCCGATCTCGCCCTGCGGGTAGCCGACCCAGACGCACGCGGCCAGGTTGGGCGTGTAGCCGCAGAACCAGGCGTCGGTGTGGTTGTCGGTGGTGCCGGTCTTGCCCGCCTGGGCCCGGTACGGAAGCCCCGAGAGCTCGACGTTCGCGTTCGTGCCGGTGCAGCACGAGTGCACGTTGACGTCGAGAAACTTGGTCAGCTCCCAGGGAGCGCCGTCCTGCATCACCCGGTGGCCCGTGTTCTTCGCGGCCGGGGTGCGGATCGGCTTCTCGCCGTAGGGCGCCACCTTGGTGACCGCGAGCAGCGGCCTGCGCACGCCCATTGCGGCGATCGTCGAGTAGGCGTGGGTCATGTCGAGCGGCGAGACCGAGCCGGCTCCAAGGATCACCGAGGGTGACTGGGGCAGGTTGTCGGAGCGGGGAATGCCGAGCTTGTAGGCCATGTTGGCCACGTTCGGGGCGCCGATGTCGATCGAAAGCCGGGCGTACACTGCGTTCACCGACTCCTCGAGCGCCGTCGAGAGCGGGAGCACCGAGGCCGACGCGGACTCCGCGTTCTGAACGTTCCAGTAGTCGTTGGCGTTGCCCGGCGTCGGGTAGGGCACGATCGGCTGGTTCACGAGCGGCGCGGTGGAGTAGTCCGTCGTTTCCGGATTGATGTGGTCGTCGATCATCGCGGCCAGGAGGCCGTACGACTTGAAGGTCGAGCCGGCCTGGCGCCGGGCCTGGACGGCCAGGTTGTACTTGCTCGCGCTGTAGTCGGTCGAGGACTGCATGGCGAGGATCTCGCCCGTGCGCGGATCGACCGCCACCAGCGCCGCCGCCGGGTGATTCGGGTAGCTGAGGACGTTGACCATCGCCTGATGCGCCGCCGCCTGCAGGGTCGGGTCGATGGTGGTCGTCACCTTGAGGCCGCCGCCGCGGACCATCTTGCTGCCGTACTTCTGGCGCAGCTGGTTGCGCACGTACTGCACGAAGTACGGCTGGCGCACACGGGTGAAGTGCTTGGGGGCCCGCAGCCCGAGCCCCTTGCCGATGGCCGTCTCGTACTGGGCCAGCGTGATGTGGCTCTGGTCGAGCATCGCCGCCAGGACCTCGTTGCGGCGGGCGAGCGCGGCCGCCGGGTGCAGGCGCGGGTTGTAGTTGGTCGGCGACTGCGGCAGCCCGGCGACCAGGGCCGCCTGGCGGATGTTGAGCGCCGAGCAGTGCTCGTCGAAGTACGTCTCGGCCGCCGCCTCGCAGCCGTAGGTGACCCCGCCGTAGGGGACGACGTTCAGGTAGGTGGCGAGGATCCTGTCCTTCGACCACTCCTGCGCCATCTGGTTGGCGAGGTAGGCCTCCTTGATCTTGCGGGTGATTGTCTGCGAGTCGTTCAGGTACAGGTTGCGGACGAGCTGCTGCTCGATCGTGGACGCCCCCTGCACCACGTGGCCGGCCTTGAGGTCGTCCATGAGCGCACGCAAGATGCCCTGGTAGTCGACGCCGCCGTGCTGGTAGAAGCGCTTGTCCTCGATGTCCACCGTGGCGAGCTTGAGCCACTTGGAGATCCGGGCGAACGGCACCGGCGTGCGGTTCTGCAGCGAGGGGATCGAGGCCAGCAGGTGGCCGTGGCGGTCGTAGATCTTGGTGGTGACGCCCGGATAATTTGGCTTCATCGTGTTCAGGTCGACGCCCTTCAGCACGTTCGACACGGCCACGGTCGCCCCCACGCCCCCGGCCACGAGCACCGAGACGAATCCGATCCCGACCACGACGGCGAAGGTCGCGACCACCGAGCGGCGCCCGCGGCGGCGGCCGACGGCACGGCGCTTGCGGCGCCGGGCGGCGACGTGGCCGAGCACGTCGTCATAGGCGTTCCGCGGAGGCGGGACGGGGCCGTTCACGGCGCGGCCGCCTCGGCCGGGTCGGAGACAAGGCCCTCGTCGTAGAGCCTGGCCAGGCAGCGCTCGCGCAGCGTCGAGGCGGCGGCGGCCACCTGGGCCGCATCCGGCATCCACACCCCGACGGTGTACACCGTGCCCTCGGCGCCGATTTCGACGACGGCCGCGGCCGGTCCGGGCCGGTCGAGCAGCCGGCCGGGCACGGTCTGGGCCTGCTCGTCCAGGATGGCGCGCACCCGGGCGGGATCGGCCGCCGGCGGCAGCGTCAGCCGCACCTGCGCCAGGGACACCGGGTCGATGATCGTCATGTTCGTCACGCGGGAGTTCGCGAGCTCCTCGTTGGGGATCAGCACTCGGCGGTTGTCGGGCGTACGCAACCGAGTGTAGGTGAGGCCGATGTCCTCGACCGTGCCATCGGCGTCGCCCACCGACACGCGGTCGCCGAGCCGGACCGGTTGATTGATCGCAATCATGACTCCGGCTACGAAGTTTGCCAGGGTTGAGCGGGCCGCGAAACCGACCACCAATCCAAGCACCGCCGACGACGCCAGCACCGTCTGGGCGGCCGACCGGGTCGCGTCGAACGACCACAGCACGACCACGACGCCAAGGAGCAGGACCACCGCCTCGGCCGTGCGCCGCAGCAGGCGATAGCGGGTCGCAAACACCGCCTGGTCGGCGACCGGCAGATGCTGCAGCACGCGCGAGCCCATGCGGTGCATCACCCGGTCGAACACCGCGATCGCCACCAGCATGCCGGCCAGCACCGCGAGCACGATCTCCTGGTGGCCGGTCATCCCGCGTCCGTGATGTCGTAGGTCAGCCGGCCGGTCGTGAAATCGAGCAGGCCGACCGTGAGCACCGGCCCGCCCGGACGCGTCTGCCCCGAGACTCTCCACACGAGTTTTGCCTTCGCCACCAAGGCCCGCCTCCCTTTTCCGACGGGCACATGCAGATCGGGCACGTACAGCAGATCGACCCGCTCCGGCAGCACCGCCGTGCCGGCGAACGCGTGCACCGCCAGAGCCCGCGCGCTGGCGGGTGACCCCGCCCGGGCCGAGCCGATCGCGTCGAGCGCCTCGAGCATGAACTCCCACCCCTGCCGGGGCTGGGTGAGGAAGCTGACGGGTTCGCCGGGCCCGGTCGCACGCCGCGCCAGCTCCGCGGGGCCGTACACGAGCACCGCGGCGGCGAGCACCACGATGATGCCCCAGAGCAGGCTGAGAGGCGCGCGCATCAGAGCGGAGTCTAGAATCTCGCCGCCGTGCCCCGTCTCCGCCTGCTGGCCGTGCTCGTCCTGCTGCTCGTCGCCGCGGGATGCGGATTCAAGCCGGAGCCGATCGGGACGCTGCCCTCGTTCCCGCAGAGCGTCGTCGACGGACTGGGCCGGCGGGTGAACGTGCACTCCCAGCCGCGCCGGGTCGTGTCGCTCGATCCCGGCCTCACCGAGTCGGCCTACGCCGTCGGCGCGGGCTCGCTGATGGTGGGGGCGACCGGCCACGAGCACTATCCCCAGGCGGCGCGGCGCCTGCCCCGTGTCGTGGATGGCAGCGGCGCGCCCAATGTCGCCCGCATCCGCCGGCTTCACCCCGATCTCATCCTCGCCGCGAACAACCTGTCGGCGGCCGCGGCCGGCCGGCTCTCCCGGACGGTGGGGGCGCCGGTCTACGTGGCCGGTGCGGGCACCGTGCCCGGCATCGAGCACGACATCGACCAGATCGGGGCCATGACCGGCAACGCCGCCGCGGGGGCCACGCTGGTGCGGCACATGCAGGCGGGCATGAGGACCGTCTCCAAGGCGATCGCAGGCCTGCCGCCGGTGCCCGTCTTCGTCGATGAGGGCTTCTTCTTCACCATCGACCCCACCGGCACCGGCGCCGGCCTGATCACGCTCGCCGGCGGCACCAACGTGGCCACCTCGGTGACCGCCGGCAAGCCGTTTCCGCTCAGCCGCCTGCGCTCGGCGGCCCCGCAGGTCTATCTCGCCTTCGCCGGCCGTGGCGTCACGCTGGCCGGGCTGCGCACGAGCAAGGCCACCCGGGGCCTGCCCGCGGTGCGCGAGCGCCACTTCGCCCTGGTGGACGGCGCCGCCCTCAGCGACACCGGGCCACGGGTGGTGGCCGAGGTGCGCAATCTGGTCCACCTCCTGCACCCGTCGCTGCGTCTCCCTTGAGCCGCTACGACGCGGTGCTGCTGGATGCCTTCGGGACGCTGATCGACCTCGACGAGCCGTACGTCCGGTTGCGCAGCTCGTTGCGGCGGCACCTGGGCGTCGAGGTGTCGGCCGCAGACGCCGAACGGGCGTCTCTGGCCGAGACGACCTACTACGCCGCCCACTGCCACGAGGGATGCGACGACATCGCGCTCGCAGGCTTGCGGGCCCGCTGTGCCGAGATCGTCCTGCGCGAGCTCGGCATCGACGACGACCCGGCTCGCGCCGCGGCGCTCCTGCGCGACTCGATCGCCTTTCGGGCCTTCGCCGACGTCGAGCCGCTCCTCACCGGCCTGCACCGGGCCGGGGTGGCCGTCGCCGTCGTGTCCGAACTGGGACTGCTCACTCCGCGAGGCGCTCGCGGGTGTCGGCGTCACCGTCGATCTCGTCCTGGACTCGGCCTCGTCGGGCTCGTCCAAGCCCGACCCGGGCATCTTCCTGCGTGCGCTCGAGGCGCTCGGCGTCGAGCCCGGGCGGGCGCTGCACGTCGGAGATACCGAGGAGACCGACGGCGCCGGCGCCCGGGCGGCGGGCGTCGACGTGCGCATCCTGCATCGGGGCGCGGTCCCGGCGGCCCCGGGTACCATCACCGCGCTGACCGACGTGCTCGCCCTGCTGTGACCACCCCTCCCCGTCGCACGGCCGCCACCACGGCCATCCACGCCGGCCGGCTGCCGGAGCTTCCCGGCGTGCCCGTGATCGCGCCCGTGCACCGGTCGGTCATCCACGAGTTCGCGGACGCCGACGAGTTCGCGGCGGTGATGGGCGACTCCAGCCTGGGCTATCTCTACGGCCGGATCCGCAACCCGTCCACCGACGAACTGGCGGCCGTCGTGGCCGAGCTCGAAGGCGCCCCCGCCGGCCTGTGCTTCGCCTCCGGCATGGGGGCGCTCAGCGCGGCGGTGGCCGAGCTCGCGCCCCCCGGGGCCGGGCTGGTGGCCGCAACCCAGATCTACGGCCAGACGCACAGGCTGGCGTCGGCCCGGCCCGACGGCCGGCTCGTCGAGACGGCCGACCTGGACGCACTGCGCGAGGCGGTCGCCGGCGCGGCGCTGGTCGTCTGCGAGACCGTGTCCAACCCGAGCCTCGCCGTCGCCGACATCCCGGCGGTGGCCGAGATCGCCCACGCCGCCGGTGCGCGGCTCGTGGTCGACAACACGCTGGCAACGCCGATCAACTGCCGGCCGCTCGAGCACGGCGCCGACCTCGTCTTCCACTCCGCCACGAAGTACCTGAACGGCCACTCCGACGTGCTCGCCGGCGTCGCCGCCGGCCCCGCGGAGCTGATCGCGAAGCTGGCCGACCGGTCGCTCGACCTGGGCGCGACGCTTGCCCCCGACGCGGCGTGGCTCGTCCGCCGCGGGATCCGCACGCTGCCCCTGCGCCTCGAGCGGGCGACCGCGAACGCCGCCGCGATCGCGCAGTTCCTCGAGGGCCACGCGCGGGTCGTGCGGGTGCGCTATCCGGGCCTGCCATCGCACCCGTCGCACGCGGTCGCCGTCCGCATCCTGGACGGCTTCGGCGGCCTGCTCAGCTTCGAGGTCGAGGGCGGCCGTGCGGCGGGCGAGGCGGTCATGGACCGGGTGGAGCTGTGCCTGCGCGCCACCAGCCTCGGCGGTCTCGAGACGTGCATCTCGCATCCGGCCTCGACCAGCCACCGCCAGCTCTCCCCGGCGCAGCTCGAGGAGTCCGGAATCGCCGAGGGCGACCTGCGCCTGACCGTCGGCTGCGAGGACGTGGGCGACCTGATCGCCGACCTGGAGCAGGCCCTGCGTTGACCGACGCGCCGGCACCTCGCGTGTCGCCATGGTGGATGCTCGCGCCGGCCCTGCTCTTCATCGGCAACTTCATCGGCGCGCTGTTCACCAGCGCCCCGGCCGAGAGCAACGCGGTGTACAACGCCGCCGAGATCATCGCGACGGTGGTCATCGACCTGATCCTGATCGGCTACGTCCTCTTCGCGGTCTGGGCGTCGCACTCCCCGATTGCGCCCACCCTCGCGCTGCGACGGCCACCGCTTCGGCCCACGCTGAAGCTGGCCGGGCTCGCACTCGCGGTGATCGTGGTCGCAAACCTCGTGCTCGACCCGATCCTCAATGCCAGCCAGCGGCAGGGCATCGCGCCCACGCACGACCCCCGCAGCACCCACCAGTGGGTGGTGCTCGCGATCGCGATCGTGGGACTCGTGCTCGTCGCACCCGTGGCCGAGGAGCTGGTCTTCCGCGGCCTCGGCTTCGCGTCCCTGGGCCGCTTCGCGCTGCCGCTCTCGACGATCCTCTTCGCCGCTCGCGCATGGGTTGCCCGTGCTGCTCATCCCGGTCGGGATCGCCGGCCTGGCGCTCGGACTGCTGCGCCGGCGGTCGGGGTCGGTCCTGCCGGGAATGGGCGTCCACATGACCCTGAACGCGCTCGCGCTCGGGATCGCACTGCTCGTGTCCTAGGGGCATCGGCTTGCGTAGACTGCCGCGATGGACGATCCCCTCGTCGCCGAGTACCGGGCACGCATCTCCGCCGCCGACGACGATCTCCTGGCGGCACTGAACCACCGCCTGCAGCTCGTGTCCGAGCTGCACGCCCACAAGCGCCGCAAGGGCTACCCGCTGTTCGACGGCGGCCGCGAGCACGAGGTCGTGCAGCGCGCGATCGCCCGCAATCGCGGCCCGCTCTCCGATCACGCGGTGACCGAGCTGTACGCGCTGCTCCTGCCGCTGTGCACCGCCGAGGCCCGGCGCCTCGGCGAGGAGACTCCGGCCTAGACTGCGGACCGGGGTTCGGCGCAGGACGTCTGGGAAGGGAGCGGTCGCATGGCCGTGATTGCGGCACACGAGGTCACTCGCAGATACGGAGAGGGAGGCGCGGCGGTGAACGCGCTGGGCGGCGTCTCGCTGGAGATTCCGGCCGGGCAGTTCGCGGCCGTGATGGGCCCGTCGGGCTCGGGCAAGTCGACGCTGATGCACATCCTGGCCGGCCTCGACCGCCCCACCAGCGGCACCGTCTCGATCGACGGCACCGACATCACCACCCTGAACGACAAGAAGCTGACGCTGCTGCGGCGCCACAACATCGGCTTCATCTTCCAGTTCTTCAACCTCCTGCCGACGCTGACCGCCGAGGAGAACATCCTGCTGCCGCTCCAGATCGCGAGCACCAAGCCCGACGCGGAGTGGGTCGAGGCGCTGATCCAGCGGGTCGGCCTCGGTGACCGCCGCAACCACCGGCCGGCCGAGCTCTCGGGCGGCCAGCAGCAGCGCGTTGCGATCGCGCGGGCGCTCGTGTCGCGGCCGACCGTGATCTTCGCCGACGAGCCGACCGGCAACCTCGACTCCAATACGAGCGGCGAGATCCTGACCGTGCTGCGCGAGGCGGTGGACGACTATCAGCAGACGACCGTGATGGTCACCCACGACGCCGGCGCCGCGGCGATCGCCGACCGTGTCCTGTTCCTCGACGACGGCCTGATCGTGCGGGACGCCCCGGGCCAGAGCGCGGGGGACATCATCGCCACGATGGCCGAGCTGAGCGCGCGATGACCCGCTACGCCATCCGCAGCCTGCTCAGCCACAAGCTGCGGACGGTGCTGACGGCGATCGCGATCGTCCTCGGCACCGCCATGATGGCCGGCACGTTCGTGATCACCGATCAGATCCGAAACGCGTTCTCGGACATCTTCGGGACGAGCTTTGCCGGCACCGACGTGTACCTGAGCCAGCGGCCCGCATTCGGCAGCGGCACCGGACAGGAGCAGGTCGGGCCGCTGCCTGCGTCACTGATCGCCAGAGTGCGCCAGATACCGGGCGTCGCCAAGGCCGACGGCCAGATCCAGGGCTCGGGGTCGCTGGTCGTGAACGGCACGTATGTGAAATCGACGGGAGGCGCGCCCAATCTCGTGGTCTCGACCCTGCCGAAGCCGTTCAACCAGAACACCCTCACGGCCGGCCACTACCCCGAGGGCCACGGCCAGGTTGCGCTGATCTCACAGCTCGCCACCGATCACCACCTGCACGTCGGCCAGCACGTCGGCCTGACGACGCTCCAGGGCGTGCAGCCGGTCACGATCGTCGGCATCTTCCGCTTCGGCAACGTCGCCTCGATCGGTGGAGCCACCGTGGTCGCGACGACGTTCGCCGACGCCCAGCAGTGGTACGACCGGGTCGGCAAGACCTCCACCATCTCGGTCGACGCCGACCCCGGCATCTCGCCGCAGGAGCTCAGGCAACGGCTGGCGGCCGCGCTGCCGCACTCCGTGAAGGTGCAGACCGGCACCCAGGCGGCCAAGCAGCAGACCGACCAGGTGTCGAACTCGATCAACTCCTTCTTCACCCCAGCCCTGCTCGCCTTCGCCGGCGCGGCCGTGCTCGTGGGGGCGTTCGTCATCTTCAACACCTTCTCGATCACCGTCGCCCAGCGCATGCGCGAGTTCGCCATGCTGCGCACCCTCGGCGCGATGCGCCGGCAGGTGCTGCGCAGCGTCCTCGGCGAGGCGCTGGCGGTGGGCGTGACCGCGTCGGTGATCGGCCTCATTGCCGGAGTGGGGTTCGCCAAGCTGCTCGGGGCGCTGTTCCGGGCGGTCGGGTTCGGGCTGCCCCTGGCGGCGATCAAGGTGCACCTGTGGCCCGGGGTCGTCGTGCCGATGGCGGTGGGGATCCTCGTGACGCTCGCGGCCTCCTACGCGCCGGCCCGGCGGGCCACCCGGGTGCCGCCGATCGCGGCCCTGCGCGAGGGCGCCGAGCTGCCGCGAACGTGGTTCTCCCCCCTCGTCCCATACATCGCAGGCCTGCTCCTTGTGGCAGGGGTCGTGGCGGTGCTCCTGGGAGTTACCGGATCGGGGCCGACCTTTGTGCGGCTGCTCACGATCGCGGCCGGCGCGATCCTCTCGTTCGTCGGACTCGCGATGGTGTCGCGCTACCTGGTGCGCCCGATGGCGCGGGTGATCGGATGGCCGCTTGGAATTCGCGGCGGCGCGTCGGGCCGGCTGGCCCGCGAGAACACCACCCGCAACCCCGGCCGCACCGCCGTCACCGCGGCGGCGCTCATGATCGGGATCGGCCTGGTGGTGTTCTTCTCGGTGCTGATCAACGGCTTCAAGGAGTCGTTCCTGGGCTCGATCGACCGGAGCGTCACCTCCAATCTGATCATCCAAAACCACAATCAGTCCGCGCCGGTGCCCACGGCGGCGGTGACGGCGGCGTCCAACGTCGCCGGCGTCGACGCGGCCACCGGGATCGCGTTCACCCAGGTGAAGATCGGCACTGGCGGCACCGATGTGGCAAACGGCGTGGATCCGGCGGAGCTGCCGCGGCTCTACAGCTTCCAGTGGCAGAAGGGCGGCTCCAACGCGCTGCTCGCCAAGCTGAGCGGCACGAACACGCTCGTCGAGGAGCAGTTCGCCAAGTCCCACCACCTCTCGCCGGGCTCGACGTTCCGGGTGACGAGCGTCGACGGCCGCAAGCTGACGCTGCACGAGATCGGCCAGTACAAGGATCCGGTGCTGTTCGGCGGATTCATGGTGGCGCGCGGGACCTACGCCGAGCTCGCGACCGACTCCAACCCGCAGGTGCTGCTCGTGCGCTACGCGGCGGACGCGAACGCCGCCGCGACAACGCGTGCGGTCAACGCGAACCTCAAGCCGTACCCGGACGTGAACGTGCAGACGAACGCGCAGTTCAAGGCGTCGTTCTCCAAGCAGATCAACCAGCTGCTCTACCTGCTCTACATCCTGCTCGCGATGAGCGTCGTGATCAGCCTGTTCGGGATCGTCAACACGCTGGCCCTGTCGGTGTTCGAGCGCACGCGCGAGATCGGCATGCTGCGCGCGATCGGCACCACCCGCCTGCAGCTGCGCGAGACGATCCTCTACGAGAGCGTGATCACGGCGATCATCGGCGGCATCCTCGGGATCGTGATCGGGATCGTGCTGGCCTGGGTCGTCTCGCTCGGCTTCCGTTCCTCGGGAATCGTGTTTGCGATCCCGTACGGCCAGCTGGTGGTGTCGCTGATCGTCGCCGCCATCGCGGGCGTACTCGCGGCCGCGTTCCCGGCCCGGCGGGCAGCGCGCCTGAACGTCCTGCAGGCGCTTCAGTACGAGTAGCGATGCCCCGGGGATCAAGGCATGGTTTGCGCCGACCCGCCGAGCAGGTGTCACAACTCCGTGCCAACGCACCCGGCGGCGACAACCGGGGACTGTCCCCGCTTGGTGTTACGCGGCCGGCGGGCCCTGGTCGTGGTCCTCACGGGCGCCGACCCTGGGGATCTCCTCGGTATCTCCATCCTGCGTGGGGTCGCCGCGCTCGAACTGTTCCTTGTCCTGGCTGGTCGTGCGCTTGAGCTCGGGCGCCGGTGGAGCCTCCGCCTTCATCATCGCGACGAGGATCTCGTAGATCACCACTCGCACGCCGAGCGGAAGCCGGCTCTTGCGCACCATGTTTCCGCGTTTCATGTACCGGTTGTTCGGAACCACGAACACGCGGTCGACCGGCATTCCGTAATGCTCGGCGTAGCGATTCCGCAAGCTCGGTCGCGCGCCGAGGATGACGATGATCCCCCGCTTTACCTTTTCCGGCATCCCGAGGCTGGCGTATGCCTCCATCGTGTTTCTCAGGTCGTCACCCTCGTCGGTGGGGTCTTCACGGCGGAAGTCGACCATCGAGTCGGCGCTGTTGACGTTACCCATGAACACGAGTGTGTCGGCCACCTCGACCGCGCCCAGGTTGCCAGAGCTCTTGATGCCATTCCCGAGGTCGCAGAAGACGCTGTGGAAACCGTCGGCGAGCTTCTCGAGGCCGATCTTGACCTGATACTTCGGCACCGTGGTCTTGGCGACCGCCTCCGACGAGATCACGAAGAGGCCCGACTCGCGCGGCCACTCCAGGTTGTCGGCGATGCTCTGTGTGCTCGCGAACTCGCCGCCGCGGTACCGACGCAGGTACTCCTGCAGCTGGAGCGTGTCCCGGCGCTTGATGCCGAGCCGTCGCGCCGTGCCTCCCGGCGAGTCGTTCATGTCGACCACGACGCAGTCCCGCTTGATCGCCTCGGCGAAGAGCAGGCCGGTCGTGGTCGATCCCGCCGTCTTCCCGCTCGCGCCCTTGCTGTTCAAGAACGCGTAGATCTTCTTCGTCCGGCGCAGACGCCAGAGGTCGTTGAGGGCGGCCCGGTTACGGCGGCGCAAGCCGGGCCGTACGAGCCATTCCACCGCATACCGGATGTACGAACCGAGCACGAGCAGCGAGTCGAGGCCCCGACCGTGTGTGGGCACCTCGGGCTCGTCGTTCCGCACCGGCCGCCGAGAAGGCTGATGCTGCTCGACCGAGACGACGTCCTGCTCCGTCACAGAAGCCACGTCAGTGATCTCCGGGCTCGCCGGCTCGGCGCGCTCGAAGATGGCGCTGACCATGCGTTCGTTTTGTGACACTTCCGGCTTGTGTGCTTCGTCGCCCGTGAACCCGAAGCTGAACATGTGACCCAACCTCGAACCTGAGCGTGGCGGCGTGCCCATTGCGCAACCTCCTCGTAGGTTGGGCGACGATAGCACTTGTCCCTGCAAATGAACAAATCGCACGCTGCGGGTGGCCGCGCTCCACAACGGCAAGCCGACACACTTCAGCGTGGTGTGCTGCCTGGCGTCTTCGCTCGGCAGGTCAGCGACGTGCCCATGGGTGAATGGCCTTCCGCCGTGGGTCGGGCGGAATCGATGGGCGCAACAGGGCTCGAACCTGTGACCTTCCGCGCGTGAAGCGGACGCTCTCCCAGCTGAGCTATGCGCCCCGGGGGGCGAAGAATACCGCGTGCCCGCCTCGGCCGCCCGGTCAGCCAACGCCCGATCCGGGGCCGACCGGGGCCCGGATCGTGCCAGCCTCGCGGTCGCTAGATCGGAACCTCGGTGCCGAGCCCGGCCGCGCGTGCGATCGAGAGCACCATCGCCGCCGCGGCCGCATCCTGGGCGGCGACGCCCACCGACTTGTAGAGCGTGATCTGATCGGCGCTCGTCCGCCCGGGCCGCGTCCCGGACACCAGCTCGCCCAGCTCGGCGTGCACATGGTCGGCGGTGACCGCCCCGTCGCGGATCGCCCAGGCGAGGTCGTTCGAGCCGGTGGGGAAGGCCGCGAGGGCCGCCGACCGCGACTCGACCACGACCAGCGACCGGGCCACCGCCTCGGCGTCCAGCTCGCGCCCGTCCCCGTTCACGCCAACCGAGGTGACGTGCATGCCCGGCCGAAGCCAGGCGCCGTGCACGACGGGCTCCGGCGAGTGGGTGCACGCGCACACGATGTCGGCCCCGGCGATCGCGTCCTGGTACCCCGCCGTCGCCGTCGCCGGGCACGCCCAGCTCGGCGGCGAGCTCGGCCGCGAGCGTCTCAGCCTTCGCCCGGCTGCGCCCGGCGACGCGCACCTCCCGCAGCGTCCGCACCCGGGCGACGGCGAGCCCGTGCGACCGGGCCTGCACGCCGGTGCCGAGCACCGCCAGCACCGCCGCGTCGGCCCGGGCGAGCAGCCGCACCGAGAGCGCCGAGGCCGCCGCGGTGCGCGCGGCCGTGATCACCTCGCCGTCCATCACCGCCAGCGGAACGCCCGTCTCGGGATCGAACACCGCGATGATCGCGACGTGGCTCGGCAGTCCCCGGGCGGGGTTCTGCGGGAACTGGCCGACCAGCTTGGCCGCGAGCGCCCCGGCGCCGGGCACATGAGCCGGCATCGCCATCAACGCGCCGCCGACCGCCGGCACCAGCGCGGCCGTGCGGCCGGGCACCGACGCGGCGCCGCTGCTCAGCTCCGCCATTGCCGCCGCCACCGCGTCGACCAGGCGATCGCGATCGAGCGCCGCCTCCACGTCATGCCGGGCGAGGATCAGCACCGGGCGATTGTCGGCGCTCGCACCGCGCCCGTCAACTCGCGGCACCCGACGATCAGCCGGTGATCCAACACCTCCCCGTCAGCGGAGAGGGCGGGATTCGAACCCGCGAACGAGGAAACCCCCGTTACGCGATTTCCAGTCGCGCTCCTTAAGCCAACTCGGACACCTCTCCGGGCCGGTGCAGTATGCCATCCGCTTGCCGCACGCGTCCGAATTCGGGATAGTAGGCTGGAGAGGGCACGTTCCACCGGCGACGAAAACGAGGTGCCAACCGCATGGCCGACGAACGCATGGAGACTCTGCGAAAGGTTCTGCTCTTCGAGGGCCTTTCCGACCGCGAGCTCGAGGCCGTGGCGCGGGCCGCGAAGGAACGCCGCTTCGACACGGGTGACACCGTCGTCGTCGAGGGAGAGGGCGGCGTGGGCTTCTTCGTGGTGGCGGAGGGAACCGCGCGGGTCGAATCCCGCGGCAAGCAGCTGGGCACGATCTCGCGCGGCGGGTCGTTCGGCGAGGTCGCGCTGCTCGACGACGTCGGCCGGCGCAGCGCCACGGTCATCGCCGAGTCGCCGCTGCGGGTGTTCGGGCTGACGGCGTGGCAGTTCACGCCGCTGCTCGAACAGCACCCGTCGATCGCGGTCAAGGTCGCCAAGATGCTCGCCCGCCGCCTGCGCGAGGCCGAGGAACGGGCGGCCACGGCCACCTGATACAGTCTCGGACGACCGTGCTAGGCGGGGAGATAGCGGTTCCCTGTACCGGTAATCCGCTCTAGCCGGGCCGAATTCCCGCCCGAGGGGTGTTCGAGTTCGGGACAGGGCCTGCGCATTTGGTGTTGATCGCCAGGTCCCACGCAACGGAGGCTTGCGAACCGCGTCAGGTCCGGAAGGAAGCAGCGCTAAGCATCGCCACCCGGGTGCCGTGGGCAAGCCTGGCAGGAGCTGATTGCGGAAGCACCGCCCGGGTTCGATGCTTCGACGGCGGGTGCACGGTCACTTCAGAGCAGTCCTCCTCGACCCCCCGGCTCGGCCGGCCGGCATCGGTAAGCTGCATGGGCATGTCCGCGCTCTACCGCAAGCACCGGCCGCGCGACTTCGACGAGTTCGCGCCGGGCCAGCCGCACGTCGTCCAGACGCTGCGCAACGCGGTCGAGATGGACCGCGTGGCCCACGCCTACCTGTTCGCCGGGCCGCGCGGGACGGGCAAGACGTCGCTGGCCAAGATCCTGGCCAAGGCGCTCAACTGCGAGCACGGCCCGACGACGAGCCCGTGCAAGGAGTGCGAGTCGTGCCGCACCATCCACGATGCGACGTCGATCGACGTGATCGAGCTCGACGCGGCCAGCCACCGCGGCATCGACGACATCCGCGAGATCCGCGACCGCGTCGCGCTGCAGCCCGTGCGCGGGCGGCGCAAGGTCTACATCATCGACGAGGCCCACATGCTCACGAAGGAGGCCTCGAACGCGGTGCTGAAGACGCTCGAGGAGCCCCCGCCGCATGTGGTCTTCGTGCTCTGCACGACCGAGATGACGGCGATGCTGCCGACCATCCGCAGCCGCTGCCAGCGCTTCGGCTTCGTCCGCCCGGGCCTGCCCGAGATCTCGACCGTCCTGCACCGCATCGCGCGGCTCGAGTCGATCGAGGTCGAGCCGGCCGCGGTCGCGGTGATCGCCCGTTCGGCGGCCGGGAGCTTCCGCGACGCCGTCTCGGCGCTCGATCAGCTCGCGACCGCCTGTCCCGACGGGATCACGGTCGCCGACGTGCGCAACCTGCTCGGCACGACCGATACCGAGGTGCTCTTCCGCACGCTCGACCTGGTCGCCGACGGAGACGCCGCGGGCGCCCTGCGCCTGGTCGATACCCAGGCCGATGCGGGCACCGACCTGGGCACGCTGATCGGCGACCTGCTCGGCCACCTGCGCTGGCTCTTCCTTCACCAGCAGCTCGGCGAGCTGCCGGCCGACGCACCGCTCACCGACGACGAGCGCGCCCGCATCGGCTCGCAGGCCGAGCGCACGAGCCCGGCCGCCGTGCACCGCCTGGTCGACCTGCTGCGAGACGTGCTCGACCAGGTGCGCGAGGGCGCCGATCCGCGCCTGCCCCTCGAGCTCGCGCTCGTCCGCGTCTGCCGGCCGGCGAGCGAGCTTTCGATCGATGCGCTGGCGCAGCGGATCTCGGCACTCGAGGCCCGCTCGGGCGGCGCGCCGGCACCGTCGCCGCCGCCCGCCGCAACACCCCGGCCCGCCGCCGGCGCCGGCACCGGTGGTGGAGCCCGCACCGGCCGCGGAGACTGCGCGCCACCGCCGCCACCGGCCGCCGCCGCGCCCGGCCTCGAGCAGCTCGCCGCCAGCTGGAGCGACGCCATCGTGCCCGAGATCGGCCGCAGGTCGCCGCCGCTGCAATCGCTGATGCAGCTTGCGAGCCCCCGCTCGCTGGCCGACGGCGAGATCGTGCTCGCCTTCCCCAGCACCCACCAGTTCGCGCTGCGCACGGCCGACTCTGCGTCCAACCGCGAGCTGCTCGAGTCGGTGCTCGGCCAGGCCGTCGGCACGCCGGTGCGGGTGCGGCTCGAGGTGGCGGCCGCCGGCGCCGATCCGCAGCCCGCGGCGGTCGCGGCCGAGCCGGACCCGGTGGACGAGAGACGACCTGCTCACGGAGCTGAAGGAGAAGTTCGACGCCCGCGAGATCGAGGAGCGTACATGACCAAGATCGACCCCCAGAAGATGATGGCCCAGCTGGGCCAGATGCAGCAGCAGATGGAGAAGGCGCAGGAGGAGCTGAAGACGAGCTACGTCGAGCACAGCGCCGGCGGCGGCGCGGTGACGGTGAAGGCGTCCGGATCGCTCGAGATCGCCGAGATCACCATCAAGCCCGAGGCGATCGACCCCGACGACCCGGAGATGCTCCAGGACCTGCTGATCTCGGCCGTGAACGGGGCGATCGTGGCCGCCCAGGCACTGCAGCAGCAGAAGATGATGGGCCAGCTCGGCGGACTGGGCGGGCTCGGCCTGCCCGGCATGTAGGTCGCCCGAGCCCTGTGTACGCCCCGTCGGTCGACAACCTGATCGTCCAGCTCGCGCGCCTGCCCGGCGTCGGCCGGCGCACGGCCCAGCGGCTGGCCTTCCACCTGCTCAAGGCCTCCGAGGCCGACGCCCTCGCGCTGGCGGATGCGATCCGCGAGGTGAAGGAGCGGATCGGATCGTGCAGCGAGTGCGGCAACCTGTCGGAGGGGCCGCTGTGCACGATCTGCGCCGACACCCGCCGCGACCGGACGCTGGTCTGCGTCGTCGAGGATCCGTCCGACCTCGTCGCCCTCGAGCGGACGCACGAGTACCGCGGCCTCTACCACGTCCTGGGCGGGGCGCTCTCGCCGATCGACGGGGTCGATCCGGAGCACCTGCGCATCGCCGAGCTGGTGGCGCGGGTCGAGGCCGGCGACGTCGTCGAGGTGCTGCTGGCGACGAACCCGACCATGACCGGCGAGGCGACGGCGGCCTACCTGGCCGACCGCCTGCGCGGCCGCACCCGGGTCACGCGGCTCGCGAGCGGCCTGCCCGTCGGAGGCGACCTGGAGTACGCCGACGAGGTCACGCTGGGGCGGGCACTCGCCGGACGGAGGGAGATGTGACCGACCCCGCGGGGATGCACCGCGTGACGGCGGAGAGCGAGCGGCTGGTCGCGGCGGTGCTGGCGTACGTCGGCGACTGCATGCGGGTCGAGACGCCGTCGCTCGAGGGGCCGCGCTCACCGGCCGAGCTGAGCGCCGCCGTCGGCGAGACGATCACGCCCGAAGGGCTCGGCGGGGAGGCGGTGCTCGACCTCTTCCGGGCCGAGCTCGCCACCGCGACGACCTCCGTCGAGAACCCGCGCTTTCTGGCGTTCATCCCCACCGCGCCGACCCACGCGGCCAAGCTCTTCGACATGGCGGTGACCGCCTCGACGATGTACGCCGGCAGCTGGCGCGGCGGCGCCGGCGCGATCTATGCCGAGAACCAGGCGCTGCGCTGGCTGGCCGATCTGGCCGGCATGCCCGCGACCGCCGGGGGCTGTTTCGTCCAGGGTGGCACGGTCGGCAACCTGTCGGCCCTCGTCGCCGCCAGACACGCCTATCTGGCCGGACGCGACGAGCGCCCGCCGGGCCGGCTGCGCCTGGCCGCCACCGATCAGGCGCACGCGTCGATCGGGTCGGCCGCCGACGTGATGGACGCCGAGCTGCTGGGCGTTGCGGAGGACGCGCGTGGCCGCCTCACCGGCGCCGCGCTCGAGGACGCGCTGCGGCGCGACGGCGGTGAGGGCGTGTTCGCGGTCGTCGCGAGCGCGGGCACCACCAATCTCGGCATCATCGACGACCTGGCGGGAATCGCCGAGGTGTGCGCCGCGCGCGGGCTCTGGATGCACGTCGACGCCGCCTACGGCGGCGCGGCGCTCGCGGCGCCCTCCGTGCGGGCAAAGTTCGCCGGGATCGAGTCGTGCGACTCGCTGATCATCGATCCGCACAAGTGGCTGTATGCCCCGATCGACTCCTGCGCGCTGCTCTACCGGCGCCCGGAGCTCGCCCGCCCGGCGCACACACAGCACGCCGGCTACATCGACGCCGCCCGCACCAGCGTGACCGGCGACTGGAACCCGTCCGACTACGCGATCCAGCTCACCCGCCGCGCCCGCGGGCTCCCGTTCTGGTTCTCGCTCGCAACGCACGGCACACGGGCATACACCGAGGCCGTCGAGCAGACTCTGGCGGTCGCCCGGGCGGCCCGGGCCGACATCGACGGGCGGCCGTACCTCGAGCTCGTGAACGAGCCCGACCTGTCGGTGCTGTGCATGCGCCGGGTCGGATGGGGGCCGGACGACTACCGCCGCTGGAGCGCGAGCCTGCTCGCGGACGGGCTCGGCGTGGTCACCCCCACCGAGGTCGCCGGCGAGACGGTGACCCGCATCTGCGTGCTCAACCCGCGCACGACTGCGGCGGAGATCGCCGCCATCCTCGATACCATGGCCTGATGGCCCAGCCCGAATCCCAGGCCGCGCCCGGCCGGGTGCTGGTCATGAAGTTCGGCGGCACATCGGTCGCCGACGCCGACAAGATCCGCCGCGTCGCGGCGCGGCTGGTGGCGGCGCACCTGGCCGGACGCCGGGTGGTGGGAGTGGTCTCGGCGATGGGGCACACCACCGACCAGCTGGTCGAGCTGGCCGAGCAGGTCTCGCCCCGCCCGCATCCGCGCGAGATGGACATGCTGCTCTCGACGGGCGAGCGGATCACCGCCGCGCTGTGCGCGATGGCCATCACCGACCTCGGCCACCAGGCCGTCTCGCTGACCGGGTCGCAGGCGGGCATCGTGACCGATACCGTGCACACGAAAGCCAAGATCGTCGAGATCCGGCCGAGGCGGATCTCGGAGGCGCTCGATCGGGGCGACATCGTGCTCGTGGCCGGCTTCCAGGGCGTCTCGACGGCCTACGACGTCACCACCCTCGGCAGGGGCGGATCGGACACGACCGCCGTGGCGCTGGCGGCGGCGCTCGACGGCGACTGCGAGATCTACACCGACGTGGACGGCGTCTTCACCGCCGACCCGCGCATCGTCGAAGATGCCCGCCTGCTGCGGGCCGTCTCGCCGATGGAGATGCTGGAGATGGCCGGCGCGGGGGCGCGCGTGGTGCAGCTGCGGGCGGTCGAGTTCGGCCGCAACCACAGCGTCCCGATCCATGTGCGGTCGACGTTCTCCGACGCAAACGGCACATGGATCCGCGAAGATGCGGGCATGGAGGACGCGATCATCTCGGGGATCACGCACACCACCGACGAGGCCTACGTGACGCTGACGGACGTCCCCGACAAGCCCGGCACGGCCGCCAGCATCTTCAACGCGGTCGCCGGCGCCCACATCAACGTGGACACGATCATCCAAAACGCGGTCACCCACGGTGACGCCGACATCACGTTCTCGGTGCCGATGGACGACCTCGAGCTGATGACCGACACGATCGAGGGCCTGTGCCGCGACCTCGGCCTGCACTGGCGGGTCGACCGCGAGGCAGCCAAGGTCAGCATGGTCGGCGCCGGGATGAAGAGCAACCCCGGCGTGGCGGCGCGGATGTTCCAGGTGCTGGCCGACCACCGCATCAACGTGCGCATGATCGCGACCTCACCGATCAAGGTGTCGTGCGTGATCGACCGCACCCGGGTCGGCGAGGCGGTCGCGGCCCTCCACGAGGCGTTCCAGGCCGAACTGGCGGTCGCGGCCGATGGAGCCGTCGGTGTCTAGTCCACGCTTGGCGGTCGTCGGCGCCACCGGCGCGGTCGGGCCCATCGTGCTCGAGGTGCTGGCCGAGCGCGGCTTCCCGGCCTCCGAGGTGGCGGCGTTTGCGTCGGCCCGCTCGGCGGGTCGGCGGGTGGCCTTCGCCGGCGGTGAGCTCGAGGTGCGGGAGCTGACAGCAGATGCGCTCGAGGGCTTCGACCTGGCCCTGTTCTCGGCCGGCGCATCGACCTCGACGCGGTTTGCGCCCGAGGCGGTGGCGCGCGGCTGCGTGGTCGTCGACAAGTCGAGCGCCTTCCGGATGGACGCCGACGTGCCGCTGGTCGTGCCCGAGGTCAATCCCGAGGCCGTCACCGGCCATCGCGGCATCGTCGCCAACCCGAACTGCTCGACGATCCAGCTGGTGGCCGCGCTGAAGCCGCTGCACGACGCCGCCGGGATCAGCCACGTGACGGTGGCGACATATCAGGCGGTCTCCGGCACGGGCGCCGGCGCCGTCGATGAGCTGCGCCGGCAGTCGCAGACCATGCTCGCCGGCGAGCCGGCGGTCGCCTCGGTGTACCCCCACCAGATCGCGTTCAACGTGCTCCCGCAGTGCGACGCCTTCGACGGTGCGAGCACCCTCGAGGAGACGAAGCTCGTCCGCGAGACGCACAAGATCCTGGGCGACGAGAGCATCGCCATCAGCGCCACCTGCGTGCGCGTTCCCGTCTGGCGGGGCCACTCCGAGGCGGTGTGGATCGAAACGCGCGAGCCGCTCCCGGCCGACCGGGCGCGCGAGCTCCTGGCGCGGGCACCGGGCGTGCGCGTGATCGACGACCCGGCCGCGGGCGCCTATCCGCTGCCGTCGCACGCCGTGGGCGGCGACGACGTGCTGGTCGGCCGGATCCGTGTCGACGAGTCGCGCCGTAACGGCCTCAGCCTGTGGATCGTCGCCGACAACCTGCGCAAGGGCGCGGCCACGAACGGCATCCAGATCGCCGAGCTGCTCGTGCAGCGGGGCCTTGTCCGTGTCCCCAACCGGGCGGCCGCCTGATGGGGGTGGCTGGACGGGGCCGCCTCTGCCCCGTATGCCTGAAGCCGGCGCAGGACGGCGCGTGCGGCGAGCACGGCCCGTGGCAGCCACACCAGCTGGCCACCACCGACGATCGCCGGGCCGCCTCGCGCCGGTCCTGGCAGCCGTTCGAGCCGCTCCTGCACGCGTGCCCGCGCTGCCTCGGCGAGGTGGCCGAGACGCGATCCGGGTTCGAGTGCGTCGATCATGCCGAGGGCCGCGACCCGCACGGGCCGTTTCAGGTGGACGAGCTCCTGGGCGCGACGTCCCAGCGCGAGGCGGCGGTGGGGCGGACGCGCCTGGCGCGGCGAGCGCTTGCCAAGCGTCGGCCCAGGCCGGCGCGGCCGGCCCTGCAGTTGCCCGACCCCGCCCGGCTGTGGCGGCTGGTCGCCGCGGCGACGGTGCTGGCCGCGACCGTCGCCTTCCTGTCGCGCTAGGTCGAGGACCTAGACCGCTTGGTGGGCGATCGGCTTGGTCGTCGGCGCCTTCGTGCCCCCGGCGGGCTCGATCGTGATCGCGATGACGTCGCCCGGCTTGGCGGGCGCCGTCAGCTTCAGCGTGAGCGTTCCGCCGCCCTCGAACAGCCCGGCCGGGCACGGCCACCTGGCCGTGCATCACCCACGCCTCGTACGTCTTGCCGGCCGGCGCCTGGGCGATGCTGGCGTAGAGCGTCGAGCTGCCTGTGGCATTCGTGACCACCGTGCCGAAGTTGCCGAGGCTGACCGCATGGCCGCGCTGCAGGTTGCCGGTGAGCGAGTTGAGGTCGCCGCGAAGCGACACGTTCCAGACCAGGAGGCCGATCACCGCGGCGGCCAGCACCGGCATCCCGACCACCGACAATCGCGGCCACCATCCGGTCCGTGGCGGCCCTTCCGGAGCGGGTCGCCGGCGCGACGGGGGCCGCTGCGGCGCCGAGACCACCGGCTCGACGGCCGCCAGCACCCGCTCACGCAGATCGGGCGGTGGGGCCAGCGTCGGCACGGCGTAGGCCAGCGAGGCCGCGATCGCCTCGGCCTCGCGCAGCTGCCTGCGGCAGCGTTCGCACTCGGCGGCGTGCAGCGCGACGCGCTCGGAGTCCTCCTCCGAGAGGGCGTACAGCGCCTGGCCGGCGATCAGCTCGTCGACGTGTTCCACTCGTCCTCCGGATGCATGCCTGCAGCCGCCAGCGTGTCGCGCAGCGCCCGCATGGCGGCGAACGTGCGGCTCTTGACCGTGCCGATGGGAAGCGCCAGCCGAGCGGCGAGCTCCGACTGCGTGTACCCGGCGAAGTAGGCCAGCTCGATCACCTCGCGGTGCGGGTCGGGCAGCCGTTCGAGCGCCGCCCGGACGTTCTCGCGAGCGACGCCGCGCCAGGCCTGCTCCTCGACGGAGACGGCGGTGGCGCTGTCGTCCATGTTGACGTCCAGCGGCTCGGTGCGGCGGCGCTGCTCGCGGCGCACCATGTCGACCGCCTTGTGATGGGTCATCGTCATGATCCAGGTCGAGGGCTGGCCTCGGCCGGCGTCGAACTGCGTCGCTCCCGTCCAGACGGCCAAGAAGACGTTCTGCACGACGTCCGCCGCCAGGTCGCGGTCGCGGACGATCCGGACGGCCAGGGAATACGCGGCCGCGCCGTACATGTCGTACAGCCTCGCATACGCCTCTCGATCGCCCCGCCCGACGAGGGCGAGCAACCCGTGGTCCGACAGGTGCTCCACCCGTCCTTCCCGTCGTGTGTCGTCTGAGTGCATTCGCCGCCCGCTCGTGGTCGGTTCAGCGCACCGCGGCGGGGGCCGGGTTGATCAGGGGGGCAAGCCGTTCGCGCAGCCGCGCGAGGCGGTCGCGGTCGGGCGCGAGTTCGATGGTTCGCAGGTCGAGCCGCATGAGCTCGATCGTTCCCGCCGAGCGGCTGGCCACAAACCCGAAGTCGGCCAGGAAGTCGGCCGGAAAGATCGTACGGTGGCCCAGGAAGCGGGTGGCGAAGTCCTCTCCCGACGGGTACCGGTAGGCGAATGTCTCGAGGGCCGGCAGCCCGCGGTCGCGGCACTCGCCGATGGCGGCCAGGAACAGGCTCTGCAGCACCCACGGGCTGTGGGCATCGGTCAGATAGGCGCAGGTCACGAGCACCGCGTCCCGGCTGGGTGGGCCCGCGGGCATCGTCTGCGCGCGTGGGAACTCCTGCGCCGGGCCGTACTGGATCAGCCCGATCACGCCGGTCTCGTCGCGGTAGAGCTTCCCCCAGGGGCCGAAGTCGTCCTCGGCGTCCGCGACCCAGCGGCGGCGTTCCTGCGACTCCCGGCCCGGACGCGTCTGCCACCACATGCAGTCCCGGCACGGCGCTGGGGCGGCGCCGAGCGTGGCGCCGGTGAGGTGATCGACTCCGCGGTCACGCCGGCACCGGGGCGGCGACGTCGTCGATCACGACCACCAGCGCTGCCACGTCCAGATCGATCATCGATGCCAGATAGGTGCGCACGGACCGCTCGACCGCCGCGGCGACGGTGGGGATCGACGCGCCCCAGTCGGTGACCACATGCAGCTCCAGGTCGACCGCATCTCCCGCGGCCGCGACCCGCACTCCCAGCCGGTCGGGATCGCCCCGCCGCTCGAGCCGTCCCAGATGGCCGCCCGTGAGCGCGTGCACCCCGGCCACCTCGCGCGCGGCCGCAGCCGCATAGGCGGCGATCACGGCGTGGGAAATGTGCGCCGAGACGCCGGGCGAGTGCACCGATTCAGCTGCACCGGCCGCCGTCGGATCGGTCATGAATCGAGTATACGGGCGTCCGTGCCGGCGCGAACCCCGGCGCGCGGCCGCAGCCGCAGCAGGCTGACCTCCGGCCTCGCGAAGAGCCGGAACGGGATGAGCGTGGTGCCGAGCCCGCGCGAGACGACCACGGTCACGTCCGGCTCCTCGTACACGCCCTCGTTGAAGCGGTAGGAGCGATGCGACAGGCGCACCTTGCCGTTTCGGCCCGGAAGGCAGATCTGGCCGCCGTGCAGGTGACCGCACAGGGCGAGCGAGCATGTGCCCGGCGGCATCTCGGCGGGCACGTCGGGGAAGTGCGACAGGAGCACGCGCACCGCGCCCGGCCGGGTGAAGAGACGCTCGGCGGGGAGGTTCAGGCCGTCGGCGAAGAGGCCCGGATCGACGCCGCCGAGCTCGATCTCACAGCCCCGCCATTCCACCACCGCCGAGCTGTCGCGAAGCAGCGTCACCGGCGCCGCACCCCAGTCGTCGATCACGATCCCGCGCGAAAACGGATCGTGGGTGTCGCCGACGTCGTGGTTTCCGAGCACCGCGAAGATGCCGAGCGGCGGACGCAGACGCTCCAGGGCGTGGACGACCGCGTCCCGGGCCCGCGGGCCGCTCAGGATGTCACCGGTCAGGGCGACCAGATCGGGCTGCACGCGGGCGCCGAACTCGACCCCCTTGCGCATTGCGCGAGTGTTCAGCGACGGGGTGCCGGCGTGAAAGTCCGACAGGTGCAGGATGGTCAGCCCATCGAGCGCGGGCGGAAGCCCGGGGACGCCGATCTCGAGTTCGCCCTCCTGCACCCACTGGGCCTCGAAGAGGCTCCACGCCGCCAGCACCGCGCCCGCACCGGCCAGCGCGGCGAGCCTTCGGCTACTCACCGCGGACGGGCGGCACGTCGCCCTGCATGCGGCTGCGGGCGGCGGCGATCCGCTCCCGGAGGGCCGTCAGCCGGCCCTCGTCGGCGGAGTGTCCATTGCCGGAGGAGGCCACCGGCCGCTCCCGGTTGCGAGCCATCCGCACAGCCCCCGCGGCCGCGGCGATCGCTGCAAGCAGCAAGAGACGACGCATCTCGCTGAGTCTAGTTAACAACTACTGGCAAGCGCGCCAGAGCCCCCTCCCGGCGACGGCCGCCGACCGCTCGAGCCCGGCGAAGAGCGCGGCATGGGCCGTGTTGGGCGGAAACGGGTAGGTGCGGGCGTATCCGCGTTGCACCAGCACCGCGTTCACGAACAGCGGCCGCACGCCCGTGAGCCAGACGTAGGCCAGGAAGCGCCCGTAGCGGTCATGCAGCTCGCGGTCGTAGGCCAGGGTGACCGCCCGCCCCATCTCCAGGTGCTTGGCGAAGGCCGAGGCCTGGGGCCCGTAGCACTGGACCGGCTTGCGCGGATCGACCGTCTCCGGCGTGTCGATGCCGAGCAGGCGCACGTCCTCGACCCGCCCGCCGGCTCCGCGCACGAGGATGGTGTCGCCGTCGATCACGCGAACCACGGTGCCGCGTACGAACGGTGGCGGCGTGGCGGTCGAGACCCAGAACCAGACCGCTCCCAGCACCGCGGGCAGCGCCAGCAGTGCCAGTCGAAAGGTGCGCGGGCTCATGGTCGCCACGCTAACGGCGGCGCCCGTCAGGTGTCTGTCACGAGATGTCGCAGATCGCGCTCCGCCTTGTAAGACCGCTCCGGTGCCAGCCGACGTCATACCTACACTTGGGAGTCCGCCAATGAAACTTCTGCACATCGCCGACATCCACCTCGATCGCGTCTTTCACCGCGCCGAATCGCGGCCCGCAGCCGCCCGCCGCCGGGCCGAGCTGCGCGACGCCATGACCCGCGCGCTTGCGCTCGGCCGCGAGCGTCAGGTCGATGCGATCTGCATCGCCGGCGACGTCTACGAGCACGAGTACGTCAGCGAGGACACGGTCTCGTTCCTGCGCGACAGCCTCGCCGCCGCCGGTGTGCCCGTCCTGGTGACGCCCGGCAACCACGACCCCTATCTCCCGGGCTCGGCGTGGCAGCGCACCGACTGGCCGGAGAACGTGCATGTCTTCGCCCGCGACGCGGTCGAACCGTACGAGCTGGACGACTCGGTCACGATCTGGGGCGCGGCCTTCACGGCCCGCAATTGCGACGCCTCGGCGCTGGCACGCTTCCGGGTGCCCGCCGACGGCCGCACCCACCTCCTCTTGATCCACGCGGCGCTGACGGGCGAGCAGTGGGCCGAGGAGGCCGACTACCGCCCGGTCACGCGCGGCCAGCTCGAGCGCACCGGAGTCGCGTACGTCATGCTGGGGCATTTCCACGACGGCCGCGGCGACCCGTTCCTGCGCTATCCCGGCAGCCCCGAGCCGCTCGACTGGGGTGAGCGCAACGGCGACCACGGCGCCGGCATCGTCACGGTGCATGCCGGAGCCGTGACGGCCGAGCCTGTCGCGATCGCCACCCGCCGGTATGTCGAGCGCACGGTTTCCGTGGCCGGCGCCGCGGGCTCGGCCCAGGTCGAGGCGAGCGTGCTGGCGACCGCCGCCGAGGAGCCGGGAGCCTGTCTGCGGGTCGTCCTCACGGGCGAGATCGAGCCGGGCTGCGAGATCTCGCCGGCCAGTCTGACCGAGCGCTGCGGCGCCGGCCTGACCGAGCTGGCGGTGGTCGACCAGACCGAGCCGGCCTACGACCTGGACGCGCTCGCACGCGAGGAGTCTGTGCGGGGGCGGTTCGTCGCCAGGCTGCTCCGCTCCGCCTCGCCGGAGGCCCACGAGGCGATCCTCGCCGGGCTGCGCGCGCTCGACGGCCGGAAGGAGGTCATCGGTGCGGGTTGACCGGCTGAACGTGACCGCTTTCGGGCGGCTGTCCGACCGCGAGCTGCGGTTCGGGCCGGGTCTGACGCTCGTCACCGGGCCGAACGAGGCGGGCAAGAGCACGACCCACGCGGTGCTGCGGGCGGGCCTCTTCGGCCTCACCTCCGGTGGGCGCCGCAAGCAGGAGGAGACCCTGGCGATCGAGCGCCACCGGCCGTGGGCGGGCTCGCGCTACGGCGCGACGCTCGAGCTGTGTGACGAGCACGGCCGCAGGCTGCGCCTCGAGTGGGACTTCGACCGCTGCCGGTTCACGCTTCGCGACGCCGCGACCGGCGACGACCTGACCGCCGATCATGGCGCGGGCACCGACCCGCGCGCCCTCGCCCAGGCGCTCTACGGCGTGGATCGCGACGTCTACCTGCGCGTGGGGTGCGTCGACCAGGCCGAGCTCAACGGCATCGGCGAGCCGGACTCGGTCCGGCACACAATCGAGACCGTGATGACCAGTGCCCCGGCCGACGGATCGGCCGCCACGGCGGTGGCCACCCTAAGGCGCTGGCGGGCCGAGATGGTGGGTCTGAACCGGGCGCGGACGCGGCCGCTGCCGGAGGCCGAGGCGGAGGCGGCGCTCCTGCGCGGGCGCCTCGATGCCGCGATGGCCGACCGCGCCGATGTCGAGCGCGACGCCGCCGCGCGCGATTCCGCGGTCGCAGGCGCCACCGAAGCCGCGGGCACGCTGCACCGGCTGGAGTCGATCCGCGACCACCTGCGCGCCGACGAGCTGGGCCGCCGCCTGGCCGCGGCCGAGCGGCTGGCCGTGGCCGAGTCCGAGGCGGCCCGTCTGCTCGAGACGGAGGCAGACGTCAACGGGTTCACGCCGGTCGCCGACATGCCGGCGCTGCGCGGCCGGCTGTCAGACCTCGCAGCGGCGCAGACGGAGCGCGCCGGCGCCGATGCCGCCGATACGGCCCTTGCGGCCGAGTTGGCAGCGCGCTGCCGCGGCCTTGAGGAACGTGTGGAGGCGCTCGAGCCCGACCGCGGCGCGGCGGAGCGGGCACCCGCTGTCGAGGCGGCGGCCGCGGCGGCGGCGGGATCGCGGCCCCGCGGAAGCCTGGTGGGCGTCGCGGTGGGAATCGCCGTCGCCATCCTCGGCGCGATCTTGGGCATCACCGCGGTGCTCGCCGCGGGCGTTGTCGTCGCGGCGGCCGCGGGTGCGTGGGCCTTCACCGCACGGCGCAGCGGCGGCTCGCGCGAGCTCGATCGCCTGCTCCCCGGCGTGGGCCCGGTGGCCGAACGGCTGACCGCATTCCGCACGTCGGTCGAGCGCGACCATGCGCTCGCCGGAACCGAGCGGGAGCTCGCCGCAACCCGGCTGCAGGCCGCCGACGTCCGCGCCCGCATGGCCGCCACCCTCCAGCTCGAGGCGGAGCTCACCGGAGTGCGCGACCGCGTGGCCACGGCCCTGCGGCGGTGCGACATCGACTCCGCCGACCTCGACGACGGCCTGCGCCGCTACGACCGGATGCACGCCGCGGCCACCGTCCGCACCGAGGCGACCCTCACCCGCACCCGCGCGGCCGAGGAGCTGCACCGACTGCTCGGCGACGACTCGATCGAGGCCGCCCGCGCCCGCCTTGAGTCGCTGCAGGGGCGGCTGAACGGCCATGCCGAGCTGGCCGTCGGCCGCAACCCCGACGCGGTCGAGCAGGAGCTCCGGCAGGCACGGACGGCGCTCGACGCCGCGTCCGCCGAGAGCGCGCGCCTCACGGCCGCAGTGGCCGAGCGCCTGCGCACGCTGCCCGATCTGGCGGCCCTGCGCGAGCGCCTCGATGCGGCCGACGAGCGCGTCGAGCGGCTCGAGCACATCAGCCGCGTCCTGTCCCTGGCCGAAACCGAGCTGGCCGAGGCCGCCGCCGAGACCTACCGCGACTTCGCGCCCCACCTGAACGCATCGCTCGAGACCGGCATCTCGCGGCTGACCGGCGGCCGCTACACCCACGCCGTCGTCGACGAGAAGCTCAACGTCCGCGTCGAGGCTCCCGAGACCGGCAGCATCGTCGAGCTCGGCACGCTGTCGACCGGCACCCAGAAGCAGGCCTACCTGGTGCAGCGGCTCGAGCTGGTCCGGCTCATGTGCCAGGCCGGCCAGTCCCTGCCGGTGCTGCTCGACGATCCGTTCGCGCACTTCGACGCCGAGCGGCTCGAGCGGTCGCTCGCCTGGCTGGCCGACGCCGCCGCCGAGCGGCAGATCATCGTGTTCTCGACCGACCGCCTCGTCGCCGAACTCGCGCCCGCCGGCGCCGTCTCGATCACGCTCTAACTGGGGTCGGGATGCGATAAGGATGAAGGTCTTCTCCCGGCCCTGTCGCGGCGCCAGGTCGTCGTTCGCATCTACGACTACGGCAGCGGCGGGCTCGCGCCACCCTCGCCGCCGGCACACGTCCTACGTCTCACCCGCATCCGGCCGGTGCACGACTGGGCGATGCGGAGCCGAGGCTTTTCCGAGGGCCCGTGTGGACTTTCACGGCCACTCGCTGGTCGTGCAAGGCGTGGTCGGAGCCCGCCGGCCGCCGGCGATCCTGCTCCGAGCCGTCCGGCGGTTGCTCGCGAGCGCTCGCTCGACGGCAGCCTGACTCCTTACCCGGGCAACCGGTCGAGCGCGCTCTGTGCGGCGGCACGGACGTCCGCGGAGTGATCGTCGAGCGCTGCGACCAGTCCCCCGCGGGCGCGTTCCGCGCCGATCTCGCCCAGCGCCTCGGCCGCCAGCCGGCGCTGGTCGTCGTGCTCGGCGGCCGCGAGCACGCGCAGCAGGAAGGGGATGCCGTCGGGGTCGCGGCGGTGGCCGAGGTCGGCGATCTGGGCGCGCAGGTCGGCATCCCGGGCGCTCGACGCCGTCCGCCGCGCCGCGGCGGCCGGCCGCCGCACGAGCGGATAGTGGCCGCCGGTCTTCTCGACCACTCCGGCGGCGATCAGCGCATCGATCCGCCGGAGCACCTGGTCGTCGGTCCAGCCGGCCAGTGCGCCGTATGACCCGATCCGGTCGTGCCCGGCGGCGAGCAGCGCCTTCCCCGCCGAGCCGCGCAGGATCTGTGACAGGCGCGTCCTGCCGACCGAGCCGGCGGTCTCGTCGACGGCCTGGAGGACGGCCGCCTCGGCATCGCCCGGCGGCGGCGGCGCGACCGGTGCCCGAGCCGCCGGTGAGGATGCCACGACGATGTCAACGACGTACCCGCAGCGGTCGCAGCAGGGGTCGGGCTTCGGTTCGGCGGGCCGGTCGCCGAAGTAGCCGAGCAGTGCTTCGCGCCGGCAACCGGTGCCGGTGGCGTAGCCGTCGATCGCCTTGAGCCGGTCCCATCGCTGCCGCTCGACGCGCTTGCCGGCGATCATCGCCGCGGCGAAATGGCGGCGCGAGAGCCGCGCGTCGGCCAGCCGGCCCGAGAACGAGCCCGCCGGTGCCGGGAAGAGCTCCAGCGCACCCGCCCGCTCGAGCACCGCCACCGCCGCCCGCGGCTCCTCGCACGGCACAGCTCCCTCGGCGATCCGGAACAGCCCGTCGCCGGCCGCAGCCGCCGCCAGGCCGGCGTGCACGCTCTCGAGATCGCCGCCGCTCAGCTTGGCCCGGTTGATGAAGTAGACGATCAGGCCCTTGTCACGCGGGCTGTAGAGCAGCGTGCACCGGGCCGGCTCGCCATCGCGGCCCGCACGGCCGGCCTGCTGGTAGTACTCCTCCGGCGAGGCCGGCAGCGACCAGTGCACGACGGAGCGGACATCCGCCTTGTCGATACCCATACCGAAGGCCGTCGTCGCCGCGACCGCGTCGAGGTCGCCGGCGAGGAACGCGTTCAGCGTGGCGGTGCGGCGATCGGCCGAGAGGCCCGCGTGGTAGGCGGCGGCGTTGATGCCGCCGGCGGCGAGAGCATCGACCACCTCGGTGCAGGTGCGCCTGCGCCCGCAGTAGATCACCGCCGGCAGCGCGTCGGGCGCGCCGAGGAGCTGCAGCAGCACCTCGGGCTTGGCATGGTCGCCCGCGACCGGCACGACCGCGAATGCCAGGTTGGGGCGGTCAAAGCCGGTGCGGATGCTGACAGGGTCGTTGAGCTGCAGCGCCCGGATGATGTCCTTCGAGACCCGCTCGGTGGCCGTCGCGGTCAGCGCGATGGTGGGCGGCGAGCCGAGCCGCTCGCGCACGTCGGCCAGGCGCAGGTAGTCGGGCCGGAAGTCGTGCCCCCACTCCGACAGGCAGTGGGCCTCGTCCACCGCGAGGCGGGCGACTCCGACCGCGCCGATCGCGTCGAGGAAGCGGCGGCTGGAGAACCGCTCGGGGGCGACGTACACCAGCCGCGCCTCGCCGTTACCGATCCGCGCGAGTGCGGCGAGCACCGCCTCGGGCGACATGCTCGACGTCAGCATCTCGGCGCCCTCGAGGCCGCGATTTCGCAGCGCCGCGAACTGATCCTCCATGAGCGCGATCAGCGGCGAGACGACCAGGGTCACTCCCTCGGCGAGCAGGGCGGGAAGCTGGTAGCAGAGCGACTTGCCCGATCCGGTCGGCATGACCGCCAGGACGTCGCGGCCGGCCATTACCGCATCCACCGCCTCGCGCTGGCCGGGCCGGAAGCCGGAGAAGCCGAACAGCCGCCGCAGCTCGGCGACGGGGTCCACGGAGGCCGATGCCGGGGTCATCCGGCGCCGCGGACGGCCGGCTCGGTCGCCCCGTCCGGCCGCAGCTCCGGCGGGCCGGCGGGCGGCAACGGCCGCTCTCGCCCTGGAGACTCCACGTCGCTGCGCAGCCACAGGCAGGCGGCGACGCCGACCGCGCTCACCGCCGCCGCCGCCAGGAACGTCAGCCGCACCGCGTGCACGACCGCCGGGACGTGCGCGCCGGAGTGCTCGGCCGCCTGCACCTGATGCGCGCTCAGCGCGGCGGCAAACACGATCCCGGCCACGGCCGCCCCGGTGCCGGAGCCGACCTGGCGGGTGAGCGGAATGCTCGAGGTGGAGCGGCCCTCACGGCCCTCAACGCCGTCGGCGAGCACCGCCGCGAAGAGCGCCGGGCTGGCGATGCCCATCCCCAGGCCGGAGAAGGCGTACGCGATCATCGGCACCGCCGCGCCGCCCGCCGGGACGCCCATCACCACGGTGGCGGCGAACGTCAGCGCGGTGCCCAGGAAGATCTGGTTTCGCGGCCGCGAGTTGACCCGGGCCGCGCCCATCGAGCCCGCCGTCCACGCCAGCGTGCACAGCAGCAGGGCGACGCCGACGAGCCGGACTCCCGAGAGCGTGTAGCCGGGCAGGTCGATGCCGTGCGAGAAACCCACCTGAAGCTGGAGCGGCAGGTACGTCTCGGCGCCCAGGAAGGCGACCCCGGCGCCGAACGCGGCCACGTTGGCCGCGATCGAGTTGGCGGTGTGGGTGAACACCGGCGCGGCGGTGCGGCGCTCGTACCACACGAACACCCCCGCGGGCACGAGCGCGAGCGGCGCCAGGTACTCCGGCGGCAACCAGCCCCGGGTCACCGCCAGGAGCACCGCGACGATCGTTCCCAGCATCACGGGGCCGACGAGGTTCAAGGTCTGGCGTTCGCCCGACGACACGGGCCGCGGCCGGCCTCGCAGTGCCAGCGCACCCGCCCATGCGACGGCGAAGATCATCGGCAGGTTGATCCAGAACACCCACCGCCAGCCGACGGTCGCGGTCAGGACGGCGCCGAGCAACGGGCCGACCAGAGCCGACACGCCCCACATCGCGGCGTTGATGCCGAAGGCGCGCGGCCGCAACGCAGCGGGGATCGACACCGCGAAGAGGCCCAGCGGCACGGCGAACATGAAGCCCGCCCCCAGGCCGAGGATCAGCCGCGAGAACGCCACGACCGGCATCGACGGAGCCAGGCCGCCGATCACGTTCGCGCTGGCAAAGAGCGCGCAGGCGATGGCGAAGCTGCGCCCGACTCCCTCGCGGTCGATGACCGCGCCCGCAACGGGGAACGTCATCGCGACCGCGACGGTGTAGGCCCCGACGGTGACGGCGATCAGGCCGACACCGCCGATGTCCTGGGCTGCGGTCGGCAGCGCGGTGGTCACCATCAGCGCGTCCAGCGACCCCAGGAAGGTCGCCCCCAGGGCGGCCACCATCAGCGCGCCATGATTGCGGAACAGCGCCGCGTAGCTCGGCGTCACGGGCGCACCGGCGTCCGCAGCGTCAAGGCTGCTGCGCGTAGATCTTGTCGGTGGCGGGATGCGTCTTGACGATGTGGCGCTTGAACTGCAGTTCGTCGTAGGAGAGCCCCGCCGCCGCGCCCACGAGCTGGGCGAGGTGGAAGATCGGCATGCCCAGGTCGATGTCGGCCTCGCGGGCGGCCTTGCCCTGCCAGGCGTCGAGCGACAGATGGCACAGCGGGCACGGCGTCACCATCGCGTCGGCACCGGCCTCCTTCGCCTCGGCCAGCGGCTGGATCAGCTCACCGAGGGCGACCTCTTCGCGCGCCAGCACGATCGGGAACCCGCAGCACTTGATCTTCGAGGGATAGTCCACCGGCTCGGCCCCGCAGGCCTCGATGATCCGCTCGAGCGATTGGGGCCGGTCGGGGTCCTCGAACCCGAGCAGCTTGGACGGGCGCAGGATCTGGCAGCCGTAGAAGGGCGCGATGCGCACGCCGGCGAGCGGCCTCTGGGCGATCTGCTTCAGCCGCTCGTAGCCCTCGCCCTCGGCGATCTCCCACAACAGGTGGCGCACCTCGACGCCGCCGGCATACGGCGCCGCGCCGACGTCGCGCAGATTGTGATTCACGCGCTCGAGCAGCTCCGGGTCGGCCTTGAGCTTGATGTCGGCCTGGCGCAGGTTGAGCGTGCAGACGTTGCAGATGGTCAGGATCGTGTCCTGGCCGAGCTGCTCAGCCTGGCCGAGGATGCGGGCGTTCAGGTGCAGGTAGTACTCCGGCCGGGCCTCGTGCACGTCGCCGGCGCCGCAGCAGGTGAATCCGGGGATGTCGACGAGCTCCATGCCGAGCTTCGCCGCGATCGCCCGGGTCGAGACGTCGAGCTCCTTCTGGGACAGGCTCGCCAGGCAACCGGGGTAGTAGGCATAGCTGGACTTCACTGCCCGGCCCCCTCGTTCTCGCGGTCGACAGACACCCCGGCACGCTTCTCCTCGAGCGACTCGGCCTCCTGCCCCTTCAGCAGCTTGTGCAGCTTGCGCACCTCGTCGAGTTTCTTGGCCCGGTGCGGCTTCAGCGGATTTGGCACCTTGCCGGCCCGGGCCATCTGCATCGCGAACTTGACGTCCATGGCCTTCATCGGGTCGGTGTAGGGCACGAGTGCGGTCTCGAGCAGGTAGCCGGTGGCGCGGGTCGAGAAGTCGAAGACCTGCGCGTGGCGGGCGCCCTTGTCCGACAGCATCCCCTCGGCGTAGATCTCGGAGCCGATCTTGGCGATCGCATCGCGGGGATCGACGCCCTTGGGGCAGCGCTCGTTGCAGAAGTAGCACCGGGTGCAGTCCCACACCCCGTGCGGGCCGTTGTACATCTCGAGCCGGTGCTTGCGGTCGCGGTCGCGCACGTCGCCCACGAACCGGGCGCCCTTGGCCAGCGCGGCGGGGCCGAGGAACTCGGGGTCGGACTCCATCGAGTTGCACTCCGACACGCAGCATCCGCACTGGATGCAGAGCGCCTCCTTCATGATCCGGTCGAGCTCCTTCTGCTGCACCCGCCACTCCTTGACCGGCGGAGCGTCGTCCTCCTCGAGCCACGGCTTGACCGCCCGGAACTTGGCCCAGAACGGGTCCATGTCGACCACGAGGTCCTTCACCACCGGCAGGTTGCCCATCGGCGAGACGACCGGCACGCGGCCCTCCTCGACGAGCGGCGCCATCGGCGTCTTGCAGGCCAGCACGGCGGCCCCGTCCATGCGCATGCCGCATGAGCCGCACACGGCCATCCGGCAGCTCTTGCGGTAGCTCAGCGACCCGTCGACCGTGTCCTTGACCACGTCCAGCACGTCGAGCAGCGTCGCCGTCTCGGGCGCGTCGACGGTGTAGGAGTGCAGGCCGCCCTGCTCCGTCTCCGGATTCCAGCGCTCGATCTTGACCGTGAACTGCATGCTGCCTCTCTGTCTGGGAGCTAGTAGGAGCGGACTGCGGGTTGGTGCTCGGTGATCGTGACCGGCTTGTAGTCGAGGCTCACATTGCCATCGTCGTAGGTCGTGAGCGTGTGCCGAAGCCAGTTCTCGTCGTCGCGCTCGGGGTGGTCGAGCCGGCTGTGGGCGCCGCGGCTCTCGGTGCGGGCGACCGCGCCCGTGACCAGGCAGTCCGCCATCTGCAGCATCGAGCCGAGCTCGAGCGCGCCGATCAGGTCGGAGTTGAACGTGCGCGACTTGTCCTGGATCACGACACCGAGCCCGTCGCGGTAGCTCTCGCGCAGGTCGGCGACGTCGGCCGTGCACCGCGCGAGACCCTCGGCCGTGCGGAAGATGCCGGCGTTCTCATACATCGTCTCGGCCAGCTGGTCGCGCAGGATGTGCGGGCGCACGCCGTCGAAGTTGTAGAGCAGCTGGCGGATGCGGCGCTCGCCAACGCGCACCGCGGACGGCGAGAACACCGCCCGGGTGCCGTTCGAGCGCACCTCCTGGGCGGCCGCGGCCCCGGAGCGGCGGCCGAAGACGACGGTCTCGAGCAGCGAGTTGCCGCCGAGCCGGTTGGCCCCGTGCACCGACACGCAGGCGCACTCGCCCGCGGCGTAGAGGCCCGGCATCACGGTGCGGCCCCAGACGTCGGTGTCAATGCCGCCCATGTGGTAGTGGCTGCCCGGCCGCACCGGGATCGGCTCCTCGATGGGGTCGACGCCGGCGTAGTCCATCGCCAGCTCGCGCGAGCCGTGCAACACGGTCATGATCTTGCGCGCGCCCAGATGGGTCAGGTCGAGCAGCACGCACCCGTCCACGCCGCGGCCCTCGTCGATCTCGGTCTGCTCGGAGCGCGACACCACGTCGCGGCTGGCCAGCTCGCCCGCGTTCGGGGCGTACTTGAACATGAACCGCTCGCCCTCGCTGTTGCGCAGGTAGGCGCCCTCGCCGCGGGCGCCCTCGGTGATCAGCACGCCATTGGCCTTGAGCGTGGTCGGGTGAAACTGCATGAACTCCATGTCCTTCAGCGGCACGCCGGCGCGCCAGGCCATCGACATGCCGTCGCCCGTGCACGCATAGGCGTTCGTGGTGCCGCGGTACATCCGGCCCATGCCGCCCGTCGCCATGATCACGGCGCCCGCCTCGACCCCCTGCACGCCGCCGTGCATCAGGTCCCAGGCGGTCAGGCCGACACAGCGGTCGCCGTCGGTGACGAGGTCGAGCGCGAACCACTCCTCGTAGACGGTGACGCCGCTCTTGACCAGCTGCTCGTAGAGGACGTGCAGCAGCACGTGGCCGGTGATATCCGATGCGTAGGCCGTGCGCGGCGCGCCGCCCGCGCCGAACGGGCGCTGGGCAATGCGGCCGTCCTCCATCCGCGAGAACACCGCCCCCATGTGCTCGAGCTCGTAGATGTCGCCCGGGCCTTCGGCGCACATGGTGGCGATCGCATCCTGGTCGCCCAGGTAGTCGGATCCCTTCACCGTGAAGAAGGTGTGCTGCTCGGGGCTGTCCTCGCCCGCGTTGCCAAGTGCGGCGTTGATGCCGCCCTCGGCCGCGCCGGAATGGCTGCGCGTGGGATGCAGCTTGCTGACGACGCCGACGTCGGCGCCGTAGCGGGATGCCTCGATGGCCGCGCGCATCCCCGCCAACCCGGCTCCCACCACCACCACGTCGTGTCTGACCATCAGGTCCTCCGGATACCGCTCAAGCGAGCTCGACAACCTGCAGCCTACCAATCCACCTGGCCGGTGGGCGCACCGCGAGCGCGCCGTTGGCGCCAGTTTGTGACATCGGAATCACACGTTTGCAACGCGGAAATTGCAGTACCCTGGAGCGTGGCTGCAGACGGACCGCCATCACCGGTGAAACTGGCCGCGCAGCGGGCGGCCCGCGGCCTCGAGGCGGCGGCAAACGCCCATGACCGGGACGCCCACACCGCCGCGCTCTCACCCGACTTCGCCGCCCGGGACGACGAGCTGCGGCCGCTGCTTGCCCGCACCGACCGGGCCGAGCTGATCGGGACCGTGGCCAACCGCACGCTCCTGCACCTGCACCTCGACGACGCCGACACCCGCGTGGTGGAGTTGCTCTGGCGCGAATACGACGGCCGCTGGCTTGTCGAGGACGCGCGCATCTTCTCGCTGCTCCCCGGCGAGTGAGCCGCCGTGCCCGGCGAGCGTGAACGGGTCACCTCCGGCGGCGCCTTCCCGCCCTGGGTGAGGCACGAGCACCTGGCCAGATACCGGTTCGTCGTCGAGCGGGCCGAGGACAAGATCGTCATCGACTGTGCCTCGGGCGACGGCACGTGCGCGCGGACAGTCGCACGACGGGCCCGCGAGGTGGCGGGCTTCGACGTCTCCGAGGAGGCCGTTGCAGGCGCCTCGAGGACCCCTGTCCCGGAGAACGTTCGCTTCACCGTCGCCTCCGGGGAGGCGCTGCCGGTGCCCGACGGTTTTGCCGACCTGTACGCGTCGCTGGAGACGATCGAGCACCTGCCCGACCAGGAGGCGTTCCTGACCGAGGCCCGCCGGGTGCTGCGGCCCGGCGGCATGCTGATTTGCTCCACGCCGGATCGCGACATCTACAGCCCGGGCCACTCGCTCGCCAGCCGGCCATGGAACAGGTTCCACGTCCGCGAATACTCCCAACCCGAGTTCCTGGCCCTGCTCGGCAGGCACTTCGAGCGGGTCGAGCTCTTCGGGCAGAACCCCAAGACGCCCGCGCTCGTCAACCTGCGCGCCGCCGCGGGGCGGCGCCTCCCCGGCGACGTCGTCGTGCGCGTGAACCAGGTGCTGAAGCTGCCGCGCTACCTGCGCGATCGGGTCGAGGACCACCTCGTCATCCCGGCGCAGACGGCGCGCCGGTACGAGATCCTGGTCGCCGTCTGCCGGGGGCCGCGCCCAAACCCGTCGGGTTGAGGAGGACAAACGGCCCGAACAGGGTATGTTTACGGACCATGCCTTCCGCAAACCGCCCCCGCGCCGTCTGGACCGGCGCCATCTCGTTCGGCCTCGTCAACGCGCCGGTGCGCATGTACACCGCGATCGCCGAGAAGGATCTGCGCTTCAACCAGCTCCACGTCACCGACGGCGGCCGCATCGGCTACGTCAAGGTGTGCAAGGTCGACAACGAGCCCGTGCCCGCCGACGAGATCGTCAAGGGCTACGAGGTCAGCAAGGGCGAGTACGTCCAGATGAGCGACGAGGACTTCGAGGCGGCCCGCAGCGAGAGCCACCGCAGCATCACGATCCACGATTTCGTGCCCGCGGCCCAGATCGACCCGATCTACTTCGAGCGCACGTACTACCTGGGCCCCGAGGAGGGCCCGGGCGAGGCCATCTACACCCTGCTCGTGCAGGCGATGGAGAAATCGGGCCTCTCGGCGATCGCGACCTACGTGCAGTCAGACCGCGAGAACCTGGCCTGCCTGCGCGTCCGCGAAGGCGTCATCACCCTCGAGCGGATGTTCTTCGACGACGAGGTGCGGTCGATCGACGGCATCGCCCCGGGCTCCACGAAGGTCGACAAGCAGCAGCTCAAGATGGCCGAAGACCTGATCGCCGCCTACACCTCCGACTTCGAGCCCGGCCGCTACAGCGACACCTACCGCGACCGGCTGCTCGAGATCGTCGAGCAGAAGCGCCAGGGCAAGACGACGACGCCGCCCGAGCCCAAGGCCGGACCGGCGCCGCCCGATCTGATGACCGCCCTGACGGCGTCGCTCGACGCCGCCCGCACGAACCGGGAGAAGACGAAGAAGGCCGCGACCGGCACCCGCACGCGCAAGAAGCCCGCGGCGGCGTCCGCCCGGCGCAAGTCGGCCTGACCCATCCCGTCGGACCGTCCCGGGCGACCGGGGTATCCTCGAGGGGTATGACCATCGCCGAGCGGATCGTCGGAGCGCTGGTCGCGCTGGCTCCGCTGAAGCCTGCGGACGCACCCACCTGGGCACGCTGGCTGGGTGATCCGGTCACGACCCGGTACCTGTACGGCCGCCGCGGTCCTCCGGACAGGCCGGCGACGCTGCCCGAGCTGCGCTCCTGGGGCCGCCAGGCGCTGGCCGACCCGCACCTGGTCGCATTCGGTATCGAGGAGGTCGGCGAGGGCACCGTGATCGGGAATGCCCGCCTGCAGCTCTGGGCCTTCGGCCGTGCCCGGTTCTCGATCCTGATCGGCGAGGCGACCCACCGCGGGACGGGCCAGGGCACCGAGGCGACGGCGCTCGTCTGCCGGTATGCCTTCGAGCGGCTGGGCCTGCGCGAGATCGTGCTCGACGTCGATTCGCGCAACCTCGCGGCGGTCGGCGCCTACCGGCGGGTGGGATTCGAGCCCGGCCGCGGCGACGCGATGCGGCTGCGGCCCGTCAACCTGCGCTACGCGACAGCCGAGACCGAGCGCCGCTCGATCGGCTCGTAGGCGCGCGGCGGCGGGCCGACGTATTCGGAGCTCGGCCGGATCAGGCGGTTGTCCGCATGCTGCTCGATCACGTGCGCCGCCCAGCCGACGACCCGGCTCATCGCGAAGATGGGCGTGAAGAGGCCCGTGTCGATGCCGAGGTAGTGGTAGGTCGAGGCGGAGTAGAAGTCGACGTTCGGGTAGAGGCCCTTCTCGGAGACGACCGTCTGCTCGATGCGCTCGGAGAGGTCGTACCAGCGCGGCTCGCCCGACTCCTCGGCCAGCTGCTTGCTGAAGCGCTTGAGGATCACGGCGCGCGGGTCCCAGGTCTTGTAGACGCGGTGGCCGAAGCCCATGATCCGCTCCTTGCGGTCGAGCCGGGCGCGGATCTCGTCCTCGACCGACGCGTCGGCGGGGATCGACTGCAGGAGCCGCATCACCTGCTCGTTGGCGCCGCCGTGCAGCGGCCCCTTGAGCGCGCCGATCGCGCCGGTGATGGCGGAGTGCATGTCCGACAGCGTCGAGGCGATCACGCGGGCGGTGAACGTCGAGGCGTTCATCTCGTGGTCGGCGTGCAGGATCAGGGCGACGTCGAACGTCTTCGCGGCGGCCGCGCTCACCTCGCCGCCGGTGAGCATGTGCAGAAAGTTCGTCGCGTGCGGAAGCGAGAGGTCGGGGGCGATCGGCTCGAGGCCGGCGCGGCGGCGGTGGTAGCGGGCCACCATCGTGGGCATCTTGGCGATCAGGCGGGTGGCCTTGCGGACGTTGGCGTCGCCGGAGTTGGAATCCTTGTCGGGGTCGTCGAAGCTGTCCGACGACACCGCCGTGCGCAGCATCTCCATCGGCGCGGCGTGGCTCGCGAGCATGTCGACGACGCTGGCGGTCTCGTCCGAGAGCTCCCGGTGCGAGGCCAGCTCCGACGACGAATGCGTCGAGCTCCTCGCGGCTCGGCAGCTCGCCGCGCAGGATGAGAAAACACACCTCTTCGTACGTCGAGTGCTCCGCCAGATCGCCGACGTCATACCCGCCGTAGATGAGGATGCCGTTCAGCCCGTCGATCGAACAGAGACGACTCCGAGCGACGACGACACCCTCGAGTCCGCCCTTGTCCGCCATGGCCGGAATCCTACCCCGTTGTCTGCGCAACCGACCCCACCGTCGCGCGCAGGGCGTCCGGTACGCTCCCGAAAACCTTCTGGGAGGACGAACCCGCTTGAGTCATCGTGTCACACTCATTCCCGGCGACGGCACCGGCCCCGAGATCGCTGAGGCGACCCGGCGGGTGCTGGACGCGACCGGGGTCACCTTCGACTGGGACGTGCAGGACGCCGGCTCCGATGTCATGGACCAGAACGGCGGCAACCCGCTGCCCGACCGCGTGATCGAGTCGATCCGGCGCAACGGCACCGCCATCAAGGGCCCGATCACCACGCCGGTCGGATCCGGCTTCCGGTCGGTCAACGTCGGCCTGCGCAAGTCGCTCGACCTGTACGCGCAGGTGCGTCCCTGCAAGCACTATCCCGGCGTCCGCACCCGCTACGCCGACGCCGGCGTCGACATGGTGATCGTCCGCGAGAACACCGAGGATCTCTACGCGGGCATCGAGTTCGAGCGCGGGTCGGCCGGCGAGGCCGAGATCGCGGCGACCATCGAGCGGCTCACGGGCACCCACATCCGCGACGGCTCCGGCATCTCGATCAAGCCGATCTCCGAGGCGGGCACCCGCCGGGTGGTGGAGTTCGCCTTCGACTACGCCCGCCGCAACGGCCGCCGCAAGGTGACCTCGGTGCACAAGGCCAACATCATGAAGCACACCGACGGCCTGTGGCTCGAGGTGTCCCGCCAGGTCGCGGCCGAGAACTCCGACATCGAGTTCGACGACCGGATCGTGGACAACATGTGCATGCAGCTCGTGCAGAAGCCGGAGCTCTACGACGTGCTCGTGCTGCCGAACCTCTACGGCGACATCGTCTCCGACCTCGGCGCCGGCCTGGTCGGCGGCCTCGGCGTCGCCCCCGGAGCCAACTTCGGCACGGCCGGAGCGGTGTTCGAGCCCACCCACGGCTCGGCCCCGCAGTACAAGGGCCAGAACAGGGTGAACCCGATCGCGATGATGCTCTCGGGCGTGCTGATGCTGCGCCACCTCGACGAAGCCGCCGCCGCCGACGCTCTGGAGGGCGCGATCGCGGCGGTCATCGCCGAGGGCCGGTCGGTGACCTACGACATGAAGCCGTCGCGGGACGATCCCACCGCGGTGGGCACGTCGCAGGTGGCAGATGCGATCATCGAACAGATGGGAGTGCGGGCATGAGTCGTCCCAAGATCACCGTCGTCGGCGCCGGCAACGTCGGCGCCACGACCGCCCAGCGGCTGGCCGAGCGCGACTACGCCGACGTCGTCCTGGTGGACATCGTCGAGGGGCTGCCGCAGGGCAAGGCGCTCGACCTCAACCAGTGCGGCCCCGTTGTCGGGTACGAGCCCAACGTCGTCGGCACGAACGGCTACGAGGAGACCGCCGGGTCGGCGATCTGCATCATCACCTCGGGTCGTGCCCGCACGCCGGGCATGAGCCGCGACGACCTCCTGAAGACCAACCAGGCGATCGTCGCCGACGTCACCCGAAACCTGGTCGCCCACTCGCCCGACACGATCCTGATCGTCGTCACCAACCCGCTCGACGCCATGTGCCAGGTCGCCTTCACCGAGGCCGGGTTTCCCGCGCGAGCGCGTCATCGGCATGGCCGGGGTGCTCGACACCGCCCGGTTCCGCACCTTCCTGGCCTGGGAGCTGGGGGTCTCGGCGCGCGACGTGACCGGCTTCGTCCTCGGCGGCCACGGCGACCAGATGGTGCCGGTGGCCTCGTACACGAACGTGGCCGGGATCCCGGTGAGCGAGCTGATTCCGGCGCAGCGGCTCGCCGAGATCGTCCAGCGCACCCGCGACGGCGGCGCCGAGGTGGTCAAGCTGCTCAAGTCGGGCTCGGCCTACTACGCACCTTCGGCGGCCGTCTCCGAGATGGTCGACTCGATCGTGCACGACCAGAAGCGGGTGCTCCCCTGCTGCGCGTTCCTCCAGGGCGAGTATGGCCTCAATGACCTCTACATGGGCGTCCCCTGCCGGCTCGGCGCCGGCGGGCTCGAAGAGGTGCTCGAGATCAAGCTGAACGCGGACGAGCAGTCCCAGCTCTCGAGGTCGGCCGACGCCGTGCGCGAGCTGATCGGCGTCATGGGCATTTAGGAAAGCGTGGGGACAGTCCCCGGAAAGAAGCCGGGACGAATTCGGCACAGATTTGCCGCCGGCCGGGCGGCCACCGATCAGGAGACGCCTCAGCACGCCGGGATGGGCGCCCGGCTGAAGCAGCTCGCCGGCCAGTCGTTCGTCTACGGCCTGGGCGGGATCGTCTCGAAGCTGGTCGGCATCTTCCTGCTGCCGATCTACACCCGGCCCGAGTACGTCAGCCAGTCGGCCTTCGGCCAGGTCGAGACGGTCATGGCCGCGAGCTCGCTGGCCGCGGTCGTGTTCCAGTTCGGGCTGCCCACCGCGATGTTCCGGTTCAGCTGGGACAACCGCGAGCCGGATGCGCGCCGGCGGACGATCCGCACCGTGTTCACCGGGGTCCTCGTGCTCTCGACGGTGTTCGTGCTGCTCGGCGTCGCTCTCGTCCGCCCGATCGCCTCGGGCCTCCAGGTCACCCAGGAGCTGGCGTTGATCGGGGTGGCGGGGCTGTGGGTGAGCGTCAACTACGCGATCGTCACCGGGATCTACCGGATCGAGCAGCGGCCGGCGGCGTTCGTCGTCTACTCGCTGATCAACATCGCGATCACCGTCGCGCTCTCGATCATCCTGGTGATCCCGATCCACATGGGCGCCGCCGGCATCATGCTCGGGAACTTCTCGGGCACCTACATCACCTACTTCCTGCTCCTCTACGCCCGGCGGGACATGATCGGCCTGCACATCAACTGGCCGCTCCTGCGGCAGATGCTGCACTTCTCGCTGCCGCTCATGCCTGCCGGCGTGGCGCTGTGGGCGCTCAACCTGGCCGACCGGGTGCAGGTGCAGCGGCTGACCGAAGGGACGCAGCTCGAGCGCAGCGCCCAGCTCGGCACCTACTCGGCCGCGAACAAGATCGCGCTCGGGATCATGCTGATCGTGTCGGCGTTTCAGACGGCGTGGATCCCGTTTGCGAACCTGATCCTCGACGACGGCGACGCCAAGCGCACCTACCGCGCGGTGCTCACGTACTGGAGCATGCTGATGGCCTGGGGCGTGGTCACCATCACGGCGTTCTCGACCCCCTACATCCACCTGGCGATGAACCGGCGCTGGTACGGCGCCGTGCCGGTCGTGCCGCTCTTGATGTCGGGCTCGGTGCTGTACGGCGCCTACTACATCCTGAACATCGGCGTCAACCGCTCGAAACGGACACGGTTCACGCCCGTGGTCACCAGCACCGCGGCGGCCGTCAACATCGGCCTCAACTTCCTGCTGATCCCCCGCTGGGGCATCCTCGGCGCGGGCTGGTCGACGGTGATCGGGTTCGCCGTGCTCGTGACCCTGGGATGGCGCAACGCGCAGCGCAGTTACCCCGTGTCGTACGACTTCAGCCGCGTGCTGCGGATCGTGGCGCTGGCCGCGGTCTTCATGGCGGTGTCGGTCGAGCTCGTGCCCGCGACCGGCGTGATCGGCATCCCCGTTCGCGTCGCCATGGTGGCGGCGTTCCCGCTCGCGCTGATGGCGATCGGCGTGTTCACCCCGGGCGAGCGCACGCGGATCTCCGCGCTCCTGACCCAGATGCGCTCGCCGCGGCGGGGCCGCCGGCCCCCCAGCGGCCCCGACCCCACGGCTGAATAACCGGTGCCAGGCACCGTGTATTCACTAACCGTCGCGGGTGCGCTGGCGCATCTCGCGCGTGACCGCCCGCCACTGCTTGCGCTGCTCCGACTTGGCGCGCGCGTCGTGTCTCGTCTCGAGGTAGAGCAGCTCGCGCTGGAGTCGCAGGAAGCTCTCGAGGCGGCCGCGGTCGAGGCTGCCGGCGGCAACCGCCGCGCGCACGGCGCAACCTGGCTCGGTGTCGTGCGCGCAGTCGGAGAACCGGCACTCGAGCGCCAGGAGCTCGACGTCGTCGAACGCCTGCTCCAGCCCCTCGCCCGCATCCCAGAGGACGAGCTCGCGCATCCCAGGTGTGTCGATCAGGCAGCCGCCGCTTTCGAGCACCACCAGCTCGCGGTGGGTGGTGGTGTGACGGCCGCGGCCGTCGGCGCGGAGCTCGGCGGTGGCGAGCCGCTCGCTGCCCGAGAGGCGGTTCACGAGCGTCGACTTGCCGACGCCGGAGGGGCCGACCAGCGTCGCCGTGCGCCCGCCGGCGAGGTGGGCGACCAGGTGCTCGATCCCGTCGCCGGTGACCGCGGAGACGGCATATGCCGGCACGCCGAGGGCGATCTCGCCGACGCGGACGAGCGCCTCGGGGACGTTCTCGCACAGGTCGGCCTTGGTCAGCACGACCACCGGATCGGCGCCGCTCTCCCACGACAGCGCCAGGTAGCGCTCGAGCCGGCGGGGGTTGAGCGGCCCCTCCAGCGACGCCACGGCGAACACGACATCGACGTTTGCTGCCACGACCTGCTCGACCGTCTCGAGGCCGGCGACCTTGCGCAGGAAGGCCGTCCGGCGTGGCAGCACCGCCTCGATGGTGGCCCGCTCGGCCTGCGGGTGGTGGCTGTAGGCGACCCAGTCTCCGACCGCAGGCAGCTCCGCCTCGGAGGCGGCGCGGTGGCGCAGGCGGCCGGGCACGTCGGCCCACATCTCACCATCGGCGGTGAGGAGGACGAGGGCGCCGCGGTGCTCGACCGCGACCCGGCCGGGCAGCAGGCCGGAATCGGCAAACGGCTGGAATGACTCGGCAAGCGCCGGGTTCCAGCCCAGGTGTTCCAGGTTCACTGGGGAATCTCCTCGAGTACGGGACGGACGCGTATGCGCGCCGGCGTCGGACTCTCGGAACATTCAGGCCCGCGACGAGCGGGGCGAGCGGTCAGGCGCAGCGCGTGGAGGCCGATCGGATCGTCGCTTTCATCGTCTGCCTCCTTCGGTCGCGGACTCGTACTGACTCACAGTAGCACCGCATGCGGCCTACAGATAGCCCAATTCCCGCAGCCGCTCGGCGACCTCGGCGTCCTCGTCGGCGCCCATCGCGACCGCCTCGGCGCGCTCGGCGACGAGCGTGCGCAGCGTCTCGCGCAGCCGGTCGGCCTCGGCCGGGGCGGTCAGGATCAGATTGTCGGCGCTCGCCGGGGTCGGCCTCGAGGTCATACAGGGCATCGGTCACGCGCTCGTCGTCGAACGACGTGATCAGCTTGTGGCGGCCGTCGCGGATCGCCTGCTGCCGGATGGCCGGGATCGACGGCGCCACCGCGATCTCCATCGCCACGGGACGCCCAGGCGGCTCGCGCCCGTCACGCAGAGACGAGGCGAGGCTCTGCCCCTGCCAGCCCGCGTCGGGGTGGGTGCCGCCGGCCAGGTCGACCAGGGTCGGGGCGAGATCGACGTGGCTGACCGGCGTTCGCCGCGCGCCGGCGACGATGCCCGGGCCGGCGACGACCAGCGGCACCCGCACCAGGTCCTCCTCAAGCGTCTGGCCGTGGTTCCAGAAATAGCGCGGCGCCCACCGCAGGGCGCGCTTGGAGTGGCTGCGCACGCCGTGGGCGACGGTCGCCTGCGCCCACCGGGCGATCGGCAGCCGCCGGTTGATGCGACGCCAGGCCGCTTGGTCGCGCAGACTCCGCGGCTCGAAGGTCACGTTCTCGCCGTGGTCGCCGGTGAGCACCACGACCGTCTCCGGGCCGGCGGCGTCGACCGCGGCACCGATCCACTCGTCCATGCCGGCGATCGAACGCTCGTAGGCGTTACGGCCGTGCCTGCGGTTCTCGAAGCGGGCCGGATATGAGCGCGGCGTATGCGCATCCCAGAGGTGCACGAGCGCGAAGAACGGCGTGCCACCGGCCGCGAGCTGGGCCAGGTGGGCGACGCTCTCCTCGCCGAAGGGCGAGTGCACCGAGCGCCGGGGCACGTCGCGGTACTCGACATCCGCGAAGCCGCGGAACGTGCCGACCGTGTCGAGCAGCGGCCCGGTCGCCGAGCACCAGCTCGTGAGGCCGCCCCGGGTGAGCTGCTCGGCGACGGTGGGGATCGACTCCGAGAGCTGGGTGCCGCGCAGCCCCTGCACGCCGTGCGCGCTCGGGTACCGGCCGGTGAGGATCGCCGTCACCGCAGGCGTGGTCGTCGGGCAGCGTGGAGTAGCAGGCGCTGAACCGGGCCGACCTGCCCGCCAGCTGGCTCATCCGCGGCCAGGCCCCGCGGCCGCGCGCGAGCGCATCGGCGCGCAGGCAGTCGACGACGATCAGGAGCAGGTTGGCCACGGCCGCCGGATTGTAGTGACCGACTCAGGTGGGTGTCAGGCGGTGAATATCCCACGCGCAGCGTGAATATTCGGTGCCTGACACCGTAGCCGCGGCCGAGAGGCCGCGAGCCGCCCACAAACCACGCCACAGCCCGGTATGCACGCGCAGCGTGAATACCGGGCACAGATCGCACCGCGTGAATATTAAGTGCCTGGCACCGAGTATTCAGCCATCCCGCACTCGCAGGGCGAGCAGCGAGAGCATCTCGTGGCAGACGGTCGCCGCCAGCCACGACGTGATGCCGGCCGGGTCGTACGCCGGCGCCACCTCGACGCAGTCCAGCGCGCGGAAGTCGATCCCCGTCAGCGCGCGCAGGTAGGCGAGCGCCTGGCCGCTCGAGGGGCCGCCCACCTCGGGCGTGCCGGTGCCGGGTGCGAACGCGGGGTCGACGAAGTCGATGTCGAAGCTGAGGAAGGCCGGACGGTCGCCGACGCGGGCGCGGACACGCTCGCCGTACTCGCCCGGCGTCAATCCGGCGAGCTCCTGCCAGGGGACGCACTCGTAGCCCAGCCGGCCGGGCTCGAGCTCGTCGTCGGCGCCGTAGAGCGTGCCGCGCATGCCCGCCTGCACCGACGCGGCCGGGTCGACCAGGCCCTCCTCGGCGGCGCGCTTGAACACGGTGCCGTGGAAGTAGCGGGCGCCGTAGTAGGACTCCCACACGTCGGCGTGTGCGTCGAGATGCACGAGCGCCAGGCGCCCGTGCTCCGCGGCCGCCGCCCGCAGCTCGGCCAGCACCATCGAATGGTCGCCGCCGATGCAGAGCGGCGTCACGCCGGCGGCGTGCACGGGCTCGAGAAACGCCTGGATCCGGCGCAGCGTCTCCTCGTGGTAGCCCGGGACGGTGGGCGCGTCGCCGTGGTCGATCATCGACAGGTGCTCGGTGACGTCGATGCGCAGGCCGGGGTTGTACGGGCGCAGCAGCACCGATGCCGACCGGATCCCCTCGGGGCCGAAGCGGGCACCCGACCGGTACGACACCGCATCGTCCGTGGGGATTCCGATCACGGCCACGTCGACGCCGGCGAGCGACTCGACGTGCGGCAATCGCATGAACGTGCGCGGCCCGCTGAAACGGGGCGTCTGGCTCGAGTCGGCAGGGCCGTACCGCACGGCGGGATCGTATAGGGTCGACCCATGGATCTGGAGCTTGGCGGAACCGCCGCCATCGTCGGCGGAGCATCGTCGGGGATCGGCCTCGGGATCGCCCGCGCACTGGCCGCGGAGGGGTGCGCGGTGACCGCCCTGGCGCGCGGCCGAGAGCGCCTCGACCGCGCGGTTGCCGAGATCGGCCCGGGCACGCTCGGCCTCGACGGCGACGTGCGCGACCATGGGTTCCTGGGGCGGGCGGTCGACGAGACGGTGGCTGACCGCGGCCGGCTCGACATCGTCGTGAACAACGCCGGCGGCCCGCCTCCCGGGACGTTCGACTCGACGCCCGACGAGGCCTGGGCGGAGGCCTTCGAGCTCTCGCTGAACGCGGCAGTGCGCCTGACCCGGCTCGCGCTGCCGCACCTGCGATCGAGCGGCCGCGGCCGGGTGGTCAACATCGCGTCGTGGTCGGTGCGCGAGCCGATCCCGAACCTGCTGCTCTCGAACGCGATCCGTCCCGGCGTCGTCGGCTGGGCCAAGACCATCGCGCACGAACTCGGCCCGGACGGCATCACGGTCAACACCGTCGCGCCGGGCAAGATCGACACGCCCCGCGTGCGCGAGCTGTGGGCGCACCATCCCGATCCGGCCGCGGCGCAACGGACCGACATCGGCCTCGTGCCCGCTCGCCGGCTGGGCAGCCCGGACGAGATCGGTGCCGCCGTGGCCTTCCTCTGCTCGGCCCGGGCCGCGTACATCAGCGGCGTCGTCCTGCCCGTGGACGGAGGGCTGCTGCGCGGCGTGTGGTAGCGGGCGGGACCGCCTCGGTCACAGCCGCCCCTTAACCAGCGCGCCTACAATTTCGGCGTGGACACGTGTTACCGCCATCCCGATCGTGAGACCGGCCTGCACTGCTCGAACTGCGGCCGGCCGATCTGCCCCGACTGCATGACCCATGCGGCCGTGGGCATCCGCTGTCCCGAGTGCGCGGGCAGGCGCACCGTGATGCAGCGGGCCGGGTTCACGCTGCCGCACGCGCCGGTGCTCACCTACGGGCTGATCGCCGCCAACATCGTGATGTTCCTGCTCACGAACACGATCAACGCATCCGGCGGGCTCGGCTTCGGCGGCACCCTGAATTCGCTCGGAAACCACCTGGTGCTGTACGGACCCGCGGTCAAGCACGGGCAGGACTATCGCCTGCTGACCGCGGCCTTCATCCACTACGGGCTGCTCCACATCGGCTTCAACATGTACGCGCTCTACCTGCTCGGAGGCGCGTTCGAGCGCTACGCGGGCCCCGTGCGGTTTGCCCTCGTCTACTTCACGGCCGCACTGTCGGGCAGCTTCGGTGCGCTGATCCTGACTCCGCATGCCGCGACGGCGGGCGCGTCCGGGGCGATCTTCGGGTTGATGGGCGCACTCTTCGTGCTCGAGCGCCAGCGGGGAATGGCATTGCTGCAGAGCCCGATCGGGGTCCTGATCCTGATCAACCTGGCGTTCACGTTCGGCATCCCCGGCATCTCGATCGGCGGCCACATCGGAGGCCTGATCGGAGGCGGCCTGGTGGGCTTCGCGCTGTCGGGATACGGGCGCAGCCACATGGCCTACGGCCGGTTGGGCCCGCTGTCGCTGCTGGGGATCGCGGCGATCGTGGCCGCATCCGTCGCCGGCGCTCTCGCGGTCGCCGGATGAGGCGTCCGCGCGCGCTGCGCCGATTCTGGCCGCCGCTTCTGGCCGTGCTCGCGCTGATCATCGCCGGCGCCCTGATATGGGCCTGGAAGACGCCGTCGGGCTACTTCGTGCTCTGGCCCGACAAGGCCCACCCGACGGCCGCGTTCCTGCAGGTGCCCGGCGGGCAGAAGCCCGCGGAGGGCACGGGGTTCTACTTCGTCGACGTCCACGAGATCGAGGCGAACAAGCTCGAGGAGCTGTGGGGGCGCTACCTCGTGCACGGTGCGACGCTCGTGCCCGTGCACGACCTGGTGCTGCCGGGCGAGTCGCAGAAGCAGCAGGCCCGCCAGGACATCCAGGCGATGGACACGTCGCAGGTCGTCGCCGAGGCGGTCGCCGAGCACGCGCTGGGAAAGCCGGTCACGATCCAGCACCTCGGTGCGCTGGTCGAGCAGGTGACGCCCGGCCTCCCCGCCGCCAAGGCGGGCGTGCAGGACGGTGAGGTGATCACCGCCGTCAACGGCGACAAGGTGCAGTCCGCCGCCAACCTCATCCATCTGACCGCCGGCCTGCACCCGGGCGACGCTGCCTCCTTCACCATCACCCACCTCGGCACGGTGCACCTGACGACGGTGCGCAGCACCGACGGCAAGAACCGGGCGATCATCGGCGTCGCCATCGCCGACGACGTCCGCATCGGCCACATCCCGGTCAAGGTGCACTACTCGATCCAGGGGATCGGCGGGCCGTCCGCCGGGCTCGCGTTCGCGCTCGAGATCTACGACAGCCTCAGCGGCCGCCATCTCCTGCGCGGCCACCGCATCGCCGCCACCGGAGAGCTCGACCCGGTCGGCGACGTCATCGAGATCGGCGGGGCCGAGCAGAAGGCCCTGGGCGCGATCGAGGCCGGAGTCGACACCTTCATCGTGCCCACGGCGAACGTTGCGGCGGCCCGCCGGGCAGCCGGCGGCAAGCTGCGGGTGATCGGCGTGAGCACCTTCGCCCAGGCGCTGCGCGTCATCCGCGGCCTGCGGCCCGCCGTTTCGCCCAATTAGCGGACTCTGCGGCCGCGCACCCCTGGGGCGGAGCTGACCGGTTCCATAGACTCCCGCATTCCACCCTGCGACCGACCGAGGAGGATCGTGGCATCACCCACGCGCAGAGCGACCTGTGACGACTGCTACTTCCGCAAGACGAATCTCTGCGCGCTGCAACTGTCACGACCGTGTCCCACCTTCCGGCCGATGCACCGGGGGCGGATGGTGCCTCCGCCGCAGGCGCGGCTGGTCGAGCCCGTCCGCGTCGCCGTCGCGTAGAGAACCTGTCCAGCCGGAAGGCCCGGCGATTGCCGGACCTTGGCTGGGCGCGATCGTCATGGCCGCTGCGCCGGCGGCGGCCACCCCATGCGATCCCGGGGTGAGACCCGCGATCGCGCCCTGCCTGCGGCTACCGCTTCCTCCTCCTCCGAGTACGGGAAAGTGTGCCGCACGTCCTGGAATATGTCAAGTCACAAGATGGCGGCGGGACGCCGCGAGGCGAGCAGAGCACCAAGCCGGGCGATCCCGTCGTCGATCTGATCGGTGGCGCAGGCGCTGAATGCGAGCCGCATCGAGCCGCGGCCGCCCTCGGCGGCGAAGAAGTCGGCTCCCCGGACATAGGGGACGCCCCGCTCGACCGCGAGCGGGAGCGCATCGGTGGTGTCGATCCCGTCCGGAAGGCCCACCCAGAAGAAGTATCCGCCCCGCGGCGTCGTCCACCGCGACCCCTCCGGGAAGTGCGACCGCAGCGCCGCCTCCATCGCGTCGCGGCGAGCGCGCAGGCCCTCGGTTGCGCGGGCGACGTTGGGCTCGAAGCGGCCGGCGTCGCAGTACGCCCACACCACCGCCTCGGCCACGGTGTTCGGGCCGATCTGGGTGTTCTCGGACATGACCGCCAGCGGCTTCACGAGCGCCTCCGGCAAGACCAGATAGCCGGTGCGCACGCCGGGGGCGATCGTCTTTGTGAACGACGAGCAGTAGATGACGCGCTCGCCGCCGTCCAGCTCGTGGAGGGTCGGCAGCGCCTCGCCCTCGAACCGGAGCAGGCCGTAGGGGTCGTCCTCGACGAGCAGCAGGTCATGCTCACGGGCGAGCGCGACGAGCGCGCGCCGCCGCTGCAGCGACGCGCAGTGGCCGGAGGGGTTTTGGTAGGTGGGGATGACGTAGACGAACCGCGGCCGCAGCCCGCCGGCGAGCAGCTCGGCCAGGCGATCGACGTCGAGGCCGCCGGCGTCGAGCGCCACCGTGTGGATGTCGGCGCCGGCGCCGCGCAGGATCTTGAGCGTGCGGTCGTAGGTTGGCGCCTCGACCACGGCCGAGCCGCCCTCGGCGGCGAAGAAGTGCCGGGCGAGAAAGCCAAGGCCCTGGAGCGAGCCGTTGACGATCAGTACGCGGCCGGGATCGACCCGGTGACGGGCTCCGATCCACTCGCGCAGCGGCCGGTAGCCGCCGGGCGCATACGAGAGCACGCCCACCGGATCGGTGTCCATCGCCCGCGCCGCGGCGGCGCGCATGTCGTCGACCGGCAGCAGGTCAGGAGCGGGGACGCCGCGGGTGAACGAGATCGAGGCGGGCACCGATCCAGACTACCCGAGCGCGGCGAAGGCCGCAGCGGCCAGTTGCGCGGCCTCGGTCGGGCTCTTGCCGACCCGCACGCCGTGGCTCTCGAGCGCGTCCTTCTTGGCCTGCGCCGTCCCGGACGACCCCGAGATGATCGCTCCCGCGTGGCCCATCGTCTTGCCGGGCGGCGCCTGGAATCCGGCGATGTAGGCCACCACGGGCGTCTGCATGTGCTCGCCGATATAGGCGGCCGCCTTCTCCTCCTCGTCGCCGCCGATCTCGCCCACCATCACGACGAGGTCGGTGTCCGGGTCGGCCTCGAACCGCTCGAGCACGTCGATGAACCCAAGCCCGACGATCGGGTCGCCGCCGATGCCGACGATGGTCGAGTTGCCGAGGCTCGCGTCGGCCAGCTCCTTGCCGATCTGATACGTGAGCGTGCCGGAGCGCGAGACGAGCCCGATCCGGCCGCCGTTGAACACCTGGGCCGGGATGATGCCGACGTTCGCGAGGCCGGGCGAGAGCGCCCCCGGGCAGTTGGGCCCGAGCAGCGTGACACCGCGGGCGCGCACGTAGGGGTAGAGCTGCAGCATGTCGTGGGCGGGGATGCCCTCGGTGATGCAGATGACCGTGGCCACGCCGGCGTCGGTGGCCTCGTAGATCGCGTCGGCCGCGAAGCGCGGCGGAACGAAGACCATGGCGGTGTTCGCGCCCTGCTCGGAGACGGCGTCGGCAACCGTGTCGAACACGGGGATGCCGCTCACCTCCTGGCCGGACTTCCCCGGCGTCACGCCGGCCACGACCGCGGTGCCGTAGTCGCGGTTGCGGGTGGCGTGGAAGCTGCCCTCGCGGCCGGTGATCCCCTGCACCACGAGGCGCGTGTCCTTGTCGACCAGGATGGCCATCAGATGATTGACTCCACGTCGCCGTGATGTCCTGGGTGGCGAGAACCGAGCCTGGCAAGGACGCAGGGAGCGTTCATACTGGTCAACGTATGGGCGCGACCGAGGACGTAGCCAGGCGACGGTTCGCAGCCGCAGCGCCACCAACCTCCGCCATCCACCAGCCCATGTGGCGGCCAGGCGCGCGGGGACGTGGAATCAATCATCTACACGCTCCCCGCCAGCTGAACGACCCGCTCGGCCGCTCCGAGCATCGTCTGCTCGACATACACGTTGGGCGGCGCCGCGTCGGCCAGCAGCTGCCTGCCCTCAACGTCGTTCGTGCCGTCGAGCCGGACCACGAGGGGGACGCTGACCTCGAGCCGCTCGAGGGCGGTCAGGATGCCCCGGGCGACCTCGTCGCAGCGGGTGATCCCGCCGAAGACGTTGAAGAGCACCGCCCGCACCTTGGTGTCGGACAGCAGCACCTCGAGGGCGGTGACGATCTCGTCGGCCTGGGCGCCGCCGCCGACGTCGAGGAAGTTCGCCGGAGTGCCGCCGGCGCCCGCGACCACGTCCAGCGTGGACATCACGAGGCCGGCGCCGTTGCCGAGGATGCCGACCGTGCCGTCGAGCTTGACGTAGGTCACGCCACGCTCGCGGGCCATCCGCTCCTGCTCGTCGAGCGCGGCCATGTCGCGCATGGCGGCGATGTCGGGATGCTTGAACAGGGCGTTGTCGTCGACGGTGTACTTGGAGTCGAGCGCCCGCAGCTCGCCCTCGGGCGTCACGATCAACGGGTTGATCTCGACGAGCATGGCGTCGGTCTCGACGAAGGCCCGGTAGGCCCGGGCCATGATGTCGGCGGCCTGGCGGATCTCGGCGGCCGGGATCTTGGCGCCGTAGCAGAGCCGGCGGGCGTGAAACGGCTGGAAGCCGGTCAACGGGTCGACGTGCAGCCGCGCGATCTTCTCGGGCGTCTGCGCCGCGACGTCCTCGATCTCCATCCCACCCGCGGTGGTCAGCATGAGCAGCGGCCGCTTGGCCCCGCGATCGAACGTGATCGAGAAGTAGTACTCCTTGGCGATGTCCGACCGCCGCTCGATCCACAGCCGGCGCACGGTGTGACCACCAATGTCCATCCCCAGGATCGCGCTCGCGTGGGCCTCCGCCGCAGCGGGGTCGCCGGCCGACTTGATGCCTCCGGCCTTGCCGCGGCCACCTGCCAGCACCTGTGCCTTGACCATGACCGGCGCCGCGAGCTGGTCGGCCGCGTCGCGCGCCTGCTGCGGCGTGTCGGCCACGAGGCCGTCCGATACCGGGATCCCGAATCGGGTGAAGAGCTGCTTGCCCTGATACTCGTACAGGTCCATCGGGGGCGGGAGTGTACCCTTCGCAGCGCCCGTCTCACCCCCACTTGCAAACGCGGTTACCAGTTCCTGTCAACTTCGACATGTTTACGAATCGCTAACATTCTGGAAACGGTTTGCAAACAATTCCGGTCAAGAATCGTCATCGGACGCTGCGACCGAACGTGCCCACACTTCGCAGCTACCTGCCTCCTCCGACGACCCGTCCGCGGGTCGTCGGGCTTTAAGGCCCCGTTTCAAGATGCGCCCCTGTTGCGGCTGGTTCGCGCAGGCTGCGGGTGCGTCCCACGCGGCGTGCGGTGCTCAACGTGACCTACGGCCACGCCTCCGCGCCGCCCACCACTCGATCCTGCCCGCAACCACCGCGCCCTGCGCCTCACGACGAGACCCATCTCGAACGGGCCCTAAGGACTCAAGAACCCTGCAGCGTGCACGGCGGAGCGGATCGCGTCCGTCCCGACCCGGCCCGGCTCGAACGTGACCTCGACCTCCTCGGCCACGAAATCGGCCCGCGCCTCGGACACGCCGGGGAGCGCAACGATCGCCCGGCTGACCGTGCGCTCGCAGCCGCCGCAGTGCATCCCCCGCACGCCGATCACCTCGGTGCGGAGCGTGGCGGTCATGGCGGCGAGCTGCCGGGGTTGTACTGCTGGGCCAGCTTGACGCCGGCGACCTTGGCGACGTAGGCGGCGACGTCGGCGGCGTCGGAGCCCTTGACGATGTGCCGCAGCATGGGCGGGTCGGCCAGGTCGATCTGCTCGCGGACCATGGCCTCGAACGACGAGTCCTTCATCCCGACGACCCGGTCGGCGTAATAGGCATCGTCCAGGTTCGGCCCGATCGTGCCGGCGGTGCCGGCGTCGGCGAGCGCGTGGCAGGAGCCGCAGTTACTTATGAACAACTGCTTCCCCTTGACCAGGTCGACCGAAGCCGGGCTGGCGACGCCGGTGCCGCCGCAGCCGGACATCGCCACCGCGCAGAGGGCAGTCGCAATCACGCTGGACAGGGCTCCCCGGCGGCTCATCGCCGAGACATTAGCAAGCGGGGATCACGGCGGCGGGGGCAAGGCGCCCCGCCAGGTCAGGGCCTCCGCCGCCCGCTCGGCCGCGTGGGCAAGCGTCTGCGGAAGGGGCCAGCCGGAGGCCAGGCCGAAGAGCACCCCGGCGACGAATGTGTCCCCCGCCCCGTAGGTGTCGACGACCGGACCGGGCACGGGCGCGGCCTCGAATCCGCTGCCGCCGCGGGCGCCGTCGGTGACGATCACGTGCTCGGGTGGCCGGTCGAGGCGGGAGAGGTCGAACTTCTCGCCACGGTCGCGGCCGCTGCCGACCAGTGCATCGGCGTGCACCCCGCTCGCGGCCAGCGCGTCGAACCGTCGCGCGGTCACGACAAGCACGCGCGCGCGCCGGCCGAGCGCGACCGTGGCCGGGTCGTATCCGGTGAAGTAGCAGCCGTCCATCCCGGCGATCTCGCCCCACGGAAGCGGATCGGTCGCCACCGGGGCCTCGTTCTCGCCGACGACATACAGCGTCCGCTCGCCGGCCGGGTCGACGAGCGCGAGCACCTCGGTCTGGTGGCGGTCCGACAGCGCCGCCTCGATCCGTACGCCGTGTCGCTCGAGCTCGGGACCGGCCCGGCCGTCGCTGCCGAGCGTCGTGAAGAACGTGACCTCGGCGCCCATTCGCGCAAGCGCCACCGCCGTCACGGCGCCGCCACCCGCGGGCTGGGCCATCGGATCGGTCAGATGGACGATCTCGCCCGGGCCGGGGACGAACGGCGCGTGAGCGAACGTCACCCACTCGACGTGCCCGATCACGGCCAGCCGCAGCACTCAGGGCACGTACACGAGCTTGCCCTGCACCTTCAGGTCCTCCATCAGCTGCTGGGCCTTGGGCGCCTCGCTGAGCGGGAAGACGTGGTCGATCACCGGCTTGATGTGGCCGGCCTCGACCGCGCGCAGCGCCGCCTGCAGCTCGGCCTTGCTGGCCAGGTGCGATCCCATCAGGTTCTGCTGCTTGTTCCACAGGAAGCGCAGGTCGGTGACCGCCTCGTAGCCGGTCGACGCGCCGCACACCACCAGCCGCCCGCCCCAGCGCAGCGCGGCGACCGACGTCGGCCACGTGTCCTGGCCGGAGTGCTCGAAGACGACGTCCACGCCGACCTTGCGGGTGATCTCGCGAACGCGGGCGGAAACGTCCTCGGAGGAGCGGTCGATGACATGCTCGGCGCCGAGCTCGTGCGCCTTGGCCACCTTGCCGGCCCCGCCGACCACCGGGACCGGGATCGCCCCGAAGTACCGGCAGATCTGGATCGCCATCACGCCCAGACCGCCGACGCCGCCCCAGATCAGCACGTGCTCGCCGGCCTGGATGCGCGCGCGGGTCACGAGCATCCGCCAGGCGGTCTCCAGGACGAGCGGCATCGATGCCGCCTCCTCGAACGTGAGGTTCGCCGGCTTGGGCAGCACGTTGACGGCCGGCAGCGTGACGAGCTCGGAGTGGCCGCCGTCGTTGGGGCCCGTCTGGAAGCCCCAGATCAGGAACTGGCGGCAGAAGAACTCCTGGCCGGACGTGCACATGTCGCACGTCCGGCAGGAGAGGCCTGGGTGGACGACGACCTCGTCGCCCACCTTCACCGTCGAGGAGCCGAACCCGGTGCCGGTGACATCTGCGCCCACGGCCCGGACGATGCCGGCCGCGTCCGAGCCCGCGACGTGCGGGAAGATGACCTTCATCCCCGGCATGCCGCGCCGCGCCCAGATGTCGTTGAAGTTGGCGCCCGCGGCCCTGACCTCGATCAGGACCTCGAACGGCTTCGGCTCCGGGTCGGGGATGTCGGTGTACCGCAGGACATCCGGCCCGCCGTGCTCCTCGAAGACGACGGCCTTCATCCGGCCAGCGCTTTCCCGAGGTAGTCGAAGTTGTCGACGTACCGGCGCACGTCCTCTTCGCTGTGCTGCACCGACAGCGTCCAGTTCTCGGACTTGCCCCACGGCGCCATGAACACGCCGCGGTTGAGCTGCACGAGCCAGTTGATGTAGCCCAGGTCCTCGTTCACCTCGAGGTAGTCGCGGTAGTTGCGCACACGCTCGCCGCGGTAGGTGACCGCTCCGCGGGCCGACTTGACGGTCGTGTAGCCCTGACAGGCCGGTGCGCTCGATGACGCCGTCGCAGCCCGCCCGCAGGATCTCGCCGAGGCGGTCGAACTCGGTGTAGGCCTCGGGGAGCAGGATCTCGGTCAGCGTGACGCGCATCGCCGCCATGGTGAGCGGGTTGCCGTTGAACGTGCCGACCTGGTCGATGCGGCCGTCGGCGATCCAGCCCATGACCTCGTCGGTGCCGCCGATCGCCCCGCAGGGGAGGCCGCCGCCGACCGATTTGGCCAGGCAGATCAGGTCGGGGGTGACCCCGAACCGCTCGACGGCACCGCCGTACGCGATGGTGGCGCCGGTCTTCACCTCGTCGAACGTGAGCAGCGCGCCCTCGGCGTGCAGCAGCTCCTTGACGCCCGCCAGGTAGCCGTCCTCGGGCAGGACGAAGCCGGCGTTCATCATGGCCGGCTCGACGATCATCCCGGCAACCCGGCCCCGGTAGCGGCCGAGCGTGCGCTCGAGCGCCTCGAGGTCGTTGAACGGCACCACGCGGGTGAGCTGGTACACCTCTTCGGGAATCCCCAGCGTCTGCGGCACCGACACGGGGTCGTCGTACGACCCGATCTTGTCGGCGGGCGGCGCGACCGACACCATGACGGGGTCGCCGTGGCCGTGGTAGGAGCCCTCGATCTTGAGCAGGATGTCGCGGCCGGTGATGGCGCGCATCAGGCGGACGGCGTCCATCGTCGCCTCGGTGCCCGAGTTGCAGAACCGCCACAGCGGCAGGCCGAAGCGCTTCTGCAGGTGCTCGCCGACGATCACCGAGTCCTCGGTGGGCTGGGCGAAGTGGGTGCCGCGGCGGACGCGGTCCGATACGGCCTCGGCGATCTTGGGATGCGCGTGGCCGACGGCCATCGCGCCGTAGCCGTTGTGAAAGTCGACGTACTCGTTCCCGTCCTGGTCGGTGACCTTCGACCCATGGCCGTCGACCAGATAGATCGGGTGCGGGTCGGTTGACTGCCAGCTCGAGGCGACGCCGCCGGCGAGCGCCTTGCGGGCCCGGTCGGTCAGCTTGCGCGAGCCATTCTGGCGGGCGTTGAACTCCGCCTCTTCGACCTCGATCAGCTTTGCGAGCCGGGTGGGGTCAATCGTCTTCTGTGCAACATTCATGCCTTCGCACCTCCCAGTACCTCGCCGTAGCGGCTGTCCCGCCAGGCGAGCGCGGCCCGTAGGCCTTGTGATTTGACGATCTCCATGAACTCTTTCTGCTCCGGCGTATCCGCCGCGTTGAGCATCGCAGACAGGTCGAGGTTTGCCGCCACCGCGTGGCGCAGGCCCATGGCCTCATACGCCCGCAGGAGCGCGATCTTCGTCAGCCGCAGCACCGGGAGCGGCGTGGGGGCGATCTTCCGCACCATGACCTCGACCTCGGCCTCGATTTCGTCGTCGGGGACGACCCGGTTGATCATGCCCGCCCGCAGCGCCGCATCGGCGTCGATCACGTCGCCGGTGAACAGGAGCTCGTTCGTCTTCTTCTGGCCGAGCACGTACGGCATCAACAGCGTCACCGGCCCGGAACCGTACCGGATCTCGGGCTCGCCGAAGCTCGCGCCCTCACCGGCGACGATCATGTCGCAGGCCATGGCCAGCTCGCAGCCGCCCGCAAGGCAGTAGCCGCGCACGGCGCAGATGGTCGGCTTCGGCAGAGCCCACAGCTTCATGGTGGCGTCGACATCGACACCGAGCACGTGGTGCCAGTCGTGGGCGCCGCCGTATTCGCCGGCCGCCTCGTCGGCGAGGTCGTAGCCGGCCGAGAAAGCCCGCCCGGCCCCCGTGACGACGACGACCTTGACCTCGTCGTCGGCGGTGGCCCGGTCGATCGCCTCGTGCAGGCCGGTGAGCATCTCCTTGTTGATCGCGTTCAGCTTCTCCGGCCGGTTCAGGACGATCCAGGCCGCCGGGCCGCGCATCTCGTAGCGAACCGCTTCGCTCATTCGGTCTCCTTGGGGGTCACTTGGGCGCCGAGCACGATCAGGCAGTCGAGCGCCACCGCCCGCTGCGGCGAGACGAGCAGCGGGTTCACATCCACCTCGACGATCTCGGGATGCTCTCCGATCAGCCTTGAGACCGCCACGATCGCATCGATGAGGCAGGTCGGCACCTCGTCTCCGAGCAGCCGCCCGAGCGTCGGCACGCTGGCGATCAGCCGGCGCGCGCCGGCGGCATCGGTCGGCGCCAGGGTGGCCGCGACGAGGTCGAGCTGCTCGGCCAGGGCGCCGCCCACGCCGGCCACCACGATCGGGCCGTAGTCGGGGTCGCGGACCGCGCCGACCAGCACCTCGACGCCGCCGGACGCATGCTCGGCGACGATCACCCGGCCCCCCATCCGCTCGGCCGCGGCGCGCACGCCGTCGGGGTCGGTCAGGCCGACCGCGACGCCGCCGACGCGGGCCTTGTGGGCGACGCCGTCGACCTTCACCACGACCGGGAACCCCAGCTCCTCGGCGGCCGCGACCGCCTCTGCGGCGGCGGCGCAGCGGGCGCTGCGCACATAGGCGAGCCCGTAGCTGCGGGCGACCTCGGCCGAGTCGAGCTCGGAGAGCGCGCCGGAGCCGGCGATCGGCGCGGCCGGCGCGAGCGCCCGCGGCGACGGGATCCGCGACTCGTGTGCGAGCCGGGCCGCCAGGGCGCGCAGCCCGGGCAGGCTGCCCTTGAGGACGGGCACGTCGTGCTCACGCCCCCAGCGCAGGTCGTCGAGCGGCGGGTCGGCCGTCGTCACCGTGATGACGGCCGGATAGAGATCGGTGCCCTCGACCGCGGCCAGCAGGTCGCCCGCGATGTTGGTGGCCAGCTGGCGCTCGGTACCGTGCAGCCAGTGGCTGTGGTCGATCGCCGAGACCAGCACGTCGAACTCGCCCGACTGCGCCATCAGCTCGAACACGCGCGGGAAGACGACCCGGTCGTCGTCGATCGCCCAGCAGTCCACCGGGTTTCCGACATGCGTGAAGTTCGGGAACTCGGCGGTGATGCGCGCGCGCAGGTCGGCGGAGAACAGGCGCAGCGGAATCCCGGCCTGCTCTGCCTTGTCCGCGAAGTACTCGCCCTCGCCGCCCGAGTTGGTGACCGCGCCGATGCGGCGGCCGCGGGGCGGGCGCCGGCGGGCGAACACCTCGAGATGTTCGAGCCACTCGCCGAAGTCGTCGACCCGGATCGCGTTGTAGTGGCGCAGCATCGCCGTCAGCCCGCGGTCGGACCCGACCAGAGCGCCGGTGTGAGCGAGCGCGGCCTGGGCACCGAGCTCGGACGTGCCGACCTTGAGCACGATGGCGACCTTGCCGGCCTCGGCCAGTCGCTGCAGCGCAGCCTCGAACGCGGCCGGCCGGCGGACGGTCTCGAGGAACAGCCCGACCACCTTCGTCGCGGGGTCGTCTGCAAACCACGCCACGAAGTCGGCGGTGTCGATGACGGTCTCGTTCCCCGCCGAGATGACGGTGCGGAAGCCGACCCGCGGGCCGAGCGACACCAGGATCTCGCCGATCGAGCCGGAATGGGCCAGCGTCGCCACCGGGCCGGGCACGAACGTCGTGTGCAGGCTGCCGATCCAGGGCGACGGGAAGCCCGGCGTCGCGACGCCCATGCAGTTCGGCCCGACCATGGCGATGCCCGCGGTGCGCAGCCGCTCGCTGATCCGCTCGGCCACCGCCGCTCCCTCGGCACCCGCCTCGTTGCCCAGGCCGGGCGTGATCACCGCGCGCACGCCCTCGACCGACAGCACGTCGTCGATCGCCGCCTCGATACGGCCGTGGCCGACACCCATCACGACCATCTCGGGGATGGTCGGGCAGGCGGCCATGTTGGGATAGCAGCGCACCCCGCAGGCCTCGGCCTTGGTCGGGTTGACGCCGTAGAACGGCACACCGGCGACGGTCATGTTCTCGGCGATCCGGCCCGACGTGCGGTCAGAGATGCCATAGATCGCGACCGACGCCGGGTTGAACACCGCGTCCAGGCGCGTGTTCAGGACCGCACCCTCACCGGGCGCGGTCACGGGCTCCGCTGACATCAGTCGTCCGCCTCGACGAAGAACCGGCCGGTCTCGCCGCCCGAGAAGAAGCGCGAGGTGACGGTCTTCTTGCGCGTGTAGAACTCGATCGCGTCGGTGCCGTGGGCGTGCAGGTCGCCGAAGAATGAGCCCTTCCAGCCCGAGAACGGGAAGAAGGCGACGGGCGCGGCCACGCCGATGTTGATGCCGACCATGCCGACCTGGACGTCGTGCCGGTAGCGGCGCGCGGCGGCGCCCGACTCCGTGAAGATCGACGTGCCGTTGCCGTACCGGCTGCCGTTCACGATCTCGATCGCCTCGTCCAGCGACGCGGCATGGATCACCGTGAGCACCGGCCCGAAGACCTCCTCCTGGGCGATCTCCATGTCGGGCGTGACGCCGTCGAGCACCGTCGGCCCCACGAACGCGCCGCCGGCCTCGCCGGCCGGCTTGCGGCCGTCCACGAGCACGGTCGCGCCGCCCTCGATGCCGCGGTCGATCCAGTCGAGGATGCGGTCGCGGGCGGGCTCCGAGACGACCGGCCCGACGTCTGTGCCGCGCTCGAGGCCGTCACCGATCGTGAGCGCCCTGGTGCGGGGCACCAGCTCGTCGAGCAGGGGCTTCTTGGCGTCGCCGACGGCGACCACGACCGAGCCGGCCATGCAGCGCTGCCCGGCGGCGCCGAACGCCGACCCGATGATGTTGGACACCGTCTTGGGGATGACCGCGTCGGGCATGACCACCATGAAGTTCTTGGCGCCGCCCAGGGCCTGCACGCGCTTGCCGTTGGCGGCGGCGCGCTCATAGACGTGCTTGGCCACCTTGGCCGAGCCGACGAACGACACCGCGTCGACGCCGGGATGGTCGAGGAGGGCATTCACCACGTCTGCGGAGCCGTTCACGAGGTTGAGGACGCCGGCGGGGATGCCGCCGAGATCGTCGATCAGGTTGAAGACGAGCTCCTGCGTCAGCGGCACCTGCTCGGACGGCTTGAGCACGAACGTGTTGCCGCAGGCGATGGCGAAGGGCAGGAACCAGAACGGCACCATGGCCGGGAAGTTGAACGGGACGATGGCGGCGCACACGCCCACCGGCTGGCGGATCGTCTCGCAGTCGACGCTTGTGGCGACGTCCTCGAGCACACGGCCCTGCATCGTCTGGGGCACCGCCGTCGCGGCCTCGATCATCTCGATCATGCGGCCGACCTCGGCCCGGGCGTCGGGAAGCGTCTTGCCCATCTCGCGGGTCACCGAGCGGGCGAGCTCGTCGGCGTGGGTCTCGAGCAGGTGGCGCAGGCCGAACAGCCAGCGCGCGCGCTCGATCACCGGGCGCGACCGCCATTCGGGCAACGCAGCCCGGGCGGCGCGGACGGCCGCGTCGACATCGGCGGCGTTGGACAGGGGGACGCGGGCGAGCGTCTCACCGGTGGCGGGGTTTTGGACGTCGCGCTGGTCGGCGGAGGACGCGGCCACCCAGCGGCCGCCGACGTAGTTTCCGAGCACGCGGATATCTGCGGTGGTTGCCATCCCTGCATTCAATCCGAGCGCGCCCGCTCCCGCCACCTTACACTGTGTCCATGGACACGCCCGAATCCGGACAGACTGTATTGACCGTTGCGGATCTGCTGGCACTGGAGGAGTTCCGCTCGGGGGAGGTCACGGTCGCCGCGGGCGGGCACCGGCTGGGAAACCGAGTCGAGTGGGTGCACGTGTTCGAGACGCCGGCCGTGAGCGAGGTGCTGCGCGGCGGAGAGTTTCTGCTCACCACCGGGATCGGGATCGCCGGGATGTCGGCGTCGCAGGTCGAGGCGTGGGTGGCGGGCGTGGCCCGCTCGGGCGCGGCCGGGATCGGCTTCGAGCCGACCCACGCGCCGGCCGAGCTGCTGGTGCCGGCCTGCCGCGCCCACGAGCTGCCGCTGGTCGTCTTCGGCCGCGACGTCCGCTTCGTCGACATCACGCACGTCGTCCACGAGCGGCTCGTGTCCGGGGAGCTGGCCACCCTGCGCCGGGCCGTGTCGCTACAGGCGCAGCTGCGCGAGGCGGCGCGCGAGGGCCTCGGCCCCGCCGGTCTGGTCGCAGCGCTCGGTGACGTCCTGGGGGCGCAGGTGCTGTTCGAGCACGTCGACCGCAGCCCGATTGCGACCTCGCCCGAGGACGGCTTCGACCTCGCCTTCCACGATGCGCTCGACCGCTCCCGCCAGCGGCTGCCGACCCCGCTTCACTCCCGCCCGGTCAATCCGAGCGGCCGGCTGCACGTGCTCTCGCGCCACGGCGACGAGCTCGACGAGCTGGCGGTGGACGAGGCCGCCTTCCTGCTCTCGGTCGCCGTCGCCGCCCAGCCGCCCACCGACGAGGTGCCCTCCGCCGAGCGGGCGCGGCTGCTGCAGCGGCTGGCCGAGGGCCGGTCGGGCAACGCGGCCGAGGTCGTGCGGCGGGCGCGCTCGGTGGGAGTCGACCTGTCGCGCGCGACGCTCTGGGCCGTCCACGGGCGCGGGTCGCTCGAGCGGCTCGAGCGGATGGGGATGGACGCGCTGGTCGACGGCAGCCGGGCGGTGGTCGCGGTGCGCGGCGACGTGGACATGTCCGCAGTCGCGCGCGACCTGGTGCGCCGTGGCGCAGTCACGGCGGTCGGTCTCGATGCCCGCGGCGGCGAGCCGTGGCAGGTGCGCGACGCGCTCGCTGCGGCCGAGTGCGCGTGCCTGGTGGCCGCCGCGGCCGGCCCGCCCGTCAGACGGGCGGCCGAGCTGGGGGCACTGCGCGCCGTCGCGCGCGGCGTGCTCGCCGGCGACAGGGTCGAGCCGCGCTTTCCCGAGCCTTCCCAGCGGGTGCTCGAGGCACTGGTCGCGACGGGCTGGTCGAAGGCGGCCGCGGCACGCCGGCTGGGTGTCTCCCGCCAGCGCCTGTACGAGCGGCTGGCCGCCCTGAACGAGCGCCACGGCATCGACGTCGACCTGCCCCAGACGCGGGTCGAGCTGGCGCTCGAGGTGTGGGCCGTGCGGATGGCCGAGCTGATCGAGTAGCTGGCACGCGAGGCGGAGGAGGGCCTGGCCGTTCGCGACCTGGTCGCCCTCGGCGACCTCGACCGACTCGATCTCGCCGGCGTGCCGGGCGACGATCTCGTTCTCCATCTTCATCGCCTCGATCACGACCAGCACCTGACCGGCCGCGACCTCATCGCCGGCGGCGACAGCGACGCGCAGCACGTTGCCCTGCATGGGGCTGCGGACGACGTCGACGGCGCCGTGGCCCGTGGCCTCGCGGGCGGCGACCACCTCCCGCCGCGCCCGCAGCCGCGCCCGGCCCGGATGCTCGGGCACCTCGATGGAGACCTCGAACCGCTTCCCGTCGACCTCGGCCACGGTGCGTGCATACACGGTGCCAGGCACCGTGTATTCAGCTGAATGTTGAGTGCCTGGCACCGTGTATGCATCGGCGAAGCCGCCGCCTTCCACGAAGTCGCGCATCGTGCCGCCGGCCTCGAAGTCGGGATGCGCCATGATCGCCTGGTGGAGCGGGATCAGGGTCGCGACTCCGCCCACCTCGAACTCGCCGAGCGCCCGCAGCATCCGCCGCCGGGCCAGGTCGCGATCCTCGTCCCACACGATGAGCTTGGCCACCATCGGGTCGTAGAGCTCCGAGATCACCGTCCCCTCGACGACGCCCGAATCGACCCGTACGCCCGGCCCCGAGGGCTCGCGGTAGCGCGTCACGCGGCCCGGGGTGGGGACGAATCCGGCCGTCGGATCCTCGGCGTTGATGCGGCACTGGATGGCGTGGCCGTAGAGGCGCACGTCGGCCTGAGCCCAGCCCAGCGGCCGGCCTCCGGCGATCCAGATCTGCTCGCGCACCAGGTCGAGCCCGGTCACCATCTCGGTGACCGTGTGCTCCACCTGCAGCCGCGTGTTCATCTCGAGGAAGTACCACGAGCCGTCGGCCGCGAGCAACCCCTCCACCGTCCCGGCCCCGACGTAGCCGACCGCCCGGGCGGCGTCGACGGCGATCGCGCCGATGCGCTCGCGCAGCTCGGGCGAGACGGCCGGCGACGGGCGTCTCCTCGACGATCTTCTGGTGCCGGCGCTGGATGGTGCAGTCGCGCTCGCCGAGGTGGATGACGTTGCCGTGGGCGTCGGCCAGCACCTGCACCTCGATGTGGCGGGGATCGTCGAGGTAGCGCTCGAGGTAGACCGCGTCGTCGCCGAAGTAGGCCGCGCCCTCGCGCCGGGCGGAGGCGTAGGCGGCCTCGAGCTCGCCGGCGGCGCGCACCGTGCGGATGCCCTTGCCGCCCCCGCCCGCCGCCGCCTTGATCGCCACGGGGTAGCCGATCTCCTCGGCGATCCGCCGCGCCTCCTCGGGCGTCGCGACCGCCTCGGTGCCGCCCGGGACGATCGGCACGCCGGCCGCCGCCATCACCTCGCGCGCGCTCGTCTTGTGAGCCCATCGCCTCGATCGCCTCCGGCGGCGGGCCGACGAACACCAGGCCCGCCTCGGCGCAGCCGCGGGCAAAGCCCGCGTTCTCGGCCAGGAAGCCGAAGCCCGGGTGCACGGCCTGGGCGCCCGACCGCAGCGCGACCTCGACGATGACGTCGCCGCGCAGGTAGCTCTCGGCCGACGGGCCGGGGCCGATCAGGTACGCCTCGTCGGCCAGGGCGACGAACGGCGAGTCGCGGTCGGCCTCGGAGTACACGGCCACCGATGCGATCCCCATCTCGCGCAGCGTGCGGAAGACGCGGATCGCGATCTCGCCCCGGTTTGCCACGAGCACCTTCGTGAACATCAGGCCGGGCCGGGGTTCCCGTCGGCCGGCGCCGCGGCCGGCTCCGGCGGGGCCGGTTCGATCAGGCCGAGCGCCTCGAGCGCGCGCCGCACCGCCTCGGCCTCCTGCGGCGTCGCCTCGGGCTGCAACCGGATCCGCTCCTCGCTCACAGCGGGATGTTGCCGTGCTTTCGCCGTGGCGCGTCGACGCGCTTGCGCCGGCACGCATCGAGCGCGGTGATCAGCGCGGGCCGGGTGCGCGACGGGGCGATGACGTCGTCGACGTAGCCCCGCTCGGCGGCCGTGAACGGGTTGGCGAACTGCTCGCGGTACTCCTCGACCAGCTCGGCCCGGCGGCGCATCGGGGTCGTCGGCCGCATCGAGCTCCTTGCGGAAGACGATGTTGACGGCGCCCTCGGGGCCCATCACGGCCACCTCGGCCGTCGGCCAGGCGAAGTTGAAGTCCGACCCGACGTGCTTGGAGCTCATCACGTCGTAGGCGCCGCCGTAGGCCTTGCGGGTGATGACCGCCAGCTTCGGCACGGTTGCCTCGCAGTAGGCGTAGAGCAGCTTGGCGCCGTGGCGGATGATGCCGCCCCACTCCTGGTCGGTGCCCGGCAGGAACCCGGGCACGTCGACGAACGTCACGACGGGGTGCCCGAACGCGTCGCACGTGCGCACGAACCGGGCCGCCTTGACCGAGCTCTTGATGTCGAGCACGCCCGCCAGCGCCCGGGGCTGGTTGGCGACGACGCCGACGGGGTGTCCGCCCAGCCGGGCGAACCCGCAGACGATGTTCTCGGCGAAGCGCGGCTGCACCTCCAGGAACTCGCCGTCGTCCATCACCCGGCGGATGACCTCGTGCATGTCGTACGGCTTGGTGGCCTCGTCGGGGATCAGCCGGTCGAGCTCGGGATCCTGGCGGTCGGCGGAGTCGGACGGCGGCTCCCACGGCGGCGGCTCGTCGCTGGACTGGGGCAGGAACGAGAGCAGGTAACGGCAGTCGCCGATCAGCGCCCGCTCGTCGGGGGCGGTGAAGTGGGCGACGCCGGAGCGGGTCGCGTGGGTGGTCGCACCGCCGAGCTCCTCGAAGCTGACGTCCTCACCGGTGACGGTGCGCACCACCTCGGGCCCGGTGATGAACATGTGCGACGTGCCCTCGACCATCATCACGAAGTCGGTGATCGCCGGGGAGTAGACGGCGCCACCGGCGCACGGGCCGACGATCAGCGAGATCTGGGGGATCACGCCCGAGGCGTGCACGTTGCGGACGAAGATGTCGGCGTAGCCGGCGAGCGACACCACGCCCTCCTGGATGCGGGCGCCGCCGGAGTCGTTGATCCCGATGACGGGGCAGCGGTAGCGCAACGCCATGTCCATCACCTTGACGATCTTCTCGGCGAAGGCCTCGCCCAGCGACCCCCCGAAGACGGTGAAGTCCTGTGAGAACACGAACACCCGCCGGCCCTCGATGGTGCCGTGGCCGGTCACGACCCCGTCTCCATACGGACGGTTCTCCATCATGTTGAAGTTCGGGTTGCGGTGCCGGACGAAGGCGTCGAGCTCGGTGAAGCTGCCCGGGTCGAGCAACAGCTCGACGCGCTCGCGGGCGAGCAGCTTTCCGCGCCCCCGCTGACGCTCGGCCGCGTCCGGGGCACCGGCGTTTGCGGCCTCGACGCGCAGCCGCTCCACCGCCTCCAGACGCTCCCTGGTGGTGTGCTCGGGCATCCGCGAGAGCCTACCGGAGCGACACGGGCTTGAGCGCCCAGCCGAAATCCGAGCTCCGGACGCCCGCGCCGGGGCAGTATCATCGTTCGCGCGATGGGTCTATGTCTCAATTGAAAAGTTTTGGTGAAGATTCACCTTGACGCAGTCAACTGGGACAGGTACGTTCAACCATGCGAGGCAGCAAAAATCCGAGGAGGGTGGGCACCCTGTGGGCGAGCATGCGAAAGCAGATCGTTCTCCTAGCGCGCTACGCGCGGCGGAGAGGCGTGGTCGTGGTCTGACCGCGGTCGTCACCGCGCCGCTGCGCGAGCACAGGCCCGCGATCCGCCGCCCCCGCCCGATCGGCCGCACCCGCCGCTCGACCGTCCGCTGGGCACTCGTCCTGGCCGACCTGCTCGGCCTCACAACCGCCGCCGCGAGCGCATACCTGCTCACGCACGGCGGAATCGGCTTCGATCCGCTGCTGTTCGCCCTACCGGTGTGGGCCATGCTCGCCGGCTTCTACGGGCTCTACAAGCGCGACCGCGTCGGCGCCGACAACGCCACGCTGGACGAGGTCTGGCCGATCTTCCACTGCGTGACGGTGGCGTCGTTCGCGGTGTTCGCGGTGATTCAGGTGTTCGCTCCGTCCCACCTGCACGGAGGCCGGGTCGTCGCCTTCTGGGCGCTGGCCTCGATCGCGATCCCCGCCTACCGCAGCATCGCCCGCACCCTGCTCCGCCGCCAGGTCGCGCTGAAGACCCGCGCGGTGGTGGTGGGCGCCGGGCTGGTCGGTCAGGAGATCGCCCGCAAGGTGCTGCGCCAGCCCAGCTACGGCCTCGACCTGGTGGGCTTCGTCGATCCCAACCCGCTGCAGTTGCACGAGGAGCTCTCCCACCTGCCGGTGCTGGGCTCGACCGACGAGCTGACCGACATCCTGATCACGAACGACATCGACCACGTCGTACTGGCCTTCACCGCCGATCACCAGGCCGGCCTCGACGTCGTCCGCGTCTGCAACGAGCTCGGCGTGCAGGTCGACATCGTGCCGCGCCTGTTCGAGGTCGTCGGCAGCCGCGCCGCCGTCTACTCGCTCGAGGGCACGCCGCTGCTCGGGCTGACGCCGCCGGTGCTCGGCGCATCGCACCGGCTGGCCAAGCGCACCATGGACATCGGCGGCGCCCTGTTCGGGCTGGTCGTGCTCTCGCCGCTGTTCCTCGCGACCGCGATCGCCATCCGCCTGAACAGCAGCGGGCCGATCTTCTTCCGCCAGATCCGCATCGGCCGCGGCCAGGATCCGTTCACGATCATCAAGTTCCGCACGATGGTGCCCGACGCCGAGGAGCGCAAGGCCGAAGTGGCGCACCTGAACGCCCACTTCGGGCTCGGCGACGCGCGCATGTTCAAGATCCCCGACGACCCTCGCCAGACGACGGTCGGCCGGTTCCTGCGCAAGTACTCGATCGACGAGTTCCCGCAGCTCTGGAACGTCCTGCGCGGCCAGATGAGCCTGGTCGGCCCCCGCCCCCTGATCCCGCACGAGCACCAGTTCGTGAACGACTGGGGCCTGCGCCGGCTCGACCTGACCCCGGGCCTCACCGGCCTCTGGCAGGTCTGCGGCCGCAGCGAGGTCACGTTCTCCCAGATGCTCGTGCTCGACTACCTGTACGTCACCAACTGGAGCCTCTGGGGCGACATCAAGCTGATCCTGCGCACCGTCCCTGCCCTGATGGGCAAGACGCGCGGCGCCAGCTGAATAACCGGTGCCAGGCACTTGATATTCACCCGCTGTGGGCTCGAGGCGTGTGGTTGGGCGGCTCGCGGCCTGCGGCCGCGGCTACGGGCGCGTGCGCAGGGCGTCGTGCGTGCCCCACTCGTCCCGGAGCACCTGGCACACCTCTCCGATCGTCGCCTCGGCGGCGAGAGCCGCGCGCATCGGCACGAGCAGGTTGGCCTCGGAGCCGGCAGCTCGCGCGCACGTCGTCAAGCGCCGCGGACACGGCGTCCTGGTCGCGCCCGGCACGTACCGCCGCGGTGCGCTCGCACTGGCGCCGCTCGGCCTCGGGGTCGATCCGGTGCAGCTCGATCGGCTCCTCCTCGTCCGCCGCATAGCGGTTGACGCCGACGATCACCTGCTCGCCCGACTGGACGCGCTCGTGGTAGGCGAACGCTGCCTGCTCGATCTGGTCCTGCACCCAGCCGGCCTCGATCGCGGCCACGGCCCCGCCCAGCTCGTCGACTGCCGCGATCAGCTCTCGGGCCTGGTCGGCCAGCGCATCGGTGAGCGCCTCGACGTAGTAGCTCCCCGCCAGCGGGTCGGCGGTGTCGGTGGCGCCGGCCTCGGCGGCGAGGATCTGCTGCGTGCGCAGAGCGATCGTGGCGCTGTGCTCGGTCGGCAGCGCGAGCGCCTCGTCGAACGCGTTGGTGTGCAGGCTCTGGGCCGAACCGCAGACCGCCGAGAACGCCTGCACCGCGACCCGGACGATGTTGTTCTCGGCCTGCTGCGCGGTGAGCGTCGAGCCGCCGGTCTGGGCGTGGAAGCGCAGCATCAGGCTGCGCTCGTCTGCGGCGCCGAAGCGGTCGCGCATCACCTCGGCCCACACCATTCGCGCCGCCCGGAACTTCGCCGACCTCCTGAAAGAAGTTGTTGTGCGCGTTGAAGAAGAACGACAGCCGCCGGGCGAACTCGTCCACTCCGAGCCCGGCGTCCACCGCCGCCTGCACGTAGGCGATGCCGTTGGCGAGCGTGAACGCGATCTCCTGGGCGGCCGTCGAGCCCGCCTCGCGGATGTGATATCCCGAGATCGAGATCGTGTTGAACCGCGGCAGCCGCTCGGTGCAGTACCTGAACGTGTCGACCGTGAGCCGCATGCTCGGGCGGGCGGGAAAGATGTAATTGCCGCGGGCGATGTACTCCTTGAGCACGTCGTTTTGGATCGTTCCGGACAGCCGCGCGGGGTCGACGCCCTGCTCCTCGCCGACCAGCTCGTAGAGCAGCATGAGCAGCGCCGCCGGTGCGTTGATCGTCATCGACGTCGACACGGTGTCGAGCGGGATGTCGCGCAGGAGCGCGCGCATGTCGGCGATCGAGTCGATGGCGACGCCGGTGCGCCCCACCTCGCCGGCGGCCAGCGGGTGGTCGGAGTCGAGCCCGAGCTGCGTGGGCAGGTCGAAGGCGACCGAGAGGCCGGTCTGTCCCCGTTCGAGCAGTAGCCGGAAGCGGCTGTTCGTCTCGTCGGCCGACGAGAACCCCGCGTACTGGCGCATCGTCCACGGCCGCTTGCGGTAGCCGTCCGGGCGCACGCCCCGGGTGTACGGGAACGTCCCCGGGTCGGCCCGCTCCGCGGGCGCGTCCTCGCGGCGGTAGACCGTCTTTATGGGGATGCCCGACTCGGTCGAGTGCTCGCGATCGGTGGACACGAGCCGCAGGATAGAGGAGCCCCGACTGCCGGAACCGCCTTCTTCGACGCGGCAGCCGGTGAGCGCCGTGCCTCGAGCGGTCCCCAGCCTCCGGGGCTCCGGGTCCACCATAGAGGCCGCGGGGTGCGGGTACAACCCCCTCGGCTCACGGTCAGGCCGGGGATAGGCTGCAGGCATGCGGATCACGGTCAGGCTGTTCGCCGCGCTTCGGGAGCGGGCCGGCTGGTCGCAGCGCGACGTTGACCTGGCGAGCGGAGCGAGTGGTGGCCGACGTGTGGCCGGCGCTCGGCCTCGGCGCCGAGCCGCCCGGGCTGGCGTATGCCCGAAACCGCGAGTACGCCGGCCGTGACGCGATCGTCGAGGCGGGCGACGAGGTGGCCGTGATCCCGCCGGTCTCGGGCGGTGCGTTCACCGTCCAGGCCGCGCCCCTCGACCTCGCCGCGGTGGTCGCCCAGGTCGCCGATACGGGCGCCGGTGCGATCGCGACCTTCATCGGCACGACGCGCACGCGCAGCCGCGGCCGGATCGTCGAGCACCTCGAGTACGACGCCTACCCCGAGATGGCCGAGGCCGAGATGGCCCGTATCGCCGAGGCGGTCAAGCAGCGACACGACGTGATCGGCGTCGCGATGGCCCACCGCACCGGTCACGTGCCGATCGCCGAGGCGAGCGTGATCATCGCCGTCTCCGCCGCCCACCGCGGCCCCGCCATGGACGCCTGCCGGGAGGCCATCGACACCCTCAAACAGACGGTGCCGGTCTGGAAGAAGGAGGTCTTCGAGGGCGGCGAAGAGTGGATCGGGCGGGAGGGCACCTGACGTGGTTTGTCCCCAACCGCCGCACGCCTGGCCGCCGTGTCGGCTGGCGGCTCGGTGAGGTTGGTGGACAAGCCACCTAGACGCGCCGGCGGCGACGGCTACGCTGTCAAGTATGACCTATGACCCGTGGGAGCCGCGCGAACCGCGGGAGTCCTCGACCGGCCTCACGCAGCCGCCTGCGCCCCCGCCAACGGATCCACCGTTCCACTCCCCCGTCCAGGAGCATCGCGGCCCACTGCGGCGCATCGGCGGCGGCGTCACGGCCGCCGGCCTGATCGCGCTCAAGTTCCTGGGCCAGTTCGCGATCCTGCTCAAATTCAAGTTCCTGTTCACGTTCGCGCTCGCGGTCGGGGCGTATGCGCTGTTCTGGGGCTGGTGGTTCGGACTCGGGTTCGCCGTGCTGCTTCTGGTGCACGAGCTCGGCCACGTGATCTGGCTGCGGCGCGAGGGGATCTCGGCGTCCCTGCCCGTGTTCATTCCGTTCATGGGTGCGTTCGTGGCGATGAAGGAGATGCCGAAGAACGCCTACATCGAGGCCAAGGTCGGCCTGGCCGGGCCGGTGCTCGGAAGCGCGGGCGCCCTGGCGACCCTCCTCTGGGCCGAGGAGATCAACAGCAACCTGCTGCGGGCACTCGCCTATCTCGGCTTCCTGCTCAACCTGTTCAACCTGATCCCTGTCGTGCCGCTGGACGGCGGCCGCGCCGTCTCGGCGCTGCACCCGGCGTTCTGGTTCGCGGGCCTGTTCGCGATCGCTCTCCTGTTCTTCAAGTACGAGAGCCCGATCCTCCTGATCGTGCTGGTGTTCGCCTGCTACGAGCTCTACCGCCGCTGGAGCCGCCGCGACATGCCCGGCTACCGCGAGTACCACTCGGTGACAATTCCGCAGCGAATCGGGATCGCGGTCGTCTACCTCGGGCTGGTCGTGCTGCTCGTGGCCGGCATGCACGCCGCCTACGTGCCGCGGCCCTCGTAGTCCAGACAGCACGTGGGCAGCGGCTCTGACGACGTCCTCGAGCACTACGGCGACGCAGACGAGCGGGGCCGCTTGGACACGCCGCTCGGCGTGGTCGAGTTCGAGCGCACGATCGGGATCCTGGCCGAACACCTGCCGCGTCCGCCGGCGGTGGTCGCCGACATCGGCGGCGGCCCCGGCCGCTATGCGCTCTGGCTGGCCGAGCGCGGATATACCGTCCGCCACCGCGACATCGTGCCAAAGCACGTCGACCAGCTCGGGGCCGACGCCGCGGCCTGCGGCCTGAACATCGAGACGGCGGTCGGCGACGCTCGCGCCATCGACCTTGCCGACGGCGGCGCCGACGCGGTGCTCCTGCTCGGCCCGCTCTACCACCTGCAGGCACGAGACGACCGGCTGCGGGCGCTGCGAGAGGCCGCTCGGGTCGTGCGGTCGGGCGGCCCGGTGTTCGCTGCGGCGATCTCGCGGTGGGCTCCCCGGCTGCACGGTGAGGTCGTCGAGCGACTCGATCTCGCCTTTCCGAGCATCGGCCACCAGATCGAGACCGTCGAACGGTCGGGCCGACTCCGGGAGCTCTCCCCGGGATCGTTCAGCGGCTACTGCCACCGTCCCGGGCAACTGCGGGCCGAGATCCGCGCCGCGGGACTCGACGTCCTCGACATGGTCAGCGTCGAGGGGATTGCGTTCGCACTCTCCGACCTGGAGGCGCGCCTCGCTGATCCTCGCGGCCGGGCGGTGGTGCTGGACGCCGCCCGTGAGCTCGGACGCATCCCGGAGCTGCTCGGGGTCGGCCCGCATCTGCTGGCGACGGCCCGCCGGCCAGATCAGCGGTCGTGACGGAACCCCCAGTTGAGCAGCCGCGTCGCCGCGGCGAACTCGTCGCCATGGACGTGCAGCAGCACCGCGACCAGCGTCCGCCCGTTGTGGGTGGCAGCCACGGACAGGCAGTTGCCCGCGGCCGTCGTCGAGCCGGTCTTGAGCCCGATCGCGCCCGGGTATGACCACAGCAGCCGGTTGCGGTTGACGTAGACCGTCGGGCCGCCCGGATAGGCCTTGCGCCCCACCAGCATCCGCAGCAGCGGCTTTCCCAGCACGTGCCGGGACAGATCGGCGACGTCCCAGGCCGACGAGTGGTTGTCGCGATCGTAGATCCCGGACGGGTTCGAGTAATGCGTGTCGGACAGGCCCAGGCGGCCGGCCTCGGCATTCATGAGCGCCACGAAGGCGTGGAGCGTCCCGCCCCGGCGCACCGCCAGCACGTTGGCGGCGTCATTTGCCGAGGCGATCAGCGTCGCCGCCAGCATGCGCCTGTCGGTCACCCGGTCGCCGGCGCGCAGGCCGATCGTGGACCCGGGTACCGAGACCATCGCCGGTGTGACGAAGTACTGACGGTCGAGCACGTCCGGCCGGGGCAGCGCGACGAGCGCGGTCATCAGCTTGGTGAGGCTCGCGACCGGCAGCGGCCGGTGCGCGGCATGTGCCCACACAACCCTGCCGCTGGCGACGTCGACGACGACGCCGGCGGTGGCGCGGACTCCCCTGATCCGCACGTGTGACTCGCCGGTCGACGACAGGGGCCGGGGCGGCGTGGGCTGGGATCCCTTCGGCGCCGGCCCCGCCGGCACCGGGGGACCGATCAGGCCGGCCGAGCGATCGGTGAGCGGCCACAGCCGGTAGGCGACGAAGGCGCTCCCGGCGGCCAGCACCGCCAGCAGCACGACGGCGATCGCGACGAGCGGCGGCAGGCGGAGTGCGGGCAGCCTGCGGCGTCGCCGGCGGCGGCCGACCTCGACTCCGTACAGGGGTGGGCGGGCAGGACGGTTCACTCCCACCACGTACAATCGCACCCATGGCGGCCAATCCGCTACGCCAACTCCCATCGGTCGACTCCCTGCTCGGCGCTCGCGGGGGACACGGCCGAGCGCCACGGTCACGCCGCGACCGTCGCGGCAATCCGCTCGGCGCTTGCCGAGGCGCGGGCCGCCGGCGAGCCCCGGTCGGCGGAGCAGCTCCTTGCCCGCGTGGACCAGCTGCTCGCACGCCCCGCCAGCCTGCGCCCGGTCCTGAACGCGACCGGTGTGATCGTGCACACCAACCTCGGCCGGGCACCGCTCGCCGACGTGGCCCTCGATCGGGTGCGCGCCGTTGCGAGCGGCTACTCGAACCTCGAGTACGACCTCGACGCGGGCGCGCGCGGCTCCCGCCACGCCCACCTCGGCGGGCTCTTGGCCGAGCTCACCGGGGCCGAGACCGGGATGGCCGTGAACAACAACGCTGCGGCCGTGCTCCTGAGCCTGGCCGCGCTCGCCGGGGGGCGCGAGGTGGTCATCAGCCGCGGCGAGCTGATCGAGATCGGCGACGGGTTCCGCATCCCCGACATCCTCGCCCAGTCGGGGGCGCGCCTCGTCGAGGTCGGGAGCACCAACCGCACGTCGGTGCGCGACTACGAGCGCGCGATCGGCCCGGACACCGCGGCGCTCGTCCGCGTGCACCAGTCGAACTTCCGCATGGTCGGGTTCACGGCAGCGCCGGCGCTCGCCGACCTAGCGGCGCTCGCCGCCGCGCACGGGCTGCCGCTGATCGACGACCTCGGCTCCGGCCAGCTTCTCGACCTCCCCGACCTGGCCGACGAGCCGACCGCCCGCGGCTCGATCGAGGCGGGCGCCGCCGTGGTGTGCTTCTCGGGCGACAAGCTGCTCGGCGGACCGCAGGCGGGCGTGATCGTGGGGCAGGCCGCGGTGCTCGAACGCATCCGCCGCCACCCGCTGGCGCGCGCGGTGCGCATCGACAAGCTGTCGCTGGCCGCCCTCGAGGCGACGCTCGAGCTCTATCGCGATCCCCAGCGGGCACTGCGCGCCGTCCCGGCGCTGGCCGCGGCGGCGGAGTCGGCCGAGGCGGTGCGCATGCGCGCGCAGCGGCTGGCGGACCGGCTGGGCGGCACGGTGGTCGCGAGCACCGCCCGCGTCGGCGGCGGGGCCGTGCCGCTCCTGGAGCTGCCGAGCTTCGCCTGCGCCCTGGACGGCGGCGACGCCCTCGCAGCCGCACTGCGGGCCTCGGATCCGCCGGTGGTGGCCGTCGTCCGCGAGGGCCGGGTGCTGCTCGACTGCCGCACGCTCACCGACGACCAGTGCCTGCTGATCAGCCTCTGACGCTCGGCACCGCCGGTCACATCGACCACGGCAAGACGGCGCTCGTGGCCGCGCTCACCGGGGTCGACACCGACCGGCTGCCGCAGGAGAAGGCCCGCGGCATCTCGATCGAGCTCGGCTACGCACCGCTCGAGCTCCCGTCCGGGCGGCGCCTGTCGGTCGTGGACGTGCCCGGCCACGAGCGCTTCGTGCGGACGATGGTGGCCGGGGCGACCGGGATCGACATGTTCCTGCTGGTCGTCGCGGCCGACGACGGCGTGATGCCGCAGACGCGCGAGCACCTGGCAATCCTCGAGCTCCTCGACGTCCCTGCGGGGGTGGTCGCGATGACCAAGCGCGATCTGGTGGACGACGAGCTGGCCGAGCTCGCCCGGCTGAGCATCGACGAGCTGCTCGCCGACGGCCCCTATGCCGGCTCGCCCGTCGTCGAGGTATCGTCGCGAACCGGTGCCGGGGTCGACGATCTGCGCACGGCGCTCGACCGGCTCGCGGGCGATGCCCGCAGCCGGGCGCCCGGTGCGAGAGGTGCGGCTGCCGATCGACCGCGCGTTCTCGCTGCGGGGCATCGGCACCGTCGTCACAGGGACGCTGTGGACGGGCACGGTGCGGGTGGGAGACCGGCTCGCGATCGAGCCGGGAGGGCGCGAGGTGCGCGTACGCAGCGTGCAGGTGCACGACCAGGCCGTCGACGATGCGGCCGCGGGTCAGCGAGTCGCGCTCGCACTGGTCGGCGTCGAGCGCACGCAGGTGAAACGCGGCGACACGGCGGCCTCGCCGGGCACGCTGCCGCGGTCGTTTCGGCTCGACTGCCGGCTGCGGGTGCTGCCGTCGGCGGCCCGCGCCCTGCGAAACGGCGACGTCGTGACCGTCCACCACGGGACGGCCGAAGCGCCCGGCCCGCGTCGCGCTGCGCGAGGTGTCCGAGGTGCCCCCGGGCGGCAGCGCCGATGTGCAGCTGCGGCTGCGCCGGCGTGTCTCGGCCGCCGTCGGCGACCACCTGATCCTGCGCCTGACGAGCCCCCAGGTGACCGTGGCCGGCGCGACGGTCACCGATCCCGCACCGCCGCGCGGGCGCTCGCGGCCGGCAGTCCCGCCCGCCCAGGCGCCGGCACCGCCCAAACCGGCGGTTCCCGACGGCCGTCGTGGACGAGCTCCACACGAGGCTCGCGGCCAGCCCGCTTCAGCCCCCGGCCCTCGGCACCGCCGACGCGGCTGCCGTCACGGCGCTGGTCGAGCAGGGCCGGGCGGTGCGGGCGGGACGCGAGCTGGCGTTCACCGCGGAGGCGTTCGAGCAGGCCCGCGCGGCGACGGTCGAGCTGGCCGGCGCGGCCGGCACGGTGACCCTCGCCCAGCTGCGCGACCGGCTCGGCATCTCGCGCAAGTACGCCCAGGCGCTGCTGGAAGCGCTGGACGCCCACGGCATCACCCGCCGAATCGGCGACGAGCGCGTGCTGCGCCGCCGGGGCCGTGAATAGCCGGCCGCCGGGGCGGCGGCGATCGTGCTCGCCGGGGGCCGGTCGAGCCGGATGGGCGAGCCCAAGGCGCTTCTGGACTGGCACGGCGAGCCGCTCGTGCACCACATCGCCGGCATCCTCGCCCAGGTGTGCCGGCCGGTGATCGTGGTCGCCGCGGCGGGCCAGAGCGTGCCCGTCCCGGAGGGCGTCGAGATCGCGGTCGACGCGGCTCCCGAGCGAGGGCCGCTGGAGGGGGTCGCGGCCGGGATCGGCGCGCTCGACGGGCGGTCGCAGGCCGTGTTTCTGGCCGCCGTCGACCTGCCGCTGCTGCATCCGGCGTTCGTCGGCCAGATGCTCGCCGCACTGCCGGGATTCGATGCTGTCGTCGCGGTGGCCGACGGGCGCGACCAGCCCCTTGCCGCCGCCTACGACGCGCGGCTGCTCGAACGGGCGCCGCAGCTTCTCGCCGCCGGGGAGGCGCGGGTCACGGCGCTGCTCGAGCACGGGCGGATCCGCCGCCTGACGGTCGCCGAGCTGCTCGAGCCCGACTCGCTTCGCAACGTGAACACGCAGGCCGAGTACCGCCGCGCCTGCGTTCCGCCGCGAGCCTGACTACTCGCCCGACTCGTGGGCGGCCGGCCGGCGGCGCGGCGCGCTCGGCTCGCGGCCCCGCTGCGACCGCCGCCAGGCGATATGGCCGGCGACCGCGAGCACCAGGGCGAGCAGGCCGGCAAGGCCGATCGCCTCGAACAGGCTCGATGCACTGCTCCCAAGCAGGTAGGCGGCCGATCCCACCGTCAGCACCCATCCCGCGCCACCGGCGGCGTTGAACACGAAGAACCGCCGCCACGGCATCTCGTTCACTCCGGCCAGGAGGGCGGCGGTGAAGCGCAGCACCGGCAGCCAGCGGCCGAAGAAGACCGTCTTGCCGCCGTGGCGCGAGAAGAAGTGCTCGCCCTCGTCGAGGAATCGCAGCCGCTGCTCCTCCCACCGGCCCGGGACGCGTCAAAACCCAGTTGCCGGCCCGGCGTCCCACGAGGTAGCCGAGGTTGTCGCCCACGATCGCCGCCGAGATCGCGACGGCGAACACGACGGGCAACGACAGGTGGCCCGTCGATGCCAGGACACCGGCGGCGATCAGGCTGGTCTCGCCCGGCACTGGCGCGCCTGCCGACTCGATCAGGATCAGGCCGAACAGAATCCCGTAGCCGAGATTGGCCGGAACGTGATAGATCGAGATGAGCAGCAACAGACCGATGTTCACGGCCACCTCCTTGACCTGATGGTAGCCGCCGCGTGGTTCCGTGCAGGAGAGGGCGGCCGGGTGCCGAACCCTGCCGCCATGGAGAACGTTGACCTGAGCAAAGCCGAGGGTATGCCCCTGCTGGCGCGGATCGTCGTGCCGCTCACCGCCGTCGAGCGCGAGTCCGTCGGCGAGGTGCGGGGGATGACAAGGGAGTACTGCCAGGTGCCGCTGCCGCCGCACGCCCGCGTGATGCAGGCCGAACGCACAGAGGGCGCCTGGGTCGTCTGGTACGTCGAAAAGGTGGACACGATCTAGCGCTGCTGCGTGTCCGCCGGCGGGCCGCCGCGGAACCGTCAGGTGGCTTCGTCGGCGATCAGCGCTCCGCCGACCAGCCACCTGCGACCGCGCCAGCGGGCATAGCCGATCGCGGCCCGGATCCAGATGAACGTGGAGATGCCGATCCAGATTCCGGTGAGGCCCCACCCGAACTCCGCCGTGGCGAGCGTCAGCGGCAGATAGCCGAGCAGTGCCCCGGCCGCGGTCACGTTGCGCATGAACCGCAGGTCGCCGGCGCCGAACAGGATCCCGTCGAGCGCGAACACCCAGCCGTTCAGCGGCATCATCGCGACCAGCCAGGGCCACAGGATGTGCGCGTGGCCGATCACGTGGGAATCGGACGTGAATGCACGCGGGATGACGGCGTATCCGGCTCCGAGCACGAGCGCGAACCCAACTCCGAGCAGCGCTCCGGCCCACAGCAGCCGCCGGCCGAGCTGCAGCGCCGCGTCGATCTGCCCGGCCCCGAGCAGCCGCCCGATCAGCGCCTGGGCGGCGATGGCCGTGGAGTCGAGGAAGAGCGCGCAGAACGTCCAGATCTGAGCCCCGATCTGGTGGGCGGCAAGCGTGGTGTTGCCGATCCGGGCCGCCACCGACGCGGCCACCGTGAAGGTGACGAAGAACGCGGCGGTGCGCACCGTGAGGTCGCGAGCGGCGTTGAACTGCACCCGGATGCGGTGCGGCGACGGCCGCAGCGGCACTCCGCGGCGGACGAGGATGGCGAGGAAGAGGACGCCGCACGCACCCTGCGCGACCACGTTTGCGACCGCCGATCCGCGGATCCCGAGGCCGAGGCCGAACACCAGCAGCGCCGAGAGCGCGATGCTGACGAGGTTCGCAAGCCCGATCACGACGAGCGGCGTGCGCGTGTTCTGGAAGGCGCGCATCCACCCCTGCGCGGCCGCCGTAACCAGCACGAACGGCGCTCCGAGCGACGCGATCCGCATCCACCGCACCGCCTGCGCGGCGGCGGGGGTGCTGCCGCCCGCCATGGCGTGCATCGCCGGGGCGGCCGCGATCTCGAGCCCGATCGTCAGGAACACGCCCAGGGCGAGGGCGAGCCACGTGGCCTGCACGCCGACGTCGAGCGCCTCCTCGACCTGCCCGGCCCCGTACAGGCGCGCAGCCCGGGCGGTGGTGCCGTACTCGAGGAACGTGCAGAACCCGAACACCTCCGAGAGCAGGAGGCCCGACAGCGCAAGCCCGGCCAGCGGGACCGTGCCGAGGTGGCCGACGATCGCCGTGTCGCCCAGCACGTACAGCGGTTCTGCGATCAGTGCGCCGAGCGCGGGAATGGCGAGCGCGAGGATCTCGCGATCGGTCGGCATCCCGGTTGGACGGCTCACGTGCGTAGTCTTGCGGGGCGCGGGCGGCCCGGTGGGGAGGTAGCATCCTTGCCGATGACGACCACCCAACAGACGCGTTTGCGCGACCTGATCTCGGCCCGCGGCTGCGCCCTCTTCGACGGCGCGATGGGGACGATGCTGCAGGGTGCCGGCCTCGAGGCCGGCGAGTCGGGAGAGCGCTGGAACCTCGATCGGCCCGAGGCGGTCGCCGAGATCCACCGCGGCTACGCCGCCGCCGGGGCCGTGCTCGTCACCACCAACACCTTCGGGGCGACCGCGCCACGGCTGGCGATGGCCGGTCTCGGCGACCGCGTGGCCGATGTGAACGCGGCCGGTGTTCGCATCGCGCGCGAGGTGGCAGACGAGTTCGGCGCCCTGGTCGCCGGCGACGTCGGCCCGACGGGCGAGCTGATCGAGCCGCTCGGGACGCTCTCGCCGCAGGATGCCCAGGCCGTGTTCGCCGAGCAGATCGAGGCGCTCGCCGGGGCCGGGGCCGACCTGATCCTGGCCGAGACGATGAGCGATCTGGCCGAGGCCGAGGCCGTCGTGCGCGCGGCCCAGGACGTGGCGCCCGATCTCGAGGTGATCGTCACGCTGAGCTTCGACACCAACCGGCACACGATGATGGGCGTCTCGCCCACCCAGGCGGTGCGGACCCTGGCCGAGATGGGTGTGACCGGAGTCGGCGCGAACTGCGGCCGCGGGATCGAGGACATGCAGGCGGTGATGGAGGAGATGGTCGCGCACCGGCCCGAGGGGCTTCTGCTGCATCGCCCAGTCCAACGCCGGCCTGCCCGTCATCCACGGAGACGCGTTTCACTACGAGACGTCGCCCGCCGAGATGGCCGACTACGCCGGTCGCATGCGCGGCCTCGGCGTCGAGCTGGTGGGCGGCTGCTGCGGCAGCACGCCGGCGCACATGGCCGCAATGGCCGCCGTGCTCACTACGCTGACGGCCATCTGCAACAAGAGCGTCACAACTTCCGCACTCGCCACAACCGGGGACTGTCCCCGCCTTCAGGTGATCGGGGTGGGCGGGGGGTCGCCCGCCAGCACCGCCATCGCGTTTTTGGCCGCCAGCACGCCCATCGCGGTGCGCGTCTCGATCGTGGCCGAGCCCAGGTGCGGGATCAGCACCACGTTCTCGAGTTCGTAGAGCGCCGGCTCGATTGCCGGCTCGCGCTCGAACACGTCCAGCCCGGCGCCGGCGATCGTGCCCGTGCGCAGCGCCTCGGCGAGCGCCGCCTCGTCGACGATCGGCCCGCGGGCGGTGTTGACCAGGTGCGCCGTGGGCTTCATCAGCTGCAGGCGGCGGGCATCGATCAGGTGCCGGGTCGCGTCGGTGAGCGGGCAGTGGATCGACACCACGTCGGCCGTGGCCAAGAGCTCGTCGAGATCGAGCCGGCTGGCGTCGAGCTCGGACTCGAGCGCGGCATCCGCGGGGCGGCGGGCGGTATAGGCAATCGTCATCCCGAACGCCCGCGCGCGCCGGGCGGTGGCGGTGCCGATCTGGCCGAGGCCGACGATCCCGAGCGTCTTTCCCTGCAGGCCCGATCCCAGCATGAAGAACATGCTCCACGACCAGGTGCCGCCGGCGCGGATCATGCGCTCGGCCTCGCCCAGCCTCCGGGTCGACGCCAGGATCAGCGCGAACGCGATGTCGGCGGTGGCATCGGTCAGCACGCCCGGCGTGTTGGTGCACACCACCCCGCGCGCGGCGCAGGCGGCCACATCGACGTTGTCGTAGCCCACCGCAACGTTGGCCACCACCCGCAGCCCGGGGCCGGCGGCATCGAGGAAGGCGCCGTCGACGCGGTCGTGCAGGAGCGTCACGACGGCGTCGGCCCCGCTCACGGCCGCGTGCAGCTCGTCGGTGCCGAGCGGCCGGTCGTGCGGCGAGACCCAGACGTCGCCCGCCGGCGCCAGGAGCTCGAGCGCCGGCTCGGGGATGCGGCGGGTGACGACGATGCGCGCGGCCACCGGGCCGCTCACACCGGCGCCGTCGCGAGCAGGTCGCCCATGGCGCCGAGGGCCTCCTCGATGTTCTCGAGCGAGTTGGCGTAGGACAGGCGCAGGTAGCCCTCGCCGAACTCCCCGAACGCCGTCCCGGCGAGCACCGCGATGCCCGCCTCGGTGAGCAGGCGGTCGGCGACCGTGCGCGCGTCCATGCCCGTGCCGGTGATGTTCGGGAAAGCGTAGAAGGCCCCCTGCGGCATCACGCACGACACTCCGGGCAGCGCGTTCAGCCCGGCCACCACGGCGCGCGCGGCGCACGTCGAACTCCGCCAGCATCGCGTCCACCTCGGTGCGGGGCCCCTGGAGCGCCGCCACGCCCGCGAGCTGCACCGCCGGCGCCGTGCACGACACCGAGTTGATCAGAAGCCGCGTGATCGGCTCCACGAGGGCGGTCGGCAGGGCCGCGTAGCCCAGCCGCCAGCCGGTCATCGCGAACGTCTTGGAGAACCCGTCCACGAGCAGGGTGCGGCCGAGCAGGTCGTTGTGGGCGGCGACGGTGTCGTGCCGCTCGCCGTAGAGCATCTCGGAGTAGACCTCGTCGGTGAGGATCCAGCAGTCGTGGCCGGCGAGCACCGCCGCGACCTCGGCCGTCAGCGCCGAGTCGACGATGCCGCCGGTGGGATTCGCGGGCGAGTTCAGGATCACGAGCCGGGTGCGCGGCGTCAGCCGCTCGGCCAGGTCGTCGGCGGTGAACGCGAACCCGCGCTCCTCGACCAGCGGCAGCGGCACCGGCGTCGCACCGGCGAAGCGGATCACCGACTCGTAGATCGGGAAGCCCGGGTTGGGATAGATGACCTCGTCGCCCGGGTCGCACGTCGCCAGCACGCCGAAGAACAGGAACGGCTTTGCGCCGGGTGCCACCACGACGCGGCCGGGGTCGATCTCGAGGCCTCGATGCGCCGACAGGTGCGCCGCGCAGGCCTCGCGCAGCTCGGGCAGGCCTGGGGCCGGGCAGTAGTGGGTGTGGCCGTCATGCAAGGCGCGCATGCCCGCCTCGATGATGTGCCCGGGCGTTGTGAAGTCCGGCTCGCCGATCTCGAGGTGGATCACGCGCCGCCCGGATGCCTCGAGCGCCTTGGCCCGGGCCAGCACCTCGAACGCCGTCTCGGTGCCGAGCCGGCCCATGCTCGCCGCCAGCCTGTCTGCCATGGTCGTCTCCTCGCTCGTGGTCAGTCGCCGAGCTCGATCCTGCGCCGGTCGACGTACTCCTTCAGCTGCTCCCGGATGGCCGGGTCGAGCGCGGGCGGCTCGTAGTCCTCCACCGTCTTGCGCCAGATCTCGCCCGCCCGCTCGGTGGCGTCCCGCGAGCCCTTCGACTTCCACCGCTCGAAGTTCTCGGTCGACGAGAGCAGCGGGCGGTAGAAGCAGGTGCGGAAGCGCTCGAGCGTGTGCTCGGCACCGAGGAAGTGCCCGCCCTGGCCGACCTCCTCGTGAGCGCCGAAGGCGAGGCTCGCCTCGTCGACCTCGAGCGGGGTGAACTCCTCCTGCAGCATGCGCAGGATCTCGATGTCGACGATGAACTTCTCATAGCAGCTGACGAGGCCCGACTCGAGCCAGCCCGCCGCGTGCATCACGTAGTTGGCACCGGCCAGGAACGTCGGGAGCATCGTCATCAGCGCCTCGTAGGAGGCCTGGGCATCGACCGTCTGGCTCGACGTGAGGCCGCCGCCGCTGCGCCACGGCAGGCCGAACCGGCGCGCGATCTGGCCGGTGCACAGCAGGCCGATGGCCGACTCCGGCGTGCCGAAGCTCGGTGAGCCGGACTGCAGGTCGGTGTTCGACAGGAACGAGCCGAACACAACCGGGCAGCCGGGCCGCACGAGCTGCGTCAGCGCGATGCCGGCCAGCGCCTCGGCCATCTGCTGCACCAGCGTCGCGGGGACGGTGACCGGCGACATGGCGCCCATCAGCAGGAACGGCGTGACGATGACTGCCTGGTTGGCGCGGTTGTACTCGAACATCGCCGCCAGCATGCGGTCGTCGAACCGCAGCGGCGAGTTCACGTTGATCAGCGAGATCGAGGCCGGAGAGCGCTCGATGGCCTCGCGCCCGCCGAACAGGATCTCGCTCATCGCGATCGTGTCGGCCGCGTTCGGGCCGGAGGTGACCGATCCCATGTAGGGCTTGTCGGAGAGCGTCTGCAGCGCGAACACCATGTCGAGGTGGCGCGAGTCGAGCGGGCGGTCGTTCGGCTCGCAGATCGTGCCGCCGGCCGAGTCGAGCTGCGGAAAGTCCTGCGAGAGCATGACGAACCGCTCGAAGTCGGCCATGGTCGCCTCGCGGCGGTCGTCGCCCTCGCGCACGAACGGCGGCCCGTAGACACCCGAGAAGACCATGTTCTGGCCGCCGATATGCACCGAGCGCTCGGGGTTTCGGGCCTGCAGCTCGAACTCCCGCGGGGCCTTGGCCACCTGCTCGAGCACGAAGTCGGGATCGAGGTAGACGATCGCGTCCTTGGTCTTGCAGCCGGCCGCCTTGAAGAGGTCGACCGCCTCGGGCAGGATGAACTCGACCCCGATCTCGGACACGATCCGGCGCCAGCCTCGATCGAGCGTGTCCATGGCGTCCTCGGAGAGGATCTCGTAGCGCGGCATCGTGTTTCGGAACATGCGTCCTCCGGTGGGCCGGCGACCGCGCCCGGCGGTGTCTTGACGGGCCTTCGGTCGATCCCTATGATCCTTATTGTGGAACTATAGTTCCACATCGTGAGTCAGTTTTCAATGCCGCCCGCCTCCGGATCCCAATCCATCGACCGGGCCGCCCAGCTGCTCGTGGCGGTCGCGGACAGTGTGGACCCGATCGGAGTGGGCGAGCTGGCCGAGGCCACCGACCTGCCCAAGAGCACCGTCTCGCGGCTGGTGGCAGCGCTCGAGCGGCACGCGCTCGTGCAGCGCGACGGCGCCCGCGGCCCGCTGCGTCCCGGTCCGGTGATGCTGCGCCTGGCCCGCCGCGGCGTCGGCGAGCGCGACCTGGTGGGGCTGAGCGCCGATTCGCTGCGCCGGCTGGCCGACGCGAGCGAGGAGACGATCAACCTGGCGGTGCCGACCCCGCTCGGCGTCGAGCACCTCAGCCAGGTCGACAGCCCCCACTTCATCGGCTCGAGCAACTGGATCGGCCGCCGAGTCCCGCACCAGACGACCGCGGTCGGAAAGGTGTTCCTCGCCTACGGTGCCGTCCGCCTTCCCCGGGAGCTCGCCGCGCTCGAGCCCGAGCTCGATGCGGTGCGGGCGCGCGGCTACGCGACCGCGATCGGCGAGCTCGAGCCGGGGCTCGCGGCGATGGCCGCGCCCGTACGTGCCGGGGCCGGCGACGTGTTCGCGGCCCTCTCGATCTCAGGCCCCGAGCACCGCCTGACGCGTATTCGAATGGCCGAGCTGGCCTCCCCGCTCATGCGCGAGGCGGCCATCGTCTCGGCCCGGCTGGGGTACGGCACCACGACCCAAGGAGCAGCATGACTCACGACGAAATCCTCCAGGGCCTGTACGACGACACGCTGGTCGGCAACGCCCCCTCCGTCAAGGAGCTGACCGAGCAGGGGCTGGTCGAGGGCCTCGAGCCCGAGCGGATGCTCTACGACGCGCTCATCCCGTCGCTCGAGGAGGTGGGCGCCCGCTTCGAGCGCGGTGACTACTTCGTGCCCGAGATGCTGATCGCCGCGCGGGCGATGCAGGGTGCGCTCAACATCCTGCGGCCGCTGCTGGCCGAGACGGGCGCGAAGCCCATCGGCACCTTCGTCATGGGCACCGTCAAGGGCGACGTGCACGACATCGGCAAGAACCTCGTCAACATCATGCTCGAGGGCGCCGGCTTCACCGTCCACGACCTGGGCGTCAACGTCGCCCCGGAGCGGTTCGTGGAAGAGGTGGTGAAGCACGAGCCCGATATCGTCGGCTTCTCGGCCTTCCTGACGACCACGATGCCGATGTTCAAGGCCAACATCAACGCCCTCCAGAAGGCGGGCCTGCGCGACCGCGTGATCGTGATGGTCGGCGGCGCCCCGGTCACCAAGGAGTACGCCGACGCGGTCGGAGCCGACGGGTATGCCGCCGACGCATCGACGGCCGTGCGTTTGGCCAAGCAGCTGATCGAGCAGAACCGCCGCGAAACCGCAGTGGTCTGATGGGCGTCGTGGCGGCACTGGAGGCTGCGGTCAAGAAGCCCGTGTTCGGCTGCCAGATGTGCGGCCAGTGCGTGCTCCACTCGACCGGCATGACCTGCCCGATGAACTGCCCCAAGACGCTTCGCAACGGCCCCTGCGGCGGGGTGCGCGCCGACGGCGGCTGCGAGGTCAAGCCCGAGATGCGCTGTGTGTGGCTGCGCGGCTACGAGCGCTCGCGGCGGCTGCCGCTTCTGCCCACGTCCTGGCGGGACGAGTTCAACCACCTGCGCCCACCGGTGGACAACCGCCTCCGGGGCACGTCCTCGTGGATCAATCTCGCCACCGGCCGGGATCGCAAGACGCCCGCCGGCTGGGAGGCCGGCGAGCATTGAGCCGGCTCGAGCAGGCCCTCGCCGAGGGGCGCTTCGTCGTCACCGCCGAGATGCCGACCATCGACGGCGGCGGAATGGACGAGGTGCGTTTCCAGCTCGAGCCGATGGCTCCCTACCTGGACGCGTGCAATGCGACCGACAACACCGCCGCCCACGCGCACGCCTCTCCGCTTGCGATCGCCGTCGCCCTGCAGAAGTGCGGGATGGAGCCGATCATGCAGCTCGTCTGCCGCGACCGCAACCGGCTGGCGCTCGAGGCCGACATCGTCGGCGCCTCGCTGCACGGGATCGAGAACCTGTGCTGCCTGACCGGCGACGACGTCACCGCGGGCGACGAGCCCGAGGCCCGGCGCGTCTTCGACCTCGACAGCCCGCAGCTGCTCTCCACGGCGCGGGCGATCGCCGAGGGCCGCTACCTGAGCGGCCGGGCGATCTCGTCTCCGCCCCACCTCTTCCTGGGCGCCGTCGAGAACCCGGGCGCGCCGCCGCATGCCTACCGCGCCCACCGGGCGCTGAAGAAGGCCGAGGCCGGGGCGCGGTTCCTGCAGCTTCAGATCTGCTTCGAGCCCGAGCTTCTCGAGGGGTTCACGGCCGAGGCGGACCGCATCGGCCTGACCGCCCGGGTCGCGATCCTGCCCTCGATCACGATCCTGCGCTCGGCCCGGGCGCTGCGCTTCATCGACGAGAAGGTGCCGGGCATCTCGGTGCCGGCTGCAATCATCGAGCGGGTCGAGGGGGCATCCGACCAGCAGGAGGCGTGCTTCGACGTCGCCTACGAGCTCGCCCAACACGCGATGGCCCGGCCGGGCGTCCGCGGGCTGCACTTCATCAGCTTCCGCAAGGACGCGGGCATCGCGGCGCTCTGCCGCCGACTTGGCATCCCCACGCACGCCGAAAGGGTTGAACATGGATACGGTTCTCCAGTCCCGGTCTAAGACGGTCGTCATCGGCTCCGGCCGGCCGTTCTGCGTCATCGGCGAGCGCATCAACCCGACCGGGCGCAAGGGCTTCCAGGCGCAGCTCCAGGCCGGCGACCTGTCCCAGCTCGAGACCGACGTGGCCGAGCAGGTGGCCGGCGGCGCCGACGTGCTCGACGTGAACGTCGGCGACCCCCTGGCCGACGAGATCGAGCTGATGCGAAACGCGATCACCCTCGTGCAGACGCTGACCGACCTGCCGCTCGTGATCGACTCGTCGATCATCGAGGCGTTGGAGGCCGGCCTGAGCGCATACGACGGCAAGGCGCTGGTCAACTCCGTCACCGGCGAGGACGAGCGGCTCGAGGCGATCCTGCCGATCGTCGCCCGCCACGGAGCCGCCGTGATCGGCCTCGCCAACGACGACGAGATCCCGATGGAGCCGGAGCGGCGGCTCGAGATCGCACGCAAGATCGTGTCGGTGGCGGGCGACCACGGCATCCCGCCCGAGGACGTCGTCATCGATCCCCTGGCGATGCCGGTTGGCGCGGAGCCGCGCGCCGTGACGTTGTTCCTCGAGACCGTCCGCCTGATCCGCGACGACCTCGGCGTGAACATGACCTGTGGCGCGTCCAACACGTCGTTCGGCCTGCCGGGGCGGCACACGCTGGGAGCCGGGTTCCTGGCCATCGCCGCGAGCCACGGCCTCACGAGCGCGATCATGGACGCCCGCGCGCAGGTCTGCGTCGAGGCGGTGCGCGCGGCCGACTTCCTGCTCGGCCACGACGAGTGGGGCGCCGCGTGGATCGCGGCCTACCGGGCCAAGCTCGCAGCCGGAGCGGCGTGACGGACGCGGCCGTCCAGCCCGGCACCGGCCGGGTGCGCCTGCAATTTCGCCCCGACGGCGGCGACGTGCGCGTTCCGGTGGGGACGACCGTGTTCGACGCGGCCTCCTGGAACGGCATCGCCATCGACTCCACCTGTGGCGGCCACGGCACGTGCAAGAAGTGCAAGGTGCGGGTGATCTCGGGGGCGATGCCGGTGGACACGGTCGACCCGCGCGCGTTCACGATCGACGAGCTGCGGGGCGGCTGGCGCCTGGCCTGCCGTGCGCTCGTCACCGAGGACCTCGAGATCGACGTGCCGCCGCTGCAGACGCGGCCGAAGGCGGCGCTGGTCGGGGTTGGCCGGCACGTCATCCTGCGCCCGGCGGTGCAGAAGCGCTACCTCGAGCTGGCCGAGCCGTCGCTGGAGGACCAGGCCTCCGACCTCGAGCGGGTGCTGGCCGCCGTGGACGACTACGAGCTGCGCGTCCACCCGGGTGCGATGCGCCTGCTCGGCCGCACGCTGCGGGCGGCCGACTACAAGGTCACCGCGGTCATCTGCGACGACCTCCTGATCGACGTCGAACCGGGTGACACCACCGCCGAGCGCCACGCGATCGCGTTCGACCTGGGCACGACGACGGTGGTCGCAAACCTGCTCGATCTGGCCACCGGCCAGCCGCTTGCGGTCAAGTCGATGCTGAACCGCCAGCAGCCCTACGGCGCCGACGTCATCTCGCGTGTCTCGGCGACGATGCTCGACCCCGACGCCCTCGAAGCGCTGCAGGCGCGCGCGGCCGAGACCCTGAACCAGCTCGCCGGCGAGGTGTGCGACGAGGCGGGCATCGAGCGCGAGCGGGTCTACGAGATGGTCGTCTGCGGCAACGTGACGATGACCCAGATAGCGCTTGGGATCGACCCCGAGCCGCTGGCGATGGCGCCCTTCATCATCACCGCCCGCCGCCTCCCGCCCGTGCCCGCGGCCGACTACGGTGTGCAGCTGCACCCGCGCGCGCCGGCGTTCACCTTCCCGGCGCTCGGTGCCTACGTGGGCGGCGATATTGTGGCGGGCATGCTCGCAACCGGGCTCACGCGCGACCGCCGGGTGCGCCTCTTCATCGACGTCGGCACGAACTCCGAGATCGCGCTCGGCTCGCAGGAGCGGGTGGTGTCGACCGCCGCCCCGGCCGGCCCCGCCTTCGAGGCCGCCCAGATCCGCTGCGGCATGCGCGCGGCCGAGGGTGCGATCGAGGGCGTCACGATCGCGGGCGAGGAGCTGACGCTCGAGGTCATCGGCGACACCGACCCGGTGGGCATGTGCGGCTCGGGCCTCGTGGATGCGGTCGCCCAGCTGGTCGTGTGCGGCCTCATCGACAACTCGGGCCGGTACATCCCCGACGAGGCGGCGCTCGAGATGCACCCCGAGCTGTCCAAGCGGCTCGTCAAGGTGGGCAAGGAGCGGGTGTTCGTGCTCGCGTGGCGCGGCGACGATCCCGAGAACGCGGTCTATCTGTCCCAGCGCGACGTGCGCGAGCTGCAGTTCGCCAAGGCGTCGATCGCGACCGGCTGGGCGATCCTGATGGGCGAGCTCGGAATCACGGCCGACGACGTGTCGCAGGTGCTCCTGGCGGGCAGCTTCGGCTCGTATCTCTCGCCGGCAAGCGCGGTCCGCATCGGCCTCGTCCCGAAGCTGGCGCTCACACGCATCATCTCGGCGGGCAACGTGGCCGGCGAGGGCGCGAAGATGGCGGCGCTGTCGCTGCGCGAGCGGGCCGCGGCCGACGCGATCCTCGACGAGGTCGAGTATGTCGAGCTCTCCGGCCGGGCGGACTTCAACGACCTGTTCATCGACCAGCTGGCGTTCCCCGGATGAGCGCGCCGGCACAGATGAGGGTCGCGGTCGTCGCCTGCGGCGCGCTGGCGGTGCACATCGGCGCGATCGCCCGCCGGCGCGCGTGGGCGGTGGACGTGCACCCGCTTCCGCCCGAGCTGCACAACCGCCCTGAGCGGATCGCGCCGGCCGCCGCCGAGCTGATCGAGCGGCTGCGGTCGCAGTACGACCGGGTCGTCCTGGGCTACGCCGACTGCGGCAGCATGGGCGCCGTGGACGAGCTGGGGCTCGAGCGGCTCTCCGGCGACCACTGCTACGACGTGTTCGCCCGCGCCGAGGTGCGCGACGCGCTGCGCGAGGAGCCCGGGACGTACTTCCTCACCGACTTTCTTGCCCGCACGTTCGACCACACCGTGGTGCGCTCGCTCGGCCTCGATCGCCACCCCGAGCTGCGCGACGCCTACTTCGGCAACTACCGCCGGGTGGTGTACCTGGCTCAGCGGCCGACGCCGGCGCTGCTCGCCAAGGCACAGGCGGCGGCCGACCGGATCGGCCTGCCGCTCGAGGTGGTCGAGGTGGGCGAGTCCGGCCTCGAGCGCGACCTCGAGCGGCTGGTGGGAGCGGGGGCGGATGGCTGAGTCGGTCACCACCCGCGCGGCGCTTCTGCCGGCGGTCGGCACGCGCCTGCGGGTCGTCGAGCTCGACCTGGCCCCTCCCGGGCCCGGCGAGGTGCGCGTGCGCCTGCACGCAAGCGGCGTCTGCAGCGACGACCTGAACGCGTTTGACGGCTCGATCGAGGTGCCCTGCCCCGCGGTGCTCGGGCACGAGGGCGCGGGCGTGGTCGAGGAGGTCGGCGAGGGCGTCTCGGCGCTCGCGGTCGGCGACCACGTCGCCCTGTCGTGGGCGCCCTACTGCGGCCACTGCGAGCAGTGCCTGCGCGACCTGCCCCACCTGTGCGGAACCGCCTGGCCGAAAATGCTGGCCGGCGGGCTCTTGGACGGCACGACCAGGCTGCGGTTCGGCGGCGCCGTCGTGCACCACTACTGCTTCCTCTCGTCGTTCGCCGAGCGCGCGGTGGTGCCGGAGCGATCGTGTGTGCGCATCCCGGCCGATGTGCCCTTCGACGTCGCGGCCCTGGTCGGCTGCGCGGTGGCAAGCGGCGTGTGCGCGGTGTGGCGGACGGCCGGCGTGCGGCCCGGCGAGCGGGTGGCGGTGTTCGGATTGGGCGGCACCGGCCTGGCCGCGGTGATCGGCTCGGTCGCGGCCGGCGCGTCACAGATCGTGGCGGTCGATGCCCGCGAGGCGCGGCTCGAGCGGGCCCGCGAGCTGGGCGCGACGAGCACGGTGATGTGGCAGGGTGGTGCGCCCGAGGTCGCCGCCGCGGTGCGCGACGCAAGCGGCGGCGGCGTCGACTACGCCTTCGAGGCAGCCGGCAGGCCGGCGGCGGCCGAGGCCGCGTTCCTCTCGACCCGCGCCCGCGGGGCGGCGGTGCTGTGCGGGATCCCCCGCGCCGATGCCACGATCACGCTGCCGGCGCTGTCCATCCCGCGCATGGAGCGGCGGGTGCTGGGCTCGATCTACGGCTCTGCGCGGCCGGACCGCGACTTCCCGCTGATCCTCGACCTGCACCGGCGCGGGCATCTTCCGATCGACCGGCTCATCTCGCACCGGCTGTCGCTGGACGAGGCGGGCGCGGCGATGGACCTGGTCCGCTCGGGCGACGCGACCCGCGTCATCCTCGAGCTGGCGTAACCACCGACCCGACCGGTCACAAACGCGTGGTTTTCGGCTACTTCTTGGCGTTCGCGGCGGCGGCCGCCTTGGACTGGTGGCGGTAGAACTCCGCCTTCGATGGCTCGAGCGGCGCATTCCCCAGGATCAGGTCGGCGGCCTTCTCGGCCATCATCATCACCGGCGCGTAGATGTTGCCGTTCGTGACGTAGGGCATCGCCGACGCGTCCACCACGCGCAGTCCGTCGAGGCCGTGCACACGCATGTTGGTGGGATCGACGACCGACATCTTGCCGGTGCCCATCGCGCAGGTGCACGACGGGTGCAGGGCGGTCTCGCCGTCGCGGCCGACCCAGTCGAGGATCTCCTCGTCGGTGGAGACGCTCGGCCCGGGACTGAGCTCGCCCGCGTTGTACGGGTCGAACGCCGGCTGCGTGAGGATGTTGCGCGCAACCCTGATCGCCTCGACCCACTCGCGCCGGTCCTGGTCGGTCGAGACATAGTTGAACCTCAGTGCCGGGTGGACGGTGGGGTCGGTCGAAGTGATCTTGACCGTGCCGCGGGTGTCCGACCACATCGGGCCGATGTGCACCTGGTAGCCGTGCCCGCCGGCCGGCTTGGAGCCGTCGTAGCGGATCGCGAGGGGCAGGAAGTGGAACATCAGGTTGGGGTAGGGCACGTCGTCGTTCGAGCGCGCGAACCCGCCGCCCTCGAAATGGTTGGTGGCCCCGTCTCCGCTGCGCGCGAGCAGCCACTCCAGGAACACCTTCGGCCGGTTGCGGTACAGCAGCGCCGGCGACACCGACACCGGCAGCTTGCTGCCGTACTGCACATACACCTCGAGGTGGTCCTGCAGGTTCTCGCCCACCCCGGGCAGGTCGTGGACGACGTCGACGCCGAGCGCCTTGAGCTCGGCGGCGTTGCCGACGCCGGACAGCTGCAGCAGCTGGGGCGAGTTGATCGCGCCGCCGCAGACGATGATCTCGTTGGCGTACGCCCGCCGGGTCGGCCCGCGGCCGAGGTCGAACGAGACACCCGTCGCCCGCGTGCCGTCGAATACCAGCCGGCGCACGAACGCGTTGGTCTTCACCGTCAGGTTCGGCCGGTCCATGACCGGGTGCAGGTAGGCGCGGGCGGCGCTCAGCCTGCGGCCGCGGTGGATGTTGCGGTCGAAGGGGGCAAAGCCCTCCTGGCGGTAGCCGTTGACGTCGGTCGTGAGCTGGTACCCGGCCTGCTGGACGGCCTCGAAGAACGCCTGGAAGAGCGGGCTCGTGGCCGGGCCGCGCTCGAGCACGAGCGGGCCGTCGCCGCCGCGCCACTCGTCGGCGCCGGCCAGGCACGTCTCCATCTTCTTGAAGTAGGGCAGGCAGTGGGCGTAGTCCCACGCCTCCATTCCGGGGTCGCCGGCCCAGCGCTCGTAGTCCATCGGGTTGCCGCGCTGGAAGATCATCCCGTTGATGCTGCTCGACCCGCCCAGCACCTTGCCGCGGGCGTGGTAGACGCGGCGGTCGTGCATGTTCGGCTCGGGCTCCGACTCGTACTTCCAGTCGTAGAAGCGGCTGCCGATCGGGTAGGTCAGCGCCGCCGGCATGTGGATGAAGAAGTCGAACTTGTAGTCGTTGCGGCCGGCCTCGAGCACAAGGACGCGGGTGGACGGATCGGAGCTGAGGCGGTTCGCGAGCGCCGAGCCCGCCGAGCCTCCGCCGATGATGATGTAGTCATAGGGCGTGCGCGCCATGTCCGCCTCCCAGGGGGATCCGGTGCAGGTCGAGTCGGGCGATTCTACGCCAATGCGGGCGGCGGGATCATGCGTCGAGCATCCCATCCAGCCGCTCGGGCGGATGGGCCGCGTCGAGCTCGGCCGCGATCCGGGCGGCCACCTCGTCGGGCGCGCCGTCGGCGCTCTCCCAATCGCCCTGCTCCCACGCGTCGAGATAGGCGTCCGACCCGGCCAGGCCCTGGCGCATGGCCGCCTCGTCGACGGCCTCCTGGAAGCGGTCGGGCAGCGCCACCTTGGCGGTGGAGCCGGAGTGGTCGCGCGCTGTCACCATCGTCGGGATGTCGCGCCAGCGGGTGATGCGGTATTCGGCCACGCCGCGATGATACTCAAGGGCGCTCGGCAACCACCAGCCGGTAGCCGAGGTCGATCTCCGAGAGCTCGAGCAGGTCGCGGTGGCGCGCCTTCCAGGCGCCGCTCTGGATGTCCGCCGCCAGCCGCGCGAACGCGGCGTCGTACCGCGCTCCGAAGTGCGCCAGGTTCGACATGCCGGCCCGGACATGGGGGTCGAGGTACGCCTCGGGAGAGCGCCAGAAGGCCCCGAAGAAGCCGTCCCAGCAGTCGTGGGGCACCGGCACCGTCGTCACCGTTGCCCCGACACCCGCCAGTTCGGCCACCCGCTCGAGCGACAGGAACCGCCCGCGGTCGTAGGCGGCCGACTCCGGCACGTAGTCGCGCACCAGCCAGAACGCCTCGGCGAAGTCCGGATCCCATGTGAACACGACCACTCGCCGTGCCACCCGGCGCATCTCGGCAAAACCGCGTTCCTGATCGTCCCAGTGGTGGTTGGTGAGCACCGCGAGGGCGACGTCGACGGCATCGTCGGCGAGGGGGATCGCCTCCGCCGACGCCTGCACCACCGGCGCTAAGCCGGCGGGCCGCTGGGCGATCATCACCGCCGAGGGCTCCACCGCGAGCACGGTCTGGGGCGGCTCGTAGGAGCCCGACCCGGCGCCGACGTTGACCACGGTCTCGGCATCGCCGAGGGCATCCCAGATCGCGGCCTGGATGCGCGGATCGGGCCTGCGGGTGCTCGCATAGGTCGTCCCGATCCGGTCGTAGGAGGCCGTCATCGGCCTGACTGTACCGGCGTGAATCCTCGGTGGACACGGTCCCGAACCAACCGGGGACAGTCCCCGGTTGGTGTGGCGGTGCGTTTTGACACCGAGTTGTGACACTCCACACCTCGCCCCCGCCGAGGCGGGCCGCGGCTAGGGTCGCACGAGCGGCTTGTAGCGAATCCGGTGGGGCTGATCGGCCTCAGCGCCGAGCCGTTTGTGCCGGTGCTCCTCGTACTCGTCGTAGGCGCCCTCGAACCAGACCACCTGCGAGTCGCCCTCGAAGGCGAGGATGTGGGTCGCGATCCGGTCGAGGAACCAGCGATCGTGGCTGATGACCACCGCGCAGCCGGCGAACGAGACGAGCGCGTCCTCGAGCGCCCGGAGCGTATCCACATCGAGATCGTTGGTCGGCTCGTCCAGCAGCAGCAGGTTGCCGCCCGAGCGCAGCAGCTTGGCGAGGTGCAGCCGGTTGCGCTCGCCGCCCGAGAGGTCGCCGACGCGCTTCTGCTGGTCGCCCCCGCGGAAGTTGAACGAGGCGACGTACGCCCGTGAGGCGACCTCGCGCGGCCCGACCGTGATCCGCTCCTTGCCGGCGGAGATCTCCTTCCACACGGTGGCCGCAGGATCGAGGTCAGACCGGGCCTGGTCGACGTAGGCGAGCTCCACCGTCGGGCCGACCCGCAGCTCGCCGGCGTCCGGCTGCTCCTCGCCGGCGATCATGCGAAAGAGGGTCGTCTTGCCGGCGCCGTTGGGGCCGATCACGCCCACGATGCCGCCCGCCGGGAGCGAGAAGGTGAGGTCGTCGATCAGCAACCGGTCGCCGTAGCCCTTGCGCAGGTTCTGGGTCTCGACGACCACGTCGCCCAGCCGCGCCCCGGCCGGGATGTGGATCTCGACCGTGTCCAGCTTGACCGCCTTCTCCTCGGCCAGCAGCTGATCGTACGCCTGCACGCGGGCCCTGCTCTTGGCATGCCGGGCGCGGGGCGCCATCCGCACCCACTCGAGCTCGCGCTGGAGCGTGCGGCGGCGGGCCGATTCCTGCTTCTCCTCCACCGCGAGCCTGGCCTGCTTCTGCTCGAGCCACGACGAGTAGTTGCCCTGGAACGGGATGCCGTGGCCGCGGTCGAGCTCGAGGATCCAGCCGGCCACGTTGTCGAGGAAGTAGCGGTCGTGCGTCACGGCCAGCACGGTGCCCGCGTAGTCGTCCAGGAACCGCTCGAGCCAGGCCACCGACTCGGCGTCCAGGTGGTTGGTGGGCTCGTCGAGCAGCAGCAGGTCGGGCGACGACAGGAGCAGGCGACACAGGGCGATGCGGCGGCGCTCGCCGCCCGAGAGGTTGGTCACCTCCGCGTCGGCCGGCGGCAGCCGCAGCGCGTCCATGGCGACGTCGAGCATCCGGTCGAGGCTCCAGGCGTCGGTGCGGTCGATGCGGTCCTGCACCTCGCCCTGCTCCTCGAGCAGCGTCTGCATCGCGTCGTCTGACATCGGCTCGGCGAACCGGGCAGAGATCTCGTTGTAGCGGTCGAGCAGCGCCCGCTTCTCGGCGACGCCGTCCTCGACGTTGCCGCGCACGTCCTTGGCCTCGTCGAGCTCAGGCTCCTGGGACAGGTACCCGACCGTCGCGCCGGGGGCGATCCGGGCCTCGCCGTTCGAGGGCTCGTCCAGGCCGGCCATGATCCGAAGCAGGGTGGACTTACCGGCGCCGTTTGGGCCGAGCACGCCGATCTTCGCGCCCGGCAGAAACGACAGCGAGATCTCGCGCAGCACCTGCCGGTCGGGGCCGAAGAACTTGTTCGCCCGGTACATGGAGTAGACGTACGCCTGGCTCATGCGCGGCAGGGTATCTGCGCCAAAGGGGGTCTGACCCCGTTCGGCGCAGTCAGCGGCGGCGGGAGCCCCAGGCCAGGCCCAGAAGCGCGGCCGCGCTGAAGCCCACCGCGCCCGAGAGGATGCCGACCGCGATCCCGCCGCCCAGTTCGTGGACGCCGATCAGGCCGGGGCCGGCGATCAGGAACACCGGCGTCATCACGATCAGGCGGTCGCGCAGGTACTCACGCGGGCCCGCCGCCCACGACCACACGCAGACGGCGCCGACGACTGCCGCAATCGCGACCACCACGCGGCCGGAGGTGAGCGTCGAGATGATTCCCCAGCGGGCGGCGGCAACGAGCGCGAGCGACCAGACGGCCAAAAGCGCGCCGCCGCCGGCCACCATCAGGTCGCGCCGGACCAACCGGCGCAGCTGGTCGGGGGGCAGCGTCATCGGTGCGGACGCTGCCCCCGCTCCCACCAGCTCAGTCGCCCTCGGCCGGAGCCGGGGCGATGCCGGAGGCCATGTCCGCGCGATGCTCCGCGAGGACGGTGCCGTGGTGCTGCTGGCGCCCGTAGTAGAGCGCCAAGCCGACGATCACGACGATTGCGATGCCCGTGATCGGGCCGTACTGCTGGTACCACTTGGTGCCGTAGTAGTAGTCGCGCGGCCAGGCCAGGTTGATCGCCATGGACGCGCCGTACACGATCGCGAGCACGTTGGTCACGATGGCGTAGCGGCCGAGCGAGAACAGCCCGTCGTTCGCATCCGGCAGGTTGTTCGGCCAGCCCTCCCGCCGCTTCTGCAACAGCGGGATCGTCACGCCCAGGTAGGCGAGGTACATGAAGATGATGCCGAGGGCGATGATGACCTCGAACGCATACTGGTTGTAGACGTTGAACGCGAGCACGACCAGCGAGATGACACCGACCAGGACGGCTGGGAACACCGGTACCCGGCGGGTGCCGGACACATGCGCCGAGGCGCGAGCCGCCGGGGAGGTTGTCGTCGCGGCCCATCGCGAACAGGATCCGCACCGACATGGCATGGATCGCCAGGCAGCAGACGAAGATGGCGACGGCCACGTCGGCCAGGAACACCTTGCCCCATGTCGAGCCGAGCACGTCCGTCGTGATGGCCGTCAGGCCGAGCGACGTCCCGTTCTTGAAGAGCCCGTCGCTGACGGCCATCGTGCCGAGCAGGATCAGCAGGAAGCCCATCGTGCCCGCGGTCGCCAGCGCTTGGAGCACGGCCCTGGGCGCCTTGCGCCGGGGGTCGTCGGTCTCCTCTGCCAGCGAGCCGGCGCTGTCGAAGCCGTACATGACGTAGAGCGGCATGATGGCGCCGACCAGCAGTGCCCCCAGGTAGCCCCACGCGTGGTGGACAGGGACGTTGGCGGTGTTGGCGGTCGTGGTCAGAACCGTCACCGGGCTGCGGGTGGTGTGGACCAGGAACAGGATGATGAGCCCGGAGGCGCCGACCAGCTCGGCGATCACGCCGATGTTGTTGATCCTCGCGAGGATGGCGACGCCCGACATGTTGATGATCGTGGTCAGGACCACCATCACCATGGCCAGGATGATCGCGTTCTCGGCGAAGTCCTTGCTGTACAGGTTGAGCGAGTTCGTCGAGGATCCGACGAACTGGAAGCGGGTCGAGATCTGAGGCAGGATCACCTGCCATGCCAGCGCCACCGCCGGCACGGTGATCACCTGGGCGCACAGGTACATCCAGCCTGTGTTCCACGCCCAGGCCTTCGAGGCGACCTGCTTGGACCACTGATAGACCGAGCCGGCCAGCGGGTAGTGGGCGGAGAGCTCGGCGAACTGCAGCGCGACCATGAACTGGCCGAACATGACAACGAGCCACGCCCAGGCGAAGGCGGGGCCGGCGAAGAAGAATCCGAGTGCTGCGGTCTGGAACATGCCGGTCAGGATCGAGATGTAGCTGTATCCGGCTGCGAACGACGAGAAGCTCCCCAACGTGCGGTGGAGCTCCTGCCGGTACCCGAACTGGGCCAAGTGATGGCTGTCCGAGTGCGTGGGTTCTTGCATGCCCTCCCCTCCCCTACGGAGTTTCGTGGTCTAGACCAGCGAAATCTTCTCCAAATTTCGCATTGAAGTCAATACGCTCTGCGGGTTTTGCGGGCGAATGGGCCTGTGAGCCTCCCTACTCGACCGGTATCTGGGAGTTGACCATGCCGAGGTCGATTCCTTCGCGCCGGCGCACGATCCGTGAGATCACGTAGATCACGAGCGCCACCACGTACAGGGCCAGCATGTACAGCTTCGAGTCGTAGTTGTTGACGAAGTAGGCGCCGTCGAAGAACCACTTGTACAGGCAGAACGCCAGGAAGCCCCCGAAGACCAGCCCGGCCGCGGTGACCAGGGGGATGCCGGCGATGGTGTATTTGGCGATCGGCGAGGCCTTGTAGATCTCGGGCCGCCGCCAGGGCAGGGCGATCGCCGCCAGGGTCGTGCCGAAGTAGGTGATGGCGATCACCAGGGTCGCATCCAGCGTGTAGTTGTAGAACTTGGTGCTGTATGCGTAGAGCGCGCTGATCGGGATCGACGGCAGCAGCATCAGCGCCAGCGCCCCGACCGGCACGTGCGTGCGGTCGTCCACGCGGGCAGCCCACTCGGGCAGGATGCGGTCGAACGCGGCGGCGAAGATCATCCGCGTCGAGCTCAGGAACACGCTCCCGGCCCATCCGAAGAACCACAGCGAGAGGAGCAGGATCAGAATCACCTGCAAGAGCTCGTTGTGGTAGAAGAACGCCGCCAGGGTGCCCGGGTAGGGGAAGACGGCAAGCGGCGCCGTGAAGTAGCCCCAGTAGGCCGAGCTCATGATGCCGTACGTGTTGAAGCCCGATCGCGTGGGCCATGGCGGCGAAGGTGAGCACCACGACGATCGTCGTGAAGACGAGCGCCCCGCCCATCGCGTAGATGTTCTTCCGGAAGTCGGACGCCCCGCGCACCTCGCCGTAGAGCGTCGCGCCCCAGTTCGGCCACAGGTTGTAGAAGACCATGAACGGCAGCAGCAGGAACGTCGCCTTGACCGGGAAGGCGGAGAAGCCCGGGTACGACGACGTGCCGGCCTTGTTGCTGGCCGAGATCAGGCCCTGATAGGCGTTCCCGTGGACGCCGTACAGGCTGTGCGCGCTCGAGTTGTAGGCGTTGATGAAGTCGGCCTTCGAGTGGGTGAGGAAGATCCCGAGCATGATCACGAGCCCGACGAGGCCGCCGATGAAGCACCACTTCTGCACCCGCGCGTACATGCGCATCCCCATGGCAACCACGCCCGTGGCGATCCCGGCCGTGATCAGCGAGGCGACGAAGATGCCGTTGCCGTTGGTGGCCGAGTACGGCCACCAGTCGGCGTGGAACGCGCTCGTGCCGGTGAAGCCGAGGATCGTGAGCAGCGGCTGGAGCACCTCCACGCACAGGATCTGGGCATAGATCGGCACCCAGTGCCACAGGATGAACCACCAGCCGGTGGCGGCCAGCACGAACCCGAAGCCGCCCCCGAACACGCGGCTCTGCCACACATAGTCACCGCCGGCGCGAGGCATGACGGCGATCATCGAGGCGTACACGATGACCTCGAAGACGATGAACAGGCCCGACAGGATGATTGCCGCGATCAGCGCGCCCTTGGGCAGGAACGCGGTGGTGGTGAAGGCGTAGCCGAATCCCAGCGCCATCAGGTTGATGGCGAAGGCCGAATAGATGAAGGCGTCGAACACCGACCACCCCTTCACGAGGCCGGTGGCCTTGCGCACGAACATGGTGCGCTCGGCGGGGGTGTCTGCTGCAGCCATCGCTCCTCCTTTCAGCCGCTCGTGAGCACGAAGTTCTTCACTTTCCTGCCGTTCAGCTCGATCAGCGCGCCCAGCAGCTCGCCCTGTTCGTACGAGCTGCCCGGGTTGATGCACAGCGTGTCGCCGATGCGGGCGTGCCCGCGGGCCTCGTGGATGTGCCCGTGGAGCGACAGCGCGGGCTTGGTCTCCTCGATCGCCTCGCGCACCGCCTTCGACCCCACCGGCTCGGGGGCGTGGCCGCCGTGCCTGGGCTTCAGGTTCTCGTCGAGGCCCGGGGCGTCGTCGAGCCCGGAGCCATACGGCGGGCAGTGCAGGTTCAGGATGACACGCTCGGGCCGGTTGGTGAGCTGCGCCGTGACCGCGCGGATCCGTCCCAGCAGGACATCCTCGGGCTCCTCCCGGTACGTCTTCCACGGCGTCACATTCGACCACCCGGTCGAGGCCATCTGGAAGTCGCCCATCTCGACCACTCGGCCCTCGGTCAGCTCGACCCGCTTGGCCGCCGCCAGGATGTCGTCGACCTCGAACTGATCGTCGTTGCCTGGGCACACGAACACGCGCTGGGACTCCCCCGCCAGCTTCTCCTCGGCCATCTGCATCCACCGCTCGACGGTGCCCAGCATGTGGCTGTGGAACAGGTCGTCGAGCCGGTCGGGGTCGGCCTCGAGCTCGAGCATCTCGTCTGGCGTGGTGCGAAACGGGTAGTAGCCGCGCCGGATCACGTCCTGCTCGAACGCCGCCACCTCGTCCTCGCCCGTCAATTCGCGCCGCTGCTCCTGCAGCGTGCCGTGCCAGCTCTCGCCGCCCTCGTGGACGACCGGGACGAGTGCCTTGCCGGTCATGTCGCCCCCCAGGATCATGACGTCGGCGTTGTAGTGCGTGCCGGAGTTCAGAAACTTGCGCCAGCACGTCTCCGACCCATGAATGTCGGTCGCGAAAAATATCCGCACTACAGTGGAATTTGTAGCCCGTCGGCAGGACGGAAGTCAAGCCTTGGCGACCGTCCCGTTTGCGGCGCCCTCTATAGTCGGCGCGTGCCCCGGGACGCTCGCTTCGACATCCTGTTCGAGCCGGTGGAGATCGGCTGCAAGACGCTGCGCAACCGCTTCTACCAGGTGCCGCACTGCACGGGTTTCGGCGTCGAGAAGCCGTGGTCGCAGGCCGCCCACAGGGCGGTCAAGGCCGAAGGCGGCTGGGCGGCGGTCTGCACCGAGTACTGCACCGTCTCGCCCGACGCCGACGAGACGCCGTTCATCTCGGCCCGTATGTGGGACGACCACGACCTGCGCCACCTCAAGGTGATGTGCGACGCCGCTCACGCCCACGGGGCACTGGCGGGCGTCGAGCTGTCGCACTCAGGCGCCCACGGCGAGAACGGCGAGACGCGGCTGCCGCCACCGGCTCCCTCCCAGATCACGAGCGACTACTCGAACATCACCCCCAAGGCGATGGAGCAGCTCGACATCGACCGCATCGTCAGCGACTGGGTGCGCGCGGCGATCCGCTCGCGCGACGCCGGATTCGACATCGTCTACGTCTACGGCGGGCATTCCTACCTGCTCGGGCAGATGCTCTCGCCGTTCTACAACCAGCGCACCGACGACTACGGCGGCTCGCTCGAGAACCGGGCCCGGATGTGGATCGAGACGCTGCGGGCCGTCCGCGAGGCGGTCGGCTCCGACTGCGCGATCGCCTGCCGGGTGGCCGTGTCGGCGGCGGGCGGACCCGGCGTCGAGCTCGAGGAGGGCCTCGAGTTCGTGAGGATGGCCGACCACCTGGTCGACCTGTGGGACGTCCACATCGGGTCGATCCTGGAGTGGTCGAAGGACTCGGGCGCGTCGCGGTTCTTCACCGAAGGCTGGCAGCTCGAGTGGACGGGGCACGTGCGCGAGGCGACGCAGAAGCCGATCGTGGGTGTCGGCCGGCTGACGACGCCCGAGCGGATGGCCGAGATCATCGAGTCGGGCGTGTGGGACGTGATCGGCGCCGCCCGCCCGAACATCGCCGACCCGTTCCTGCCCGAGAAGATCCGCACCGGCCGTCTCGACGATATCCGCGCCTGCATCGGCTGCAACATGTGCATCTCGAAGGGCGACTTCCGCCGCCACATCGGCTGCACGCAGAACGCGACCGCCGGCGAGGAGCACCGCCGCGGCTGGCACCCTGAGCGATTCGACACCGCCCGAAACGCCGGCAGCGAGGTGCTGGTGGTGGGAGCCGGGCCGGCCGGGATGGAGTGCGCGATCGTCCTCGGCCGCCGGGGCATGCGGCGCGTGCGCCTGGTGGATGCCGCCGCCGAGCCGGGAGGCGTCACCCGCTGGATTCCGCGCCTGCCCGGCCTGGCCGAGTGGGATCGGCTGCGCACCTGGCGGCTCGGCCAGCTCGCCAAGCTCCCGAACGTCGAGATCGAGACGGGCGTGCGCCTCGATGCGGCCGGCGTGCGGGCGGCCGGCGCCGACCTGGTCGTGATCGCGACCGGGGCGGAGTGGGCCGGCGACGGCCGAAACGGCATCACCCGCGGCCCCATTCCCGGTGCCGACCCGGCCCTGCCGCACATCCTCACGCCCGAGCAGGTGATGCTCGAGGGCAAGCACCCGCCCGGCCCGCGCGTGCTGGTGCTCGACTGCGAGGGCTACTTCATGGGGGCGGGCATGGCCGAGCTCCTGCGCGGCCACGGCCACGAGGTCGAGCTCATGACGTCGTGCGAGAAGGTCGCCCCGCTGTGCGACGAGACTCTCGAGGGCCCGCTCGTGCGTCGCCACCTGCACGACCTCGGCGTCCGCATGCGGGCCGAGGCGTGGCTCACCCGGATCGACCCCGGCGGCGTCGCGGTCGCGACCGAGCTGGGCGAGGAGTTCGAGCTCGAGGCCGACGCCGTGGTGCTCGTGACCCAGCGCGTCTCGCACGAGCGCCTCTACCTGGAGCTCACCGCCGCCGGGGTCGAGGGCGTCCACCGCATCGGGGACTGCGTCGCCCCGCGGCTGCTGGCCGACGCGATCTGGGACGGCCACCGGATGGGGCGCGAGATCGACTCCCCCGACCCCTCGCGGCCGCTGCCCCATCTCCGCGAGCGGCCGGGGTTCGAGGCCGTTCCGGTCGCCGGGGCGGCGCGATGACCGAGCACCCGGCACTCACGTACTCCTCCTACCTGCACCTCGACGAGCTGCTGGCCTGCCAGCAGCCGGTCTCGGAGGGGCCCGAGCACGACGAGCTGCTCTTCATCGTCATCCACCAGGTCTACGAACTCTGGTTCAAGGTGCTGCTGCACGAGCTGCACCGGCTGCAGGAGCGGCTCGAGGCCGGCGACGCCGCCGCGGCGCTGCAGACGATGAAGCGGGTGCTGACGATCCTGAAGACGGTGGTCGCGCAGATCGACGTGCTCGAGACGATGACCCCGCTCGAGTTCTCGAGCTTTCGGGGGCGCCTGGAGCGCGCGAGCGGCTTTCAGTCGGCCCAGTTTCGCGAGCTCGAGGCGGTGCTCGGAGGCCGCGACGAGCGCGTGCTGGCGCACCACCCGCCCGGCCCGGCCCGCGACCGGATCGCAGCGGCAATGGCCCGGCCGGGACTGTACGACTCGTTCCTGCGCCACCTCGCCCGGGCCGGCCACGACGTACCGGCCGAGGCGCTCGATCGCGATCTGTCCCAGCCGCTGCGGGCCTCGCCGGCGGTGCAGGACGTCCTCGTCGGCGTGTATCGCACCGACCCGACGGCCGCACAGGTGTGCGAGCGTCTGGTGGACATCGACGAGGGCGTCCAGGAGTGGCGCTACCGGCACGTGAAGATGGTCGAGCGCACCATCGGGTCGAAGCCCGGGACCGGCGGCTCGGAGGGCGTCGGATACCTGGCGACCACCGTCGGCCGGCAGGCGTTCCCCGATCTCTGGGCGATCCGCGCACGGCTGTGACGATCGAGGAGTGCGCCCGGGAGTGGGGACTCGAGCTCGGGGAGCCGTACCCGCCGGGGGCGGCCGGATACGCCGTGCGCGCGGACCTGCCCGACGGCACGCGGGCGGTGCTGAAGGTGATCCACCCGCACCGCGAGTCCGAGCACGAGGCCGACGCGCTCGCCCGCTGGGACGGCGACGGCGCCGTACGGCTGCTCGACCGTGACGACGCGCGCAACGCGATCCTCATGGAGCGCTGCGAGCCGGGTACGCCGCTGTCCGCCATCGCCCCCGATGCCGCGCTCGACGTGCTGATCGGGCTGCTCCCGCGCCTCTGGAAACCCGCCGGCGCGCCGTTTCACACGTTGGCCGACGAGGCGGCGTGGTGGGCCGGCTACCTGCCCCGCGAGTGGGAGGCAAACGGGCGGCCGTTCGAGCGCCGGCTGCTGGACGCGGCGGTGGACGCGCTCGAGGACCTGGCCCCGACGCAGGGCGAGCAGGTGCTGCTGCACCAGGACCTGCACGGCGAGAACGTGCTCGCCGCGGCCCGCGAGCCGTGGCTCGTGATCGACCCCAAGCCGCTGGCCGGCGAGCGCGAGTTCGCCGTGGCGCCGATCGTCCGCTCGACCGAGCTCGGCCACGGCCGCCGGGAGGTGTTGCACCGGCTGGATCGGCTGACATCGGAGCTGGGGCTCGACCGCGACCGCGCCCGCGGCTGGACGATCGGGCAGACGATCGCGTGGGCGATGGGCGACGACCCACCGGAGGAGCACCTCGAGGTCGTCCGCTGGCTGCTTGAGGCTGGCTAGCTCAGGCGGGCGCCACCCGGCGCACGAACGCGGCCGCCGGCTCGGCCAGACTCGCCGCGACGACGGCGCCGTCGCGCGGGCCGCCCGCCACCCGGAACGAGTGGTCGCCGCCCGCGACCGACAGGAGCTCTGCCCGCGGCTCCAGCCGGGCGATCACCCCGGCCAGCAGATCCGGCCGGGCGAACGTGTCGCGCGTGCCCTGCAGGAAGAGCATCGGCACCGAGACGGCGTCCAGGTGCGCGTCGCGGATCCGGTCGGGCCGCCCCGGCGGGTGCAGTGGGTAGCCCAGGAACACCAGCCCGGCGGCGGGCATCCCCTCGGCCGCGGCCATCGAGGCGATCCGCCCCCCCATCGACTTGCCACCGGCGAGCACCGGCCGGCCGCCGGCGCGCTCGACGCCCTCGGCGAAGGCCGCCCGCCACGCCTCCAGCAGCACGGGGGCGCGATCCGGTGCGCGTCTTCCCGCCTGCATGTAGGGAAAGTCGAACCGCAGCGTGGCCACGCCCAGCCGGCCGATCGCCTCTGCAAAGCCGGCCATGAAGGGCGAGCGCATGCCGGCCCCGGCACCGTGGCCAAGGACGAGCACGGCGAAGGCATCGGCCGGGTCGATCCACACCGCCCGAGACTACGCGCTTGCGAGCCGGCCCGTCTCGGCCAGGTAGCGCTCCGCCCAGCTGCGCGAGAGCCCATCGGACTGCGGCCGCAGCCGAGGCTGGGCGATGGTCGCCGTCTCGGCCTCCGGTGCGCCGACGCGGTGGAGGATGTCGCGGATCGTGCCCTCGTAGTTCTGCACAAACTCTTCGTACACCACGGTGTAGGGCTGCACTCCGCAGACGCCCGCCGTTACGGTGCCTGGCACCGCGCGCGCGGTCGCCGAGCACCCGCCTCAGGCCCTTCTTGCGGCATCCGGCCAGGGAACCCGAATTCTCCGCCTGGCGTTGTCACGAAGGCGTCATCGAAGCCGCGCCGCCGCCATTTCGGTGCCTGGCACCGTCACGGGCTCCGTCACAGGCTGGGGGCAGCTAGCAGAACTCTTCGCGATAGTCGCCGTTGCGGCGGCTGAGCGTCCCGTCGGAGGCGACCTCGTAGAAGCCCATCTCGCCCAGCGGCGGCGAGTAGACGTGCAGGGAGGTCGCGACCGTGGCGCCGGTCTGGGACACGTCGTGGATGTGCGTTGCCCCGAACGAGAAGGCGGCGCCGGTGGGATACACCGCGGTCGGCGGCCGGCCGGTCACGGCCAGCCGCCGCTCCCGCAGCGCGCCGCCGACCACGGCGACCGCCCCCCGGCTGCCGTCGTGGTCGTGGAACCCGGTGTCCTGCCTCTGCGACCAGCAGATCAGCCAGACCTCGAGGTGATCATCGAGGTGCAGTCGCACGTAGAGGCGTTCGACCGGCGAGTGACGGACGTGGCGCCGCCACAGGTCGGGCCGCGCGGCGAGCTCACGGACGAGCTCCTCCAGCTCGGCGCGTGTCGATTCGCGGCCCAGATCGCGCGCGTGCAGCCACGCGTCGAGCTCGATGTCGGCGGCGACCGTCTCGTTGGCCAAAGCGGCGTTGCGGTCGAACGTTGCCATCAGGTCACCTCCTCGACCGTCACCCCGACACGGTGGACGGAGTTGTTGGAATAGCCGCCCCGGTTCCAGACCGGTTCGGAGGGCTGCACCGCGCCGCTCGCATCCCGGGCGCGCACGGCGATCGTGTGCCGGCCGGGCTCGGCGGCCCAGTCGTACCGCCAGAGCGTGCGGCCGTAGCGGCCGGTGCGCTCGGTCACCGCCGCGTCACGCCAGCCGCCGTCGTCGATGCACACCTCGATGCCGGTGACGGCGGCGGAGCCGCTCCAGGCGGCGCCGCGGACCACGATCGGCCCCGCGGCGAGGCCGGATCCCTCGCCGGGATCGGTGATCAGCGCGTGCACGGGCATGCGCTCCATCCGCGCCCCCAGCCCGCGGTCGGCGGCGGTCGCGAAGCGATAGTCCAGAGCCTGGAACGGCCCGTCGAACTCGGCCTGCACGACGTGCACCCGCTCGACCCACTTCACCGAGTCCGTCGCATACCAGCCGGGCACGATCGCCCGCACGGGGCCGCCATGCCCGGCCGGGATCGGCTCGCCGTTCATCTCGTAGGCCAGGATCGTGTCCTTGTGGAGGGCCTTTCGAAGCGGCAGCGAGCGGGCGTACGGGTGCTCGCCGCGGAGTTCGAACCCGCCCCGGTCGGCGCCGGTCAGCACGACCTCGGCCGCCTGCCGGTCGATCCCGGCCGCACGCAGGAGGCCCACGAGCGGCGTCCCCGTCCAGCGCGCTTCGGACACGGCCCCCTCCCGCCACTGCAGCCCCGGGGTCTCGGGGCGCAGCTCGGCCCGGCGGTGGCCGGCACATTCGAGGACGACCACGAGTGAGCGCCGCGGCATCTGGACGAGATCGGCCAGGGTCACGATCGCGGGCGTTGCCACCGAGCCGCCGATCCGCAGCCTCCACTCGGCCGGGTCGACGGTGGGCGCCGGGAAGTGCTCGCGGCGGAAATGGGCGGCGGTGGGCATGCGGCCGCGGCCGAGCGCAGAGAGCGGAGCCGGGTCGTTGCGGACCTCCGGCGCCGGTTGCGGGACGGCCACATCCATCGTAAGCTCGAGGTGGGGATCCATCCTAGTAATCGATAAGTTCGATCGACATACTAGGAAATATACGGGCGTTCTTCGAGACCGTCAATATCGAACCGACGGTCAGGCGGAGGCGGAGGGCGTTTCCCGCGCGCGGCCGCCGAGGTAGAGCTGCGCCATGCGGGGGTCTTCGAGGAGCTCCGCGCCCGACGCGGAGATGGCCACCGCACCCGCGTCCATCACCGCCCCCCGGTGGGCGATCCCGAGGCCGGCGCGGGCGTTCTGCTCGACCAGCAGGATCGTGTGCCCGTGGTCGCGGTTGAGCCCGGTGATCGTCTCGAACACCAGGTGGCGGGCCTTGGGGTCGAGCCCCATCGACGGCTCGTCCATCAGGATCAGGCGCGGCTCGAGCATCAGCGCCCGCGCGATCTCGACGATCTTCTGCTGGCCGCCCGAGAGCGAGCCGGCCCGGTCGCGGCGGCGCTCGGCCACGATCGGGAACCGCTCTGCGACGCCGTCCGCCCGGCGCCGCACCTCGGCGGTGTCGCGCACGATGTGGGCGCCCATCAGCAGGTTCTCCCACACGGTCATGCCCGCGAACAGGCCGCGCTCCTGGGGCACATGGACGACACCCCGGCGCAGGACCGCCCCGGGCGACATGCCGGCGATGTCGGTGCCGTCGAGCAGGATCGATCCCTGCCGCGGGCGCAGGAGACCGCTGACGGTTCGCAGGACGGTCGACTTCCCGGCGCCGTTCGGCCCGACGACGCAGGTGATCGTCCCGGGCTCGAGCACCAGGTCGACGCCCCGCAGCACCTCGGCGGCCCCGTAGCCCGCCCGCACGCCCTGGAGCTCGAGCACGCTCATGTGCCGAGGTAGGCGTCGAGGACGGCCGGATCGCGCTGGACGATGTCGGGCGGCCCCTCGGCGATCTTGGCGCCGCCGTCGAGCACGATCACGGGATCGCACAGGCGCATCACGGTGTGCATGTCGTGCTCGACGATCAGGAACGTCAGCCCGCCGGCGTGCAGCTCGCGGACGTGCCGCTCCATCGTCTCGACCATGACCGGGTTCACCCCCGAGGTGGGCTCGTCCAGCAGCACCAGCCGCGGCCGCCCCATCAGCACCGAGGCGAACTCGAGCAGCTTGCGCTGCCCGAACGAGAGCTGGCCGGCGCGCGCGCCGGCCATGCCCGCGAGCCCGAACTCGTCGAGCACCTCGAGCGCGCGCGTGCGCTGCGACCGCGGCGCGGCCGTCCGGAAGAGCCCGCGCCGGGGCTCCTGGATCGAAGCCACGAGGTTCTCGATCAGAGTCAGCGACGGAAACACCCGCGCCTGCTGGAAGGTGCGGGTGAGCCCGTGCCGGCAGAGCGCCGCCGGGTCGGGACGGCGGACGCGCCGGCCGGCGAATGCAACCGTCCCCGAGTCGGCTCGCAGGTACCCCGTGACGAGGTTGAAGAGCGTCGTCTTGCCCGATCCGTTGGGCCCGATCAGCGCGGTGATCGTGCCCTCGGCGACCGCCAGCGAGCAGTGGTCGACCGCCGCGACGCCGCCGAACCGCTTGGTCAGGCCGTCGGTCTCGAGCAACACGGTCACGTCACGCCCTCGGGCAGCTCGGCCCGCGGCCCACCGGCGGCCGCGGCGCCGTTGGACGAGCGCCGGGCCGCCACCATGTCGGTCAGCGACGGCAGGATGCCGCGCGGGAGCAGGAGCATGACGACCAGGAAGATGGCGGCGTATGCGACCAGGTAGAGCTCGCTCGCACCCTGGCTGAACGCCAGGTACTGCTGGGCGGGGACGAGGATCAGCGCGCCGAGCGTCGGGCCCCAGATCGTCCCGCGGCCACCGAGGAAGGCCATCAGCACCGCGCCCACCGTCACCAGCGGATCGACCGCGAACTGGGGGTAGACGAAGCCGATGTAGTACGCCCAGATCGCGCCCACCATCGCGACGAGGCCGGCACTGATGGCAAATGCGACCAGCTTTGCGTAAGTGACGTGCACGCCCAGCCCCCGGGCGCGGTCCTCGTCGTCGCGGATCGTGAACAGCATCAGGCCGAGCTTGCCGGTGGCGACGTACCACGAGAGCAGCACGGCGACCGCGTAGACCGCGACCATCGCCAGGTAGAACGGCCGCTCGAACGTGTTGACCGGAAACGGCGGCAGCGGCACGATGAGCCCGGAGGCGCCGTTGGTGAGCGAGTGCAGGTTGAACGCGAGCTGCTGGACGATGAAGAGCATCGAGATGGTGACGATGGCGAAGGTCGCCGCCCGCACCCGCACCGCCACCCAGGCGATCGGGAGCGCGGCCAGGGCGACCCCGAGGCCGACCGCCGGCAGCACCTCGAACGGCCGGTAGCCGCTGCCGCCGATCGAGATGTGCTGGAACAGGATCGCCTCGGCATACGCGCCCATGCCGAAGAAGGCGGCGTGCCCGAGCGACAGGTAGCCGGAGAAGCCGCCGAGCACGTTCCAGGCCGTGGCCAGTGCGGCATACATGACCGTGAAGATGGCGATGTTCACGACCCACGCCTCGGTGAACAGGAAGGGGAAGGCGGCGAAGGCGGCCGTGAAGCCGAGTCCGCGGGCGAGGCCGGGGGCGGTGAGCGTCCTCACAGGCGGCCCCGCTCGGCGGTGCCGAGCAGGCCCTGAGGCCGGATCACCAGCACCGCGATCAGGATGACGAAGAACACCATCGACGACCAGGTGGGCGAGATCGTGGCGGCCAGAACCGCCTCGGACACGCCCATCACGAGCGCCGCCACGACCGCTCCGGTCAGGCTCCCCAGACCGCCGAGCACGATGATGGTCAGGAGCCGCGAGATCAGGTCGTAGTGGCTGCCCGGGTTGAACGGCTGGACCATCCCGAACACCGCCCCGGCGGCGGTCGCCGTGGCCACGCTGAGGCCGAACCCGTAGGCCGACACGCGCTCGGCGTCAACGCCCAGCAGCCGGGCCGAGACCGGGTTCTGCACGGTCGCGCGGATCGCCCGGCCGAGCCGGGTGCGGTGCAGCACGACGTAGAGCACGGCCAGGATGAGGCACGACACGCCGAAGGCCGCCAGCCGCACGACCGCGATCCGGTATCCGGCCAGGGTGAGGGTGTCGTTCACGTAGCTCGGCAGCGTCGTTCGGTAGGTCGTCGTGTAGATGACGCTCAGCACGCCCTCGAACCCGAGTGCGATCGCCCACGTGACGAGCAGCGAGAGCTCCTCGCGCTCGTCCGTGCGCAGGGGCCGGAGGAAGACGAGCTGCAGCACCATCCCGACGGCGAACGCCGCCGGGGTCATCAGCACGATCGAGACGAACGGGTCGATGTGGAAGTCGGTGAAGAGCGTGTAGCTGGCGTACGCGCCGGCCACGATCATCGCCCCCTGGGCGACGTTGATCACACGCATCACGCCGAACGCCAGCGTCAGGCCGCTCGCCATCAGCGCATAGACGCCGCCCGTCAGCAGGCCGAGGATGACCGCCTGGATGACGAGGTGCAACCGACCGCCTCGGGCCTTCCGGCCTCAGCCGCCCCAGGGCGGCTTGGGGATCACCGGCGCATGCAGCGCCTGAGCGGGCGGGTCGACCGGCAGGAGCTTGCCGCCGATCCATTCGGTCAGCATCGTGCTGCCCGACGGTGCGCCGTACTTGTCCCAGCTGAGGTTGCCCTCCACGGTCGGCCAGGTGCCTGAGTGGAGCGTCTTGATGATGGTGGCATTGTCGACCTTGCCGGTCTTCTTCGCCACTTCCGCGACGACCTCGCCGACGGCGTACGCCTCGGCCGAGCCGGAGTCGATGGTGGCCGACGTGCCGCCGTACTTGGCGATGTAGTCGTTGATGAACTGCTGGTTGCCCGGGGCCTTCGAGTCGGGGAACCAGTCGCCGCAGCTGAAGATGCCGGCCGTGTTCTTGGCGCCGACCTTGCTCGGGAACTCGACGGGCGAGTTGGCGCCGTTGGCCTGGAACAGGAACTTGGGGCTGAAGCCCAGCTGCACCATCGCGTTCACCATCGAGTAGGCGTCGGCCGACTGGGTGCCGGCGAACACCATGTCCGGCTTCGCGGCGGCCATCTTCTCGACGACGGGCGTCAGGTCGGCCATCTCCGGCGGATAGACCTCCTTGAAGACGGTCCTGATGCCGGCCGCCTCGAACTTCTGGCGGGCGCGCTCGGCGATCGGCGTGGCAAACGGGTCGTCCAGCTCGGGATAGGCGGCGGTCTTCGGCCGCTGGCTCGGCGGCAGCGACAGGATGTACTTCACGAACGGGTCGCCGCAGTTCACGACCGGCGCGGGCTGGACGAAGAAGACGTTGCCCAGCTTCTCCTGGAACACGGTGGGACCGCCGCCCGAGGGCTCCGGGAAGGCGTAGTTGTAGCGCGCGGCGACGCGCGCGGCGGGCGCGGTCAAGAGCGTCGAGAACGGCCCGAACACCAGGTCGACCTTGTCGCGCGTGATCAGCGTCTGGTAGTTGGTGACCACCTGGTCGGGGCTGCTGGCGTCGTCCACGATCTTGAGGACGACCTTGCGGCCGAGGATCCCGCCCTGCTTGTTGACGGTGTCGGCCCACAGCTTGTAGCCGAGCTCGGCCGCATGGCCGGGGTCGGAGAAGTCGCCCGAGAACGACAGCGAGATGCCGATCACGAGTGGCTTCGAGCTCCCTGCGGACGAGCTCGAGCCCCCCGAGCCGCCGCATGCCGCGGATACCGCGAGGGCCGCAACGGCCATCACGAGTGAGACCTTGTGGGGTGCGACCGTCACGACGACTCCTCTCTCGTCCGGGCGGCGACCGACCTCACCAGATGATCGCCTGCAACGGAGTTTGCAATCGGTTGCATCAGCCTAGTTCCTCGATCCCGACATGTCAACGGGTGAGTCCATCGGCGACGGGATCACCATCGATGGCCAGCTCGAGCCCGGCGGCCGCCGCCTCGGCCAGGATCAGCGCGGCGAAGTCGACGCCGGTGTGGCCGGCGTCGATCGCATCCTGCACCAGCCCGCGCACGAGCGCCATCGTCGGCAGGGGCACCTCCATCTCCGCCCCGGCCGCGAGGCCGAGGTCGAAGTCCTTGCGCAGGAGCTCCATCGTGAACGTGGGCGCGAACTCGAGATTGACGTAGGCGGGGGTCTTGTAGCGGGTGAACGTCGATCCCATCACGCTCGAGTTGAGGAACTGGAAGAACTCGCGCCGGGGCACGCCGCCGCGTTCGGCCAGCACCGCGATCTCGGCCAGCGACTGGGCGACGACGCCCAGGAAGAGGTTGTGGCAGATCTTCACCAACCGGGCGGCATCGCCCTCGCCGACGTACGTGACGCCCTCGCCGAAGAGCTCCAGATAGGGCAGCGCGGCGTCGTAGGCCGGCCGCGGGCCCGATGCGACCACCGTCAGCCGGCCCGCCTTCACAACCTTGGGATTGCCGCTGACGGGGGCGGCGAGCAGCGCCGTCCCCGTGCCGTCTGCAACCGACCGCACGGCGGCCGAGGCGGCGGACGACACCGTCGACGAGTCGACCAGCACCGCGGGAGCGGCATCGGAGCGGGTGAGCACGCCATCCGGCCCGATGGTCACGGCCCTGAAGTCGTCGGAGCCCGCGACCATCGTGAACACGATGTCGCGGTCGGCGAGGTCGGCGGGCCGGTCGACGACGGTCGCGCCATGCTCGATCAGCGGCTCCGCCTTGGCCCGGGTGCGGTTCCACACCGACACGTCGCAGCCCGCCGCCAACAGGCGCAGCGCCAGCGCATATCCCATCCGCCCGCACCCGACCCAGCCGACCTTCCCCGCTGCCGCTCCTCCGTTGTTCACGCCCACCCAGATCCTTCCCTTCCCCGGACGCGCCGGTGCGGCAATCGATTGCAGGCTACTATACCGACGCGCCCGGCAACCGTCAATCCAAACAGACCATCTAAGCTGAGTTATGTCGCAGAGGCAGGTCACGATGCGCGATGTCGCCCGGGCCGCCGGGGTTCACTCCGGCACGGTCTCGCGGGTGCTCAACCCGCGCACCCGGGCACTCGTCAATCCGGCCACCGCTGACCGCGTCGAGCGGGTCGCGCGGGAGATGGGCTACTCGCTCAACCCGATCGCGCGCGGGCTCAAGACGCGGCGGACGTTCAGCATCGGCGTGCTCATCCCCGATCTCACCAACCCGCTCTTCCCTCCGATCATCCGCGGGATCGAGCGCGTGCTCGACGCCGCCGGCTACACGGCGCTCGTGGCCTCCACCGACGGCGACCCGGCCCGCGAGCGGCAGCGGCTCGAGACGCTCATCGCCCGCCAGGTGGATGGATTCGTGATCGCCACGGCCGAGCGGCGCCACCCGGCGGTCGCCGACGCCATCGCCTCGGATCTGGCCGTGGTGCTCGTGAACCGCACGATCGAGGGCGGCGGGGTGTTCGCGGTCGTCCCCGACGACCGCCGTGGCTCGGCGATGGCGGTCGAGCATCTCGCCGCTCTCGGCCATCGCCGCATCGGCCACGTCGCCGGACCCCAGGCGACCAGCACCGGCCTGCTGCGCTACCGCGGGTTCACCGAGGCCATGGGCGACGCCGGCCTTGTGCTCGAGCGGCAGCTGATTGCCCATACCGACGCCTTCACGATCGCCGCCGGCCGGAAGGCGGCCCGCGCGCTCCTCTCGGGACAGCAGCCCCCCACCGGCATCGTCGCCGCGAACGACCTGCTCGCGCTGGGCGCCTACTCCGCGCTTGCCGAGGCCGGCCTGCGCTGTCCCAAGGACGTCTCGGTTGTCGGCTTCAACGACATGCCGTTTGCCGACCGGTTCTCACCCCCGCTGACCACGATCCACATCCCGCACGGCCAGATCGGGGCACGCGCCGCCGAGCTGCTGCTGGAGCGGATCGAGGATCCGGCGGCCACCCCGCAGACGCTCATGTTCGAGCCCAGCCTCACCCCGAGGGCGTCGACGGGGCCGCCGCCCCGGGCGGGCCGTCGTCCGCAGCCGGCCGGTTCAGATGCGACTGCGTCTCGCGCACGCCGGGGAGCTGGCCGCTGACCGTGAAGTAGTTGCTGCGGCCGGCCACCAGCAGCTCCTCTGCCGGGAAGCGCGTGATCACCTCACACCCGGCCGCGGTGACGACGAGCTGCTCCTCGATGCGCGCGGCCGACCAGCCGTCGGCCGCCGGCCAGAACGTCTCGAGTGCGAACACCATGCCCTGTTCGATCGGCTCGGGATGGTCGAGCGACACGAGGCGGCTGATGATCGGCTTCTCCCAGATCGACAGGCCGACGCCGTGGCCGAACTGCAGCGCGAACGCGGCCTCCTCGTTGGCGAACCCGAACTCCTGGGCCGGCGGCCACACGCTGGCTACCTCGGCCGTGGTCACGCCCGGCCGCACCAGCGCGATCGCCCGGTCGAGCAGGTCGCGGCAGCGCCGGTACGCATCGACCTGGGCCGGCGACGCGCTGCCGATCGCGAAGGTGCGGTAGTAGCAGGTGCGATACCCCATGTGGCTGTGCAGGATGTCGAAATAGGCAGGATCGCCGGGCCGCAGCACGCGGTCGCTGTAGACGTGCGGATGGGGGTTGGCGCGCTCGCCGGAGATGGCGTTCACGCCCTCGACGTGCTCTGACCCCAGGTCGTACAGCACCTTGCTGACCAGGCCGACGCACTCGTTCTCGCGCATGCCGGGCCGCATGTTGCGGTAGAGCTGGTCGTAGGCGGCGTCCACCATCATGCACGCGGTATCGAGCAGCGTGATCTCGTCGACCGTCTTGATCACGCGCGCCGACTGCATGAGCTGTTGGCCGTCGACGATCTGCAAGCCCAGGGCCTGCAGCGCGAACATGACCGCCGGCTCGACGACGTCGACGCCCAGCGGCTCGCCGGCCAGCCCGCGGGCGTCCAGCTCGCGCCAGATCTTGGAGGCCACGTCCTCGGCCCGGCCGCTCTCGGGCGACATGGCGCCGCGCATCGTCGAGATGCCGGCCGGGGTGCGGTCCTCGAGCCAGGGGCAGTAGAGCTCGTGGTGGCGGGCGGCCGACCCGAAGTCCCACACGATCGGCTCGCCGCCGCGGACGAGGAGCGAGAACCGGGCCAGCTTGTCCATCGCCCAGGTGCCGATGTGGGTCGACGTGACGTAGCGGATGTTGGCCATGTCGAAGCACAGGAGCGCACCCATCTCGGAGCGTTCGAGCAGACCGGAGATGCGCTCGAGGCGCTCGCGCCGCAGCCGGTCGACGTCGACCCGCTGCTCCCAGTCGACCGCATTCAGCCCAAATGTCTTGCCCATCCCGCCACCTCCCTGGTCAGGCCGGCCCGGCGACCGCGAGCCGCTCGAGCACGCTGCGGGCGATCGCGTCGGCATCCGGCAGGTACGCGTCCTCGAGCACCGGGCTGTAGGGGATCGGCGTGTCGGGCGTCGTCAGCGTCCACACGTCGTCGAGATCGCCCAGCGCCCGCGCCGCCACGGCGCCCACGAGACCGCTCGCCCAGCCGCCGAGCTCCGGCCCCTCCTCGACCGCCAGCAGCCTCGACGTCTTGCGCACCGACGCAACCACCGTGGCATGGTCGAGCGGGCGGAGGCTGCGCAGGTCGATCACCTCGGCATCGACGCCCGCGACGGCAAGCGTGTCGGCGGCGGCGAGGGCGTCGTGCACGCCCCGCATCACCGACACGATGGTGACGTCCGCACCGCTGCGCACAACCCGGGCCGAGCCGATCTCGACCGGCTCCGCGCCGATCTCGCCCTTCACCGGGTACAGCCGCTTGTGCTCCAGCACGACCACCGGGTTGGGGTCGCGCACGGCGGCCGCGATCAGCCCGCGCGCATCGTCGGGGAACGCCGGTGCGACGATCTTGAGCCCGGCGACGCTCTGCAGCCATGTGGCCGGCGTCTGCGAGTGAATGGCGCCGAAGCGGCCGCCGGCGCCGACCGCGCACCTGACGACGAGCGGCACCGGCGCCTGCTCGTTCGACATGTACCAGTACTTGGCCGCCTGGTTCACCAGGCTGTCCATCGCCAGCGCCATGAAGTCCCCGAACATGATCTCGATGACCGGCCGCAGCCCGGTGACCGCGCTCCCGAAGGCGGCGCCGGCCAGCGCCAGCTCCGAGATCGGGGTGTCGAAGACCCGCTCGTCGCCGAACTCCTCCGCGAGGCCGGGTGTCGCCTTGAAGACGCCGCCGGCGGCCGCGATGTCCTCGCCGAACAGCACGACTCGCTCGTCGCGGCGCATCTCCTCCGCCAGCGCGTCGCGCACCGCGGTGCGCAGGTCGGCGATCACTCCGCGTACTCCGTGGCGGCGGTATCGGGGTCGGGGTAGGGATCGGCCACCGCCAGGGCGACCCCGGCCTGCACGTCCGACCGGACGGCGGCCTCGCGGCCACCGATCTCGTCGACCGGGACGCCCGCCTGTGCAAGCCGCTCCGACGCCACTGCGAGCGGGTCGCGCGCCATCCACGCATCGAGCTCGCCGTCGGCCCGGTATGCGCCCGGGTCGGTCTTCGAGTGGCCGAGGTGGCGGTAGGTGAGGCACTCGAGAAACGCCGGGCCGTCGCCGCGGCGGGCGTGGTCGACGGCCTCCCGCGCGGCCGCCAGCACCAGCTCGACGTCGTTTCCGTCCACCTTCTCGGCGGGCATGTCGTACCCGGCGGCACGGGCGCGGATGTCGCCGCCGGCGGTGACCGAGGCCATGGGCGTGAACTCGCCATAGAGGTTGTTCTCGCACACGAAGACCACCGGCAGCCGGCGGACGCGGGCAAAGTTCAGGCACTCGTGGAAGTAGCCGTGGTTCGTCGCGCCGTCGCCGAAGAACGCCACCGCCACACCACCCGTCCGCTGCAGCGAGAGGCCTGCCCCCGTGGCGGCCGCGATGCTGCCGCCGACGATCCCGAAGCAGCCGATCAGGCCGTGGTCGAGGTCGATCACGTTCATCGACCCGGCCCGGCCGCCGCACACCCCGGTGCTCCGGCCCATCAGCTCTGCCGCCAGCGCCCGGGGCTCGGTGCCCATGGCGAGCGCGGCTCCGTGGCCGCGGTAGGTGGCGGCGACCCGGTCTCCGGGCGAGAGCGCAGAGCAGACACCGACCGAGCACGCCTCCTGGCCGGTGTAGAGGTGGACGGTGCCGTGAACCTCCCCTCGCAGGAATAGCCGCTGCATCTCATCCTCGAACGCACGGATGCGCACCATCTGTCCATAGAGGTCGAGCACGGCTCATGCAAACGATTGCAAAGAGTCGTGGCGTTGTCAAGCTCGACCAGGAGGTCCTCGGCCATCATCTGATGGTTTGTTCCCGATCCCCGTGATGCGCTGGGCGGCGAGAACCGAGCATCGCAAGGACGCAGGGAGCGTTCATACCGGGTAGGTATGGGCGCGACCGAGGACGTAGCGAGGCGACGGTTCGCAGGCGCAGCGCCACCAAGCCCTCGCCCACCCGCCAACCGACGCGGCGGCCAGGCGCGCGGGGATCGGGAGCAAACCATCTAGATTGCCCGGCATCGCCGAGCCCTTGTCGCCACTCGCCCTGACAGGACACACACTCACCCCGGCAGGTGTGGCCGAGGTCGCCCACTCCGGCCGCACGGTCGAGATCGCGCCCGCGGCCGGAGCCCGGATCGCGTCGGCGCGAACGGTGCTCGAGCGGGCGCTCGCCGAGGGCCGTCTCGTGTACGGGCTCACCACCGGCCTCGGCGCCCGGGTGGTCGATCCGTTGCCGCCCGAGCAGGCACGCGAGCAGTCGGCCCGGATCATCCGCGGCCGGGCGACCGCGGTCGGCGAGCCGATGCCGAGCACGGCGGTGCGGGCGGCGATGCTCGTGCGGCTGAACGGGTTCTGCGCCGGCGGCGCGGGGGTGTCGCAGACGGTGGCCGACACGTTCGCCGCGATGCTGAACGCCGGCGTCCACCCGATCGTCCCGCGCACCGGCTCGATCGGCGCGGGCGACCTGTGCCTGCTGGCCCACGTCGGGCTGGTGCTCCTGGGCGAGGGCGAGGCCGAGCTGGCGGGCGAGCGGCTCGGCGGCGCCGACGCGCTTCGCCGCGCGGGCATCGCCGTCCCCGAGCTGGGCGCGGGGGACGGGCTTGCGATCTGCAACTCCTCGGCCGTCGCGGCGGGGGTGGCCGCCCTCGCCCTCGAGGCGGGGGACCACCTGCTGGACGTGGGCGAGATCGCCGCCGCGCTCTCGATGGAGGGCTTCCGCGCGTCGGTGTGGCCGATCGCCGCCGACGTGGCCGGCGCCCATCCCGCCCCCGGGCAGGAGTGGCAGGCGGCGGGTCTGCGCGAGCTCTTGCAGGGCGGCTCGCTGCTTGAACCGGGCGCCGCCCGGCGGCTGCAGGACCCGCTCAGCTTCCGCTGTGCGAGCCACGTGCATGGCGCGCTTCGCTCGGCGCTCGATCTGCTCGCCGCCGCGGTCGTCGCCGAGCTGAACGGCGCCGGCGACAACCCCCTCGTGCTGCCCGGCGGCGAGATCGTCTCGACCGGGAACTTCCACACCCCGGCGCTGGCGCTGGCGCTCGATGCGACCGCGATCGCGCTCGCCCAGACCGCGGCGCAGGTGGCCGAGCGGCCGGCACGGCTCGCGACCGAGCGGCTGAGCGGCCTGCCCGCGAACCTGAGCCTGGACGGCAACGGCCGCTCGGGTATCGCGCGCGCTCCTCAAGAGCGCCCAGGCGCTGGCCGTCGAGATCCGGCACCTGGCCGCGCCGTTTGCGATCGACCCGAGCTTCGGAGCCGACGGCGTCGAGGACGACTCCACGAACGCCGCCGCGGCGGCGATGCGGCTGGACGCCCAGCTACAGCTGCTCGGCCGCCTGATCGCGCTCGAGCTCGTGTGTGCGGCCCAGGCGGTCGACCTGGCCGCGCCCGCCGGGCTCGGCCGGGGCACGGCCGTCGCCCATGCCTGCGTGCGCCAGCTCGTCGCGCCGCTCGGCGACGACCGCGCGCTCGGCGCCGACGTCGAGCGCGTCTGGCGCGGGCTCGTGGTCACAGGCGTCCTGCGCGAGCGGGTGCTGGAGGCCGTGCGGTAGCCGCGCTCGAGCTGACCTATCTGAGCGGCGCCGACATCGACCGGCTCGAGCTCGAGGCCGACGACATCCTGACCGCGGTGTCCGACGTGCTGGCCGCCCAGGGACGCGGCGAGACCGTGATCGAGCCGCGCGTGCACCTGTTCCCCGGGGGCGGCGCCGATGGCCACTTCAACATCCTGCGCGGGTCGCTCCCCCGCGAAGGCGTTGCCGGCGTCAAGGTGGTCGGCGACTACGTCGGGAACCACCTCCGCGGCCTGCCCTCAGAGCTGGCCCTGCTGACGCTCTACGACACCGAGACCGGCGCGCCCACGGCCATCCTCGACGCGACCGCCATCACCGCCATGCGCACCGGTGCGGTCACCGCCGTCGGCGCGCGCCACCTCGCCCGGCGCGACAGCCGGGTGCTCGCCCACATCGGCAGCCGGGGCACGGCCGAGTGGAACGTCCGCCTCCTGTGCCACGTCCTGCCGGCGCTGGACGAGATCCGCATCCACTCGCGCACCGAGCACAACCGCACCGCGCTGGCCGCGGAGCTCGCGGCCGAGCTCGGTCTCCCGGTGCGGCCCGTTGCGAGCTGGGAGGAGTGCGTTCGCGGTGCCGACGTCGTGGTCGAGGCGACGCGGCTCCAGGCCCCCGAGCCGCTGCTTCGCACCGAATGGATCGGGCCCGGCGCCCTGGTGGTGCCCTACGGCACGATGAGCGCGGTCGAGCTCAGCCTGACCGACATCATGGACAAGGTCGTGGTCGACGACTGGGGCCAGGCCGGGGCGGGGCCGCTGGGGGCGCTGCGGGCGCACGTCGACTCCGGCCGGCTGTCAGAGGCGACGCTGCACGCCGAGCTCGGCCAGATCGTCTGCGGCGGCCGGCCGGGCCGGGAATCGGACGACGAGCGGATCCTGCTGTGGCACCGCGGCCTCAGCCTGACCGACATCGCCCTCGGCCAGGCCATGCTTGGTCGTGCACGCGAGCGTGGCCTCGGGACACGGCTACCGTACCGCTAGGAACGGCAACGCCGGCCGGGGAGCGGACTCCCCGGCCGGCGTGAGATCAGCCGATCAGAAGGTGACGCGAGCGGTGGGCGACCAACCGGACGAGAATCCGCCCTGGTTGGTGCGGACCTGGAACTTGTACAGGCCAGGGCCGGCCGCCGGGGTGTACACGAACGTGGTGCCCGTCTGGGCGGACGCCACCGTGGTGAACGTGACGGCACCCGGCGCCTCCACCTGGACGTCGGTCGTCGTCCCGGTAGCGGGAGCCGTGGTCGCCATCGTCACGGTGATGGTGGTACCCGTCTTTGCCGCCTGCGGAGTGACCTTGATCGATCCGCCGGTCAGCGACCCGATGGTGTCGTCGTAGGCGAACGTGCCCGCCGTGGTGAAGGCGAACGCGAACGTCGTCCCCGGCGCCTGGCTGCCCGAATCGAACAGGCCCATGCCGGACGACTCCGTCACGCTGTGGTGGCTGGGGCCCTCGAACAACCACCGCACGGTGGTCGGCTTGTGGGCGGTTCCAGTAGAGAGTGCGATCCCCTGCGACGCGGGCAGATACCCGTTGTCGTGGACGACCACATAGCTCGAGTGCCCGGCCGCGTCGGTGAGGCGCCCGATCTTGTTGCCGGCGTTCTCACTGAACCAGAGGTTGCCGTCGGTGCCAAGGGCGATCCCGCTCGGGACTGCGCCGGCGGTCGGAATGGAGTACTGCGTGACTGTCCCGGCCGTGGTGACCCGGGCGATCTTGTCGCCGCTCTGCTCGGTGACCCACAGCGTGGGACTGGCGTCGGCTCCGGAGGCGATGCCGGTCGGCTTGCCGGGCACCGAGACTTGCTGTACCACGGTTCCCGCCGTCGAGATCTGGGCGACCTGGTTGGTGCCCGGCTCGGCGACCCACAGGTCACCGTCGGGGCCGGCCGCGATGCGCGACGGAGCCGAGTTGGCCGTGAGCGTGACCTGCGTGACGACGCCACCCAAGGTGACGCGGGCGACCTTGTTTGCGAGCGTCTCGGTCACCCACAGGTTGCCGTCGGAGCCGGTCACGATGTGCGTCGGACCGCTCCCTGCCGGCAGGGTCGCGACCAGGGAGACGGCGTGGCTCACTGGATCGATCTTGTTGATCGTGTGCGCGTTGTACTCCGTGAAGTACAGGAAGCCGTCGGTGCCCAGCGTGATCCCGCGCGGACTGGATGCCGCCGTCGGGATCGCGTAGTCGGTGGCCGGGGGGCTGCTGATGCGGCCGATCTTGTTGGCGGCCGCCTCGGTGAACCACATCGCGCCGTCGGGGCCGAGGGTGATGCCCGTCGGCTTGGAATTGGCGGTGTGCGTGAGGTATCCGGTGATGGCACCGGTCTTTGAGATCTGCGCAACCTTGCTGGTGTTCTGGTCGACGAACCAGACGTTGCCGTCCGTGCCCACCGCCATGTCACCCGGCTGGTTGTTTGCGGTCTTGATCTTGAACTCGGTAACCACCTTCGTTACGGCGCTCGCAGGCGCCGCAGCGACCGCTGCCACCGCGAGGAGTCCGATCGACGCCAGCCCACGGCCGACGAGTCGACGATGCGACATGTATGCCCTTCCTTCTGTCGTAATGCCCCCTCGCGCCGAGGGGGTCCGTCCTCTTCCAAGGGTACGGGACAGTGCGGCCGGGGCAACCCCCCATCAAGGAAGGCTTAATACTCGGGCAGCCATGCCCCGCCGGGGGTGCTACTGCGCGAACGCGGCGAATCCCTGCTGAGACGTGCCGGCAACCTTGGTGAAGTCGCCGCCGAGCTCCAGGTACCCCGCCCCGCCGGCGAGGGCGAATACGCCGAGCGCGCTGTTCACGCTCGGGGCCCAGGACTGCAGCGCGCCGGAGGTCTCGTCCACCGCCAGGATCTTCGAGCGGGGGATCGGGTTCGTGCAGGTGTGCTGCCCGCCCTGCGGGCCGCAGTAGTCGGTGTAGTGGCCGCCGGCGTACACCTCGCCGTTGAACACCGTGATCGCCTGCACGTTGCCGTTCGTGCCGCCCACCCACAGGCTCGATCCCGTCGACGGGCTGAACGCGGCGAAGTTGCCGCCGGTGCCGGCCCCGGCGGCGTAGATGCCGCCGCCGTCGGCCGCCAGGGCGACGATGCCGTAGGACGTGTGCGTGGCCCACGGGAGGGTCGCGCCCGTTGTCGGGCTGACCGCCGCGATGTGGTTCTGCGAGCTGCCGTCGACGTGGGTGAAGTTCCCGCCGATGACGAGCTTGGTGCCGTCGGCCGACATGGTCGAGGCGAGCACGCCGTTGTCTGCCGAGCCGGTGAAGGCCGGATCGAGCGCGCCCGGAGTCGACGTTGTCGTCGCGTCCAGTGCCGCCAGGTAGGTGTGTGCCGCGCCGTTGACGGTGGTGAACATGCCGCCGGCGTACACGTCGGAGCCCGCCAGCGCGAGCGTCAGCACCTCGGCGTCCATGGTCGGCTTGAACGCCGCGATCGGTGCCCCGCCTGAGGTATCGACCGCGGCCAGCCGCTGGTGGCCCTTGCCGCCGACCTGGGTGAAGGAGCCACCCAGATAGACGGTGCCGCCACTGACGGCGATCGCCTGCACGGTGCCGTTGGCATTGGGATTCCAGGGCAGCAGCGCCCCGGTCGCGATGTTGAACGCAGCGACGCGATTTCGCGGCACCTCGCCCGTGCCGAGCGGGTCGCCGGCCGGGCGCACCGAGGTGAACTTGCCCCCGATGTAGACAGTCGATCCCACGACCTGGATCGCGTTGACCCGGCCGTTGGTCTGCCAGGTCGGCGTCACGTTCGGGTTCACGACGGCCGCCCACGCGAGCGACGCGCCCGCGGCCAGAAGGGCCACGGCGCCGACGGCCGCGCCCCGGCGCACCACTGCGCCAATCCTCATCATCCTGCCTCCCTTTTGCCCTTGCAAACGTACCCCTACGCGACTGTCAGGATAACCGGCACCCCTCGAAGCGGCAACCCGCGCACCCTCACCGCCGTCCAACGTCCCTTTGGTAGGCTGGTTTTCGGGTGGATTGATGCCATTTCAGCTCGGACTTCCCGAGGTCATCCTGGTGCTCGTGATCGCGCTGGTCTTCCTGGGGCCAAAGCGACTGCCGGAGGCCGGCCAGGCGCTGGGCAAGGGCATGCGCGAGTTCCGGCAGGGGATCGCGGGCCTCGACCATCAGCCCGAGACGGCGGCCGAGCTCCCGCCGGCCCTGCCGGTGTACACGCCCCCGCCCGCCTACATCCCGCCGCCCGGCGCCCAGCCGGCGGTCTACACGCCGCCGAGCGAGGATCAGGGCAGCCGCCAGAGCGACAGCGAGTAGCGCAGCTCCAGCACGCGCTCGCCGTTTCTGGCCTGCACCCGGAAGACCTCCGGTGCGGGCACGCGCTCGTCCAGCGCCTGGTCGATCAGCCTGCGCGAGCGCTCGCCGCCGCTGCCGCGGACGATCCACTCCTCGAAGTCGAGCTGAAGCGGGGAGACCTGCTCGCGCTCGAGCACGAGGCCGGCCCGCTCGCCGAGCCTGCGCACCCCTCTCGGCGTGAGGCAGGCCCAGTGCGAGGGGTCTCGCAGCCGCTCGATCTCCTGATGCCAGGTCGCGGCCTCGACGTCGTCGGACGTGACGTGGTCGGCGAGGACGATCGCGCCGCCCGGGCGTACGACCCTGGCCAGCTCGTCGACGACCCGGCCGGGAAGCGGGATGTGGTGCAGGCTGAACCGGGTGACCGCGCCGTCGAAGCTCGCCGGCTCGAACTCGAGCCGGGTCACATCGCCGATCTGGAAGACCGCGTTCTCGATCCCCTCCCGGGCCGCCTCGCGATTGGCGAGGTCGACCATCGCCGGGGTCATGTCGACCCCGCACACCTCGCCAACCCGCGGTGCGAGCCCCCGTGCGACCAGCCCCGGGCCGCAGGCGGCGTCGAGCCAGCGCTCGCCCGGAGTGGCGGGGATCAGGTCGAGCAGCCGCCCGAGCGTGTCCGCCGATCGCATCACCGGGGCGGCGTTGAACGCCTCCGATTGGACGGTGAACTCACGGACAACGGCGTCGGGCTCCACGGACCGTGTTCTACCAGTCATAATCGCCCGAGCATGGCGGAGCAGCGGATCACGATCGCGACAGCGGACGGCGACATCGCCGCGTGGACGGGCGGCGCCGGTACCGAGACGGCCGTATTGCTTCACGGCGGTCCGGGGTTGAGCGAGTATCTCGACACGCTCTCGCCGCTCGTCGGGCGCCGGTTCCGGACGATCCGCTACCAGCAGCGCGGCCAGGCTCCAACAACGATCGGCGGGCCGTACACGGTCGATGCACACGTCGCCGACGCCGCCGCGGTCATCGACGACCAGGCCGGCGGGCGGGCCTGGGTGGTCGGGCACTCGTGGGGCGGCCACCTGGCCCTGCATCTGCTGACAGCCTGCCCCGAGCGCATCGCCGGGGCGGTCATCATCGATCCCCTGGGCGCCCAGATCGACGTGATGGAGGAGTTCGGTCAGAACCTCCGGGCGGGGCTTGACGACGAGCGGCGCAGGCGGGTGGACGAGATCGAGGCGCGCGAGGACGCCGGGGAGGCCACCGCCGAGGAGTCGCTCGAGAGCCTTGCGATCATCTGGCCGAACTATTTCGCCGATCCGGCCAACGCTCCGCCGATGCCACCGCTTCGGCTCTCGGCCGAGGTGTTCACGAGCACGTTCGCGTCGATCACCGACCACGCCGGCCGCGGCACGCTCACGACCGGCCTGCCGAAGCTCCCCGCCGAGCTCCCGGTGATCTTCATCTACGGCGCGCGCAGCCCATTGCCGCCTCGCACGACCATCGACACGGCCGCGCTGATCCCCCACGCCCAGGTCGAGGCGGTGCAGGACGCGGGCCACTTCCCGTGGCTCGAGTTCCCCGCCGCGATGCGCGCCTCGATCGACCGCCTGCCGCTCTGACGGCGAAACCGGGGTCAGTCCCCGGTTGGTGTGGCGGTCTGTTTGATGACGGATTTGTGACACCCGTGGCTCCGGAGGCCGCCGTCCGGTTTGTGTGCAGGATGGATGGGTACGGTAACGACCTCCCACCGAACGCCATCAGGAGGCCCTACATGCACGCCACCGTGAGGATCTACAACCAGCCCGAACTGGCCGACGAACTGGCCGCGCACGCCGACGAGATCCGCGATCTGATGTCCGCCGTGGACGGCGTCCAGTCGTACGTGCTGTTCCGCACCGAGGCAGGCTGCGCCAGCGTGACCGTCTGCGAGACCGAGGCGGCCGCCGAGCGGTCGACCGAAACCGCCGCGGCCTGGTTCCGCGAGCGCCCCGGCGAGGTCACCGAGCCCGAGCCGCAGATCACCCGGGGCGAGGTCATCGCCTCGGTCTGAGATGATGCCGGCATGGAGCCGACGCAGGCGCCCCCGCTCGCAGCTGGCCCGGTAGGCAACCCGAATGGAAGCTTCGTCATGGTCGAGTGGGGCGACCCCGGCGGTGTCACCGGGCCCGACCGGCCGATCGCGGGCCGGCACGTCCACCACGAGGACGACGAGTCGTGGTACATCCTCGAGGGCACGCTGGGGTTCCGGGTCGGCGACGCCACCGTCGAGGCCGGCCCGGGTGCGGTCATGTTCGTCCCCCGCGGCACGCCCCACTCGTTCTGGAACGCCCGTCCCGAGCCGGCCCGATACGTGCTCGTGATGACGCCGCGGATCCACCACCTGGTCGGCGCGCTCCACGGGCCGGGATCGGAGGGGCGCGACTTCGCGGCCATCTTCCGCGAGCACGCGTCGGAGATCCTCACTGACGGATGAGGTGACGACGGGCGGAGGTGTGCGCGGCTACCGCGAGCTGCTCGCGGCGGCCGAGACTCGCAGCGTGATCGGCTGGGGCCTGGTCGCGCGCCTGCCCATGGGCATGAGCGCGCTCGCCCTGGTGCTGCTCGTGCGCGGCGCCGGCGGGTCGTACGCCGGGGCCGGGATCGCGTCGGGCGCGTATGCGATCGCCTCGGGCGTCAGCGCCCCGATCGGCGGCCGCCTCGTCGACCGCCGCCGTCCGACGGCGGTGCTGATCGCCTACGGGATCGCCTGCGGGCTCGGGTTCGCCGGCCTGTACGTGCTCGCCGAGCGGCGCGCGCACGAGAGCGTTCTGATCGTCGCGGCGATCGTGGCGGGTTTGCTGACGCCGCCGATCAGCCCGACGATCCGGATGATGTGGCCGTCGATGCTGCCGCGGCCGGAGCTGCGCACGACGGCGTTCGCCCTGGAGGCGGTGCTGCAGGAGGTGCTCTTCGTCGCCGGGCCGTTGATCGTCGCCGCACTGACGGCCACCGTGTCGTCGAGCGCCGGAGTCGCCGCAGCGGCGGTCGCCGGCAGCGTCGGCACGATCGCCTTTGCCTGCACGCCGGCCGTGCGCGCCCGCCGAATCGACTCGAGCCATGACCGCTCCTCGCACCGCCTGCTCGAGGCGCTGACGCCATGGGGTGTGCGCCGCGTGCTCCTCTACAGCGGCGCGTGCGGGATCGCCTTCGGCGCCGCCGAGGTGGCGATGCCGGCGTTCGCCGAGCACCACGGCGGGCGCTCGCTGGGCGGTGTCGCGCTGGCGGCCTTCGCCGGAGGGAGCCTGATCGGCGGCATCTTCGGCGGCGCGGCCGCGGGCGGCTCTGCGCGGCCCCACCGCCGCCTGCGAATGATCAGCGCCGCCTTCGCACTCGCGCTCGCTCTGCCGCTGCTGGCCCAGTCGATGGTGCAGATGGTGGTGATCATGCTGATCGCCGGCCTGCCAATCGCGCCGAGCTTCGCCATCACGTACAACCTCGTCGAGGCTGCCGCCGTGCCCGGCACGCAGGCCGAGGTGTTCGGATGGATCTCGACCTCGATCACCTTGACAATCGCGTTCGGCACGGCGGTCGGCGGCAGCCTGATCGCCCATGTCGATGTGCACGCAGCGCTGGTGCTGGCCATCGTCGGGGCCGCGCTCGCGGCGGCGATCTCGTTCAGCTCCCCGGGAGAGCCCGTGCGGCGGTGACTCACCGGCTGACGACGCTCCCGATCCGCTCGACCACGGCTGCGGCGGGCTCCACCGCCGTGACCAGGCCGACGCCACGGCCGGCGTACAGGCACATCGCCTCGATGTCGCCGGTCGTCGCCCGGCGGGGCTCGTCGGCGGCGTAGCGCGGAATCGCGGCGCCCTCGAGCTCGGCCACCTGCTCGCCCTCGCCGGGACGCTCGCCCGACGCGGGCCGGCCGGCCGCCTCCCAGGCCGTGTAGGTGCTGTTTCGCAGGACGCGGTGCGCCGCGTCAGGCCAGCCGCCGTCGAAGACGTGCGTCAAAACGGTGGAGTCGGGCCCGGCTGCGACCAGCCGCTCGGCGTACCCGGGATGCACGTCGGCCTCGGGCGTCGCGACGAACCGCGTGCCCATCGCGATGCCGGCGGCACCCGCCGCAATCGCCGCGCGGGCACCGTCGCCGCCGGCGATGCCTCCGGCGGCGATCACGGGCACGTCCACGGCCGGGCACACCTCGCCGAGGAGCGCGAGGAGGGCGGTCTCGCCCTGGACGTGGCCGCCCGCCTCGACCCCCTGGGCGATGACGGCGTCACAGCCCGACCGCACGGCGGCGAGCGCCTCGCCGGCCGATGCAATCTGCCCGAGCACGAGACATCCCGCCGCGTGCGCCCGGGCCACGAGCGGCGCCTCGACCCCCCAGGAGAACGACACCACGGCGACGCCCTCCCCGGCGACGACCTCGAGCCGCTCCTCCTGCTCGAACGCGAGCACCAGGTTGACGCAGAACGGGCGGTCGGTCGCGCGCCGGACGGCCCGGATCTGCTCCCGTAGCGCCGGTGGCTCTGTCCACGACGCGCCCAGGCAGCCGATGCCTCCGGCCGCCGACACCGCGGCGACGAGCTCGGGGCTCGCCGCCGGGCCGATCGGCGCCTGCATCACCGGCACCCGCCAGGGCAGCTGCGCGTCCGTCGTCACGGGCTGCGATCGTACCGCCGTTGTGAATCGGCGCCAACTCCTGCAGCGGGCGGCCGCGATTCCGATCGCCGGGGCTCTGGCGGCCTGCTCCTCCACGTCCACGCCCGCGAGCACGAAACGACGGAACCCGGCGCCGCGGATGACGCTCGCCGACCTCGAGGCCGAGTTGCGGGGGCCGCTGCTTCGGCCGGGGGCGAGCGGCTACGCCACCGCCAGCGTGATCTCGAACGAGCGCTACGCGGATGTGCTGCCGCGGGCGATCGCGGTCGCCCACGGCGAGCGCGACGTCGTCGCGTGCGTGCGCTTCGCCTCCCGCTCCCCGCTGCCGTTCGCGGTCCGAAGCGGCGGCCACAGCTACGCCGGGTACTCGACCAACCAGGGGCTCGTATGCGACGTGCGCCGGCTCAACGCCATCCATATCGCTGCCGACGGCCGCTCGGTGACGGCCGGTGCGGGGGTGCTCGCCATCGACCTGATCACGGCGCTCGCGGCCCGCGGCCTCGCCGTTCCGACCGGCTCCTGTCCCACCGTCGGCGTCGCGGGGCTCGCGCTGGGCGGCGGCGTCGGCTTCGCCGCCCGGGCGATGGGAGCGACCTGCGACAACGTCCTCGCAGTGCGGATCGTGACCGCCGACGGAGTCGCGGTGAGTGCCGATGCGTCCACGAACCCCGATCTGTACTGGGCCTGCCGTGGAGGCGGGGGCGGCAACTTCGGCGCCGTCACGGCATTCACGTTCGCGACGCACCCGGTCGGCACGGCGGCGTACGCGTTCTGCGACTTCCCCTGGTCGCAGGCCACCGAGGCGGTGGCGGCGTGGCAGGGCCTGGCGCCGCACGGGCCCGACCACCTGTACCTGATCTGCGCGCTCGAAACCGGCACGTCTGAGCCCCGGGTGCGCGTCTTCGGCCAGCTCCTGGGAGGCAGCGAGTCGGCGCTGCGAACCGTGTTGGCGCCGGTCACGGGGGTTGCCGGAGCGTCGCTTTCGACCGGCGCGGGCAGCTACCTGGACGTGCAACGGATCTGGGCCGGATGCGCGTCCGAGACCGCCGCCGCCTGCCGCGCGATCCGGCCGGCGAGCTTCGCGGCCGGCTCGGCCTACGTCGCCACCCCGCTCTCGTCCGCGGGTGCGGACGCAATGGTGAGCGCGGTCGAGCGGCGCCAGGCCGAGGGCGCCGGATCGGGAGCCGTGCTGCTCGACCCGTACGGCGGCGCGCTCAACCGGGTCGCGCCGGATGCGACCGCGTTCGTGCACCGCGACCAGCTCTTCTCGGCCCAGCTGCTCGCCTACTGGGGGCCGGCGGGCGGCGGCCAGGCGGCCGGCGCGTGGCTCGCCGCGCTCAAGGCGAGCATGCGCCCACACGTGTCCGGGCAGGCCTACCAGAACTACATCGATCCGAACCTGGCCGACTGGAGGCAGGCGTACTACGCGACGAACCTCCCCCGCCTGCGAGAGGTCAAGCGCCGCTACGACCCGGACGCCCTCTTCCGGCTTCCGGCAGAGCATTCCGCCGGCGGCATCCTGACCGCCCGCTATGCTGGGCGAACTCCGAGCGAGGGCCCTTCGATGCGCCGGATCGTCATGTTCGTCGTCCTTGCCGTGCCGTTCGCCTTCCCGGCAACCGCGCACGCCTTCGGCTGCATCGGTGGTGGATTCGGCCGGTCGTTCACCCTCGGAATCGGCCACACCCACCGGCCGTTCTCGTTCCGGATCCCGGAGGCCGGCACCCTGCGTGTGGAGCTCGACTACTCGCACGTCACGAACCCGACCGCCGCGATCGTCGTCCGGCTGCGGCGCTCGACGTGGGGGGCGGCCAAGACGCTGGTCGACTCCCGGCCGCCGGCCCCCGGGTGCGGGCTGGCCGCAGGCACCGTCAGCTGCCACGGCGCCCGGCCGCACACGGGCCCCGGCAGCTATCACCTCGGCGTCCACAAGCTGACCCCGGCCGCTGCGAAGGTCACGCTCAACGCCTGCTGGGCCGCGCCGCCGGCCGAGGCGGGCGGCCTCAATGAGTCGTTCCGGCTGCCCGCCGGCCCCACGCACCGCCGCTTCGTTCTCGACGTGGGCCAGAGGGGCACGCTGCGGGTCAGGCTCCTCTTCCCGGCCTCGAGCCCGGGTGCCCAGTTCCTGGTGCACCTGCGCCGGTCGAACTGGGGGTCGGCGCTGGTGATCGTCGACTCCCGGCGCGAGCGGGCCTGCCGGATCGCGGGCCGCACCATCACCTGCGCCGGGGCGCGGGCGCACACGGTGGCCGGCAGGTACTTCGTCGGCGTGCGCAAGCTCTCGCCGGGGCCGGCGACCGTGACGCTCTCTGCCAGCTGGCCCTAGCGGGCCTGTCACAGGGCTGTCACAAAAGCCGCACCCAAACCAACCGGGGACAGTCCCCGGTTATGGTGCCCACACATGCGCGCCCTGGTGAAGACCCGAGCCGAGCCGGGCCTGTGGCTGGAGGATGTGCCCGAGCCCGAGCACGGCATCAACGACGTGCTGATCCGCGTGCGCCGCACGGGCATCTGCGGCACCGACGTGCATATCGAGCGCTGGGACCCGTGGGCGCAGAAGACGATCCCCGTGCCGCTCGTGATCGGGCACGAGTTCGTCGGCGAGGTGGTCGAGGTGGGCTCGAACGTGACCGACTTCCACCCCGGTGACCTGGTCAGCGGCGAGGGCCATGTCGTCTGCGGCCGCTGCCGCAACTGCATGGCGGGGCGGCGGCACCTGTGCGCGCACACACAGGGCGTCGGAGTGACCCGGCCGGGGGCGTTCGCCGAGCTGATCGCCCTGCCGATGACGAACATCTGGCACCACTGGCCGGGCGTCGACGAGGACGTGGCGGCCATCTTCGACCCGTTCGGAAACGCGGTGCACACCGCCCTTGCGTTTCCCGTCCTGGGCGAGGACGTCCTGATCACCGGCGCCGGCCCGATCGGGTGCATGGCGGCCGCGGTCGTGCGGCACGCGGGCGCGCGGCACGTGGTCGTGAGCGACCCCAACGGCTACCGGCGCGCCCTCGCCGAGCGGATGGGCGCCAGCCTGACGGTCGACCCGACGGCACGCGAGCTCGCCGGCGTGCAGGCCGAGCTGGGCATGACCGAGGGCTTCGACGTCGGCCTCGAGGTCTCGGGCAATCCGGCCGCGCTGCGCGCGATGCTCGCGAGCATGTCGCACGGCGGCCGCATCGCACTGCTCGGCATCCCCACCGAGGAGATCGCGATCGACTGGACGCAGGTCGTGTTCAACATGCTGACGCTGCGGGGCATCTATGGCCGCGAGATGTACGAGACGTGGTATCAGATGACGGTGATGCTGCAGTCCGGCCTCGACATCGCCGCCGTGATCACCCACCGGCTGCCCTACACCGAGTTCGCCGAGGGCTTCGCGGTCGCCGGCTCGGGCCAGTCCGGCAAGGTTGTGCTCGACTGGACGGTGGCCTAGCGATGGACGTCTCCCTGCGCGACGACGTGCGCGGCCGGCTCGAGGAGCTGCGCGCGGCCGGCCTCTACAAGGGCGAGCACGTCATCGAGACGCCGCAGTCGGCCCACGTCCGCGTCACCGACCGCGGCGAGGTGCTGAACCTCTGCGCCAACAACTACCTCGGCCTCGCCGATCACCCCGACATCGTCGCGGCGGCGCACGAGGCCCTCGAGCGCTGGGGCTACGGGATGGCCTCGGTGCGGTTCATCTGCGGCACCCAGGAGGTGCACCGCGAGCTCGAGCGGCGGCTGGCGGCGTTCCTGGGCAGCGAGGACGCGATCCTCTACGGCTCGTGCTTCGACGCCAACGGCGGGCTGTTCGAGGCGCTGCTCGGCCCCGACGACGCCGTCATCTCCGACGCCCTCAACCATGCGTCGATCATCGACGGCATCCGCCTGTGCAAAGCGCGCCGGCTGCGGTTTGCAAACGGCGACATGGACGAGCTGGAGGCGCGCCTCGACGAATCGGCCGACGCCCGCCACCGCCTGATCGCGACCGACGGCGTGTTCTCGATGGACGGCTACTACGCGCAGCTGCCCGAGATCTGCGACCTGGCCGAGCGCCACGACGCCATCGTGATGGTGGACGACTCCCACGCGGTCGGCTTCGTCGGCGCAAACGGCCGCGGCACCCACGAGCTGCACGACGTGATCGGACGCGTGGACATCATCACCGGCACCCTCGGCAAGGCGATGGGCGGTGCCAGCGGGGGATACGTCGCCGCCCGCGCCGAGGTGGTCGAGCTGCTGCGCCAGCGCTCCCGCCCCTACCTGTTCTCGAACAGCCTCGCCCCGCCGATCGCGGCGGCCAGCCTGCGCGCGCTCGAGCTGATCGAGGGCTCCGGCGAGCTGCGCACGCGGCTGGCCGAGAACACCGCCCGCTTCCGCACGCGGATGAGCGAGCTCGGCTTCGAGATCCTGCCCGGCTCACACCCGATCGTGCCGGTGATGGTCGGCGACGCCGCCCGCGCCGGCCGCCTTGCCGAGGGGCTGATCCGCCGCGGCGTCTACGCGGTCAGCTTCTCCTACCCGGTCGTGCCCCAGGGAACGGCCCGTATACGCACGCAGATGTCGGCGGCCCACACGGCCGCCGACATCGATTTCGCGCTTGATCAGTTCGTGGCGGCGCGAGAGGAGCTCGCCGCCGGGTAGGTCACTCGTGGAACAGGGTGAAGTGCAGCTGGGCGACACCGCCGGCCTTGGTGAACTCGCCGCCGATGGCGACCGTGGCAGTACCTGGTGCGCTGCTGAATGCACCCAGCGCCTCGATACCGAGGTTGGTGTTGACCGCCGGGTTCCAGGGCGAGAGCGTGAGCCCGGTGGCCTCGTCAACGGCCGCCAGCTTGTCGCGGCTGGCGGTCACGGTGCAGAAGTTGTTGCCGGGGATGGCGCCGCAGTAGCCGGTGTAGTGCCCGCCCATGTAGAAGATGCCGTCCGCAACACCGACTCCGACGACGTTGCCGTTGAAGCCCTCGATGTAGTTGAGCGCGCCGGTCTCGATGTTCCAGCTGATGCCCGACCCGCCGTTGCCGGTGCCGGCGCCGAACAGCGTCGAGCCGTCCTGCGCGAACGCGAGCAGCTGGAAGGGCCGGAACGTCTGCAGGTCAGCGGTGTGCCAGGCCCACGGGAGCGACGCTCCGGTGGTGGCATCGACCGCGCCGATACCGAGGTTGGTCGCGTCGGGGTCGCCCGGGGCTCCGCTGTTCAGGCGGTTGAAGAACCCGCCGAGGATGACCCGGGTCCCGCTCGGGTTGACGGCGACGGCGCGCACCTCTGCGCTTGTTCCGTTGCTGTTGGAGATCACGGGTGCAAACGCGGGGATCAATGCGCCGGAGCTGTTCACCTCAGCGGCGAATCGCCGCGGCGTCGTGAACGCGCCGCCCACGTACAGGTTGCCGGCCGGGGAAACGGCCAGACCGCGCACGGCCTTGTTCGGCTTGAGCGAGTTGGCGAACGTGGTGACCACCGTGCCTGTCCCTGTGCCGCTGACTCCTGCGCCGCTGACCTCTACGAGATTCTTGTAAGTCGCGCCACCGACCGTGGTGAACGTGCCGCCGAGGAAGACGTTGCCGCCGCTGGCGGTCATCGTGTACACGGTGCCGTTCACGTTCGGGTTCCACGGACGCAGCGCACCGGTGGCCGTGTCGACCGCGGCCGCGCCGTTGCGCGTCACGGCGGTTCCGCCGCCGTTGGGCTGCATGGCGGTGAACTGCCCGCCGAGGTACGTCGTGTTTCCCACGACGATGGTCACGCGCACCGTGCCGTTGGCCTGATAGGCCGACGACGGCGTCTTCTTCACCACCGCGGCGTCGGCCACCGACACCACCACCAGGGTCGCAATGCTCAAACCGAGCAGGACCGCACCTCGAGCTACCTTTCGCCTCATTGTCCTCTGCCTCTCGTCGAAGGAACGCGCCGCTACACGTTCTACCCTACGTTCTCCGACGGGATTGTCAATCTCCCCCAGGTTGAACGAGTCTAGTGGGCGGTGGCCGCCGCCGAGACGACGTCCGAATCGGACGCCGGGGCGGCGTCGCCGTCGAACAGCGCGGCGACGCTCGAGTCGAGGTCCTCCACGACCATCTCGCCGGCTCCCAGGGCCTTCAGGAGCTGCTTGGCGGTCGGGACGGCGTCTTCGCCGATCTCGAGCACGGTCGCGGAGTGGCCCGGCTGAAGCGACTTGCCCAGCGTCTCGAGCTGGTCGTTCTTGAACCCCGAGTCGCGCAGTTTCGCGGTGAGCGCACCGATGCTGCCGCCCGCCAGGATGCCGATGGGACCGCCGATGATGCCGATCGCCCCGCCGAGGATCGCACCGCGCCCGGCGCCCCAGTCCTTGGACTCGACGTACTTGACGCCGCCGTCGGGCTTCACGAGCAGGACGGCCGCGTTGCCGACCTTGTCGGGGAAGGCGCCGGCAACCGATGCCGCGCCGCGGGAGCCGCCGTCGGAGGTGGAGAAGCTTGCTGCCAGGATCTTGCGGTTCGAGTCTGCCATGTCGCGTCCTATCGTTGTGAGTGTGTTCCCGGACGGTATCGCCGCAGTCTGAACTGGGAATGAGGATCGAACAGGAGTTTCGTGTGAAGATCGACGCTGCTCGGGCTATATTCGCTCCGTGACCAACGCGCTCGTGTTTGTCGTCGAATTCGCGCTTGCCATGGTCGTGGCTGCGGGGCTCGAGCGAGCCGGCCACTGGATCTTCCGCCCGCGATCCGGGGACGGCGGCGACCCCGGCGGCGGCTTCGCGCCGTGGCGATACAGCCCCCCTGTTCCGCGCTCGCCTGATCCCTCAGCCGGGAGCGTTAGGCGTACCCAACTCGCGCAGCGCCGACGCGATCCGCTCGACGCTAGGCAGCGCCGCGCCTTCGAGCGGCCGACCCGCCCTTACCGGCGCACGCCCCCACCTCCACATACGTGAGCGGCGCCCGGATCGTCGTCGACGGCGCGTTGACCGTAGGCTTCTGATAGCCGTGACCGCAACCGCCGTCGCCCACATCGGCCTCACCGTGTCCGACCTCGCGGCATCGCTCGCGTTCTGGCGCGACGGCCTGGGCATGCGCGAGGCGATGAGCCAGGAGAAGCAGGGCGGCTACCTCGAAGCCGTGGTGCGCGAGCCGGGCGCGCATGTGCGGATGGTGCACCTGGAGTTCCCCGGCGGCGGGTCGCGCATCGAGCTCTTCCAGTACCTGGCGCCGGCCGGAGGGCGCGTGTCGGCCCGGCCGGCCGCTGTCGGATTCGCCCACGTCTGCATCGCCTGCACCGACGTCGACGAGCTGCTGATGCGGCTCGTCGCGGCGGGCGGGACACCGCTGGGCGAGCCCGCCGACATCGACACCGGCGCGAACAGGGGCGGCCGGTGCGTCTATGTCCGCGACCCCGATGGACACGTGGCAGAGCTGTTCTCGCCACCACGAGCGGAGGGCTGATCATGGAGTTCCTCGTCCACATCACCGTCAACCTGCCGCCCGACCTGCCCGAGCCGCGCCGCTCGGAGCTGATCGAGGGCGAGCACACCCGCGCCCTGGAGTTGATCGCCGAGGGCAAGCTCGTACGCATCTGGCGGCTGCCGGGCCGGTTTGCCAACGTGTCGCTCTACCGCGTCGCCGACGCAACGGAGCTCCACGCCGCGATCACGTCGTTGCCGCTGTGGCCGTGGATGGACGTGCACGTCGAGGCCTTGGCCGTCCATCCACTCGAGTCGGCCCCTTGATAGGCTCGCCACTGTGAGGGGGGCACGAATGCAGCTTGTGGTGGCCGTGGCGGCGGCGAGCGTCCTGCTCGGCGGTGGCACGGTGCATGCGGCCGCGCCCGCTCCCGCGGCCGCGCACGTCGCCACCATCAAGATCGCCCAGTTCAACAGCGACATCTCCGACGAGTACCCGCTCATCCCGGCCTCCCAGGTCGCGCGCGCTATCAAGAAGAGCGGCGCCGACGTGGTCGGGATCGAGGAGGGCGGCGGCGAGATCCCCCGGATCGCCCACGCGCTCGGCTGGCGCTACTACGACGTGCGCATGCAGATCGTCTCGCGCCTGCCGCTGGTCGACCCGCCCGGCGGAGGCGGCCTCTACACCTTCGTCCAGGTCTCGCCGGGACGCGTCGTCGCCATGGAGAACGTCCACCTGCCGTCCTACCCGTACGGGCCCTACTGGGTCAAGAACGGCAAGACCGCGGCGCAGGTGATCGCCATGGAGCGCAGGTTCATCCTGCCGGCCATCGAGCCCGACCTCACCGCTGCTCGCACGCTGCACGCACGCGGCATCCCGGTGTTCCTGACCGGCGACTTCAACTCGCCGTCGTTCCGCGACTGGACGAAGGCGACCGTCGGCATCCGCCCGTACATGCGCTACCCGGTGCGCTGGCCGGTGTCGGTCGCGGTCGAGCAGGCCGGGTTCACCGACTCGTTCCGGGCGGTCCACCCCAACCCGGTGACGACGCCTGGCCTCACCTGGCCCGTGCACCGCTCTCAGAAAGGCCTCGAGAACTTCGGCCGCGCGCCCAAGGACCGGATCGACTTCGTCTACGCCGACGGGGCGACGACGACCGCGAGCAGGATCATCGGCGAGCCGGGCGATCCCGGCGCGTCCGGCACCGTCTCGCCGTGGCCGTCCGACCATCGCCTGGTGGTCTCGACGTTCCGGGTCACGGGCGCGACCCCGCCGACGCTCGTGACGGTGCCGAGTCGGCGGGTGCGCGTGGGCCAGTCGGTGCCGGTGGCGTTCCACTCGAGCGGCGCGGCGGCCGGGTCGGTCGCCATCGAGCACCTCGGCGGCGGCCACGCGACCGTCGTCGCCAGCCGCCACGTCAGCGCGGCCGCGGCCGGCGGCATCGGCAGGACGACGTTCTCGAGCGCCGCCTGGAAGCCGGGCGCCTACGTCGCCGTCCTGCGCGGCACCGCCGGGCAGACGCTCTCGACGTTCCCGTTCTGGGTGGCCGCGCGCGGCGCGCTTCCGACCGTGGCCACGTCGCAGGCCGGCTACGCGCCGGGCACCCCGATCCGGGTGGCGGTGCGCAACGCGCCCGGGAACCGCTGGGACTGGCTCGGCATCTACCACCGCGGCGCCAACCCGCTCGTCGCGTCCTACATCCTGTGGACGTACACGCACTCGACGGTCGACGGCAACGTCTGGCTCGGGCCCGACGCGCACGGGCCATGGCCGCTCCCGGCCGGGAACTACAGCGTCTACCTGCTGCGCGACGACCTCTACGTCAAGCTCGCGGGCGCGAACTTCAGCGTGGGCTGAGCAGGCCGGCCAGCTGGTCCTGGATCCGCACCCAGCCGCCCAGGTAGTCGTCGACCACGGTGGACGGCAGCTGGCTGTGGACGATCGTCATCAGCGTCTCGCCCTCGCCGTGGTGCTCGAAGGTGACGGTGACGACGCTCGCGTACCCGCCGGTGAGCGAGCGCCAGGTGAAGCTCAGCTGGTGCGGCGGCTCGACCACCAGGTACTCGCCCTCGATCTCGGCGCGGCTGTCGGGGAAGGTCATGACGATCCGCAGGTGGCCGCCGATGCGCGGGTCGATGGCGACCTGGGCGGTGCCCGGCGCCGGGGCGATGAACTCGGCCAGCGCCGCCGCGTCGACCCAGCGGGCGTAGACGACGTCCGGCGTCGCCGGCAGCACCCGCTCGACCCGGGCCGTCGCCCCGGTGCTCACTTCGGTGACCGCCGCAGCTGCTCGGCCAGGGCGTCGGCGCGGGCCGACCAGAACGCCGTCTGCTCGCCGATCCAGCGCTCGGCGTCGGCCAGCGAGTCGGTGCGCACGGTCAGCCAGTGCTCCCGTCCGCGCACGTCGCGCGCGACCAGGCCGGCGTCCTCGAGCACCGACACGTGCCGGGCGACGGCCGCAAACGAGATCGGAAGCGGCGCGGCCAGGTCGGTGATGCGGGCCTCGCCGCCGCGCAGCGCCGCCAGCAGGCCGCGGCGGGTGGAATCCCCGAGCGCCCGGTAGACCCGGTCGAGCACAAGCCCATCTTCAACCATGTGTTTGAACATTACCAAGCGGCGTGATAGTTAACACTCTGGTTGAACGACTCTGGAGGGACTGCTGTGACCACCTGCACACGACGTCGTCCCGCACGACGCCTGGATCGAGGCCCGCACCGCCCTGCTCGCCAAGGAGAAGGAGTTCACGCGCCTGCGCGACGAGCTGAGCCAGGCCCGCCGCGACCTGCCCTGGGAGCCGGTCGAGAAGGACTACGTCTTCCACGGCCCCGACGGGCCGCGCTCGCTGGCCGACCTCTTCGCCGGGCGCAGCCAGCTCATCGTCTACCACTTCATGTGGCCGCCCGACTGGGACGCGGGCTGCCTGCACTGCTCGTTCTGGGCCGACAACTTCGACCCGATCATCGTCCACCTGAACCACCGCGACGTGACCATGGTGGCCGTCTCGCGGGCGACGCCGGCCCAGATCGCGGCCTACCGCGAGCGGATGGGCTGGAGCTTTGACTGGTACTCCTCGGGCGACGACTTCACCGCCGACCTCGGCGTGCACTTCACCCCCGAGCAGGCCGAGCAGGGCGGCTTCTTCAACTACGGCACGACGCCGGCCGGGTTCACCGACCGCGAGGGCATGAGCGTCTTCTTCAAGGACGCCGACGGCGCCGTCTTCCACACCTACTCGGCCTACGCGCGCGGCATCGACATGTTCAACACCGCCTACCACTACCTCGACACGGTGCCCAACGGCCGCGACGAGGCCGCCGGCAACCAGCACTGGGTGCGCCGGCACGACGAGTACGAGGTGTAAGCAGCGCCCCGCCACCGTGACGCTTGCCACATGGGCACTAGCATCCACGGCCGGTGGGTACCGATCAGCCGACCTCGCACGACGAGCTCCTGCGCATGTCCGACGCGGAGCTCGTTGCGCACGCCCGGGAGCGCATGGGCACCGGCGAGGTGGGCCTCGAGACGGCCAAGCGCTGCATCGCGCTCGTGTTCGAGCGCAACCGCGACATGGTCGAGTCCTACTGCGCCGGCAAGGCACCGATCGTGGACATCGACGACCTGGCCGAGGAGGTGTACGAGCGCTTCGTGCGCACCGTCTACCTCCGCACGGAGCCGATCGAGAATCCCTCCGGCCTGCTCATCATCATGGCCAAGCGGGTGATCGCCACCTACTACGAGCGCCGCAAGCCGCCGGGCGCGCCGCTCGACGACCTCCACGAGGTCGTGGTCACCGAGGACGGCTACGACGAGGCGGTCGCGAGCGAGGTGGTCAACCAGCTGCTCGGCTGTCTCAGCAAGCGGCAGCGCGATGTCGTGTGGTTGCGGGTGTACGGCGACCGCACGAGCGCCGAGATCGGCGCCGAGCTGCAGATCAGCCCGGGCAACGTGGATGTGATCTTCTTCCGTGCCATGGCCCTGTTGCAAGACGAGGTGCAGCGGTGAACGCCGAGGAGCGGTTCACCGAGTTCGTCGCCGCCTGGGAGCGAGGTGAGCGGCCCGACCCAGCGAAGGCGATCGTCGTTGCCGGCGAGGCCGATCGCGAGCCGCTCGCGGCGATGATAACCGCCTACCTGGCCGCGCACCCGCGCACCGACGTGACGGCCGACGAGGTCGACGCCCGCGCCGCCGACCCGCGCAGCCAGCCGCCGCCCGAAGCCGTGGCCCGAGCTCCTGCCGGCGCTGCGCGAGCGCACGCGGACGACCCGAGGCGCGCTGGTCGCCGCCCTCGCCGCGGCGCTCGGGTTTCCTGATGCCAAGGAGCAGGTCGAGGAGCACGTCCACGCGCTCGAGACCGGGCAGCTCGAGCCGCGCGCGGTGCGACCGCCGGTGGTTGCGGCACTCGCGCGGATCCTGGAGGTGCCCGAGTGGGTGCTCGAGCGCGGCCGCCGGATCGCGCCTCCCGCCGCGCAGGTGCAGACCCCTGGCGCTGTTTCGGCGCGAGTCGCATCTCGCCGCGTCGATGGAATCTGCGCCGACGCCACCCGAGCGAGGTGAAGCCGATCCCCGAGATCGACGACCTCTTCACCGGCGCCGATGGATGAGATCGCGGCCGCCCGCGCGGCGCTTGCCCGCTTCACCGACATCTATGCCGCGCAGTCCGTGCCGCTCGACGTCGAGGAGCTGGCCGGGAGCCTGTGCCGGCTGCGGGTGCGCGACGCCGACGACCTGTGCCCGATCGCGGGCCTGCCGTCCGAGACGCCGCTCTCGGGCGTGCTGCTGCCGCAGCGCTTCGAGATCTGGGTGCGCCGCGACGAGTCGCCCGCCCGGCGCCGCTTCACGGTCGCCCACGAGGTCGGCCACCATCTGCTGCACTCCGACGGCGCGGCGGTGCTGTGCCGCCCGGTCGACGTCGTCGGCGCCGACACCGGCGAGAAAGCCCGCGAGCGCGAGGCCAACCGCTTCGCCGCCGAGCTGCTGATGCCCGAGCCGCTCGTGCGCGAGCACGCCGACCGCGACGGCCCCGACCCGATCGCCCTGGCCGCGCGCTTCGAGGTGTCCGACATCGCGATGGGCTTCCGCCTGGTCAACCTCGGCTACCTGACCCAGCTGCCGGTCGGGATCCAGGCCGAGCTCGACCGCTGGCGCGCGCC
>CAVOFQ010000002.1:0-600236 GCA_963695025.1 uncultured Actinomycetes bacterium | reverse complement strand
CGCTAGCCGAGATACCGGACTACTTCATCGACCGGCGCGCGCTCCGGCGGCTCTTGGGCGTGCATCGGATACCCGAGGTGGAGCAGCCCCAGCGGCATCTCGTCCGGCGGGATCTCGAGCGCTGCGCGGCCGGCCGGCAGGTCGAGCGCCGACACGGTGCGCCAGTAACCGCCGAGGCCGCGCTCGTGGGCGGCCAGGAGCACGATATAGGCGGCGACGGCAGCCGCCAGCAAGTCCTCCCGGTCCTGCACCGGGTCGCCGGTCTGGCGGGCGCAGGCCGCGACAAGAGTCGGTGCCCGGTCGAGCTTGCGTGCCGAGCCCGGCTTCACCTCGTCGGCGACCGCCTTCAGGCGCTCGAGCGCCCGCGGGCCGAGCACGTGGAACCGCCACGGGTTCGTGACGTTGTGGTTCGGCGCCCAGCGGGCGAGGTCGAAGAGCTGGTCGAGCACGGCCCGGTCGACGGGCTCGGGCCGGTACGCCTTGTGCGTCCGGCGAGTCCGGATGGCCTGCTCCAGTTCCATCACGACATCGTACGCGGCGCTCGCCGGTAGATTGCCGGCTTGGCACGAGCCGACGTCCTGAGCGCGCTCCACCCGATCGCAGCCGAGCAGGGCGGCCTTGTGAGCGCGGCCCAGGTCGTGCTCGCCGGTGTGACGCGGAACCAGCTCTCCGATCTCGCCGCCGGCGGAGATCTGCGCCGTCTGCGCCGCGGCGTCTACGGCCTCGGGCCCCGCGCGGCGGACGCCGAGCTCGAGGACATCGCGAGCGCCTGGCTCGCCATAGCCGGAGGCAGCCTGCCCTGGCAGCGCGAGGGCGGCACTGACGCTGTCGTCAGCCACAGCAGCGCCGCGCGGCTGCACGGGTTCGGCACGACGATCGCAGGCCTGCCCGAGCTGACCCAGGCACGCCAGCGCAGCCGCCGCACCGACATGGTCATCCATCCGGCCCGCCTCGGCTCCGACGACTGGGCCTGGCTTCAGGCCGGCTCGGGGATGCATCTGCCCGTGACGACACCGGCACGGACGATCGTCGATCTGCTGCTCGACGGCGAGCCGGTCGGCGAGGTCGAGCACGCCATCGCACGGGCGTTCGCCGATCCCGCGGCGGCGCGCCCCGACGTGCTCGCCGCGCTCGGCCGCCGCCGTAAGCCGGGCGCCAAGCAGCAGGCATGGGCCGAGCGGACGCTGACCGGCATGACAGGCGGGTGAGGCCGAGCTACGCCAGCACGTCCACGTCGACGAGGTCCTCGGCGGGCACCGGCACCCCGTCGCTCGCCACGTAGCGCCGTCCCCGCGACCACGACGCGACCGCTGCGATCAGGCAGGCCGCGGTCGCAAACGCGAACGCCTCGTGCAGCCCGGAGTGAAACGGCTTTGCGATCAAATTGGGAAAGAAGCCGCGGCCGCCAATCGCGCTCGCGTTGGCCGGGGAGAGGTGGTGAAGCACATGCGGCCCGATCAGCTCCTTGGCCGGGTTGTAGCCGAGGAAGGCCGCGAACAGCACCGAGACCGGGGGCAGGTGCGAGACCTTGGCGGCCGTCGCCGCGGGTACGCCGTGGGCCTGGAGCCCGCCCGCGAGGCTGTGCGGCAGCGTGCCCGAGAGGCCGAGGATCATCAGCGTGAAGAAGATCCCGATCGAGAGCACCTGGGCCGAGTTCTGGAAGGTCTGGTTCATACCCCCGCCGGCGCCGCGGTGCTGGGCCGGCAGGCTGTTCATCACGCCCGCGCGGTTGGGCGAGGCGAACGCGCCCATGGAGAGCCCCATCAGAAACAGGATGCCGGCGAACACCGGATAGGAGAAGTCGATCGGAAGCAGCGAGAGCAGGACGAAGCTCGTCGCCGACCCGATCATGCCGCCGGTGGCAAACGGCCGTGAGCCGTAGCGGTCGGACAGAATCCCCGACGTCGGGCCGGCGACCAGGATGCCGAGCGTGAGCGGCAGGATCGAGATCCCGGCCCAGAGCGGAGTCGACGAGAAGCTGTAGCCGTGCTCGGGCAGCCAGATCCCCTGCAGCCAGATGATCAGCATGAACATCAGCCCGCCGCGGGCGACGGCCGACAGGAAGCTCGAGAACACGCCGAAGCTGAACGCCCGGATGCGGAAGAGCTCGAGCCGGAACATCGGATACGGGACACGCGTCTCGATGACGGCGAAGGCCCCCAGCAGCGCGGCGCCGGCGATCATGCTCGCCACCACGAACGGCGACGTCCATCCCATCGTCTGGGAACCGTACGGGCGGATCCCGTAGGTGACGGCGATCATCACCAGCACGAGCCCGACCGCGAACGTGAGGTTGCCGGCCCAGTCGATCGGCGCCGCCCGGCGGATGCCCACCTCGCGCAACTTCCGATGCGACCACACCGTCCCGAACAGGCCGAACGGCACCGAGACCAGGAACACGAGCCGCCAGTCGATCGGCGCCAGCACGCCCCCCAGCACGAGCCCGATGAACTGGCCGCTGATCCCGACCACGTTGTTGATGCCGAGCGCAAGGCCGCGCTGGTTGGACGGGAACGCATCCGTCAGGATGGCCGCCGAGTTGCCGATCAGGAACGCCGCCCCGATGCCCTGCACGATCCGGAAGAAGATCAGCCAGTCGGCCCCCGCGCGCCCGTGCATCCAGTCGATCGTGAGCAGGAGCGACGCGAGCGTGTAGATGATGAAGCCGAGGTTGTACATCCGCACCCGCCCGAACATGTCGCCGAGCCGGCCGACACTCACCACCAGGACGCTCGAGACCACCAGGAAGCCGAGGATCATCCACAGGAGGTAGAAGCTGTTGCCGGGCCGCAGCGGGTCGAGGCCGATGCCGCGGAAGATGTCGGGCATCGCGATCAGCATGATCGAGGCGTCGATCGTCGCCAGGAGCACGCCCAGCGTCGTGTTCGAGAGCGCCACCCACTTGTACCCGTCGTCCGCCCGATCCACCGTCAGCCTCGCTTCGCCCGCCAATATCACAGGTAGACTGCGCAGTTTACCTGTATGATCCGGCGATGGCGCCGACACCCGACATGACCCGGTCTGCGAGCGAGCTTCGGATCGTGCTCGGCCAGCTCATCCGTCGCCTGCGCACCGAGCATCGCTTCCCGATCTCGCACGCAGCCGTGCTGAGCCGGCTCGATCGCGAGGGCCCGAAGACGACCAGCGCCCTCGCCGCCGCCGAACGCGTGCGGCCCCAGTCGATGGCCCAGACGATCGCCGACCTGCAGGCCGACGGCATGGTCGGCCGGCGGCCCGACCCGATCGACCGCCGCTGCATCCTGATCGAGCTCACCGAGCACGGCCGCAACACGCTCGGGGAAGACCGCCGCCGGCGGGAGGGCTGGCTGGCCGAGGCGATCGCGACGCAGCTGAGCGACGACGAGCAGCGGACGCTGAATGACGCCGTCCCGCTCCTGCAGCGCCTCACCCAGAGCTGACCCAGGCTGATAGCGTGAGCCATGGGCTCTGACGACCCTTGCCTGCTGCCCGCGACCGGCCAGGCACGCGCGCTGCATGACGGGTCGCTCGGCGCCGTCGAGATCGTCAACGCGCACCTCCGCCGGATCGAGCGGATCAACCCGGCGGTTAACGCCATCGTCACGCTCGTCGCCGACCGGGCGACCGCGGCCGCCGAGGACGCCGATCGCCTGCGCGCCTCGGGGGGGCCGCTGCCGCCGCTGCACGGCCTGCCGATCGCCCACAAGGACCTGGTCGACACGGCGGGCGTCCGCACCACGTATGGCTCGCCGTCGTACCGCGATCACGTGCCCGCCGAGGACGCTCTGGTCGCGGCTCGCCTGCGCGCCGCCGGCGCGATCATGATCGGCAAGACCAACACGCCCGAGTGGGGTGCGGGCTCGCACACCTTCAATCCCCTGTTCGGCACCACCCGCAATCCGTGGGATAGGGACCGCTCAGCGGGCGGCTCGAGCGGTGGCGGCGCGGTCGCCCTGGCCTGCCGGATGGTGCCGCTCGCCGACGGCGGCGACCTGGGCGGGTCGCTGCGAAACCCGGCCGCATGGAACGGACTCGTCGGCCTGCGGCCGACGCCGGGCGTCGTCCCGGACTGGCCGTCCCTCACCCCCTGGCTACCGTTCTCGGTCCCCGGACCGATGGGCCGCACGGCCGGCGACGTGGCGCTGTTCCTGGGCGCGATGGCCGGGCCTGACCTCCGGGCGCCGCTCTCGCAGCGCGCCGCACCGCTCGATCTGGCCGGGCCGCTCGAGGCCGACCTGCGCGGCCGCCGGGTCGCCTGGAGCCCGGCGCTCGGCGGCCTGCCGGTGGAACAGCCTGTGGCCGACGTGCTCGCGACCGCGGTCACACGGCTGGGCGAGATCGGCCTGGACGTTGTGGTGGATGAGCCCGACCTGACGGGCGCAGATCACATCTTCGAGACTTGGCGGGCGTTCATGTTCGCGGTCTCGCTGGGCGACCTCTACGACAGCGACGGCGACCGCATGAAGGCGACCGTGCGCTGGAACGTCGAGCGCGGCCGCGCGCTCACGTCGGCCGACCTGACCGCGGCGGCCCGCCTGCACGCCGAGCTCGGCGAGCGGGTCGTCGCCTTCTTCGACCGATACGACTACCTCGCGTGCCCGGTCACCCAGGTCGAGCCCTTCCCGGTCGAGACCGAGTACCCGCAGGCGGTGGCCGGCGAGCCGATGAGCAGCTACCTCGAGTGGATGCGCGCCTGCTCGCGCGTCACCACCATGTGCTGCCCGGCGATCTCGATCCCCGCCGGCACGTCGGCGACCGGCCTCCCCGTCGGCCTGCAGCTGGTTGCGCGGCCGTTCGCCGAGCGGGCGCTGCTCGAGGTCGCCCACGCGGTGGACGAGCTCACGCACTACTCCAACGCGAGGCCACCGGTCGAGTAGCATCGCGCCGATGGAAGGCAGCCGCTTCGATCTCGTCGTGCTGGGCTCCGGCCCGGCCGGGCAGAAGGCTGCGATCCAGGCGGCCAAGGCGGGCGCCTCGGTCGCCGTGGTCGAGCGCCGCGACCCCATCGGCGGAGTGTGCGCGAACACCGGCACGATCCCCTCCAAGACCCTGCGCGAGGCGGCGATCTACCTCACCGGCCTTTCCGAGCGGGGGCTGTACGGCCAGAGCTACCGGGTCAAGGAGGAGATCACCATCGAGGATCTGATCTGGCGCACGCAGCAGGTGATGGCGCGCGAGGTGGACGTGATCCGAAACCAGCTCGCCCGAAACCACGTCCGGGTGCTGCCGGGGCAAGGCCGGTTCCTCGATGAGAACAGAGTCGAGGTGTCCGACAACCACGGGAGCGTGCGCACGGTCGAGACCGACAAGATCGTGATCGCGACCGGCACGGTCCCAGCCCGCCCCCCGGATGTCGAGTTCGACGAGGCCACGATCCTCGACTCCGACGGCATCCTCAACATGTCCAGGATCCCCGCGACGCTCATCGTGGTGGGCGCCGGGGTGATCGGGATCGAGTACGCCTCGATCTTCGCCGCGCTCGGCACCCGTGTGACCGTGGTCGAGCGCAACGAGCGGCTGCTCGAGTTCTGCGACAACCAGGTGGTCGAGGCGCTGCAGTACTACCTGCGGGACCTCGGCCTGGTGTTCCGGCTGGGCGAGACGGTGACGACGGTCGAGAAGCACGACGGCGCCACCCTGACCACGCTGGCCAGCGGCAAGCGGATCGCCGCCGACGCCGTCATGTACTCGGCCGGGCGCCAGGGCGCGACCTCCGATCTGGGCCTCGAGCAGGCGGGCCTCGAGGCCGACGCCCGCGGCCGCATCAAGGTCGACGAGCACTACCGCACGGCGGTCGGGCACATCTATGCCGTCGGTGACGTGATCGGCTTCCCGAGCCTCGCATCGGCATCGTTCGAACAGGGCCGGCTGGCGGCGGCGCACGCGTTCGGCGTCGATGCCAGGCCGATGCGCGACCTGCTTCCGATCGGCATCTACACGATCCCCGAGATCAGCTTTGCCGGCCGCACCGAGGAGGATCTGACGGCGGCCGGGATCCCGTACGAGATCGGCATGTCGCGCTACCGCGAACTCGCCCGCGGCCAGATCCTGGGCGACTCTGTGGGCATCCTCAAGCTCCTGGTCGCGCCCGAGGAGCGGACGCTGCTCGGCGTGCACGTGTTCGGCACGGCGGCGACCGAGCTGGTGCACATCGGCCAGACCGTGATGGGCCTCGGCGGGACCGTCGACTACCTGATCGACCAGGTGTTCAACTACCCGACGCTGGCCGAGTCCTACAAGGTCGCCGCGCTGGATGCGACCAACAAGCTGCGCGCGCTGAACCGGCTCACGGTGTGACGGGCTCGACCACGACCAGCGGGATCTCGCGGTCGGTCCTCGTCTGGTAGACGTCGTAGTCGGGGTGGATCGCCGTCATCACCGGCCACAGCCGCCGCTTCTCGTCGGCGTCCGCCGTGTGCGCGCGGGCGGTCATGACCCGGTCGCGCACCTGCAGGCCGACGTCGGGGTCGGCGACGAGGTTCAGGTACCAGCTCGGGTGCTTCGGGGCGCCGCCCTGAGACGCGACCAGCAGGTAGTTGTCGCCGTCGCGGCCGTAGATCAGCGGCGTGGTGTGGTGCTCGCCCGAGCGGCGGCCGCGGGTCGTGAGCAGCAGGGTGGGGCGGTCGTTCCAGTCGTGGCCGTCCTCGCCGCCGGTGGCGAGGTAGCGGTCGGCGTGCTCGGCATACCACGGTCGCTTGGCGGGCTCGGCCATGCCCGAAATTGTACTCAGGGCGATGCCGCGGGTGCCGCAGTGGGCGCCGCGGCAGCCGTCCGCGAGAGCAGCACGGCGCCCAGGCTCGAGATCCCCAGCGTGATCAGCGCCGAGGCGACGATCGCCGCGCCCTGACCCGCCGTCAGGACGCTGCTCGGTGAGGCCCAGCGAGACGACGCCGGCGGGCAGGCCGAGCTGGGCCGAGGCGAGCAGGCCGGCCGGCCACGGGATCCGCATCACGAGCGCCACCGCCACGTGGCAGACGACGATGGCGGCCGCCAGCAGCGCCATCAGCTCCACGTTCGTGCGCGACGAGGCGAGCGACCGGAAGTTGAGCTTGGCCCCCAGGGCGACGAAGAAAAACGGGACGAAGAACCCCTCGGCGAGCCCGACCATCTGATCGGTCAGGCGGCGCGGCTCGCCGGCCAGTGCCACGATCATGCCGGCCGCGAAGCCGGCGATCAGGATGCTGGTGCTGAACCGCGTCGCGAGGGCCGCGAGGCCAAACAGCACCACCAGCGACAGGCGCAGGTCGAGCGCCCATCCGCGCAGCTTCGAGTCGTCGCGGAGCGTGCCGACGATCCCGTTTTGGCGGATCACGTGGACGACCCAGAAGACGACGATGGCCGCGACGATGACCAGCACCCCGCCGCCGGCGATCCGGGCCGCCTGAGATGGGGTGAGCGCCAGGGGCAGCGCGACGATCGTGGCGATGTCGACCAGCGCGATCCACGCGGTCGCGAGCAGCATCGAGGCGCCGGTCAGGCCGCGCTCCTGCACGATCGGCATGACCACCGCCGAGCTCGACGCCGCCAGCAGCAGCACGAAGATGGCCGGATGTCCCATCCCCGAGGCGTGCGAGACGAGCCAGCCGCCCGGCACGGCGATCGCGAACGAGAGCACGGCGGCGATCGTCGCCTTTCCGAGCGCCTGCCGCAGGCCGGCGTCGCGCAGCGGAAGGCGGGTGCCGACCACGAACATCAGCATCGCGAAGCCGACGGCCGACAGAAAGACGACCGTCGGGTCGGCCGGGTCGACCTCGCGCAGGCCGGTCTGTCCGACCAGCACCCCGGCCGCAATCTCACCGACCACCACCGGCACCGCCAGCCGCGTCGCACCCGAGAGCAGCGGGCCGGCCAGGCCGCAGGCGACAATCAGGGTGAGGATGCCAAAGCTCATGCGCGCAGGTGTCCGGCGGACGACAGATGCTTGCAGAACTCGGCGTGGTCCTCGGCGACGACTGCGGCCATCCGCGTGGCAGCGCGCTCGAGGGCACGTGCGCCGAGCTCCCCGGCGAACCCGTCGGTCGCGGCGCTCAGACCGTGGTGGGCGGCGGTGCAGTAGCCCATCATCCAGAGGAGCGCGTGCTCGTCGCGGCGGTCGGGCAGGTCGGCGATCTCGATCCGGCCGCGATGCGGGTCGAGCCGGCGCACGATCGTCTCCCCCTCGACGCGCACCACCGCCTGCAGGCTGGGCGAGCGCTCATGCTGGCGCTCAAGCACTGAGGCGTAGGGCCGTGGATCGGGCTTGGGCTCGGCACCCGCGAGGTAGCTCGCCGCCGTCGGGGCCAGCGGCTTTCGCTCGAACGCCGCCCGCTCCCCGCCGAGTTCGCCTTCCAGCACGATCCGGAGGTGGTCGCGGCCGCCGAGGCCGGCGGTGCGGATGCGCCGCTTCTGCAGGACGAATCCGGAGGCGGGCTCCGGCGATTCTCCCGCAGGAGCCTCGGGCAGAGCGTCGATCCCGTTCCAGAATTGGCGTGCTTCGGGGTGGGCGGCGCGCCACATCGCGGCGACCGCCGCCACGTGAGGCACCGTCTCGTCGCTGAGCGCGACCCCGGCCGCACCACCTCGCCCCGCGCTGTAGCCGGCCCAGAGATGCTGGGCGATGTCCTTGGGGCCGAGCCGGAGGTGGCCGGCGCGAACGGCCAGGACGGCGCTGGTGGCGAGCCGGACCAGGTCGTTGGTGAACGGCACCGGGCCGGTCTCGTCGTAGTCGTTGACGCCGAACGCCTCCCCGGCCGGGGCGAGCCATGTGCCGAAGTTCTCGACGTGCAGGTCGCCCACGCCGAGCGGGACGGGCGGGGCGTCGTGAGCGGCATCGGTGGCGAAGCGATCGAGCCACACCGGATAGCTGCCGCGCAGGAACGCAAACGCGGAGGCGGCCATGCGCGTGTGCTTCTCGCGCCGCGCTGCCGGATCGGAGGAGATGGCGCGATCGCACCACTCCTCGTAGGCGCCGATCAGCTTGGCGGCGTGCATGTGGCGATAGTGTGACGGGATGCGTGCGATCGTGCTCGAGGAGCCCGGCCGCCTGGTCGAGCGCGAGGTTGCCGACCCCGTTGCCGCCGCCGGCGAGGTGCTGATCGAGGTCTCCGCCTGCGGCGTCTGCCGCACCGATCTGCAGATCGTCCAGGGCGATCTCGAGATGCGCCGCCGGCCGCTGATCCCCGGCCACCAGGTGGTCGGGCGGATTGCCGGTACCGGCGAGCGGGTGGGCGTGGCCTGGCTGCACGGCGCCGACGGCACCTGCCCCGCCTGCCGCCGCGGACTCGAGAACCTGTGCCCCAACGCGGAGTTCACCGGCTGGACCACCGATGGTGGCTACGCCGAGCTGATCGCGGCCCGGCGCGACTACGTCTTCCCGCTCCCCGAATCATTCACCGATCTCGAGGCGGCGCCGCTGCTGTGTGCGGGCATCATCGGCTACCGGTCGCTGCGGATCGCCGGGGTCGAGCCGGGCGCGCACATCGGCCTCTACGGGTTCGGCTCCTCCGCGCACCTGGCGATCCAGGTCGCGCTGCACTGGGGCTGCACGGTGGCCGTGTTCACCCGTTCGCAGCGCGAGCGCGAGTTGGCCCTGCGGCTCGGCGCCGCCTGGGCCGGCGGCTACGACGACCCCGCGCCCTGGCCGCTCGACGCCGCGGTCACGTTCGCCCCTGTGGGGTCGGTGGTCGTGGCGGCGCTCCGGTCGCTTGCGCCCGGCGCGACCGTGGCCGTGAATGCGATCCACCTGGACGAGATGCCGGCGTTTCGCTACGACCTCCTGTGGCAGGAGCGCAGCATCCGGTCGGTGGCGAACTTCACCCGCGCAGACGCCACCGAGTTTCTGGCGCTGGCCGCGGAGGTGCCGATCCGGGCGCAGGTGCGAGAGTTTCCACTGGCCGCGGCCGGGGAGGCACTCGACCAGCTGGCGGCCGGGGCGATCAGCGGGTCGGCGGTGCTGGTGGTCAGCCCCGCAGGTGCTGGTTGAACCACTCCACCATGCGCCGGCAGCCGTCGAGCTGGTGCTCGCGCTCGCGCCAGCCGTGGCCCTCGCGCGGATAGATGACGAGCTCGGTCTCGACGCCCGCCTCGGCCAGCGCCTGATGGAACTCGATGCCCTGCGACACGGGCACGCACAGGTCGAGCTCGCCGTGCATGACGAGGGTCGGCGTCTTGACCGCCCGCGCGTGGACGACGGGCGAGCGGTGGAAGTACTCCCCGCCCGCCTCGTAGGGGTCGGCGGCCAGGAACAGCTCGTCGAACCGGCCGATGTTGGTGGTGTTGTGGAACGACAGCCAGTCGGTGACGGCTGCGAACGGGATCGACGCCCGGAAGCGGTCGGTCTGCGTCACGGCCCAGGCAGCCATGAAGCCGCCGTAACTTCCGCCTGCGATCCCGATCCGGTCGGGATCGGCCACTCCCGCGGCGACCATCGCGTCGACGCCGGCGAGGATGTCGCGGAGGTCGCCGCCGCCCATGTCGCCGATGTTGGCCCGGGCGAACGGCTGGCCGCGGCCGGAGCTGCCGCGCGGGTTCGGCAGGAGCACGGCGTAGCCGGCGTCGAGGAGCGCGGCGTCGTGCAGCGTCGGATATTCGATCGCGTGTGCCCCCGTCGGGCCCCCGTGCACCCACACGATCAGGGGTAGGGGCCCGTCGGCGCCGGCGGGGCGCAGCAGAAGCCCCTCGATCTCGTGCTCGTCGCAGTGCCAGAGGCGCCGCTCGCACACGGCTCGCGGTACCTCCGCCTGCGGAATTGAGCGCGGTCACCGGCCGCCAGCCCTGCGCCGGCGCAGACGGGTCGAGCACCCGCAGCTCGGGCGGCGCGTCCCAGGCCGTGTAGGCGGCTGCGAGGAGGCGTCCGTCCGGCGCGGCCGACGCGAACGGCGTCCACCCGGACAGGAGCGATGCATCGCCATCCCAGACGACGGTGCCGCCGCCGCCGGCATCGATCGTGCCGCAGGTCGAATCGAGGCCGCGCTGCCCCGCGAACCACAGCGAGCGCTCGTCGCGCCACTCCAGGCTGCCGACGTCGAGCTCGGGTGCGGGTGATGTGGCGGCGCCGTCTGCCGTGGCCACCACGATCGCCGTTCCCACCAGCAGGCCGCGGTCGGAGCAGAAGCCCTCGATGACCGCGACCCGGGCCTCGTCCGGCGAGAGGGCGATGCGCTCGAGCTGATCCGCCGGACGGTGCAGGTCGCGGACGGCACCGGCGTCGACGTCGACCAGCACCACCCGCGCGGCATACCAGCCGCTCTCGGACGGGTCGTCCGAGACGATCGCGGCGAGCGCGCCGCCGCGCCAGTCGAACTCCCACACGTTGACGCCGTTGAGCTCGATACGGGTCGTCTCGCCGGTGGCCGTATCGATGCGGTACAGCCGGCGCCAGTGCTGCGCGGCCCGCCGCACGCGCGGGTCGGCGGCGCCGTTCTCGCCGATGCGCGTGGCGGAGTCTGCCCCGGCCCGATCCGACCCGGGGTCGGCCGCAAGGGCGATCACCGTCCTGCCGTCGCGCGCGAACCGCACCTGCTCCACCGACCCGGGCACCTCGCCCAGCTTCCGCGCCTCGCCGACGCCGTCGTCGAGCAGGAACACGGCCGACTGGCCGGGCTGGTCGCGGTCGGAGAGGAAGGCGAGTGCGCGCCCGTCCGGCGACCACACCGGTGCGGTGTCGGCCCCCGGGCCGCGGGTCGCCTCGCGCGCTCCGGAACCATCGGCGGCCGCGATCCAGATGTGGCTCTGGGCTGCCGCCCCCGGCAGCGTGTAGGCCGCCTCGACCGCGCAGGCGATCATCGTGCCCTCGGGCGAGAACGCAGGCCGGGCCGGGTACACGATCTCAAGCGGCGCCTGCCAATCCACGTGCGTCATTCTGGCACAGCTCTGGGGAAACCCGGCGCACCATCGGGCTGGGGCCCCGCGACCGCGGGACCCCAACCCGGGTGATTCTCAGCGGAACAGCGCGGTCAGCAACTGCGATCGAGAGATCGAGCACGTGTTCGCGAGGCATCCGAGGTGCCACATGTGCTCGATGGTGGCCAGCAGGTTGTAGTGATTCGCCGGTACGTCGACCACGCGGTGACCGGTCCCGCGCGAGTTCAGGACGATCGTCGGTACATGGGCGCCGCCAAGGATGACTCCGCCGACTCCGACGGGGCTGGTCGACGTCCCGGTGAAGCCTGTGTAATCATCCTCGTCCCAGGTGATCACGATCGACGACCGAGTCGTGCGCCATGTCCGCGAGTGGGTGATCATCGCGACGGTTCGCCGCAGGAAGCGATCGCCGAGGCGGATCGCGCCGTGGTCGAGGCCCGATGCCGGATAGCCGCACCGCGGCAACCCGATCAGCACTGCCTGGGCCGGGTCGATGCCGTGCATGTCGTGGCAGGTGTCGGGGCTGATCCACACAAAGTTCGGGACATGCCCGGACCGGAGGTTGGACGCCAGACGACGCAGCGGCACGATCTGATGCAGCCGCCGGCTGCCGGGGTGGTTGATGTCCGAGAAGTACATGAATGGGTTGTGCTTCTGGACGTAGAGGGCAACCGCCACGGGGCCGGATGGCGTCTGGATCGTGGGGGCGTCCACGGCCTGAGAACCGACGCCCGGGATGCTCTGCATGTACGCCCTCCAGGACAAATGGTGCGCCCGGAGTTGATCGACGATGTTCGCGCCGGCGAACAGGTGCGGAGTCGCGCTTGCGCTCGCGATCTCTGCCTTCGTCAGATAGTTCCCGGCGGTGCCGTCACCCGCGGTGGGGATGAACTCCTCCGGCGGGCACGTGACGGTGGCGCCGGCTTGGCAGTCATCCCAGATACCTTGGAAACTGCCCGACATCGCGGCCAGGTAGTTCGGGAGGCTGGGGTGGGTGACGCCGTAGTAATTCGTGGCCAACCCCGCTCGTCCAGCAAGACGATTGATGAACGGCGCATCGGCGTTGTTGCCGATGATCTCGGAGTAGCCGTGGTTCTCCATCATGATGTAGAAGATGTGCCGCGGCGCGGCGCCCGACGACTCGGAGCGCCGTGACACCGGGTTCGCCGATGCGCTCTGAGCGACCAGGACCAGCGCCGCGAGCGCCACCAGGAACGCGGCGACAAGACGACCTCTTGCTCGAGACATTCTCATTCCCCTCTCCTCAACACGCCAGTACGCAGCGACTCTAGAACCCCCGCGGCGCGCCCGGGTAATCGGACGGTGAGCATTCAGTGAACGTTCGGCAACGACGGAGAGGAAACCCGTGCTGGATGACGTGCCGGTGTGACCGTGACCTCGATGCTGTGGACGGCGGTGCTGCGGCCCATGTCGGCGTGCTCGCCCGGGTTGAGGGTGTTGACGTTCGCGCCGCCCGATTCGCGTTTTGGCCAGCGGCCTTTGCAGGATAGGGCGACGCCCCGGGGCAGGTCGCTCGTGAGGGTGACGCGCAGCTCGAGACGGCCGGTGTCGTTGGTGAGGGCGGCGAGGTCGCCTTCGGCCAGGCCGCGTTCGGCGGCGTCGGCCGGATGCAGCCCCACCGTGGCGGCCCCGATCCGAAGCGCGATCTTCGCGTCGTTGGTGAAGCTGTTGTTCATTGCCCAGGGCGAGGCTGGTGTGAGCAGTCGCAGTCGCCCCTCGCGTGGTCGCGCGTCGTAGAGCGGATGGGGAACGCGTGGATGGCCGTCCGCCTCCGCCCGCCGTGAGACGAGCTCGACGCGGCCGCTCGGAGTCGGGAAGGTGAGGTCGGCGAACTGCACAACCGGTGCGGCCGGGTGGGCGATCGTGCCGGCCGCAGCGAGAGAGGCGAACGTCCGATTGCAGCCGCTCCGGCGAAGCACCTCCTCGAGCACGTCGCCGTCGCTCTCGAAGAGCTCGGGTTCCGTGAGCCCCATCCGCCGCGCCAGGCGGCGGAAGATCTCTGAGTTGGGGAGCGCCGTGCCGGGCGGTTCGTCAGCCTTGACCTGGGCCGCCAGCGAGAAGTTGAAGTACGGCACCACGATGTCGTCGGATTCGAGGAAGCTCGCCGCCGGCAGAACGACATCGGCATGGTCGACGGTGTCCGTCTGAAACAGGTCGATCGCAACTGTGAAGAGGTCGTCTCGGCGGAGCGCGCGGCGCAGACGCGCCTGCTGAGGGTTCGAGGCGGCGATGTTGATGTTCCAGCAGAACAGCGCCCGGGCGCGCGCGGGGTCTCCGAGCACGGCCGCAAGGTCCATCTGGCTGATCGTGGGTGGGGCGTGCTCGGAGAGGTGTGCCGCGGTGACGTAGTCGTCGTCGATGCCGCGTGAGCCACTGCCGTTCAGGTAGAGCACTCCGGCGCCCCGGTGGCCGAGGTTACCGCTGACCGCGGGCAACGCCGCGCAGGCGCGCATGACGTTGCCGCCGCCGCGCTGTCGCTGCAACCCCTGTCCCAGCCAAAGCATTGACGGCCCTGGCGCGTACAGGTGCGCGGCCGCCTCGATGTCGGCGGCATCCACACCGGTCGCGGCCTCTGCCCAGGCGGGGGTGCAGGGTTCGACGAGCGGCGCCAGTTCGTCCCAGCCCAGCACGTGCTCGGCGATGAACCGCCGGTCGAGCAGCCCGTCGCGGGCGATGACGTGCAGGAGCGCGAAGACGAGCGCCGCGTCGGTGCCGGGAAACGGCTGTAGATGCAGATCGGCGCGGGCGGCGGTCGGCGTCCGCACCGGGTCGACGACCACGACGGCGGCGGGCGCTTCTCCGAGCCAGTGCTCGTCGACGTGTGGGGCGCACGCGGACGGGTTCGCGCCCCAGACAACGATGCAACGCGAGTCGGTCACCGTGCGTGGGTCAAAGCCGTCCTCGGAGGTGCCGTACACGTAGTCGAGCGCGACGTGCCCGGCCTTGTTGCACACCGTGTCCGGGTCAACCTCGGTTGCGCCAATGCGGTTGAAGAAGCGCAGCGGGAACGAGTAACCGAGCAGCGCAAACGTGCCCGTGTAGTGCGTCTGCACGATCGTGTGCGCCTCGCCCGCATCGACGAGCCCGCCCAGCCGCTCCGCGATCAGGTCGAGCGCCTCGTCCCAGGATGCCTCCCGAAACACCCCATCCCCCTTCGCCCCGGCTCGCATCAGCGGCGCGGTCAGGCGAGCCGAAGGATCGCGCCAAACGCCGTTGTACCCGATCGAGCACTTGACGCACAACCGGCCGCGGCTGACCGGATGGGCCGGGTCGCCGCGGACGTGACGAACTCGGCCACCGCGGCGCACAACGACCACGCCGCACGAGTCATAACAGTCGCGCGGGCACGTGGTGCGGATCTTCGCGTCAGCGTCGAGCATCCGCCGCACATCATCTCACCACCGCCCTCCAACTCGCGCCGGCCGCGCGAGCCTCGGCTGGGGGAAGGGATGGAGTCGATGGGCGTCAGTGCGTGCGCGCGACTGGCCACGCGATCTCGGTCTGCCACTGATTGGCGTCTTCGGTGTGGCGTGGGCCGACCAGGTAATACTCGCGAACGGGCTCCTCGGCCTTCAGGTCGTGCTCGGCCAGGTATCGCCCGAGCGCGGCGTAGGAGCGATCGAAGTCGTCGTGAGCGCCGTGATGGATGATCACGGCGAGCTCGGCGGCGGGTATGGTCAGCGGCCGGGCGCGCCCGGCGGCCCTGACCCGCTCCGCGACCGGGACGAACACCACGACCTCACCGTGCGCCTGCTCGAATACCTCCTGGGTGTAGAGGGCGCCGCTGTTGCCGGCTGGCCGCAGGCCCTTTGCGGCGAGCGTGCTGGTCAGCTCGTCAAAGGCCGCGGTCCACCACGAGACCAGGGCATCGAGGCTCACGACCGCGGATACTGACAATGCGGGCGTCGGCGGGACTGCGCGGAACTCGACCGCGATCGTGCCCTCAGGCTCCTGGAGCAGCGCGCGCAGTGACGCGACAGCGGCCGTGGTCCGCTCGAGCTGCTGCTCCATGCGCTCAAGGTGAGCGGCGATCAGCGCGTCGCGCTCGCCGGCGTCGGCGGCTTGCAGCACACCCTTGACCTGCTCCACCGGCATCTCGAGCTCGCGCAGGCGGCGGATCGTCCGGGCTGTCGCGATCTGCTCGGCCCGGTAGTACCGGTAGCCACTCGAGCCGTCCACCTGGGCGGGCGCCAGCAGGCCGACGTCGTGGTAGTGGCGCAGGGTCTTGACCGTGAGATAGCTCGCGCGCGAGAACTCCCCGATCGTCAGCAGCGTTGGCATGGCACACAGTCTGCTCCCTCCGCCAACGGGAGAGTCAAGCACGCTACTCCGTTTCGGGCGCGGCTGGTCGGCAACCGGGACTCGCCGCTAGCGCGGCGTCCTCTTTGGCGTGGCGTTGTGGATGATGATCAGGGTGACGATCCTCGTGCCCCGGACGGTGAAGTAGCTGGTCAGGATCAACTCGTCAGGCAGGTTGGTCTTGTCATACTCGCCGTCGTAGCGGCCCCGGAGGATCGTCAGTCCGCGGTGCTCGATCACCTCGATCGGCTCGACCGTGACACGCTCACCGACAATCTCCTCACGGATCCAGCCGCGAATCGCATCCGTGCCCCAGAACTCCCGGCGCACATCGTTGACAAGCGCGTCGTCGGCGAACGTCGCCACGATCCCATCCTCATCGAACGTGTTGACAGCGGCCACGTACTCGGCGACGACGCCGCCGAGCTCGACCGTCGAGATGCTCATGAGCACTCCTCCGTTGCTGGCAGCCACCGGATCTGGTGGCGACCCCGAGCATCGGGCATCCAGTTACGGGAGAGTCAAGCCGCGAGCCGCCGACGTCTCGGAGACGAACACGCCGTGCCTCCGCCCCCGTTAGCCCTTCGTAACGGCAGCTGCATAGCTACCGTGACGGAACTCCTCCTCCAGCCCCGGATGCGATGGCTCCCAGCCGAGCTCGGCTCGGGCCCTGGTCGCAGCGGTGCCCTGATCCAGGAGCAGCACTTCGGCGAAGTAGTCACCCAGGCGAGTGCGCGCCTCAGCGTCTGAGCCGGGGACAGCGCCCGGGGCGCCGACCGCCGCAGCGGCGGCGTCGGTCAGCTCGGCCACGGTCGGGTTGGCTCCGTTTGCAACCACGTAGCGGCCGCGGGCCGAGTCATTCTCGAGCACGCGGCGGAACGCATCGGCGAGATCGGCGACATGGACCATCGACCAGTGTTGGTCGCCGGCGCCGAGCATGATCAGATTCTCCGCCTCGTCTCGAGGTGAGCCGAGCACGACGCCAGGGACACCGCCGCCGCCGTCACCGTAGGCGGTGCCGGACACGATTACCACGCCGCGCATGTCCCGGGCGTCCAACACCCGCTGCTCGATGGGCCCCCGCCATGCGACCAACGCCGGCGCGTCGAGCGAGGAGTCCTCTGTGATGGCCCGGTTGTTTCCATAGATCCACACACCACTGATCTGGAGATAGGGCTTCCCGGTTCCGGCGAGCGCACCGATCGCCGCGTCGGCGACCGCCGAGTCCAGGTTCGCGCTGGTCTCGTCGCCAGGACTGGCCGTGTGAATCACGGCGTCCGCGCCACTGAACAGGCCGACCAGCGCGGGGCGGTCGTACAGATCGACGACTGCCGGAGAGGCGCCGCGCGCGGCGACCGCCTGGGCCTGGTCATCGCCGCGCACGAGCGCCGTCACCCGGTGCCCGTGCTCCAGTAGATCATGAACGACGTGAGACCCGATGAACCCCGTCGCACCTGTCACTGCCACGTTCATTGCTCGCCCTCCTTTTCAATAAATCAATCGCTCGCTTGACAATATCACTGTGGCTCGCACCCCGTCAAGCTCTCGCCTGAATCACCCCGCCGCCGGGCCTGCGAACGCCCCGGCAACGACGGGGACGACCCGCTGCTCGATCTGCTTCTGGGACTTCCCCCTCAGCTCTCGCCCGACCGGCGCAAGCGCGACCCAACTGACGACGCCGGCTGCGCAGCGCGTCCGGAAGGCAAGTTCGCTGTCGCTCACCCCGGGCACGTGGGCCCGCAACCGCCGCACGACGAACGTGCGAATCCGCTCGAACCTCACGTCGAACCGGTCCCACGCCGGCGGCGGGTCGAGCGCGGCCCGCGACACGATCCGCAGCACGTCCAGGTCGCGGCCACCCTCGGCCAGCGCTCGGATCATCGCGTGGGAAAACGCCGCCGCCACCTCCTCGAGCGTGGACTTGGGCCCGAGGGCGCTCACGGCCAACTCCTGCGCTTCCAGGTAGCGCTCGAGCGCGTGCTCGATCGCCGCGTCACACAGCGCCGCCAGCGAGCCAAAGTGGTAGCTGACCGCGGCGATATTCGCCCTGGCGGCATCCGTGACCTCACGCAGGGTCACCCCGTCCTCGCCCCGCTCCGCGAGCAGGTCGAGCGCCGCATCCAGCAACCGCGCCCGCGTCCGCAGACCGGTCTCGCGACGTTGATCCCGGTTCTCACCAGCCTTCACAGCATCTATTCAATCATACGATCGAATAGACGCAAGCCTGCGTTACCGCAACAGTCCAGCGATGGGAGGAGCAGGATTCGAACCTGCGTAGGCAGAGCCAACGGGTTTACAGCCCGTCTCCTTTAGCCACTCGGACATCCTCCCCGGGGTAACCGGAGATTCTAGTGCGGCCGGCCTATTCGGCGTTTCGCAGCGCCTGGGCCTCGGGAAGGCCCTCGAGCTTCTTCAGCGTGTTGTTCTCGATCTGGCGGATGCGCTCGCGGGTGACGCCGAACGCGCGGCCGACCTCTTCGAGCGTGCACGGCTGCTCGCCCTTGAGGCCGAAGCGGAGCTCGATCACCTTGCGCTCGCGCTCGGGCAGCGAGTCGAGCGCGCGGTCGATGTCCTCGCGGCGCAGCGTCATCGTGGCGGAGTCGAACGGCGAGACGGCCTGCTCGTCGGGGACGAAGTCGCCCAGCTCGGACTCCTCCTCCTCGCCGATCGGCTTCTCGAGGCTGACCGGGAGCTGCGCCATTCGCTGGATCTCACGCACCTCGTCGGTGGTCATGCCCAGCTCGGTGGCGATCTCCTCCGGGCGCGGCTCACGCCCGAGCCGCTGCACCAGCTGGCGCTCGATGTGCACAACCCGGTTCAGCTTCTCGACCATGTGCACCGGGATGCGGATCGTGCGCGCCTTGTCGGCAATGGCGCGGGTCACGGCCTGGCGGATCCACCAGGTGGCGTACGTCGAAAACTTGTATCCCTTGCGGTAGTCGAACTTCTCGACCGCCCGGATCAGGCCCAGGCTGCCTTCCTGGATCAGGTCGAGGAAGCTCAGGCCGCGGCCGAGGTAGCCCTTGGCGATCGAGACCACCAGGCGGAGGTTGGCCTCGGTCATCTGCTGCTTGGCCAGCATGTCGCCGCGCTCGATGCGCTTGGCCAGGCTGACCTCCTGGTCGGCGGTCAAAAGCGAGACCTTGCCGATCTCGCGCAGATACAGCCGCAGCGAGTCGAGGCTGGGCTCGACGGTCAGGTCGAGCTCGGGCGGCTTCTCGCCGTGGAAGACCGCGTCCTGCTGTGCCGTCTGCCGCGACTCGGCGTCCAGAAGCTCGATGTTGTGGTCGAGCAGGTACGTGTAGAAGTCCTCGAGCTGCTCTTTGGTGAGCTCGATCTCCTCGAGAGTCGTGGCCACCTCGTCGAATGTGAGATAGCCCTTCTCGTGGCCCTCCTGCACCAGAGCTTTGAGCTCTTCGATCTCCGGGAGCGAGATATCGACAGTCAGCATGGGCCCCCCCGAGTGCTTCGATGACAAAATTCGCGATCGCGAAGAACACACCACCCGGCCAGGACGGAAACAGCAAAGCCCCGCATCGGCCGTTTGGAGAGACAAAGCGGATCGCAGACGAGCGGAGTGTACAAGCGGTTACCAGCCTCGGCAAGAACTTTTCAGGAAGCTGACCGTGCCGGCTTCGCCACGGACGCGGTCACGATCCGCTTTCGAGGGCCACCTCGGCGTGCAGTTGCACGACCGGATCGCCGACCGAGTTGGGCAGCACGGGCTCGGTGAGCGCGGCCAGCCCAGGTGGCGGCGCGTCCCAGGAAAGCACGCTCCGGAGCACAGCCAGTGCGGCCGGGGCGCTCGCGCGGGAGTTGCCGTCGTCCACCCGGATCGCGATCCCGAGCCCCTCTCGGGGAAGGCCGAGGCACGACAGGCCCTCGGCCCCGCCCTTGGCGACGCAGCCGGGGATCGCCCGCATCGCCTCGGTGTCCAGTTCGCCGTCGCCGCGCACCAGCTCGGGGTGGGTCGTCATCGCCGAGTACTGGCGAGGCAGGCTGTCGGCCAGGCGGGCGTACATCGTCGCGATCACCCGCAGGGGTAGTGCAAAGGCGACCACGCCACAGCCGTCGGTCACGGTCGTGATCGTGGCCGGATCGACCTCGGCGTGTGCGCCGATCACCGCCAGGGCCGCCCGTTGGGAAGGATGTTCGGGACGGCGGTAGCCGGACGTGTCCCAGCCGTGATGGACCGAGTTTGCGAGGAAGGCGAGGTGGTTGCCCGAGCAGTTGTGGCGCAGCCGGTCGGCGGGGCTCCCGAGCGAGTTTCGGAGCGCCGAGGCATCCAGTCCGCAGGCCGCAAGGCCGCGCTGCACCGCCTCGATGTGGATGTCCTGGCCGCTGTGTGACGCGCACATCACCGCGAGCACCCTGTCGTCGAGCGCCAGCGCGTCGAGGCCGCCCGTGGCGACCAGCGGGTCGGCCTGGAACGGCTTGGCCGCCGAGCGCATCGTGGTGACGCGGCCGGGATCGCCGCACGCCGCAACGATCGATCCGTCGGTTCGCACCACCACCGCGTGGATGCGGTGGCGGCTCTCGGGGAAGCCGTCGCGAAGCGTGGTCACCAAGCCGGGCTCGGACACGGGAACCGACCCTACACGGCGGCGCGTGGGAAGTGCGCGCGACCTGTAGCGTTCGTCTCATGCCCGAACTTCCCGAGCTGGAGGCGTTCGTCCTCGCGCAGCGCGAGGCGCTCACCGCCGAGCCGATCGCGGCGGTGCCGGTGGCGCACTTCGCGACCGTGAAGACGATCGACCCGCCGCTCGCCTCGCTCGCGGGCCAGCGCTTCACCGCCGTCGGCCGGCGGGCCAAGCGGCTGCTGTTCACAGCCTCCGGCGGCGACACGCTGATGGTGCACCTGATGTCGGCCGGCCGGCTCGCCGTCGGCGCGAAGCGGCTCAAGACGGCGATGCTCGTCGTCGAGTTCGAATCGGGTCCTGAGCTCATGATGTCCGAGTCCGGACACAAGCGGCGCGCGGGGGTGTGGCTGCTGCGGCCCGACGCGCTGGCCGCCGAGCTTGCGCACATCGGCCCCGAGCCGCTCGACCCCGCATTCACGGCCGCCGCCCTGCGCGAGACGCTCGAGGCGCACCCGCACCAGCTGCACGCCTTTCTGCGCGACCAGCGCGCGATCGCGGGCATCGGCCGGGCATTCGCAAACGAGATCCTGCACGCGGCCATGCTCTCGCCCTACCAGCGCTCGGCGACCCTCTCCGACGAGGAGCTCGCCCGCCTGCACGCCGCGATCACCGGCGTGCTCGGCGCCGCGGTCGAGCGGCTGGTGCCGCTGTCGGGCGCGGGCCTGACCACCAAGGCCGACCGCGGCTATGCCGTCCACGATCGCCTCGGACAGCCCTGCCCGCGCTGCGGCGAGGCGATCCGGCATGTGTCGTTCGACGAGCACACGGTGTTCTACTGCCCGGCCTGCCAGACCGGCGGCCGCATCCTCGCCGACCGGCGGCTGTCGCGCCTGTTACGGGAGTGATCGGCGGAAGGCGGTACCATCCTCCGTATGCTTGAATCCTCAACCTTCACCCATGACCTGCAGGCCGCCGAGCCCGACGTCCACCTCGCCCTGACCCGCGCCGGCGTCACCGGTGTCGACAAGGTGATCCGGATCGCCCATGCCGGTACCGAGCTTCTCTACTACGCCCAGATCGACTGTTTCGTCGACCTCGATCCCGGTCAGAAGGGCGTGCACATGTCGCGCTTCCCCGAGACCGTGGCCGAGTGCATCGACCACGTCGTGATCGGCGAGGCGCTCCACGTCGAGGATCTGGCCGAGCATATGGCCGCCCGCATCGTCGAGCGCCAGGAGGCCGTTCGCTCGGAGGTCACCATCCGGGCAAAGTTTCCGATCACGCGGCGAACGCCCGTGTCCGGCCTGCCCACCCAGGAGATCTACACCCTGATCGGCCAGGCGCTCGCGAACGGGTCCGGCGCCCGGCGGCTCGTCGGCGTCGAGGTGCGCGGGCTGAACGCCTGCCCGTGCGCGCAGGGGCTCGTGCGCGAGCGGGCGCATGAGCGGCTGACCGAGGCCGGCTACGACGGGGCCCAGATCGAGGAGATCTTCGGGCTCCTGCCCGCCGCGACCCACAACCAGCGCGCCGAGGCGATGCTCATGATCGGCACGCGGCGCGAGATCGACGCACGCGACCTGATCGCGATCGCCGAGCAGTCGATGAGCGCGCCGGTGTTCGAGCTGCTGAAACGGCCGGACGAGCTGCACGTGGTCGAGCAGGCCCACCTGCACCCCCGGTTCGTCGAGGACTCCGTGCGGCTCATGATCGCGGGATCGCTCGAGCGTTACCCCGACCTGTCAGACGGCTGCTTCCTGCTCGCCCGCCAGATCAACCACGAGACGATCCACAACCACGATGTCCTGGCTGAGCGCCATGGCGTCGTGGCCGAGCTGCGCTCCGACCTCGAGCGCCGCAACGGCGCCTCCGCGCATACCACCGCGCGGGCCTGGCTCGAGAGCGTCTGAGGGAGTTCGCCGGACGGCAGGTCAGCCATGCGTCGCCATCAGCCAGCGCATGCCGCCGACGGGCGCGTACATCCAGTCGGGCACAAACGCCGCGGCGTAGATGAACTCGTAGGTCTCCTTCTCGATCTCGAGCGCCCGCAGAAGGCCCTCGTCGACCGACCCGTAGCCTTCCAGGAAGGCCGCCCGGGCCCGCTCGATCCACTCCTCGATCTCGCCGGCATGCCCGGGGCGCAGGTCGCGCTCGACATACCGGCCGAGGTGGTCGAACGACCGCAGCATGGCCGCCACGTCGCGCAACGCGGCGCCCGGGCGTGACCGTTCGGCCACCGGCTTGGTCGGCTCTCCCTCGAGGTCGAGGACGACCAGCCGGCCCGCGTCGGTGCGCTGCACCTGGCCGATGTGGAAGTCGCCGTGCACCCGCTGGAGCGCGACCGGCCGGGCCGGCGACTCGAGGGCGGCCAGCTCGGCCAGGATACGGGGCCGGTGGTCCCGCAGCTCGGAGGCGACATCGGCCGGCACGATCCCGAGGACGTGCTCGAGCTGGGCCTCGGCCCGTGTGCGCCATTCGTGCAGATCGACCGCGGTGGCCTCGGCGGCGCCGTAGGCCGCGAGGGCAGCGTGCAGGCGGGCGCTTTCGGCACCGAGCCGGGCGATGTCGGCCACCTCGCCGGCGATGATCGCGTCGGCGCCCCACGCCCATCCGTCCTCGCCCGGCACGTACTCCTGCACGAGCGCGACGGCATGGTCGCCCCAGTGCAGGGAGCCGGCGAACGCGGGGACGCAGTCGAGCCCGGCGTCCTCGGTCAGATAGCGGCCGAGCTCGACCTCCGGGTGCACCCCGGGCCAGATGCGCCGGTAGAGCTTCACCACCAGGTGCTCGCCGACGACGTAGGAGGTGTTCGACTGGTCGAGCTCGATCGCGCGCTCCCCAGCCTCGACGGGTGTCACGGTTGTGTGTCGAAACACCCACCGGCCACAACCGGGGACAGTCCCCGGTTGGGCGATCGCGGAGGCGACCCGGCCCTCGCTCCAGACGTAGCGGTCGGCGCCGTCCACCAGCAGGATCGAGAGGGCCGCGCCGTCGCCCAGCTCGAGGCGGTCTTCCACCTCGACCGTCGCGATCGTGCCGGCCTTGCCGCCGAACCACCGCTCGGCCGCCAGCTCCTCAGGCGTCGGTGGCGACACGCTCGATGAGGTCGGCCGCCCGCACCGTGCCGGGGGCGGCCTGCAGGCGCGCGGCGATCGCCGCCATGCGACGGCGGAGATCGGCGTCGGCCAGCAGCCCATCGACCGCCGCCGCCAGGTCGGCGGCGCCGAAGTCGTACGTCGGCAGGCGCACGCCGAAGCCCGTCTCGTGCACCCGCTGGGCGTTGTCGTACTGATCCCAGAAGAGCGGCAGCACGACCGTCGGCTTGCCGAAATGGAAGCACTCGGTGGTCGTGTTGTTGCCGCCGTGGGTGATGACCAGGTCGACCAGCGGCAGCACCGACGGCTGAGGCACGAACTCCTCGCCCCACATGTTGGGGGCCAGCTCGTACTGATCGTGCTGGGGGCCTTTCGAGACGATGTAGCGGTGCGGCGTGCGGCCGAGCACATCGACCAGCCGCCGCATCAGGTCGACGTCGGCCGATCCGAGCGACCCCAGCGACAGATAGACCAGGCCGCCCTCGCCGCCGCGCAGGCTCTGGGGGATCTCGAAGGCCGCGTCGGAGCCGCGCACGCACGACTCCACCCGCTGCCACGTCGGGCCGAGCGGCTGCGAGCGCGGGTAGTCGAGCTCGTCCGGGTAGACGTACAGATTCAGGTGCGGCGAGGCGTGGATGAACTCCAGCTCGGGCAGCGGCGGCGCGCCGGCCGCCTGCGAGAAGGCGTCGAACTCGGCCCATAGATCGCGGTGGACACGGTCGTATTCGGCCCAGAACTCGGCCCAGCCGGAGGTGTCGGCGGTCGGGTACCCGGAGAAGACGGGCGGGATCGCGGGATCGCGCACCTCGAGCGGATTGCACGAGACGATCCGCACCCACGGCCGGCCGCACGCCGGCAGCGCCGGAAAGCTCGGCACGTTGTCCTCGCAGATGACGTCGGGCTCGAGCTCCGCGATGATCTCCTCGATCCGGGGGTTGACGTAGCGGGCGCCGTCGACGAGGGCCTGCCAGGTGGGCTGGATGAAGCCGCTCAGCTGCTCGATTGTCGGTGTGCGAAACACCGGCGCGGTATCACGGATGAAGTCCTTCCAGAACTGGCCGGGCGCCTCCTCGACCTCGGGCTTGGGCCCGAGCCGCATCAGCCGTTCCTCGAACCCGCGCGCCTCGAGCGTGCCCGCAAAGGACTCCTCGACGATGAACACGACCCGGTGCCCACGGGCGCGCAGCACGTCGCCGATGCCGACGCAGTTGTTGGTGGGGCCGAACGCCCCCTCCGGGAAGAACACGACCGTCGCCACGCGGCAAGTATGACGGCAGCGGGTGGGCCGGTGCGGCCCACCCGCTCGTCATGGCACTAGGCGGTTGCGCGGGCCGACCGGGCGGCGGTGTAGCGCTCTGCCACGGCGGACCAGTCGATCACGTTGAAGATCGCGGCCAGGTAGTCGGGCCGCTTGTTCTGGTACTTCAGGTAGTAGGCGTGCTCCCACACGTCGATCCCCAGGATCGGCGTCTGGCCGTCGCTCACGGGCGAGTCCTGGTTGGCCGTGCTCGTGACCTTGAGCGTGCCGTCGTCGACGACGAGCCACGACCAGCCGGAGCCGAAGCGGTTCACGCCGGCGTCGGTCAACTGCTGCTTGAGCGCGTCGAAGCCGCCGAATGCGGAGTCGATCGCGGAGCCGAGGTCGCCGCTCGGGGTGCCGCCGCCCGAGGGCGAGAGCACGGTCCAGAACAGCGAGTGGTTGGCATGCCCGCCGGCGTTGTTGCGCACCGGGCCCTGCTTGTCGGCCGGGAGCGACGACAGGTTGGCGAGCACCTCGTCGACGGGCTTGTCCGCCCACTCGGTGCCCTCCAGCGCGGCGTTGGCCTTGTCGACGTACGCCTGGTGGTGCTTGTCGTGGTGAATGCGCATCGTCTGCTCGTCGATGTGCGGCTCGAGCGCGTTGTACGCGTACGGAAGATCGGGAACCTCGTACCCCATGACGGTCTCCTTTCGGGAGTCGTTTCGCTCTCTCAGTACCCTCTCGTTAGCATACCCACCCATGCCCGCCCTCCATGGCAGCCGCAGCCTTGTCGTCGGCGGCGCCCACAGGCTGGGACGGGCGATCGCGCTCGATCTGGCGGCGGCCGGCGCGGACGTCGCGATCAGCTACCACTCGAGCGCGGACGCGGCCGAGGCGACACGGTCAGAGATCGCCGCCCTCGGAGTGCGCTCGGCGGCGTTCGCGGCTGACGCCGGCAAACCCGCGCAGATGGCCGAGCTCATCGCGGCGGCGACGGCCGAGCTGGGCGGGCTGGACGTGGTCGTCTACTGCCCGTCGGCCGGGTTCGAGCCGGTCAAGCCGGAGGATGTGTCCGAGGAGCTGTGGGATGCCGCCGTCGACTCGACCGCGAAGGGGTTCATGTTCGCGGCCCAGGCGGCCCACCGGACGATGGCGGCGGCCGGCGGAGGCGTGATCCTGGCGATCACGGACGTCGCCGGGCTGCAGCCGTGGCCGCTGTTCACGCCCCACGCCGCCGCCAAGGCGGCCCAGATCCATCTGGTCAAGTGCCTGGCGCTGGCGTGGGGGAAGGACGGCGTGCGCGTGTGCGGGGTCGCACCGGGCCCGGTGCTGCTTCCCGGCGGCGAGCGCGGCGCGACCGAGGAGACCGCGGTCGGCCGGGTCGGCGAGCCTGCCGACGTGTGCCGGGCCGTGCGCTTCTGCATCGAGTCCGATTTCGTGACCGGCACCGGCATCGTCGTCGACGGCGGCCGGCTGCTGCGCCCTTAGAGCCTGCTCTCGCGGTGGGCCGCACGCGGCCAGCCAGCCCGGGTTGGGCTCGATCCCCCAGCCGGGTGCCGAGGGCGCTGGGATCTGCCCGTCGCGGACGGCGAGCGGCGGGTCGAAGAGGCCGTACTGCCACGGGTAGTACTCGGCCCCCTCGATGGCCAGCTCGAGGTACGGCCCGGCGTTCGGGACCGCGCATAGGAGGTGCTGCGCGAACACGGTCACCAGCGAGAGGTTGGCCGAGTGGGGCACGCAGGGCAGGCCGGCGGCGGCGGCCATGCGTGCGACCGCCAGGGCGCGGGTGAAGCCGCCCACGTAGCAGACGTCGGGCTGGACGACATCGACCGCGCGCAGCTCCACCATCCGCCGCCACTGGTGCAGGAAGCAGTCCTGCTCGCCGCCGGCCACGTTCAGGTCGAGCGCCGCGGTCACCTCGGCCGTCCACTCGAGCTCCCAGTAGGGGCACGGCTCCTCGAAGTGCTCGACGCCCCACTGCTCGAGGCAGCGGCCGACCTCGATCGCACGGGCGGGGGTGTAGCAGCTGTTCGCGTCCACGAGCAGGCGAGCGCCGTCACCGAGCGCGCGGCGCACCGCGGGGACGATCGCCTCGGTGCGCCCTGGCCACTCGTCGCGGTCGTGGCCGCACTCGCTGCCGACCCGGATCTTGAACGCGCCGAAGCCGTGCTCGTCGCGCAGGCGCACGAGCCGATCGGCCTCCTCGGCCGGCGTGATGTCGCGGCGCATGCTCGACGCGTACGCGGGCAGCGGCTTGGCGGCGCCCCCGGCCAGCTCGCACACGGGTACCCCGGCGCGCCGTGCGCGCAGGTCCCACAGCGCGGTGTCGACGCCCGCAAGCGCGCGGCAGACGTACGAGCCGGGGTACTTGTGCTCGGCCTCGAGGACGCTGGTGCCCAGCGCCTCGGCGGCATCCAGATCGCCGCCCAGCATGTGCGGAGCGACCTGGCGGTGCAGCACCTCGGCGGTGATGTCGGCGTTGTAGGGCGAGACCTGGCCCCACCCGTGCGACCCGTCGTCGGCCACCACCCGCACGAACCCGACCCACTCGTCGCTGTAGCTCGCGATGCTCGCGATCACAGCACGATCACGTTTCTGATCGCCTCGCCGCGGCGCATCGCGCCGACGGCGTCGTTGATCCGCTCGAGCGGGTAGGTGGCGGTGACGAGCTCGTCGAGCTTGAGCCGGCCGGCGGTGTAGAGGCCGGCGATGCGCGGGATGTCCTGCTCCGGGCGCGACGACCCCAGCTTGCTGCCGAGGATGCGCTTGCCGTCGTGAGCGAGAGCCCCCGCGTCGAAGCGTGCGTGCTCGCCTGTGGGCGGCATTCCGACAGCCACGAGGGTGCCGCCCCGGCGCAGGGATGCCAGGCCCTGGTCGATCGCCCCGGCTGTGCCGACCGTGACGATCACGCTGTCGGCCCCGATGTCTCCGGTTGCGGCCTGGATCTCGGCCACCGGGTCGGCCGCGGTGGCGTTGACCGTCCGGGTCGCTCCCAGCCGGCGCGCCGCCCGCAGCTTCGACTCGGCGACGTCGACCGCGATCACCTGTCCGGCGCCGGCCAGTGCGGCCGCCTGCACGGCGTTCAGGCCGACGCCACCCGCGCCGATCACGACCACGACCGCTCCGGCGGCCACGCCCGCGTCGTGGACGACCGCGCCCATGCCGGTCATGACCGCGCAGGCGATGAGGCACGCGCTGGTGTCCGGGAGCCCGGCCGGGATCGGCACGGCCTGGGACGCATGCACGACGACCTCGTCCGCGAAGGCCCCGCAGCGCATTCCCTGCTCCGCCCGGCGGCCGTCCCCAAGCCGGATGGGCGAGTCCGCGTCGAGCCGGAACCGGGCCTCGCACAGCGCGGGCGCGCCGTCGCGGCAGCGGCCGCAGTCGCCGCAGCTTCGGATCAGGCTCACGACCACGCGGTCGCCCGGCGCAAGCGCCGCGACCTCCGGGCCCACCTCGGCGACCACTCCGCAGGCCTCGTGCCCGAAGACCGCCGGGAGCGTCCCGCCCCAGGCGCCGTCGGCATAGGCCACGTCGCTGTGGCAGACGGCACAGGCCGAGACCCGGACGCGCACCTCCCCTTCGCCGGGCGGATCCAGCGTCACCTCCTCAACCGAGAGCGGGTGTCCGAACTCGTGGCAGACGGCGGCGCGCGGCACCGCACACACCTACCACATCCGCGCTCACCGATACGATGGCCGGGAGGTGGAAGTCGGCGAGATCCCCGTGCTCGACCACGGTTTCGTGCGCCTGGACGGGTGCATGGCCGACGACCTGTCCGTGGTCAACGCCGCCCGGGTGTCGTTCGCGCAGCGCTCCGAGGAGCTCGGCGACCGCGACCAGGGGCTGATCCGGTTCCTGATGCGGGAGCGCCACGGCACGCCGTTCGAGCACAACGCATTCCGGTTCCACATCAAGCTGCCCATCTTCGTGATGCGCGAGTGGGCCCGGCACCGGATCGGGTCGTTCAACGAGTGGAGCGCGCGTTACTCCCAGCTCGATCCGGAGTTCTACGTCCCGGATGCGGCCGACGTGCGCACCCAGGTGGGCAAGCCCGGGTCCTACAGCTTCGACGCGGTCGACCCGGAGCTCGCCGAGCACACCCGCGCCACGCAGCGCGCCGTCTTCGACCAGGCGTACGCCGTCTATCTCGACCTGCTCGAGCGCGAGGTGGCCAAGGAGGTGGCGCGCAACGTGCTGCCCGTCGCGATCTACACACAGTTCTACTGGACGGTGAACGCGCGCAGCCTGATGAACTTCCTCTCGCTGCGAAACGCCGAGACCGCCCAACGTGAGATCCGCAGCTACGCCGCGGCGGTGGAGCAGCTGTTCGGCGAGCGGATGCCGATCACCCACGCTGCATTCATCGCGAACGACCGCCGGGCGCCATAGACGCCCGCCCACCGGGGTTCGTGCCGATTACCACACATCGAGGAGCCACGCCCCGGCCGAGGCGTCGATGGTGGACCCGGCCGTCCCGCCGGTGCCGACCCCGGCCGTCGCCGCGATCTCGCTGCGTACCCGCATCGCCCAGCCTCGTGAATAACCGGTGCCAGGCACCAAATATTCACCGCGCCTTGGCCAGTCCCGGCGTAGGATCCGGTAGCCGAGATCCGCGACGCCGGGATGATCCGGCTGGTCGGGCACCCCAATGTCTTCATTCCGCTTCGAGCAGTTCGATCCGGTTGCCGAACGGGTCATGGGTGTAAAAGCGGCGCACGCCGGGGAGGCGCTCGTCCCATTCCACATCGGCGCCGGCTGCGCTCAGGCGGTCGGCGAGAGCGTCGAGGTCCCGCACGCTGAGCCCCGGGTGGGCCTTGGTGGCCGGGCTGAAGCCGGCGTCGACGCCCAGGTGCACGCCCGGCTCGAACCAGACCCCGCCGGTCGAACGCAGCGACTCGGGCTTGGAGATCTCCGCGAGGCCGAGCAGCCCCGTGTAGAACCGGCGGGCGGCATCCTCGCCGCCCGCCGGGATCGCCACCTGGACATGGTCGAGCACGACTACAACTCCATCGCGGCGGTCGCCGGCTCCGCCGTCTCGCCGCCCTCGCGGACGCGCAGCCCGCGCAACCCGAACAGCGCGACGAGCCCCGCGGCCAATGTCAGCGCCGCACCGGCCAAGAGCGCCCCCTGCACGCCGTGCACGAACGAGTCGAGCGCCGCCGTCTTGGCGGCCGGGCTGTGCGTGATGGCGAGGATGCGAGTCCCCTGGCCGCCCTGAACGAGCGGCGTCAGCGAGGCGGCGTGGGCCTGCAGCGCCGCCGGCAGGCTGCTGATGCGGCCGGTCCACGAGTTGGCCGAGAGCGTGGTCCCGATCCCGCCCAGCGCGGCGATTCCGAGTGCGCCGCCGACCTGCCGAGACGCGTTGACGACACCCGACGCGATGCCCGAGCGCGCCCGGTCGACCGCTGCCATCGCCGTCGACGTCACCGACGGCATCGTCATCGCCATGCCCGATCCGACCAGGATCTGGAACGGCCACATGGCGTTGTACGACGAGTCGGCGTGCAGCCGCGAAAGCCCGAACAGGCCGATCGAGGCCGCCAGCATCCCGGTCGTCATCATCGCCCGCGGGCCGACGCGGTTCAGGAGCCGGCCGCCCAGCGGCGCGACGACGAGGATCATGATCGTCGTCGGCAGCATGCGCACGCCGGCCTGCAGCGGCGTGTACCCCTTGACGTTCTGGAGGTACAGCGTGAGGAAGTAGAGCACGCCGAACAGGGCCAGCCCGATCAGCGTCACGACGAGGCTCGACACGGCGAACGCCCGCACGCGGAAGAAGCCGAGCGGGATCATCGGCTCGGGGGTGCGGCTCTCCCAGATCACGAACACCACGATCAGGATGAGTGCGGCCACCAGGAACGAGAGCGTGTACGCCGAGAGCCACGAGTGGGTGCCGGTGTTGATCAGCCCCCAGGTGAGCGTGCCCAGGCCGGCGGTGATGAGCGCGGTGCCGGGCACGTCGAGGCTGCGGGTGCCCGGGTCGCTCGACTCCTGCACCGCCCACCACGTGACTCCCAGGGCGATGATCCCGATCGGCACGTTGACCCAGAACACCGCCGCCCATGAGAACGACTCGGTGAGAAACCCGCCCGCGAGCGGGCCGAGCGCCAGGCCGAGGCCCGAGATGCCCGCCCAGATGCCGATCGCCTGCGGCAGCTGCGGCCGCGGGAAGGCGGCAACGAGGATCGACAGCGAGAGCGGATTCAGGAACGCTCCCCCGACCCCCTGGACGGCGCGGAAGCCGATCAGCTGGCTGTCGGTGGTCGACAGTGCGCAGGCGGCCGACGAGAGGGTGAAGATGAGGAGTCCGACCATGAAGATGCGCTTGCGACCGAACCGGTCACCCAGCTTGCCGCCGAGCAGGATCAGCGATGCGAACACGACGACATACGCGTTCACCGTCCACTCGAGGTTCTGCGGGGTCGTCTTCAGCTGCTTCTGGATGGACGGCAGCGCCACGTTCACGATCGTGTTGTCGAGCATGATCATGAACAGGGCAAAGCACATCGCAAACAGCGTCCACCACTTGCGGTTGGGATGGTCGGAAGTCACAACGTCTCCTCGGGGTGTGGTACGCGAAACAGGCGGCAGAGGGTGTCGGCCACGGCGATGAACTCACGCGGCGCGCCGTCGCCGTGCACCGCGTGGGCGTGCCCGCAGGCCAGGGTGTAGCCGTAGAGAATCCAGGCGGCCATGCCCGGTTCGATGTCGGGGCGAACCTCGCCGGCGGCCTGGCCGGCGGCGATGCAGCTGGTCATCCGCTGCAGCACCTCGTTCAGGCTGGCGGTCAGCGCGGCGTGCACCTCGGGGTCGTCGATGAGCGAGGCCGCCAGCGTGCGCAGCCAGATCGTCTCGATGATCAGCGGGTCGCTCGCCGCTCTCTCCGCGACCGCAAGCATTCCCGCCATCGGGCCGGTCGAGCCGGCCACGACCCCGTCGACCATGGCCTTCATCGCCTCGGTCGCGTCGGTCAGGACGGCGGCGAACAGGGCCTGCTTCGACGGGAAGTGCTTGTAGAGCATTGGCTCCGAGCAGCCCGCACCGGCCGCGATCGCGGCGGTGCGGGCGCCTCGGAATCCGCGCCTCGCGAACTCGTGCCTGGCGGCGGTCAGGATCGCGCCGCGACGCTCGCAGGCGGTCAGGCGGAGGGGTTCGACAACCATGCTCGCGGCAGGTTAGTGAAGATTCACTAGCTCATCAAATCGGAACCGTCACAGGAGCCCACAGGCCGCCGCCGAGGCGGGCCAGGGCGTGTAGCCCACCTCCTGGGTCGCCCTCCATGCCGCCGCGGTCTGCATCGGCACCGGCCAGTTCAGGGCGTCGCCCCACATCCGCATGTAGTCGCTTCCGTAATGGCGTTCGAAGCTCGGATCCATTTGGTAGCCGCCGTAGTACGGCCCGGCGGGCGAGTAGGCCGACCAGGAGCCCTCGTAGCTGTGGATGCATGCGAGCGCGGCGTAGACGGGCGCACGCTGTCGCAGCGCCAGCCGGTACCGGTGCGCCCGCCGGTGCCAGCGCGCATCCATCGCCCGCAGAGCGTCGACCTTGACCGTGAGCCGCTCGCGAGGAGCGGGGGTGAGGATGATGCCCAGCTTCCATGCCCGGTGGACGGCGTGACTGCGTCGCAGGCGGATGTCCCGGCGCAGCTTGTGCACGAGCTTGGGGTGCGGCGCCTGTGTCCAGGGGATGAAGCCTGGCGACGAGTGCCAGGCCAGTGCGGTGGGCGCTTGAAACGTTGTTGCCGCCAGCACCGAAACGGCGGTGAGTACCTTCTTCAGGGTCTCATCTCCTTACTCGACAGCATGAACGACGCCGGCTGGACGCGCATGTCACACGTCGAGCAGACGGATTGCCGCGGGGCCCTAATCCGAGGCAAGTGCGGCAGTGTAGGGGCTCCTCCGGGCGAACGCGCCAGCGCGCGCACATCTGGGCTCATGTTGTGACCCGCTTGCGCCGATGACGTTTGCAGAATGGCAGAGCTTTCTCGACAACAGGCGATCTCGATGCTCTTCTCGGGCCTCGAAACCGCCCTGGAGAGCCACAACGGCGCAAACGTCGTCGTGCAGCCCTCGGGGATGGCCGGCGACTCCGTGTGGGTCACCGCACCCCGGCTCTCGGTCGCCGGCGGGATGCGCCTGCGCGGCCGGCTCGTGACGGCCGACGGCGAGCCCTGGGTCGTGACCCTCTTGGTGGACGAGGCCGACTATTACAACCACGATCTCGCCCGTGTCCGGCTGCGTGCCGAGCAGGTGGTGCCGGACGAGAGCCGCCGGCGCAACCCGCGCGTGCCCTCCGGCGGAATGGCCTGGCTCGCCGCGGTCAACTGCCAGCACGTCGTGGACGGCGATCGCGTCGACGGCACGATGGTCGACCTCTCGGTCGACGGCGTTGCCTTCGCGACCAACCGTGTCCTGCGCCCCGGCGACCGGCTGCTCTTCCACGGCCGCTTCTTCGCCGAACATGTCGATGCCGACGTGCGGGTGTCCTCGGTGCGCGAGTCCGATGCCCCCGGCCGCCTGATCGTCGGCTGCAGCTTCATCGAGATCGATCCCGAGAATCGCGCCCGGGTCGAGCGCCTCGCCGCCCGCGACTCACACCCGTCGGGTGAGGCGCCGGCCATCGATTTCGCCCGGCTGCGCGTCATGGCGCTTCCGGACGATTCCGAGCCGGGCGGCGGCTGGCGCCGCCGGTTCAAGAAGCTCTAGCAACCCGGCGGGTGGGGTAGGCTATCGGCGCCGCATGGGCGCCCGATCCGTCTCCCCGCTGTTCATGGCCCTCGCCATCGCGTGCTACGTGGCGGCTGTCGTGATCGCGCTGCCCCTCGGCATCACCGGGGTCGTCGATCAGGCCTACAGCCTGGTGCCACTGGCGATCGGCGCGTTCGCGATCGCGCTGGGCACGATCGGCCAGACCCGCAGCCGTTAGCGCCCGGCACGACGGCGTCCCACCAGGCGCCGTACAGGCGGTCGAACGCGAGCTGTCCACGCCAGGTTACGAGAAGTGCAGCACGCTGCGGATGCCGTCCTGGGCCTCCATCAGCTCGAAGCCCGTGTTCACCTCGGCCAGCTTCAGGTGATGGGAGACGAACGGATCGACGTCGATCTCGCCCGCCAGCCAGCGCTCGATCAGCGCGGGCACGCCGACCCGGCCCTTGACCCCGCCGAACGACGATCCGGCGATCCGGCGCCCGGTGATCAGCAGGCGCGGAATCACGTCGAGCGTCTCGCCCTTGCCGGCGACCCCCGCGACGGTGGCCAGGCCCCAGCCCATCCGTGCCGCCTCGACCGCCTGGCGCATCACGGCCACGAGGCCGGTTGCCTCGAACGTGTAGTCGGCCCCGAACCCGCCCGTCATCTCGAGGATCGTTGCGACCGTGTCCGGGCCGCCGACCAGGACGTCGGTCGCGCCCTGGCCGCGGGCCAGCTCGAGCCGGTCGGCCGACATGTCGACGCAGACGATCCGCTCGGCCCCCTGGAGCCGGCAGCCGGCCACGGCGCCGAGCCCGACCATCCCGGCGCCGAACACGACGCACGTCGATCCGGCCTCGACGGAGGCCGTGTTGATCGCAGCGCCGAGGCCGGTCGAGAGGCCGCAGGCAAACAGGCATGCGCGGTCGAGCGGGGCCTCGGGGTTGATCTTGGCGAGGGCGATCTCGGGCATCACGGTGTACTCGGCGAAGGTGGAGGTGCCCATGAAGTGGCGGATCTCCTCGCCGTCGCGCGAGAGCCGGGCGGTGCCGTCGGGCAGGTAGCCCTTGCCCTGCATGTCGCGGATCGCGAGGCACAGGTTGGTGCGAGGGCTCAGGCAGTGGACGCACCTGCCGCACTGGGGCGAGAACAGCGTAACCACGTGATCGCCCGGCTGCACCAGCGTGACGCCGTCGCCGACGCGCTCCACGACGCCCGCACCCTCATGTCCGAGGACGGTGGGGGCGTAGCCGGACGGGTCGGCCCCCGAGGCGGTGTAGAGGTCGGTGTGGCACACGCCACACGCCTCGAGACGGACGAGCACCTCCCCCGCATGCGGCTCGGCGAGCTCGACCTCCTGGACGACCAGCGGTGCGCCGAACTCCTCCAGAACGGCTGCCTGCATCCTCATCGCCGCGCGAGTGTACCCTCTCCGTCACCACCGTGTCCGACGCCACGCCAAACGCCGACATCGTCGCCGAGGCAAGCCGCCTTCTGGCGGCCGCGCATGCGGCCGATGTGCCCGTGCGGCTGGTCGGCGGACTCGCCGTCCGCGCGCACCTGCCGGACGGCACCGAGCCCGTGATCAGCCGGGCGTACAAGGACATCGACCTGGTGACGCTCAAGGGCCGCAGCAAGTCGGTGACCGCCTTCATGACCGAGCAGGGCTACGAGGCCGACCGGGTGTTCAACACCACCAACGGCCATCGCCGGCTGCTCTACTACGACGTTCCCCACCAGCGCCAGGTGGACGTCTTCGTGGGCGCGTTCGAGATGTGCCACGCGATCCCGATCACCGAGCGGATCGAGCTGCACCCGGTCGCCGTCCCGCTTGCGGAGCTGCTCCTCACCAAGATGCAGATCGTCGAGCTGAACGCAAAGGACCAGTCCGACATCATCACGCTGCTCTACCACCACGACGTCGGGGAGGGCGACGACGGCGTGATCAACGCCAAGCGCGTGGCCCAGCTGTGCGCGGCCGATTGGGGCCTGTGGCGGACGACCAAGATGAACGTCGAGCGCACCCGCCAGGCGCTGGCCGGAGACGATTTTGACCCCGAGATCCGCGCGGTGGTCGAGCCGCGGCTGGAGCGGCTGTGGGACGCCATCGAGGCGGCGTCGAAGTCGAGCCGCTGGAAGATGCGAAACCGCGTGGGCGACAAGGTGCGCTGGTACGAGGAGCCGGAGGAGGTCGGCTGAATCGCTGAATACATGGGGCCTGGCCCCAGTTATTCACGGGAGCGCAGCGCGATGTAGAGGTCGACGCGGTCTTCCATCGAGCCCAGGTCGCGGCCCGTCAGCTGCTCGACCCGGTTCAGGCGGTGGCGCAGGGTGTTCACGTGCACGTGCAGGGCGGTCGCCGTCTCCTGCCACCGGCAGCCCGACGACAGGAACCGGTCGAGCGTCTCCACCAGGCGCGACCGGCGGCGGGCGTCGTGCTCCTCGAGCGGGTGCAGCAGCGCCCGCCGGAACGCCGCCAGCACCTCCTCGTCCTGCAGTGCGAGCAGCAGGGAGTGCGACCCGACCTGGTGGTGCGTCGCCCAGCCCGCGTCGCGGCGCATGCGCGCAAACCGGCAGGCGTGGCGGGCCTCGACGATGGCCGCGCGCAGGCCCGATGCATCCGCGGCGAGGCCGCCGACGCCGACGGGCTCTTCGAGCCGCTCGTGCAGACCGGCGGCGAGTGTGGCGAGGCCGGCCTCGTCGCCGGCCCAGGCGGCAACCGCCACCAGCTCGCGCGCCTTGACCGCGGCGACCGCCGCGACCTCCACGTCGGCCAGGGCGCGCTCGAGCCGGTCGAGGCCGACGTCGGGATCCTCCGACTCGCAGACGATCGCGGCCAGGGGCGCGGCGGCGTCGAGGCCGAAGGTCGCCAGGCGGGCAGCAGTCGCCCGCTGCTGGGCGGGGCCGGCCAGGATCAGGTCGACCAGCTCGGCCGCGAGCCTGCGCTCGTTCTCGCGCAGCGCCTGCAGCCGGGCCAGCTCGAGGCCGAGAAACGGCAGTGTCTGGTCGACGGCGGCGCGGTCGTCGTCCGCCAGGCCGTTCCGCGCAGTCGCCACCACGAGGTGGGCCTCGGTGCGGCCGAGGGCAACGATCGGGAACGCCAGCCAGCCGTTCACGGCCACCGGCCGCGGCTGCTGGAGCTCCGCCGCCTGGGCGGACAGCTCGTGGGCGTCCGCCGCGGCGGCGGCACCGGCGATCACCCGCCGGCCGCGGCCGAGCATCCATGCGCGCAGGCCCGGGTCGAGCACCTCCAGGATCCCGTCGAGCCCCGCCCCGTGGCCCGCCGCCTCCACCAGCCGGTCGTTGCGCAGCACCCGTTCGCGCAGCGCCTCCTCGCGCTGGCCGTAGACGCGGTCGACGAACGCGCGCGACACGGCGATGAACGGCACGTCGTAGGGCACCGCGAAGAGCGGCAGCCCCGCCTCGGCGCAGGTGTCCTCGAGGTCGGGAGGCATGATGGCGTCCGGCTCGGGCAGGCCGTAGCCGAGCGCGGCGACGCCGCTCCGGCGCAACGGGGCGACGAAGTCGGCGCTCGAGGTGCCCGCGTCCCGCCATACGCCGGTCGTCAGGATCACCTCGCCGCCCTGCAGGTAGCGGGAGGGGTCGGCCAGCTCCGTGGTGTGCACCCACCGGATGACGCGCTCGAGATCGCCGTCCACCACGACCCGCAGATCGAGCGAGGGCACCGCGACAAGTTCGCACACGCGCATCGGCATTGGATGATCCTCTAACGGCGATCGTACAACGTTGCAGGGTCGCACCCTTGTGACCATGGCACCGATGGGTGAGACTCGTCACATGGCGGGGTTCACCTGGCCCGGCGATCACCGCGCGGCGCTGGCGCTCACATTCGATGTCGATGCGGAGTCGGCCATCCTGGCGGTCGATCCCGCCTACGCCTCCCGCCTCTCGACGATGGGCCACCAGGCCTACGGGCCCAAGGTGGGCGTGCCGCGGATTCTGCGCATGCTCGAGCGCACGGGCGTGCGCGGCAGCTTCTTCGTCCCCGGCCTGACCGTCGACCGTTATCCGGGCACCGTCGAGGAGATCCTCGCCGCCGGCCACGAGCTCGGCCACCACGGCTACTCGCACGTGCCCTACCACCGGCTCTCCGAGGATGGCCAGCGGCGGGACGTCGAGCGCGCGCTCGAGAGCATTCAGCGTGTCGCCGGCCTTCGGCCCGAGGGCTTCCGGGCGCCGTGGTGGGAGCTCTCCAACTCGACCCCGGCGCTCCTGGCCGAGCTGGGCTTGAGCTGGGACTCGAGCATGATGGACGACGACAGTCCGTATCTGATGGACACGGGCCGGGGGATCCTGGCCGAGCTGCCCGTGCACTGGATGCTCGACGACTGGGAGCAGTACGCGTTCTTGCCCGAGCCGCACATCGGCGCGGTGATCGAGTCGCCGGCGAAGGTGCTCGACCTGTGGACGAGCGAGCTCGACGCCCTCGCCGCCGAGGGCGGACTGATGGTGCTCACGAGCCACCCGTTCCTGTCGGGCCGGGCATCCCGCGTGGCGACGCTCGAGCGCGTGATCGAGCACGCCCGCGCCGCCGGCGGCATCTGGATCGCGCCGCTCGGCGAGATCGCAGCGCACACGCGCACCGTCATCCCAGAGACCGACGCCCGGCCCGTCCCGAGCGTCCACATCGAGGAGGGGATCTATGACAGCTGACGCCGCAGGGCCCGTCGCATTCGAGCGCCAGGCGACCGGTCTCGTCCGCGAGGCCGGCTGGTGGGACGTGCTGGTCTACAACATGAACTTCATCTCGATCGGCCTCATGGCCGCCTTCCTCTTCAACACCACGATCCCGTTCTACCACGGCGTGAACGTGTACCTGAACGAGCTGATCGCGTTTGCGCTCGTGATCCCGCTCTCGCTCGTGTTCGCGATGTTCGCGGCCGCCATGCCGCGGTCCGGCGGCGACTACGTCTACGTCTCACGGACGCTGCACCCGGCGCTCGGCATGATGTCGTCGTTCAACAACACCGTCTGGTGGTTCATCTACGGCGGCGTCCCGTCGGCGTTCTTCGCCCGCTACGGGCTCGGGCCCTTCCTGCGCACCGTGGGCGACATGTCGGGCTCGAGCACGATGACCCGGTGGGGCAACACGCTGGTCGGGAAGACCGGCACGCTGATCGCCGGAACGATCCTGATCGTCGTCCTGTGCGCGGTCTTCTCGCGCAGTCTCCGCCTGTATTTCCGCCTGCAAAACGCGCTCTTCCTCGTCGCCATGGGGAGCATCGTGCTCTCGATTGTCGTGTTCGTGGTGAAGGGCCGCGGCGACGTCGTGGCCGGGATCAACTCCACCTTTGGCTCGGGCAGCGTGTCGGGTGCGCTCAAGGCGGGCGCGCCGCAGGGATCGCTGGATCTGCGCAACACGATCCTGCCGATGACCTGGCTCTACCTCGAGCTCGTCTTCAACCAGTCGTCGGCCTACATCGGCGGCGAGGTACGGCGGGCATCGCGGGTGCAGCTGTGGTCGATGCCGGCCGCCGCCGTGCTCGCATTGGGCACGCTCATGCTGCTCACCTGGGCGGCGCTGCACTCGATCGGGTTCACGCTCTGGAGCGGGCTCGGCAACGACTTCGGCTCGAGCCTGGGGCTGTCCTCGACGCCGGTCTACAGCGAGATCGCCGCCGCCGCCAGCGGCAGCACGCTCGTCGGCATCCTGATCCTGGGCGGGTTCGTCTTCTGGAGCTACACCTGGCTGCCCGGCCAGATCCTGAACGCCTCCCGCAACCTGGTCGCATACGCCATCGACGGCGTCATGCCCCGCCAGCTGGCGTACGTCAGCGAGACCACCCACGCGCCGCTCGTGGCGATCTGGCTCGTGGGCGCCGGCTCGATCGTGTTCCTGTACCTGTACGTGTACACGCACATCTTCGCGACACTCACCGGGATCTTCGGATTCATCCTCGGCTTCTGCCTGGTCTCGATCGCCGGCATGGTCTTCCCCTACCGGCTGCGCGACGTGTTCGAGAGCTCACCGGTGCGCTGGCGGGTGGCCGGGGTCCCGGTCATGAGCATCGTCAGCACGCTCTCGCTGATCGCCTGCGTCGCATCGCTCGTGATCTTCTGGGACGACCCGTTCGCCGGGTTGCGCAACCTGGACGACGGCTCCCGCTACTGGTGGGGGGTCATCTACAACGTGGCCATCTTCGCCTCGGGCTTCGTCATCTACTTCATCGCCCGCTGGCTCAACCGCAGGCGCGGCGTCGACATCGACAAGCGGTTCGCGGAGATCCCGATTGAGTAGCCGCCCCGTCGCACTCGTGACGGGCGCGGGCGGGGGGATCGGCGGTGCGGCGGCCGATGCGCTCGAGGCTGCCGGCATGGCGGTCGCCCGCACCGATCTGCCGCTCGACGTCGCCGATGCCGAGGCGGTGGCCGGGCTCGTCGCCCAGACCGAGGCGGATCTCGGCCCGATCGAGGTGCTCGTGAACTGCGCCGGCTACGTCGAGGAGACGCCCCTGGGCGAGATCACCGACGCCGAGTGGAACCGGATGCTGCGAGTGCACCTGGGCGGCACCTGGCACACGTGCCGGGAGGTGGGGCCGCGCATGGCCGCCCGCGGGCGGGGCGCGATCGTGAACACGAGCTCCGAGCTGGCCCTGTGCGGGGCCGAGCTGCACGCCCACTACTGCGCAGCGAAGGGCGCGATCATCGGCCTCACCAGGTCGCTTGCGCTCGAGCTGGGCGGGCGCGGCGTGCGGGTGAACGCGGTGGCGCCGGGAGCGACCGACACGGCGCTCCTCACCGACACCTGGCGCACGCCCGCCTACCTGGCGTCGCTGCCGCTCGGCCGGCTCTCGACCGCCGCCGAGATCGCGGCCACGATCGCGTTCCTCGCGTCGGACGCCGCGGCCTACGTGACCGGCCAGGTCGTCTCCCCCAACTCCGGGGCGGTGATATGAGGGTGGCGCTTGTGACCGGAGCGGCGACGGGGATCGGCGCGGCGACGGCCGACCTGCTCGAGGAGCGCGGCCTCACCGTCGCGCGCAACCACCTGCCCGGCCAGACCGTGCCCGGCTACTCGGCGCCAGCCGACGTCTCCGACGCCGGTGCGGTGGACGGCATGGTGGCGCGCATCGGCGCCGATCTGGGGCCGGTATCGGTGCTGGTCTGCAATGCCGCCCACATGGTCATGGGCGCTGTCGAGGACGTCGGCCCCGAGGACTTCTGGCGGGTGCTCGACACGAACCTGACCGGCAGCTTCAACTGCATCCGCGCCTGCGCTCCCGGCATGACGGCCGCCGGCTTCGGCCGGATCGTGAACATCGCCTCGGGCTGGGGGGTCACCGGTTGGCCGCGGGCGAGCGCCTACAGCGCCTCCAAGGCCGGCGTGATCTCGCTGACGCGCGCCGTCGCGCGCGAGCTCGGCCCCCACGGCATCACCGCCAATGCGATCACACCCGGCCTGATCGACACGCCGCAGCTCGACGTGGACGCCGACGACGCCGGCCTCTCGCCGGAGGAGATGCGGGCCCACTACGGTGCGGGGCTGCCGCTCGGCCGCGTCGGCCGGCCGCGGGAGGTGGCGGCGGTGGTCGCGCACCTGAGCAGCGAGGCCGCGGGCACCATCACCGGCCAGGTGATCGGCGTCGACGGAGGCATGCGGTGACCGCGCGCTACACGCCGGTCGACGCCTTCCGCAACCCGCGCTTCGCAGGCGTGCGCACCTACATGCGGCTGCCGCACGTGACCGACCTGGACGGTGTCGATGTCGCCGTCCTGGGGCTGCCCTTCGACACCGCCACCAGCTTCCGCTCCGGCGCCCGCTTCGGGCCCGAGGCGATCCGCTCGGCGTCGTCGCTCCTGCGCCCGTACAACCCCGAGCAGCAAGTGGACATCTTCGCCCACGTCTCGGCGGTCGACGCGGGCGACCTGGCGCTCGCTCCCGGCGACACCGAGGCCACCTACGCCCTGGCCGAGGAGGGCCTGGATGGCGTCATCGCCGCGGGGGTGTTCCCGGTCGTCCTGGGCGGCGATCACTCGATCACGCTGGCCGAGCTGCGGGCGCTCAGCCGCCGGCACGGGCCGCTGGCGCTCGTGCACCTCGATGCACACGGCGACACCTGGCAGGAGTACTTCGGCCAGCGCTACTTCCACGGCACCACGTTCCGGCGGGCGGCCGAGGAGGGCGTGATCGACCCGTCGGCATCGGTCCAGGCCGGCATGCGGGGGTCGCTCTACGGGCCGCAGGACATCTCGGCGGCCCGCGAGCTTGGCTTCACCGTGCTCTCGACGCGCGAGCTGCGGGCGCTGGGGCCCGACGGCTTCGGCGGGCTCGTGCGCGAGCGGGTCGGCGACCGGCCCGCCTTCCTGAGCTTCGACGTCGACTTCTGCGATCCCGCGTTCGCCCCCGGCACCGGCACGCCGGAGGTGGGCGGACCGACCTCCGGCGAGGCCCTCGAGTTCGTGCGCGCCCTGCACGGCGTCGCTCTGCGCGGCTGCGACGTGGTCGAGGTGGCCCCGCCGTATGACTCGCCCGGCCAGCCGACGGCGCTCCTCGGGGCGACGGTCGCGTGGGAGGCGATCTCGCTGCACGCCCGGGCACGGGCGGCGGGCGCGGAGGCCGGCGCATGAAGCTCTACTACGCGGGCGACGTGCACGGCTCGGAGAAGTGCTGGCGCAAGTTCCTGGGCGCGGCGAAGTTCTACAACGTCGACACGCTGATCATGGGCGGCGACATCACGGGCAAGCTGATGGTGCCGGTGGTCTCGACCCCTGACGGCCGCTACGAGGCCAGCGTCCTCGGCCGGGCCGAGACGGTCGCAGCCGACGGCCTCGACGATCTCGAGAAGCGGATCCGCTTCAACGGGTTCTATCCCTACCGGTGCGACCGCACCGAGTACGAGCGGATCCGCACCGACCCCGAGCACCGCGACACCGTCTTCACCAAGCTGATGGTGGACGAGGTCGAGCGCTGGATCCGCCTGGCCGAGGAGCGGCTCGCGGGCACCGGCATTCGCTGCTACGTCATGCCCGGAAACGACGACGAGTTCGCCATCGACCGGGCGCTCGAGTCGACCACGATCCTGAATCCCGACAACCGGGTGATGCGTGTCGACGACACGACGCAGATGCTGTCGTGCTCGTGGACGAACCCGACGCCCTGGGATAGCCCCAGAGAGGAGGCCGAGGAGGATCTGCTCGCACGGCTGCGCGGACTGGCCGAGCAGCTCGAGCCGGGCCTCGACACCATTTTCAACCTGCACTGCCCCCCGCACGGCACCAGCCTCGACCGGGCCCCGCAGCTCACGGCCGAGCTCAAGGTGGTGCTGGACGGCGGCGAGCCGCGGATCGTTCCGGTGGGCTCGACGGCGGTGCGGACGCTGATCGAGGAGGTCCAGCCCGTGCTCTCCCTGCACGGGCACATCCATGAGTCGAAGGCCGTGGCGAAGATCGGCAAGACCACCTGCGTCAACCCCGGCAGCGCCTATTCCGAGGGCGTGATCGACGGGGCCGTGGTGGAAGTGCGTGGACACAAGATCAGATCCTGCCAACTCGTGACCGGATAAGGAGGGAAGACTTGGCCACCGAAGCAACGGACGCCCCGCAGGTATTCGCCCGCAAGGCGACGGGGCTCAGGCGCGAGGCATCCGCCCGCGACGTCTTCATCTACAACACGAACAACCAGAACATCGGCATCGGCGTCGCTTTCGTGGTGCTTTTGGTGGCGCCGTTCTACGTCGGCGCCAGCATGGTCGTCGCGACGATCCTGGCGGGCCTCCTGGCGTTGCCGATGGCCTGCGTGTACGCCTACTTCGCGGCCGCCATGCCCCGTTCGGGCGGTGACTACATCTACATCAGCCGGACGCTTCACCCCTATCTGGGGTTCCTGTCGTCGTGGAACTGGATGGTGTGGCTGGTGACCTACACCGGCATCCCGGCCGCCTACCTGGCCCAGTACGGGCTCTCGGGCCTGTGCCGCGAGGCGGGGTTCGCCCTCAACAGCCCCCGGCTGGTGGGCTACGGCGACAACTTCACCCGCAAATGGTGGATCTTCGCTGCCGGGACGATCCTGCTGACCCTGTTTGCGATCGTGTTCTCACTCGGCACCCGGCTCTACTTCCGGATCCAGAACGTGACCTTCGCGATCGCGATGACCGGCGTCATCGTCGGCCTCGTGATCCTGGCGGTCAAGGGCCACTCGCAGTCGGCCGCCGGGATCAACTCCTACGTCAGGGGCCTCGGCGGATCCCACGACGCGGTGGCCGCGGCCGCCAAGTCGTCGGGGAACCTCAAGCAGGCCGGATTCGACCTCAAGCAGACGCTCTACGCCATGGTGTGGCCGCTCTTCATCACGCTGTATGCGATCACGTCGAGCTTCCTCGGCGGCGAGGTGCGAAACGCGAAGCGGTCGCAGGTGCTGGCCATGCCGGGCTCGATCATCTACGTGACGATCCTGATGCTGCTGCTGGTCGTGGGGCTCGACCACGCCATCGGCACGACGCTGCTGGGCCGCATCGGCGCCTCCGATCCCGCCGCCCTCGGCCTGGGCTCGACGCCCACCTACAACGAGCTGATCGCAGCTCTCGCGCACAACCAGGCGTGGCTGATGATCATCATCGGGGTCAGCTTCGTCTTCTGGACCTACGTGTGGCTTCCGATCAACTTTCTGGCGGCCACGCGGGCGATCCTGGCATGGGCCTTCGACGGCCTCTTCCCGCGCAAGCTGTCCGAGGTCAACGAGCGCTACCACACGCCCATCTACGCGATCGCGCTCATCTGGCTCGCGTCGGAGGTGTGCCTGTACCTGTACGTCGACCAGATCTTCAACACCCTGAACGGGGCGTTCGCCTGGATCCTGTCGTTCGTGCTGTGCTCGATCGCGGCGACGGTGTTCCCGTACCGGCGCCGGGAGCTGTGGCAGTCATCACCGTTCAACGGCTCCACCTTCGGCATCCCGAACATCACGATCCTGGGGGCGATCTCGACCCTGTCGCTGCTGTTCGTGGAGTACTGGTTCTGGTACGACCCGCTGCAGGGTGTCAGCAGCTGGGGCCACACGCTGCGGTGGGTGATGATCCTCGTCATCCCGACGGGGACAGCGGTCTATCTGACCGCATGGTTCACGAGCAAGCGAAGGGGCGTCGCGGTGGACAGGGTGTTCGCCGAGATCCCGCCCGAATAGTCCAACAAGGAGCCGGCATGAACTCGATCGCAGCACAGCACACCCGCCAGGGCTGGCACTCCGTGCTGGTGGGCGGCATCGCCACGCTTCATGGGTGCGCCGCAGGTCGAACCGACCGCGGACGCGCTGCGGGCTGCGGGTGCCCGGGCGGCGTTCGTGGGCATGCCGTTCGACTCCACGACGATCGCCCGCCCGGGGGCCCAGCTCGGCCCCCGGGCGGTGCGCGACTGGTCGTGTCACACCCTCTCCTACCACGGGGAGTACGACCTCGACATCTTCGAGGCGCTGGGGGTGGTCGACATGGGCGATGTCCCGGTCGTGCCGGCCAATGGCCAGAAGACGGTCGATCTGGTCGCCGATGCGATGGGCGAGGCGATCCGGGCCGGCGCGCTGCCGGTGCTCTGCGGCGGTGAGCACATCACCACCATCGGCGGCTCGCTGGCGGTCGACCGGCACGCGCCTGCCGGCACGTATGGCCTGATCCTGGTCGACACCCACCTCGACACCGCGCCGGACGTGGGCGGCGAGCGGATCAACCACTGCTGCCCGATCACCCGGGCGATGGAGCTCGAGGCGTTCGACCCGGCCAAGTGCGTGATCATCGGCCCCCACGGCGCGATGAATCCCAAGAGCGAGTACGCCTTCGTCCGGGACGCCGGGGTGACGGTGTTCCACGTCTCCGACGTCGATCGCCGCGGCGCCCGGGCGGTGGCCGAGGAGGCGGTGCGGATCGCATCCGACGGCACGGACGGTGTCTACTTCAGCTTCGACGTCGACAGCCTGGACAGCTCGGTGTGCACCGGCACCTGCGTGCCGACGATGGGCGGCCTGACGTCACGCGAGGCGCTGACGATGGTGTCGGTGATCGGCCGCTGCGACCTGGTGGCGATGGACGTGTGCGAGGTCGCACCCGCCTACGACCACGGCCAGTCGGCGATGGCCGCCTGTCAGGTCATCGTCGACACCCTCGCCGCCTACGCCGACGCCCACCGGTAGGCCCGGACACCCCATTGCGTGGAGGCGGCCCCTGCCGCTCGGGGGAGCGGCAGCGGCCGCTCCCGGCCGATAACAGGGAGGTCAAGCGACCGGGGGTCTCATCGTGCGTCATCTCCATCACGCCGCCTGTGCGGTGCTGCTCATGCTGCTCGTTTCAGCTCCGATCGCCGGAGCCGCCGCCACTCCGCCACCCCCGCCGGTTGCGCCCCAGCTGGGTGCGTTTGCGAACGAGCCGGGCGGGATCGCCGTGCTCGAGCAGGAGCTCGGCTATCACCTCTCGATCGACCACACCTACGTCCCGTGGACGTTCGCGACGTGGGCGAAGCGGGTGGCACCCGACATCGCCGCGGGCCGCACTCCGCTTCTGAGCTGGTCGGCGGCTCCCGTGACGACCGCGGCCGCCATCGCCTCGGGCTCGCAGGACGCCGTCATCACCACCGCCGCCCTCGCCCTGAAGGCCGTCGGCGCGAAGATCTACCTGCGCCCGTTCTACGAGTTCGACCAGCCCGTGGGCCATCCGCGCTCCATCGGCACGCCCGCCGAGGTCGTCGCCGCCTGGCAGCGCCTGGTCGGTCTGTTCCGCGCCGCCGGCGCGACCAACGTCAAGTTCGTCTGGTGCCCGATGGCCTTCGACTATGCCAACGGCGTCGCCCCGACATTCTGGCCCGGCGCGGCGTACGTCGACTACGTCGGCGCGGACGGGTACGACTTCCCGGGCGCCCGCTGGTGGACATTCGGGCGCATCTTCACCGCCGCCTACGCCTACTCGGTCGCGCAGGCCAAGCCGCTCTTCATCGCCGAGACCGCCGCCAACTCACTCGACGCCCGCGGCCCGGCCTGGCTCGCGGACGCGCAGCTTTGGGTGCAGTCCCATCCCAACGTGGCGGCGGTCGTCTACTTCGACTCGATCTCGCCCAAGGGCTACGACTTCCGCCTGTTCGCCAACCAGCCGATGTTCCTCGCCTATCAGCCGTGGGGGGTGACTAGGCTCGGCTGACCTCGAGCACGATCCCGGTCGGGTTGTTCGAGTTGATCGGGATCATGTCCTGAGGACATGCCGAGACGGCCACCACGATGTCGAGTTCGGCCCGCAGCATGGCGGAGTCGCCCGCCTTGGTCGGCGCGGGCTCGAACCCGATCGTGGCGTCAAGGCCCACCGGGATGTTCATGAACAGGTTGATCGGCTGCGGGATCTCGATGCCCTCGTGACCAAGCGCCGCCATCGCGTTCTGCAGGTTCTCCTGACAGGACGCATGCCAGCCCTGCGCCCCGAGGAGCTCGAACCGCGACGGATCGCAGGCCGCGCAGAGCATGTCGTGCACGCCGGGTGAGTCGTCGGCCTCGAGCGTCAGGATCGGCCTCCGGCGGTTGGTGACGAACTGCTCACCGACATGGGGGAAGAGCCGGCCCACGTACACGCGTGTGTGCTCGGCGCTGTGGTACTCGCGCAGGTTGTCGGCACAGAACGCGAACACGTCGGCCACCTGGCCGCCGTTCGGATCGATCACCCGGATAGCGTCCCCGCGCGCCAATTCGACAGCACGTCCCTCTCGGGCGGGGACGGTGATCGTGGTGGTGTCGGCCATGCTGTGTCGGACCAAAAATTCGCCGTCGCGGCTGGCCTTTCGTCCCCCGGCCGAAAGAGCGTTTGAGTTGCCTCTAGCGCTCCTCCGTCCGGCTTCGACCTACTCGGCTGCCCTCGACGGCGCAGTGGTCAGGCTACGGCACCGGGCCACCCGTTGCAACCCAAAACTTCACGCAGTTTGCGGGGTTCCACCCCCGGCGGTTGCCCAGGAACCGGGGACAGTCCCCGGTTGTGGCGCGTGCGCGAGTTGTGACGCTCTTGTTGCAGGTCACGCGGCCGTGTCGCCGGGCTGGACCAAAGATTCGCCGTCGTGGCTGGCCTTTCGTCCCCCGACCGAAAGAGCTTTCGAGTCACCTCTACAGCTCCTCCGCCCGGCTTCGACCTACTCGGCTGCCCTCGACGGCGCAGTGGTGAAGGTACGGCACCCGGCCCCCCGTTGCAACCCGAAAGTTCACGCAGTTTGCGGAGTTGTGCGCCGGAGTTGTGCCTGTAGAGTTGCGCCCGCATGCGCGTCTTCATCATCACCGACATGGAGGGTGTCGCCGGCATCACCAACTGGGGTGGCGTCGGCGCTGGAGCCCCGCTGTACGACGAGGGACGCACGCTCTACACCGAGGAGATCAATGCCGCTGTGCGCGGAGCCTGCGCGGGCGGTGCGACCGAGGTGGTCGTGATGGACTGCCACGGCGCAGGGGGCGACCAATCGTTCAACTCGCTCCGGCCGGAGCTGTTGGACGACCGTTGCGAATTCGTCGTGCAGAAGGAGTGGACCGAGTACACCGGCGTGCTCGAGGAGGGCTGCGACGCCGCGCTCTTCGTCGGCATGCACGCGATGGCCGGCACCGGCGACGGCCAGATGAGCCACACCGTCTCCGGCACGGGGTGGCGCAGCGTCAGCTTCAACGGCCGCGAGGTCGGGGAGACGGGCATCAATGCCGCGCTGTGCGGCACCTGGAACTGCCCAGTTGTGCTCGTCACCGGCGACCAGGCGGCCTGCCGTGAGGGCATGGAACTGCTCGGCGAGGGGCTGACCACCGTCCAAGTGAAGACGGCGCTCGGCCGCTTCAGCGCCCGCCACAAGACGCCCGGTGTCGCGAGAACACTGATCGAGGCGGGCGCACGGCGGGCGCTCGCCGACCTGAAGGCGGTCGCGCCCTATGACCCCGGTCACCCGTGCGAGGTGCGCGTCGAACTGGCCACCCCCGACCACACCGAGCAGTTCCGGCACCACCCCAAGGTGGAGATCGTCGACCCGAGGACGATCGTGAGCGGCGCCGACGACTGGTGGACGGCCTGGCGGCAGTTCTATTTCTCCTACCAGTGGCCGTCTCCGGAGTAGCATGGCCAGGGAGTATCCGACCGTCCTCGACCTGATCGGCGACACGCCGATCGTGCGCCTCCAGCGGGTGGCCCGGGACGTCGCCGCGACCGTGGTCGCCAAGCTCGAATACATGAACCCGGGCGGGTCGGTGAAGGACAGGATCGGGCTGCGGATGATCGATGCGGCCGAGCGCGAGGGCCTGCTTCGGCCTGGCGGGACGATCGTCGAGCCGACCTCGGGCAACACCGGCGTCGGCCTGGCCATGGTCGCGGCGCTGCGCGGCTATCGCATGATCTTCGTCATGCCCGACAAGATGAGCCAGGAGAAGATCTCGCTGCTGCGGGCCTTTGGCGCCGAGGTGGTGATCTGCCCCACCGCGGTCGAGGCCGATTCGCCCGAGAGCTACTACTCGGTCTCCGACCGGCTCGCGGAGGAGATCCCCGGCGCGTTCAAGCCGAACCAGTACGCCAACGCCGCCAACCCCCAGGCGCACTACGACACCACCGGGCCCGAGATCTGGGAGCAGACCGGCGGCGAGTTCGACGCGCTCGTGATCTCGGTCGGAACCGGGGGCACCATCTCGGGCACCGCCCGCTACCTCAAGGAGCAGAAGCCAGGCCTCACCGTGGTCGGCGCCGACCCCGAGGGCTCGATCTACTCGTCGGAGGTCATGCACCCCTACCTGGTCGAGGGCATCGGCGAGGACTTCTGGCCGCAGACGTTCGACCCTGCGGTCGTCGACGAGTACATCACGGTGTCGGACCAGGACTCGTTCCTCACCGCCCGGCGGATGGCACGCGAGGAGGGACTCCTGGTGGGCGGATCGGGCGGCACGGCGGTATGGGCGGCGCTCGAGGTGGCCAAGCGCTATGGCCCTGAAGCAACCGTCGTCACGCTCATCCCCGACGGCGGCCGGGCCTACCTGAGCAAGTTCTTCAACGACAACTACATGCTCGAGTACGGGTTCCTGGAGCGCACGACGCCCGTGCCGACGGTCGAGCAGGTGCTGCACGCCAAGCACGGCTCGGAGCTGCCCGAGCTCGTCACGATCGAGGCCCACCACAAGGTGGGCGAGGCGATCGAGCTGATGCAGCGCTACTCGATCTCGCAGCTTCCGGTGGTGCGCACGCAGCCTCCCGAGTCGCTGGCCGACGTGGTCGGCTCGCTGCACGACCGCGGCCTGCTCGATCGCGTCTTCAAGAACCCGGATGCGCTCAACGACAACGTCGCCGAGGCGATGCAGCCGCCGCTCGCGGCCGTGGATGCGGAGGACTCGCTCGACCGCGTCTTCGCCGACCTGACCGCGGGCAGCCCGGCGGTCGTGGTCGTCCGGGGCGGCCTGCCCGCGGGGATGCTGACCCGCTCCGACCTGCTCGAGTACCTGGCCCACCGGCGAAACGGCGCGTGACTGCGCTGCCGCTGGCGGCCCTTCGCCGCCACGTCGTCGCCGCACAGGGCTACTGCACCCGCGACCGCCGGGCGGATGCCGACGATGTCGCCGCGGCGGTGAAGCGGCTCTCCTGCGTACAGCTCGACTCGATCTCGGCCGTCGCGCGCAGCCACCGGCTGACCCTGCTCTCCCGCGTCGGCACCTATCCGGACGGGACGATCTCGGCCCTGCTTCGCTCGGGGCGCCTGTTTGAGTACTGGGCGCACGAGGCGTGCCTGCTGCCGATCGAGACGTGGCCGCTGATGCGCCGCCTGATGGCGCCGTCGCACCCCTGGTGGGGGCCGATCATCGAGCGCGACCCGCAGCTGGCCGGCGAGGTCATGGGCGCGATCCGCGAGCGCGGGGCGCTCGGCTCGCGCGACTTCGAGGGCGCCCGCTCCGGCGTGGGGATGTGGAACAATCTCAAGCCGGCCAAGCGCATGCTGGAGGCGCTCTGGAGCGCCGGCGATCTCGTCGTCGCCGGCCGGCAGGGCTTCCAGCGCCTCTACGACCTGCCCGAGCGTGTGCTACCCCCCGCCGTGCTGGCGGCTCCGGTGCCGGACGCGGACGAGGTGCTGCGCGAGCTCGTTGCGCTGGCCGTACACGCCCGCGGAGCGCTGACCGACGCCGGCGTCGTCGAGCACTGGCGGCTACGGGGCGGGACGGCCCGGATCCGTCCCCACACCGAGGCGCTGGTGAGCACGGGGATCCTCCGGCGGCTCGAGGTGGACGACGGCGCTGCGGCGGTGCTCGTCTGCGCCGACGCCGATCCCGCGGCCGCCGCGCCGGCGGGAGCGGTGCTGCTCTCGCCCTTCGACAACCTCCTCTGGGACCGGCCGTTCGCCGAGCGCGTGTTCGGCTTCCGGCACCTGATCGAGGTGTACAAACCGGCGCCTGAACGCCGGTACGGCTACTACGTCCTGCCGCTCTTGAACGGTGACCGCATGGTCGGCCGGGCCGATCTGAAGGCCGACCGCCGCGCCGGCACGCTGACCGTGCGGGCGTGGCACCCGGAGGGCCGCTTCCGCAGCACGGAGCCCCTCGAGCGAGCGCTCGGCCGGCTCGCACGGCAGCTCGGCCTCGAGCCGGTGTCAGGCTAGATCGATCTACACTCGCGGAATGGACTTCGAGACCCGCGCCATCCACATCGGCCAGGAGCCCGACCCCGAGACGGGGGCCGTGACCGTGCCGATCTACCAGACGTCCACCTATGCCCAGAAGGCGGTCGGCGACTTTCGCTACGACTACGCGCGCACGCGCAACCCCACGCGCGACGCGCTGCAGGAGTGCCTGGCCTCGCTCGAGAGCGCTCGCCACGGTTTTGCCTTCGGCTCGGGGATGGCGGCCTCGACGACGGTCATGCACCTGATCAACCCGGGGCAGCGGGTGGTGTGCGTGAACGATGTCTACGGCGGCACCTACCGGCTGTTCTCGAAGGTCTACGAGCCGAAGGGCTACCGGTTCACCTACATCTCAGCCGAGCAGTGCAATACGGAGCTCGCCGACCACCTCGGCGACGACACCGCGCTCGTCTGGCTGGAGACGCCCACCAACCCCCTGCTGAACATCGTCGATCTGCGTGCCGCGGCCGATGCCGCACACGCTGTGGGGGCCACCGTGGTCGTCGACAACACCTTCGCCTCGCCCTACCTGCAGCGGCCGATCGAGCACGGGGCCGACATCGTCGTCCACTCCACCACGAAGTACCTCGGCGGCCACTCCGACCTCGTCGGCGGGTTCGCAGCGACCGACGACGACGGCATCGCCGAGCGGCTGGGGTTCCTGCAGAACTCGCTCGGCGGCGTCCCCGGGCCGTTCGACTCGTGGCTGGTGCTGCGCGGTCTCAAGACGCTGGCGGTGCGCATGAACGCGCACTGCGAGAACGCTGCGCGGGTGGTCGAGTTCCTGCAGGGCGACGGCGCGGTCGAGCGGGTGTTCTATCCGGGGCTGCCCGACCACCCCGGCCACGACATCGCCAGCCGCCAGATGGACGCCTACGGCGGCATGATCTCGTTTCTCGCGAGGTCCGAGGACGAGGCGGTTGCGCTGGTCGCGCGCACGCGTATCTGGACGCTGGCCGAGAGCCTCGGCGGGGTCGAGAGCCTGATCGAGCATCCCGGCCGCATGACCCACGCGTCAACGGCCGACTCCTCGTTCCCGACGCCCGCCAACCTGGTGCGCCTCTCGGTCGGCATCGAATCGGCCGACGACCTGATCGCCGACCTGGACGCTGCCCTCGGCTAAACCGGGGACAGTCCCCGGTTGTGACGGGTGCGCAAGTTGTGACGGTGTTGTGACACGCCGCCTACGCGGCGATCTCTGCGTCGCCCCGGTCGCCGGACTCGCCGGCGTCTTCGTCGGTCAGCCGGATCTCGGCCTCCAGCGCCCGGCGGCTGACGCCGAAGAGCGACGCGCCGGTCAGAAGGACGATCACCACCGCCACGGCGCCGCATGCGATGAGAAATGGGCTGAACATGGTCTTGACCTGCCCTTCGCCCCGATCTGCCAAACCCCTTCCCGGCTTCGCCGAACTACCTTCCAGGGATGCCCGTGATCGTTCCGGACACGCCGGCTCCGCCATTCGCGCTCCCGAGCACCCTCGCCGGGCCGGTGTCGCTGGCCGGCCTGCTTGCCGCCGGCACGACTCGGGTCATGTTCGTCCACGACGACTGCCCCACCTGCGAGCTGGCACTGCGCCGGGTGGCCGCCTCGGGCGCCGAGCTCGCGGTCATCTGCGAGGCCAGCCCGGCCGCTGCCGCCCGGCTCGCGCATCGCACGGGCTATGGCGGAGTCATGCTCTCGGAGCCGGCGCCGTACGAGACATCGCGCGCCTACGGCCTCGACGCCGTGCCGACCACCATCGCGATCGGCCCCGGCGGCGAGATCACTGCTGCCATCGTCGGCTGGGACGCGGCCGCGCTGGGCGACCTGCTCGGAGTCGACCTCACTGCCGAGGCGCCCCTGCGAAAGCCGGGCTGCGCCGCCAAGTCGACCTACGACGCCGGTCAGCTCGCCGCCGACGCCGACGGGCGCCGGGTGACGATGACCCCGAGGCGCTCTACGAGCTGGGCTGGACTGATGGCCTGCCGGTCGTGGCGCCAACGCCCGAGCGGGTGGCCGCGATGCTCGCCGGCCGGGATCCGCACCGCTCGCTGGGTAGCGTGCCGCCCGGGATGGGCGTCGCGACCGCTCGAGCGGGTGGCGGTGTGCGCCGTCCTCGCCGGCTGCCGGCCCGAGCACTTCGCCGTCGTGGCCGCCGCTGCCGAGGCCATGCTCGACCCCGGGTTCAACCTGCACGGTCAGGCGGTGACAACGCAGCCGTGCGGGCAGATCGCGGTCGTCAACGGCCCCGTGAGGCACGCCGCCGCTCTCAACTCCGGCATGGGCGCGCTCGGCCCCGGCACGCGCGGGAATGCCACCGTCGGCCGGGCGCTGCGGCTGCTCGTGTCGCTCACGGGCGAGGGCATGCCCGGAAGGCTCGACCGCTCGACGCTTGGCCAGCCCGGCAAGGTGGGGGCCTGCGTGGCCGAGGCTGAGGATCGCAGCCCCTGGCCGCCGCTGCATGTCGAGCGCGGCTTCCCGGCCGCGGCGTCGGTGGTGACGATGTTTGCGGGCGACGCACCGCTCTCGATCTCGGAGCATCGCAGCCGCACCCCCGCGGAGCTTGCGGCGGCACTCGGCTGGGCCGCCGCCACGCTTTGGAGCCCCAACTGGTGGCCCCTCGGCGCGGCCACCCTGTTCGTTATCTGCCCCGAGCACGCCGACACGCTCGCCGCGGACGGCTGGAGCAAGGCGGACGTGCGCGAGGCGATCTGGACCGCGGTGCAAAGACCCGCCGGCGAGCTTCGCAACGGCGAGACGACCGACCGGGTGGTGGCGGCGCCCGACGACGCGCCCGTGCCCAAGTGGGACTCGCCCGATGACATCGTCCTGATCGTGGCCGGCGGTGAGGCCGGTCGCTTTTCTGCCGTCTTCGGCCCCTGCGTCGGAATGGACTGGAACCCCGTCTCCCGGGAGGTGCAATGCGATACGTGAGCCCCTTTGACCCGGCCGCCCGCGCGGCCGTTGCGCCGGCGCCACGGCCGGACACCCTGGACGGCAAAACCGTCGCCCTGCTGGACATCTCGAAGAACCGCGGGGCCGAATTCCTCGATCGGCTGGAGCAGCATCTGCGCGGCCTGGGTGCGGAGGTCGAGCGGTTCGGGAAGCCGCTCTTCTCGCGTCCGGCGACAACCGACCTCATCGACCGGATCGCCGACCGCGCCGAGGTCGCGGTCGAGGCTCTGGCCGATTGAGGATCGTGCGTGTCGTGCAGTGTGCACGACCTGGTGCGACTGGAACGGCGCGGCGTGGCCACGGCCGGCGTCGGTACGGAGCCCTTCGCCGACGAGGCGCTCGAGCAGGCCGCCCTGCTCGGTATGCCCGGCTACCGCATGGTGCTCATCCCGCACCCGGTCCAGCTGCTGACCGCCGCCGAGCTGGACGCGCGCGCCGACACCGCCTTCGCGGCGGTGCTGGGACGCCTCATCGGCTAGGACACCGTCCCCCCGAGGGCGCGTGCAGGGCGCCGACCGCCCGGGATGCGTCACCTGCCATGTCACTCCTGTTTCGTTGGGGTGGGGGGTCAGTGACGTTACCTGGTGGGTAGAGTCGGGGTGGTGCCCGAGTTGCAGCGGCTGCGAGCCGACCATGCCGCGGCGGTCCTCGCCTTCGAGCTGGCGAACCGTGCCTACTTCGCGGCCTGGATCTCCGACCGGGGCGATGAGTTCTTCGACCAGTTCGGCGAGCGCCACAGCGCCTTGATGGCCGAGCAGGAGGCCGGCATCGGCGCCTTCCACGTGCTCGTCGCCAAGGATGGGTCGGTGCTCGGCCGGTTCAACCTCGTTTTCGCCGAGGAGGGCACTGCCGTACTCGGCTACCGGGTTGCGCAGCACGTCGCCGGCCGCGGCGTGGCGACCGCGACCGTTCGGGAATTGTGCCGGCTGGCGGCGGCCCGCTACGGGCTCCGCACACTCAGGGCGGCGACCGCCTACGGGAATCCCGCGTCCCAGAAGGTGCTGGCCAACGCCGGGTTTGTCCTGATGGGCCCGGCCGACCCGGCCGACCTCGGCGGGAAGCCAGGCGACTGGTATCAGCGCGACCTCGCCGCCGACTGATCCGACGCTAACGTTTCGGAGTCAAATGAACTCTCCCAGCACCCCGAGCGGAGGCAACGGCAGGCGCATCGTCCGGCTGTTCCGGCCTTACCGGCTGCGGCTCTCGTGGCTCTTGTCGATGATCCTCTTCTCGGCCGCGCTCGGCGTCGTGCCGCCCTTCCTGCTGCGCGACCTGCTGAACAACGTCCTGAACCGGGGCGCCGCGCTCGACACCCACCGGCTGGCCCTGCTGGTGGCGGGCATGGTCGCGATCCCGGTCGTGACACAGGCCATCGGCGTCGCCCAGACGTGGCAGTCGAACCTCGTCGGCCAGAGGGTCATGCACGACCTGCGCACGGCGGTCTACCGGCACCTGCAGCGGCTCTCCCTGGCGTTCTTCACCCGCACGCGCACCGGCGAGGTGCAGTCGCGGATCGCCAACGACATCGGCGGCGTCCAGACCGTCGTCACCTCCACGGCGACCTCGGTCGTCTCGAACGTGACCACCGTCGTCACCACGGCCGCGGCCATGATCCTGCTCGACTGGCGGCTCTCGATCGCCGCGTTCGCGCTGCTGCCGGTGTTCGTGCTCATGACCCGCCGGATCGGCGCGATGCGCCGCCAACTCACGTCCACCATGCAGGGCACTCTGGCCGACATCTCGACCCTGGTCGAGGAGTCGCTGTCGGTGTCGGGGGTGCTGCTGGCAAAGACGATGGGCCAGACCGACGAGCTGACCGCGCGCTTCGAGGAGGAGAGCCACCAGCTCGCCGATCTCGAGCAGCGCTCGCGGATGGCGGGCCGCTGGGTGATGGGCTCGATCCAGGCGACCTTCGCCGTGATGCCGGCGCTCATGTACGGCGTCGCCGGCTACCTGCTCGCGTCCGGCGGGCCGTCGATCTCGATCGGCACACTGGTCGCGTTCACCACCCTGCAGACGCGCCTCTTCTTCCCCGTCTCCTCGCTGCTCTCGGTGCAGACCGACGTGCAGTCCTCGCTGGCGCTGTTCGACCGTGTGTTCGAGTACCTCGACCTGCCGGTGGACATCGACGAGCGGCCCGACGCCGTGACCGTCGACCGGGCAGACGTGCAGGGGCGGGTCGAGTTCGACGACGTCAGCTTCGGCTACGACCCCGACACCGCGCCCATCCTGGAGGGGATCTCGTTCGTGGCCGAGCCGGGCAGCAAGGTGGCTGTCGTGGGCGAGACCGGCTCGGGCAAGACGACACTCGGGTACCTGGTCGCGCGGCTCTACGACGTCGGCTCAGGGGCGGTGCGGGTCGACGGAACCGATGTGCGCGACCTCACGTTCGACTCGTTGCGGAGCATCGTCGGCGTGGTCTCGCAGGAGACCTACCTGTTCCACGGGACGGTACGCGAGAACCTGGCCTTCGCGCGGCCCGGGGCGAGCGAGGAGGAGATCGAGGCAGCTGCCAAGGCAGCTCAGATCCATGAGCACCTGCACTCGCTCCCGGAGGGCTACGACACGGTCGTCGGCGAGCGCGGCTACCGGTTCTCGGGCGGTGAGAAACAGCGCCTCGCGATCGCCCGGGCGGTGCTGCGCGACCCGCCGGTACTGCTGCTGGACGAGGCGACGAGCTCGCTCGACGTCGAGACCGAGCGGGCCGTGCAGGAGGCGCTGGACGAGCTCAGCCAGGGCCGCACGAGCATCGCAATCGCCCATCGCCTGTCGACCGTGCGCGACGCCGACCTGATCCTCGTGCTCGATCACGGCCGCATCGTCGAGCGCGGCACGCATTCCGAGCTCGTCGCGATCGGCGGCCGCTACGCCGCGCTCGTCGAGCGCGACGCCGTGATCGCGTAGGCGCGTGCACCGGACGCATCGCTACGGCGCCGACCCGAGCCAGGTCGCCGACCTGCACGCCCCCGCGACCGGCGCGGACTGGCCCGTGGCGGTCGTGCTCCACGGCGGCTTCTGGCGCGAGCGGTATGACCGCACGCTGATGGAAGCCCTCTGCGCCGACCTGGCCGAGTCGGGCTGGGCGGCCTGGAATCTCGAATACCGCCGGGTGGGCGGTCGGGGAGGCTGGCCGGCGACGTTCGACGATGTCGCCGCCGGCATCGACCACCTCGCCGCCGTCCCCGCTCCGCTCGACCTGGCTCGGGTCGTCGCCATCGGCCACTCGGCCGGAGGCCACCTCGCGCTGTGGGCCGCTTCGCGTGACCGCCCGGGCGTGGGTGTGACCGGCGCCGTGGGGCAGGCCGCCGTGAGCGACCTGGCGGCCGTCGCTCGGCTGGGGCTCAGCAACGGTGCCGCCGAAGAGCTTCTCGGCGGGTCGCCCGACCAGGTGCCCGACCGCTACGCGGCCGCCTCGCCGGCGCAGCGGCTGCCGCTGGGCGTGCCGCTGCTGCTCGTCCACGGAGCGCGCGACGACACCGTGCCGGTGGCGCTCAGCCGCGACTTTCAGCGGGCGGCGGCCGCCGCCGGGGATACGTGCGACCTCGCCATCGGCGAGCACGACGGCCACTTCGAGCACCTCGATCCCGCGTCGGGCGCATGGGCTACGGTGAAGCGGTGGCTGGCGGCCCGCTGACCCGCGCGCACGCGCTCGAGCTCGACCGGGGCGACCCCCTGGCCGGGCTCCGCGCCCGGTTCGAGTTCGGCGACGACGACCGGATCTACGTCGATGGCAATTCCCTGGGTCGGCTCTCGACCGCCGCTCGCCGCGCGAATGGAAGAAACTGTCAACGACTGGAGCGGCCGCCTGGTCACCGGATGGCACGACTGGATCGACCTGCCACAGGAGGTCGGCGACCTGCTCGGGCAGACCGCCCTGGGCGCAGGTCGCGGGCAGGTGCTCGTCTGCGATTCGACGACGGTCAACCTGTACAAGCTGGCCGGAGCGGTGCTGGCGGCGCGGCCGGGGGCGGTGGTCGCTGACAGCGACGACTTCCCCACCGACCGCTATGTGCTCGAGGGGCTGGCCGACGCGCGCGGGCGCGACCTGCGCATGCTCCGGTCCGACCCGGTCGACGGCCCCCAGCCCGAGGAGGTGGCGGCTGCGGCCGAGGGCGCGGCGCTCGTCGTGCTCTCGCACGTCAACTACCGCTCCGGCGCGCTGGCCGACATGCCGGCGATCACGCGCGCCGCGCAGGCGGCTGGGGCGCTCGTCCTGTGGGACGTGTGCCACTCCGCCGGTGCGGTCTCGGTGGAGCTCGACGCCTCCGGCGCCGACCTCGCCGTCGGCTGCACGTACAAGTATCTGAATGCGGGGCCGGGCTCACCGGCGTTCCTGTATGTCGCCCGCCGCCACCAGGACGAGCTGCGCTCGCCCATCCAGGGGTGGTTCTCGCAGGCCGGCCAGTTCGAGATGGGGCCGGGCTACCGGCCGGTCGCGGGCATCGGCCGGTTCATGGCCGGCACGCCCCCGGTGCTCGGGCTGGCCGCCGTGCGGGCGGGCGCCGCCATGGTGGGCGAGGCGGGGATCGAGGCGCTCGAGACCAAGGCGGCTGGACTGACGGGACTCGCGATCGAGCTGCTCGACCGCCGGCTGGCGCCCCTTGGCTTCACGCTCGGGACGCCACGCGACCCCGCTCGCCGCGGCGCGCACGTCTCACTGCGCCATGCGGACGCCTGGCGGATCTGCCGCGGGCTGATCGAGCACGCGAACGTCGTGCCCGACTTCCGCCATCCCGACAGCATCCGCCTCGGCCTGCCGCCGTTGTACACCCGCCACGTCGACGTGTGGGACGCAGTCGACCGGCTGGCCGCCCTGATGGAGGCCGGCACGCACCTGCGGATGGCGGCCGAGGAGTCCCGGGTGACATAGCCGCGGGCCCGGCCTGTCAAACGTGACCAGGGAATTTGTCGTACGGTGTGCTACCATCGACGCGCGGTCCAGAGCACGCCGCGCCCAATCTGACCCAAGAGCCCGGTCATATCCGCGTGTGTTGTCGTGTGGGAGGCCCTCGCGCTCTTGAGAGAATTTTCGTCGTCCTGATTCCTCAGACGATGTCGCTTAACGACTTCCGCAGCCGCCTGCACGCCTAGCAGGCAGCCGAGCGTCGAGCCTACGGGCAGGTGGTGCCTCAGGGACGCCGACGCAGTTACGCGGGAGGCCGTGTGGCGGTCGGTCGTCCCGCGGTCGTAACCACCCCCTCCCCGACCGCCGCGACCGGCCGCCTACGGCAGCCAGAACATCTTGGATGGTTGACTAGGCAGCGTCGGCGAGCCCGCGCACCAGCGGCTCGATCTGCTCGGCCGGCACGGGCCGGCTGAAGAGGTACCCCTGTCCGAGCGGGCAGCCCTGCTCGATCAGGAACGCGCGCTGGGCCTCGGTCTCGATGCCCTCGGCGAGCGGTTGCATGCCGAGCCCCTCGGCGAGCTTGATCATCGCCGAGACGAGCACGCTGGCGCGGTGGCCGCCGGGCAGGTCGGAGATGAACGAGCGGTCGATCTTGAGCGTGGTGACCGCCATCTCGTGCAGGCGCCCGAGCGACGATGTGCCGGTGCCGAAGTCGTCGATCGCAAGCCGCAGGCCGCGCCGGTGCAGCTCGGCGAGGATCGGCTCATTGCGATGCGGGGCGTTCATGAACAGCGACTCGGTGATCTCGATCATCATCCGGTCGGGCTCGAGGCCGAACGACTCGATCGTGTGGAGCACCCTGCGCATGGCCACCGGGCTCCCACAGGGCGGGTGGCAGGTTGACCGAGACGTACAGGTCGAGGCCCGCGTCGCGCCACTCCCGGGCCTGGCGGCACGCCGCCTCGATCACCCAGTCCGACATCGGCCCGATCAGCCCGGTCCGCTCGGCCAGCGGGATGAAGTCGCCCGGCATCACGAGCGTCTCGCCGTCCTGCCACCGCACCAGCGCCTCGGCGCCGACGACCGCGCCGCTGCGCAGGTCGACCAGGGGCTGGTAGTGCAGCCGCAGCCGCTGCTCGTCGATCGCGCGGCGCAAGCGCCCGGCCATCGAGAGCTGCTCGAGTGCGTCCCGGGATGTGTGCGTGTAGCGCCGCTGCGCGTCCCGGCCCGACTCCTTGGCCTGGTGGAGCGCCGTGTCGGCGTGCTTGAGCAGATTCATCGGATCGGCCGCGTCCACCGGATAGAGGCTGATGCCGACGCTGGCGGAGCAGTAGATCTCGGTGCCGGAGAGCTCGGCGGGCGCGCGCAGCGCGGCTCGCACCTGCTCGGCGGCGGCGTCGGCGACCCGGCCCGTACCGGCGCTGCCCTCGCCGATGTCCTGGTCGGCCAGGAGGATCGCGAACTCGTCGCCGCCGAGCCGCGAGACCATCTCGGCCGACTGCGACCGTCTCCAGCAGCCGCCGCGACGCCTCGAGCACGAGCGCGTCCCCGGAGGCGTGCCCGAAGCTGTCGTTCACGAGCTTGAAGTCGTCGAGGTCGACGAGCAGGACCGCCACACCCTGGCCGTTGCGCTCGGCCCTGCGCGACGGCCTCCTTGAGGTGGCGCTGGAACATCGCCCAGTTGGGCAGGCTGGTCAGCGGGTCGTGGTAGGCGATGTGGGCCAGGCGCTCCTCCGCCCGGCGGTGCTCGGTGATGTCCAGCAGGTAGCCCTGTCGGCACGGCTGGTCGTCCGTGGCGTCGCGCACGACGATCGACTCGTCGAGCACCCAGACGACGCTCCCGTCGGGCCGCACGATCCGGTACTCGCTGGAGTGCGGCTCGTGGGTGTGCGCGTGCTGCGGCGAGCTCGGCGACGCACGCGCTCGCGATCGTCGGGATGAATGATCGCGGCTGCGAGGCCCGGGTTGCTCGCTCCACTCGGCGAGGCTGCGGCCCGTGATCGCCGCCGTCGCCGGGCTGCGATAGAGCGGCGTCCCGGCTTCGTCGAGCGCGTTTTGGTAGATCCCCAGCGGCAGCTGCTCGACCAGGCTGCGGTAGCGGGCCTCGGCGACGCGCAGCCGCCACTCCGACTGGTGCAGCGCCTGCTCGGCGCGCTTGCGGTCGGTGATCTCGTGGATCACGCCCTGGATCTCGACCGGGAACGCCGCGCTCGTCGCGGACGACGACGGACTGATCGTGGAACCAGCGCTCGCCGCCCTCGTCGTCGACCAGCCGGTACTCGTCGCGGTACGGCGTGCCTTCCGAGATCGCCTGCCGGTAGAGCCGCAGCGCCCGCTCGCGGTCGTCGGGATGCACGCGGTCAGACCAGCCGTCCACGCCGGTGAGCCACTCCTCGACCGCGACGCCGGTCAGCGCCTCGAGCTGGGGGCTCACGTACACCGGCTGGCCGCTGCCGGCGCGATCGACGTACGTGACGGCGGGCATCTGCTCGACCAGGCCCCGGAACCGCTTGGACTCCTCGCGCGCCTGCGCGTGGGCCTGCGCGTTTGCGACGGCCGCCCCGACCAGCTCGCCCAGCGCGCGCCAGTGGCGCATACCTCCCGATGCGAGGTCGGCGGGCGATGCGCCCGTCACCTCGATCAACCCGATCGCCGCGCCGTGGCACAGAATCGGCGCCAGGAAGTCGGCTCCGGCCTGCTGCGGACGGCACGTCTCGAGCACACGGCGTGCAGTCGGGGCCGGGCTCGCGGGACTCGGCGCGGTGACTGCACCCAGCGCGTCCAGGCGGCCGGAGCCGTCCTCGAGCAGCCAGATGCGCGCGCGGCCGCCGGTCAGCGGCCCTGAGAGGGCGTTCGAACCGGCGGGCCACCTCGGTGGGATCGAGGGTCGCGTGAAGTGCGCGGGAAAGGTCGAGCAGCAGGTGTTGACGGCGGGGGGACGCCACCGTCCAGTCATCGGCCGGCGGCGACCGCCGCTTGAGCGCTAGGCCCGCAGCGGGGCTGGGGGTCGAGAGCTCCAATTGCACCGACCGACGCCTCGACCACGGGTACCAGTCTGCGCCGTGGCACATCGGGCAGGCGGGCAGATCGCGATGGACGACGATGCCGTATCCGCACTCGGCGCACTGGAACTCGCCCCGCGCTGACGCGCCCGCGGCGAAGCCGCTCTTCGCAGCGGCGGCGTCGATGATGACAACCCCCATGCTTCCCTCCCCTGGTTTGACCCGCGACCGCTCGCCGCGATCCTCATCCTCACCGTAGCGGCCGCGGCCACGCTTGGCCTACCCCGCGCGGGGGGTCCGGGCGGCTACTTGGCGGCGGGCTCGTAGTAGGGGTTCGTCCCCGCCGAGTGGTCGGTGACGTCGATCACGCGCGTGACCGCCGGCACCGCCTCGCGAAGTGCGACCTCGATCCCCTGGCGCAGCGTGACCGAGACCATGCCGCAGCCGACGCAGCCGCCGCCGAGGCGCAGGTACGCGGTGTCGGCCTCGACCGCCACCAGTTCTGCCACGCCCCCGTGCGCCGCGATCGCCGGGTTGATCTGCTCGGTCAGGACGCGCACGACCCGCTGGGCCGTGTCGCCGCTGAGGTCGGCGGGAGGATGGGTGCCGACCGCCGGGCTCGGCGGCGTGCGGTTCGAGAGCACGAGGCCGCCCGTCATCAGGTCGCCCTCGCGGTCGAGGGTGGCGCCGCGCAGCGGCTCGATGCTCTCGGCGGGGATCACGACGGCGATCCGGCCGAGGTCCTGGACGTGGGCGTCGGCCGGCGCGTCGGCGAGCGGCTGCAGCGACAGATCGTAGGCGTACTCGCCGCCCTGCACTCCCACCGACCTCGACCCAGAGTGCGAAGCGGTCGGGCTCCGACTCGCGCGCCCGCACCAGCACCGCCTTCTCGACCGCGGCATCGGTGACGGTGAGCACGGTGTCCATCCACATAGGGTATCGGTGATGCCGCGAGTCCTCCTCCTGCTGCCGACCGCGACCTACCGGGCGGAGGATTTTCTCGCCGCCGCCGAGACGGTGGGCGCCGAGGTGGTGGTCGCCTCCGACCGCCGTCAGGCGCTGCACGGGCGCGATGGGCGACCGGGCGCTTCGCATCGACCTGCGCCGGCCCGAGCGGGCCGCGACCGCGATCGTCGAGCTCGCCCGGCGGGTGGAGCTCGACGCGGTGGTGGCGGTGGACGACGGCGGCGTGCTGGCCGCGGCGCTCGTGTCCGAACGGCTGGGGCTGGCTCACAACCCGCCCTCTGCGGTCGCCGCCACCCGCGACAAGGCGGCAATGCGGCACGCGCTGCAGGCGGCGGGCATCCCGCAGCCCGGATTCGTCGTGCTCGCACCGGGCGACGATGCCGGCGCCGTCGAGTTCCCGGCGGTGCTGAAGCCGGTGGCGCTCTCGGCCAGCCGCGGCGTGATCCGCGCTGACGACCCGGCCGGCGCCCGCACCGCCGTCAGCCGCATCCGTGCCATCCTGGCCGCCGCGGGAGAGGACGCCGGCGGGCCGATCCTGGCGGAGCGCTACGTGCCGGGCGCCGAGGTCGCCGTCGAGGCGCTTCTGCGCGCGGGCGAGCTCGAGGTGCTGGCGGTCTTCGACAAGCCCGATCCGCTCGAGGGCCCCTACTTCGAGGAGACCATCTACGTCACGCCGTCGCGGCTCCCCGCCGATCGGTTGCGCCGGGTCGCTGAGCTCGCGGCCGCCGCCGCGTCGGCGCTCGGCCTGCGCGAGGGCCCGGTGCACGCCGAGATCCGCCTCGACGGCGACCGGGCGTGGGTGCTCGAGCTGGCGGCGCGTTCGATCGGCGGCCTCTGCTCGCGGGCGCTGCGGTTCGGCGCCGGCATCAGCCTCGAGGAGGTGATCCTGCGCCACGCGCTCGCGCTGCCGCTCGGCGCGCATGTGCGCGAGCGGGCCGCCTCCGGGGTGATGATGCTGCCGATCGAGGCGGCGGGCACGCTGCGCGAGGTGGGCGGGGTCGAGGCCGCGCGCGCCGTGCCGGGAGTGCAGGACGTCCGCATCACCATCCCCCGCGGCCGCCCGGTCGTGCCCCTGCCCGAGGGCGACCGCTACCTCGGGTTCGTCTTCGCGCGCGGCGAGACGCCGGAGTACGTCGAGGCGGCGCTGCGGCAGGCGCATGCGGCACTCGACGTCCTCCTTCACTAGGTATCCTCGCCTTCCGCATGCCCGCAATCGATCCGGACATCATCCGCCGCCAGGTGGTCATCGGCGCGGCGGCCCTCTCGCCGGACGGTGGCCGGGTCGTCTACACGCGGCGCACCGTCGTCGCCGGCCGCTACCAGACCAGCCTGTGGCTCGTGCCCTACCGCGGCGGCCGCCCACGGCGCCTGACCCACGGCCGGTGGAACGACACGGCTCCGGCGTGGTCGCCGGGTGGGGGCGCGATCGCGTTTGCGAGTGATCGGGGCGGCGCCGGCGCCAGGGCGGCGCTGTACCTGATCCACCCCGACGGCGGCGAGGCCGAGCGCATCTGCGGCGCCGAGCGGGGCGACGCCGGCGCGCCGGTGTGGTCGCCCGACGGCCGCCGGATCGCCTTCACCGCCGAGGCGGGACCGCCCCGGTTCTGGGTCGGCGACCCCGCGCGGCGCACCGCCAGGGTGATCCGCGAGGTCGACTGGCGCAGCGACGAGGGCTCCGGGTCCCGGGACTACCGCACCCACCTGTTCGTGGTTGCGGCCAGGGCGGGCGCGCGGCCAACGCAGGTCACCCGTGGCGATTTCGACGTCGCCGAGCCGGCGTGGCACCCGGACGGCCGCCGGATCGCGTTCGCCGCGACGATCGCACCGGACGCCGACCTGAACCCCAAGCCAAGCATTCACTCGGTGCGGGCCGCGGGCGGAAAGCCGAAGCTGCTGGTTGCGCTCGCGGGCCTGGCCCGGCTGCCCGCGTGGTCGCCCGACGGCCGGACGCTCGCGTTCGTCGGTACCGACACGCCCGGAGCGCCCAGCCACGCCGAGCTCGAGCTGTACGTGTGGGACGGGAGCACCGCACGCAGCCTGACGGGCGCGCTCGACCTGCCGGTGACGCTGGCGTGGGGCTCCGACCTGCACGACTGGATGGGGCCCGAGCAGCCGCCGCCCTGCTGGGACGGACAGGGACTGCTCGTGCCGATCAACCGGCGCGGGCGGGACGAGGTGTGGCGCGTGCCGCTCGACGGCGATCCGTATCCGCTGACGACCGGCGACACGACGCTCGCGGCGGTCGCCGTCTCGAACGGGCAGCGTGATCGCGACCACGACCGACGACGCGTATCCGCCCGAGGTGTGCGCGGTGGAGCCAGGGCGGCTGCGGCGGCTGACGCGCCATGGCGGCGCGTGGCTGCGGCGGTATCCGCCACCCGTCGTTTCGGAGGTGGATGCCGGCGGTGTGCCCGCCTTCCTGTTCGAGCCCCCCGGCGCCGGCAGGCGCTCGGCGCTCGTGCTGGCGCCGCACGGAGGGCCCTACGGCGCTCACGCCCCCACCCCGGAGCTCGACACCTGGGTGCTGACCTCGCTCGGCTACCGCGTGCTGGCCCCCAACATCCGCGGCTCGTGCGGCTACGGCCGCGACTGGGTCGAGGCGATCGACGGCCGCTGGGGCGGCCCCGATGCCGACGACCTCATGACGTCGGTTGAGTGGGCCGTGCGGCGGCGGCTGGCGGATCCGAAGCGGCTGGCCGTGATGGGTCTCTCGTACGGCGGGTGGGCGGCCAACTGGCTGGCCGGGACGACCGACCGGTTCGCGTGCGTCATCTCCGAGAACGGGGTCGCCAGCATGCAGACGGCCCACGCGGCGTCGTCCATCGGCCCGTCATTCGATCGCGACATCGGCTACGGCCCGGTGTTCGAGCACGGCGAGGCGATGGCGGCGTCCTCGCCACTCCGCCACGTCGAGCGGATGACGGCACCGATGCTGATGTTGCAGGGCGAGGCCGACCGGGTCTGCCCGATCGACGACAACTGGCAGCTGTTCGTGGCCTTGCGCGAGCTTGGCCGCGACGTGCAGATGGTGCTCTACCCCGACGAGCACCACGTCATGATGGCGACCGCCCGCCCCGACCGGCGCATCGACCGCCTCCGCCGCATCGTCGAGTTCCTGCACGCCCACTGCCCACCCTGAATATTCGGGGCCAGGCCCCAGATATTCACGGCGTGACGAGCAGGGCGGCGCCGATCGCGCCGGAGAGGTCGCCGAGGGCGGCGACGTGGACCGCCGGCGGGCGGGTGTCGACGAACAGGTGCGGCTGCATCTGCTGCTCGATCCTGCCGATGTAGGGCGTCCCGAGGCGCGTGCCCAGTCCGCCGCCGAACACCACGGCCTCGATGTCGAGCAGATTCACCGCCGAGGCGACGCCCGCGGCGAGCGCCGCGATCGCCCGCTCGATCAGCTCGACCGCGAGCTCGTCGTCGTGCTCGAGCGCCTCGGCCCACACGCCGCTCGTCATCACCGGCCGGCCCTTCTTCTTCATGATCTTGAAGAGCGACGTCTTGGCGCCGTTCTTGTGGCGGTGTCCGGCCTCGATCTCCATCGCCTTGCGGCCGGCGTAGGCCTCCATGCAGCCGCGCCGCCCGCAGGTGCAGCGCGCGCCGTTTCGGCGCACGACCATGTGCCCGATCTCGCCGGCGGCGCCGCGGCCCTGCCACGGCTTGCCGTTCAGGACGATGCCGCCCCCGACCCCGGTGCCCCAGAAGACTCCCAGAATCGACGAGTACGCCTTCCCCGCGCCCAGCTCGAACTCGGCCAGCGTCGCCACCCGGACGTCGTTTCCGAGCGCGACCCTCGCGCCGGTCAGCTTCTGGAGCTGCTCCGCAACCTTGACCGGGTGGTTCCAGTCGGGGACGACGTTGTAGGCGTTCGCGACCGTTCCGGCCGCGTTCTCGACATCGCCGGGAGAGCCGACGCCGACGCCGTCGAGGTCGGCGGCCTTGACCTTGGCGTCCTCGGCGGCCGCCCGCGACCGCCTCGGCCATGGCCTTGATCACACCCTCGGGGCCGCCGTCCTTCGGGGTGGGCATGCGCGACTGGCCGCGCACGCCGTTTCGCGCTCCCACGATGACCGCCTGGATCTTCGTCCCGCCCAGATCGATTCCGGCTCGCAGTCCCATCACGCCGTAGTGTGCCGCAACTTGAGACTAAGATCGGCGCTTCTCGCCGAGGAGGGTGATGATGGGGATGGCACCGTCTGCGCACGACAGGCTCCGATGAACGCCGCCGACGTCGTCCGGGAGGTCGATGAGGCCGGTCTGCGCCTCGTCCGCTTCCTCTACTGCGGCAACGACGGCACCACGCGCGGCAAGGCGAGCAGCCGCCACGGGCTCGACGGCAGGATCGAAAGCGGCATCGGCCTGACCGTGGCGATGCAGGCCATGAACGGCCTCGACCATCTCCAGCCCGTGCCCGACATGGGCCCCGTGGGCGAGGTGCGTCTGCGGCCCGATCCGGGCACGTTCCGGGTGCTTCCCTACGCGCCGCGCACCGGGGCGATGCTGGTCGACATGATCGGCCTGGACGGCAATCCGGCGCCGGTCTGCCAGCGCTCGTTCCTCGCCCGCATGTGCGACCGGCTCGGCGAGCTCGGCGTGCACATGGAGGTCGCGTTCGAGAACGAGTTCTCGCTGGCACGGGCCGTCGAGGGCGGCGGGCTACGAGCCCGTCGACCGCAGCCTGTGCTTCGCCACCATCGGCATGACCGCCTCGCAGGACGTGATCGACGACCTGGTGGCGGCGCTCGAGGCGCAGCAGATCGTGCTCGAGCAGTACTACGCCGAGCTCGGCCACGGCCAGCACGAGATCTCGACCGGGCACGCGCCCGCCCTCACCGCCGTCGACGAGCAGCTGCTGGTGCGCGAGACGATCCGTGCGGTCGCGACCGCCCATGGGCTGACAGCCTCGCTGGCGCCGAAGCCGTGGCCGGACACTGCGGGCAACGGCTGCCACATCCACTTCTCGCTGTGGGAGGGCGATCGCAACCGCTTCCACGATCCGGCGGGCCCGGGCAACCTGTCGGCCGAGGCGCGGTCGTTCGTGGCCGGGGTGCTCGAGCACCTGCCCGGGCTGTGCGGGCTGTCGGCCCCGAGCTTCAACTCCTACCACCGCATCGTCCCCCAGTACTGGGCGGGGGCGTTCACGTGCTGGGGGATCGACAACCGCGAGGCGCCGCTGCGCGTCCCGTCGGTGTTCGCGGGCATGGAGGAGGCCTCGACGAACGTCGAGCTGAAGTCGGCCGACGCGACCTGCAACCCGTATCTGGCGGTGGGCGGGCCTGATCGCCGCCGGCCTGGACGGCGTCACGCGCGGGCCTCGAGCCGCCCGCCGCCGGTGCAGGTCGACCCGGCCACGCTGTCCCGCGCCGAGCGGGACGCGAAGGGCATCCGCCCGCTCCCGGCCTCCCAGCGCGAGGCGCTCGACGCCTTGGCGGCCGACGAGGTGCTGCTCGGTGCGATGGGCGAGACGCTCGCCGGCGCCTATCTGGCGGTGCGGCGCTCGGAATGGGAGACGTACTCTTCGGCAGACGAGGCGTTCGAGCAGCAGGGGCACTTCGAGAAGTACTGACCGGAGGCGGCGATGACGGCGAGGCGGACGATGACGAGGCGCTCGCTTGCGCTCGGCGGGCTGGGCGGCGTCATGGCCGCCGGCGCCGGAGTCGTCACCGGTGTCCTGCCCGGCCGGGCCGAGCTGAAGTCGCAGTACCACGACTGGTTCAGCCCGCACCCGCACATACCCAAGGCGCCCGAGGGCGAGATCAAGCTCGTGCAGGTGTACTCGCACGCGCGCGGCCAAAACGTCGATCTGTTCACCGCCGTGCCGCACGGCCATGGCGACGGCGCCGGCCTGCCGGTGTGCATGGTGCTGCACGGCGTGACGGCCACGCCGGCGGACTATCCAGGGGTTCGGCCTCGGCCGGTTCCTGACCGCCGCCGTCCAGCGGGGCGCGCCGCCCTTCGTCCTGGCCGGCGCCGACGGCGGTGTGCTGTGGTGGGAGCCCGACCCCTCGGGCACCGACAACCCGCAGCGGATGATGACCGACGAGATGCCGCAGTGGCTCGCGGCGCGCGGCTTCGACTCCACCCGCCTCGCGGGCTGGGGCTGGTCGATGGGCGGGTACGGCGTCCTGCGGCTCGCGGAGGTGCGGCCGGGGTGGCTGCACGCCGTCGCGGCGTTCAGCCCGGACGTCGCCTACAGCAGCCGTGTCTTGGCAGGCGACGCTGCGCTCTCCAAGAGCGCCGCTCGGTGTCTGGTGCGGCCGCAGTGATCCGCTGTACGACGACGTGCGCGCGTTCGTCTCGGCACTCCCGCAGCGGCCGCGGATCGTCGCGTACGGCCCCGGCGCCCACACGCGGGCCTACTGGGACGGCGTCACGCTGCCCGCATTCGCGTTCGTGGGTGCCGCGCTTTGAGCGCCGGGCTCGCGGAGGCGCTCTGGGCGGTGCCCGCCGTCGATCATCATGCGCACGGGATCGTGCCGGTGCGCCCGACTCTCGACGAGTTCCGGGGCATGTTTTCCGAGAGCCCCGATCCGACCCAGTGGCGGCACGTCGCGACCGGGCTCACCTACCGGCATGCCCTCCGCGAGCTGGCCGAGCACCTCGGCTGCCCGGCGGACGAGGCGTCGGTGCATGCCCACCGCCTCGCCGCCGACTTCGACGACTACTCGGCCGGCCTGCTGCGTGCGTCTGGCACCGGCGAGCTCCTGATCGACGACGGCTACCCCGCAGCCGGCGAGGGCTACGGCTGGGAGCGGATGGGCGAGCTGGCGGGCTGCCCCGCGCGCCCGGTCATGCGGATCGAGCGGGTCGCCGAGGAGGGGCTCGGCGGCGGGTTCGACGACTTCCGCGAGCGTGTGCGCACCGAGGTCGCCTCGGCCCGCCACCGCGGCTTCGCGGGCCTCAAGACGATCGCGGCGTACCGGTCAGGGCTCGACATCCAGCCGCCGGACGTCGGCGCGGCGCGGGCTGCCTTTGCGGCCGCCGGCTCGAGGCTCGAGTCCAAGCCGCTGCTCGAGCTGGCCCTGTGGGACGCGCTCGAAGCCAACGCCGCCGACCCCCTGCCGGTGCAGCTGCACGCCGGGTTCGGCGACTCCGACCTGCTGCTGCCGCGGGCCGACCCCACCTGGCTCAAGCCGGTCGTCGAGCGGTTTGCGGCCACGCCGTTCGTGCTGCTGCACTGCTATCCGTTCGTGCGCGAGGCCGGCTGGCTGGCGCACGTCTACGGCAACGTGTACTTCGACCTCTCGCTCACGATCCCGCACGTCTCACGTCCGGCCGAGATGGTGCGGCAGGCGCTCGAGCTCGCCCCGGTGTCGAAGCTCCTGTACGCAAGCGACGCGGCACGCACGCCGGAGCTGTATCTCGTGGCGGCGCGGTGGTGGCGCAGCGCGCTTGCCGAGGTGCTCGGCACCGCACTTCCCGCGTCCGAGGCCGAGGAGGCCGGGCGAATGGTGCTGTGCGAGAACGCCAGGGCGCTCTACGCGTTTTGACTGACTCAACGGTTGCGCACATGCCTGATGGCGTTGACAATCGACGCAATGACCGATGCGCCACCACGGAGGCGGCGGCTCGCCCGCCTCGGCGTCCGGATATCGGCCGCCGGGGTGCTCGCGGCCAGTGTGGCCGCGGTTGCGGGCGTCATCATGAACCTGCCGGGGCACGGCACGGCGCGCCACCGACCCGACAGGAGGGACACACGACTCCGGTCCCTGGGGGGCGACCCAGAGGGGCTACCGTGAGATCGATGCCCCGGTGGCGACCGCCCTGCGACACCTGCCGGTGCGGGTGACGCTTCCCGTCGCCGCCGGACAGCCGGCGGGCGTGTACGAGGGCGTGCGCGGGATCCGCGTGCGCTACGGCAGCGGCTCGCACTTCGGGGTGTTCCTGCTCACGGTGTCGAGTGGCCGGTACGGCCTGCGCGCCCGGCGGATCCGAGCGCTCGCGCTGGGATGCCGCTCGTGCAGCGACAACCGCCTCATCAGCCTCACCGGCACGCTGCGCGGCGCCATCGCGGTGGGCGGCCGGCCCAGCACGATCACGTGGCGCGAGGCGGGCCGCACGTTCGAGGTGCGCGGCCCGGCGGCGACGTTCTCGGAGCAGCGCGCCATCGCAGCGGCGCGTGCCATCGCCCGCGCAAACGCGTAGATTGACCGGCCATGAGGCAGCAGGGCCAGCAGCCGCGCAGCTGGACGGTGGTGCTGATCCGGGGCGCCCTCGCCCTGGGCGTGCTGCTGATCGTCGTCTGGGCGACTCAGCTGCGGCCGCGGACCGACGCGGGCACGCTCGAGCGTGACATCGCCGGGAAGCTCCACTCCGCACCGGCGCGATGTTCCGACCAGACCCGGAACGGCTCGAAGTGGACGTGCCTGGTGGGCTCGCCGCCGGCAACGCGCTGCGTGGTCGTCGATGTCTCGCTCACGGGTGACTGGACGCTCGAGCGGCGGCCGGCGCACTGTCGCCATCCCTGAGGGTCGCGCCGCCGAGGTCGACTCCAAAGAGGTCGCGCAGCACCGCTGCGCGCTCCGCCTCGCCGGCCAGCTCCCGCTCGCTGCGGACCCCGTCCACCGTTGTGATCAGGCGCATCCCGGACAGGCTGCGGCGGCCGTTCTCGGTCGCCAGGCTGCAGATCGGCGAGCGGGTGAAGAACGACTCGGAAGACGTCTGCAGAAAGGTGCACATCCCGGCGAACTCGTGCATCTCGCGCGGCGCGAGCTCGAAGGCGTACTGGGGGCGGCCGTCCTGTGAGAGCGTCACGCCCTCGCCGGAGTGCTCGAGCCGGTAGACCTGCCCCTCCACCGCCTGATCGCCGGGCTCGTCGAGCCGGATCGGCAGCGTGAAGCTGTCGCCGAAGCCGACGTCGCACAGCCACGGCCGCTCGAGGTCGACCCGCAGCGTCAGGTGGGCGAAGTCGGGAAAGGGCGGGTCGCTGGCCACGACCGCCGCCGAGTAGCGGGTGACCGCGAACCCGAGCCGCTCGAGGAGCAGCGCGAAGAGGCCGTTGAGCTCGAAGCACCAGCCGCCGCGGCGGCGCCGCACGATCTTGTCGTAGACATGGCCGGGGTCGAGCACGTTGGTTGCACCGAGGTGGATGTCGAGGTTCTCGAAGGGCACCGCCAGCATGTGGGCGCGGTGCAGGCCTGCGAGGGTCTGCGCCGTGGGGTCGAGCGGGCCGGTGTAACCGATTCGCTCCAGGTACTCGCCGGCGTCCATTCGCAAAATGCTACTGCCGGAGGGCCGGCCGTCAGCCTGCGCATGGCGGCGGCACGGACCCGGTCGGGATCCATGTCCGACCAGTCCGCCTCGAGCCACCAGGTGGCGCCGGCCTCGATCCACGGGCGCACGAGCTCGCCGGCCGCCTTCGGGTCGGCGGGCGACGTGCCCTCGGCGACAACGTCGTATCCCTCCATCGAGAGCCCCTCGAGTCGCGCCGCTCGCGCAGCCACGCGAGGCCGTCGCGGAGCACCTCCGGCGTCATCTCCTGGTCGCCGAGGCCCTTCGGGATATGGGCCGGCAGCCAGCCGTCCAGCCGGGCCGCCCGCCGCATCGATCGCGGCCGCGGCCACGCGCCGACGACCCAGATCGGCACGCGCGGCTGCTGCACCGGGGGTGGCGGCAGCAGACGGTCGGCGGGGCGCGCCTGGAAGTGCTGTCCCCGCGAACGACATGGGTCGCCCGCTCCAGAGCCCCATGATCAGGTCGAGCGACTCGTCGAGCTTCTCAGCCCGCACCCGCCGGCCTGGATCGTCCTCGAAGAGCCACCAGCGGTCGTCGGGCGCACCGAGACCGACCGCGAAGATCACGCGCCCGCCCGACAGGTTGTCGAGCGTCGCCACCTGTCCCGCGACCTCCCACGGCAGCCGCCGCGGAAGCGGCGTCAGCATCGTGCCCAGGCGGATGCGCTCGGTGCGCATGGCGGCGGCGGTCAGGGCCACCCACGCGTCGATCCCCCACACCGGCTCCCAGACGAAGAACCCATCCCAGCCATGCTCCTCGGCGACCACGGCCAGTTCGGCCGCGGTGCGCGCATCGCCGTACGGAAGCACCCATCCGTATCGCATTGCCACGCCCGCATCGTACGGGGACTGTCCCCGTCTTGGGTCGGGGACAGTCCCTGGGGGCCGTGGTCAGGGGGTCGTGGGGGTCAGACGACGGCCTTGACCGGCTCCGGCTCGAGAGCCACCTTCAGCACCTCGTCCACGCTCATCACCGGGTGGAACGTCATCTGGTCGCGCACGTCCTCCGGCACCTCGTCGAGATCGCCCCGGTTTCGCTCCGGGATGATCACGTCGGTGAGGCCGGCCGCGTGGGCCGCCAGCACCTTCTGCTTGAGGCCGCCGATCGGCAGCACCCGGCCCTGCAGCGTCACCTCGCCGGTCATCCCGACGGTGTGCTTCACCGGTCGCCCGGTGAGAAGCGATGCGATCGCCGTGGTCATGGCGATGCCCGCCGACGGGCCGTCCTTGGGGATCGCTCCCGCAGGCACGTGCACGTGGAACTCGTGGTTGTCGAAGACCGCCGGATCGATGCGCAACTCCTCCGCATGGCTGCGGACGAACGAGAGCGCGATCCGCGCCGACTCCTTCATCACGTCGCCCAGCTGGCCGGTCAGCGTCAGGCCGCCGGTGCCCGGCATGCGCGTCGCCTCGATGAAGAGGACGTCGCCGCCGGTGCCGGTGACCGCCAGGCCCGTCGAGACGCCCGGCACCGCCGTGCGCACCGCCGACTCCTGGAAGAACTTCTGCCGGCCGAGGGCGTCGCGGACCGCGGCCACGTCAACCGTGACCGGCAGCTCCGCCGTATCCGACGCGATCTTGGTGGCCGTCTTTCGCAGCACCGTCCCCAGCTCACGCTCGAGCTGGCGAACGCCGGCCTCGCGGGTGTACTCGGTGATGACCGTCTGCACGACCTCGTCGCCGATCTCGACCTCGTCCGGCCGCAGGCCGTTTCGCTCCACCTGGCGCGGCCACAGATAGCCGCGGGCGATGGCGAGCTTCTCGGCGGTGGTGTACCCGTCGAAGCGGATGACCTCCATGCGGTCGAGCAGCGGCCCGGGGATCGTGTCCGCCACGTTGGCGGTCGCGATGAAGAGCACGTGGGACAGGTCGAGCTCCACGTCGAGGTAGTGGTCGCGGAACGAGTGGTTCTGGGCCGGGTCGAGCACCTCGAGCAGCGCCGAGGAGGGGTCGCCGCGCCAGTCGGCGCCGACCTTGTCGACCTCGTCCAGCATGATCACCGGGTTCATCGTGCCGGCGTCGCGGAGCGCGCGCACCAGCCGTCCCGGCAGTGCGCCGATGTAGGTGCGGCGGTGGCCGCGGATCTCGGCCTCGTCGTGCACGCCGCCGAGCGACATGCGCACGAACTCACGTCCCGTGGCGCGTGCGATCGACTCGCCGATCGACGTCTTGCCGGTGCCCGGAGGCCCGATCAGCGTCAGGATCACGCCGGAGCGGCGATCGTCGGGCACACCGCGGTCGGCGCGCAGCTTGCGCACCGCCAGGTACTCCGTGATCCGCTCCTTGACGTCGTCGAGGCCGGCGTGGTCGGCGTCCAGCACCTCCCGTGCGTGCACGGGGTCGAGCCGCTCGTCGCTGCGCTTCGACCATGGCACGGCGATCAGCCAGTCGAGGTAGGTGCGGATCATCGACGACTCGCCGGTGGACTCACCCATCCGCTCGAGCCGAGCGACCTCGCGATCGGCCTGCTCGCGGACCTCGTCGGGCATTCCCGCCTCGGCGATCTTGGCCCGGTACTCCTCGGCCACGGATGCGTCGTCGTCGCCGAGCTCCTTGCGGATCGAGTCCATCTGCTTGCGCAGGAAGTACTCGCGCTGCTGCTTCTGCGCGCCCGACTCGACATCGTCGCGGATCCGGCGGCGCACCTGCAGCTCGGCCAGCCGGTCGCGCTGCAGCCGCAGCGCCATCGCCAGCCGCTCGACGACGTCGAGCGTCTGCAGGAGCTCCACCTTCTGCTCGTACGAGAAGTCGGGTGCGTAGCCCGAGGTGTCGGCCAGGGCGCCCGGATCGGTGATCGAGCGCACCCACGCGCTCACGCGGCCGTCATCGCCGCGCAGCTCGAGGATCTCCTCGACCACTGCCCGGTACTCCTGCTCGAGCTCTCGGGTGCGCGACGGCGCCGGCGTCTCGTCGGGGTGCTCGTCGATCTCGACCCACAGGCGGCCCTGGGGGTCGGAGTTGGCGGCGCCGGCCACGGCGCGGTGAAGGCCCGAGAGGGAGACGGCGCGAATCCGGCCGGGCAGTCGCATGTGCTCGCCGACCTCGGCCACAACGCCGACGTTGGCGTAGTCGGAGCCGTGCCTGGGGACGAGAAGAACGCGGGACTCGTCGCCGACGTCCACAGGCAGGGTCACATCCATACCTGGGAAGACGACGGTGTCCTCGAGGGGGATCAGGAGAAGTTTCGACATGATCGAAGTGTGCCAGAAATAGTTGATGTTGTCAAATATCTGCACTATCGACTATGATGGGCGTCAGATGAACGAAGCCTGGGAGCTCCTGTTCGATCTGCTCATGACCGAGCGCGCGCGGATGCCGGTGATCGCGGCCGAGTTCGACCTGTCGCCGACCCAGCTGCACGTGCTGCGTCTGCTCGAGCCAGGAGCGCCCGTGCCGATGGGCCGGCTCGCGTGCGGCCTCGGCTGTGACGCCTCGAACATCACCGGGATCGTCGACCGGCTGGAGGCCCGCGGCCTCGTCGAGCGGCGCGCCGGCGAGCGCGACCGGCGGGTGAAGGTCCTGATCGTCACCGACCGCGGACTCGAGCTGCGCCGGCGGCTGCTCGTGCGGATGGCCGAGCCGCCCGAGCCCATCGCGCGGCTCTCGCCCGACGACCAGCGAGCGCTGACCGCCATCCTGCGGCGCGCGCTGACCGCCCGGTGATCGAGCCGTTCGCGCTGCACCTGCCGGTGCGCATCCGGTTCGGGGAGGGCGCGCTCGATGGCCTGCCCGAGGCGCTGGCGGAGCTGGGCGCGACGGCGGCCACCGTCGTGGTCGAGCGGCCCGTCGCGGGCGTGCCGGCGGTCGCGGACGGCCATCGCCGGCCTCGACGTCTTCGAGAAGGAGCCCGGCGAGCCGACCGTCGAACTGGTCGACGGCGCTGGTGGAGCGCATGCGCGGCCGGCCGCCCGACGCACTCGTCGCGATCGGCGGCGGGTCGGCCCTCGACCTGGCCAAGGCTGCGCGGGCGGCGTACTCCCAGGGGGTGCCGTTCGCGCGCCTGCTCGAGGGCGGCGTCGCCGTCGCCGAGCCGCGGATCGGGCTCGTCACGATTCCGACCACATCGGGCACCGGCTCGGAGGTCTCCGGCGGCGCGGTCGTCGTCGACCGGCGGTCGGGCCGCAAGCTGGGCGTGGCCTCGCCGCGCATGCGCGCCCAGCATGCGCTGGTCGATCCGCTGCTCACGCTGGGGCTGCCGCCGGCCGCGACGATGCAGACCGGGATGGACGCCCTCGCCCAGGCGATCGGCGGCGTGATCGTGCGCAACGGCAATCCCGGTTCCGTCGCGCTCGGCCTCGAGGCGTGCGGCCATGTGGCGGCGGGGCTCCAGGCCGCTGTGGCCGACGGCGGCGACCGCGTCGCCCGCTCGCGGCTCAGCCTGGGCAGCCTGCCTGGCCGGCCTGGCGATGAACCTGTCGGACTGTGGCGCCGATCACGCGCTCGGGCACGCCCTCGGCGGCCGGCTGGGCCTGCCGCATGGGCTGAGCGTGGGCCTGGTGCTGGCCGAGACGCTCGACGTCGACCGGGCCGCCTGCCCCGACCGGCTCGAGCGGGTCGCCGATGCTCTGGGCGAGCCCGCCGGCGGAACGGCCGACGGATCCCGGTCGGTGCGCGCGGTGCGCAGGCTTCTGGCGGCGATCGGCTTCCCCACGTGCGCGCAGGCGGGGGTGCGCCAGGAGGACGTGGACGGCCTGGTCGAGGTCGCCCTGGCCGACTACTGCCTCGACCGTCAGCCCGCATGCCTGGATCGCTCAGTGACGTTCGCCGCGCGTATGCCGAGGCGCTCGCGATTGGGGCGAGCCGGACGGTTTCCAACCGATGAGTGGTACGTTTTGCACCTCCCACCCGGAAGGATCCCGAGGGGACGCATGCCCATGAAGATGCGATTCGAGAACCACGATCTGGAAACCGAGGGATGCGGTCAGTTCATCGACGTGACCGACGACGTGGCCAACGTCGTCGAGCGCAGCGAGGTGCGCCAGGGCATGGCGGTCGTCTACTCCCCGCACACGACGTGCGCGGTCGTCATCAACGAGCGCGAGCGCGGATTCATCGAGGATTTCCAGGCGATGCTCGACACCATCGCCCCGCGAGAGGGGCTGTACTACCGCCACGACGACCTCTCGGTCCGCACCGAGGGCCTGGACGGCGATCCGCACGAGGTGCCGAACGGCCACTCCCACTGCCGCGCGGCGCTGATGGGCTCGGCGTCGCAGACGATCCCGGTGATCGACGGCAAGCTGACCCTGGGCCGCTGGCAGAAGATCTTCTTCTGCGAGCTCGACCGGGCCAGGCAGCGCAAGGTGTTCATCCAGGTGATGGGCGAGGAGTGACGCCGCGGCCCGGCGCGGCCGGGGCGCCGGAGGCATGACTCGCACGCTCCCGTCCGTGCTGGACAGCTCGGCGGTGACGGTTGGGCCCGCCCTGCGGGCCGCGTGCGACCGGCTCGCTCCGGCGGATGCGCACGGTGATCGGCTATCACCTCGGCTGGCTCGATGCCGACGGCGACCCCGCCGACCTCGAGGGCGGCAAGTCGGTGCGCGCCGCCCTGGCGCTGCTGTCCGCCCGGGCCGCGGGCGGCGGCGCCGCCGACGGCCTGCCCGGGGCGGTGGCGGTGGAGCTCGTGCACACCTTCTCGCTCCTGCACGACGACATCATGGACGGCGACGCCGAGCGCCACCACCGGCCGGCGGCGTGGGCGGTGTTCGGGCGTGCGCGGGCGATCCTGGCCGGCGACGCCGTGCTCGCGCTCGCGTTCCAGGTGCTGCTCGAGTCCGGCTCGGCCCATCGCGCCGCCGCGCTCGAGTCGCTGTCGGATGCGACCGCGCGGCTGATCGACGGCCAGGCCCAGGACCTCGACCTGGAGGGGCGCACGGACGTCACGCCGGAGCAGTGCACGCGCATGTGCGCCGGCAAGACCGGGGCGCTGCTCGAGTGCGCCGCGTCGATCGGGGCGGTGCTGGCGGGGCCGGCCGCGACGTCGTCGAGCCGCTGCGCGCATTCGGCGGGCACCTCGGGCTCGCGTTCCAGGCCGTCGACGACCTGCTCGGGATCTGGGGCGACCCGGCCGTGACGGGCAAGCCGGTGTTCGGCGACCTCGCGCGGCGCAAGAGCTCGCTGCCCGTCGCGATCGCGCTCCAGTCGGGAAGCGGCGAGGGCGTCGGAGCTGGGCGAGCTGCTGGCGCGGACCACCTCGACCCCGCTGAGCTCGTCGCCGCGGCGGGCCTGGTCGAGGCGTGCGGCGGCCGGGAGGGTGCGGGCGCGCAGGCCGCCGACCAGCTCGACCGGCGCTGGCCGCCCTCGACGCGGCGCCGATCGACGCCTCGCGCCCGAGCCGACCTGGCGGGATCGCCCGCTTCGTGGCCGCGCGCCGGTTCTAGCCTGGCGCCCTACGGCCCTTCGCCGGCCACCCACAGCAGGCACGACGCGCGCTTGCGGATCCTGCGCACGACGCGGGCGAACCGGCGCGGCCGCAGGCGGGTGCGGTCGGGGCCGAACACGAGCAGCCCCGCCTGGCGCTCGCCCGCCACCTCGAGCAGGGCGTCCACCGGCCGCGGGCTGCGCACGCGCAGGTGCTCGACCTCGAGGCCCAGGCCCGTCGCCTGCTCCACCAGCTCGCGGATGCACGCGCGGTCGGCCTCGAGCTCGATGTCGGCATGCCCGGTCGCGATCGACTGTGGCCAGTACGGCAGCTCGATCGCGTCGATCACGATCAGCGGGACACCCGACTCTCTGGCCGCGTCCAGCGCGACCCAGTAGGCGTCGGCGTCGAATGGCACCGCCAGCGTGGCGAGGACGACCGGCCGCAGGCCGCCGCTCTGCACCGAGTGTGAGTCGGGCGCGGTCGGCGCGGGCCGGTCGCGGAGCCTCACCGCTCGCCCTCGGCGCGCAGCGTCCACGAGCGGGTCAGCTCGAGCACGCGCCGGCGGTAGCGGGTGCGCATGAACGGCCGCACGTACATGAACCACACCAGCAGGACGGTCGGAAGGCCGATGAACAGCTGGAACTCCTGCGCGGTCAGCGCCAGGAAGAGGACGAACGCCGCGACCAGGACGACACCGAGGCCGCCGATCAGCCGGTAGCGCCGGCGCAGGTCCTGAATGGCGCGAAAGTCGGCGTCGGGGATCTCGGTCGTGTCGTAGGTACGGCCGCAGGACTCGCACGTCCAGCGCTCGCCGTAGGCGACCAGCGCATCGGCCCCGCAGTCGCAGCGCAGCGTGATTCGGGGGGCGCGCATCGGTAGGGATCATCGCGGATGTGTGGAAGGTTCCGCAAGGTCTCGGAAGATCGTGGGAAAAATCTCTTGACTTGAGACTGGACATTCCTGTTTCATCGGCGGTCCCTCATCCGCTCGGCGTGATCCCTGGGAGGTCTTTTCATGGCAGTAGCTGCAGTCGAGGAACGGGAGCTCCTCAAAACCATCAGCTGGTTCGACGGATTCGTCGTGGCGTTGGCGAATCCGAGCTTCCTGATCACCGGCCTGGGGGCGTCGGTGCTCGGGCTGGGCGGGTGGGGCGCTGTCATCCTGTGGACGGCGTCGGTCGTCGTCGGCGCGCTGCACAACTACGTCTACTCGGAGCTCGCGTCGATGTTCCCGAACCTCTCGGGCGGCATCGCCATCTATGCCCACGAGGCGTGGAAGAAATATCTCTCGTTCGTCGGCCCGGTCGCCGCGTTCGGCTACTGGATCGGCTGGTCGGTGGTGCTCTCGGCCACCGGCGTCGTCGTCGGCTTCCTCGTCCAGGCCCAGTTCTACACGTCGTCGGCCGCGGCCGGCTCGTCGTGGAACCACTCGGGCCACATCATCGGGATCCCCGTCTACTTCTCGTTCCCGATCGCGCTCACCATCGTCATCATCGCCGCCATCTGGACGTTCAACGTGATCGGGCATGCGGCCCACCGTGTGGGTCGGCTACGTCACCGGCGCGCTGCTCCTGATCCCGCTCGCCGTGATCATGTTCCTGCCCTACATCACCGGCGACTGGCATTCGAGCAACCTGCACTCCGCGATCAACTGGCACTCGATCGGGGGAACAACGGCATCAAGCTGGTGATCGTGTGGCTGTACGTCATGTGCTGGTCGTCGTACGGCATGGAGTGCTGTGCCACGTTTGCGCCGGAGTACCACGACACCGCCCGCGACACCGGCAAGGCGCTGCGGGTGGCGGCCATCTTCGGCGTCATCGTCTACGGCCTCCTGCCGCTGGGCGCCGTCGGGACGTTCGGCGACAAGAACGTGACCACGTCCAACTACCTCGGCAACTTCTACGCCACCACGTTCCATGACATCCTCGGCACCGGGACAGGGGCTTGCGATCATCCTGCTCTGCGCCGGGATCGTGCTGGCCATGAACACGGCCACGGCGGACGGGTCACGGGCGTTGTACGGCATCTCCCAGGACGGCATGACCATCCGCTGGCTCGGGAAGCTCAACCGCTTCCACGTGCCGGCGAACGCCATGACCGTGGACGCGCTCCTGAACATCTTCCTGCTGTTCACGTACGCATCCGACCCGATCGGCGCGCTCAAGATCCTGGTCTTCTCGAACCTCGGCTACGTGCTCTGCCACGTGTTCGCGACGTCCGGGTTCATGCTCCTGCGGCGCGACCGGCCCAATTGGCCGCGACCGATCAAGGTCGCACCCGCCTGGGTGGCGGGCTGCATGGTCCTGTTCCTCTTCGACCTGATCCTGCTCGATCTTCGGCGCGGCCAACGTCGGCCTCGCCTACGGAGCGAGCACGCGTTCGACGCTGATCCCGTCGCTCCTGATCCTGGTCATCGCGCTCGGGCTGTACGTCTACCGGGTCGTCGTCCAGGAGAAGGAGACGCTGCGGCTGCGGCTGCCCTCGCCGACGATGCCCGAAGAAGAGGCAGCGGTCGCGGGAGCGCCCCCGGCCTAACGGCTCTCACGAGGGGGGGCCCGGCGCCTTGCGGGCCGGGCCCCCTCGATGAGTTCAGCATCCGCCGGCGTCAGCCGCCGTTGTTGGCGGCGCCGGCCTCGGCGAGCAGCTGTTCGGCGAGCTCGCGCTTCTGGTCGGCGGTCATCTTCTTGAACTCGTTCTGCAGCGCGCGGCGGTTGATCACCTGGTTCCAGTAGTCGAGCGACTCCATTCCCAGGAGGGCCGTCTTGCCGACGAACTGGCGCAGGACCTCGTTGGTCGGCCCCATCACCCAGCCGGCCTTGCCGTCGCGCAGGTAGCGCTCGAGCTGCAGCGGCTGCTTCTTGTAGCCGGTGCCGCCGCAGCAGTGCAGCATCTTGTCGACCACGTGGGCGACGTTCTTGGCCGCGTTGAACTTGATCTGCCACAACCAGTGCAGGTAGTTGCCGCGGGCCAGCTCGCCGACGGCCGGGTTGGTCTGCGAGCCGTCGGTGGCCTTGTCGAGTGCCTGGGCGACCGAATACACCATGGCGCGTGACGCGTTGGTGTCCATGATCGCCTCGCCGACCGCATCCTGGATCGTCGGGTAATCGCACACGCGCAGGCCGACGTCCTTGTGCGTCTTTCGGGTCGTGTGGCGGATGGCGATGTCGATCGCGCCGAGCGAGATCCCGTTCCACGTGCCCGACGAGCCGATCAGGAAGTTCGGGTCGACCGACTCGTCGTTCGAGTTGGCGCCGTCGCCGACCGGCCCGACCAGCTGCTGCTCGGGCACGAACTTCCAGTCGAGCAGGAGCGATCCGGACTGGTTGCCGCGCAGGCCCATCGCGTCCCACTCCTCGGGCTTGGCCTGGATGTCGGCCGCGTCCACGACGAAGACCGACAGGTTGGAGTAGTCGCCGTTGTAGTCGGGCGACGTCGTCTGCAGCACGTAGAAATCGGCGAAGCCGGCGGAGGTCGTCCAGGACGCCTTCTTGAGCACCTCGAAGCCGCCGTCGGTGCGCCGGGCGCCCGATGCGATCGGATACCAGAAGTGCGACCCGGTCTCGGGGTCGGAGTACGAGAGGGTGCCGAGCAGCCCGCCGCGAACCTTGCTCAGGTACTTCTCGATCGTGTAGTCGGTCGCCCGCAGCTTGAGCGCCTCCACCGCGCCGATGTGCATCACGTAGCACATCGCGCAGGACGCATCCCCGTACCGGGCGATGGTCTCGGTGGTCGCGGCGTACATCACGTGGTTCTGGCCGAGGCCGCCCCACTCCTTCGGCAGCATGAGCCCCAGGAACCCGTCGGGGCCCAGAGCCTCGAGGCTCTTGCGGGGGAAGGTGAGGGTGCGATCGTTCTCCGCGGCGAGCGGCCGGATCGTCTCGGCGCAGATCTCGCGGAGCCGCTCCAGCAGGCCGAGCTGCTCGTCGGTCAGGAACCACTCGGGGTTGAACATCGGGTCGAGCCCGTCCATGGCCGACTCGGGTGCGACCGTTGCCATACTGAAAGCTCCTTCGTCGTTGCTCTGGGCGCCCTATCCTAGTCGCCACCCCGCGGCCCGGTCTATGGTCGGTCGGCCACCTCGCCGGTGAGCCGCGGTTTCGCCTCTCACACACCGTGCCAAGGGGGATCGGCGCCTCTCCAGGTGTGGACAGGTCCACCCCTGTAGAGTTTTCGCTATGTCCGTTCCGAACACATCGGCCCGCTCGACCGAGACGCGCCACCTGTTTCGGATCATCAACACCGTCTCGTCGACGCTCGACCTCGACCAGGTGCTCCGCGCCATCGTCGACCTGGTCTCCGACGCGATCGACTGCCATGCCTGCTTCATCTACCTCGTCGCGGCCGACGGCTCGCTGGTGCTGCGGTCGGTGTCCGACCCCTATGGAGCGCTCGTCGACCGGCTCCGGTTCGAGCCCGGCGAGGGCCTCGCCGGGTGGGTTGCGCAGAACAACCAGCCCGTCTTCCTGACCGAGGGCGCTCTCACCGACCCGCGCGTCAAGGTCGTCCCCGAGGCGGACGAGGAGGAGTACCAGTCGATCGTGGCGGTGCCGCTGCGGAGCAAGGCCGGCGAGGTCGTCGGCGTGATCTCGCTGCACGCCGAGGCGCCGCGCGAGTTCACCGAGGCCGACTCCGACTTCCTGGTGCACGCCGCCAGCCTGGTGGCCGGGGCGATCGAGAACGCCCGCCTCTACGAGCACACCCGCCGGCGGCTGGCGCTGGTCGAGGGCATGGCCGATCTGGCCCGGGCCGTCTCGGCCGCGTCGACCGTCGACCAGCTCCTGCCCGCGGTGGCCCGCCGGGCCCAGCGGCTGCTGGGCGCCCAGGCCTGCGAGGTGTACGTCTCCCGCCCCGACGGCAGCCCTCGAGCTGGGCGCCGCGTCACCCGCCGCCGGGCCGCGCGAGCGTCCGCCCACCGCCTCCGACCTGGGGGTCGTGCTCGCCCGCGGCCGCGCCGACGCCGGCGACAGCCGCCGCCTGGCCGAGCTCCTGTGGGGCGATGCGACGGCCGCGGCGCTGGTCGCGCCCCTGGTTGCGGCCGACGAGCTCCTGGGATTCCTCACCCTGCGCTTCCCCGGCGAGCAGCCCGCCGACCCCGAGGCCCGCGAGGTCGCCACCTCGATCGCCGGCCAGGCCGCCATCGCCCTCAAGAACCTGCAGCTGATCGAGCACCTGACCGAGCACAACGCGATCAAGGACTTCCTCGAGGATCTTTCTCTTGGCCGGGCGGCGGCGACCGATCTGGCCGACCGGGGCCGCGCCCTGGGCTGCGATCTCACCAAACCACACCTGGTGCTGCAGGCGGCGCCGCGGCCGGGGGCCGGGACGCAGGAGTGGGAGGACGTGGCCCGCGCGCTCGAGTCCGGTGCCGCCCGCGTCTTTCCGGGGTCGCTCTTCGACCGCCGCGACGGCGCCGTGCGCGGGCTCGTCCGGCTCGGCTCGGCCGACGACGCGGCCGCCGCCTCGCGGCTGCGCGAGCTGCACGCGGGCCTCAACAAGGGCCACCCGCTCGCGATCGGGCTCTCGCACAGATGCGAGGGCCCGGCCAGCTTCGCCACCGGCTTCGAGGAGGCGCAGCACGCGGTCACCGCCGCCGCCGTGATCAGTCCCGAGCCCGGAGTGGTCAGCTTCGACGACCTGGGCGCCTACAAGTACCTGCTGCGCGTGTCCCAGGACGGCCGCACCCGCGACCATCGCGGCGACGCGCTCAAGAAGCTCGAGCTGTACGACCGCCGCCACCGCTCGCAGCTTCTGATGACGCTCGAGGAGTACCTCAAGCGGCGCGGCAACATCGCCGCCGCGGCGCAGACGCTCTACGTGCACCCGAACACGCTGCGCCAGCGGCTGCGCCGCATCCAGGACCTGACGGGCCTCGACGTCCAGAACGAGGACTGGCTGATGATCGAGATCGAGCTGAAGCTGCTGCGGCTCGAGCGTGCCCTCGGCCGCAGCTAAAGGAGTGCCTAGAACCTGCGCCGGCCGCCCCGGCCTCCGCGGCGGCTGGAGTACACCAGTCGCGGCGGCGCGACCGTCATCCCCGCCGACCGGAACTCGTCGGCGATCTCCAGGCGGGTCGCGAACCTGCCGACATCGGCCTGCTGGTCACGGGTGACCAGGGTGACGGCCCGCCCGGCGGCTCCGGCGCGGGCGGTGCGGCCGACCCGGTGGGTGTAGTCGTCGGCGCCATTCGGGGCGTCGTAGTTCACGACCAGTGCGATGCCCTCGAGGTCGATGCCGCGGGCGGCCACGTCGGTGGCCACCAGCACGGTCACGTCGCCGGTCGCGAACCGGGACATGGCGCGCTCGCGCTCGACCTGGCTGCGGTCGCCGTGGATGGCCTCGCAGTTCACGCCGTTCTGGCCCAGCCGGCGCGCCAGCCACGAGCAGCCGTACTTGGTCTCGCAGAACACGAGCGTCAGCCCGTCGGTCTCGGCCAGGAGCCGGGTCAGGCTGGCGTACTTCTCGTGCTCGGTGACCGAGATGAACGAGTGGTCGACCTCGCCCACCTCGATGGTGACATGGCTCGTCGCATCGATCCGCACCGGGTTGCGCGTGAACCGGCGGGCGGCAACCCCGGCGGCTCCCTCGACCGTGGCCGAGAAGAAGAGCGTCTGGCGCTCGCGCGCCAGCATCGGGATGATCCGCTCGACCTGCGGCAGGAAGCCCATGTCGACCATCCGGTCGGCCTCGTCGAGGACGAGCCGCGTGACGCCGGACAGGTTCACCATCTTGCGCTGGGAGAGGTCGATCAGGCGGCCGGGGGTCGCGATCACGATCTGGCTCTTGGCCGCGCGCTTGGCCTGGGCGACGAGGCCGGTTCCGCCGTAGCAGACAGCGACGCCCACGCCGCGGGCGGCGGCCAGCGGCTCGAGGTCGGCGGCGATCTGCTGTGCGAGCTCGCGGGTGGGGCAGAGGACGAGCGCCTCGGGGGCGGTCGCCTTCGGGTCGGCACGCATCACCAGGGGCAGACCGAAGGCGAGCGTCTTGCCGCTTCCCGTGGGGCTCTTGGCGATGACGTCGTCGCCCGCAGTGGCGGCCGGGATGCACATCCGCTGAACGGCGAACGGCTCGGTAATCCCGAGCGCGTGCAGCGCGGACGACACCTCCTCGCTCACGCCGAGGGCTGAGAAACTGTCATTCATCGAATACTCCTCTATCGGACGCTCTCGTCCGCATCTTCCGTGCCGGAAGGTCTCGGAGCTACTCGATCACCCTCGCCGCCGCGGCCCCATGCCGCGCGCATCAAGCACAGTCTTCTGTTCTCTAAGCATAGGCGACGTCCTGCGGTCATGGTGGAAATCCGCCTGCGTTCGTGCGAGTGTTGGCGCTCCGCAACCCCCGGACAAGGAGTTCCCGCTATGGCAATGCCCACAATCGAGTCCGTCAAGAAGCAGGCCGACAAGGATGGGATCGAGTTTTTCTTTGCGCAGTTTGTGGATATGCATGCGAAGCCGTCGGCGAAGTTGGTGCCGATGTCGAATTGGGAGGGGTTGGTTGGTGAGGGGGCGGGGTTTGCGGGGTTTGCGGCGGGGCCGATTGGGCAGTCGCCGGCGTCGCCGGACATGATGGCGATTCCGGATATGCGGTCGTATACGCCGGTGCCGTTTAAGCCGGGGTTGGCGCGGTTTGCGTGTGATATTACGGTGGAGGGGGTGGAGTGGCCGTATTGTCCGCGGACGATTCTGCGTCGTCAGCTGGCCCGGGCGAAGGGGTTGGGGTTCACGTTTAAGGTGGGGATGGAGCTGGAGTTCTTCTTGTTGCGGGAGAAGGCTGATGGCGGGATTGAGTTGGCCGATCATCTGGATAACTTGGATCAGCCGTGTTACGACATGAAGGGGTTGACGCGTCAGTACGAGTTTTTGAGCACGCTTTCGACGTATGTGAATCAGCTTGGTTGGGGCAGTTATGCGAATGATCATGAGGATGCCAACGGCCAGTTCGAGTCGAACTTCGAGTTCGCTGATGCGTTGGAGACGGCCGATCGGGCGATCTTCTTTCGGTACATGGTGCATGCGATGGCGCAGGAGCGTGGTCTTTTGGCGACGTTCATGCCCAAGCCGTTTGGGCATTTGACCGGAAACGGTGGCCATTTCCATATGTCGTTGTGGGACGAGGCGGGCGAGCGCGACCTGTTCGACGATGCGTCGGACAAGAGCGGGCTTGGTCTGTCGCCGATTGGGCATAACTTCATCGGTGGGCTCAAGCAGCACGCCAAGGCGTATATCGCGGTCACCGCGCCGACGGTGAACAGTTACAAGCGTCTGACGACCACGGCGGGCACGCCGACCAGCGGCGCGACGTGGAGTCCGATCTTCATCACCCACGGCCGCAACAACCGCACCCAGATGCTGCGCGTCCCCGGCGGCCACGTCGAGGATCGCACGGTGGACGGCTCGTGCAACCCCTACCTGGCCATGACCGCCATCCTGGCCGCCGGCCTTGACGGGATCGAAAACAACGCCGATCCCGGCCAGGTCAACGAGGAGAACCTGTACACCTTGAGTCCCGAGGAGCTGGCGAAGCGCGGCATCGAGCTTCTGCCGGCAAACCTGCTCGAGGCCACTCACCACCTCAAGCACTCAGACGTGCTGCGCAAGGCCTTCGGAAACACCGGCACCGAGGACTACACCGACTACTACGTCAAGACCAAACAAGAGGAATGGGCGGCCTACCACGAGCAGGTCACCCCCTGGGAGATCAACCGCTACCTGACCCTCTTCTAGCCCGCCAGAGTGGATGAATAACCGGTGCCAGGCACCGGTTATTCACGTCCGCAGGCCGTCAGCGTCTTGGGGGACAAGACCGTGGGAAGGGGACATTGCTCGTCCCCGAATGGTTTGTCTCGGGGGCGAGCGGTGTCCCCACCCCAGCCGCCACGTGGCGAGAGACCACCAACCCCGAGGGCGTGAACGGTCCAGAACACCACGCACCACCGCCGGCACCGTGTATTCACGGCCAAAGGCCGTGGGCGCGGAAGGTCGACAAGACCGCCAGGAAGGGGACATCACTCGTCCCCGAACGGTTTGTCTCGGGGACGAGAGGTGTCCCCACCCCAGCCACCACGCCGCGAGAACCCACCAACCCCCGAGGGCGAGAACGGTCAGAACACCACGCACCACCCTTCGCCAACCCACCACCGCCAGGGTGGATGCATACACGGTGCCTGGCACCGGTTATTCACGGCCAAAGGCCGTGGACGCGAATGGTCGACAAGACCGCCAGGAATCGCGGGGCCACCAACCCCCGAGGGCGAGAACGGTCAGAACACCACGCCCCACCGCTCGCCAATCCACCACCGCCAGGGTGGATGCATAAACGGTGCCTGGCACCGTTTATGCACGCAGCGGGTGTCCGAGTCGTACATAGGCGATCCGGGAATTGGTTGCCCCCCGGCATTCCGGCGCACACCGCTCCCGGTCTAGGATTCCGCACTGCCTCGGGAAGGTTTGTGGCGATGTGCGGCCTGTGTGGATTTCTCTATAAGGATGCGGAGCGGGTCGGCCCCGTCGGCGCGACGCTGCACGGGATGCTCGGCCCCATGGCGCGGCGTGGCACCGACTCCACCGGGATTGCCCTCTACGGCCCACCTCAGGCCGGCTCCTACGTCGTCCGGGCGCGCGTCGAGGCGAACCACGGCACGCCTGAGCGCGTCCTGGAAGCGCTCGCGGCGGCGGGCCCGGTCAGCGAGCGCGAGCAGCACGGCCCCAACCTGCGGGCGCGAGTCGCCTACGCGGGCGACATCGGCGAGCTCACCGACAGCATCGAGGCCGAGCCCGAGGTCGAGGTGTTCTCGATCGGGCGGGCGATGGAAATCGTCAAGGACGTCGGCGACGCCGACGACGTCGAGGCGGCGGTGCCCTACGCCGGCTTCGAGGGCAGCCACGCCATCGGCCACACCCGGATGGCCACGGAGTCGCTGGTGGACGTCGCCCACAGCCACCCGTTCTGGGCGCGGCCCTTCCCCGACATCTCGGTCGTCCACAACGGCCACATCACCAACTACCACAAGCTGCGGCGCCGACTCGAGAGCCAGGGCCACCGCTTCGCCACCGGGAATGACTCCGAGGTGATCGCGGTCTACATCGCCGACAAGCTCGAGCGCGGCGAGAGCCTCGAGGACGCGCTGCGGGCCTCGGTCGGCGACCTCGACGGCACCTTCGCCTACCTGATCTCGACGCCGGAGGGGATCGGCGTCGCCCGCGACCCGTTCGCGCTCAAGCCGCTCCTGTTCGCCGAGACGGACGATGTCGCCCTGATCGCGTCTGAGGAGATCTCGATCCGCGCGGTTGACGGGGATGCCGCCCTGGTTCCGCGCGAACTGGCGGCGGGGGAGGTGCGCTGGTGGCTACGCTGACCTCCGGTATCGACTGCTCCCAGCACACAACGCGCGAGATCAACCAGGCCATCAAGCGCGCGGCGGCCGACGGCGTCGCCGAGATCCATCTCTCCAACCCGACCGCGCGCCACTGCCTGGCCGTGGCGGTCATGCAGCCGATCGACGTCGTCTTCGACGGGCCGGTGGGCTGGTTCTGCGGCGGCATGTGCGACGGCGCCCGCATCACCGTGCACGGGAACTGCGGCTGGAGCGTGGGCGAGAACCTGATGTCCGGCTCGATCGAGATCCACGGCAACTCCGGCTCGTCCACCGCCGCCACAATGCGCGGCGGCCGCATCTTCGTCGGGGGCGACACGGGTGCCCGTGCCGGCGTCGCGATGAAGGGCGGCACCCTCGTCGTCACCGGATCCGTGGGCTACATGTCCGGGTTCATGATGCAGCGCGGGGTGATGATCGTGTGCGGCGACGCGGCAGACGGGATCGGCGACTCGATGTACGAGGGCACCGTGTATGTCGGAGGCGAGATCGCGTCGCTCGGCGCCGACTGCGTCGAGGCCGGGCTCGACGGGGACGACCGCGACCTTTTGGCCCGCGAGCTCGGGCCCCACGGGATCGACCCGGTCGCCCAGGGCTGGAAGAAGCTCGTCGCCGGCCGCAAGCTCTGGAATTTCTCGAAGCATGAGTACGACGCCTGGCGGGGGGCGATGTGAGCGAGTTCATCCCCCGCGGAGCCGACGGCCACGTGCTGCAGAAGCTGTGGGTGTGGTCGCCCGAGACGATCGAGGACATCCAGACCAAGGCCGAGCTCGGCCGCTACACCAACCGCGCGCTCGGCACCACCCGGCGAACGCCGCACTTCCAGGACCTGACCTTCCTGCCGTGCACCCTCTCGCGTGTGCCGCTCGAGGGCTATCGCGAGACGTGCCGCACCGAGATCGAGATCGGCGCCCGGCACGGCGCCAAGCCGATCAAGCTGCGCACGCCGATCACCATCGCCGGCATGAGCTACGGCGCCCTCTCGCGCAACGCGAAGGCCGCGCTGGGCACGGCGGCCACGCGGTTCGGCATCTCGACGACCACCGGCGACGGCGGCATGCTCGACCTCGAGCGCGAGGCCTCCGACCAACTGGTCTACCAGGTGCTGCCCAGCCGCTACGGCTTCAACCCGCACCACCTGCGGATGGCAAACGCCGCCGAGATCGTGATCGGCCAGGGCGCAAAGCCCGGCACCGGGGGGCTGCTCCTGGGCGCGAAGGTCTCGCCGATCATCGCCGAGGCGCGCACGCTGCCCCCGGGCGTCGACCAGCGCTCGCCCTGCCGCCACCCCGACTTCATCGGGCCCGACGACCTCCAGATCAAGATCGAGGAACTGCGCGAAGCGACCGACGGCGCCATCCCGATCTACATCAAGATCGGCGCCTGCCGGGTGCCCGACGACGTCAAGCTGGCCTGCAAGGCCGGCGCAGACGTGATCGTCATCGACGGGCTCGAGGGCGGCACCGGCGCCTCCCCGGACTCGCTCATGGACCACACCGGCATCCCCACGCTGGCGGCCACCGTCGAGGCGGTTGCCTCGATCCGCGAGATGGGCCTCGAGGGCGTGGTCAACCTGATCGTGTCGGGCGGGATCCGAAACGGCGTCGATGCCGCAAAGGCGCTCGCGCTCGGGGCCGACGCGGTCTCGATCGGCACCGCCGCGATGATCGCCCTCAACTGCAACCGGCCGCTCTACGTCGAGGACTACCGGCGGATGGGCACCGAGCCGGGCGCTTGTCACCACTGCCACACGGGCATGTGCCCGGTCGGGATCGCGACGCAGGACGAGGATCTGATCACCCGGCTCCCGATCGACGAGGCGGCCGCGCGCGTGGAGGGCTTCCTCAACTCGATGACGCAGGAGATGCAGATGTTCGCGCGGGCGTGCGGCAAGTCGTCGGTGCACGACCTCGAGCCGGAGGACATGCGGGCGATGACCATCGAGGCCTCCGCCATCACCGGCATCCCGCTGGTGGGCACCAACTTTGCCTTCCGCCCCGAGAGCTTCGCCCAGGCCGTCGTCGAGGCGATGGCATCCGCCGCGAGCACGAACGGCCATCACGCGCCGCGGGGAGCGCATCGCTAGATGTCGTTCCTGTTGGAGTGCCCCTATTGCGGACGCAGGCCGGTGGACGAGTACGCCTACGGCGGCGAGGTGACCGTGCGCCCGACATCGTCAGAGGACGCGCGGGCGCTCTTCACCTATCTGTACTTCAAGGACAACGTCGCCGGCCCGCAGCGCGAGTGGTGGTTCCACTCGTCCGGCTGCCGGGAGTGGTTCCAGGCCGAGCGTGACACGCGCGCCAACGAGGTTCTGCAGGTCGCGCCCCCCGGAGGCCTCACGTGACCAGGCTGGCCGAGCGACGCGGCGAGCTGATCGACCGCAGCCGCGCCGTCACGTTCACCTGGGAGGGGCGCCCGGTGGAGGGGCTCGCCGGCGACACCATCGCCTCGGCGCTCTTCGCCGACGGCGTGCGGGTGTTCTCGCGCTCGTTCAAGTACCACCGCCCCCGCGGCCTGCTGTGCTGCGCCGGCCAGTGCCCCAACTGCCTCGTCCAGGTCGACGGCGAGCCCGCGGTGCGGGCGTGCACGACGCCGGCTGTGGACGGCATGCAGGTCGACCATATCAACGCCTGGCCGTCCCTCGAACGCGACCTGCTGCACGCGGTCGGTCGTGCCACGCCGGCCTTCGGGATGCAGGTCGGCTTCTACTACAAGACATTCATGCGCCCGCGCTGGGCGTGGAAGTACTACGAGCGGTTCCTGCGGGCGGCGGCCGGCCTGGGCAAGATCGACCCCGAGCACCGCCGCGACCGCCGCTACGAGAAGGTGCACCGGCACGTCGACGTGCTGGTGATCGGAGGCGGCGAGAGCGGCCTCGAGGCGGCCATTGCCAGCGCTCGCGAGGGCAACGACACGGTGCTGGTCGAGGAGGGTCTGGCGCTCGGCGGCCGGCTCGCCTTCACGGGCATTGCCCCGGCGGCCCGGGCGGCGGAGCTCGCCGACCAGGCCCGCGAGGCCGGCGTCGAGATCCTGCAACCCGCCTGGGCGGGCGGTGTCTACGAGGGCAATCTCGTGCCCGTCTACCAGGGCGACACGATGTACCGCTTCCGGGCCGGCGAGCTCGTCCTTGCGACCGGAGTGATCGAGCAGCCGCTCGTGTTCGGGGGCAACGACCTGCCCGGCGTCATGCTGGCCTCGGGCGTGCGCCGGCTGGTGAACCAGTTCCGGATCGTCCCCGGCGAGGAGGCGGTGGTGCTGACCGTGGACGACCTCGGCATCGAGGCGGCCTGCGACCTGGCCGAGGCGGGCGTCTCGGTTGCGGCCGTCGTCGACTCGCGCGAGGGCGATCCCGACGAGCGCCTCGGCGTGTGCGGGATCGAGCACCTGCGCGGGTTCGTCCCGGTCGAGGCGCGCGGCTCGAGCCATGTCACCGGGGTCGTCGTGGCGCGGGGCGGCGAGCGGCGGACGCTGGCAGCCGACCTCGTCGTGATGAGCGGTGGCACCGTCGCCCAGTTCGGGGCTGTCGTGCAGGCCGGCGGGTCGGTGCGCTACGACGCCGCCCGCCGCGTGTACGTGCCGGATGGGGTGCCCGAGGGCGTGCGGGTGGTCGGCGAGCCGACGGGCACGGCGTCCGCCGTCCCGGTCGAGGCCGACAGTGCGAGGGGCAAGCAGTTCGTCTGTTACTGCGAGGACGTCACCACCAAGGACGTGCACCTGTCGGTCGCGGAGGGCTTCCGGTCGCTCGAGCTCTCGAAGCGCTACACGACCGTCACGATGGGGCCCTGCCAGGGCCGGATGTGCCACCGCAACTCCGGCCTCCTGATGGCCCGCGAGCTGGGGGTCGATCCCGACGAGCAGCGCGTGGGCGTGACCACCGCCCGGCCGCCGCACAACCCGACCAGCTTCTCGCTCCTGGCCGCCCGCGGCTACGAGCCGGTCAAGCGCACCTCGGTGCATCACTGGCACGCCGACCGCGGCGGCAAGATGCTCTGGGCCGGCGACTGGAAGCGGCCGTACGACTACGGCAACGCCGAGGACGAGACCGCCGCGGTGCACGAGTCGCTCGGGCTGATCGACGTCTCGACGCTGGGCAAGCTGATCGTGCGCGGCCCCGATGCCGCGGCCTTCCTCGAGCGGATCTACCCCAACCGCTACGGCGACATGAAGCTCGCCCGGGTGCGGTACGGCATCGTCTGCGGCGACGACGGATCGATCCTCGACGACGGCACCGTCGCCCGCCTGTCGGAGACGGAGTTCTACGTCACCACCACGTCGTCTGGCGCGGGCGGCATGGAGCAGTGGTTCACCTGGTGGAACGCCGTCTGGAACATGGACTGCAGCATCGTCAACGTCACGTCCGCCGTCGCCGCGTTCAACCTCGCCGGGCCGAACGCGCGCACCGCGCTTGCGGGCCTGACCGGCTTCGATCTGGAGAACGAGGCCTTCCCCTACCTCGGCGCGGGCCATGCGGAGGTGGCGGGCGTGCCGTGCCTGCTCCTGCGCATCGGCTTCGTGGGCGAGCTCGGCTACGAGATCCACTGCCCCGCCGCCGCCGGCGAGCACCTGTGGGAGGCGCTGATGGCGGCCGGCGAGCCGTTCTCGGTGAAGCCCTTCGGGCTCGAACCCCAGCGGGTCCTCCGGCTCGAGAAGATGCACGTGATCGTCGGCCAGGACACGAACGCCGAGTCGCAGCCGCTCGAGGCGGCGATGCCGTGGATCGTGAAGCTCGACAAGGAGTCCGACTGGATCGGCCGGTACGCGATCGAGTGGTACCAGAAGCGCGGCGACCGCTTCGCGCTGGTCGGCTTCGAGGGCAAGAACGGCAGCGTCCCCAAGGAGGGCGCGCAGGTGATTGTGAACGGCGCGCCGGCGGGCCGGATCACGTCGTCGCGGTTCTCCCGCAGGCTCGGCAAGACGATCGGGATCGCGTGGGTGCCGATCTCCCAGGCCGCCGAGGGCACCGACATCACCATCTCCGACCCCTCCGGGGCGACCATCCCCGCCAACGTCGCGCTGAAAGCGTTCTACGACCCCGACCAGGAGCGGCTGCGGTCATGAGCGAGCGCGACCCGTACGCGTTCCTCTCGCCCGCAGCGGCCTCGGCCGGCGTCGGCCTGCGAACGCCCATGGAGCGCTCCCACCTGGCTGCCGGGGCCACGATCGCCGAGCACGACGGCTGGCGGGTCGCCGCCTACGAGCAGGCCGCCGGCGCCGGCGCGTGGGCGTGCGACCAGAGCCACCTCGGCAAGCTCGACGTGCGCGGCACCGCGACCGAGCTCGACGTCCTCACGGGTGGCCTCGGCCTGGGCGCGGCGCGAACCGACGACGAGGTGTGGACGATGCGGCTCACTCCGACGCACGCCTACGTCCTGTGCCCGTTTCCACGCGCGGCCGAGCTGCGCGGGCGCATCGGCCCAGGGGCGATCGACGTCACCTGCGGCCTGGCCGGCGTCTCCCTTGGCGGCGAGCGCCGCCGCGACGTCTTCAACCGCTCGTCGGGCCTCGACGTCCGCGCCTCACGCTTTGCCCCGAACCGGTGCATGGCGGGGTCGGTCATGCGCGTGCCCACGATCGTGCTGAACCGCGGCGAGGACTTCGTGCTGCTGGTGGCATGGGAGGTGGGCGAGTACTTCTGGGAGGCCATCCTGGACGCCGGCGAGACGATCGGCATCGCCCGGGCCGGCGTCGTCGTGCGCGAGCCGCAGGCGGCGACGGCATGATCGGCCTGCTGCGCAAGCACCGCTTCTTCCGCACCCACGACCTGCGGGCGAGCTACGACGCCGTCGTCATCGGCGGCGGCGCTCACGGGATGGCCACCGCCTATTACCTGGCCAAGGACCACGGCATGAAGAACGTGGCCGTGATCGAGAAGAGCTACATGGGAGCGGGCGCGTCGGGGCGCAACACGACCATCATCCGGTCGAACTACCTCACCCCCGAGGGCGCGCGCTTCTACACCGCGAGCGTGAAGCTGTACGAGACGCTGTCGCAGGATCTCAACTTCAACATGCTGTTCTCGCAGCACGGCCACCTGACGCTCGCCCACTCCGACCGCTCGGTGAACACGATGATGGAGCGGGCCGAGGTGAACCGGCTCCTCGGGGTCGATTCCCGGGTCGTCTATCCGGACGAGATCAAGGAGCTCGAGCCGATGCTCGACACCTCCGACCATCCCACGTTCCCGATCCTGGCCGCGCTCTACCACCCGCCCGGCGGCATCATCCGCCACGACGCGGTGGTGTGGGGCTACGCCAAGGAGGCCGACCGCCTCGGCGTCGAGATCCACCCGTACACCGAGGTGACCGGGATCACGCGCTCGAACGGGCGCGTCACGGGCATCGAGACCAACCGCGGCCAGATCGCGACCGGAACGGTCATCTCGTGCACGTCCGGCTGGTCGTCGCTGGTCGGGCGGATGGCGGGCATCGAGGTGCCGATCACCACCCACATCCTGCAGGCCTGCGTCACCGAGCCGGTGAAGCCGCTTCTGCGCAAGATCATCGTCTCGGGGACGCTGCACATCTACATCTCGCAGTCCGACCGCGGCGAGTTCGTGATGGGCTCTGAGATCGAGCCCTACTCGGGCTACTCCAACCAGGGCACGTTCCGGTTCATCGAAGATCTGGCCATGCACATGGTCGAACTCCTGCCGATGCTCGGGCACGCCCGCATCCTGCGCCAGTGGACCGGCCTCTGCGACGTCTCGCCCGACTACTCCCCGATCATGGGCCTGACCGAGACCGACGGCTTCCTGATGGACGCGGGCTGGGGCACCTACGGCTTCAAAGCCTCGCCGATCGTCGGCAAGACGATGGCGGAGCTCGGGGCAACCGGGCACACGCCGGACCTGATCGCGCCGTTCAGGCTGTCCCGCTTTTACGAGAACGAGATCGTGTCCGAGCGCGGCGCAGCCGCCGTCTCGCATTAGGAACACTCACCACCATGCACCCAAGGAGCCCGCGTTGAAGTCCAGCCTCGAGATCGCACAGGAAGCGACCCTCCGCCCGATCATGGATATCGCCCGCGAGATCGGCCTCGAGGAGGACGAGGTCGACATGTACGGCAAGTACAAGGCCAAGATCAGCCTCGGCGCGCTCGACCGGCTGGCGGGCGTGCCGGACGCGAAGGTCGTCTGCGTGTCGGCCATCACGCCCACAAAGGCCGGCGAGGGCAAGACGACGACATCGGTGTCGCTCACGCAGGGACTGGGTCACATCGGCAAGCGACCGGTGCTGTGCCTGCGCGAGCCGTCGCTCGGCCCGATCTTCGGCATCAAGGGCGGAGCCGCCGGCGGCGGCCTGACCCAGGTCGTGCCGATGGAGGATCTGAACCTGCACTTCACCGGCGACTTCCACGCCATCGCCGCGGCGAACAACATGCTCGCAGCGTTCGTCGACCGGCACATGTTCTACGGCAACGACGCCGACATCGACCCTCACCGCGTCACCTGGCGGCGGGCTGTCGACATGAACGACCGCCATCTGCGCAACATCGTCACCGGTCTCGGCGGGGCGACGCACGGGTTCCCCCGCGAGACCGGCTTCGACATCGTCGCAGCCTCCGAGGTCATGGCGATCATGGGCATGGCGACCTCGCTCCAGGATCTGCGCCGCCGGGTCGGGCGGATCACGGTCGGCTACGACACGAGCGGCACGCCCGTGACCGCCGAGCAAATGGGCTGCGCGGGCGCCATGACGGTGCTGCTCAAGGACGCCCTCAAGCCGAACCTGATCCAGACGCTCGAGGGCCAGCCCTGTTTCATGCACATCGGCCCGTTCGGCAACATCGCCCACGGGAACAGCTCCATCGTCGCCGACCTCGTCGGCCGCAAGGTGGGCGACTACGTCATCACCGAGGCGGGCTTCGGCAGCGACCTGGGGATGGAGAAGTTCATGGACATCGTCTGCCGCGCGGGCGGGTTTGCCCCCAGCGCGGTCGTGATCGTCGCCACCGCCAAGGCGCTCAAGCATCATGCGGGCCTCGAGGACGACCCCCGCAATTCGGCCGCCGACAACCTGAAGGCGATCGAGACCGGATCGGCCAACCTGGCCCGCCACATCCAGAACGTCAAGGCGTTCGGCCTGCCGTGCGTCGTGGCCGCCAACCGCTTCCCGGGCGACACGGACGAGGAGGTCGCGCTGGTGCAGAAACTCGCGATGGACCACGGCGCCCATTCCGCGGTGCTGAACGAGGGCTTCTCGAAGGGAGGCGCCGGCGCCGCCGGGATGGCCGAGGCGGTGGCCGACGCATGTGAGCAGCCGAGCACGTTCAACTTCATCTACGACGACTCCGACCCGATCGACACGAAGATCGAGAAGATCGCGACCCGCATCTACCAGGCCGAGGGTGTCGACTTTCTCCCGGTCGCACGCCAGAAGATCGACCAGTTCACGCGCGACGGCCTGACCGGGCTCTCGATCTGCATGGCCAAAACGCACCTGTCGCTCTCGGCGGATCCGGCCGCCGCCAACGCGCCGACCGGCTTCCGGATCCCGGTGCGCGACATCCGCCCCTACACCGGTGCCGGATTCCTGACCCCGCTCTGTGGCGACATCATGCAGATGCCGGGCCTCGGCAAGACGCCGGCCGGGTTCAACGTGGACATCGACGAGGACGGGCGCACGGTTGGACTCTTCTAACGGGGCGGACGCCTCGAACGGCGCGGACGCCGATCCCTATCTGACGGCGAATCTCGCCGAGTTCCTCGATCAGCTGGCGGCGCGCACACCTGCTCCGGGCGGCGGAGCGGCGGCGGCCGTGACGTGCGCGATGGCGGCCGGCCTTGTCGAGATGGCGGCGGCCTTCGACCAGGGCACCCGGCTCGACGAGGTGGGCGCCCGCGCCCGCGAGTTGCGCGGACAGGTGGCCGCCCTGGCCGCGGCCGACGGGCGCGCATACGGCCTCGTGCTGGAGGCACTGCGAATGCCGGTGGGGGCCGACCGGACGTTGCGGCTGGATGCGGCGGTCGCCGGGGCGATCGAGTGCCCGATGCTGGTGCTCGAGATCGCGGCCGAGGTCGCGACCCTGGCGGCGGACCTGGCCGAGCGGGGCAACCGCAACCTCGAGGGCGACGCGCTCACCGGCGCGCTTCTGGCCGAGGCGTCCGCTCGCTCGGCGGCCACGCTCGCCCAGCTGAATGTGAGCATGCTCTCGCGCCACGCCACGGCAGATGCGCACCTCGAGCGCCTGCGACCGGGGCTCGCCGCCGCCACGCGTGCCCGCGAGCGCGCGGTTGAGGCCTACACGCACACCTGAGGTCCGCGAGGAGGGCGAGAGCCGTCGCCACGGCAGCGCCTCGAACCCGTTCTCAGTCGCGTTCGGCCTGCCCCTCGCGCTCGCCGTACGACCGCCCGCGCGACTGAACGGCCCCCGAGCGTCACGCCCGCGTTGCGGACGGGTCTCCAAGCTTCAACGCCCATGTCGCAGGGGCCGCAGAATGACGTGCTCGTGTGGTCCCGGTGTGGTCTACCCCGCAGCAGCTTTGTCTGGCCGCGTCTCGAAAAGGTCGCGACGTCGAGCGGGCTACACCGATGCCGTCTGTTTGGTCTGCCCGAACGCCGGCGCGTACACCCCGTGGAGATCGAACATCGAGACCGATGGCTGCGTGGTCAAGCCCGCCTCCTGGACAACGGGAAGCACGCGGGCCTCGAAGAAGGCTTGGAAGTCTTCCGGCGAATCCCAGATGTCCAGGATATGCATGCCGTCGTCGTCCCAGCCGACCACGTGGAGGTGGGCTCCGGGCGGCCGGTTATTTTCCCAGTCGGCGTGCTTGCGAACCCGCTCGTAGAACTCGGGTGTCGCCTCGGCCCAGTGAAGCAGCATGATGGTTGCCACGGTGGTCCCTCCAGCGCCGTTGGTGGACAGAAGTTCGGCGTCACTATCTCAAAACCAGGGGGCGTGGGGAGCTGTCACAAAGAGTCGCGAGCCGCGCCGCTGCTCTGTGTGCGAACATCCGTTCGCCGTGACCTCGCACACTCACCGAAACGCCCTCGTAGCGGTTGGTGTCGGCTTGGTCGCGCTTCTCCTGATGTCCCAGCCCAGCCCGGCGTACGCGGATGGCGATCCCGCAAGCGACTTCCTGGTCAGCCAACGTGTGTTCGTGCCATTCAACGCGCCCCGACCGCAGCTGAAACAGGAACTCATCGCGCTGGCCATCGAAGCCAAACGAGCCGGATTCCCCATCCGCGTCGCGGTTATCCAGGCCAAGGCCGACCTCGGTGCCATCCCGCAGCTCTATGGAAAACCCGAGACGTACGCGCGCTTTCTCGGCGCCGAACTCCGGTGGATTTACACGAACCGCCTGCTCGTCGTCATGCGCCAAGGCTACGGCTACACCCGCGCCGGTCAGCCGATCAAGGGCTCTGCCAACTCGCTGGCGTCGCTGCCGCCGCCAGACGGCAACAGCCCCAACCAACTCACCCAAGCCGCGATCACGGCCGTCCGGCGGCTGGCCACAGCCGCCGGCCACCCATTGCCGGTACTCCATGCGCGCCCGGTCGCGTCGCGACCGTCTGGATCCTTCCTCTCTCAGAACCGCACCCTCATCGCCGGGGCGTTGGTCTCGGTGGAGGGAGCGTGTTTGACCACACTGATCATTCTCCTCGGCCGTCGCCGGGGGTGGCTTGGGAGATGGCGATAGTTGAGCGGATCGAGGCGACCGGGGGTCGCCCCCGTGCGTCCCGGTGTGGTTTTTGTGTAACGGCACGGGGGGTTTCACCTGCATACCACCCGGTCGGCCGATAGCGGCTGGGTAACGGGCGCCCATGCGGCGTGACAGCCGCCCGCGCAGGCACGATGATTGTGCTGTGAACCGCGTGCTCCTGGTCGAGGACGATCCCACAATCCGCGAGATGACGCGGATGACGCTCGAGCGCGACGGCTTCGCCGTCGAGACCGCCGGCGACGGCCAGAGCGGCCTGGACGCATTCGACCGCGGCCCACCCGACATCGTCCTGCTCGACGTCATGCTGCCCGGGATGGACGGGGTCTCGGTGTGCCGCCGCATCCGCGCGAAGAGCGTCGTCCCGATCGTGATGCTGTCCGCACGGACCGACCCGATCGACGTCGTGCTGGGTCTCGAGGCGGGCGCCGACGACTATGTCACCAAGCCCTTCGAGCCGCCGATCCTGTCGGCCCGGCTGCGCGCCGTCCTGCGCCGTGCCACCCGCATGGCCGAGGGCACCCGGATGCGGTTCGGCGACCTCGAGATCGACCCGAAGGGGATGGTCGTCACGCGCGACGGGATCGTGCTCTCGCTCACCCCCACCGAGTACCGCCTGCTCCTCGAGCTGGCCCAGAACGTCGGTATCGTGCTCTCGCGCGAGCAGTTGCTCGAGAACGTGTGGGGATACGTGTGGTCGGGCGACACGCGCCTGGTGGACATGCACGTCCGCCGGTTGCGCGGCAAGGTCGGCGCCGACGCGATCGAGACCGTCCGCGGGGCGGGGTACAAGCTGGCGCGGCCGGGATGACGCTGCGCCTCCGGCTGGCGCTCGCGTTCGCGCTGCTGGCGGGCGTCGTCGCGGCGGTGGTCGGCGTGGTCGTCTTCGAGTTGACGCAACAGGATCTGCTCGACCGCGCGCGGGCAAAGGCCGTCCAGTCGGCCCGCTCGGCGGGATCCTTCTACGACCGGTTCGCCGTGCTCTCGCCGGGCTCGGTCACGGCCGCCGGCCACGACATCCCCGCGCCGCTGCGGCGCGCGGTTGCCGCGCGGCATGTGGCCACGTTCAAGGGCGTCCAGGGCGGGGCACCGGTGATCTGGGCAGGCGCCCCGTCATCGCGCGCGCCGTCGGGCGTGTACGTGCGAACGTCGTTTGCCGCCGACCAGGCCACCATCGACGACCTGCGCCGCACGCTTGTCGAGGTCGGCCTGGCGGGCGCGGCGGGAGGAGCGGTGCTGGGCCTGGCGCTCGCGTGGCGGCTCTCGCGGCGGCTGCGCGTCGCCGCGTCGGCGGCCGAGCGTGTCACCGCGGGATCGCTGTCGGCGCGGGTGAACGCCCGCGGCAGCGACGAGGTCGCCGCCCTCGGTGCGGCGATGGACCGGATGGCCGACTCGCTGCAGGAGCGGATCGAGCACGAGCAGCGATTCGTCGCCAACGTCGCCCACGACCTGCGCACGCCGCTGACCGGCCTGGTTGCCGCCGCGAGCCTGCTCGAGCCGGACCGGGTGGGGACGGTGGTCCGCGAGCGGGTTGCGCGGCTCCACACGCTGGTCGAGGACCTGCTCGAGATCTCGCGGCTCGAGAACGGTGCTGTCACCGCCGACCTGCGCTGGGTCGATGTCGATGCCTTCGTCACCAGCCTGGTCGCCCAGCGCGCGGGCGTGATCGCCGACGCCCCCGAGCCTGCGAGAGCGTTCACCGATCCGCGCCGGCTCGAGCGGGTCATCGACAACCTGCTCGACAACGCCGCCCGTCACGGCGCCCCGCCGGTGGTCGTCTCGGTGCGCGGCCGCACGATCGTCGTCACGGATTCGGGCCCGGGCTTCGCCGGCGAGATCCTGGAGCGGGCGACGCAGCGGTTTGCCACCGGCGACGCCGCCCGCGGCCATGGCATCGGCCTGGGACTCGCGATCGCGGCGGCACAGACACGCGTGCTGGGCGGGTCGCTGCACGTCGCGAATCGACCCGAGGGCGGCGCGTCGGTCACCGTCGAGCTGAGCGACCGCTCCCCGGGCGGGGAGCCCGGGCCGTGACCCGCCCGCTCGTGCTCGCCCTCGCGGTGGCGACGGTCTGCGCAGGCTGCGGGTCAGGCGCGGGCCTGCACATCGAGGACGGCGGCCGGACGGTGAAGCTCCACGACGTGACGAACCCCACGGCACCCCCCTCGACCGGCGTGACGAAGCCGCCGCAGCCGGGACTCCACCTCGGCGCTCCCACGGCGCTCGCCTATGCGAACGGGACGCTCTGGTGCGCGGTCCAGCCCGGCGGCGTCCTGGTGGGCTCGCTGGTCAAGGTCAGCGCCGCATCCGGTGCCCCCGAGGGCGCGGCGGTGCCGCTGCCGCCGGCGGGGCAGCCGTATCTGCTCACGGTCGGCCCTGACGGGATGTGGCTCGCCGGCGGTGCGCGGCTCTGGAAGATCGACCCCGCCACCGGCGCACCCGAGTCCACGACGCCGCTGGGCGGGAGCGCGACGGCGGTGCTGGATGCGGCCGGGTCGGTGTGGACGACCGTGACAACCACGCGAGGCGGCCGGCTGGTGCGCGTCGCCCCGGCCTCGGGGGCGGTCGTCTCGCAGACGCTGGTGGGCCCGTCGCCGAGTGCGCTGACCGTGGCGGACGGCCTCGCCTGGGTCACGGACCGTGCCGATCAGTCGATCCTGCGGTTTGCGGTCGGCGGCCGGGTGGTCCGCCGCACGGGCTCGATCCCGCTGCCGCGGTCGGCCGTCCGGGCACCCACCCAGATCACGGTGACCGCCGGGCGGGTGTGGGTGTACGAGCGCGGGCGCGTCCTGCGCATCGATCCGGCGACCGACCGAGTGATCGGCACCACGAGCCTGGCACCCGCCCCCGGCGGTACGATTGCGGCCGGCTCGAGCGGTGTCTGGGTGATCACGCGCACCCGCGTGCACCACCTCGGCGCCGTGCGCCTCCTCGATCTCGTGAGCGGGCTGCCCGTCGGCCGGCGGGTCGCCGTCGGTGGCAATCCCACCGCCATCGTCACCGACGGCAGCATGGCGTGGGTGTTCGATTCTGCCTCGAACCGGCTGATCCGAATCTCAGCAGGGTAGGAGCGCTCTCACCGCGATCCGCCGGCCGTTCTACGATCCCGGCATGTCCGGCGCCACCGACTTCCTGCGCCGCTTTCCGCCCTTCGACGCGCTGCCCGAGGGTGAGCTCGAGCGGGCCGCGGCCGTCGTGTTCGAGCGCTCGTACTCCGAGGGCGAGCTGGTGCTCGTCGAGGACGGCGCACCCGCGACGCATCTCTACATCGTCCGCACCGGTTCGGTCGAGCTGGAGCACGAGGATCAGGTCATCGACGTGCTCGAGCCCGGCGAGGCCTTCGGCCACCCATCGCTGCTCTCGGGCCTTGCACCGGCGTTTGACGTGCGCGCACGGGAGCCGACCGTCTGCCTCCTTCTGGACGCGGCGGCCGCCCGGCGCCTGCTCGGGAGCCCGGCGGGTGTCGAGTTCGTGGCCAGCTCTCTGCGCGAGCGGCTCGTCCGCACCGGCAACGTCGCCCATGCGCAGGCCGACCAGCGCACCGCCCACCTGGGCGCGCTCGTGCACCGGCCGGCCGTCGAGTGCACGCCGGGGACGGGGGCGGGCGAGGCCGCTCGGCTGATGGCCGAGGTGGACGTCTCGTGCCTGCTCGTGCGGCTCGACGACGGCGGCTTTGGGATCGTCACCGACTCCGATCTGCGCCGCAAGCTCGTCGCCCGCGGCCGCTCGTACGACACGCCCGTGAGCGAGCTCATGGTGTCCCCTGCGCTCACCTTCCCGCCCGACCGGCTGGCCGTCGACGCCATGATCGACATGCTCGATGCCGGCATCCACCACCTGCCCATCGTCGAGGCGAACGGCACCGCGGTGGGCGTCGTGACCGCGACCGACCTGATGTACCTCGAGAGCCGCACGCCGTTTGCCCTGCGCCGCTCGATCGCCCACGCCGAATCGGTCGATCAGGTCGTCGAGGCGGCCTCTCACCTGCCGCAGATGGTCGTCTCACTGATCCGCGCCGGAGTCGCGGCGACCGACATGGGCCGCGTGATGGCGCTGCAGTCCGATACGGCGACAACCCGGCTGGTCGATCTCGCCCTCGCCCAGCACGGCGTCGCCCCGTGCGCGTGGGCGTGGCTGGCCCTGGGGTCGACCGCACGCCGAGAGGCGTCCCTTGCCTCCGATCAGGACAACGCGCTGGCCTACGCCGACACGGATGCCGACGCCTGGTTCGCCGAGGTCGCGGGAGCTGTCAACGACGGGCTGGCCCGGTGTGGCTTTGGCCCTGACAACGCCGAGGTGCTCGCCCGCAACCGCCAGTGGCGCATGTCGGAAGCCGACTGGAAGCGAGTGTTCCGCGACTGCCTCGAGCAGCCCGACCGCTCACACCTCGTGCGGGCGGCCGTCGTGTTCGACTTCCGGCATGTGCTGGGTGGGCTGCAGATCGTGCGCCCGCTGGTCGAGATCGAGCGCGAGGCGCCGGCCCACCCTGACTTTCTGCGCCGGCTCGCCCGCACGGCCACCGACTTCGAGCCGCCGCTGGGCTTCCGGGGCAAGCTGCAGGTGGACGACCACGGGCGCATCGATCTCAAGCGGGGCGGAGTCGTGCCGATCGCGAACCTGGCCCGCTTTCACGCGCTCCAGTCGGGCGTGACCGTGTCGAGCACGATTCCGCGCCTGCGCGCCGCCGCTCACGCGGGCTCGCTGGAGGGCGAGCGGGCGGCCGCGCTCGAGGAGGCGTTCGAGCTCGTCACCCGCATACGGCTCGAGCACCAGGCGGCCGAGGTCGAGGCGGGCCAGCCCCCCACGAATCTGGTCGACCCGACCGACCTGGCTCCATTGGCGCGCGGCCAGCTCCGGAGCGCCCTGCGCCTGGTCGCCGACGCACAGCACGCACTCTCCAGGTTCGTTCCGCTCGGCATGTAGCAGCCGACACGTTTCCGGCGGCTCTCTTTACTCCGACCGGCCGACCTGATTCACTAGTGGCCACTACACCGTCCAAGGGAGGGCCCACATGGCAGAGGTCGACAGCGGTTCGCCGGATTATGAGGGTGGTGGGCTGAGTAAGGAGACGAACTGGTGGGGCGCGTTTGTGATTGGGTTGGCGGGGACGATCTTGGTGACGGGGATCGCGCCGGTGATGGTGACGTCGTTGGGGGCGTCGGCGATTCCGGTGATGATTTTCATCACGATTACGGGGTATCTGTTGTGCCTGTTTTTGGCGGAGTTGTCGGCGATGATGCCGGAGCGGACGGGCGGGTCGCCGTCGTATGCGTATGTGGGGTTCAAGGATCGGTGGCCGAAGTTCGCGCGGCATGTGAATGGGTTCACGGCGTGGGCGTACTGGCTGGGCTGGTTTCCGGTGGCGCCGTTGAACATGATTTTGGCGTCGTTCTATATCACTGAGAAGTTCAATCTGTCGCAGAGCGGCTTCACGCCGATTCACACGCCGATTGCCTATTGGACGATCATCATCTCGGTGGTTGGCATCCTGTTGATCTTCATTCCGGCGTGGCTTGGGATTCGGCTGGGGGCGATGTTCGCGACGGTGCTGGGGTTGCTGTCGATGATCCCGTTGACGCTGCTTGCGTTGATGCCGTTTTTGCATCCCTCTTCCAGCCATTGGGGCCAGCTTTCCGGTTTCCATCATTTGGACGGCAGCGGCTTTTTCTCCAGTGCGCTTGGGCATAACTGGCTTGTGATCTACATCGCCTTCTCGTTCCTTTTGACGTGGAACGTGATCGCGATGGAGGCGGCCGCCTGTTACATCGGTGAGTGCCGCGATCCGGAGCGCGACGCCAAGATCGCCATGAACCTGGAGGGCCTCTACGGCCTGTTCATCTACACCATGATCCCGATCGCGTTCGTGGTCGTTTTGGGCGCCACCAAGCTGTCAAACCCGCTTTTGGCCGACCCGCGCACGATCTTTTCCACGTTCGCCACGGCGGTGTTCGGAACGGGCGCGTCGTGGCTTGACTGGCTGATCGCGACCATGCTCGTGATCGCCCTGTCGCTATCGGTGCTCAACGCGCTGATGGGGTCGGGCCGGGCGATCTACCAGATGTCGCTTGACGGCGACTTCCCCCGCATCTTCTCCAACGTCAACAAGCACGGCGTGCCCGGCTTCTCGATGGGCTTCAACGTCGTCTGCTCGATCCTTTTGATCTTCACCGGCGGCGCCGTCGAGATCTACAGCCTGTCCAACGTCGGCTACCTGGCGTCATTCATCCCCGTCCTGGTCGCCTACTACCTGCTGCGCCGCGACCGGCCCGACATGAACCGCCCCGTCCGCCTACCCGGATTCTTCAAATACATCGCCCTAGCCATGGCCGCGCTCTACTTCGTCATCTGGATCTACGGCGGCATCGTCTACACCGGCCTACCCAACGCCTCACTCGGCGGCAACAACACCCGCGTCTACTACTTCATCGGCTGGGCCATCCTCCTCAGCTACCTCCCCCTCTACTGGTACCGCGTCAAAATCGAAGACCCGAAGTACGCGGCGGCGGAGGGCGGATCTGAGGCGCAGCAGATGGCCGCGGGAGACTGATCGCGGAATCGCGGGTGGGAGCGGTGTTCCGACGGGCATCGCCCCCACCCGATCCCGCGACGCTGCACATCGAGCGGCTGGTGGTCGCCTCGGAGGGCCGGCAGATCGCCTGGTCGGTGCTCCAGCGGGCGTTCGAGCTCGCCCGCCCGGCCAAGGCGAACGTGCTCGTCATCTCGATCGCGCGCGTCTGGGGGACGTCGCTCGGGTTCCCGAACCCCGGCCTCAACCCCACCAAACGTGAGTGGGACGCCCAGCGGCTGGCCGTGCGCGAGGCGCGCGACGCCATCGAGAAGGCCGGCTTCGACGCCAGGGGCCACGTCATCGGCACCCGCCGCGCGGCGAAGCGGATCGTGCGCGAGTCCGCCAATTTCGGCGCCGACGCGATCGTGATGGGGGCCGACCGCGACCGTGGCCTCATCGGCGACTTCATGTGGTCGCACGAGCCCTACCGCGTCGCCCGGTTGGCGGCCGTGCCGGTCTATCTCGTCCGCCTCGATGACGCGGCACGGGCAAGGTAGACTCGCCGCGAGAGATGCGAGTCCTCCTCGTCGGATCCGGTGGTCGTGAGCACGCTCTGGCTTGGGCGCTTCGGCGCTCGCCGGGGCTGGCCGAGCTGCATGCCGCGCCGGGCAACCCCGGTATCGGCCGCCTCGCCCGGCGGCATCGGGTGGCGCCCTCCAACCACGAGGGCCTGACCCGTCTGGCGCTCGACATCGGCGCCGACTTGGTGGTCATCGGTCCCGAGGCGCCGCTCGTTGCCGGGCTGGCCGACCGCCTGGCCGAGGCTGGGATCGTCGCGTTCGGGCCGTCGGCGGCCGCCGCGCAGCTCGAGGGCTCCAAGGCGTTCGCAAAGACGGTCATGGATGCGGCCGGCGTCCCGACGGCCCGGTTCGCGGTCTGCGACACGGTCGCGGCCGCCCACGCCGCCATCGCCGAGACCCCCGGGAATGTCGTTGTCAAGGCCGACGGCCTCGCCGCGGGCAAGGGCGTGGTCGTGTGCTCGTCGACGGCGGAGGCGCACGCCGCCGTCGCGGCGGCGCTCGTGGAAGGCCGCTTCGGCGCCGCCGGCCGGCGGGTGCTGATCGAGGAGCGGCTCGTGGGCGAGGAGCTCTCGCTGCTGGCGCTCTGCGACGGCGAGCACGTGCTGCCGCTCGCCCCCGCCCGCGACTTCAAGCGCGCCCACGACGGCGACCGGGGCGCCAACACGGGCGGGATGGGCTGCATCTCGCCGGTGCCGGGCGTCGGCGAGGACGTCGTCGCGGACATCGTCGCTCGAGTGCACCGGCCGGTCATCAACGAGCTCGCCCGCCGGGGCGCGCCATTCCGTGGCTGCCTCTATGCCGGCCTGATCCTGACGGCCGACGGGCCGCGGGTGATCGAGTTCAACACCCGTTTCGGCGATCCCGAGGCCCAGGTGATCCTGCCGCGCATGGCCGGCGACCTGCTCGACCTGCTCTCCCGCTCGGCCGGCGGCAGCCTGGCCGGCTGCGATGCCGAGGTCACCGAGCCGGCCTGCGTGAGCGTGGTGGTGGCCGCCCGCGGATACCCCGGAGCGCCCGATCAGGGCGACGCGATCGCGGGCATCGAGGAGGCCGAGGATCTCGACGGCGTGACGGTGTTCCACGCGGGCACGACCGAGGGAGAGGCGGGTCTGGAGACGGCCGGCGGCCGGGTGCTGAACGTCACGGCCGTCGGTCCCGACTTCCACACCGCCCGGCGGCGGGCCTACGCAGGTGTCGAGGCGATCCGGATCGACGGCGCCCACCATCGCACCGACATCGGCCTGGCGGCGGAGAACGCGGAGCGGGTGCATGTCTGAGCAGCCCGTCCCCGCACCCGAGGTCAGGCACCTCTGGGCCGAGCTCGAGGGTGATGGGCCGCTGGTGGGCATTCTCATGGGCTCGGAGTCCGACCGCGAGGTCATGGAGGCCGCGGCGACCGAGCTCGCCTCGCGCGCGATCACGTTCGAGATGCAGGCGCTGTCAGCGCACCGCGACCCGCGCGGGGTGGCCGAGTACGCCTCGACGGCCGCGCTGCGGGGAGTGCGCGTGATCATCGCCGGAGCGGGCAAGGCGGCGGCACTGCCGGGCGTCGTGGCCGCCTACACCGAGCTGCCGGTGATCGGCGTTCCGATCCGCACCTCCGACCTGGGCGGGATGGACTCGCTGCTCTCGATCGTCCAGATGCCGCCGGGCGTGCCCGTGGCGTGCATGGCGATCAACGGCGCGCGCAACGCCGCCATCTTCGCCGCCAAGATCCTGAGTCAAGGCCAGCCACCACCTTCGACCGCGGAGTTCTAGGCTCCTGCGACCCCCTTCGCTAAACTCCGGGACCGCGCCCCTCCGACTGCAGAAGGCAGCGATTCCCGCTTGATCTCTCGCTATACCCGCCCCGCCATCGGCGCCGTCTGGTCGGACGAGCGCAGGTTCCAGCGGTGGCTGGACGTGGAGATCGCCGCGATGGCCGCCTGGGCCGAGCTCGGCGTCGTCCCCGCCGAGGCCGTCGAGGCCGTCCGCACCCACGCCCGCATCGATGTCGGCCGCATCGGCGAGATCGAGCGGCGCACCCACCACGACGTGCTGGCGTTCACCGAGTCGGTGGCCGAGCGGGTCGGCGACCACGGTCGCTGGTTCCACTACGGCCTCACGTCGTCCGACGTCGTCGACACGGGGCTGGCGCTGCAGCTGCGAGACGCGGCCGAGCTGCTGCTCGCGGGCGTCGACGCCCTCGAGGCGGCCGCCGTCGTCCGGGCCGAGGAGTTCCGGCACACGCCGATCGTCGGCCGCACCCACGGCGTCCATGCCGAGCCCACCACCTTCGGCCTCAAGGTGCTCGGCTGGGTGACCGAGCTGCGCCGCCAGCGAGTGCGGCTGCAAGTCGCCTTCGACGGGGTGCGCGTCGGCAAGCTCTCCGGCGCGGTGGGGGCGTACTCCAACTCCGACCCGCGCATGGAGGCCGCCGCGCTTGCCGCCCTCGGCCTCGACCGCGAGGACGTCGCCACGCAGGTCGTGCCCCGCGACCGCCACGCGGCGCTGCTCTCGGCCATCGCCGGGGCCGGCGCGTCGCTCGAGCGGTTCGCGCTCGAGATCCGCCATCTGCAGCGCACCGAGGTGCGCGAGGCGCTCGAGCCGTTCGCCGCCGGTCAGAAGGGCTCCTCGGCGATGCCCCACAAGCGCAACCCGATCGTGTGCGAGCGCATCTGCGGCCTGGCCCGGGTGCTGCGGGCAAACGCCCACGTCGGCCTCGAGGACATCGCCCTGTGGCACGAGCGCGACATCTCGCACTCCTCGGCCGAGCGGGTCGTCCTGCCAGACTCGACGATCGGGCTCGACTACATGCTCGACCGCGCCCGCTGGCTGATCGAGGGCCTCTCGGTCGATCCCGAGCGGATGCTCCGAAACCTCGAGGCCTCGCACGGCCTGGTGTTCTCGGGCACGGTGCTCCTGCGGCTCGTCGAGGCCGGGCTCAGCCGCGAGCGGGCCTACGAGCTCGTGCAGCGGAACGCGCTTGCCGCCTGGGACGGCGAGGTGCCGCTGCGCGGCCTGCTCGAGGCCGACGCCGAGGTGGCGGCGGTGCTCGATGCGGCGGAGCTCGACCGCGTTTTCGACCTCGACTCGCTTCTCACCCATGTGGACGAGATCTTCGACCGCACCCTACGACGCCCGGAGGTGGCGCATGTCTGACACCCTGTCGCATCTGCACGAGGCATCGGGCAAGGTGCGCGAGCTGTACGGCTTCGGCGACCGGCTGCTGATGGTCGCGAGCGACCGGATGTCGGCGTTCGACGTCGTCCTGCCGACGCCGATCCCCGACAAGGGCCGGGTGCTGACCGCGCTCTCGCGGTTCTGGTTCGAGCGCACCATCGGCATCGTCCCCAACCACCTGATCAGCATGGACGTCGCCGACTTCCCGGCCGAGGCCCAGGGCATTCCCGACCTGGCCGGCCGCTCGATGCTGGTGCACCGGCTGACGATGCTGCCGATCGAGTGCGTCGTCCGCGGGTACCTGGCGGGCTCCGGCTGGAAGGACTACCGCGCCACCGGATCGGTGTGCGGGCATCCGCTGCCGAGCGGCCTGCGCGAGGGCGACAAGCTGCCCGAGCCCCTGTTCACGCCGTCGACGAAGGCGACCGAGGGGCACGACATGAACATCGACCGTGAGGCCGGGGTCGCGCTGGTCGGCGAGGATCGCTTCACGGAGATCGAGCAGCTCTCGATCGCCGTCTACCGCAACGCCGCCGACTACGCCCTCGAGCACGGCATCATCATCGCCGACACCAAGTTCGAGTTCGGGCTCGACGGCGACGGCCGGATGGTGATCGGCGACGAGGTGCTGACGCCCGACTCCTCCCGGTTCTGGCCCGTCGACGACTACGCGCCGGGCGGCTCGCCCCCGTCCTACGACAAGCAGTTCGTGCGCGACTGGCTCGAGACGCTGGACTGGGACAAGACGCCGCCCGGGCCCGAGATCCCGGCCGAGGTGGTGCAGGGCACGCGCGCCCGCTACGTCGAGGCCTTCGAGCGGCTGACCGGCGGCTCGTTCCAGACCTACTCTGGACAGGAGCGGGGCCCGCTCGTGAAGGTGACCGTGACCGTGCGCCCGCGGGCGGGCATCCTCGACCCGCAGGGCGAGGCGCTGCGGCGCTCGCTGCAGGGCCTCGGCTACGCCGACGCTCGACGTCCGCGCCGGCAAGGTGTTCGACCTCGAGCTCGAGGGCGGCGACGAGGCCGAGGCGCTGCGGGTGGCGGGGCGGATCGCCGAGCAGGTGCTCTCGAACCCGCTGATCGAGGAGTTCGAGCTGCAGGCCCACGAACCGGTGCGCCCGTGAGCGCACGGGTCGCGGTGCTCGCGTTTCCCGGCTCGTGCGACGACCGCGACGCGCTGCGGGCGGTCGGGCTCGTCGGGGCCGAGCCCGTGCGCGTCTGGCACGCCGACGACGATCTGGACGGCGCGTCCGCGGTGATCGTCCCCGGCGGGTTCAGCTACGGCGACTACCTGCGGCCCGGGGCGCTGGCGGCGCTCTCGCCGGCGATGGCCGCCGTGCGCGAGTTCGCCGCCTCGGGCGGGCCGGTGCTCGGCATCTGCAACGGCTTCCAGGTGCTGACCGAGGCGGGGCTCCTGCCGGGGGTCCTGCGCCCGAACACCCACCTGCAGTTCCGCTGCGAGGAGGTCGGGCTGCGGGTGCAGCACGAGTCGGCGTGGATTCCGGGCGCGGTCGCGGGCGACATCCTGACCATCCCGGTCAAGCACCACGACGGCTGCTTCTTCGCCACCGCCGACCAGCTCGATGCGCTCGATGCCGGCGCTCAGGTGCTGCTGCGCTACGTCCAGAACCCGAACGGCTCGCTCGAGTCGATCGCCTGCGTCACCAATGAAGCCGGCAACGTGGCCGGGCTCATGCCGCATCCCGAGCACGCGGTCGATCCGGTGCTCGGGTCGGTCGACGGCCGCATCCTCCTCCAGGGCCTGATCGAACAGGCCGCTATGCTCACGCTTCGCGACCCGAGCAGCGTTTGAACGCCGTCACGCGACAGCCTCTGCACCGCTCCCTCGGCCTGACCGACGGCGAGCACGAGCGCATCGGTGAGCTGCTCGAGCGTGAGCCCAACGACTTCGAGCTCGCCGTGTTCTCGCTGCTCTGGAGCGAGCACTGCGCCTACAAGCACTCGCGCGCCCTGCTTGCCGGTCTGCCGACGGACGGCGACCGTGTCCTCCAGGGCCCCGGTGAGAACGCGGGCGTGATCGACGTCGGCGACGGGATCGCGGTCGCGCTCAAGGTCGAGAGCCACAACCACCCCTCGGCGGTGGAGCCGTTCCAGGGCGCGGCGACCGGTGTCGGCGGGATCCTGCGCGACATCATCGCGATGGGCGCGCGGCCGATCGCGATCCTCGACTCGCTGCGCTTCGGCGAGCTCGACTCCGAGCGCCAGCGCCACCTCTTCGCCCGCGTGGTCGAGGGCGTCGGCCACTACGGCAACTGCGTGGGCGTCGCGAACGTCGGCGGTGAGGTCGAGTTCGAGCCGGCCTACGAGCACAACTGCCTGGTGAACGCCATGTGCGTGGGTGTGCTGCCCGCCGATCGGCTGCAGAAGGCGGGTGCGGCGGGGGCGGGCAACCTGCTCGTGCTGTACGGGTCGAAGACCGGGCGCGACGGGATCGGCGGAGCCAGCGTGCTCGCGTCCCAGGGCTTCGAGGAGGGCTCCGAGGCCAAGCGCCCGAGCGTCCAGATCGGCGATCCGTTCACGGGCAAGAAGCTGATCGAGTGCACGCTCGAGCTGCTCGAGGCCGGCGTCATCGTCTCGCTGCAGGACCTCGGCGCGGCCGGCCTGGCCTCCTCGACGTCCGAGATGGCCTCGGCGGGCGGCGTCGGCCTCGACGTCGACCTGTCCGCGGTGCCGGTGCGCGAGCCGGGCATGCAGCCGTTCGAGATCATGATCTCGGAGTCGCAGGAGCGCATGGCCGCGATCGTCGAGCCGGCCGCCTGGCCGCAGGTCGAGGCGATCTGCCGGCGCTGGGACGTCGATGCCACGGTCATCGGCGAGGTCACGCTCACCGGCAATCTGCGGGTGTTCCATTCCGGCGAGCTGGTCGGCGACATCCCGGCCGCGATCCTGACCGACGAGGCGCCGCGGTATGTCGTCGAGCGCATCCGGCCCGCCCGCCTCGTCGACGATCCGGTACCGCCGGGCGACGTCCCGAAGTCCGATCCCGGCCAGGCGCTGCGGGCGCTGCTCGAGTCAACCGCCGGTGCGAGCCGGGCCTGGGTGACCCGGCAGTACGACCAGCTGGTGGGCTCGGGCACCGTCGTGCGGCCCGGCGGCGATGCGGCGGTGGTGCGGCTGACTCCGTCCCGGCGCGCGATCGCGATTTCGCTGGACGGCAACGGCCGCCGCACCTGGCTCGATCCCCGCCGCGGCGGCATGAGCGCCGTGTGCGAGGCGGCCCGCAACGTCGCCTGCACCGGCGCCCGCCCGGCGGCCGTCACCAACTGCCTGAACTTCGGCAATCCCGAGCGCGCCGAGATCGGCTACGAGCTGGCCGAGGCGATCGAGGGCATGGCCGCCGCCTGCCGCGCGCTCGGCCTGCCCGTCGTCTCGGGCAACGTCTCGCTCTACAACGAGCATGACGGCCGGCCGATCCCGCCGACCCCCGTGGTCGGCGTCGTCGGCGTCCTCGAGGATGCCGAGCTGGCGGTGCGCACGGGCTTTTGCGAAGCGGGCGACGTGGTGCTGCTGGCGGGCGCGGGGGACTCCGCCATCGACGGATCGGACTACCAGAAGGTGATCCTGGGCGAGGTCGCCGGCCGCATTCCCGAGCCCGACCTCGAGCACGAGCGCAGGCTGCACGAGTTCCTGGCAGTCGCGGCCGAGCGCGGCCTCCTGCGCAGCGCCCACGATGTCGGCGGCGGGGGGCTGGCCGTCGCGGTCGCCGAGTCGGCCATCGCCGGAGGTATCGGCGTGCGCGTCGAGGAGCCGGGCGACCTCTTCGGCGAGGGCGACGGCCGCGTCGTGGTATCGGCCCGGCGCGGCGACGTGACGGCGCTTCGCAGCCTGGCGACCGGCATCCCACTGCGCCGGCTCGGTGCGGTCGGCGGTGCCGAGATCGCGGTCGGCCCGGCCCGGGTGCCGCTTTCCGACGCGTCCAAGACGTTCGAGCGGGCGCTCCCCAAGATCATGGACGGTCGCGCCTGATGTGCGGCGTCTTCGGCATCTACGCACCGCCGGACGCGCCCGACCGGGGCGTCGCCCGGCTGACGTTCTTCGGCCTGTTCGCGCTCCAGCACCGCGGCCAGGAGAGCGCCGGCATCGCCGTCTCCGACGGAGAGCGGATCACCGCCATGAAGGAGATGGGGCTCGTCAGCCAGGTCTTCGACGAGGGCAAGCTCTCGGGTCTCGAGGGCCACATCGCGATCGGGCATGCCCGCTACTCGACCACCGGATCGACCGTCTGGCAGAACGCCCAGCCGGTCGTCCGCCACGCCGGAGGCCGCACCATCGCGCTCGGGCACAACGGCAACCTGACGAACACCGCGGCGCTGCGCCAGGACCTGCTTGCCCGCCGGGTGTCGATGCGCTCCACGTCCGACACCGAGGTGATGGCCGCGCTGATCGCCCAGCACGACTCGGGCGATCTGGGCGAGGCGGTCGCCGATGCGATGGGCCGCATCGAGGGCGCCTTCGCCGCGGTGGTCATGAGCGAGCGCGGCCTGGCGGGCTTCCGCGATCCCGACGGGATCCGCCCACTCGTCGTGGGCCGCCTGGACGACGCCTGGGTGCTGGCCTCCGAGACGTGCGCCTTCGACCTCATCGGCGCCCGCGTCGAGCGTGAGCTCGAGCCCGGCGAGATGGTGGTGATCGACGAGCGCGGCGCCCGCTTCAGCCGCACCGACGAGCGCTCCGGTTCGCTGTGCGTGTTCGAGTACATCTACTTCGCCCGGCCCGACTCGGTGATGCGCGGCCGGGGACTGCACGAGGTGCGGCGCAACCTCGGCAAGCAGCTGGCGCTCGAGGCGCCCGTGGAGGCCGACGTCGTCATCGGCGTGCCCGACTCCGGGACTCCCGCGGCGGTGGGCTTTGCCGAGGGCAGCGGCATCCCGTTCGGCGAGGGGCTGGTCAAGAACCGCTACGTCGGGCGCACGTTCATCCAGCCCGACCAGGCGCTGCGTGAGCGTGGCGTCAAGCTGAAGTTCAACGCGCTGCGATCGGTGCTCGAGGGCCGCCGTGTGGTGGTGGTGGACGACTCGATCGTGCGCGGATCGACGACCCGGAAGCTCGTCCAGATGCTGCTGGAGGCGGGTGCGAGCGAGGTGCACCTGCGCATCTCCTCGCCGCCGATCGTCTCGCCCTGCTTCTACGGCATCGACATGGCCGACCAGGACGAGCTGATCGCCGCCGGCCGCAGCGTGGACGAGGTGCGCGACCGGCTGGGAGCGACATCGCTCGCATACCTGTCGCTCGCGGGCCTCGAGGCGGCCACCGGCCCGGCGGACGGCTTCTGCCGGGCCTGCCTCACCGGCGTCTACCCGACCGAGATCCCCGCCGACATGCGTCTCGCGAAGCTGCGGTTCGAGGCGCCGCCGGTGCCCGTGGAGATTCGGTGACCGACAAGCCGGTGCCGCTCACCTACGCCGACTCGGGGGTGAGCCTGGACGCGGCTGACGCCGTGGTCGAGCGCGTCCGGGCGGCCGTCACCTCGACGCGCACAATGCAGGTGCTCGGCGACCATGGCGGATTCGCCGGCCTCTTCACGCCTTCGGTGGGCGATCCGCTGATCGCCGCCGGCTGCGACGGAGTCGGCACCAAGGTGCTGCTCGGGCAGGCCGCCGGCCGCCACGGCGGCCTCGGCATCGACCTCGTCGCCATGAGCGTGAACGACGTGCTCACGTCCGGCGGCCGGCCGGCCTTCTTCATGGATGTGATCACCTGCGGCAAGATCGACGTCGACCGCATCGGCGAGATCGTGGACGGCATCGCCGACGGCTGCCGCCAGGCGGGCTGCGTGCTTCTCGGCGGCGAGACGGCCGAGCACCCCGACATGATGCGTCCCGACGACCTCGACCTGGCCGGGTTCTGCGTCGCGATCTCGGAGCGGCGCGAGCTCGTCTCCGGCAGCCGGGTCGCAGCCGGCGACGCCATCGTCGGCCTGCCGTCGAGCGGCCCGCACGCAAACGGCTATTCGCTCGTGCGGCGGCTGCTGGAGCGGGCCGGCCTCGGTCCCGACGACGCGCCCGCCGCACTGGGCGGGCAGAGCGTTGCCGACGCGCTGCTCGAGCCGACCCGGATCTACGCCCGCGCGGTCTCCGAGCTCACGCGCACGGTGGACGTGCGGGCCATGGCCCACATCACCGGCGGCGGGATCCCCGGCAACCTCGCCCGCCAGTTCCCCGAGGGCCTCGGGGCCGAGATCGACCTCGGCGCGTGGGCGCGCCCCCCGGTGTTCGAGTGGCTGGCGTCGCTCGGCGTCGAGGAGGACGAGATGCGGCGCGTGTTCAACCTCGGCATCGGGTTTGCGGCGGTCATCGAGACCGGCTCCGTGCCGGCGGCGCTGACCGCACTCGAACGCGGGGGCTGCCCGAGCTTCGTGGCCGGAAGCGTGGTGGAGGGGCCGGGGGTGCGCTTCAGCTGAAGGTCGGAGTGCTCATCTCGGGGGCAGGCACGAACCTCCAGACACTGATCGACGCCCCCGACATCGACGTGGCCTGCGTCGTCTCGAGCCGCGCGCAGGCGCCGGGGCTCGACCGCGCCCGGCGGGCTGGGATCCCGATCCTTGCCACCGTCGATGACGACGAGACGATCGCGTTCCTCGAGGAGCATGAGATCGGCCTGGTGGTGCTGGCCGGGTACATGCGCATCCTCTCGCCCGCGTTCGTGCACCGGTACTCGGGCAAGATCCTGAATGTCCATCCCTCGCTGCTGCCCGCATTCCCGGGCGCGCACGCCGTGCAGGACGCGATCGACCACGGCGTCAAGGTCACCGGCGTCACCGTGCACCTGGTCGACGAGAAAAACCCGGCGGTGGACAGCGGGCCGATCGTCCTGCAGGAGGGCCTGGCGGTTTCGTATGATGACACCATCGCCGATGTGATCGAGCGTCTTCACCGGATCGAGCATCGGTTGCTTCCGGAGGCGGTCAGGTTGTACGGGGCGGGCAGGATCCAGGTCGATGGACGGCGGGTGAGGTGAGCGGATGAAGATCAAACGAGCCCTCATATCGGTGAGCGACAAGAACGGCCTCTCGACGTTCGCGGCCGGGCTGCACGCGCTCGGGGTCGAGCTCGTCTCGACCTCCGGTACGGCCGCCTTCCTCGAGCAGGCGGGCGTCCCGGTGACGACGGTCGAGCAGCTGACGGGCAACCCAGAGCTGCTCGGCGGGCGGGTGAAGACCCTGCACGCCTCGCTGCACGCCGCCATCCTCGCGCGCCGCGACCACGCCGAGGACATGGCCTCGCTCGAGGAGGCGGCGATCACGCCGATCGACCTGATCGTCTGCAACCTGTACCCGTTCCGCTCCGTCGCCGCCCGCCGGGGCGTGGCCGAGGCCGAGGTGATCGCGAACATCGACATCGGCGGGCCGACCATGGTTCGCGCCGGGGCGAAGAACTTCCATTCCGTGGCCGTCGTCACAGAGCCCGACCGGTACGGGTTCCTGCTCGACGAGCTCAACTCCTCGGGCGGCGAGCTCTCGCTCGACACCCGCCGCGACCTGGCCGGTGAGGCGTTCTCGCACGTCGCCTCCTACGACGCCGCGGTGGCGGCGTGGTTCACCGACACCGAGCCGTTCCCCGACCGGCTCACGATCGACCTGGTCAAGGTCGGCGACCTGGCCTACGGTGAGAACCCCCACCAGCGGGCCGCGCTCTACCGCGAGGCGGGCGCCCGCCGGCACGTGCTGTCGCGCATCGACCAGGTGAGCGGCAAGCCGCTCTCGTTCAACAACGTCGCCGACCTGCAGGCGGCCCGGGCCATCGTCTCGGCGTTCCAGCTGCCCGCCTGCGCCATCGTCAAGCATGCCAATCCGTGCGGCGTCGCGGTCGGGGCCACGCTCGAGGAGGCCTACGTGCGGGCGCTGGCCGCCGACCCGCTGTCGGCGTTCGGGGCCGTCATCGCGGTCAACCGGACTGTCACGGGCGATGTGGCTGAGCGCATCATCGAGACGAAGGTCGACGTCCTGTTCTCCCCCGGCTATGACGACAAGGCCCGCGAGACGCTCTCGGCGAAACCGACGACGCGCGTGCTCGAAGACCGCGAGCGGCGCAAGTCGAGCCCGGGCGAACGCGACGTGCGGCGGGTGCTCGGCGGCCTCCTGATCCAGGATCGCGACAACGAGACCGAGGATCGCGCCGACATGGAGGTCGTGTCCGAGGTGGCGCCCGGCAAGCGCGAGTGGGAGGACATCCTGTTCGCCTGGCGGACGGTGCACTTCGTGCGCTCAAACGCCATCGTGATCGCGCGCGAGCTGGCCACCGTCGGCATCGGCGCCGGCCAGATGAGCCGGGTGGACGCGGTCAAGGTGGCGGTGTCGAAGGCGGGCGACCGGGCGGCCGGGGCGGTCCTGGCCTCGGACGGGTTCTTCCCGTTCGCCGACGGCCCCGAGGCGGCGTTCGCCGCCGGCGTGAAGGCGATCGTCCAGCCGGGCGGCTCGGTGCGCGACGCCGAGGTGATCGCCGCCGCCAACGCCGCGGGCGCCGCGATGGTCTTCACCGGCCGCCGCCACTTCCTGCACTAACAACCGGGGACAGTCCCCCGAATGTTGCCGTGCTCGAAACGTTGCTGTTCTGTTACGCCTCGGCGACGAGGCGCTCGTACGCCCGCTCGTAGTCGAGCACCATGCGGTGCGCCGAGAAGCTCTCGTCAGCCACGGCCCGCACCTCGAGTGGATCGAGCTCGAGGATCCGCGGGATGCAGGCGGCCATCTCGTCGATCGCGTCGACGACGAGCCCCCCGCGCCCGTGCTCGACCACCTCCGGCACCGCGCCGAGCCGGGTGGCGAGCACCGGCGTGCCGCAGGCCATCGACTCCACCATCACGAGGCCGAAGGGCTCGGGCCACTGGATCGGGAACACCGTCACGGCCGCGCGCTGGAGCAGGTCGACCTTCTCGTTGTGGGACACCTCGCCGACGTACTCGATGCCGTCCCCCAGGTGCGGGCGCACGGCCGAATCGAAGTACTCGTGCTCGACCGGGTCGTGGATCTTGCCGGCCAGCTTCAGCGGCATCCCCGACTCGAGGGCGACCCGCACCGCGTTCCCCGCGCCCTTGTCGGGCGACATCCGGCCCAGAAACAGGAGGTAGCCGTCGTTTTCGGGATGGATCGGGTAGGCGTCCAGGTCGATGGCGTTGTGGCAGGTGGCGAGCCAGTTCAGCTCGGGCCGGGGGCTGCGCTGGTTCTCGGAGAGCGAGATCAGCCGCACCCGCGGCGAGACCTTCGCAATCTGGGCGTAGACGAGCCCCGGCTCGCCGGTGAGCGGGCCGTGCACGGTGTGGCAGAACGGCGTCGCGATGCACTGCCCGAGCGCGCACGCGACGGGCCCGGAATGATCGTGGACGACGTCGTACTTGTCCGCCTCCTCGAGGCACGTGAGCGTGTGATGCAGATCGGGCAGCGACATGCCGATGCGATACGACGGCGGCTCGTCGTAGCTCGTGACCAGGTGCGCCTTGGTCTGCGAGTCCCCGGCGGCGTAGAGGGTCACGTCGTGCCCGCGGTCGACGAGCCCGTCGGCCAGGATCGACACCACCCACTCGATGCCGCCGTAACGCACCGGCGGGACGGCGAACCAGGCGGGTGCCAGCAGCGCGATTCTCACCGGCCGATGTTACCCCCGCCGAGATGGGCTCTCATGTGGAAGCCGCGGACCGGTTCTCGCGTCGCCACATGAACTTGAGGCCCGACCAGTCATTGTCGATCGCGGCGACCTTGGTGTCGACGATGCCCAGCGGAAGCCCGTGCTCGCGCAGCAGGTTCTCGGTGATGTCGCTCTGATGACCGCCGGCGCGTCTCGGCCAGGCGACCCACAGCGACCCGGCCGGGAAGATGCGCTGCGCCAGCGCGGGCAGGCGCTCGGGAAGCTCGGCCGCCGTCCGGAAGAAGGCGATCAGGACGTCGGCCGGAGCGGGGGATGCGACCACGGCGACGTCTTCGGGAAGGCCCGGCACGCTCCATCCGGTCGGCTCGAGATCGAGTCCGAGGTCGGTGCCGGGCGTGATCCCGAGCTTCTTTGCGAGCGGTGTTCCGGAGTAGCCGGCGTCCTGAGCCACGCCGCGATTCTATGCCCGGTCGCGTGAGGTTCGGCTGCCGCAGACGGATGGACAGGGCGTGATCCATCGCCGCACCGCCGCTGCGCTCGCCGTCGCGGTCCTCGCCGCCTGGCCCGGCCAGGCCGCGGCCAAGGGCGTCGTCACGGCGGTCAAGCTGTGCGGCCCGTCGGCGTGCGTGACGATCACCGACCGGGCCGTGGCGGTGGCGATCGTGCACGCGATGGGGCGGGAAACGGGTGCGTCGCCAAGGCTCGCGCCATTCCTGCGGCTGACGACCCGCCCGGCGATGTTCGACCTCCAGGGATACCTGATTCCCGGACAGGGGATCGTCGAGCTGAACGGGACCGCCCACCAGCTCGGGCCGCGCACGGCGGGCCTGCTCCGAGCCCGCTTGGCGGGGATCGCGCCGTACCGTCCCCGGATCACGAGTGTCTGGGTCGGCAAGCGCGTCGCCCCGAATCCCGGCGCCTTCGCCGCGGTTCTGGGCCGGCCGGGGGTCGCGATGCCGGCCTCGGTGTGGAACCATCCCCTGGTGCTGATCGCGATCACGCTCACCGGCAGGACGCCGTGGAACGGCTGGGGGTCGGCGCTCTACTTCCCGCAGCTGCGGCTGCTGCACGCGCCCGACGGTGCCTGGGTGCGCATCACGGCGGCCGAAGCCAGGATGATCGCCGCCGATCGGCGCCCGCCGCGGGCGGCAGGCGGTGGCATCGGGGCGGTCACCATCGGGATCGCCGCCGCGATGGTTCTGGCGGCGCTCACCGCGGTGGCCGCCGTCCGGCGGCGGCCGCGGCGGCGGGCGCAGGCCGCCTAGGACGTGTCGGGGGGATGCAGGGTGAAGCCCGGTTCCGCCGCGAGCAGCACGACTTCGACGCGCTCTTTCGCGCCCATCACGCCGAGATCGTGCGCTACCTGGCCGCCCGGCTCGGCTCGCGCGAGGAGGCGGCCGACATCGCGGCCGAGGTGTTCGTTGAGGCCTGGCGGCGGGTGCCGGGGCTGCGATGGCGGGGCCGGCCGGTGCTGGCGTGGCTCTACCGGGTCGCCGCAAACATGGCGGCCGATCGCATGACCGCCCGCCGGCGCGAGCCGGTCGCCGGCGACGTGCACGACGCGGCCACCGGCGGCGACGAGGCCGCGACGGTCATCGAGCGCGAGGCGATCCGGCGTGCGCTTGCAAGTCTCCCGCCCGATCATGCGATCGCGGTGCACCTCAGGCTCGTCGAGGGATACCCCTTTGCCGACGTCGCGCGGGTCATGGGGCGCAGCGTCGGCGCGTGCCAGATGCTCGTACTGCGCGCAGGCCGGGAGTTGCAGACCGCACTCGAGCGGGAGGGCATCGATGCGCCGCGGTGACGACCGCCTGCTCGCGCGCAGCTTGGCGGACGCGCTTGACGGCCGCGCCCAGCCGACGGGGGAGCTGGAGGCGCTCGTGCGGGTGCTCGAGGCCGCTGCGGCAGAGGTCCGCTTCGACGTTTCGCAGGCCGAGACAGAGCGCGCCCTGGTCACGACCCGCCCCGGCCCGGTGCGGCGACGACGGCTCCTTCTCCCCGTCACGGTCGCCGCGGGCGTGGCGGTGGCGCTCGCGGCCGGGCTGCTCCTGGTCTCGCCCTCCGGCTCACCGACGCTCGTGAACGTCCAGGCGAGGGCGCTGGCCGCGCTCGGTGGCCGCGGATCGGTGCTCGAGGTGACCGAGCGAATCGTGCCGGGGCCGGCGGGCGGGTTCACCCCGTCGACCCGCACCGGCTGGATCGACGCCGCCCGCGGCGAGGCCCGCTGGACGCAGCGCATCGCGAATGGCACGGTCGTCGACGAGACGCTCGTGGAGCGCAGCCGCATCACCCGCTACGACCCGGTCACCGGGGCGGCGGTCATCGCCGGCTCGTGTGCCGCCCTGGCGACGGGCTGCGCGACTGCGGTTGACCCGCTCACGGTGTACCGGCGGGCGCTCGAGCGAGTTGCGGCGACCGCCGCCGCGCCGGTGACGTTTGCCGGCAGGCCGGCCTACCGGTTCTCACTGCCGGTTCAGGAGCTGCGCGACGGCGTCCGGATCGCACAGGTCGTGACGGTCGATGCACGCACGCTCCTTCCCGAGCGGATCGAGTGGCGCGAGCGCCGTCCGGGCGGCCATGTGCGAACGGCCGCAGTGATCGGCATCCGCGACGTCGGCGCGGTTGCGCGCGACCAGGCCCCGGACGATGCGTTCCTGCTGACGCTGCCGCCGAAGACCGTCGTCACCCAGCTGGCCGCGCCCGGCCGGCCGGTGCGGCTCCTCGGCACCAGCCGGCTGACGCTGTCCGAGACACGGGCGCTCTCGCCGCCGGTCTACTGGCTCGGGCCGCGCGCCGCCGGCCATCCGCTCGGCGCGATCACGCTCTACCGCTACAACGCCGGGGTGGCGGTGCAGCTGCGCTACGGCCCGCTGCTGGTGTGGGACTACGGGCCGGTCGTGCCGCCGCCGCTGCTCGGAAACCGGCTCGTGCCGGTCAAGCAGATCGTGATCGGCGCGCGCTCAGTGCGGGTGTACTCCACCATTGGCGGACAGCTCGCGGTCGAGCGCGACCGCCCCGGCGGCACCGCCGCGCTGATCGGGCCGATCTTCACCAAACCCGCCTACTTCGAGGCGATCGGGCATCTGCGGCCGCTGCCCGGCGGGTGAACGGTCGAGCTCGCGCATCGCCGGGATCAGGATCAGCGCTGAGACGGCGCAGCCTGCGCCGGCCAGCAGGTAGACGCCGCGGACGCCGATCAGGTTGATCATGAAGCCGGCCGCCGGGAACGAGAGCGCAAACGCGCCGAGGCTGGCCGCCTCGATCGCGGCCGTCGCCCGGGAGCGCACGGCGTCGGGGGTCCGCCGCTGGAGGATGCCCTGCTCGGACACCGAGACGGATCCCTCGGCCAGGCCGGCCGTCGCCATCCCGGCCAGCGCGAACCCGAACGCCGGCGCGACCGCCACCACCGCGAAGCCGGCGCCGATGATGGCACAGCCTCCGACCATGGTCATCCGCTCGCGGGAGACGGCGAGCCTGCGGCCCAGGAACGATCCCACGATCGCGCCGCCGCCCCAGCAGGCGACCAGAATGCCGTACCCGACGGAGCCGACGCCGAACGATCGCGCCAGCGGCAGCTCGGCCACGAGCACCGGCCCGAGCAGGAAGAGCAGGACGATCCAGGCCAGCGTGATCAGGCGCAGCACCGGCTCGGCGAGGATGAACCGGAAGCCGGCGCGGACGCCGGCATGCTCCGCGGCCTCGACCCGGTCGGGGTCGGCAAACGTGCCGCGGACGGTCCAGACCATCGCCGCCGATCCCGCGAAGCAGATCGCGTTTGCCCCGAACACGACGCTCGGGTCGAGCAGCCCGGCCACCGCTCCGCCGAGCAACGGCCCGAGCAGGGCGCCGGCGTTGCGGCCGATCGCGATGGTGCTATTGGCCCATGCAACCTCCTCGACAGGCACCAGGTTCGGCACGGCGGCCGTGGATGCCGAGAAGTACGGCGACTGGGCGACCGCGAGGATGAACGCCAGCGCGATCAGTGCGAGCGGATGGTGGGTGAACGCCATCACACCGGCCACGCCGGCGGCCGCCAGCTCGGAGGCGATCATCACGCGCCGGCGGTCGATGCGGTCGCCCAACGCGCCCAGGAGCGGGGTGAAGAGGCCCGAGGCGCCGATGCTCACGAACAGCGCCGCCGACATCCACACCGTCGAGTGGGTCGCGGCGTAGATCGCCACCATGAGCGCGATCCAGCCGGCCTCCGAGCCGGTCACCGAGATGACGCGGGCGGCGGCGAGGCGGCGAATTGCGATGCGGGGCGGAGTTGGCACGGACTGAGGCTCCAGAGCGGTCGGACGGCGGGATCGATGCGGCGCGCGTGCGCCGCGCGCCGGTCAACTGAGGAGAGTCGGTGCCACGAGCGGAGGTTAGCAGCTACGGCAGGAGCAGATTGAGGTCACCGAACTCGTGCCACAGATAGCCGTGCGCGGTGGCGGCGGCGTAGCAGCGGTCGACCAGGTCGCGGCCGGCGACGGCGCGCACCAGGTCGAGGTGTGTCGCCTCGGGCGCGTGCCACCCGGTGAGGAGGCCGTCCACGATCGAGACGCCGCGAGCCTCGTCGATCACCAGCTCTGTCCAACCCTCGGCGGCGGCCAGGGTGGCATTGCCGGCGGCGGCCGTCTCGAGCGCGCGCACGGCGGTGGTGCCGACGGCAATCGCGCGGCCGCCGCCGGCGCGCACGGCGTTCACGTGCCGGGCGGTCGTCGCGGGGACCCGGAACCACTCGGCAAACGGCGGCTCCCCCGTCTCCGGTGACGAGACCCCGGTGTGCAGGACGATGGGCGCCAGCTCGATCCCGGCCGCCACGAGCTCGGTGACGAGCTCGGGCGTGAATGCGCGGCCGGCGCTCGGCATCTCGGCGCTGCCCTGCTCGGTTGCGAAGACTGTCTGGTAGTCGTCGATCGGCCAGTCGGCACCCGCATAGGAGTACCGGATCGGGCGGCCGTGTGCCTCGAGGTGCGCGAAGAGCCCCACCGGCAGGTCGATGCGCGCGACCCAGAGCCGCGGGCCCCCGCGGAGCAGGCGGGCATGGCCGCCGCCGGGAAGCGCGAGCCGCCAGCCGCGGCGGCCGGCCGTGAACGGCAGCGAGCCCGGCCCCGCCGGGACGCGCAGCTCCACCATCCACAGGCCGTCATCGGGATCGGACCCCGGCACGGGCGTGGAGAGGTGCAGGCGCAGCGGCCGGCCGCCGGGCGCCATGGCCTCGAGTGCAGCGGCCAGCGTCGCCGACGTGTTCACCACCAGCAGGTCGCCAGGGTCGAGCAGCGTCGGCAGGTCACGGAAGATGGCGTGCTCGACGCCGTCCCCGCGTCCGACCAGCATGCGCACGCGATCGCGCCCGACGCCCCGGCGCTCCGGCGGGGAGGTGGCCTCGGCCAGTGCGACGGCATTCACGCCGCCGCCCCCGAGGGCTGAAGGGCGCGAGCCTGGTAGCGCCCCGACGGCAGGTCGCGCTCGATCAGCCGCAGCAGGCCGGGCACGCTCGTGTCGGGCTCCGGCCGGTCGGAGATGTCCTCTCCCGGGAAGGCCTCCTGCTGCATGCGGGTGCGCATGTCGCCCGGATCGGCCCAGTACACCCGCACGTCCGGCTGCTCGGCGGCGAGCACGTTGGAGAGCTGCTCGAGCGCCGCCTTCGACGAGCCGTAGCCACCCCAGCCGGCGTAGTCCTCGACCGCGGCGTCGGAGGTGATGTTGAGGACGGTGCCCGCGTTTCGGCGGAGGGCCGGCAGCGCCACCTGAATCAGCCCGAGCGGTGCGAGCACGTTGATGCGGTAGACCGCGTCGAGCACCTCGAGCGGGTAGGAGCCGAGCTCCGGCTGAGGGCTCGGGCCCAGCACGGATGCGTTGTTCACGAGCAGCCGCAGCTCGCCCATCCGGGTGGCTGCGGCGACGAGCCCCAACCGGTGGTCGGGGTCGGCGACGTCACCCGCGATCGCGGTAACCGCCGTGTGTTGGGCGAGCGCCGAGCGCGCCTCCTCCAACGCCTCCGCGCCGCGCGCGTCGATGACGAGCCCATGGCCGCGTTCGGCCAGCTCCAGCGCCAGCGCCAGCCCGAGGCCGCGCGACGCTCCTGTGATCAGTGCGATGTCCATCCACCCAGGCTAGGAGCCGGGCGCGCGTTTCGCCTCGGACGGGAGTCTCGATTGGGCGGGACTTTGGTCGGAGTTGGAAACGGGTTCCCATGCCTGTTCGAGCCTTGGTGCGGCACGGATCGCCGGGCTGAGCGTGCCCCAGACCGCGAGCACGACGCCACACGTGGTGAAGACGGCGACCGTCGCGCGGCTGGAGGTGGTCTCGAGCAGGATCCCGGCGACGAGCGGCCCGAGCGGGTAGGCGAGCTGTGCGAGCGTCGTCCGCACGCTTTCGACGCGTCCGAGCAGGCGGTCGGGCGTGACCGCCATCCGGTACCCCACGACGACCGAGTCCGTCACCGGCATGGCGACGGCCTGGGGCAGGATGGCGGCGGTCAGGACGTAGACGTCCGGCCAGATCAGGTAGAGCCCGCTCCCGAGCCACGTCCAGAGCTCGATCAGGATGATCGTGCGCATCGAGAACCGGCGCCGGAACAGGGGGGAGGCGAGAGAGCCGATCAGCAGGAACGCGGCGAACACGGCGAAGAGCGCGCCGATCCGGCCACCCGACAGGCCGGCGCGCCGGCCCGCCACGACGATCACGAGCAGGATGCCCGGGAGCGCGAAGTTGCCGATGCCGTAGATGAACGTCATGGTGCGCAGGAACGGCCGGCTCCAGAGGAACCGGAACCCCTCGGCGGTGCGCGCCCGCAGCGATGCCGTATCGGTCCGGCGGGCCTCCTGGAACGGCGTGCGCATTGCGAGCAGCGAGACGAACGAGAACGAGTACGAGGCCGCGTCGCCGAGAAACGGCAGCGATCGGCCGAGGTTGAAGAGCGCGCCGCCGGCGGGAGGCCCGGCGAGTGAGACGGCCGCAAACCGTGCCGTTTGCGCGCTGACCGCGGCCGGGAGCTGAGGCGCCGGGACCACCGCCCGCATCGCTCCAACCTGCGCTCCGGTGAAGAACACGCTCCCCGTTCCCTCCGCCAGCGCGGCCGCGACGATCAGCCAGAGCGGGGTGGCGTCGGCAAGGACCGCCACGGCGAGCGCCGCGACCGCGACGGCGCGGATCCCGTCGGCGGCGATCATGATCCGCTTGCGGTCCCACCGGTCGGCGGCCTCACCGGCGAGCAGGCCCAGCAGCGGTGTCGGCAGGACGCGCGCGAACCCGACGAGTCCCGCCTTCGCCGGCGAGTGGGTGAGCGCGAGCACGAGCAGCGGGTAGGCGATCGTGGTGAGCTGGCTGCCCAGTGTGGAGAGGAGCTGCCCGGCCATGAACAGCATCCAGTCACGGTTGCGCCAAAGCGGCGCCAAGGTCACGGCCCGTCCCACGCGCACGACCGTAGCAGCCCTGCGCGCACCCCGGCCGGCGTGGGTGGGGGCTCGCACGGGAGCCCCCACCCAGGGTCAGCGCCGGTCTAGGTGGAGCAGGTCGGGTTGGGCCGCATCGGCCCTTCGAGGTTGCCGAAGAAGTAGGCCGACGGCTGCCCGTACTGATGGATGCCGCCGAACGTGTTGCCGTTCCGCATCTGCCCGAACTCCCACACGCAGGTGCCATGCACCATCGCCTGGGTCCAGAACGGGTAGAACTTGCCCGGTGCGGCCACCGGAGGCACGGCACACCCTGCACCCGTCGGCATGCAGCTCGCCTCGCTGGCGGGGGCGTTGGTCTGGAACTGGATCGTCGTGTACCGCCGCCCCTGGGTCAGTGGCTCCTGCTGCAGGAAGGGGGACGGATACAGGTCGGGCTTGGTGCTGTCGGGCCAGTTCGGCCAGTACGACGTGCCGTCGTAGTCGAGGTCGCCGTTCTGGGCGATCGTCTGGATGCACCCCGCCACCTCGTTCGGCGGTGCGTGCCCATGGTGGGTGTAGCCCTTGGGCCAGCACGGGGCGTCGGAGACCTCCGGGTTCCCGGTGGAGCCGTCGGGCGGGGCGGCGTTCTCGTACGGGCCGGTGCAGTTCTGCCACATCGTGTCGGTGAAGGTCCCCAGAGGCAGCGGGATCGGATCCGTGACCGTCGTGCACGGCTCGAAGTGGCCGATCTCGAACTGGGTCGAGATGTTCGTCTCGAGTGCTGCCCAGGGGATGATGTTCTGCGGCCGGGCGGTGTTGTACTCGGGCTGGTAGTTGAACGGCCGCCCGCTGCAGTCGGCTATCGACGTGGCCATGAAGCCGTTTCGGGCCGAGGCGATCATGTAGCCGCTCTGGCCCGTCGTGAGATCGCGGATGCTCGTCTCGAGTGCGTGCCCTCCACCACGCAGCTTGGCATCGAAGATGTGGATGACGAGCCTGTCGCCCGGGTTCATCATGAGCGTGTGGGAGTTCGGCGTGGCCGTTGCCGTGGTGGCCAGCTGCGGGCTCGGTGGCCCGGTGGGCACGCCGTTCGTCTGGATGAACGCGAAGTTGGTGGGCTCTTCGCAGTTGGTGTTGCAGCTTGCGAACCCGAGCGTGCACTCCAGGTCGTTGATGTGCAGCGACGCGCACCAGTGCGTGTTGTCGCACGAGATCGAGTCGACGAACGGGGCGAAGCCGGGCGGGTAGAACTGCATCTCGAGGAACGAGCTGCCGCCGCCGCCCTGGTCAAACGTGGGCGGGTGCTGCGGTGCGTTGGAGTCGCTTCTCGGCTTGCACGGATTCAGCGGGTAGGACTCCGGGTTACAGAGCGCCATGCTGAACCACGGTGCGATCGAGAGCTCGAACCAGTGGGTTGTGTCGGTGCCCGGGTGCGCCACGGTCGGCAGGGCGGTGGGATCGAACGGGAGCCGCTCTCTCCAGGTGATGTTGTTGCCCGAGCCACGCCGGGTCGAGAGGAACCGGATGATCGGCTCGTCGTGGCCGATGTAGACGCCGTTGTCGGAGAACCGCGTCGGCTTGCCGTCGTACAGGCTGCGCGGATCGCTGCACACGTGCGCCGCGCGCACCGTGCTCTGCACCGGGCTCTGCCCGTTGCAGTCGAGCATGCCGAGCTTCTGCGCATGGACGCTCGAACTCGCGCTGGCCGGCGCGGCCGCCGCGAGCATGATCACCCCCATGGCGACCACGGTGACCGCCCAAAGCCCGGGCGGTTTGCGACTGCACGACTCCTGTGACCGGGACCACCGCATAGCTGACCCACCCCCCTCGAAGCGTGAACAGAACAGACGGATAATTAGTCCACCTGGAGCCTCGTGTCAACGCTCGCGATCACATCAGCCGGATCGCTTCAGCCGGCCGTGGCGCTTGGCGTAGCGCTCGCCCCGTGAGAACACGTACAGCCCTAGCGGGATGGCGATCACCCCGGTCAGGATGAGGGGCCAGATGTCCCCCCACACGGCGACCGGGCCGGCGCCGTCGAGCACCGCCCGGCGGGCTCCGTCGAGCGTGTACGTGGCGGGCGAGACGACCGAGATCCACTGCATCCACTGCGGCAGCACGCTCACCGGGTAGTAGACGCCCGACACGACCAGCAGCAGCCCTTGGGCGATGAAACCGAGCTGCGTGCCCTTCTCGGGTGAGACCAACGGCAGCACCGCCGTCATCATCCCGATGCCGACGAACGAGAGCGACGACACCGCGAGCACGAGTGCGGCGGCGAGGAAGTCCGGATGGCCGAAGTGCACATTCAGGACGGCCGCGACGAGCCCGAAGAGCAGCACCGTTCGGATGACCCCGTAGACGACCGCGAACGCGCCCATTCCGAGCAGGTGCGCAGGGCGCGACAGCGGCGCCATGAACGTGTACTCGATCGTGCCTTCCCACCGCTCCCACGCGACGGTCTCGGTCTCGATCTCGAAGACGAGCCCGAGGTACGACCACACCACCGCGCCGATCAGGAGGACGATCGTCTCGCGGTTCACGTTGAGCTGGTAGCCGGCCGCCTCGACGCCCTTGGCGATGAAGACGATCGTGAGCGTGTTGGCGATCGTGTACAGGAACCAGGCCAGCTCCCACCACGCAAACCGCCGGATCAGATAGGTGTTGCGCTCCACGATGCCCGCAAAGCCGATCAGCTCGCGCCGCACCGCCAGCGATGCCTGCCGCATCACGCGGGCACCTCGCTCTCGATCTCCTCAGCCTCGTCCTCAAAGCTGCGGCCGGTCGCGGCCATGAACGCGTCCTCGAGCGTCGCCGCGGCGTAGCGGCTGCGGATCTCGGCGGGCGTGTCGAGGGCCAGCAGGCGACCCGCATGCAGGATCCCGACCCGGTCGGCCAGGGCCTCGGCCTCGGCCATGTCGTGGGTGCAGAGCAGGATCGTGCAGTCGTGCTCGCGGCGCAGGTTGCGCACGAGCTCCTGCACCTCGAGCTTCGAGCGCGGGTCGAGGCCGGTGGTCGGCTCGTCCAGCAGCAAGAGGACGGGCGACGTCAGGAGCGCGCGGGCCAGCGCGATTTTCTGCTGCATGCCCCTCGAGAGGTCCTCCATCGGCTCGCCGCGCCGCTCCGGCGGGAACCCCACGCGCTGCAGGATGGCGGGGATGGCGCTTCGTGTCTGCCGTGGCGTCAGGCCGTAGAACCTGGCGGAGTAGCTGAGGTTCTCGGCCGGCGACATGCGCTTGAAGAACGACGCCTCGACCGAAACGCGGTTCACCAGCCGCTGCACCGCCCGCGGCCGCGCGCTCACGTCGATGCCGAACACGTGGGCGCTGCCGCCCTCGAACAGGAGCAGCGTCGAGAGCACGCGCACGAGCGTCGACTTGCCCGAGCCGTTCTGGCCGAGGATGGCGACGCACTCGCCCCGGGCGAGCGTGAAGCTCACGTCATGCAGCGCGGCGACGCGGCGGCGGCGGACGCGGCCGTTGCGGCGCCCGTCACGGCGGATGAACTCCTTGCGCAGATCGCGGACTTCGACGGCAGGGTGGGCGGACACGCGGCGGCTCCAAAGGGGACGGCGGCCGCTCCGCGCACGGACGCACCAAGAGGTGCGTGGGGCGGAGCGCTGACGATTGGCGGCGGCGGGCGGCGGGCGCCGGCCAAACGTGCACCGGCGCAACCGGCCACTTTAGCAGACCCGTTGGCTATGGTTGGCGCGTGGAAACGGTCGCAGGCCACAACGGCGATCGGGCATCGACGGTGCGGTCTGCGCCGGCCGCGCTCGCCCTCAAACGAACCCTTGACGCCACGGTGGCCGCCGCGGGCCTTGTCGTCCTCTCGCCGGTGCTGGCAGCCCTGGCGGCGGTGATCCTGATCGAGGACGGGCGGCCCGTGCTCTTCAGCCAGGAGCGGGCCGGCCGCGACGGCCGGCCGTTCACGATCTACAAGTTCCGCACGATGATCCGCGACGCCAGCTCGCAGGGCGCGGGTCTGGCCGTGAACGAGGGCGACGAGCGCATCCTGCGCTTCGGCGATGCCTACCGCCGCCTCGGCCTCGACGAGCTGCCTCAGCTCTGGAACGTCCTGCGCGGCGAGATGTCGCTGATCGGGCCGCGGCCGACACTGCTCGAGCAGGTCGAGCGCTACAGCCCGCGCCAGCGGCTGCGGCTGAAGATGCGGCCCGGGGTGACCGGCTGGTCGCAGATCCACGGCCGCACCTCGATCCCCTGGTCGCGCCGCATCGAGCTCGACGTCTGGTACGTCGAGCACTGGTCGCTGCGCCTCGACGCGCGCATCCTCTGGCGGACGCTCGGCCAGATGACCCGGCCGTCCGAGACGTACAAGGGCTCGACCGGCGGCTGGGACCTGTGACGCGAAGCGCGGTGCTGCTCACCTGCGCCGGCCTGCGGGTGGACGTCGTGCGCGCGTTCAGGGAGGCGCTCGACGGGCTCGGCTGGGACGGCGATGTCGTGGCCGTGGACGCGAACCCGCTGTCGCCGGCGCTGATGATGGCCGACCGCGGCGTGGTGGTGCCGCTTGCATCGAGCCCCGACTACGTGCCCACGCTTGCCGAGCTCGTCGCCGAGCACGGCGTGCGAGCGGTGCTGCCCATCGCCGACCTCGACAACGTCGAGCTCGTGGCCGGCCGCGAGCTCCTCGAGCGGGCCGGCGCGAAACTGCTCCTGCCCGACCTGCCGGTGGCAAAGGCGATGTTCGACAAGTACCTCTGCCACCGGGCGCTCCTGGCTGCCGGCCTGCCCTCGCCGGACACATGGATCCCCGAGGAGCTGCCGGAGCGGCCGCCGCTGCCGCTGCTGGTCAAGCGCCGGTGGGGCTATGCCTCCCGCGACATCTACCGCTGCGAGCGCCTCGACGAGGTGCGCTTCTTCACCGAATACGCCGGCGTGCCGGTGATCGTGCAGCGGTTCTGCCCCGGCGAGCAGTTCTCGATCGACGTCCTGTGCGACCTCGAGAGCCGGGCGGTCAACGTGATCCCGCGCACGATGATCGAGTCGAAGGGCGGCGAGTCCATCAAGGGCCAGACCATCGCCGACCGGCGCCTGATCGACCTCGGCAGGCGGGTGGCCGAGGGGCTGCGGCTGGTCGGCCCCGCCACCATCCAGTGCTTCGACGAGCCCGAGGGGCTGCCGGTGACCGACGTCAACTGCCGCTTCGGCGGCGCCTTCCCGCTGCCGCTGGCCGCGGGCTCGCGCTACCCCGAGCTCGTCCTGCGGATCGCGGCAGGCGAGCACATCGAACCGCACGTCGGCCGCTTCACCGCCGGTGTGACGATGACGCGCTACTACGACACGGTGATCCTGCCGGACGGGCTTCAAACCGGGGCCAGGCCCCGGTCGGAGCGCGCCGCAAACTCGTGACATGAATGGGCTCGCTGGGCCGTCGTTTTGCCCAGGACGTCGCGTGAGCCTAGGGTACCCAGGTGGTGCCGAAGAGACTGCGCGTGTTCGTGGTCCTCGTGCTTGTGGGGGCCATATCTGCGGGGTGTTTCGGCGGCGGTTCGTCGCACTCAGCGGCTGGCTCGTCTCCAGCCACCCGCGGCGAGCTGGTCGTCGCCTGTGACCAGGTCATCATTCAGGCGAAGTCGCCACCGGCAGGCTATCGACGGGTTCTCGGTGGTATCGCGGTGCCACCCGCCTACATCCCGCAGGCCGTCCTCGTCCATGGCGAGGGCTGGCCGTACTTGGAGAAGGCGGGCGTGGTTCTCCGCGCCGGTCGGTCACCCGTCACCGTGTCCGTGCCGCAAGCGTGGCGGACACGAGCTGCAATCACCTGGGGCAACGGCAAACCGGCCGTCAGCGCGGTTCGATTCTCGCCGTGCCCGTCTCCGCCGAACGTGTGGAACCACTACGCGGGCGGCTTTCTCCTCCGCTCGCATGGGGCATGCCTCCCTCTGGCGTTCCAGGTGGGTCAACGCAGTCAGGTCGTTCGCTTCGGGATCGATCAGAGGTGTGCCTGATCAGTCACCATCGCGCGAGCTCTGGCAGCCACGACCGGCCCTGGTCAAGGAGTTCGAGTCCGACAGTGCCTGACGACGAACCGGGCCTGGGACGGCGCGGCTCGCGGAGCCCGCTGGAACCGCCGGGCTCGTCGCTCGGCGGCACGGGGGGCTGCGGATAGGCGCGATGCAGCACGCGCGGCCTGCGCCGCCTGCGGTCGCGAATGACCTCCCAGCAGATCCCCTGGAAGCCGGGCAGCTTCGCCGTGCACGCCTGCTCGTTCGCGGTCAGCTTGGCTTGCTCGAACGTCTCATACGTTGCGATGATGTCGCCCGCCGGGTTGCGAACGTGGAACCCGCCCACCCGTTCCTGCTTCGCCATTCCACCATGGTACGCCCTGTGGGCGTCAGCGGCCCGCCGGCGTCCGGTCGAAGCGGCGGAACAGCTGCTCGACCTCGTCCTCCGGCACCGCGGGGCTGAACAGGAAGCCCTGGCCGAGGGTGCAGCCCTCGCGCTTCAGGAACTCGCACTGCTCGGGAGTCTCGATGCCCTCGGCCAGCGCCTCGGCGCCGATGTTCCGGGCGAGCTGGATGATCGTGGTCGCGATGGCGTTCGCATGTGAGCCGCCGGGGATGTCGCGCACGAAGGCCCGGTCGATCTTGAGCGTCGAGACCGGCATCTCGGTGAGGCGGCTGAGCGAGGAATGGCCGGTGCCGAAGTCGTCGATGGCGAGCCTGACGCCGTGACGGTGCAGGTCGTGCAGGATCGGCTGGGTGCGGTCGGGATCGGTCATTGCGCTCGACTCGCTGACCTCGACCACGATCTGGCTCGGGTCGAGCCCGTTCGCACGGATGGTCTGGAGCAGGCGCTCCGCGGCGTCGGGCTGCCAGCGGGCGATCGGCAGGTTGACGGCCGCCCGGATGTCCTCCTGCCGCTCGACCCACGGCCGCGACGCCCGGCAGACTTCGTCGATGACCCAGTCGGAGATCGCCGTGATCAGGTCGGTGCGCTCGGCCAGCGGGATGAACGCCGATGGGGCGAGCAGGCCCTCGTCGGGGTGGTTCCAGCGGATCAGGGCCTCGACGCCCACCATGCGCATGTCCTCGAGGCGCAGGATCGGCTGATAGTGCAGCACGAACTCGCCCCGTTCGAGGGCGAGCTGCATGCGGGCCGTGAGCGGAAGGTGCGCGGCCCCCGTGGGCGCCGCCGCCACCCCCTCCGACATCTGGGAGAGCTCCTTCGACCGGTACATGGCCGCGTCGGCCCGGCGCAGAAGCGCGTCGCTCGTGGTGGCATCCTCGGGGTAGACGGCGATGCCGACGCTGCCTCCGGCGGTGATCGTCGCCCCGTTCAGGACGGCCGGCGCCGCCAGCGCCTGCTCGACGTGCGCGGCGATCGTGCGGGCGATCTCGCGGGCGGCCGGATCCGGCCCCGCGGGCAGATCCGCAACCAGCACGATGAACTCGTCGCCGCCGTGGCGGGCGACCAGATCGGTCGCCCGGGTCGCCCGCTCGAGGCGGCGGGCGATCTGGCGCAGCAGCTGGTCGCCCGCCTCATGGCCGTAGGTGTCGTTGACCTGCTTGAAGTCGTCGAGGTCGACATAGAGGACGGCGACCTGGCGGCCGTGCCGCTGTGCGCGGGCGAGCGCGAGATCGAGATGCTCGCCGAACATGAGCCGGTTCGGCAGGCCGGTCAGATCGTCGTGGTAGGCCAGATAGGCCACCCGCTGATCGGCCCGCTTGCGGGCGGTGATGTCGCGCCCGATCTCGGCGGCGGCGATCACCCGGCCGCGCGCGTCGACGATCGGCGACACCGTCAGCGACACGTGCACCTCGGCCCCGTCCTTGCGGACGCGCACAGTCTCGAGGTTCTCGATCGGCCGGCCGCGCCGGATCAGCGCCAGCACCGCGGGTGACTGGTCGGGGCGGCCGAGCGGCTCCACGAGCGAGATCCGCTGCCCGATCGCCTCGGCGGCGGTATGGCCGTAGAGCCGCTCGGCGCCGGCGTTCCACGACTCGATCACGCCCTCGAGCGTCTTGGAGATGATCGCGTCGTCGGACGACTCGATGATCGCCGCCAGGTCGTAGACCGCCCGCTGAGCGCGCCTGCGCTCGCTGATGTCGCGCACGTAGAGCACGCGCAGGCGGGCGTCGACCCCGACGACGGGGGCGGTCGAGATCTCGGCCGGGAAGGTGGCTCCGTCGGAGCGCCTGGCGGTCGCCTCGTAGCTTCCATCGAGCGGCGCGCGCTCGGACGGCGGGCTCTGCAGGAGCATCCCGTCCGAGAGCTCCGAACCGATCACGGTGTCGCGGCGCACGCCGAACATGCGCTCGGCCGCGGGGTTGAACTCGACCACGGCGCCGTCGTCGTCGACGACCACGACGGCATCGGGCGCCGACGCCAGGATGGCCTGCGTCAGAACCTCGCTGCGGCGGCGCCGGCCCATCACCGGATCATACGAGGATGCCCGCGCGGGGTCACGGAGCGTCCCGGTTCAGGGCGCGCCCAGGTCTGCCGCGGTGTCCTCGATCAGCTTCCGGGTGGCGGTCTCGGCCGCGTCCGTCGTCACCGGGCGCGCCACCGAGCCCGTCGTCACTCGCGCGGCCGATCGCGCCGCCGTGTGCGCCAATAGGGTCTGACCCCCGTTTGCCGCTACCGACGATGCGACCAGCGCTTCCAGCAGCGCCGCGATCGCGACCGGGATCGCGGGCGCGGTCACGCCAGCAATGTCTCGCCGACGTAGCCGCCGGCCCGGATGCCGGGCGGCGCGGCGAACATCGCGCTGCCGCGGGGCACCGGGTACTCGACGGTGAAGCGGTCGTGGACTGACAGCCGCTGCTGGATCGGGATGAACTGACGACGCGGGTCGCGCTGGAAGCAGATGAAGAACAGGCCGCCCAGCGCATTCGAGATCTGCGCGTCGTAGCCGTGGGTGATCGTGTAGCCGCGGCGAAGGATGCGCTCGGCCTCGCTGCCCGGCTTGCGCGGGTTGGCGACCATGATGTGGCAGTCGGTCGGTTCCTTCGACACGATCACCGGATCGAACTCGTGCTTCTGGCCGAACGGCGCGCCGGTCGACTTGTGCCTGCCGAACGCGTATTCCTGCACGCTCAGGGGCTCGGTGAGGAAGTTGGGGACGAGCACCTTCAGGTTGCGGACGACGACGTATGTCCCGTTCGTCATCCAGTCGGGGCCGTCGCCGCGGTTCACCCACACGTTGGAGCGCATCTTGGCGGCGTCGTCGGCGTGGAGGTTGTTGGTGCCGTCCTTGAAGCCGACGATGTTGCGCGGCGTCCCGCCCCGCTCGCCCGGCAGCGGGTCGCGGATGAAGCCGTACTGCGACCAGCGCAGCGTGGCGGTTCCGTTCGCGGCGGCCACGATCGCCTGCAGCGCCTTGGTCGCCACCTCGTGGCTGGCGGAGCAACACTGCACACCGATGTCGCCGTCGCTCAGATCGGCCTCCAGCTTGTCGCCCTTGAAGTGCGGCATGTCCACCAGGGCGGCCGGGCGTTGGTGGCCGAGGCCGAAGCGGGAGTCGAAGATGCCGGCGCCGAAGCCGAACGTGATCGTCAAAAGGGCCGGGTCGAACTCCGCGTTGCCCACCGGCCTTCCGGCCGTCAGCCCTGCGGCGGTCGTGGTCAGCGTCTGCATGAGTGTCCGCAGGTTCGCGTGGCCCGAGGTCTTGACGTCGAGCGCGCCGAACCACAGGTATTTGGGCTGCGGCGTGACGATGCCCGCCTGGTGGGTACCGGTGAACGCCTCGGCCCTGGAGTCGGCGCTGGCGGAATCGCCCTCGAGCCGCGAATATCCCGCCGCACCCAGAGCCAATCCCCCACCCGCCGCTCCAGCCCACCGAAGCAGGTGTTTGCGCGACATTCCCCGGCTCATCCGGGGGTGATTCTACCGCGGGCGCTCGGCCAGGTCGGAGGCACGCTCTACAGTTCGCTCGTATGCAGATCGTGGTCGAGCATCTGCCGCACCTCATCCCGGCGGTCGCCGGACTCGGGTTCCTGGGCTGGTTCTCGTGGCATCTGCGCACGGGGCCGCCGCCCGACCTCACCGACCAGGAGCTCGCCGCCTGGCAGAAGGCGCGCACGACGCGCCGCAAGCGGGACAAGCTGGAACGGTGAGCCGCCGCGCCGGCGCCACGTGCCGATGAGTGCGCCCGCGGCCACCTCCTTCACGTTCGAGCCGGGATTCATCGTGGCGGCCGTCGTCGCCGTGGCCGTCTACCTTCGCAGCGCCCGCGGTGCCTCGGTGCCCGGGTGGCGCCGGGCGTCGTTCGTGGCCGGGGCCGTGCTGGTCGCGGCGCCGCTCAACTCTCCGCTCGAGACGATCGCCGTGCACTACCTGCTGCTCGGCCACTTGGTGCAGAACGCCCTCATCGCCGACTGGGCGCCGCCGCTGCTCCTGCTCGGGCTGACGCCGACGATGGCCACGACCATCCTGCGCCGGCTCGGGCCGCTGAGCCGGCTGCTGCATGCCGGCGTGAGCTGGCCGCTCTGGATCGTGGGCTGGTACGGCACCCACCTTGCCCGGCCGTACACCTACGCGCTCGAACACCCGCTCGCGCTCGACCTCGAGCACGCGTTCCTGATCACCATCGGCATCTGCTTCTGGTGGCCGGTGATCGTCCCGGGCGCGCGCCGGATGGCATCGGGGGTGGCCACGCTCTACCTGCTCGGTGCGTTCGTGGGCGCGTCGTTTCTCGGCCTCGCCTACACGTTCATCCCGTCGGCGCTCTACCCGTACTACGTCCACGCGCCGCGGCTCTGGGGCATCTCGCCCGTCCACGACCAGAACCTGGGCGGCGTGCTCATGACCGCCGAGCAGTCGGCGGTCTTCCTGACGGCGGTGGCGTTCACGCTGCTGCGGCTGCTGGACGACGAGGAGCGGCGGGCCGACGTGCACACGGCCACCGCGCTTGCACGGGAGGCCGCCCGGGCGCGGGCCGAGGAGGAGTCGTGATCCTGACCGACCGGGACGTGCCGGCCTCGGCGATCACGGGTGCCTGGCACCTGCACGCGCTTCCGGTCGTGTTCGTGATCGCCGCCCTCGCGGCGTTCGTCCCGGCATTTGCCCGCATCCGGCGGCTGCGTCCGGAGGCCGCTCCGTGGACGCGCGCGGCTCTCTTCGCGGCCGGTCTCGTCGTGATGGCACTGCCCCTGATGTCCCCGCTGAACGCCGCCGGGGAACGCTATCTCATCAGCGCCCACATGCTCGAGCACGTGCTCCTGGCCGACGCGGGGCCGGCACTCCTGGTGCTGGCGGTGCGCGGTCCGGTCGCGCGGTCGCTCCTGCCCCGGCCAGCCCCCTCGGTGCTGCTGCGGCCGAGGGTCACGCTCGCCGCCTGGGTGGCGGTGATTGGCATCTGGCACCTCCCGGCCCTGTATGACCGCGCGCTCACCCAGGCCTGGCTGCACGACCTCGAGCACGTGTCGTTCGGGTTCGTCGGCCTCCTGGTGTGGACCCAGATGATCGACCCCGCCGGCAGCGGCCGGCTGCGGCTGCCGGGCCGGCTGGCGTTCACCGTTGCCCTGTTCTTCGCCGGGCAGGTGCTTTCGGACGCTCTCGTGTTCTCGTTCCACACCTACTACCCCGCGTACGCAGACCGCGCCGGCCGCCTGTTCGGGATCTCGCCCCTGGCCGATCAGCGGGCGGCCGGCCTCGTCATGGCGCGTGGAGCAGCTGCTCACGCTGGGGACGTGCTTCGTGGTGCTGCTGCGGCGGCTGCGGCACTGAGTCCGAGCATTGTGACGCGCCGTTGAGGGTGGCGCGCGCGTTTTCAGAGTCGCTTGAGCAGGGCGCTCGTAGGCTCAGACCAATGAGCTTTCGCAGTCGAGATCAGAGCCATGCGCTGATGCACAGGAAGCGCGCTCTTCCCCGACCCGGCGACGCGCTGGCCCCATACGCCGCCATCGCTGTTGCCGCGGGGCTGTTCGTGCTCGGGCACGCGCTACCCGTGCGCTTCGCGATCGCGGTGGCCGCGGCCGCGGCAATCGCGGGGGCCGTCGTCGCCGTGTGGAGCTGGGCGCAGCGCGCACGCCTGCGCGACCTGGCCGACCGCTTCATCGCCGTGGGCGCGGGCACGCCGCCGCCCGCCGCGGTGCTCGAGGAGCGACGCGAAGAGCTTCTGAGCCGGCGCGAGCGCCGCACCCTGGCCGCGTCCGTCCGGCGGACACTCGCGAACGCTCAGAGTGCGCCGCGGGTGTCGGCTCAGGTGCCGATCAACAGGCCTGCGGTGCGGGCCGAACGCGAGCGGCTCGAGCGCCTGGCGGCGCTCCTGGCCGACACCGACGTCCCCATGCAAGCGCGGGGAGTCGCCCGAACGCATGTGCTCGTGACGGATCCGGCGAGCCCGCTCTACCGCGGTGCCGTGGGTGAGCTGCACCGGGAGCTGGTCCGGACCTTGTTCGAGCTCGAGAGGGGTGAGTGACGGATGAATGACGTGGAAGCACTGGTGCTCATGGTCGTCTGCATGCTGGCCATGTTCGGCGTGATCGCGGGATTCGAGCGTCTGTGATGTCCGGTAGCGATCTCTTCGGCCTGGTCGTCTCGATCCTGCTCTTCATCTATCTCTGTTACGCGCTGTTTCGAGGGGAGAAGCTCTAGATGACGATGATCCCATTTCAGGGCACGGCGCAGATCATCTTCTACGTCGTCGTGCTGCTGGCGGTGACGCCGATCCTGGGCTCGTACATGGCCCGGGTGTACGAGGGCGACACCGTCCTTCTGGCCCGCTGGTTCGGGTTCGCCGAGCGCGGCTTCTACCGCCTGCTGCGGACGTCGCCTGACGAGGAGCAGGACTGGAAGGGCTACGGGACGAGCGTGATCGTGTTCAGCCTTCTGTTCCTCATCCCGCTGTACGTGCTGCTGCGGCTGCAGGGCCACCTGCCGCTGAACCCCGACCATCTCACAAGCGTGAACGCCGGCGTGGCCGCGAACACGGCCTCCAGCTTCGTCACGAACACCAACTGGCAGTACTACGGCGGCGAGTACACGATGAGCTATCTGAGCCAGATGGCGGGGCTGGCGGTGCAGAACTTCATCTCGGCCGCGGTCGGCATGGCCGTCCTGGCCGCCATGATCCGAGGCTTCGCTCGCCGCGAGACGACCCGACTGGGAAACTTCTGGGTCGACCTCTACCGCACGACCGCCTACATCCTGCTGCCGATCTGCATCGTCACGGCGGCCTTCTTCATCTGGCAGGGCGTGCCCGACACCTTCAGCGGCCACGCGGTCGCGCACACGGTGCAGGGTCACACGCAGAGCATCGCCCGCGGACCGGTGGCCTCGCAGATCGCGATCAAGCAGCTGGGCACGAACGGCGGCGGCTTCTACAACTCGAACTCGGCCGTGCCGTTCGAGAACCCGAACGGGTTCACGAACTTTGTCTCGATGCTCTTCATTCTGATCATCGGCTCGTCCGAGGTGTTCATGTTCGGCAAGATGGTGAGGGCGACCCGGCAGGGCTGGTCGATCCTCTCGGTCATGTTCATCCTGATGATCGCGGGCGTGGTCATCGCCGCGCCCGCCGAGCAGCACGGCTCGCCGGTGCTGCGCCAGTCAGGCGTCAACATCGCCGCGTCAAGCACCTCGCCCGGAGGCAACATGGAGGGCAAGGAGACCCGGTTCGGCATCGCCAACACCGCCCTTTGGGCCGACACAACGACCGACGCCTCCAACGGCTCGGTGAACGGCTCCCACGACTCGTTCACGGCCCTCGGCGGCGCCGTGCCGCTGACCAACATCTTCATCGGCGAGGTGATCTTCGGCGGTGTCGGCTCAGGCCTGTACGGGATGCTCATGCTGGTCATCATCGCCGTCTTTGTCGGCGGCCTGATGGTCGGGCGCACGCCCGAGTATCTGGGCAAGAAGATCGAGGCCCGCGAGATGAAGCTGGCCGTGATCGGCTCGATCTGGGTGCCGCTCGTCGTTCTCACCCTGACCGCGATCGCCATGTCGACCCACGCGGGCAAGCTGTCGATCTTCAACGCCGGCCCGCACGGCTTCACCGAGGCGTTCTACGCCTACACGTCACAGACCAACAACAACGGCAGCGCGTTTGCGGGCTACGGCGCGCTCCACTTCTCGACGATGCTCGGCGCCTTCGCGATGCTGGTGGGGCGGTTCGTCCCGCTGCTCGCGGCGCTCGCCATCGGCGGCTCTGTGGCGATGAAGAAGACCGCCCCTGCCTCGGCCGGGACGATGCGCACCGACGGGCCCACCTTCGTGGTGCTCCTGACCGGGGTCGTCATCCTCCTGCCCGCACTGACCATCCTCCCGGCTCTCGTGCTCGGGCCGGTGGTCGAGGCACTGACAACGAAGCTCTTCTGAGAGAGGGACTGACCACCATGCGCAAGGACATCATCCGCTCGGCGATCGTCATCGTCGCCAGCACCGTCGTGCTCGGGCTCATCTACCCGGCGGTGATGGTGCTGTTCGGCCAGGTCTTCTTCTCGAGCCAGGCCAACGGCAGCCTCATCACCAGGAACGGCAAGACCGTGGGCTCCAAGCTGGCGGCGCAGTCGTTCAACGGCCCGCGCTACTTCCACGAGCGCCCGTCGGCGGTCGCGTACAACGCCGACGGCACCAGCTTCGGGAACCTCGGCCCCAACGCCAAGGCGCTGCGGGCGCTGGTCAACGCCAGGATCGCGAAGATCATGGCGCTCGAGGGACCGTACAACCCCGGGCCTGAGCGTCAAGGACATCCCGGTCGACGCCGTGACGGCATCGGGGTCGGGCATCGACCCTGACATCTCCAAGGCGTACGCGTATCTGCAGGCGCCTCGGATCGCGGCGGTGCGGCACCTCTCGCTCGCAACCGTCCGCCGGCTGATCAACTCGCACGTCGACGGCCGCGCTCTTGGCTTCCTCGGAGAGCCCGGCGTGAACGTGCTCGAGCTCAACCTCGCACTCGACCAGGAGCACTGATGGCCCGGCAAAGCGCCAAGCTGTTCACGCGGGAGATCGTCACCCGCGCCACGATCGACTCGTTCACGAAGCTCGATCCCCGGATCCAGCTGCGAAACCCGGTCATGTTCGTGGTCGAGGTGGGCTCGGTCATCACCACCGCCACCTTCTTCATCAACCTGATCGGCGGCGGCGGCCAGGCGCTGTGGTTCACCGGCGACATCGCCATCTGGCTGTGGCTGACCGTGCTGTTTGCCAACTTCGCCGAGGCGATCGCGGAGGGCCGCGGCAAGGCCCAGGCCGACACGCTGCGCTCGATGCGGACGACCACGCTGGCGAACCGCCGCCGCGACGACGGCGGCATCGAGGCGGTGCCGGCTGCCGAGCTGCAGCGCGGCGACGTCGTGGTGGTCGAGGCGGGCGAGGCGATCCCCGCGGATGGCGACGTGATCGAGGGCATCGGGTCGGTGGACGAATCGGCGATCACGGGCGAATCGGCTCCGGTCATCCGCGAGTCGGGCGGCGACCGCTCGGCGGTCACCGGTGGTACCCGCCTGCTGTCCGACCGCCTGGTCGTCCAGGTCACGCAGGAGCCGGGCAAGTCGTTCCTCGATCGCATGATCTCGCTCGTTGAGGGCGCCGAGCGTCGCAAGACGCCCAACGAGATCGCCCTCAACATCCTCCTCGCGGGCCTGACGCTCATCTTCCTGGTCGCCGTGGTCACGCTGCAGCCGTTCGCGCTCTACGCCAAGAGCGGCGTCTCGACGACCGTCCTCATCTGCCTGCTGGTCGCGCTGATCCCGACGACCATCGGCGCCTTGCTCTCGTGCATCGGCATCGCCGGGATGGACCGGCTGGTGCGGCGCAACGTCCTCGCGCTCTCGGGTCGCGCGGTCGAGGCCTCGGGCGACATCGACGTGCTGCTGCTCGACAAGACCGGCACGATCACGCTCGGCAACCGCCAGGCCGTCGAGTTCATCCCCGCGCCCGGCGTCGAGCCGCATGACCTGGCCGAGGCCGCCCAGCTCTCGTCGCTGGCCGACGAGACGCCCGAGGGCCGCTCGATCGTCGTGCTGGCCAAGGACTTCGGCGTCCGCGAGCATGAGCTCTCAACGATCGAGGCCGAGTTCGTGCCGTTTTCGGCGACCACCCGAATGAGCGGCGTGAACATGAACGGGACCGCGATCCGCAAGGGCGCGACCGACGCGGTCAGGCGGTTCGTGGAGGAGAGCGGCGGCAAGGTGCCGGCCGAGGTCGACACGGCCGTCGACCGCATCGCCCGCGAGGGCGGGACGCCCCTCGTCGTCGCCCGCGACAACTGGACGCTGGGCGTCGTCTATCTCAAGGACATCGTGAAGGGCGGCATCAACGAGCGCTTCGGCGAGCTGCGCAGGATGGGCATCCGCACGGTGATGATCACCGGCGACAACCCGGTCACGGCCGCCTACATCGCCAACGAGTCCGGTGTCGACGACTTCCTGGCCGAGGCCACGCCCGAGAACAAGATGGCCCTGATCAAGGAGGAGCAGGCCAAGGGCCGGATGGTCGCCATGACCGGAGACGGGACGAACGACGCTCCCGCGCTCGCCCAGGCCGACGTCGGCGTTGCCATGAACACCGGCACGCAGGCCGCCAAGGAGGCCGGCAACATGGTCGACCTCGACTCCAACCCGACCAAGCTGATCGAGATCGTCGAGGTCGGCAAGCAGCTTCTGATCACGCGCGGCGCCCTGACCACCTTCTCGATCGCAAACGACGTCGCCAAGTACTTCGCCATCCTGCCCGCGATGTTCGCGTTCACCTACGCAACCAAGGCGGGCAGCCACGGCCCGCTCTGGACGATCAACGTCATGAAGCTCGGCACGCCGCTGAGCGCCGTCACCTCGGCCATCATCTTCAACGCGATCATCATCCCGATCCTGATCCCGCTGTCGCTGCGGGGCGTCCGCTACCGCGCCATCGGTGCGACCGCGCTCCTGCGCCGAAACCTGCTCATCTACGGCCTCGGCGGCATCATCGCCCCGTTCATCGGCATCAAGCTGATCGATCTCGTCGTCCACAACGTGCTCGGCGCCTAATAGCATCAGCCGGCATGCGCGGCCGATTCCGGATTCTGCTCGGCGCCGCCGCCGGGGTCGGCAAGACCTACCGCATGCTGCAGGAGGGCCGGCAGGGGGCCGTTGAGGGGGTGGATGTGGTCATCGGTTACCTCGAGCCGCACGACCGTCCCGAGACCGCGGCGCTCGCCGAAGGGCTCGAGGTTCTCCCGCGGCGGGCGGTGGAGCATCAGGGCGTCGAGCTGCAGGAGATGGACACCGATGCGGTCATCCGCCGCGCGCCCGAGCTGGCCCTGATCGACGAGCTCGCCCACACCAACGCGGAGGGCTCACGCCACCGCAAGCGCTACCAGGACATCGAGGAGGTGCTCGACGCCGGCATCGACGTCGTCTCGACCGTCAACGTCCAGCACCTCGAGAGCCTGAACGACACGGTGTTCGAGCTGACGGGTGTCCGTGTGCGCGAGACGTTTCCCGACCGTCTGCTCGACGAGGCCGACGAGGTCGTGCTGGTCGATCTCGCGCCGCAGGAGCTGCAGGAGCGGCTGCGGGCGGGCAAGGTCTACCCGCAGAGCCGGGTCGAGACGGCGCTTGCGAACTTCTTTCGCGCCGAGAACCTGGGCGCGCTGCGTCAGCTCGCCCTGCGCGAGCTGTCCGAGGACGTCGAGGCCCGGCGGGAGACGCGGGTCATCGACCCGGCCGCCCAGCAGGCGATCCTCGACCGGATCCTCGTGCTCGTCACCCCGCAGCCGAGCTCGCAGCGGCTTCTGCGCCGCTCGTGGCGCTCGGCGCAGCGGCTGGGCGCCGATCTCGACGTGCTCTGGGTGCGCGGCCCGGGGACGAGCCTCACCCACGACCAGACGGTGGCCCTGGCCGCGCTGCGGCGGCTGACGGCGATCCTGGGAGCGCACTTCCTCGAGGACGAGTCGGCCGATGTGATCGCCTCGGTGCGGGCGGTCGTGATCGATCGCGGCACGACATACGTCTACCTCGGCACGCCCGAGCGCCGGCGCCTGGAGGAGATCCTGCACGGCTCGTTCCTGGCCCGGCTGATCGAGGCACTGCCGGGGGTCGACATCCGCGTCGCCGCCGATCGCACCAGGCGGCGGGAGCTGCAGCAGTGAGGCTGCGGAGAAGATCACCGCCCGAGGCCCGGCCGGGCGCGCCCCGGCTGCTGGTCCCGTTCGAGGGCGGCCAGCTCGATCCGGCCGTGTTCGCGGCCGCGCTGCGGATCGCCCGGGCCGACGACGCGGTCTTCGTGCCCGCCTACCTGATCATCGTTCCCTTCACGCTGGCGCTGGACTCGCCTCTGCGCCAGGAGGTCGAGGTGGCACTGCCGCTGCTCGAGGCCGTTGAGGTGCAGGCCCAGGAGGAGGGCGTGCCGGTGGACGCCCGCCTCGAACGCGGCCGGTCGGTGCGCGATGCGCTGCGGCGGCTGTGGGACGTCGAGAGCTTCGACCGCATCCTGATCCCGGTCTCGGCGGACGAGCGGGTCGGGTTCGATGCGCGCGACATCGCCTGGATCCTGATGAACGCCCCGGCCGAGACGCTCGCGCTGCGCCCCGCCGAGGGCAGCGTCCGCCCCGCGGTCGGCCCAGTCCCGGGTGTGAGAGAGTGACGGCCCGGTGATCCCTCGCGCCCTCCAGTCGCTGCAGGAGGCCACCGGCGCTCGCCGGCACCTGCTCGCGGGCGGCCTCAGCGTCGTGGTGCTCGTCGTCGTCACGCTCGCGATCGGCCTGCTCAAGTCGTTCGTCCCGGTGCTCAGCCTGGGTGTCCTCTACGTCTTTGCCGTGCTCCCGATCGCCGTCGCGTTCGGCCTGATCTACGCCGGGCTCGTGTCGGTTGCGAGCATGCTCGCGTTCAACTGGTTCTTCCTGCCGCCCGTACACACGTTCACGCTCGCGGACTCGCGTAACTGGTTCGCCCTCGCGGTCTACCTGGTCACGGCGGTGGTGGTGAGCGGCCTCGCCACGCGGGCGCGGCGGCGCGCGGTCGAGGCGGAGCAGCGCGAGGTCGAGACGGCGCTCCTGGCAGACGTCGCCACCTCGCTGATGCAGGGGCAGGACGTGGCCGGCGAGCTCGGCCAGATCAGCGCGCGGGTGGCGGCGATCCTCAAGGCCGATTCGGCGTCAATCGTGCTCGGGGATGATGTTGAGCCGTCGGCCACGAGCGCTCCGATCGAGCTCGTGGCCGGCGGCCGCCGCGTCGGCACGCTCGAACTGGTCGAGGGCAGCGAGCCGAACCTGCACGCGCGCCGGCGGCTGTTACCGGCGCTGGCATCGCTCCTCGCGGTCGCCGTCGATCGCGAGCGGCTCGCAAACGCTGCGTTCGACGCCGAGGCGCTGCGCCGGAGCGATACCATCAAGACCGCCGTGCTGCGGGCCGTCAGCCACGACCTGCGCTCGCCGCTCACGGCCATCCGGGCTGCCGGCGACGGGCTCGAGGACGAGACGCTCGTCCTCACGGCCGAGGATCGCCGCGAGCTGCTCGACACCATCCGGGTCGAGGTGCGCCGGCTCGAGCGCGTGATCGACAACCTGCTTGCCCTCTCGCGCCTGCAGGCCGGGGCGGTGGCGCCCGTGCCGGAGGTGTGGACAGTCGACGACCTGGTCTACGGGGCGCTCGACGAGGTCGGCAGGAGCACCGAGCGGGTGAACGTCACGGTGCCCGCCGACGCTCCGCCGGTGCTCGTCGACGCCGTGCAGGTGCGCCAGATCCTGGTCAACCTGATCGACAACGCGCTCAAGTTCTCGCCGCCCGAGAGCCCCGTCAGCGTGCGCGTCACCCGCACGCGCAAGGAGGTGATCATCCGCGTCATCGACCAGGGCCGCGGCGTGCCCGAGAACGAGCTCGAGCACGTGTTCGAGCCGTTCTATCGTGGCGCTCCCGCGCAGGATCAGACCGGCACGGGCCTCGGTCTTGCGATCGCCCGCGGTTTCGCTGAGGCAAACGGCGGCCGGCTCTGGGCCGAGTCGCGTCCCGGCCAGGGTGCCGGTTTTGCCATCGCGCTGCCGCTGGTCGACGAGGCGCCGGAATGAGCCAGGGCCTGATCCTGGTGGTCGACGACGAGCCGCAGATCCTGCGCGCCCTGACGACCAACCTGCGCGGGGCGGGCTACGAGGTCGTGCGCGCGGCGACGGCCGAGGAGGCGCTGGCCGCGGCCGCCGCCCGCCTGCCGGACGCCGTCGTGCTCGACCTGGTGCTCCCGGACGGCTCGGGCGTTGACGTCTGCCGCGAGCTGCGGACGTGGAGCGCCGTTCCGATCGTGATCCTCTCGGCCGTCGGCGAGGAGGGGCAGAAGGTGGAGGCCCTCGACGCGGGCGCCGACGACTACGTGACCAAGCCGTTCGGGATGGGCGAGCTGCTGGCGCGGCTGCGCGCGGCGATGCGCCGCGCCGCTCCCCAGGGCGGCGAGTCGGTGTCCGTCGGCGGCCTCGTGGTCGACTTCGACCGCCACCTCGTGACCGTGGACGGCGAGCCGGTGCAGGTGACGCGGATCGAGTTCGACCTGCTGTCGCTGTTCGTGCGCAACGAGGGCAAGCTGCTCACCCACCGCATGATCCTGCGCGAGGTGTGGGGGCCCGCGTATCAGATCGAGTCGCACTATCTGCACGTCTACATCTCCAAGCTGCGGCGCAAGATCGAGCCCGACCCGCGCCACCCCGCCTACCTGATCACCGAGCCCGGGGCCGGCTACCGGCTGATGCGCCCCGCAGCCAGCGTGGATGAATAAATGGAGCCAGGCCCCATTTATTCACGGCCGCAGGCCGTTGGCGCGAATGGTGGACAAGAGGTTCATGGGGGACATTGCTCGCCCCCCGATGGTGTTTTCGGGGGCTCGAGCGGTGTCCCCACCCCAGCCGTGACGTGGTGAGAGACCACCAACCCCCGAGGGCGCGGACGGTCACAACACCACGCACCACGGTCCGCCCGACCATCACCGCCAGGGTGGATGCATACACGGTGCCAGGCACCGTGTATGCACGGCCGCAGGCCGTGGACCGCGAACGGTCAGAACCGCACCGTGGAGGCACGGATCACGCCGCGAGCGCCGAAGAGGCGTGAACGGCCTCCCCGGCGCTCTGCGGGCGGATGCCTTACGCGGCGATGGGTGTGCGGTCGGCCTTTGCGGCCGGGGCAACCAGGACGGGGCATGGGGCCACGTGGAGCAGTGCCTGCGGCGTGCTGCCGGACAGTGCGCCGACGAATGCGCCGTGCGCCGTCCCGCCCACGACGATCATCTCGGCACCTGCGCTCTTCGCGGCGTCGGCGATCGCCGACGCGGGGCCGCGCATGCTGGAGGAGCTATGCAGCTCGGTGGTCAATCCCTCCGCCCGCAGATCGGCGACCTGGCGGCGGATGTTCGCCACCCGGTCGGCCTCGTCAACGTGCATCGGGCCGGCGGCGCGGCCGCCGATCAGCTCCTTGACATGGACGACGACGATTGCGGCATTGCGCTCCCGGGCGAGGTCGGCGGCGTAGCGCACCGGCCCACGAGAGTCCTCGGTGCCAGCCAGGGCGAGCACGATGGTCTTGGACATGTGTGTCACTTCCTTTTGCTTGCGAAGCCGGTTTTGGCTTCACATACAGGCTACGACCGGCCTGCTCAACGGCCTGTCAAAGCTCCACATCCCGGACTCAACGTTTCGTCTCACCCCGTGGTGGTCACGATCCGCACGACCACATAGGCGATGTACGACGCCACGATGGCCGCGCCCGCGAGCCGTCCGGCGCCCGAGCGCCGGCCCACCAGGACGAGCATGGCGAGCGTCACCGTGAGCATCCACACGAAGTCGAGCGCGAACCCGGAGGGTGCGCGGGCGGCGGTCACGAACAGCGCCGGCACGACGATCCCGAATGCCAAATTGATGGAGTTGCTGTTGAGCGTCTCGGAGACGAGCGCCTCCCCTCGGCCGGCGAGGCCCAGGCGGATCGCGGTGGAGGCGTTGGGCAGGCTGGTCATGGTCGCCAGTATGAGCAGGCCCACCAGCGGCCGTGGCACGCCGTAGCGGCCGGCCAGGAGCACCGCCGTGTAGACCATGCCGACGCTCCCCACCACGATCACCGCCAGCGCCGGGAGCTCGCGGACGAAGAGCGCGATGACCTTCGCAGCCCGCACTCGGTCGCCGCGGCGCGGGGGTGACGGGCCGTGAAACGTCCCGCGTGCCAGCACAACCAGGTAGGGCGCGGTGCCGGCGGCGAGCAGCGCCACAGCGGCCCAGGCCGGGAGTTGCCCGAACAGCACGCCCGCGGTCACGGCGGTTGCAAAGAGGGCGAACGCGCCCTCGACAACGAGCGCTGCCCGGTCGAGCCGGACGCGACCGGCCACGCAGCGCGCTCACTCCGACCATGGCGGCGATGTTGAACACGTTGGAGCCCAGCAACACGCCCACGCCGACTCCGTGCTCGCCCCGCACCATCGCAGTCAGCCCCGACGACAGCTCCGGAGCGTCCGCGGCGAGCGCCGTGAGGAGGCCGAGCACGGCCTCGGGAATACCCAGCCGGACGCCAAGGGTGTCCAGTCGGCGGGCGAACAGCCCGGCGGCGGCGAGCGTCGCGGAGAGCGAGGCGACGAACAGCAGGAGTGCAATGGGAGTGAGCATGGCGGCGTTTCGCCGACCAGGCTTCCCGGCACACCGGGGCCGACTCTACCCGCTCCCGGTATCCAGAATTGCGCCCCGGGGTTACGATCTGGAGGTGAGCACGGTCTCGGCTCCACGCACCGACGCGGGCAGCGGCGTTCGCCGGCTTGGCTGGGGCCTGGCCGACCAGGCGCTTTCGAGCCTCACCAATTTCGCCCTCGCTGTGCTCGTGGCGCGCCAGGTGTCCACGGCCGGCCTGGGCGCCTTCGGGCTCGCATTCACCACATACACGATCACGCTCGGCGCCACGCGGGCGCTGTGCGCCGAGCCGCTCACGGTGCGCTTCAGCGCCATCAGCGAGTCCGAGTGGCGCAAGGGCGCAGCCGCCGCCACGGGAATGGCGCTCGTCGCAGGAGTGCTCGCGGGAGTCCTGTGCATCGCCGCGTCGTTCGTCTTCCACAGCACGCTCGGTCCGTCGCTTTTGGTGCTCGGGCTCAGCATGCCGGGCCTGATCGTGCAGGACTCGTGGCGCAGCGCATTCTTCGCGAACCTGCGCGGGTCGTATGCGTTTACGAACGACCTCGTCTGGGCGATCGCGCAGGTGACTCTGGTCGCCGCGGTGCTTGTGGTCGGCGCCCGGTCGGCCCCCGCGTTCATCCTGGCCTGGGCCGGGGCCGCCAACGTCGCCGCGGTGTTCGGGATCGTCCAGTCGGGCTTTGTGCCCCGCCCCGACCGCGCCCGCTGGTGGCTCCATCAGCAGCGCGATCTCGGGCCCCGCTACATGATCGAGTTCATCGCGCGCAACGCGGCCCAGTCGGGGGCGATGTATGCCACCGCCGGATTCGCCGGGCTGTCGGCCGCCGGTGCGCTCCGCGGAGCCCAGGTCGCGCTCGGCCCGCTCAACATTCTCAACATGGGCATCACGTCGCCCGCAATCGCCGAGTCGGTGCGGATCAGCCGCCGGTCGCCGCGGCGGATGCTGCGGGCCGTCACGATCCTCGGCGCCGTGCTCGTGGCCGCGTTCGTGCTGTGGGGCGTGGCCATGTATCTGCTGCCGAACTCGCTCGGCGAAGCGCTCCTGAAGCACTCGTGGCACCCCGCCCACCACGTCATCCTGCCGTACACCGCCGTGATGGCCGCGTCGGGCATGCTGACCGCGGCGACGGTCGGCCTGCGGGCGATGGCCGCCGCCAAGCGAAGCATGCGGTCGCGCCTGATCACGGGGGTGCTGTCGGTCAGCCTGGGCACCGCCGGAGCGGCCGCCTACGGCGCTGTCGGCGCGGCCCTCGGGCTTGCGGCTGGGCTGTGGATCGGTGGCATCCAGTGGTGGAAGCAGCTGGCCGACGCGGTGACCGAGGAGGAGGACCGGCGGCTCGTCGCGGCGGCCGCGCCGCTCGAGCCGGCACCCGGTCTCGACCCTGCCGGCGGACGCGTATGAGATCCGGTTTGTGTCGAGTTCCCGCTTGACAACGCGCCCACTCCGCGGTGTACTTGGTGAACGATTGGTGTACCGCTGGACTCCAGGAGGCTCCGGCGGCACAGGGCACGACCAAGTGAGGGAGTGGCACATGGAGGAACATTCGCCCGCGGCGGCGGCCGCGAGTCGGCGCACATGCCGTATCCATCTCGTCCGGCACGGCCAGACGATCATGAACACCCAGGTGCGATTTCGCGGACGTCTCGACGTCCCGCTGAACGAGGTCGGCCGGGCCGAGGCGCGCGATGCCGCCCGGGCGCTCGTGGGCAGCGGCCTGGTGGCCGTGTACACGAGCCCGCTGGGACGGGCGCGCGAGGTGGCCGAGGCGATCGCCGTCAAGAACGGCGTCGGGGCCGTCCGCAAGCAGCCCGACCTGATCAACCTCGACTACGGCGTCTGGGAAGGCCTGACAAAGGAAGAGGCTGCAGACGTCGATCCGGAAGCCTGGGAGCTCTACATGAGCGATCCCGAGGCGGCCGTGTGCCCCGAGGGCGAATCCCTCGCCGTGGCCGCCGACCGCGTCGTCGAGGCACTGCGCGCGATCGCACGGGAGCACCCCGGCCAGAACGTCGCCGCCGTGTCGCACGGCGTCATGCTGCGCCTCGCGGTCCTGCGCGTGGTCGGCCCCTCCGACGACGACTGGCAGTTCGCACTGTCCACCGGCGCGGCGATCGTGTTCGAGGTCGAGGGCGACCAGATCCGGCTGGTGTCGGAGTTCGACCGCAGCAAGTCGGATCCGCGCAAGGCATCCGAGGCGCCGGCCGTCCTGCGCGAACGAACGGGGTGATATCCGCGGCTGGGCGCCGGCCAGTTGGCGATCGCGCCAGGCTCGGCGCCCAGCATGTCCGCTGGACGGTGCGCAGCCGGCTGGCAGAGTATCCCGGTTACCTGCGGATCGCACGCCGGCGCCACGGCGACGCCGTCGTGTCGGAGGCGACGGACCTCGTCATCGACGGGTTCACCCGCTCGGCCTCGACGTTCGCGGTCGTGGCGTTCCAGCTGGCGCAGCCGCAGCCGGTCCGGGTCGGGCATCACCTGCATGCCCCCAGCCAGATCATCCACGCGGTGCGGCTCGGGGTGCCCACGCTGCTGACGGTGCGGCCTCCCGAGGACACCGTGCTCTCGCTCGTGGTTCGCGAGCCGTACGTCACCATCCGCCAGGGCCTGACCGCATACGCGCGCTTCCACGCGTGTCTGCTTGAGCACCGGGCGGGGATGGTGGTGGCGGGGTTCGACGAGGTGACGGGGCATCTCGACCGCACGATCGAGCGGCTGAACGCCCGCTTCGGAACCGACTTCGCCGAGTTCGTCCATACCGACGAGCACGTCCGCGAATGCTTCGACCTGATCGAGATGCGCGCCCGCAGGCCTCCGTGGAAGCAGACGATCCAGGACTTCCTGTCGGGGCTCGTTCCCCTCTCTGCGCTCGAGCAGGCGGCGACGTCTCATCGCGGCGACGTGCCCGCCGTGCCCGAGCACCGTGCCCAGCGCCCGTCGGCCTACAAGGAGGAGCGCAAGAACGCGCTGCGCGACGCCTACCGCTCGCCGGTGCACGCGCGGGCGCGCCGACGGGCCGAGGATCTGTACGCGCTGTTTGCATAACCCGGGGAACGAGGCGGGTCAACCTCCGGAGCCTGGGCGAAACTCCGGCTCAGTTGGAGGACGGTCAACACGACGCTTTGGGGGAGAGAGCCGACGGGGGCCGAACGAGGCGCACATGTGCGGCAGGGGTGGGTGGCACAGGGATCGCTCCAGCCGGGCCGCTACGCTCAGTTCCTCCCGTGACCGGCGGGCCCTCCGCGCGCCGGCGCCGGCCCACGCCCGACTCCGCGGGTTCATGGCACAATCGGGCGACCGCCGCCCGGCGGCCCCGTCCTCCACCGCAGGAGAGCACCATGGCCGACACCAAGATCCTGCTGCCCGAACGCGACATCCCGCGCGCCTGGTACAACATCCTTGCCGACGCGCCCCACCCCCCGCAGCCGCCGCTGCACCCGGGCACGGGCCAGCCGATCGGGCCCGACGACCTCGCCCCGCTCTTCCCGATGGACCTGATCATGCAGGAGGTGTCGGCCGACCGCGAGATCCCGATCCCCGAAGAGGTGATCGACGTCCTGCGCCTGTGGCGGCCGACGCCGCTCTACCGGGCGCACCGCCTCGAGCGGGCGCTCGGGCACGCGCTCGCGGATCTACTACAAGTACGAGGGCGTCTCGCCGGCGGGGTCGCACAAGCCCAACACCGCCGTCGCGCAGGCCTACTACAACGCCAAGGCCGGCCGCACCAGGATCGCGACCGAGACCGGGGCCGGCCAGTGGGGCAGCTCGATGGCCCTCGCATGCGGGTTCTTCGGGCTCGAGTGCAAGGTGTACATGGTGCGCGTCTCGTACGACCAGAAGCCGTACCGGCGGATGATGATGGAGACGTGGGGGGCATCGGTCGTGCCCAGCCCGTCGCCGGACACGAACGCCGGCCGGGCGATGCTCGAGCAGAACCCCGACTCGCCCGGGCAGCCTCGGCATGGCCATCTCGGAGGCGGTCGAGGACGCCGCCACCCGGGAGGACACGAGCTACGCGCTGGGCTCGGTGCTGAACCACGTGCTCCTGCACCAGACCGTGATCGGCCAGGAGGCGCAGAAGCAGCTCGCGCTTGCCGGCGAGAGCGGCGTCGACGTCGTCGATCGGCTGCGTCGGCGGCGGCTCGAACTTCTCGGGCCTCGCGCTGCCGTTCATCCGCGACAAGATCGCCGGGGCCGAGATCGACGTGATCGCGTGCGAGCCGGCCGCCTGCCCGACGCTCACCCGCGGCCCGTTCGCCTACGACTTCGGCGACACCGCCCAGCTGACGCCGCTCGTGGCCATGCACACGCTCGGCCACGACTTCGTCCCGCCCGGCATCCACGCCGGCGGCCTGCGCTACCACGGCGCTGCGCCGATCGTCTCGCAGCTGCTGCTGGACGGGCTGCTGCGGGCCGAGGCCTACCGCCAGAACGACGTGTTCGCCGCCGCGGTGACGTTCGCCCGGTCAGAGGGGATCGTGCCCGCGCCCGAGAGCGCACACGCGATCAAGGGCGTCGTCGACGCGGCCAAGCGGGCCGACGAGTCCGGCATCGAGCAGGTGATCATCTTCAACCTGTCGGGCCACGGCCACTTCGACATGTCGGCGTACGACGCCTACCTGCACCACCGCCTCGAGGACCACGAGCTGCCCGAGGCCGAGATCGAGCGCGCGCTGCGGGCGATCGAGCCGCTGCCCAAGCCGGCCGCGGCGGTGTAGCGTGCTCTCCAGGCTCCGCGTCGAACCGGGGCACGCGGCGAACCTCGCCAAGCGTGACGCCGGCGCCCGGCTCGGGCTCGACCGCACCCGCGGCCTCGACGCCGACATGGCCGAGCTGCGCGCGCTCCAGGACCGGCTGTGGGCAGAGCGCCGGCACAGCCTGCTCATGATCCTGCAGGGAACCGACGCCGCCGGGAAGGACAGCACGATCCGCCATGTCTTCACCGGGCTCAATCCGCACGGCTGCCGGGTCGAGGACTTCGCCCAGCCGAGCTCGACCGAGCTCGCGCACGACTACCTGTGGCGGGTGCACGCGAAGTGCCCCGCACGCGGCCAGATCGGGATCTGGAACCGCTCCCACTACGAGGACGTGATCGCCGTCCGCGTGCACCGGCTCGAGCCCGCGGCGGTGTGGCGGAGGCGCTACCGCCACATCCGCGAGTTCGAGCGGATGCTCGCCGACGAGGGGACGGCCATCGTCAAGATCCTGCTGCACATCTCGCGCGCCGAGCAGGCAAAGCGGCTCCAGAAGCGGATCGCCAATCCCACCAAGAGGTGGAAGTTCACGCCCGAGGACGTCGACGACCGGCGCCGGTTCGACGACATCGAGGCCGCCTACGAGCAGGCGATCACCAAGACGTCCACCGCCTGGGCGCCGTGGTACGTCGTCCCCGCCGACCATCGCTGGGTGCGCAACGCCGCCATCACCCAGCTGCTTCTGAAGACACTGCGCGACCTGCGGCCGGAGTACCCGAAGGCGGCCGTCGACCTGTCGCAGATCGAGATCGTCTAGATACTCGCGAGCCCAGCGGCGATGCCGGCCGCGGCCTCCTCCAGCTGCTCGCGCGTGCAGATCAGCGGCGGCGAGATCGCCAGGCACGGGTTGACGCGGTCGTCCAGGCGCACGATGACGCCCTCGCGGCGGATGGCATCCCGCGCCGCCGGCAGCATCGCAGCGTCGCGAAGCTCGAGCGCACGGAAGAAGCCGCGCCCGCGGGTGGCGGCAACCAGCGGCGAGGAGGCGGCAACCTCGTCGAGCAGCCGGCCGAGCGCGTCCTCGTGCTCGCGCACGTTTCCGAGCACGTCCAGCCGCTCCATGATGTCGAGGTTCGCCAGCGCGACCGCGCACGACAGCGGGTGGCCGCCGAAGGTGAAGCCGTGCGCGTAGACGGCTCGCTGGTCGAGCAGCGGTGCGGCCACCGCCTCCGAGAAGAGCACGCCGCCGAGCGGCGCCTGGCCGGAGGTGATGCCCTTTGCAAACGTGATCAGATCGGCGTCGAAGCCGAGCCGCTCCGAGGCAAACCACGCTCCCAGGCGGCCGAAGCCCGTGATCACCTCGTCGCACCAGAGCAGGATGTCGTACCGGTTGCAGAGCTCGCGCAGCCGGGGGGCGTAGCCCGGCGGCGGCGTCAAACAGCCGCCGGCGTTCTGCACCGGCTCGACGACCACGGCGGCGATGGTCTGCGGCCCCTCGGCCACGATGGTGCGCTCGATCGCCGCGATCGCGGCATCGGTCCACTCCTCGTCGGTGGCGGCGTGGGGGTAGTGGCGGCGGTCGGTGTTCTCGGCGTGGCGCACGTCGCCGAGAAGCGGCTCGAACGGCGCTCGCGCGGCCGGGATGCCCGTCAGCGAGAGGGCGCCGAGGGTGCAGCCGTGGTAGGCGCCCGCGGCGGGCGATGATCTTGCGCCGCAGCGGCTCACCCCGCCCCAGCCAGTGCTGGCGCACCAGCTTGATGCTCGACTCGACCGCCTCGGAGCCTCCCGAGGTGAAGAACACGCGGGTCAGGTTCTCGGCGGCAAGCTCGGTCACGCGCCTGGTCAGCTCGAGCGGGGCCGGCGAGGTCGCGGCCCAGTTGGGGTAGAAGCCGAACGACTCGAGCTGGCGCTGGGCGGCGGCGCCGAGCTCCGCGCCGTGCGAGTAGCCGATCTGGGTCGTGAACAGCCCCGACATCGCGTCGAGCAGGCGCGTTCCGTCCGACTCGAACACGTACGGCCCCTCGCCGCCGACGAGGATCGGCGGAGCGGCGTCCGCAAAGTCGGCCATGCGCGTCCATGACAACCACTCTCCGGCTGCCGCTTTCTGAAGAGCCTCGACACCCTCATGAACCGTTGCCATCGCCAGTCCTTCCTCGATCGAATCCACGTTCCCGGCGAGCATAGCCGCGCCAGGGTGGATGAATATCCGGTGCCAGGCACCGGATATTCACGGCCGCAGGCCGTTGGCGCGAATGGTCGACAAGAGGTTCATGGGGGACATTGCTCGTCCCCGAATGGTTTGTCTCGGGGGCGAGCGTGTCCCCACCCCAGCCGCCACGTGGCGAGAGCCCACCAACCCCCGAAAGCGCGAACGGTCAGAACACCACGCACCACCCCCGCCCAACCACCACCGTCAGGGTGGATGAATATTTGGTGCCTGGCACCGGTTATGCACGGTCTAGGCCGGGCGGCGGCGGCGCATCGCCAGCAGCGCCTCGCGCATGTCGGCGCGGACGAAGCCCTTCAGCGCGCCATGGCGCTTGGGGGGCTTGCGGCCGAGCCGTGCGACCAGGTCGTCGCACGCGGCCCGGTAGGCCGCGGCGGCGGTCGATCGCGGTGCGCCGGCGACCACGGGCACGCCCGCCAGCGCCGCCGAGTCGTGCCGTGCGCTGCGGGGAATCTGGGCCGGCGAGACGAGGTCGCCGAAACGCTCGCGCATGAGCGCGGCCGCCGCGGCCGCGCCGGGGCGGCGGGCATCGACGAACGTGGGCAGCAGCACCAGCGGCGTGTAGCGCCGGCCGGTTTCGCGCTCGACGCCGCGGATGGCCTCGATCGTGTCCTGCAGCGCGTCGATCGAAAGGAAGTCTGCGGCGGCGGGGATCACGACCGCGTCGGCCGCCCGGAGGGCCGCCGCGCTCAGGCCGCCGAGACCGGGCGGCGTGTCGAGGACGATCGCCTCCCACTCCTCGCTGGCAGTATCGAGTGCCGCCGCCAGACGCGCTCCCCGGCGGCTGTCCGTGAACACCGCGGTCTCCTCGGCCGAGAGCCGGGCGTCGGCCGGCACGACACCGAGCTTGCCGAGCGCCGGCACCGGCGACTGCCGCGGCCACCAGCGCGGCTTGCCGCGAAACAACCCGCCTGAGCCGTCGTCGTCGGTGGTGGTCACGCCCACCGCAACTCCCGCCGATCCCTGCGGATCGAGGTCGACCAGAAGCACCCGGCGCGACTCGATCGCCATCGCCGCGGCCAGGTTGACGGCAGTGGTCGTCTTGCCCACTCCACCCTTGCGGTTCACCACTGCGATCACGTGCACGCGGACGCATTCTGTCACGGTACGATCGCGCCGTGAAAGCCACCGTCGAGCGTGAGCGCAAGCTCACCGCCGCACCCGGGTTCAGGCTGCCTGACGACCTGGCGGGCGAGGCACTGCCCGAGCGCGAGCTCAGCTCGACCTACCACGACACGTCCGACCACCGCCTGGCGGCCGCGGCGATCACCCTGCGCCACCGGTCCGAGCCCGGCGCGGGCGCCTGGCAGCTGAAGCTGCCTCACGACGGAGACCGGCTCGAGCTCGAGTACGAGGGCACGTCCCGGACCGTGCCGGCCGAGGTGCTGGAGCTGCTCACCGCCCAGCTGCGCGGGCGCAGGCCCGTGCCGGTCGCCCGGCTGCGCACCCGCCGCTCGGGCGTGCTCGTCCGTGACGGCGACCGGTCGTTGGCCGAGGTCGTGACCGACGCGGTCGACGTCTACCAGGGCCGCCGGATCGTGCGCAGGTTCGACGAGATCGAGGTCGAGCTGGTCGACGGCGACTCGGCCGACATGCGCGCGATCGTGCGCCGTCTCCACCGCGCCGGCGCGGTCGAGTCCGACTCGCGGCCGAAGCTCTTCCAGGCGCTCGACCTGCCGGCAGTCGAGCCGCCGCCGCTTCCGCGCCGCCGCGCACCGGCGCAGGAGCACGTGGCCGCCGCGCTGCGGGAGCAGTACGACGCGATCGTGCGCCACGACCCGGGCACGCGACTGGGTCGCGACCCCGAGGAGCTCCACCAGATGCGGGTCGCAACGCGGCGGATGCGGGCGATCCTGCGCGCCGCCGCGGCCGCTGCTCGATCCCGAGTGGGTGCGCTCGCTGCGGGCCGAGGTCGGGTGGCTCGGCGGCGCGCTCGGGCCCGTGCGCGACCTGGACGTACTGGTTGAGCATCTGAAGGCCGATGCGCATCTGCTCGGCGACATCGACGAGCGCGCGTTCCTGGTGCTCCTGCGCTCCCTCGAATCGGAGCGCGAGGCCGACCGCGCGGCCATGCTTCGAGGCGCTTCGCGAGCCGCGCTTCGTGAGGCTGGTCGACAGGCTGGAAGCCGAGGCGGCGGCGCCGCCGCTCACGTCGGCCGGACGCTCGCTGCGAGCGCTGGCCGCACGCGAGTTCCGGCGGCTGCGCAAGCGGGTGCGGGCGCTGGGCGACCATCCTCCCGACGAGGACCTGCACGCCGCCCGTATCGCCGTCAAGCGGGCCCGGTACGCCGCCGAGCTCGCCGAGCGCTCCATGGGCAAGGCGCGCAGCGGCGGTCATCCGTGACCTGAAGGTGCTCCAGGACGTGCTCGGCGACCACCAGGATGCCGCCGTCGCCGAGTCGCGCGTCCGGGCGCTGGTGAAGCCGCGGACCAGCGTCGCCACCGCGATCGCGGCCGGCCGCGTGATCGAGCGCCAGCACGAGCGCCGGCGCGCTGCGCGGGCCGCGTTCCCGGAGGCGTGGCGGGCGGTGGAGCGCAGCGCCGCCGGGGTCTTCCTCTAGCGGGAGTCCGCGATGCGACTCCTCGTCTTCCGCCACGGAATCGCCGAGGAGCATGCCGCCGACGGCACCGACGCCTCGCGCGTGCTCACCTCCGAGGGCGTCGAGCGCGCCCGCGCCGCCGCCCGCGGCCTTCACCGGATCGCCGACCCACTCGACGTCATCCTGACCAGCCCCAGGATGCGCGCGCTCCAGACCGCGAACGAGGCGGGCGCGGCATTCGGCTGTGCCGTCGAGGTGCTCGACGCCCTCTCGGGCGGGCCGCCGGACGAGACGCTCCGGGCCCTGGCCGCCCGCGAGCGAGCGGGCGGTGATGATCGTGGGCCACGAGCCGATGCTGAGCGAGCTGGTCGAGCAGGTGTGCACCGGCGACCGCCGGCTCGGCTTCGTGGACCTGCGCAAGGCCGGGTGTGCATGCCTCGACGTCGTGCTCCAGCCGAACGGGGGCGTGACCTCGGCGACACTCCTCTGGCTGGCGACGCCGAGGATGCTGCGCGGCCTCGACCCGGGCTAACGCTGCCCGGTGTTCGGCGGGGGCAGTGGGAGGTTGAACGCAGCCGCCATGTCGGTCGCCGCCGCCGCGTTGGCGAGCGGCGGCAGGCCGAGCAGCTCCTCGTCCAGCCGCAGCAGCGAGTAGTGGTCGAACCGGCTCGCCGCCTGCGTCCCGGATGCGATATCGGGGTTGACGAGAATGGTGGCGAGGAGGTTGCCGTTGGCGGGCGACTGGCTGGTGTCGGCGGTGACGACGACCAGCAGGTGGCCGCTCTGGTAGTCCGGGGACGCGAGGATCGTGGGCATCCAGGCTGCGATCGTCGCATCCTCCTCGGCCACCCGCGGCACCCCGTTGCAGGAGTCGTGGCCGTCGTTGCAGAGGTTGGGGATGAAGAGCCCGTAGCTCGGCAGCGACCCCGCGGCCAGATCGGTGGCCAGCGCGCCGGCGGTGGGTGTGCCGGCCGGCACGTCGTCGACCGCGCATGCAGCGGCGTCGCCCGGGTAGTAGACGGCCGGGTTGTGGCGCGGCGCGTAGTCGCCGTCGTTCGCCGGAGCGCAGTTGGCCGGCATGCTCTCGGCATACGTGCGCCAGCTCGAGCGGCGCCGCAGGATCTGCGGCGGCCTGCTGGCCGATCTGGGTGAAGATGCTCGGGTCGGTGCTCTCGCAGGCTCGGCGAGGGGAGGCAGTCGCGTCCCCGGACGCCGTCACCGGCGATCGAGGGTGGCACCTGGCCCGACGTCAGCGCGATGTAGTTCGGCAGGCTGGGAAACTGGATGCCGTGGTAGTCGGTGGCGATGCCACAGCTCTGCGCCAGCGCATTCAGGTTCGGCGCGAGGGGGGAGCCGACGATCGAAGCGGCATCGGTGTTCTCGAGCACGATCGTGAGCACCTTCGTGACCGGCGCAGGTGTCGCGCTCGCCGTGCCGCACGCAGCCTGGTCGGCCAGGGTCGCCGGGGCGGGGCCGGCCGTCGCCGACGTCGGTGCCGAGCAGGAGCAGCGATATCAGAAGCAGCAGTGGTTTCAGCACAGAACCCGTCGAATTCACACCGCCCATACTCTTGCACATCCGCCTCGACGCCACCATGATTGTGGAACTGCGGGCATCACCAATTCGCGGAGGTTCACATGTACCGGCTCATCCTCGCCACCGCCATCCTCCTGGTCGTTCCGGCGACCGCTTTCGCGGTCACCACGGGGCCCGCGCAGCCGCCCACGATTTCGATCTCGGGCACCGGTGCGCCCAAATGCACCAAGCTGCCCTTCACCGTCCAGAGCCTGCGCCACAAGGTCATCCTCCGGATCACCCGCAGCACGGCGGCCTCGGCGAAGGCGGTCAAGCACGTCCGCCTGCGCAACGTCAAGGGTGGGAACTACACCTTCGCCTGGTGCGGCCACGACGACGCCACCCATCCGGTCACGCCGGGCACATACTTCTGGCGTGTCGGTGCGACCGCAAAGGCGGGCGCCCCCATCGTGTGGAGCGGGTTCCGGCACGTGATCGTCACCGCGTAGGTCAGCGCCGGCGCAGGGCGGGATCGGCCACCGCGGGCGGTGTGTAGCCCGCGTCCGCCGGGTTCAGGTTGGTCCCCGGCGGGACGATCGCGTCGATCTTGTCCAGCACCTCGTCCGGCACGTCGACGTCGGCGGCGCCGAGCTGGCTCTCGAGCTGCTCCATCGTCCGTGGCCCGATGATGGCGGCGGTGACGGCGGGATGGGTCAGGACGAACCCGAGCGCCAGGTGGATCAGGCTCAGGCCCGTCTCCTCGGCCACGCCGGCGAGCGCGTCGGCCGCGTCCAGCTTGGCCCGGTTGGCGGGCAGCGCGAGGTCGAAGCGCTGTGGCAGCCGCTCGGAGCGCGTGCTCTTGGGGGCGTCCGTTCCCTTGCGGTAGCGGCCGCTCAGCCAGCCGCCGGCGAGCGGGCTCCAGGGGATCACGCCCATGCCGTGCGCGCGGCACACCGGCAGCACGTCGGCCTCGATGCCGCGCACGAGCATCGAGTACGGGGGCTGCTCGCACACGAACCGCTCGCGGCCGCGGCGCTGCGCCGTCCACTGCGCGGCGACGATCGCATGGGCCGGGAACGTGGAGCTGCCGATGTAGCGCACCTTGCCGGCGCGGACGAGGTCGGTCAGCGCCCCCAATGTCTCGTCGATCGCGGTGTCGGGCTCGGGCCGGTGGATCTGGTAGAGGTCGATCCAGTCGGTGCCCAGCCGGCGCAGGCTGTCCTCGACCTCATGCACGATCCAGCGGCGTGAGTTCCCGCGCCGGTTGCGGTCGTCGCCCATCGAGCCGTGCACCTTGGTCGCCAGGACGACATCGTCACGGCGGCCGCGCAGCGCCTTGCCGACGATCTCCTCCGACTCGCCTCCGGCGTAGACGTCGGCGGTGTCGACGAAGTTCACGCCGGCGTCGAGCGCCGCGTGGATGATCCTGATCGAGTCCTCGTGATCGGGGTTGCCCCAGGCGCCGAACATCATCGTGCCCAGGCACAGGCTGCTCACCTCGACGCCCGTGTGACCCAGTTGCCGGTATCGCATCGGGGCAGACTACTTCCACTTGACGGAGCAGCCCGCCGGCTTGGTCTCGCCGAGAGTTGTGGTCATCCGTTCGCCTCCGTTGCCCCCGTGCCGATGAGGCGCGCGAGCGCCGCTCGCAGGAGGGCGGGGTCGGGGGTCGGGGAGGGGCGCCCGGCAACCGTCCAGTAGAGACGGCAGGTCAGGCCGGTCGGTTCGTCCGGAGGCGGGGGCAGCGGGTCGGCACCGCCGACCCGGATCGTCGGTGACCCGCAGAAGCCCAGTTGGGCAGCCTCCTCCTCGGTCTCGACCCGCCGCATCGCGATGTCCGCATCGGCATGGCCGAGGTCGCGCAGCGCTTGGCGCAGGTCCTCCCGGGCCTGCGGATGCGAGGGGCAGCCCTCCCAGTACAACAGCTCGATCGTCCCCGGCGCGCCGGTGCCCATGCCCGCAGTGTAGGAATTCCCAACCGGGCCCTGGCCCCGGTCCTACGGCTCACTGCGGTGCAGCAGCGCGTCCAGGGCGGCCAGGAAGTCGCCGACCGTGCGGTCGTCGCCGCGCGCGGCCAGCCGGGCGGCGAGCCGCGCCAGCGTCTGCAGGTCGCCGCCGCCGTCCTCGAGCACCGCGGCCGCCAGGCGGGCGCGGCGGAGCAGCGCAAGCGCGGTCGCCGCCTGGATGCCGAAGAGGCCGAGCAGGTCGACCTCCTCCAGGCTGAAGCGGGCATCGGCCGGCCGGTCGAGCACCTCGAGCACCCCCAGCGCCTCCTCGCCGTGCAGCAGCGGCACCGCCATGATGCCCTTGGGGACGAAGCCGGTCGACTGGGCGGTCTCGGTCGAGAAGCGAGGGTCGGTGGTGACGTCGGCGAGCACCAGCGGCTGGCGGGTCGAGAGCACCCAGCCGGCGATGCCCGTGCCGGCCGGGAACCGCCGCCCGACCAGGTCGTCCTCGCCCTCCCCGACGACCGCCTCGAACACCAGCTCGTTCGCCGCCTCGTCGAGCAGGAGCACGCTCGCCGCCCGGGCGTGGAAGATGGCCCGGGCCACCTGCACGATGGCCCCGAGAAGCGCGCGGTGGGAGGCGTCGTCGGCCAGCACCCCGGCCGCAACCGCGTCGTGCAGCCGCCGGTCGGGCTCACTCATCGCGCACGCCGGCATTGGCCGCGGTCAGGCCCAGCAGCGTCTTGACCTCGGACGGGGTGAGGTGGGGATGCTTGGCCCGGATCAGGGCGCAGATCCCGGTGATGTGCGGCGTTGCGAAGCTGTTGCCGGTCGAGCGCATGGTCACTCCTCCGTTCCAGGCCACCCGCACGTCCACGCCGCGGGCGAAGAACTCGACGGGTGGATCGGGGTTGCGGTAGTAGGCCAGCGGATCCTCCAGGTCGTGGCTGGCCACCGAGATGACCGACGAGAACCGCCACGGGAAGCTCGCCACCGGCATGTTGTGGGCCGAGGCGACCACGATGCTGCGCCGGAAGTAGGCCGCGTCGGTCAGCTCGTGGAGCGCCTCGACGAAGCGGCGCTTTGTCGTCGAGAGGCTCATGTTGATCGACGTCGAAGCCCTGCTCGATCGCCCAGCGCAGCCCCTCGACCAGCACCGGGCCGCTGCCGACGAAGCCCTCGTCGAGGACGCGCACGCTGTGGAGCTCGCACTCCGGGGCGAGCTCGCGGATGATCCCGGCGCACGCGGTCCCGTGCCCGCACAGGTCTCCGAGCGTGTCGGGCTCCACCAGCACCTCATCGTCGACGATCGACACGGCCACCGACCCGGTCACCACGCCAACACGCGGGTGGCCCGCCTCGATTCCGCTGTCGACCACGCACACCCGAACGCCACGCCCGGTCGAGCCGCCGAGCGCCCAGTCGCGCGTGACCGGCGAGGGCCAGGGGCGCGCGCCCGCGAGCGCCGAAACGCCCGCCCGGTCAACGGCATAGGCGGGGAGGGGATCGCTTTGGTCTTCGGCCACCGCCGGACGATGCTACCGGAGGCGGCAATGAACCGAGGTGGTGCCGCCGGAGCGGTCCCGGCGGCACCACCGAGTCCTGCTACAGCTTGTGGCGGTGCGCCTCCACGTCGGGCGTGTCGTCGTCATCGTCGGCCTCTTCGGCCGGCTCGTCCGAGTTCACCTTGAAGCGGTGCGCCTCGACGTCGTCGTCCGCCGTATCGGTCGGCTCGTCCGGGTTCACCTTGAAGCGGTGCGCCTCGACGTCGGGCTCGTCCGATGCCAGCTTGTGCCGATCGCGTTCGTCTCCCACCGTGTACCTCCTCGAAGGGTTCCGTGTTCCCACAAGACGGGGGCTTCGCACGGAATCTTCCCACACTCTGCGAAATTCGTCGCGGTCGGTACAATCGCGGGCCGCATGCGCGACAGCCTGAGAGTCTTGCGCGATGTGCTGGCAAGTCGCGCGCTGCGGCGGCTGCAGCTGGCCTGGGCCGCGTCGATGACCGGCAGCCTGGCGTTTCTGGTGACGCTGTCGGTGGTCGCCTACCGGGACGGGGGTGGGGCGTCCGGCGTGGGCATCCTGATGCTCGTGCGGATGGTCGTCTCCGCGGCGGCGGCTCCGCTGACGGCGGTCCTGGCCGACCGGTGGTCGCCCAAGCGGGTGATGATCGCGAGCGACGGGCTGCGGGCCGCCCTGGTGGCGGTGCTCGCGGTGGCCGTGCACGCCTCCGCCGGCATCGTCGTCATCTACGCCCTCGCCTGCGCGATCGCGGCGGTCAGCACGGCGTTCCGCCCCGGCCTGGCGGTGCTGACGCCCGCGCTTGCCCGCACTCCCGAGGAGTTGACGGCCGCGAACGCTGTCGCGACCACGATCGAGAGCGCGACGATCTTCGCCGGCCCCGGGATCGGAGGCCTGCTGCTCGCCGCAGGAGGCACGACGCTGAGCTTCGCCGCCTGCACGGTGGTGCTCGCGTGGTCGGCCGGCCTGGTGGCGCTCGTCCCCGACCCGCCGGCGGAGTCGGCGCGCGCCGGCACGGACGCGCCGGAGGAGGCCCGCGAGGGCTTCCTGGAGACGATCACCGGCGGGGTGCGGGCCCTCCTGTCGACGCCGCTTCTGGCCATGGTCGTGGGTGTGTACGCCCTGCAGGCGCTGGTGGCGGGCGCGATGGCGGTGTTCACGGTGGTGCTGGCGCTGCAGGTGCTCCACATCGGCAACGCCGGAGTGGGCTACCTCGACTCGGCGTTCGGCGTCGGCGGAATCCTCGGCGGCGTGGCGGCCGCGGCGCTGGCCGCGGGGCGGCGCCTGGCGCTCGCGTTTGCGCTGGGAGTGCTGGTGTGGGGGGTGGGGATCGCCCTCGTTGGAGTGGCCGGGAGCACCGTGCTCGTCCTGGTTCTGCTGGCCGGCGTCGGAGCCGGCAACACCGTCGTCGACGTCGCCGCGATCACCCTGCTGCAGCGGTCGGCGCCGGCGCGGGTGATCGGGCGCCTGTTCGGCGTGCTCGAGAGCATCATGCTGGCGGCGATCGGCGCCGGCTCGATCCTCGCCCCGGCGCTGCTCGACCTCGTCGGCGCGCGAACGGCGATCGTGCTCACGGGTCTGACCCTCCCGGTCGCGGTCGCCCTCACCGGGAGGTGGCTCGTGCGCCTGGACACGCTGCCCGACGCGGCCGCAGCCCATGTCCGGCTGCTGCGCGAGCTGACGCTGTTTGCGCCCCTCTCCCAACCGGCGCTCGAGCAGATCGCCGTGAATCTGCGACCCGTCGCGGTGCCCGAGGGGACGGCGGTCATCCGCGAGGGCGATCCCGGCGACGAGTTCTACATCGTCGAGCAGGGTGCCCTTCGCGTCACCGTCGGCGGTATGCCGGCCGCCCCCATCCACGCGGGCGGGTTCTTCGGCGAGATCGCGCTTCTCCGCGATGTGCCGCGCACGGCCACCGTCACCGCGACCACCGATTGCGTGTTGCTCGCGCTCGAGCGCGAGCAGTTCCTGGCGGCCGTGACGGGCCACGCCGACAGCGCGGCGGCGGCCGACCTCGTCGCCGCCCGGCGCCTGGCGGCCCTGCGGCCGGCCGTCACGACGATCTAGTCGTGGTCCGGCAGGATCCGCATGAGGTGCGCGAGCACGCTCGGCGAGAGGTCGTAGCCGTGCCGCTTCAGCGTGGCATCGGCGTCGGTGCGCAGACCGTCGCGGAAGCCGCCGTCGCCGCGTGCCCGCTCGAGGATGTCGGCCACCTCCGCGCTCAGGAACGGGAGCTCCTGCGCGGCCTGCGTCCACTCGGCGGGGGCCGCCGGCAGCAGCCGCAGCAGCCGCCCAATCTCGTGCTCGTCCATGCTCATATCCCACCAGACGGATCGGAGGGGTCATCTCTTCCCACGATCTCGCCGCGAAGGCGCTGCAGGCAGCGGCTGATCCTGCTAGCGATGGTCCCGGGCGGGATTCCGAGCGCAGCCGAGATCGAGCGGTACGACTGGTCCTGGCAGAAGAAGCGGTCGAGGATGTCTGCACATCCGGGCGGAATCCGGCTCAGGGCCTGCCGTACCGCGAGCGCCTGGTCGAGGTCGGTCAGGCGCTCATCGAGGTCCGTGACGGTCGCGTCGGAGAGCTCCTCGTGCGTGTGGGCGCGGCGGAGGTGGTCGGTGCACAGGTTGCGGGTGACCTGCGCGATCCAGCCGCGCAGGGCCTCGTCGTCACGCAGTGTCTCGAGCCGCTCGAATACCCGCGCGAAGACCTCCTGGAACACATCTTCGGCGTCGCTCTCGGACAGCCGGTACCCGCGCAGGATGATCGCATAGACATAGCGGGAGTAGCTCTCGACGAGCTCTCGCCACGCCTCGCGATCTCCGCGGCGGCAGCGATCGACCAGCGAGGGCGGGGCGGCGGCTGGGGTGGAGGGGACGTCCATGAACAGGGGTGGTACCGGGATGGTCTGCGACGAGGGCACGCGAGTCAAGCACGACTCGACCTGGTAGCGTGGCGCCCATGCGCGCCGTCGTCTTTCGTGACCCCGAGAGGCCGGTCGAGGTCGCCGATGTCGAGCTCGACGCCCCCGGGCCGGGCGAGGTCCGCGTGCGCATCGCCGCGGCCGGGGTCTGCCACAGCGACCTGCACGTACGCCGTGGCGACTGGCGGGTTGCGACGCCGCTCGTGATGGGGCACGAGGGCAGCGGCACCGTCGTTGCCACCGGAGCCGGAGTCACCTCTGTCCGCGAGGGCGATCCCGTGATCCTGTCGTGGGTGCCGGCCTGTGGGCGCTGCCGCACCTGCAAGGCCGGGCATCCGGCCCGCTGCGAACTCTGCGCCGATCTGCTTGCGCCTCACGGCGTCCTGTATGACGGCACGACCCGGCTGCACCGCCACGGCGAGCGCATCCACCACTACCTGTCGGTGTCCTCGTTTGCCGAGGAGGCCGTCGTGCCCGAGTCCGGCGCGATCCCGATCGACCCCGATGCACCGCTCGAGGTGATGGCGCTGATCGGCTGCGCCGTCGCCACGGGCGTCGGCGCCGTCCGCCGCACCGCCGCCGTCCCCGAGGGCGCGAGTGTCGCGGTGATCGGTTGTGGCGGCGTCGGCCTCTCTGTCGTCCAGGGCGCGCGGCTGGCCGGTGCGGGCACCGTGATCGCGATCGACCTCGATCCCGCCCGGAGCGCGCTGGCGCAGACCCTGGGCGCGACCGACGCGGTTGCCGCCGCGTCCGGCGACGTCGTCGAGCACGTGCACGACCTGACCGGCGGCGGCGTCGACTTCGCCTTCGACGCGATCGGCAAAATCGAAACGACCGAGCAGGCGGTGCGGATGCTCGGCATCGGCGGCAGCGCGGTGGTGGTTGGGTTGCCGCCGGTGGGTGCGCTGGCGGCGTTCGACCCGCTCACGCTGGCCGAGCGCGAGCAGCGCATCATCGGCTCCAACTACGGCGGCACCCACCCGTCCCAGGACTTCCCCGAACTCGTGTCGCTCTACCTGGCGGGCGACCTTAAGCTGGACGAGCTGGTGAGCGGCCGGCGACCCCTCGAGGACGCCGAGGACGCGCTGCAGGAGCTCGCCGCCGGCCGGGCGCTGCGCACCCTGCTCGTCCCGTCGCTCTAGCGGGTCTGGTCCCGCCGCCGGTGCGGCCGGCCGAGCCGCGCCCGCATCCCCTCGACCGCATCGTCGAGCTCAGCAGCTCACGTTCGAGCTCGGCGAGACGGGCATGCGCTTGAAGCGACCGGGTGGCCCGCGGTGCTCTGCCGCTCGCGGTGGCGCCGCAGCACCTTGAGCTGCGAGCGGACGAAGAAGCGCTGACGGCGCGTCTCGACCAGCTGCAGCTCGAGCTCGGCGGGCTCCATCGAGGCAGTATCGCCGACGACCTCGGGGTTCCCGGCGTGGGTTGAGGGTTCCTGGCCGGTACGGTCAGGACGCCGCGGCGAGGCGCTCGACGACCCGTCTGCAGATGTCCGGCACCGCGCCGCGATCGTCGGTGAACATCGAGGGCTTGAAGCAGATCGAGGTGAAGCCACGGTCGATCAGCCGCGGGACGTCCGCCAGCGCCTCGTCCAGATCGGCGACGTCCGTGGCATCCGGGAAGCGACCGCGGATGCCGCCGACGAGCTCGAGCTCGGCAACGTCGCGGCCGGCCTGCGCCATCGCCCCGGCCAGGCGCTCGAGCTCGGCATCGGTGGGGCTTCCGAAGGGGTGAAAGCCGTTCCCGTACCGCACGATGCGCCGGCAGAGCGCGGGATGCAGCGTCTGGCCGCCGAACCACATCGCCGGGCCGCCCTCGCGGTGCGGTTTCGGCTCGCAGTAGACGCCGGCGAAGCGGAAATGCTCGCCCGCAAAGGCTGCGGGTGTCTCTGTCCACGCTGCATGCATCGCCTCGAGCTGCTCGTCCAGGATCGCACCCCGGCGGGTGAACGGCACGTCGAGCGCCGCGTACTCCTCGGCCGCCCAGCTGACCGTCGGCTGCACCACCAGCCGGCCCTCGGCGACCAGGTCGAGCGTGGCCAGCTGCTTGGCCAGGAGCAGGGGGTGCCGCAGCGGGGCGATGATCGCCGCCAGCGCGATCCGAAGCTCACTCGTCGCCGCGGCGATCGCGGCCGCCAGCACCACCGAGTCGGGCCACGGGGTGGCCGGATCCTGGTTGCCGGGCGCGGCGTAGTCGCGCGGGTTCTCCATCCGGCCGGCCGCTCCTGCCGACGGGCCCAGAACGACGTGCTCGGACAGCATCACCGTGTCGACGCCGGCCCGCTCGGCGCTCACCGCCATCTCGACCAGCCCACGCAGGTCACGCGGCGGGACGAGCGTCCAGTTCTCGCTCAGTACCATCACCGCCCGGGTCATCGCCGGGAGCCTACCGGCGCCCCGAACGTGGTAGCGTCCGTCGGTCGTCGGAGAGGAGCGTCACATGCGCCGAATCGCTGTCCTTGTCACGGTCACCCTTGCACTGGCATTCCCCGCGATTGCGGTGGCAAAGACGGTGAGCTACTCGTTCACGCTGGGGCACGCCGGTCGGACGTTCAAGATGCACCTCGCCCACACGGGACGGATTCGGATCCTGCTGCGCTACTCGCGGTTGCGGAACCCCAAGGCGGACATCGTCGTCGCGCTGGTCCCGCCGGGCAACCCGGACGGCAATGTGATCCTCGACACCGCCGGGAAGGGCAGCTGCAAAGCCGCCGGCGACTCGTTCGTGTGCCCGGTCTACATCGGGGGGCTCCCGGCGGGCACGTACCACGTGCGGATGGGCCTCGAGACGAAGGCAAGGGTGATCACGCACCTGACCCTGTCCTGGCCGGCACGGTAGAGCAACCGGGGACAGTCCCCGGTTGCGGCGGCGGGCTGATCTCTTGCGCTTCTGTGACGCCTGCCGGGCGTCAGCCGGGGGCCGAGGTGGCCACCACCGCCTGGGCGATGTCCACCAGCGTCCGGCCGGTGCGCTGGGCGGCCGAGCGCATGCGGTTGAAGGCCTCGGCCTCGGTCAGCCCCTCGCGGTCCATCAGCACGCCCTTGGCCCGTTCGATCAGCTTGCGCGCCGCGAGCGCCGCGCGCAGTGAATCCGACTCGGCGCGCACCGCCGCGAGCTCCGCGTGCCGCGCCCGGGCCGTCTGGATCGCCGGCAGCAGGTCCGCCTCGCGGAACGGCTTGACCAGATAGCCGAACACCCCGGCCTCGACGGCCCGGGCGACGACGTCATAGTGCGAATAGGCGGTGATGATCACCACCGGAAGCGGCCGCTCCTCGAGTATCGCCCGGGCGGCGTCGATCCCGTCCATCCCGGGCATGCGCACGTCGAGCAGCGCCAGGTCGGGCTCGCAGGTCCGCGCCAGCTCGACCGCCTCGGCGCCGTCGTGGGCCTCGGCCACCACGTCGAAGCCGGCCCGGCCGAGCATGGCGGCGAGGTCGAGGCGGATGATCGTCTCGTCCTCGGCGATCAGGACGCGGCCGGAAACCGTGCCACCGCCCTTCCACCATGGTCCGCCCGCAGCTCGAGCTCGCCGGCGAGCTGGTCGCGCACCAGCGTGCGCGCGATCGTCAGGCCAAGGCCGTCGACGGCGCCGTCGGCCGGGCCGTCGCCGCCGTCGGAAACCGTCAGGACGATATCGGCGCCGGTGCGGGCGAGCTCGACGCCGATCGCACCTGCACCGTGCTCGACCGCGTTCGAGAACAGCTCGCAGAACACGAGGGCGAGCGCCGTCGCCTGGTCTCCGCGCAACGGCACCGGCTCGAGGGCGGCACGCACCGGTCGGTCGGCCAGGCCGTTGCCCAGCATGGCCTGCAGCCGGCCGATGAGTCCGGCACAGTCGACGCCGTCCACGCGCGATGAGGTCAGCAGGTCGTGCACCTCGGCGATCGAGCAGATGCGGTTCACGCTCTCGCGCAGCGCCTTCTCGGCCGCCGGGCCACCGGCCGACCCGAGCTGCAGCCGCAGCAGAGACGCGACGGTCTGCAGATTGTTCTTGACGCGGTGGTGGATCTCCTGGGCGAGGAGGCCGCGCAGCGCGGTGCGGCCCGACTCGACCGCCGCAGCGCCCTGGTGGGCGACGGTCGCAAGCAGCGAGAGCTCCTCCGCGGCCCATGTCCGCGGACCGTCGCTCACCACGACCAGCGCTCCGATCCGGCGTTGCTTCCAGCGCAGCGGCTCGGCCGCCGCGTCGTCTGAGGCAAACGGCGCCCGCTCCGCCATCGCAATCAGCTCGGCCTCGCTGGGGCCTGTCCCTGACCGGTACGCGACGGCCGGCCCGTCGTCGCCCTCAAGCACCACCGCGCACTCCTGCGCGCGCAGCGCCCGGCTGGTGCTCGAGGCGATGTCGCGCAGCACGTCGTCGAGGTACAGCGACGACGTCATCGACCGCGAGATCTCGGCCAGCGCCTCGAGCTCGGCCACCCGCCGCTGCGACCGCTCGTAGAGCTTGGCGTTCTCGATCGCCTGACCCACCTGTCCGGCGATCGCGGAGAGGAGGGCCACCTCGCTCTCGGCGAACTCGCGCGGCCTGCGGGTGCGCACATTCAGCGCGCCCGCGAGATGGTCCCGGGCCATCACCGGCACCGCGAGGATCGACTCGTACTCGTCCTCGGGCAGGTTGGGGAAGGCGCGGAAGCGGGGATCGAGGTGGGCCTGGCTCGCGATCATGATCGGGTGGCGCAGCTCGGCGGCGACGCCGGTGATCCCCTCGCCCGGCCGCATGCGCGGCCGGTGCGCGGGATCGTCGAAGCGGGTGCCGTGCGTCGCCCGCAGCTCGAGCATGCCCGACGCCTCGTCGTACAGGTACACGAAGCAGGCGTCGGTCGCCATCGCCTCGGCCACCCGCGAGGCGATCTCGGCCAGCACCTCGGCCAGGTCGAGGCTCGAGCTGACAGCGGCGACCGTGTCGGTCAGCAGCTGCACATGGCGCGCCGCGCGCTCGAGGGTGGCGCTCATGCAGCGAGTCTAAACGGTGGTCCTCCTCGTCATAGCGTCGGCAGGTAGGTTTCCAGCTCCCATTCGCTGACCTGCACGCGGTAGGCGTCCCACTCGTCGCGTTTGAGCGAGATCAGCCGGTCGCGCAGCTCGAGCCCCAGCACCTTCTCGACCAGGTCGGACTCCTCGGCCAGGTCGATCGCCTCGCCGAGCGACTCGGGCAGCGACTCGATCCCGAGCGCGTGCCGCTCCGGCCGGCCGAGTGCGTACAGGTTGGTCTCCATGGGCTCGGGCAGCTCGTAGCCGCGCTCGATCCCCTCGAGGCCGGCGTGCAGCAGGGCGGCGAACGCCAGGTACGGGTTGCAGGCCGGGTCGGGGCAGCGGATCTCGGCGCGCGTCGCCGCCGCCTTGCCGGGGTGGTACAGCGGGACGCGGATCAGCGCGGAGCGGTTGCGCTGCGACCAGGCGACGTACACCGGCGCCTCGTAGCCCGGCACGAGGCGCTTGTAACTGTTTGCCCACTGGGCGAACAGAAGCGAGATCTCGCGCGCGTGTCGCAGCTGGCCGGCGATGAAGCTCTTGGCGATGTCGGACAGGTACCAGCGGTCGTCGCCCTCGTAGAAGGCGTTCTCGCCGGCGGTGAAGAGCGACTGATGTGTGTGCATCCCCGATCCGTTCACCCCGAACAGCGGCTTCGGCATGAAGGTGGCGTAGACGCCGTGCCGCTTGGCGACCTCCTTGACGACACTGCGGTACGTGACGCAGCGGTCGGCCATCTCGAGACCACTGGCGTAGCGCATGTCGATCTCGTGCTGGCTCGGCCCGACCTCGTGGTGCAGGTACTCGATCGAAATGCCCATCTGCTCGAGAGCGAGCACCGTGTGCTTGCGCAGGTCGGACGAGGCGTCGAGCGTCGTCTCCTCGAAATACCCACCCGCGTCGAGTGGCTTGGGCTTGCCGTCCTCGCCGAGCTTGAAGTAGAAGAACTCGAGCTCGGGGCCGACGTTGAACGTGTCGAAGCCGAGCGATCGCATCCGCTCGAGCGCCGAGCGCAGGACATGCCGCGAGTCGGCGAAGTACGGCTCGCCGGTCGGGGTGCGCACGTCGCAGATCATGCGCCCGACCGCGCGCTCGCCGGACGTCCAGGGCAGGGTGCGGAAGGACGCCGGGTCGGGCATCGCGATCATGTCGGACTCCTCGATGGCGTTGAATCCCGTCACCGACGAGCCGTCGAAGCCCATCCCGTGCATGACTGCGTCCTCCAGCTCGCGCTGGGTGATCGCAAAGCTCTTCAACCGCCCGACGACGTCGGTGAACCACAGCTGGATGAAGGTGATGTCCTCATCCTTCACCCTGCGGATCACCTCGGCTCGCAGATCGTCCAGGGTGGTGTTCTGGGTCGTCTCCATCTCGCTCCTTTCCCGGATTTGGGCATGAAAAAAGCCCCTGGCAGGGACCGTGCGCGGTCACTGACAAAGGCTTCGTCGCCTCGCGCCTCCGCCGACGTTGGCGGGGGCGGATCACATCTGCGCCACTGTAGCGGATCTCCCGGCGGGCACCGGTGCGGTGCCGAAATGCCCCGCCCACTCACAGCAGATCCCCAGGTTGGCGGTTTAGGCTGGGACCATGCACACAGTCGCCCGGACGGTCGCGCACGCGTCTCTGCGCGCCCGGCTCACGGCGCTGAGTGTGCTTTTGGTCGCGCTCGGCCTCACCGCCGCCGGCGTCGCGACCCACTTCGCGCTCCGCTCGTTCCTGATCGACCGCGTCGACCAGGAATTCGCGCCCGCCGAGGGGCCCGCGCTGCACTGGGTGTCGGACGGGGACGCCGGAGCGAGGCGCTGCGTCGAGAACGCTCTGCCGCTCCAGTCGTTCGTGGCGGGGGTGCTGCCCGGCGACGACCGCGTGCACTACGGGCTCTTCCACGGTCACGGCACCGTGACGGACGATCTTGGCGAGCTCGCCGAGCACGCGCCGCTCGGGTATTCCTCGGCCGGCGGCTACCGCCTGCGGACGGTGCCGGCGGCGCAGGTCGCGACGAGCCTCGGCCGGGCGCCCGCATGCGGCGGCCGGCCCTCCGCGCAGTTGCCGCCGGGAGAGAGGATCGTGATCGCGATCTCGACGGCGGACGTCAACTCGACGGTCTCGCGGCTCGACCGGCTCGAGCTCATGATCGGCCTCATCGTGGTCGTGATCGCCGGCGGCCTCGCGTGGGCGCTCGTCCGGTTCGAGCTGCGACCGTTGCGCCGGATCGAGGACACCGCCGCAGCGATCGCGGCCGGCGACCTCTCCCAGCGCGTCGACGTCGGCGGGCCGGGCACCGAAATCGGCCGCCTCGGCGAGTCGCTGAACGCGATGCTCGGGCAGATCGAGCGCGCCTTCGAGGAGCGGCGGGCGTCGGAGAGCCGCCTGCGCCGCTTCGTCGCCGATGCCGGGCACGAGCTGCGAACGCCGCTCACCTCGGTGCGCGGGTATGCCGAGCTGTACCGCCGCGGCGCATCCGACCGGCCCGAGGACATGGCGATGATCATGGGCCGGATCGAGTCCGAGGCCGAGCGAATGGGAGTGCTCGTCGAAGACCTGCTCCTGCTCGCGAAGCTCGACCAGGGCCGGCCGCTCGAGCGCCATCCCGTCGCGCTGAGCCGGATCGCCACCGAGATGGCGACCGACCAGATGATGCTCCATCCCAACTGGCCCCTGGAGCCGCGCATCACCCCCGGCATCGAGGTCGTCGGCGACGAGCTGCACCTCCGCCAGGCAATCGGGAACCTGCTCGCGAACACACGCGCCCACACTCCGCCCGGGAGCCGGACGGTGCTCTCGGTCGATGTGCGTGACGGCATGGCGGCGGTCGAGGTGGCCGACGATGGGCCCGGGGTGCCGCCTGACGTGATGGGGCGCGTCTTCGAGCGCTTCTTCCGTGTCGACCCGTCGCGGTCGCGTGCGTCGGGCGGGTCGGGCCTGGGCCTCTCGATCGTCGCGGCGATCGCCGAGGCGCACGGCGGCAGCGTCGAGGTCGAGAGCCCACCCGCCGGTGGGGCCGTCTTCCGGATCCTCCTGCCGCTCTCCCCCGGGTAGGCGACCCGGCCGTGCCGGGATGGTTGACCGCGCACGCGCCGGGTTGTACGGTCGCGCCCACATCTTCGGATCCAAAGGCGTTCCTCAAGGGAGGGGAAATGGCTGAGCAGGCAGATCCAGGGCTGCGTACGAACTCGATCGGTCTCATCGACGTCGTCTTCCAGTCGATCACCTACATGGCGCCCGCGGCCGCGACCGCGTTCTCGATCGGCATCGGCGTGGGCCTCGCCGGCACGGCGCTCCCGCTGTCGGCGCTCGTCGCGCTGATCGCCTGTGTGTTCGCTGCGATCTCGATCGGCCAGCTGGGCAAGTTCATTCCCTCGGCCGGCGGGCTGTACGTATTCGCCGCCAAGGGCCTGTCCCCGATCATGGGGTTCTTCGTCGGCTGGCTGTACGTCGGCTTCTCGATCTTCCTACCGCCGTTCCTGTTCATCCTGAACGGCTGGTTCATCGACACGACGATGAAGGCACAGGGCTGGTGGACCGGCTCGCCGGGATGGTGGTTCTGGGGCGGCCTGACGGCGCTCGTCGTCTTCTGCCTGACGTACTTCGACGTCCGCCTGTCGGCGAAGTCGGGCATCATCCTCGGCGCGATCGAGATCGTCGTCTTCATGGCGCTCTCGCTCACCCTCCTCGCCGAGCACCCGAACTCGACCGCGCCGTTCCATCCCGGCAACTCGGCCGGCGGCTACCGCGGCATCTTCCAGGCGTCGGTGTTCGTGATCACCGCGTTCATCGGCTTCGAGGCGGCGACGGCGCTCGGTGAGGAGTCGCGCAACCCGAGCAAGACGGTGCCTCGCGGCGTCGTCTGGGCCTGCATCGCGATCGGGCTCTTCTACCTCTTCAACACCTACGCGTGGAACGTCGGCGCCGACATGAACATCGTCGCCTACCACACCAAGACCGGCGGCAACGACTGGGTGTCCCTGGCCAAGAGCTCCTGGCACAACGGCTGGCTCCTCGTGTTCCTCGCACTGATCAACTCGAACACCGCCTCAGCGACCGCGGCGGTCAACAACTGCAGCAGGGTGCTGTTCGCGATGGGCCGGTCGGGCTCGCTCCCGGCCGTGTTCGGGCGGACGCACCCGGTGCATCGCACCCCGCATGTGGCCGTGATCTTCAGTGTCGTTGCCTCGATGATCATGTCCGTGCTCGCGTCGCACAAGTTCGGCGCCTCGTTCGCGTACGGCGTGGTCGGCACGACCTTCACGGTGCTCGCGATCATCGTCTACATGATCTCGTGCGCCGCCTGCATCGGCTACTTCGCAAAGGAGGGCCGCGCGCACCGGAACATGCTCCTGCACGTCGTCGTCCCGGTGCTCGGGATCGTCGTCTTCGCCTTCCCGCTCTACGCGCAGTACTTCGACCTGAACAAGCTCTTCAGCTACGTGCTTGCCTACCCGTTCAACTGGGGCGGCATCGCGGCGGTCGTGTGGGTCGTGGCCGGGATCGTGGTCACCGCGGTGATGGCGACGACGCGGGGCTCGGCGCTCGAGGCGGCGACGCGCGGATTCAGCGGGGAGGTTGCCGACGAGGTCGTCTGATGTTCCTGGATGTCCTCGTACGACGGAACCCGGCGTTTGTCTCGGCGGCGATCTCGCTCCAGCAGGAGGGAGCGATCCCGGCTGCGGCGTACGTGCTCGACCTCGACGCGGTCGAGCACAACGCGGCCCTGATCGCTGCCGAGGCGGCCCGGCTGCACCTGGAGGTGTTCGCGATGACCAAGCAGGTCGGGCGCCACCCGGGGTTCATCGCGGCCGTCCGCCGGGGCGGCATCGACGCGGGCGTCGCGGTCGACATGGGGTGCGTCCGCGCTTTGCGCGCCGGCGGGATGCGCATGGGGCACGTTGGCCATCTCGTCCAGGTGCCGCGCCACGACGCCGCCGAGGCGGCGGCTGCGGCCCCCGACAACTGGACGGTGTTCGATCACGCGAAGGCGAACGAGGCGGCGGCGGCTTCGGCGAAGGCCGGGCGCGAGCAGGCGCTTCTGGCCCGGATCGTGGCGTCGGGCGACACGTTCTACCACGGTCACGAGGGCGGGTTCGTCGACGTCGACCCGGTCTCCGTGGCCGACGCGATCGACGAGCTCCAGGGGGCGCGCTTCGGCGGAATCACCACATTCCCCGCCCTGCTGTATGACCACGACCGGCGCGCGATCGCGCCGACGCCCAACCTGGGCACCCTCGAGCGCGCCGCCGAGCGGCTGCGTGCGTCCGGCCGCACGGACGTGCGGCTGAACGCACCGGGCACGACATCCGCGGGTGCGCTGGCGATGCTCGCCGCGGCCGGCGCGACGCAGGTCGAGCCGGGCCACGGCCTCACGGGCACGACGCCGCTGCACGCTGTCCGGCGACGAGCCCGAACTGCCGGCCGCGCTCTACATCTCCGAGATCTCCCACCACCACGGCGGGCGTGCCTACTGCTTCGGCGGTGGGTTCTACATCGACCCCGTCTTCCCGCCCTACCCGGTGCAGGCGCTGGTGGCGCGGGACGGCGATCTCGGCCTCGGCGGTCCGGGTCGGCGCCGACCTGCCGCCGCCCGCGATGATCGACTACTACGGCATGCTCGATCAGCCGGCGGGCAGGACGCTCGCGCCGGGCTCCTCGGCCGTGTTCGGGTTTCGCATCCAGGCCTTCTTCGCCCGCGCCCCCGTGGTGGGTGTCCGCGGTGTCGCTGCGGGCGCCCCCAGGTCGCGTAGGTCACGTGCTCACGGCGACGTCGCGGCGACGAGGACCCACCATCTACTCGCCGGGAAGCGCGGCGATCCAGTCGCCGACGCTGCGGTTCCAGAGCTCGGGCTCCTCCCACATGGGGCAGTGGCCGGAGTGCTCGAAGATCCGGAGCTCGGCGGGGGTCTTTGGGCCACCCACTCGCCCGCCGCGACGGGCACGAGTTTCTCGTCCCGGCCCCAGGTGCACAGGGTCGGCAGCTCGTACGATCCGACCACCTCGCGGTAGTCGCGGAGCGACTGGTCGAGCAGGATGCAGGTGGCGGCGTTCGCCCCCAGCGCCTGGGTCTGCTCGACCAGCATCTGCAGCTCGCCGGCCGGGCGCTCGTCGGCGAACATCGAGGGGACGAACTCGCCCATCACCCCCGGGAAGTCGTCCTGCGCGGCCTCCAGGAGGCCGAACGAACTCGTCCATTGCAAACGCGCCCAGCGGCCATCCCTCGCGCTTCAGGTCGGATGGTCCCTGCGACACCACCACGTGCCCCGCGAGGCCGTCGGTGCCGAACTGCCGGATCATGTCCCAGACCACCATCGTTCCCATCGACCAGCCCACGACCACCGGCGCTCTCCAGGCCGAGCTGCCGCATCGCCTCGTGCAGGTCGCGGCCGTACTGTGCGACGGTGTGCCCGCCCTCGTGGGGCGGCGACTCGCCGTGGCCGCGCAGGTCGATGTTGACCACGCGAAAGCGCTCGGCGAGCGCGTCCAGGTTGCGCTCGAAGAAGCGGCGCGACATCGACACACCGTGCACCAGCACCACCGGCCGTCCGCTGCCGAAGTCGTCGTAGGCGAGCCTGACGCCGCCGGCGATGTCGAGGAAGTCGGTCACGCGGTGCGATCGTACACGTCTTCGGCAGGGTCGCCGTCGCCGTAGCGCCAGAAGGCGGGGAAGGCGGCGACGATCGGCACCAGGCCCGACCAGGCACAGCAGGCCGCCCGACGTCACCGCGGTGCGCGCGCCGAGGGCCGCGGCCACCGTCCCCGACTCGACGTCGCCGACGCGCGGGCCGCCCGCGACGACCAGGATGTAGATGGCCGACAGCCGCCCTCGCATCTCCTCCGGGGTCACGGTGATGAGAATGGTGCTGCGGCAGACGGCGCTGATGCTGTCGGCCGATCCCGCGATCAGCAGGCAGGCCAGCGCCACGGCCAGGCTGTGGGTCAGGCCCGCCAGGGTGATCGCGATGCCCCAGAGCGCGATCGCGATCACGACGACCCGGCCCAGCCGGCGCACGTGCGTCAGCCACCCGGTCGAGAACGCGGCCACGGTCGCGCCGGCCGAGAGTGCCGCGTACAGCAGGCCGACGCCGGTCGCGCCCGAGTGGTAGACGGTCAGCGACAGGGCGGGGAAGAGCGCCCGCGGCATCCCGAAGGTCATCGCGAGCAGGTCGACCGCGAAGCCCCCCATCAGCTCGCCGCGGCTGCGGGCGAAGGCCAGGCCGGCGCGCACCGCCGGCAGGAAGCGCTCGGTCGGAGCCTCGCTGAGCGGGTGCTGGCGGCTCATGAGGGCCACGGCTGCGACCATCGCCGCGAACGTGATCACGTCGAGCGTGTAGGCCCAGCCGATGCCGGCCGCGGCGATCACGATGCCGCCGACGGCCGGGCCGACCACCATCGTCAGCTGGGCGAGCCCGTAGTTGAAGGCGATCGCGGGCCGCAGCTCGTCGCCCGCTGACGAGGGCGGGCACGATCGCGTTGCGGGTGGGGCGGTCGACGGCGGACGCCGCCGACGGCGATCCCCGCCAGCAGGTACAGCCCGGCAATGGGCGGCGGCCCGAAGCCGGCCCCGAGCGCGAGCAGCGCCGACGTCGAGAGCTGGACGAGCTGGGCGATCATGAGCAGCCGGCGGCGCTCGGTGCGGTCGGCGAGCGCGCCGCCGATGAGCGACATGGCGATGAGCGGCACCAGTTCGGCGAGGCCGATCAGGCCGACGTCGAACGACGAGCCAGTCAGCACGTACACCTGAAACGGCAGCGCGACCAGCGTGACCTGCGTCCCCAGGCCCGAGACGAATCCTCCCAGCGCGAGCAGCCGGAAGTCGCGCGAGTGCCGCAACGGTCCGAGGTCGACCGCAACGCCGCGCAGCCAGCGCAGCCGCCCCGCCGGATCCGGCTGTTCGCTCGCTCAGTTGCCGGACGAGCGGTTCGCGCGGATGGGCACCCACACGAGGCAGGCCGCCGCGAGGAGCAGCAGGACCGCGAAGCCGAGCACCCGGCCTGCGCCCTCCGCCCTGGGCGCGCGCACGCTCGCGAGCGGAATCAGGCGCGGTGCCGGCACGAGCGCGGCGGTCGCGGTCTGGGTGGGCCCGTCGGCGATGCCGTCGAGCCGCACGTCGGGGGGCAGCACCCGCCGCGCCGCGAGAGCGTCGGCGACCAGGCCCGCGATGAGCCGGCGGCGCACGCCCGGCCCGGGGTGGGCGAACCGGCGCGCGGCCTCCGCGACGCTGTGCGCGAGTCCCTCTCCGCGCCCGCCGCGCAGCAGCCGGCCGTATCCGTCCCAGGCGACCGCCGACAGCGGCTCGATCGTGACGTCGGCGCCCGTGTGCGGGGCGACGACGACAAGGCCGTCGCCGACGTACAGGGCCACGTGATACGGGGCACGGTGGCGCGAGTACAGAAACGCCAGGTCGCCGGGCTGAAGCCGGGCCCGGCCAACCGGCGTGGACATGCGCCACAGGACGGCGGCCGTGGGCCGGCCGGGGAGCGTCAAACCGGCGCGGTCATACGCGTAGTCGACCAGGCCCGAGCAGTCAAACCCGCCGTCGGCGCGGGCGTCGCCGCCCCAGATGTAGGGCCAGCCGACCTGGCCGAGCGCGGCGGAGATCACCCGCGCGCGATCGCCGGCCGCGGCCGCGATCAGGGCATGAGCCGCCTGTGGCGGGGCTGGGCGGGCCGGATGCGGCGTGCGCCGGACATGGTGCGTCGAGGGGTGGTGGGCCGGACGATGTGCCGGGGCATGCCGGGGAGCCGTGCGCCGCGCGGGGCGGGGGTGAAGGGTCGCTCCATGCGTCCGCTGCGGAGCGTGCGGCGTCGTGCTCGTACCGCCGGGCGGTGGCGGTGGCGGAGGCGCGGCCGGGGTGATCGTCGCCCGGGCCGCGGCGAGCTCGATGACCGTGCCCGCGGGCAGGCCTTGGTGGTCGCGCAGGAGCGTCAGCTTGAGGCCCGTCACGGACGCTGACGCCGATCCGCCGGCGTGGCTCTGCGCCGAGTCGAGCACGTCGAGCAGTCCCCAGTCCGAGAGCTTGAGCGTGGTGCCCGCGGCGGGGCGCACGTGACGGCCGAGCACCTGAAGGCCCCGCACGCTGCCGGAAGCCGTCGCCGTCTGCGGCGAGACCGCCACCGAGGCCACGATCCTGCGCGCCCGCACCGCGCCGCCGAGCAACTGGATGCGGCGCACGAGTGAGTCGGCCACGGCGGTGGGGCTCGCGCCGTTCCGCTTGGCGGCGGTGGTCTTCGCCCAGCCCACCTTGACGGCCGCGGCATGCTTCTTCGGATAGCGGTAGCCGCCCCGCGTCGAACCGGCGCCGAACGCCATCACGACGCCGCTGCCCTGCCTCGCGGCGCCGGGAACGAGGATGGTGACCGCCTCGGCGGATGCCCGCACCGGCGGAGCCGCCGCGGCAAGCGCGGATCCCGCGGGCCCGGACGCCGCGGCGGCAACCACCACCCCTGCGAGTCCAAACCACGAGCGATCCCACAATCGCACCCCGAACCTCCCTTGCAGCCCCCAGGGCGCATGATGCCATGTTTCCGCCCGGGTGCGGACAGGTGGCGGCGATCGAGTGTCCGCCGCCACATGCAGGCATGTCGGCCGCCCCTCGACCGGGGACGCGGCCGGGCTATGCGGCTTCGGTGCTGCGGGTGGTCAGTCCGGCGGTGAACTCGGTCGCGGGCACGGGCCGTCCGATCAGGAAGCCCTGGCCGAGCGGACAGCCGCGGGCGATCAGGAACGCGAGCTGCTCCTCGGTCTCGATGCCCTCCGCCAGGCACTGGAGCCCGAGGTTCTCGGCGAGCGTGATCATGCTCTCGACAAGGATCGACGCACCCCGGTCGGCCGGGATGTCGGCGATGAAGCTGCGGTCGATCTTGAGCGTGTTGACGCGCAGGTGGCTGAGGCGGCCGAGCGAGGAGTGGCCCGTGCCGAAGTCGTCGATCGCCAGGCGCAGGCCCCGGGCGTGGAGCTCGGCCAGCACCGGTTCGAGGTCGGCGACCGGGACCATCGCCGCCTGCTCGGTGATCTCCATCATCATCCGGTCGGCGTTCAGGCCGAACGCGTCGATCGTCGACATCACCTGGCGCATCGGCGTGGGCTGCCAGAAGGCGGGCGGAAGGTTGACCGACACGAACAGGTCGTGGCCCCCGTTGCGCCATTCGCGGCTCTGCCGGCATGCCTCGTCGACCACCCAGTCGGTGATCGGCCGGATCAGGCCCGTGCGCTCGGCGACCGGCAGGAACTCGGCCGGTGTGAGCAGGCCGCGCTCGGGGTCGTTCCACCGGATCAGCGCCTCGGCGCCGACGATGCGGCGGTGGGCCAGGTCGACGAGAGGCTGGTAGTGCAGCTCGAGCTCGCCGCGGGCGGCCGCGTGGCGCAGGCGGCCGGCCAGCGTCAGCTCGCGGCTGGGGTCGCGCTCGCTGGGCCGGTACAGCCGGTAGCCGTCGCGACCCGCGTCCTTGGCCGTGTACATGGCGACGTCCGCGTGCTTGAGCAGCGCCTCCGCCGACGTCGGCGTCGTCGGGATAGATGCTGGCCCCCACGCTCGCGGTGACGTAGAGCTCGATGCCTCCGACCAGGAACGGCGCGGTCAGCGCGTCACGGAGCTTGGCGGCGATCCGGCCCGACGGCGTGCCGGATTGCGGCCTGGGCCTCGGACCGCGTCTCGCGTGCTTCGGGCCGCCCGGTGACCAGGATCAGGAACTCGTCGCCGCCCTGCCTGGCGACGATGTCGCCGGCCCGCGTCACGCGCCGCAGCCGCTCGGCGACCTCCATCAGCAGCCCGTCGCCGACGGAGTGGCCGAAATTGTCGTTGATCAGCTTGAAGTCGTCGAGATCGGCGAAAAGCACGGCGGCGGCCGCACCGCTGCGATCGGCCGCCGCGATCGTCGCGGCCAGGTGCTCCTGGAACAACGTCCGGTTGGGCAGGTCGGTGAGCGCGTCGTGGTAGGCCAGATACGCCAGCCGTTCCTCGGCCTGCTTCCGCGCGGTCACGTCGAAGATCGCCCCGTCGAGGAACCGGACGTTGCCGGCCGGGTCGAAGATCCCGCGTCCGCGCTCGTAGACCCAGCGCACCGACCCGTCGGCGTGCACCAGCCGGTACTCGAGGACGAACGCCTCGCGCCGGTCGAGCGCCTCGCCGACCCGCTCCTCGACCATCACGCGGTCGTCGGGATGGATGACGCTCGCGAACGTGCGCACGCTCGAGCCCACGAACTCCGCCGCCGGATGCCCCGAGATGACCTCGATCTCGTCGCTGATGAACCGCATCGCCCAGTCGCTCTCGGGCGAGCAGCGATAGATCGCCCCGGGCACATTCGAGATCAGCGCCTCGAGCCGGTTCGTATCCCACGAGCCATCGCCGGTGACGTCGGGAGGGTGCATCCTCCGGTTGTTCGGCCGCATCCACGGAGGCCGCAGCACCCGAAAAGGGGATGTCGATGATTGGCTCCCCACCGCCGCGGGCCCGGACGTTCGGCGGCGGTGGCTCGGCGGTTCGTGGTGGGGCTGCGCGTGCGAACCGTCGCCTCGGTCCGCCCATACGCTTGACCGGTACGAACCCTCCCTGCGTCCTTCGCAGGCTCGGTTCTCGCCGCCCAGGACATCACGGCGGGGCGGAATCAATCATCTGCTACTCCCGGGGTCGCCGGATGGAGTAGCCGAAGCCGCGCACCGTCTGGATCAGCGCCACCTCGTCGCCGCGGTCGATCTTCTTGCGCAGGTAGCTGATGTAGGTCTCGACCACGCTCGAGTCGCCGTTGAAGTCGTACCGCCACACGTGGTCGAGGATCTGCGCCTTGCTGAGGACGCGCCCGGCGTTTGTGAGCAGGTAGTGCAGCAGGTTGTACTCGGTGGGGGTGAGGTCGACGATGCGGTCGCCACGGCGCACCTCGCGCGCGTCCTCGTCTAGCTCGAGGTCGTCGTAGCGGACGACGCCCGCGGCCTCGCCGCCGCCGCGCGTGCGCCGCAGGACGGCCCGCACGCGTGCCACCAGCTCGTCGAGGCTGAACGGCTTGCCCATGTAGTCGTCGGCCCCCAGCGTCAGGCCGTGGACGCGGTCCTCGGTGCTGTCCCGGGCCGTCAGGAACAGCACGGGCAGCCGCGCTTCGAGGCGGCGGTACACCTCGAAGCCGTCGAGGTCGGGCAGCATCACGTCGAGGACGACGAGGTCGGGCCGGAACGTCCGTGCCGCCTTCACCGCGGCCGTGCCGTCGGCGGCCGTCTGCACCGCGAATCCCTCGTAGCGCAGTACCGTGGACACCAGCTGGGTGATGCTGTCCTCGTCGTCCACGACGAGGACGCGTGCCGGCGCCTCCGTCCCTCCTTCCGCCATCCCCACCCTCATCCACCTTCCCGCGTCGTTTCGCCCACCGTACCGACCGCGGCTGAGAGTTGGCTGTGAGCCCGCTGTGGGATGCCGTTCAGCCAATTCTCACACAGATCTGCGGTTGCGTTCAAACTCCTCGGGCAGTATCCAGGTACGTATCCAAGGTATGCGGGCATTCTTCGGATGTCCGCTCGAGTTTCAGAAAGGTCCACGCCCATGAGATCCGTCGTCGCAGTTGCCGCATTGCTCGCCTCGGCCGGGGTGGGTGCGGGGGTGGCGGCGATCGCCGTACACGAGAGCACCGGCTCGAACTCGACCACCGTCGTCCGCCGGCCCGTGACCGTGAACGCCGCTCCGGCCGCGTCCACGACACCCGCCGGTGCGTTGTCGGTGTCCCAGATCTACCAGAAGTCGATCGACGGGGTCGTCGAGGTGCTTGCGACCGGCCCGAGCAGCGGCAGCTTCTTCGGCGGCCAGCCGACCGAAAGCGCACAGGGCACCGGCTTCGAGGTCGACAGCAAGGGTGACATCGTCACCAACTATCACGTCGTCGCCAACTCCGATTCGGTGCGCGTGCGCCTGAACGACGGTCACACCTACGGCGGCCGGGTCATCGGCAAGAGCCCGAACAGGGACGTCGCGGTGATCCGCATCAGCGCTCCCGTGAGCGAGCTCCACCCGCTCGCCTTCGCCGACTCCTCCGCCGTCACGGTGGGTGACTCGGTCGTCGCCATCGGCGACCCCTACGGCCTGCGCAACACGGTCACCGCGGGCATCGTCAGCGCCCTGAACCGCACCATCGTCTCGCCCGACAACCATCCCATCACGGGCGTCATCCAGACCGACGCCGCGATCAACAGCGGCAACAGCGGCGGCCCGCTGCTCAACACCGAGGGCCAGGTGGTCGGCGTCAACAGCCAGATCGAGTCCGGCTCGCAGGGCACCGGCGGCGGATCGGGCGGCAACATCGGCATCGGCTTCTCGATCCCGTCGAACATGGTCGCGAGCACCGCGCGTACGCTCATCCAGAACGCGAAGTCGACCCCGTACGTGGGAGTCGAGCTCGTCAGCGTCTCGCCCACCCTCGCCAAGGCGACCGGAATGACCGCCGGCGTCGAGGTGGTCACGGTCACCAAGGGCGCGCCCGCCGACAAGGCCGGCCTGCAGGGCTCGACCGGCACGCAAACGGTCGACGGGACGCCGTTCAGCACGGGCGGCGACGTGATCACCGCGATCGACGGCACCAACGTGCAGAGCGCCGACCAGCTGATCGGCCTGATCCAGAAGAAGAAGCCGGGTGACCAGATCTCGCTGACGATCTCGCGCAACGGCAGCACGAAGACCGTGACGGTGACGCTCGGCAGCAACTAGCACTTCTAGACTCCGCCGCATGATCGAGCGTGAGGCGGTTGTGGGGGTGCCGCCCGGCCCGGGCGGGTCGGCCTGGGGCAACTTCGTCCGCTACCTGCGCGACCCGCTCGCGACGATGGACGGCTACGCCGAGGAGTACGGCGGAGTCGTCTTCGTCCGCTTCCCGGGCGGGCACAGCTTCTACTTCGTGAGCGACGCCGAGCTCGTCCGCCGGGTGCTGGTCGACGACAACGCGGTGTTCGTGAAGGGGCGGGCGCTGCAGGCGGCCAGACGCCTGCTTGGCGACGGCCTGCTCACGAGCGAGGGGGCCGACCATCTTCGGCGCAGGCGCGCGATCCAGCCGGTCTTCCACCACGAACGCATCAACGGCTACGGGGCCGTGATGATCGACGCGGCCGAGCACGTGACGGCGGACTGGGCAGAGGGTGCGCTCGTCGACGTCAACCACGAGATGACGCGGATGGCGCTGCGAGTGGTGGGCAGGACGATCTTCGACGCCGACGTCGAGTCCGAGGCGCCCGAGATCGCCGCGGTGCTCGAGGCCGGAATGCGCGTGTTCCACCGCTTCCTCCTGCCCGGCGCCGAGCTGCTCTGGAGGCTGCCGCTGCCCGCGACGCGGCGGTTCAACGCGGCCAAGCGCGACATCGACCGCTTTCTCGAGCGGCTGGTCGCCCAGCGCGCCTCGGCCGACGGCGGACAGCCCGATCTCGTCGGCGTCCTGATGGGGCTGCACGATACCGCCGGCGGGCGCACGCTCTCGGACGCCGAGATCCGGGACGAGGCGATCACGCTCATGCTGGCCGGCCACGAGACGACCGCGCAGGCGCTCACATGGTCGTGGTACCTGCTTGCCCGCAACCCCGCCGCCCGGCAGGCGCTGCGGGCCGAGCTCCGCCAGGTGCTCGGGGGCCGGCCGCCGACCCCGGCGGACTTCGAGCGTCTGCCCTATGCGCAGGCGGTGTTCCGCGAGGCGCTGCGCCTGTATCCGCCGGTCTGGGCCCTGGCTCGGATCTCGACCCGGCCCTACCAGCTCGGGCCGTACGCGATTCCCGACCGGGGGACGATCGTCGCCAGCCAGTGGGTCGTGCACCGCCGGCCCGGGTATTTCGCCGATCCGCTCCGGTTCTGGCCGGAGCGCTGGCTCGACGGCCCCGCGCCGCCGGCCGGCGCCTACTTCCCCTTCGCGGCCGGCGGCCGCATGTGCATCGGTGAGCGCTTCGCGATGCTCGAGGGCACCCTCGTCCTGGCCGCCATCGCCCGCACATGGCAGGTCGTGCCCGAGGGGCCGGCCCCGCAGCTGGACGCGCGCTTCACACTCCGCCCGCGGCAGGGGCTCCCGGCCAGGGTGCGGGCGGCGTGACGGCGCCGGCGGGCGGATTCGCCGCTCGGCTTCTGGCCCGCGAGTTCGTCGTCACCTCCGAGCTCGTGCCGCCGCGGGGCGCGGATGCCGCTGCGGTCAACCAATCGGTGTTCGAGCTGGCATTCGCGAACGGGCTGAACGTGACCGACCTGCCCCGCGGTCGTCCGCGAATGTCCGCTCTCGGCGCCGCGGCGATCGCGGTCGCGGCCGGCGCGGAGCCGATCCTGCAGATGACCTGCCGCGACCGCAACCGGCTCGCGCTCGCCGCCGATGCGCTCGGCGCCGCCGCGATCGGCGTCGGGGCCATCCTGCCGCTGTCGGGGGATGCCCTGCCCGAAGGGGTTCCGGGGGTGGCGGTCCACGATGTCGATGCCCCCGGCCTGGTGGAACTCCTGGTCGACCTGAACCGCGGCGTGCTTCCGGACGGCTCCGAGATGGACGGCCCGCGGCCGCGGCTGCTCGTCGGCGCGGCGGCTTCGCCGGGGTTCACGTCACCTGCGACGCTCGCGGCCAAGGTCGCGGCCGGAGCGATGTTCGTCCAGACCCAGGTGGTGCTCGACGCCGACCGTTTCGAGGAGTGGGTCGGCGGTATGCGGGCGGCGTCCGCGATCGGCGACGCGGCCCTCCTGCCGAGCGTCATCGTGCCCGCGTCGGCGCGTGCGGTCGAGATGGTGCGCGGCTTCGGGGCGCAGGTCGCCGATGGTGTCGAGCAGCGTGCGGGCGCGGGAGAGGGCGAGGCGGTCGCCCGCGAGGTCGTCAGAAGGCTCGTGCAGATCCCCGAGGTGCGCGGCCTGCACGTGCTCGCGATCGGCTCGGGAACCGCGGCCGCCGGGCGCCTCGCCGCCTTCGCCCGCGAGGTCGCCGGCGGCTGACGGTTGGAACCTTGTCTTCAGAGTTAGCTGCGTCTAAACTCTGAGTTGGCATGGTTAGCGAATCCGCGCAGGACTATCTAAAAGCAATTTGGAAGCTGCAGCGGTCGGGCGAGATGTCCACCACCGCTCTCGCCGAGGCGCTGGATGTGTCGCCGGCGTCGGCAACCGCGATGCTGAAGAAGCTCGCGACGCTCGGCCTGGTCGTGCATGAGCGCTATCACGGCGCCACCCTCACCCCCACGGGCGAGCGGATGGCGCTCGAGGTCGTGCGCCACCACCGGCTGCTGGAGCTGTACCTCATGGAGGCGCTCGGCCTCTCGTGGGACCAGGTCCACGAGGAGGCGGAGCGGCTCGAGCACCATCTCTCCGACGAGCTCGAGGCGCGCATCGACCGCGCGCTGGGCTTCCCCACGCGCGACCCGCACGGCGACCCGATCCCGTCGCCGGAGCTGCTGCTGCAGAGCGACGAGATGGTGTGTCTGAGCGATCTCGAGGCCGGCAGCATGACGGTCGTGCGACGCGTCCCCGACGGCGACCCCGAGCTGCTGCGCTACCTGGCGACACTCGGCCTGGTGCCGGCCGAGGAGGTCACGATCTTGGAGCAGGCGCCGTTCGACGGGCCGGTGACGGTCGAGGTGCGCGGCGCACGGCACGCCATCGGCAGGTCGCTCGCCGCCCAGATCGAGGTGGGAGTCGAACATGCCGCCGCCCACTGAAACAGCCGTACTGCAGATCGCCCCGCCCGTCGGCGCCGTCCTGCCCGGAGAGCAGCGCGTGCTCGAGGCGGCCGAGCGCTCGCCTGCAGGGGCAGCGGCGCGGCATGCGGGCGATGTGGCCGTTCCTGGGCCCGGCCTTCATCGCCGCGGTCGCCTACGTCGATCCGGGCAACTTCGCCACCAACCTCGCCGGCGGTGCCAAGTTCGGCTACCTGCTGCTGTGGGTGATCCTGGTCTCGAACCTGATGGCGATGCTGATCCAGACGATGAGCGCCAAGCTCGGCATCGCCACCGGCATGAACCTGCCGGAGGTGTGCCGGGCGAAGTTCCCGACGCCGGTCACCGTTTGCCTGTGGATCCAGGCCGAGGTGATCGCGATGGCCACCGACCTGGCCGAGTTCATCGGCGCCGCCCTGGGGCTGAACCTGCTCTTCGGCATCCCGCTCGTCTGGGCCGGCCTCCTGACGGGAGTGTTCGCCTTCGCGATCCTGGCGCTGCAGACGAAGGGCGGCTTCCGCCACCTCGAGGCGATCATCATCGGCCTCGTCGGCCTGATCGTCGCCGGGTTTGCGTTCGAGGTGGTGAACGCCGGTGCGTCTGCGCATGGCGTCGCAACGGGGCTCGTCATCCCCCGGTTCAGCGGCTCCGAGAGCGTGCTCCTGGCGGCCGGGATCCTGGGAGCCACCGTGATGCCGCACGTGATCTACCTGCACTCGGCCCTCACCCAGCGGCGCGTCGTCGGCGCGACCGCCGAGGCGCGGATGCGGATCTTCCGCTTCGAGCTCGTCGACGTGATCATCGCGATGTCGATCGCAGGCGTCGTCAACATGGCGATGCTGATCACGGCCGCGGCCGTGTTCCACGCCAACGGCTTCGTCGGCGTCGAGAGCATCCAGCGCGCCTCGCACGTGCTCGGGACGGTGGTGGGCGGCCACGCCCAGACCATGTTCGGCATCGCGCTGCTCGCGTCGGGGCTCTCGTCCTCGTCGGTCGGCACGCTGGCCGGCCAGGTCGTGATGCAGGGCTTCATCCGCCGCTCGATCCCGCTGTTCCTGCGCCGCGGCCTGACCATGGCGCCGGCGATGATCGTGCTCGCGATCGGCGTCGACCCGTCGCGGGCGCTGGTGCTGTCGCAGGTCGCGCTGTCCTTCGGGATCCCGTTCGCGCTCATCCCGCTCGTGCTGTTCTGCCGTGACCGCAGCCTGATGGGGACGCTGACGAACCGGCGGGTGACGACGGTCGCGGCCTTCGTCGTCGCCACGCTGATCGTCTCCCTGAACGTGTTCCTGGTCGTGCAGACCATCGCCGGCGCCTGATCAACCATCTATGCCGCCATGCGCTCGTATTCGGCGGGCTCGCTCCGCGGGGTCGCGGCGACCTGGTCGCTGTGCCTGGTGATCCCCCAGCCGAGGATGGCCCCGAGGGCCGCGCCGGTGGCTGCGAGCAGCGCCGCGCTGAGCGCGACGGCGCCGGCGGGCAGGAGGGTGCCCGACAAGATGGTGGGCACGTTGAGGGTGGCGGCACCGATGAGTGCGAGGCGAGTCGTGGTCATGATGTGTGGCTCCTTGTGGATCGCGGTTCGATTGGGCCAGTTTCGACCGCGGACTTGAGAGGCCAGGCAGGGCAGGCTGTGAGTTGGCTGAGCGCCGGCGTCAGAGCGCGTGCGCGGCTGCGAGCAGCACCTCGACGTCCGGCACCTCGTCGTTGCCGTACCGCCATGCGCCCCGGATGACGCCGTCGGCGTCGATCAGGAAGCAGCTGCGGACAGGCGTGCCCTCGAGGCCGTCAAGAGTTTGGGTGACGCCGAACGCCCGCACCGCCTCGCCCGACCAGTCGGACAGGAGCGGGAAGGTCAGCCACTGCTGCTCGGCGTAGCGGCGATGCGAGTAGGGGCTGTCGCGCGACACCGCGAACAGGCGCACGCCCGCCTCCTCGAAGTCGTCGCTCCTGTCCCGCAGGAGCCGTAGCTGACTTCGTCAGGTGCCCGTCCAGTCGTACAGGTAGAACGAGAGCAGGAGCGCGCCCTCCGCGGCGAGGCTCGCGATCTCGACGGGCTGCAGGTCCTGGTCGACGACCGTCGCGTGCGGCACCTGCGCTCCCACGTTCACCGCGTCAGGCTACCAGCGCCGGGCCGCCTTCAGGCGTGAGGTGCCAGCAACCGGCGGCGGAGCGGGTCGTCGCTCAGGATCTCGGCCATCGCCGGGATGCACACGACCAGCAGCGCGATGCCGCCCCCGAACGAGACCACGGCCGCCGACCGGGCGAGGGTGGCCGGCAGTGCCGAGAACACGAATCCGCGTGTGAACGCCTCCACCTCGGGCAGTGTGAACACCGCGGCCAGGCCGCCGACGATCCCGGCCGTCGCCATGCGTCCGTTCCCATGCGTTGCGGTCACGGCCGCCAGCACCAGGACCGCCGTCGCCGCGGCGTAGGCGACGGCGATGCCAATCACGAGGCTGGACGGCCGGCCGAAGAGCAGGATCCCGATCCAGCCCGCCAGCCAGGCGCCGACGGCCACGGGCAGCAGTCCGGCGGCGAGCACGCGCTGCCCTGCCCGGCCCCCGTACCGCGCCGCGACGGCCGGTGCTCCGACCAGGATCGCGAGGGCGGCGAGCCAGATGCCCAGCGGCGGGCCGGCGGCGTACCACTCCCAGCCTGTCAGCCGCACGTGGCGACCGTCCACCACGAGCGGGATCGTCCAGGGTGCGACCCTCGTTGGGGATGCGCCGCCCGCGACGATGGGCCGCGGGCGCAGCCGGTTCTCATGCCAGGCGAACGTGTGTCCGCCGGTGAGCTTGCGCCACGACGGGCTGCGTGACGCCGGGACGGCTTGCGAGCTCGTGACGACTCCGCTGTTCCAGGCGGTCGGAGAAGCGACGTTGGCCTGGACGCCCGCGGGTGAGAATCGCAGGAACGGTTCTCCGAGCAGGCCGAGTACGACCACCACATGCCGCCCTGAGACGGTCAGCTGGAGCTTGAGATCGCCCTCCAGGGCGCGCGCCTGGATGCCCGCCACCGCCGGGCGCAGGCCGCCGATGCGGGCCTCGAAGTCGGTCGAGATCGTCCCCCCTGTGTGCGCCGAGGCCGTGGCGGGCGCTGCGAGCGCGATCGCGGCGGCCATGACGGCCGATCGCCGCACGAGGCGCCCGAGGAGGGCGCTTCTCACACGTGCGGTCGGTCGTGATGCCGGCATCACGACCATCGTCGCAGATCCGATCGGCTACCCTCTGTGACATGCCCGGCCCGTCTCCACGGCCTCCGCATGCGGGCCCCCGCAAGGCCCGGGCGGCACTCGAGGCGGTCGCGCTTGCGGTGGTGGTCGGGGGCGTTGCACTGGTCGCGCTGACGCTCCTCCGGCCGTCGTCGCCCGCCACGGCTGCCGGCACGGCTGCGACGGGCTCCGGCTCGCTGCGGTGGACGCTTCACGGCGCCCCCGCGCCGCCACTCGACCTGCCCGACCAGACCGGGCAGAAGACAACTGTTGCCGCGCTGCGCGGCCATGTCGTCCTGCTCACGTTCCTCGATTCGAAGTGCACCAACCTGTGCCCGATCGAGGGCGCCCAGCTTGCGCAGGTGCAGCGGCGCCTGCCTGCCGCCGACCGGCCCGAGCTGGTGGTCGTCAGCGTCAACCCCGCCGACACACCGGCATCGGTGGCGCGGTTCGTGCGCGAGGCCGGCTGGGACCGGCCGTGGCGATGGCTGCTCGGCACGCGGCGGACGCTCGCCCCGGTCTGGAGCGCCTACCACATCGGCGTGCGCTTCAGCCACGGCCGGGCGGTGCAGACGGGCAAGACCACGATCCGGGTCGCGGGAAGCGTCGCGCACACGATTGCCCTCTATCTGATCGACAGCCGCGGGCGCGAGCGGTTCGGCTACCTGCCGCCGTTCCAGCCGGCAGCGGTGGCGAAGCAAGTGGCTGCGCTCCAGCGCTCGTCGTAGCGGTCAGGCCGCATCGGCCGGTCCGCGGGCGGAGGGCTCCTCGGAGAGCAGCCGCATGAGCGCGAACCCGATCACGGTCAGAAGCACGACGTTCGACTCGATCGCCATGGCGACTCCGGCGATCTGCTGATCGGCCAGGGCGCCGATCCCGCCGAGCTTCGGGGTGTGGACGTAGAAGCTGTACAACGGGTGGCCGGCGAGGTAGACGAACAGGTCGAGGGGGCTGATGGCGAGGAACGCGATTGCCAGGTACGAGATCTTTCCGATCGGCGAGAGGTAGCCCGGCACGATCTCGGGCCACCAGAACGCGAGGCCGGAGATCACAAAGGCCAGATGCTCGAAGCCGAGCGCCCACTGGTGTCGCAGCGCGTAGTCGTACACGACGGGGATGTGGCTCACGTACCAGACGACCAGCCAGAACCCGAGCGCGAACGACGGGTTCGCGAGCATCGCCACCCAGCGTCGCTGTGCCAGGCTGCGGGTCATGGCGGTGGTCAGGCCGAGCAGGAAGAGGGGCGGCGCCCAGTCTCCCAGCATCACGTTCTGAAGCAGGTGGAAGCTGAGCATCGAGTGCAGCGCCAGGTGCTCGATGGGCGAGAACAGGGCCAGCGCGGTCACGGCCAGACCCGCCGCGAAGGCCCACCTCCGCCGGGCCGACACGGGCCGGCCGCGGCGCTCGAACGCGCGGACGACCACGGCGTAGTCGACTGCGACGATCGCGAGGCCGATCGCCCACTCCGGGTCGAACACCAACTGCCAGGGGTTGACCACGGTGACGGTCGATAATAGCCGTCTTAAGCACGGGGATTAGGCTTCCGGGAATGCAGGTCAGGTGGTGTGCTCGCGGGCTGGCCGTCCTCGCCGTGGCGGTGTCGGCCTGGGCGGCGGCGGCCGCTCCGGCACGGGCGGACGGCGACCCGGCCAGTGATGTCCTGCTCTACCAGAGCGCGTTCTTTCCCTACGCGGCGCCGTCGTCGAGCGCCAAGAGCGACCTCCTGAGCGCGACCGCGGCGGCCAAGAATGCCGGCTTCCCGATTCGCGTCGCGGTGATCCAAAGCACGCAGGATCTGGGGGCCGATCCGGAGCTGTTCGGGAAGCCGCAGCTGTACGCGCGGTTCCTGGACTCGGAGCTTCTGTCCGCCAACTTCCTCGGCGTGCTGATCGTGGTGATGCCCCAAGGAGTGGGCCTTGCGGGTGGGGGCAAGCTGATTGATCACAAGCAGAAGTTCAAGCCGCGGCCTGTCGGCAAGCTCCAGAAGGCGCTCGCGCAGGTGCCCGCGCCGCACTCCATCGACCCCGACACGCTCACCGCGACGGGCGTCGTCGCCGTGCGGGTCGTCGCCAAGGCGGCCGGGCACCCCATCCCCGGGAAGATCCCCACCGTCAAGGCGCCGTCCAATCCGACGACACGGGGCGCGTCGGGGTCGTCCTCGACGACCCTCGAGCTGGGGGCCGGGCTGGCGGTGCTGGCGCTCGTGGCCGTCTCCATCATCGGCCTCGGCATCCGCAGGAGCCGCCCATCCGAGCCGCCGCTGTGACGCGACCGGTATTTGGGCGTGCGTCGAGGTGTCATACTGCCCCGATGCGCCTGATCTGGCTGGCCCGGGGTCTGGGTGTGAGCGGTCTCGCCGCCGTGTCGGCGCTGGCCGCCCACGAGGGCCCGGCCGCCTTCGCGGGCGGGCGCCCGCTGATCATCGCGCTGGCCGGCGCAGCGGCGGCCGCGATCGGTGTGGGTCTGCTGCTGGCCGCGGCGGTGTCGCGCTATGCCCGGGCGGCGCGGGTGCGCCGCGGAGACCTGCTCGCCGCCAGGCTCGACACGGGCACCGCGCCCGGAGCGTCCGCACTCGCAGCGATCTTGCTCGTGTGCCAAGGGGCCGCCCACGTCAGCCTGACGCTCTTCGGTGTCGCCGCCCACGGCGGCCCGCCCGCGGCACTCGCCCTGCACGTCCTATTCGGCCTGGGCGCCGCGGCAGCTGATGATCGGCTTCGAGCGCCTCCTCCGTGCGGCCGGCGCAACGCTCTGCGATGCGATCGCCACAGCCGCCGGAACGCTCGCGTCCAGGCTTTCGACACTCGGTTTCCCACCCGTCCGGCACCCGCTGGCGGCACCTGCCGACCGCGCCCACCGCGGTCGCGCTCCGCCTGTTCTCGCCGCTCTCGCATATCTGAGCCGCCGGCGCGAGCCGGCCGCTCGTCCGCGGCTGGAGATGTGAACATGCGACGACGCGCACCTCGACGCGCACCCAATCTGACATGACCTCGCTCATGCTCATCCTGCAGGTCCTGGCGGCCGCCCTCCTGGGCCACGGCCACACTGCCGCGCCGGCGCTGCCGGTGGCGACGCCCATCGGGCGCGGCGCCCGCTTCGCCCTGCACACCGGCCCCCGGGCCGACCGGGCGGCACCGATCGGGCGCCTTCGTTGCACATCGGCGGCCGGTCGCTGGGAGGATGCCCATCTCGAGGTCTTCGCCCAGGGACGCGTGGTGATCATCCCGCCTGGGGTCGGCATCGCCCGGCCCCGTCGGCAGCTTGGCGCCGCCGTGAGCGGGGGGCGCTGCTCCTATCCGCTGCGGACCACCGACCCCACCGGAGTGATCCGGTTCCGCCCAGGGCGCAGGCTGACGTTGGGCGACGTGTTCGCGGTCTGGGGCCAGCCTCTGGCAGGGCACCGGTTGTGCGGATTCGCCTCGGCCGGTGCGGTGCGCGTCTACATCGGGGGTCGGCGGTTCACGGGTGCTCCCGCCGCGGTGCTGCTGCGGCGGCACGAGGAGATCGTGGTCGAGATTGGACCGCGCGTTCCGCCGCATTCGTCCTACGTGTTCGCCCATGGTAGGGCGGCGACGGCATGAGGGGCGGCCTCATCGCCATTGCGGCCATCGCCTGCGTGGCCGTGGGGTGCAACTCGAGTGGCGGAAGCGGGACGGTGAAGGTCGGCGGCGCCCGGGTCTACCACCTGAGCGGGTTCGCCCCCGTGGGCGGGGTCCACGCCGGCGTCCCCGTCACGGTGTCCTTCACCGTCAGCCAGCCGTCGGGAGCGCCGCTTGTGCACTATCGCTCCGGCCCCGGGCCGCACGTCGGCGTGCATCTGATCATGGTCCGCGACGACCTGGCCACGATCATCCACCGCCACCCGCCGGTCGGCAAGGACGGCCTGATCCGCCAGACGGTCACGTTCACGAAGCCCGGTCCCTATCGGGTCCTGGTCGATCTGTACCCGGCGACAAAGGGGCCGGGATACGTCAACTTCCAGCTGTTCCAGACCATCCACGTGCTCGGCACGTATCACCCCCAGCCGCTTCCGCCGTATCACCACGAGGTGACGGTCGGCGGGTGGCATTTCACCATCAAGACCCTCCCGCCGCTGCATCTCGCGCAGGCGGCGTTGATCGACGTGGACATCACGAACGGCGCCGGGCAGCCCGGGGTGTTCACGCCCTGGTACGGGGCCATGGGCCACGCGATCTTCTTCCACGTGCATGACCTCGCGTACTTCCACACCCACATCTGTGCCCCGGGGCAGACCGGCTGCGCCAGCTCGGTCGGGCCCACCTCCATCACGGGAAGCTCGACCAAACCCGGCGTGATGCACGTGGGCGTGCTGCCACCCGAGACCGGCACGTGGAGGCTGTTCCTGCAATGCAAGATCCACGGCCACATCCTGACGGCTCCCTTCACCCTGACGGTCAGGTGAGCTGTCTCATCCAAGGAGTACCTCATGCGTCTCGTTGTTCGTTCCGCCGTCGTGGCGGGTGTCGCGGTCGCGAGCGGGCTCGTGCTCGCGCCGGCAGCCTTCGCCCACGCCCGCGTCAGCCCCGCCGTCTCGCTGGCGGGCAAGCTCCAGCTGTACAGCCTGGCCATCCCGACCGAGAAGGAGAACCTGACGACGGCGAAGATCGTGCTCACGGTGCCGCAGGGCTTCGGGATCGACTCGTTCGTGCCCGCGCCCGGCTGGACGCAGCAGATCCGGCAGACCGGCTCGGGTGACAGCGCGGTCGTGCAGAAGGTGACCTGGACGGGCGGGCACGTCCCCACCGGCGAGGACTCGCTGTTCCAGTTCCTCGCCCAGCCGGCGCACACCGGGACGTACACGTTCCAGGTCGAGCAGACCTACTCCGACGGCTCCATCGTCGACTGGTCGGGATCCGAGTCGTCCGCAGCGCCGGCACCCACGATCCAGGCCGTCTCGTCGATGGGCGGCGGCAGCGGCTCGACACTCGGGATCATCGGCATCGCCCTGGGGGCGATCGCGCTGATCGTCGCCGGTGCGGGCCTGTTCGTCCGGCGGGGCGGGAAGCGCGAGCTGGCATGAGCTCGACGGGGCCGGGCTGCCCGAGCGCTCGCGGCGGCGGTGCTGATCGCGCTTGTGGCGCCGGCGACCGCCTCCGCGCACGCCTATCTGACGAAGACGGCGCCGACGCCGGGTGCCATCCTCGACACACCGCCCCGCACGATCGCGCTCACCTACGACGAGGCGGTCGAGCCCCGCTTCGCGATCATCTCGGTCACGAACGCGCGCGGGGACCAGCTCACGACCGCGCCCGTGCACCGCTCGCCGTCCAACCCCGACACGCTGGTCGTGCCGCTCAAACCGCACCTGCCGACGGGCTGGTACCTGATCTACTGGCGCGCGATCTCGGTCGACGGCCACCCTGTGCAGGGCGGCTTCACCTTCGCCGTCGGTCCCAACCCCGGCCCTCAGCCGCAGTTCGCAATCCCCAGCGTTGCCGAGACGGCGACGACGACGAACCTGCTCATCGCCCGCTGGTGCATGTTCCTCTCGGTGATGATCGCGATCGGGCTGTTCGTGCTGCGTATTGCGATCGCGCGGCCGCTCGTGAGGCGGGTCGAGGGGGCGAGCCTGCGCGCCGTCACGATCGCCTGGGGCGTCGTGGCCACGGTCAGCCTGGTCGCCATCCCGGTCTACCTGGACGTCGACACCTCCGTCGACTCGCTGCGCTCGGTGTTCGATGTCGGGTCGCTCGTGCCCCTGTTCCGCGTGACCGCGTTCGGGCGCGCCTACGTCGATCTCGAGATCTGCATGGCCCTCTTCTGCGCCGCGGGTGCGATCGCGCTCTGGGTTGATCGCCCGCACCGCGAGCACCGCTCGATCGCAGAGATCCTCGCCCTCACGGGGGCGCTGGCGGCCGCGGGCTCGGCGCTGCTCATCCCCGGGCTGGCCGGGCATGCGGGCCAGACCGCCCCGCGCGGCCTCTCGCTGGCGTTCGACTGGCTGCACCTGGTCTCGGGGTCGATCTGGCTGGGTGGCCTGGTCGGCCTCCTCGTGCTGTGGCTGAGCCTGCCGGCGGGGCGGCGGGTCGCCGGCCTCTCGGTGTGCGTGCCCCGGTTCTCGAACGTCGCGTTCGTCTCGGTGCTGCTGCTGCTGGCGAGCGGCATCGGCTCGACCATCCTCCACATCCCGGTCGTGAACGCCCTGTGGACGACCTCCTACGGTGTCGCGATCCTCGTCAAGGTCGGGCTGCTCGCGGCGGCGATGGTGCTCGGCGCGATCAACCTGCGGCGCACCAAGCCCCGGCTCGTGGCCGCCCGCGAGCGCTCTGAGCTGGGCGACGCGGCCGCCAGGCTGCTGCGCCGCACGGTCAGCGCCGAGACGGTGCTCGTGGTCGCCGCCGTGTTCGCCGCCGCCACGCTCTCGAGCCTCCCGCCGCCCGCGGCGGCGCTGGCACAGCTTGGCGCGACACTGGCCACCGTCGGCCCCGGCCGCGTCGCCGCGGTCGTCCACCAGGACGGCTACACCCTCAAGGCGCTCGTCAGCCCGAACACGCCGGCGGCCCCCAACTCGTTCGGGCTCGAGATCACCAAGAATGGCCGGCCTGTCACGAACGCCGACGTCACGATCACATTCGAGATGCTCGACATGCAGATGGGCAGCGAGGAATACCAGCTCTCCGAGACCCGCCCGGGCGTCTACACCCACAGCGCGCCTGCGCTGGTGATGGCCGGCCGCTGGGGGCTGCTCTACTCGGTCACCCCCAAGCAGGGCCACGCGTTCACCGCCCTCCTCGTGGACCACGCCGGCGGATGAGCGCGTACGCCCGTCTCCTGGCCTCGCTCGTCGCCCTCGGCATCGGTGCCGCCGCGCTGATCCTGGTCATCCTCCTGCTCCACACGACCATCGGCTTCCCATGATCACGCAGCGGTTACGCTGACCCGCGTGCAGACGTTCGCCGACCGGTACACGGCCGTCGCGGTCGCAGCGGTGGCGGTGTGCGTGCTCCTGGCGGCGGCGGCATGGCAGCCGCAGCCGGCTCGCGCCGACGGCGACCCGGCCAGCGACGTGCTCCTGTACCAGCCGATCTACTTCCCATACCAGCCGGCGCCGGCCGCGGTCAAGCGCCGCCTGACCGGGCTCGTCCGCTCGGCGAACAGCCAGGGATACCAGGTTCGCGTTGCCGTCGTGCAATCACCCCGTGACCTGGGCTCCGTCCCCGAGCTGTTCGGGAAGCCGTCGGTGTACGCACGCTTCCTCAGCTCGGAGCTCACGAGCGCCTGGCGCAGCCGCGTCCTCGTCGTGATGCCCGGTGGATACGGGCTCGCCCAGAGGGGCGCACTTCGTGAAGGTGAAGGGCGTGCTGCAGATCCGCGAGAACACGACCTCGGGTCCCGACGAGGCGGTGCTGCGGCGACTCCCGCCGCCATCGGGGAACTCGCCAACCGCCCTGATCGACGCAGCCGGCCGCGCGCTGCGGGCGCTCGCGGCCCGGCACGACGTGTCGCTGGTTGCGACCATCCGCAGCACGCGCACCTCGGCGGGCGGGGGCGGCTCGCACTCCTCCGAGCTGCTCGCGGCGGCGGTCTCAGCAACCGTCGGCCTGACGGCCGGCCTGCTCTGGTTCCTCTGGCGCACCCGCCCAGCCCGCTGACGAAGCCCAGCCCAGCCGGCGGGAATGGTCAGAACACCACGCTCTTCAGCGTGTGGCTATGTGTTGAGGCTCGTGGGCTGCTCGTCCACGAGCCGGATGGCCTCTTCCCAGCGGCGCTTGCCGAATCGCCCGGCCCGCTCGCGGCCCTGCATCGCCAGCGCCCGGATCATCGCCATCCGGCGCTCGTCGCGGCACTCGCCGGCCGCAGAGATCAGGAGATCTGCCGCGCGCTTCTCGTTGCCTTCGCCGAGGAGGCGCCGGGCCTCTTCGATCGTCTCTGAGACGGTGTCCATGGAGAACCTCCTGGTGGTCTCGGGGAGCGCGGACGTGGCCGGGCCAGGATAACCCCGGCGGTTCCAGGCTCCGGCTTTTTTGGGACGATTCGAGCCGAAGTTGGGTGCTTCCACCCACGTGGGGGCGAGTACACTCGTCACGGCCTTGTGAGCGCTCAGACGAAACCTCTCTGGTCGCGGCTCGCAACTCGCGACGTGGGCCTGTACGGGCGGGTGCTGGCCGTCAACGCTTCGATCCTCGTGATCGCGGTGCTGCTGCTCGTGGTGACGCCGATCAGCGTCAACCCGGCGGTTACCCGCGGCCAGCTGGCGGTGCTCCTCGCCGGGCTGGTGGTGATGCTGGCCTCCAATGCGGTGCTCCTGCGGTTCAGCCTGGCCCCGCTGCACCGGCTGATGGCGCTGATGCGAAGCGCCGACATCCTCGAGCCGGGCCGGCGCCTGAACGCCTCCGGGACCGGCGAGGTGGCCGACGTGATCACCGCCTTCAACGCCACCCTCGAGCGGCTCGAGGAGGAGCGCCGGTCGAGCATGCGGCGAGTCCTCTCGGCCCAGGAGGCCGAGCGGCGCCGGATCGCGCAGGAGCTGCACGACCAGATCGGCCAGAACCTCACCGCGGTCGTGCTCGAGCTGAAACGCCTGCAGGGCAGGGTCGAACCCGAGTGGTCGGAGACGCTCGCCGACGCCCAGGAGCTCGCGCGCGAGAGCCTCGACGAGCTGCGCCGGATCAGCTACGAGCTGCGGCCGGCCGCGCTGGACGATCTGGGGCTTCGAAGCGCGGTCGCCGCGCTCTGCGGCGCGGTCGGCCGCAGGGCGGGGATCGACGTGTCACACGACGTCGACCGCGAGCTGCCCCCGCTCCAACCCGAGGTCGAGCTCGCCGTCTACCGCATCACCCAGGAGGCGCTCACAAACGCCGTGCGCCACTCGGGCTGCTCGCACGTGCACGTGACCGTCGCCGGCGCGCCGGATGCTGTCGTGCTGCGGGTGGTGGACGACGGTCGCGGATTGGACCCCGGCCCCAGGACGGGCGGCGGCATCAGGGGCATGAGGGAACGGGCGCTGATGATCGGCGGGCAGCTCGTGCTCGCCGGCGGCGACCTGGGTGGGGTGGAGGTCGGCCTGACCGTCCCGCTCGCGACCCAGCCGGCGCCACCCGCGTGATGCACGAGACCCGCCCCATCCGGATCCTGATCGCCGACGATCACGCCGTGGTGCGGCGGGGACTCCGGCTCGTGCTCGAGTCCGAGCCCGACCTCCGCGTCGTCGGCGAGGCCGGCGACGGCGCCGAGGCCGTTCGGCGTGCGGTCAAGGACGACGTCGACCTGGCCCTCCTCGACATCTCGATGCCCGGGATGAACGGCATCCAGGCCGCGCACGAGCTGACCCGGCTGCGGCCGCGCCTGCGGACGCTGATCCTGTCGATGCACGACAACGAGCAGTACTTCCTCGAGGCCCGGCGCGCGGGAGCGAGTGGATACGTGCTCAAGTCGGTCGCCGACCACGATCTCATCCGCGCCTGCCGCTCGGCCATGCGCGGCGAGCCGTTCGTGTACCCCGAGACGGAGCGCTCGCTGATCAGTCACGCACTCCGCGACAATGAGCCGGCCGTGGCCCTCACCGGGCGCGAGTCGCAGATCCTGGCGCTGATCGCCGACGGCCACACATCACGCGAGATCGCCGAGATGCTCGTGATCAGCCCCCGGACCGTCGAGCGTCACCGCGAGAACCTGCGCCACAAGCTCGGCCTGCGAAACCGGGTCGACCTGACCCGCTACGCCATCCGCGCCGGGCTGATCGCCCCGTAGGGCCGCGCCGGGGTGGCCGGCCCGGCGCTACGGAGCGCGAGACTCAGCTGACGGTGATGGTGGCGTTGCTCGTATAGGCCGAGGCGCCGCTGTTGGTCGTGCTGTGGAACCGGGCCCGGAACTTGTACTTGCCGGTGCCCTTGTTGGGAACGAACGTCCCCGACGTCGCGGTCGTGGCCTTGAACAGCGTCACCCACGTGGACGAACCCGGGTACGTGACCTGGATGTCCTCCGCGTACCCCGCAGGAGGCGCCGCGGTCGCCCAGGTGAGCGTGTACGTCGTGCTCGTCGATCCGGTTGCGGGCAGCGCCGTCATCCCCACGTCGAGCTTGATCGTGTTGGCCGTCGCGGTGTCGGTGAACGTGTAGTCGCCGGCCGCCGAGAACATCGTCTGGCGGTAGGCGACGGGCGTGACGAGCCCGGTGTCGGGGAAGAGCCCGAGGCCGGTCGTCTGGTCGGTCGCGCTGTGCGAGCCGGGGCCTACGAAGCTCCACTGAAGGGTGTTTCCGACCTTGATCGCGGGATTCGGGGCGAGGAAGCCCAGGTTGGTGACCGCCACGTAGCTGGTATTGGGCGCACCGGTGACGGTGACGACCTTGCTGTTGGTCACCTGCGACACCTGATCCGATTGTGCCGCGGCGGCGTTCGTCGCTGTCGGTGGCAGGATCGGAGCCGCATTCACGGCGACGGTGGCCGACGCCCCCGGCGCCAGAGTGCCAACGTTGCAGGTGTACGGGCCTGAGCCTGAGCCGGTGCAGCTGCCCGAGGAGGGCGAGAGCGAGACGCCCTGGGCGTTGGCCGGCGCGTTGTCGGTCAGCGTCACGTTCGTCTGCGGGGTGGTGCCCGGGTTCTGGATCGTGACGTTGTAGGTCGCGCTGGAATCGGCCTGGACCGCGTCGGGCGAGGTCTGGCTGACCTTGAGCGCGGCGGGAGGCGCGGACGAGCCGTGGCAGGTGCCGGAGAAGGTGTCCTTCACGGCGCCGGTGGAGATGATGAACTGGGCGTCGTACCCGGTGGGGTGCAGCACCATCCGCAGGTATCCGAACGAGCGGAAGTTCGCGAGCGGCTTGGGATTGGCCCCGGCCGAGGCGGCCTGCAGCGATTCGCCGCCGGTGCCCACGATGACCTCGCGGATGCCGTTTGGATCGGTCGCTCCGCTGGGGTTGAGAAGGCCGTAGCGGGCGTAGGTGTGAATGTGGCCGTTCAGGACGAGATCGGCGTGCGAGGCGTAGAGCAGGTTCCACCATGCCGCGTACGTCGAGTTGTTGGAGGATGTCGCGGTCCAGCGCGGCTGGTGCCAGTACGCCACGATGCAGGGCTGGCTGTTGGCCGCGAGATCGGCGGACAGCCACTGCGTCTGGGCGCTGCTCGCGCCGCAGCCGCCGACGCCGGTGCTGTTGCAGTTCCCGTTCAGCGAGATCAGGTGCCACGAGCCCACGTTGAACGAGTAATGCCCCGCCGTGGCCGGGTGCGCCGTCGCGCCGAAGTAGTTGAAGTAGTCCTGGGCGGCGTTGTTCGTGTCGGGACACGGGGCGCCGGTGGCCGAGTTCGTGATCGTGTTGTACTCGTGATTGCCGACCGTCGGGATCGATGATGGTGTTGAAGAACCCCCAGCTCGGCGTGTAGCTGAGCGCGTACTCGGCGGGGTCGCCGCAGCCGTACTGATAGTCGCCGAGTCCGAGCAGCATGTCGATGGTGTGATCCGTCCCCATCTGGGCGCTGGTGCGGATCTCACCGCAGTTGGAGGGGCCGCCGGCGCCGCCGTTGAAGTTCGATGCCTCGGGCGCGCAGGCCATGTCACCCACGGCCGCGATCACCGGGTCACCGGTGGTCGGGTCGGTGGCGTGGGCGGTGCCCACCTGGCCGCCGAACAGCGCAATGGCGGCAATGGCCGCCAGGCCCCACACCTGCCATTTCATCACTAACCCCCGGGAGGACACGCCACCACGACGGGCTCGAAGCCCACAACGCTGGAAGCGTACCTCCGTCCGAAGAATGTGTCTAGTGGGAACAGGGCAGGCTTTCTCATCTGGGACGGCCGGGGGCGCCAAGTTGACCGGTTCCGCGTGGATCACCGCCGGCGCCGCGCCGATCGTGACCGGGCGCCGATCACCTGAGCGGAGCGCCCGGCGCAGTAGAGTCCTGCGGCGATGGATGACCCAGGCTTCGATCTCGTCGCGGCCAGCCTGCGCGCCGACACCACCGATCTGAACGCCTTCGTCGAGGCGCTCGCGGTCAAGCTGGAGGGCGCGTTGCCCGACAGCGTCAGGGTCGACCGCAAGGGCGGGGGGTTGCTCTCGCGGGAGAAGCGCGTCCGCCGGATCTCGGTGGGCATGGACGAGGCCCGGTACGACCTCGAGCGCGTCGGCGAGTCGATCGAGGCGTCGCGCTGCAACGAGGTGAGAGGGATCGTCATCAAGTCGGAGCGGCTCGGCCTCGACGAGTGGATCGATGCGCTCAGCCGCGAGCTGATGAACCGCGCCCAGCAGAGCGAGCGGTCGATGCTCGCCCTTCAACGGCTCCTGGGGCAGTAGTGCGTTTCCGCAACCGCGGCGGGGGAGACGACCGCAAGGAGCGGGAGCAGGAGCAGCGCGAGGACATCGAGCGGATCACCGCCGGCGGCATCCCGCAGGCGGCCGAAGAGCGGCTGACGACGCTCGGAGCCGAGTCCGGCGGCGCGTTCACCTCGGACCTGAGCGTGCCCGAGTTCGCGCTCGTCCGCCGGGCCGGCCTGCAGCCGATCACCCAGGTCATGGGGTCGTCGGTCTACCACGTCGGCTGGCAGTTCATGGGCGGCGGGTGGTTCACCACTTCGCAGGAGCTCGTGATGCTCAGCGACGCCTACAACGACTGCCGCCGGCGCGCCTTCGAGCGCCTGCGCCGCGAGGCTGAGCTGGCCGGCGCGGATGCCGTGGTGGGCGTCCGCGTGACCGCCGCACGATACGAGTGGGGGACCGACCTGATCGAGTTCCAGGCGATCGGCACCGCCGTCCGGGCGCCGGGGCTGCGCACGCCGGCCGGCCCGGCCCTCACGAATTTGAGCGGCCAGGACTGCGCGCTCCTGCTCGCCGCCGGCCACCGGCCGTGCGGCGTGGTCGGCGCCACCAGCGTCGTCTTCGGCACCCTGTACACCTGGACGCAGGCGATCCCCACCGGCACGTGGGGCGCGTGGGCGAACGTCGAGATGGTCGGGGCGACCCAGACCTGGTATCACGCCCGCCGTCGCGTCCTCGAGATGATCGAGGCCGACGCGGCCGCCCTCGGCGCGACCGGCGTGGTCGCCACCGACTGGGGCCAGGAGGAGCGCCCGTACGAGAGCGGAGACCGGCTCGCGGGCATCACGTACACCATTCATGCGCTGGCCACCGCCATCGCGCCGGGCGAGCCGTCGGAGCCGGCCGCCGACATCGCCTCTGTCCTCGTGCTGTCAAAGGAGACTCGATGAGCTACGACCCAACCTCGCTCGAGGGCGTCCCCTCGGATGCCCGCGGCCGCCTCGCCCAGAACAAGGCCGGGCTGTTCACGTCCGACCTGTCGGTGCGCGAGTTTCTGCTGGTCAAGGAGGCCGGATTCGATCCGCTCGGCCTGGTGGTCGGCAGCTCGATCTACCACATCGGCTTCCAGCAGTCGAACTGGAACTCGAACCAGGAGATGGACGTCCTGACCCAGGCCATGTACCACGCCCGCGAGCTGGCCATGACGCGGATGGAGGAGGAGGCCGACCAGCTCGGCGCCGACGGCATCGTCGGGGTCAGGCTCGACGTCGGCCGGTACGAGTGGGGGGCCGACCTGGCGGAGTTCATCGCCATCGGGACGGCGGTCAAGTTCCGCGGCGAGGAACTGCATCGTGCGCCCAACGGGCGGCCGTTCACGAGCGACCTGAGCGGCCAGGACTTCTGGACGCTCCTGCGGGCCGGCTACCGGCCGGTCGGTATGTGCATGGGCAGCTGCGTCTATCACGTCGCCCATCAGGGCCTGCGCGGGTTCTTCTCGAAGATCGGCCAGAACGTCGAGATGGAGAACTACACCCAGGCGCTCTACGACGCCCGCGAGCTGGCGATGTCGCGCATGCAGGTCGAGGCCGAGCAGACCAAGGCCGAGGGCATCGTCGGCGTTCAGATCCAGGAGCGCAGCCACGGCTGGGGCTCACACGTGATCGAGTTCTTCGCAGTCGGCACAGCGGTGGTGCCGACCAAGGCGGATCACGTGATCGATGCGCCGACCATGATGCTGAGCATGGACGGGTAGGCTTCGGCGATGTCGCTGAGTCCACGCCAGGCCAAGAGGCGCCAGATGGTTCGCACCGGCTATGCCGGCGTGGGGGTCGGCGCGCTCCTGCTCGTGATCGCAATCACGTCCGCGTCGGTCGTCCTCGGGATCATCGGCGCGATCGTCCTCGTCGTCGCCGGCTGGGCGACGCGCGCGCTCCGCGCCCTCTGAGCTACCACTACTCGATGGTGAGCGGCGTGCCGACCGGCAGCAGCTTGGCCAGCCGCAGCAGCTCGCGGTCGCGCATGCGGATGCAGCCGTGCGACGGCCGGCCCGGGATCAGCTTCGGGGCGTTGGTGCCGTGGATGCCGATGTATCCGCCCGCCGGCCACTCGGTCAGAACGGCCGAGCGGGCGCTGGTGCCGAACGCGATCGGCCCGTAGAAGGCACTCGCATACCCGGTGAGGCGGTCGCGGATGTAGAACTGTCCCCGTGGGGTGGGCGTGCCGGGGGCGCCGATGCCGACCGGTGCCCGGAAGACGGCCCGCCCCGCACGCCACAGCGTCAGGCGGCGGTGGCGCAGGTTGACGACGAGGCGTGTCTCGACGAACGTGTACCCGCTGAGCGCCGAGCGCACGACCCACCCCTGGGTGCCGTTGGGGAGCACGGGCAGGCGCACCCGCACCCACAGGCGGCCGCGGTGCATGGCGGTCGTTGTCACGAGCACGACGTTGACGGTGTGCTCCGGCGTCCGCCTCTTGAGCCGCGCGACGACCTTGCCGCCGAGCCGCGCTCGCGCGGCGACGGGCCGCAACACCTGCGCCCACCGCCAGGTCTGGTGACGTTGCAGCGGCGCAACGGCATGGACGATCGGCCGGAACGTGGGAGCGGCGCTCCCGGCCGGCGGACTGAGCGTCGCGAGCGGCACGGTCTGGACGGGCGAGGGACGAGTCGATGCGACCGCCACCGCGGCCACCGCCGAGAGGATGATCGCGGCGGCCATGGCGGCCGTCGTCCATGCGCCGGCACGCCGGCGTGCCTTGCGCCGCACCGTCGTGCGCGGAGATGCAGGTTGGAGCGTCTCCGGCGCGGGGGCCGTGGGCACGAGTGCGATCGGGGGCGCGGGCCTTGGCGGTGCCTGCCGCGAAGCGGCGTCGGCCCGCCGCCGCCGAGCGACGACCCGGGTCGTCGCCACGGCGCCGAACACGCACCCCGCGGCGATCGCCGCGGCCGCCCAGGTGCGGCTGCCCCGCGTCATCTCATCCCGTGAAGCCCGGCATCCCGCCGGACTGCGTCGGGCCGACGATGAAGTGGGTCGAGTTGACCACCGAAAGCACCTGAGAGGCGGTGGCAGGCTGGTCGAATGCCGACGGGGCCGGGAGTACGCCGGCGACGCGCCGGATCCAGGCCGCGTGACGGGCCTCGACGGCGTGAATTGCGAGCGCCGCGTTCAGATACGGCACTGAGATGATACGCGGCGCCTGGCCTTTGTATGCGGCGACGCCGAGATCCTCGAACGCGACCGCCGTGCGGATGAAGGCGCCCTGTGACTCGGTCGCCCCGCGAAAGTCGAACTTCGGCTCGGGGACAGCCCGTTTGCCGAGGAGCGTTGCCAGCGCGCGTACGTGTGCGCGCTCGTGCCGCCCGACGATGCGGACGAGCCGGGCGGCCTCGCCGGTCACGGCGTTGATCCGCTGGGCCTCGGTGTAGAACGACGCCTGCAGGTACTCGAGCGTGAGCGCGAAGTTGAGGATCGCCACATCCCCCTGGGGCTCGCCATCGGCGGCCTGGGCGGTGCCTGCACTCGCCAGCATCGCGGCCGATCCGACCAGGCCGGCCGCCGCCAGCGCCTGCAGCGCGGTGCGGCGCGTGGTGGGAGCCGTTGCCGCCATCGCCTCGGCCAGCGCGCCGTCGCGGTCGAATGCGTGCAGATCGTCGCTCATGCGGATCCCTTCACGAAGCCGGTGCGGTGGATGGCCGCGGCCGCCTGGGCGGCGGTGAGCGACGGGTTCGACGGCGCCGGTGCGGGCAGTTCGCCGAGCACGTCGCGGATCCAGGCGGCGTGGCGGGCCTCGACGGAGACGATCGTCGCCACGGCCGCAAGCGAGAGCTTGGTCATGTTGGCCGCCTGCCCGTCGAATGCGGCCACCGCCATGTCCTCGAGCATCCGGGCGGCGGGACCGAACCTGGTCGCGTCGGTGACGGCATCGCCGAAGTCGAACTTCGGTGCGGGCTGGGCGGCGGAGCCGAGCGTCGTGCGCAGGAAGGCGACGTGCTCACGCTCCTGCCGGCCCACGACACGTGCGTACTGGGCCAGATCGCCCGTGAGGTTGGCATGCAGCAGCGCCTGCGTATACAGCGCCACCTTCAGCTCCTCGAGCTGCAGCGCGAAGTTCAGGATCTCGACGTCGCCGGCCTTCGAGCCCGATCCGAGGGCGGGCGCGCCGATGCCGGCCACCAGGATTCCCCCTGCGGCCAGGCTCGCTGCGGACAGCACGGCCCGCCGGCTCGCGGCGTGCTGCTCGATCTCTGTCGGCTCGTGCGTCATTCGAATACCCGCAGCTTCCTGTTGCCCAAAGCACAAACACCAAGCGTTTCGATGATACTCACACTTTTACAAAATGGAAACGGCTGACATGCGGGTGTGTGCCAAATGGCGTCCGGCGCCGATCACTGCGACGACGCGGGCGTACGGTCGACGCGGACGAAGATGAGGGCCGTCGCGAGACAGACGAGCGAGAGCAGCACATACGACGTTCGCGCTCCCTCCCACTGGGTGATGCGGGAGCCGGCCACCGGGCCGATGACCGCGCCGACGCCCCACATCAGGTTCACGACGCCGATCACGACCCCGTGGCCGAGCTGCGCCCGGTCGGCGCCGTCGGTGCTGAGCGGATAGCCGACGGCGTACAGGATCGACTGCACCGCGGCGGAGACCACCACGAGGACCACGAACACCGCCAGGCCGGCGGGGAGCGCGAACAGTCCGGTCAGGAGGGCGAGCGCCGCACACGCGCCCGCCGCCAGGGGAACCCGGCCCACCCGGTCGCCGACCCGGCCGGTGGCGACCACCGCAACGGCCCCGAGCACCGCGCCCACCGAGTAGACGAGGCCGATCCCGGTGCGATCCATTCCCAGGCTCGACAGGTGCAGCGGCACGAGCAGCTGCAGCGCCGCTCCGACGACCGCCACGACCATGATCATGACGACGCTCGCGGTGATCAGCGACTCGCCCACCGACGCCCGCAGTGCCGAGCGCATGGTGGCGCGCCGGTGCGGCTCGGTCGAGGTCTCGGCCTCCGCGAGGACACCCACGAGCAGCGCGCCGCACACCGCCGCCATGCCGAGGAACGTCGCGCGGATGCCGACGGCGCTCGTCAGCACGCCGCCGACGAACGGGCCCGCGATGATCCCGATCGTGGCGGCCGCCTGGGCGTAGCCGACCGTCTCGCCGCGCCGCTCCACCGGCGAGCGCGCGGCCACCCAGGCCAGGCCGCCGCCCCATACGGCGGCGTCCGCGCCGCCCTGCAGCGCGCGGGCCGCGACCAGTTCGGCGAACGAGCCGGCCAGCGCCAGGCCGACCGTCGACCCCGCCATCGCGACGGCGCCCACCGCCGTCACGCGCCGCGCTCCCCAGCGGTCGGCCAGGTGCCCGATCGGGACGGCGACCAGCACAACCGCCACGCTGAACGCGGCCAGCATCCAGCCCGCCTGCAGGGTCGTCAGGCCGAGCTGCCTCCGGTAGTACGGCAGCAGCGGCACGATCGCCGACCACAGCGTCAGATCGCACACGACAAGAGCACAGACGAGGATGATCAGGCGACGCACGCGCGCATCGTAGGACGCGGCCCGCGCGACGGGGTCCCGGTAGCATGGCGCCCCAGCGAGTCTGCGGGAAGCGTTGTGAACTGGGACGTCTTCATCACCTGTGCGGTCACCGGAGCCGGCGACACGGCGGGGCGCAGCCCGCTCGTGCCCGTCACGCCGGAGCAGATCGCGGCGGCGGCGATCGAGGCCGCCCGGGCCGGGGCGGCCGTCGCGCACATCCACGTTCGTGACCCGGCCACGGGCCGCGGCGCCCGCGATCCACGGCTGTACCGTGAGGTCGTCGAGCGCGTCCGTGCCGCCGACGTCGATGTCGTCCTCAACCTGACCGCCGGCATGGGGGGCGACCTCGTCCTGGGCGGCGAGGATGCCCCGCTCCCGCACGATCCGGCCGGAACCGACATGGTCGGCGCGGCCGAGCGCCTCGCGCACGTCGAGGATCTGCGTCCCGAGATCTGCACGCTCGACTGCGGCACGATGAACTTCGCCGCCGGCGGCGACTACGTGATGGTGAACACGCCCGGGATGCTCAGGGCGATGGCGCGCAGGGTGCAGGAGCTCGGCGTCCGGCCCGAGCTCGAGGTGTTCGACACCGGCCATCTGGTGTTCGTCAAGCAGCTGATCGCCGACGGTCTGATCGATCCGCCGCCGCTGATCCAGCTGTGCACCGGCATCCCCTACGGCGCACCCGACGACCCGGGGACGCTGCTCGCGATGCGAAACCAGCTGCCCGATGGCGCCGTGTTCTCGACGTTCTCGATCGGGCGCATGCAGCTGCCCTTCGTGGCGCTGGCGCCTCTGGTGGGCGGGAACGTGCGCGTCGGCCTCGAGGACAACCTGATGCTCGCGCGCGGGGTACCAGCCACCAACGGCCAGCTGGTGGAGCGGGCGGTGCGGATCCTCGAGGCGATGAACGTGCGCATCCTCACCGCGGCGGACGTGCGCGCCAAGCTTGGGCTCACCCGAGGTGGTTGAACCCGGCGGCGGCCGGCCGCGGGTCGTGGGCCTGCTGGGCGGCGGCGTCATCGGGGGCGGGTGGGCGGCGCGCTTCATGCTGGCCGGAGTGGGCGTGCGCCTCTTCGATCCCGACCCGGCGGCGGTCGAGAAGGTTGCGGCCGTGCTCGAGAATGCCCGCCGCGCGACCGCCAGGCTGACGCTGGCGCCACGGCCGCCGGAGGGCCGGCTCGAGCTCGTGGACACGCCGGAGGACGCGGTCGAGGGTGTCGACTTCGTCCAGGAGAACGCACCGGAGCGCGAGGAGCTCAAGCGCGCCCTCCTGGCGCGGGCCGGCCGCGCCGCGGGCGACGGCGTCATCCTGTGCTCGTCGACCTCTGGCCTGCGTCCCTCACGCCTCCAGCTCGACATGCCGCACCCCGAGCTGATGGCCGTCGGCCACCCCTTCAACCCGGTCTACCTGCTTCCGCTCGTCGAGGTGTGCGCGGGCGAGCTGACGGCCCCCGAGACGATCGCGCAGGCCCAGGCCGTGTACGCGTCGGTCGGCATGCGGCCGCTCGTTGTGCGCACCGAGATCGACGGCTTCATCGCCGACCGGCTGATGGAGGCGCTGTGGCGCGAGGCCCTGTGGCTGGTGGCCGACGACGTTGCCACGGTCGCCGAGATCGACGACGCCCTCCGGCTCGGAGCCGGCCTGCGCTGGTCGTTCATGGGGTCGTTCCTGACCTACCGCATCTCCGGCGGCGACGCCGGCATGCGCCACTTCATGGCGCAGTTCGGCCCCGCCCTGCAATGGCCGTGGACGAAGCTCACCGATGTGCCGGAGCTGACCGATGCGCTGGTCGAGAAGCTGATCGCCCAATCAGACGCGCAGGCCGCCGGGCGCTCCATCCGCGAGCTCGAGCAACTGCGCGACGACTGCCTGGTGGCCGTGATCCAGGGGCTGCGCACCCAGGGCTACGGCGCGGGGGCGGCTCTGCGGGAGCACGAGCAGGCGCTCTTCGACGCCGCGGCGGCGGTCGCCCGTCCCGACGTGGACATCTCCCAGCCGCTGCGCCTGCACGACGCCACGGTGGCCGCCGACTGGGTCGACTACAACGGGCACGCCCACGAGAGCCGCTACCTGCAGATGTTCGGCGACGCGACCGACGCACTCCTGCTCTTCATCGGAATCGACGCCGGCTATCTCACGCGCGCGGGCAGCTATTTCACGGTCGAGACGCACCTCTCGCACCTGCGGGAGGCCTCGGGCGGCGACCGTCTTTTGGTGACCACCCAGGTGCTCGGGTGCGACGAGAAGCGACTGCACCTCTTCCACTCGCTGCAGCCAGCGGGCGGCGGCGAGCTGGTGGCGACGGCCGAGCAGATGCTGCTGCACGTCTCGGCCGCGACCGGCCGCGCCGGCCCGGCCGGCGCCGAGGTGCTCGAGCGGGTGCGCGCACTCGCCGCCGCCCAGGCCGGCCTGCCCCGCCCGGAGCGTGCGGGCCGCAGCATCGCGTCGCCGTAACCGGGGACTGTCCCCGGTTGGTCTGGGTGCGACAAACGTGGCGCTTTTGTCACACCTGCCGGCGGGGGGCGTTGCGGCGGCGCTGCAGCTCGCGCAGCGGCGCCAGCGGGTCGAGGCCGTCGCGGGCCAGCAGGAGCATGCTGTGGAACCACAGATCGGCCACCTCGCCGACCAGGTGCTCGCTGGCAGGCTCGGCCAGCAGCACTTCGACCGCCTCCTCGCCCACCTTGCGCTGGACGTGCTCGCGCGCGCCCGCGAGCAGGCCCGCGGCGTAGGACTCCTCTGAGCCCGATCGCGCGCGTTCGGCGATCACGTCGGCCAGCTCCGGGAGCACCGGCGCTCCGTCGCCGAAGCACGACACCGCGCCCGTGTGGCACGCCGGCCCGGCCGGGTGCGCCAGGATCAGGATCGCATCGCCGTCGCAGTCGGCCCGGATCTCGGCCACGCGCAGCACGTTGCCCGACGTCTCACCCTTGCGCCACAGCCGGTCGCGCGAGCGGGAGTGAAAGTGCGCCTCGCCGGTGCGCCTCGTTGCCTCCATGGCCTCGGTGTCGACGTAGGCCAGCATCAGCACCCGGCCTGTCGAGGCGTCCTGGACGACGCACGGCAGGAGCGCGCCCTCGGGAACCGTCACGTCCGTGCCGGCAGGCCGCACGCCGCCACCTCCCGCTTGACGTCGTCGGGAGTCGTCTCGCCGTCGTGGAAGATGGTGGCCGCGAGCGCCGCATCGGCGCCGGCCCGCAGGGCGGCGACCATGTCGGCGGCGCCGCCCGCGCCGCCGGAGGCGATCACGGGCACGCGGACGCGGGACGCGGATGCGCCCGATCAGCTCGAGGTCGTAGCCGCGCCGGCCGCCGTCCGCGTCGATGCTCGTCACGATCAGCTCGCCGCTCCCGCGCCGGGCGGCCTCCTCGGCCCACCCGATCGCCTCGATCCCCGTTGCCTGCATTCCGCCGCGCGAGTACGTCCACCAGCCGCCGTCGCCGCGGGACGCGTCCATCGCGACGACCACGCACTGGTTGCCGAGCATCTCGGCCAGCGTGTCGATCAGCTCGGGCGTCCGCAGCGCCGCGGAGTTGACCGAGATCTTGTCGGCGCCGGCCAGCAGCAGCTCGCGCGCGCGCTGCGGTCGATCGATCCCGCCGCCGACGCAGAGCGGCACATCGACGCGCTCGGCCGCCCGTTCGACGGCCCGCAGAAGCTCCTGCCAGGCCTCGGCGTGCGCGTCGATGTTGAGCCACACGATCTCGTCGGCGCCCGCCGCCGCATAGCGCTCGGCCGCGACGACCGGGTCGCCGCAGTCGCGCAGGTCACGGAAGCGGACGCCCTTGACGAGCCGTCCGCCGCGCACATCGAGACAGGGGATGATGCGCCTACGCAACATCGCCGCTCCAGGCCAGGAACGAGCGCAGGAGCTCGCGGCCGGCCGGGCCGCTCTTCTCGGGATGGAACTGGGTGCCGGCAATCCGCCCCCGCCCGGCGACCGACGTGAACCGGTGGCCGTCGAGTTCGGTCGTGGCCAGGACGGTGTCGGCCGCGGCGGGCTCGACGCAGTAGGAGTGGGCGAAGTAGCACACGGCGGGCAGCGTGGCCGCGAGCGGGTGCTCCCGCTCGGCGGTGACGTCGTTCCAGCCCATGTGCGGCAGCCGCCCGGCGAAGTCCATCGCCGCGACTCGCCCGGGCAGGAGCCCGAGGCACTCGACTCCGCCCTCCTCGCTGCGCTCGTAGAGGAGCTGCATGCCAAGGCAGATGCCGAAGACGTGCGCCCCTGCGGCGGCCGCCGCGAGGATCGCCCGCCGCAGGCCGCCCCGCTCGAGCGCCGCCATCGCGGGGCCCGCCGCGCCCACCCCGGGCACGAGCACGCGCGCGGCGGCGGCCACCCGGCCGGCGTCCGCCGTCACCGTCACGGTCGCACCGGCCCGTTCGAGGCCGGTGCGCAGGCTGCGCAGGTTGCCGGCCCCGTAGTCGACGACGACGACGTCGGTCACATGCTCCCCTTGGTGCTCGGCACGGCCCCGGCCCGGCGCGGGTCGGCCTCCCACGCCTGTCGCAGCGCCAGCGCGAGCGACTTGAACGCGGCCTCCAGCAGGTGGTGATCGTCGCGGCCCGTGCCGGACAGGTGGATGCCGATGCGGCCGTGTCGCGACGAGGCTGTCGAAGAAGTGGGGGACGAGCGTCGCCGGCAGCCCGCCCACGCGCTCTCCGGCAAACGGCAGCCCGATCTCGGCGATACCGCGCCCGCCGAGGTCGACCACCGCGTGAGCGACCGCCTCGTCGAGCGGAGCGCGGGCGTCGCCGAAGCGCCTGATGCCGGTGCGGTCGCCGAGCGCGCGATCGAGCGTCTGGCCGAGCACGATGGCGACGTCCTCGACGGTGTGGTGCTCGTCCACCCACAGGTCGCCCGAGCAGTCGAGCTCGAGGTCGATCAGCGAGTGGGCGGCCAGCGCGGTGAGCATGTGGTCGAGCATGCCGATGCCGGTGGCGACCGTCGCGCCGCCGGACCCCTCGAGTGAGACCCGGCAGCGGATGTCGGTCTCGCGCGTCCGCCGCTCGGCCTCACCCGTCCGCGGCGCGTCGCGGCCGCCGCGGCGCGCCGGCGCCCGGCCGCACAGATCCTCGAGCAGCCGGTCGTTCTCGGCGGGTGTGGCCGGGCTGATGCGGATGTGGCTGGCGAGCGAGGGCTCCGAGAAGGTGCGCACGACCATGCCGCGCTCGAGCAGCCGGCGCGCCACCGGCGCGGCCGGCTCGCCGAGGTCGACCAGCACGAAGTTGGTGCACGTCGGCGAGACGGTGCGGCCCGCCGCACGCAGTTCGGCGCCGATGCGGTCGCGCTCCGCGCATGTGGCGCGCACGCGCTCGCGCATCTCGTCGATGTTGCGAAGGGCGATCTCGGCGAGGGCCGCGGCATGCACGCCGATCGAGGCGGGCGGACGCACAGCATCCAGCCGCGGCGCCAGCTCGGGCGGCGCGAGGATGTAGCCCACACGCACGCCGGCCAGCGCGAACGCCTTGGAGAACGTCCGCAGGACGACGGTGTTCCGGCGCTCGCGCACCAGTCCCGAGAGGTCGGTGCCCCCGAACTCGATGTAGGCCTGATCGATCACCACCAGACCGTCGCGCTCGGCCACGTCCTCGGGCACGGCATCGGCCCCGGTGGGGTTGTGCGGCGCGCAGACCCAGGTGAGGTCGACCGCCGCTTTTGGGTCGTCCGACGAGCTCGGCGCCGGTGAGGCGGGTGACGATGGAGTAGTACCCGTAGTACGGGCTGCGGGCATACGCGCGCCGGCCGGGGCCGAGTGTCAGGAGGCCGCAGACCAGCAGCGCCTCGTCGCAGCCGGCCGTGGGGATGATCTGCTCGGGCGGGAACCCCGTGTAGGCCGCGAGCGCCTCGCGCAGGGCGGCGTAGGTGGCGTCGGGATAGGCGGCCGGAGAGACGCGGGCAAGCCGGGCGAGCTCCCGCGGATACCAGTCCGGCGCCTCCGGCGGCACGTTCATGTCGAACCGCGCCAGGCGGGTCTGGCCGGGCAGCGTCTCCTGCCACCGGTAGGCGGTCAGTCCGGCCAGCTCGGGGCGGATCGTGGCGGCGCCGCTCACGGGATCAGGTTGTGGATCGGGAGCACCAGCAACGAGCGCGCGCCGGCCGCCCGCAGCGGCTCGAGCAGCTCGATCACCCGCCGCCGCTCGACGACGGCGTGCACCGAGTGCCAGCCCGGCCGCGCCAGCGGCAGCACCGTCGGGGAGTCGAGCCCGGGCAGGAGGGCGATGACGGCTGTCGAGCGCGGCGTCCGGGGCGTTCAGCATCAGATAGCGGCGGCCGCGGGCGACGATGACGCTGCGAACGACGGTGGAGAGCTCGTCGGCGACCTGCCGCTGGGCCGGCTCGAGGTCGGGGCGGACGACGAGCACCGCCTCCGAGTCGAGCACGGTCGCGATCGGCCGCAACCCGTTCTGGCGCATCGTCTCGCCGCTCTGGACGAGATCGACGATCGCCTCGGCGGCGTCCAGCCGGGGCGCGAGCTCGACCGATCCGCGCACCGCGACCGTCTCGACGCCGATGCCCCGCTCCGAGAAGAACCCGGCGGTGATGCGGGGGTGGGAGGTCGCCACCCGCAGCCCGTCGAGGTCGGCGAGCGCCTCGATCGCCGCGTCGGCCGGGACGGCCACCTGCAGCGCGCAGCGGCCGAACCCGAGGGCGACGAGCTCCTCGAGCTCCGCGTCGGCCTCGAGCAGCTGGTCGCGGCCGGCGATCGCCGCCTCGACCGCGCCGTCGACGGCCCAGGCGGGCATGTCCTCGGCCCGGGCGAACAGCACCTCGACATCCCATTGCGAGCAGTGCGCGAACAGCGACCGGCCGGCGCCCTCGAGCTCGAAGCCGGCCGCGCGCACGAGGTCGAGCGCGGGTCGTGCAGCCGCCCCTTCGACGGCAGCGCCAGCCGGAACCGGCGCGTCATCGCTGCTTCGCCCGCCGGTCGAGCGCCAGCCGGTAGCCGCCCTCGCCGTGCCGCAGCCAGTGCGCGACGCGGGTGACGGTGGTGGTGGATCCGTGCACGCGCTGGGCCACCTGCGCGTAGGGGACGCCCTGGTCGAGCAGGCGGGCGGCGTGCCAGCGGTGCGACAGCACGGCGAGCTCGTGCAGCGAGCAGACGTCGCGCAGGAACGCGGCCACCTCGTCGCGCGAGCGCAATCCGAGCAGCGCGTCGCACAGGTCGTCGACCTCGGGCGTGCGCCAGTCGGCGCGCGGAAGCGGTGGGGGAGGTGGCATCTGTCATCGTGCTACCATTTTAGCATGTTAACACGAGACGAGAAGGTCGACCTCGCGGGAGGGCTGGTGCTGCCGGCCGTCGATCTGCTCGGCGGCCGGGTCGTGCGACTGCACCAGGGCCGGTACGACCGGGCCACGGCCTACCCGGTCGAGCCGGTCGAGCTGGCCCTGCCGCTACGCGGCCGCCGGGGCGCGGTGGCTGCACGTCGTCGATCTCGACGCGGCCCGCACCGGCGAGCGCTCCGACGAGCACGCGCGCCTGCTGCGGAGCCTGGCAGCGGTGCCCGGCCTGCAGCTCCAGGTCGGCGGCGGGATCCGCACGGCCGACCAGATCGCGGCGGCGCTCGACCTGGGCGCCGCCCGCGTGATGGTGGGCACCCTGGCCGCGGCCGACCCGGAGCCTGGTCGGCCGGATCGCCGCCGACACGGGCCGGGTGGTCGTCGCGCTCGACTGCCTCGACGGCCGCGTCCGCACCCACGGCTGGACCGAGGACACCGGCACCGACGCGGCGGCTTTCCTCACCCGCCTGACCGCGGCGGGCGCGCGCGACTTCCTGGTCACCGGCATCGACCGCGACGGCACCGGCCGCGGGCCCGACCTCGAGCTGATCGCGGGCGCGCGCAGGCTGATACCCGGACTGCTGCTGAGCGCCGGCGGTGTCGGCTCGGCGGCCGACGTCACCGCGGCCGTCGCGGCCGGCGCCGATGCGGTCGTGGTCGGCCGCGGACTGGTCGACGGCAGCATCCCTTTTGCATGATCATCCGTAAATCTGTATGATCATGCAATCATGTCCGACCGCCGCCAGCTGATCGCATCCCTGCTCGACCGCCGGCCCGTCACCTCGCAGCCCCAGCTCGTCGAGCTCCTGGCCGGCCAGGGCGTGCACGTCACCCAGGCGACGGTGTCGCGCGACCTCGAGCGCCTCGGCGCCGTGCGGGTGCGCAAGGACGGGCATCTGGTCTACGCCCTGCCGGTCGAGGACGAGCCCGCCGACCCGGCGACGCGGCTGCGCGAGGCGCTGCGCCTGGTGCGTGGCATGGAGTCGTCCGGGAAACCTGGCCGTGCTCAAGACGGCGCCCGGCGAACGCCATGCCGGTCGCGCGCGCATTCGACGTCGCCGAGCTGCCCGAGGTGGCCGGCACGATCGCCGGGCGACGACGTCGTCCTGGTGATCGCGCGCGAGCCCTCCACGGGCGCCGACGTCCTCGACCTGTGCGACCGCATCGGTGCGGAGGCCGCGCATGCCAACGTCTGAGGCGATGATGGACGCGCCGATCGCGGCGGCCGGGCTCAAGGGGCGCGACTTCCTGCGCGTCGACGACCTGAGCGGCGACGCGATCGAGGCCGTGCTCGACCTGGCCGACCACCTCAAGTCGCTGCAGTCGCGGCGGCTGCCGCACCCGTGGCTCGCCGGCCGCACGCTGGGGATGATCTTCGAGAAGCCGTCCACCCGCACCCGGGTGTCGTTCGAGGTGGGGATGTTCCAGCTGGGCGGGCACGCGGTGCACCTGGCGGCCGGCGAGAGCCAGCTCGGCCGGGGCGAGCCGATCGAGGACACCGGCGCGGTGCTCTCGCGCTACCTCGACGCGATCATGATCCGCACCCACGCCCACTCCCGCGTTGCGGAGCTGGCACGAGGCGGCGTCGGTGCCCGTGATCAACGGCCTCACCGACGAGCACCACCCGTGCCAGGCGCTGGCCGACCTGCAGGTGCTGCGCGAACGGCTCGGCGGGCTCGCCGGCCGGCGGCTGGCGTGGGTCGGCGACGGCAGCTCGAACGTCTGCCACTCGCTCGCGACCGCGGCGGTGCTCACCGGGATGGAGGTCGTCGTGGCCGCGCCCGCGGGCTACGAGCCCGTGGCGGCCGAGCTGGGCGCCGCCGCGGCCGTCGTCGAGGTCGTCTCCGACCCCGTCGCGGCGGTGACCGGCGCCGACGCCGTCGTCACCGACACGTTCACCAGCATGGGACGGGAGGCCGAGCGCGAGCCGCGCCTGGCCGCGCTTGCGCCCTACCAGGTGAACGCGGGCCTGCTCCGGCATGCCGCGCCGGGTCATGTGGTGCTGCACTGCCTGCCGGCGCACTGCGGGGAGGAGATCACCCGCGATGTGCTCTGGGGCCCGAGCTCGGCGGTGTGGGACGAGGCGGAGAACCGGCTGCACTCCCAGAAGGCGTTGCTCGCAATGATCGTTGAATAGGAAGGACGGAACCGTGGCTGAAAAGATCGTGCTCGCGTATTCGGGTGGACTGGACACATCGGTGGCGCTGCGCTGGCTGGCCGACGAGTACGGCGCCGAGGTGATCGCCCTGCTGGTCGACGTCGGCCAGGGCATCGACCCCGAGCTGGTCGAGCGGCGTGCCCGCGCGGCCGGAGCCGGCGACGTCCTCATCGTCGACGCACGCGACGAGTTCGCCACCGAGTTCGTCCTCCCGGTGTTGCAGGCCGGCGCCCTCTACGAGGGCCGCTATCCGCTCGTCTCGGCACTGTCGCGGCCGCTGATCGCGCGCTGGCTCGTGCGCGCCGCCCGCGACCACGGCGCAACGGCGGTCGCCCACGGCTGCACGGGCAAGGGCAACGATCAGGTCCGGTTCGAGACGGCGGTCGCCGCGCTCGCGCCCGATCTGGCCGTGCTCGCGCCCGTGCGCGACTGGGGGATGACCCGCGAGCAGGAGATCGCCTACGCCCAGGAGCACGGCATCGAGGTGCCGGTCAAATCCGGCGCGGCCTACTCGATCGATCACAACCTGTGGGGCCGCTCGATCGAGGCCGGTCCGCTCGAGGACCCGTGGTTCGAGCCGCCCGAGGAGGCCTTCGCGCTCACGCTGGCCCCCGAGCGCGCGTTCGCCGCACCGCAGCAGGTCGAGATCGAGTTCGAGGCGGGCCTGCCGGTGGCCATCGACGGCGAGCGGATGGGCCTCGTCGACCTGATCGCACGGGCCGGCGCGCTCGCCGGCGCGCACGGCGTCGGCCGCATCGACATGATCGAGAACCGGCTCGTGGGGATCAAGAGCCGCGAGGTGTACGAGACGCCCGCCGCCGCCGTGCTGATGGCGGCCTACGCCGGGGTCGAGGAGCTGGTGTCCGAGCGCGATCTCGCCCACGCAAAGGCGGAGCTGGCGGGCCGCTACGCGCAGCTCGTCTACAACGGCCTCTGGTTCTCGCCGCTTCGGGCCGCCATGGCGGCGTTCATGGACACCACGGCCGGCGTCGTCACCGGTGTCGCCCGGGTGCGGCTCTACCGCGGCAGCTGCGCGGTCACCGGCCGCCGCGCCGCCTCGGCGCTCTACGACCACGGCCTGGCCACCTACGAGCAGGGCGACAGCTTCCAGCACGGCGCCGCGGCGGGCTTCATTCACGTCTGGTCGCTGCCCACGAAGACGTGGGCCGCCGCCACCGGAGCGGGTGCGCCCGTCGAGGAGGCCGCACCGGCGTGACCACCACTCTGTGGGCCGGGCGCCTGGCGGGGGGCCTGCACCCCGATGTGCTGGCGTTCACCGCATCGCTCGACGTCGATCGGCGGCTGCTGCCGTTCGACCTGCTGGCGACCGCCGCGCATGCACGCATGCTCGGGCGCCAGGGGCTGATCCCGGCCGAGACCGCCGACCGGATCTGCGAGGCCCTCGCCCACATCGAGCTCGAACCGGATGCCTCCGACGAGGACGTGCACTCGGCCATCGAGCGCCTCCTGGGCGAGCTGGGGCCGTGGGTTCACGCCGGCCGAAGCCGCAACGACCAGGTGCAGACGGCCATGCGGCTGTGGGTGAAGGATGCGTGCGACCGCCTCACCGAGGCGGTGCGCGGCCTGGCCGTCGCCCTGCTCGATCTGGCCGACCGCGAGGGCGATGCGCTCATGCCCGGGTACACCCACGGCCAGCGCGCCCAGCCGGTGTGGCTCGGCCAGCACCTGGCCGCGCACGTGTGGTCGCTTTCCCGTGACATCGGGCGTCTCGGCCAGGTGCGCGCGAGCGCCGACGTGAGCCCGGCCGGAGCCGCGGCGCTGGCGGGGTCGAGCCTCCCGATCGACCCCGCGTCGATCGCGGAGGAGCTCGGCTTCGCCGCGACGTTCGAGAACTCGATCGATGCCGTCGCCGACCGCGACTACTGCGCCGAGCTCGTGTTCGCATGCGCGCTCACGTTCGTGCACCTGTCCCGGCTGGCCGAGGAGCTCGTGCTATGGAGCTCGGCCGAGTACGGCTTTGCCCAGCTCGACGACTCCGCCGCCACCGGCTCGTCGATCATGCCGCAGAAGAAGAATCCCGACCCGGCCGAGCTGGCCAGGGGCAAGGCCGGCACCGCCGTCGGCCGGCTCGCCGGGCTGCTGGCCACGTTGAAGGGCGTGCCGCTTGCCTACAACCGCGACCTGCAGGAGGACAAGCGGGCCTGCTTCGACCAGGTCGACGACCTGCTCGGCGCGCTTGGCGCGCTGCGGGTCTGCATCGAGGGCCTGCGGGTGGACGCCGGTCGCATGGCCGCGGCCGCCTCCGACGGCACCACGGTGGCGACCGATCTGGCCGAGCGGCTCGTTCAGCAGGGGATGCCGTTCCGGGCGGCGCACGCCGAGGTGGCCGGGCGCGTGGCCGCGGGCGAGCGTTTCGACTCGCCGACGGCGGCCGAGGCCGCCGCGGCGCGCCAGCCGCTCGAGGTGCTCCACGGCCAGCTTGTGCGGGCGCGATCGGCGGTGACCGATGGCTGATCGCCGCCCCGGGCTGCGCCGGACCGTGGTCGTCAAGGTCGGGCTCGAGCACGCTCGTGGACGACGACGGGCGGCCTCGCCTGCCCGTGTTCGAGCGCCTCGCCGGCGAGTGCGCCGAGCTCGTCGCGGGCGGCGTGCCGGTGGTCGTGGTCAGCTCCGGTGCCGTCGCCCTCGGCCTCGGCGAGCTGGGCAAGGTCATCCGCCCGCGGGCGATGGGCGACCTCCAGGCCGCCTCGGCGCTCGGCCAGACGCTCCTGCAGATCGCACTGGCAGACCGCGTTCACCGCGCTCGGCCTGCGGGCCGGGCAGGTGCTTCTGACCGAGCCCGACATTCACCGCCGCAGCTCGTATGTGAACGCCCGCCGCACGCTGCGCCGGCTGATGTCGTGGGGGGTCGTCCCGGTCGTGAACGAGAACGACTCCACCGCCACCGACGAGATCACCTTCGGCGACAACGACGCCCTGGCCGCGCACGTCGCGCTTATGCTGCAGGCGAGGCTTCTGGTGCTTCTGACCGACATCGACGGCGTCTACGACCGCGATCCAGCGTCGGCCGGCGCACGCCTGATCCCCGAGATCCTCGACGCCGCCCAGGTCGAGGCCGTGGCCGGGTCGGCGCCGTCCCGGTCGGGCTGGGGCTCCGGCGGCATTGCCGCCAAGCTGCGCTCGGCCCGGGTGGCCGGTTCCGGCGGCGTCGAGGCCGTCATCGCATCGGGACTCGAGCCGGGGGCGATCGCCGCCGCCGCCACCGGCCGCGGATCGGGCACCCGCTTTCCGGCCGCCTCGGCCCTGCCGTCGGCCTACAAGCTCTGGCTGCGCCACGGGACGCCGGTGCGCGGGCGCCTGGTGGTCGACGACGGCGCCCGGCGAGCCGTGTCGGAGCGCGGGACGAGCCTGCTTCCGGTCGGCCTGGTCTCGGTGGACGGCACCTTTGGCGTCGGCGACGCGGTGGAGCTGGTCGGGCCCGACGGCGGGGCCTTCGCCGTCGGCGTCAGCCGATACGAGGCGGGCGACCTGGCGCAGGCCGCCGGCCGGCGCGGCCTCCCAGAGGCTGTCCTGCGCGACGATCTGGTGCTGCTGTGAGCACGGCGCTGCGGTCGCCCGACGTGCGCGGCGCGGCCCGTCGGCTTGCCGCCGCCGGCACCGAGGCGCGCGACGCTGCACTCGAGCAGATCGCGCGCGGCCTCGAGCGCCGCAGCGACGAGATCCTGACGGCGAACGCGGTCGACTCCGAGGCCGCGGCCGGCGAGCGGCCGGCCATCCGCGACCGGCTCGCCCTCGACCCGGGCCGCGTCGCCGATCTCGCCGCCGCCGTCCGTGCGGTGGCCGGGCTGACCGATCCGGTGGGCCAGACCATCCGCGAGTTCACGGCCCCGAGCGGGATCCGGATCCGCAAGCTGCGGGTGCCCCTGGGTGTGGTGCTCGTCGTCTACGAGGCCCGCCCGAACGTGACCGTCGATGCCGCCGCGCTGTGCCTGAAGTCGGCGAACGCCTGCATCCTGCGCGGCTCGCGGATGGCGGCGCACACCAACCGGGTGCTGGTGGACGTCGTCCGCGAGGCGCTGGTCGAGGCGGGCCTGCCCGCCGATGTCGTGACCGCGCTCGAGGGCGGCCACGCCGAGCTGGCGGAGCTGATCGCCGACCCCGCGACCGCCGACGTCGTCATCCCCCGCGGCGGCGAGGAGCTGAAGAAGATGCTGCTGCGCGAATCGCGGATCCCGGTGCTCGCAGCCGCGGGCGGCAACTGCCACGTCTATGTCGACGCCTCCGCCGATGCCGACCAGGCGGTCGCGATCGTGCTCAATGCCAAGGTGCAGCGGCCCGGGGTCTGCAACGCCGCCGAGACGCTGCTCGTGCACCGCGACCGGCCCGAGCTGCTGGCCCGGATCTCGGCGGAGCTCGAGGCGGCCGGCGTCGAGCTCTGCGAGGGTGAGGAGGCGTTCGCAACCGAGTTTCTCGACATGAAGATCGCGGTCGGGACGGTCGACTCGCTCGACGCCGCCATCGCGCACATCAACGAGTACGGCACCGGGCACTCCGAGGCGATCGTCACCGCCGACGACGCGGCGGCCGCCCGCTTCTGCAACGAGATCGACGCGGCGGCGGTGTACGTGAACGCCTCGACCCGTTTCACCGACGGCGGCGAGTACGGCATGGGCGCCGAGATCGGCAACTCGACCAGCCGGCTGCACGCCCGCGGCCCGGTGGGCCTCGAGGAGCTGACGACGACGAAGTACGTCGTCCACGGCGACGGCCACGTGCGCGCCTGACCGGGGAGGCGGTCGAGTCCGCATGGATGCCCGGGACATCGAGGGCCATGCGCCGGTCGAGCTCGAACGCATCACCCCGCATTGAAGGATGCCCAGGTCGCCGAAACGACCAATTGGCGCACGCTGACACGGTCAATTGGGTAGTCCGTAAGCTCGGTCCCGCGGCCGGCTTGCCCCGTGGTCGTCGGCGAGCAGGAGCCGCCGAGAGTCAGGCCGTCTGCTTGCCCCGCCAGTAGTAGCGGTCAAGGCCGACCGCGACCAGCGTCACGACGACCTCTACGAGGAGAGAGAGCGTCGAGAACCTGCTCACCGCCATCCATGCGAGGCAGGCCAGCAGGGCGACCAGCATGAGCCGCTTCGTCCACGACGGGGGACGAGGGGGCTTCGAGCGGTCACTGCGACCCCCAGCCTTCTCGGACGTGGCGGCCGAACTGCTTCCAGCCGAAGTCGAGGAGAGCGATCGCGGACAGGGCGTACCGAAGCCCACCTGCTCTGTGAACGTCGCTCACCAGATGAGCCGGACGGCGGCCCCAATCAGGAGCCAAAAAACCAATTGGCGCACGCTGACATCGCCAATTGGGAGTTCCGCGCAAAACCGCCAATTGGCGCACGCCGCCAGCGCCAATTGGGTGATTGAGGAAAAAAGTGGCCCGGGGCCCCCCGAACAGGAGCCCCGGGCGCTTCCCCCTCCGGGGGATCTTCGTCAGCGCGCCCTTGTGGGGGTGCCTGCCGATGACGCGACTCACTCGGGGGAGCGAGCCGCTGTGGTACGGACGGAAGCAGTCTGGACCCTTTGGTTGTGTCACGCGTTACTTCAATGAAAACCATTCGTAAATATGTGCGCGTGGTAGCGTCATCCCCAAATGCGTCTGTGCCTGATGATCGAGGGCCAGGAGGGCGTCACCTGGCCGCAGTGGATGGCGCTTGCCGACGCGTGCGAGCGCACGGGCCTGGAGGGCCTCTTCCGCTCCGACCACTACCGGTCGGTTGACGACGGCCCCGCCCTCGGCTCCCTCGATGCCTGGACGACGCTGGCCGGGCTCGCGGCGCGTACCGAGCGGATCCGGCTCGGGACGATGGTCTCGCCGGCGACGTTCCGGCACCCGTCGGTGCTCGCAAGCGCCGCCAACACGGTGGATCACATCTCGGGCGGACGGGCGGAGCTCGGCCTCGGTGCGGGCTGGTTCGAGCGCGAGCACGCGGCCTTCGGCTTTCCCTTCGCCCCGCTCGGCGAGCGCATGGAGGTGTTCGAGGAGCAGGCCGAGGTCATCATCGGCCAGTGGACGAACGAGTCGTTCTCGTTTGCCGGCACCCACTACCGGCTCGACGACTGCGAGGCGCTGCCCAAGCCGGTGCAGCGGCCGCATCCGCCGTTGATCATCGGCGGCTCGGCCAAACGGCGCACGGTTGAGGTCGCCGCGAGGCTCGGGCAGGAGTACAACCTCGTGAGCGCCACGCCTGCCGATTGCCGCGCCGCCCGGCACCGGCTGGACGAGGCCTGCGAACGGCACGGCCGCGACCCCGCGACACTCGTCCTCTCGGTGATGGCCACGGTGCTCGTGGGCGCCGACGAGGCCGACCTCGCCCGGCGCGGGCGGCGGATGGCCGCCGCGGGAATGGACGACGGCGACCACAGCACCTGGGTCCACGGCACGGTGGCGCAGGCTGCCGAGCAGCTCCACGAGCTCGCCGCCGCCGGGGTCGAGCGGATGATGCTGCAGCACCTCATGCACGACGACCTCGAGACGGTGGAGCTGCTCGGCGCCGAGCTCGCGCCGGCGGTGGCCTAGCCGAAGCGGTCGCGCAGCCGGGGCATCACGTCGGCGGCGAACCGGCGCAGAAACCCGGCCTGGTCGGCCCCCGGGCCGTGCACGACGAGGTGCCCGAACCCGAGCTCGGCGTAGGCGCCGATGCGCTCGGCCACCTCGTCGGGATCGGCCGAGACGATGAACCGGCTCTCGGGGTGGACACCCTCAGCGTCGGCCAGCCGCTCGAGCTCGATCGGGTCGTCCACGCCCTGCTTGGCCTCGGCGGGCAGCGCGAGCGGCGCCCAGTAGCGGCAGTCGGCGATCGCAGTTTCGACGTCGGCGGCGTAGGAGACCTTCACCTCGAGCAGCCGCTCGTACCCCGCCGCGGCGCGCCCGGCCTTGTGCATGCCCTCCGCGACGGCCGGCAGCAGGGTGTCGGTGTAGAGCTCGGCGGGCTTACCGCTCGTGGTGATGAATCCGTCGCCGACCCTGCCCGCGAACCTGGCCGCCCGCGGCCCCGCGGCGGCGACCAGGATCGGCAGCGGCCGCTCGGGCCGGTCGTACACCGTCGCCCGCGCCGTCTTGTACCAGCGGCCCTCGAACGTCACCCGTTCGGACGTCCACAGCTGCCGCATCAGGTCGACCGCCTCGTCGAGCCGGCCCAGCCGCTCCGAGAAGCCCGGCCACGCCATCGCCGTCGCCGGCACCTCGTTGATCGCCTCCCCGGTGCCGACGCCCACGAAGACGCGCCCGGGTGCCAGGTTGGCGATGGTGGCGAACGCCTGCGCCACCACGGCGGGGTGGAAGCGCATGGTCGGGGTCGACACGCTCGTCCCCAGCCGCGCGCGCGAGGTGGTCGCCGCCAGAGCCCCCATCCACGGCAGCGCGGCGGGCGCGTGGCCGCCCGTGTGCCGGAAGGGCTGGAAGTGATCCGAGACGGCGATGCTGTCGAATCCGAGCTCCTCCGCCAGCCGGGCGTAGCCCAGAAGCTCGGTGGCGTCGAACTGCTCTGCGGATGCCTTGTAGCCGATTTCGAGCATCGAATCGCCGTGAGTGTAGGCGGAGACCGTCCGCCTACGATGCGGCCGTGGAGACCGACGTCCTGATCCCCCTGAAGCGCCTGGACGCCGCCAAGTCCCGGCTTGCGCCCGCCCTCTCGGTGGCCGAGCGCAGACGTCTGATGGCCGCGATGGTGACGCACGTCGCCCGTACGGCCCTGGCGGCTGACGCCGGCCGGGTGGTGCTCGTGAGCTCCGACCCGGCGGCGCCGGAGCTGGCGGCGCGGCTGGGCATCGCCTGCGTCTCGGACGTGGGCCTGCCGTGGAACCCGGGCCTCGCTCACGCTCGGCTGCAGCTGCCGGCGCCGGCGGGAGCGGTGCTCTACCTCGCCGGCGACCTGCCGCTGATCGAGGTGGCGGACGTCGCCGCCCTGCTCGACGCGGGGCAGGACGGAAGAGCCGTGATCGGGCGCGCGCACGACGGCGGCACCAACGCCCTGCTGGTGCGTCCCGCTGCCGCCTTCGAGCCCGCCTTCGGGACACCCCGGAGCGCAGCCGTGCACGCCGCTCGCGCCGGGGAGTGCGGACTCGATGTTGTCGTGCTCGACAGGCGGGGCATCGCCCGCGATATCGACACTCCCGCCGACCTCGCCCTTGCCCGGAGCCTCATCCAGGTCGTGGCCGGCGTCATCTGAAGAGGTCGTCGGAGGCGTCGCGCACGAGGTCGCGGCCCGAGCCCTCGCCCGTGACCCCATAGCCGCGGACGAGCGCCGCGGGCACCCGGTCGAGCTTGCCGATCACGAGGTCCGCGGCGGCCGCCAACTCGTCGGCGACCGCTACGGCCGTCGTTCGCAGCTCGTATCCGGCCGGGTCGACCGCGCCGGCGTAGCTGCGCAGCGCCTCCAAGCCGCTGACGCCGATTGCGGTGCCGACGATACCTCGGCGCAGCGCCCGCCCCATCGTGTCCGCCACGATCACGGCCAGTCGAGTGCCCGTGCGTCGTTCGAGCTCGGTGCGCAGCCGCGCCGCGGACGCGTCGGGATCCTTGGGCAGCAGCACCGCCCAGCCGGCCGCGGGGCCGTTCGAGCGGTCGATGCCGGCGCTCGCGCAGACGAAGCCGTGGTGGGTCTCGGCGATCAAGAGCGCCCCCCGCCTGCGGACGATCCGGCGGCTCTCCTGCAGCACGAGCTCGGCCATGCGCGGATCCCCGCCCCCGAGCGACAGCTCGACCGCCTCCGGCGAGGGCAACACCGTGGCCAGGTCGACCACACGGCCCTCGCTCTTGCTGACTGCCTTGTGTGTGATCACCACCACGTCGCCATCCTCGAGCGGCGGCGCCGGCCCGAGCACCAGCTCGGCCAGGTCGGTGGAGGTCGCGATCTCCCCGGCGTGGGGGAGCGCGACCACCTCGATGCGGCCCCTCACGATCCGAGTCCGACCGCCGCGAGCGCCGAGGCCGCGAGCGCGCGGCGGGTCGGCGCGTCCGTCATGACCGCCCCCGTCACCCGGGCGCGGATGCCGAGCCGCTCGACGCCCTCCGCCGCCGGCGCGTCCTCCTCGTCGATGACGAGCGTCGCCGCCAGCGCCCGGTAGAGGCCGGCGACCCCGACCGCCGACGTCTCGTGGCCGAGCGAGCCGAGCATCGCCGCCGCCGGGCCGCGCAGTGCTCTGCCCGCCACGATCGGGCTGACGGCGACCACCTGCTCGCGCCGGGCGGCCACGGCCGCGCGGATGCCGGGCACCGCGAGGATCGGGTCGATCGAGATGAACGGGTTGGACGGCGCGATCACGACGACGTCCGCATCCGCAATTGCCGCCAGCACGCCCGGCGCCGGCCGGGCGGCGGCCGCGCCGTCGAAGCGCAGGCTGAGCACGGGGTCTGCGTGCTGCCGGCGGACATAGTAGGTCTGGAAGTCGACCTCGCCCGAGGGGATGGTGACCATTGTCCGCAGCCGGTCGTCGGTGGCGGGCACCAGCGTCGGCTCGAGACCCATCGCCGCGGCCAGCCGGGCGGTGGCCAGGCTCAGGGGCTGTCCGGCCCGCAGCATCTCCGTCCGGGCCAGATGCAGGCCGAGGTCGAGGTCGCCCAGCCAGAACCAGGCTTCGGCGCCCAGCGCCCGCGCCCGTTCGAGCGCGCGCGGCGTGTCGCCGGCCACCCCCCAGCCTCGGTCGGGGTCGATCCGCCCGGTGAGGGTGTAGAGCACCGTGTCGAGATCGGGCGAGACGTGCAGGCCGTACGGCTCGAGATCGTCGCCGACGTTACCGATGATGGTGACGGCCGCCGGGTCGACCACCTCGACCAGTCCCTGCAGGAAGCGCGCCCCGCCGACTCCGCCGGCGAGCACCGTGACACGGGGGTCGGCCATCGCCGCGTATCATGGCCGCTTCCGCGGGGCGGATGCGACATTCGAAGGGGGACTGGCCTGTGGCTGACCGGCGATCGATCCTGACCGCGCCTGCGGCGAGTGTTGCGCTGGTCGCGATCGGAGCCGCGCTGTGGGGCTTCGACGGCGCCCTGCGCCAGCCGCTCGTGGCGACCCCGGCGCGCTGGTCGCCCTACACGATCGTCCTCTACGAGCACATTCTCCTGACGGCGATGGTCGCGCCGTTCCTGTACCGCCACAGGCGCAGCCTACGCCGGCTGGACGCCGGCGGGTGGCTGGCGGCGCTGGGAGTCGCCTGGGGCGGTTCGGCCCTTGCCACGCTCGCCTTCACGACTGCGTTCGAGTACGGCAACCCCGACGTGGTAGTGCTGCTGCAAAAAACGCAGCCGCTGTGGGCCGTGGCCGCGGCGGCGCTGGTGATGCGGGAGCGGCCGCGGCGCGCGCTGGTCTGGTTCGTCATCCCCGCGCTGCTCGGCACCTACCTGCTGTCGTTCGGCACCATGTCTCCGGCGGATGCCTTTACTGGCGGCCGCGGCAGGGCGGCCGTGCTGGCGCTGGTCGCGGCGGCCCTGTGGGGCGCGGCGACGGCGTTCGGGCGCAGGACCCTGGTCGCGATCGAGCCCCAGCTCGTCACCGCGGTGCGCTTCACGCTGGCGCTGCCCCTGCTCGCGGCGATCGCCCTCGTCGAGAGCGCCCTGTCGCCCCCGGCGGGCGCCCACTCCTCCGACTGGCCGCGGCTCGTCGGGCTGGCGCTGATTCCCGGGTTGATCGCCCTCCTGCTCTACTACCGCGGTCTCGAACGGACGCCCGCGTCGGTGGCGACATTCGCCGAGCTGGCGTTCCCGGCCACCGCGCTTGTGGTCAACTACCTCGCCCTGGGCTCATCGATCAGCGAGATGCAGCTCGCGGGCTTCGGGATCCTGTGGGTGACGATCGCCCTGCTTCACCGGCTGCCGGTCGCGCTGCCCGGTGTCACGAGTGACGGTCGCGCCATTCGACCAGCTTCCGCAGCAGGCTGAGGTCCCACTCGGGGCCGCCGGTGGCCATGATCAGATGCGTGATGCCCCGCTCGAGGTAGGCGTCCAGATGGGGCAGTGAGTCGGCCTCGACGTCGCCAACGGAGCGTTCGATTTCCGCCGGGTCGCGCCCGACGCGCCGGCACCACTCGTCCAGCACCGAGCACTTGTGCGCCATCCTCGCCGGGTCGCCGAACCCGTTCCAGATGTCGGCGTGCTGGGCGACGATGCGCAGGGTGACCTTCTCGCCGCCGCCGCCGATCATGATCGGCATGGGCGTGCGCACCGGGGCCGGATTCAGCTTGCCCAGCCGGCCGCGCAGCACGGGCATCGCGGCGTCGAGGTCACGCAGGCGCGACGGAGCCGTGCCGAACTCATAGCCGTACTCGCGGTAGTCGCGCGCGAACCAGCCGGACCCGATCCCGAGGATGAGGCGCCCACCGGAGATGTGATCGACCGTCCGCGCCATGTCGGCCAGAAGGCTCGGGTTGCGGTAGGAGTTGCACGTGACGAGCGCGCCGATCTCGACGCGCTCGGTGACCTCCGCCATGGCCGCGAGCAGCGACCAGCACTCGAAGTGGGCGCCGTCCCGATCGCCGTGGAGGGGGAAAAAGTGGTCCCAGGTGAAGACCGTGTCGGCGCCCATGTCCTCGGCTCGCAGCCACGCGTCGCGCATGGCGCGGTATGTCCCCTGCTGCGGCTGCACCTGCACGCCGATCCTGATGGGATGTCGCTCCGGCACCGGGGCGGAAATGTATCGCGCCGTGCATCTGTGCGATCCGGCTCAAGATCGCGGTACACGAGCCGATATCTCGCTTGTGTATTCCGCGCGCCGCCCCACGCCCGGGCCCACGAGGCCCAGCGACGATGTCCGGTGGATTGACCGGTGGCTGGCCGCGTGCGCGGACCTGGACGAGCTCAAGCGCACCAATCCGATGACGGACGCCGTGATCGACGAGATCGACGGCCGCCGCATCCGTGTCGGCGGCAGATGGCTCGTCGACTTCGCCTCGTGCAACTACCTCGGTTTCGACCTCGATCCCGAGATCATGGACGCGATCCCCGGCTACGTCCGGGCGTGGGGCACGCACCCGAGTTGGTCGCGGCTGCTGGGCAGCCCCGTCCTCTTCGGCCAGATCGAGGAGCGCCTCACCGAGCTGCTCGGCTGCGAGGACGCGCTCGTGCTGCCGACGATCACCCACATCCACATGTCGGTCATCCCGGTGCTCGCCGCCGGCGGAACCGTGTTCATGGACAGCCGCGCGCACAAGACCGTCTACGACGGCTGCCAGTTCGCGGTGGCCCGCGGGGCCACGCTCAAGCGGTTCCGGTTCGAGGACCCCGACGATCTCGAGCGGCTCATCATGGACGACCGCTCCGGGCGGCGCCTGGTCTGCATGGACGGCGTGAACAGCATCACCGGCAACGCCCCCGACCTGACGGCGTTCGCCCGGGTCACCCGGCGCCACGGCGCGCTCCTCTACGTCGACGACGCGCACGGGTTCGGCGTGATCGGCGAGCGCTCTCCGGGCGAGCTCAGCCCGTACGGCAGCCGCGGCAACAGCATCGTCCGGCACATGGGCGAGTCGTACGAGGGGATCGTGCTGGTGGGCGGGTTCTCCAAGGCGTACTCGTCGCTGGCCGCGTTCATCGCCTGCCCGACGCCGCTCAAGGAGATGCTCAAGACCGCCGCGCCTCCCTACCTGTACTCTGGCCCGCCGCCGGTGGCGTCGCTCGCAACCACGCTTGCCGGCTTCGAGGTCAACGAGCGCCGGGGCGATGAGCTTCGGCGTGCGCTCTTCCAGCGCACCGGGCGCGTGCTCGAGCGGCTCGACGACCTGGGCGTGCGCACGCTCAACCACTCTGGCTTCCCGATCATCGAGGTCCCTCTCGGCGACCATCGCGACATCGGCGCGGTCGGCCGGTTCCTGTTCGACCACGGCATCTACGTGACCCTGGCCGCCTACCCGCTCGTGCCCAAGGACGAGGTCGGCTTCCGGATCCAGATCACGGCTGCGAACGGCGACGACGAGATCGAGGAACTGCTCGACACCCTCGACGCGCTCTCCAACCGGTTCGCCCTGCAGCCGGCCGAACCGCTCGAGGAGGCCGCATGAACCGACGCCCCGTGACCGCCCTGCGCGATGGGCTGTGGCCGCTCTCGGCCAAGACCGTGTGGCTGTGGTACCTGCTCGCGGGGTCGTTCGTGACCTATCTGTACGTCGTCGTGCCGAGCTTCCAGCGGGGCAGCACGCTGCACGGGCCGCTCATCAACGCCCTTGGGCTGTCGGGCGCGATCGCGATCGTGGCCGGGATGCGGATGCACCGCCCCCGCGCGATGCTGGCCTGGAGCCTGCTGGTCGTCGGCCAGCTGCTGTTCGTCGCCGGAGACTTCTACACGTACAGCCTCACCAGCCTGTTCGGTGTCACCGTCGGCTTCCCGTCGCCCGGCGACGGCCTCTACCTGACGGTGTATCCCGCACTGATGGCCGGACTCCTCGTGCTCGTCCGGAGGCGCAATCCGCGCACCGACCGGGCCGGCGCGATCGACTCGCTCATCCTGACGCTCGGGATCGCGCTGCTCTCCTGGGTGTTCCTGATCGCCCCGAACATCCAGCTCGGGGGCGGCTGGCTGCCCGAGGCGGTCTCGATCGCCTACCCCGTCGGCGACATCCTGCTGCTCGCGGCGGCGATCCGGCTCGCGGTCGACCGGGGCGTGCGGGCGCCCGCGTTCTACCTGCTTTCCGGCAGCATCGTCTGCCTGCTCATGACCGACTCGGTCTACAACCGCATGCTCCTCGACGGCACCTACAACGGCCAGGTGATCCTGGATGTGGGCTGGATCTTCTACTACCTCCTGTGGGGCGCCGCGGCGCTGCACCCGTCGATGCGCACGCTGGAGCAGCCCGTCGAGGACCGCACCCGCCTGACGCCGCTGCGGCTCACCTTCCTGAGCGTGGCCTGCCTCATCGCACCGGGGATCCGGCTCTACCAGGAGTGGGGCAATACCGCCGTGGTCGTCGTGGTCATCGCCTCGATACTGATGTTCCTGTTCGTCCTTGTCCGCATGGCGGGCCTCGTGCGCCAGGAGGAGCGGGCCGTCTCGCGCCAGCGCGCCCTGCGCCGGGCGGGCGTCGCGCTCGTGGGCGCTGCGAGCATGGATCAGATCGAGGCCGCCGCGGCCGCCGCCGTGCGCGAGCTCGCCGGGGCCGACGCGGACGCCCGCCTGGTGAGCTTTCACGAGGATCCGGCCGAGGACGGCGTCTCGCCCGCGGTGCGCGCGTGGCTGACCGATCTCGGGACGCAGGGCGGCGAGCCGGTGCGCTGGGCCGGCATCCCGCATGCGTTGCTGGACGAGCTCGAGCTCGCCCACGACGCCGCCTACGCGGTGCTCGCGCTCGCGGGCCGCGCCGAGGGAAGCGCGTTTTTGATCGTGTGCATCCCCGGCGTCCACGGGGCCGAGATGAGCGGGGCGCTCGAGGCCCTGGCCGCCCAGATGTCGCTGGCAATCGACGGCGCGCTCCTGGCCGAGGACCTGCACCGGCGCCGCAGCGAGGCCCGCTTCCGCTCGCTGGTGGCCCACTCGAGCGACCTCATCGCCGTGCTCGACCGGAGCGGTACGGTCGTCTACCAGAGCCCCTCGATCGAGGAGGTGCTCGGATACACGGCCGACGAGGTGATGAACACGCGCTTCGACCTCCTGGTGCGGCCGAGCGACCGGGCCCGGCTGATGCAGGTGGTCGAGGGCTCCGACGCGCGCGCCGGGGGCTCCGGGATGGTCGAGTGCAGCCTGCGCAGCCGCGCCGGCGAGTGGCTCCAGTTCGAGATCCGGCACACGAACCTGCTGAACGACGAGCACGTCCAGGGGATCGTGCTCAACTGCCGCGACATCAGCGAGCGCAAGCTGTTCGAGGATCAGCTCGCCCACCAGGCCTTCCACGATCCGGTCACCGGCCTCGCCAACCGGGCGCTCTTTGCCGACCGCGTCCAGCACGCGCTCGCCCGGGCGACCCGGGAGCACTCGACGGTCGGCGTGATCTTCATCGACCTCGACGACTTCAAGACGATCAACGACAGCCTGGGACACGCCTCGGGCGACGCCGTCCTGCAGGAGGTGGCGCACCGGATGCGCAGCGCCGTGCGCCCAACCGATACCGTCGCCCGCTTCGGCGGCGACGAGTTCGCCGTTCTCGTGGAAGAGGTGGAGCGCTCGCAGGAGGCGGTGGATGTCGCCGAGCGCGTGCTGGAGGCCCTGAACGCGCCAATCGACACGGGCCACAAGGAGCTCTTCGTCGGCGCCAGCGTCGGCCTGTGCCTGACCAACGGCGACCTCATCGACGCCGCCGACCTGCTCCGCAACGCTGACGTGGCGATGTACATGGCCAAGCGCGAGCGCAAGGGCAGCTACCGGGTGTTCGAGCCGGACATGCACCGCGAGGTCGTCGAGCGGCTCGAGATGCGCGCCGACCTGCAGCGCGCCGTCGATACCGGCCAACTCGAGGTGCACTACCAGCCGGTGATCCGCCTCAGCGGCAGCACCGTGTACGGCTTCGAGGCGCTCCTGCGCTGGCACCACCCCACCCGCGGCACGATCGCGCCGACGCACTTCATCCCTCTGGCCGAGGACACCGGCCTGATCGTCCCGATCGGTCGCTGGACGCTCAACCAAGCCTGCCGGCAGACGGCCCAGCTGCACGCCGCCTACCCCATGGACCCGCCGCTCACGATCAGCGTCAACCTCTCGGTCAAGCAGCTGCAGTCCGACACGATCGTCAGCGACGTCCGTGAGGCGCTGAGCTCGTCGGGGCTGCCGGCCTCGGCGCTCGTGCTCGAGATCACCGAGTCGGTGATGATGGCCGACATGGACCTGGCCATCGCCCGGCTGAATGCACTCAAGGGCCTCGGCATCAAGCTCGCCATGGACGACTTCGGCACCGGCTACTCCTCGCTCAGCTATCTCAGCCGGCTGCCGGTGGACATCCTCAAGATGGACCGCTCGTTCCTCGCCTCCGGCGACGCCGTCTCGGGCCTTCCCGCGGCGATCGTCGCCCTCGGCGAGAGCCTCCAACTCGAGGTCGTCGCCGAGGGCATCGAGCAGGCGACCCAGGCGTCGCTCCTGCGCGATCTTGGCTGTGACCTGGGGCAGGGCTTCCTGTTCGCCCACGCCATGAACTCACCCGACCTGCTGCGGTACCTGCTCGCGCTGAAGACCTCGGCCGAGCGTCCGCCTCAGGCCGATGCAGCATAGCTACGACGGCCTGGACCGCCCCGGCGGGTTCAGCCGCCTGAACCTGTTCGCGCCGCTTCGCCACCGCGAGTTCCGGCTCCTGTGGGCCGGCATGACGGTCTCGCTCGTGGGTGACGGGATCTTCCTGGTGGCGATGGCATGGCAGGTGTACGCGGTCTGGAACGCGCCGGCCGCACTCTCGGTGGTGGGGATCGCGATGACCGTGCCGACGATCGTGTGCCTGCTGCCGGGCGGCGTGGTGAGCGATCGCATGAGCCGCCGCACCGTCATGCTCGCCGCCGACGCCGTGCGGGCGGTCGCGATCGGGGCGCTCGCGGTGCTGTCGCTCACCGGCCGCATCCAGGTATGGGAGATCGCCGGCCTGGCGATGGTGTACGGGGCGGGAACGGCGTTCTTCACCCCCGCCTTCGAGGCGCTCGTGCCCGACATCCTGCCCGCGGCCGACCTGCCCGCCGCCAACTCGCTCGACCAGTTCGTGCGGCCGATCGCCCAGCGGCTGGCCGGCCCGGCGATCGGCGGCTGGATCATCGCGGCGTTCAGCCCCGGGGTCGCGTTCGCGACCGACGCGGCCTCGTTCGCCATTGCCGGCGTGGCGGTGCTGGCGATGCGGGCGGCGCCACACCCGGTGCAGGCGGGCCTCTCGGTGATGGAGGACATCCGCAGCGGGCTCGTGTTCATCCGCCGGCGGACCTGGCTCTGGGGGACGCTGGTGTCGGCTGCGTTTGCGTATCTCCTGTTCCTCGGCCCGACCGAGGTGCTGCTGCCCTATGTGGTCAAGAACAGCCTGCACGGATCGGCCGGGACGCTGGGAACGGTGTTCGCGGCCGGCGGCATCGGCTCGGTCGGTGCGGCGGTGCTCATGGGTCAGCGTTCGCAGCCGCGCCGCCAGGTCACCTTCATCTATGTCGTCTGGACGCTGGCCACGCTGGCGATCGCGGGCTATGGCCTCGCCACGGCGACCTGGCAGCTCGTGGTCGCCTGCCTCGCGTTCAACGCGCTCGAAACGGCCGGCACGATCGTGTGGGCCACCCTCAAGCAGCGCCACGTGCCCGCGTCGATGCTGGGGCGCGTGTCCAGCCTCGACTGGCTGATCTCGATCGGCCTCCTGCCGCTGTCGTTTGCGCTGACCGCGCCGCTCACGGCAGTGCTCGGCGCGCGGCTGACCCTGGTCGGAGCCGGCGTCGGCGGGGCCGCCATCACCCTGGCCGCGCTCTTCCTGCCCGGGATGCGGGACGTCGAGCGAGACGAGCCGGCCGCAGAGTTGCCCGCGCCCCTCGACGTCGTGGTGGCCCGGATCACGCTGCGCGACGGCGATGTGGGAGCCGCCGCGGCGGCGCACGTTGGCGATTCACGCCCCAACGATCCCTGATACATTCGCGTGGTGGAGGGGCGTTGGATGCTGGGGGCGACAGCTCTGCTGGTCGTCGGTGCCGCCGCAGCGGGAAACTCGCTGCGCGTCGCCATGGGCGTCTGGGTGATCGCGATCGCCTGGTTGGCGGTCGGCGTGCTTCACTCCGCCACGCGCCGCGCCGGCTGATCGCAGGCCAGACCTACTCGCCGCGGCGCCCGGCGAGGGCCGTTCGCTTCCGGCGGAGCCTCTCGACCAGAGGGTCGTCGCCGAGGATGCGGCGGGCCGCGTTGTGGCCCGGCAGCCCGGTCACTCCGCCACCCGGATGCGACCCGGATGCGCACAGGTACAGGCCCGCGATGGGCGTCGCGTACCGGGCGAGCGCCGGCGTGGGGCGCAGCGGGCCGAGCTGGTTCAGGCCCTGCTCGCCGTGGAAGATGTTGCCGCCGATCAGCCCGAAGACGTCCTCGAGGTCGGGCGGCGCCAGCACCTCGCGGTGCATGATGACGGAATCGGTCATGTTGGGAGCCGCCGTGCGCAGGAGTTCCATTGCGGCGGCGGCGTAGGCGTCGCGAGTGGCGTCGGTCCAGATCTCCCGCTGCGGTGGGCCGAACTGGGTGTAGAGGCTCATGACGTGCCCCGGCAGGCCATCGTCGATCAGGCTCGGGTCGCCCGCCGACGGTGTCAGCACCTCGAGATACCCGCACTGCGGCGACATCCCGCCCATCAGCGCGTGCTGCCACGATTGCTCGAGGTGCTCGATCGACGGGCACACCGCGAAGTCGCCGTCGCGCCATACCCGCTCGAGGTCCGAGCCCTCGATGCCACGCCACTGCGGCAGCTCCGACACGACCATGTTGATCTTGACCGCCCCGCCGCGGGTGCGGTAGCGCCCGATGTCGCGGACGACCTCGCCCGGCCAGTGCTCGCGGCCGACCAGGTCGAGCACGAGCGTGCGCGGGTGGATGGCCGAGGCGACGACCGGCGCCTCCAGCCGCTCGCCCGACTCGAGGGTGACGCCTCGCACGCGCCCGCCGGCGACATCGACGCCCGCGACTGCGGCCGAGGTGCGGATGTCGGCGCCCCAGGCCCGGGCCGCCCGCGCGACCGCCTCGGAGACGGCGCCCATGCCGCCCTCGACCTGCCCCCAGGCCCCGGCGACCCCGTTGACCTCGCCGACCGAATGGTGCAGAAGGTTGTAGGCGGTGCCCGGAGTGCGCGGGCCGGCCCAGACGCCGACGACGCCGCTCGAGGCGAAGCTGCCCTTCATGGCGTCGTTGTCGAACCAGTCGTCGAGCAGGTCGCCCACCGACATGGTCATGACGCGCATCGTGTCGGCCAGGTCGCGCCGGCGCAGCCCGAGGGTCTTCCCGGCCGTCGCCAGCGTGCGCAGGACGTCACCGGGCGGCGGCTGCATCAGGAGCAGCGGCCGCAGCACGTCGGCGACCCGCCCGAGCATGCGCTCCCACTCCGGCCAGCGGGCGGCGTCGGCCTTCGAGACGGCGGCGATCTCGGACCGCGTCCGATCCGGCTCGCCCTCCCAGAAGACGATCGGCTGTCCGTCGGCGGTGACGGTGCCCCAGCTCGGATCGCACACGCGCACCCGCAGGCCGTGCTCCGCCAGGCGCAGCTCGCGGATCACCTTGGGCTGCAGCAGGCTCAGCACATATGACGCGCGCGACACGCGGTAGCCGGGCCACACCTCTTCGGTGACGCAGGCCCCGCCGAGCAGGTGGCGCCGCTCGAGCACGCACACGCGCCGGCCTGCCCGGGCGAGGTAGGCGGCGCAGACGAGGCCGTTGTGCCCGCCTCCGACAACGATCGCGTCGTACCGCGCGTCGCTCACGCTGTGGCCGTCTCGGCCCGCCGCCGCAGCGCGATCCCCGTCAGGATCTCGCGGACGATCCGGTCGCCGACCAGGGCGGTGATGTCGGCCGAGCCGATCGCCGTCGGTGACACCTCGACCACGTCGGCACCGACCAACTCGAGCCGCTCGCCGCTGCGCCGGCAGGCCCACAGGAGGTCGGCAGGCGTCATACCGCCCGGCTCGGGTGTGCCGGTGCCCGGGGCGTAGGCGGGATCGAGCACGTCCACGTCAACCGAGAGAAAGGCCGGGCCCGCGCCCACGACGGCCAGCGCCCGCTCGAGTGCGGCGGCGATGCCCGTCTCGCGCACCTCCTGCATGAGGATCGCGGTGATGCCGTGCCGCTCCTGCCACGCGAACTCCTCCGGCCCGGGCCAGTAGCCGCGCAGGCCGACCTGCGCATACCGGCGCGGATCGACCCATCCGCTCTCGACGAGCCGGTACATCGGCGACCCGTGCGAGAACGTCGCCCCGTAGACATGCTGGCCCGTGTCGGTGTGGGTGTCGAAGTGCAGCAGCCCGAGCGGCCCGTGCCTCTCGGCGCAGGCGCGCACGTCGGGTTCGGCGATCGAGTGGTCGCCCCCGAGCACGATCGGGATCGTCCCGGCGGCGACGGCCTCGGCCACGGTGCGCAGGATGGCCGCGTGGGAGGCCACCGGGTCGGCGGGCACAACGGGCGCATCGCCGAAGTCGACCACCCGCAGCTCGGCCATGGCGTCGATGCCGGTCTCGAGCTGAGGGCCGGGAGGGCCGCCGGCCGCCCTGATGGCACGCGGCCCGAAGCGCGTCCCCGGCGACTCCGAGACCAGCTCGTCCATGGGTGCGCCGATGATGGCGACGTCGAAGCCGTCGAGCTCTGCGGCGTCCTCGGTGTAGGGCATGCCCGCGAACGTCAGCAGGCCTGCATGCTCGGGCTTCTCGCCGTTCTGCCAGCGCAGAGTCGGGTCGATCATGGCTCGATCCTACCGGTCGGCCGGATGCCGGCCGGTCAGGAGCTGCAGGCGGACGAGTCGCTCGCAGCCGCAGCCGCGATGGTCGCGAGGGTGGGCTCGAATTCGAGCGAGAGCGTCTCCGGCTGGGGGACCGTGATGCGGGTCATGCCCGACGGGGTCGGGCTCAGGCAGACGCCGGCGGCGTCGGTTGACCAGTACGGGCTGTAGCGAACGCGTAGGTCATAGCCGCCCGCTGTCGGCAGCCACATCCGGATACGGTTGTCGGTCAGGTTGAGCAAGCTGGCGGCGGCGCCGGGTGTGTCGCCGGTGAGGATCGGCGTCGGATGCGACAGCGCGAACACCGTCCAGTGGGGCAAACGCTCGACGGGCTGCAGGCCGGACTGCCCGGAGCGGAGCAGCCGCGCCTCGGCCAGGGAGCTGTAGTCGAGTGGCGCATTCGGCAGCAGCACGTACTGCACCCCGACGCTTCGCAGCCAGGCCTGGTACTCGGCGGCGCTCAGGGTTGGCCGGTAGAGCACCGCATTCTGGGGAAAGTCGTCCTGGCGGAACCAGCCCCGGGCGAGGGCGATCCCGCGCTTCGCCATGTAGAACGCCTCCCAGTGCCCCTGGGTGGCGACCACCTCGGTGCGGAACTGGATGTCGGCGTGAGTGGTCAGGAAGCGTGTCGCCGGCCGCCAGAAGGCGGTCGTGGTGGCCGGGTCGGACCAGGCCGAGTACGCGGTCCGCACCGCCGGGCCGAGCTGCAGCGCGAGCGCGAGTGCCAGCAGCGGCGCCAGCGTCAGCCACGACAGCCGGCGGCTGACGTTGGCCGCCAGCCACAGCAGGGGCACGCCTGCGATCGTGAAGAGCCGGGTCGTGTTCGAACCCACGGGTCCGGGGACGGCGAACGTGGCCAGATTCAGGAGGAGGTAGGCGACGAACACCATCTGCAGGCCGCGCGCGCGGGGGCTCGCGGCGGTGAGGTAGAGGCCGGCGGCCGAGAACGCCGCCACGATCAGCAGGTCGCTGAGGTGGTACGGGTACCAGTTGCCCGACGGGAACGCGCGCTGCAGGATGAGGCCCGCCGCCGCGGTCGCCCCCAGGGCGGCCACAGCGACCTTGTTCCGGCGGACGATCCGCAGCGGGTTCCGCTGCCCGAGCACGAAGCTCGCCAGCACCACTGCCAGGAGCCCGAACGCCAGCGGAGAGAACCCGAGCGAGACCAGGGTGGCCATACCGAATCCGATTCGGCGCCGGCGCTGCGCGCAGGACAGGGCAACCGCGCCCGCGGCCGCTCCGGCGAGGAACGGGAAGACCCCCGAAATGCAGCACGTGGCGGTGGCGGTCGCCGCGAGCACGAGGCAGGGCGCGTCCGCGGCGTGGCCCCACTCGCGCCGGCCGAGTGCCGCAAACGAGTAGGCGAGCACGGCCGCCGAGCCCACCGCGGCGATCCAGACGCCGACGACGGCGGCGAGCGGGTAGAACAGCAGGCTGTAGCCGACGAAGTCGTAGCGGCCGTCGTACCAGTAGTTGTTCCAGAGCTGGAACCCGGCGTGCTGGAAAAGCCACGTCATGAACAGGTGCGCCGGCGTGTCGATGCCGGGCGGGCCGACGGTGAGCAGCGCTGCGGCAGTCAGTGCTGCGGTGGCCGCACAGACGAGCGGGAGCGCGAGGCGATCGCGGCGGGGCATCGGTCGCTCCGGAGCTTAGGCGCACCGGCGTGGTTTCGAGCGCACACCTCCAACCGGCTACCAATCACTCCCCGCCGGTCAGCCTCCGGCTGCGACGACCCGGCTCGCGAAGGCGTGGGCCTCGGCCACGACCCGCTCGAACGGGACGCCGAGCGCGCTGCGAAACGCGTGCTCCACCTGGGCCGCGGTGAAGTCTCGGCGAGCGTGCTCCGCCCGGAACGCGGCCCCCAGGCGGCGCAGGGCCGGCACGCCGCCGTTCTGCGCCATGATCGCGTGGGTCATCGCCAGCGCATCGAGGTAGGAGAGGTTGATCGCGCGGACGTTGGGCAGGCCCCAGTCCGACTCACGCCGCCGCCACACAACGAGCGTCGGGAACGCGTTTCGCGCGTAGTAGGCAGCGATCTCGTCGAGCAACATGGTCTGCCCGGACTGGCCGAGATAGGCGTTCTCCTCGTACATGGCGATCCCCTCGAGCAGGCTGTGCGGCGCACCGGCGAGCATCGGCCGGGTGACGACGTGGGTCAGCTCGTGGACGACCATCGACGCCTGCTCGATGTTCGGCAGCCCCCGCCAGGCGGCGAGGTCGATGTAGGTGAACGAGCTGTACTGGAAGCCGGCCGGGGTGCGCACCTTGCCCAGGTCGACATGCGCGAGCCGCTCGCCCTGGCTGCGGTTGTCGATCAGGAAGATGACCGGCCGCAGCCCGGCCTCGCCTCCGCCGTAGCGCGCGGCCAGCCCCGGGATGACCGCATCGGCAGTACCCAGGATCTGCTGCGCGTCCACGATGTCGGCCGGGGCGGCGTACACCACCGTCGCCCGCTCGCCGTTGATGAAGTAGGGGTGGTGCAGCCACGAGACCCCGTAGGCGGCGAGGTTCGACCGGTCAACGGCCGAGACATCTGCACGCACCCGCCAACCACCGGGGACCGGTGCAAGCCGCAGCGTCTTCGGACCCAGCGTCACCCAGGCGCTGTACGGCGCCGGCCCGAACTTCGCGTACAGCGTCGTGCGCACGGTCACCCCGTTCGCCACGGGCGTGACCTCTGCTCCGGTGACCCTGACCTGCTGGGTCGGCATCGAGTCCAGCCACAGCCACAGCTGGTCGAGCGAATGCTGCTGGCGGGTGGAGCAGGCGTGGGCGTAGCGCTGGGCGCCGTCGTAGCGGTGGTCGCCGAGGGCCGACAGGTAGGCAACCGCGACGGTGCTCGCAGACGATGCCGCCGGTATCAGCGCTCCGGTGGCCGGGTGCGCGCAGTGCGGAGCGCGGGGGGCGGCGCTCGCCGCGCCGAGGCACCCGGCGCAGCCCACCGCGGCCAGAGTGGACAGAGCCGTGGTCAGCAATGCGCGCAGGGATCGCCGTTGCGGCCTCATGTTTCCAGTATCGGCCGCAAACCGGCGATGGGTAGCCCCGCCGCCCGGGGTTGTCGGTGTAGCATCCGGCGCGCGCATGGCAGCGGCTCTGGATTCACCCCGCGAGACGGTCTACCGGACGCTCTCCGAGCTCGTCGCGCTCCACTCGCCGAGCGGGGTCGAGGCCGCGATCGACGCGTATCTGCTGCGGCGGCTGGCCGAGCACGGCAGCCCGGTCAGCGACGGCGCCGGCAACATCGTGCTGCGGATCGAGGGCCGCGACTCCGGGCCGCTGCGCTCGGTGCTCGCCCACAAGGACGAGATCGGCGCGATCGTCAAGCGCGTCAACGAGCACGGGCGGCTCTCGGTGACCAAGCTCGGAGGCTCGTTCCCGTGGATCTGGGGCGAGGGACCCGTGGATGTGCTCGGCCGCAGCGACACCGTCCCCGGCGTGCTGTCGTTCGGGGCGCGGCACGTGTCCGACGAGTCCGACCAGAGGCGCCAGCAGGACGAGGCGGGGGTGCGCTGGCGCGACGCCTGGGTCGAGACCAAGCTCGATGCGGCGGCGCTCACCGCCGCCGGGGTGCAACCCGGCTCTCGGGTCGTGCCGAGCGCGGCGCGCAAGCGGCCGGTGCGGCTCGGCGCCGATGGGGAGTACGTCGCGTCGTACGCGGTCGACGACAAGGGCGCCGTCGCCGGCCTGCTCGAGCTGGCCGGCCGGCTGGTTTCGCCTCCGCATCCGGTCGAGCTCGTGTTCACGGCTCGCGAGGAGATCGGCTGCCACGGCGCCAAGTGGTACGCAAGCCGCACCGCCGCCGAAGCCGCGGTCGCGTTCGAGGTGACGCCGGTGGCCGAGGAGTACCTGATCGACCCGGGCCCCGACCCGGTGCTGGTGGTGGCCGACGCGCTCGGCCCGCTCGACGACTCGCTGGCCGCGGAGCTCGAAGCCGCCGCCGCCGCGGCCGGCGTCAACATGCGCCACGCCGTGCTCTCGGGCTTTGGGTCAGATGCATCCGCCGCGCTGAGCGGCGGCATGATCGCGCGCACCGCCTGCCTGGCCTTCGCCACCGAAAATACCCACGGCTTCGAGATCGCCCACCTCGACGGGATCACCCGCTGTGTGGACGTTCTGGAGCGCTGGCTGGGCGGGTGACGCCAGCCCCCGCCTGGTCTACCATTGGCCCCCGGGGCGGCGTAGCTCAGTTGGTTAGAGCAGCGGAATCATAATCCGCGTGTCGTAGGTTCGAGTCCTACCGCCGCTATGCATCACATCGACTACGCACGCGCCTGAACCACCGCCCCAAAGCACTGGTCAGGTGGACAACACCTTTCCCACGGCGCCGTGGTGAGCGTCGCCGAGAAGACGGACTTGGTGGTGTCATTGAAGAACGGGGCGCCTGGATCGTCGTCCACGGTCCGCGCCGACCAGGCGGGGGAACGGATCGAACGCTAAAGCGCCGGTCGCGATTGGCCGATCTTCCGGTCAGGCGGGCCGCACGCGGCGGCGGCCGTCGCCGCGACCACTGGAGGTAGGTGCCCAAGCTCTCGACACGGCTGCGACGCAAGCCCCGTACACGGGTGTGGGCATCGGCATGGCCTGTTCTGGCGCTGGTGCTCCTCCTGAGCGGTGCAGCGATCGACGCGATCGCAACACTTCAGGATCGGGCCAGCGCAGACGCGTCGGCTGAGCGGCAGCTGGAGCGGGTCAAGGTCGACCTCGAAACCCTCCAATATGCCCCGCTCGAGGCACGGACCAGCACCGGCGGCTCGCCGGTGTTCGCCCGTCGCCTGTTGCGCTCCGGAGAGCGGCGCGTCACCCGGACGCTCGCCTCGCTCGCAGCCGGCTCGCCGCCCGCGGCGCTCCTCGAAGTGCGACCGGCACTACGGGCCAACTTCGCGACGCTGGGCAAGATCGAGAGGCTTGGAGCGGCTCCCGCCGGCTATGGGCCGGAGACGGAGCGGTTGATGGGTGTTTCGCAGCGCCAATTTGCCGAGCCGGCGGCTCTCCTCGCCGAGGCGACCCGCGCCTACGCCGATCGGGCCGCCAGGGCGCGAACCCGGGCGACGGACGGCTCGGTGGCATCGATCCTGATCCTCTTCTTCGCCTTTGCATTCTTCTACCGCCGATCGGTGAAGGCGCGTGGGACGTCTGAGGAACTCGTCAGAGAGAACCAGCGGCTGCTCAAGGTGAGTCGCGAGGAGGCGCTGACCGATGCCCTCACCGGCCTGCGCAACCGCCGGGCGCTCATCGCCGACCTCACCGAACTCCTCGCCGACGGGCGTGGTGCGGGAATCGCGCTGGCGCTCTTTGACCTGAATGGTTTCAAGCCGTACAACGATACGTTCGGGCATCCGGCTGGCGACGCCCTCCTTGGGCGAATGGGCGAACGGCTGGGGTCCGTGACGCGAGGCCGAGGCACCGCGTACCGGATGGGCGGCGACGAGTTTTGCGTCATCTGCGTCGCCGACGGGCACGAGGCCGTGATCGAGGCGGCGGCGGCCGCGCTCTCCGAGACCGGCGACACCTTCAACGTCGATTGCTCATACGGCTCGGCGCAGCTGCCCGCCGAGGCCGCGACCGTCGCGGCGGCGCTGCACCAGGCCGACCTGCGGCTCTACGAGCACAAGGCCACCGGCCGGCCGTCAGCCTCCCGCCAGAGCACCGACGTCCTGCTTCAGCTCGTGCGCGAGCGGCGCGCCGATCTGCGCGACCACGTGGATGGCGTCGCCCGGATGGCGGAGCTGACCGCACGCCGGTTCGGGTTGTGTGAACGCGAGGTACGGCACATACGTCTGGCGGCTGAGCTGCACGATGTCGGGAAGGCGGCGATCCCCGACGCGATCCTCGACAAGCCGGGAGCGCTCGACCTCAAAGAGTGGGACTTCATATCCCGGCATACGCTGATCGGCGAGCGGATCATCCGCGCGGCGCCGGCGCTGGCGCACGTGGCCGAGCTCGTGCGCTCGAGTCACGAACGCTTTGACGGGACGGGGTACCCCGACGCTCTGGGTGCCGAGGCGATCCCGCTCGGCGCCCGCATCATTGCGGTATGTGACGCCTTCGACGCGATGGTCTCTCTGCGGGTCTACCGCCGCTCCGTCTCGTCCAGTGAGGCGGTCGAGGAACTGCACCGCTGTGCCGGCACCCAGTTCGATCCGCAGGTGGTCGAGACGTTCTGTGGCGTGCTGGAATCGGAGTACCCACCGGCGACGTTGGCAGCCTAGCCGCAGAGCTTCCGGCTGCCCGCGAGCGTGGTCGACTGGCGCCGATCGCGCCGCGCGACTCACGCCGACGGTGAGCACAGGGAGACCGGGAGAATCTCGGACGGCGTGCCGGGGTTGGTCAGCATGAGGTCGGTTGACGAGCACGTCGAGCGCGGTGACCAGCGTCGCGACCAGGCGACGGCCCGGCCCGTGAAGCGGAGCGTTGCGGTTGCTCCGGCGTCGGCTGTCCGCTTGAACGAGCCGCCGTATGCTCGGGCTGAGCTGACGCGGCTCCAGTGGCCGTGGTAGCTGATCGTGCGGCTTGAGTCTTGGTAGGCGACCAGCTGTACCGGTGCTCCCACGGAGAAGGTGGAGGTGTTGTCGGAGCAGTCGCTTGCCTGGTCGCGGAAGCTGTAGGGGTGGGGCGCGGGCGTGGCGGCGGTGGTCGCCGAGGTGGCTGTGGCGTAGCGCAGTGCGATCGGTGTGTACGACCCGGTGTTGTAGTCGCGCTGGAGGTGGTAGCGGCAGACGCCGCTTCCTGGGTCGGATGCCGACCAGCGCACCAGCAGCGGCACAGTGTGAGCGCCGAGGGTTGAGTGGGCGGGGATGGCGGCGGTCGGCGCGTTCACGGTCGGCGGGGTGGTGTCGGCGGGGTCGGTGGAGGCGAAGTCGGCCAGGTGGGCTTGGACGATCGGGCCGGTACCGGTGTGATCCCAGCTTGTGAAGTCGCCGCCGAAGTAGACGTGCTGGCCGTACGTGAGCATCCCGTGCACGCCCAGGATCGAGCCGCTCGCGTACGGGCTCCAGGTGGGGTCGACAAGGCCGGTGTGCGGGTTGAGCGCTGCGACCTTGTGGCGGGTGTACTTGCCGAACCTGTTGAAGTGTCCGCCGGCGATGACACGCTGGCCGTTGCCCCGACCGAGCAGGCCGACCGAAGTCACGTTGCCATCGGAGGTATTCGTCCATCGCAACTTGCCAGTCGTCATGGTGAAAGCGCGCACGTGCCCGCCGCCGCCGGCGTCGCCGGCGAAGACAGTGGTCGTGTTCTCTGCCAAGCTCCACACGTTGCCGGTCGGATGTGACACCCACCCTGACAGCTTGCCGGTGGTTGGGTCGATCGCGGCGATGCGGGGCGCGGGGGTGCCGTTGACGTCGGTGAAGTCGCCGCCGACGAACAGGCGATTCCCGTTCGGAGATGCCAGCAAGGCGTGCACGTCGCCGTCTGCGCGGGGCTTCCACGCCGCCAGACGCCCGCTGGCGGCGCTGACTGCCGCCAACCGTGGCCGGCCCGACCCGTCCACGTGCAGGAAGGCGCCGCCGAGATACACGCGCCCGTCCAACGGCACCAGCGTCAACACGGCCCGATCGGCGCTTGGGGCCCACGCCAACAGCGTCCCCGTACTGGCGCTCGACGGTGAGACGGCCGTCTCCGCGGCCAAGCCCAGACGTGGCGCTCCGCCCAGGCTGGTGAACTGGCCGCCGACATAGATCGTCCGTCCGTCGGTCGACACCGCCAGCGCGAGCACGCCGCCGTTCGCACCCGGGTTCCACGGCAGCACATGCCCGTCAGCCGCCGAGACAGCCGCCAGGTGGCTCCTTGCCAGCACGGTCGCTCCGTCCGTGTCGGTGATCTGGGTGAAGTTCCCGCCCAGGTAGACGACCCCGCCGACCCGCGCGATCGCATATACGCGACCGTTCGGCTGCGCCCACGGCGTCGTCGGCGCCGCCGCCGGCAACGCCGATGCCGGCGCGGCGACCACGAACGCGCTGATCAGCGCGGCGACGGGCGCAAGCGCCCGAATGGGCCGAGACATCACCGTCTCACTTTCCTGGGTATCGTCCAACGCACGCAAGTGCGCACCCCTAGTGTGGGAGCGATGCAAACTCTCGTCAAGAGGCGCGCCTGCGCGCGCTCCCGATTCGTTTTCGCGCCGAAGAAGATCCGGGAGTCCGCTCGCGACCCCGGATTCGCACCCGGTCGTCCCTAGGCCCGTTTCGATCAAGAACCCGCGTACGGGTCTGAGGGCGCGTTAATCGGGGCCCCCAGGCGCGCGAGGCCGAACCGGCGCTTGAACGCTTCATGACGGAGCGGTTCGGTTCGCTCTTGCAGTTCTGGCTGGATCTCGACGAACTCTCGAACGACACCCAACGGAAGGCCGGCCGGTATACTCGCGCGCGTGCGTCACGTTTGGGGGCGGGATCTGCTCGGGGCTGGCTCCAGAGCGAGCTTCTGCCAGTTGTTCGCAGCGCGGCGAGCCGCGTTCTGACAAGGGTCGTCAGACGCGTCCCCTGCGCCGTTTGGGCGGGCATCGTGCTGGCTGCCCTGAACTTGGTGATGTTCTGGACGCCGTTGACCGGTGGCGGCGTGCTGTCGGGCGTTCCGGCAGTGTTCGCCGACCAGCCGTTCAAAGGATACGCGCCGCACGACCTGCACGCCTTCTACAACCCGTGGCTTGCCGATAACGCTCACGAGTATGTGCCGTGGCAGGGGTTCGCCCGCAGCTCGTTGCGCGCTGGGGTGCTGCCCCAGTGGGATCCCTACGTCCTGGCGGGCGCGCCGGTTCTCGCGAACCCGCAGTCGTCGCTGTTCACGCCGCTGAACCTGCCGGTCTGGATTCTCCCGTTCACCTACGGGATCGGGTTCGTCTCGGTGCTGAAGCTCTGGTTGGCCGGGCTGGGAGCGTTCCTGTTGGGACGCCGGCTGGGCTTGGGCTTCTGGCCGAGCCTGGTCGTCGGCGTCGCCTTCGGGTGGGCGCCGTTCCTGATCGTGTGGAACCAACTCGACACGGTGACGAACGTGTGGGCCGTAGTTCCGTGGGTGATGCTCGCCGCGGAGTGCGTGTGCGACGGTGGCGGTTCGGCGGCCGGAGTGGGGCTGGTCGCGGCGTTGGCGCTGGCGCTTGCCGGCGGGCACCCGGGCAGTCAGATCCATGTGTACACGGGCGTGCTTGTGTACACCGGCGTGCGCCTGGCGCTGGCCCAGGGGGTGAGTCGCAGGCGGCGGTTGGTGCGGGCGGCGGCTGTGCTGGCGGCCATGGGGCTGGCGGTGATGGTGACCGCGGTCGCGCTGCTTCCCGCGTGGCTGCTCATCCCCAACTCGGCGTCGGCTCACATCGAACACTCCGGCGGAGCGGTGCGCTCGCTGTCGTCGTTGCGGACCCTGCTGTTCCCCGACTGGTGGGGGCGTCCGAGTGCACTGTCGGTGCCGTCCCCAGCGAACTTCACCGAGGAGACGTTCTACGTCGGCACCGTGCCGCTGCTGTTGGCGCTGGTCGCCATCGCCGAGCGCGGGGACTGGCGTCGCAAGGCGCCGTTCGCCGCACTCGCCGTGCTGGGGCTGGCTGTGCCGCTCGGCGCGCCGCCCGTGCACACATTCTTCGCCGACGTCGCGCCGTGGAGTCACGTTCGCAACAGCCGTATGATCGCATTTGACGACTTCGGGTTAGACGTGCTCGCGGGATTCGGCGCGCGCGACCTCCTAGCGGGTGAAGCACGCCGCCGCGCGTGGGCAGTGGTGGGCGTCGGCCTCATAGCCGGGGTGGTGGCGGGGGCCGCCGTCGATCTGGACGCCGAGTCGGCGCACCGCCTGTCGCAGCACTTCCTGCACGGGGTGTCGTATGCCTTGGCGCCGGTGCTCGCGCTCACCTCCGTTGTCTGGTGGACGGTGTTCGCGCTCGCGTTCGGGCTGGTCTCGGTCATCGCTCGACGGACGGGGCCGCTCGCCCCGCTGCTGCTCGTGGCCGTGGTGGCGGCCGACCTCGGTCACTTCCTGTATGGCTACCAACCCGTCGCTCCGGCGAGGGACGTATACGGGTTCACTCCGGCGTCGATCGCGTTCGTCCAGTCGCATCAGGCCGCGCCTGACGACGCCCGCTCCGTACCGTCGGGATGGCGCGTTCGAGATCCTCGTTCGCGCTGGGTGGCGCACCCGGTTGCAGCAGTCCGCCGGGGTGGATCCGCGTATGCCTCCGGCGCCGGCGGTGAATGACTTGCGGGTCGTATCGTGTGGGATTATTTCGAGCCGTGGGGCCGCTGGGCTTGGCGGAGCTACGACGCGGGCGAGCTGCCACTCTGGGATCCGTATACCGAGTTGGGGGCGCCCCTTGGGGGCAACCTTGCGTCCGCTCCGGCGGGGCCGTTCCAGCTTCCGCTTCTGCTCGACGACAGCCAGCGAGCATGGAGCCTGATGTATCTATTTCGGCTGGTCGTCGGGGGCGTTGGCTGCTACGCGCTGTTGCGCGCCCTGGGGGCCTCTCCGGCAGCGGCGTTTCCCGCGTCTCTCGGCTTCCTGCTGTCGCCGGCGTTCGTGCTGTGGCTTGCTCATGCTTCCGGGTCGATTGAGTGCCTCAGCCCCTGGCTGCTGCTCGCTGTGTTGAGTCTCGTGCGGCGTCCGTGCACGTCACGTTTCGTGGCTGTGGCCGCCCTGACGGCGGCTGCCTGCCTGGGCGGCCAGCCCGAGGTGATGGTCTGCCTGGCGTTCCTGGCGGCCCCTTGGGGGGTGTATTGGTGGCTGCGGCTCGGCCGGAGATGGCGGACACTCGGCGAGCTCGCGGCGGCTGCCGGGTCCGGGGTACTGGTGTCCGCTCCTCAGTTGCTGCTCGGCGTTGAGTTCCTCGACGAGTCGGTGGGGGCGCACCTTCACTCGCTCGGCCAGTCCAGAGTTGGCCTGGCCAACGCCCCGATCTACCTGCTGGGCGATGTCAGCGGGAAGACAACCATTTCGACCACCGTCGCCTTGACCGCGCTCGCGGCAGCGGGGCTGGTCGCACGGCGTGAATCGGGCGTCGAAGGCGTCGGGTTCATCGGCCTTGCCGCCGTCGTTTGGGCGCTGCGGTCCTTCTCGGGCATCCCCGGAGCCGAGGTCGCCAACCTGATCCCGGAACTGAACCGCGTGAATGTGCACCGCTATGGCGAGTTCGTGCTTGTCCTGGCCGCTTGCGTGGCCGCGGCCGCGGGTATCCAGGCGATCCTGCGGCGGTCGCGACGAGCAGTCGTCGCCGTAACGGTGGGGGGAATTCTTGCGGCTGGGGCGTGGGCTCTCGGCGGGGCGGCGCTTGCCGTGGACGGGCGAGACGCACTTGTGGTGGCGACGCTGACCGCGGCCGCGTCGGCTCTCGCACTACTGCCAGGTCGGGCTACCGCCGCGACGGTCGCGATCGCGCTATCGGCGATCGTGCTCGTTGGGTGCGCCTGGCTGATCCCGAACACCTATGCCCGCCCGTACGACCCGTTTGCGCCGCTGCCGGTGGCGGCGTACCTGCGCTCTCACCTCGCGCCGGGAGAGCGGGTGACCGCGACCGGCGGCATCCTGCACCCCAACGTGGGAGCGGCAATTGGCCTCCCGGATATTCGCGCCGAAGACGCGTTCTTCCCCCGCCGGTATACGGACTACATCTATCGGGCCATGGGGACCACGTACTCCCACCTCGTTTCCTGGGCACAAATCACACCCCGCCAGATGGGGTCGCCGCTACTCGACGCGCTCGCGGTTCGCTATGTCGTCACCCGAAGCTACCAGAGGCCGGCCGGAGGGAGGTTCGTGGCGGTATATGTTTCCAAACCTCGGCAGGGCTCCGATTTGATCGTGTGGCGGAACTTGAACGCGTTTCCACGCGCATGGCTGATCGGGCGTGTCGTTCCCTCGGCTGGGCTCCAGGCATCCCTGCGGCTGACCGGACGCCTTCGACGGTCGCTCTGGTCGGTTGCCGTGATCGAGCAACCGACGGCGGCGATGCGCTCGGCCTCCGGCTCGGGCAGCGTCACCACGACCAGCATCGGCTGGCTACGGGATACCTTTCGCGTGCACGCCAGAGGGCCCGCGGTGATGGTTGTGTCCAACCAAAGCTATCCGGGCTGGGACGCAACGATCGACGGCCGCACCGCGCCGATCCGCACCGCCGACCTGACCATGCAGTCCGTCGCCGTTCCCGCCGGAAGCCACACGGTTGTCCTCACCTACGATCCGCCTGCGCTGCGCATCGGCAAGTACCTAGCGCTGCTCGGGATCGTCCTGGTGGCCGGTCGGGTCGGCGCCGCCGCCGTCTCGTGGCGGCGTACCCCCGCCAAACCCGACGGCCTCCCAACCGCAGACCATGTCAGATATGGGGCATGAGGGGTCGCTGACCGGGCCGCGTACGGCCATGGGGTGAAACCCGCGTGGGGCAATCCGCGGGCACACCGGGCACGTTCGCCCACATGCCCGCCGAGCTCGCCGCCGAAGGACGGGTGCCGGGCAAGAACGCCGTCACCGAAACCCTCGCTTTCCAGTCCCACCGGTACCTGCCGGCGTGGATGTTCGAGGCGCAGCGTTGCGACCGTCTCCGCATGACACCGTGCAGCGGTCATCCGCCGCAGCTTTGTGGCTTGGAGGTCGGCGACGTGGCGGTAGAGGCGCACCATGCGGCGGACGTCGTAAGCGGCTGGGTCGGCGAGGACAGCTTGCCGGTAGAGGTATCGGGCGGTGGAGAGGGTCGAGACCACGGTTCGCTGTCGCGGGATTGTGGAGACGACGAGGAATGTGCCGAATCCGTGGACGTTTGCGCCGGCTGAGCGTAGGGCCGTGCCGACCCGGCCCGGTTGTTGTACCGAGAGCATCAGCCAGAGGCGGTCGATGCGGTGGTGCTGGTCGAGTCGTTGCGCCAGCTTGCAGCCGTGCAGCGAGCCCACGTGTCTCCACCTGGAGAGGGGCGCTGAGCTTGGTGCCGCCAGCACCGCGTAGGCGCCCATCAGGCGCGGGTCCTCCTCCGGTGAGAGCGCGCCGGCGGTGGTCGCCAGCACATCGGTCGGTCCGAACCGGCCGGCCATGTACAGGCTCGCGTTGCGCAGGTTGGGGTTGAAGTTCGCAAGCTCGTTGTGGTCGGCGATCCACCCCGGCGCCAGCAGCGCCGCCACCACCGCGGCGGCGATCGAGACCCCGTGACGCGCACCGGCGCGGCGGCGCACCTCGTGTGCGAAGCCGGCCAGGGCGACCGCGTAGCCCGGCAGCAGGAACGACAGGTGGCGCTCGGGGACGAAGTCGTTCGATGCCGCCGTCAGCACCGACAGGAGGGCCAGCGGCAGGGCCAGCCACACCGTCGCGAACACGGCCGCCCGCCGGTCGTGCACGCCCAGGGCGGCTAGCCCGAGCAGCGTGGCCGCGCCGAGGGCGGCAGCGAAGAGGGTGTGGTCAGAGCCTGAGGCGGCATCGCCCAGCCGGTGCCAGAACCGGGCGGAGGTGAGGTCGATCACCGGTGACCCTGATCCGACCCCGTATTTGTGTTGCAGCGGCGCATACAGGTGGCGCAAAAGCACGAGCGCCAGAGCGCCCAGCACAAGCGCCGCCGTCGTCGCCGCCGCCAACCGCCGCTGACCCTTGAGGCCGTGTCGCAGCCGGACGGTCGCGAACCCCGCCATGAGTACGAGCTCGGTGAGGAGCGCGAACAAGCCGAATGGGTGCGCCGAGACGACGATCAGCGCCGCCACGGCGTAGGGAACGACCCAGCGCGCGCGCCCCGTCCGCAGAAGAACGAGCATCAGCCATGCGCTGGCATAGGCGCCCGCGATCATCGCGGTGTACCCGCGGGCGAACTGGCCCAGATGAATCGTGATCGGCGAGGACGCGGTCACCACTGCGACAACGGCTCCTCCCGACCGACCGAGCAGCTCCCGCCCAAAGCCGTAACTGACGGCCACGGCGACGATGCCAAAGAGTGCCGACGGCAACCGCAGACCGAGCATGTCGTTTCGCCACTGGAGTGCGGCGTGCACGACCAGGTAGTGCAGCGGCGGCCCGTGGCGGATGTCGACCGCGACGCGCAGCACATCCACCGCCGAGCGCCGCGACGCGACACCCAGCGTCACCCCCTCGTCGTTATGCAGCGGCCGAAAATCAAGCCCAAACCCGATCACAAGCCCGGCGTACGCAAGGGTCGCGACCAACGCCACCAACGGCGGCCAGTGAGCACGAAGAATGCGGCCGGCACGGGCACGAATCAGCATTGGCGCGGCATTATCCGTCACACGCTGCCGTCGCCGCCGCGTACCCGGTACGATCCGCGGTCATGCCCAAGGTCACGATTGCATTGCCGGCGTACCAGGCCGAAGCGACGTTGGCGATGACGGTTGCGGCCATCCCGGACGGCGTGGCGGACGAGGTGATCCTGGTCGACGACGCCAGTACGGATGGCACGGTTGGGGTGTCCCGCGGGCTGGGCATCGCCACGTACGTGCACGAGCGAAACCGCGGCTATGGGGGGAATCAGAAGACCTGCTATCTGCGCGCGCTCGAGCACGGGACTGACCTCGTCGTCCTGCTCCATCCCGACTATCAGTACGACCCGGGAGCGGTGCCGTTGCTGATCGGACCGATCGTCTCGGGTCATGCCGACATGACCTTCGGATCGCGGTTTGCCGGTCTGGGCGATCCGCTGGCCGGCGGAATGCCTCTGTATCGCTACATGGGAAACCGCGTCACCACCGTGGCCGAGAACGCGCTTCTCGGTTCGCGCTTCACCGAGTTGCACTCCGGCATGCGCGCCTACTCCAGACGGTGCCTGCTGCGGTTGCCGTTCCTGGGCTACAGCGACGACTTCGCATTTGACTCACAGCTGCTGGTCGACGCCGTCACGTCGGGCTTGCGGGTGGTGGAGGTGCCCATCCCGACCCGGTACACGCTCGAATCATCCTCGATCTCGGTCAAGCGGTCGCTGCGTTACGTGGCCTCCAGCCTGAGCGCGTGTGTGCAAGGCTCGGCGGCGCGCGGCCGCCGCGGCCGTCGCTGGCCCGTGGCGGGGACGGCGCTTTCGGCGCCGAAGTCGTCGGGGGGCGAACGGGTGGCCCAGGAATGCGTGCTGTGCCACGGCCCCTGGATGGAGCGTGTGCTCGAGTCCAACACGACAGCACCGGCCGACGTGACGGAGTTCTCCTGCACCAGCAACCGCTTGGCCGAGCATGACGATATCTTGCGCTGCCCGCAATGCGGGATGATGAGTTCGCGCCCGGCTCTTGGGGGCGACGAGCTGGTCGACATGTACGCGTCGTCCGAGGACGTGACGTACATGAACGAAGCGGACGCCCGGAGAGAGCTGTTCGGATGGGTGCTCGACCGGATCGGCTCCTACGCGCTCGACGGCCGGAGCCTGTTCGAGGCGGGAGCGAACGTCGGTCTGTTCCTGGAAGTCGCCGGCGCGCGGGGATGGCGGGCGCGGGGGGTGGAGCCGTCCCGGCAGGCGGTGGCGGAGGGCCGGCGCCGGTTCGGCGTCGATCTGGCCGAGGGCACCGTCGAGGGAATCGACCTCGGCGGCGATGTCTCTGACGCCGTCGTCATGCTGGATGTGCTCGAGCATGTCGCCGATCCGGTCGCCGCGCTGAGCGCGCTACGGAGGGTGGTGGCGGACGAGGGTCTGCTCGCGCTCACGACGATCAACTGCGAGAGCCTGCATTCCCGGGTGCGGCGTGGTGCATGGCCGTGGTACATCCGGCCGCACCTGCACTACTTCACGCCGGCGACGTTGCGAGCGACCATGGAGCAGGCGGGATTCGACATGGTTGACTATCGGATCGTGCCCCGGTCGTTCCATCTCTCGTACGTGGTCGACCGTGGTCGTCACAACCTCGGCCTCGCCGGCCGGCTCGGTGCGGGCGTCGCCGGAGTGTGGGATCCGCGGCTGCCCTTCGGCTTACTTGGCGATGTCGTGCTGGCCGTGGGCCGTCCGCGCCCGGCCTGACCGAACCGTGCGTGTCCCGCGCGGCGCGCCGTCCAACGGAGCGGCTCACGCACCGAAGGTCGTAGACGGCGAGTTCGCCGCGTCTCCAGACGGCGCATGTGGCGGGAAGGCCGAGCGCCGCCCGCGTGGAGCTCCTGTTGAGCACCGCGTTGATCAGCTTCTCGAACGGCGCCATGTTCGTGTAGGCCGGCAACGCTTGGCGCGCGGTCAGGAGCGATCGCTGGACGACGAGGTAATCGGCGCCGTAGCGTGAGTGCAGGTTGGCGATCGCGCGCCGCGAAGCCCCGTAGTACGCCCTCAGCATCGCGAACATTCGCGGTCGGATCACCTTCAGGTAATCCGCGTCGACCGGCTGGTAGAGCTTTCGCGAAATCACCACCGCCCGCTCCGACTCGATGGGAACGCAATCGAGCTTCACCGGATCGCCGGCGATGATCGCGTTCTGCGGCAGCGACCTCAGATACGCCTGCAGATGCGACTGGCCGCACAGGGTGTAGTCACGTCCCCCGTCGGCGCCCGTCACGGCGCCGACCAGAAGCGCTCCCGAGAAGATCGCGCACACCAAGTGCCACGAGCGGCCCGTGCGCGAGGCTCCCGCGGTGCCAGAGGATGGCGGCGATGCAGAGTCCGACCCCGGCGAGCACGGACAGGCTGAGGATCTCGGCCCCGCTCTGGAGCAGTCTCCAGGCACCGGTCAGAGACAGCTGCGGGCCCAGCTTCAGGTACCTGACCCCGATCCAGACGTGGCGGCCGGGAGGCCGACCGCGAGCACCGGCAACGACCATGTCCCCATGCGACGGCCGAGCGCACACCACGTCGACTGCCAGCACACGCCGATCACGATGCAGTAGACGGGTGTCAGCGGATGTGTGTAGCGGTTCGGAAGGTAGAGGCGAAAGAGCACGGCATAGCTCACGCCGAACAGGATCAGCGAGACCGCCGCCGCAGCCCAGACCTCCCTCCGCACGAGCCGCGCATTCCTCGGCCGCAGTGCGAGCATCACGACGGCTGCGGTCAGCAGGATGCTTCCGGGCGCCTTCAGGTCGAAGCCCGAATAGCGTCCCCTCAGCATCTGCCAGACGGACTTTCGGAAGAAGGTCATCTGCCCGTGGGGACCGAACTCCGGATAGTGGCGGGCCGCCGACGCGCTGATCAGGTGGCTTGATGGCACGCCGGCCAAACGAGGCGCCAGAAGCACCGCCAGCGTGGCCGCGACGGACAGAGCCGCCGTCATCGCGAGCCTGCGGTCGATCGCCGGCCGGCGTCCCCGCCGGCCGAGTGCGGCCCCCGCCAGCACCCCGGCAGCGAGGATCGACGCCGGCGGGTAGAACAGCGCCCCGACCGGAGGCACCACGGCTGCCCATCGGATCCGCCCCCGAAGCACGAGGTAGAGGGTGAGCAGGACGATCGGCTGCGCGAACGCCCGGGCATGAGTGCCGCCGAATCTCTCCGTGCTCCAGGGCAGGAGAAAGAGCGCACCACCGAGCCACGCCGCGGGGATCCACGCCGTGTGCTCGCGAATGATCCGAAACACGAGGAACGCCGAGAATGGGGCCAGTACCACGGCCCCCCATGCCCCGAACCGGATCGGATCCACCAGGTAGCTGGCAGCCCGGTAGAGACTCTCGACGCCGAACGGCACGTACGCCGTATGGATCAGCGCGTGCGTGAGTGGATCCGTGAACAGCTGCGGATCCTGGAAGCGTCGCATCCAGTACTCGAGCAGGAGCGCATCGCTCTGATAGACATGCGTCGTGAAGAGGATTTGGCGCTCCGCCACCACGGTCGCAAGCGCGGCCGCGACGACGAACGCCACCCCCTCGACCACGGCCGGTCGGTGCCTCGGCATCTGTCGCATTTCATCAGAACGGCACTGCAGCAACATTGGACGTGCCGGACGCAACATCAGAGCGCGGCCGACCCGCCGAATGAACCAGCCCTCACGTTACGCTGGATTCGAGCGGTGGCGTGATGCGTACGCGCGCGTTCGCATGGGCCGCCACCAGGCCCACGAGAATGAAGGGGAGGACGTTCACCACATGCACGATGAGCGCGACTGAAAACGCCTCGGAGTAGGGGACGTGATACGTGCGGAGGGCGGCTACCGCCGCGGCCTCGAAGACGCCGAGCCCCGCCAGCGCGGACGGGATCACCGCCGAGAGCCCGGTCGCAATGATCACGAACAGACCCGCGGCCGGCGACAGGCCGAGGCTGAACTCCTTCAGTACACACCACGCGCTCACCGCCAACACGAGCCACGAGGCCAGCGTCCAGGCGAATGCGGCCACGGCCTGACGCCACCGCCGGAGCGCACCCAAACCCTCGACGAGGTCGACTGCGGCTGTTTCTGCGAACCCGGTGGGCACGCCGGGCAGGCGACTGACCAGACGCAGGGTTGATGCCACCGGCCGTTCGCCCCACCCCGCAATTCCGACCAGCACCGCGAGCAGGCCGACGGTGAGTGCGGCCGCGATCAGGGCTGCGAGCCGCACCGACGCGATGTGCGGCAGCCAAGGCTGGCAGGCGACGAACAGCACGAGCAGCGCCAGGACGTCGAACCCCCGCTCGACGACGACCGTCGAAGCCGACTCGGCGCGGGACGTCCCCGCTCGGCGATGGAGGGCCAGCACCCGTGCGATCTCCCCGAGCCGCGCCGGCAGGATGCTGTTGAAGAGATAGCCGATCAGCAACGCCTCGGTGACCGCCGGGAAGGACGGTCGCGTCGCCGGCGAGAACAGGATTCGCCAGCGTTCCACGCGCATCACCGTCGCGATCGCCAGCGTCACGACGGCGGGAACCAGCCAGGCGCCGGTACTCGACGAGACGGCGTCCCACACCCGGGTCAGATGCACACCGCGCAGGGCCAGCGCCGAGAATGCGACCGTCGCCGCGAGACCGGCCCACACCGCGCCGGTGCGAAACGGGGAACGACCGGTCTGCGAGTCCATCACCCCCACAAACGAACCCACCGCCGGACCGGAATCGCGACATCCACCCGGCAACCCTAGATGATTGATTCCACGCCTCCGCGCGCCTGGACGTTCCGTGGTGGTGGGTTGGTGGTTGGTGGTGGGGCTGCGGCTGCGAACCTTCGCCTCGCGCATGGGGTGTCTGCGTGATCGCAGACACCCCATGACCGCTTCAAGGCATGCCTTGAAGCTTCTCGGTCGCGCCCATACGCTTAACCGGTATGAACGCTCCCTGCGTCCTTGCGAGGCTCGGTTCTCGCCGCCCAGGAAATCACGGCGACGAGGAATCAATTCATCTAGCCGCCGCCTGGGCGGGCGGGCCGCGGGAGCGGCCAGTTGCACCCTTTCCAGTACGATCCGCGCGCATGCCGAACGGGACGTGCCGGCCATGGGACAACCGCGTCTAACCTGACGAACGATGCGCGTCCGGGTGGCTACGACGTGGGCTTGGCTGGCCCGAGTGCCCGGGCCCGTGTGGGCGGGGCTGGCGCTGGCCGGCCTCCAGCTGATCGCCTTCTGGCGGCCGCTGACCGGCGGCGGCGTCCTCTCCGCGGCCACGGCCACATTCGGGTTCGTCCCCTTTCGCGCCTACGCGCCTGCCGATCTGGGATCGTTCTTCAACCCGCTGCTGGGGGATAGTGCCCGGGAGTACGTCCCCTGGCTGATGTTCGCGCGCGATGCCCTGCGGTCGGGCGGCGTGCCACAGTGGAATCCCTACGTGCTGGCCGGGGCGCCGTTCCTCGCCAACCAGCAGTCATCGCTCTTCTCGCCCCTGAACCTGCCGGTGTGGCTGCTTCCCTTCGACTACGGCATCGGCTTCGCGGCTGTGCTCAAGCTGTGGCTGGCCGGACTGGGGATGTTTCTGGCGGCGCGGCAGTTGCGGCTGGGGTTCTGGCCGAGCCTCGTCTCGGCGGTGGCATTCGGCTGGGCGCCGTTCTTGATCGTTTGGAACCAGCTGCCGACCGTGACCAACGTCTGGGTCGCGTTCCCGTGGGCCGTGCTCGCAGGCGAACGACTGTGTCTGCACGGGCGCCGGGGATCGGCGGTCGGCCTCGCGGCGGCTTCGGCAGTGGCGCTCACGGGAGGACACCCGGGCAGCCAGATCCACTTCTATACCGGTGTCGCGCTGTACCTGGCGATCAGGTTGGCGCTGCTCGATGGGCTCAGCCGCCGGGCGAGGATCGGACGGTTGGCCATGGGGTTCGCGGCGATGGGACTGGCGGCCGCGATTGCCGCGATCACGTTGCTGCCGTCGGCCATGCTCGTGCCGGGTTCCGTCGCCCTCAAGACGCATACGGCAGGAGGTGGCGTCAGGCCGCTCTCGACGTTGCGCACGATCGTGTTTCCGGACTGGTGGGGGCGGCCGAGCGGGCGCTCGGTGCCGGCGCCGTCGAACTTCACCGAAGGTGCCTTCTACGTCGGGGCGGCGCCGCTGCTGCTGGCCCTGATCGCGCCTCTTTGGACGCGACCGGTGGCGGGCCAAGGCGCCGCTGGCAGCCATGGTCGGGCTGGGACTGGCGGTGCCGCTCGGCGTCCCCGGCATCCACACGTTCTTCGCCGACACGCCACCGTGGAGCAGTGTGTTCGATAGCCGCATGATCGTGCTGCTGGACTTCGGAGCGGCGCTGCTCGCCGGCTTCGGCGCCCGCGATCTGCTTCAGCGCAGCGCGTCACGGCGTGCGTGGGTCGCGGCGGCGGGTGGCCTCGTCGTCGCCGTGGCCGGGGTGGTCGCCGTCTCCCCCTCGGCGGGTACGGTGCATCAGGTCGAGCGGCACTTCCTCCACGGGGTGTCGTATGCATCGGCTCCGGTACTCGCGCTGACGTCGGTCGTGTGGTGGGCGGCGTTCGTGGTGGCCTTCGCCCTCGTTGTCGCCATCGGCGGGCGCCTGCGGGGAGCGGTGGTCGGCATCCTTCTGGTCGCATTGGTGGCCGTCGACCTCGGCCACTTCCTCGACGGCTACCAACCGGTGGCCCCGGCCCGCGATGTGTACGGGTTCACCCCCCGATCGATCGCGTTCGTGCGCGCCCATCAGGGCTCCTATCGCTCAACCGCGGTCGCGGGTGCGCTGCCGTCCGACATGGGCATGGTCTGGGGGCTGCGTGACATCCGCGGCTACGACCCGCCGCTGCCGACCTTGCGCTACTGGCGGTTCTTCCAGAAAGGCTCGCCACCTGCAGACGGGCCCACCGAACGGGCACCCGCACTTCTTCCGGCTCACGGTCGCCGATCGCCGGGTGCTCGACGCGCTGAGCGTCCGTTACGTACTGACCGGTCCCGGCGCGAGGGCGCCCTCGCTGCCCGGGTTCCGCGTTGTCTATCGGGGCCGTGACGCGACCGTGCTCGAAAATCTGCGCGCCCGCCCGCGGGCGTTCGTCGCCGGAGGAAACGGCAGTGTCGCATTCGTGCACGACGGGATCGGGATGGTGTCCCTCGCGGCGCGGATGCGGCGTCCCGGCACCGTCGTCCTGGCCGACCAGTTCGCGGCCGGGTGGAGCGTGTCCGTCGACGGCCGGGCGGCTCGGCCACGGCGGTACGACTCGGTGCTCCGTGGTGTCGCCGTGCCTGCCGGGCGGCACCGGATCGTGTGGCGGTACCGCACCCCCGGCCTCACGGCCGGCGCTCTCATCAGCCTCACCGGACTTGCGCTCGCGACGATCTGGCTCACCGCGCCGTGGCGCCTCGTGACCCGTGTCCGAGTGCGTGCGCGGGCGCCCTGAGTACGAGCCACAAGGTCGGTCGGGCGCGTGGATCCCGGGTCAGTACACAAACGGTATGAGCCGCTTCGTGTGCTTGCCGTACTCGGGATAGTCATCGGGGAACAACGCGACCATGTCCGCCTCCTCGACCCGAAGGCTCAACACGAAGTAGGCACCGCCGCCGATGGCGGCCGGCACAAGGCCGGAACCCGTCGCGAGTGCCGAGCCCACCAGTGCCACCAGCAGTCCGCTGTAGATCGGATGGCGTACGACTCGGTAGGGGCCGGTACGGACGAGCGTCGGTTTTGCTCGGATGGTCATCGGCATACCCCAGCTCCGACCGAGGCACACGCGCGCCCAGGTGGCGATCACGATCCCGACCACCGTGAAAAGCACGCCCACCCACCCGACGCCGTGCGCCGGTCGGTGTGCGTCCCAGGTGCTGTGTCCGGATCGCAAGGATGACGCCCGCTGCCACGACCAGCCTGAACCCGAGCTGGCGAGACCGCCTTCGCCGCCGGGGTGAGGACGAATCGCGCTTCTCCGGGCGGAACACGATGGCCGTGCCGATCCATATCAGCACCCACGCAATCCAGCTCACCATGATCAGCGTCGCCCTCGGTGCCACCAGGTGATCGTATGCCCACCGACTCGGCGTACCGATCCGGTGGACGCACCGGCGTGGCTAGCCGCTCGTCGTGTCGAGGTGCTGCAGGAGGTCGTGGGCGGCCAGTTCGACGTCCTTGTGCCGCCATTCCGCAGCCCGGTACATACACGCGATCAGGCCGATCCGGCGGACGCGCCGGAAGTCCCCTGAGACGAATCCCTACCGAGCCTTGATCTCGTCGCTCGCGCCCTCGGTGAGGCCCAGGTGCCACGCGGCGTACTCGTCCCATGAATGCGCCTTCAGGGAGGCGTTTGCGTCCTCCGCGGTGGGTTGGACGTCCCCCCATGCGCTTTCGCACTCTCGAGTGTGCTGCTCCTCCCCGCGCTCGTGCTCAAGTGGTTCACACGCAACGTGTCCGGGTCGAACGGGTTCGGCGAGAGCGGCCCCGGGTTCGTCCTGTGCCACGAGCTGCAGTTCGCCGTCAACGGCACCGTCCAACCCACACCCGCGAGCATCTGCCTGTGCGCAGGCGCCGGCGCGACCGTGGGTGCCGCCGGCGGCTAACGTTGGCGCGCGTTGGGCCATGACACGCAATCGGTGCGCCCCAGCGCGGCCCTGGCGGCGATCTTCGCCGTGGCCATGGCGTCGACGACGGTGTCCACGCCGCTCTATCCGCTCTATGAGGAGCGCTTCGGGCTGACGGCGCTTGCGATCACGGTCGTGTTCGCCGCGTACGGGGTGGGTGTGATGGGAGGGCTGGTCGTCACCGGCCGGCTCTCGGACCACATCGGTCGCAAGCCGCCGCTTGCAGCCGGGCTCGTGATCGGCCTTGTGGCCATGGGGCTCTTCGTCGCCGCGAACGACCTCAGGCTGCTGCTCGCGGCCCGGTTGCTGATCGGGATCACGGCCGGCCTCTTCACGGGTACCGCGACCGCCTGGCTCGTCGATCTCGACGACGACCGCCGGCGGGCGACAAAGATCGCCGTCGGCGCGAACCTGGGCGGCCTGGCGCTGGGCCCCGCCCTCGGAGGTGTGCTCGCCCAGTTCGCGCCCGATCCCTTGCGAACCACCTACGTGGTCGAGCTGGCGCTCATGGCCGCCGGACTCGTGGTGGTCGCGCGCCTGCCCGAGACGGTTCCACGGGGGCGCTTCGAGCTGGACTTTGCGGGCATCGTGCCGCCCCCCGAGGTGCGGAGGGTGTTTGTGCCCGCGGCCATGGCGGGCGTCGCTGCCTTCGGGGTCTCCGGTGTCTTCGGCGCGGTTGGCCCATCGATGCTCGGCGGGGTTCTCGGCATCACCGAGCCGACCGCCAGCGGAGGCCTTGTGGCCGCACTCTTCGTCATGTCCGTCTCCGGTCAGCTGATCGCACGCCGGTTCGATCCCACCATGGCGCTCCCCGCCGGCTGCGCCGCCCTGGCCGGCGGCCTCGTCTTGCTCGGGCTCGCACTCGCACTCGAGACGCTGGTCGCGCTGATCGCCGCGGCGGTGGTCGCCGGTCTGGCGCAGGGGGTGATCGTGGGCGCCGGGCTTGGGCTGCTCACGGTGCGTGCACCCGCCGACCGCCGGAGCCAGGTCGCGTCGACGTACTTTCTCGTGCTCTACATCGGGCTCGTCGTCCCGGTCGTGGCGTTCGGACTCGTCGAGACGGGTATCGGCCTCGTCGACACGGGCTACGTCTTCTGTGCCCTGGCCGGCGCCGCCGCCCTCGCGTCGGGGTTGGTCGTCGCGCGAAGCGGCGGCAACCACGGCGGGGTCTGACGGCGGCGCCGACGGGCCTTCCTACCGCCGGACGTCCTCGGGCTCGGCGACGTCCGGGTCGATCTCCTGCGCTCGCTCGTGTGACTGTTCTGCGGCGGCCTTCTCGCGCTCGGCCACAGCGGCGAGCTGGTCGGCGTCGAGCTGCTGGCGCCGGGCCTGTGCCTGCTGCTCCTCGGCTGCAAGGCTTGCCCGCTCGGCGCGCAGGCTGCGCTCCTTGGCCTCCTCGCGGTGGGCGCCGGCTTCGACCCGACGCCGCTCGAGGCTCCGCCGCCGGCCGGCCATGGTGAGGGCGGCCAGAACAATGATGGCAACAACGACGATGACGATGATCCATGCAGTGGTGGACATCTGTTCCCCTTCGAGTTGGGATTCGATCGGGTATCTCGTGCCCTTCTGCGCAGGAGTCCAAACTCGGGGGCGGGGCGTATGATCGCGCCGCGCATGAGCGATTCCCACCGCATGCAGCCCAACCGTCCCGACGAGACGAGCTATGCCGGAGTCGGCGTCACCTTCGGCCGCGTCCCTCTGGTGCTGGATCCGGCCGGGTTGGCCGGGGCGGATGTCGCGATCCTCGGGGCGCCCTTCGACGAGGGGGTGTCCTACCGGCCGGGGACACGCTTCGGGCCACGGGCGATCCGCACCGCCGAGGACGTCGCCTTCCCGGTGGCACGGCCGCACATGGAGCTCGGCGTCGACCCGTATGCCGAGCTCGACATCGTCGACTATGGGGACATCGAGGTGCGCTCCGGCGATCTTGCCCGGTCGCACGCCCTCCTCCGCCAGGCCGTCGCCGAGATCCTGGGTGCCGGCGCGACCCCGATCGTCCTCGGCGGTGACCACTCGCTCTCGACCCCGGTGCTCCAGGCCCTGGCCGCGCACCACGGCGTGGACGGCTTCTCGGTCGTGCATTTCGACACCCACGCCGATACCGGCAGCTACGAGGGAGAGGCCCCGCACGGGGTGCCGTTCCACCGCGCCGTTGTGGAGGGCGACCTCCACGGCCGGAACATCGTGCAGGTCGGGCTGCGCGGGGCGTGGCCGTTTCCGGAGGACTTCCGGTGGATGCGCGAAGCGGGGTTCCGCTGGCACACGGCCGGCGAGATCATCGAGCGAGGCATCGCCGCGGTCGTGAACGACGCCATCGAGCACGCCGCGTCGCGTGCACCGCGGACCTACCTGACGGTCGATATCGACGTGCTCGATCCGGCCTTCGCGCCCGGCACCGGCACCGCCGAGCCCGGGGGTCTCACGACCCGCGAGCTCCTGTGGGCGGTGCGCACGGTGGCGAGTCGGCTCGACCTATGCGCGATGGACATCGTCGAGGTGTCGCCGCCGTTTGACCCGGTGGGGATCACGGCGCTGGCCGGACAGCGGGTCGTGCTCGAGACCCTGTCGGGCATGGCCCTGCGAAAGACCGGGCGCGCCGCCCGCCCCGAGCGACCCTGACGCCGAACGGCCTACTCCTGCTGGAGCAACGGATGGGTCAGGCCGTGCTCCGCGCAGAGCCGCGGCACGCTCTCCATGTCGAACTCGATCGCGTACTTCTCCGCGAGTCCGCCCGGGTCGGGATTCCCGCTCAGAATGCCCTCGCCAAGCTCGCGGAAGAAGTGCTCGAATCCGGCGGGCGAGATGATCTCGAGGATGCGGCAGGGCGTGTCGCCGGCGTTCCAGAACGTGTGCCACTGGTCGCGGGGCTTGAACGCGAGGTCGCCGGCATCGGCGTGGATGACGTCGCTCCCGAGCAGCGCGCCCATGCGACCCTCGAGCACGTAGCTCCATTCGTCGACGCCGAAGTGGCGGTGAAGCGGCGCGCACAGCGAGTGCGGCGGGATCGGATGTTCGACCAGCGAAAAGCCGCCGCCGGACTCCTCGCCCCAGATGAGGAAGCGGGCGCCGCAGCCGCCGAGCTCGACGTGAAGGCCGTCGTCGGGCCCGACCTTGCGCGGGCCCTGCGATGCGTCGAAGCGGCGGAGCGGTGCGGTCGTCTGGGACATGAGGTACCTTTCCGTTGAACAGCAGTGTGCGATCAAAATAGCACACCGAGACCGACATGACCGAGAATCGCACCCGCCCCTACCGCAAGGACCGCCGCGCCGAGCTCGAGCGGCAGACGCGCGAGCGCATCGTCGCGGCGACCGTCGACCTGCACGGATCGGTCGGCCCGGCGCGCACCACCGTGAGCGGGATCGCCGAGCGGGCGGGGGTGCAGCGCGCGACGGTGTACCGTCACTTCCCCGACGAGGAGTCCCTCTTCGTCGCCTGTTCAGCGCACTGGCGTGACCGCAACCCGCCCCCCGACCTGGCCGGATGGGCCGCAGTGCGCGACCCGGACGCCCGGCTCGGCCTCGCGTTGCGCGAGCTCTACGCGTGGTACGGCCGCACGGAGCAGATGATCGGGCTGCTCACGCGCGATGCCGCGCTCGTCCCCAGCATGCGCACGCAGTTCCAGGCGATGCTGACCTACTTCGAGGCTGCCGCCGACACGTTGCTGCGCGGCCGGCCGGAGCGCGGAGCGCCACGGCGGAGGGTGCGCGCAGCCCTCGGGCACGCCGTCGCATTCGAGACCTGGCGCTCGCTGGTGCGGCGGCACGGCCTCACCGATGCCGAGGCCATCGAGTTGATGCGGGCGACGGTGGGCTAGGGGTCGATCAGGGTGCTTTGGATCTCGGGATGCCCCACCAGGTGCGCGAGCGCCTCTCCGACGTCCGACTGCAGGCTCTTGTCGACGACGACCTCGATTCTCACGGCGTCGTCTGCGCCGACCTGAACCTTGGTGCGGGCGTGTTGGGCGGCACCTGCGACCGCGACGCGCACCATCTCCGCAAACGCAGCTTCCTCACCCGCCGCGCCCACCGCTTTTCCGGTGACGGTCAACATCACATTCGGCATGCGGCTTCACATACCACCGACGACCGCTCGGCAAACGCAGCTAACGCCGAGACTCCGCACTCGGCGCGAGCCTCGGGGCGTGACGGTTCGAGCCGTACGCTACTGAACGATGCGCGATGTGCCGCCGGCGATGTTCGCGGCGATCTGCTGGAAGATCCCGGTCAGCGAGGTGGGGTCGGGGAGGTTGTAGAAGTAGCCGTTACCGGGAGTCGCCATCTCCTGCAGGGCGTTCGCGGCCCCGAGGTAGGGTGACTCGAGCATGCTGCGGAATTGCGTGACGGTGGTGCCATTGACGTCCGCACCGACCGATGCATAGCAGTCGTCTCCAGCCGCCGTGTAGGCGATCGAGTACACGAGCACTCCGGCCTGCTTGGCCGTCCCGGCGCTCGTGACACCCTGGCCGCACGGATTCGTGAGATACGGCGACGTGCTGGGCAGGCCGCTCGGTCCCGTGTTGGCGGCGCCGTCGGAGAGGATGACGATTGCCTTCTGGGCGTCCGGCCGGCCGTCGGCCTGGAGTTCTGCATACGCTGCGTCGATCGCTTCGGCGTAGGCCGTGTTGCCGCCCGCCTGGACGCAGTTGACGGTCGAGACCAGCGGTGAGGCAACGTTCAGTTGGCCGACGGCGCTGGCGTAGGTATTCGACAGCGGCACGACGGTGTAGGCGGGATTGGCGAGGCTGTACGTCCCGAACGGGTTGCCGTTGAAGTACGGGTCGACGTCGGTGCACGCGGCGGCCGTCGAAGGTGCGGGCGGCAGCACCGCCAGGCCGACGTTGTCGACGGTGGGATCCATCGTGTTGAGGAAGGCCATAATCCCGGCCTTGGCCTTCGGGAGCTTGTTGCTGGCGGACATCGACCCGGTGCGGTCGAGCACGATCATCACGTCCAGCGGCAGGCCGCCGCACGGCGAGCATGCCTGGGCGTGCGCCTTGAGCGTGATGGTGTCGAATCCCAGCAGCCTGAGCAGATACGTCGGCACCTTGGCGGTCTCGTCGACCGTGACGGTGTTCGGTTCCCCGGAGGTGCAGTTGAATCCCTCCTGCTTCTGGCAGTCGACGGTCACGCTCTGGGTCACGTTGGATGCGGGCACGCCGGTGATCGGGTTCTCGCCTCCGGACTGCGAGCCGTACTTCTGAGCCGCGGCCGTGGCGTTTGCGGCGATCGGGGGATACGTCACCGTGAGCTCACCCGCGCCGCCGGCAGCCGAGGCGTCCGCGGATGCCTGAAGCGCCTGCTGAACGCGGTATGCGTTACCGAGATCGATAACGAGTCCGGCGAAGATCAGGATCGTGAACATGAACACGACGACCAGGGGTAGCGTCTGTCCAGCCTGCGCCACACGCGCCCGGACGGTGCGCTTACGAGTCATTTTGGGTAGGCTGCAGCGCGCAGCCGAACTGCGTTCATTGGGGGCCATCGGATCGCCTTCGCTCCGGGGGTATGTATTACCCCATCGACGCCCGGGGGGGAGCGCCGATGGGGTTGGCTATACCTGCGAGAGTCCGTGCATTTTCCCCCCTGCGCAACCCCCCAAATGGAGGATCCTTCCAGATCCTTGTGAACGGCGGTGCGCCGCGGCGCGGTATCTAGGCGGTCGGCGCCGGGGCGGAAGCGTCGTTCTGCCACAGGCCGAACTCGTTGCCGTGCGGGTCCTTGCACGTCGCGAACCAGCCCATGCCGGGCACCGGCATCGACTCGTCGGCCTCGCCGCCGAGCTCCTTCACCCGCGCGGCGCCGGCGTTGATGTCGTCCACGTCGAAGTAGGCGCGCGTGCCGCGCTTGCCGGGCTGCATGTTGGTGATCGCCCCGCCCGTCTGCTCGCCGATCTGGGTCATGTGGTACTCGAACGGACCCGGAAACGACTCGAACTGCCACCCGAAGAGCGAGCCCCAGAACTCGCGTGACTTCGCGGTGTCGTCGGCGGGGATCTCGAAGTGCACTATGTGGCCGGACATGGTCCTCCTCGGTCGGGATCGCACATTAGACCGGACCCCGCGTCGGAATTCATCTGCGGGCGCGATACCGTCCGCGCATGCCCCCGAAGCACGTCGTCCATCTCGTCGACGGCACCTACGAGCTCTTCCGCCAGTTCTACGGCCGCCGCCGCGGCGCGGGCCGCGACGACCGCCCGCTGGGCGCGGCTGCGGGCGTGCTGCACTCGGTGCTGCAGATGATCGAGACGGGGTCGACGCACATCGGGGTCGCGACCGACCACGTGATCGAGTCGTTCCGCAACGACCTCTGGCCGGGATACAAGACGGGCCTCGGCGTTGATCCCGCGCTGCGCCTGCAGTTCGAGCCGCTCGAGGAGGGGCTCGCCGCGATGGGCGTTGCCGTGTGGCCGATGATCGAGCTCGAGGCCGACGATGCGCTCGCGTCCGCCGTCCACATCCTCTCGGCGGACGACGACGTCGAGCAGGTCTGCATCTGGACACCCGACAAGGACCTCGCCCAGTGCGTCGACGGCGACCGGGTCGTGCAGGTCGACCGGCGAGCGAATGCGATCCGCAACGCGGCCGGAGTCCGCGAGAAGTTCGGCGTCGAGCCGGCGCTGATTCCCGACCTGCTCGCCCTGGTCGGCGACTCGGCCGACGGCTATCCGGGCATCCCCGGGATCGGTCGTGTCACCGCGGCCCGGCTGGTGAACCAGCACGGCGGCATCGAGGACTTCCCGGCCGAGGTGCTGGGCGAGCGGCGCGAGCTCGCGCTGCTGTTCAAGGATCTGGCGACGCTGCGAACGGGGGCACACGCTCTTCGAGACCTCCGCCGATCTGCGCTGGGACGGCCCCACGCCGGCGTTTGCCGCTTGGGCCGAGCGGCTCGGCGACGACCGCCTGCACGAGCGCGCACTGGCCGCGCCCGGCTCCGCTTGACGCACACGGGCTCGAGTTGTGCGAACATACGTTCGTGTCGATCGAGGCGACGATCCTGCACGCCGACCTCGACGCGTTCTACGCGTCGGTCGAGCAGCGCGACGATCCGCGGCTGCGCGGCCGCCCGGTGATCGTCGGGGGCCGGGGTCGTGCTCGCGGCCAGCTACGAGGCCAAGGCCCACGGCGTCCGCACCGCGATGGGCGGCGCATATGCCCGCCGGCTGTGCCCGCAGGCGATCGTCGTCCCGCCCCGGATGTCGGCCTACGCGGACGCGAGCCGGGCCGTCTACCGGGTGTTCGAGGACGCCTGCCCGCTCGTCGAGGGACTCTCGATCGACGAGGCGTTTCTCGACGTGCGCGGGATGCGCCGGATCGCCGGCACGCCACTCGAAATCGCTGTCAGGCTGCGCCGCACCGTGCGCGAGCGGGTGGGTCTGCCGATCACCGTCGGGGTGGCGAGGACCAAGTTTCTGGCCAAGGTGGCAAGCGGCGTGGCCAAGCCCGACGGCCTGCTCGTCGTGCCGCCCGACGGCGAGCTCGCGTTCCTTCACCCGCTGCCGGTCGAGCGGCTCTGGGGCGTCGGTCGCGTGACCGCCGCCAAGCTGCACGAGCGCGGCATCGTCACCGTCGGCGAGGTCGCCGGGTTCGACGAGGCCGCCCTCGTCGAGTTGCTCGGCCGGGCGATCGGGCCGCCACCTGCACGCCCTCGCCCACAACCGCGACCCGCGCCCGGTGCAGGCTCGTCGCCGCCGGGGCTCGATCGGATCGCAGCGCGCGCTCGGGCGGGCACCGAAGTCGGCCGAGGCGATCGACGCCACGCTGGTCGCGCTCGTCGACCGCGTCACCCGCCGGATGCGGGCAGCCGGCCGGGTCGGCCGCACCGTCGTGCTGCGGCTGCGCTTCGACGACTTCTCGCGTGCCACCCGCTCGCACACGCTGCCGCACGCGACGGCCGAGACCCAGATCATCCTCGTCACCGCCCGGGTGCTGCTCACCGCGGCGATGCCGATGATCGAGCGTCAGGGCATCACGCTCGTCGGCATCGCGGTCGCCAACCTCGCGAACGACGATGCGACCCAGCTCACGCTGCCGTTCGACCGTCACAGCGGCGGCGCGCTGGACGCCGCGCTCGACGAGGTGCGGGCCAGGTTCGGGTCGAAAGCGGTCACCCGGGCGGTGCTGCTCGGCCGCGACCAGGGCATGACGGTGCCACTGCTGCCCGACTGAGCCGGTGCCTCAGGGCGTGTCGCACTCCGCGTCGATGCACAGTTTCGTGCGATCGCGGTGCAGGCACACCAGGCCCACGTAGGTCGTCTGGTCATCACCGAGCACGACCAGACGGTAGCCGCCGTCGGCGTTGAGGATGGCGACCGCCTCGCCGATTGGCGTCGATGCGGTTGCCGTCGGCGGCTTGGTGGTCGCATACGGCGCGATCGGGTCGACATCCGCGGCGTCGGCGATGTCGTCCCGGGTCACCGAGCCGGCGTAGGCCGCACCGTCGAGCAGCGGTACGAGCTGCACCGAGCTCGAGGCAAAGAGCGCCCGCGCAGCCGCGACGGTCGCATCGACGGGAAGCTCCTTGCCGCGGACGGTGACCCCGTCGCCCGCGGTGCGGTCACCGAGCTCAGCGATGGTGGCGTGAACAGTGCTCACTCCGCCGGATCGTACCTGCATACATGGGGGCAGGCCCCATGTATGCACGGCCGCAGGCCGTGGGCGAGCAAGGTTCGTGGGGCCAGCGATGTCCCCACCCCAGCCGCCACGTCGCGAGTGACCACGAACCCCCGAGGGCGCGAACGGTCAGAACACCACGCTCAATCGCACCACCGCCGCCGGGGTGGCTTCAGGCCGGCGCCTTCACCATGGCGATGAAGCCGCGCACGTCGGCGGCGGGCTCCGCGTAGGCGTCGCCGAGCGCGCTCTGCATCGCGGCCATGTACTCCTTGGCCCAGGCGGGAAGGTCGTAGTCGATCCCCGCCAGGAACTCGAGCGACGCCGCGAGGCGGATGTCGGCGATCGAGGGATGGTCGCCGCCGATGAACTGCTTGCCGTCGAGATAGAAGGCGCGGTAGACGTCGAGCGGCTCGGCGAGCGCGGCCTCGGCGGCCTGCTGGGCGGCGGCCTTGGCGCCGTCATCGGCGTCGGATGAGCCCACCTCGCCCGGGTACTGCGGGAAGCCGAGTGCCGGATACGTCGCGCGCGCGAGCAGCGGGTAGAGCGTGCCGATGAGATAGAACATCGCGCTGTCGACCATCGCCCGGCGGGCCGGCTCCTCGGGGTAGAACTGGGTGAGGCCGCGCGTGTTGCAGAGGTACTGCATGATCGCGCAGCTCTCCCAGAGGGATGTCCGCGGCAGTCCCTGCTCCTCGAGCATGGGCGTCAGGTGGGCGGGGTTCTTCACCAGAAAGCCGGGCTCGGCGGTCTTGCCCCACACGTCCACCTCTTCGAAGTCGAGCCCGGCCGCCCGCACGAAGATGCGCACCGTCAGGTTGTTGACGCTCGGCTTCAGCACACTCAGCGTGATATCGGACATCGGTCCCTCCCCATCTGGGTGTCAGTACGGGTCTTTCGGTGATCGGTCGTCAGAGAGCGTGGCCCGCGATCGTGTCACGAGCGCCTCGATGGCGTCGGCGAGGTGGATCTCGGCGATGTTCGGGTCGCGCGCGGGCCACGCGCATCAGGTGCGCCTCCATCAGCACGTCGGTGTGTGTGAACCCGGCCGGCGGCTCGAACCGGTACGACGCGAGCTCGATCAGGAGGCCGAGCGGGTCGGTGAAGTAGATCGAGTCCATGAAGCCGCGGTCCTTCACGCCGCTGTGCTTGATGTTGCGCTCCTCGAGCCGCGCAACCGCCTGCCTGAACGTGGCCTGCGAGAGCGAGAACGCGAGGTGGTGCACGCAGCCGGGCTCGGTCGGCGTCCGGCGCGGATCGGGCTCGCGGTCCTCGTTGGTGAAGACCGTGATGAGGCGGCCGTCGCCCGGGTCGAAGTAGAGATGGCTCTCCGACGCGTTGTCGAGATTCGGCTGCTCGAAGACGAAGGGCATCCCCAGGATGCCCTCCCAGAAGTCGATCGACGTCTGCCGGTCGGCCCCCGAGATCGTGATGTGGTGGACACCCTGGCTCTGAAGCTTCCGCAGCGGCATCGCTGCGACGCTACGCATCGGAGGGCTCGGTCGTCAAGGCCGGTCGAGTTCCACGAACACCGGCGGACCGCGGTACCCTGTCGGACATCCCGGAGCCCACGCCGGGAGCGACGGGTGCCCGAGCCCGCCGTGGACGACCCCGCGACGACCCTCAAGGAAGTACTGCGCCCATGACTGATCTCATTGACCCAAACGTCCTGGAAGAACGACGCAAGATTGCCCATAGCGGCGCCCTGGCGAACTTCGCCGGGCGCTGCGCCCGGCATCCCTGGCGCGTCATCTTCACATGGCTCGCTCATCTTCGTTGCCCTCGGAGGCCTGAATGCCGCCTTCCACGGCAGCCTGATCAACGACTTCAACATCCCGGGCTCGGACGTCCAGAAGGCGACCGACCTGATCAATGCCAAGTTCGGCGGCCAGAAGGGCGCCGCCCTGCGCGTCGTCGATCGCTGCACCGCCGGGCCAGCGGCTCGACACCCCGCAGGGCAGGGCGGCGATCGCCAAGATGCTCGCCGCGGGCAAGGCCTCGCAGCAGTCCGTGGACGTCAAGGCCGAAGGACGTGAGCGCGATCACCAACCCGCTCGCCGCGGACTCGCATCAGCTCTCCAAGAGCGGCCGGATCGCGTTCTTCGACGTCCAGTACGACAAGACCGGCTTCCAGCTGGCCAGGTCGGACATCGAGGGCCTCGAGGACAAGCTGACCGCCATCGGCAAGCCCGCCGGCATGGACGTGCAGTTCACCGGCGAGGCCGAGAACCCGCCGCCGACCCAGGGCCTCAGCGACATCATCGGCATCGCGATGGGCTTCATCATCCTGCTCATCCTGTTCCGGGCGCTGGTGCCGACCGTGATCCCGCTGCTCTTTGCGATCACCGCCGTGGCCGGAGCCTTCCTGCTGCTCTTCCTGGCCGCCCGCTTCACCCACTTCAACACGGTCACCGAGATCCTGGTGCCGATGATCGGGCTGGGTGTCGGCATCGACTACACGGTGTTCATCGTCACCCGCTTCCGCCAATACCTGCACGACGGCCTCGAGCCGCGTGAGGCGGCCGCGGCCGCCGGCGCGACCGCCGGCCGGGCCGTGCTCTTCGCCGGCCTCACCGTCGCCATCTCGATCACCGGGCTGGCCCTGATCGGGATCGACTTCATCACCAAGCTCGGGATCGGCAGTGCCCTGGGCGTCGTGACCGCCGTGCTTCTGGCCAACTCGCTCCTGCCGGCGATCCTGTCGCTGCTCGGCCACAAGATCGACCGCGGCCGCCTCGGCATGCGTCACTCCGACGACTCCCGCGAAGGGCAGGCAAAGACGCTTGTGGCCGCGTGGGGCCGGTTCGTCGCGCGCAACGCGAAAATCGTGCTGCCCGTCGCGATCGTGGTCCTGCTCGTGGCGGCCGCTCCCGTGCTGAAGGCCCGGCTCGGTCTGGCCGACGCCGGCACGGCGCCCAAGAACCAGACGACGCGCAAGGCCTACGACCTGCTCTCGACCGGCTTCGGCCCTGGCTTCACCGAGCCGATCCCGATCGTGATCGCGCTTGACTCCGACCACAACGCCGCGACCAAGCTCGAGACGGCGCTCAAGCGCGTGCCCGGCATCAAGGCGGTCGTGAAGCCGATCTACAACGCCAAGACGCCGGCGAAGGCGTCGGTTGCGATCATCAACACCTACTCGGCCTACAAGCCGCAGGACGCAAAGACCGACGACATCGTCTCGACGCTCCGGCACAACGTCATCCCCAAGGTGCTCGCCGGATCGTCCGCCAAGGCCTACGTGTCGGGCTCGAACGCCGCGTTCACCGACATCGGCAACCGCATCTTCTCGCGGGCGCCGTGGTTCCTCCTGTACATCATCGGCATCACGTTCCTGGTGCTGGCGATGGCGTTCCGGTCGCTCGTGATCGCCATCAAGGCGGCGCTGACGACCCTGACGTCGGCGGTGGTCGGGTTCTCGGCGCTCACGCTCGTGGTGCAGCTCGGTCACGGGATGGGCCTGATCGGGCTGGATCGCACCGGGCCGATCGAGAGCTTCGTGCCCCCGATCGCCTTCGCCATCCTGTTCGGCCTCTCGATGGACTACGAGGTGTTCCTGATGAGCCGCATCCGCGAGGAGCACGTCCACGGCAGCGACACGGTGACCTCGATCCGCGACGGCATGGCCGGCGTCGGCCGCGTGATCGTGGCGGCCGCGTTCATCATGTCGTCGGTGTTCTTCTCGTTCCTGCTCAACCCGGACCGGGTGTCGAAGGAGTTCGGGCTGCTGCTCGGCATCGCCATCCTCACCGACGCGCTGATCGTGCGCATGACGCTCGTGCCGGCGCTGCTGACGGTGCTGGGCGAGCGGTCATGGACGATCCCGGCGTGGCTCGACAAGGTGCTCCCGAACCTCACCATCGAGTCGCCCGGCGAGCGGGAGAGCGCCGGTCCGGTGGTGCCGCGCGAGCCGGCCGGATCGACGACCGGATGAGCTACTCCTTGATATACGGCCGCCCGTCCGCGGCGGGCGGCCGTGAGCGGCCGATCAGCCCCACAAGGGCGATCAGCGTCAGCACGTAGGGAAGCGTCGAGAGCAGATTGACCGAGACGTTCGCGCTCTGCTGGAGCCGGTCGGCCAGGGCGCTCGCGAACCCGAAGAGGAGGCAGGCGCCGAACGCACCGTAGGGCCGCCACTTGCCGAAGATCATCGCGGCGAGGGCGATGAAGCCGCGTCCCGCGGTCATGTCCTGGTCGAAGGAGCCGACGAACCCGATCGACAGGTAGGCGCCGCCGAGCGCCGCCAGCATGCCGGACAGGATCACGGCCCCGTACCGGATCGTGTACACCGGGATGCCGACGGTGTCGGCGGCGCGCGGGTGCTCGCCGACGGCGCGGATCCGCAGCCCGATCGGCGTGCGGAACAGCACCAGGTTGGCGACGATCAGGACTCCGAACAGGAGCCAGATCATCAGATTCAGCTGCCCGAATACGCCCGCGATCCCCGGGATGCTGCGGATCGCCCGGCAGGCTGATGTTGGGCACCATCGACACATTGGTGGGCGTGCCCTGGTCGCCGTAGATGTCGATGAACATGTACCCGGTGATGCCCAGAGCGAGGAAGTTCATGGCGGTGCCGATCACGATCTGGTCGGCGCGCAGGTGGATGGTGAACACGGCGTGGACGGCGGCGAGCAGGCCGCCGGCGATCATGGCGACCAGCAGTCCGACGATCCACGACCCGCCCCACACCGCCCCCCAGATGCCGAAGAAGGCGCCCATCAGCATCATCCCCTCGAGGCCGATGTTGACCACGCCCGAGCGTTCCGAGAACACCCCGCCGATGGCGGCGTACCCGAGCGGTGCGGCGTACACGAGGGTGGCGGCGAACAGCCCCGAGTTGACGACCTCGCCGAGTGTCGTCGTGCTCCGGCCCTGTGCCCAGACCGAGATCAGGACGCCGGCGATCGCCACCGCAACCGCCCATCCGCCGGCGCGCCACTCGCGTGCCTGCAGCGCCCAGGCGCCGCAGCCCAGGCCGACGACCGCCAGGGCGACCGGCGCGCCCTGGGCGCGCACTTCGAACGGCGGCAGAGTCAGCCAGACCGCCAGGAAGCCGGCGGCGACGCCCGCAAGGCCGACGGCCCGGGCGCCGGTCGGCATGCGGCCCCGGATCGTGGTGGCCACAGCGCTCACAGCGGCGTCTCCGCGACGGTCGCGGCCGGGCGGGGGCGGGCGGGCCGGGTCCGGCGCGCCCGCCACACGTACACCAGGAGCAGCTCGGCGCCCACGAAGAGCACGATCAGCCCCTGGATGATCGTGGCCAGATTGCCGGCCAGCTCGGGCGGGAACACGCTCGGGTCGAGCGCGCGTGTGGACGTCCCCACCGAGAGGCCGCCGAACAGGAGCGCCGCCAGCAGGATCCCGACCGCGCGGCCGCGCCCGAGCAGCGCGACGGCGATGCCGATGAAGCCGATCTGGCTCACCTGGATGTCGTTGGTGGCGATCGAGAACTGCCACCCCAGGATGTCCATGGCACCCGCGAGGCCCGCGAACGCGCCCGCGATCCCGAGGGCGAGGATGTAGTTACGCGACACCGAGATGCCGCCGTAGCGAGCGGCCTCGGGGTTGAACCCGACCGCCTTGACCTCGAATCCGAGCGTGGTGCGGTTGAGCACGAACCAGTACACGACGAGCGCGCCGAGGGCGATGAAGATGCCGGCGTCGAGCGGTTGCAGGGTGCCCCAGATGGCCGGTATCCGCGCCGAGTTCGCGATCTCGTTCGACTGCGGCACCGAGGCCTGCGTCCCCTGCAGCGGCCCGCCGAGCTCGAACAGGTACTGGCCGCCGAAGATCGCGATCCAGTTCAGCATGATGGTCGAGATCACCTCGTGTGCGCCCACCGCGGCCTTGAGCGCGCCCGCGATGGCGCCCCACAGGGTGCCGCCGGCGATCGAGGCGACGCAGGCGAGGCCCACGTGCAGCGGCTTGGACATGGCCGGGTAGTGCAGGCCGACCCAGAGCGCGCAGATGAGGCCGACCAGATACTGGCCCTGGCCGCCGATGTTGAACATGCCGCACCGGAAGGCGAATGCGACCGCGAGCGCCGTCAGGATCAGCGGCGTGGTCGCAAGCAGCGTCTGCTGCAGGTTCAGCGCGGCGAACGTGCGGTCGGTGCTCGACGTCCACGGCAGCACGTAGTTGAGGCCCGTGCCGTTGAAGATCGCGCGGTAGGCCGTGAAGGGGTTGCGCCCGGCGGCGACGACCGCCAGGCCACCGATCAGGAAGGCGAGCGCCGTGGTGCCCACCGGCAGGAGCACGCCCTCGGCGCGGGCGCTGACGCCGGCGGCGATGCGCTCGAAGCGGGTCTCGGGCGGGCGGTCGTTCATGCGGCGCTCTTGCTCCCGCCGCCGGCCATCGCCACGCCGAGCTCGAGCTCGGATACCCCGGGCCCGTACTCGCCCACGATCCGGCCGCCGTACATCACCAGGATCCGGTCTGACAGCCCGAGGATCTCGTCGAGCTCGAAGCTGACCAGGAGGATGGCGCGGCCGCGGTCGCGCTCGTCCACGAGCCGCCGGTGCACGAACTCGATCGCTCCCACGTCGAGGCCGCGGGTGGGCTGTGCCGCCACCAGGAGGCGCGGGTCGTCGGACAGCTCGCGGGCGATCACGACCTTCTGCTGGTTCCCGCCCGAGAGCGCCGACGCGGGCGTCGCGGCTCCGCCTCCACGGACGTCGAACTCGACCAGGAGGTCACGGGCGCGATTGACGAGCCGGCGGGGTGACAGGATCCCCAGCCGCGACGCGGGCCGGCGGCGGTACTCGTGCAGGCGCCAGGTTCTCGGCCAGCGTGAACTCGAGCACCAGCCCGCGCCGCTGGCGGTCTTCGGGGATGTGCCCGACGCCAGCCTTGATGCTCTCGCGCGCGCTGCCGTGGCTGACGTCGCGCCCGCCGACGGTGATCGTCCCGGTCTCGGGCCGGCGCAGGCCCGTGATCGCCTCGACAAGCTCAGACTGGCCGTTCCCGTCGACGCCGGCGATGCCCGACGATCTCGCCGGCGCGGACGTCGAGCGAGACGTCTCGCACGACCTCGAGGTCACGGTCGTCCCTGACCCGCAGATCGCGCACCTCGAGCACCGGCCCCTCGGGGTGTGCCGGCGCCTTTTCGACCCGCAGCAGCACCTCGCGCCCGACCATCAGCTGGGCCAGGCTCTGCTCGGTCGCGTTTGCGCGTGGCACGGTCTCGACCGCCCGGCCGCGGCGCAGCACCGTGATCCGGTCGGCCAGCTCGAGCACCTCGCCGAGCTTGTGGGTGATGAAGATGATCGAGGTGCCCATGTCCTTTCGAAGCGAGCTCAGGATCTCGAAAAGGTCGGACGCCTCCTGAGGCGTGAGCACGGCGGTCGGCTCGTCCAGGATCAGGATGCGCGCATCTCGGTGGAGCGCCTTGACGATCTCGACCCGCTGCTGCTGGCCAACCGAGAGCTCCTCGATCCGGGCATCGGGATCCACCCCGAGGCCGAGATGCTCGGACACTGCGCGCACGCGCGCGCGAGCAGCGGGCAGGTCGAGGAAGGGGCCGCGGTGCGGCTCCGACGCGAGCACCACGTTCTCGGCAACGGTCATCACCGGGATCAGCATGAAGTGCTGGTGCACCATGCCGATCCCCGCCTCGATCGCATCTCGGGGCGAGGTGATCCTGACCGGCGTTCCCGTCCAACCGGATCTCGCCCGCGTCCGGTTGGTAGAGCCCGTAGAGGACGTTCATCAGCGTCGACTTGCCGGCGCCGTTCTCGCCCAGCAGCGCGTGCACCTCGCCCGGGGCGAGGTCGAAGTCGATCGCGTCGTTGGCCACCAGGCTGCCGAAGCGCTTGGTGATCCCACGCAGTTCCAGTGCTGGGTGCTCAGCCATCGCGATGATCGCCGGGGGCGGGCACGACGGCCCGCCCCCGGCGATCGGTCACTTCACGGTGTCGGGCGGCGTGATCTTGCCGGATCTCGACCTTCTGCTCGATCGCCTTCAGCTTGGTGATGTCGGCGGCCGGCACCTTCGGGCTGATCGCGCCGATCCCCGCACCGCCGTTCTGCGCGGTGAAGAAGTCGGTGGTGCCGCCCTTGAACGTCCCCGCCTTGATCTCCTTGATCGTGTCGAACACGGCGACGTCGACCTTCTTGACCGCGCTCGTCAGGATGAACGAGCCGAGGTACGCCTGGTCGGCGTCGACGCCGACGCCCCACACGCCCTTCTCCTTCGCGGCCGAGAGGGCGCCGAGGCCGCAGCCGCCGGCCACCTGGAAGACGACGTCGGAGTGCTGCGAGATCTGGTTCAGTGCGAGCTGCTTGCAGGCCGCCTGATCGGTGAAGCTCTGCGAGTACGCGTTCAGCGTCGTCACCTTGGGGTTGGCGGCCTTCGCGCCGGCCTGGAAGCCCGGCGATGTAGTGGTCCACCGGCGGGATCTTCTGCCCGCCGACCGTCGAGACGACGTTCGTCTTCGTCACGAGGCCCGCGAGGTAGCCGGCCATGTAGCCGCCGTCCTGCTCGTGGAAGAGGAGGCTCTTCAGGTTCGGGATGGGCTTGGTCGGCCCGGAGTCGATGATGGCGAACTCGGTGTTCGGATAGGCCTTTGCGACCTTCTCGACCGCGCTCTCCATCAGGAACCCGACCGCGATCACGAGCTTGTCGCCGTGCGCCGCCGCGGTCTGCAGGTTGGGGATGTAGTCCGAGCTGTGGCTGGACTGAAGCACGTCGCCCTTGATGCCGAGCTGCGTCTGGGCTCTCTGCAGGCCGACGTACGCCAGGTGGTTGAAGCTGCGGTCGTTCAGGCCGCCGATGTCGGTGACCAGGCCGATGGTGATCTGGGGCGCCGTCGAGCTCCCGGGTGACGAACCGCCGCTGCTGCCATTCGAGCTGCTGCTCCCGCATCCCGCCGCCGCGATGACGGCTGTCACCGCGACCACTGCCCATGCCAGCCGGCCGGGTCTCTGCAAACGCTTCACGTGCTTCTCCCCTCGGTTGCCCTTCATACGACCTGTCGATGCTACTCCCAGCATCGCCGCCGTGCACGTTGACCACGGCCGGATCGGTTCAGGCCGGTCAGCTCGGTCACGGCTTCGGTGAACACCTCGGTGTGGCGATCGACCTCGGCGGCCGTCGTGGCGGGCGACATCAGCGCCATGTTGTGGAACGGCGTCATGAGCACGCCGCGGTTGAGCGCGTAGAGATGCATGAAGCGATCGAGCTCGTGATCCATCGAGGCGGCCGCCTCGCCGCCGGTGTGCGGCCGGTCGCGCTGGAAGCCGTACTCGGCCCGGCAGCCCAGGCGGGTGATGTACCAGTCGAGGCCGCGCGCGCCGATGGCGGTCTGCACGCCATCGGTGAACCGCTCGGCGAGCGGGATCATCCGCCCGTACGCCTCCTCGGTGAGGACGTGCGTGAGCGTCGCGTGCATCGCCCGCAGCGAGAGCGCGTTGCCCGCCAGCGTGCCGCCGATGCCGCCGACGTCCACGGGCCCGGCCGGCAGCGAGTCGACCACGCGGCGGGCGGTGTCCTCGCTCATGCCGTAGGCGGCAGCGGGGATGCCGCCGGCGAGCGGCTTGCCCACCGTCAGGAAGTCGGGCTCGAGGTCGTGGGCGCGGGTGTAGCCGCCCGGCCCCGCGCAGAGCGTGTGCGTCTCGTCGATGACCAGGAACGTGCCGTGGCGGCGGGTGAGCTCCCGCACCGCCTCGTGGTAGCCGGCGTCGGGCAGGACGATGCCGATGTTGGTGAGCGCAGGCTCGAACAGGCAGCAGGCGACGTCGCCGTGGGCGAGCTCGCGCTCGAGTCCGTCCAGGTCGTTGATCTCGACCACGCGGGTGGTCTCGGCCGGCGGCACCGCCGCGCCGATGTTGAACGGGCGCGTGCGCGGCCGCCCGTCGTCGCCGAGGGTGATGAACGTCTCGTCCACCGACCCGTGGTAGCACCAGTTGTGCACGAGGATCTTCGAGCGGCCGGTGGCCTGGCGGGCGAGCCGGATCGTGAACCGGTTGGCGTCGGTGGCCGTCAGCGCGAACTGCCAGATCGGCAGGCCGAAGCGCCTGGTGAACTCCTCGGCGCACAGGATCGCGTCCTCGGTGGGCAGCATCAGGGTGGTGCCCTTGCGCATCTGGTCGCTCACGGCCTCGGCGGTCGCCGCCGGCGCGTGCCCGGTCATGGCGCCGGTGTCGCCGAGGCACAGGTCGACGTACTCGATCCCGTCCACGTCGGTGAAGCGTGCGCCGGAAGCCTCGGCCACGAACACCGGGAACGCGCCGGCCCACTCGACCATCCAGTGCATGGGCACGCCGCCGAGCAGCGAGCGAGCCGCGCGGTCGTGGAGCGCCTTGGAGCGCGGGTGGAGCTCGACGAACCGCTCCTCCTCGCGCGCCTGGAGCCGGGCCAGGCGGGTGCGGTCGACGGTCGACGCGCTCATTGGAGGTCTCGGCTTTGGCTGCGCACGTTCCGTGTATCCTGCCTGATCGGCGCCGGTGGCGGCGCCGTGGATCGAGGAGACCTCCCTGTGGCGAAGTCCGGTGTCCGCGTCCTGGTAACGCTTGCGTGCCAGGACTGTAAGCGGCGCAACTATCAAACGAATAAGTCCAAGCGAAACTCGCCCGACCGGATCGAGTTCAAGAAGTACTGCCGCTGGTGCGGGCATCACACGCCGCACCGGGAGACGCGGTAACCGCCATGGCCCGGAGCACGTCGCGGAGAAACAGGCCCGCCGCAGGCGGCCGCCGCTCGGTGAGCGCGCCGCTCGCGGGCAAGCCCAAGAGCCAGTCGGGCGGCGACGTCGATCGCCGGCGCGGCTTCCGGGGCGTGATGGCGTTCGGCGCCGAGGTGCGCTCGGAGCTGGCCAAGGTCGATTTCCCCAACCGGCAGCAGACGTGGCAGTCCACGATGGTCGTCGTCGCCGCCTGCATCCTGGTCGGCGGATACCTTTACGGTCTCGACCAGGCGTTCGCGCATCTCGCCACCAAGCTGGTCAACCTGCAAAAGTAGGGACGCGATGTTCCGCTGGTACGTGATCAACACATACTCCGGGCACGAGAACAAGGTCAAGGCCAACCTCGAGCACCGGGTCAAGTCGATGAGCCAGGAGCAGGTCGTGCGCCGGGTTGTCGTCCCCACCGAATCGGTGGTCGAGACCAAGGACGGCCAGAAGGTGCAGACCGAGCGCCGGCTCTGGCCTGGCTACGTCCTGGTCAACATGGATCTCACCGACGACGCGTGGACGCTGGTCAAGAACACGCCCGGTGTGACCGGCTTCGTCGGCTCTCAGAACAAGCCCGTCCCGCTGAGCCAGGCCGAGGTCGACCGGATGCTGCACACCGCGGTCGCCCAGGCCGAGCAGAAGACCAAGGCCAAGGCGGAGTTCACGATGGGCGACAACGTCAAGATCACGTCCGGCTACCTGGCGGACTTCGACGGCGAGATCGCCGAGATCAACGAGGACCAGGGCAAGCTCAAGGTGCTGGTCTCGATCTTCGAGCGCCAGGTTCCGGTCGAGCTCGAGTTCGACAAGGTCAAGAAGATCTAGGCTGCGTGTGCGTTGCCGGGCGAGGTGCGTCCTATGGCCTGCGCCGCCCACGGTGTGATACACGGTGCCGGCACCGTGTTCCGAATGCTTGTGCCGGGCGAGGTGCGTCCTCGACGGCTGCGCCCTCCAGGGTTGGTGGTTTCTCCGTGGGGGCGGCTCGGGGGGGACAGCCCTCCCCTACAGATGACGTTCGCTGGTGGCGAGGTCAGTCGTGTTGGGATCTGTAAGGACGGCAGTCCCCCGTGCCTCTGCGACTATCATCCCCCGGCTGTTGTAATCGTGGGAGCCCGGCGACCCCGGGCGCACGCACCACATGAGAGGTGAGGTATGGCGAAGAAGGTCATCAAACTGATCAAGCTGCAGATCCCGGCCGGCCAGGCCAACCCGGCGCCGCCGGTGGGGCCGGCGCTCGGCCAGCACGGGGTCAACATCATGGAGTTCTGCAAGGCGTTCAACGCCGCCACGGCGGGGTCGAACGCCGGCCGGATCACGCCGGTCGAGATCAGCGTGTTCGAGGACCGCTCGTTCACGTTCATCACCAAGACGCCGCCGGCGGCGGTGCTGATCCGCGAGGCGCTCAACATCGACAAGGGCTCGGGCGAGCCGAACCGGACGAAGGTCGGCACGATCAGCCGCGCTCAGCTGCGCCAGATCGCCGAGACGAAGCTGCCCGACCTGAACGCCAACGACGTCGACGCCGCGATGCACATCATCGCCGGCACCGCCCGCTCGATGGGCGTGGAGGTGGGCGCCTGATGGCCGGCAAGCGGTACACCGCCGCCCACGCGCAGGTCGACCGCGAGCGCGTCTATCCGCCGCTCGACGCCGTCCGCGTCCTGAAGTCGATGGAGACCGCCAAGTTCGACGAGACCGTCGAGGTGCACCTGCGCCTGGGCGTGAACGTCCGCCACGCCGACCAGCAGCTGCGCGGCACCCTGTTCCTGCCGCACGGCACCGGCCGTTCGGTCACCGTGGCCGTGTTCGCCCAGGGCGAGAAGGCCAAGGAGGCCGAGGACGCCGGAGCCGACGTGGTCGGCGCCGACGACCTGGCGGCCCGCGTTCAGGAGGGCTTCACCGACTTCGACGTCGCGATCGCAACGCCCGACATGATGGGCACCGTCGGCCGGCTCGGCCGCATCCTGGGGCCGCAGGGCAAGATGCCGAGCCCGAAGGCGGGGACGATCACGTTCGACATCGCCAAGGCCGTGTCCGACATCAAGGCGGGCAAGATCGAGTACCGCACCGACCGCACCGGGATCGTCCACGTCACGATCGGCAAGAAGTCGTTCGAGGAGCGCGCCCTGGTCGAGAACTACGGCGCGGTGCTGGACGAGATCCTGCGGGTGAAGCCGGCGGCGGCCAAGGGCCGCTACCTGCGCTCGGTGACGATCGCGTCGACGATGAGCCCAGGGGTCAAGGTCGACACCGGCCGTGTCCGCGACCTGCTCGAGGAGACCGCCACCGCATAACCACGCCTGCGTGCCAGCTATGCTGCCGCGCGCAAACCCTGTCCGTGCCAGAGACCGTCGGGGCCCCGCGGGGCTCAAACCCAAAACCCGACCGAGGCCGGTGCCGGTGCACCTCGGTGCGCTCGCGTCGCCTCACGGCGGACGCGAGTGCAAGTGAAGGAGGTGAACCGTGCGTCTGGAGCAGAAACAGCAGGTGGTCGAGCGGCTGACCGAGCAGATCCGGGGGTCGACCGCGATGATCGTCGCCAACTACCGCGGCCTCTCGGTCTCCCAGGTGGCGGAGGTGCGCAGATCGCTGAACGAGACCGGTGCGACCTTCCACGTGGCCAAGAACACGCTGGCCAAGATCGCGGCCACGAACGCCGACCGGTCGGACCTGATCGAGCTCCTGCAGGGCCCGACGGCGATCGCCTTCGTCGGCGACGACCCGGCCGCGGTGGCCAAGAAGCTGAGCGACATCGCGCGCACGACGCGCATCCTCGAGGTGCGGGGTGCGGTCATGGAGGGCCAGACGCTCTCGGCCGCGGAGGTCCGCCAGCTGGGCGACCTGCCGCCCAAGGACGTGCTGCGCGCACAGGTCGTCGGCGCGATCGCCGGCCCGCTGCAGGGCGGCTACAACGTTCTGGCCGCACCGCTGCGCGAGTTCCTGGTCGTGCTCGACCAGTACATCTCAAAGAGGCAGGCGGCGGAAGCCGCCTAGAACTGCGAAGGAGACGCACATGCCTGTAACACCTGAACAGCTCGAGGAGATGACGGTTCTCGAACTGGTGGACCTGAAGAAGGCGCTCGAGGAGCGCTGGGGCGTTTCCGCCGCGGCCGCGGCGCCCGTCGCGGTCGCGGCCGCCGGCGGTGGCGGCGGCGAGGCTGCCGCCGAGGAGGAGCAGACGGCGTTCGACGTCATCCTGACCTCGGCCGGACAGAGCAAGATCCCGGTGATCAAGGTCGTCCGCGAGCTGACCGGGCTGGGCCTCAAGGAGGCCAAGGCGGTCGCCGACGACGCTCCCGCTCCTGTCAAGGAGGGCGTCACCCGCGAGGAGGCCGACCAGATGAAGGCCAAGCTCGAAGAGGCCGGCGCCTCCGTCGAGATCAAGTAGCGCGAGCGCGGGGAGGGCGCCGCACACCGCGTGCCCTCCCCGTCACCTCTCTCGCTTGCGCGACGCGCCGCCCCGGTACAATGCGGCCTGTGGAAAAGGCGTCCTGCACGTTCCCCTACACCGCCGTGCGCAAGAAGCCCAACGAGGGCTCGGAGCAGGTCACGCAGGCCCTCTTCGGCGACCCGGTCGATGTGCGGTCGCGCGCCGACGGGTGGGCCGAGGTTGCGATCGCCGACGGGTTCACCGGCTGGGTCAGCGCCGACGCGCTCGGCGAGCCGCCGGCGAAGGACCGCGCGCACGTGGTCGTCGTGCCGCAGGCGGCCGACCGTTACCTGGGCACCTGGCTCGTGGCGCCGGGACTCCGCACCGAGCCGCTCGCGGCGGCCCGGCGCAAGGCGGGCGGCGAGGCGATCGCCGAGACCGCCCTGATGTTTCTGGGCGCCCCCTACGAGTGGGGCGGCGTCACCGTCCACGGCCTGGACTGCTCGGGGCTCGTGCAGGCGGTGCATCGCCGTTTCGGCATGCTGCTGCCGCACTCCGCCGCCGAGCAGGAGACGGCCGGCCGCGAGGTGTCGCTCCGCCAGGCCATTCCCGGCGACCTGCTCTGTTACGGCGACCACATCGCCATCTGGCTGGGCGAGGGCCGCATCGTGCACGCCTCGTCGGAGCACGGCAAGGTCGTCGACGAGGCGCACCCGGCCGAGCTCAAGGCCCGCCTGCGCACCGTCCGGCGGCTGTACGAGATCGAGGACTGAGACCGCGGCGTGATCTCGGTCGCGGCCGTCGATCTGGCCACCGGCCGCAGGTTCGAGCGAAACGCGCAGGCGGTCATGCCCGCCGCGAGCACCATCAAGGTGCTCGTGTCGGCCGCACTCTGGACGGCGGTCGAGCGGGGCGACATCGACCCGCACCGGCGCGTCGGCCGTCTCCGCGACGCCCGCTCCGGGCGGCGGAGGGCTGCTCGAGAGCATGCACGCGCAGACGGCGCTCACGCTGGCCGATCTCGACCTGCTGATGCTGGCCGTCTCCGACAACGCGGCCACGAACGTCCTCATCGACGTCGTGTCGATGGACGCGGTCAACCGGCTGGCGAGCCGCCCTGGGGCTCGCCCACACCAGGCTGCGGCGGTCGATGATGGACACCGCGGCGGCGTCCCGCGGCGAGGACAACACGACCTGTGCGGCCGACATGATCGCGCTGCTGTGTGCGCTCGCCCGCGCCGACGGGATCCCCGTCCGCGCCTGCCGGCGGGTGCTGGCGAGCCTCGCCCAGACCCAGCACACCGACATCATCCCGCGCCACCTGCCGCCCGGTCGACCGGGTGGTCTGCTGCAAGCAGGGTGCGCTCGAGACGGTCCGCCACGACGTCGGGCTGATCGAGGAGGACGGCCGCCGGGTCGCCCTGGCGGTGCTCTCGGCGCCGCCGGCAGACGGCGACGGCCTCGGCCCGCGTGGCCGCTCTCGCCCACGCGCACGTCGCGGCGGACTAACATCGGCCGCCTCCCGGGCGTCTTAGGGCGCGCGGGGTCTAATTCCGAGGAGGGGCTATGGAGGTCCGAATGAGGCGAGGTCTGGTTGCCACGATCGCGGTCGCCGCGGTCGCGATTGCGGCAGGTTGCGGCGGGAGCAGTGGGGGCGGCTCGAGCAGCTCGCCGTCCGGCTCCGGACCGTCGAGCTCCGGCGGTGCACACGCCGGAGGCACGTTCACCATCCTTGCCAACACGAGCTTTGGTGTGGCCGACCCGGCACAGAACTACACGCTGCAGGAGTGGCAGCTGCTGATCAACACCCACGACGGGCTCGTCCAGTTCAAGCGCGTCGGCGGGGTTCCGGGCACGCAGCTCGTGCCTGATCTCGCGACCGCAATCCCCACCCCCACGGACGGTGGCAAGACGTACACCTTCCAGATCCGCAAGGGGATCAAGTTCTCCAACGGCCAGGTGATGAAGCCGAGTGACTTCGTCACGACCTTCGAGCGCCAGTTCACGGTGCCCGGTCCGACGTCGTTCTACTCCGGCATCGTCGGCGCCTCGGCCTGCAAGCCGTCTCACTGCGACCTCTCGAAGGGCGTCGTCGCCGACGACTCGGCGTACACGCTGACGATCCACCTGACCGCTCCGGACCCCGAGTTCCTCGACCAGCTGGCACTGCCGTTCGCATACGTCGTGCCCGCAAACACGTCGAAGAAGATCACAGGCAACAACGTGCCCCCGGGCACCGGCCCGTACATGTGGAAGTCGTACGACCCGAACAAGGAAGCCGTCCTCGTCCGCAACCCGTTCTTCAAGGTGTGGAACGCCGAGGCGCAGCCCGCCGGGTATCCCGACCAGATCGTCGAGAAGTACGGCCTGCAGATCTCCGACGAGGTGACCCAGGTCGAGCGCGGCGCAGCCGATGAGGTCTTCGACGGCGACGTGATCCCGGCCGACCGGCTGAACGAGCTGAACGCTCCGCAGTACAAGAATCAGGTGCACGTGAACCCGCTGACCGCCGACTGGTACATGGCGCTCAACACCACCACCCCGCCGTTCAACAACCCGAAGGCGCGTCAGGCGATCAACTTCGCCGCCGACCGCAACGCCTACGTCAAGATCGGCGGAGGCTCGGCGCTCGCCCAGCCGACGTGCCAGATCCTGCCGCCCAACTTCCCGGGCTACAGCCCGTACTGCCCGTACACGTCGGGCAGCGACACCACGAAGTGGCACGGGACCGACATCGCCAAGGCCAAGGCGCTCGTGAAGGCGTCCGGCACCGCGGGCATGAAGGTCGTCGTCAACAGCGCCAACGACCAGACCAGCAAGGCGCTCGGCGAGCAGATGGTCTCCGACCTGAACAAGATCGGGTACAAGGCGTCGGGTCAGTATCTGGCCGGCAGCATCCAGTACCCGTACGTCCAGAACTCCAAGAACCACAGCAAGTGGAACGTCGCCTGGTCGGCCTGGTATCAGGACTACCCGGCGCCGTCCGACTTCCTGAACGTGCTGCTGGGCTGCGGCTCGATCCATCCCAACAGCGACGCCAGCCCGAACATCGCGGCGTTCTGCGACAAGAGCGATCCAGAAGCAGATGACCCAGGCCGAGGCGTTGGGTTCGAACCCGACGGCCGCCGACGCCATCTGGCAGAAGGTCGACCACGAGATGACCGACCAGGCACCGTGGGTCGACCTCTTCAACCCGAAGCAGATCGACTTCCTGTCGAAGCGGGTTGGGAACTACCAGTGGAACCCCCAGTGGTACATCCTGATCGACCAGCTCTGGGTCAAGTAGGCGATTGGGAAAACTCCGAGGGCGGGCGGTTCTTGTGAGCCGCCCGCCCCCGGTTGGTAAGGTGAACCTGCATGGCTGAGGTCGCGGCCCTTGAGCACTTGGAGCCCGCTCCCCCGGGGGGGCCCGCGGTCGCGGGCCGCAGTCCGTGGGCGCTGGCCGGACGGAGGCTGGTGCGCAACCGGATCGCGCTCGGCGGGCTGGCTGCTGTTCATCCTGATCGTGGTGGTCAGCTTTGCCGCGCCGCTCTACGCCGACCACATCGCCCACGTCAATCCGTTCCAGAACAACCTGAACGGCCACACCTTCGTGAACGGCAAGCGGGTGCCGCTGATGCAGCAGGGAGGCGGCATCCTGCATCTCGGCGAGACGCCGATCGGCCCCACCTGGGACGCGCACCACTACTTCCTGGGCGCCGACCAGAACGGCCGCGACGTCGCCTCGCGGGTGCTCTACGGCGGCCGCAGCTCGCTCGAGGTCGGCATCGGCTCGGCCGATCATCTGCTGCATCCTCGCCACCGTCTTCGCGCTCCTGGCCGGGTTCCACGGCGGCTGGCTGGACGCAGTGGTCTCGCGGATCGATGGACGTGATCTGGGCCTTCCCCGTGCTGCTGCTCGCGATCTGCGTCTCGACGGTGCTCCTGAACGCGCCGAACGGGATCTCGATCGGCCCGGTCGACCATTCAGGCGTCGAGCCTGTGGCTGCCGACGCTGATCATCGCGTTCATCTATCCTGCCCTACGTCTACCGGCCGGTGCGCGGGCACGTGCTGTCGGTGTCCGAGAAGGAGTACGTCGAGGCCGCCGTCGCCCAGGGCGCCTCCGGCACGCGGCTGATCTTCTCCGAGGTGCTGCCCAACGTGATGACGGTGGTGATCGTGCTGCTGCCGCTCATGATCGCAACGACGATCCTCACCGAGGCCACGCTCTCGTTCCTGTCGATCGGCGTGCAGCCGCCCAACGCCAGCTGGGGCACCGTGATCAGCGACGGCCAGCAGCTGCTCTACACGCGGCCGTGGGTCGCGATCGCGCCCGGGATCATGATCGTGTTCACCGTGCTCGCCCTGAACGTGTTCGGCGACGGCGTCCGCGATGCGCTCGATCCGCGGGCGAAGCTGCGGGTGGAGGGATAGGGGGCCATGGGCACCTTCGTGATCAGACGCCTGCTGCAGCTCGTCCTCGTGATGTTCGTGATCACGGTGGTCGTGTTCATGATCTTCTTCCACACGCCGGGGATCGACCCGGTGCGCCAGATCGCCGGCCGCAACCCGTCGGCGGCGGCGGTCGAGGGAGATCCGCCACCAGTTCGGCCTCGACCGGCCCCTGCCGGTGCAATACGTGCTGATGATGAAGAAGATCTTCGTCACCCGCGATCTGGTGTCGTACTCGAACCAGGGCCAGAAGATCGTGCCCGAGGTCGTCCAGGCCGCGCCGGCGACGCTGTCGCTGGTGTTCGGCGCCGCCATCATCTGGGTGGTGGTCGCGATCGCGATGGGGATGGCGGCGGCGGTGCTCAAGGGCACGGTGATCGACCCCGTCCTCATGATCCTTGCGCTGATCGGGATCTCGATGCCCGTGTTCTGGGTGGGTGAGCTGGCCAACCTGATCACGCAGAGCCGCTGGCACGACACGATCTTCTTCCACTGGGTGCCACCGCTCGGCTACACCCCGCTCACGCAGGACCCGGGTGCGTGGTTCAAGGGACTCGTGATCCCCTGGATCACCCTCTCGATCCTCTACATCGGCTTCTACGCGCGCGTGCTGCGCGCCAGTCTGCTCGAGATCCAGAACGAGGACTACGTGCGCACGGCGCGGGCCAAGGGCCTCTCGGAGCGGCGGGTGCTCCTGCGCCACTCTCTGCGCACCGCCATGATCACCTTCGTGAGCCTGTTCGGCCTCGACTTCGGCGCACTTGTCGCCGGCGGTGCGCTGGTCACCGAGGTGGTGTTCGGCATCCACGGTGTCGGGTTCCTCACCTGGCAGTCGATCGGCAACCTCGATCTGCCGACGATCATGGTGACCGTCATCTACGGCGCGTTCTTCATCGTCCTCGCAAACGCGATCGTCGACGTCGCCTACGCCTGGCTCGATCCCCGGATCCGGCCCGCCTGATGGCCGGCGACCATCTGCTCGAGGTGCGCGACCTGAAGGTGTCGTTCCGCACCGAGGACGGCGTCGTGCGGGCGGTGGACGGGATCTCGTTCACCCTCGACCCGGGCGAGGTGCTCGGCATCGTGGGCGAGTCGGGCTCGGGCAAGAGCGTGAGCATGATGTCGGTGATGCGGCTGATCATCGACCCCAACGCCGTGTTCGAGGGCGAGGTGATCTACAAGGGCCGCGACCTCATGAAGCTCGGCCGCGACGAGATGCGCGAGGTGCGCGGCACGGAGATCGCGATGATCTTCCAGGACCCGATGACGTCGCTGAACCCGGTCTACCGGGTCGGCTGGCAGATCGCCGAGCAGATCCGGGCCCACGAGAACGTCGGCAAGAAGGAGGCGCACTCCCGTGCGGTCGAGCTCCTGCAGGCGGTCGGCATCCCGAACCCGCGCGTGCGCGTGAACGACTATCCGCATCAGTTCTCGGGCGGCATGCGCCAGCGGGTGATGATCGCGATGGCGCTCTCGTGCAACCCCGACCTGCTGATCGCCGACGAGCCGACGACCGCCCTCGACGTCACCATCCAGGCCCAGATCCTGGAGCTGATCCAGAGGCTGAAGGACGACTTCGGCTCGGCCGTGGTGATGATCACCCACGACATGGGCGTCGTGGCCGAGGTCGCCGACCGTGTCGTCGTGATGTACGCCGGCCGGGTGGTCGAGCAGGGCACCAAGCAGGATCTGTTCTACGACCCGCAGCATCCCTACACCTGGGGCCTGCTGGGCTCGATCGCGCGGCTCGACCGGCCCAAGCCGAAGCGGCTGACCGCCATTCCGGGCGTCCCGCCCTCGCTGATCAACCTGCCCGAGGGGTGCGCCTTCGGCCCGCGCTGCCCGCAGCGGTTCGAGAAGTGCAGCGAGCGGCCCGAGCTGCGTGACCGGATCGGCGACTCCAAGCACCTCGACGCGTGCCACCTCGAGCCCGCGACCAAGGTGGCCCGTCGCGACACGACGATCCACCCCGAGCTGATCGAGGAGTCGGCGTGAGCGAGCAGAACGGCGGGGCGCTCCTGCAGATCGACGACGTCCGCAAGTACTTCCCGATCAAGAAGGGCATCGTCATCCAGCGCGAGGTCGCCCGCGTGCACGCCGTCGACGGCGTCAGCCTCGAGGTGCGGGCCGGCGAGACGCTCGGGCTCGTGGGCGAATCGGGCTGCGGCAAGTCGACGCTCGGCCGCTGCATCATCCGCCTGCTCGAGCTCACCTCGGGCTCGATCAGCTTCGAGGGCCGCGACATCTCCAAGCTTTCCCGCCGCGAGCTGCAGCCGCTGCGGCGGCAGATGCAGATGGTCTTCCAGGATCCGTACGCCTCGCTCAACCCGCGCAAGCGAGTGGGCACGATCATCGGCGACCCGCTGCGCATCCACAACATCGGCGACCGCAGCCAGATCAAGCGCAACGTGTCCGAGCTGCTCGAGCTCGTGGGGCTCTCGCCCGAGCACTACAACCGCTATCCGCACGAGTTCTCGGGCGGCCAGCGGCAGCGGATCGGGGTCGCCCGCGCGCTGGCGCTGCACCCCAAGCTCGTCGTCGCCGACGAGCCGGTCTCGGCGCTCGACGTGTCGATCCAGGCGCAGGTGATCAACCTGCTCGACGACCTCCAGGACGAGCTCAGCCTGACCTACGTCTTCATCGCCCACGACCTGGGCGTCGTGCGGCACGTGTCCGACCGGATCGCGGTCATGTACCTGGGCAAGATCGTCGAGATCTCGCCGGCCGAGGAGCTGTACCAGCGGCCGGTGCACCCCTACACCGAGGCGCTGCTCTCGGCCGTGCCGATCCCCGACCCCGACCTGTCGGCCCGGCGGGAGCGGATCGTGCTCGAGGGCGACGTGCCGAGCCCGATCACGCCGCCGTCGGGGTGCCGGTTCCACCCTCGCTGCCGGTACGCGACCGAGATCTGCTCGCAGGAGGAGCCGCCGCTCGTCCCGCACGGGACAGGCGGCCACATGGCGGCCTGCCATCATCCGCTCGATGTCGCGAGCGCTCCCCCCAACGCCGCCACCGCCTGAGCGCGCCAAACGGGGTCAGACCCCTTTTGGCGCAGCGGTCGCCGCGGTCGTCGCTGGCCGCGGCGTGTGCCGGGGGCGGCGGCGGCGTCCGTCGGCGCCGGCGACGCACCCCACCAAGGTGCGGGTGGCGCCGTTTGCGTTCGCCCGTCAGGCGGTGGTGCGCTACGTGCGCCGGCGTGAGCCCGGCGTCCGGCTGGCCGCGGTTCGCGTCCACCTGACGACGCTGGATTCCACGCCGCGGTCGGAGACGGTGCTCGCCACCGTGTCGGCGCGGCTCGGCCGGCGCGCGGGCACGACCTGGGTCGACCTCGGGCAGCGGGCGCTCGTGCTGCGGCGGGACGGAGACCGCGTGCGCGTGGCGGCCGACCTCACGCACGGCGGCAGGTACTCGCTGCTCCAGGACGGCGTCGCCGGGATGCCGCCGCACTCGCGGTTCACCACCGGGCGGCGGGTGGTCGTGGTCTCGGCGCCCGGCGTGCCCGCTGGCCGACGCGGCCGAGGTGGTGGCGGTGGCCGACCGGGCGCTGCCCGGGCTCCTTCACCGCTACCGGCTGCCGGCGCGCTCGGCTGTGCTGCCGCCGGTGATCTTCATGACCGGCTCGTGGAAGCGCGCCTCGCGGGTGGCCGGCGTGCCGATGCCGCACGAGGCGGTCGGGGCCGAGTACCAGGGTCTGCGTCTATCTGAAGACGTCCGCGTGGGCGCAGACCCCGGCGGTCCAGCGCGACTCGGTGCTGGTGCACGAGCTGACCCACGTCGCCAGCGCGCCGCTCGTCGCGGGCGGCCCGCTCAGCCTGGTCGAGGGCGTGGCCCGCTACGAGGAGCAGCAGTACGCCATCGCCGCGGGGTTGGACTGGCCGTTCCGGTATCTGGCCGCCGCCTACGAGCGCGGCTACCCGTCGCTGGCCCGGTGGCGGTGGACGTTCGGCCACTGGATGCTGCGGGGGGCGGCGCCGACCTGGCTCGCGTACGAGGACGGCGCCGCGATCGTCCGGGCGGTGCTGCGCGACGGAGGTGACGCGGGGCTGCGCCGGCTCGCGGCCGCGCCTCCGCCGCGACGGCGTGGCCGGGCGGTTCACCGCCGGGCAGCTCAACCGCGCGTTCCGGGCGGCGGTCGGCCGCTTCCGTTCGCGGCCGTCGCGGCGCAGGCCCGGGCGCAGACCATCGCCGCGGCCGGGTGATCCAAGTGCCGATCGGTACGGAGTCGACTTGACGGAGGCCGCCGAAGGGGTATAGTTGGGCGAAAGCCAGCCTCTACAGGTGGAATTCCGAGGAGACAGAGTTCCCTGCGGAGGTGATGGCGGCGCGTCCCCGTTTGCGGGGAAACTGTCGTGCTGATACTCTCCTTGGTTGCGCCGTTGGTCCGGTTCCACGCCCTCTGATTTCCCCCACTAGCCCGTCGGGAGGCGACGCTTTGCCTGCAAGCTCTCATGCGCCCAGAAGCCGTCGCACCTTCTCCAAGCTCGAGAAGGTGCTGGACGTCCCCAATCTGATCGATATCCAGAAGGCCTCCTTCAGGTGGTTCATGGGCGATCCTGCCGATCCCAAGTCGCTGGCCAAGTCCGGCCTGCGCGAGACGATCGACGACATTTCTCCGATCCGCGACTACTCCGAGCGGCTCGAGGTGCGGCTGGGTGAGTACACCATCGGCGACCCCGTCGTCTCCGAGCGCGAGTGCCGCGAGAAGGATCAGTCCTTCGAGGTGCCCGTGAACGTGAAGGTGTCGTTCACGAACCTCGACACCGGCGAGATCCGCGAGCAGACCGTGTTCCTCGGCAACTTCCCCTGGATGACCGAGCAGGGCACGTTCATCATCAACGGCACCGAGCGCGTCGTCGTGACGCAGCTCGTGCGCTCGCCGGGCGCCTACATCATGGAGCCGAAGGACGCCACCAAGCAGGTGTTCGTCGCCAACCTGATGCCGTCGCGCGGCTCGTGGCTCGAGATGGAGATCGACAAGAAGGGCCTCGTCAACGTCCGCATCGACCGCAAGCGCAAGCTGCCGGTCACCACGCTTCTGCGCGCGCTGCCGGAGGAGGACGAGAACACCGGCTTCAAGATCGACAAGAGCGACGAGGGCCTGCTGGCGCTGTTCGAGGACAACCCGTTCATCCGCATGACGCTCGAGAAGGATCCGTCCAAGCGCGAGGACGAGGCCCTCATCGAGGTCTTCAAGAAGCAGCGGCCGGGCGAGCCGCCGACGCTCGAGAACTCGCGCAACCTTGTGCGGGCGCTCTTCTTCGATCCCAAGCGCTACGACCTGACCAGGGTCGGCCGCTACAAGCTGAACATGCGCCTCGGGCAGAACGTGTCGCCCGAGTGCCGCGTGCTCACCACCGGCGACATCGTCGAGCTGGTGCGCCGGCTCGTGGCGCTGCCGATCAAGCTGCGCGTGCCCGAGGACTCGAAGGACTTCGCGGCCGACACGATCGTCATCCCCCGCGGTGAGGTCGAGCACGACCTCGACGAGTACGAGCACTTCGGCAACCGCCGCCTGCGGACGGTGGGCGAGCTGATCCAGGAGGCCTTCCGGATCGGCCTCTACCGGATGGAGCGGGTGGTGCGCGAGCGCCTCACGACCGAGGACGAGGATGCGATCACCCCGCAGACGATCGTCAACATCCGGCCGGTGGCCGCGGCGCTGAAGGAGTTCTTCGGCTCGTCGCAGCTGTCGCAGTTCATGGATCAGACCAACTCGCTGGCGGGGCTCACGCACCGCCGCCGCCTGTCGGCGCTCGGCGCCGGCGGCCTCACCCGCGAGCGCGCACCGATCGAGGTGCGCGACGTGCACCCGACCCACTACGGCCGCATGTGCCCGATCGAGACCCCGGAGGGCCCGAACATCGGCCTGATCGGGTCGCTGGGCTCCTACGCCAAGGTGTCCGAGCACGGCTTCGTGCAGACGCCGTACCGCAAGGTCGTCGGCGGCAAGATCAAGGACGAGGTCGAGTACCTGGACGCGATCCAGGAGGAGCACTACACGATCGCCCAGGCCAACGCCGAGGTGGACAAGAACGGCAAGCTGGTGCCCCCGGTGCTGTGCCGCACGCGTGACGGCGTGCCCGTGCAGGTCGACGCGGCGCAGGTCGACTACATGGACGTCGACCCGGCCCAGATCGTGTCGGTGGCGACCGCGCTCATCCCGTTCCTCGAGCACAACGACGCCAACCGCGCGCTGATGGGCTCGAACATGCAGCGCCAGGCCGTGCCGCTGATGGTGCCCGAGGCGCCGCTGGTCGGCACCGGCCTCGAGTACCGCGCGGCCGTGGACACCGGCGACGTGGTCGTGAACCGGCGCGCCGGCAAGGTCGAGTACGTCGACGCCGACCGGATCGTCGTCGCGGCCAAGGACGGCAGCGACTCCTACGACCTGATCAAGTACCGCCGCTCCAACCAGGGCACGATCATCCACCAGAAGCCGATCGTGTTCGAGGGACAGCGCGTCTCGGCCGGCGAGGTGCTGGCCGACGGCTCCTCGACCGACATGGGCGAGCTGGCGCTCGGCAAGAACCTGCTCGTCGCCTTCATGTCCTGGGAGGGCTACAACTTCGAGGACGCGATCATCCTGTCCGAGCGGATCGTCAAGGACGACGTCCTGACGTCGATCCACATCCACGAGTACGAGGTGGATGCCCGCTCGACCAAGCTCGGCGACGAGGAGATCACGCGCGACATCCCCAACCGCTCCGAGGAGTCGCTGCGCGACCTCGACGAGAACGGGATCGTGCGCATCGGCGCCGAGGTCGGCTCCGGCGACCTCCTGGTCGGCAAGGTCACGCCCAAGGGCGAGACCGAGCTCACGGCCGAGGAGAAGCTGATCCGGGCCATCTTCAAGGAGAAGGCGCGCGAGGTGCGCGACACCTCGCTCAAGGTGCCCCACGGCGAGGGCGGCAAGGTCATCGACGTGAAGACCTTCTCGCGCGCGAACGGCGACGACCTGTCGCCGGGAGTGAACGAGCTCGTGCGGGTGTACGTCGCGACCAAGCGCAAGATCGCCGAGGGCGACAAGCTCGCCGGCCGGCACGGCAACAAGGGCGTGATCTCCAAGATCGTGCCCGAAGAGGACATGCCGATGCTCGAGGACGGCACGCCGGTCGACATCATCCTGAACCCGCTGGGCGTCCCCTCGCGCATGAACATCGGCCAGGTGCTCGAGACGCACCTGGGCTGGGCGGCCATGCACGGCGGCGAGAACGGCGACCCGATGTGGATCGCCACGCCGGTGTTCGACGGCGCGACCCCGGGCGAGGTCGATCGCGAGCTGATCGACTGGCAGGAGGCGCACCGGTCGAGCTCGATCAAGTTCGCCATCGACAAGAAGCGGCCCGAGGGCTCGCGCTGCAACGGCAAGGTGCGGCTGTTCAACGGCCGGACGGGCGCCCCGTACGACCAGCCCGTGACGGTTGGCTACATGTACATCCTGAAGCTGCTGCATCTGGTCGACGACAAGATCCACGCGCGCTCGACCGGCCCGTACTCGCTCGTCACCCAGCAGCCGCTGGGCGGCAAGGCGCAGTTCGGCGGCCAGCGCTTCGGCGAGATGGAGGTGTGGGCACTCGAGGCGTACGGCGCCGCCTACACCCTGCAGGAGATGCTGACCATCAAGTCGGACGACACCATCGGCCGGGTCAAGGCCTACGAGGCCGTGGTCAAGGGCGAGAACATCCCCGAGCCCTCCATCCCCGAGAGCTTCAAGGTGCTGCTCAAGGAGATGCAGTCGCTGGCCCTCGACGTCAAGGTCGTCTCGGTCGACGGCGGCGACGTCACGGTGCGCGAGGAGGAGGACGAGCTGCTCCGGGCAGCCGAGGAGCTCGGCATCGACCTGCGGCCGGTGGCCGACCGGGCCGCCGCCGCGCGCGTGCCGGAGGCACAGGAGCTCGAGGAGGGCGCCGACCGGACCGACGAGGACGGCGAGCTGACCGTCCCCAACGACGAGCTGCTCGGCGAGGAGCTGGTGGCCGACCTCGAGCTCGATGACGACGAGGACGACGACGCCGCACCGCTCGGCGAGCTCGACCTGGTGGAAGAGGTCGAGGAGTGATCGCAGTACGCACGGAACGAACGCAACGACTTTTTGAAGAGGAGCTGACGCGTTGATCGACATCAACGATTTCGATGCCATCAAGATCGGGCTGGCATCGCCCAAGCAGATTCGCGAGTGGTCGTCCGGAGAGGTCACCAAGCCGGAGACGATCAACTACCGCACGCTGAAGCCGGAGAAGGACGGCCTCTTCTGCGAGCGCATCTTTGGTCCCACGAAGGACTGGGAGTGCTACTGCGGCAAGTACAAGCGCGTCCGCTACAAGGGCATCATCTGTGAGCGCTGCGGCGTCGAGGTGACCCGTCAGAAGGTGCGCCGCGAGCGCATGGGCCACATCGACCTGGCCGCCCCCGTGAGCCACATCTGGTTCTTCAAGGGCGTCCCGTCGCGCATCGGCTACCTGCTCGACATCGCTCCCAAGGAGCTCGAGAAGGTGCTCTACTTCGCCGCCTCGATCGTGACCTCGGTCGACAAGGAGGCGCGCGAGCGCGACGTCCCCGAGCTCGAGGGCAAGGTCGAGCAGGAGAAGGAGCGGTTGATGCTCGACCGCGAGGACTCCCTCTCGGCGCTCGAGGAGCGGATGCAGCGGCGCCGCCAGTTCCTGATCGACGGCTCGAACAAGGACTTCGACGAGGACGACGAGTACTGGTCGCGGACGCTGAACAACTGGGCCGAGGAGAGCGGCATCCCCGTGCTCGAGGACGCCCGCACCCTGGCCGGCGGCCTGCTGCCCGAGGTCGCCAAGCGGATCGGCGGCGAGGACCCCAAGAAGGTCCGCGAGCTGGTGCGCGAGTCCGCGGTGCGCGACGACCGCAAGCTGGGTCCCAAGGACCTCGACAACGTCGCCGCGTGGGGCGGAGCGGTGCGGACGCTGCTCGCGTCCGAGCTCGAGGCGATCGAGACCTCCAAGGGGCCCGAGAAGACCAAGGCCAAGAACGTCATCAAGGCGCGCATGGCGTGGCTCGGGGGCGGCGAGGCCGACCTCAAGGCGCCCGACCAGGAGTGGGTCGAGAAGCTGATCGAGGCCGGGCCGGGGAACGCCGCCGCGCTCGACAAGACGCGTCAGATCGGCGCGGGCATCCTGCGCGAGCTGATCGAGACCGGCGAGGGCACCGACCGCGCGGAGCTGCGCGAGCAGGCCAACGACCTGTGCCTGCGCACGGACGGCCGCATGTCGAAGGACGACGTCAAGGCGATCGAGGCCTGGGCGCTCAAGGTGCGCGACACCTACAACGACATCCAGGCCCGCCGCCGCGACGTCGACGACCACGCGAAGGAGGCCGTCGACCGGCTCGACCGCACCTGGATCAAGTTCAAGGAGCTCGAGGTGCAGGAGGTGGTCTCCGACGAGGCCCTCTTCCGCGAGCTGCGCGACCGCTTCGGCAGCTCGTGGGGCTTCGGTGAGTACTTCACCGGCGGCATGGGCGCCGAGTCGATCCGCGAGCTTCTGCGCTCGCGCGATCTCGATGCCGAGGCCATTCAGCTGCGCGAGACGATCCGCACGTCGAAGGGCCAGAAGGAGGCCCGGGCGATCAAGCGGCTGAAGGTCGTCTCGGCCTTCACCAAGTCAGACAACAAGCCCGAGTGGATGATCCTCGAGACGATCCCGGTGATCCCGCCGGAGCTGCGCCCGATGGTGCAGCTGGACGGTGGCCGCTTCGCCACCTCCGACCTGAACGACCTCTACCGGCGTGTGATCAACCGCAACAACCGCCTCAAGCGGCTGCTCGATCTGGGTGCGCCCGAGATCATCGTCAACAACGAGAAGCGGATGCTGCAGGAGGCCGTCGACGCGCTGTTCGACAACGGCCGCCGTGGCCGCGCCGTCACGGGCCCGGGCAACAGGCCGCTGAAGTCGCTGTCCGACATGCTCAAGGGCAAGCAGGGCCGCTTCCGCCAGAACCTGCTCGGCAAGCGCGTCGACTACTCCGGCCGATCGGTGATCGTCGCCGGCCCGTCGCTGCGCCTGCACCAGTGCGGGCTGCCCAAGCTGATGGCGCTCGAGCTGTTCAAGCCGTTCATCATGAGCCGGCTCGTCGAGCGCAAGCTCGTGCAGAACATCAAGGCCGCCAAGAAGATGGTGGACACGATGGTGCCCGAGGTCTGGGACGTGCTCGAAGAGGTGATCGCCGAGCATCCGGTGCTCCTGAACCGCGCACCGACGCTGCACCGCCTCGGCATCCAGGCGTTCGAGCCCGTGCTCGTCGAGGGCAAGGCGATCCAGGTGCACCCGCTGGTGTGCCACGCCTTCAACGCCGACTTCGACGGCGACCAGATGGCGGTGCACCTGCCGCTGTCGGCCGAGGCGCAGGCCGAGGCCCGCATCCTCATGCTGTCGTCGAACAACATCCTCTCGCCGGCACACGGCAAGCCGCTGGCGACCCCGACCCAGGACATGGTGCTGGGCACCTACTACCTGACGTACGCCGCCGAGGATCTGAGCAAGGTGACGGTGGCAGACGCGCGCGAGCGCAAGCTGCCCTACTTCGGCTCCCTCGACGAGGTCGAGATCGCCTACGACCAGAAGCAGGTCACCCTGCAGGCGCCGATCACGCTGCGCGAGCGCGGCGACTGGATCGTGACCACCGTCGGCCGGGCGATCTTCAACGAGGAGGTCAGCCTGGCGCTCGGGCACGCGGTCGGCGAGAAGTACGACCTGACCGAGTACGCCTACCAGAACCGCACGTTCACGAAGCGCGACATGACGGAGTTCATCTCCGACCTCGTCGACCGCTACGGCGCCACGGCGATCGCCGAGGTGCTCGACACGGTCAAGGAGCTCGGGTTCAGCTACGCGACCCGCGCCGGCGTGACCATCTCGAAGAACGACATCGTCATCCCTCCCGACAAGGAGAAGATCCTCACCCACTACGAGGGCGAGGTCGGGAAGGCGCAGCGGTCGTACGATCGCGGCCTGATCACCGAGGACGAGCGTCACGAGCAGGTGGTGTCGCTGTGGAACAAGGCCACCGACGACGTCGGCGAGGCCATGAACCGCAACCTCGACGAGCTGAACCCCGTGTACATGATGGCCAACTCCGGCGCCCGCGGATCGTTCAAGCAGATCCGCCAGCTGGCCGGGATGCGCGGCCTGATGGCAAACCCGAAGGGCGAGATCATCGAGCGGCCGATCAAGTCCAACTTCATGGAGGGGCTGTCGGTGCTGGAGTACTTCATCTCCACCCACGGTGCCCGCAAGGGGCTGGCCGACACCGCGCTGCGCACCGCCGACTCGGGCTACCTGACCCGGCGGCTCGTGGACGTGAGCCAGGACGTGATCATCCGGCAGGACGACTGCAAGTCGACCGGCTCGATCCTCGTCCCGGTCCGCACCACGGACGGCTCCGGCAACCGCTCCGGCCTCATCGGACGGGTGGTCGCGGCCGAGGCCAAGATCGGCAAGCTCACGCTGAAGAAGGGCGAGGAGATCAACGGCGCCCGCCTGCGCGAGATCGTGCTGGCGGCCGGCGACGACCGCACCCACGTCGTCCCGGTGCGGACGACGCTCAAGTGCAAGGCCGAGATCGGCGTCTGCCGCACGTGCTACGGCTGGTCGATGGCGACCGGCAAGATGGGTGAGATCGGCGATGCCGTCGGCACGATCGCGGCGCAGTCGATCGGCGAGCCCGGTACCCAGCTGACCATGCGCACGTTCCACACCGGCGGCGTCGCCGGCCTCGACATCACCCACGGCCTGCCGCGGGTGGTGGAGCTGTTCGAGGCTCGCAAGCCGAAGGCGGCGGCGACGCTCGCGGAGGTCGAGGGGCGCGTGGCGATCGACGAGGGCGAGCGTGGCTACACCGTCACGATCACCCCCACCGGCGGCGAGGACGGGGACTCCAAGGAGTACGCGTTCCCGCGCCGCACCCGGCTGCGTGTCAGCGAGGGCGAGATGATCGAGGCCGGTGCGCCGCTGAACGAGGGCCCGCTGGCTCCGGTCGAGGTGCTCGACCTGCGCGACGACACCGAGACCGCCCGCTACCTCGTGGGTGAGGTGCAGGAGGTCTACAAGAGCCAGGGCGTGGAGATCCACGACAAGCACATCGAGCTGATCGTCCGCCAGATGCTGAAGAAGGTGCGGATCGACAACTCGGGCGACTCCGACTACCTGCCGGGCGAGCTGGTCGACCGGCCGGAGCTCGAGAAGACGCTGCGGGTGCTGAAGGCCGGCAAGAAGGAGCGGCCCACCCACACGCAGCTGATCCTCGGGATCACCAAGGCCTCACTGGCGACGCAGAGCTTCCTGAGCGCAGCGTCGTTCCAGGAGACCACCAAGGTGCTGACCGATGCCGCGCTCGAGGGCAAGACCGACCACCTGGTCGGCCTGAAGGAGAACGTCATCATCGGCAAGCTGATTCCGGCCTCGACCGGGCTCAAGGAGTACCGCGCGGTCACGATCGAGCCGGCCGAGGATGCTCCCCGGTTCTACGTCGAGGACTTCGCCGAGCCGCCCGTCTACACGGACGCGCTCGTCGGAGGCGACGGTCACCTGACGGCGAACGGCGACATCGACCTGACGCCGAAGCCGGGCGCCGAGCCGCCGATCCTCCCGCCGGTCGCCGACGAGGACTAAAACCGGGGTCAGTCCCCCGCGGATCGCCGTTGCAACGATGTTGCAGACTTGTGACGGGATCCGCGGGGGGCGTTCCCGTGCTTCAGCCGGCCGCGATGGCGGCCGTGTGCTCGCCGGGGCGTGACACGATCCGCTCGAGCGCGGCCGCGGCGCCGAGCCGCTCGAGGATCGCCCGGGCCTCGGCCAGCGACGGCGTCGCGGTCGATAGCCCGCAGCCGCCTGCTCGCCGAGAGTGATGGCGAGCTGCCAGGGCGTCCCGGACCGGCGGGCGGCGTCGACGGCTTCGGCGAACTGGGCCCCGGCGGCGTCGCCCTCCGCGAGCAGCGCCCGCATGAGCGACCGGTGGGCCAGCAGGCGCGGTGAGCCTCCCGTGCTCGGGAGATCCTCGAGTCGCTGGAGGCTGGCCTCGGCCGCCGGGCGGTCGCCCGCATGGAACTCGCACCAGCTCTCGAGGATGAACGATTCCTTCACCGCCGGGTGTCCAAGCCCGAGCGTGGCGAAGCCATCCGCCCCGCGCCGAGCGATCGCCGCGGCTTCGGCGAATCGCGACTCACCCGCGAGCGCCTCAGCACTTGCCAGCCAGAGCTGGGCCCGGTTCTGCTCGTCGCTGTCGGACTCGTCGAAGCCGGACGCGGCGATCGCCGCGCGGGCCTCTGCCACCGCGCCGCGGCGGGCGAGGATGACGGCACGCGTGAGCAGGATTCCGCGCGCGAACACGTCGGTCTCGGCGCCGGGGGTCTCCTGCGCCTCGTGGGTGATGCGCAGGGCCTCGTCCCAGTCGCCCCGCTCGACGGCGGCGAACGACGTGTGCAGGAGAAAGCTCCGCTTCCACTGCTGATCGCCGGCCCGCTCGGCCATGGCCAGGCCGCGTGTGTCGTAGTCGTGCGTGTAGTCGTCGACGCCTTCGCGTTCGAATGAGAGATTGAAGTAGGCGCGCATTGCCGCGTACGGCGCATCGCCCTCGAGCGCGACCCGCAGCGCGCCGAGCATCAGCGAGCGGGCCTCCTCGCGCCGGTTCGTGAACGCGATCATCCAGAGGCCCTTCGTGTTGAGTGCGTGCGAGAGCACCTCGGGCAGATACAGCGTTTCGGAGATCTCGATCGCCCGCTCGAGCGGCTCGCGCCCGCGCGCCTCCTCCCCGATCATTCCGCAGAGCCGGCCGATCTGCGCCGCGAGGTGGGCGAGCTCGGCATCGGGAGGCTGGTCGACAAGCACCGCATAGGCCTCCTCCATCTCGGCCACGGCCTCGGCCGAGCGACCCTGCAGGAAGAGCACGTCGCCGCGCTGGGCGCGGACGCGGGCGGCCGAGCGCGCGTCCGCGGCCTGCTCGTGGATCGCGAGCGCACGGCTGAACTGCGCCTCGGCCTCGGCGACGTCGCCCTTGCGCAGCGCGAGCACACCGGCCTGTTCGTGCAATGCCGCGTCCTCGCGGTCGTCCGCCACCAGGTCGAGCGCAACGGTGACGAGCCGGAACGCCTCTGCCGGGGCGGCGAGTGACGCGGCGCGCTCGGAGGCGCGCAGCAGGTCGGCGCGGGCGGCGTCGCGCAGTCCGGCGGCATCCGGATCGTCCGGGAGGAGCCGGTAGGCGTCGACGCGATGGGCGGCGATCACCTCGGCAAGCTCATCGCCGCCGAGCCGGGAAAGGTGGTCGGCCGTCGCCAGGTGCAGGCGCTTGCGCTCGCGCCGGCCGAGCGTGTCGCGCGCGATCGTCCGCACCATGTCCTGCACGAACCCGTACTGGCCGCGCTCCGGCGAGCGCGGGTCGGTCTGCACCGAGACGAGCTCCTTGCGCGCCAGCGACGCGAGCACCTCCTCGGCCTGATCGCGGGGCATTCCACCGATCGCCGCGAGGCCGTCGAGCGTGAACGACTTGCCGAGCACCGCCGCCTGCTGCAGGAGCCGGCGCTCGTCCTCGGAGAGGCCGTCGAGCCGGGCGGCGACGAGGGCGTGCAGCGACTCGGGGATCTCGAGCTCCGCGATCGCGCCCGTGACCTGGTACCCGCTGCCGTCCGCGGAACGCACGACGACGCCGCGGTCGAGCAGCATTCGCGCCGTCTCGACCGCGTACAGCGGCACGCCCTCGGCCGCCGCCGCGATCCGTGTGACCGCGTCCGGCGGGAGCCCGGGGACCATCCCCGCGACAAGCTCCGCCATCGCCTCTCCGCCCAGCGGCTCGAGCGCGAGCGATGTGAGCGACCGCGGCGCCGCCCCCCAGCCCGAACGATCGCCGAGCTCGGGCCGGGCGAGCGTGACCACGAACAGGCGATGATCGCGCGACCACTCCATCAGGTAGGCGACGAACGAGAGCAGCGCCTCGTCGGCCCATTGCATGTCCTCGAAGACGAGCACGACGGGCAGGCGCTCGGCCATCGCCTCGAAGAACCTGCGCCAGGCCGGGAACAGGCGTTCGCGGTCGCCGTCGGGGATCTGCGCCAGCCCCAGCAGATGCCGCAGCGGTGGCGTCACCCAGTCGCGATCCTCCGGATCCGACACCCATTCGTCCACGACCGCCTGCAGCTTCGCGTCGGCGGATCGCGGCCGGCTCGTCCTCGGCGATGCGGGCGCGCATGCGCACCATCTCGCCCAGGGCCCAGAACGCGACCCCGTCGCCGTAGGAGAGGCAGCGGCCGCGATGCCAGAGCACCTCGTCGGCGAGGCCGTCCGCATACTTCTCGAACTCCCACGCGAGGCGCGACTTGCCGATGCCGGCGATGCCGGCGACGTTGACGAGATGCGCGCGCCCGCCCTCGGTGGCGTGGAACAGATCCTTCAGCAGGCGCAGCTCGCGCTCCCTGCCGACGAACGGCGGGTCGAGCCCGGCGCTGCGGCCGACGCCGCGCCTCGCGGCCGAGACGCGCACGGCCCGCCAGAGCGCCACGGGCTCGGGCTTGCCCTTGAGCGTGAACGTCCCGGCGGGCTCGCCGACGATCGCCGCCTCGGTCATGCGCCGGGTCGCCTCGTCGACGAGCACGGTTCCGGGGGCCGCCGCTCCCTGGATGCGCGACGCGGTGTTGACGAGATCGCCCGCCACGATGCCCTGGCCGACCGCGCCCACCGTCACCGCGGCCTCGCCGGTCGCGACGGCCGCCCGGGCCTCGAGCTCGAGACCGTCACGGTCGCCGAGGGCGCGCACGGCGTCGACGAGCTCGAGCGCGACCCGGACGGCCCGCTCGGCGTCGTCCTCCTGGGCGACGGGGGCCCCCCACACCGCCATGACCGCGTCGCCGATGAACTTCTCGACCGTGCCGCCGTGGCGCTCGACGGCCACGCGGGCGGCGTCGAAGTAGCCGGTCAGGATCTCGCGCACCTCCTCGGGGTCGCGCGAGCCGGACAGGGCGGTGAAGCCGACGAGATCGGCAAAGAGCACCGAGACCATCCTGCGCTCGGTCGTGGGCGGCGGCGCCGCCGCGGCCGCCGCGGTGGACTCGAGCGTGACGCCGCAAGAGCCGCAGAACCGGTCCTGCGGCTCGTTCGCCGCCCCGCACGCGGCGCACTGAACGACGAGCTCAGCGCCACACTGGGCGCAGTACCGGCGCCCCTCCCGGTTCTCGTTCCCACAGGCCTCACAACGCATGCCGGGAGCGTAGAGCACCGATCGCGCGAGTGCTTTCCGGACGCCCTGGCGCCGCTGAACGTGGCCCCGGCTTGTGATGGACAGCTCAGGCCTCGCGTGTGATAATCGTCACGTGAGCACCCTCGGCGGGGACGCGCCCGGCGCGGACGAGCCCCTGTGGGCCGCCGACGTCGTGTGGGATCCGCTCCGGAGCGCGGCTCCCGAGCCCTCCCTCTCCGACGTGCCCGCAGCGCCGCGACCGGCGCCCAGCGCCGCGACGGGGGCGGCCACCTGCGGCCAGGTACCGGCGCCGCCGTTGGGCGGCGCTTCTGGCCGTGCTCACGCTGGTCGGGGCCGCGGTGGGAGCGCAGCGCTGCGCTCGACCACGCCGCGCACGGTGCTCCGGCGGCCGGCGTGGATGTCCGCCCGCCGCAATCCAACTCGGGGACCGCGGTGTCCACCGCGCAGACGCCCCTGGTGGGTGCGCCCCTGCGCGCCGGAGACAGCGGCGAGCGGGTCGTGGAACTGCAGACAGCGTTGGGAGAGTTGGGGTACGGGGGCGATCCGGACGGCGGCTTCGGGCCGGCCACCCATGCCGCCGTGGTCAGGTTCCAGCGATCGCAGGGCCTTCCGGCCGACGGCGTTGCCGGCCTCACGACGGCGACGGCGATCCGCGGGGCACTCCTTCGTGCCGCGGGCCGCGATGCGTCTGACACGTTGTCCGGAGTGGCCGCCGCACGCCGCCGCGGGCGGCTCTCGCGCGGCCCAGGCCACAGCCGTCGAGACCGCCGTCGAAACCGCGGTGGCTCAGGTCGGGCAGAGTACGGATCGGTCCCGCGGCGGCGCTCACCGCGGCTGCTCCACGACGTCGCGGGTCAGGCCGACAGCCTCGACGCCCCTCGGGCGCGGGCCCTTGGCGGGATGCTCGACGCCAACGTGCGCCGGTTCCGGTCGGGCGGCATGCCGGCCCCGCTCGCGACGATGCAGGGGAGCGACGGTGTCGTCTATCGCTACTTCCCCGGCCATGGGTATCCAGTTCCACCCGCTGGCGTCGTTCGCGGCGCTCGACGCCGCCGTGAAGGCGGGCCGCTCCGACGATGCTCGCCGCATCGCCGATGCCATGCTGGCGCGCGCGGTACCCGAGGGTGGGGCGATCGTCTGGGAGTACTACTTCCCCTTCGGTGGCCCCGACCGGTGGACGTCAGGGTTCGCGCAGGCGGCCGGCGCCGACTCCCTGGCGCGCGCGGGCAAGATGCTCGGTGACGCCCGGATCGCCCACGCGGCGCGGGCGGCCTTCGCCTCGATACCGGCCGCGTACCTGCACCCGATTGCAGGCGGATCGTGGATCCGCGAGTACAGCTTCAGCCCCATGCTGATCCTCAACGCACAGCTGCAGACGATCCTGCTCCTGTCCGACTACGCCCGCGTGACCGGTGACGCCAGCGGTCGCGTCGTGGCCGGGCGGATGGAGACGGCGGCGCGGCGGCTTCTGCCCCAGTTCGACACCGGCTGCTGGTCGCGCTACTCGCTCGGAGGCGCGCCCGCGTCAACCCACTATCACGCCTATCACATCGCCCTGCTGCGGCGCATCGCGGCCGTCACCGGTGACCGGTCATGGGCGGTTGTCGCGGCCAGGTGGGAGGGGTATCTGCACCGGGGTGGCTGCCCCTCGACCTGACCCGCCGTGGCGACGAGCCCTGTGCTAGTGTTCGGCGTCGCGGCCGCATGGGGCGGCCCTTCCCTCGCTGCTCCCGTACGGCGGGAGCTCTGACTACGTATGCCAACGATCAATCAACTCGTACGCAAGCCTCGCCAGAAAGTGGTCGGCAAGACCAAGACGCCGGCCCTCCGCGGCGCGCCGCAAAAGCGGGGCGTCTGCACGCGCGTCTACACGGTCACGCCGAAGAAGCCGAACTCCGCGCTGCGCAAGGTCGCGCGCGTGCGCCTGACCAACCAGATGGAGGTCACGGCCTACATCCCCGGCGTCGGGCACAACCTGCAGGAGCACTCGGTGGTGCTGATCCGCGGCGGCCGCGTGAAGGATCTTCCGGGCGTGCGCTACAAGGTCATCCGGGCGGCGCTTGACACGTCCGGGCGTGAACGACCGCAAGCAGGGGCGGTCGAAGTACGGGGCGAAGAGGAGCTCGTAGTGCCGCGCCGTGCCGAGATCACTCCGCGAACGCTGCTTCGCGACCCCGTCTACGAGTCGGTCCTGGTCACGCAGGTCGTGAACCGCGTGATGATGGACGGCAAGAAGTCGATCGCCGAGCAGATCGTGTACCAGGCGCTGGAGTCGGTCGGTCAGAAGACCGGCCAGAACCCCGTCGAGGTGCTCGAGCGCGCCATCAAGTCGGTGACGCCGGTGCTCGAGGTGCGCTCGCGCCGCGTCGGCGGCGCCAACTACCAGGTGCCGATCGAGGTTCCGCAGCGCCGTGCCCGCACCCTCGCCGTGCGCTGGCTCGTCACGTTCTCGCGCCAGCGGCGCGAGAAGCAGTCATTCGAGAAGCTGGCCGGCGAGATCCTGGACGCGACCAACCAGCAGGGCGGCGCGTTCAAGCGCAAGGACGACATGTACCGGATGGCGCAGGCCAACAAGGCCTTCGCGCACTACCGGTGGTGAGGGCCTGAACGATGTCTGTCACTGAGACAACCCCCAGCACCCGCGTGCCCCGGATGGAGGAGCTCGACCGGGTGCGCAACATCGGCATCATGGCCCACATCGACGCCGGCAAGACCACCACCACCGAGCGCATCCTCTATTACACGGGCCGCACCCACAAGATGGGCGAGGTCCACGAGGGCGCCGCGACGATGGACTGGATGGTGCAGGAGCAGGAGCGGGGGATCACGATCACGTCCGCCGCCACGACCTGCTTCTGGCGTGACCACCGCATCAACATTATCGACACGCCCGGGCACGTGGACTTTACGGTCGAGGTCGAGCGCAGCCTGCGCGTCCTCGACGGCGCGGTCGCGCTCTTCGACTCGGTCGCCGGCGTGCAGCCTCAGTCCGAGACGGTCTGGCGGCAGGCCGACAAGTACGGCGTGCCCCGGATCGCGTTCATCAACAAGATGGACCGCACCGGCGCCGACTTCTTCGCCGCCGTCGCGACGATGGTCGACCGGCTGGGGGCGCGCGCTGTCCCGGTGCAGATCCCGATCGGGCTCGAGGACGCCTATGAGGGCCACGTCGACCTGGTCACGATGAAAGCACTCCACTACGTCGACCCGCTCGGGCAGAAGTGGGAGGAGCGTGAGATCCCCGCCGGGATGCGCGAGCAGGCCGAGACCTACCGGCACGACCTGGTCGAGTCGGTTGCCGACCACGACGACGACATCATGAACGCGTTCCTCGAGGACCAGCCCGTCGAGGCCGAGCACCTGCGCGGCGCGATCCGCAAGGCGACGCTCGACAACTCGATCACGCCGGTGCTGCTCGGCTCCGCCTTCAAGAACAAGGGCGTCCAGCCCCTGCTCGAGGCCGTCATCGACTACCTGCCTTCGCCGGTCGACGTCCTGCCCGTGGTCGGGATCGACCCGCGCACCGGCGAGGAGTCGATCCGGCCGGCCGACCTCGACCAGCCGTTCTCGGCGCTCGCCTTCAAGGTCATGAGCGACCCGTTCGTCGGCAAGCTCACCTACTTCCGCGTCTACTCGGGCAAGATCAACTCGGGCTCCTACGTGCTCAACACCTCCACCGGCCGCAAGGAGCGGGTGGGGCGGCTGCTCGAGATGCATGCCAATCACCGCGAGGACCTGCAGCAGATCGGCGCGGGCGCCATCGCCGCCGCCGTCGGCCTCAAGCAGACGACCACCGGCGACACGCTGTGTGATCCCGACAATCCCGTGCTGCTCGAGTCGATCGTCTTCCCGGAGCCCGTCATCGACGTCGCCGTCGAGCCGAAGACCAAGGCCGACCAGGACAAGCTGGCCCAGGCCCTGCAGCGCCTCGCCGAGGAGGATCCGACCTTCCGCGTGCGCACGAACGAGGAGACCGGCCAGACCATCATCGCCGGCATGGGTGAGCTGCACCTCGAGATCATCGTCGACCGGCTCATGCGCGAGTTCCGGGTCGACGCCAACGTCGGCCGCCCGCAGGTTGCCTACCGCGAGACGATCCGAAACGCCGTCGAGGGCATCCACGGCCGCTTCGTCCGCCAGACCGGCGGCCGCGGCCAGTACGGCCACGTCGTCATCAACATGGCGCCCAACGAGGCCGGCGGATACACGTTCGAGAACAAGACGGTCGGCGGCTCGGTGCCGCGCGAGTACGTCAACGCGGTCGACCACGGCATCAAGGAGGCGATGGAGGCCGGCATCCTGGCCGGGTTCCCCGTCGTCGACATCTCGGTCGTCCTGGTGGACGGCTCCTACCACGACGTCGACTCCTCGGAGATGGCGTTCAAGGTGGCCGGCTCGCTGGCCTTCAAGGAGGCCTCGAAGCGCGCGAAGCCGGTGCTGCTCGAGCCCGTCATGGCCGTCGAAGTGGTCACGCCCGAGGAGTACATGGGCGACGTGATCGGCAACATCAACTCCCGCCGAGGGCAGATCGAGGGCATGGAGCCGCGCGGCAACGCGCAGGTCATCCGCGCCCGCGTGCCGCTCGCCGAGATGTTCGGATATGCGACCGATGTACGCACCATGAGCCAGGGTCGCGCCACCTATACGATGCAGTTCCTTCAGTACGCAGAAGTCCCACATTCGATCGCAGAGAAGCTCACAGAGAGCCAGGGGTAGGTCCCCGGAAAAGGAGACTGGGAGAAGACATGGCCAAGCAGAAGTTCGAGCGCAACAAGCCGCACCTCAATATCGGCACCATCGGTCACATCGACCATGGCAAGACGACGCTCACCGCTGCCATCACAAAGGTGCTGGCCGAGGCCGGCACCGGCTCGGCGTTCACCGATTTCGACAAGATCGACAAGGCGCCGGAGGAGCGCGAGCGCGGTATCACCATCAACTCCTCCCACGTCGAGTACGAGACGGTCAACCGGCACTACGCACATGTCGACTGCCCCGGCCACGCCGACTATGTGAAGAACATGATCACGGGCGCGGCGCAGATGGACGGCGCGATCCTCGTGGTGTCCGCCGCCGACGGCCCGATGCCGCAGACGCGGGAGCACATCGTGCTCGCGCGCCAGGTCGGCGTGCCCTACATCGTCGTGTTCCTCAACAAGGCCGACACGGTCGACGACGAGGAGCTGCTCGACCTGGTCGAGCTGGAGGTCCGCGAGCTGCTCACGAAGTACGACTTCCCCGGCGACGACCTCCCGGTCGTGCGCGGCTCGGCGCTGAAGGCGCTCGAGGGCGACGCCGAATGGACGCCCAAGATCCTGGAGCTGATGGCGGCCGTCGACGACTATGTGCCGGAGCCTCCGCGCGACATCGACAAGCCGTTCCTGATGCCTGTCGAGGACGTGTTCACGATCACCGGCCGCGGCACCGTTGCCACCGGCCGCGTCGAGCAGGGCCAGATCAAGACCGGCGAAGAGGTCGAGATCGTCGGCATCCACACGAAGACCGCCAAGACGGTCGTGACCGGCGTCGAGATGTTCCGCAAGCTGCTCGACTCCGGGCAGGCCGGCGACAACATCGGCGCGCTCCTGCGCGGTGTCAAGCGCGAGGAGATCGAGCGCGGACAGGTGCTGGCAAAGCCCGGCTCGATCACGCCGCACACCAAGTTCGAGGCGCAGGTGTACGTGCTCTCCAAGGACGAGGGCGGCCGGCACAAGCCGTTCTTCAAGGGCTACCGCCCGCAGTTCTACTTCCGCACGACCGACGTCACCGGTGTCGTCGAATTGCAGGCGGACGTCGAGATGGTCATGCCCGGCGACAACGCCGAGATGTCGGTCGAGCTGATCCAGCCGATCGCCATGGACGAGGGCCTGCGCTTCGCAATCCGCGAGGGTGGCCGCACCATCGGTGCGGGCGCCGTAACCAAGATCCTCAAGTAGAGAAGGGGTACCGAGCACACCGTGGCGCAGCAGAAGATCCGCATCCGGCTGAAGGGGTACGACCACACGCTGGTCGACCTGTCCGCGCGTTCCATCGTGGACACGGCACAGCGGTCGGGCGCCACGGTGTCCGGCCCCGTGCCCTTGCCCACCGAGAAGAACGTGTACTGCGTCATCCGTGGCCCGTTCAAGGACAAGGACTCACGCGAGCACTTCGAGATCCGCACGCACAAGCGGCTGATCGACATCCACCAGCCCACGCCGAAGACGGTCGATTCGCTGATGCGGCTCGACCTTCCGGCGGGGGTCGACATCGAGATCAAGCTGTAGGTGGGGGACGTGGGGAAGGGAATCATCGGCACCAAGGTTGGGATGACACAGCTCTTCGACGCGGAGTCCGGCCGGGTGACCCCGGTCACCGTGATCGAGGCCGGGCCGTGCCCGGTCGTCGCGGTGCGCACGCCCGAGGTGGACGGCTACAACGCCGTCCAGCTGGCGTTCGGACCGGTGAAGGAGAAGCGGCTCACGCGCCCCCGCGCGGGCCATCTCAAAGCCGCCGGCGTGGCGCCTCACCGTACGCTGGTCGAGTTCCGCGACGCCGAGGGCTTCGCTGCCGGCGATACGGTCACGGTCGAGACGTTCCAGCCGGGTGAGCGGGTCAAGGTGAGCGGTACATCGCGCGGCAAGGGCTTCGCCGGCACGATCAAGCGGCACCGGTTCTCGCGCGGCCCCGTCTCGCACGGCTCGCACAACGTGCGCGCTCCGGGGTCGATCGGGGCATCGGCGACGCCCTCGCACGTCTACAAGGGCACGAAGATGGCTGGTCAGATGGGGTCGCAGCGGGTCACCCAGCGTGGGCTGCGGGTGGTCGAGATCGACACCGAGCGCAACCTGCTCCTGGTCGAGGGCGCCGTCCCCGGCACGATCGGCGGAGTGGTCGAAGTCCGGAGCGACGGCTGATGGCCAAGATCGAGGCCAAGGTGCTGACGGGCGGCAAGGGTGTCACGCTGTCGGAGGACTGCTTCGGCCAGGAGCGAAACGACGCGCTGGTCCACGAGGTCGTCAAGGGCGAGCTGGCCGCCCGCCGCCAGGGTACGAGCGCAACCAAGACCCGCGGTATGGTGGCCGGCGGGCGCGCCAAGCCGTGGCGCCAGAAGGGCACCGGCCGTGCCCGCGCGGGCACCACCCGGGCGCCGCAGTGGACAGGCGGCGGCGTCGCCTTCGGGCCGCAGCCGCGCAGCTACACGGGCAAGGTCAACCGCAAGGCGCGGGTCAAGGCGCTTCGCATCGCACTCTCGTCACACGCGCTGGCCGGCTCGCTGCACGTCGTCGACGGCGACACGTTCGACGCGCCCAAGACGTCGCACGCCGCCGAGATCACGCGTGGCGCAGAGCTGCACACACCGCTGGTCGTGGTCGTGGGCGGCGACGAGCTCCACCTGGCCAAGTCATTCCGCAACCTTCACCGCACCCACGTCGTCCCCGTGCGCGATCTCGAGGTGGCCGAGGTGGTGTGGGCACGGTCGCTGGTCGTGTCGAAGGCGGCCCTGCAGGTGCTCGAGGGCGGTGACGGCTCGTGACCCGCGGCGACGCACGAACAGTGGTGATCGCACCCGTGGTCTCGGAGAAGAGCTACGGCCAGATCGCCGAGCGGCGCAAGTACACGTTCCGCGTGCACAAGGACGCCCACAAGACCCAGGTGCGCCAGGCCGTCGAGGAGATCTTCGACGTCAGCGTCACGCAGGTGAACATCTCGAAGGTGCCCGCGAAGCCCAAGCGGCGCGGCGTCCACGCCGGCCAGCGGCCGGGGTGGAAGAAGGCGGTCGTCACGATCGCCGAGGGCCAGTCCATCGAAGCCTTCGGGCCGGGGGTGTAGGCATGGCCATCAGGAAATTCAGACCAACCTCTCCGGGCCGCCGCTTCATGACGGTGTCCGACTTCGACGAGCTGACCACCGCAGAGCCGGAGCGCACGCTGCTCGCGCCGATGCACAAGACCGGCGGGCGCAACGTGAACGGCCGCATCACCACCCGCCATCGCGGCGGCGGCCACAAGCGCCGCTACCGCCTGATCGACTTCAAGCGGACGAAGGACGGCATCCCGGCGAAGGTGCACTCGATCGAGTACGACCCCAACCGGTCGGCGCGCATCGCGCTCCTGCACTACAAAGACGGCGAGAAGCGCTACATCCTGGCGCCGGTGCGGCTGCGCGCCGGACAGATGGTGGAGTCGGGCGCCGCGGTCGACATCAGGCCCGGCAACGCCATGCCGCTCAAGGCCATGCCGACCGGCACCACGGTGCACAACATCGAGCTTCGGCCCGGCCAGGGCGGCAAGATGGCCCGTTCGGCCGGCTCATCGGCCCAGCTCGTCGCCAAGGAGGGCGGCAAGGCGCTCCTGCGGCTGCCGTCGGGTGAGATGCGCCGCGTCCCCGAGGACTGCCGGGCGACCGTGGGACAGCTCGGCAACGTCACCCACGAGATCGAGTCGGGCGGCAAGGCCGGCCGGTCCCGCTGGCTGGGCAAGCGCCCGACGGTGCGCGGCACGGTGATGAACCCCGTCGACCACCCGCACGGCGGCGGCGAGGGCAAGAACAAGGGCAGCCACCCGGTCACCCCGTGGGGCAAGCCCACGCTCGGGTACCGCACCCGGGACAAGAAGAAGGCGAGCGGCAAGGACATCGTCCGAGCGCGCAGGAGGGGTAAGGGCAAGCGATGAGCCGATCGAGCAAGAAGGGCCCCTTCGTGGAGGCCAAGCTGATGAAGCGGATCGAGGCGATGAACGAGACGCGCCAGAAGCGGATGCTGAAGACGTGGTCGCGCACCTCCACGATCTTCCCCGAGTTCGTCGGCCACACGATCGCCGTGCACGACGGCCGCAAGCACGTGCCGGTGTTCGTGTCCGAGTCGATGGTCGGCCACAAGCTGGGCGAGTTCGCCCCCACCCGCACCTACCGCGGGCACGGCAACGACCGCACCTCCAGGATGAAGGGCCGCTAGGCATGGCCGCCACCGTCGCCGTCACCGAGCGCGAGACCGTCAAGGCGCAGGCGCGCTACGTGCGCTGCTCTGCCCGCAAGGCGCGGCTCGTGCTCGAGCACATCCGCGGCAAGCAGGCGGTCGAGGCCACGGCGATCCTCGCCTTCGCGACCCGGGCCGCTGCCAAGGATGCCGGCAAGGTGCTGGCCTCGGCGATCGCGAACGCCGAGAACAACAACGGCTACGACGCGGACGACCTCGTGGTGGTCGCCGCCTACGCCGACGAGGGGCCCACGCTCAAGCGCTGGCGGCCTCGCGCGCGCGGGCGTGTGAACCGCATCCGCAAGCGCACCTGCCACATCACGATCCAGCTCGCGGTCGCAGAGCCGGGCGAGATCAAGCGCCCGAAGCCTCGCCGCGTCGTCGAGCCCGCCGCCGAGGCGGCTCCGGCCGAGACGCCCAAGGCGGCGCCCAGGCGCAAGCCGCGCGCCAAGAAGGCCGCGCCGAAGGATGCGCCCGAGACCGAGGCGGTCGCAGAGACCGAGGCGGCGCCCGAGCCGCAGGCCGCGACCGAGGCAACCGAAGCACCCGAAGCACCAGAGGAGGGCGGCGAGTAGATGGGACATAAGGTCCACCCGGGCGGCCTGCGGGTCGGCGTCATCCACACGTGGAAGTCGAACTGGTTCGTGCCGACGAAGGAGTTCCCGGCCGCGCTGATGGAGGACGTGAAGATCCGCGACCACATCTACGGCAAGCTCTCGCATGCGGGCCTGTCCGACATCCACATCCGCAAGGACAAGCAGCGGATCACGGTCGACATCTACACGGCTCGCCCCGGCATCGTGATCGGCAAGTCGGGGTCGGAGGTCGATGCCCTGCGACGCGAGCTGCACGACATGACCACCAAGAACGTGCAGGTGAACATCACCGAGATCAAGCGCCCCGAGCTCGATGCCAAGCTGGTCGCCCAGTCGATCGCCGAGCAGCTGCAGAACCGGGTGTCGTTCCGGCGGGCGATGAAGCGGTCGCTGTCCTCGTCGATCCGCTCTGGCGCCCAGGGCGTCAAGATCCGCTGCGGCGGGCGGCTGGGCGGTTCCGAGATGTCGCGCTCCGAGCAGTACAGCGAGGGCCGCGTGCCTTTGCACACACTGCGCGCCGACATCGACTACGGCTTTGCCGAGGCCAAGACCACGTTCGGCCGGATCGGCGTCAAGGTGTGGATCAACAAGGGCGAGATCATGCCCGAGGGCTTCGAGCACGAGGGTGCCTCGACCCGGCTCGGCGAGGTCGACAGCCGCCGCCGGCGGCGCGGCGCGCTGCCCGGCGAGATGGAGCAGCTCGGCCCCACGCGGCCCGGTCGCCGCGGCGACGGGCCCGGCGGCCGCGGCGGTGGCCGCAGGCCCAGGCCCGGTGGCGGCGGTGGGCCGGGCGGTAGCGGCGGCGGCGGCAGAGGCGGCGGACCAGGTGGCGGCGGCGGTGGCGCGCGGTGGAGCGCCCCCGACCGGCCGGCGGCCGCGACCGCGTGCCGATGCCGTGCCCCCGGCGGACGCTCCCGCGACCCCGCCGGCTGACGCGCCTGCGGCGGCGCCCGATGTCGCGCCGGCTCCGGATCCGACCCCGCCCGCCGAGGGCAGCGAGGCCTGATGCTTCTCCCCAAGCGCACCAAGTACCGCCGTGTCCACCGAGGCCGCCGCCGAGGCGAGGCCAAGGGCGGCACGCGGGTCATGTTCGGCGAGTACGGGCTGAAGTCGCTCGAGGCCGGCTGGGTGACCAACCGCCAGATCGAGGCCGCCCGTATCGCGATGACGCGCAAGATCAAGCGCGGCGGCAAGGTGTGGATCACCATCTTCCCCGACAAGTCGGTGACCCAGAAGCCGGCCGAGACGCGCATGGGCTCGGGCAAGGGCTCGCCGGAGCACTGGGTCGCGGTGGTCAAGCCCGGCCGCGTCATGTTCGAGCTGGCGGGAGTGCCCGAGCCGCTCGCGCGGGAGGCCATCCGCCTCGCCGCCATGAAGCTGCCTGTGAAAGCGAAGTTCGTGTCCCGAGAGGGTGATCTGTTTGAAGGCCAGTGAGATTCGCGAGCTGACCGCCGACGAGCTCGAGCGCAAGCTGGCCGAGACCCGTCAGGAGCTCTTCAACCTGCGTTTCCAGCATGCGACCGGGGCGCTCGACAACACCGCTGCGCTGGCGCGCGTCAAGCGCGACATCGCGCGGCTCCTGACGCTGGCCGGCGACGGCGCGCAGGGCGGGAGCCGTTCATGAGCGCCACCGAACCGCAAACGCACGGACGGCGCAAGGAGCGCCGCGGCATCGTCGTCTCGGACGCCATGGACAAGACCGTGGTGGTGCGCGTCGACGTCGTCAAGCCGCATCCCAAGTACGGCAAGATGCTGCGCCGCTCGATCCGGCTGCATGCCCACGACGAGGAGAACACCTCCAAGGTTGGCGACGTCGTCCGCCTGGTCGAGACGCGCCCGCTGTCGCGCACGAAGCGCTGGCGGGTCGCCGAGATCGTCGAGGTGGCGAAGTGATCCAGGTGGAGAGCCGGCTGCGGGTCGCCGACAACACCGGCGCGCGCGTGCTCCTGTGCATCCGCATCAAGGGCGGCAGCCGGCGCCGGTACGCGGGGGTGGGCGATATCATCGTCGGTACCGTCAAGCAGGCCACGCCCAACGGCTCGGTGAAGAAGGGCGAGGTGGTGACGGCGGTGGTCGTGAGAACGACCAAGCAGCATCACCGCGACGACGGTACCTACATCGCGTTCGACGAGAACGCGGCGGTGATCATCGACGCACAGCGCAATCCGCGCGGCACCCGCATCTTCGGCCCCGTCGCACGCGAGCTGCGCGAGCGCAACTTCATGAAAATCGTCTCCCTCGCTCCCGAGGTGCTCTAGCCACATGAACAAGCTGAAGATCAGGAAAGGCGACTCCGTCGAGGTGCTGACCGGCAAGGACGCCGGCAAGCGCGGCACGGTTCAGCGCGTGCTGCCGACCGAACGGCGGATACTGGTCGAGAAGGTCAACATGATCAAGCGCCACACCAAGCCGCGGCCCGCGCCGCGCCGGTCGGGCAACCAGCAGATCATCCCCGGGGGCGTGCTCGAGCGTGAGGCGCCGCTGCAGATCTCGAACGTTGCGCTCGTGTGCCCCGCCTGCGGGAAGCCCTCCCGGGTCGGCTACCGGATCAATCCCAAGGACGGCAACAAGGTGCGGGTGTGCCGCAACTGCGACAAGGACATCGATCGATGAGCACCGCCGAGATCCCCACGCCCCGGCTCAAGGAGCGGTACGACTCCGAGCTGCGCGAGCAGCTGCAGGAGAAGCTCGAGCTGTCCTCGCCGATGGCGGTGCCGCGGATCGCGAAGATCACGATCAACATGGGCGTCGGCGAGGCCAAGGTCAACTCCAAGGCGCTCGACGACGCCGTCGAGCAGCTGGCCATCATCGCGGGTCAGCGCCCCGTGATCACGCGCGCGAAGAAGTCGATCGCAGGCTTCAAGCTGCGCGAGGGCATGCCCATCGGCTGCAAGGTGACGCTGCGGGGCGACCGTATGTACGAGTTCCTCGACCGGCTGCTGGCGATCGCGCTCCCGCGCATCCGCGACTTCCGCGGCATCAACCCGGCGGCGTTCGACGGCCGCGGCAACTTCTCGATCGGGGTGCGCGAGCAGGTCATCTTCCCCGAGATCAACTACGACGACATCTCCGAGGTGCGTGGCCTCAACATCACCATCACCACCACCGCGGCGGACGACGACGGTGCGCGCGAGCTCCTGCGCGCCCTCGGGATGCCGTTCGCGGCCTGAGGCACAGGAACAAAGGACGAGATCACCCATGGCGAAGGAATCACTCAAGGTCAAGCAGGGACGCCCCGCGAAGTATCCGACGCGGGCCTATCACCGCTGCGCGCGCTGCGGGCGCCCACGCGCCTACTTCCGCAAGTTCGGCGTGTGCCGCATCTGCCTGCGTGAGCTCGCCCACCAGGGGGTCATCCCCGGTATGACGAAGTCGAGCTGGTGAGGAGCGGGTAATGGTTACGGATCCAATCGGCGACATGCTCACACGAATCCGGAACGCCAACACGGCGCTCCACGAGACCGTGGCGATGCCCACCTCGGGGATGAAGCGCGAGATCGCGCGCATCCTCAAGGAGGAGGGGTACATCGACGCCTGGAACGTCTCGAAGGGCGAGAAGCACGACACCCTGGTCGTGACGCTGCGCTATGGCCCGAGCCGTGAGCGCGTGATCTCGGGGCTGAAGCGCGTGTCCAAGCCGGGCCGGCGCGTGTATGCCAAGAAGGACCGCCCGCACCGCGTGCTGGGCGGGATGGGGATCGCGATCCTCTCGACGTCCAAGGGCGTCCTGACCGGCCGCCACGCGCAGGAGCAGGACGTCGGCGGCGAGGTGCTGTGTTATGTGTGGTGAGCGATGAGCAGAATCGGACGCATGCCCATTCCCGTGCCCGCCGGCGTCTCGGTCGAGATCGCGCCGGGGGCCGTCTCGGTCACCGGGCCGCGCGGCAGCCTGTCGGAGCGGATCTCGCCCGAGATCACGGTTGCCCAGGAGGACGGGGTGCTCGTCGTGACGCGCCCGACCGACCGCAGCCAGCACCGCGCGCTGCACGGTCTCACGCGCACGCTGGTCGCCAACATGGTCGTCGGCGTCACCGAGGGCTACTCCAAGCGGCTCGAGATCCAGGGTGTCGGCTATCGCGCCGCGCTGCGCGGCAGCGACCTCGAGATGCAGCTCGGCTTCAGCCACGCGGTCACCGTCAAGGCGCCTGAGGGGATCTCGTTCGAGGTGCCCCAGCCGACCCAGATCATCGTCAGCGGCTCGAGCAAGCAGCAGGTCGGCGAGATCGCCGCCCAGATCCGCAAGTGGCGGCCGCCCGAGCCCTACAAGGGCAAGGGAGTCCGCTACGCCGGCGAGCACGTCATCCGCAAGGTCGGAAAGCGGGCATAAGGCACATGGCAACGAAGACCAAACAGCAGGCTCGCGAGCACCGGCACCGGCGGGTGCGCGCCAAGGTCACCGGCACGACCGAGCGGCCGCGGCTGGCCGTGTACCGGTCGAACCGCACCATCTCGGCGCAGGTGATCGACGACACCGCCGGGCACACGCTGGCGGCAGCGTCCAGCCAGGACAAGTCGCTGGCAAAGCTCAAGCGCACCGAGGCACCGGCTGCGGTCGGCAAGCTCGTCGCCGAGCGCGCAACCAAGGCCGGCATCGCCTCGGTCGTCTTCGACCGCGGCGGATACCTGTACCACGGGCGGGTGAAGGCGCTCGCCGACGCCGCCCGTGAGAACGGATTGGAGTTCTAAGGAATGGCTGCTGTAACCCCCAGACCGGGATCGCGTAACCCCGCCGCCCGCGGCTCCGAGGTCGCGGGCCGCGACCTGCAGGAGCGGGTGGTGAAGATCAACCGCGTCGCCAAGGTGGTCAAGGGCGGCCGCCGGTTCTCGTTCACGGCGCTCGTGGTCGTGGGCGACGAGATCGACCACGTCGGCGTCGGCTACGGCAAGGCGAACGAGGTGCCGTCGGCGATCGCCAAGGCGGTCGAGGACGCGAAGAAGAACCTGTTCCAGATCCCCAAGTACAAGAACACCGTCACCCACCAGGTGCTCGGGCGCTACGGCGCCGGCCGGGTGCTCCTGAAGCCCGCCTCCGAAGGCACCGGGGTGATCGCCGGCGCCGGCGTGCGCGCCGTGCTCGAGCTCGGCGGCGTCCGCGACATCCTGGCCAAGTCGCTGGGGACGGCAAATCCGATCAACCTGCTGATGGCGACCGTCGACGGCCTCAAGGCGCTCAAGCGGCCTGAGGACGTGGCGCGCCTGCGTGGCAAGCAGATCCGCGACGTGATCAAGCCGCACGCCGAGGTCGTGGCGGAGGCCGCCGACAAGCTGGCGGCGCTCGAGCGGTCGGTGGCTGTGGCGCCCCCGCCCGCAGAGGTGCCCGAGCCGGTTTCGGCCGAGCCCGAGCCGCCGGCGGCAGAGGTGGAGGCGCCCGCGGCCGAGGTCGCGCCCGAGGAGCCTGTGGCCGAGGCCGAGCCGGCCCCCAAGCCCAAGCCCAAGCGCGCACCGCGAAAACGGGTCGCCAAGCCCAAGGCCGGCGCCGAGCCGGCGCCGGAAGCCGAAGCCGGCGAGGAGAGCTGATGGCCAAGCTCCGGATCACCCAGATCCGCGGCACGATCCGCACGCGCCCCGAGCACAAGGGCACGCTGCGGGCGCTCGGCCTGCGCAAGATCAACGCCACCACCGAGCGTGAGGACTCGCCGGTGCTGCAGGGGATGCTGCGCCGGGTCGCCTCGATGGTGAGAGTGGAGGAGATCGATGGCTGACGACGGAATCCCAACGCCTGCCCTGCATGAGCTGCGCCCCGCAGACGGCAGCCATCGCACCCGCAAGCGGGTCGGCCGCGGAGCGGGCTCGGGCACCGGCAAGACGTCCGGTCGCGGTCAGAAGGGCCAGAAGTCGCGGTCGGGCAGCCACAGCATGCGCCCGGGCTTCGAGGGCGGCCAGATGCCGCTCTACATGCGGCTCGGGAAGCTGCGCGGCCCCAACCACCGCAAGTCGATGCCCATGGGGCCGTTCCGCACGCACACGACGCCGGTGAATCTGCGCGATCTCGAGCGCTTTGACGCCGGAGTCGAGGTGACGCCCGAGCTGCTCAAGACCGCCGGCGTGATCAAGAGCCTGCGCCATCCGGTCAAGATCCTTGGCGACGGTGAGCTGACGCGCGTCCTGACGGTGCGCGCGCACGCGTTCTCGAAGCGGGCGGTCGAGCTGATCGAGGCTTCCGGCGGCACCGTGGTCGTCATCCCCGGCGGCCCGAACCCGAACAACTCGCCGTCGAGCAAGACCCGGGCCGCGAACCGCAAGTCGGCCGCCGCCGCTGCGGCCGGCGAGGCCCCCGCGGAGCCCGTGCCCGAGGAGCCCACAGAGGAGCCGGCGGCGGAATCCGAGCCGGAGCCGGAGGAGTAGCCAGAGAACCGTGCTTCAGAGCCTGCTCAACGCCTGGAAGTCGCCCGATCTGCGCCGCAAGCTGCTGTTCACGGCCGCGATGCTCGCGCTCTACCGGCTGGGCTCGTTCGTGCCCGCGCCGGGCGTCAACTCCACCGCGCTTGCGAACGCGCTCCAGAACCAGGGCGGAATCTTCGGCCTGCTCTCGGTGTTCTCGGGCGGCGGCCTGTCGCGCCTGGGCGTGTTCGCGCTCGGGATCATGCCGTACATCACCGCCTCGATCATCCTGCAGGTGATGACGCCCGTCTTCCCGAACCTGCAGGCGTTGCAGAAGGAGGGCGAGCTGGGGCAGCGGCGCATCACCCAGTACACGCGCTACCTGACGGTCGCGCTCGCGGCTCTGCAGGCGCTCGGCTACACCTACGCGTTCCACAAGAACGCCCTCGGCGTGTCCACCTCGGGCGGCCTGATCAACTTCACGCTCGGCAACGTGATCCTGATCGTGATCACCCTCACCGCCGGTGCCGCGCTCCTGATGTGGATCGGCGAGCTGATCACCCAGCGCGGCGTCGGGAACGGCATGTCACTGCTGATCTTCGCGTCGATTCTGACCTCCGCCCCGGCGGGCATCTCGGCGTGGTGGAACGGCTCGACGTTCGAGAAACTGTCCCTGCCGATCGTCGTCTTCGGCGTCATCGTGGCCGTCGTGTTCGTGCAGGAGGGAATCCGCAAGATCCCGATCCAGTACGCCAAGCGCATGGTCGGCCGGCGGATGACCAGCGGCGGCTCGACCTACCTGCCGCTGCGGGTGAACATGGCGGGCGTGATCCCGGTCATCTTCGCCGCGGCGATCATGGCGTTCCCGCCCACCGTCGGCCAGATCGTGCCGTGGACGATCGCCCATGACATGGCCAGACTCCTGCAACCCGGCGGATGGCCGTTCCTCATCGGCGAGGCGACGCTGATCTTCGGGTTCACGTTCTTCTACGTGGCCGTGATCTTCAACTCGATCGAGCAGGCCGACAACCTGAAGAAGTACGGCGGCTTCGTGCCGGGCGTGCGTCCGGGCCGGCCGACCGCGCAGTACCTCGAGCGCGTGCTGGTGCGGCTGACGATCGCCGGTGGTCTGTTCCTGGCGACCGTCGCCGTCCTGCCCTCGCTCTTCATCAAGTACGGCGGGTTCTCCCAGGCGACAGGCCGTGCGCTCGGCGGCACGTCGGTGCTGATCGTCGTGGGCGTGGCCATCGACACGATGCGGCAGATCGAGTCGCAGCTGTCGATGCGCGCCTACAAGGGCTTCCTCAAGTAGTCCGATGGCACTCGACCTGATCCTGATGGGCCCGCCGGGCGCCGGTAAGGGCACCCAGGCTGCGCGCGTGACCAGGGCCCGTGGCCTGGCCCACATCGCCACCGGCGACATGCTGCGGGCCGCTGTTCGCGACGGGACGCCGCTCGGACTCGAGGCCAAGGCCGTCATGGCCCGCGGCGACCTGGTATCGGACGAACTCGTCATCGCGATGTTCCGCGAGCGCCTGGCCGCCGGCGACACCGCCGCCGGGGTGATCCTCGACGGCTTCCCGCGCACCGACGCGCAGGCCGCGGCGCTCGACGAGATGCTCACCGGCCTGCGCCGCGCCATCGCCGCCGTGATCGTGTTCGACATCGACGAGGACACGGTCGTCCGGCGCCTCTCCGGGCGGCGCATGTGCCGGGCGAACGACCACGTCTACCACCTCGAGTTCAATCCGCCCGCTGTCGAGGGCCTGTGCGACATCGACGGCTCGGAGCTCTACCTGCGCGACGACGACCGGCCCGAGGTGGTGCGCACGCGGTTCCAGACGCAGTGGGTCGAGGCGGCGGCGCCGGTGATCGAGTACTACCGCGGCCGCGGACTGGTCAGCAACCTCGACGCGGCCCGGCCGCAGGAGCAGGTGTCGGCATCGCTCGACGCCCTCCTCGACAGCCTGGCGGGCCCGTCGTGATCGTCCGCAAGACCGATGCCGAGGTCGAGACGATGGCCCGCGCCGGGAGCGTCGTCGCCGAGACGCTCGACCTGGTCGAGGCCAGCGCGACGCCGGGTGTCACGCTCGCCGAGCTCGACCGGCTGGCCGAGCGGTTCATCACCTCCCGCCGCGGCAGTCCGACGTTCAAGGGCTACCGCGGCTACCCCGGCTCGATCTGCGCGTCGCCGAACGCGATGGTGGTGCACGGCATCCCCGGCCCGTACGAGCTGGTCGAGGGCGACCTGCTCTCGGTGGATGTCGGCGTGACCCTGGACGGGTACGTGGCCGACTCGGCCATCACGTTCACGATCGGCAGCCCGTCCGAGCAGGCCCGGGGGCTGATCGACGCCTGTTACGAGGGCCTCGAGGCCGCAATCGACCAGTGCCGGTCGGGCAACCGCCTCGGCGACGTATCGCATGCCGTGCAGGTGGCGGTCGAGGCGCACGGCTACGGGGTCGTCCGCAGCCTCGTCGGCCACGGCGTCGGCCGCAACATGCACGAGGACCCGCAGATCCCCAACTACGGCCCGCCCGGCCGTGGCCCCAGACTGGCGCCGGGCATGGTGTTCGCGATCGAGCCGATGATCACCGCCGGCTCCTACGACGTCGAGAGCGGCGACGACGGCTGGGCCGTCTACACCCGCGACGGCAGCCTCGCGGCGCACTGCGAGCACACCGTCGCCGTCACCGACAACGGCCCGCGGGTGCTGACGCGCCGAAGACCGCGGCAGGAGCCCTCCGCGGAGTGATATATTTCTACGCCGCTCGGGCAGCGCGTTTTGTGCTGCCTGCCGAGCCGTGTTTTGCCCCCGTGGAGGTACTCCGTTGAAGGTGCGCCCAAGCGTCAGACCGATGTGCGAAAAGTGCCGTGTGATCCGGCGCCACGGCAACGTGCTCGTGATCTGCACCAACCCCCGGCACAAGCAGCGGCAGGGCTGATGGCACGCATCGCAGGCGTCAACCTTCCGCGCGAGAAGCGGGTCGAGATCGGCCTCACCTACATCTTCGGCGTCGGCCGGTCCACGTCGAAGGCCGTGCTCTCCGAGCTCAAGATCAACCAGGACACCAAGGTGCGTGACCTCACCGACGAAGAGGTGACCCGGCTGCGCACGCACATCGACACGTTGACGGTCGAGGGCGACCTGCGGCGCGAGCGGTCGCAGAACATCAAGCGCCTGATGGAGATCGGCTGCTACCGCGGCCTGCGTCACCGGCGCGGACTGCCCGTGAACGGCCAGCGCACGAAGACCAACGCCCGTACGCGCAAGGGCCCGAAGAAGACCGTCGGCAAGCAGCGCAAGAAGTAAGCGATCGAGATCGCTCTGAAAGGACTGAATGCCTCCTGCACCTCGTAGAGGCGGAACGCGTGGCCGCGTCCGCCGCAAGGCCCGCAAGAACATCGCCATCGGCCAGGCGCACATCAAGACGTCGTTCAACAACACCCTTGTCGCGCTGACCGACAAGGACGGCGGCGTGATCGTGTGGAAGAGCGCCGGCGCGGTCGGGTTCAAGGGGTCGCGCAAGTCGACGCCGTTCGCCGCCCAGGTGACCGCCGATGCGGCTGCGCGCGAGGGCATGGAGCACGGCCTGCAGAAGGTCGAGGTCTTCGTCAAGGGGCCGGGCTCCGGCCGCGAGACCGCCATCCGCTCGCTGCAGGCGGCGGGGCTCGAGATCCTGGGAGTCAAGGACGTGAGCCCACAGGCTCACAACGGCGTGCGGCCGCGCAAGCGGCGGAGGGTCTAGGTCATGGCCCGGATGCTCGGACCCAAGTGCAAGCAGTGCCGCCGCGAGAACATGAAGCTGTTCCTGAAGGGCGAGCGCTGCCTGACCGAGAAGTGCGCCATCGAGCGCCGCGCGTATCCGCCGGGTGAGCACGGCCGCGGCCGCATCAAGCAGTCCGAGTACCTGCTGCAGCTGCGCGAGAAGCAGAAGATGCGCCGCTACTACGGCGTGCTCGAGTCGCAGTTCCGGATCTACTACGCCAAGGCCAGCAGGCGCAGCGGAATCACCGGCGAGAACTTCCTGCGGATGCTGGAGCTGCGGCTGGACAACGTCGTCTACCGGCTCGGGTTTGCGGCATCGCGCTCGCAGGGCCGCCAGCTGGTGCGGCACAACCACTTCACGGTCAACGGCAGGCGGGTCAACATCCCCTCCTACCAGGTGTCTGCCGGCGACGTCATCTCGATGCGCGAAGGCTCGGCCGCCAAGTCGGTCGTGACCGATGCCACCGATCTGACCGCGTCGGTCTCACCGTGGTTGCAGGCAGACCACGACAACCTGACGGGGACGGTGCTGCGGCTCCCCGATCGTGTCGACATCGACACGCCGGTGCAGGAGCAGCTGATCGTGGAGTTCTACTCGAAATAACGAGATGGGGACGGTCCCCATCGCTTGAGGAATCTGGGAAGAGGCGAGACGAAATTGCTTGAGATCATCCCGAAGATCACATCCGAGGACATTGGCGAGACGCTTGGCACATTCGTTGTCGAGCCGCTCGACCGGGGTTTCGGATACACGTTCGGTAACAGCTTGCGGCGTGTGCTCCTGTCGTCCCTCGAAGGGGCGGCGGTCACGTCGGTCAAGATCGAGGGCGTGGCGCACGAGTTCACGTCGGTGCCGGGCGTCCGCGAGGATGTGACCGACATCATCCTGAATCTGAAGAGCCTGATCTGCCGTCTCCATGGCGAGTCGGGCGAGGTCGAGGTGCAGGTGCAGAAGGACGGCGCCGGCACGGTCACGGCCGCCGATATCGAGGCGCCCGCCGACCTCGAGATCCTGAACCCCGACCTGGTCATCTGCCACCTGTCCGAGAAGGCCCGGTTCGAGATGACCCTGACGATTGCGCGCGGCCGCGGCTACGTCGCCGCCGAGGGCAACAAGGGCCCCGAGACGACCATCGGCGTCATCCCCGTCGACTCCATCTTCTCGCCCGTGCGGCGAGTCGCCTACGACGTCGACCCGGCCCGCGTCGGCCAGCGCACCGACTTCGACAAGCTCAAGCTCGAGGTCACCACCAACGGCTCGATGACGCCGAAGGATGCCGTCAAGGATGCGGCCGAGATCCTGATCCGCTACCTGAGCATCTTCACCGACATCGATGCCGCCGATCTGGCGCTGCGTCCCGACGGTGGAGCACCCGAGGCCGCCGCGCCGAGCGCGCACGGGATGGAGAACATCCTCATCGAGGAGCTGGAGCTCGGCGTCCGCTCGTACAACTGCCTGAAGCGGGTCGGCATCGAGACGATCGGCGATCTGATCAGCAAGAGCGAGGCCGAGCTGGCGGCGATCCCGAACTTCGGCAAGAAGTCGATCGAAGAGGTCAAGGAGACGCTGGCTGCCCACGGGCTCAACCTGAAGGGCTCCGAGTGAGGCATCGGCGCAAGGGACGGAAGCTGGGGCGTGACTCGTCCCATCGCAAGGCGCTCTACTCGAACATGTGTGGAGCGCTCTTCGAGCATGGGCGCATCCGCACCACCGAGGCGAAGGCCAAGGAGCTGCGGCCGATCGCCGAGAAGCTGATCACGCTGGCGCGGCCCGACCCGAGCAACGTGGCCGCGCAGCGTCAGGCGGTCGCGTTCCTGCGCAGCAAGGACGTCGTGCACAACCTGTTCCACACGGTGGGGCCGCGGTTCACCGAGCGGCCGGGCGGCTACACCCGCATCGTCAAGATCGGCCCCCGGCTCGGCGACGCCGCGCCCATGGTCTATATCGAGCTCGTCGACCACGAGCCTGCCGCCAGGTAGTTCCAGCCGCCGGGGGTGCCGACCTACCGGCTGACCGTCGCCTACGACGGCACCGACTTCCGCGGCTGGGCCGTCCAGCCCGGCCTGCGCACAGTCGCCCTCGACCTGGCGAAGGCGCTCAGCGTGCCGGCCGAGACGCTGACGGTGGCCGGGCGCACCGACAAGGGGGTGCACGCGACCGGAAACGTGGTCTCGCTGCGGGCGCCGCGGCTGCGCCCGGTGCGGGCGGTCAACCGCCGCCTGCCGCCCGACATCGCCCTGCTCGACTGCGAGGCGGCCGCCGACGACTTCGACGCCCGCGCCCACGCCCGGTCGCGCAGCTACATCTACCGCATCGCCACCGGCGAGCGGCCCGACCCGTTCCGGGCCCGCTACGAGCTCCACCGGCACCGGCGCCGGCCGCTGGACGAGGAGGCGCTGCAGGCGTGCGCCGCCGCGATCGTGGGCCGGCACGACTTTCGCGCCTTCACGCCGACCCAGACCAAGCACGTGTTCTTCGACCGCACGGTGCTGGCCGCCGAGTGGCGCCGCGACGGCGACCGGCTCGAGTTCCACATCACCGCCGACGCGCTGCTGCGCCACATGGTGCGGGTGCTGGTGGGGACGATGCTGGAGCGGCCCGATCCCGCCCACCTGGCGCGCCTGGTCAAGGGCGCCCACCGCTCCGAGGCGGGCCGCACCGCCCCTCCCCACGGCCTCACTCTCACCTCGGTGACGTATGAATGACCCGGTGAATAATCGGGGCCAGGGCCCAATTACTCAGAGCAGCTGGGCGCCCGCAGCGTCAAAGGCTTCGAGCTTTGCGGCGGCGCAGGGCGAGGCCGGGTAGTCCTCGGCGAACATCGTGAACACCATCGCGTCGCGCGGCTCGTCGTGCTCGTTGCGCAGGCGGCCGCGCAGAGTCGCCTCGTACTCGTAGCCGAGCCGCTTGGGGATGGCGGCGCTGCGGACGTTCGCCGGGTCGCAGCGGATCTCGATGCGGTCGAAGCCGAGGATCTCGAACGCGACCCGGGTCACGGCGGCGGTCGACTCCGTCGCAAAGCCCTTCCCGGTCGCGTCGGCCCTGATCCAGTACCCGATCTCGCTTGCATCGTCGCCCACGCGCGGGTGCAGCCCGGTGCCACCGACCACGCGGCGCTCCTCGCGGTCGAAGATGCCGTACACCGCATCCTGGTCGAGGTCGAACTTGCCCCGGAAGAGGCGCAGCAGCTGCACCTTCTGCTCGAGCGTCGTCGGCTCGGCGTGCGCCCACGGCATCCACGGGCGCAGATGGTCCAGGCTCGAGTCGATCGCCTCCTTGGCGAGGACGGCATCGGCCGGCTCCCAGCATCGGATCACGAGCCGCTCGGTCACGATCCGGTATGCCGACTTGGGGGTCTCGGTCATAGCCCGCGCGTACCCTACCGGGCGGCATGAACATTCTGATCACCAACGACGACGGCATCACCTCACGAGGACTCCTGGCCGCCAAGCGGGCACTCGACGCCGTCGGCACCGTGTCGGTGATCGCCCCCGACTCGAACCGAAGCGCCGTCGGCCGCGGCATCACGATCGACCGGCCGCTGACGGTGGTCGAGGTGACGCTGCGCGACGGCTCGACCGGATATGCGACCGACGGCACGCCCGTGGACTGCGTCCGCTTCGCCGCCCTCGGCCTGCTCGGCGATCCGCCCGACCTCATCGTGTCGGGCATCAACTACGGGGTCAACCTCGGCGACGACGTCACCTACTCGGGCACCGTCGCCGCGGCGTTCGAGGGCCTCGTGCTGGGGATCCCCGCTGTCGCCGTCTCGCAGCAGAGCAAGGAGGCCGGTGTGCACTTCCGGCGCCAGTCCGGCTACGACTTCTCGCCCGCGGCCGACTTCCTCCCAGGGCTGGTGGAGCTGATCAGTACGCGCGGCCTTCCGCCTGGAACCATCCTGAACGTGAATGCGCCGCCGCCGCCCGCTCAGGGCGTCTCGGTGGTGCGGCTCGGACGCCGGATCTACCGCGACCGGCTCGAGCTCGAATCCGACGAGCGCGGGCGCCGCCGCTACCACATCTACGGCGACGATCCCTCCTACCACGACGAGCCCGATACCGACTTTCACGCCATCGCCCAGCAGCGGATCGCGGTCACGCCGATCCACCTCGATCTCACGAGCGGCCAGGGCATGGAAGAGCTCGCCGCGTGGCCTCTCTAGAAGCTCCAACGAACTGCCTCGCGGCGTCTGGCGCGCCGAGGGTCTGCTGGATAGCAGACCCTCACCGACCGGTGCAAGCTGCGCTTGCACCTTGCGCTGGCGCATGGAGCCACGGCGCGGCTTGCCCGGATTACCTCCGGATATGCGCTGCGCCGCGTCGCGGCCCCCAGCTGGCGCGCCACTCGCCAGCCATCCGCGATTCATTCCGCTGGAGCTTCTCCTCACGAGTAAGGCTGCTGGGCGATCACGACCTCGAGGCCGAACACCGCCAGTCCGGTCGCCACCGCCACCGCCACCCAGTCCAGGGCCGAGGGCCTGCCGCGAAACCGCAGATACGCCAGGAACACGATCGCCTGCGAGAGGTAGAGCGCCACCAGCGACGGCGTGAGCAGATCACGGTAAAACCGCTCGGGGCTGAGAAGGCTGAGCGCGTCGCCGGCGACGAAGAGCACCGCGATCACCCGGGCGGCCGCCGGCACGGACACGCCGAGCATCGCCCGCATCAGCCTGGTCAGCGCGATGAACTCGGCCACGATCACCGCCACCACGCTCGCCGCCGCGCCGATCGCGATGATGTTCGCAAGGCCGCTGCCCTCGTACGCCTTGGCCAGCGTGTAGCCCGGCACCTCGAGCGTCGCCAGGCGCGACCCGCCGAGCTGGGCCATGGGCACCGCCGTCGCGACCAGCAGCACCGCGGTGACGACGACGGCGAAGAGGATCGTCCTGCGCACGGTGCGCCCGCCGCCTGAGACCTCGCCACCGAGGAAGAGCGGCAGGCTGGCGCAGGTGAAGAGCAGTGCCACGTTGCCGATCCCGCGGGCGACCGACTGGACCTGTGAGTGCGGCGTGAAGGCCGCGGGGTCGATCCCGGCGTGATTGGCGACGACCGCTGCCAGGACGACGGTCAGGACGACCTGCACCACGGCCGTGACCGCCACCAGGATGATCGCGAGGCGCTCGCCCAGGATCAGCAGGAGCGAGATCGCGACCGGTACCGCCAACTCCAGCACCGTCTGGTGGTGGGCCACGGCCGGGAATGACTCCGGCAGCTGGTTGTAGACGAGGTAGGTGACCGTGAACGGCAGGTAGAGGAAGTAGCTGAACGTCCAGATGCACCCCTGCACGAGCGCCACTCTGCGCCCGGCCGCGCGCTCGACGAAGGCATACAGGCCGCCGTTCGAGGCGATCTCCCCGGAGTACCGCCACCAGATGAGAAGCGGCGCGGCAAAGAGCGCGGCGCCGGCGAGTACCGTCAGGCCCATCGCCGAGATTGCGGGGCCCCCGACAGCGTCGGGAAGGATGACGGCCGTCAGGGCGAGCGGCCCGCCGACGCAGCTCAGGGCGAAGCCGGCGAAGAGCGCGGTCGGCAGAGAACCGCGCTCATTCACCGGCGTTCACCCGGCTGCCGCAGACCGGCGTGAGGGTGCGGCTCAGCTCCAGCCGCCGCCGCTGCTGCTGCTGCCGCCTCCACCCGACGTGGACGTGCCTCCGCCGGCGGAACCGCCGCCAGAGCCGACCGTGATATGGGTGTCCATCCCGAGCGCCTTGTGGCCCGGAACGGAGCAGAACAGGTCGTACGTGCCGGCCTTGAGGGTGACCGTCAGGTTCTGCGTCCCCGGACCCGCGATGGAGGTGGCCTTGTTGGAGACACCGGGCCCGTTGACGGTGAGATCGTGTGACGACGGGCCTTGATTGGTGACCACGAACGTATACGTCCCGGGTGAGATGTTGGCGGCATTGGCGACCGTGATCGAGAAGTCCTTCTCGGTCACATCGATCTTCTTTCCCGAAACCGCCGGGGTGCTGCTGCCGCCCGCGGGGGCGGACGAGCCTGGGTTGGAGGACGAGGCCGACGAAGAACTGCCGCAGGCGGCCAGGACAAGGGTGAGGGCGGCGGCGGCGGCCGCAACGCGTAGGCTTCTCATGTGGCGATGTACGCCTCCAGACGGAGATCGGATTGACCGGTGTGAATCTTGTCACGAACGGCGGGGCGGGGTTTCCGCGGACCTGGCTGTTCGATTTTGACGGCACGCTGGTGGATTCGGTGGCCCTGATTCTCGATTCGTTCCGTCACGCTACCGCCATGGTGCTGGGCTCGGTACCGGACGATCGCGTGCTGATGGCGGGCGTCGGGACGCCGCTGCGCGAGCAGATGCGGGGCTTCGACCCAGACCGCGCCGACGAGCTGACGGCGGTCTACAGGGAGCACAACACGCTCCGCCACGCCGATCTGCTGCGGCCGTACCCCGGCGTCGATGCCATGCTCGCCGGCCTGCGACTGCGCGGATGCCGGCTCGGCATCGTGACGTCGAAGATGCGCGACGCTGTTGAGCTCGGCATGCGGTACGTCCCGCTCGGCGACTTCGACGTTGTCGTCACCTGCGACGACACCGATCGCCACAAGCCCGACCCGGCGCCCGTGCTGCATGCGCTCGCCCAGCTCGGGGAGCCCGCCGCGGGTGCCGTGTATGTGGGCGATGCGCCGTATGACGTGCGCGCGGGACGTGGGGCTGGCGTTGCCACGGCGGCGGCGATGTGGGGCACCACGTTCCCCGCTGACGTCCTGCGGGCCGAGCGGCCCGACCGCGAGCTGGCCCGGCCCGAGGAGGCGCTGCGGTGGTGACCGCGGAGGCGCGCGTCGCCGAGCTGCGGCGCCTGATCAACGACGCCAATCACCGCTACCACGTGCTCGACGCTCCCACGGTGGACGACGGCGAGTACGACGGCTGGGTGCGCGAGCTGCGCGCGCTCGAGGAGGAGCACCCCGATCTGGTCACTCCCGACTCGCCGACCCAGCGCGTCGGCGCCACGCCCTCGACGCAGTTCGCCCAGGTCGAGCACCCCCAGCCGATGCTCTCGCTCGCAAACGCCCGCAGCGACGAGGAGTACCGGGCGTGGGTCGAGCGGGTGCGGAAACTGCTCGACGGAGAGCCGTTCCAGCTCGTGACAGAGCCCAAGATCGACGGTCTGGCCATCTCGCTCATCTACGAGCGCGGCGTCTTTGTGCGCGGGGCGACGCGCGGCAACGGCGTCGTCGGCGAGGACGTGACCGCGAACCTGCGCACCGTCCGTGCCATCCCGCTCGGCCTCGGCGACGGCGGCGGGCCGCCGGCGGTCGTCGAGGTGCGAGGCGAGGTGTACCTGCCGCTGCAGGGCTTCGCCCGCGTGAACGAAGAGCAGGTCGCGGCCGGCGCGAAGCCGTTCATGAACCCGCGCAACTCGGCCGCGGGCTCGCTGCGGCAGAAGGACCCGAGCGTGACCGCGCGCCGGCCGCTCTCGCTCTGGGCCTACCAGGTCGGCCACAGCGAGGGCCTCGAGCTGCGGTCGCACTGGGAGGCGCTCGAATGGCTGCGGGCGCACCGCTTCCCCGTCAGCCCCGACGTGCGGCTGCACGACGATCCCGACGAGGCCCTGGCCGCCTGCCACGAGTGGGAGCAGCGGCGGGGGGAGTTGCCCTTCGACGTCGACGGCGCGGTGGTCAAGGTGTCGTCGTTCGACCAGCAGCGGCGGCTGGGGTCGGTCGGCCGCGACCCGCGCTGGGCGGTCGCCTTCAAATTCCCGCCGACGACCGCGATCACGACGCTCCTGCACATCGGCGTCAACGTCGGCCGGACGGGCGCGCTCAACCCGTATGCCGTGCTCGAGCCGGTCACGGTGGGCGGCGTGACGGTGTCGCTGGCAACGCTGCACAACGAGGACGACATCCGCCGCAAGGACATCCGCGAGGGCGACCGGGTGATCCTGCAGCGGGCCGGGGACGTGATCCCACAGGTCGTGGGGCCCGCGCCCGAGCAGACGGGGAAGCGGGGCCCGGTCTGGTCGATGCCCGAGCGCTGTCCGGTGTGCGAGACGCCGGTGGTGCGGGCCGAGGGAGAGGTGAGGCACTACTGCCCGAACCGGGCCTGTCCGTCGCGCGGCCTCGAGGGGCTCAAGCATTTCGTCTCGCGTGGGGCGATGGATATCGACGGCGTCGGCGAGAAACTCGTGGCGAAGCTCGTGCAGGAGGGCCTGGTCGCCCAGCCGCAGGACATCTACAAGCTGAACCTCGAACAGCTGCTCGCCCTCGAGGGCTTCCAGCAGCGCTCGGCCGAGAACGTCATTGCCGCGATCGAGAGGTCCAGGACGCAGCCGTTCGGGCGGGTCCTGTTCGCGCTCGGGATCACGCACGTCGGCTCGGTCACCGCGCAGGCGCTTGCCGATGGGTTCGGCTCGATGGATGCCCTGCGAAACGCGGCGCCCGAGGAGATCGCCGAGGTCGAGGGCGTGGGGCCGGTGATCGCCGAGCAGGTCGCGGGCTGGTTCCTCGACCCTGAGCACGCCCATATCGTCGACGAGCTCAGCGCGGTGGGCCTGCGCATGGAGGGCCCGCGCCGCGCCCAGGCCCCGGTGGGCCTGCTGGCCGGGAAGACGTTCGTGGTCACGGGGTCGCTGGACGGGTTCACGCGCGAGAGCATCGCCGAGCACCTGGCCGGGCTTGGCGCGAAGGTGACCAACACCATCTCGGCCAACACCGACTACCTGCTCGCGGGCGCGGGGGGCGGCTCCAAGCGGGCCAAGGCCGAGCGGCTCGGGGTGCCGGTGATCTCCGAGGCGGATCTGGAGCGGCTAACCGCGGGGTGAGGAGCCGGCCAGGAGCTGCACGATCCGGTCCTGGAGCACGTGTGCCGCCGGCACGTCGATGTGGCGCTTGTTCATCAGGATCGAGAACGCCAGGTGGCGGCCGTTGCGGGTGGTGACGTAGCCCGAGAGCGCGGACGCGCCGTCCAGGGTGCCGGTCTTGGCGAGCGCATTTCGGTACGCCGGCCCCGACCGCATCCGGTTGTAGAGCGTGCCGCTGACGCCGGCCAGGGGTAGCGCGTGGCGGTAGAACCACCCGTACGGCTGCACCGCCGCGCGGCGCAGGATGCCGACGATCTGGCGGGCGGACAGGCGGTCGCTCTTGGACAGGCCGGATCCGTCGAACAGGTGGGCGCCGGCCAGATCGACGCCGAGGCCCCGCAGGTAGTTGCTCGTGATCGTGGTACCCGCGCGGGTGCTGCCGGGCCTGCCGGCGCCGACGGCGAGGTCCTTGGTGAGGGTCTCGGCGAAGAAGTTGTCCGAGACCTGGTCCATCTCGTACACGAGCCGGTGCATCGTCGGCGAGGGCTCCGATGCCACGGGCCGCGCAGATGCCGGATGCACGCCGGTGTGCGCACCGCGGCCGACCGCGATGCCCTGGCGTTGCAGGGCGCGCACGAGCTGCTCGGCGGCGTTCAGCGCCTGGTTCGGGACGGCCGCCAGTGAACCGAACCTCACCCAGCCCTCGTTCACGCTGAGCGCCGAGAGCGGCGGGCAGTCGAGGAAGGAGTTGTTCTTCCAGTTCGGTCCGCGCCGGATCGAGTCAAATGCGCTCTCGTCGCCGTAGACGCCCTGTGTGACGCGGCGAATGCCAGCCGCGCGCACGCCCACCGCGAGGTCGTGCACGAGGCCCGAAGCGCCGGCGAACGCGAGCCGCGAGAAGGGCAGCGTCGAGAGCGACGGGTCGCCGCCGCCGACCAGCCACAGTCTGCCGTGGAGTGTTCCGCCCGTGAGCGTCCCGGTCGCAAGCACCCGCGTCGTCAGCCTCGTTGCGAGCCCGAGCCGGCCGAGCGCCGCGGCGCTGGTCGTCAGCTTCACGTTCGAGGCCGGGTGCATCCCGAGCCGCCCGTGATAGACGGCCAGGAAGCGGGCGCGGCCACGGTCGTAGACCACGACGCTTGTGCGGCTCGACGCGAAGGGCGACCGCGCGATGAGGCGCTGGATCTGGCTCTGGATCACCGATGCACCGGCCGCCGGCGGAGCGGCCAGGAGCAGGATGCAGGCAGCAAAGATGAGGCGGGACGCCCTCACAGAATCTGGATACTACGAGCGGGGGCGGCTGCTCCCGCAGCGTTACCGCGCGAGCGTCAGCTCCTCGCGGACAGCCTGGAACAGGCTCTTGTCGATCTTGCCGTGGTAGATCGGAACGGACTGCTCGTGACAGAGTCGGATGATGTCCTCGCGCTTCATTCCGAACTCTTTGGACAGCTCATCCGGCGTCAGGTGATTGGCCATATACCTGCCCCTTCTCGTCTCCGGGAATTGAAAAAACCCACCGGGCACAATCGCTCGGTGGGCCTCAGAGGTGCTGCTCCTCAGTTGCGCGGAAGCCGGGCAACTCAGGCGTGCTCCTCGCAGACATCCATCCTCAAACTGTAGCGATCCCGACGGACGCCGTCAATCGCGGGCGCGTGCCCTCAGATCGGATTGGGCAGGTCGATGAACACGTGCTCGACCCCGAAACGGCCCGCGATCAGGTCGCCCAGCACGCGAACGCCGAAGACCTCGGTGGCGTAGTGACCGGCGGCGATGAAGTGGATACCGGCCTCGCGCGCCTGATCCATCGCCGGCTCGCGCGGCTCCCCGGTGATGAAGCAGTCGGCGCCGGCGTCCGCTGCGGCCTGCAGCTCGCCCGCGGCGGCGCCGCTGATGATGGCAATCCGGGCGATCGTGTCCGGGCCGTCGGCGAACACGAGCGGCTTGACCGACACCTCCTTCCGGACGCGCGCGACCAGCTCGTCGAGGGTGATCGGAGGCTCAGACCGCGCGATGAAGCCGATCGTGCGGTCGCCGTGCAGGCCGAACTCCTCGAGATCGTCGAGGCCGAGCAGGCGGCACAGGAGCGCGTTGTTGCCGACGTCCGGGTGCGCGTCGAGGGCGAGGTGGTAGGCGACGAGCGAGAGGTCGGCCTCGAACAGGCATGCGAGCCGCGCCCGCTCGCGCGCACCGACTCGACGCGGGTCGGAGTTCCAGAAGAGGCCGTGGTGGACGATCAGCATCTGGGCGCCCGCGTCGGCCGCTCGCCGGAAGAGCTCGAGCGACGCGCTGACGCCGGTCGCGATCCGGGTCACCTCGGATGCGCCGGTGACCTGTAGGCCGACCGGCAGCGCGTCGGGATAGGTATCGGCCTGCAGCAGTCCGTCGGCGAATGCAACGATTTCGTCACGGGCGGCCACCCGCGTACCGTACCCCCCAGTTGGGTAGTCCGCCCACCCCACCCGTTGCGGCGCCGAGCACCTCTGCGCAATGCTTCCCGGGATGGAACAGCGCGTATCTCTCGAGAGCCGCCTGGCCGGGCACCTGCCGCCACGGTCCGAACCGCTGCGCCGAGAGTCCTTCGACCGCCCCGGAAGCGGCGGCCTGCGCCACCGGATCATGGCTCAGGTCGACCGGGCCATCGAGATCTTCGAGGTCGACCGGCTCCTGTACGACATCGAGATCGAGGCACAGCAGCGCTGGCTGCGGCGGATGATGGCGTTCGACGCCTACTACGCCCGCCGCGAGTTGGCCCGCGCCAGCGGACAGCCGGCCGAACCGCCTGTGCGATAATCAGGCCCGTTCCGGGGCGTGGCGCAGCCTGGTAGCGCGCACCGTTCGGGTCGGTGAGGTCCCGAGTTCGAATCTCGGCGCCCCGATGCGAGGGATCGGCGCGGTTGCGCCGATCCCTCTGCTGTTAGGTCCTGTCCGATCCTTCGCAGCATGCCCTCGAAGATCAGGTGGTGAACCGGGTAGAGCGCGTACCAGTACGCGAGTCCCGTGAGGCCGTGCGGATCGAAGATCGCGGTCTGGCGCAGTGTCGATCCGGATTGGTCGCCGTCGACCTCGAACTGCAGCCAGATACGCCCGGGGGCCCTCATCTCGGCCGCGAGCCGCAGGAGCCGATCCTGCTCGAAGGCCTCCACTCGCCAGAAGTCGAGCGTGTCTCCCACCGCCAGCCGAACGGGATCGCGACGGCCCGCGGCGAAGACCGACCCCGCCGACCATCTTGTCGATGAGGCCGCGCAGCCGCCAGAAGCCGTTGCCGTAGTACCAGCCCGTCTTGCCGCCGATCCGCTGAATCGGCGCGAATGTCCGCTCCGGCGACGCCGCGACTCTGATCGTGCGTGATGCGACCGCCCGCTGGCCGAACGTCACGCCGCCCCAGTTCCGCGCCTGCGTGCGCCGACAACGCATCCGACCACCGGGTCTCGGCGAACTCCCTGTCCTCGTTTGCGAGAGCGCGCTCGATCGCCTGGCGGAAGCCTCGCGGGCGGATCGGAAACACCTCGAGCGCCGATCCGTCGCGAACGAGGGTGTCGTTGCGCAGGCTCGCGATGAGCTTCCGGCCGATGCTCGCGTACACCGGGGTCACGACGCTCAACCAGAGCCCGGAGATGCGCGGTGTCGCGAGCGGGACGCGGATCACTGCGCGCCGGAGGCCGACCTGACGCGCATACTCCCGCATGAGATCGACGTACGCGACGCGGTCTGGGCCGCCGATCTCGAAGATCCGGCTCTCCTCGAGGCTCAAGGTCGAGGGCGGCAAGCAGGTACGCGAGGACATCCTCGATCGCGATCGGCTGCGCGCGTGAGACGACCCAGCGCGGTATCAGCAGGACCGGCGAGCGGTCGACGAGCGAGCGCACGATCTCGAACGAGACGCTCCCCGAGCCGATGACGATGGACGCACGAAACTCGATCGTCGGGACGCCCGACTCGCGCAGGATCTGTCCGACCTCGTGACGGCTCTCAAGGTGAGTCGAGACGTCGGTGTCTGCGCCGAGGCCGCCCAGGTAGACGATCCGACTCACGCCGCTCGCCCGCGCGGCGGCCGCGAAGTTTTCAGCGCCGCGACGGTCGGCATCGGCGAACGGTCCTGACGCGGCCATCGAGTGAACGAGGTAGTAGGCGGCCGTGACACCCGCGAGGGCGTCGTGCAGAGAGTCGGGCTCGAGGACGTCTCCGGGCACGATCTCCGTTTGCTCAGCCGCCCGTCCCGACAGCGCATCGGGTCGGCGCGCCATGCAGCGCACCGGTCGCCCTGACTCCTCGAGTTTGCGCAGCAGTCGGCCGCCGATGTACCCGGTCGCGCCGGTGAGCAGAACGGGTCCGGCGGCCCGCTCATGCTGAGCGCTGAACCGCCTATCGGCAGGACCCTCCCGGGACAGTCGTCCATCGGGTCGGCTGTTCACGCTGCGACACGGTCATCGGCTGCCCGCAACCGCGCATCCACCAGTGACTCTGCGGGCGCCGAGCTGCGTGCGTGCAGCAGCAACAACGCGGCAAAGACGACGGCATAGATGATCCCGGCGCCGGGGTCCGTTGCCCCGGGTACGCCGATCCCTCCGAAGCCCTCGGGGATGCTCCATATTGCGAGGCTGTACGCCAATCCGGCGGTCAGCACCAGGCGAGGCAAAACCCCCAACACCAACGCCACCGCCAACGTCGTCTCGGTCGCAGCCACCAGATACCCCATCAGGTGGGGTGCGGTCTGGACGATGTCTCGCCAAAACGTGAACCAGGGTGCGAGCCAATGCGGCTGGTTGGTACCCGCAGCCGTTGCCTGTGCCAGGAAGTTGTTCAGAAAGGCCGGCTGCCATTTCAAGTAGGCATCGAGCCCCCAGATGACTCCGAATGTCACTCGAAGCCAGCCGACCCGGCCGCCGCCCGGCAGGCGAAGAGTCCCTCGCCCCCCTCCTCCGCGCGTAGTGTCTCGAATGGCACGAGATGACTGCAGCAATGAGTACAACATGGTTGCTCCTGAAGTAGGGGTATCCGATCTCGACTCTGGTCGGAATCGTTGTCGGATCGTGCTCTGTGGCGGTTACCGACGCTCGGCGCAAATCGGTTTTCGCAACCGGCCAGGTGCGGGTCGGCCGCGCTCCGGGCAATCCGATCCAGGTGTTGCCGGCTAGAAGGGGTAGAGTGACGCTCGGATCCCTGACTTCACGAGCTCGGCACATCTCCGAGCGGCCCCTGTCGTTGTCGGATTACACCAGACTGTCGGACGTGGATCTTTTGGCGCTCGTCGCCGAGGATCGCGACCAGACAGCCTTCGAGGAGTTCTTCAGCCGTTACGCGCGATCCGTCTACTCGCTGATGGTCAGGCAGTTGGGCGACGCCGGATGGGCCGACGACGTCGTCCAGGAAGCATTCATCGCCGTGTGGCGGTTCGCCCGTACATACCGTCCCGAGCGCGGTGCCGTGACCGGATGGCTGTACACGATCGCACGAAACGCCGGCTATGACGCCGCCCGCCGCCGCCAGGCCCAGTGGCTCGTTGACGCACCCGACAGTATCGACCCCGCGCCGACACCGGAGGATCAGGCGGCTGCGAAGTTGGATGCGTTTCGGCTGCATGTATGCATCGAGCGATTGGCCCAGAACGAGCGCGAGATCATCGAGCTCGCCTACCTGAAGGGCATGTCGCAGAGCGAGATCGCGACCGAGCTCGACATCCCGCTGGGCACCGTGAAGACGCGAAACCGCGCCGCCCTGATGCATCTCGCCGAGATCCTGGAGCAGGAGGGACACGGATGAGCGAGCACGAACTGGAAACTCTCGAGCGCAGGCTGCACACACTCCCGCCGCTCCTCGAAGTGCCGCCCAGCCTCGTCGCGCCGTCCATTCGGGCCGCGATCGAGGACATCGGCCCGACGCCGCGCATCCGGCGAGCGCCGCGCCGGAGCGTGCGGCGGTGGTCATTCGCCGGCGCCGCCGTCGCCGCGGCCGCGGCCATCGCCGTGACCGTCACCCTGACGTCACAATCCGGCCCGCAAACCGGGTTTCAGCGCATCGCCACACTCACCGGCGCCGGCAACGCCTCCGGCGAGGTCTCGGTCGGACGCGCGACCGGCGCCATCGAGCCCGTTGTGGTCTCGATCCGGCATCTCCACCCCGCCCCGCGCGACCAGTACTACGAGATCTGGTTCCAAACAGGCGGCCGGCAGGTACCGGGGGTCGCATTCAACGCCGCCTCGAACGGTATGGCGACCGTCCATCTCAACGCCCCCACCAATACCCAGTGGGTGCGCTGCTGGATCACACGCGAATCCGTCACGCACCCCGGCAACGGCACCATCGTGATGCGGGCCAGTCGCACCTGACCATGCCATGTTCGGGGCAAAGGTACTGGCCCTCCCTCCCGATCCAGAGCGTGCTGAATCATCAACAACGACAGCCGGTCGAGTACCGGACTACTCCGCAAACGGATTCACAGGACGCTCGACCGCCAAGGATGGCGTATGTGCAATCCGACCGGGGGCTGGTTGCGTAGTTTGGGTGTTCCCAGATCACGAACCCCGAAGGATGTGAGTGTGATGCACACAAAGATGCTTGTGTTGGTATTGGGAGTGGTGATGACGGCCACGGCGTGCGGCGGTATGGGCGGCCATACCGGCGCGAATCATCCCAAGCACCACGCCGGCGCAGGAGCTTCCGCATCGACCCAGTCGTCCCCGTCAAGTATCCCCCAGAACGGTGGCGGCGATGGCGATGGCGATAACTCCGGTGGCCCAAGCGACGGCGATGGCGGGATCTGAGTCAGCCGCGAGGATGCGGTGGTCGTCCCGGACAGCCTTCGCCCTCAGCCTGGCTCTGGTCTTGGTGGTGTCGGCGTGCGGGTCGTCTGCCGCGTCCAGCAACCGCGGGCAGAGGGGAGATGTCAGCGTCGTTTCGCTGCTGCACCATGCCGCTGCCCCGCATAACTGGATGCAAGTTCGCTCGGTTGCCGGGGGCGTCATCCTGACGGCCCCGGCAACCTGGCACGGGGTATCGGGCGATCCAGGCTCCGTCACCTTCGAGCTTGGCCGAAACCCCGACCGCCCCCTTGCCTATCTCAACGCGACACCCGCGGTCGCCGGCGAACGACTCGGCACGTGGGTCGGCTTCCGACTGCACCACAACAGCGAGGAAGGCGACCAACATGTGCAACTCCTCGCCGCCCGCCACCAGGTCCGGCTCGGCATAAGGACCATCGCCACCTGCGTCCAGGACGCCTACTCGACCCGCACCGCTCGATACATCGAGATCGCATGCCTGGCACAGACGCCGATCAGGCGAACCGTGATCGTCGCCGCCTCACCAAGGCAAAGCTGGAATCACCAATGGCGGACGCTCACCCGCGCCGTCGACGCTATCGCTTGATCTGGGGCGCAGAGGACTGACGCTACGACGGCGGCTGTGCCGCCGGAATCAGCCAGGCTTCGTCGTCCGACCACGAGAGCTCGACCCGTGCCCCGCGCTCCGGCGCGGGGCCGGCGCCGCGGGCGGCCGCGGTCAGCTCGCCGAGCACGGGTGAGTGAAGCCGCACCGTCCGCTCGGCGCCGAGGAATGCCGCATCGACCACGCTGGCCAGCAGGCCCGCGTGGCCATCTTCGGTGTGCTCGCTCAACCGCAGGTTTTCCGGTCGCACCAGGACGAGCACCTGCGAACCTGCCGTGAGCCCATCGGGGCCGCGCACCCCGCGGGTGCCGATGCCGTCGATCGCGACGGAGTAGCGCCCCGTCCCGCCGCTCTCGATCCGCCCGGGGAACCGGTTGGCGGTGCCGACGAAGTCGGCCACGAACGCCGATGCGGGCCGGTGGTAGATGTCCTCGGGCCTGCCCACCTGCTCCGAGCAGCCCATGGTTCATCACCGCCACCCGGTCGGACATCGAGAACGCCTCGCCCTGATCGTGGGTGACATAACAGAACGTCACGCCGACGGTGCGCTGGAGATCCTTGAGCTGGCTCTGCATGTCGGTGCGCAGCTTGAGGTCGAGCGCTCCCAGCGGCTCGTCCAGGAGCAGCACCTCGGGCCGGTTGACGAGCGCCCTGGCGAGTGCGACCCGCTGCTGCTGGCCCCCCGAGAGCTGCCGCGGACGTGACCGCTCGCGGCCTTCGAGCTGCACCAGGCTGACCGCCTCGCCGACCCGGGTGCGCACCTCGGCCTTGGCGACCTTCGCCTCGCGCAGGCCGAAGGCGATGTTCTCGTACACGTCGAGGTGCGGAAACAGCGCGTAGCTCTGGAACACGGTGTTGACGGGACGCCGGTACGGGCGCACGCCGGTCATGTCACGCCCGCCCACGCTGATCCGCCCGGCGGTGGGGTCCTCGAACCCGGCGATCATGCGCAGCGTCGTGGTCTTGCCGCAGCCCGACGGGCCGATGATCGAGAAGAACTCGCCGGGCTCGATGCGCAGGTCGAGGTTGCGTACCGCGACCAGGTCGCCGAAGCGCTTGCCGACTCCAATGATGTCAACGGCGGCGTCGGTCATTTTCCTCGATACATATCGAGCATGTTGCCCCGGCGCCCGGAACGCCCAAGCGACCCGGCGGTCGCGTAGATGACCACGGCGACGCTCATAAGGGTCACGGTGAAGAGCATCACCAGCAGACCGATCGCGTTGATCTCCGGCGTGATCCGAAACCGGATCATTCCCAGGATGACGACCGGCAGCGGCGAGTTCGATGCGCCCTGCAGGAACACGGACGTGACGACGTCATCGAACGAGAACGTGAATGCCAGCAGGCCGGCGGCGATGATCGCCGGCAGAAGCGCCGAGAGCGTCACGCGCCGGAACGCGCGCCACGGCGTGGCTCCCAGGTCGGCGGCGGCCTCTTCGAGCGCCGGGTCGAGGCTCGCCATCCGGGCCTGCACGATGATCGCCGCGTAGGCCGAGTTCCACACCGTGTGGCCGATCACGATCGCGGTCAGCCCGAGGGTGTAGTGGATCTTCAGGAAGAGGAAGAAGAGCGCTGTTGCGAACACGACCTCGGGCAGGATGATCCTGGCGTAGATCATTCCGTCGTACACCGCTCGGGCCTTCGGAGACGCGCGCCGCCACCAGAGCGCACCCGACACCGCGATGACGAGCGAGAGAAGCGACGAGGCGATCGCGATGTAGAGCGTCGTCCGCAGCCCCGTGCGCACGTTCTGGTCGTGCAGCGCCAGGCTGTACCAGTGCGTCGTGAACCCGCCCCAGCCGGCCATGATCGTCTGCTGGTTGAACGAGTTCACCCCCACGACAATCAGCGGCAGCCACATGAACAGCAGCACCAGCAGGCTGAGACCGGCGGCGAAGGGGTGGCGGCGGATCTTCACTGCGGCTCCGGGGCGGGTTGGGCGCGGCGGAGCAAGAACAGGAGCACCATCAGCACCACCATGATGCTCACGGCCAGTGCCGAGCCGAACGGATAGTTGCCGGTCTCGAGGAACTGGTCGGCGAGGATGTTTCCGGCCATCAGCGTCTTGCCGCCGCCCAGGATCTGGGGGATCACGTACTCACCGAGCGCGGGGACGCCGACGATGATGATTCCGGCGATGAGGCCGGGCACGGCCAGCGGCAGCACCACCCGGCGAAATTGCCGCCACGGCGTGGCGCCCAGATCCTCGGCCGCGTCAAACAACGCCGGATCGATCCGCTCCAGCGAGACGTAGATCGGCAGGATCATGAGCGGCAGGTAGGAGTAGAGAATCCCGATTCCGATCGAGTACGGCGTGTACAGGAGGTTGATGTGTCCGTGCAGCCCCAGCGTGCGCGCAAAGCGATCGATCGGACCCAGGTTCTGAAGCAGGTCGACCCACGAGTAGGTGCGCACGATGAAGCTCGTCCAGAACGGCACGATCACCGCCACGAGGAGCAGTCGCTGCGCCTTCGGGCTCTGACGGCTGATGAAGTATGCGAACGTGAATCCGATCACCGCACATACGAGCGTGGTCGAGACCGAGAGGATCACGCTACGGGCAAGGGTGTGCACGTACAGCGCCGACGTGAACGCGCGGTAGTTGCCCGTCGTCCAGCCGAAGAAGACGTCGAAGTTGACCTGGTTGACCGACCCGAATGAGTACAGCGCAATCAGGCCGAGCGGCACGACGAAACAGACCGCCGTGATGACCAGCGTGGGCAGGAGCAGCGCGAGTCGCGCCAACCGGTGCGAATCGAAGCGCCGCCCCCTCGGAGGCAGAGAGGGCGGCGCCGCGACGTGCTCGATGGTTACGCTGCCTTGATTGCTGTCCACGTGTTTGACCAGAGCGTCGTTCCATCGGCGCCCAGATACTTGTCGAACTCGGTCTTGGCCAGCACTGCTTTGGTCGGAACCAGAATCGGGTTCTGCGAGATCGACTTCTTGATCAGCGGGGTCGACGCGGGGATCATGTACGCCGTGCCGGTGGTGTTGACGAAGTCGGCGTACTGCGCGGGCTCGGCGAGGAAGTTCAGGAACGCCTGGATCACGTCGATCTTGCTCGTGTCCTGCACCGCGGTGAAGCCTTCGAGGTACGCGTGGACGCCCTCATCGGGCAGCACCCATTTGATCTTGTTGTTCTGCTGCTGCAGCAGGGCCACGTCGTAGTCCCAGTCCATCGCCATGGCGGTCGAGCCGTTGACGAGGCCGGCGCCGACGTTCGTGTTGAGGAACGCCTTCAGGTGCGGCTTCACGCCGACGATCGCGTCCTGCACCTTCTTCATCTCACCGGGATCCGTGGTGTTCGATGAGAAGCCGAGGTACTTGCAGGTCGATCCCATGCAGTCGCGCTCGAGATCGATGAAGATCGTCTGGCCGGAGTACTTGGGGATCAGATCCCAGAAGTCCTTCCAGCTCGTGATCGTGGCGCCGCCGACGAGGTCGGGCCGGTACGCGATGCCGACCTTGCCGTAGTCGGTCGGCAGCCCCCAGGGATACGCCGCACGGAACTGCGGTGAGATGTTCTTGGCGTTTGGGATCTTCGACCAGTCGAGCTGCGTGATCAGGTTGGCGGCGTTCGCCTGGCCGGAATCGGTGGTGTCGGAAAGCAGGAAGTCGTACTGCTTGCTCTTGAACTGGAGGACCACCTCAGCGCTGCTCGACGTGGCGTTCGTGATCATCTTGATGGACGCCCCGGGGTACTTCTTGGCGAAATCGGCGAGGTTGTGCTTCCCCATCCAGCCGGGGTAGTTGCTGAGAATCGCCTGGCCGGTGATCGCCCCGGAGCTCGAGCCGCCGCCCGCTGCCGACGAACCGGAGGAGCCTGAGCTGCCGCACGCCGCCAGCCAAGACGCGGCCGACAGGCCGAGGGCGCCGGTGCCCGCGCGGCGCAGCAGCGTCCCACGGGTGAGCGGATCGAGAGGGGGATGGTCGTCGGTGTTCACGGCATGTACCTCCGGAGGTTGGAAGGTGAGAGCGGGTGAGGCGGCATGGTACCGACATTTCCCACTGAAGTAGTGCGGAATAGAGCGGACGGCTCGGGAAAGGGCAGTTTTCCCTGATCGCTGCCGCGTGTCAACCGCGGCGGGCGTGCCGGCGGTCGCGCGCCGTCCGGCGGTTGGAGTGGTAGCCTCGCCGCCCATGGAAGGCTCTCGTACCCTCGAGCTTGGCGACGGAAACGTCCTTCTCGAGCGGGACGTCGGGGTGGTCGTGCGCGACGGAGTGCGGCTCTCGGTGGATGTGTACCGGCCCAACCGGCCCGGCCGGTTCCCCGCCATCCTCGAGCACATCCCCTACCGCAAGGACGACCTGCGGGCGATCGAGGACCGGTCGCAGAACAGCTTTCTCGTCAACGCCGGCTTCGCGTGCGTGCGCCTGGACGTGCGCGGCACCGGCAGCTCGCAGGGCGTGGCCGAGGACGAGTACACCGAGACCGAGCAGGCCGACGGTTGTGACGTCGTTGCGTGGATGGCGGCCCAGCCGTGGTGCACCGGCGCGGTGGCGTCGTGGGGCGTGTCCTACGGTGGGTTCAGCTGCATCCAGCTCGCGGCGATGCGCCCTCCGGCTCTGGGCGCGATCGCGCCCGTCTATGCGACGGACGATCGCTTCACCGACGACATGCACTTCCACGGCGGGGCGCTCAATGCCAGCAGCCTGCCCGGATACCCGACCGAGATGCTCGCGATGAACGCCCTGCCGCCCCTCGGGGGGCGCGACGCCGAGTTCGACCGCACCTGGCGCCGCCGCATCGAGGAAACCCCCGCATGGGTGGTCGAGTGGATCCGCCGGCAGCACGACGGCCCCTACTGGCGCAACGGCTCGCTGCGGCCCGACTACCGGCGGATCGTGTGCCCGGTGCTCATCTGTGCGGGCTGGCGGGACGGCTACCGCACCGCCGCGGTGCGGATGGCGCACAACCTCGAGTCGCCCTGGGAGCTGCTCGCGGGGCCGTGGGCCCACAAGCTGCCCGATCGCGGCGTTCCCGGTCCGCGCTACCCGTTCCTGGCCGAGATGGCGCGGTTCTTTCACCGTCACCTGGGCGGGCCCGATGCCGAGCCGGCTGACGACCGGCCGCGGTCGGTGTTCTTCATCGGCAGCCCCGACACGCCGGTGCGCCCGCACGCGGTCGTCTCGGGGGAATGGCTGAGCTCGGAGCGCTGGCCGGAGGGCGTCCAGCGCACCCGCGTCACGCTTGGCAGGCCGGCGGTGGCGCCGGCGCGGGTGACGACGGGGGTCATGACCGGGCAGTGGTGCCCGCCGCCTCCGGCGACCGGCCAGTTCCTGGATCAGTCGCGTGACGATGCGCTCAGCGCCGTCTTCGAGGGCGAGCCGCTGGCCGCGCCGGTGGGGCTCTTCGGAGAGCCGATCGTGCGCGTGCGGATCCGCCATCCCGGGCCGCGGACGCTGGTGTCGGTCAAGCTCCACAACGTCGCTCCGGACGGCTCGTCGCAGCCGGTCACGACCGCCGCGGTGAACATCGCGGTCGCCGGCGAGACGTCGCTGGAGCTGCCGCTCATGGCGGCCGGCTGGCGGTTTGCGGCCGGACACCGGATCCGGGTCGCCGTGGCGGTCGCCGACTGGCCCAACCTGTGGCCGCTGCCGGAGGTCGCGCCGCTCGAGATCCTCTCGGCGGTCGAGCTCGAGCTGCCCGGTCTGCCGGCCGACGCGGTGGCGTTCGAGCCTGCGGACGAGCCGATGGTGGCGATCGCCCAGCCGGGCGCCGCGACGGCCGCGCAGTCGCGATGGGATGTCATGACCGACGTGCTCACCGGGCAGGCCGGGATCGTGACCGCCATGCGCGCCACCGAGGCGATCCCCGCCGAGGGCTGGTCGGTGACCGAGTCCGGCAGCCGCTGGGCGATGGCGGGCGACGACGATCCGCTCTCCGCCGCGGTCAGGGGCAACTGGCGCTACCACCTGAAGCGACCCGGGCTCGAGGCCCGCGTGCATGCCGAGTCGCGGTTTCGGGCAACGGCCGACGAGTTCCTTGTCGACCTGAGGCTGCGCGTCACCGCCGACGGAGAGCCCTTTGCCGAGCGCCGCTGGAAGGAGCGGATCCCACGCCGGGGCGTGTGATGCACCTCTCAACGGCCGGTGGGCAGATCGTGCTCGAACGAGACGTCCGGATCCTCATGCGCGACGGCGTGCACCTGTCCGCCGACGTCTACCGGCCCGACCGTCCCGGCCGGTTCGGCGCCATCCTCGAGCACATCCCCTACCGCAAGGACGATCTGCGGGCGCTGCAGGACCGCGGCCAGAACATCGTGCTGGTCGAGGCCGGGTTCGTGTGCGTGCGGCTGGACGTGCGCGGCACCGGCGGTTCCGAGGGGGTGGCGGAGGACGAGTACACCGAGGCCGAGCAGCTCGACGGCGTCGAGGTGGTCGACTGGATCGCGCGGCAGGAGTGGTGCAACGGCAACGTGGGGTCGTGGGGGAAGTCCTACGGCGGCTTCTCGTGCATCCAGCTCGCCGCCCGCCGGCCGCCCGCGCTACGGGCGATCGCACCGGTGTACGCCACCGATGACCGCTACACCGACGACATGCACTACGACGGCGGTGCGGTGGCGGCGTTCGAGCTCAGCAACTATCCGATCCGCATGATCGGCATGAACGCGCTCCCGCCGGGTGACGGCGAGGGGCCGGAGTTCGACACTCGCTGGCGGGAGCGGATCGACTCGACGCCGCCCTGGGCCGTGCGGTGGCTGACCGAGCAGCATGACGGCCCGTACTGGCGCAATGGGTCGCTGCGGCCCGACTACGAGCGGATCGAGTGCCCAGTCTTCATCGTCTCGGGCTGGCACGACGGCTATCGCACCGCGGGCCTGCGGATGGCCCGCCGGCTGCGGAGCCCGTGGCAGCTCCTGGCCGGGCCGTGGACGCACGTCGCCCCCGACCGGGGCGTGCCCCGGCCGGTGTATCCCTTCATGCGCGAGCTGATCCGGTTCTTTCGCACGCACCTCGAGCCCGGCTCGGAGGAGGCCGGTGCCGCCCGGCCGCGGTCGGTGGTGTTCATCGAGGAGCACGACTCGCCCGTTTCGCCGCCCGAGCGGGTGTCGGGCGAGTGGATCTCGAGCGCGCTTTGGCCGGGGTCGACATCCGAGACGGTGCTGACACTGGGGTCGCCGCGCGCCGCCCCCGCCTCGGCCTCGGTTGGAGTCGCCACCGGGAACTGGTGCCCGCCGCCGCCCGACAGCGGCCTCTTCGCAGACCAGCGCCTCGACGAGGCCCGCAGCGCGTGCTTCGAGTGCGAGCCGCTCGCCGGCCCGGTGGCGGTGCTGGGCGTGCCGCGGGTGCGGTTTGCGATCGCACATCCCGGGCCGCGCGCGATCGTGTCGGTCAAGCTGAACGACGTCGCCCCCGGCGGCGAGTCGCAGCCGGTCACGCGCGGCTCGGTCAACCTCGCCTGCGACGGCGAGGCGGCCGTGGAGCTCGATCTGATGGCGACCGGCTGGAGGTTTCGGCCCGGGCACCGGATCCGGGTTGCGGTCGCCGCCAACGACTGGCCATGCCTGTGGCCGCTGCCGCGGCTCGAGCCGGTGCATGTGACGACCGCGGTCGAGCTGGTGTTGCCGGGCGTGCCCGACGACGCCGAGCCGTACACGCCCGCGACCGACGTGGTGTCGGTGACGTGGACGGAGGGGGTGGGGAGCGACCGGCCGTCGCGGTGGGAGATCGCCCGCGACGAGGAGACCGGTATGGCGGGGATCGACGCGGCCGACTGGTCGGCTTTCGAGTTTCCGGACGAGGGCCTGCGGTGCGAGGAGGGCGCACGTCTACTCGACCGGCGTGCGCGACGACGACCCGCTCTCGGCCCGGGTGGAGGGGCGCACGCGCTTCGTGCTGCGTCGCCCGGGGATGGACGTCGTCGCGGAGGCGAGCGGGCGGTTCACGTGCACCGAGTCGGACTTCGTCGTCGAGCTCGACCTCGAGGTCACCCGTGACGGCCGGCCGTTCCACGCCCGCAGCTGGCGCGAGCGCATCCCCCGCGACGGCCGTTAGCCGAACAGCCGGCCAGACGGCGGTGAACGCGTTCACCACGCCTTGCGGGGAACGAACGGCAGCGTCGTCGTCTCCATCTCCATCTCGCCCGCGTGGTGGTGGACGCTCACGAGGAGGCCGGGGTCGGCGTGGTCGGCGGCGATCACCGCGATCGCGATCATGCGCTCGAGCGCGGGCGAGAAGGCCGCCCAGCGCAGACGCCCCACCTCGCTTCCGTCGCGGTGCACCGTCCATGCCCACTGCAGCCGCGGGAGCCGGTCGGGCGCTCCGAGCAGGCCGATCGTTCGTCGCCGCACGCCCTGGGCGGCGACATTCCGGAGAGCGTCTCGGCCAACGAAGGCCGGCTTGTCGAGATCGACCAGGCGCGGGCTGAACTCGAGTGCGTTGACCTCGAAGTTGGTGTAGTACTGGCAGTCGGTGATTCCCGACTCGATCGCGCGCGCGACGTTCGGGCCGGTGACGACCAGCCCGCTCGGCTCACCCGCCCGCACGATCGCATCCCAGATCCGGGTGGCGCCCGGCGCCCCGAGCGGGAAGATCTCGTAGCCGAGCTCGCCGCTCCATCCGGTGCGGGACACGATCACGTCGTGGTCGGCGATCACGGCCGGCATGCAGTCGTAGTAGGCGAGGCGGTCGACGGAGTCTCCGACGAGCCGGTGCAGCACGTCGCGTGAGTTCGGGCCCTGCAGCTGCAACGGTGAAACGTCCGCCTCGGTGACCTGGACATCGTGGTGGGTGTGCAGGCCGATGCCCTTGGCCCACAGCAACAGGTCGACGCTGCCGTGCGAGAGCCAGATGGTGTCGTCGAGCGGTCGTAGCAGCACGGGGTCGCAGATCACACGGCCCGTCTCGTCGCACACGAGCACATACCGGCAGTGGCCGGCCGGGAGATCCGAGATGTCGCGCGTGACCAGGTAGTTGGCAAAGGCGACCGCATCCGGCCCCTGGATCTGCACCTGCCGTTCGGCGCCGACGTCCCACAGAGTCACGGCCTCTCGCAGCGCCCGGTAGTCCTCCGCGGCAGGGCGGCCGTAGTCGAGCGGCATGTACATGTGGTTGTAGACCATGTACTCGGTCGCTCCCGCCGCCTGTGTGGCGGCGTGGTACGGAGACAGCCGGGTGTTGGGCAAGAAGATCTGGCTCATGACCGGGCCATCGTACAAACCGGGGTCAGTCCCCGGTAGATCGGTGTTGCCGATCCGGCGCGGACTTGTGACATCGCCGGCAGTTGGCCGCCCTACGGTGAATGGGACAGGCAACTACCGGAGGAGGCACGTGTGCGTGGAGTCATGAGCAGACGATCGAGGGGTGCGGTGGCCGCGCTGGGGTTGGCCGTGGTGGTGGCCGGTGGCACGGGGGTCGCCGCCGCCCAGACGTTGGGGACGCACACGGTGGGCGCGACGCCGCGGTGCCTCTTCCGCAACCTGCGGCTGCCGCCGCCCCAGTCGAGCGGTGCAGCGGGCACGACCCGCGTGCGGTACGTGTTCTGGAACGTCGGCCCGGCGACCTGTTCGTTCTTCGGCTACCCGGGGATGGCTCTCGTGAACAAGTTCGGGCAGCCCATGCAGACCAGGGTCATCCGTGCGCGCGCGACCCCGTACACGGTGCTGGTGCCCCCCGGCGGGCGGGCGTCGTTCTACGCGAAGTACTCCGATGTCCCTCGAGGCACCGAGACGTGCCCGGCCGCGAGGGCTGCCCTGGTGTGGCCGCCGAACGACTACCAGGCGATGACGGCCAGGTTCCCTTCCCCCGCACGAGCGTGCGGCGGGCGGATCACCGTTCTGCCGGTCGTGGGAGGCGTGCAGCCTCTGTGACCGGCCCGGCGCGAGGGGTGGGGCGCGCGCCCCGCCCCTCGTCGTCGATCCGATGCGATTTCGTGACCGGGACCGCCACCGAAGCGGCCTACCGTGGTGGGACAGGCGCTAACGGAGGAGGCAAGGATGCGGGGAGTCATGAGCAGACGATCGATGGGCAGGGTGGCCGCGCTCGCGGCCAGGGGGTGCGGTGGTCGGGTCACCGTGCACCCGGTCCTCGGAGGTGTGCAGCCGCTGTGACGCGCAACTGACTGGTTGCGTATACTGCGCCGATGCGTCTGCTCGTTCTGGGAGGAACCGTTTTCGCCGGGCGGCATCTGGTCGAGCTCGCCCTGGAGCGAGGGCACGACGTCACGCTCTTCAACCGCGGGCAGGCCGCGCCGGGGCTCTTTCCCGGCGTCGAGCGAGTGGTCGGGGAACGAGCCGGGAACCTCGAGGGGCTCCGCGGCCGGCGCTTCGATGCGGTCGCTGACATGTCCGGCTACCTCCCCGCCGACGTCGAGCGCTCCGCGGGGTTGCTGGCCGAGACGGCGGGCCGCTACCTGTTCGTGTCCAGCCGCAGCGTGTACGCCGACCACTCCGTTCCCAGCGCGAACGAGGACTCGCCGATCGGCGAGCTTCCCGACGGAGAGCCGGACGACGAGGTCACCGCCGAGAGCTACGGCCCGCTCAAGGCGCGCTGCGAGCAGGCGGTTCTGGACGCGTTCGGACACCGCGCCCTCATCCTGCGGCCCGGCCTGATCGTGGGCCCCCACGACCCCACCGGCCGCTTCACGTACTGGCCCCGGCGGGTCGCGGAGGGCGGCGACGTGCTGGCCCCGGAGCCGCCCGGCCAGCCCATCCAGGTGATCGACGCCCGCGACCTGGCGGCGTTTGCCCTGGACCTGCTCGAGCGCGGCGTGGGCGGCACGTTCGACGTCGTCTCGCCCACCGGCATGCTCACGCTCGAAGGCGTGCTCGATGCCTGCCGGCAGGCGAGCACCGCCGAATCGCAGACCGTGTGGGTTGCCGAGCAGTTCCTGCTCGAGCGCGGCATCGAGCCGTGGAGCGAGATCCCCGTGTGGATGCCCGGCGACGAGTACGCCGGCTTCCACCGCTCCGACGTCTCCCGTGCGCTCGCGGCCGGCCTGCGCATCCGCCCGATCGCGGAGACCGTCGCCGACACGCTGCGGTGGACACGCGAGTGCGACTCCCCCCGCGGCGATGCGCTCACGCGGGAGCGTGAGGCCGAGCTCCTGGCCGAGTGGCGCAGCCGCTGACCGCGGCGACGCTGCGGCCACGAGGGCTAGGCTGACGGCGCAGTGACGCGCCCCGCAAAAGGCGATGCGCTGGTGATCTTCGGGATCACCGGCGACCTCGCGCGCAAGATGACCTTTCAGGCGCTCTACCTGCTGGAGGCCCGCGGGATCCTCGCCTGTCCGATCGTGGGCGTCGCCGCCGACGACATGTCCGACGACGACCTGCGAACGCGCGCCCGCGACTCGATCAAGGCGGTCGGCACGACGCTCGACGACGACGTCTTCGCGCGTCTCGCCGCCAAGCTCTCGTACGTCCGCGGCGACTTCGGCGAGGCCGACACGTATCAGCGTCTGGCCAAGGCGATCGCCAGAGCGTCTCACCCGACGTTCTACCTCGAGATTCCGCCGTTTCTCTTCGCCACCGTGGTCAAGGGGCTCTCCGACGCGGGCCTGACGAAGAACTCGCGTGTGGTGGTCGAAAAGCCCTTCGGCCATGACCTGGCGTCGGCCCGTCAGCTCAACGCCGACCTGCACGCCCTGATCGACGAGGCGCAGCTCTTCCGCATCGACCACTTCCTCGGCAAGATGCCCGTCGAGGACATCCTCTATCTGCGCTTTGCAAACTCGCTGCTCGAGCCCGTCTGGAACCGAAACCACGTCGCCAGCGTGCAGCTGACGATGGCGGAGGACTTCGGCGTGGAGGGCCGCGGGCGCTTCTACGACGCGGTGGGCGCCCTGCGCGACGTCGTCCAAAACCACCTCCTGCAGGTGCTCAGCCTGATCGCCATGGAGCCGCCGTCGCGGGCGGGCTCCGACGCGGTGGACGACCGCAAGCACGACGTCTTCTCGGCCATGCCCGACCTGGATCCCGGCCGGATGGTGCGCGGCCAGTACGCCGGCTACCGCGAGGTCGACGGCGTTGCGGCGGACTCGGACACCGAGACCTTCGTGGCGCTCCGCGCCGAGATCGACAACTGGCGCTGGGCGGGCGTGCCCTTCTACATCCGCGCCGGCAAGGCGCTGCCGGTGCGCGCCACCGAGGTGCGGGTCGTGTTCAAGCATCCGCCCCGGCTCCGCTTCATCGGAGGCGGCCACCGGCCCGAGCCCAACCACTACATCCTGCGCATCGACCCGGAGCCCGGCACGAGCATCCAGCTGCAGTCGCTGCGAACCGGCAAGCCGGGTGTCGAGACCGTCAACCTCGACGTCGAGCTCGGCGACCCCGGCGCGATCACGCCCACCCCCTACGAGGAGCTCCTCTCCGCCGCCCTGCGCGGCGATCGCACCCACTTCACGCGCCAGGACTCCGTCGAGGAGACGTGGCGAATCGTGCAGCCGGCGCTCGACAACCCGCCACCTGTGATCCCCTACGAGCGTGGCAGCTGGGGCCCGGCCGAGGCCGACAAGCTGACCGCAGGGCGTGGCGGCTGGCACGAGCCCTGGACCGCCCTCGCCGAGTGAGCCCGCCGGTTACTCGGCCTCGATCCGGCGGCCGATCTCGCGGGCGATGTCGACCAGTGCGTGCGCATCCTCGACCGTGGTGCGGAAGTTGACGATGCACGGCCGCAGGCACCACTGCCCATCGATCATCGCCGCCGTCACGTAGAGCCGGCCGTCCTCCTGCAGTGCCCGGACGAGGCGGCGGTTGTGCTCGTCGACGTCGCCCCGCGCGGGGATGCGGCGGAAGGGCACGATCGAGAGCGCCGGCTCGACCAGGAGCTCCAGGTCGTCGGCGGCGCGAACGCGGTCGGCCACGATCCGGGCGAGCTCGAGGTCGTGCTCGATGGCGTCGCGGAATGCCGAGGCTCCGTGTGCGCGCAGGGCGAGCCAGAGCTTGAGCGCCCTGAACGGCCGCGAGTACTCGAGTGTCCAGTCGACCGGATGCTCGACCAGGTCGATGTCGGGGATGTAGGGCGCGTCGTGTGAGAAGGCGGCCTCGAGATCGGACCGGTTGCGCACCAGGAGGACACCGCAGGCCTTCGGGACGAACAGCCACTTGTGCCCGTCGAGCGCCGCGGAGTCCGCCAGCTCGAGGCCGTCGAAGAGCGCGCGCGCCGACGGAGTCCCGGCCGCGGGCAGCCCGTACGCGCCGTCCACATGCAGCCAGACGCGGTGGCGGGCGCATACCTCGGCGATCGCCCGTATGGGGTCGACGGCGCCGGTGAGCGTCGTCCCGGCACTTGCGACTACCGCCACCGGCACCCGCCCCTCGCCGATGTCGTGCTCGAGCGCGGCCGCGAGCATCTCGGTGCGCATGCCCCGCTTCGAGTCGATCTCGATCGCCCGCAGGGAACGCCGCCCGAAGCCCAGCACCTCGACCGCGCGTTCGACGCTCGAGTGCGCCTCGACGCTCGTGTAGACGACGCCCCGGCCGTCGCAGCCGTCGATACGGCTCCCGGGCTGGGCGCGCTCGCGCGCGGCCGCCAGCGCTGTGAGATTGGAGAGCATCCCGCCGCTCGTAAACGCACCCGACGCCGCCGGGAACCCCACGAAGTCGCCGACCCAGCGCAGCGTCTGCTTCTCGACCAGGTCAGCCGCCGCCGCGCTCGCGGCCAGGTTGATGTCGTGGGATGCGGCCAGCGCATCGGCCAGCACGCCCAGCTCGAGCCCCGATGAGCCGACGTAGCCGAAGAATCGCGGCCGCACCTGGGCGAGGCTCTCGTCGAGCAGCTCGCTGACCTCGTCCAGCGCCGCGTGCGGGCCGACGCCCATCTCGGGCAGGTCCTCGGACAGCAGGGCGTGGGTGCGCTCGGTGATCGGCGGCTGGTAGGGCCGGGCGTGGTCGAACCCGCGCCACGACTCGAGGATCAGGGCGAGTCCGTGCTCGAGCGTCTCGAGGCGGGCATCGCCGAGGGCGAGCGGCGTGTCGTTCACGTCCTGCATCATCGCCGATCTATCATGGGCGCCGGGACACGCGGATGATTCGGCTTCGAAAGATCGATCACGTCTGCTTGCGGGTCGGCGACGTCGCCGAGGCCGCGCGTCGCTACGCGATCCAGTTCGGGCTCACGGTGCGCGAGGTCTCGCATGACCGGGCCACGCTCGCGTGCGACTTCGAGCCGTACTCGCTCGAGTTGGTGCGGGCGGGCCCGGATGAGGCGGTCGGTTTTGCCCACTGCGCGTGGCAGTTGCGCCGAAGCGTCTCGCTGGACGCCGCCCGCGACGTTTCTCGGTTCCACATGGGAGGCCTGGGATGACCGTGGCGACCACCTGTCGGTGACCGACCCCGAGGGGTTCGAGAACCACCTCGTGGCATTCCTCGACGAGGACGACCGGCGCCCGGCGGTGGCCCGCCCGGCCACCGGCCTGCCGGCGCTGCGGCCGCGCAAGCTGGGGCACGTCAACCGCCTGACCGGTGACATGGAAACGGTCACGCGCTTCCACACCGACGTGCTCGGGATGGAGGTCTCCGACTACCTGGGCGACGCCGGCACGTGGCTCCACGTGAGCGCCGAGCACCACCAGGTCGCGCTCGTCAAGGCCGGCCGGCCCCACTTTCACCACTTCGCGCTCGACTACGTCGACTTCGGCGCGCTGCGGGCGCTCTTCGACAACCTGGGCCAGCACGGCCGGTGGCTGTCGTGGGGGCCGGTCCGCCACGGGATCGCGCAGAACATGTGCGGCTACGTCCGCATCACCGAGGAGCCGCTGCACGTCGAGTGCTATTGCGACATGGAGCTCCTGGAGCCCGACCATGAACCGCGCACCTTCCCCGACGACCGCTTCTCGTCGAACACGTGGGGGCCGCTGCCGCCGCGGTCGTACTTCCGCTTCGACCCGGCCGCGATCGAGTCCGAGCGCGAGAGCCTCGAGATGCTGGGCACGCCGCTCTCGAGCGAGCCGGGCTGACGTCAGTCGCGGCGGCGGGCGGCGACCCACATGTCGATCACGCGCAGGTCGTCCTCGGCATAGCGGCGAAACTCCGGCGCGAGCGCGACGGCGGCGAAGGCCGCGTCGGGCCCCGTGCGTGAGTCGTCCAGGAGCAGATCGAACCCCGCCTCGTCCACCAGCCGCAGGTAGTCGGAATGGCGCAGGCGGTTCTGCGGCTCCATCCGGCTGTTGAGCAGGCGCCATTGGCGCGATGAGAAGCGCAGCGAGTTGTAGACGCTCACGCTGCGGTCGAACTTGGCGTAGTGGTCGCGCAGGTCGATGTGGTGGCTCACGAGCGCGCCGGGAACCCCGGTGCGGTGCGCCTCGGCCAGCAGGGCGCTGATCACCCCGGCGGGAACGTGCTCGAACACGTTGTTGGTCACGAAGAGCTGGGCGGATCTGGCCGCGAGGCCCGACCGGGTCGCGTCGCCGACGTGATAGGTGATGCCCATCTCGGCGAGCAGCGGATGCAGGCCGACCGCCGGGCCGGCCGCGATCTCGCGCAGGCGCTCGAGCCGGTCGGGCAGCGTCCACGGGCACTCGCGCTCGAGCGCCCCTGAGTCGGCGGCGGCGACGATCTGGTGCAGCAGGTCGACCGTGCGGGCGGCGTTCGCGAGCTGGGCGATGTCGTAGGTGTGCACCGCCGCGGCGCCGGCCAGGTAGAGGCCGACAGGCAGGAGCGGCGCGAAGCCGGTGCCGACCTCGACGACGGTGGTCTGCTCGAGCGGCTGCTCTCCGAACCGGCGCTGGTGCTCGACGTGCCGCCCGCCCACCCGCACGAGCCGTGCGACCACCCGCTCGGGCGTCATCACCACCGAGCCGGTGCCGTAGCGCTGCAGCAGGCCGTTCACCGCAACGCTTCCGGGAAGCACCGAGATCGCATTCTGCAGGGCGGACTTCGCCAGCCAGCGCACCCGGCGATGCTATCCGGTCGCTGGGAAGTTCAACCAACCAGCGAGCGAACGAGCTCGAGACTCCCGTCCGGCCGATGGGTGGCACGCGGGTTGCCGCGCACCTTGGTGTTCACACCGAAGTAGAGCACCGCGGGGTCGAGGTCGAAACCGCTCCGGTCGCGCCTGGCGTCGAATGTCACCATCGCGGGGCCGCCGCGGTACCCCGTCGCGTACCAGAAGTACACGACCCACCCATGTACTGGCGTGGCTGTCCTCAAGATGGATCCCCGGGGCTGGGTCACCGCCACGCGGACTTCGTACGGTCCCTCGGGGCTCGCGACGACGTCGCGTCCGGCTCCGATCACCCGGAACGGCCCGACCGGGCCATTGGGCGGGGCGGTCGCCTCTCTGGTGGCCCGATTACCCGGGCTGTTCCATGCGGCCACCACGTCGGCGACGGTCGGCGCTTCCCCCATTCGCCCAGCCTACTCCCGGCGCGGCCATAATCCCGGCGTGGACGACTATCCCGAATCCGCGCCCGGCCTGGCCGACGTGCTCGCCGCGCGGCGCCGGATCGGGCCGCACCTGCCGCGCACGGCCTTCCGCCGCTATCCGCGGCTGGCCGATCTCGTCGGCGCCGACGTCTGGGTCAAGCACGAGAACCACCACCCGACCGCCGCCTTCAAGGTGCGCGGCGGGATCAACCTCGTCTCGCAGCTCGACGCGGCCGAGCGCGAGCGTGGCCTGATCACGGCGTCGACCGGCAACCACGGCCAGTCGATCGCCTACGCCGCCCGCCTCTTCGGCGTCCCGGCCACCGTCTGCGTCCCCGAGGGCGCAAACCCGCTCAAGCTGGCCGCGATCCGGGCGCACGGCGCAACCATCGTCGTCCACGGGCGTGACTTCGACGTCGCCCGCGAGGAGTGCGAGCGGCTCGCAAACCGCGACGGCCTGCGCTACATCCACTCCGGCAACGAGCCGCACCTGATCGCCGGTGTCGGCACGGCGACCCTCGAGATGCTCGAGGACGAGCCCGAGCTCGACGTGATCGTCGTCCCGATCGGAGGCGGCAGCGGCGCCGCCGGCGCGTGCATCGTCGCCAAGGCGATCCGGCCCGAGATCACTGTCATCGGCGTCCAGTCGAGCGCCGCGCCGGCCGCCCAGCGCTCGTGGAGCGGGCGGGAGCTGGTCGAGGATCGGATGCAGACGTTCGCCGAGGGGCTCGCGACCCGGGTCGCATTCGAGCTGCCGCAGCGCATCCTGTGGCGGCACCTCGACGAGTTCGTCCTCGTCGGCGAGGACGACCTGCGGGCGGCGACGGTGCGGATGATCGCCGCCACCAGCAACCTGGTCGAGCCCGCGGGAGCTGCGGCGCTCGCCGGCGCACTGGCCCTGCGCGACAAGCTGGCGGGTAAGCGGGTCGCGCTCGTCTGCAGCGGCGGCAACATCGGCCCGGGACAGCTGCGCGACCTGCTGGCAACGGACGCCGGCCGGGCGGCGGCCGAGGACGGGGCGTGACCCAGAGCGAGGGTCGCGACCTGCCGGTGCACTCGTTCGCATCGCGCGCTGAGTGGGCCGAGTGGCTCGAGCGGGAGCACGGCTCGTCCTCAGGGGTGTGGCTTGCCATCGCCCGGAAGGACTCGGGAGCCGAGTCGGTCTCCTACGCGGACGCGCTCGACATCGCCCTCTGTTACGGCTGGATCGACGGGCGCAAGGACAGGCTCGACGAGCGCACCTGGCTGCAGCGGTTCACCCCGCGGCGGTCGCGCAGCCGCTGGTCGAAGCGAAACCGCGGCCTTGCCGAGGAGCTGATCAAGCGCGGCGAGATGACGCCGGCGGGCATGCGCGAGATCGAGCGTGCCCGCGCCGACGGCCGCTGGGACGCGGCGTATGACTCCCACGCGACGGCGGCCGTGCCGCCCGATCTCCTGGCCGAGCTCGAGCGCAACGACGCCGCGCGGGAGTTCTTCGCGACGCTCGACAGCAACAACCGCTACGCGATCCTGTACCGGATCCAGGAGGCCCGCCGCCCCGAGACGCGCGCCCGCCGGATCGCGAAGTACGTCGCCATGCTGAGCGCGGGCGAGAAGATCCACCCTGATAAACCGGGGACAGTCCCCCACCATTCGCCGTGACATATTCGTGACGCAATTGGACCGGGGACTGTCCCCGGTTCAGACCGCGTAGATCGACCCGCGCTTCTCGAGCACGTGCTTGGCGGGGAGCGGCGTTGCGGCCGGCCCGCGCAGCACGGCCCCGGTGTTGGGATCGAACTCGGACCCGTGGCAGGGGCAGGCGATGACTCCCGACTGGAACCCGACCGTGCAGCCGGTATGCGTGCAGATCGCGCTGAACGCCGACAGCGAGCCGCTCTGGTGGCGGATGACGATGTCGGGATTGCCGTCGGACGGGTCCTTGTAGATCGCCGCCGAGTCGGCCGGAAGCTGCGAGGACGATCCCAGCCTGACGGCACCGGCCGGCAACCGCGGACCGGTCGTCGGCGTCGATTTGGGCGTGGTCGTGGTGGCCGAGGTGTGGTGCGGTCCCGAGCTTCCCAGTGAGGCCGCCGTCCGGTTGGCACCGACCGGCCCCTTTCGCAGCGTGGCGACCGCGGCGATCGCGACCGTGGCCACGCCGGTGACGGCGAGCGCACGCGAGAGGATCTCCCGCCGGGTCTGGGGATCCAGGTCGGCTGCGACGACCGCCGGCTGGTCGGCGGATCCGACGAGCACAAGCGGCAGCCAGGCGAAGCAGTAGACGATGTCGGGGCCCAGGAAGTAGGGGGTCGTGGTCCAGCTCGCGGTCAGAAACAGCACCAGGTTCAGGGCCAGGCCGGCCGCGGCCGCCGCCCGCGTGAGCACGCCCGCCAGGGTCAGCAGACCGATGACGATCTCGGCGAGAGCGACGCCGACACCCGCGACCCGCGGCTCCGGAATCGCGAACCAGCGCAGCAGGAACCCACCCGGCGTTCCGTTGGCAAACGCGTGCAGCTGCGTGCCGATGTAGGTCGCCGAACCCGGGTGGAGGAACCCGGGATCGGACAGCTTCTGATACCCGGCGTAGACGAACGTCACGCCCAGGAACAGACGCACCGGCAGGAGCGCCAGCCCAGGGGTGATGCGCTGGGACTCGTAGCGCCGCATCGAGCCACCGTAGACGAGGAGGCTTAACGTGGATTGGCCGTTGGCTGTGAATCTGGTTAGAGTCGGGCCGTTGGAGCGAGAGCTGTCAGCGCAGGACGTGCGGTTGCTGGACGCCTACTGGCGGGCCGCGAACTACCTGTCGGTCGGGCAGATCTATCTGCTCGAAAACGCGCTCCTGCGCGAGCCGCTCCTGCGCGAGCACGTGAAGCCCCGCCTGCTCGGGCACTTCGGCACCGCGCCCGGGCTCAATCTGATCTATGCCCACCTGAACCGGGCGATCATCCAGCGCGACCTGAACGTCATCTACGTCACCGGGCCGGGCCACGGTGGGCCGGCGCTGGTCGCAAACGCCTACCTCGAAGGCACCTACAGCGAGGTCTATCCGCACGTCTCGCGCGACGCGGCGGGCGTGAACGCCCTGTTCCGGCAGTTCTCGTTTCCCGGCGGGATCCCGAGCCATGCCGCCCCCGAGACGCCGGGGTCGATCCACGAGGGCGGCGAGCTCGGATACGCCCTCTCACACGCCTTCGGCGCCGCGTTCGACAACCCCGACCTGCTGGTCGCGTGCGTCGTTGGCGACGGCGAGGCCGAGACCGGGCCGCTGGCGACCGGCTGGCACGGCAACAAGTTCCTGAACGCGCGCACCGACGGCGCCGTGCTGCCGATCCTGCACCTGAACGGCTACAAGATCGCCAATCCGACGGTGCTCGCGCGCATCCCGCCCGACGAGGTGAGCGCGCTTCTGCGCGGCAGCGGCTGGGATCCGCTGTGGGTCGAGATCGAGATCGGAGACGATCACGAGGCGGCCCACCGCCGCTTCGCCGCCGTGCTCGACCGGGCGCTCGACGGCATCGCCGGCTACCAGCAGGCCGCGCGCGGCGGCGGCGCCGAGGGCCGGCCGGCCTGGCCGATGATCGTGCTCCGCAGCCCCAAGGGCTGGACCGGTCCCGCCCGGGTGGACGGCCTGCCGGTCGAGGGGACGTGGCGCGCGCACCAGGTGCCGCTCGCCGGTGTGCGCGAGAACCCCGAGCATCTGCGCGCGCTCGAGCAGTGGATGCGGGGCTACCGGCCCGAGGAGTTGTTCGACGAGAACGGCGCCCTCGCCGCCGACCTCGACGGCTTGGCACCGCGTGGGGATCGCCGGATGAGCGCGAGCCCGCACACCAACGGCGGTCTTCTCCTGCGCGACCTCGACCTGCCCGACTTCCGCAGCTACGCCGTCGACGTTCCCGCGCCCGGAGTGACCACGGGCGAGGCCACCCGCGTGCTGGGCGGCTTCCTGCGCGATGTGATCGAGCGCAACCCCGAGACGTTTCGCCTGTTCGGGCCCGACGAGACGGCGTCCAACCGGCTCGCGGACGTCTTCGACGTCACCACCCGGGCCTGGGATGCCGAGGTGCGCGATGGCGACGACCATCTCAGCCCCGCCGGCCGGGTGATGGAGGTGCTGTCGGAGCACCAGTGCCAGGGCTGGCTCGAGGGCTACCTGCTGACCGGCCGGCACGGCCTCTTCAACTGCTACGAGGCCTTCATCCACATCGTCGACTCGATGTTCAACCAGCATGCGAAGTGGCTCAAGGTGAGCCGCGAGATCCCGTGGCGGCGGCCCATCGCCTCGCTCAACTACCTGCTCAGCTCCCACGTCTGGCGCCAGGACCACAACGGGTTCTCCCACCAGGATCCCGGCTTCATCGACCATGTGGTCAACAAGAAGGCCGAGATCATCCGCGTCTACCTGCCGCCCGACGCCAACACGCTGCTGTCGGTGGCCGACCACTGCCTGCGCAGCCGCAACTACGTGAACGTGATCGTCGCCGGCAAGCAGCCCGAGCTGAACTACCTGTCGATGGACGAGGCGATCGTCCACTGCACTCGCGGGGTCGGCATCTGGCGGTGGGCGTCGAACGACGCCGACAACGAGCCCGACGTGGTGCTCGCCTGCTGCGGCGATGTCCCCACACTCGAGACGCTGGCCGCTGTGGCGGTGCTGCGCGAGCGCCTGCCCGATCTGCGCGTGCGGGTCGTGAACGTGGTCGACCTCATGCGCCTCGAGCCCGAGTCGGAGCATCCGCATGGGCTCTCCGACAGGGAGTTCGACACCCTCTTCACCACCGACCGGCCGGTGGTGTTCGCCTACCACGGCTATCCGCTTCTCATCCACCGCCTGACGTACCGGCGCACGAACCACCGCAACCTGCACGTGCGCGGCTACAAGGAGGAGGGCACCACCACCACGCCCTTCGACATGGTGATGCTGAACGACCTCGACCGATTCCACCTGGTCATGGACGTGATCGACCGTGTCCCGGGTCTCGGCACGAGGGCCGCGGATCTGCGCCAGGAGATGGTCGACACGCGCATCCGCTGCCGGGCGTGGACGCGGGAGCACGGCGACGATCCGGCCGAGATCAGCGACTGGAAGTGGCCGTACTGACGGCGTGGGCGCGATCCTCGTCCTCAACGCCGGCTCGACCAGCCTGAAACTGCACCTGGTCTCCGCGGAGACCACATCGGAGCGGCTCCGCTCGCTGGACCAGGTCGACCCGGCCGCCGTCGATGCGGTCGCCCACCGCATCGTCCACGGCGGCGAGCGGTTCTGCGACCCGGTGGTCGTGGACGACGCCGTGCGGGCTGAGCTCGACGGCCTGCGGTCGCTCGCCCCGCTGCACAACACCCCTGCGCTGCGCGACCTCGACGAGGCCCGGCGGCGGTTCCCCACGCTCCCCCACGTGGCCGTCTTCGACACCGCGTTTCACGCCACCATCCCGGCCGCGGCCGCGACCTACGCGGTGCCGCGCCGCTGGCGTGAGGAGTGGGGGGTGCGGAGGTACGGGTTCCACGGTCTCTCGGTCGCGTGGTCGGCACAGCGCGCGCCCGAGGTGGTCGGTTGTGCCGGCGCGCCTCTGCGCCAGGTGGTGTGCCACCTGGGCGGCGGGAGCTCCGTGACCGCCGTCGTCGACGGGAGCTCGGTCGACACCACGATGGGGTTCACGCCGCTCGAGGGCGTTCCGATGGCGACCCGCTCGGGGTCGGTCGATCCCGGCGCGCTGGTCTCCGTGCTGCGCCGTTCCGGCATGGACGCTGACACCCTCGACCGTGTGCTGAACGAGGAATCGGGCATGCGCGGCCTGGCGGGCGGAGAGGGGCTCATGCTCGAGCTCGAGCGGCGGGCCGCCGCCGGCGACGCCGCCGCGGGGCTCGCCGTGGACGTGTTCGTCCACCGGCTCGCAGGCGCCGTCGCTGCCATGGCCGCCGCCGCGGGCGGCATCGACCTGCTCGTGTTCACGGCCGGCATCGGCGAGCGCTCGGAGCGCGTGCGCGAGCGCGTCTGCGGGCGCCTTGCCTTCCTCGGAATCACGATCGACGCGCCGCGCAATACCGCCGCCGAGCCCGACTGCGACGTCGCCGCGGCAGACTCGGCCGTTCGCGTTGCCGTCATTCGCGCCCGCGAGGAGCTCGTGGCCGCACGCGCGGCCCGGGCGGTTCTCGGCGCTCGCTGAGCTCGACGGGCTCCCGGTTTCGCCTGGTCCATACACTTGCGGGATGGGTCTCTCGTCCAAGCTCGGGCTCCCGCAGCTGACCGACCGTGTCGCGGCGGGCACCGACCGCGCAATCCGCACGGTCGTGGAGCGCCGGGGGCCGGCGATCGCGGCGACCGGAGATCGCATCGCCGCCGCCCACCCGGGCGCCGATCCCGCGCAGCTCGTGCACACGGCGGTCAACCACCGGTCGTGGCAGCTGGCCGGTACCGGCGCGGTGAGCGCCCTGCCCGCGGTGATGGCCGGCCCGGGCACCGTGGCCGAGATCGGCGCCGCGCTGGGCGACGTCTCGCTCCTGACGGCAGCGCAGGTCGAGCTGATCCTGCTGGCCGCTCATCTCTTCGGTCGCTCGCTGACCGACCACGACGCCCGCCGGCTGGACGTGCTGATGGTGCTCGGGATCGACGTTGGGGCGGTCAAGCTGCGCCGCGGCGGCGCGGTGGAGGCACTGGGCGTCTCGTACCGGCCCGAGCAGCTCCGCGGTGCGGCGGCCGGCGGCCTCGCGGCCAGGATCTCGAGCCGGCTTGCGATCCAGGTGACCGGCCGGCTGGCCCGGCGGCGCGCGCACGTCGTGCTCGGCCGTGAGATCCCGCTGCTGGGGATCGGCCTGGCCGCCGGCTACAACCTGCGCTCGACCCGCCACCTGGGGGACACGGCCGTGCGGTTCTTCCGCCACATCGCCTAGCTCTTGATGCGGTGGTGGAGGTGCACGACGCCGCTGTCGAATCGGCGCTCGGCGAGCAGTTCGAGCTCGACGCGGACTCCGTCGGGGAGCGCCCGGATGCCGCCGCCGACCACGACGGGCACCAGGAACAGGTGGCACTCGTCAACCAGTCCGGCCGCGAACGCCGCGGCGGCGAGGTGGGGGCCGCCGACCGTGAGGTCGCGCTCCGCCGAGGCCTTCAGCCGCCGGACGGCCTCGGGATCGAAGTCGCGCTCGATCCGCGTCCTGGCGCTGGACACGGTCTGGAGCGTCGTCGAATAGACGATCTTGGCGGCCGCCCGCCAGATCGCCGCGAAGTCCCGCATGACCGGCTCGGCGTCGTCGTTCGTCTCCCACCACGCCATGACTTCGTACATCCGCCGCCCATAGAGGTGGGTGCCGACCGGCCGCTCGAGGTCGTTCACGAACGCGTGCACCTCCTCGCCGGGAGCGGCCCACTGGAAGTTTCCGTCGTCGTCCGCGACGTAGCCGTCAAGCGACGCGATGGCCGAATAGATCAGCCTGCCCACGGCGACCGCTCAGCCGCGGACGTGCACGAACGCCATCACGCGCTGATCGGCGCGCCGCTCGAGCTGTGCGATCCTGCCGCCGTTCGGCTCGCCTGCGGTGGTGATGTTGCCCTCGATCGTGCAGAACGTGGTGCCCGGGTCGCCGGTCCAGTCGTCGAACATCGCCACGTGGTCGGCGATGCCGTCGCCGTCCAGGTCGAACACCGGCAGGTCGCCCGGCAGCGGGCGGCGGGTGATCGAGAGCTGGTTGTCGCTGCGTTGCGCGTCCCACAGCAGGTGAGGCACGTAGGCATAGCGGGCTCCTGCCCGAAACGCGGTCGACCCGGCGCGGGCGAAGCACCACGAGACGAAGATCGCCGCCCACGGAGCGGGGACTCCGTACCAGTCGGTGCACTCGATGCGGTGCGATCCGGCCGGGGTCTCGCGCTCGCCGACGTTCGAGATCGCGACGTCGTAGGCCGAGTTCCAGAGTCCGGCGTTCTGGGCCCGGCGCAGCCGGCGCGTGTGCGCGGCCTTGTACGAGGGCGGCTGCGGCACACCGGCGGCGAGCATGCCGATCAGATCTGGCGAGGCGATCTCGTCGATCTGGCGTTCGGGGTAGCCGAGCCAGTACTTCGCCCGCCGCACCGCGGCGGCCGTGCGCTCGCCATAGACGCCGTCGACCTGGCCCGGATCGAACGTGCCGAAGGCGTTGTGCAGCAGCAGCCGCTGCGCCTGGGCAACGTCGCCGCCCTCCATGGGAGGCGAGCTGAGATGGAGCGGCACTGCGGTGATTGTTGCCATCGGCGGCGTATATTAGTTCATGCCCGGATCTTCGGGCATACGCGAAAGCAGCCGGTAGGGGCCGCCCTTGCGCTCGAGCACGTGGTTCCAGAGCCGGTCGGCGTCGGCGCAGAATACGTCTTCGGGCAGCGCCGGCTCGACGAACCACGCCTCCTCTCGGAGCTCGCCGTCGAGTTGGCCCTCACCCCAGCCGGAGTACCCCGCGTACACGCGTATCCGCGTGACCCGTTCGGCCAGCGAGTCCATGTCCGCCTCGATCCCCACTGGGGCGATCGGGCCGCACACCGCGCCCTCCGGAGGTCCGCCCGCATACTCCGCAAGTGCGATCACGGCCTGCGGCTGCACCGGACCTCCGGCGAAGATACAGCCGTCGTCGAGCTCGGCCAGCTCGGGCACCGCGTCGGCGACCGCGAGCTCGGTGGGCCGGTTCAGCACGACCCCCAACGCGCCCGCGTCGGAGTGCTCGATGACCAGAACGACGCTGCGGCGGAAGTTGGGGTCGAGCAGCACGGGCGCGGCGATCAGGAGCTGGCCCTTGAGCGATTCGGCCATGCGAGCAGTGTACGCATGAATACATGGGGCCAGGCCCCGATTATTCAGGGCTGGGCGATCAGGGCCGCGGCGTCGGGCGGCGATTTGAGGAGGCCCGAGTGATACATCCAGCCGCCGAAGCGGGCCCAGGCGGTCGCGCTCAGCGGGCCGACGCCGAGCAGTCTGAGCGTGGCCGGAACGCTGGCCTTGATCGTGCCCATGTAGTCGCGATAGGCGTGGTGCTCCATGACCGCCGTTGCGGCGGCCGGGTGGGCCTGCGCCCAGCGCGTCGCCGCTCGAAGTGCCGCGACGAAGCGTGCCACCCGCCGCCGGTAGGCCGAGTCGGTATGGAGCCGGTTCGCGTTTGCCACCAGCACGAGCTCGTCGTAGGCGGGCACCCCGTAGCGGTCGTAGGGGAACACCACCGGGTGCAGGCCGCGCTGGGCAAACTGGATCCCCTCGATGTTCCGGAAGACGCCGGCGACCGCGTCCACGTGGTGCTGGAGCAGGTCGGGCACCTGGTTGAAGCCGATGTTGCGCAGCGTGACCTGGGCCGGACTCACGCCGGCGCTGCGCAGCACGGTCTCGACAAAGGCCGTCGTGCTGCCCGTGCCGTCCACCCCGATCGTCTTGCCGGCCAGGTCGGCCGGCGTGTGGATGCCGCTCGACGCCGGCGCAATGATCGAGGCGAGCGCCTCGGGGGCGACCGATGCCACCGCGACGACGGGGACCCGCTGCTGCTGAGCCAGGAACACCTCGGGCTCGTAGTCGATGCCGAGGTCGGTCGCCCCGGCGGCCACGAGCCTGATCGGGTCGGACGGATCCGACGGCGCCCGCGCGTCCACCGCCAGGCCGGCGCGGGCGAAGAAGCCCTTGTCGATGCCGACGTAGACGCCCACATGGTCGGCGTTCGGATACCAATCGAGCATGAGGCTGACCGGCACGCGCTGCGAGCCGCCCTGCGAGGCGGTGTGCGAGCCGCCGCCGCAGGCGGTCGCCGCCAGAACTGCAAGGAGGGTGAGGCGGTTTCGCATGAAGTGCATCCCTTCGGTCACCGACCGCGGTGGCGGGCCCATGGAATGGTCAGGCGCTCGACCAGGGTAACGAGGCCGAACAGCACGAGCGCGAGGCCGGCCAGCACCACGACGGCGGCGCCGACAAGCGGCGCGTCGTACTGGGCCGTGCCCTCGCGCATGGCGTTGCCGAGGCCCGTGTCGGCGGCCGCGTACTCGGCGAAGAGCGCCGCGACGGCGGCGTAGGACGCGGCCACGCGCATGCCGGTGAACATCGAGGGCAGCGCCCAGGGCAGCTCCACCCGGCGGAAGATGGCAAACCGGCTCGCTCGCAACGTCCGCATCACGCGGACGTGGTCGGGATCGACCGACCGGAACCCGTCGAGGGCCGACACGGTGATGGGGAAGAAGCAGACCAGCGCGACGATCACGAGCTTCGGCGCCAGGCCGAAGCCGAGGTAGATCACGAGCAGCGGCGCGATCGCGACGACCGGAACGCTCTGGGACGCCACCAGGAGCGGATAGACGGCCCGTCGCAGGGTGGCCGACGCGTGCAGTGCGACCGCCGCAACGAATCCGACCGCGAGCGCCATCGCGAACCCCGCCAGCATCTCGCGGGCCGTGACGCCGGCAGCCGAGGCCAGCGCGCTGCGCTCGTCCCAGAGCGCCCGGGCAACGTCGGTGGGCGCCGGCAGCACGTACTGCGGCACCCCGCGCACGCGCACGTACGCCTGCCACGCGGCGATCAGCCCGACGAGCACCGGCACCCACGAGCCGTTGCGGAAGAGCCGCCTCATCGCAGCGCCTCGAGCGCGCGGCCCTGCGCGGCCAGGAAGTCCGGCGACGCGATCGCCCGCGACCGTTCGCCGCCCCCGAACCCTGCCCCGAGATCGAGCACGATCCGGCCCGGGCGGGGCGACATCACGACGACCCGGTCGCACACGAGCAGCGCCTCTTCGACGTCGTGGGTGACGAGCACCGTCGTCCGCGGCTCGTCGCGGAGCGCGGCCCGCAGCCAGTTCTGCAGCTCCGCTCGCGTGATCGCATCCAGCGCACCGAACGGCTCGTCGAGCAGGAGCACCGGCTTGCCCGCCAGCAGGGTGCGGGCGAACGCAACCCGCTGGCGCATGCCGCCCGAGAGCTCCCATGTGCGGCTGCGCTCGAATCCGTCGAGGCCGAGCCGCCCGAAGAGCGGCGTGGCCTCGGCGCGCGCCCGGCCGCGCCCGGCACCGGCGTTCTCGAGCGCGACGGCGGCGTTTCCGAGCGCATCGCGCCAGGGCATCAGCAGGTCGCTCTGGGGCATGAGGACGCACTGCTCGAGTCGACCGGCCACGCTCGCCGCCCCGCCGACCGTCACCGTGCCGGCGGTCGGCTCGCCGAGCCCCGCGATCAGCTCGAGGAGCGTCGACTTGCCGCAGCCGCTCGGCCCGACCAGCCCCACCACCGCGCCCGCTTCGACCGTGAGCGAGATCTCCCGCAGCACGAGGAGCTCTCCAAACCGCATCTCCACCTGGGAGAGCTTGATCGCGGCCCCATCACCCATTGGCATTGCATCCCTTCGCTGGCATGACCCAGATCAGGTTCGCGGGTCGGCGGCTCTTGCGCCCTCTCAGCCCCGGACGGGACTCCCCGGCAAACGTTCCGTCCCGAAGTCTACGTCCATACACTCCCGCCGATGGCGCGCACGCTGCAACGGCTGGGCCGCGAGCCGCTGGTTTCCGACGGCGGCATGGGCTCGCTCCTGCAGACGGCGGTTCTACGCGCCCGCTGCGCGGAGGAGGCAAACCTGATCGCGCCCGAGCAGGTGGTCGCCCTGCACGTGGCGTTCATCCGCGCCGGGGCGGACGTGATCCAGACCAACACCTACGGCGCAAATCCGGTCAAGCTGGGCGCACACAAGCTCGACGACCGGTTCGAGGCGGTCAACCAGGCCGGGGTGAAGCTGGCTCGGGAGGCGCGTGAGGTGGCGGGCCGAGACGTGCTCGTGGCGGGATCGATCGGGCCGCTCGGTGTGGCGGCGGGCGAGCTTGCGTCCGCGGCGATGGCCGAGGCGTTCGCTGCCCAGGCGGCCGCGCTCGAGGGCCGCGGGGTCGACCTGTTCGCGCTCGAGACGTTCACGGCCCTCGAGGAGCTCCTGACCGCGGTGCGGGCGGTGCGCTCGGTCACCGACCTGCCGCTGATCGTCCAGGTGACCGTGGGCGACGACGCCGAGACCGTCGCCGGACTCGCGGCCCGGGCTGTCCCGGCAGCCGTGACGGAGTTCGCGCCGACCGCGGTGGGCGTCAACTGCAGCCTCGGCCCCCAGACCGTGCTGCAGGGGCTCGAGCAGATGCGCGCCGTCACCGACCTGCCGCTGGCGGCCAAGGCGAATGCGGGCCTGCCCAACGTCTCGACCGGGCGGGTCGTCTACCCGAACGCGAGTCCCGAGTATTTCGGCGAGTACGCGGCCCATGCCCTCGCGCTCGGCGCGGTGCTCATCGGCGGCTGCTGCGGCACGACGCCGGAGCACGTCGCGGCCATCAGGCGCGCGGTCAGCGAGCGCCGCTCGCCCGCGGTCGCGCTGCAGCTGGTCGAGCGCGAGCTGCCGATCCGGGCCGCGGCGGAGACCGTCGAGACGCTGCTCGAGGCCAAGCTCCGCAAGGGCGAGTTCGTCGTCTCGGTCGAGCTCGACCCGCCCAAGGGAGGCAACGTCGAGCGCATGATCGCCTCGGCGCGCAGCCTGGCTGCCTCCGGCCGCGTCCACCTCTTCGACGTGAACGACAACCCGCTCGCCCGGGCCCGGATGAACGCGCTGATCGCATCCGCGCTGATCGAGCAGCAGGTCGGTGTCGAGACCATCCCGCACGTGACTCCGCGCGATGCCAGCGTGCGCGGCATCGAGTCGATGCTGCTCGGGGCTCACGCGGTGGGGATCCGCAACGTCCTTGCGGTCACCGGCGATCCGCCCCCCTCGGGCGACCCGCACGGGTCGCAGGCCGTCTACGAGGTGGACGCGATCGGCCTCACCCGGCTCATCGCGGCCCTCAACTCGGGCGTCGACTATGCGGGCAAGGCGATCGACGACGCCACCAGCTTCCACGTCGGCGTGGCCGTCAACCCGGTGGCCGACGACCCCGGCTGGGAGCTCGACCGGTTCCACCAGAAGATCGAGGCCGGCGCCCGCTTCGCGATGACCCAGGTGCTCTTCGACACCGGGCAGCTCGAGCAATTCCTCGACCGACTCGACGGCCGACCGCCCGTGCCCCTGCTGGTCGGCGTGTGGCCGGTGCGGAGCCACGCGCTCGCGTTGCGGCTCCACAACGAGGTGCCCGGCATCAGCGTCCCGGCGGCGATCCTCGACCGGCTCGAGCGGGCCGGGCCGAACGCCCCCCGCGAGGGGCTCGCCGTTGCCCGCGACCTGCTCGACGCCGTCCGCGAGCTGGCCGCCGGGGCATACCTGGTGCCGCCGTTCAAGGAGCCTGAGGCGGTTCTCGAACTGCTCGCGTGAGGCCGTCCGGCCGCGCCTCCGCCAGCCAGGCGGGGTGGTGGTGCGCGGCCCACTCGGCGTCCACGCGACCCGTGGTGATTCCACGCAGGGCGTGGCGGGTGCCGGGATTGAGCACCGCCATGTACAGGTGCCCGCAGACGAGCACGATGATCGCGACTCCGGCCACGTTGTGGATCGCGCCGTCGATGTTCGAGTTCGAGACGAGGCCATGGAGGCGCGCCCACCAGTAGAGGCCCGACGCCGTGGAGGCGCAGAGCAGCGTCGCGATCAGGATGGCATTGACCTTCTGGCCGGCGTTGAACCGGCCAACCGGCGGCGGATCGCCGTCACGGCCGAGGAGGCGTCGCGGTGCCCAGCCGAGCCAGCGGCGGTCGTCCCGCTCGATCCGGGAGAGCTGACCCCCGGCGCGCGAGAGGGCGGCCGGGTCGCCCACGATCGCGATCACGAAGATGCCGGCGGCGAGCACGAACACGCTGGCGACATGCACGGGAAACGCCACTCCGTGCCACATGTTCATGCCGAGCGCGATCCCGGTCGCGATCATCGCCAGCACGGTCGCCGCCAGCGCCCAGTGCACCGCGATCTCAGAGCGGGTGAACCGTCGCACGCGGTGGATTTGTGCCTTGGCCGCCATGACGCCAGGCTAGGGCGGACGCGTGAGAGCCGTCTGAGGGCAGCTCAGCTGTCGAGCTGCTCCACCGCGCAGTCCTGCGCGCGCTTGTCGTCGCGAAAGCGCAACAGCCGCGCGCCGTGGCGGATCCGGTTTCCGCTCTTGTGGTCGAAGCTGACCTCGACGACGAGGTCGGGCCGCAGCTCGCGCCATTCCCGGTCGCGGTCGGCGCTCCACCGGTTCGGCTCCGAGGCACCGTGCTCGCCGGTCTCGTGCGGCTGCACCACCCCGACGAGCTCGCGGGCCCTGGCGGCCGTGAACCCCGACGTGTGCCCGACCACGTGCAGCTCGCCCGCGGGGTCGTAGAGGCCCAGGATCAGCGAGCCGACCGTGCCCTCGGCCTTGCCGGGCCGCCAGCCGACGACCGCGCAGTCCATCGTGCGCACCCGCTTGATCTTGACCATGCCCGTGCGCTCGCCGGGCAGGTACGGGGCGTCGCGCGCGCTTGGCGATCACGCCCTCGGCGCTGTGCAGCCAGGGCGTCGCCTCGGCGATCTTCGCGGTCGAGGGGATGAGCTCGACGGGCGCCGAGACGACCGTCTCCAGCGCCGCCCGCCGCTCGGTCAGCGGCGCCTCGAGGAGCGACGCGTTGTCCCGTGCGAGCAGGTCGAAGGCGACGAACGTCGCCGGCTGCTCCGCGGCGAGCCGCTCGATCCTCGAGGCGGCGGGATGGATCCGGCCTTGCAGCCCCTCGAAGTCCTCTCCGCCGCCCGGCGCGCGGATGATGATCTCACCGTCGAGCACCAGCCGGCCGCCCGGGAAGCGCAGCTCGGGGAAGTACCGGCCGAGCGGCTTGCCATTTCGCGACTGCACGTGGATATCGTCGCCGTCGACGAAGACGATGGCCCGGAAGCCGTCGAGCTTGGGCTCGTACAGCCAGCCCTCGCCCTCCGGCACCTCGGCTGCAGAGCGCGCGAGCTGTGGAAGCAGTGGCGGCTGGAGCGGAAGGGTCACCGGGGCAGTCTACGGCAGGGGCGGGGCGGCTCACGTTGCTCTCACAAGCCGCCTCTAGGGTGCGCGGGCGATGGGATCGACCGGCCCCAGTGAAGAACGGACCCGCCAGCGCCGACGGCGCGGCCGGCGGCGGCGTTCGCGCCGGGCTCGTCTGGTCGTGACGCTCACGATCCTCATGCTGCTGTCCCCGGCGGCCTACTCCTACGCGACGACGATGATGCAGCCGTCGAGCCTGCCGCTCTGGCCGCGCAGCGTCGAGTGGCTGAGAGCACACCACGGCAACTGGCTCGTCGACGAGGTCGAGCACTACTACTACAGCTGGAAGGCGCCGGATCCGGGTGGCCCGCAGCTCAAGAGCCTGCCGACGGTCGGGCTCGGCGCTCCGCTGACCACGAAACCGAGGGCGCGGCACCACCACACCGTGGCGGTCCCGGTGTCGGCCCCGCCCTCGATAACGCCCGTCTTCGCCAACCCGCTGCCCGGCGAGGGAGTGTGGCGGGGGACTGGGCCCGTCGTGCAGGGGCAGCCGCCGGTGCTCGTGACGACGTTCCGGACCGAGCGCGATTATCCGCGGATCGTTGCCTACGTGGCGTGGTTCGATCACACCCGCACCTCAGTGGCGTGGTATCCAGGCCGGTACGAGCCGCCGAACGCCCCGGTGCGGGGGCCGATGTCGGTGCCCTTCGGCCAGCGTTGGCGCCTGTACGCGACGTTCAACGGAGGCTTCATCTACGCCGACGGCAACAACGGATCGTCGATCGGCGGGAGGTCGTACGAGCCGCTCAAGGCGGGTCTCGCGACGCTCATCGCCTACCGCGACGGTCGCGTCGACGTGAAGTCGTGGGCCGGCGGCCCCGTTGCGGGACCGCAGGTCGCATTTGCGCGTCAGAGCCTGCCGTTGATCGTCAATCACGGTCGTCTCAACCCTGCCCTGAACGACAGCTCGCAGTGGGGCTACACGCTCGGCAACTCGGTCCGGGTGTGGCGAACCGGCGCCGGGATCGACCGGCACGGCAACCTGATCTATGCCGCGGCCGACTATCAGACGGTGACGACGCTCGCGCAGATCCTGCAGCGGGCGGGGGCGGTGCGCGCGATGCAACTCGACATCAATCCGGAGTGGCCGACCCTGATCACCTACACCCACCACGGCGGCCTGGGCCCGGTCAAGGTCGTGCCCAACTACCAACAGCCGGTGACGCGATACCTCGTACCGGACGACCGCGACTTCTTCGCCGTGTACCGACGCCTGCCCGGCCCCGTCACCGTGCCGTTCAAGTGAGCCGGCCTTCGGGGAACCCGGCGCCCACATCTCTCTCCTGAGGTTGTGGCCGCGGTTCGACGGTGGGAACCCGCACCCTCGAGGCCGCGGCCCGGCTCGAACACGGCGGCGCCTCCTTGCGGCCGGCCGGGCGTTCTGACTGCCCCGGCCGGCCGTTGCGAGCCGGGCCTACCTGCGCGTCTGCATGAACAGGAAGGCCAGCTGCCACACCGCCGCCAGCGTGGCGACGACGTATGTCAGGGCGGCCGCGGTCAGCACCTTGCGAGCGATCGGCGCCTGCGCCTGGCTGATCACGCCCTGGTCGGTCAGGAGGGCCATGGCCTTGCGGCTGGCTCCGAACTCGACCGGCAGGGTCGCGACCTGGAAGAGCACGATTGCCGCGAACAGGGCCACGCCGATCATGGCGAGGTTGCTCGCGTTCGCGAAGATCCCGACCAGGAAGATCGGAAACCACGCCTGCGAGGCGAACCCCGCCGCGGGTACGAGCGCGCCGCGTGCGCGAAACCCGGCCTCGTGGCGAGCGTCCTGGAAGGCGTGGCCGGTCTCGTGCGCAGCGACCGCGACGGCGGCCACCGAGCTCGAGCCGCCCACCGCGGGGGAGAGCCGCATCAGGCGGGTGCGCGGGTCGTAGTGGTCGCTGAGGTTGCCCTGGATACCCTCGACGCCGACGTCGGAGAGCCCACCGGAGTCGAGCATGCGCCGGCTGACCTGCGCGCCGGTGAGGCCGGACATGGCCGGCACCTTCGAGGCGTCGGCGAAGGTGCGCCTGACCCAGGCCTGTGCGAGCAGCCCGGCGATCAGGGGCGGAATTGCGAAGTAGAGATAGAAGAGCATGATGCGCCCTCCTCGAGGCGCGTTGGTCGGTTCTGCCCGGACGATACGGAGCCCGGCTAAGAGTTGGGTGAGCGCGGGGTATGAGAACGCTAATCTTGCGTATATGCAGCTGACCGACCAGGTGCGCGAGCTGCTCCAGGGGGCGTTCCCGAGCGGCGAGGTGGAGGTGTCGAGCTTTTCCGGCAGCGACCACCTGTCCGCGCGCGTGCGCTCCGACCGGTTCGCCGGGCTGTCGCTGATCGAGCAGCACCGGCTGGTGTACGCCCCGGTGCAGCACCTGATCTCGGACGGCACAATCCATGCATTGCAGATCAAGACGGAGGCCACATGATCGTCACCGATGACCAGATTCGCGAAGAGATCCTGCAGACGATCCGGGGCAACCGGGTCATGCTGTTCATGAAGGGCACGCCGGACTTCCCGCGCTGTGGGTTCTCGGCCCGCACGGTGCAGTGTCTGAACGAGTCGGGCGCGGAGTTCGCCGCGATGGACATCCTGCCCGACCCGCGCATCCGCCAGGAGCTGTCGGCGCACTCGGGTTGGCCGACGATCCCCCAGCTCTTCATCGACGGCGAGCTCGTGGGGGGCTGCGACATCGTGTCGGAGCTGCACGAGTCCGGCGAGCTGCGGCAGATGGTGGCGCCGGCTGCCTGACACCGCGGCTGTCGTCGGGGCCGGCGTGATCGGCCTCTCGGCTGCGCACGCCCTGGCGGACGACGGCTTCGCCGTGACCGTGTACGAGCGCGACCGGGTCGGCTCCCGGCTCGCCTCGTCGCCCGGCCGCTCGCGCATCTACCGGCGCAGCTACCGCCTGCCGGACTACGTGCGGCTTGCGCGCAGGGCGATCGAGGAGTGGCGGCGGCTCGACGCGGGCCTGCTCCACAACACGGGCCTTTTGGAGTACGGCGCCGGCGTCGAGCTGCACGCCGCCGCGATGGATGCCTGCGGCGAGGAATACCGTTGGCTCGAGCCCGCCGAGGCCGCCGCGCTCTTCCCCGAGGCGCACTTCCCCGAGCCCGTGCTCTACGACCACCTCGGCGGCGCCGTGATGGCCGACGAGGCGCTGCAGCGGCTCCGGCGCGGGATCGACGTCCGCGAGGGCCAGCTGATCCACGACCCCCGCGAGCTCAGGGCCGACGTGGTCGTGGCCTGCCCCGGCTCCTGGCTCGGCCCGATGTTCGGGCTGCCGCTCTCGCCGCGGATCGAGCAGGTGACCTACTTCGGGGGCGCCCCCGCCACGCGGCCGTCGATCATCGACCACGGCGCTCCCGACCGCCGCTTGCACTACGGCGTGATCGCGCCCGGCGTCGGCTACAAGGTGGGCGAGGATGCCGCCCGGCCCGACCGGTGGGATCCCGACCGCACCGACCGTCCGATCGACGACGCGCTCGTGGAGCGCCTGGTCGAGCACGTCCGCCGGGCCTTCCCGGGGCTCGACCCGCGGCCGGTGTGCTCAGAGGCCTGCCTCTACACCATGTCGCCCGACGGCGACTTCATTCTTGAGAAGATCGACGGCGTGATCGTCTGCGGCGGCGACAGCGGCCATGCCTTCAAGTTCGGGCCTCTCCTCGGCAGGTTGATTGCCGACCTCGCCGGCGGCCGGGCGCTGCCGCCGGAGGCTGACCGATTCCGCGCCGGGCGGCTCGAGACCGCCACCCCGTGAAGGAACTTCTCGACGGCCCCGGCTGGGCGATCTCCGAGGCCGTGCGCTCCCGCCAGGTGTCGGCCACCGATGTCGCCCGGGCTGCGCTCGAACGGGTGAGCGCAGACACTCTGGGGGCCGTCTGGACCGTCACCGAGGAACGGGCGCTGCGCGAGGCGGCCGCGGTCGACGCCGCCGTGGCGGCCGGCCGGATCCCGTCCGATCGGGTGCTGCTCGGCGTCCCCGTGGGGTGGAAGGACCTCATCGACACGGGCGGCATCACCTCCACCTATGGCAGCGCCGTGTTCCGCGACCACGTGCCCGAGCGCGACGCCGAGGTGGTCGAGCGGTTCACGGCGGCGGGGTCGGTGACCGTCGCAAAGCTCGCGACGCATGAGCTGGCCTGGGGAACGACGACCCAGAATCCGCACTTCGGCTCGTGCCGGAATCCGTATGACCCGACCCGCGTGCCCGGGGGCTCGAGCGGCGGGTCGGGTGCCGCGCTGGCGGCAAGGCTGGTGGCCGCTGCGCCCGGCACCGACACCGGCGGGTCGATTCGCTGCCCCGCATCGTGCTGCGGGGTGGTCGGCCTCAAGCCCACGCTCGGCCGCGTCAGCCTGGTGGGCGTCCATCCGCTCTGCATCAGCCTCGACCACTGCGGCCCGATGGGGCGCACGGTGCGCGATTGCGCGCTCCAGCTCGAGGCGATGACGGGCTGGCCGAGCCGCGATCCGCGCGTCGCGCCGGTGCCAACCCAGCGCTGGAGCGAGCAGGTGAGCGGCGACCTTTCCGGCCTGCGGGTGGGCGTCGCCGAGCGCTACTTCTTCGAGCACTCGGCGCCCGACATCGTGGCCCGCGTGCGGCTGGCGGTCGCGGCGCTCGAACATGCCGGCGCCGAGCTGGTCGAGGTCGACCTGGAATGGCCGACGCCGCTCGGTGAGGGCGACCCGTTCATCCCCGAGGAGGCGGCCACCCTGGCCGAATACTGGCCGGCCCGCCGCGCCGACTTCGGCCCCGAGGTCGCTCGCGACCTCGCGCTGGCCGAGAAGATGGGAGCGGTCGGCTTCGCCGTCGCCAGCGAGTACCGGCTCGAGTACCGCGAGGACATGCTGGCGAAGCTCGCCGCCGCCGGGATCGACCTCGTGGCAACGCCGACGCAGGCCCAGCCGCCGCCACCGATCGGGGTGCAGACGGTCCCGTTCGCCGGGGATCCGGAGATGGACGTCACCTATGCGATGTGCGGTCTCACCGTGATCTTCAACCTGCTCGGCTGGCCGGCCGTGAGCGTGCCGTGCGGCAGCGACTCGCTGGGGATGCCGGTGGGCATCCAGCTGGCCGCGCTACCGTGGCGCGAGGATCACTGCTTGGCGGCGGCTTTGGCCGTCGAGGCCGCCGCTCTCTGACACGGCCCGCCGGCCGTGACCCGCATCTCGGCCCGAGCCGGCTCGATGACGATGGTGGCCAGCGTCGTCCAGCGGTCGCCGAAGACGGCGCCGGCCGCGGGGTGGCAGCAGATCGCACCGGAGCCGCCACGGTGGGTGTCCATCGCCGTCAGGACGTCCTCGATCTCGATCGGCGTCTCGATCCCGTCGATGCGGCGGCGGGCCTGGTCGAGCCGCAGCATCGTGTCGGGCGACTCGCGCACCATCGTGTCGCCCTCGCGGCCGGGGTCGGCCAGGAAGTGGTTGGTGTGCAGCAGGACGCCGCGCTGGTCGGGCATGCAGTAGCCGGGCCCCGCCGGGGACAGCTCGACGGTGCAGGCCACGCCGCCGTCGGCGTCGTCGGCGACGATGGTCACGGCCGATGAGGCCGACATCGTCGCCGTGCCCGCGAGCGTCAGCGCGGCGACGGCGCCGTCCGACTCGTCCAGCAGCCGCCGGCACAGCGCGTGCACCGGGACGCCGACCGGCGTCCGGTCGTTGCGGTGGCCGAGGATGTTCAGGAGCACCCCGACGCCGGAGGCGTTGACCCCGATCTTGCCGACGATCCCCGCCTCGGTCAGGGTCTCGACCCGGCGGCCGTCGGCGTGCTCGATCGTCCACACGAGCCAGCCCTCGCGCAGGTCCTCGTGCCAGTCCCAGGTCTGGACGCCAAACGGGCTGCCCGATGCGGTGGCCGTGCCCAGGCAGGCGATGGTCGAGCACTCACCGGCCGACGCGGCCAGGAGCTCGGTGCGGGCGTTCAGCGCGCCGATCAACTCGACCTGATTGCCGCTCCCGTGGGCGATCCCGTCGATCTCTTCGAGGAGGGCGGGCGACCATGCGGCGATGCGGTCGAGTGCCTGCCCACCAAGCCTGCGCAGGTCGTCGCCGGTGAGCCCGGCTGCGACGGCGAACAGGCGCTTGTACACGTTCATGACGAGCGCGATCCGCTCCTTCTGGGTGCGTCCGAACGTCGCACCGCGGGCGCCCGGCGTGCGTTCGGCGGAATGGTGGCGGGCCACGTCCATCGGCGCAGCATAATCGGGCTCGACCCCACTTTGAAGGCAAGGGCGTATCCTCCCCCGCGCATGCGCGCGATCGTGGGAGTCGACGTGGGCGGCACGTTCACCGACGTCGCCGTGATCGCCGGTGGGAGACTGGTCACGGCCAAGGTGCCGACGACCCCGAGCGACCACTCGCTGGGGGTGATCGAAGGGGTGCGCCTTGCGCTTGTCGAGGCCGGGCTGGCCGCCGCGGATGTCGCCCACTTCGGCCACGGCACCACGGTGGCGACCAACGCGATGCTCGAGCGCCGCGGCGCGCGCACCGCCTTCGTCGCGACCCGCGGATTCGGCGACATCCCGGCGCTCGGCCGCCAGGCCCGTCCGCACCTGTACCGGCCCGACGTGGCGCCTCCTGCCCCGCTGGCCGAGATCGCGGCCGAGGTCGACGAGCGCATGGGGCCCGGCGGCGTCCTGCGCCCGCTGCGCGCCGCGTCGGTGGCCGCGGCGGAACGGCGGCTGCGCCGGGAACGGGTCGAGGCGGTGGCCGTGTGCCTGCTTCACGCCTATGCCGACCCCGTCCACGAACGCGAGGTTGCAAGCCGGCTGCGGGCCGCTCTGCCCGGCGTGCATGTGGTCGCATCGCACGAGGTCGCGGCCGAGTTCCGCGAATTCGAGCGGGCCTCGACCACCATCGCCGACGCCTACCTGGGGCCTGTCACCGGCGGCTATCTGCGCCGGCTGGGGGAGACGGCGGCGGGCGATGGCCTTCCCCGGCCTGCGGTGATGCAGTCAAACGGCGGCGTGTGCGACCTCGAGGAGGCGGCCGCGCACCCGGCCCGGCTGCTCCTGTCGGGGCCGGCGGGAGGGGTCGCGGCGGTCGTTGCGGCCGGCAATCCGGATGCGATCAGCTTCGACATGGGCGGCACGTCCACCGACGTCTGCCTGATCCGGGATGGGGTGGCTGGGCGCAGCGCCGAGCGCCGGGTCGGGGGCCTGCCGCTGCGCCTCCCGCAGCTCGACATCCACACCGTCGGCGCCGGCGGGGGCAGCATCGCCTGGCTGGACTCCGGCGGTGCGCTGCGCGTGGGACCGCAGAGCGCCGGTGCCGATCCGGGCCCCGCGTGCTACGGGCGCGGCGGCGAGCTGCCGACCGTCACCGATGCCAACCTCGTCCTCGGACGGCTCGACGCCGGGGTGCGGCTGCCGGGCGGGCTGCGCCTCGACGTCCGCGCGGCGAGGAAGGCGCTGCGGGCGGTGGCGGGCCCATTCCGGAGCCTGCGCGCCGCTGCCGAGGGCGTGGTGGCGGTCGCCAACGCCGAGATGGTGCGCGCGATCGGTGTGGTCAGCGTCGAGCAGGGCCACGACCCCCGGGAGCTCGAGCTGGTCGCATTCGGCGGCGCGGGTCCGCTGCACGCCTGCGATGTGGCCGACAGCCTGGGAATGGGCGCGGTTGTGGTGCCCGCCGCGGGCGGAGTGCTCTCTGCGCTCGGGATCGCCGCCGGGGAACGGCGGCGGGTGACGGTGCGCAGCGTCATGCGGCCTCTGGCCGAGTTCGTCGCGGGGCTCACGCCGCCGCCGCGCCCGCCCCGCGGCGGATCCGTCGAGGTCGAGTGCGAGCTGCGATACCGCGGCCAGGCACACGAGCTGACGGTGCCACTGCGGCCGCCGTCGACGCTCGGGCGGCGGTTTCACGCCCGCCACCGCGAGCGTTACGGCTTCGATGACCCGAGCGCCGAGATCGAGGTGGTCAGCATGCGTACGTCCGTGATCGTGCCCGGGCCGCGGTTCGAGCTCGCCCGGGTGGCGTCCGTGCGCCCGGTGCGCGGGCCCGCGTCGGTCGCGCTCGAGGGCTCCACGCTCTGGGTCGCGCCCGGCTGGCGAGCACGGCGGCTGCGGGACGGATCGTGGAGGGTCGCGCGGTGACCGATCCGGCCGGCCTGCAGGTGCTCGCGGCGGCTCTGCGCGGCGTCGCCGAGGAGATGGGGGCGGCGCTCGTCCGCTCGGCGCACTCCGCCAACATCAAGGAGCGGCGCGATTGCTCGACTGCCGTCTTCGACCGGGACGGGCGCATGATCGCCCAGGCCGAGCACATGCCGGTTCACCTGGGGGCGATGCCCGATGCCGTCGCCGCCGTGCGAAGCCTGCGGCCGCGGCCGGGTGCCGTCTATGTGCTGAACGATCCCGTACACCGGTGGCACCCACCTGCCCGACATCACGCTGGTCTCGGTCGTGGACGACCTCGGGCTCGTCTGCTCGCGCGCGCACCACGCCGATGTGGGCGGGATGCAGCCCGCAAGCATGCCGGCGGGTGCGACCGAGCTCCTGCAGGAGGGCGTCGTGATCCCGCCGGTCGAGCTCACCGACGACGTTCGCACGCTGCTGGTCGCCAACATGCGCAAGCCCGCCGAGCGGCTCGCCGACCTGCGCGCCCAGCAGGCCTGCATGCTGGTGGGGGCGGTGCGCCTGCGCGACCTGGCCAAGCGGCTCGGCCGCGCCAGGCTCGCCGAGGGGATGGACGAGCTCCACCGCTACAGCGAGCGGCGCACGCGCGCCGCCATCGGCAGGCTGCCCGACGGCCGCCACCGGGCCGCCGACGTGATCGAGGGCGATGGGATCACGACCGCCGACATCCCCATCGAGGTCGAGGTCGAGATCCGTGGCGACGAGTTCATTGCCGACTTCACCGGCACCGCCCCGCAGCAGCCGGGCAACGTCAACTGCCCGCTCTCGGTCACCCGCTCGGCCGTGTACTACGTCGTGCGGGCGGTGTGCGATCCCGACATCCCGGCGTCGGGTGGCGCGTTTGCCCCGGTGACGGTGCGCGCGCCGGAGGGGTGTCTCGTGAACGCGCGGCCGCCGGCCGCGGTGGTCGCCGGCAACACCGAGACGTCGAGCCGCATCGTCGACGTCGTCATGTCGGCGCTCGGCAGGGCGGTCGACGTGCCCGCCCACGGGCAGGGGACGATGAACAACGTCACGTTCGGCACGCCCGCCTTCACGTACTACGAGACGCTCGGCGGAGGCCAGGGCGGATCGGCTGCCGGCCCGGGCCCAAGCGGTGTGCACGTGGCGATGTCGAACACCCTGAACACACCGATCGAGGCGCTCGAGCGGGAGTATCCGCTGCGCATCGAGCGCTACGCGCTTCGCCCACGCACCGGCGGTGCGGGCCGTAACCCCGGCGGCGAAGGCGTCGTGCGCGTCTACCGCGTGCTCGAGGACTGCCGGCTGGGGCTCATGACCGAGCGCCGCCGCCACGGCCCCCACGGCGCCGCCGGTGGCGCCCCCGGCACACCCGGCCGCAACCTGCTGAACGGCCGCCGGCTGCCGGCCAAATGCAGTCTCGACCTGCACGCCGGCGACGTCCTCGAGATCCGCACGCCGGGGGGTGGTGGCTGGGGACGGGGGGTCTGACCCCGTATGGCGCGCCCCTGAGCCCTGGCCGATGCGCCATTTAGTGGAAACCGGGGACAGTCCCCGGTTGTGGGCGGTGTGGGAGTTGTGACGCTTTTGTTGCAGGTGGGGATGCGGTGGGCTTCCGACCCGGAAGGCGGGGACTGTCCCCAACAACCCGCCGGGGAAGAGTGAGTGCCTGGCACCGGTTATTCAGGCCCCCTGGGTACCATGGGGGCATGGCGACGACGGTTTCTCCGCCGCGCAGAGCGCCCGCCAAGCGCGAGGCCGGGCCCGGTTCGGGGAGCGGCCGGCCCTGGCTCGTCATCGTCCGAAACGATGACCACAACACCTTCGACGGCGTCGCGTTCGCGCTGGCCCGGACGATCCCCGGCGTAACCTTCGAGCGCGGGATGGCCTTCGCCGACACGATCCACACGGCCGGCAGGGCCGTGGTCTGGACCGGCGAGAAGGAGCGTGCGGAGCTCTACTGGGAGCAGCTCGCCGGGTTTGGGCTGACGATGGCCCCGCTGGCGCCGGCCGGCTGACCGCCGGTCATGGTCCACCCCTGGGAGTTCCAGGCCGATCCGGAGTGGGTGGCCGCGCTCGTCGTGGCTGCCGTCGACTACGCGGTGGTCGTGCGGGTGCTCGACCGGCGTGGCGCGCCGACCTCGACAGCGCGGATGGCGGCGTTCGCCGCCGGCCTCGCCCTGATCGCGGTGGCGCTGCTCTCGCCGCTCGAGCACATCGCGCTGACGTCGCTCCTGAGCCTGCACCTGCTCCAGAACGTGATCCTGGCCGACTGGGCGCCGCCGCTGCTCGTGCTCGGGCTCTCGCCGGCGATGGTGGCGGCCGCGGAGCGGCGCGCCGTCGTGCGGGCGCTCACGTCGCCGCCTGTGGCGCTCGCCTACTGGCTGGCCGCCTGGTACGGCCTGCACGTGCCGGCAGTGTACGGCTTCGCGCTCACGCACCGGTGGGCGCTCGGCCTCGAGCACCTCGCCTTCCTGACGTCCGGCATCCTCTTCTGGTGGCCCGTGCTCTCGCCGTCGCGGATGCGGCCGGGATCGGCGCTGGTCTACCTCTTCGGCGCGTTCGTCGCGGCGGCGCCCGTCTCGCTCGCGCTCGCGCTGACCCATCCCCAGTACTCCTTCTACATCCACGCGCCCCGCCTGTGGGGCGTCTCGCCACTCGAGGATCAGCAGCTCGGCGCCATCGCGATGGCGATCGAGCAGGCGGCGATCCTCTTCACCGCCTGCTCGGTCGTGTTCTTCCGGATGCTGGCCGAGGACGAGGCCGGCGATGCCGGGGTAGGCTTGGGGACATGACCACACTGCGAGCGGCGTGCGTGCAGTTCCAGGCCCGGCCGGAGAAGGCCGACAATCTTGCCGACATGGCGCCGCTCGTAGCCGAGGCCGCCGGCCGTGGCGCCGACCTCGTGCTGCTGCCCGAGAAGTGGAACGCGTGGCTCGACGGCCCCGGGCTGCGGGCCCAGGCCGAGCGGCTCGACAGCGGGCCGACCGTCGAGGCGATGTCCGACTGGGCGCGCACGCACCGGATCAACCTGATCGGCGGCAGCGTGGCCATCCTCGGCGACGGCGACCGGGTCGAGAACGTGTCGATCGCCTACGACCGCGACGGCAACCGCGTCGCGGCCTACACAAAGATCCACCTTTTCGATGTCGACGTGGGCGGGATCAGCTACCGCGAATCCGACGGGACGGCGCCCGGGTCAGAGCCGGTGGTGACCGAGCTCGACGGCGTCCGGGTCGGGCTGACCGTGTGCTACGACCTCCGCTTTCCGGAGCTCTACCGCGCGCTCGCGATCGAGGGCGGCGCGACCGTGCTCACCGTCCCCTCGAACTTCACGCTGCTCACGGGGATGGCGCACTGGGAGCTGCTCCTGCGGGCCCGCGCGGTCGAGAACCAGGCGTTCGTGCTCGCCACCGGGCAGCACGGCTACCCCGGCGGCCTGCGCAAGCCGAGCTACGGGCACAGCATGATCATCGACCCGTGGGGGACGGTGCTCGCCCAGTCACCGGACGGCGACGGCGTGATCGTCGCCGACCTCGACGCCGCCGCCCAGGCCGACATCCGCGAGCGGCTTCCCGCCCTGCGCCACCGCCGGCCTGACACCTACGCCGCGCGGGTCGTTTGAAGATCGCCGCCTTGGGGGTATGTCGGCTGTCGTGGCAAGCATCGGCACCCATGATCGGGAGCGCGACGGTCGTTCGCTCGGCGAGCTGACCAGGCAACTCACGCGCGACATCTCGGCGATGGTGCGCAGCGAGTTGATGCTTGCGAAGGTTGAGGTCTCGGCGCGGGCACGGGTGTTGGCGCGAGGAGCCGCACTCCTGGTGGTGGCCGCGGTACTCGGACTGATCGCCTTCGCCTGCCTCGTCACCGCCGCCGTCGCGGCGCTGTCGCTGGTGGTCGATGTCTGGCTGGCCGCGCTGATCGTGGCGGCCGTTGCGGTGGTGCTCGCCGCGGGCCTCGCCCTTTTCGGCGTCAGGTCCATCCGCTCGGCGAGCCCGCCTCTGCCGGTCGAGACGGTCGAGTCAGCGAAGGAGGATGTCGCATGGGTGAAGGCTCACGCGAGGCAGCCCGGCGCGAAGTAGAGGCGGCGCGCGAGCAGCTTGGCGCCACCGTCGAGGCGCTCGCATACCGGGCCAACGCGCCCAAGCGGGCCAAGGATCGGGTTGTGGATGGGCTCGCGCGGGTACTGCGGCGGGCCAATCCGAAGACGTCTGAATAAGGGGCTGATATGGGAGCGGCAGATGTGGCGACGCTGGTGCTGAAGCCGGCGGTGACAGGAACCATGCGGGCGCGACGGACGAAGGCGGACCACAACCACGTGGCCAAGAAGCAGTGGGTGGCGTATATCGGGGTGGCGGTCCTGACGACCGTGCTCACGAAGGCGCTCAACGAATTCGTCGAGCGCCGGCTGGGCGATTAGCCGGGTGACGGGACCGCCGCTCACCGCCGTCGCGTTCAACTGCACGCTCAAACGCTCACCCGAGCCGTCCAGCTGCGGCCTCTTGCTCTCACACTTCGCCGGTGAGTTCGAGAAGGCGGATGTTCCCTGTGAGATCGTTCGGGTGGCGGATTTCGACGTCGAGCCGGGGGTCTCATCGGACGAGGGAGCGGGCGATGAGTGGCCCGCGCTGCGGGCGAAGGTGCTCGCCGCCGACATCTTCGTGATGGGCACGCCGATCTGGCTGGGCCATCCGTCGAGCATCTGCCAGCGGGTGCTGGAACGCTTCGATGCCTTTCTGAGCGAGGAGGACGATGCCGGTCGCATGATCACCTACGACAAGGTCGCCGTCTGCGCGGTCGTCGGCAACGAGGACGGCGCGCACCACGTGAACGCCGAGGTCTACCAGGGACTCGCCGACGTCGGGTTCACGATCCCGGCCAGCGGCTCCGCCTACTGGATCGGCGAGGCGTACGGCGATGTGGACTACAAGGACTTCGAGGAACCTCCGGAGAAGACCGCCGAGGCGGTGTCGACGGCGGTTCGCCAGGCCGTCCACCTCGCCCGCACGCTGCGTGAAGCCCCCTATCCCTGAGGCTCGTTCGGGCCCGTTAACCGAGTCTTCACTGGATCTTGTCGGGTCTTTTACCCATCCCCTCGTCCGGCTGAGCAAGGCTGCAGGTCGGACGGCCCGCGTGTGGGCAAACAGGATCGAGAGGGGTACTCCATGAGATCGTTGAGACCTAAAGCGCGGTCATCGGCGGCGGCTGCCGTCGTGCTGGTCGCGGGCGTGCTGGGTGGGGGCAGCGCTTCGGCGGTGACTCACGCCCGCGCGTCGGCGTCGGCGAGGACGACGACGCCGATCAAGCACGTGATCGTGATCGTCGGCGAGAACCACACGTTCGACAACGTCTTTGCGACGTACAAGCCACGTCGCGACCAGACCATCAAGAACCTCCTGTCGGAAGGGCATCGTGCGGGCCAACGGGAACCCCGGCCCGCATGTTTCACTGGCGCGCCAGTGGACCGCGAAGGACGTCGCCGCCGACGGGTACTCGACCGACCCCAAGCTGGTGGCTCCCTACAAGACGCTGCCGGCCCCGAACACCACCTACGTGGACCCGCGGTGCGACGGCGGTCAGGCAATGAACGCCAACGACTCCCGGTTCCCGGCCAACCTGCCGAATGCGCCATTTCAGATCACGAAGTACGTGCCGTACGACGAGGTGCACGCCGGCTTCCAGGTCTGCGACAACGGCGCCTACGTGGGTGACCCGCTGCACCGGTTCTACCAGATGAACCAGCAGACCGAGCAGAACCAGAACAAGCTGTGGGTGTGGACGGCCGACACGGCCGGCGACTCGAACGGTGCGGCCCCGACGGGCACGACCGACCAGGGCGCCGTGTCGATGGGCTTCTACAACGTGCAGCATGGCGACGCGCCGGTGCTCGACTACCTGGCCAACCACTTCTCGATGTCCGACAACTACCACCAGGCGGTGATGGGAGGCACGGGCACCAACCACGTCGCGCTCGGCACCGGCACGGCGGCGTCGTATGAGAATGCCGCCGGCGATCCGCTCACGCCGCCGGCCAATCAGATCGAGAATCCCAATCCACAGCCGGGGACGAACAACTTCTACACCCAGGACGGCTACTCGGGCGGGACCTACTCGAAGTGCTCCGACCCGTCGCAGCCGGGAGTCGGAGTCGTGATCGGCTACCTCAAGCAGATGTGGCCGGACGCCTACTCCGGCTGCGCGCCGAATACGTACTACATGCTGAACAACTACAACCCCGGCTACCTCGCCGACGGCACGCCCGACCCGGGCCCGTTCGCGGTGCCGCCGCAAAGCCAGACGACGTTCCCGACCATCGGTGACGAGCTGAATGCCCACAGCATCAGCTGGGGCTACTACGGCCAGGGCTGGAACAACGGCAACCCGAACCTCGCGCAGTACTGCAACATCTGCAACCCGTTCCAGTACGCGACCTCGATCATGACCAGCTCGACCCAGCGCCGGCAGCACCTGCATGGCCTGTCCCAGTTCCAGCGGGCGGCGAAGTCGGGCAACCTGCCCGCGGTCTCGATCGTCAAGCCCGAGGGCACGTTCGACGGCCACGCCGGCTACTCGACGCTGGCGGCCTTCGAGGCGTTCGCGAGCACCGTCATCGGCGACGTCGCCCAAAACCCGTCGCTCTGGAAGTCCACGGCGATCTTCGTGACCGAGGACGAGGGCGGCGGCTACTACGACTCCGGGTACATCCAGCCCACCAGCTTCTTCGGTGACGGCACCCGGGTCCCGATGATCGCCGTGTCCCCGTGGGTCAGCCCCGGCCACATCGATCACACCTATGCCGACCATGCCTCGGTGCTCAAGTTCATCGAGGCGAACTGGCACCTGCGCCCGCTGTCGAGGACGAGCCTCGACAACCTCCCGAATCCGATCGCGCGTCACTCGAACCCGTACGTGCCGATCAACGGGCCGGCCATCGGCAACCTCATGTCGCTGTTCGACTTCCACCGCAGTGCGCACGCGATCAACGCCGAACGGGTGGCGCTGATGCGCCTCTCGGCGCACCACACGCTGCGGCCCTTCGCGAACGCGAAGGTCACCGCACCCCACGCGAACGGCCTCGACTGACCTTCCACGAGGGTGCCGCCCGTTCGCGGGCGGCACCCTCACCGGAGGGCGTGGTTAGAAGTCCGGCCACCCGGGCATGTACGGGGCGACGTGACCCGCCGCCCCCCTGAGCCCACTGACGCTCGCATCCCTTGCACGGGTGCAGGCCGTGTCTTCTACCGGGTGGCGTTCGGTGAGCCGGGCCGGCGAGCCAAACGCCGTCGCGGCGCCCCCATGCTCCGTCCGGGCGGCAGCAGTGCCGAGGCCGTTCGCCACGTCGTCCCCAGCTCGAACTGACCGCCCGCGCAATGGGGGTGCTGGGCAAGGTCTCGCGGTGGTTCGATCTGTACCAGCGCCGCCACCCGGCGTTTGGCTTCCTGCTCGCCGTTCGCCAGAAGTACTCTGAGGACCAGGGCGGCTACCTCGCTGCGACGCTCGCCTACTACGCCTTCTTCTCGCTACTCCCCCTCCTGCTGCTCGTCATCACCGGGCTGGGCTACGCACTGAGCGGCGACCCCGGCCTGCAGAGGCGCGTCCTGCACTCCGTGCTGACCCAGTTTCCGATCATCGGCCCCCAGCTTCAGCGCAACATCCACTCGCTTCGGGGCAGCGGCGTCGCACTCGCGGTCGGTATCGGCGGGTCGCTGTGGGCGGGCATGGGCGTCGCGATCGCGGCCCAGAATGCGATGAACCACCTGTGGGACGTGCCCTTCCGAGATCGCCCCAACCCGCTGCGGGCGCGGCTGAACGCGCTGCTGCTCCTGCTGGTGTTCGGGGCGGGGGGTGCGGCGGCCACGGCGCTCGCCGGCCTCGGCACCGTGTCCTCGAACGTCGGGATTCGGGTCGCGGGGATCGCCCTGTCGTTTCTGGCGAACTTCCTGCTGACGTGGGCGGCGTTTCGGGTGTTGACGGTCCGCCCGGTGACCTGGCGCGACCTGCGCCTGGGTGCGCTGATCGGTGCCGGTCTGTGGGTCGTGCTGCAGGCGCTTGGCGGCTACTTCGTGACACACGTGCTCCGGAACGCCAGCAGCGTCTACGGATTCTTCGGGATCGTCCTGGGGCTGCTGTCGTGGCTCTACCTGGGCGCAAACTCGATCCTGCTCGCGGCCGAGGCAAACGTGGTCGCCCACGGGCACCTGTGGCCGCGAAGCTTCTCGGTCGTGAGCGAGCAACCGGCGACGGCCGCGGACAGACGATCGCTCACCGAGCAGTCGGAGGTCGAGGAGCGCCGCCACGACCAGGAGATCACGGTCAGCTTCGACGATCGCGACGACCGCGAGGCGACCTGACGACCTCGTCAGCGTCGATCGGGTCCAGGTACGGCGCGTCGATCGCTGTCACGATGAGGTTGCGCGCCAGCGGCAGCTGGTGGGAGCTGCTTTCGAGGAGATGCATGAGGTAGCCGGCGGTGTTGGGGAAGACGACGATGTCGCCGACCTCGACGCCTGCGGGAAGGCTGAGCCGCCGCCACGTCAGGAGCTCCCGCTCGATGCAGTAGGCGCCGACGAGATATGCCTCGATGGGCCCGGTGGGCCTGGTCGTCCCACTGGTGTGGGGCCTGATCAGCAATGGATCGACGAGGAAGTCGTCGGACCCCGACCGGCACTGGGTTCGATTCATCTCGACCCCGATCAGCCACGTCCCGTCACCACGTTGCTTGCGGAATGCCACCCGGGCCGCGGTCATCCCACAGCCGTCGAGCAGCGCCCTGCCGGGCTCGCAGCGAAGGTGCAGTCCGCTCTGGCGAATCGCCTCGGCGAGCGATCGGCGCCGCCCGCGCACCACGACCTCTCCGGCCAGCACCTGATCGAGCCACGCCCCGTGCACGGGCTCTTGGTGGAACGGATAGACGTTGTCCAGGCCGTGGCCCTCGAAGGTGATCGGAGCGCGTTCGCCGAGGAGGCCGCGCCGGTGCTCGCTCCAGAACCGACCCCACTCGGCCGCCGAATCGACATAGCTCATCGGGATCCCGCCGCCGATGTCGAGGAAACCGGGTGTATGGCCATGGTCGCGGAGCCCATCGACGAGGTCGAGCGCGGCGGCCGCCGCGGCCACCCGGTCGCCGGCGGCATACCCGTCGATGTGGAAATGCACCCCGGCGACCGAGAGCGCCCCGCCGCCACGGCCGGCGACGGCGATCGCATCCTGGACGCTCAGGCCAAACCGTGTCGGCGGCCGCCCCGCGAGTATCGGAGCCAGGCGGAGTGCGACCGTCGTCGCCGTTCCCGACCGCTCCGCCGCGCCGGCCAGCTGCTCGTACTCATCCTCGTTGTCGATCACGACCGTCACACCGTGTGCGACGCATGACTCGAGCAGCGCCGCCGATTTCACCGCCGCGGTCACGATCACATCCGCGGCCGGCACACCCCGGGCGAGCACCTGACGCAGCTCTGGCTCGCTGGCGACGTCGACCCCCAACCCGAGCCGCATCGCCTGATCGACCAGGGCGAGGCACTTGTTTGCCTTCCGCGCGAAGAAGATCTTGAGGTCGACCCCGTGGCCGCTGCCCACGTCCAGCAGCTCCGCCGCGTTCCTCCGCAGAGGTCGCGGATCGAGGACGTTGAGCGGAGATCCATGGAGCTCCAGCCAGTCTCGCAAGAGGTCGGGGCGCCGGCACAGCTCGAGCTGCCACGCCTCCAGCCGGCCGGTGAGCGGCACGACTCCCGCACAGCCCGATCGCGGGTCCGCGGCGATCACGCCACCCGCTGCCGCGCGGTCGCCGCGGCTCGGCGCCGAACGATGCGGCGGGCCCAGCGGTCGGCCTGGGGATGGAGTGCGCGATTGAGCGTGTCGTTGCCGATCGCCGAGTCCTCGGTGGGCCGGCCGATGGCAGACAGGCCCGGCGACGGAGATCCAGCCCGGCCGACGCACGCGGCATCAGCCGTCACCTCGAGGCCGCGACCGCCGGCCACCACACGGGCGTGCCCGCCACGGAGGATCTGTTCGAGGAGCGGGCTTCGAAGGCCGCGAGCTCCTGGCGGGGGAAGCACCGCGTCGACGACCGCATCGACGCGTCCGGCCCTGAGCTTGCCCAGATGCCCGAGGTTGATCCGGCCGGCGTCGATCAGCGCCAGGATCTTGGCGGTGTTGGCGGGCGCGGGCCCGAACGCGACCCGCTCCATCTCGGCCGACAGCCGCTGGAACCGGAGCGCCTCGCCAGGAGCCCACCTGCGACCGCTGAATCGCGTGACGATCGCCGGATACACACCCCGCCAGACGTGCCCGAGCGCCCAGGCCGGGTCAGGGCGGATGCGCCCGGCGGCCACGGCCAGCGAACGCTCCATCTCGGTCACGGGATCGAGCGCAGCGGCGGACGTGGTGCCGCCGGCGGCGGCCAGCACAGCCCTGGCCGCCGCGGTGACGATCGCGTGGAGGCCGGTGACGGCATCGGCCGTCTCGCCCAATTCCCGAATCCGGCTCCGCCCTGACGCGAGGATCGCCTCGATGTGCGGGTCGTCCGCCGCCGCCCCCGGGCCGGGCTTGGCGCGCATCGGCCGGCCGGTTCGGCAGTGGGGGATGATCTGGCCGACGTCGTCGCGGGACGGGTGATATCGCAGCCGGTGGTCGTCATCGAGTTGCTCGAAGACCCCGCCACGGCCCTCGGTCAGTGCGAGCGCAGCGTCGATGAACGTGAGAGCGAATCCGCGCACGGCCACGCTCGATCCCGGCGGGATCCGGTCGCGCGACAACCACCGCTGCACCGGATAGACGGAGAGGGCCGACTCCAGCTCGCCGGTCCACGACGACTGATGGCCGATCGCGATCAGCACCTCATCGTGCACGGTCGTCTCGCCATCCGCGGTCACCGCCCAGCCACCGTCACGCGCCGACACCGCCGCGACCGCCGACCGATGCAGCCGGAACGAGGTACCGGCGGGGATCCGGCGCCGCAGGCGGTCCAGGCCGTCGGCGAGGTACCGGCCGACGTCGGCCCGCGACGGGTATGCCGACGGGTGTGCGCCGCTCCATTCGACGTATGAGCGGCGCTCGCCGGACGAAACCACGCCGCCACGGGGCCACCACATGTCGACGTGGCCTGCGGCGAAGTTCATCAGCAGGTAGTCCGGCTGACGCGGGTCATAGACCGGCCCGGCGCCGGGCACGGGATGTGGCTCGAAGACGTCGATCTCGAGACCGGCCGCAGTGCCGAGATCGCGGGCGTGGTCGAGCAGCCGCTCGAGCGCATACAGGCCCTTGGGGCCGAGTCCGACGATCGCGACTCGCATGGCGTCGATCAGGCGGCTGCGCCGGCGAAGTGGGCCGTCTCGAGCTGCACGAGTGAGGCCAGCTCGGCTGGGCCGCATCCAAGCGCACGCTCAACCCACTCGTCGTCGTACACCGTGTCCAGGTAGCCCGCGCCGCCGTCGGGGAAGATCATCGCGCACCGGCTGCCCGGGACGCATCCGCGTCGCCATCGCCCCGAGTGCGAACGCGACCGCCCCGGACGATGCCCCGCAGAAGAATGCCTCGCGCTCGACCAGACGCCGGCATCCCACCACGCATTCGAGCTCCGAGACGCGGATGAGCTGACCGAATTCGGCCCATTTGGAATGCTCGGTCTCGATGCCCGCCCCGAGGCCGGGGAGGTGCCGGGCGGACGGTTCTCCGCCGAACAGCGCGCTGCCGACGGCATCGACCGCCACCACGTTCGTGGCCCGGTCGAGCGAGCGCAGGTAGTCGCAGCACCCGAGCAGCGTTCCCGTCGTGCTCGTGGCCACCAACAGGTGGTCGATCGCGCCGTCGAGCGCCTCGTCGATCTCACGCATCGTGCCCTCGGCGTGGGCGGCGGGGTTGGACTCGTTTGCGTACTGATCCGTGGTGTACGCATCGGGGACGCTCTCGAGGAGCTGGGAGACGAGCTGCCTTCGCGCGACCAGCAGGTCTCCGCCCGTCCCGGGCCCCGGGGTCGCAACCCGCACGTCCGCACCCAGAGCGCGCAGCGTCCGCACGCTCTTGTCGTTCGCCCGGGCGTCGACCACGCAGATCAGCTTGATCCCGTGGTAGCGGCAGGCCTGCGCGAGGCCGACGCCCATGTTGCCCGAGCTCGACTCGATCACCGTCGTCGCCGCCGTGACGGAACCGTCGGCGATGGCCTCGGCGAGGATCCGGGCTGCCGGCCGATCCTTCGAGCTCCCACCGGGATTCGCGGCCTCGTACTTGGCCCACACCCGGACGTCGTCCCGCCCGAGCAGGCGCTGCAGTTCGACGAGGGGCGTATCGCCGACCGCACCCAGGACACCGACCACGGGAGGGCGGGGCTTGCGCATCGTCCAGTTCCTTTGCTCGAGGGACTCCCTCTCAGAGTGCCCCTTCCAGGCCCTGTGCAAACGGCTCGTCCTCAGCCGGCTCGGCCGCCCCGGCGGCCAGGCGCCGGCCGGGCCATCCGCTCGCATGACCGAAGAGCGCGATCAGGGCCGGGACGAGCAGTGAGCGCACGACGAAGGTTTCGAGCAGCAGGCCGACGACCATCGCGAAGGCGACCTCACGGAACGAGCGCACCGGGATGACGGCGATCACGGCGAAGCTCGCGGCCAGCGTGATCCCGGCCGCCCGGATCGTGCGGGCCGCGCTTGGAGCCGCCACGGCGACCGCGTCGCGAAGCGGGCGCACCCGCGCCTCCTGCCAGATCCTGCCGACGACGAACACGTTGTAGTCGGAGCCCAGAGAGACGAGCAGGACGGAAACGGCAAACGGCACGTAATAGGCGAGATCGTTGTAGCCGAGGTAGGTCTGGAACACCCAGGTCGTGATCCCCAGGGCGGCCGCCACCCCGGCGGCGCTCGAGAGCAACAGGAAGATGGGGGCGACGATGCCGCGCAGGAACAGGATCAGGAGCAGCAGGTTCACGGCGAGGACGACCGCCGAGACGCGCACGATGTCGCGGTGGATGGCGGTCACGGTGTCGTCCGCGAGCGCGGTGTCACCCGCAAAGCTGATGTGTGCAGAGGCGAGGCCCGCCGTGCCGGCGAGCTTTGGCATCGCGTGCTCGAGGCGCTGGAGATCGTGGATCCCAGCCGCCCCGAGCGGATCGTCGCGGAACACGACCACAATGCGCGCGGCGTTCCCGCCCGGAGCCAGGAAGACGCCGAAGCGGGGAGGCGTCGGCTGCTCGCGCGGCCCCAGCACGCCGGCCACGCCCGGCTGGCGTCCGACCTCGGATTCGAGCTCGGCCAGGCGGCCGTGGAGGAGGCCGGCGCTGACCCCCGGAGCCTGGACGAGAATCGTTGCCGGAGCAAGAATCCCCGGCGCGAAGCCCTCGGCGGCCGAGTGGGCGGCGCGCTTGGGGGCGGACGTCTGCGGCAGGTCGCTGATCTGACCGAAGCCGAGTTTGAGGTGACGGAGCTGGGCGGCTCCCACCGCGAGCGCCGCGATGCACACGACGGCAGTCAGCGCAGCCGCCGGCCGGCTCGCCATCAGGTAGGCGAACCGTTGCGGCCGCACGTCCTCCGACGGCGCCACCGCGGGCCCCGGAGCGTCGGTGAGCACTCGCGGCCAGTATGCGTAGCGGCCGGCGACGGCCAGCAGCGCGGGCAACAGCGTGAGCGAGACCGCAAGGGCGACCGCGACCGTGAGCGCGAGCGCCGGGCCGAGGTGTTGGAAGAACTGCAGCCCGGACACCAGCAGTCCGAGCAGGCCGCAGCTCAGGATCACGCCGCTCGTGAGCACGATCGGTGTGATCTCGGCCGTGGTCGCGCGCACGGATGTCCGCCGATCCTCCCCGCCGATCCGGCGCTGGCGGACGCCGGAGAGGAAGAAGATCGAGTAGTCGGTGATGATGCCGAGCATGAGCGCGATCACGATCGGGTCGAGCTCCTGCGGCACGTAGATGCCGAACCGTGTGCTGATCTGGTGGAGTCCCACGAGCGCGATCGGGAACGCGACGCCGATCGCGGCCAGCGGGACGAGCGGCGCTGCGGCCGAGCGGTAGCTGACCGCGATCACGAGGACGATCAGCGCGAGCGTGATCAACTCGATCAGGTTCAGGTCGTGATCGATCAGAACCCCCTGGGCAAACTGGCCCGGGATCGCCCCCGTCAGGGCCGCCGGCCGCCCGGTCGCGTGCGCAAGCCGGGCGACGTAGTGGTGAGCCGAGGCCATCTGGGCACCCACCGGCATGGTCGGGGGGTAGTAGAGGAACGTGATTGCGGTGGTGCCCGACTCGCGGGAGCCCGGCAGGAGCCGCAGGGCGTTCGTGATGGGAAGGGCGAACGATGGTGCGGAAGCGCCGCCCCCGCCCCGATCGACGTCCAGTGCCTGCTGCGCCACGGCGGCGTGCGCCTGCGCTGAGAGCCCGTTCGGGTCGCGGACGACGACGGCGAACTCGGAGCCGGCGGGCACTTTGAAGATCCGCAGCAGCTTGGCCGACGTTCGCAGCGCGGGTGCATCCGGCGGGATCAGCTGAACGACGGGACCCTCGGACGAGCCGAATGAGGGCAGGTTCACGAACGCGAGCGTGGCGGCCGCGATCCACAGCGCGAGCACCGGGAGCCGCAGCCAGACCACCAGCCAGGCATAGGCTCGGGGGGCCCGCCCGACTCGCGCGCGGACGAGCCGGAGGGCCGCAGGGTGTCTCACCGCACAGCCCCGAGGAGGTGGCGAGCCTGATCCACCAGCCACTTCTCCGGCACGGCCTGGGCACCGGCCTGCAGGATTCCGGCGAGCGTGGAGTCGATCTCGCCGGCCCTCTGGCCGTCGGCAAAGGCGCGAATGATCCCGGACTTCGCTGCCGCCGCCAGCTCGACGTCGCTGATCCGCCGCGCGTGTTGGAACTGCTCGAGCGTGTGCGTGCCGGCCAGCGCGAGGGCCAGGTCAGCGGCGGACGTGTGCAGGTGACAGGCGGCGCCGTCGAGGGTCGAGAGGGCGAGGTCGTTCTCGGCCGCATCGAGGCTGGAGACGGAGGCCCAGCGGTGCGGCAGGCAGGGCGAAGCGGGCCGTTGCGGAGCGTAGGACCCTCCGCCGGCGGCCCGGTAGCCCGCCACCAGCACGAGCGATACCGCAATCGCCCCAACGAGTGCGTGCCACGACCTCATCCGGCACTCCGGAGCCGGCGGGCAACCGCCAGGGGTGCGAGCCCCGCGAGCGCGATGAGCGCCGCGATCCGAAATGCGCGTGAGAACGCCGCGGTGCCGGCCCGGCGGATCTGACCGGCGAGGGCCGCCTCGACCTGCCGGTAGGCCGGCCGCTGAGCGGGCGATGGATGCTGCGCACGGAAGGCCGGGGTCAGGTTGGGGACGTAGGCCGGAGTCCGCTCCACCTGGTGCTCGAGCGCCGCGCCCAGTGCGAGCTTCGGCAGCAGCGGCAGGTTGGCGTTGAGCACGATCGCGGCGCCTGCATCGCGCGCCGTGGCGGTCTGCGCCGTCAGATCACCCGTGAAGACCGGGGTCAACACCAGGATGCCCAGCACGACACCCGCGTGCCGCATGGCGATCGTCCAGGCGCCGTGCATCGCGGCGGGAGACCGGTCCTCGAGCGCAGCTTCGGTGAGCGACGAGAGCGCGAGGGCGAGCCCCAGCCCGATTGCGATCTGGGGTGCGAACGTCCACGCGGGGGTGCCTCGGGGAAGTTCGCCGAGCGCCGCCAAGCCGCCGGCGACCAGCACGCAGCCGGCCGCGGCCCGCGCTCGCAGCGACTCCACGAGCGTCACGAACCGGGCCGCCCCGATCGCAACGGCGGGCATCACCGACACCGTCAGCGCGGCTGCGACGGGTGTCATCCGCCAGCCGTCGACAAGCATCAGCACGAGCAGGAAGAGCGCCGCCGTGAGGGCGGCCGAGAGCAGGCCGAGCGCCGCGTTGACCGCCAACCGCGGCCGATCCACGGGTGTCCGCAACGGCGTCGTGGCCCGGATTCCCCACACGATCGCCAGCACGACGACGACCAGAGGGACCTGGATCACGAACACCGCGCGCCATGAGAAGAGCTGGGTGATCACGCCGCCGACGGCCGGCCCGAGGGCGGCGCCCGCGGCACCTGCGGCCGTCCACGTCCTCACCGCCCGGCGCTCGTCGCCGCCGACCTCGGCGAGAAGCTCGAGGGCGGCTCCGACGACCGCCGCAGCTCCGATCGCCTGCGCGCACCGGGCTGCGATCAGCTGATCGATCGACCCGGCGGCGGCGCAAGCAGTGGAGGCGATGCCGAGCACGAACAACCCCGCGAGCATGACGGAGCGTGCGCCAACGTGGCGGGAGAGCCACGCCGTGGGCACGGCTGCCACCGCGAGCACGAGATTGAACGCGACCAGCACCCAGGCGACCCGCGCGATCGATGTCGAGAACTCCCCGAGCACATTCGGGAGGGCGAGCACGACAATCGAGGAATCGGCCAGGACGAGTCCAACCGCCAGGGCCAAGCCGCTCAGGCGCAGGGTGCGGACCCGCCGACCGGGCCGCGGCCCGGCGCGAGAGACCGCGGAGGGCGCGGTGTCGAGGGAGTCGACTCCCATACGAGAACCGGTACCCCTGGGCCGGCGCGCCGAAACCGGGCGGGTTTCACGCTCGCCGCCCGCGGGAATCAGCCGGCGCATGGAACCAGACCCCAAGCCGGACGAGCCGAACCCGCCGGCGCCGCCGCACCCCGACGCCCCGCAGCCCACCGCCGAAGGCTAGGCAGCCGGCGGAACGGGCGGAGCGGAGGGATCCGGCAGGACGCCCTCGCGGATGAGCCAGTGGCGCACAGCGTCGATGTACGCCTTCGGCTGCTCGACGTGGGCCATGTGCGCCGCCTTCTCGATCACGGCCAGCTCGGATCCCTCCACCTCGCGGTGGATCTCCTCCGATCGAGCCAGCGTGCATGTGCGGTCGTAGCGGCCGACGACGACCAGCATCGGCTTGCGGATCCAACGCAGGTGGTCGAGCCACTCGAAGCCGCCGTAGCCCTGGGCGGCGAAGTGGGCCAGCACCTCGGGCGCATACACCGTCTCGTCGGACTGCATGAAGCGGCTGTATGCGTCGCCCATCTCCCAGAAGTGAAACGGCATCTGCGCCGCGGTGTTCTGGCGCGCCTGCTCGACGGTCTTCAGATTCGCTTCCTCTTCCCACGAGCGCCGGATCTGGTCGCGCATCGCCGCCGGCTCGAACCGATCGATCTCGCGCTCGACGTCGGCCATCAGCGCCTCGCTCGAGGCCGCCCCGGCCGAGATCACATAGTGGCTGGCCGTGCCGCGCTCGAGGGCGTGCGACAGCGCGATGATCCCGCCGAATGAGTGCCCCAGCACCGCGTAGGCATCGAGCTCCATCGCCTGGGCGAGCCTGTCGATGTCCTGCGCGAACGCACGCACCGAGAGCTCGGCCGGGTCGACGCGGGGCGAGCAGCCCTGGCCGCGCTCGTCGACGTAGATCAACCGCAGGCCCATATCGCCGAGCGGGTCGAGCCAGGGCCGGAACTCGTGGTGGTCGAGCCCCGGACCGCCGTGCAGCAGCATGAGCGGATAGCCGGAACCGTGCTCGACCACATACAGCTCGCCACCGTCGTCCAGCGTGACGAGCCGGCCGTCGCTAGCCATTCATCTTCCGGTAGCCCAGCGCGTGCTCGGCCTGCATCAGCTTGTGAATCTGGGTCGTCCCCTCGTAGATGATCGGCGCGCGGGAGTTGCGGAAATAGCGCTCGACGGGGTACTCCGCGGAGTACCCGTAGGCGCCGTGCACCTGGATGGCCAGGTTCGCGGCCCTGTGGGCACTCTCGGTCGCATGCCACTTCGCAAGCGACGTCTCACGCGTGTTTCGCACACCGCGGTTCTTCGCGTCGGCTGCCTGCAGCACCAGCAGTCGCGACGTCTCGTAGCCCAGGACCATGTCGGCAATCATGTCCTGCACGAACTGGTGCTCGCCGATGCGCTTTCCGAACGTGTGCCGCTCGTTGGCGTATTTCACCGACGCCTCGAGGCATGCCCGGATCACGCCGACCGCGCCGGCAGCGACCGTGAACCGGCCCTGGTCGAGCGAGTGCATCGCGACCTTGAAGCCCTCGCCCTCCTCGCCGACCAGGTTTTCGGCGGGCACCTGCACGTTGGCGTAGAAGACCTCGCCCGTCGACCCCGCCCAGATGCCGAGCTTGTGCGGGATCTGGCGTGTCTCCACACCCTCCCACTCGCGCTCGACGATGAAGGCCGAGATGCCCTTGTGACCCGCCTCGGGATCACTCTTGGCGAACACCAGCTGATAGTCGGCCTCGGTGGCGTAGGAGATCCAGTTCTTCTGGCCGTTCAGCAGGTAGGTGCCGTCGGGCCGGCGGATCGCCGTCGTCAGCATCGCCGCCACGTCGGATCCGGCCGCGGGCTCGGTCAGGCAGAAGCAGCCCAGCTTCTCGCCCTTCGCCAGCGGAACGAGGTAGCGCTGCTTCTGCTCCTCGCTGCCGTACCGCAGCAGCGACAGCGAGTTCAGGCCGACGTGTACGGAGATCAGCGTTCGGAAGGCCGACTCGCCCCGCTCGATCTCCTCGCAGATCAGCGCCTCGCACACGTAGTCGAGCCCGGCGCCACCGTACTCGGCAGGGATCGGCGCGCCCAGGATGCCCAGCTCGGCCATGCCCTCGATGATCCCCATGTCGAGGTGATGGTTGATGTCGTTTTGCTGGGCGACCGGCATCACCCGCCGGTCGACGAACTCACGGACGGTCTCCTGGATCGCCCGCTGGTCGTCGGTCAGTTGAAGGTCCACACCGCTCCTCGCCGCAGGGGGTTGCTCGGCGAGTGATCCTAACCGCGCTCCCTGCCAAATGTGGACGGTCCGCCCTTGGAGGTGGTGGGGTGGGGCGGCGGTGTCGTCCCAGACGCTGACGGCCTGCGGCCGTGAATAACCGGGGCCAGGCCCCGGTTATTCAGCCGGGGCGTGGCAGCGCCAGCGCTTGGCCGGGGCGCTTGGCGGCGTACATCGCCTCGTCGGCGGCGCGGAAGAGCTCTTGCGGGGTGCAGCCGGCGGCCGGGCAGACGGCGATGCCGAAGCTCGCCTCGAGCCCGGCCATGTTTCCGGTGAATGCCGCCGACATGGCGTCCGAGATGCGCTCGACGACGGCGGTCGCATGGTCGGCGGTGGTCTCGGGCAGGAGCAGAGCGAACTCGTCGCCGCCGATCCGGTAGGCGGCATCCGCCCGGCGCAGGCCGCACGCGAGCACGGCACCGATCTGCTCGAGCGCAGCGTCGCCTGCGGCGTGGCCGTGCGCGTCGTTGAGCGCCTTGAAGCCGTTCAGGTCGCACAGCACAAGCGACAGCGGGTGGTCGTAGCGCGTGGCGCGCGACGCCTCCAGGGCCAGCCGGTCGGTGAACGCGCGGCGGTTGTAGAGGCGCGTGAGCGGGTCGTGCTCGGCCAGGAACTGCATCTCCTCGTACTGCGCCGCGGTGTCGAGCGCGGTGGTCGCCTGGTTCGCGAATACGCGCAGCGACTGCAGCCTGGCGTCGGACGGGATGAGGCAGTCGGACGGGTCGTCGACCCAGATCACTCCCATCAGCCGGCCGCCGCGGCTCCACAGAGGGACGAGCAGCCAGTGGTTGCGCCACGCCTTCGGCCCGCGGCCGTTGTTGCGCGACTGGTACGTGTCATGCTCGGCGCCGACGCGCCGCATCACCTCGTCGTACTCGATGAGGTGGCAGCCCTCGATCTCGAACTCGGGCTGCAGCAGCCGCTCGAGGTCAGCCGGCGGCATGGCGACGGCAACGGCCTCGTCGGTCATCTGCCACCCACTGGCGGCGCGTGACCGAAACGCACCGGTCTCGGGATCGGGCAGATCGACGCACACGTTCTCGAACTCGAGCGCCGTGCGGATCGCGTCGCACACCGACTGCAGGATGGCGTCGATCGAAAAGGTCTCGGTCAGGCGTGACGACACCGCCAACAGCTGCTCCAGCGCGGCCCGGTGGCGGGCGGCGGCGGCCGCCTCCTGGGCGCTCTGGACGGCGATCGCCGCATGGTCGGCCATCGCCACCAGGATCTCGAGCTCCTCGCTCGACGGCGTCAGCCCTGACGCGGGCTCGTCGACCGAGAGGATGCCGATCAGGTGGCCGTCGGAGTGGCGCAGCGGCACGAAGAGGGCGTCCTCGGGATGCCAGCTCCCGGGGTTTCGGCTCGGCTCACCGGCTGGCACGTACGAGCCGGGGGCGTGCGTCTCCCAGTTGATCTCGCCGTGCGGGATCAGGTAGGCGCCGTCGTGCAGGAAGCGCTCCTGCAGGAGGGGCTCCCACATGGTCCGCTCGCGAGCGTCGCCCACGAGGCGCTCGCGCGCCTCGGCGCCGCCGTGCACGGTCGTGACGGCAAAGTCGTCCCACGCGGGCCGGTAGAGGTGGACGGCGACGGTCGCGAAGCCGAGCGAGCTCGAGATCGCCCGGGCGATGGCCGCGAGCAGATCATCCAACTCGTTCTCACTCCTGACAAGCCGCGTCACCTCGAGAAAGCCTCGCAGGCGCGATAGCTGCTGCAGATGTGGTGTGGGCATGATGGGTGATCGGGACCGGGGGTGTCCCAATGAGCTCAGTCTGCAGGCCCGGACGGGATTCGGCTAGACCAATTCGGGTGAACCGGCCCAGAAACTAGGCGACGAGGCGCACGACCACGCCGGCTCGCTTGGCCGCGTACATGGCTGCGTCCGCCGAGCGCAGCAGCGTCTCCTCGTCCTGCACGGCGCCGCCGAACACGGCGACGCCGAAGCTGGCCGTGACGGTGTGGCCGTCGGCGGTGGACGCCTCGGCAAGGTGGGCGGCGATTCTCTGGACGACCGGCGCGACGCCCTCCAGTTCGATCTCGGTGAGGACGAGCGCGAACTCGTCGCCCCCGATCCGAAACGCCGCGTCCGGTGCCCGCATCTGATGGCTGAGCAGGTCGGCGACCCGCGCGAGCGCGGCGTCGCCGGCCATGTGACCGTGGTGGTCGTTGATCTTCTTGAACCCGTTCACGTCCAGCACGACGAGCGCGAAGGACGTTCCGTAGCGGCGCGACCTGGCGGCCTCGACCCGCAGCCGGTGGTTGAACGCGCGCCGGTTGTAGAGGCGGGTGAGCGGGTCGTGCTCGGCCAGGTACCGCATCTCCTCGAAGCGGCCGGCCGAGTCGAGCGCGGCGGTCGCCTGGTTCGCAAACACGCGCAGCGCCTGGAGGATCTCGGTCGAGGGCAGCAGCCGGTCGCGCGGGTCGTCGGCCCAGATCATGCCGATCACCTCGCCGCCCCGGTCGTACATCGGGACCGCCAGCCAATGCCGGTTCCAGGCGTGCGGGCCCGAGCCGTTCAGCTCTGACCGGCGCGTGCTGTGAACCTCCGGCAGGCGTGCGGTCGCCTCCTCGAGCGTGAGCAGGTAACAGCCCTGGCGTTCGAACGGCGGGTCAAGCAGCGGCGCCATCTCCCACAGCGTCATCAACGAGTTCAGGCGCCGGTCTTCGAGCGTCCAGCCGGTCGCGGCCCGGGTGGTGAACACACCGGTGACCGGGTCGGGGAGATCGATGCACACCTTCATGAAGCCGACCGCCTCCGAGATGCCGTCGCACACCGACTGCAGGATGGCGTCGGCCGAGAGCGTCTCGGTCAGCCGGGATGAGACCTGCAGAAGCTGGCGCAGCGCGCCGCGGTGGAATGCGGCCGCCTTCGTCTCGATGGCGCTCTGCAGGGCGAGCGCCGCGTGATCGGCGACCGCCACGAGTCCGGCGATGTCGTCGGGTGTGGGCCGCATGTCAGACCGCGGCTCGCCGACCGAGATGATCCCGAGCAGGTGCCCGTCGGTGTGGCGCATCGGCACGAAGAGCTCGTCCGCCGGGTGCCATGCGTTGGGATCGGCGCTCGGCTCCCAGTCGGGGATGTAGCGGCGGCCGACGTCGTGCTCCCAGTTGAAGTCTCCGTGCGGGATCATGTACGCCCCGTTCACCGCGAACCGGTCGTCGAGCAGGGGCGCCCAGGCCTCCCAGGCGAGCGTGTCGCCCATCAGCGCCTGCCGGGCCGCCTCGATGCCGTGCACCGTCGTCACCTCGAAATCGTTCCAGGCCGGGCGGTAGGTGTTGACCACCACGGTGCGGAATCCCAACGACGTCGCGATCGTCGCGGCGATGGCGTCCATGATGGCCGCGGTGTCCGTCTCCGCGCGCACGAGTCTCGTCACGTCCAGAAGGGCGCGCAGGCGGGCGATTGCTGAGAGGTTGGTAGGGGCCATGGGCGATGGGGGCGGCAACCCGCCTGCCGAATTTCGACCTGCGCGCGCAAACCCGCCCTCCTCTAGGTTCTTCGGGTTAATGACCCCATCGGTTGAGCGAATTCGTGTGATCGCGGTGGCGCTGGCGGTGCTGTGCGCCGCGTGCACCCCGCGCGCCGGCGAGCCGCCGGTCACGATGCCCGCAACCGCCTCGGCCCTGGCCATTGCGCCCGACTTCTCGGGCACCATCTGGGCGGCGACCGGGCGGAGGGTCTACCGGTCGCGCGACGGCGGCCATACCTGGCACATCGTGCCGGGCCCCGGTGGGGCGACCGGCGTCGCGTTTCTGTCGACGCACGTCGTCACCGTCGGGCCTCGGGGTGTGCAGAGCGGAGGCTTCGGACCCTCGGCGCTGCCGGGGCCAGACCCCGTGGCGGCGCCGTTTCGGGCGGTCGCCTCGCCGTACTACCGCACCAACCGGCTGTACGCGCTCGACGGCTCGGGCCGCCTCTGGGTATCTGTGCGAAATGCCGCCCGCTGGGCGCGGCTGCGGGCGGCCGGCCTGCCCACCGGCGCGGTCGCCGTCGCCGCGGTGCGCGGTGACGTCCACCTGCCGGATGTGATCTACGTCGCCTGTGGCGCGAACGGCCTTTGGCGCTCGGGCGACTTTGGGGCCACGTTCCGGCGCCTACCGGCCGTTGCCGACGCCACGGCGATCGCGACGACGACCGACCAGCAGCGGCGGTTGCTGGTCGCGTCGCCTCAGGGCATCGAGCTTTCGACGAACGCCGGCCACAGCTTCACCCGGGTGGCGTCGGTCGTGGGCGTGCGCGCGGTGGCGTTCGACCTGCGGAACTGGCGGCTCGCCTATGCGGCCACGGCCGACGGCCGGCTGCTTCGCTCCGACGACGGCGGGCTCACCTGGGACGTCGGCTAGTTGTTCGCGGCGGTGACGGCCTGAACGAGCCACTCGGGCACGCGGACGGCCCGCTCGAGCGCCCGGTCGACACAGGCGTGGCGCGTCTCACCGCGGGTACACAGCCCCTCCTGGTCGTGCAGCTCGTAGCCGAACGTGAACGTCGCGGCGCGCACGTTGGTGCATGCGCACGTAACGGTGAAGGTGTCGTCGAAGTGCAGCGGGCGCAAGTAGGAGACCCGAGCCTCGATCACCACCATGTCCATGCCGCTCGTGTGCACCTCGGCGTAGCTGTGGCCGATCTCGCGCAGGTATTCGACCCTGCCCACCTCGAACCAGGCCAGGTAGGCCGCGTTGTTCGCGACGCCCATGGCGTCGGTCTCCGAGAACCGCACCCGCAGCGGCACGACGGTGCGCCGGTCGGCCGACACTCAGCGGCCGCGCAGTGTCCGCCGGATCAGCCGCAGGCCTTCGTCGGCGGCCTGGCGCGCGGCCGGCAGCGCCGGGTGGTCCGCAAGTCGGGGACGGACGATGCCCCGCTCGGCGGCGCGGATCGAGATCCAGTCCCCCGCCGCTCCGCCCAGCTCCTTCGCCACGCCTCGGCGCCGGGCATCCAGCATCCAGATGCCTCCGGCCAGCATCGTCTGGCGTGCGAGCGGCCGCTTGCCGAGCGGCAGCTTGGTCAGCGCGACCTCGGCGATGATCAGCTGACCCACCTCGCTCTGGGCCATGTCGCCCAGCGCGGACATGGCGGTGCGGAACCGGCGCCGGGTGTGCTGGCGGCGCGCTCGTGCCGCGGCGTCCAGCTCGCTGGCGCCGTCGACGAACTCACCGGCGCCCGACGACGACTCGCGCTCGGTGACCCATGCGCGCCACTGGCCCTCGCCCCAGGGCTGCAGCGAGAGCTCGAGGCCACGCTCGGCGAACCAGCGCCGGATTGCCTCGAGCTCGGTTGAGCTGTCGTTCCAGGTCATGTCCCTGAACGATACGCGACGTCGATGCCGCGTCCGGGTGTGGCGTGTCAGCCGACCCGGCTGGTACCTTAAGTGGTGAAGCCTGGAAAGGGATGGAGGCGTATGGACGACCGCAAGAAGATCCTCGAGCGCGTCATCGAAGCGACCGACGCAACGCGTACTCGCGTTCAGCAGGAGGTTGCCCAAAGCCCGATGGTGTCCGCCACCAAGGAGCGGGCTCAGGCGGTGCGGCAGCGCGCCCAGACCGCGGCCCTCTCGCAGCTTCACCTCGCCACCCGCGAGGATGTCGCGCGGATACAGGCGTCGCTCGACCGCATCGAGGCTGCGGTCAACGATCTGGCCAAGCGAGTGCCCCAGGCACGCGCCGCCAAACCCCGCACGACCCGTTCCAAGCCCGCCACGGGCGACTGATCAGCTCGTTGTCGGTACGCGCAGCCTGATCGCCGCCGGCACGATCTCGAACGTCACCGGGGTTACGCCCGGCTGCTCTCCGTCGGCCTCGATCGGAAGCGGGGTCTCGGGTTCGACCACCACCCGGGTGCCGCGGCTGAAGTCGGCTTTGGGGTGGTTGACGTGCGTGCCGCGGTAGAGCCGGTGCAGGTTGAGCGCCAGGTCGACCTTGCCCACGTCACCCCAGACGAGCACGTCGAGCAGGCCGTCGTCGGGCTGCGCCATCGGCAGGATCCTCATCCCGCTGGCGAAGTACCGGCAGTTGCCGACGATGACGTTGTTGCACACGCGGTCGAACTCGCGGTCGTCGATGCGGATGTGAAAGCGGCTGTTGTGGTGACCGAAAAACGTGACCACGGCGCCCCATGCGAACGCGACCGTCGCCCCCAGGGGCTTGCTCGACCGGTTGATCCGGTCGGCGGCCACGCCGGTCAGCCCGGCGCTGGCGATGTTGCAGTAGAGCCGTGACGTCTCCCGGCCATCGCCGCCGGTATAGCTGACGCGGCCGATGTCGACGGTGCGAACGGCGCCCTTCGCGGCCACGGCGAGGGCGGCATCGGAATCCTTGGGGATGCCGAACGTGCGCACGTAGTCGCAGCCGCTCCCGCGCGCGACGACGGCGAGCTCAGCAGTCGGCGAAACGGTGGCGGGGCCGTCGTAGAAGCCGTTCACCGTCTCGGAAAGGGTGCCGTCGCCGCCGACGGCGATGATCAGCTTGGCGCCGTCGCGCAGGGCCCGCCGCGTCAGCTCCGAGGCATGTCCGGGGGCCTCGGTCAGGTGGGGCTCGACCTCGAGTCCGTGCGCGGTCGCGCGGCGGGCGATCTCCGGCCAGCGACGGCCTGTGCGCCCGCCGTCGCTGGCCGGGTTGACGATCATGACCGCGCGCACGGGGGGTTCTATCGCTCGTCCACCGCTGCGCGGAGGGCGAGGCGCGTCATCCGCTCCACCGCCGCGGCCAGCTCGCTGTCGGAGATGCGTGTGAACTCCTCGCCGGAGATGATGTCGGACACCGTCAGGACGCAGGCCGCCTCGATCCCGCGCAGAGCGCCGATCGTGAACAGCACGGCGGCCTCCATCTCGACCGCGAGCACTCCCCGTGCCGCCCAGCGCCGGTGCCGGTCGGGGTCGGGGTCATAGAACGTGTCGGAGCTCGCGATCGGGCCGACGTGCGGGCGCAGCTTGAGCTCCTTGGCGGAGTGGATCAGGCCATGGGTGACGTTGAAGTTGGCGGTGGGGGCGTGGGCCTCGCCGCCGGTGTAGCGAAGCGCGGTGCGAGTCGCCCGGGACGGCCGAGAGCGCCACGACCAGGTCACCCAGCTCCAGCTGCGGCTGCAGCCCTCCGCAGGTGCCGACGCGGATCAGCCGCCGGGCGCCGAGGGTGATCAGCTCCTCGATCACGATGGCGGCGCTCGGGCAGCCCATGCCGGTCGACTGCACCGAGACCGGCTTGCCCTCGAATGTCCCCGTGAACCCGAGCATGCCGCGCTCGCCGTTCACCTGCTTGGGGTCGTCCATGAAGTCGCGCGCGATCCGCTGGGCCCGCAGCGGGTCGCCCGGCAGGAGCACCGCCGGGGCGTAGTCGCCCTCGCTGGCCCGCAGGTGGATCGGCATACGCGGACCTTACATTGCGTCAGCCGCCACGCCGAGCGTGACACCCGCCAGGCGGTAGGCATCGCCGACGCGGAACCGCTCGACCGCCTCACGAACGGCGCTCGTGATCCCCTCCCGCTCGTCCGTCGTCAGCGTCGGCAGCAGCCGGGCGAGGCCGCCGTTCAGGGACGTCTGCGCGTGCCAGTAGTCGTCGAAGTCGGAGTACGTCCACTCGACGCCGATCGGCTCCACCGCCCGCACCTCGAACCCGGCCTCGGCGACGAGTCGGCGCACCATGCCGGGGTCGCCCAGCGCGAACATGCCCGGGCCGCCCGGTTGCGCCGGCGGCATGTCGGTGAGCCGCTCCAGCACGTCCCAGAGCGTGGTCGCCCACTCGTTCTCGGCCGCCGGCCCCCACACGGCGAACACCAGCCGGCCCCCCGCTCGCAGCACCCGGCGCGTTTCGCGCAGCGCGGCCGCGGGGTCGGGCAGGAGCATGTAGCCGAACCGGCACACGACCCGGTCGACGACCGCGTCGGCGAGATCCATCGATTCGGCGTCGAGCACCCGCAGCTGCACGTTCTCGAGTCCCGCGGCGGCCGCGGCCCGGCGGGCGACCTCGACCATGGCGGGCGAGCGGTCGGACAGGATCACCGTGCCGCCGCCGGTGAGTGTCGCGGCGACCTCGAGGCCCGTCTCGCCCGGTCCGCCGGCGACCTCGAGCACGGTCACTCCGGGTCGCAGGTCGAGGTGTGCGACGAGCCATGCCGTCAGTGGCCGGCTCATCGTCCGCATCCGGTCGCGCTCGGATTCCCAGCCGGCGGCGGCTGCGTCCCAGTTCTGCGCGCTGCGGCGCCGGTATTCCTCCGCCGCGCTGGTAGCGTCCTGATCGTGCATGAGCGGACATTCGCCGTCGGGGGACTGCGTGTCAACCTGGCGGAGTGGGGGTCGGGACCGCCGGTGGTGCTCCTGCACGGGCTGACCGGGTCGCGCGCCTACCTGCAGCCGTTCGCCGAGCGGCTCGGACGCACGCACCACGTGGTGGTGATCGACCTGCCTGGCCACGGCGGCTCCGACCCGCTCGAGCCGTTCACGTTCGATGCCGCGGTGAGCCTGATGGCACATGCCATCGACCGGGTGGAGATCGAGCGGCCGGTGGTGGTCGGCCATTCGTTCGGCGCGCCGCTCGCCGTCGCCTGGGCCGCGCGGCGGCCGGTGGCGGGCGTGGTGGCGTGCTCACCGATCGGCATGATTCCGCTCGAGCTGCGGCGGGCCCGCTTCGTGCTGCCGTTCCATCGCGCCCTGGCGGCAACCGAGCCGCTCTGGGGCGGTGCGGCGGCGACGTATGCCCTGCCCCGCCGGGCGGTCTTCGGCTGGTTCGTCGGCATGGCGAGCCTCGAGGGCGTCAACCGGGAGATGGGCCGCGAGATGCTCGGCGATGCCGCCCGATCGGCCCCCGTCGGTCCCGGCGGTCATGCCGGCGCTCGAGACACTCGACCTGCCAGAGCTGTGCGCGGCGGTGCGAGCGCCCTCGCTCGTCATCTGGGGCGACCGCGACCGCAGCAGCTGCGAGAACGGCCCGCCGCTCGTGGCGGCGCTCGGCGCTCGGGAGCGCGTCCTGCCGGGGGTCGGCCACATGCCCATGCTGGAGGCGCCGTACGCGTTCTCGGCCGAGATGGGCGACTTCCTGTCCGCTACGGTGTCTGCATGATCCCCGCCGCCCGCACCGATCCATGGCGCTGCCTGGGCTGCGGAGCGGTGCACGAGCTTGCGACGCGATCGCTCGAGGTCGGCCTGGTGCGCCTGGCGGTGCACGGCGAGCAGGACTTCCGGTTGGGCAGCGCGGGCATCGAGTCCGACGTGCAGCCGCTTCTGGAACCGTGCGCGTGCGGCGGCCGCCTCACCCATGAATATTTGGTGCCTGGCACCGATTATTCATCCGAGATCGGTGCTCGCGGCCTTCGATCAAGCCGCGCTTCTGCCCTTCGCCGAGCGCGGCTGGGCGATCCTCGACCGCACCGACGACCCGCGCCTCGAGCGCCTTGCGACCCTGTGGCGGCCGCGGGCGCTGCGGCTGGTGGGCCGCGACGCAGACCTCACCCGCGAGCAGCAGCTCGAGCTACGGCTCGAGCAGCGCCTCGAAAACCTGCAGGCCGAGATCGAGCGTGCCCGCGGCGCCGGAGACGATGATGCGGCCCAGGCGGCCCACGCCCGCTACATCGAGCTGGGCACGACCTTCGTGCGCCGGTTCGTGCTGATCGAGAATGGGCGACCCGGAACCGCTGACTAGCCGGGTCGCCGGCTACATCGCTGCGCACGCCCTCTTCGAGCCCGGCCAGCCCGTGCTCGCGCTGGTCTCGGGCGGCGCGGACTCCGTGTGCGCCTGGGGAGTGCTGCGCGAGCTCGGCTACGAGGTCGAGGCGTTGCACGTCGAGCACGGCCTGCGCGGCGCCGAGGGGCTGGCCGACGCGATGCACTGCGCCGGCCTGGGGGCGACCGTGGTCGCGGTGGACGTGGCCGCAGGGCCGAACCTCGAGGCTCGCGCGCGCGAAGCTCGCTATACCGCCGCCCGTGAGCACGCCGGGGGCCGGTCGATCGTCACCGGCCACACGCTGTCCGACCAGGCCGAGACCGTGCTCTACCGGCTGGTGTCGTCGTCCGGCGCCCGTGCGATCAGCGCGATGCGCCCGGGAGCCGGCGGCATCGCCCGGCCGCTCCTGTGCGTCACGGCGGCCGAGACGCGCGAGTGGTGCGCAGTTCAGGGCGTCGAGACCCGTGAGGATGCCACGAACACCGACACGCGCCTGCGCCGCAATCTCATCCGCCACGAGGTGATGCCGGCGCTGCGCCGCGTCCATCCCGGCGCCGAGGTGAACCTGGCCCGCTCCGCCGAGCTCCTGGGCGAGCTGGACGAGCTCCTGCGAGAGCTGGCCGGCACTCACGTCGAGCCCCGCATCGACCTGGCGAGCCTCGACGACCTGCCCCGGGCCCTGCGGGTGCTGGTGCTGCGCGAGGCCGCGGAGCAGGCCGCCGGCAGGCCGCTGCGCCTGCCGCGCGCACTCACCGCCAAGCTCGAGGCGGTGGCGGCACGGCGAAGCGGCATCGAGCGGCTGTCGCTCGGCCGCGACCTGGAGGCCGTGCGCGACCGCGCCACACTCGCGTTCGTCCCCCCGGGAACCCGGTATCCTCCGCCGCGATGAACGTCGACGCGACCGGCCTCGAGCGCGATCCACTGATCGCCGAGGTGCTGGTCGAGGCCGATGCGCTGCGGGCTCGGGTCGAGGAACTGGGTGAAGAGCTCTCGCGCGACTACGCCGGCCTCGACCCGCTGCTCGTGTGCGTGCTCAAGGGCGCCGTGTTCTTCCTTGCCGATCTCGTGCGCCGGATCACCGTCCCCTGCGAGATCGACTTCATGGCCGTTTCGAGCTACGGCAACAGCACCGACTCATCGGGCGTCGTCCGCATCCTCAAGGACCTCGAGGCCAACATCGAGGGCCGCCACGTGGTCGTGATCGAGGACATCGTCGACTCGGGCCTGACCCTGTCGTACCTGCTGCGGAACCTGCGCGCGCGGCGGCCGGCGTCGCTCGAGGTCTGCGCCCTTCTCACCAAGCCGGCGCGGCGCAAGGCCGACGTCGTCTGCCGCTACGTCGGGTTCGAGATCCCCAACCGGTTTGCGATCGGCTACGGCCTGGATTACGGCGAGCGCTACCGGGGCCTGCCGTACGTGGCCGCGCTGGACGAGTCCAAGCTGCCCGACGAGTTCTCGTAGCCGCTCGGACCGCGCGGCGCTACAGAAGCGCGGCGTCGGCGCCGATACCCGGGCGTGCGAAAACACCGTGGTATCGTTCGCACGGGTGTGAGGCTTCCGGCGACCGCGGGCAGGGCCGTCCGATTCCGTCCCCTGGGAGAACTAGGCGAAGCGTTGTGAACAGACTTTTCAAGAGCGCACTCTTTCCAATTCTCGTCGTGCTCGTGCTGGCGTTCTTCGCGCTGAAGATCGTCAACTCGTCGAGCGGCAGCAAGAGCCCCAAGTGGTCGAACCTGGTCACCGACACCAACAACGACAAGGTGACGTCGATCAAGTCCGACCTTGCCGGCAACAGCGTGACGTACACGGAGAACGGGAGCAACGGCTCGACGGTCACCTACAGCGTCGGCATCCCGTCGATCCAGCTCCTGAACGACGAGCTCAAGCTGGCGCACGGCCAGGGCCTCACCGTCGACGGCGCGAAGACCGGCGGCTCGCCGTGGTGGAGCGCGCTGATCACGATCCTGCCCTTCCTGCTCTTCTTCGTCTTCTGGATCTTCCTGATGAACCAGATGCAGGGCGGCGGCTCCAAGGTGATGAGCTTCGGCAAGAGCCGCGCCAAGCGGATGTCGGTCGACTCGCCCAAGATCACGTTCAAGGACGTCGCGGGGGTCGATGAGGCCGTCGAGGAGCTGCAGGAGATCAAGGAGTTCCTCGAGAACCCGAAGAAGTTCCAGGCGCTCGGCGCGCGCATCCCCAAGGGCGTGCTGCTGTTCGGGCCTCCCGGCACCGGCAAGACGCTGCTCGCCCGCGCGGTCGCGGGTGAGGCGGGCGTGCCGTTCTTCTCGATCTCGGGCTCCGACTTCGTCGAGATGTTCGTGGGCGTCGGCGCAAGCCGCGTGCGCGATCTGTTCGAGCAGGCCAAGCAGAACTCGCCGTGCATCATCTTCATGGACGAGATCGACGCCGTCGGCCGCCACCGCGGCGCCGGCATGGGCGGCGGCCACGACGAGCGCGAGCAGACGCTGAACCAGCTCCTGGTCGAGATGGACGGCTTCGAGATGAAGGACAACGTGATCCTGATCGCGGCCACCAACCGGCCCGACATCCTCGACCCCGCGCTCCTGCGCCCCGGCCGCTTCGACCGCCAGGTCGTCGTCGACCGGCCGGACCGCGTCGGCCGCAAGCGCATCCTCGAGGTGCACAGCCGCGGCAAGCCGATGGCGTCGGCCGTCGACATCGAGGCCCTGGCCGGCCAGACGCCGGGGTTCACCGGCGCCGACCTGGCCAACCTGGTCAACGAGGCGGCCCTGCTCGCCGCCCGCAAGGGCAAGAAGCAGATCGACAACCTGGAGCTCGAAGAGGGCATCATGCGCGTCATCGCCGGCCCCGAGAAGAAGACCCGCCTCCTGTCGCCGAAGGAGCGCGAGATCACGGCCGTGCACGAGATGGGACATGCGCTGGTCGGGCACTTCCTCGAGCACAACGACCCGGTGCACAAGATCTCGATCGTCGGCCGCGGCATGGCGCTCGGGTACGTCGTCACGCTACCGTCGGAGGACAAGTTCATGCGGTCGCGCGCCGAGCTGCTCGACGGGCTCGCCAAGAACCTGGGCGGGCGCACCGCGGAGGAGCTCGTGTTCGGCGAGGTCACGACCGGCGCCGAGGACGACCTGAACAAGACGACCGACACGGCCAAGCGCATGGTCACGCGCTGGGGGATGTCCGAGAAGCTCGGCCCGCGCACATTCGGCCGTGACTCGAGCCAGCCGTTCCTTGGCCGCGACTTCGGCCACGAGGCCGACTACTCGGAAGAGATCGCGCGCGAGATCGACGACGAGATCCGCCGGATCGTCGAGCAGGCCCACGAGCGCGCCCGTGAGGTGCTCGGCGGCAGCATCGACGAGCTGAACCGGATGTCGAAGATCCTGATCCAGTACGAGACGTTCGATGCCAGCCAGTTCCAGCGGCTACTCGCCGGCGAGGACCCCGAGGTGGTCTTCGTCGACCACGAGCCGCGGGTGACCGAGACGCCCGCCGAGCAACCCCGCAAGGAGTCGTCGCGGCCGCGCGGGATCGGGCTGCCGCTTCCGGGCAACATCGCCTCCGGCCCGCCGCCGGAGTCCCCGCAGCCCTCCTGACCCTCCGATACGTCCGAGCGGATCCCCGCTTTGGGGGGGCGAATCGCCGTGCGTTGAGGCCGATCACGAGCAAAGCCAGTCTTTGCCTGCCACCGGGGGTTTCGCGTTGCGCCGTTCACGGGTCTCAATCACGCTCGCCCTCACCTCCGTCGCGATCCTCTACCCCGCGCAGGCGGCCCTGGCCACGACGCCGCGGATCAGCGGCCCAATCGTGTCCTACAAATGCCCGCCCGTCCCGCTCTGGTGCACGAAGAACCTCCGCCCCGGCGTGATCCTCACGCACCTGCGGGCGAAGATGCGAAGCGGGCCGGTGCAGAGCATCTACAAGCTGTCGTGGAAGCTCGGCGATCCGCACGTCTCTCTGCTCGCGGAGGCCCTGAACCCGCCGACCGCCAAGGGCGCCATCCCGATCGGCACGATCTCGCAGTGGGCGGCGGCCAGCGGCCCGAAGGGACTCCTCGGAGCGCTCAATGCCGACTTCTTCGGCACCGACCCGTCGTCGTGGAGCCTCGGTGACCCCAGCGGGATGCTGGTGCGCTCACGCCAGGTGATCGACTTTGGCTCCGGCGGCCCCGGGCGTCGGGTACAAGGCGGGCGGCGCAGATGATCATGGGCACGCCCACGGCCAAGCCGGCGAAGATCACGCTCACCGAGGGCCGGACGGCCACGATCGGCGCGTTCAATCCAGGCTCGAGCCTGACCGGAATCAAGGGCGACCAGGTGGCGATCAAGACCACGCTGGCCGCCCCCGTCAACGTCCCCGCCGGGTGGGTCGGGTTCGTCGTTGGGGACGGCAGCACGACCCCGAGTCCGTTCACGACCATGCTCCAGGGCAGCGAGCAGCTCTCCAACCCGACCGGCAACAACACGGGCGAGACGGTGCGCGGCTTCCGGTTCGGCGACGGCGACGGCGTGGTCACGACGGTCGCGCTGCCCGTCTCCAACGCCACGTGCCCGACGTACGTCTGCGCGGGCGGCACGTCCGTTCAGCTCCAGCCGGGCCAGGCCCTGATGATCGCCAACAACACGCACGACTTCGCCGCCAAGGACCTCATCCCGCTGGCGCAGGGCAAGCAGCACTCACACCACACGATCAAGGTCTCGGTCGACGCCGCCGGGTGGGCCAAGGTGCAGGACGTGATGGGCGGCAAGCCCCAGCTCGTCACGAACGGCGCGGTCACCTATCCGAGTGCCGGGTTCAACCCGCCGATGATGTCGAGCGACGGCTGGCAGTGGATGTACCCGCACTGGCGGCCGGCGCTTGCCGAGTCGAAGACCCGCGGCTGGATGATCATCACCGGCGGCATCAACTACAGCGACGGCGTCTACGGCTGGAACTGGGGCAAGATGCTCGTCCAGCTCGGCGCGGTCAACGCGATGGGCTTCGACAACAACTCGTCGACCGAGCTGTTCGTGCCCGGCATCGGGACGTGGACGTTCTCGCCGCGCTGGGAGCGCGAGATCACCGAGGCCACGGCGCTCGTGTACCACTAGAACCATGTAGATGGTTGGTCGATATCTCCCGCGGGCCAGGTCGCGCGACGGCGTGGGGTAGTGCGGAGGCTGGTGGGGCTGCGGCTGCGAACCTTCGCCTCGCTTCGTCCTCGGTCGCGCCCATACGCTTAACCGGTATGAACGCTCCCTGCGTCCTTGCGAGGCTCGGTTCTCGCCGCCCTGGACACCACCGAGATATCGATCAACCATCTAGGCTCCGGGGGTGCTGCCGCTTCGTGAGCGATTTCCCGCACCCGCCGTGATGGGGGTGGTCAACGTCACGCCCGACTCGTTCTCGGACGGTGGCCCCTTCCTCGACCCCGACGCGGCGGTGGCGCACGGGCTCCAGCTGGTCGCCGAGGGTGCCGACGTGCTCGACGTCGGCGGCGAGTCGACCCGTCCCGGGCTCCGATCCGGTGCCGCTCGAGGTCGAGCTCGAGCGCGTGCTGCCGGTGATCGAGCGTCTGGCCCGCGAGACCGACGTGCCGATCTCGATCGACACCGTCAAGGCGGCGGTCGCCGAGCGGGCCATCCACGCCGGGCGCCGGCTTCGTGAACGACGTCTCGGCGCTGCGCCACGATCCGGCGATGGCCGGGCGTCGTCGCGGCGGCGGGCGTGCCCGTGTGCCTCATGCACATGCTCGGCGAGCCGAAAACGATGCAGCGCGACCCCCGCTACACCGATGTCGTCGCCGAGGTCTCGGCCTTCCTGGCCGAGCGGGTCGAGTTCGCCCGGTCAAGCGGAATGGCGGCCGACCAGATCTGCATCGATCCGGGGATCGGCTTCGGCAAGACGGCCGACCACAACCTGACCCTGCTGCGCCACCTCGACCGGATCGCCGCGCTCGGGCCGCCGGTGCTCGTGGGCTCGTCCCGCAAGTCGTTCCTCGGCCTGCTGACAGGCGAGCCGGAGGCGGGCCGCGAGATCGCCACCGTGGCGGCCAATCTCGATGCGGTTCGGCGCGGCGCGTGGATGGTGCGCGTGCACGCGGTCACCCCGACGCGGCAGGCGCTGGCGGTGGCCGCTGCGATCGAGGCTGCGCGGTGAGCTCGCTCACCATCGAAATTCGCGGCCTGCGCGTCTTCGCACACCACGGCGTGCACGCGTTCGAGCGCGAGCACGGCCAGATCTTCGTGATCGACGTGTGGCTTCGGTGTCCGCCGTCGGCGGCGGAGGCGAGCGACGACCTGGCCGATGCCATCGACTATTCGGCGGTGTGCGACCGCGTCGTCGAGCTGGCGACGGGCGGCCCCTACGACCTCCTGGAACGGCTGGCGGCGGTGATCGCCGACGACCTCTCCCGCCTGCATCCGGTCGAGGGCGTCCGCGTCCGGGTGGCAAAGCCGGACGCTCCGGTGGTGCACGAACTGCGCGAGGTTGCGGTCACCGTTGAGCGTGCGGCTATCGGCCGCGCCAATCCACCCGTATAACGGACTCATGGACGGCATGCGGATCGTGGTGGTCGAGGACCAGCCACTGTTTCGACGCGGCCTGATCGACCTGCTCGGTGCCGAGGGCTTCCGGGTGGAAGGATCGGCCGGCACCGTGCGCGAGGCGATCGAGGTCGTCGAGGCGCGGATGCCCGACATCGTCCTCATGGACCTTCAGCTCACGGACGGCAGCGGCATCGACGCGACCCGCCGGCTGTACGAGCTCTACGGCGAGCGCGTGCGCGTCGTCATGCTGAGCGAGTCGCGCGACCCGGCCGACATGATCGCGGCCGTGCGCGCCGGCGCCGTCGGGTACCTGACGAAGGATCAGGCGCCGGAGCGCCTGGCCGAGGCCCTGCGCGGGGTCCTGCGCGGCGAGGCCGCGCTGTCGCGGCGGATGGCCGCCCATCTGATCGCCGACGTTCGTGACACGCAGCGGCGGATGGTGCTGGCGACGAAGCTCCCGCACCGCGAGCGCCTGACCCCGCGCCAGCTCGAGATCCTGCAGCTGATCGCCGCCGGCGAGACGACGTCCGAGATCGCCCACCGGCTGTTCCTCTCTCCCGAGACGGTGCGCTGGCACGTGAAGGCGATCCTGCGCAAGCTCAAGGCACGCACCCGCGCGGAGGCCGCCGCGGCGCTGCGCGAAGTCATGGTCTGAGTCTGGCTCAGCCGCCGGCGCGCATGGTGTCGGCCGCCCAGCGGACGATCCAGACAGACACGGTCAGGCAGTACGTTGTCACCGCGCACGCTGTCGCGATTGCCGCCGCTTCGCCGGGCGCGCCCGAGAGCACATCGGCGATGCCCAGCAGGAGTGGCCGCAGGAGGACGAGGCCGAGCAGGCCGCCGATGCCCAGATGGATCGTCGTGCGGCGAAAACCCGTCGGGCGCAGGTGCGGATACCGCGTGTCCGCCCAGATCGCGAGCGCCGCTGGGCAAAGGATGAGGACGACGGTCAGTTCCGCGAGGATCAGCATGGCAACATCCTTGATCTGAGCTGGGAGCGATGGCCGGCCCAACGCGGGGCCGTCCTGCGAAGACCATCGGCAATTGTGAACAACTCGTAAAGGTGATTATGCGAAGTGCACCCGGAGGGGTGAGGGAGGCCTACGTCGGATTCGGCGCGAACCTCGGCGACCCTGCCTCGACGCTGCAAGCGGCCGTCGTTGCGCTCGGCCGGACGGCGGGGACAGTCACCGCCGGCTCCCACATCTACCGCAGTCGGCCAATCGGCCTCATCGACCAGCCCGAGTTCCAAAACGCGGTGGCGCGGCTGTCCACGATGCTCGCGCCCGAGGCGCTGCTGGAGGAGCTCCTCCGGCTCGAGTCCCGCTTCGGCCGCGTCCGCGGGATGCGGTTCGGCCCGCGCACGCTCGACCTCGACCTGCTCTGGTACGAGGGCGTCGTTCGCAACGACGAGCGGCTGACCCTGCCGCACCCGCGCGCGCACGAGCGCGAGTTCGTGCTGCGGCCGCTGGCCGAGCTCGACCCGGACCTCGAGCTTCGCGGCACCACGGTGGCCGCCTGGCTCGCCCGGCTCGATCCGCAGGGCGTCGAGCCGACGGGCCTCCCTCTCATGTAGACGACTGCCCACGCCGATGACGGGTGTATGACCGATCTCGCCGCCACCCCGATCACGCGCGTCTCCGATCTCTTCACGCTGCTGGGCTCGCGGCTGATCCCCACGCTCCTCTTCACCCTGATGGCCACCGTGGCGGTCCTGGGCGCCACCCAGGCGTCGTCTGCGAGCACCGCGCTCTTCCACGCGCTCTCGGCGGGCCTTTGGGGCCTCTTCATCGTGCTCATCAACATCCGTCCGGCGCCGCTTCGGCGCAACCGCTCGGCGGTCGGCGTGATGGTCGCGCTCCTCTCCCAGCTGTCGGTGATTGCGGTCGGCCTGTTCGGGTCGCGCACCGATGGCGGCATCGCAGTGATCGCCTCCGATGTGCTGCTGGTCTGCGGGCTCGCGTTCGCAATCGGCTCGGTGGCCGTGCTAGGCCGCTGCTTCGGCATCCTCCCCGATGTGCGCGGGCTCGTCACCCGCGGCCCCTACCGGCTGGTGCGCCACCCTCTCTACCTGGGCGAGCTGACCGCGGTGCTGGGGATCGTGGTTGGCTCGCGCAACCCCCTCTGGGCCGGCGTGGCGTGGCTCGCCTGCCTCTCGCTGCAGCTGGCCCGCACCGGCTATGAGGAGCGCAATATCCGCGCCGAGTTCCCGGAATACGCCGAGTATGCCGCCCGGACGAAGCGCCTCGTCCCCGGCGTTCTCTGATGCCGGACGCTTCACACTAGACTCTGCGCATGTCGTACATCGAAGACCTGGAGGAGTTCGATGCCGAGCTGGAGTTGCGGCTCAAGCGCGAATACGCCAGCGTGTTCGGGCTGTTCCGCTACTGCGTGCTGACGGCCGAGGCCACCTACCTCTGCAACCGGCTCGAGATGGAGACGGCCAACTCCCCCGCCTATCCGCTGGTGCACCTGACGATGGAGGATGTGTGGGTCTGGGACAAGAACCGCCCCAGCCGGATCATCCCCCGCGCCGAGGTGCACACCACGCAGGACGTCACCATCGAGGAGCTCAGGCCGGAGAACGCAATCGAGACGACCTTCCCGACCGGTTTCGAGCTCGGCGATGAGTGATGCTGCTCGCGCTCGACGTCGGTAACACGCAGACCGTCGCCGGCCTGTACGAGGGCCGCACGCTCCGCGAGCACTGGCGCACGGCCACCGTGCGCACGCACACCGGCGACGAGCTCGCGCTCACGCTCGTCGGCCTCCTCCGGCTGGGAGGGCATGCGCCGGAGGCGATCGAGGCCGTCGTGGTCGCCTCGAGCGTGCCGCAGCTGTCGCTCGAGTACGCCGCCATGAGCCGGGAGCACCTCGGCCAGGAGGCGCTCGTCCTCGGCCCGGGTGTGCGCACCGGCGTGGCGCTGCGGGTGGACAACCCGCTCGAGGTCGGACCCGACCGGGTCGCAAACAGCGTGGCCGCCCACGCGCTCCACGGCGGACCATGCATCGTGGTCGACTTCGGCACCGCCATCAACTTCGACGCGGTCTCGGCCGCGGGCGACTTCGTCGGCGGCGCGATCGCGCCGGGCCTCCAGGTGGCCGTGGACGCCCTCGGCGACCGGGCCGCGAGGCTGCAGACCGTCGAGCTGGTCGCGCCCGAGCACGCCATCGGCACGAACACCGATACCAACGTGCAGTCGGGCGCGGTGTTCGGGTTTGCCGGCCTGGTGGATGGGCTGGTCCGGCGGTTCCGGTCGGAGCTCGGCGGCGACGCCGCCACGGTCGCAACCGGCGGCCTGGCGGCGCTGGTCGCGCCCCACTGCGAGACGATCCAGCACGTCGAGCCGTGGCTGACGCTCGAGGGGCTGCGCCTGATCTGGGAGCGCAACCAGCCGGGCTGAGTCCCGGGCGCTACGCGATGCGGGCGGTGACGGCACCACCGCGGTCGACGGCAACCGCCGTCGGCACGATGCCGATGCCGTACTTGCGGGCCAGGTCGGGCCGGCTGCGGACGTCGACGGTCACGACCACCCGCCCGGCGTCTCGCAGCCGCCGCTCCATGGTGTGGCAGTCCGAGCACAGCGGATGGGTGAACTGGACCACGGTCTCGGCCGGCGCGGCGTCGGTGAGGCCGACGTCGCCGGGGTCGACGCGGCGCAGGTCGCCGTGGCCGATACCGCGCAGGTGCGCGCCGATCCGGTAGATCTCGCAGCCGGTGCAGAACCCGGTCACCGCCGCGAGCAGCGCCAGGGCCGCCACCAGCAGGGCGAGCGCCCAGCCGAGCGTGTGGAATCCAGCCCCGCTGGCGATCGTCGCCGCGGTGAGCACCGTGAAACCGATCATGTTGGCAAAGCGCGGCGCGCGCGCGTCCTCGAGCGGGCCCTCGCCCAGTCGTGGCTGCACGAGCTCGAAGTAGGCCACGCAGGGCAGGCACCAGCGCCGCCCCAGGGTCAGGCCAAGTGCGAACTGGAGCGCGAGCAGGCCCAGCAGCGGCCACCAGCCGGTCAGGAATGCCACCAGCGCGAGCGTCCCGATGACGGCCTGGTTGAACCGCGGCGCCCGGGCGTCGATCACATCCAGGTCGCGGTAGGGGTGGGCCTGTCGCACCGTCATTTGGATCCAAACTCTAGCGCACGCCGCCTGTCATGCTTCGCCTGTGAGCGGCGATCTCGACATCCGCTACGCCCGTAACGGCGACGTCCACCTCGCCTACCAGGTGCTCGGCGACGGCCCGATCGACCTCGTGTTCGTGCAGGGGGTCCTCACCCACCTGCGTGTGGGCTGGGAGTACGCGGGCTTCCGCCGCTTCTGCGAGCAGCTGGCCTCGTTCTCACGCGTGATCCTGTTCGACAAGCGCGGCATGGGCATGTCCGACCGGGTCGCCGTGGGCACGCTCGAGGACCGGATGGACGACGTACGCGCGGTGATGGACGCGGCCGGCAGCGTGCGCGCGGCCCTGCTCGGCGTCTCCGAGGGCGGCCCGATGTCGATCCTGTTCGCGGCGACGTACCCCGAGCGCACCCATGCGCTCCTGCTCTGCGGCGCCGAGGTGCGGGAGGAGACCGACGCGGAGTGGCCGTGGGGCGAGTCGACCCGGGAGGAGTTCGATGCCGCGATGGACACCCTCGCCGATCGGTGGGGTCGGCCGGAGTGGGCCGCGCGGACGATCGAAGCGTTCATCCCCAGCGCCGCCGACGATCCCGGGGTCAGGCAATGGTGGACACGGTCGATAACCGATGCGGCGAGCCCCGGGGCGGCCAGGGCCTTCATGCGCATGGCCTTCGACATCGACGTGCGGCACGTGCTGCCGAGCGTTCACGTCCCGGCGCTGGTCGTGCACCGCCGCGGGGACCGCGTCTGTCACATCGAGAACGGCCGCTACATCGCCCGGAACATCGCCGGGGCCCGGTACGTCGAGCTCGATGGCGAGGATCACATCCCGTTCGGCCCCGGCGGCGACGAGATCGTGGCCGAGGTCCGCGAGTTCCTCACAGGGGTGCGCGGGCCGGTCGAGTCCGACCGTGTGCTGGCGACCGTGGTCTTCACCGACATCGTCGGCTCCACCGCGCGGGCGGTCGACCTCGGTGACCGGCGCTGGCGCGACCTGCTCGACCAGCACCACGCCCGGGTGCGCATGCAACTCGATCGCTTCGGTGGCCGTGAGATCGACACCGCCGGCGACGGCTTCCTGGCGTCGTTCGACGGTCCCGCGCGGGCGATCCGGTGCGCGGCCGCGGCCGTCGCCGCCGTCGCCGAGCTCGGGATCGAGATCCGCGCCGGGGTGCACACGGGCGAATGCGAGCTGGCCGACGGCAAGCTGCGTGGCATCGCGGTGCATATCGGGGCCCGGGTCACGGCCGAGGCGGCGCCCGGCGAGGTGCTCGTGTCGAGCACGGTCCGCGATCTCGTGGCCGGTTCGGGCCTGCGCTTCGCAGAGCGCGGCACGTTCGGCCTCAAGGGGGTGCCGGGCGAGTGGCGGTTGTACGCTCTCGAGCAGTGATCGTGGGTGGCGCATGAGCGGGCATCGATTCGAGGCTGTTTTGGGCGCCGGTGAGGACGGTCATCTGCCGGCCGTCGTGCTGCCGGCCGAGGTGGCCGCGGCGATGGGCGGCCGTGCGCGGATCCCGGTGACGGGCTCGATCAACGGCGTCCCGTTCCGCAGCTCGACGATGCCGATGGGCGACGGCACCCACTGCGTCGGCTTTCGCCGGGACACCCGCTCCGAGGCCGGTGGAGTGCGGGTGGGCGACACCGTCACCATCGAGATCGAGCGCGACGACGCGCCCCGTACTGTCGAGATCCCGCCCGATCTGGCCGCCGCCCTCGACGCCGACCCGGCCGTCCGGGCCGCATTCGACGCGATGTCCCACACCCACCGCAAGGAGTACGTGAAGGCCATGCTCGACGCCAAGCGACCCGAGACGCGCGCCCGCCGCCTGGCCCTGGCCGTCGAGGCCGCCCGCACCCGCAGCGCACCACCACCGCCCAGGGTGGATGCATAACCGGTGCCTGGCACCGGTTATGCACGGCCGCAGGCCGTGGGCGCGGAAGGTCGCCACCCCAGCACGCACCTACCCACGCAGGGTGGTCAGCCGCCTCCATAGATCGAGATCGGCAGGTCGAGCAGCCGGTCCGACTCGGAGTCGGGCAACAGGTCGAGCTCGGCCTCATGGGCGGCAAGCAGGAAGCGGGCTTCGGGGCAAAACCCGAGCAGCGTCTCCTCGGCGGCGGCGACCGTCGCGCACGTCACGAGCGTCCCCCGGATCTGCTTTGCACCCGGCAGCCCGCGCAGGTACCAGCCGTAGAACTTGCGCAGGAAGCCGGTGGCACGCTCGTCGCCCATCTCGCGCACCACCTCGCGCATGAACCGGACGAGCTCGGCCACCACCTCCGCGGGATCGGCGTCGCCAATGCCATCGCCCGCCATCTCGCGCAGCGCCCACGGTCGCCCCTGGGCGCCGCGGCCGACCATCACCGCGGCGGCGCCCGTGGCCTCGATCACCCGCTCGGCGCTGCGGCGGTCGGTGATGTCGCCCGACGCGATCACGGGGACGCCGACCAACTCGACCAGCTCGGCGGTGAGTGCGTGGTCGGCCGTGCCGGTGTACATCTGCTGGGCCGAGCGGGGGTGCAGGGTGAGCGACGCCACCCCGATCGCCTCGAGCTTCGGGCCCAGCTCGAGCGCCGCCCGCGATCCGTTGCGGAGCCCGCGCCGCATCTTGACCGTCACGGGCACGTCGACCGCGCCGACGACCGCCGAGACGAGCCCGCATGCAAGGTCGTGGTCCTCGAGCGCGCTCGCACCGGCGCCGGTCTTTGTGACCTTGCGCACGGGACAGCCGAAATTGATGTCGACGATGTCCGCGCCGGCCGCGACCACCATCTGCGCGGCCTCGGCCATGCGGTCGGGCTCCGAGCCGAAGATCTGCACGGCGAGGGGGTGCTCGTCGGAGGAGATGCGCAGGTATCCGAGCGTGCGCTCGTTGCCGTAGGACAGTCCGCACGACGACACCATCTCGGAGCAGACCAGCCCGGCGCCGAACCGCCGACCCTGGCGCCGGAACGCCTGCACCGACACTCCCGCCATGGGCGCGAGCACGATCCGGGACGGGATCTCGACGTCGCCGATCGTCCAGCTCGCGGTCATGTCAACCATCGCCGGATGGTACCGGCGGGGGATGGTTGCGGCTTGCTCGCGACTTGACCTATAATCCGCCGTCGCTCGGTGTCAGCTGGGAAAGATGCTGCAAATCGTGGTTTCCCGGCCGGCGCCGTTGCCGTGTTTTTTCTCCCACATGCAAGGACGATGAGAGCTGTGGACAAAGACGTCATCCTCACCCCCGACGGCTACGAGAAGCTCAAGCAGCAGATCGAAGATCTCGAGACGAACAAGCGTCGCGAGGTGGCCGACCGCATCCGCGAGGCACGCGAGTTCGGGGACATCAGCGAGAACTCCGAGTACGACGACGCAAAGAACGAGCAGGCGCTGCTCGAGCACCGCATTGCTCGCCTCAAGGAGCAGTTGCGCTCAGCCCGCGTCATCGATCCGAAGGCCGTCCCCACCGATGTCGTGGGCGTTGGGACGAGGGTCAAGGTCAAGGACGTCGACGCCGGCGACATCGACACGTACCAGATCGTCGGTTCCGCCGAGGCCGACCCAGCCCAGAGCCGGCTCTCGAACGAGTCGCCGGTCGGGCGCGCCCTGCTCGGTCACAAGAAGGGCGAGACCATCGAGGTGTCGGTGCCCGCGGGTGCCATCCGCCTCAAGATCATGGACATCAAGGCGGCCTGACCCCGTATCCTTGGCGCCGTGTCGAGCGACGTCGAGCAGCAGATCCGGAGCGACCGCCTCGCCAAGGTCGAAGCCATGCGCCAGGCGGGGGTCGATCCCTACCCGGCGCGCACGCCCGGACGGGTCGAGGCGGCCCGGGTGCGGGCGCAGTTCGGCGAGCTCGAGGCCGGCGCCGAGACCGGCCAGGCGCTCTGGGTCGCAGGCCGCATTAGCGGCCGCCGCGGCCACGGCAAGGCGATCTTCCTCGACCTGACCGACGGTACGGGGCAACTGCAGCTGCACGCGACCCTCGACGTGCTCGGCGAGGCGGGCCTGGCCGCAATCTCGGACTGCGATCTGGGCGACGTGGTCGCGGTTCACGGCGAGGTGTTCTCGAGCCGCCGCGGCGAGCTCAGCCTGCGCGTCGACGAGTGGCGGCCGCTGGCGAAGTGCCTGCGGCCACTGCCCGAGAAACATCACGGCCTGGCCGACGTCGAGCAGCGCTACCGGCAGCGCTACCTCGACCTGCTCGTGAACGACGAGGCGCGCCGGATCGCGCTTGCCCGCCCGGCGATCGTGACCGCCGTGCGCGGCGTGCTGGACGCGGCCGGGTTCGTCGAGGTCGAGACGCCGGTGCTCCAGCCGCTCTACGGCGGCGGCATGGCCACACCGTTCGTCACCCGGTACGAGGAGTACAACCGCGACTTCTACCTGCGCATCGCCGACGAGCTCTACCTCAAGCGGCTGATCGTCGGCGGCCTCGAGCGGGTGTACGAGCTGAGCAAGGACTTCCGCAACGAGGGCGTCAGCTTCAAGCGCAACCCCGAGTTCACGATGCTCGAGTGGTACGAGGCCTACACCGACTATGAGGGCGGCATGGACCGCACCGAGCAGGTTGTCGCCGCAGCGGGGAACGCGGCGGGCGCGGCCCTCGACCTGACGCCGCCCTGGCCGCGGGTGCCGCTGCGGGAGGCGATTGCCGAGCGGGCCGGGATCGACCCGATGGCCGACCGCGACCGCGACCGCCTGGTGGCGTTCATGCGCGAGCGCGACCTCGACACGTCGGGCGATGCCACCTGGGCGCAGGCGGTCGACCACCTGCTCTCGCACTTCGTCGAGCCGGCCCTCGAGCGGCCGACCTTCATCGTCGACTACCCGATCGAGCTGTCACCGTTCGCGAAGCGCTCCCCGGCCGACGCCGCCGTGGTCGAGCGCTTCGAGGCTTTCTGCCTGGGCATGGAGATCGCCAACGGCTACTCGGAGTTGAACGACCCCGCCGAGCAGCGCGCGCGGTTCGAGGAGGCCCGGGCGGCGGCGGTCGCCGGCGACGACGAGGCCCATCCGATGGACGAGGACTTCCTGCTGGCGCTCGAGTACGGGATGCCGCCGACCGCGGGCGTCGGGATCGGCATCGACCGGCTCGCGATGGTACTGACCGGCGTGCGCTCGATCCGCGAGGTGATCCTCTTCCCGACGCTGCGCGACCGGGAGTCCCCGAGCTAGAAGTGCGCCTCGGTCTCGGCCATGAAGTCGTTGACGATCGGGATGAACACCTCCGGCCGCTCGGCGAAGCTCAGGTGCGACGCGTCGGGGATGATCTCGAGCCGGCTTCCGGGGATGCGGGCGTGCACCTCGCGCAGGTGTGAGGGCCGGCACTCGTCGTACTGGCCGCCCGTGACCAGCGTCGGGACGGAGATCTCGCCCAGGCGGTCCATGATGTCCCACTCCCGCAGCGTGCCCACGATCCGGAACTCGCTCGGCCCGGCCATGTAGTGGTAGATGGTCGGATTCATCCGCTCGAACGTGCGCATGACGAAGTCGGGGAACGGGTCGATCCGGCACACATGGCGGTGGTAGAACGGCATCATCGCCTCTTCGTACTCCGGCTCGAGCATCTTGTCCTCCGCCTCGAGGCGCTCGATCAGCTCGCGCTCATCCGCCGGCATCTCGTCCAGAAGCTCCTGGCAGAACAGGTTCCAGGCGGGCGCGCTGGCCGGGCTTCCGGCCATGATCAAGCTGACCGGCCGGCGGGGGTTGTCGAGCACGTACTGCATCGCGAGCATCCCGCCCCACGAGCTGCCGAACAGGTGGATCCGGTCGAGCCCGAGTGCGTCGCGCACGGCGTCGAGCTCGGCCATGAACCGCTCGATCGTCCACAGCGAGAGATCGTCGGGCCGGTCGGAGCTGCCGCTCCCGAGCTGGTCGTAGAAGACCACCCGGCGGCGGTCGCCGAGCGCCTCGAGCGGCGTCAGGTAGTCGTGCGTCATGCCGGGGCCGCCGTGCAGGCACAGGAGCGGCACGCCCTCCTCGCCGACGCTGCGGTACCAGACGCGCCCTCCGGGGACGTCGATCATGCCCTCTTCAGTCTTCACGCCGGCGACGATACCCGAACGGCCTCGTCTTCGCCCGCGACCCCGTACAGGCCCTGCGCGGGGTTGTAGCTGAGCACGTCGGCCTCGAGCACCTCGGCATCGCTGGTGAGCGCGATTGCCGCCGCGGCGCTCTCGTCCTCGGCGTCCACCTCGTCGACCCGGCCGGTGGCGACGTAGGTGACCCCGAGCGGTGAGTCGTCCGCGTCGATCGCGCGAAAATGCTCGACGGTGTAGCGCACGGGGCCATGGTCGCGCATTTCCGGCCGCGTGTCCACCGCCACAATTCTGGGCTCAAGCCGACGGTGCCGCAGGCCGATGACTGTGCCACGCCAAAGGCGCGCGATACGGGAAGCAGGGGTGCCGGTGCTATAGTTTGGGCCGTCCACTCCGCACCGGATCGTCACTTAGGGGCTCCTATTTGACTGTCCGGCGCGAGGCATTGATCCACACTGATCCACCGAGAGGCAGGAAAGGGGGCACGGCATGTTTGAGAGGTTCACAGAACGTGCCCGCCAGGTTGTGGTGTTGGCCCAAGATGAGGCCCGCACCCTCAAGCACAACTACATCGGTACCGAGCACATCCTGCTCGGGCTTTTGCGTGAGGAGGAGGGGCTTGCCGCCCGCGTCCTGGACACGCTCGACATCACGGTCGAGGAGGTGCGCGCGCAGGTGGCGCGGATCGTCGGTCAGGGTGACGAGGTCACCACCGGTCAGATCCCGTTCACGCCGCGGGCGAAGAAGGTGCTCGAGCTGGCGCTGCGCGAGGCGCTGTCGCTGGGCCACAACTACATCGGCACCGAGCACATCCTGCTCGGCCTCGTGCGCGAGAACGAGGGCGTCGCGGCGCGCATCCTGCTCGACTTCGATGCCGACGCCGAGAAGATCCGCAACGAGATCATTCGCATGCTGTCCGGTCCCGGACGCCGCGCGGCGGCAGGTGCCGGCGCGGGCGCCGGCGAGAAGGGGCAGAAGAGCTCCAAGCTGCTCGACCAGTTCGGCCGCAACCTGACCAAGCTCGCCACCGAGGGCAAGCTCGACCCGGTCGTCGGCCGCATGAACGAGATCGAGCGGGTCATGCAGATCCTCTCCCGCCGCACCAAGAACAACCCGGTGCTGATCGGCGAGCCGGGCGTCGGCAAGACCGCCGTCGTCGAGGGACTCGCCCAGCGCATCTCATCCAACCAGGTGCCCGAGCTGCTCAAGGGCAAGCAGATCTACACGCTCGACCTGGCCGCCCTGGTGGCAGGCTCGAAGTACCGCGGTGAGTTCGAGGAGCGGCTGAAGAAGGTCATGAAGGAGATCGGCCAGCGCGGCGACATCATCCTGTTCATCGACGAGCTGCACAATCTCGTCGGGGCAGGCGCCGCCGAGGGCGCGATCGACGCCGCGTCCATCCTCAAGCCTGCGCTCGCCCGCGGCGAGCTGCAGACCATCGGCGCGACCACGCTCGACGAGTACCGCAAGTACCTCGAGCGCGACTCCGCCCTGGAGCGGCGCTTCCAGCAGATCAAGGTGGACGAGCCGTCCATCGAGGACACCGTGCAGATCCTGCGCGGGCTGCGCGATCGCTATGAGGCCCATCACCGGGTCGCGATCACCGACGAGGCCCTGCAGGCCGCGGCGGAGCTCTCGAGCCGCTACATCCAGGAGCGGCACCTGCCCGACAAGGCCATCGACCTGATCGACGAGGCCGCTTCGCGCATGCGCATCAAGCTCATGACGGCGCCTCCGGTTCACAAGGAGCTCGACGACGAGATCGAGACGGTGCGCAAGGAGAAGGAGGCCGCGATCGAGGCCCAGGAGTTCGAGAAGGCCGCCAACCTGCGCGACAAGGAGCGCAAGCTGTCGCTCAAGAAGCGCGAGATGGAGGAGAACTGGAAGTCCTCCGGCGAGGCCGACCAGGCCGAGATCGGCGAGGAGGAGATCGCCGACATCGTCTCGATGTGGACGGGCATCCCGGTCTTCAAGCTCACCGAGGCGGAGTCGCAGAAGCTGATCCGCATGGAGGAGGAGCTCCACAAGCGCATGATCGGGCAGGACGTCGCCATCCAGGCGGTGTCCAAGGCGATCCGGCGCGCCCGCGCGGGGATCAAGGATCCCAAGCGGCCGACCGGCTCGTTCATCTTCCTGGGGCCGTCCGGCGTCGGCAAGACGGAGCTCGCACGCACGCTCGCCGAGTTCCTGTTCGGCGACGACGACGCCATGATCCAGGTCGACATGTCCGAGTACATGGAGAAGCACGCGGTGTCGCGGCTGGTGGGCTCGCCTCCGGGCTACATCGGCTACGACGAGGGCGGCCAGCTGACCGAGGCCGTGCGCCGCAAGCCGTACTCGGTGGTGCTGCTGGACGAGATCGAGAAGGCCCACCCGGACGTGTTCAACATCCTCCTGCAGATGCTCGAGGAGGGTCGTCTTACCGACGCCCAGGGCCGCCACGTCGACTTCCGCAACACCATCGTGATCATGACCTCGAACATCGGGGCGGCATCGATCGCCAAGAACACCTCGCTCGGGTTCAGCGTGGAGGAGTCCGAGACGGGCGTCTCCTACGAGGATATGAAGAACCGCATCATGGGCGACGTGAAGAAGATGTTCCGGCCCGAGCTGCTCAACCGCATCGACGAGATCATCGTCTTCCAGAAGCTCACGAAGGACGAGATCAAGCAGATCGTGGATCTGCTGATGAACCGGCTGCGCGAGCAGATGAAGCTGCACGAGGTCTCGATCGAGCTCACCAACAAGGCCAAGGACTTCATGGTCGACAAGGGCTACGACCCGACCATGGGCGCTCGGCCGCTGCGGCGGGCGATCCAGCGCTACATCGAGGATCCGCTGGCCGACTTCGTGCTCGGACGCAACATCGAGCCCGGCTCGACCGTGCTGGTCGAGCACGTGGACGGCGACGAGGAGATCTCGCTGCAGATGATCGCGCCGATGAAGGTGCCCGACGCGCCGCCGGCCGATCTGGTCCCGGCCGAAGGCCCTGCCGAGGATCCCAAGGCCGAGGGGGACGACGAGGCGGACGCCGCCGAGGAGTCCGGCAAGTAGACCTCCATGGCCAATGAGGAAACGCGAGGGGCGCCCGATGCGGCGCCCCTCGTCGTTTCCGGCGGCCTGGAGCAACGGCCGACCCGGCTGCGACAATTGCCGGTCCCGTGGCGCGTTCTCCCACAGCCTTCGTCTGCTCCTCCTGCGGTCATCAGAGCCCCAAGTGGCTCGGCCGCTGCCCCGAATGCGCCGAGTGGAACTCGCTGCACGAGGAGGTGCTGGCGCGACCGTCCGCGGGTGGCGGGCAGCGCCCGCGGGCACCGGTCGCGGTCACGCGGCTCGGCGATGTCGATGTGCTCGCCGCCGCCCGGCTTCCCACCGGCATCGGCGAGCTCGACCGGGTGCTGGGCGGAGGGCTCGTGCCCGGGTCGCTCGTCCTGATCGGCGGCGAGCCGGGAGTGGGCAAGAGCTCGCTGCTCCTGCAGGCGCTCGCGGCGGTCGCGGCGGCCGGTGGGCGCACGCTGCTCGTCTGTGGCGAGGAGTCGCCCGCCCAGGTGCGGCTGCGCGCGCAACGGCTCGGCGCGGGCGACGGCATCCGCGTGCTGGCCGACACCGATCTCGACACCGTCTGCGACACGATCGTGGCCGAGGCGCCGGCAGTGTGCGTGGTCGACTCGGTGCAGACCATCCGCAGCGGCGAGCTGCAGTCGGCGCCCGGCAGCGTCGCCCAGGTGCGGGAGTCGGCCGAGCGCCTCCTGCGGGTGGCCAAGCGCGGCGCGACCGCGATCGTGCTCGTCGGCCACGTCACCAAGGACGGCACCGTCGCCGGCCCGCGCGTGCTCGAGCACCTCGTCGACGCCGTGCTGCAGTTCGAGGGCGACCGCTACCGGCACCTCCGGGTGCTGCGAGCGGTCAAGAACCGGTTCGGCTCGACCGACGAGATCGGCATCTTCGAGATGACCGACGCCGGCCTCCAGCCGGTCACCGACCCGTCGGCCGCTCTGGCCGAGCCGGAGGGCGCCGGTCCGGGCTCGGTGCTTCTGCCCGCGATCGAGGGCACGCGCCCGATCGTGCTCGAGATGCAGGCGCTGGTGGCGCCGAGCGACCTGGCCATGCCGCGCCGGCAGGCCACCGGCTTCGACCGCAACCGGCTGTCGATGATCGTCGCCGTGCTCGGCCGCCACGCCGGTGTCGCTCTTGGCGCCTCCGACATCTTCGTGAACGTCGCGGGTGGGGTGCGCGTCGATGAGCCGGCCGCCGACCTCGCGGTTGCGCTCGCGATCGTCTCGTCTGCCCGCGGCCGGGCGGCGCCGCACCGGCTCGCCTGCTTCGGCGAGCTGGGCCTCACGGGGCGCGTGCGGCCGGTCTCGCATACCGGCCCGCGCCTTGCCGAAGCGGCCAAGCTGGGCGTCTCCGGCATCGTGTGCCCGCCCGGGACGAGCGGGCCGGTGGAGGGGCTCGCACTGCGTTGCGCTGGTACCCTGGAGGAAGCGATCGAGTTGGCGTTCGACCGCATATCCACCGAGGGGCGGGCATGACCGATCTTCTTCCCGACGTTCGCAAAGACCCCAAGATGCTGGATGCCCTGCGCCGGATCGCGCCGGGCACGACCATGCGGCAGGGTCTGAACGACATCCTGCGCGCGCGCCTCGGCGCGCTGATCGTCATCGGCGAGCCCGCGGAGCTCTCGTTCATGTTCTCGGGCGGCATCCGCCTCGACCAGGCGTTCTCGCCCTACCTGCTCTACGAGCTGGCGAAGATGGACGGGGCGATCATCCTGAACGCGGTGGCCACGCGGATTGTGTACGCAAACGTGCAGCTGATGCCCGATCCGACCATCCCGTCGGCCGAGACGGGCACGCGGCATCGCACTGCCGAGCGCGTCGCCAAGCAGACGGGAGCGCTGGTGATCTCGATCAGCCAGCAGCGCGACGTCGTGACGATCTACGTCGGCGACGTGCGCTACCAGCTCGAGGACATCTCCGACATCCTGGCCAAGACGAACCAGGCGGTGATGACGCTCGAGACCTACCGCACCCGCTTCGAGCAGGTGGCGACGCGCCTCACGGCGCTCGAGTTCCAGGGGGCGGCCACGCTCGACGATGTGTTGGTGGCACTTCAGCGGGCCGAGATGACCGCGCGCATGCGCGACGAGATCGAGCGCAACGTGGCCGAGCTGGGGGTCGAGGGCCGGCTGATCAAGATTCAGCTCGACGAGATGTCCGAGTGGGTGCCGAGCGACGAGGTGGCGATGGTGCGCGACTACGAGCTGCCCGAGGTGACGGGCGGCTACCGGCGCGCGCTCGACCGGCTGCGCACGATGCCCGACTCGCAGCTGCTCGAGCTCGAGCAGCTGGCGGAGGTGCTCGGCTACCCGCGCACCGTCTCGCCGGTCGACTACGCGGTCACGCCGCGTGGCTACCGGGTTCTGTCAAAGGTGCCGCGGCTGCCCGAGGGCGTGATCGGCCACGTCGTCAACCACTTCAGCGGCCTCGAGGCATTCGTGCGTGCGTCGCAGGCCGAGCTGGAGGAGGTCGACGGCGTCGGCGCCGTGCGGGCGCGGGAGATCCGGGAGGGCCTGCGGCGGCTCCAGGAGCAGAATTTGGTCGACCGATATCTGAATCTTTGACCCTTCGGCGGGCGTTTGACCCGGCTCCCTTCCGGCTCTGCACAGCATCTGCCGAAATTCGTTTGCGATGTGGTCAGAATGCTGTGATCCTTTCGCCAGAGGGTGTCGGATCTGATAGAATCCAGTCCCTAGGCGCGAGGGGTTTCGCGGGTCGTGCAGGTACATCCTGTCGAGGAGGTTGAGCGACTCTTGTATTCGGTTGGTGACAAGGTCGTGTACCCGCATCACGGTGCGGGGACGATCACAAGTAGAGACATGCGGGTCGTGGGCGACAAGGATCGTGAATACCTCACGATCCAAATTCTGCACAACGACATGACCGTCACCATCCCGCTGGACAGTGCGGAACGCGTCGGTTTGCGAAAGGTGATCGGTGAGGAGACCGTCGAGGAGGTCCTCATCGTCCTCCAAGGCGACGGCACCAAGATGCCGAAGAACTGGAATCGCCGTTTCAAGCACAACCGCGACAAGATGAAGACCGGCGACATCTTCGAGATGGCCGAGGTCGTGCGGAATCTTGCCCAGCGCGACCAGGAGAAGGGCCTCTCGACGGGTGAGAAGCAGATGTTCTCGAAGGCCAAGCGCATCCTCGCCAGCGAGCTGATGTACGCGAAGAACATGGACGAGGAAGAGGCGCGCGAGTTTCTTGAGGAGGTGCTCGAGGAGATCGGTGAGGCCCGCAAGGCGCGGGCGTAGCCGGCCGAAGCGTATTCGCCCCTCGCCGGGGGCCAGGTTTGAGTTCATCCGGCGAGCGGGCAGTGACACGTTCCTAGAGAGGAGCAGACGATGGTGGTCTCAACCCGGATCGTCTTGTCCCTCTTGGGCGTCCTTGGTGCCATTCAGGCGGGGTTGTCCTTCGATTTCGGGGACCGATATCCGGCTTCTTACGCTTACCCCGTCTTCGCCGTCGTCGTCCTCTTGGTGTTCGCCGTAGGGTGGATGGTCGGGGGGCTGGTCGGCAAGGGTCTGGTACGTGGGTTCAAGAGGATCGAGCGAGCCGCCCAGAGCCGCAGCGCGGGCGAGTTGACCGTCGCCGCGATCGGCTTGCTGGTCGGGCTGCTCGTGTCGGCGCTGTTGTGGTTTCCCGTTCACACTCTGCCGTACATCGGCCGGTGGGTGATCCTGCCGCTGTTCCTCGTGGTGGGGTATCTGTTCGCGTTCACGGCGGCCAAGAAGTACCGCGGCATCCTGCGGCTGGTGGGCGTGCACGCGGTCGCCGAGTCGGGCCCCGAGTCGGCCGCGATGGGGATCGCGACCCTGGTCGATACGAGCGCGATCATCGACGGGCGGATCGCCGACATCGTCAAGACCGGGTTCCTCAAGGAGGAGCTGGTCGTCCCGGAGTTCGTGCTGCGCGAGCTGCAGCAGGTGGCCGACTCGGGCGATTCGCTCAAGCGCGCCCGCGGCCGCCGCGGCCTCGAGGTCGTGCAGGGGTTGCGCTCGGACGTCGTCGTGACGACTCCCGACGTCGACTTCCCCGAGCTCGACGACGTCGATGCGAAGCTGCTCAAGCTGGCCAAGGAGCGCGGCCTGCGCATCCTCACCACCGACTTCAACCTCAACCGCCTGGCCCGTATCCAGGATGTCGAGGTGCTGAACGTCAACGAGCTCGCAAACGCGCTCAAGCCGGCCGTTCTGCCGGGTGAGTCGTTCGACGTTCGCGTCATCCGTGAGGGCAAGGAGCACGATCAGGGCGTCGGCTATCTCGACGACGGCACCATGGTCGTGGTCGAGGGTGGCCGCAAGCTGATGGGCGAGACGGCGGCGGTGCAGGTGACCTCGGTGCTGCAGTCGCCGTCGGGCAAGATGATCTTCACGCGGGTGAGCGTCAACCCCGGCGACGAATGAGCGCGACCTGGGCGATCGTGGTCGCCGGTGGCGATGGCTCCCGGCTCGGGGCGGGCCGGCCAAAGGCGTTCGTCGGGCTGGGCGGCCGCCCACTCCTGGCCCACTCGATCGACCTGCTCGAGGACCACCCTGCGGTCGACCGCATGGTGCTGGTGGTGCCCGCCGAGTGGGAGGAGCCGGCGACGCTCCTGGCCGACGAGCTCGCGGCGGGCAAGGTGGTCGCCGCGGTGCAGGGGGGCGAGACGCGGGCACTGTCCGTGGCAGCGGGGCTCGAGGTGGTCGCCGACGACGCCGGGGCGATCCTCGTGCACGACGCGGCCCGTCCGTTCGCGACGGCCGAGCTGATCGACCGGCTGCTCGAGGCTCTCGCGACTCACGCGGGCGCCGTGCCGGCGGTCGCGGTCACCGATACGGTCAAGCGCGTCAAGGGCGGGCGGGTGACCGAGACACTCGACCGCAGCGAGCTGCGGGCGGTGCAGACCCCGCAGGCGTTCCGGGCCGAGGCGCTGCGGCGTGCCTACGCGGCGCCGGCCGCGGCACTGCGGGATGCGACCGACTGCGCGTCGCTGGTCGAGGCGGCCGGGCTCGAGGTGGCCGTCGTGCCGGGCGAGGGCGGCAATATGAAGATCACCTCACCCGAGGACCTCGCCCGCGCCGAGGAGCGGCTGCGGTGAGCGGGCCGGACTCGCTGCGGGTCGGGATCGGCTTTGACGCCCACGCATTTGCCGACCAGCGCGTGCTGGTGCTGGCAGGGGTCACGATCCCGTCCGAGCGCGGCCTTGCGGGCCACTCTGATGCGGACCTGGTCAGCCACGCGGTCACCGACGCGTTGCTCGGCGCCGCCGGCATGGAGGACATCGGCCACCTGTTCCCCTCGGACGACCCGGCGCTTCTGGGAGCGTCCAGCATCGAACTGCTGCGCCGGGCCTGGGAGCGCATCCGTGCCCGCGGGTGGGAGCTCGTGAACGTCGACGCGATCGTCATCATGCAGGCGCCGCGCATCGCCCCGCACCGCGACGCGATGCGCGAGGCGCTGGCCGCGGCGCTCGGCGCCGAGGTGGCCCGGGTCACGGTGCGGGCGTCGACCACCGACCATCTCGGCTTCACCGGGCGCGGCGAGGGTGCCGCCTGCCAGGCCGTTGCGCTGCTGCGGAGCGAGCGGTGACCCCGGCGGTCGTCTCGTTCGACCTCGATGAGACGCTGTGGGCGTTCATGCCGATGATGGACGGTGCGCTCGGTGGCATGATCGCCGCGCTCGAGCGACGCCGGCCCGAGCTGGCCGGGCGCATCACGGTGGACGATCTGCACGAGCATCGCCGCCTCGTCGGCGAGGAGCGCGACGGCACCTACCGCGAGCTGCGGCTGGAGTCGTTCCGGCGCGTGCTCGAGCGGGACGGCGTGGTCGACCCGGACCTGCCCGGGTGGATGGTCGAGGTGTGGATGGCCGAGCGCACCACGGCGGTGCGGCTGCACGGCGACGTCGAGCCCGAGCTCGACGGGCTGACCGCCGACGGCCATGTGCTCGGCGCGATCACGAACGGCAACTTCCCCTTCGCCCAGCTCGATGTGGCGGGGCGGTTCGCGTTCATCGTCCACGCCGAGGAGCTGGGCGAGATGAAGCCGGCGGCCGCGCCGTTTCACCGGGCGGTCGAGCTCTGCGGCGGCGACCCGCAGCGGTGGGTGCACGTTGGGGACGGGCTCGACACCGACGTCGCCGGCGCCCAGGCATGCGGCATGAAGGCGGTCTGGATCAACCGGGCCGGGATCCCCCTTCCGGAGGGATTCGCCCCGGACGCGGAGCTCCCGTCCCTGTCCGGCCTGCGCGAGCTGATCCCGCAGCTGCTGCCTGAATAACCGGGGCCAGGGCCGAGATATTCACGGGCCCGGCAGCTGGGCGTGGCCGTCGCGAACCTCGGCCAGGCCGTCGCGCACGAGCGAGACGAGCGCCTCCGCGTCGGCCTCGGCGTCCGGCAGCGAGCCCGCATCGGTGATCGCACGCAGCAGGCGCGCCCGCCGCTGCCTGAACGAGCCCTCGAAGGGCGACTGCCGCCGCAGGGGCGCGAACGTCATCCCTCGCGACGGGCATTCCCCCGCCAGAGGACAGATGCCGCAGCGGGGCGTGCGGGCGATGCACACCTCACGGCCGAGGTCGAACAGTGCCTGATTCCACTCGTATGCGCGGCCCGGCGGCGGAGCCACCTCGGCGTCGCCGTAGACCCGGCCGAGCACCCGGCGCGCATTCGTGTCGGGCGCGGCGATCTGGGCGCCGAAGGCAAAGCAGGCGATCGCGGCCGCCGTGTACGGCCCGACGCCGGGCAGGCGCTCGAGCTCCCGCGGCTCCCGCGGGAACCCGCCCCGCGCCGTTACCTCGCATGCGCACCGGCGTAGGTTCACGGCGCGCCGGTTGTACCCCAGGCCGCTCCAGGCGATGATCACCTCGGCCGGCGTCGCACCCGCCAGCTCCGCCACCGTCGGCCAGCGCTCGAGCCAGCCGAGGTAGCGCGGCACAACGCGCGCGACCTGCGTCTGCTGCAGCATCACCTCGCTGACCAGAATCGCGTACGGATCGCGGGTCTCGCGCCACGGCAGCGCCCGCCTGTTTTGGCTGTACCAAGCCAAAAGCGGCTCCTGCATGTCGAGGAGCCTAGCGACCGCATCGGCCACTTTGCGCCTGCGCGGTAGGGCTGGCCGTACCACGCAAGACTCCGGCTCCCCGGCTGGTTCGAGCGCCGCGTGGCATCCAGTCTGTGTTCACGCGGTAGAAGCGCGCTACCCGGCGGCTGACCCGCCGGGGCCATCGAGCCAGAAGGATGCGCCATGTCAACGATCACCGTCCCCAGATCGGATGTCACAAGCAACGAGGTGGCCGACGCGCTGCGTCAGGGCCTCGGGTCCCGATACCACGTGCTGCCGGGAACGAGCGTCAACTGCTGGAACCCCGTCGGCGGCCCGCGGCCCAATCATCCCGACGCGATCGTCGTCGGCACCGGCTCCACGCGGCTGTCCCGCGCCCAGGTGAGGATCTCTCACAACGCCCGGGAAACGATCCTGCATGTGTCCCCCGGCGGCGTCGGCCTGTTGACGCTGGCCAACAGGCTCCGGATCGTCCACAAGGTGCGTCAGGTCCTGCGTGCCACCCCGACCCTGCGCTGAGAGGACCACCGATGCGCTCCTCACAGATGGCACTCGACAGTCATGAGCGAGAGGGCCCTGCGAGCCCACTCGACCGGATGCCCCTGACGTCGGCTGCCCGCGCCGTTGATTTGACCAAGTCCTACGGACGGGGCGGCGCCGCCGTTCGGGCGCTGCACGGCGTGAACGTCGAGTTCGAACGACGGCGCTTCACGGCCGTGATGGGCCCGTCGGGCTCGGGGAAGTCAACGCTGATGCACTGCATGGCGGGATTGGATGTGCCGACGTCGGGCCGGACGTTCGTGGGAGATCAGGAGATCGGCCGGCTCGACGATGGAGGTCTGACCATCCTGCGCCGGGATCGGATCGGCTTTGTGTTCCAGTCGTTCAACCTCGTACCGACGCTGAGCGCGGCCGAGAACATCACCCTCCCGCTGGACCTCGCCGGGGTGAAGGTCGATCGGGCGTGGTTTGACCATCTCGTGGAAGCGCTCGATATCGCCGATCGGCTGTCGCACCGTCCCGGTGAGATGTCGGGCGGTCAGCAGCAACGGATTGCCTGTGCGCGGGCGCTGATCCGCCGTCCCGAGCTGATCTTCGCCGACGAGCCCACCGGCAACCTCGATTCCACCTCGTCCGCCGAGTTGCTGACGTTCCTGCGCGACGCGGTCACCGAGCACGGGCAGTCGATCGTGATGGTCACCCACGATCCGCATGCGGCGGCCCACGCCGACCGGGTCGTGTTCCTCGCCGACGGCAAGGTTGTGGGCGAGCAGTCCTCGCCGACCGCCGACCTCGTGCTGACGCAGATGATGAAGCTGGGGAGCCGGCGATGACAAAGATCACGGTTCGGGGCCTGCTCGCCCGGAAGCTGCGTCTGGTGCTGACGGCGCTGGCGATCGTGCTCGGAGTGGCGTTCGTCAGCGGGACGCTCATCCTCACCGACACCCTGAACCGCACGTTCGACACGCTGGTCGGCACCGCCTACCAGCACGTCGACTTCCAGGTACGCGGCACAGCGGCCTTCAACAACGACACGGCGGTCGCCGCCAACGGCACCGTGGACCGCAAGCCGATCCCGGCGACGATCGCCGCGGCCATTCGCCACCTGCCCGGAGTCGCCTACGTCGATCCGTCCGTCGCCGGCTACGCCCAGTTCGTGTCCAACGGCAACGCGATCGGCAGCGCCGGCTCCGCCTCGGGGTTCTCGTTCGATCCCAACCGGCAGCTGTCGCCGGTGCGGCTCGTACAGGGCCACGCTCCCAGCGACGCGGATGATGTCGTGATGGACCGGGGGACGGCGACCAAGTACCACTTCCGGGTCGGCGAGCGCGTCCGGGTGCTCTCCGGCGGTCCGCCCCGGGGTTTCACGATCTCCGGCATCGTGACCTTCGGCGCCGCCGACAACCTGGCGGGCGCGACGCTGGCCGGCTTTGATCTGCCGACGGCGCAGTCGCTGTTCAACACGGGCGGCAACGTCGACACGATCAACATCCTGGCCAAGCCGGGCGCCGACAACGTCCGCCTTCAGCGGGCGATCGCCGAGATCCTTCCGCCGGGCGTCCAGGTCGTCAGCGGGCAAGCGGTCGCCGGTGAGCTCTCCAGTGCCGTCAGTAACGCGCTCTCGTTCCTCTCGACGGCGTTGCTGGTGTTCGCGCTGATCTCGCTGTTCGTCGGAGCCTTCACCATCTTCAACACCTTCTCGATCACCGTCGGGCAGCGTACCCGGGAACTGGCCCTGCTCCGCATGGTCGGAGCCAGCCGCCGTCAGGTGTTCCAGTCGGTGGTGGGCGAAGCGGTCCTCGTTGGGCTCGCCGCCTCGCTGATCGGGCTCGGGCTGGGCGTGCTGGCCGCGGTCGCACTCAGGGCGCTCGTGGGTGCGTTCGGCGTCACGCTACCCTCGGCGCCGCTCGTCTTCGAAGCCCGCACGGCCGGCATCGCTCTCGCAGTCGGCGTGGGGGTCACCGTGATCTCGGTGATCGGCCCCGCCAGGCGCGCCGTACGGATCGCGCCCATCGCCGCGCTCGTGGCGACCCGCGAAGGGCAGCCGGAGTCACTACGACGGCGAGGCGCGATCGGCGGCCTCACGGCGAGCGGTGGCATCGCCGCCCTGGTGGTGGGGTTGACCGCGCCGTCGGTCCTGCTCGTCGGGCTGGGCGCGGTGGCCGTGTTCATCGCGGCCGCCATGTTGGCACCGATCGTCGCGGGACCGATGTCGGGCATGCTCGGTCGTCCGCTCGGCGCCCTGCTCGGCGCCCCGGGGAGGATGGGGCGAGAGAACTCGATGCGCAGCCCACGGCGAACCGCTCAGACCGCTGCCGCCCTGATGGTCGGGATCGCTCTCGTGTCGGCGATTGCCGTTCTCGGCGCCTCGCTCTCGGAATCGGCGAGGACGAACCTCGAGAGCGCGGTCACTGCGAACGACATCATCACCGGCCCGAGCTCCGGGTTCAGCACCACGGTCGCCGCCGCCGTCGGCCGGATCCCGGGCGTGTCGACGGTCACGGAGGTGTACAAAGGTCAGTTCGAGCTTCGGGGATCGCTCTCGACCCTTGACGCCGTGGATCCGGCCGGCCTGCGGCGAACAGTCCACCTGGTGGTTACGGCTGGGAGCGGCGGGCCCGCGCTGGCGAACGGCCGCCTGCTGATCGACAGCACCACGGCGGGCGCCGAGCACCTGTCGGTGGGCTCGGTTGTCCCTGTTCGCTTCGCCCAGACCGGCCGTGCGACGATGCGGATCGGCGGGATCTTCAAGGCCAACCCGCTCATCGGAAGCTACGTCGTCGGCGCCGGCTTCTTCCGCTCCCACTTCCACAACCCGCTGCCCATTGCGGTCCTCATCGGGACGCAACCTGGCACGCTCCACGTCGAGCGGGCCGTCAACAACTACCTGAGGGTGTACCCGAACGTCGGGGTGCAGTCGCGAGCGCAGTTCGAACAAGCCCAGCAGGATACGGTCAACCAAGAGCTCGGACTCGTCTATGTCCTCCTCGCCCTGGCCGTCGTCGTCGCGCTGATCGGGATCGTCAACACCCTGATGCTGTCGGTGTTCGAGCGCACTCAGGAGCTCGGCCTGCTCCGGGCGGTGGGGATGAGGCGCCGCCAGGTCAGGACGATGATCCGATCCGAGGCTGTGATCATCGCCCTGTTTGGCGCCGTCATCGGCGTCATCATCGGCACCGCGCTCGGCGTCGCCTTCGCGGCATCGCTCAAGCAGCAGGGCATCACGCAGATCGCCATCCCCTATTCAAGCCTGGCCGGGTTCCTCGTCGTCGCCGCCCTGCTCGGGCTGGCCGCCGCCAGCTGGCCGGCCCGCCGGGCCGCCAAACTCGATGTGCTCGCCGCGATCGCGGTCGAGTGATCGTCACCGGCAGCGCCCGCACTCGCAGGCCCACTTGTATGCTGAGGTGTGGCGCGACGCTTCAGGGGCGACAAACATGTCGGCTAGGTCCGGCGGTCTCGTGACACCGGGATCCCGTGTACTGAACGCGAAGCTCTTGGTGCTGGGAAGTTCCGGAGTGCTCGTGGGCGCCGGCGCGGTCTGGCTGGCAGCTCACCAGCCGCCCGGTCGCCCGACCGAGCCGGGTCCGGTGCTCACCCTGCTGGTGGGCGCCTCACTGCTGGGCTGCGGCCTTGCCTCCTGGCGCGCTCGCCCGGAGAACCGCGTCGGGAAGATCATGGTGTTCACCGGTCTTGCCTGGTTCAGCGGGCTCCTGGTCGACGCCACGCCCTCGTGGCTCAATACGATCGGTCTGGCCGTCCAGTCGGTGTGGATCGTCGGGTTGGTTTATCTGCTCCTCTCGTACCCGTCCGGTCGGCTGCGAGGACGGCTCGACCGTTGGCTGGTGGTGGGTGGGGGTGCCGTTGCGGTCGGCCTCCAGCTGCTGGCGATGCTGTACGGCACCAGAGCGGGGCTGCAGTGCCCAGGCTGTTCCAACAACCTCCTGCAGGTGGTTCACAACAATCAGCAGGCGAGGAACTGGCTCGCTGTCCAACGCCTGATCGGGGCCCCGGTCATCGTCGTCATCATCGGGCTGCTGGTCAAGCGCTGGCTGGGGGCGAGCGCGGCGGAGCGACGCGAGGTCGCGCCGGTGCTGGTGGCAGGAGGCGCCACGCTCGCCGCGCTCGGCTGCACCGTCGTCCTCGACCTGCTCGGCGATCCGCTGGGCGCCCTGCCCGCGAACGTGTATTTCAGCCTGATGGCGACGGTGCCGGTCGCCGTGCTGTTCGTGTTCCTGCAACGACGGCTGGCGCGCGGCATGATCGCGGAGCTCGTCGTCGAGCTGGGCGGACCGAGCGCATCCGTCGACCTGCGGCAGGCGCTCGCCCGCGCCCTCGGCGACCCCTCGCTCCAGCTCGCGTTCTGGTTCCCGCCCGAGAAGCATTACGTCGACGGCGACGGCACGCCCGTCGAGCTCCCGGGCGAGGACAGCGGACGGCGCTCGACATTCGTCGCCCGCGACGGGCAACCAATCGCCGTGCTGCTCCACGACCCCGTGCTGGAGCACAACACCGATCTCGTGGCGTCCGTGTGCGCTGCCGCGAGCCTTACGCTCGAGAACGAGCGCCTCCAGGCCGAGCTGCGCGCCCGGCTCCTCGAGCTGCAGGCATCGCGTGCGCGACTCGTTCAGGCGACCGACGCCGAGCGGCGCCGGATCGAGCGGGACCTCCACGACGGCACCCAGCAGCGACTCATCTCGATCGCGATGTCGCTCGGACTGCTCGAGACAAGGCTCCCGGGCCAGGCCCAAGCCGCCCACGCCCTCGTGCGCGAGGCCCGCGACGCGCTCACGCTCACACTCGCGGAGTTACGCGAGCTGACCCACGGCATCAATCCGCCGCTGCTCACCGAGCGCGGGCTTCCGGCCGCGCTCGAGCAGCTCTGCGGCCGCGCGGGCATTCCCACACGTCTGGATGTGACGATCGATCAGCACCTCCCCGACCAGATCGAGACCGCCGCGTACTTTCTGGTCAGCGAAGCGCTGGCCAACGCCGCCAAGCACTCCCACGGCAGCGAGATCCGAGTCTCCGCCTCGTACCAACGTCAACGCCTTGTCATCGAAATCGGCGATGACGGCATCGGCAGTGCCAGCCCCACCGGTGGATCAGGACTGCGCGGCCTCACCGACCGCATCGAAGCCCTCGGCGGCCGGCTCACGATCTCGAGCCCACCTGGCCGAGGCACCAGACTACGAGCCGAGATCCCATGCGCGTAGCACTGGCCGACGATGCGGTCATCCTGCGCGAAGGGCTCTCCCGCCTGCTGGAAGAAGCCGGCTTCGAAGTCGTCGGGCTGGCCGCCGACGCAGAAGCTCTTCTCGAGCTGATCGAGCGCACCCAGCCGGACGTCGCGATCGTCGACATCCGGATGCCGCCCACACACACCGACGAAGGACTCCGGGCGGCCAAGATCATCCGCGAGCGATGGCCCACGATCGGAATCCTCGTCCTCTCCCAACACGTGAATACGCGCTACGCGCTCGAACTCCTCGCGACAGGGACAGACGGCGTCGGGTACCTCCTCAAGGAACGTGTATCCGACCTCGACGAGCTCTCGTCCAGCGTCAACCGGGTGGGGCAGGGAGGCTCGGTCCTCGACCCCGCCGTCGTGGGCGAGCTCGTTGGCCGACGCCGGCAAGGCGACAACCCGTTCGAGCGCCTCACCGGTCGCGAACGCGAAGTTCTCGCCCTGATCGCCGAAGGACGCTCAAACCACGCGATCGCCGAGCGGCTGTTCGTCACCGACCACACCGTCGAGAAGCACGTCAAGAACATCCTCGCCACACTGCGCCTACCCCAATCCCCCGACGACCACAGACGCGTGCTCGCCGTCATCACCTACCTCAACTCCCAGTAGCAACCGACCGCCGTGGCCATGACCCCCCGGCCGACCACCTCGTCCTTGCGGAAGTCCGAGCCGGCGCGGGGACGCGGTTCACGGTCGGGTCGCCTCTCCGTTTATCGCCGGGGAGCGCTGGGCACCCATCCAGCGATGACGAGCGGCGAGAGCTCCACGCCCTACGACGGCGACGGCAGGGTCGAGATCCCGGGGGCCCCGGGCTGGAAATACCTGCCGATCGAGACCGACGCGGAGGCGGGCGGCCACATCACGGTCACCGCTGAGGGCCCCGAGGGTGTCACGGTGACGTTCTCGGTTCCCAAATACGTCAGCCAGGGCGAGGAGCTTGGCGAGATCACACGCCTTGTGATCCACGCCCGGCTGCGCATGGAGCGCTCGGCCGGATTGGGAGCATGATGCGCCTGCCCCTGCCCGGGCAGGCGCTCGCCCGCAGCGCTCAGCGCAGGCGGAGGATCAGGACGATGATCAGGATGATCACCAGCAGACCGATGATGCCGATGCCGGTGCCGAGCGCGAAAACAGGAAGCACAGCTCACCTCGTGGGTCGTAGGCCGCGCGCAGGATGGCGGCGGCAGGCTCTCTATGCCCCGGGACGAGCGCCATCGAAACCCGCTCGCCGGTGAGCTCGGCCGCCGCCGAACCATCCGCGGACGTCGCTCCGAAGCGCTCGGCCCGCGCCGCCGGCCTGCGCTACACGACCGACGCGGAGCCCGGGATCCGGCGGCGCCGGCGCGGACGTGGATTCCACTACCTCACCCCGGGTGGGCGAACGCTCACCAATACCGCTCAGCTCGCCCGGATCCAGGCGCTGGCCATCCCGCCGGCGTGGACGGACGTCTGGATCTGCCGGTCGGACAACGGGCACCTCCAGGCCACCGGCCGGGACGCGCGTGGGCGCAAGCAATACCGCTACCACCCGCGCTGGCGAGAGGTCCGCGACGCCACCAAGTACCATCGCATGCTCGCCTTTGGCGCGGCCCTTCCGAAGATTCGGCGGCGGGTCGACTCCGATCTCTCCCGGCATGCGCTCAGCCGCGAGAAGGTGGTCGCGGCGGTCGTGCGGCTGCTCGACACGACGACCATCCGGGTCGGCAACGACGAGTATGCGCGCGAGAACCGGTCGTTCGGCCTGACGACCATGCGCGACCGGCACGTGGACGTCAGCGGGTCGCAGATCGCGTTTCGGTTCCGGGGCAAGGGCGGCAAGATGCATGACGTCGAGTTCACGGACGCCCGCGTCGCCCGCGTCCTCAAGCGGTGCGAGGAGCTGCCCGGGCAGCGCCTCTTTCAGTACGTGGGTGATGACGGTGAGCCGATGGCGATCGACTCCGATGACGTCAACGCCTACCTCGGCGAGATCACGGGCGACGACTTCACGGCCAAGGATTTCCGCACCTGGACAGGCACGGTGCTCGCCGCCTGGGCGCTGGAGGATCTGGGCGGTTACGGATCCAAGACGGAGGCCAAACGGCAGATCGTCGCCGCCGTCGAATCTGTCTCCGGTGAGCTCGGCAACACCCCGGCGGTCTGCCGCCGCTGCTACGTCCACCCGGACGTCCTGGACGCGCACCTCGATGGGACGCTCCAATCGGTGCTCGAACGGGAGGCCCGCCGCAAGCTCTCGAAAGGGCTCGCGGGGCTGACACGGCATGAGGCCGCCGTGCTGGCGCTCCTGACCAGGCGCCTCGCGGGGGATGGGTAGACTGGGGCCGTGGGCGACGACGTCTTTGTCACCGTGTCGTTCAGTGACGGCCACCGGCAGCACTGGCAGCTGCCCGACGGGCAGACCCCCGACCAGGCGCTCGAGGAGCTGCGACAGGTGATCGTGACCGGCCAGTGGTTCAGGGCCCCCGACTCGACGAAGGCATACTCGCCGCACGCGATCGTGGCGGTCGACGTCGCACCGAGGACGGACTCGGATTCCCCCAGCGTCGCCTTCCGCCTTGGCGAGGTGGTCGGCGATGCGATCTCGCCTGACCACGACGCCCCCGGCTGAACCCCGCTGGATGCAGAGACAGCCGTACCTGACCCGAAGGCGGGTGGATGACTCGCGTGTGGTCGTCCGGCTCGAGGGCGAGCACGACGCGACCAGCGCCGTCCGCCTGGAGGGAGCTCGACGAGGTGTTCGGGTCGGGATCCGGCGCCATCATCGACCTCTCGGACGCGGAGTTCATCGATTCCGGCATCCTCGGCGTGCTCGTACACGCCCACAGGGTTGCGGAGACATCGGCTCAGGTGAGGCTCGTCGTGATCGTGCCCCCGGACAGCCCGGCCGCGAAGCTCTTCGACCTCGTCGGCGCCCGGGATTTCATCCCGACCTTCCCGTCGCTCGGCGACGCCGTGGCATCTTGAATTCGACGGGATTGCCCGCGTAGAATACGACCAGAGTCCACAGAGCGGGCTCGTCGTGCGCGGCGGAGGGTTCTGGCGTCCGCGGTGGCATCGGGCGGGGCTCTCCGCCTCCCAAAAGCAACGGGAGGGGGTCGTCATGTCATTGCTTGGAAGTGTCGCGGTCGACCGGGTCGGCCCGTCGTCATGGGTGGTGGAGCTGCGAGGGGAGCACGACCTCTCCACGGTCGCGAGTCTGCGCACAGAGTTGGAAGCGATCTTTGCCCGGGGAACGACCGTGGTGATCGACCTGTCCGAGGCGACGTTTGTCGACTCGGCCGTCCTGAACGAGCTCATCACGGCTCAGCGACGGGTGGATGCCGACGAGAACGAACGGCTCGCCGTCGTCGCCCCACGCGACGGATTCCCCGCCCGCGTGCTCGATCTCGTGAACCTCGACCGGCTCCTGTCGATCTTCGAAACCCGGGCGGAGGCTCTGCGCGCGCTCGAGGCTTAGAGCCGAAACTCCATGCGCACGGCGACGCCGGGTTCGGCATCGACGGCATCCACGGCATCGGCGAGCGCGTGGATGAGCGTGACACCGATACCCGTCGCCGGGCGACGCGCGGGCAGCCCGCGCCCGTAGTCGCGGACGGTGACGACCAGCGCGTCGGAGACGACGCCGGCGGTGACCAGGATCTCTCCTGGCTCCTCCTCTGGATACGCGTGCATGACGGCGTTCGCACATGCCTCCGACACCGCGAGGCGGACGTCGGCGATGCGACTGGAGGAGAAGGGCTCCTCCTCCAGAACCCGGTCGAGCTCGCGGCGGATGATGGCCAAGCTTGGCGGCTCCGCCGCCACAATCTGTTGGAATGCAGCCACGTCCCACCTCCCCTGCTCGAGGTGGCTCATGTTTCCCATAAGCCGTCTCCATACCCGCGAGTCGCGGTGCTCAATCCTTCAGCAGGAAATCGGCGTGGCGCACAGTACGATCCGCGGTGAGATGTCGCCAGAGCGAGCATGAGTACGCCGACGGAGCTGCCGAAGCTCGCCGCGTCGGTGCTGGACGCCGTGATCGAGACCGCGCCGATGGGCGTGATGGTCGTTGACTCCGAGCTGCGGATCGTCCGCCTGAACCGCGCCATGTGCGAGATCACCGGGAGTGAGGAGGCGCTTCAGCTCGGCGGTCCGGTGCACGAGGCGCTACCTGCAATCGGCGAGGCGCCGGTGCGGGCAGCGCTCGCAGGACTCGCCTCGGCGGACATCGAATTCGATCGCACCGACGCCGCCGGGTTCATGCGCCGGTATGCGGCCAGCCTGCGTCCCCTTGTTGATGCGGACGGCGGCGCCGCTCTGGTCGCCTGCCTGGTCCACGACATCACCGAGCTCGTCGGCTGGCGCCGCGGCCTCGGTGGAATCGAGCACCTGGCGGCGGACCTCTCTGCAGCGGTCACCCAGGCGGAGGTCACCGACCTCATCCTCACTCGCGGCCGGCAGCTCGTGGGGGCGGAGTCGGTCGCTGCGGCGCTGCGGTCGGCCGGCGCCAATGACCTCCAGATGGTGGGTATGGCGGGATTCGACGATCGCATCCGGCGCGACTGGGACCGCTTCGATCTCGAGCCCCGCACGCCGATGGGCGACGCGGTGACATCGGAGAGCCCGGTGTTCCTGGAGTCTCCCGACGACCGTGCCCGCGAGTATCCGCACCTCGGCAACGTCACCGGGCAGACGATCGCCGCCCTCCCGATCAAGGGGCGCGCCGGCGTGATCGGAGCGATCGCGTTTCGCTTCGGCGACGGACGCAGCCTCGCCGACGGCGACCGCGCGCTCATGCTGACCATCGCGGGGCACTACGGCCATGCTCTCGACAGGGCGAAACTGTTCGAGGCCGCCGAGTCCGAGCGCCAGCGGCTCGCAGCGCTGATGGACCAGCTGCCGGTGGGGGTGGCGATCGCCGAGGCGCCGAGCGGCCAGATCGTCGCCGTGAACCGGAAGGCGACCGAGATCTGGCGCCTCCCGCCGTCCGGCCCCGAGCCCATCATGGATGTCACCGGGTACGTCGCTTACCACAAGGACGGGTCGCGCTACCAGCCGGGCGACTGGCCGCTCGCACGCAGCTTGGCGACCGGAGAGGTCGTCGAGAATGAGGAGGTCGATGTCGAGTTCGGAGACGGCACCCGCGGCTGGGTGAACCTGAGCGCACGCCCTGTCCTCGATCCGAACGGGCGCGTGCTGGGTGCCGTGACGACGCTCGTGGACGTCACCGAGCCCCGCCGGCGCGAGACCGAGGCGCGGTTCATCGCCGACGCCACCGATCTTCTGACGGAGTCCCTCGACCCCGACGAGACATTGCGCCGGCTGGCTGAGCTGGCGGTCCCACGGCTTGCGGACTGGTGCGCCGTCTACATCAAGGACGGCAGGGGGATCCGCACGGTGGCCGTCGCTCACACCGATCCGAAGAAGGTCGAGCTGGCCAGGGAGCTCAACCGCCGCTATCCCACGGATCCCGAGAGCGAGGCGGGCGTCGCCGGCGTGATACGGACCGGTGCGTCCCAGCTGACGCCGCGGATCACGCGAGAGATGGTGGAGCAGGCGGCGCCCGACGCCGACTTTCCGAGGATCATCTTCGACGAGCTCGGGCTCCGGTCGGCCCTGACCGTCCCGCTCCGGGCGCGGGGACGCCTGTTCGGGGCGCTCACCCTCGTGTCGGCCGAGTCAAACCGGATCTTTGACGAGCGCGACGTGACCTTCGCCGAGGATTTCGTGACCCACGCCGCGCTCGCGGTCGCCAACGCCCAGCTCTATGCCGAGCAGCAGGAGATCGCCCTGACGCTGCAGCGCAGCCTTCTGCCCGTTCAGCTGCCCGACCTCCCGGGAGTCGAGAGTGCCGCGACGTACCGCGCGGCGGGCGAGCGCAACATGGTCGGCGGTGACTTCTACGACCTCTGGGCCATCGCCGACGACAGTTTCGGCATCGCCATCGGTGATGTCTGCGGGAAGGGCGCCGCCGCCGCGGCGCTCACGGCACTCGCCAGGCACACCGTGCGCACGGCCTCCCTGGCGCTGCCCGACCACCGCCCGGCGGACGTGCTGCGGGCGCTGAACGATGCGATCATCAGGCGGACGGGGCGCACCGGCTTCTGCACGGTCGCCCATGGGTACGCGACCCGCACGCCGGAGGGCTTCGACGTCACGGTTGCCTCGGGTGGCCACCCGCTTCCCTTCGTCATCCGCGCAGACGGGTCGGTCGAGCAACCCGGGAAGCCGGGGACGCTCCTGGGCGTCTTCACCGATATCGATGTCCGCGAGCATCGGATCCGGCTCGCGCCTGGCGACCAGATCGTGCTGTGGACCGACGGGATCGCGGACCGGCGCGGCGACGGCGAGCTGTTCGGCGAGGACCGGCTCCGGGAGCTGCTCTCGGTACACGCCCGTCGTGCGCCGCGCGAGATTGCCGATGCGATCGAAGCGTCGGTTGTCGGCTTCTCCGGAACCGAACCGCAGGACGACATCGCCATCATCGTCGCGAGGATCCGGGCCGAATGACCGACCTGCTCGATGTGGTGTCACGGACGTCCGGGGACATGGTCGTGGTGAGCGTCGCCGGCGAGGTCGACTACACCGGCATCGCATCGCTTGCCGGTGCCGTCGCGGATGGGCAGTCGTCCGCCGCGGTCGTCGTGCTCGATCTGCGCGGAGTCGAGTTCATCGACTCGATGGGGATCGGTGTCATGCTCGAGGCGCATGGGCGGGCGCAGGCACAGGGCACGCAGTTTCGAGTCGTGCCCGGACCGGTGGTGCTGCGCGTGATGGCCGCCGCCGGGCTCGACGGCCGGCTCGCGATGGAGCACCCCCTCACCGCCCTTGACGTTCGCTACCCGGCGGCGCCGAGCACCGTGCCCGCGGCCCGAAAGGCGTTCGCCGAGGCCTTCGCCGGCCTCTCCGACGATGTCCTCGAGAACGGCAAGCTCGTCCTCAGCGAGCTGGTCACCAATGCGGTCAGACATGGAGCCGACCCCGACCGTGGCTGGGTCCACGTCGTGATTCACCAGGTGCCGACGAGCATGCGGATCGAGGTGACCGACAGCGGTGAGTCGGCGACCGAGCCGGTGCTGCGCGGGGGCGACGATGACCGCACCAGCGGCTGGGGCCTCTTCCTGGTCGCCCGGCTGGCGGAGCGGTGGGGCGTTGAGACCGACCAGACGACGACGGTGTGGTGCGAGCTCGACCTCTCGTCCGCAGGTTCTGCGTAGCTCAGTTGCCGGTCGCCTCGGCCGTGATCGGCTCGGCCACGTCCTCGAGCTGCTCCTGTTCGGCGTCGACGCCCAGGAAGATCTCGACGATCCCGGCCACCACCATGAGCCCGGCACCGAGCAGGTAGCCGAGGTACACGGTGGTGCGGTTGCCGCTGGCGATGTTGTGGCCGTAGAGCGCCGGCCCGATGATCCCGCCGGCACCGGTCGCGCAGGCGTAGAAGAACGCGATCGCCATGGCCCGCGTCTCCATCGGGAACACCTCGCTCACCGTCAGGTAGGCGGCGCTGGCCCCGGCCGAGGCGAAGAAGAAGATCACCGACCAGCCGATCGTCAGCTCTGTGGCCGAGACCGCGTTGCGCTGGAACAGCAGCCCCACCACCGCCAGGCCGACCCCGGCCAGGATGTAGGTGGACGAGATCATCACCCGCCGGCCGACCGTGTCGAAGAACCGCCCCAGCAGGAGCGGGCCGAGGAAGTTGCCCGCTGCGAAGGGCAGCAGGTAGTACCCGATCGAGGACGCGGCGACGCCATAGAAGTTGCTCAGCACGAGCGCGTAGGTGAAGAAGATCGCGTTGTAGAAGAACGCCTGGCTCATCATGAGGGTGAAGCCCAGCACCGACCGGCGCCGGTACTCGCCGAACACGGCGTGGACGACGTCTCCGAACCCAACCGACTTGCGTTCCCGGATCTCGATGGTCTCGTCGACCTTCTCGAGTTCCTGGCCGGTCGATTCCGCCACCGACCGCTCGATGTCGGCCACGATCGCCTCCGCCTCGTCGACGCGGCCGTGGGTCATGAGCCAGCGCGGGCTCTCGGGCAGGTACCGGCGCACGAGGAGCACGCCCAGTGCGAGCGTCGCACCGATTCCGAAGCCCACGCGCCAGCCGACGTCGACCCCGAAGTGCGCCGGATCGAGCAGGACGAGCGAGGCCGCGGCGCCGATGGCCGTGCCGATCCAGTAGCTGCCGTTGATCGCCAGGTCGATGGTGCCGCGGACTCGGGCCGGAATCAGCTCGTCGATGGCCGAGTTGATGGCCGAGTACTCGCCGCCGATCCCGGCGCCTGTGAAGAAGCGGGCCAGGCCGAAGGTCAGGAAGCTGGAGGTGAAGGCGGTGCCGGTCGTCGCGATCAGGTAGAGGCCGAGCGTGATCATGAAGAGCTTCTTGCGGCCGAAGCGATCGGTGAGGTAACCGAACACGAGCGCTCCGAAGACCGCGCCGAGGACGTAGATCGACCCCGCCAGGCCGATCTGGGAGGGCGAGAGGTGCAGCGTGTGCTTGTTCTCGAGCTGTGCCGAGATCGCCCCGACGATCGTCACCTCGAGACCGTCCAGAATCCATACGGACCCCAGCGACAGCACGACCAGCCAGTGCCAGCGCGACCACGGCAACCGATCGATCCGGCCCGGTACGTTCGTCTCGACCACACCACTCGCTGACATCTGATCCTCCTTTGGGTCGAGCGCCTAGTGCCCGTCGGAGAACGCCGTCAAACCGGTTCGGCGACAGGCCGCGACATGCGCCGTCAGCGGAGGTTTCGCGGACCTTGCTGAGCGGGTATCTCCGGCCGGACGTGAGCCCACGGGTCATTCAAGCGGAGAGGGGGCGGGGCTTGGCCGCGCTCGCCCTCCTCACGCTGGTGACGGCGGGGTGCAACTCGGGTCAGGCGGTCACGAATCCGGCCACCGGTCCAGCACGAGAGATCAACACCCTCTGGTGGGCGATGTTCGCCGGCGGCATGGTGGTGTTCGGCGTCGTGCTCGTGCTGCTCGTGCTCGCGTTCGTGCGCCGCCACCGGGACGATGTCTCCGAGAGTGACCGCGGGCCCTACATCGTGATCGTCGGAGGCGGGCTGGCCGCGCCGATCGTGCTGCTCGCCATCCTGTTCGGGTTCGTGATCCACGTGATGGGGGCGACATCGGCGCCCACGCCTGGAACGACCAGGCTGACGGTCGATGTGATCGGCCACCGGTGGTTTTGGGAGGTGCGCTACCCCGGCACCAGCGCCGTCACCGCCAACGAGATCCACATCCCCGCCGATACGCCGGTCGACGTCCGCGCGACCACCGTCGACGTGATTCACAGCTTCTGGGTGCCACGCCTCAACCGCAAGATCGACATGATCCCCGGCCGCGTGAATCAGATCGAGCTCGACGCGTCCGCCCCCGGCGTCTATCGCGGCCAGTGCTCGGAGTTCTGCGGCGTCGGCCACGCCGAGATGGCCTTTGACGTGATCGTCCAGCCGCCCGCCGCGTTCCGGGCGTGGCTCGCCGGTGAGGCCGGTCCCGCCACCGCACCGGCCGGCGGCCAGGCGACCCTCGGCCAGAACATCTTCATGACCGCGGGCTGCGAGGACTGCCACACGATCCGGGGGACGACCGCGTCCGGCCGAGTCGGCCCCGATCTGACCCACCTCGGCAGCCGCCGCACGCTCGCCGCGCTGACGATCCCCAACACCCCGCGAGACCTGTATTCGTGGATCACAAATCCACAGGCTGTGAAGCCAGGTGCCGAGATGCCGGGGTTCGTCTCGCTCCCCGCGGCCGAGCGGCGCGCGCTCGTCGCCTATCTGGAGAGCCTGCGCTGATGGCGGTCGGGACGACGGCAGCCGCCGCACGGGTCGAACGTCTCGACCGGATCTGGCGCGCCCGCCCCGGCCTCACGGGCTGGCTCACCACGACGGATCACAAGCGGATCGGGCTCCTCTACCTGGCGACGTCGCTCGTCGTTCTTTGCGGCCGGCGGCGTCGAGGCGCTGGTCATGCGCACGCAGCTGGCCGCGCCGGAGCGGCGCGTCGTCGGCCCCGGCACCTACGACCAGCTGATGACGATGCACGGCATCACCATGATCTTCCTGTTCGTCATCCCCCTGTCGATCGGTGCGTTCGGGAACTATCTCGTGCCGCTCATGATCGGCGCGCGCGACATGGCGTTCCCGCGCTTGAACGCGCTCAGCTACTGGCTCTTCCTCGGCTCTGGCGTGCTCCTGTATTCAGGGCTCGCCCTCGGCCACGCACCTGACGCGGGCTGGTTCGACTACGTCCCGCTCGCCTCCCGCCGCTTCAGCCCGGGACCGGGCGTGGACTACTACGCGCTCGGGCTGATCCTGAACGGCATCTCCTCCACCGCGGCGGCGGCGAATTTCCTCGTCACGATCGCCCGCCTGCGCGCACCGGGCATGTCGCTGAACCGCATCCCGCTCTTCTGCTTTGCGATCCTGGCGACGTCGTTCTCGCTGATCTTCGCCCTGCCGGCGCTCACGATCGACCTGGTCTTCCTCGAGCTCGACCGGAAGTTCGGGCTGCACTTCTTCGACGTCGGCCACGGCGGCGACCCGCTGCTCTGGCAGGATCTGTTCTGGATCTTCGGGCACCCCGAGGTGTACATCATCGTCCTGCCGGCGTTCGGCATCGCGACGTCGATCATCCCGACGTTCACCCGCAGGCGGATGGCGGCGTTCCCGCTCGTCGCGCTCGCCGAGCTCCTGGTCGCGTTCATCGGGTTCGGCGTCTGGGTGCACCACATGTTCGCCACCGGGCTGCCCGAGATCACGATGATCTTCTTCGCCGCGGCGAGCCTGATCATCGTCATCCCCAGTGGGATCCAGATCTTCGCGTGGTGCATGACCATGGTCACCGGACGTCCCGAGTACCGCACCCCGTTGCTGTTCATCGTCGGGTTCATCGTGTTCTTCGTCTTCGGCGGGCTCTCAGGCATCACGCTGGCCGCCGTTCCATTCGACCAGCAGGTGACCGACACCTACTACGTCGTCGCCCATTTCCACTACGTCATCTGGGGGGCGGCGGTGTTCCCGCTCCTGGGCGGCCTCTACTACTGGTTCCCCAAGGTCACCGGGCGGATGTACAACGAGCGGCTCGGCCAGACCACCTTCTGGCTGGTGTTCATCGGCACGAACGTGACGTTCTTTCCGATGCACATCTCCGGCCTGCTGGGGATGCCACGGCGGGTCTGGACCTACCCGAGCGCCCTCGGGTGGGGGCCCGAGAACCTCGTATCGACGCTCGGGGCGTTCTTTCTCGCCGGCGGGCTCGTCCTGCTCGCAGCGAACCTGATCGTGAGCGGCTTCCGCGGGGCCGCCGGCCGGCCCGGATCCCTTCGGCGGCGGCACGCTCGAGTGGGCGACGAGCTCACCGCCCCCGCCGTACAACTTCGCCGTCATCCCCAGGGTCACAAGCGCCTACCCCAGCTGGGATGTGCCCGACCGGGAAACCGACGCGCGCCGGCTCGAGCAGGGCGAGCTCGTGCTCGAAGGCGGCCATCGCACGCCCTCCTCGACACCCGATCGACGCGCACCTCGACCAGATCCTCGAGATGCCATCCGAATCGCCCTGGCCGGTGATGCTCGGCGCCCTGGCCACGCTCGGCTTCGCGTTCGTGCTCTCAAACCACCTCGTGATGGCCGCCGCGATGCTCGTTCTCGCCGCCGTCGTCGTCGCCGCCTGGCACTCGGCCGAGCCCGAGGCGTCCGCCGCATGACGACGGCGACCGCACGCCGCGGAGCCCGCCCGAACGGCTGGTACGGGATGGTGATCCTGGTCGCCACCGAGTCGGCCATCTTCGGCACCCTCCTCGCCACCTACGTCTACCTCCGGTTCCAGGCGGCGGCCTGGCCGCCCGCCGGTGTCCACCCTCCGAGCGTCACCGCCCCGCTCGTGCTCTCGGTCGTGCTCGTCGCCGCGGCCGGCGTCGTGGGGTACGCCTCACGCGCCGCGGCATACGGGCAACGGGGCCCGGCGCTCGCCGCCCTCGGAGGCGCGTTCGTCATTCAGATCGTCTACCTCGGCTTCCAGATCCATCTCTACGCCGCCGACCTCGGCCGCTTCTCGCCTCGGCTGGACGCGTATGCGTCGATCTATTTCACGCTGCTCGCGGTCCACCACATCCACGTCGGGGTCGGTCTCGTCCTCGACGCTGTGGCTGCTCGCCCGTCTCTCCCGCGGGCTGACGCCCTACCGCCGCACCGCACTCTCCGCGGTCGCGCTGTACTGGTACTTCGTCAGCATCGCCGGCCTGTTCGTGACCGCGACGATCCTGTCCTCGTCGTGGTGACTCTGGGCCGAGCACCCCGCCTGACGATGGCGCTCCAGTGGTATGCGGTGCTCGGCCCGCCGCTGGCATGGGCCACCCAGCTCGTCGTCGGCTACGGGTACACCCAGGCCGCGTGCGGGAGGGGAGGCGTGACCGCCGGGATCGGCCTTCACCCCTGGGAGGCGATCGTGGCGGTCGCGACGGGGCTCGTCGCCGCCGGAGGCTGGTCGGCCGCGCTCGCGCTCCACGTGGCATCGGGGCGCGGCGAGCTCGACGACCCGCTCGGCCGGATCCGATTCCTCTCGACGGTCGGGGTCGTCGATCGGAGGAATCTTCCTGACGCTGATCGTGTTCACGGGAGCCGGCGCGCTGGCGATCGACGGGTGCCGGACATGAGTCGCCGCATCGCTCTCGTGGCCGCTCGGCGTCGTCGCCGTCCTGCTGGGCGCCCTCCTGATGGCGCCGAACGGCGCGCGCGGCGGCACCGGCGGAGCTGCTGTCCGTCGCGTGGCCCGCTGATCCATCGCGGGGCGGCGCTCTACGCCGCCAACTGCTCGCAGTGCCACGGCGTGAACGGTGCGGGCAGGTCGGCGGCGGGACCGGAGAGCGGCGTCGGCGATGTCGCGGGGATCGGTCCCTCGCTGCGAGGCGTCGGCGCGCTCGCCGCCGACTTCTACCTGAGAACGGGGTACATGCCGCTGCAGCACCCCTATGACCAGCCGCGCCGCTCGCGGGTGCTCTTCTCGCAGCACGATCTCCGCGCGCTCGTCGCCTACGTGGCGTCGCTCGGGCCCGGCCCGTCCATCCCTCATCCTCGATCCGGCGCTCGGCAGCGTCAGCGCCGGGTTCTCGCTCTTCGCCCAGAACTGTGCCGGCTGTCACCAGATCTCCGCCGCCGGCGGGTACGTCCCGGACTCGGTCGCCCCACCGCTGGCCGGCGACAGCGCGCGCCAGATCGCCGAGGCGGTGCGGATCGGGCCGAACCTGATGCCGCGGTTCTCCCGTTCGCTGCTCTCCGACCGTCAGCTCGACTCGGTGATCGCCTACGTCCGGTACACGGATGCGCCGTACGACCGGGGCGGGTGGTCGCTCGGCCACGTCGGCCCGGTGCCGGAGGGCCTCGTGGCATGGTTCGTCGCCGGGTCGTCCTCGTCGGCGTGACCCTCACGGTGGGAAGGCGGCTCGCGTGAGGCGGCTGTGGCGCTGGTTTGTGGTGGCGGTCGTCTGGTGGATTGCGCGCAAGCCGGCATCCGACGACGCAGGGGAGAGCGCCTCGGATCGTCCCGCCGGGCCCAACGGCGCCGCGCGCCGAGCTCGCGGTCGCCGCGCTCCTCGGCCTTGCGGCGCTGAGCGCGGTCGGGTTCATCGTCGTCTACGCAGTCGACGGCATCCCCGACCAGACCCAGTACCTCGGGCTCGCCCTCGGCGGCGCCTTCGGGTTCCTGGCCGCCGCGCTCATCGTGGCGGGCCGGCACCTGGTGGTGACCGAGGAGCTCGAGGGCGAGTACCCCGATCCCGAACCCGAGGCGGCCGCGCAGCTCGCGCAGATCGTCGCCGAGAGCGGGAGCCACCTGCGCCGCCGGCGCCTGCTGGCGGCGTCGGCCGGAGCCGCGGCGACCGCGCTCGGCCTGGCGGTGCTGGTGCCGGCGGCCTCGCTCGGCCCTCTCCTCGACCTGGAGCCAGTTCACCCGCACGCCGTGGCGGCGCGGGCGGCGCCTGGTCGACCAGTACGGCCAAGCGATCCCCGCGGCGGCGATCCGCCCGTCCGAGCTCTTCACGGCGTTTCCCGAGCACGCCGACCCCGAGGAGATCGGCTCGCCGATCGTGCTCGTCCGGCTCGAGCCCGACCAGCTGCACCTGCCCTCGGCCCGACGCGGCTGGGCGGTCGAGGGGATCGTCGCCTACTCCAAGATCTGCACCCACGCCGGCTGCGCGGTGGCCCTCTACCGCACGCCGCTCTTCCCGCCGGTCGACGGGCCGCCCGGCCTGGTATGCCCGTGCCACTACTCCACGTTCGACCCCGAGACCGGCGGCACGGTCGTGTTCGGCCCGGCGGGGCGGCCGCTGCCGCAGCTTCCGCTGATGATCGACCGTCGCGGCCACCTGCGCGCCGCCGGCACCTTCTCGGGGCCGGTCGGGCCGTCGTGGTGGGGCGTCCGCAACCGGAAGGCGTCCACGTGATCGAGCGGACGGCGCAGGCGCTCGACGAGCGCAGCCACACCGCGCCGTTCGGCATCAAGGCGCCTGCGCTACATCTTCCCCGATCACTGGTCGTTCCTGCTCGGCGAGATCGCGCTCTACTGCTTCATCGTCCTCGTCGCCACGGGGACGTACCTCGCGCTCTTCTTCGACCCGTCGACCGCGCAGACCGTCTACCACGGCAGCTACGCACCGCTCGACGGCGCCCACATGACGCAGGCCTACCGCTCGACCGTGCACCTCTCGCTCGACGTCAAGGCGGGACTGCTGATGCGCCAGACGCACCACTGGGCCGCCGACGTGTTCGTTGCCGCGATCGCCCTTCACCTCATGCGCATCGTCTTCACCGGCGCATTCCGCAAACCGCGCGAGCTGACCTACTACGTCGGCCTCACCATCCTCATACTCGCCCTGCTCGAGGGATACCTGGGCTACTCGCTCGTCGACGACCTCCTGTCGGGCATGGGCCTCGCGATCGGCTACGGCGTCGCGCTCTCGATCCCGTTCGTGGGCGCGAGCGTCGCCGCGCTCGTCTGGGGCGGGCCGTTCCCCGGAGCGCCCGCGTTCTGGTCGCGGATGTACATCGCGCACGTCTTCGTGCTCCCGCTCCTGATCGCGACCCTGATCGCCATCCACCTGTTCCTGGTCGCCTCGCTGCACCACACCCAGTTCCGGGGCGGGAGGCGGACCGAGAAACGCCTTCTCGGCGTCCCCGCGTTCCCCGGCCAGGCGCCGCGCTCGCTCGGGCTCATGTTCGCCGTCTTCGCCGCGCTGTTTCTGCTTGGCGGGCTCGTCCAGATCAACCCGATCTGGCTCTGGGGGCCGTATCACGTCGCCGACGGCACGAACGGCGCGCAGCCGGACTGGTACCTGGGCTGGCTGATCGGCGCGCTGCGGCTGATGCCCGGATTCGACGTGACCATCGCAGGCCGGACCGTCATTCCGAACCCGTTCTGGGGCGGCGTCGTCTTCCCGTCGATCGTCTTCGGCACGCTCTTCCTCTGGCCGACGCTCGAGCGGCGCTTCGCGCATGACCGCGGCCCACACAACCTGGTCGACCGGCCCCGCGACGCCCCCCGCCGCACCGCCTTCGCGACCGCGCTCCTGGCGTGGGTGTTCGTCATCTTCATGGCCGGGCTCCGCCGACCGCGCCTACGTGCTCCTGGGATGGAGCTACGAGACCCAGATCGAGGTGTACCGCGTCCTCGTCTTCGTCGTCCCCGTCGTCGCGTACTGGCTCGCGCGCCGCGTCTGCCGAGAGCTCCTGCGCAACGAGCGCGTCGCGCAAGGCGGCACGACGCCGAGCGCGAGGCCGAGCAGGAGGCGGCCGGTGATTGACGCCGGCCTCGTCGCGACGGTCGCGGTCGACAGCCTGAACGCGGTCGTGCCCGCGGCGGTCTACCTCGCCGCCGTCCGGCGCCTTCGCCGCGCCGGCGGCGAGTGGCCGGCGTGCGAGGACGGCCGCGTTCCTCGCCGCGGTGGCGCTCGCCGCCGTCGCGACCTCGAGCATCGCCGACGACGCGGCGCGGCGATCGCTGGCGTGGCACATGACCGAGCAGATGACGCTGCTCCTGGTCGTCGCTCCCGGCGTCGTCGCCGGACACCCCCTCCGGCTCCTCCGGCGGGTCGGCGGGCCGAACATCGCACACCCACCGGGACCAGCGCTCGCATGGGTCGCCTTCGTCGGCGTTCAGTGGCTCGTCCACCTCCCGGCGGTGTTCGCATTCGCGCTCCGCCACCCCGCCGCCTACGCGCTCATCCACTGGCTGCTCGTCATCGCCGGGGTCGTGTTCTTCGCCCAGACCGGATCAACCCGTCTTCACCCGCTCGCGCTGGCCCTCTACGTGGTCAGCGCCATGCCGACGACCGACGCGATTGCGCTCTGGCTCCTGCTCGACCCGCACGTCGTCTACCCGCACTACGACGGCGCTCGCCGATCAGCAGGTGGCGGGCGCCATCATGTTCGGTGCCGGGAATATCCTGCTGATCGCCGCGGCCTGGATCGCGGGCCGCTACCTCTGGACCGGTCGTCCCACGAATCCTGACCCGGTCTCGGCCACACAGTAGGCTTCGGCGGCGCGCCTCCGTGGTCATGACGATGTCAACTGCAAATCTGCTGGCGGTACACACGACGCACGGCCTCGGTGAGGTGGTGCTCGAGTGCGTGGGCGAGATCGACCTGTCGTCGTCGGGAGCCCTGGCGGCCGGGCTGGACTCGGCCGTCGTCGAGGTCGGCGGCCGGCTCGTGGTCGACCTGATGGGCGTCCGGTTCATCGACCTGTCGGGCGTGGCGTGCCTGCTCGGCGGCAAGCAGCGGTGCACGGTGCTGGGCGCCGCGTTCGAGGTCGTCGCGCCGCGCTCGGGCCCCTTCCGCCGTATCGCCGACCTGCTGCGGCTCGATACCGAGTTGGCGATCCGCTGGGTCGACGGCCCTTCTGAGGCCGATCCGGCAGTCCCGCTGGTGAGCTAGGGTGCGACTGCTTTGACTCCTGAGCTCCTCGACTCGCCTCACGTGCACGGCCGCGGCTTTCGCCACGAGGCACTCTTCTACGCGGGCGAAGATGAGTTCGTGGGACGAGTTGCGGGCTTCGTCCGGGATGGTCTCGAGGCCGAGGAGCCGGTGCTTGTCGCGGTGAGCGCCGCCAAGATCGACCTGCTGAGGCAGGCGCTCGGAGGCGACGCCGGCCGGGTCGCGTTCGCCGACATGGACGACCTCGGCGCAAACCCCGCCCGGATCATCCCCGCCTGGCGTGAGTTCGCCGATCGATCCCTGCGCGGCGGCGGCCGCGCACGCGGGGTCGGCGAGCCGATCTCGGCCGGTCGCAGCCCGGCGGAACTCGTCGAGTGCCAGCGGCATGAGTCGCTCCTCAATCTTGCCTTTGACCCCGGCCCGGCCTGGTGGCTCGTCTGTCCGTACGACACGAGCGCGCTCGACGCCGGAGTCATGACCGAAGCCCGCCGCAGCCACCCGGTGATCTGGCAGGAGCAGCCCGGCATCGAGAGTCGAGACTATTCGGGGCCGGACGCGATTGCCGGGCCGTTCGTCACGCCCCTGCCCGCGCCCGCCACGGCACCGCAGGAGACGATCTTCGACGCCGACGGCCTGTGGCTGATCCGCAGACTGGTCGGCGATGTCGCGTCGGCGACGGCGCTCGACGAGCGACGTGTCCGCGACCTCACCCTGGCCGCGAACGAGGTCGCGAGCAACAGCGTCCTCCACGCCGGCGGCGAGGGCCGGCTGCGAATCTGGTGCGAAGACGGCACGCTCATGTGCGAGGTGATCGACGCCGGGTACATCGATCAGCCGCTCGCCGGGCGCGAATCCCCGCACCCGGGCGATGCGACCGGCCGTGGGCTGTGGCTCGCCAACCAGCTCTGCAATCTCGTCCAGATCCGCTCCTCCCCGGACGGCACCACCGTGCGCCTGCACATGCGGCTCGCGCTAGGAACCGCGCCGGAGCCAGGTGTAGGAACAGCCCACCCGCGGGTAGTGGGGTACCCACACCCGTAATCAGGAGGATCCACACGTGGCAAAGCTGGACGGCAAACGAATCGCATTTCTCGCCACCGACGGCGTCGAGCAGGTCGAGTTGCAGCAGCCGCTGGAGGCCGTGCGCAGGGCGGGCGCGACCGCGGAGCTGCTCTCGCTCGAGCCGGGCCGCATTCAGGGGTTCAACCATCACGACAAGGGCGACACGTTTCCCGTCGACGGAACCGTCGCGGGCGCGGACGCCTCGGACTACGACGGATTGGTGCTGCCCGGCGGCGTCATCAACCCGGACGCGCTGCGCACCGACGAGGCGGCCGTCCGATTCGTCCGATCGTTCTGCGAGGGCCAAAAGCCGGTCGGAGCGATCTGCCATGGCCCCTGGATGCTGGTCGAGGCCGGCGTTGTCGACGGGGCGCGCGTCACCTCATGGCCGAGCCTTCAGACCGACCTGCGCAACGCCGGCGCCGAGTGGGTGGACGAGCAGGTCGTCACCGACAACGGGTTGGTGACGAGCCGCAAGCCCGACGACCTCGATGCGTTCTGCGCCAAGATCATCGAGGAGTTCGCCGAGGGGTGCACAACCGGTAACGTGGGCGACCCGGCCAGCGCTCCCCGGCGGCCGTCAAGCCGGCTGATCGATCGGGTCAGCGATTTCCTGGGCCGCGAGGTCACCTTCGGTGCCGTGGTGATCCTCGACCTCGCGATGCTCGTCGTGATTGCCGCCGTGGGCGTGAACGACCAGCCCGTGCTGGCGACGATCTCCGTCGCGTTGTCGATGGTCACCCTGGTGATGGTCTGCGCGGTGCAGCACACCTCCAGCCGCGAGTCGAAGGCGCTCAACCTGAAGCTGGACGAGCTCATCCGGGTCTCCGCCGCGCGCAATGAGCTGATTGGCGCCGAGGACGAATCGCACAGCCAGCTCGATACGCGTGCGGCAACGCTGCGGGAGCGCCACGGGCAGGGGAAGAAATAATCAGGCCGGCAGCAGCTGGGCGAACCGCACGACCCGGCCCGGACCGCCGGTTCGCGGCGCGACATCGAGTCGCGTGCACAGCTGCCTGAGGAGGGGCACTCCGAGGCCTGGCTCCTCGCCGAGGGCGTCCGCCCCCCGGTCGCTCACGCTGATCTCGATCTCTCGGTCGGAACAGCGAAACTCGATGTCCACCGTTGCATCGGGACCCGCACTACGCTCCATCGCCGCGGCACAGATCTCCGAGAGAACCAGCTTCAGGTCGTCGAGCGCCTCATCACTCAGGGGGAGCCCGATACCGATCCCGGCCAGCACCGTCCGGCACACTGTGAGCATGTCGGTGTCGGCCGGAACGACCAGCTCGGCGACAAGCGGCAGGTCCCCATTTTCCATCACATGCACGGTACCGTTTCTCTCAGACTGACCGACTCCCCGGCGCGGGGCGACATCGCGCGCCACGCGGTGATCGTGCTGGCCGTGAGGGTCGGGCTGCCGCCCGTCGCCGCAGATCGCGCGGGCACCGCGGTCGCAACCGCCGTGCGCGCCTGCCCGGGGGGCGAGGTCACGATCACGGCCACCCTCGACGGAGCGTCGGCGCTGGTCGCAATCGCCGGAGGAGACGACGCATGGCGCACCGAGTCAGCCGCGGCGCTCGAGGCGTTCGACGCGACGGTGAACGGGAGCTGCCTCACCCTGAGGCTCGCGGCGGACACCGCTCCGGGCGGTGTGAGCTCGCCGTCTCCTGAGCGGGATGTTTGACGCGCCGGTGCAAGCGCACATACCTGGATATCCCGATCGAGAGGAGCCGACCGTGCAGGGTGCGCATCGCAGCGATATCGAGCTCATGGAGGCCTACCGTCGCGACGGCGACCCGCGCTGCCGCGACGAGGTGGTGAGGCGGCACGAGGGCTTGGTGCGATCGATCGCCCGCCGCTACAAGGGGCGTGGGCTCGCGTACGAGGACATCGTGCAGACCGGATATATCGGCCTGATCCAGGCCGTCGATCGCTACGAGCCCTCGCGCGGGGTGCCGCTGCGAGCGTATGCCGCGCGCACCATCGACGGCGAGATCATGCACATGTTCCGGGACCAGGGCTGGGCGGTGCGGGTGCCCCGATCGTTGCAGGAGCTGAGCCGGCGAATGGCGGCGGCGCGTGACAGGCTGAGCCACCAGCTGGGGCGAGCGCCGTCGCTGGAGGAGCTCGCCGACGCAACCGGCGAACCGCCGGAGGTCGTCGCCGAGGGTCTCGCCGCCCATCGTGCGTACGCCGCCCAGACGCTCGACCGGCCGCTCCAGAACCGCCGGTGGTTCGGGCGAGGACCGGCTGCGTGTCGATCCGGCCCTCGTGTGCGAGGAGCCCGGGTTCGAGATGGTGGCGGACGATGACCTGCTCTGGCGCGCGATGCTGACCCTCCCTGCCCGAGAGCGCCAGATCGTCGCCTGGCGTATCTACCAGGAGCTGACGCAGTCGGAGATCGCCGAACGAGCCGGGATCAGCCAGATGCACGTCTCCCGGCTGTTGCGGAGATCCATGGAGGCGCTTCGCGAGCAGGTGAGGCCGATCGAGGCCGCATAGCCCGGCGCGCGCCTACTGCTGAGTGGTGCGCACGGCCGGGCGGCTGCGCAGCGCTTCGAGAGCCGCCTCGAGATTGCCGGCCTGCTCCTCGACGCGGGACAGCGTCTCGTAAGCCCGCGCGACGTACGGTGGGGCGACCCGGTCGGCCATCAGCCTGATGGCCTCCTGGCACAGGGACCGGGCGTCGTCGAGCCGGTGCTCCGCGAGGGCGACCTCTGCGAGGAGCGCATGGGCCATACCGGCATACCCGGGCTCGGTGCCCTCGGTGCGGCGCAGCGTCGCCTCGGCATGGGCCTTGGCCGCATCGGCGTCGCCCTGCAGGAGCGCCGCCCGGCTGCGCTCGTAGCTGAGCAGGGCGAGCTCGACGGGTGTCTCGGCGCCGAGGAGCTGCTCGGCCTGGTCAAGATGTGGGGTCGCGCGCTCGGCCTGGTTCTGGTCGAGCAGGACTCCACCGATCAAGAGATGGGCATGGCCCCGCGCGCGCAGCTCCTCGCTCCGCTCCATGCGCGCGAGGACGCGGTGGGCGTACAGTTCGGCGACGCGCGGCTGACCCTGCTCCGCATAGGTGCGGGCGAGCGCCCAATCGAGCCTCAGCAGATTGGCTCCGTCGACCTCCTGCTCGTGGCGCAGGATGCGCGACAGCACGTGCTCGGCATCGCCGAAGCGCCCACGGTCGGTGTACGCGTTGGCGAGATACGAGCCGAACTGCACCATCAGCGCGACGTCGGCGGGAGCTTCGGACACCTCGTCGAAGGCCGCCTGGAGGACGGCGGCCGACTGGATCAGGTCGCCGGTGCCGGCGTGCGCGCGGCCGAGAGCGCGGTACAGCGCCGGGCGCTCGCGCGCGCTCGGGCGCGGCCCGACCGATCGTGCCTGCTCGAGCAGCTGCACCGACTGGGCATCGTCGCGCCGGTCGAGCGCGAGCAGTCCGAGGCACTCGAGGACGCGGCTCTCGGCCCGCTCGTCCCCGAGCGACCGTGCTCCGGCAAGCAGTGTCTCGAGGGTCGCCTGGGCGGTGGACTCGCCCATCCGGGCCGCGACCTCGGCCGCGACCAGGTCGGCCTCGCTGAGGCGGCCGTCGAGCGATCGCCCGAGGAGTTCCTCGACCGATGTGTCGAGCCGGCGCGCCAGCTCGGCGAGGATCGTGAGCGACGCGACCCGGTCTCCGGACTCGACCCGAGACAGATACGACGGGGAGCAGCCCGGAAATGCGATCTCCCGCAGCGACAGTCCGCGCAGCTCTCGCAGCTCTCGCAGGCGTATCCCGAGCGCTTTCGGATCGGGCACGTGAGTAGGTCGGGCTCGGCCCATGGTGCGAGAGCATAACGTTCTCTTTGCGTCGCGAGCAACGCACCTCATGGAACTAGAGCGTCGTCTTGGTGACAACATTTTCCAGTCACATGACACCATGCGGTCGGCGTACTCGCTCAGGCGGGGATTGACGACGGTCACACACTGGCCGTGACCGCCCGCAACGACCACGCGCGGGCGGTCGCCTAGCGTTGGGCGTCTGCGCCGGGCCGGACTTGCGACTGGCGTCCTCGTGGGTGAGGCCCTGCGCTTCACCCCGACTGACGAGGGGTCGGCGACGGTCGGCCCCTCGTCCGCGGCGCCGCGACGATGCCCGCATCGAGCGGCGGGTGCTCGTGCAGGAGCACAGGGGTGGCGACGATCCGCCCCCGCGCGAGCCTCACCGCACCCCGCTCCTGTTCCTGCTTGAGGACGCGGTTGACCGTCTCACGGGTCGTGCCCGAGAGGCCGGCGACATGATGCTGGCTGAGCGGGATGGTCACCTCGCCGGCCGTGAGGTCGCCGTAGAGCGCGGCCAGCCGGGTCAGGTGGAACCGGACGCGGGCGGCGACCGGGGTGTAGAGCGCCTCAACGAGCCGGTCGGTGATCGCGGCCAGCCGGGTCGCGAGCAGCTGGTCGACTGCGTCGCGCACCGCCGGGTGGGCCGTCCGCAGCCGCACGAACGCCGACCCCGGGATCGCGAGCGTCTCGGCGGGCTCCAGGGCCACCACGGTTGCCGTCCGCCGCTGGTCCGGATGCACCACCGCGAGCAGGCCGAACACGTCTCCCGGGCCATACAGCCAGACCGTTGCCACATCCCCGAGCGGGGTGGTGATGCGCGCCGCAAACCGGCCCGACTCGACGCGATGCAGGCTGTCGCCGGGGTCATCGCGATGAAACACGACCTCGCCTCGATCGAACCGTCTGCGCCGCCCGGCCTCCCGCAGCTCACGCTCGGGGACCGCCCCAAACACGTCGACACCCACGGGGGCGACTCTACCGGATGGTGTGACCGTTGTCAGGTCGCTGAGTGACAATCGGCAACGCGGCGCCCCGACGCTTGGGTGCGGTGACCGGTATCATCTGGCCGTGCCGTCCGCCGACCCCAAGCTCGGTCTGATCGCCTCGGTGCCGCTGTTCGCGGAGCTGTCGCAAGCGCGAGATCGAGTTTCTGGGCCGGCTGATGGACGAGGTGGACATCCCCGACGGCAAGGTCCTGACCCGCGAGGGTGCGCGCGGGGGTGAGTTCTTCCTCGTGCTCGAGGGCACGATCCGGATCGAGCGCGGCGGCAGGGAGATCAACCGCCTCGGCCCCGGCGACTTTCTCGGCGAGATCGCCCTGATCGACCAGGGCCCCCGCACCGCAACCGCGATCGCCGAGGGGCCCGCCCGGGTGATGGTGCTGACCTCCTCGGCCTTTGCGTCGATGCTCGGCCAGAATCCGGGCGTCGAGGCGAAGATCCTGCGCGTGCTCGCACGCCGCGTGCGCGACCTGCAGCCGACGGCCGCCCTCTGACGGACGCCGTGTCCGTCCACGTCCGCTTCGCCCCCAGCCCGACAGGGTCGCTGCACCTGGGCAGTGCGCTCACTGCCCTGCTCAACCGCCTGTTCGCGCGCAGCCAGGGCGGGTCGCTCCGGCTGCGGATCGACGACACCGACACCGACCGCTCGCGGCCCGACCTCGAGGCCGGGATCCTGCGCGATCTGGAGTGGCTCGGCATCGGCTGGGACGAGGGGCCGGTGCGCCAGAGCGAGCGCTTCGACGAGTACCGCGACGGCGGCGTCGGGGGCCGAGGGGGTCGAGATCCGCGACGGCGCCTGCTGGCTGCGGGCGCCGGGGTTGGCCCCCTTCGTGATCCTGCGTGGCGACGGCCGGGCGACCTACAACTGGGCGTCGGCGGTCGACGATCTGCGCGACGGCATCAGCCACGTCATCCGCGGCAACGACCACCTGTCGAACACCCCCCTTCAGCAGGCGGCGATCCGGGCGCTCCGGGCCGAGCCGCCGCAGTACCTGCACCACGCGGTGATCACGGGCGAGACGGGCAAGCTGTCCAAGCGCGAGGGGGCGTCCTCGATCACCGACCTGCGGCTGGCCGGGTACCCGCCCGAGGCGGTGGTCAACTACCTGGGGCTGATCGGGACGTCCGGCCCGGGCGACGTTCTCTCGATGGACGACCTGGTCGAGCGGTTCGACGTGTCGCGGCTGGCGCGCGGCACGCTCCAGCTCGATCTCGGCCGCCTGCGCGCCCTCTCGACCAGGCACCTCGCCGCCCTGCCCGCCGACGACCTGGTCGCGCGGGTGCTCGAGCGCTGCCCGCCCGGCACGCCACCCGAGGCGGTGCGCGCCATGGAGCCGGCGCTGCGCGGCGTCCACACCCTGGCCGAGGCGGCCGAGCTGGTCGATTGCGTCCTGGTCACGCCCGCGCACGAGCCGCTGCCCGAGCTCGCCCGCATCCGCGCCCTCTACCCCGAGCGGCTGGACGAGCCCGGGGCGCGCGAGCTCGTCGACGAGCTGCGCCGCGCGCAGGTGCCGCTGCGCCAGGCGCGGCGGGTGCTGACCGGCCGCGACCGCGGGCCCGAGCTCTGGGCGGTGTTCGCGGCGCTGCCGCGCGACGAGACCATCCGGAGGGCGGCGTGAGGATCCGCGACTCCCGCACCGGCGAGGCGCTCGAGCTCGTGCCCGGGGCCGACGGCCGGATCGGGATGTACGTCTGCGGCCCGACCGTCTATGGCCGCATCCATGTGGGGAACGCTCGGCCGTTCGTCGTATTCGGTCTCATGAAGCGCTACCTCGAGTGGCGCGGCCAGCCCGTGACGCTCGTCGAGAACATCACCGACGTCAACGAGAAGATCGACGTCGCCGGCGCACGAGCGCGGGATCTCATCGCAAGCGCTGGCCGCCGAGATGACCCGGGCGTATCTCGATGACACGGGACCGCCTCGGCATCGGCCGGCCCGACCACGAGCCGCGGGCGTCCGAGACGATGGCCGAGATCGTCAGCCTGATCGCCGAGCTCGTCGCCGGCGGCCACGCGTACGAGGCGGCGGGCGACGTCTATTTCGCGGTGCGCAGCTTCCCCGCCTACGGCGAGCTCTCGGGCGCAGAGGCCCGACGAACTGCGCGCCGGCGCGCGGGTGGAGCCCGGCGAGCACAAGCGCGACCCGCTCGACTTCGCGCTCTGGAAGGCGGCCAAGCCCGATCAGGACGAGGCCTGGGAGTCGCCCTGGGGCCGCGGCCGGCCGGGCTGGCACATCGAGTGCTCGGCCATGGCCGAGCGCCTGCTCGGGCGCGCGTTCGAGCTGCACGGGGGCGGGCGCGACCTGATCTTCCCCCACCACGAGAACGAGATCGCGCAGTCGTGCTCGGCCGGACGCCCCTTCGCGCGCGTCTGGGCGCACAACGGCATGCTGCGGCTCTCGGGCGAGAAGATGTCCAAGTCGCAGGGCAACATCGACCGGCTCGCCGATGCGCTCGACCGCGTCGGCGCCGAGACGTTCCTCATGTTCCTGCTGCAGGCGCACTACGCCAACCCGGTCGACTACTCGGACGAGGCCCTCGAGCGGGCGGCGGCGGCGTGCGAGACGCTGCGGAACCGGCTGCGGTCGGGGTCGGGCTTCGACCCCGAGTTGCGGGCGGCGGTCTGCGACGTGCTCGACGACGACTTCAACACGCCCGAGGCGCTGGCGCTGCTCTTCCGGGCCCCGGCCACAGCCCGCGACACCGTGGCCGAGGTGCTGGACGTGCTCGGCCTCGGGTCGCTTGCCCACGACGAGCCGGCGCCGCCGGAGGTGGTGGCCCTTGCGCAGGAGCGGCAGCGGGCGCGGGACGGGCGCGACTTCGCGGAGGCCGACCGCCTCCGCGACGAGATCGCCGGCCGTGGCTGGGAGGTGCGCGACAGCGCCTCCGGGTTCGAGCTCTACCCGAGCGGTGACTGACGTCGTCTACGGCCGCCGGGCGGTGCGCGAGGCGCTTCGCGGCCGGCGCGAGGTCGGCCAGGTGTGGTGCGCACCGGGCCTTCCCGGCACGTTGGAGTGGCTGCCGCAGGGTGTCCGCGAGGCGACGCCGCCACAGCTCACCCACCGGGCGGGCAGCCCCGACCACCAGGGTGTCGTCGCCGAGGTGTCCGACTACCGCTACGCCGACGCCGAGGCGCTGCTCGCCGGCGAACGGCCGCTGGTGGTGGCGCTCGACGAGGTCACCGACCCGCACAACCTGGGCGCCGTCGCCCGCGTGGCGGAGTGTGCGCGGGCGCCGACGGCCTGGTCATCACCGCCCGCCGTTCGGCGCAGGTCACGCCCGCCGTGTGCCGTGTGTCGGCCGGGGCGGTCGAGCATCTCGCGGTCGCCCGCGTCGACAACCTGGCCGACCTGTTGCTGGCCTGCGAAGCGGCCCGGCCTGTGGAGCTATGCGGCGGCGGCGGAGTCGGCCGTGCCGTATGACCGGGCCGACTACGGCGACGGAGCCGTGTTCGTGCTCGGCGCCGAGGGCCGCGGCCTGCGCCGGCGGGTGCGCGGCGCCTGCGACCAGGTGGTCGCGATCCCGATGCGCGGCGCGGTGGAGTCGCTGAACGTGTCGACGGCCGCCGCGGTGCTGCTGTTCGAGGCGGTGCGCCAGCGTGGTGGCGGCTGAGCTCTACATCATCGACGGCGACAACGTCTGCCACCTGCGCGGCGGCAGCGACGACTACCAGCGCGCGCGGGAGCAACTGGTGGCCGAGGTGGCCGGCTACATGGCCCAGCTCGGGATCGACGCCTTCGTCGTGCTCGACGGCCATGGCCGCAGCCGCTCGATCGGCCGCACCCAGTTGACGTATTCCGGCCGCGAGACGGCCGACACCGTGATCGAGCGGCTCGCCTTTCGCCAGCGCCGACCGCGAGGTGACGGTCGTCTCGTCCGATGCGGTCCTGCGCCACGTCGCCCAGCGCGGCGGCGTCCAGGCGATGAGCGCGCGGGAGTTCATCGACCGTCTGGTGGCCGCTCCGAGGGAACGGATCGACGCACCGCCGACGTCGCGTGACCGGCGCCTTTTGGGCGACGCCCTCGACCCCGAGGTGCGGGCGGCGCTCGAGCGCATGCGTCGCGGTGAGTGAGCCCGTTCGCCCTCAGGGATTTGACAGGAGCCAAAACTGCGGTACAGTTCGCTCCGTCCCTAAAGCTGAAGTTGAAGGTCAGCCTGATGCTGGTCGAGACTCCGGCTTTTTTCCAGATTGTCCACGGAGGTAGGCGGTGACCAGGTCGAGCGCTGCACTGCAGCATTCGCGACGCGTCTGGCGAGAGCCGACGGAGCTATCGCTGATCACCGCCGCGCGCAACGGCGACGAGCGGGCGATGGACGACATCATTCGCCGCTATCAGGGGTTCGTGCGGCTGAAGGCGAGCTCGTACTTCCTGGCCGGCGGCGACTCGAGCGACCTGATTCAGGAGGGGACGATCGGCCTCTTCAAGGCGGTGCGGGACTTCCGCGCCGACAAGGAGACGTCGTTCCGCTCGTTCGCGGAGCTCTGCATCACCCGCCAGATCATCACCGCCATCAAGACCGCGACCCGCTACAAGCACGCGCCGCTGAACACGTACGTCTCGTTCAGCCACGTGCCGGCCGGCCAGGATGCCGACGCCGACTGCACGCTCGGCGACGCGCTGCCAGGCCCGGCCGTCGACGACCCCGCCACCTGCGTGATCTCGACCGAGGAGCTCCAGAGCCTGCTCGCGTGCCTGGGCTCGGCGCTCTCGACGCTCGAGTCGCAGGTCCTCACCGGCTATCTCGAGGGCCGCAGCTACGAGGCGATCGGCGAGTCGCTCGGCTGCGACCCAAAGACCGTCGACAACGCACTCCAGCGCGTCAAGCGCAAGGTGCTCGCCCACCTGCAGGCCCGGCGCGCCCTCGCGTAAGATCCCGGGTCCTGCGCCGGGGTAGCTCAACTGGAAGAGCACGCGATTTGTAATCGCGCGGTTGCGGGTTCGAGTCCCGCCCTCGGCTCTCCCACGGCGGCGACACGCGCGCCAAACCCTGACAGGTAGGCCGTTTCCGCCCAAGTGCGCGGTTCGTGGGACGGCACCAAGATGGCGCCAAGGCTGATTGCGAGAGGCAGCCGCCGGAGCGCCCGATCGGTCTGCTGCGAGGAGTTCGCGGCCGTCCGGTGTCTCTGCTCGGGCCACTGACGCCAAACGCGAACCGCGCTGGCCAGCTTGCGATCGCTCGCTCTAGATGGGATAACTGCGTGCGGTGGCGACGTTCTGTCTCGTACACGGCAACTGGCACAATGGCCGCGGACTTGCTCGATCGACTCGCAGCCGCGCAACCCAGATAGGCGGTAGGTTCCACCACCCCACGAGCCTGGTGGTGACCGAGGCGTCGAGCTTGCCATTCTCTCCGTACAGGGGCAGCGTCCCCGTGACGACGACTCGGCTGCCCGCCGAGTCTTGTGCGGGTGACAGCTTGGGACTATAGGTCGCCGCCTCGGAGGACGGCGCTGCGTTCTGGTGCCCGGAACCGAGGCATCCGGCCACAGTGACCCAACCACGATCGTCCCTCCGGCCAGAATGTTGCGTTTCAGTTTCAGGTACCCTTTGCGGGTTGATCTCGAGCACGACACCCGATTGCTAACGAGTAGTCCGCAGCGCCGACGGCGAGGCGGTCAACGAACGAGCGTCCATCGGCACCTTGGCGACGGATCTGAGTACGCCCGAAGGTAGCACAACGTGGATCCGGTTCGAGTGGCGTCCGGCCAGCATAACCCACAGTCCACCACGTGCTGAAGCTATTGACGTAACGTCACGGGCGCGGATAGCTATACGGCGATCCACGTGGTTGTCTACGATCCGCCACAGTTCGGCACGGCGGTCGGTGTAGTCCGGAGCGGTGGCGCGGCCGCATGCACGGTTGGGCCGCACCGGGGAGAGAACCGTCGTCAAGACACCCCGTGACGACGAGGGCGAGGCTGATTCCGGCGAGGTGGAAGCGGGCGGCGCGTCATCCTAGGCGGAAGACCGATCGCTGCGACACTTCCGTGGCAGCCAACCCGGTGCGGGGCCTTGCTCAAGACTCGTCGGAGGAATGCCGATGGTCAGGGGCGTCGTCAATCCCGTCGGCGTACTCGTAGGGGCTGGCAGAGCGATGAGGTTTGGGATTCGAGCGCGATTCTTGCTCGCCGTGTCACTATTGGTGCCGGCCGTGCTGGCACTTGCATGGACGGCGGAGCAGGGTTTGGGTGATCTGAACACCTCGGTGAGGGATCTGTACGGGCGAGACATCGTCTCAGGTCAATTGGCGGGGGACATCGGCACCAAGCTCGACCGCGTCGATGAGGCGGCCATTCAGGCTCTTGCCAGCCAGAAGCCAAGCGACCAACGACGTCTCGCAACGGCGACGCAGACGATGTATGCGCCGGCGGTCGACGTCGCTCTCGCCGAATTTGTACGGGTTGCCGCGAACGACACGCCGCACGAGCGCGTGGACGCGTCCGAGTTGGTGTCACGCTGGGCGGCGTTTCGCAGCGCCTGGCTCGGACAGGTGCTCACGACCCGATCGGCAGTGGAACGCCAGCGCGCGATCCCGGCGTTTCAGGCAGCGTTTGCCTCAGTGAGTGCGCTGTCGGACGATCTGGCCCGATCGGAAGCGACCAACGCGAGACGTTCGGCAGGCCAGGCCAGCCGAACCCACCAGGCCTCCCTGTGGCGCATCTACGAAATCAGCGCGGTGACGCTTCTGCTCGCGCTGGGTGTGGCAGTCTGGCTGGCCTGGACGATTGTCCCGCGAGCGCGCCTGTATTCGCACTTCGCCGCTCGAGTGGCTGCCGGCGAGACGCCAAGCACGCTCGACGTGCGGGGCCACGATGAACTTGCCGAGCTCGGCGGGGCCCTGAATCGAATGGTGCTCGACCGAGGGGCGATCGACCATCGCGCCCAAAGGCAGGCCGAATTCGCCGATGCGATCCAACTGGCGGAAAGCGAAGCCGAGGCGAACGAACTGCTCAAGCTTCACCTCGAACGCTCGGTACCCGAGAGCTCAGCCGTCGTGCTCAACCGCAACAACAGCGAGGATCGTCTGGAGGCAACGACGCCGATCCCGCAGGGCTCGACGCTACCTGCCACGCTCGAGGGCGCCGGCCCGCGCGACTGCCTGGCGGTTCGGTTCGCACGTGCGCATACATCCGGCATCCGCGACACACCCTTGCTGGACTGCTCGGTCTGCCACGCACTCCCCGGCCAGACGATGTGCCAGCCGCTCCTGGTCGGAGGCGAGGTGATCGGATCGGTGCTGACCTCCTGCCCGACGCTGCGCGACTCCGACGCGGCGCAGATCAGCCAGTCGGTCACTCAGGCAGCCCCCATCCTCGCCAACCTGCGCAACCTCGCCATCGCCGAGGTGAGGGCCGCTACCGATGCCCTTACGGGCCTTCCCAACAGCCGCGCTGTCCGCGACACCGCAAGGCGCATGGTCGCCGAGGCGACGCGCGGCGGAAGGCCCCTGTCCGCCCTGCTGCTGGACCTTGATCACTTCAAGAACATCAACGACACCTACGGTCACGGCCCGGGCGACGACGTCCTCGCAGCTGTCGGAGAAGCACTGCGCTCAACCGTCCGCGAGAGCGATTTTCCGGGACGCTACGGCGGCGAGGAGTTCCTCATCCTGCTCCCCGACACCGGCCTCGAGGCAGCCCTCGCCGTCGCCGAGAAAATTCGCCTCGCCATCGCGACGATCAGGGTCTCGACGGTCGGTCAGCTCATGACCGCCAGTATTGGCGTCGCCACACTCCCCGGCCACGGCCACGACACCCAAACCCTCCTCCGCGCCGCTGATCGCGCCCTGTACACCGCCAAAGCGAACGGTCGCAACCTCGTCGAAACGCTTCAAGCCGAGACCACAGCAGCGACCTCGAAGGGTGCGGCCGCGGCCTAGATCTGGCTCGTCGCGCAGACGAACTGAACCCAAATCCGGGCCGCGACGAACATGAGAAACACACGCGGGAGGCGCGGATGGCTGAGATGAGTCGGGGCGACATGATGCGTCGGTTGGACGGGGCATCCAAGGATCTGCTGAAACGGCTCGTACGTGCGGGGATAGGCGCGGACGAACCGCCCGCCAAGGATGAGACCGGGGCGACGACGAGCATCGTCGATCACCTCGCAGCAGACGATGTCGGTGAGGCCCGCGAGGACGTCTGACGAAGACTACGCGCGCTCCACACGGCAGGCGAAGCATCCGGCCTTCGCGAAGTGCACATGCACATACGCGGCGCCCGGGTCCTCCAGGAGGCGTGTGAGCGCACCGTCGAGGTCATCGCCTTCGACCACGCCGCAGTCACGCATCATCGCGTTCTCGTCGTAGGCGCGGACGGCGAGCAGTCGGCGCCGGAGTTGGATGGGAATGCGGCCGTCGTCCCGGAACGGCGCGCAGCCGTCGGCATGCACGAAGATGGGGCCGTGCCCGGTGTACGGGCTGCGGACGTGGAACGGGTCATACTCGAGCAACAGGAGCCGCTCGCCGGGCAGCGCGTCGGTCATGCAGCGGCGGCAAGGATAGGCGTCGGGCGCGTCGGCGACGACGGACGTGGTGGTCGGCGCGGGGTCGGGCTCCCCGGTGGGCAGCGCGTGGATGGCGACCGGCATGTGGATCCTCCTCGAGAATGGTCACGTGAAGAACGCCGTCGGCCCAGCGGGTGTGAGATGCGAGTTGGATATGCTCGTCGCGTGGTGGCCCGATTCCATGGTGGACACCTGGATGGCCAGGTGATCACGGAGTGGCCGGATCCTCCGGCGTCGTCGGTCTGGGCCGAGCGCGGGGGCGGCGGGGTGATTCTCACCGAGCCGCCCCTGATCGAGCCTGAGCAGGCGGCGGTTGAGCCGTCGTCGGGATTCGACGCGCTACGCGCGCTTCGAGGTGATCGCGGACCTCGCCGTGTATCACCTCGCGGAGTCAGGCTGACCGAGACGCGCGGTCGCGGCGATGCAGCATCCAGCTCGGCGTCGCACTGACGACGAAGGCCGATGTGTACAAGATCACGATTGCGATGCCGACGAGCGTCAGCACAATGCGGTCGCCGAAATCGCCGCCGCCGATCGGGTTGTTCGAAACCAACGCGTTCGCCAGAGGTGCCTGCCTCGATGGCCAGAGCCACGGCCGGTTGCGTCTGGCGGCGCACGGCTACCATCCAACTGTGCGGCTGCGAACGTTGCTCTCGGGTCTCGCCGTCACGGCGGTCGCGGCCGGCTGCGCCGGGGGAGGCTCGGGATCGCATTCGGCGCTCACCGCCGCCCAGGCGCTGCATCGGGCCCGCACGGACGGGTTCACCCGCGCCGGCCACGGGCCTCGTGAGTCGTTGGAGTGCAGCGCTCGCACGAGCAAGGTCGGCCCGCCTCAACCCACCGGCCGGTACGCCGACTACAAGCGTCCCATGTACACCATCGAGTTCGGTGACCGGCGCGCCCCGCCGACGCGCGACAACACGGGGCGAATCGCCATGGCCGTCTTCGTCTTCGCCGACACAGGCTTCGCCGCCCGCTGCGCGCATGCCGGCATCTACACCTCGGAACATCAGCCAATCCACCCGGATGCGGTGGCCGTGGGTCGGCGCTCGAAGACCTTCCCCTACAAGCTGATCGGGGAAACGACGATCGAGACGCACATGCACAAGCGGGACGCGCGGGGCGCGGTGTTCCCCTCCGACGGCCAGTATGAGACCTACCTCGCGAACGGCGGTGTGTACGCGACCGGGCTGGCATATACCGAGCACGACTCCCGCATCGTCCAGCAGGATCTGGCCCGGATCGCCGCTGAGATCAACGGGTAGTCCTTGGGGTGGGGGCGAGCCGGATCGGCCCCACCGGTACCATCCCACGGTGGACGACTACTACCCGCCGCTGCAGAGCTCCCACTGGTGATCGCACGATCACGCTGCCCGGGTGGCGGCTGAGGTTCGACGCGCGAACGGCCCGCGACGCCCGCGAGGTCACGGCAGGCTCGCGGCGTTGCGCGCATGGGCGAGACGGCGCCGCGCTCACTGAGACGAAGCACACGTGACCGAGCAACTCGAGACCCGAGCGGACATCCGCAATGTGGCGATCATCGCCCACGTCGACCACGGCAAGACGACGCTGGTCGACGCACTCCTGCGCCAGGCGGGGACGTTCGCGGCCCACGAAGAGCGGATCGACCGGGTCATGGACGCCGGCCTCGAGCGCGAGCGCGGGATCACGATCCTCGCGAAGAACACCGCCATCCGCTTCGGCGACGTGAAGATCAACATCATCGACACGCCGGGCCACGCCGACTTCGGCGGCGAGGTCGAGCGCGGCCTGGCGATGGTGGACGGCGTGCTCCTGCTCGTGGACGCCTCGGAGGGGCCGCTGCCGCAGACGCGGTTCGTGCTGCGAAAGGCGCTCGCGGCGCGGCTGCCGGTCATCCTGGTCGTGAACAAGATCGACCGACCCGACGCCCGCATCGCGGACGTCGTGAACGAGGTCTACGAGCTCTTCTTCGACGAGGACGCCGACGAGTCGCAGATCGACTTTCCCGTCGTCTACACCAACGCCAGGGCCGGCACGGCGACGCTCGACCCGGGTGTGGCGGGCGAGAACATCCAGCCGCTGTTCGACCTGATCGTCTCGGGTATCCCCGCACCCACCTTCGACCCGGCGCACCCTTTCCAGGCGCAGGTCGCAAACCTCGACGCGTCGCCGTATCTCGGCCGGCTGGCGCTGTGCCGCGTCCGCCACGGCGAGATCACGCGCGGCGCAACCGTCGCGTGGTGCCGCCAGGACGGCACGATCGTCCGCACCAAGCTGACCGAGCTGCTCGTGGCTGAGGGCCTCGATCGCGTCCCGGCCGAGCGGGTGGGGCCGGGCGAGATCATCGCCGTCGCCGGCCTGGACGAGGTGATGATCGGCGAGACGATCGCCGATCCTGACGACCCTCAGCGGCTGCCCCTGATCGTGATCGACGAGCCGAGCCTGTCGGTGACGGTCGCGACCAACACCGGGCCGCTGGCCGGCCAGACCGGCACCAAGCTGACCGCGCGCATGATCCAGGACCGGCTCGACCGGGAGCTGCTCGGCAACGTCGGCCTGCGCGTGCTCCCCACCGATCGGCCAGACACGTGGGAGGTGCAGGGCCGGGGCGAGATGCAGTTCGCGGTGCTCGCCGAGATGATGCGGCGTGAAGGGTTCGAGCTCACGATCGGCAAGCCGCAGGTCGTCACGCGCACGGTCGCCGGCAAACTCCACGAGCCGGTCGAGCGCGTGTCGATCGACGTGCCCGAGGAGTACTCGGGCGTCGTCATCCAGGCGCTCGCGCTGCGCAAGGGCCGGATGGAGAGCATGACCAACCATGGCACCGGATGGGTGCGGCTCGAGCACCTCGTGCCTGCCCGCGGGCTCCTGGGGTTCCGCTCGGAGTTTCAGACCGAGACGCGCGGCACCGGGCAGCTGCACCACGTCTTCGAGGCGTACCAGCCGTGGGCGGGCGAGATCAAGGGCCGCCCGAACGGCTCGCTCGTCGCCGACCGCCGCGGCCAGGCGACGGGATACTCGATCCAGAGCCTGCAGGAGCGCGGCATCCTCTTCGTCGATTCCGGCGAGGAGGTGTACGAGGGCATGATCGTCGGCGAGAACAGCCGCAGCGGCGACCTCGACGTCAACATCACCAAGGCAAAGCAGATGACGAACGTCCGCTCGAACGCCGACGTGCTCGTACGCTTGAACCCGCCCCACAAGATGAGCCTCGACCGTGCGATCGAGTACATCCAGGAGGGTGAGTGCGTCGAGGTGACGCCGGCCGACGTGCGCATCCGCAAGGCCGTGCTGGAGGCGGGAGCGCGCGCGAGCCAGCGCTCCAAGCAGGCGCGCGGCAAGGCTTAGAGCGGTGGCGGAATGGTTCCTACGGCAGCTGCGGGTCGCCGCGGTTGCCGGCGCCGGGCACGATCCAGGTGATCTCGACGGAATTGGCGCCGTCCGGCGCATCCCGCCAGAAGACCATTCGCGACTCGTCGTCCGCCATCGCGGCGAACGCTAGCGCCGCGCTGACAGGATCCGGCGGACGGCCGCGGCGATCCCCGCCGCGAGGGGGGAGGCATCGGTGTCTGCCAGAGGGCCCTCGGCCTGGTTGCCGCCCGGGCGATCGATCTCTGCGGTGGTCGCCGTCATCGAGATGCCGCAGGTCGCGCAGTACCGCGCGGGGGAGCTGTTCGCCTGGCCGCACTTGGGGCAATAGCGAACGTCCCCGGGCAAGCGTTCGACGTGACTCGATGGGATATGTGACATCTGCCGTTAGCCCTTTGCCGCGTTGCACCTTATTCGGTTGACCCGCAATCGTGGCACCCGTCACGATAGCCGAAACGGTGGCGACGGACAACCACGGCCCAATGTCCCTGGCCTTGGAGTCATGGGGGGAGCGGCATTTCGGCGATTCACTTGCGCAAATGTCCGATGTCTGATATTCATGGCCCGTGATCGGCGGTCGTTTCGTCTGATTCGCTCGCAATGAAGCCGTATCGTGATGGGAAAGGGGGTCTGAATGGCGTCCTCGGCTGCTGCTGGGACGGCGGATGGCGGTGGAGGGCGGGGGTCGCTATTCGCGCGCCAGTCGTCGGGCCTTTTGCGGGAGATGTCGTTTGCGGACACGGCCTGGTATGGCGTGTTCTCGAGCGGCGGGCTCTTCGCCTTCGTGTTCCTCTTCCCCGGCCCTCAGTTCTTCTCGCCCGGCATCAGTATTCCCCTGATGCTCGTGTTCACGCTCCTCTACGGGGTGGTGATCTATTTCGTGTACGCGGGACTCGGTTCCGCCATGCCGCGTGCGGGCGGCGACTATCTCTACGAGAGCCGCTCACTGCACCCAGCGGTTGGATTCACCGTACCGTGGGCGTGCCAGTTGCTGTTCTGGTTGGCGTTTCCCGCTGCCGGCGCGTTCGTGGTGACCTCGTTCGGGCTTGAGCCGATCGCCCAGAAGGCCGGCTGGGCGGGGGTCGAATCGTGGCTGTTCAGCAAGAACGGCACGTTCATCGTGTCGGCAGTCGTCGTGGTCCTTTGCTGGCTCCTCACCGTATTCGGCATGCGGGTGTACCGCCCGCTCCAGCGGTGGGTGCTCGTGCCGGGAATCCTGATCGCAACGGCGACCATCATCATTCTGGAGCTCACCAATCTGGGGACGAACTTCTCGGCGAAGTTCGACGCCTACTCCGGCAACCAGCTGACCGCCCATCAGGTTGCGGCCGCGGCCGCCAAGGCGGGCTATCACCAGCCCGGATTCAGTCTCGGCCACACGCTTATCTGGGTCGCCGTGCTCGCGGCCTACGTGCCCTACACCATGTTCTCCGCGCAGGGCCTGCTCGGCGAAGTCAAGGGTGCGCGCAACATGTGGCGGCTCTATTCGGCGTTCCTTTTGCCGGGTGTGCTCGTCTCGATGGTCATGCTGGCGATTCCGTACCTTCTGATTCAGCACCTCGCCGGCGGGAACTTTCTCAACCAGTTCGCGTGGGCGTACAACTCCGGCGGCATCACGACGCCGTACTCCCCGAACATCGCCGTCTTCATCTCGATGTTGTCGAACAACTGGATCGTGACCATCCTCATCGCCTTCGGATTCATCTGCGGTGGGTTCGGCATCGCCAACGTTGTCTTCGTGAACGCCTCGCGGATCATGATGGCCATGGGTCTCGACGGCTCGTTGCCGAGCTTCTTCTCGGATGTCTCCGAGCGGCGCCACACGCCGATGAAGGCCGCGACCTTGTGGAGCTTGCTGGCGCTGTTCGTGGCGGCGGTCTTTGCCTACAAGCCGTCGTGGGAGACGATCATCCTGATCGGGGGCGCCATCACGTCGGTCACGGTGGTCGGCTTCACCTGCCTGGCGGCAACGGTGTTCCCGTTCCGCTCGAAGGACATCTACGAAGCGTCTCCGGTCGCGCAGTATGAGGTCGGCGGCGTGCCCCTGATCTCGATCGCGGGTGCAGTCGGCACGATTGCCACCGCCGCGCTGGTCTGGGTCGCGCTGACGAACTCCCAACTCGGACTGACATCGACGAATGCGCGACTCTCGATCGGCGGCGCATTTGTGTCGGGCATCCTTGTTTACGTAACGATGACGATGTACCGGCGGGGTCAGGGCATCGACACGTCACTTGCATATCGCCACGTGCCGCCTGACTGACATCGCCAAACAACGAACCACGCTTCATCTGGAACTCCATAGAGGAAGGAACAGCTGTGGCCACCACACCGGAAGTTCGCAACTACTACCACACCTACGGGCGTCTCGAAGGGGAGGACGATTTCCCAAACTCGCTGATATCCGGGATCTCGACCTTCCTCGGGGCGCAGGTGATACCGCCCATCGAGGAGGATCTGAGGGCCGCGGGCGTCAAGGCCGCTGTTCTCGGGCTGCCATGGGAGCACACCAACACGTGCCGTCCCGGTGCGAGCTACGGGCCCCGTGCGATCCGGCGGGCCACCGAGCACTACCTGTCGTATCATGGCGAGTATCAGGTGGACCTGTTCGACGAGCTGCATCTGACCGACTGCGGCGATGTGGCGATCGTTCCCGGTAATGCAAAGCGCACGTTCGAGCGAGCGGAGCGCTGCATCACCGAGATCTACAACGCCGGCGCGTTCCCGATCATCTTTGGCGGTGATGACTCGTGCCCCATCCCCGTCACGAGCGCGATGAGCAAGCTCATCAACGGGAAGATGGGCTACATCCAGATGGACTCGCACATGGACACGGCGGAAGATGTCGCCGGCGAGCGGCTGAACCACGCCTGTCCCGTGAGCCGCGCCGCAGAGCTGATGGATCCCCACAACCTCGCTCTGGTCGGAATCAACGGGGCGCTCAACCCACGCAAGGAGCGCGAGTACGTCGACCGCACCGGCATTCAGATGATCACCATCTGGGACATTGACGAGTGGGGGATCGACAAGACCGTCGAGCGGGTGCTCGACATCGCCTGGAACGGTACCGACGGCGTCGTCCTGCACACCGACCTCGACGTGATGGATCAGGGCTACACGAGCGGCGTCACCACGCCCGAGTGTGGTGGGCTCTCGCCTCGTGACGTGATCAAGATGATCCGCGCGTTCGTGCGCGAGGGGGTCGAGGCCTACGTGATCACCGAGTGCTCGCCCGTCTACGATCCGGCCAACAAGGCCGCCAGAGTGGCCGTGAGGCTCGCGATGGACGCTCTTGGCATCCGCGCGAACCCTGCGGGCACGGGCCGAGTCTGAGACAGGAACGAAGGAGCCGTGCGGATCGGACGAGCGAAAGAGGATGGTGCGGGTGACAAACTGCGCATCCTCTTCGCCACCGATCTGCACGGCTCCGATGTGGTCTTCCGGAAGTTCTTGAACGCGGTGACGGTCTACGAGGCCGGCGTCGCCATCCTTGGGGGCGACCTCACTGGGAAGCGCCTCGCCCCGATCGTCCGGAGGGATGATGATGGGTATGAGGTCGCGGTGATGGGTGAGGCGCTGAACCTGCGTGGCCGCGAGGAGCTCGAGCCCGTCCTGCAGCGAATCCGCAACCTCGGGCAGTATCCGATCGTCGTCTCGGCCGAAGAGGTCGATGAGATGCACGACGACGCGGCGGTCGTCGAGCGACATTTCGAGCGCGAGTGCCAAGCGCAGGTTGCCGACTGGATGCACCGCGCGGCCATGCGGCTTGCGCCGCTCGGCATCCCGCTCTATGTCACAGGTGGCAACGACGACTATCTGTCGATCGAGGGGGTGCTCGACCACGCCGAGTGGATCACCAATGCCGAGGGGCATGTGCTCGACCTCGCCGTGAATGTCCCGATGATCTCGACCGGGTACGGCAACCCCACGCCGTGGCACTGCCCGCGTGACGTTACGGAGGACGAGCTGGCGGGACGCATCAAGAAGATGGCCGACAGCCTGGACGATCTTGGCCACGCCATCTTCAACCTTCACGTCCCGCCCTTCGGCTCGGGGCTGGATCACTGTCCGCGGCTCGATACAACGGTCGAGCCTCCCCGGCCGGTCGCGGGCGAGCAGATCAGCGCCGGATCGACTGCTGTGGTCGAGGCGATCCGGGAGTATCAACCGGCGGTCTCGCTGCATGGGCATATCCACGAAGCGGGCGGCATTCGCCAGATCGGGCGGACGATTTGCATCAATCCCGGGAGCGAGTACGCCGAGGGCATTCTCCGATCGGCAGTCATCGACATTGAAGGTGACCGCATCTCACCCCAACTTCTGACCGCGTGATGGGCCGCGACCCGCGCACTCCCAGACATCCCGAGCTCACGACCCTCGACCTCGACATCTTCCGCGAGCTCCAACGCGACGGGCGAACTCCGTTCGTGGCGATCGCAGACCGTCTGGGTGTGTCCGAGGCGCATGTCCGTCGGCGCACGGCCCGGCTGACACATGCCCAGGTCTTCTCGATCACCGCGGTCGCCGATCCAAAGGTGTTCGGGGTCGACTGCATGGCGTGGCTCGGCATCAGGGCGCACGAATCGCAGGCGACGCCTGTCGCCGAGGCCCTGGCGGCCCAACCGGAGATCGACTACGTCGTGCAAACGGCCGGCGCATACAACGTGATGGCCGAGGCGGCGTGTCGCTCGTCCGCCGAGCTGTATCAACTGCTCCGGAGGATCCGCGGGATGCAGGGAGTGCAGCGCACCGAGACGTTCGTCTATCTCAACCTCCTGCGCCAGCAGTTCCAATGGTCGCTCGACGGCGCTCGGCGAGGGGTGCATGCACGGGGGGACTTTCAACTCGAACCACTCGATATCGAGCTCGTCTCGGACCTGCAACGCGATGGCCGAGCGAGCTTTCGTGACATCGCCCGCCGGCTCCATGTCTCCGAGCGCACGGTTTCCGCCCGGGTGACGCGGATGATCGATGCGAACCTCTTACAGATCATCGCAGTCGGAAACCCGCTCACCCTCGGGTTTTCATCGATGGCATGGCTCGGGATCCGCGTCGCCGAGGGAGCCACGCTCGAGGATGCCGCGACCGCCCTCGCGGACGTGCCCGGGATCGACTATGTCGTTCTCCCCACCGGCCGTTACGACCTCATGGCGGAGCTCGTGTGCGCCGACCAGACGGAGTTGCTCGAGACGCTCGAGCGTGGGGTCGGCGCGATCCCTGGAATCGCCCACGTCGAGACCTTCTTGTATCTCCGCCTGTTGTACGCAAGCGCGGTCGGCGCCTGGGGAGCGAGCCGCTCGCTCGCGATCAGTCAGAACGATCCGGGCGACGTCCAGCTCACAGGTGGCTCTTGAGCGCGACGACGCGGTTGTAGGACGCCATCAGCTGCGACATCGGCAGAGCGCCCGACATCGCGGCGCTGCGCAGGCTTGCAAAGACGCCGCGGCTGTCGGCCTCCGAGCCGGTGACGAGCAGCAGGTCGGAGCCGGCCACGGCACTTCGCAGCGCGACCCCGGAAACGGACTCGTGGCGCACGGCCGCCGCGCTGTCGAGTGAGTCGGTGATCGTGACTCCCGAGAAGCCGAGCTTCCCGCGCAGGAGCCCCCTGATGATCGGCGGCGACCAGGCGGCGGCGCGCCAGTCGAGCGCGGGGTAGACCGCCGTCGAGAGCATCACGATCGGGTTGAGATTGCGGCGCAAGGCGACGGCGTACGGCAGGAGCCCCTTCGTCAGCGCCGGCGCGGACGCGGTGATCCGCACGAGCGCCTGATCGGTCGAGACGGTTGCCAGCCCCAGCCCGGGGAAGTGCTTCAGCGTGGGCCACACCCCGTGCCCCTCGAGCCCGCTCGCAAAGGCGGGCGCGTCGGCGGCCACCGTGAACCGGTTTGTCGAAAACGCGCGCTGCTGCTGCTCGATGAAGTCGGCTGCGCCGTGCGGCACGTCGGCGACCGGTGCCAGGTCGACGTTCACGCCGTCGGCGTGGAGCGCCGCGGCCGTGAGCGACCCGGCGCGGGTCGATGCCGAAGTCGGCAGGGCGCCGAGCTGCTTCGCCGATCTGCCCGGGGGCGCCCACGGGATCCGCTTGACCTCGCCGCCCTCCTGGTCGGTGGCGATGATCAGCGGCGGCCGGCCGCCGGCGCTCGCGGCGGCCTGCAGCGACGCGTCGAGCGCGGTCAGCTGGGCCGGCGATTTCACGTTCGAGCCGAAGAGGATGACCCCGCCCACCCGTCCGGCCCTCACCCGGGCGAGCAGATTCGCGTCGGCGTGGGTGCCCGAGAACGCCACGATCAGCCGCTGACCGACGAGCTGGGCGAGCGTCGGCGTGGTCGCCCGCGCGGCGCTCGCGGGCGACGCCAGGGTGAGCATGCCCGCGATGAGGACGGCCCCCAGTCTCGCTGCGATCATGACCCCACCGTAGCCTCGGCAGTGGTCGGACCCACGACCGGTGAATGGCGGTTTGGTAACGGTTGAGATGGTTGATTCCACGCCTCCGCGCGCCTGGACGTCCGTCGGCGGTGGCTCGGTGGTTGGTGGTGGGGCTGCGGCTGCGGCTGCGAACCGTCGCCTGGCTACGTCCTCCGTCGCGCCCATACGCTCAACCGGTATGAACGCCCCCTGCGTCCTTGCCAGGCTCGGTTCTCGCCGCCCAGGACATCACGGCGGCGTGGAATCAACCATCACCGCGGCCCGGGCTGCGCGAGCCCGACCACGTTTCCGCCCGGGTCGCGGATGGTCGCGAGCCAGCGTGGCCCGTCGGCCGACGGCGGCTCGAGCACGTCGCCGCCGCTCGATCGCACCAGCTTCGAGCGTGGCGTCGATGGCATCGACGTGGATCCACAGGAGCGGCCCGGCGTCGGTGGACGCGGGCCGGTCGGTCACCCACTGCCCGATCATTCCCGGAGCCTCGAACTCGGACCGGGGCGGGTCGACCTGCCATCCGAAGACGGCCCCGTAAAAGGTCGCCGACGCCGTCACGTCGAGCGCGGGGATCTGGAGATACACCACCTGTCCGTGCTCGAACCTCACCGTGCCATTCTAGGTCTCGACGTCGTCCGCGGTGTAGCGTGTGCCGTGGGCTCTGAGGCGCGTGTGGCGCGGGTGGAGGCGTGGCCGGTGAACGTGCCGCTCGACGCCCCCTACCTCTTTGCGCCCGGCACCTACTGGGGAATGAGCCGCACCGTGCTGCGAATCACCTCCGACGACGGCATCTGCGGGCTCGGCGAGACGCCCTCGCCGCACGACGCTGCGGCGCTTGCGGGCGAGCTCGGCGAGCGGCTCGTCGGGCGGCGGCTGCCGGAGCTGCGGGTCGAGCTCGGACGCGCCGCCGCACTCCTGCGAACGGCGCAGCGGGCCGCGCCGAGCGACCCGGCCCGCGCGCTGGCCGGAGTCGAGATGGCGCTCTGGGACATCGAGGCGCGGGCCCAGGGACTGCCTTTGCACGATCTCTTCGGAGGGGCGGTGCGTCAGGCGGTCGAGTTCACGGAGTACTTCGCCCACCGGATCCCGGGCCCGGCCGCGGCGGGTGAGTCGAGCCCTGCCGCGATCGCCGCCTACTGCGCGGCAATGGTCGAGGAGCACGGATCGCCGAGCTTCGAGGGCAAGGTGGCCGTGCATCCGCTGCGCGAGGAGCTGCGCATGGTGCGCGAGGTGCGCGCGGCCATCGGCCCCGACCGCGTGCTGCGCCTGGATGCCAACATGGGCTGGCGCGTCGAGACCGCTCGCCGGGCGATCGCGGCGCTGCGGCCGCTGCACATCGCCAATCTGGAGGAGCCCGTGGGCACGCTGGGCGAGATGGCGGCCCTTCGGCGCGACTCGCCGATCCCGTTCTCGACCCACGAGACCGCCCTTGACCGGGCGACGTCGCTCGGCGCGGCCGATGCCTTCGTGCTGAACGTCGCGGCCTGCGGCGGCGTCACCGGGACGCGCCGGTTCATCGTCGACTGCAGGCGCGCCGGCGCCCGCTTCTGGTTCTACGGCGGCGACCTCGGCATCGCCACCGCGTGCGCGCTGCACATCGCGGCGGCCGCACGGTCGGTCGACCTGCCCAGCCAGTCGCTCCTGCGCTGGTACACCGACGACGTGATCGCCCAGGGGCCGTTCGTGCCGGAGGGCGGACTGGTGTCGGTGCCAACCGGCCCGGGGCTCGGGGTGGAGCTCGACGATGCGGCGGTGGCACGCGGCGTCGAACGGTTCGCCCGCGAGGGCGAGTACGACCTGTACCAGGGTCCGGCGCTACCGCGCTTTTAGCTAACCTTGCCCGCATGCCTGGATTGCTCGAGCGGCTCGACGACGACGGGGTGGTGCTGGGGGCCGAGGGCTACCTGTTCGAGCTCGAGCGGCGCGGCTATCTGAAGAGCGGGCCATACGTGCCCGAGGTGGTGCTCGACCGGCCCGATGCTGTGGCCGAGCTGCACCGTGAGTTCCTGGCCGCGGGGGCCGACGTGATGGTCGCCTTCACCTACTACGGCCATGAGGAGAAGCTGCGCATGATCGGCCGCGAGGGCGACGTCGAGGCGCTCAACCGGCAGGCGCTGCGGCTGGCCCGCGAGACGGCCAGTGCGGGCGGCGCGATGCTCGCCGGCAACATCTGCAACACCTGGGCGTACGACCCGGCCGACCCGGTCGCGAGCGGCGAGAACGTCCGCCGCATGTACCGCGACCAGGTGCGCTGGGCGGCCGAGGAGGGCGCCGACTTCATCCTCTCCGAGACGAACGACTACGTCGGCGAGGCCCTGATCGGGCTCGAGGTGATCCGCGAGTACGGGCTGCCGTCGGTCGTGACGTTCGCCTCGTCGGAGGACGAGACCATCGACGGGTTCAGCTTCGAGGAGGCCTGCAAGCGGCTCGAGGACGCGGGCGCGGACGTGGTCGGGCTCAACTGCTCGCGGGGGCCCGAGACGATGCTGCCGTTGCTCGAGCGTGTGCGCGCCGCGGTCTCGTGCCCGATCGCCGGCCAGCCGGTGCCCTACCGGACGACCCCGTCACAGGCGACGTTCCAGGCGCTGCGCGACGATCGCGGCCGGCGCGTCTTTCCGATCGCCCTCGACCCCTTCACCTGCACCCGCTTCGACATGGCCGACTTCGCCGTCGCCGCCCGCGACCTCGGCGTCCGCTTCATCGGCATCTGCTGCGGTGGCGCACCGCACCACGTCCGCGCGATGGCCGAGGCGCTCGGCCGCACCGTGCCGGCGAGCCGGTACTCGCCCGATCTGTCGCTGCACCCCGTCCTCGGCGAGCCGAGCGGGGACACCGCCGGCCGGTATGCCAGCTGGCGGGACGACTCGGTCAGCTGATACAGACGCTGGTGGTCACCCAGGTCGACGCGTTTCCGAGCCCGTCCACCGACCGGAACGTGACCGTCCACGTGCCATGTGCCGACACCGTGACGCTCGGCCCCGTGACGACGCTGCCGGTGTTCACCATCGACTCGTAGTGGTTGAAGCCGGACGCGGCGTCGACCGATCCGGACGCCGTCAGCGTCACCGGCCCGGCGGTGCACGACCCGCCCGTGCCGCCGCTGATCGTTGGGAGCGAGGGAGGCGTGCGGTCGAGCTTGACCGTGTCGGTGGCGTCCGGCGTGGCCGGCGTCCACGCCGACATGTTGCCCGCGGCGTCCACCGACCGGAACTGCACCAGGGTCGTCCCCTCCGTCGTGACCGCGAACGAACTGCCGGTGGCGGCGGCCGACCACGTGGTGCCGCCGTCCGTGGAGGTGCGGTGCTGGTAGCTCGTGACGCCCGCCGTGTACACACCCGCTCCGTCGGTTGCACCGCTCGCCGTGAGTGTCACGCCGGCGGCCGATTGCCATGAGAGCGACCCGCCGCTCACGGTGGGGACACCCGGCGCCGTGCGGTCGAGCTCGACGATGTTCGCGGGCACGGCCGGGTTGGGCGCCCAGGCCGAGACGTTCCCGGCGTTGTCGATCGACCGGAACTCGACGAGCGTCAGCCCTTCGGCGGTGATCGTCACGCTCGCGCCGTCGACCGGCCCCGACCACCCGTTGGTCGCCTGCGTATCGAACTCCGTGCGGTACTGGTAGCCGTGAAGGCCCGAGCCGCCGGTGTCGGCCGAACCGTTCGCCGAGATCGTCACCGATGCGAGGTTCTGGTACTTGAACGCCCCGCCGGTGACCGCCGGAATGCTGGGAGCGGTCTGGTCGAGCATGGCTGTGCCGGCCGCCGACACCGCCGTCCACGGGGAGTCGAGGCCGACGCCGTCCACCGCCCGGAACTCGACGAGCGTGGTGCCCTGCGTGGTCACGTTGGCCGTCGTGCCCGCGGTCGGGCTCGACCAGGTCGAGCCGCCGTTCGTGGACGTGCGGTACTGGTAGGACGCGATGCCCGAGCCGCCGATATCGGTGCCACCGCTCGCCGAGATCGGAAGCGTCGTCGCGTTCTGCCACACCGCCGACCCGCCGCTCACGCTGGGGGTCGTCGGCGGTGTGCGGTCGAGTCGCACCGTGGCGCCCGACGTGGCGGGGACCGGGGTCCACGCCGACGCGTTGCCGACCTTGTCGATGCTCTGGAACTGCACCAGCATCTCGCCCTCGGCCGACACCACGAGCGAGGCGCCGGACACGGGTGCCGACCAGCTTCCGCCCCCGTTGGTCGAGGTGCGGTACTGGTAGCCGAGCAGCCCGGCACCGCTGTCGCTCGAGCCCGAGGCGGTGATCGTGCGTGAGGCGATGTCGGCCCAGGCGAGCGCGCCTCCGGTGACGGCGGGCACCGGCGGCGCGGTGCGGTCGAGCTGGACGCTGGTCTGTGTCCAGGCCGAGTTGCGCCCGGCCAGGTCGACGGCTTCGAACCGCACCAGCGTCGCACCCTCGGCCGAGATCGTGACCGCCGGCCCGGAGGTGACCGCCGACCAGGTCGTGCCGCCGTCGGTGGACGTCTCGTACTTGTAGCCGGTCACGCCCGATCCGGGCGAGTCGGTGGAGCCCGATGCCGAGACGGTCGCCGAGGCCGCCGCCGACCAGCCACCCGTGCCGCCCGCGACGATCGGAGCCGTGGGCGGCGTGGTGTCGATCTTGACGGTGTTACCCGCTCCGGCCGAGGAGGGCGTCCACGCAGAGACGTTGCCGGCGTTGTCGATGGAGCGCATCTGGACGAGCGTCGTGCCGTCGGCGGTGATCGTCGCCGGGGCGGCGAGCGCGCCCGACCAGGTGCTGCCGTTGTCGATCGAGGCGCGGTACTCGTAGCCGGCGAGCGCGGAGCCGCCGGAATCGGTCGAGCCCGACGCGGTCACGGTCACGGGGGACGACAGCGACCAGTTCAGCGAGCCGCCGGTGACCGACGGCGGCGCGGTGGGAGTGGTGCGATCGAGCTGCACGGTGCCGGCGGCCGTGATCCCCGACCAGGCCGACTTCAGGTTGACATTGTCGGTCGCCTGGAACTGCACCAGCGTCTGGCCGGTGGCCGACACCGTCACCGACGCGCCGGTGGCCGGGGCCGACCAGGTCGTCCCTCCGTTGGTCGAGGTCTGGTACTGGTAGCTCTTGACTCCGCTGCCGGCATCGGTCGCCGACGGGGTGACGACGATCGAGGCGGCGTTCGACCAGCCGGCCGACCCGCCGCTCGCGACCGGCGTCGCCGGTGCGGTCCGGTCGAGGCGCACGGTTGCCGCCGCCGTCTGGGTCGAGGGAGTCCACGCTGAGGTGTTGCCTGCCGTGTCGACGCTGCGGAACTGCACCCAGGTGTTGGCCTCCGCCGTGACCAGGTCGCTCGCACCGTCCACGGTGGGGCTCCACGTCGTCCCGCCGTCGGTCGAGCTGCGGTACTGGTATTTCGAGAATCCGGAACCGCCGGAATCGGTCGAGCCCGACGCGGAAACGGTGGCCGACGCGACGTTCAGCCAGGTGGACGAGCCGCCCGCGACGGTGGGTGCGGTCGGCGCGGTCAGATCGAGCTTGACTGTCGCCTGTGTCCACGGCGAGACGAGCCCGACGGCGTCGACGGCGGCGAACTGCACAAGGGTGGTGCCCTGCGTCGAGACCGGCGCGCTGGCACCGGCCGTCGGCGCCGACCACGTGCCGCCTCCATTCGTCGAAGTCTCGTAGCGGTATCCGGTGACGCCCGACCACGCGTCGGCCGAGCCGTTTGCCGTAACGGTCACCAGCGGGCCGGCCTGCCAGGCGGCAGACCCGCCGGTGTCGGTCGGCGCCGTCGGCGCGCTGCGGTCGATGTTCACCGTGCCGTTCGCGCCCGTCCAGGCCGACGCGTTGCCCACCGCGTCAACTGACCGGAACTGCACCAGTGTGGGCCCCTCCGCCGCGACCGTGACCGCCGCGCCCGCTGTGGCGATGGACCAGGTCGCGCCGGCGTCGGCGGACGTGCGGTACTCGTATCCGGCGAAACCCGATTCCGTGTCGGTCGGCGCGCCGGTCGGCTGGATGGTCACCGAGGCCACGTTCTGCCAGGTGGCGCTGCCGCCCGAGAGCAGCGGGAGGGTCGGCGGGACGGTGTCGATCGCCGCTGTGGCGGCAGGGCCGGCGGGCAGCGGGCGCCCACGCTGAGGCGTTGCCGGCCTTGTCCAGCGCCCGGAACAGCACCCAGGTCGTACCGTTGGCGGTGATCTTCGCGGTCGCGCCGGTGGCCGCGGTCGTCCACGACGCGCCGCCATTGACCGAGCTGCGATGCTGGTAGGAGGCGATCCCGCTTCCGCCCGGGTCGGTCGACCCGGCGCCGGCCAGCGTGACGGCGGCCCCCGTCCATGCGGAGCTGCCGCCGGTGACGGTCGGAGCGGTCGGGGCGATGGTGTCGATTCGCCACCTGTAGACGGCCGTCTTGCGGGTGACGCCCCCGGTCACCCGCACGGTGAAGGTGTGCATCCCCTGTTTCAGCTTGGTGTAGGAGTGCGTCCGCGCGCACGTCTTGTAGGCACCGGAATCGAGCCGGCAGGCGACAGCGGTGGGCGTGCCCGTGGTCTTCCACCCGAACTTCGCGGTGGTGCTGCGCGCCGCCGCCGGCGGATGCGATGAGAGCTTGACCGTGACCGCTGCGGCCGTCGAGTGCTGCAGGACGTATGCGGCGGCGGGAGCCGTTGCGAGGGCGCACGCGGCGGCTGCGATGCCGAGGCACCGCGCGAGTGCAGCACTGGTCGATTGGGCCCACGCCGGTCGGCCGCGGTCGTTCACCGAGCACCTCGATGAGATCGGGGGCGCTGCTGCGCCCTCCTCTCATATCGGGATCCTTTGCATAAAGATTTATATGCAAGTTTCCACGATCGATCTGGACGATCGAAAGCGACGACTCCGGCGGCCGCCCGGGCTACCCTGCGTCAAGCGTGCTGCGCCGCCACATCCGTGGGCTTGTGGGCTGCGTCGTCGTGTTCGCCGCCGGATGCGTGATCGGCATCCTGTTCGGCACCGGCGGGGGCGGCGCTCACCCAAAACCCGTGACCGTCGTGAAGGTCGAGAACACCGTCACGGATCCGTCCGGCGGTGGTTCGGCGGCGTCGTGATGTCACCATTCCGGGGGGTTCCTGGCGGTACCGGGCGGGGTACCCTGGGGCGCATGCCGGAGCTCATGCTGCCGCAGTTGATCGAGCGGGCCGCGACCGCGGCCGACGGCAGCCTGTCCGGTGTCATGCGCACGCTGATCGCCGCGCCCGACACCGACGCCGAGCGGGCGGGTGAGCGCCTGTGTGTGTTCGGCGCCCCGCTTGCCGCCGCGCTGGCCGCGCGCCGCTACCGCGTCATCGGCGAGCGGTCCGGCCGCGAGTATCTGCGTTTCACCCTCGCCCTCGAGGACGGCCCCGAGTCGCTGCTCGAGGCCTTCGGCCTCCAACTCCAGATTGCGCTCAACGGGCTCGACGCCAGCTCGTCGGAGGAGCTCGGCTGCTTCCGCGAGCTGCTCGCGGCTGCGCGCCGCGGCGGGGGGGAGTAGCTCGGTCCCACACAGGTGCCTCCTCCGCGCCCGCCCGGTGGTGGACGTCCAGCCAGGCGGGCGCATATCAGGGAGGCACCCCCATCGCGGCGCGCGTGAGGATGTAATCCACTTTCGCCGTCCACGAGTCGTCCGGCAACCCCCCCGCTGGGGTGGCCGTGGGTGGTGTTTCACCCCCCAGCCCGGCCGTTCGGGTTAAATGCCGCGATGCGCGTCGTCACCGACCTTCCCCGGCGGGTGCGAACGATCTCGACCGAGTGGATCACCCTGGCCGACGGCTGCCGGCTCGCCGCCCGCATCTGGCTACCCGACGATGCCGGGGCGCACCCGGTCCCGGCCATCTTCGAGTTCCTGCCCTACCGCCTGAACGACGGCACGGCCGTGCGCGATTCGCGCCATTTCCCCTACCTGGCCGGACACGGCTACGGGTGCGTGCGGGTGGACATTCGGGGGACGGGCGAATCGGACGGTCTGCTCGACGACGAGTACCTGCCCCAGGAGCAGTCCGATGCCTGCGAGGTGATCGCCTGGATTGCCGCACAGCCGTGGTGCACCGGCGCCGTGGGGATGATCGGCATCTCGTGGAGCGGGTTCAACTCGCTGCAGGTGGCCGCCCACCGGCCGCCCGCGCTGAGGGCGATCGTCACGCTGTGCTCCACCGACGACCGCTACGCCGACGACGTCCACTACGACGGCGGCTGCGTCGGCTCGGACATGCTGCAGTGGGCATCGTCGATGCTGGGCTGGAACGGCTGGCCGCCCGACCCGGCGATCGTCGGTGAGCGCTGGCGCGACATGTGGCTCGAGCGGCTGGGATCGGCGCCGCCGATGATCGAGCCATGGCTCGGCCATCAGCGCCGTGACGCCTATTGGAAGCAGGGGTCGGTGTGCGAGGACTACTCGCGCATCGACGCCGCCGTCTACGCCGTCGGGTGGCTGGTCGGACGGCTACACGAACGCGATCCCGCGGCTCCTCGCCGGCCTGCCCGGCCCGCGCAAGGGCCTGATCGGCCCGTGGGCGCACGCCTGGCCCCAGGCGGGGCCGCCTGGCCCGACGATCGGGTTCCTGCAGGAGGTGCGGCGCTGGTTCGACCACTGGCTCGGCGGCGTCGACACCGGGATCATGGACGAGCCGATGCTGCGGGCCTACATCCAGGACTCGAGCCGGCCCGCCGCCCTGTTACACCGAGCGGCCCGGGCGGTGGGTGGCCGAGCCCGCCTGGCCCGCGCCCGGCGTGACGGCGCAGCGCATGTACCTGAACGCGGCCGGGGCTCGAGCCGGCCCCTGCCGCCACGGCCGAGCGGAGCTTCTCCGGCGTGCAGACGGCGGGCCTCGACGCCGGGTCGTGGTGTCCCTACGGCGAGCCGGCCGACTGGCCCGGCGACCAGCGGGCCATGGACGGCATGAGCCTCACGTTCACGTCGGAGCCACTGGCCGACCGGCTCGAGATCCTCGGGTTCCCCGAGGTCGAGCTGACGCTGGCCTCGGACCGGCCGCGCGCGCTCGTGTGCGTGCGCCTGTGCGAGGTGTTCGCCGACGGCACCTCGGCGCTCGTGACCCGCGCGATCCAGAACCTCACCCACCGCGAAAGCGACGAGCATCCCCAGGCGCTCACGCCGGGCGAGCGATTCACGGCCACGGTCAGGCTCGACGCGATCGGGCACGCCTTTGCACCGGGCAGCCGGATCCGCGTGGGCATCTCGCCGACCTACTGGCCGTGGGCGTGGCCGTCGCCCGAGCCGGTCACGCTGACGCTCTGGGCGGGTGCCGCGAGCGCGCTCGTGTTGCCGGTGCGCGAGCCCCGGCCGGACGATGCCGGCCTGCCGGAGTTCGAGCCGCCGGAGGAGTCACCGCGGCTGCCCACCGAGGTCGTGCACGGCGGGCCGGCGGGGCGCCATTCCCACCATGACATCTCAAGCGGCCGGGTCGAGCTCGTGTACGACTGGGACGTGGGCGGGCGCACCCGCCTGCCCAACGGCCTCGAGGTCGAGGACTCCAACCGGACGACCTTCTCGATCGTCGAGGGCGACCCGCTGTCGGCCCGGGTGGAGTGCCGGACGACCGGCGGGATCGGCCGCGGCGACTGGCAGACGCGCTGCGAGACCGAGAGCGTCATGACCTGTGACGCCGACCGGTTCCTGGTCACGGTGGTCGTGCGGGCCTTCGAAGGCGAGGCCTGCGCGTTCGCCCGGACGTGGACGTACACGTTCCCGCGCGACCTGGTGTGACGCGGGCGGCTGCAGCCTCATAGACCCTCTAGACTTGGCACATGCGGATTCTGCTAGTGAGCAACATGTATCCCAGTCCCGAGCGACCGGACTACGGGGTGTTCGTTGCTCGTGTCACCGAGGCGCTGCGGCAGCGAGGCCACGAGGTTGAGCGGGTGGTGCTGCAGGCCGGTGCGCGCGGCCCGGTGTCCACGCCGCGGGCCTACGCGGGGCTGACCCGGCAGGCCCGTGCAGCCGTCGCGAGGCACCGCCCCGACGTCGTGTACGCGCACTTTCTGGTGCCGACCGGGCTGGTCGCGATCGCGACGGGCATCCCCTACGTGATCACCGCGCACGGCACCGACGTGCGGAACATCCGCCGCAACCCCGTGGTCGCGGCGCTCACCAAGCCGGTGCTGCGCCGCGCGGCCGCGGTCATCTGCGTGTCGGCCTACGTGGCGAAGCTGCTGGCGGCGCCCGAGGGCGTCCGGGTCGAGGTGATCGACTGCGGCGTCGATACCGAGCGCCTGCGTTCGGCGCCGCGGGCGCCGGCTGCGCGTGGAGTCGGCCCGCGCTTCCTGTTCGTCGGCTCGCTGACGCCGCGCAAGAACCTCGGGCGGCTGCTGCAGGCGTTCGCGACCCTCGGCGGCGGCACGCTGACGATCGTGGGCGGCGGCCCGCTCGAGGAGCGCCTGCGCGCGACCGCCCCGGTCGGGACGCGCTTTCTCGGCCGGCTGCCGGAGGACGGCGTCGCCGACGAGATCGCCAAGGCCGACGTCGTCTGCCTGCCGAGCCTCGAGGAGCCGCAGGGCCAGGCGATGCTCGAGGCGCTCGCGTGCGGGCGGCCGGTGGTCGCAACCCGCGTCGGCGGCCCCGCCGAGGTGCTCAACCCGCGCTGCGGCGCCCTGGTCGACCCGCTCGACGTCAGCTCGATCGCCGCGGGCATGGTGGCCGCGGCGGCGCTGCCGGTGCCGAACCGCGAGGCGGTGCTGGTGGCGGCCCAGCATGCCCTCCCGCTCCAGGCCGAGCGCATCGAGGCCGTCCTCGCCCGCGCCGCCGCCCCAACCGGGGACAGTCCCCCGAAAGGTGCTGTCGCAGATCGGTGACACTTTTGTGACCGCCGGCGTCCGATCCTGGGCGCCGCGGCCCGCTATCGTGTCGCGAAGATGATCGAATGGCTGGTGCTCGTAGGCGCGTGCGCCGGTGTCGCCGGTGTCGCCCGCACGACGGTGGTACGTCGCAGGCGACGGACGATCCCGATCACGCCCGCGCGCCTCGCGCCCGCCCAGCTTGGCCTGGAGCGGTTTCCGCCGGGCGGAGCGTTCGTCCAGTTCTCGACGCCCTACTCGACATCGTCGCGCGTGTCGCTGAACCGGCTTGCGGCGGCGACGGCGCATCACGCCGGTCGGGTCACCGTGGTCGAGCTCGGCGGCGGAGCGTCGCAGCGGCTCGGCATGCGGGCGACGCCGATGGTGCTCTACGTCGATGCCGACGGCATCGTGCAGCAGCGCTGGTCCGCCCCGCCCGAGCGGTCAGAGCTGTTCGCCCTGCTCGCCAAGGATCAGGAGCCGGTCGCGGCCGGCTCGGCGGCGAAGTCGCTCGCGTAGAGCTCGGCCACACGCTCGAGCTCGGCGGTGCTGAGCTCGGGGGTCTCCGGCGCCGCGGCGAACTCGCGCAGCTGCTCGGAGTTGTAGATGTTCGGGAGCACCGTCGTGACGACCGGCTCTGCCAGGAGCCACTGGATCGCCGCCTGCCCGAGCGTTCGGCCCTCGGTCAGGAAGCCGAGCGTCTCGACCTTGCGCAGCCCCTCGGTGAGCCACTCCTTGGGCCGGTGGCGGCGATGGTCGTTTTCGGCGAACACGGTGTCGCGGGTGTAGTGCCCCTCGAGCATGCCCGATGAGTGCGGCACGCGGATCATGAGGCCGGTCGAGCCCACCCGGGCGGCTTCGATCAGTTCGCGGCCGGGATCCTGCTCGAGGAGGTTGTGGATGATCTGGGCCGCGGCGAGGTTGCGGGTGCGAAGCGCCTCCAAGCCCTCCTCGCGCCAGCCGATGGCGGGCCCGAGCGCGACGCCGTAGCTGCGGATCTTGCCCGCGGCCACCGCTTCGTCGAGCACCGCGAACACCTCCTCGGAGCGAATCGCGTCCATGCGCGGGTTGTGCAGCTGGTAGACGTCGACACGATCGGTGCCGAGCCGGTGAAGGCTCTGTTCGAGCGCGTAGCGGACGTAGTCGGGCGACCAGTCGTGCGGCCGCTCGACGTGGCCCTTGCGCTCCCACGGCGAGTAGATGTCATACCCGAACTTGGTCGCGATGGTGATGTCGTCGCGGACGTCGCCGAGCGCCTTCTGGAGCAGCGTCTCGCCCCGGCCCTCGCCGTACGTGTCGGCCGTGTCGTAGAGGGTGATGCCGAGCTCGTACGCCTCCCGGAGGAGCGCGATCGCGCTTTCGTCGGAGTGCTCGCCCCACCAGCCCGTCGAGATCGTCCAGAGGCCGAACCCCACCTCGGAGGCCGTGATCCCGGACGACCCGAACTCGCGCATCTTCATGCCCGCAGTCTACGCCCGTCCCGGGGCACCGGTCGCGTTGCTCACGGCACGAGCGGGCGGGTGTCGAAGTACTCCGCCAGCCGCTCGATGCCGGCATCGGAGTGCTCGACGAGGATCGCGAACGGAAAGTCGAACCGCCCGCCGCCGTCGCGCAGGCGCGATCCGAAGTGGCCGATCGCAAGCACCCGGTCGCCGCGCTCGAGCACCGGGTCGAGCGTCACCCGGCAGTCCTCGATGGCACCCATGCCGTCGGCGAGGCCGGCCCGGATCGCATCGCGGCCTCGAAGCGGCCCGGGATACAGCGGATCCTCGTACACGCCGGCCGGGGCAAACAGGGCCGCCGCGGCGTCGGGATCGCCGCGCTCCCAGGCATCGCAGACAGCTCGCAGGGCCTCTGTCGGCGTCATGGCATGATGCTATCAACGTGCTGCATCCCACCATTCGCCGATCGCCCTACTTCGAGCGCACGCTCCGCGCCGGGGCCTGTGACTTCATGGTCTACAACCACACCTACATGCCGATGGACTACGGCCGCGACCCGCGCGCCGACTACTCGGCCCTGCTGGAACGGGTCACGCTGTGGGACGTCGGCGCCGAGCGCCAGGCCGAGCTGCGGGGGCCTGGCGCGCTCGCGCTGGCCGACCACCTGGCGCCGCGGCGGCTGTCCGACCTCGGGGTCGGCGAGTGCCGATATACGCCCGTGTGCGATCGGGCGGGGACGATCATGTGCGAGTGCATCGTCCTGCGCACGGCCGAGGACGTGGTCTGGTTCTCGCACTCCGACGTCGATCTGACGCTGTGGGCGACCGGGCTTGCGCTCGCCCGCGGCGATGAGGTCGAGGTGGCCGAGGCCGACGTCGCCCCGATGCAGCTGCAGGGCCCGCGGGCGGCCGATGTGATGGCGGCGCTGGCGGGCGACGATGTCGCCGGGCAGGCCCGGTTTCGGTGCGCGCACGCCCGCCTGGCCGGGATCGAGTGCGTCGTCTCGAACACCGGCTGGAGCCGCGAGCCGGGGTATGAGATCTACCCGCTCGGCAGCGAGGATGCGCCCGAGGTGTGGGACGCGCTCATCGCCACCGGCGAGCCGCATGGACTGCTGGTGACCGGGCCGAACATCGTCCGCGCGGTCGAGCAGGGCATCACCGACACCCAGTATGCGACCAGCTCGGGCATGAACCCGATCGAGGCGGGGATGGGCGCGCTGCTCGATCTCGACCGGCCCGACTTCGTCGGCCGCGACGCGCTGCGCGCCGTGCGCGATCGCGGGCCGGCCAGGCACACCGTCGGCCTGGTCTGCGACGGCCCGCCGTTCCCGATCATGGAGCGGCTCTGGAGCGTGAGTACGCCCGACGGCCACCCGGCCGGCGAGGCGCGGTGGGCGGTGTACTCGTTCGCGCTCGAGCGCAACATCGCCGTCGTGCTGGTCGACGCGGGCCTGGACGCCGCCGGCGGGTTCGTGGTCGAGGCGCCGGACGGGCCGCACCGGGGTGAGCCGCACCCGATCCCCTTCGTCTGACTCGGCATACACTGATCGGGTGTCCACGCAGACTGTCCGGCTGACCCATCTCTCCCATGGCGCCGGCTGCGCCTGCAAGCTGCCGGCCGGCTCGCTGCGGCAGGTGCTGGCGGGGCTGCCGCGGGTGGAGTCGGCCCAGCTGATGGTCGGCCACGAGGGCCTGGACGACGCGGCGGTGTGGAGGATCTCCGACGAGCTGGCGGTGGTGCAGACGATCGACTTCTTCACCCCGCTCGTCGACGATGCCTACCAGTTCGGCCGGATCGCCGCAACCAACGCGTTCTCGGACATCTACGCGATGGGCGCGCGGCCGGCGTTCGCGTTGAACGTGGTCGCGTTCCCAAAGGCGCTGCCGATGGAGCTGCTCGGCGAGATCCTCCGGGGCGGGGCCGACGTGGCCGCGGCGGCCGGTGCGGTTGTCGCGGGCGGCCATTCGATCGACGATCCCGAGCCCAAGTACGGCATGGCGGTGACCGGTTTCGCCCACCCGGATGAGATCTGGACGAACGCGGGCGGGCGCGCGGGAGACGTGCTGGTGCTGAGCAAGGCGATCGGCACCGGCATCGTCACAACCGCCGTCAAGCGCGCCGAGCCCGACCCGGCGGTGGTGGCCGCCGCGGTCGAGTCGATGACGACGCTCAACGCCGACGCCGCCCGGCTGGTGCGGGCCGCCGGCCCACACGCCGTCACCGATGTGACCGGCTTCGGCCTCGTGGGCCACGCCCGCGAGCTGGCCGCCGGCGCCGGGCTGCAGGCCCAGATCGACTGGCATGCGGTGCGGCTCCTGCCCGGCGTGCGCGGGCTCGTCGAGGCGGGACACGTGCCGGGCGGGACGCGCACCAACCTCGACCTGGCCGCCGACTACACCGAGTTTGCTCCCGAGCTCGGCGAGACCGACCGCCTGCTGGCCTGCGACGCGCAGACGTCCGGCGGCCTCTTCGTGAGCCTGTCGGCCGACCGCGCGGCCGAGCTGCCGTGGCCGGTGATCGGAAGCCTGGTCGAGGGCGAGCCCGGCACCGTCACGGTGCGCTGAGACACCGGATTCCGCCCCGCCGCTGGTAGACTTTCGGCCGATGTCTTCGCACCTTCTGTCTCAGATCCTGTCCGGATTCCAGGTGCTGCTCGGCGTCGGCCTGATCGTGCTGGTGCTGATGCACTCGGGCAAGGACTCCGGGCTCTCGGGCATGCTCAACCCGGGCGGCTCCAGCTACGGCGGCACCGCGGTCATGGAGCGGAACCTGACCCGGCTCACGATCGCGGTCGCGATCATCTTCACCGCCAACGTGATCGCGCTCGGCTTCCTGCTCTAGACTGCCTGCTCGCAGGCCCGGCGCTGGTGGCGGAATTGGTAGACGCGCAAGGTTGAGGGCCTTGTGACCCAATTGGGTCGTGGAGGTTCAAGTCCTCTCCAGCGCACTCCCGAAACCCGCTCCAGTGGCGGGTTTCGGCGTTCGGACGAAGCCAGGCTGCCGATGCAACCGAGGTATCGGGGCAAGTTCGCCCTCGGGCTATGATCGCGGCCGAGTGAGCATCGTCACCGGCACCGACTTCGTCTACCTGCCGACGCGTGACTTCGAGCGCGCCGTCGAGTTCTACGGCACGACCCTGGGCCTGCACTGCAGCGCTCGCTACGGCAAGCGGCCGGGCGCCGAGTTCGAGACCGGCAACCTCACCCTGGCCGTGATCGCGGTCGAGGAGTTCGGGATGACATTCCACGTCAACGAGAACGCGATCGCGCTGCACGTGGAGGACATCGAGGCGGCCCGAGCCGAGCTGGAGTCACGAGGCGTTGAGTTCGTGGCCGACACGCTGGACACGAGCGTCTGCCACATGGCCTTCTTCCGCGACCCGGACGGCAACGCCCTGATGCTGCACCATCGCTACGCGCCCAAGCACCGAGACTGAGCATGCAACAAACCAACGGCTGAACTCCAGCAGCTCGTCCCCCGATCGACATGGCGGCGCTGTCTCATCTCGCCGAGGGCTATCGGAGCCAGATGGCGTCGCCTACGCCTCAGCCCGGTCACGGCGGTGCTCCGGGGCGACCAGGTCGCGGTACTCGGGGTGTCGTTGGATGAATGCGGCGATGAACGGGCAGATGGGGACGACCATCGAGTCCTTGCCGGCGGGCGTCGTCGAGGGCGGCTGCCGCCAGGCGGCTGCCGAACCCGTGGCCCTCGCATCCGGGGCTGACCTCGGTGTGGGTGAACGCGATCCGGTTGTGCCGCTGCCGGTAGGCCAGCAGCCCGATCCGTCGCCCGTCGAGCAGGAGCTCGTACCGGTGCGCCGCTGGGACGTTGACGACGGTCGTGTCGTCGGGGGTTGCCTGCGGCTCGGCTGACTCGAGGTCGCCGGCGCCGTCGAAGTACCGGAGCAGCTGTCCGGTCGCATCCGACTCACGCGCGTCCTGGTGATCGGCGTAGCGTCGTCGATGAGCGGCGGCGAACCGCCAGGGCTCCCGCGCCGCCAGGTGGGCGAAGATCTCACGGGTGCCGCGGAAGATCTGCCCGTCCTCTGTCTGCAGGACGGGGATCTGGTCGGTGCCGGCCAGCTCGCGCAGGTGCTCTCGCTGCTCCGGCCACGGTTCAACCTGGCGTATGACCGCGTCGATGCCGAGCTCGGTGAGCACCTCGCGAACGGCGGAGGAGAAGGGACACCATTCGGTCTGGTACAGGGTGACGGGGCGTCACCCGGCGGCGACGCCCGGGGTGCCGCGGTCTGTTGTGCGAGACGGCCGTGAACGAACTGCACGGCCATCGCTCCCTCGCCGACGGCGGCGGCGCATCGCTTCGTCGAGCCGGAACGGACATCGCCCGCGGCGAAGACCCCGGGCACGCTGGTCTCCAGCAGGTTCTCGCTGCCAACCGCGGGGCCGGTCAGGATGAAGCCGTCGTCGTCGCGTGCGATCGCCTCGGTCAGCCACTCTGTGCAGGGCCGCGCGCCGAGAAACAGGAAGAGGAAGGAGAGCGGCACGCGCTCCCCGCTCGTCAGCGTGACCTCCTCCAGGTGCCCAGCTTCTCCGTGGAGCGCGGCGATCTCGCTTCTGTCGCGTACTGCGACGTGGTACCGGTCGAGCTCGCGCACCAGGTAGTCCGACATCGTCTCCCGCAGATCCGCCCGTCGGTGCAGCAGCGTGACCAACGCGCCTCCCCGCGCCAGCCAGACCGCGGCCTGACCGGCGGAGTTGCCACCCCCGACCACTCCGACGCGGGACGCGCCGCACAGCAGCTGCTCCGGCGGGCCTGCGACGTAGAAGACGGTCAGGCCTTCGTAGTCCGACAGACCATCGACGGGCAGGCGCCGGTACTGCGCGCCGGTTGCGAGCAGCACTGCGCGGGCCACGATCTCGTGCCCCTCCTCGAGCCGGACGATGTGCCGCCCATTCCCGGGCTCGAGCGCCAGCGCCCGATAGGGCGTCGCGGTGCGGGCGCCGAACTTTCGCGACTGCACGACGGCACGAGTCGTGAGCTCGCTCCCGGTGATCCCGGCCGGAAACCCGAGGTAGTTCTCGATCCTGCGCGACTCGCCGGCCTGCCCGCCGAGCGCACTGCTTTCCACGATCAGCGTCTCGAGTCCCTCGGACGCGCCGTACACCGCTGCGCCCAGCCCGGCGGGGCCGGCTCCGACGACGAGCAGGTCGACCTCTTCTCGGGGCGCCAGCTCGCGTCCGATCCCGAGTGCCCGCGACAGCTCGCCCGGCGTCGGCGCACCCATCTCGACCCCGCCCGGCAGCCGGACGAGCGGGAGGTTCGAGGGGTCGGTGCCGGCCACGAGCGCGGCCGCGCCCGGGTCGTCGGCCAGCTCTGGATTGCGCCATGTGAACGGCAGCCGGTTGCTGCGGACGAACTCCAGGAGCCGTCTCGTCGGTGCGGAGGAGTGTGGGCCGACGATCTCGAGCCCGAGCCCGGCGACCTGCTGCAGCGCCTCGCGGCGTGCGATGAACGTCGACAGCACGAGGCTGCTGAGCGGCCCGTCGTCGAACAGCAGCCCGCGCAACGCTTCACGCTCGACGACGATGTAGCGCAGCGGCGTCAACGCCACGGCGGTCACGAACGCCGCCTGTCCGGACAGGAGATTGACCTCGCCAAGGAACTTCGACGGCCCGTGGCGGATGATCTCGTTGCCCGCGGCGTCGAGCACCGCAACCTCTCCCTCCCGGATCGCGATGAACGGATAGCGCTCGTCGCCGATCCGGTACAGGATGTCGCCCGCCGAGGCCGTGCGCTCCTCGCCCACCTCTGCGAGCGTCGCAAGCTGCGACGCCGTCAACGCTGGGCTGTCAGGGGCGGCGGTCATGAGATCTCCATCCGTCTCGGTGCAGAGTGGGCGAAGTGTATGTCCGCCCGCTACCGCGCACTCAGCTCGCGCATCGCCGCCTCGGGGAGCGCCACGTTCGCCGCTGCCACGTTTTCCTCGAGGTGGCTCAGCGTCGAGGTTCCGGGAATCGGGACGATGTTCGGAGCGCGTTGGAGCAGCCAGGCGAGCGCCGAGGAGCAGGCCCGTCAGCGAGTCGCGGTCGAACTGCACGACGACACAATCCAGGTCTTGATCGCCGCGCTCGTCGATCTGGATAGCTGCGCGCTCGCGATCGGAAGCCACGATCGCGAGCGGGCCCGCCAGCGGATAGGCCGCGTCCGCGACACCCTCAACGAGGCGGTCAGTCGGGTGCGGCGGCTCACGTTCGAGCTTCGTCCTCCCGTGCTCGAAGCCCACGGCGTCGGCGCGGCCATCGACCAAATGCTTGATGGGGTCAGGGACGATCTCGGGATCAGCGTGGACCGCCGGATCGATCTGCATCGGTACGCCCCGGAGATCGAGATCCTGCTCTTTCGGACCACCCGTGAACTGCTTTCAAACGTCCGAAAGCACGCTCGCGGCGACCCGCCTCGACGTCGAGCTCGTCGAGCGCGACCGCGTCATCCACGGAACCGTGACCGACAACGGCCGCGGATTCGACGTCCGCACGGCATTCGACCGCACCAAGACGCGGTACAACCTCGGCCTCGACGCCACCATCGAACGGCTGCGCGTCCTCGACGGCACCCTCGCCTTCGACTCCGGCCCGGCCGGTACGACCGCAGACTTCACCGTCCCCATTCGCCGGGCCGACGATATCCACTCGCCGGAGCGACGCCCCGAGACCCGCACCCGAACAGGAGTCACCGTCGGCTCGACCTGGATGCCTTAGAAGACCACGTTCTGCCGGCGCTGAGTTTGGCTCCTTCGACATCGGGGTATCACAGCGTGGTCATCGGCTTTTAGGAGGCAACCGTGACCATTGGTGGCTCGATTCTGCTCATCGTCATCGGCGCGATTCTTCGGTTCGCCGTCAGACTGCGCTCGAGTTTTGCGGGAACGACCGTAAATTGGCATCTGGTCGGCGATATCCTGATATTGGCGGGTGTCGTCGGGTTTGTCGTCTCGGTGATCTGGCTTGTCATGGCCGGCCGCCGGGATCGGGTCGTCGTGGACGGCCGGTCGGCAAACCCGCCGCCGATGCCTTAACGCCACGGTACCTCGAGGAACACCTTGTCGCGGGCGCAGCCTGATCGAGATGGTGATCTAGAGGCCGAACGCCGTCCGCATCCCGGAGGTGGTGGGGTCGGCCGCGTGGCCGAGGAAGCGGTCGAGCCCCAGCAGCCGTTCGGTGGTCTGCAGTAGGGAGTAGTGGCTGAAGAGCAGGCTGCTGTGTGTGCCGGGCGCGACGGACCGCGAGAGGATGAACGTCGGCACGTGGCAGCTCTGGTCCTCCAGGTGCAGGAGCGTGAGGCAGTTCTCCCCCCGCTGAGCGGCGCTTTGGCCATGCGAGCCCTCGTCCCAGGTGATGAAGATCGCCGTGCGACCGCGCTGGTATCCCGGGGTGTCAACGATCTGGGGGATCACCCGGCCGAGCCACGTGTCGCCTGCCCGGATCGCGTTCATGCCACGTGTGCAGCTCGCATGCATGTTGTGACACTGGTCCGGGGTGATGAAGGCGTATGTCGGGAGCCGGTGCGCGGCCACGTCGCGCTTGAAGCTATCCCAGCCGACGTCCCACAGCCGGCATCCCGACCGAATCGACGCGTACGAGATTCCCGGATTGTGGCCCGTCTTGTACGGGGGGGCCGACCGGCGGTCGCAGGGACGCGGCATCGCCTCCTGGTAGACCCGCCACGATCCGCCCGCCTGGCGAACTTGGCGGAAGATGTTGGGGGCGTCGATGTAGCCGGCAGGCGTACGGATGCCGCCCGTGACAGCCATGTAGTTCGGGTGGCTGGGATGCGTCACGCCGCGGTAGTTCGTCGCCAGCCCGCACGAACTGGCGAGGTGGTTCAGATACGGGGCGGACGAGCGTCCGACGATGTCGGCATAGCTCTGGTTCTCCTCCATGATCACCACCACGTGCCGGTACGTCTGCGGCGCGGAGCCCGTGCGCGCCCCGCAGACCCGCTCCGCCGTGGAGGCGGCGCTCTGCGCCCCTGTTCCCGCGACCACGCAGCTGGCCACGATCGCCGCAACGGTGCCCAGGACCAGCCACCTACGTTCGAACCGTTCGGGTCGCATGCCGATTGCCCTCCCAGATGTCGCTGCCCCGCGTGGTGTCGGCGGCGGCACCATAGCGGCATGCGTCGGAGCGTGAACGGGCGGTGAACGACCCTTGCGGACTTCTAACAATTTGCGTCTTTTGAGGCACTGGCCGCCGCCCCAACCGCTCGCCGCCAGACAGTTCGGCCAACGGTGTGCAGCACCTGCATTCGTCCGGCTACGTCGACAAGAACTACCCGGGATAGCGCTCGAGGCGCGCAGCCCGCACGGCCTCGGCAAGCTCCCGGATGGCGGGGCGGATCGCCGGCTCCGGGGTCTGGCCGTAGCCGAGGAGGAGGGTGGGCGGGCCGGTGCCTGCGGGCACGCCGTAGTCGGCCATGGTGCAGAGGTCGATCCTGCGCCGGCGGGCGTGTTCGAGAACCGCCAGCTCGTCGTCGCCGGCGGGGAGCTCCACGGTTGCGTGGAGACCGGCGGCGATGCCTCTGACCGTGGCCTCGGGCAGCTCGTCCGCGAGCGCCGCGACCAGCGCATCGCGCCGTACGCGGTAACTGACGCGCATCCGTCGCAGGTGGCGGTCGAGCTCGCCGCGCGCGAGGAAATCGGCGAGCGCGATCTGCTCGATCCGGGCCGTGCCGCGGTCGGAGAGGACCTTCGCCTCGGTCACGGCATCGAGCAGTCCGGGCGGCACCACCAGCCAGCCGAGGCGCAGCGCCGGGGCGAGCGTCTTGCTCGCTGACCCGCCGTAGACGACCCGGTCGGGCTCGAGCCCCTGCAGGGCGCCGACCGCCGCCCGGTCGTAGCGGTACTCGGCGTCGTAGTCGTCCTCGATCGCGATCGCATCGCGCTCTCGCAGCCACGTCAGGAGCGTGGCCCGCCGTGCTCCGCTCAGGACGACCCCGGTGGGGTGCTGGTGCGCCGGTGTCACGAGCACCACCTCGGCGCCAGAGCGGTCGAGCTCTTCGACCCGCATGCCGGCATCGTCCACCGTGATCGGCACCGGCTCGAGACCCGCCCGCGCCGCAACCCGATACTGCTCCGGGTCGCCGGGATGCTCGAGGGCGATCCGTCTGGCACCACGTGCTGCGAGCGCGCGGCACACCATGTCCTGCCCCTGGGTGTAGCCGCAGGTGACGATGACGCGATCGGGGTCGGCGATGACGCCACGCACCCGCCCGAGATACTCGGCCAGGCCCTGACGCAGCGCCTCGACGCCCCGCGGGTCGCCGTAGGCGAGGGCCGCGTCGCTCATGCTCGTGACGGCATGGCGCAGGCTGCGCAGCCAGGCGGCGCGCGGGAACCGCGAGACGTCCGGGATGCTCGGCCGCAAATTGAATCGCGGGGGCGGGGCGGGCTCGACGAGCGGAGTGGAGGAGGCAGCGGCGACCGCCGCCGCGTCCGAGACGCGGGGCCGGGCCCCCTGGCGCAGGCTCAGGTAGCCCTCGGCGGCGAGCTGTGCGTAGGCATCGACGACGATGCGGCGCGAGACGCCCACCTGGCGGGCGAGGTCGCGGGTCGATGGGACGCGTGTGCCGGCGCGTAGCGCGCCCTCGCGGATCGCCTGTCGCAGTTGCCCCTCGATCTGTGCGCCCAAGGTCGCCGAGCCGTTGCGGGTGACCGCAAGCAGGAGCTCGAGAGGCTGACTGGCCTCGTCCATGGGCCTCAGAGCTGGCTCGCGACCTGCACCTGTGAAACGTACCATCGAGGTTCGTCGCGGAGCGTCCGTGTGCCGAGCACGGCGATCACGACGGCCGCGGCACCGGCGCCCCCGGCGAGGACGAACGCCGCTGCCGGCCCGGAGGTGCTCGCGACCGCTCCGGCCCCGGCCGCTCCAAGCGACGTGCCGACCGCCGACGCGGTGTTCAGCCAGGCGAAGGCCTCGGTGAGGGTGCCCGCGGGCGCGGCGTGCTCGACCATCGTGTAGACGGTGGCAAGCGTCGGTGCGATCGCGGCACCGGCAAACGCAAGGCCGATCGCAAGCCCGGCGCGGTTGTCCGCGACGGCGGCGAGTGCGAGGTGGGTTCCGGCGAGCGCCACCAGGATCAGGGCCAGGCCCGCGCCGGTGCGAGCGCCTCCGCCGGCGCGAGCGGCGATGAGGCCGCCGACGACGGAACCGCCGCCCCAGATCCCGAGCAGCGGTCCGGCGCTCGCCGGGCTGCCGGATGCGTGGGCGGCCGCGGCGACGGCGACCTCGACGGCGCCGAACACCACGCCGACGGCGACGAGGACGAAGACCAGTGTTCGTATCGCGGGCGCTCTCAGTGAGCCGCCGCGGCGGACGGGCGGGGCCGGCTTGGGCCGCCACGCCCGCGACGCGGGCTGTACGGCGAAGGCGGTGGTCGCCGACACGAGGATGACGCCGGCGACGAGCAGCGCGACCCCCGTCGAGAAGACGGCGGCCAGCAGCAGGACAAGCGGCGGGCCGGCGATCCAGGTCAGCTCCGCGGCGGTCGTCTCGGCGGCATACGCCGACCGCAGCTCGTCTTCGCACACGACGGTCGGGCAGCAGGGCGCGCATGCAGGCGCCGATCGGCGGGAGCGCGAGCCCGAGCACGGCCGCGAGTACGACCAGCAGCCAGACGGGCACCCCGGCCGGCAGGAGCGCGATCACAGCAAGCGCGGCACCCGCGACGCCGGCACCGGCAAGGAGGACGATGGTCTGGCCGCAGCGGTCGACGAGCCGCCCGAGGAGCGGGCCGCCGCCACCCTCGGCGATTGCGAGTGTGGCCGCGACGACACCGGCTGCCGCAAACGACCCGGTGAGGCGCTGGGCGTGGACGATGAGTCCGATGCTGAGCATCACCACGGGGAGGCGGGCGAGGATCGAGCTACCGAACAAGCGCAGAGCGCCCGGTGTCGAGAGGAGTGATTGCATGCCGTCATGGTGCCACCGTACTGGTCTCGGCGGAAGATCCGGTTTTGGTGCAAATTATGAGACCAGTTGCGATGGTCAGGCCGGCGGCAGGTCGCGCAGGCGGCGGCTTTCGCGCTGCTCGCGGAGCTCGGCCGGCGGTCGCAACCCGCCGTCGACCGCAAACCGTTCGAGCGAGAGCGCCGCGGCCAGGGCATGCCGACGCCCGAGGATCAGGTCGGCGATCATCCCGCCACACACGAATCCCTGGACATTGCCGACGCCGCTGTAGCCACCGGCGACATGCAGCCCCGGCCGGCCGGGCACCTCGCCGACGACCGGCAGCAGGTCGGCCGAGAACCCCATCGTGCCTCCCCAGCGGTGGGTGACTCTCACGCCCGCGAGGCCCAGTCGCTCGGCGACGAAGCGATCCAGCGCCGCCTGCACCGGGGGCGTCGGCCCGGTCTCGTCGGTGTATTCAGCGTCGAGGTCGGCCAATCGGCACCCCCCGATCGCAAGGCGCCCGTCGAGCGTCGGCCGGGCGTACACGAAGCCGTGGTCGGAGTGGGTGGGGAGTGTGACCACCGGATCGGCGAGTGGCTCGGTCGCGAGCATCTGGCCGCGCACCGGATAGAGGATGCCGTCGAGCTCCGGGACGAGCCGGGGGAGGAGCCCGTCGCACGCGACGACGACGGCCCGCCCGGTGACGGCGCCCGCCGGGGTCGCGACGTTCCACCCTTCCGCGTGCCGCTCGACCGCGGTCACCGGCGAGCGCTCCCGTACCTGTGCCCCCGCCGCGGCCGCCGCGCCGGCCAGCGCCCGCACCCACCGCGCGGGCTGCAGCTCGCAGTCGCCGGGGAAGACGGTTGCGCGCGGGTAGCGGGCGCGCATCGGCGGTGGGATCAGCTCGGGCGCAGCCCGGCAGGCGACGCCCGCCGCCCCAAGTGCGGCCACGGCGGCGGCCATGTCGTCCGCCTCGCCGCTGGTCGCCAGCCACAGGCTGCCGGTGCGCCGCACCGAGTCGGCCTCGCCGTGCCCCGCCGCCAGCGCCAGCATCTCGTCGAGCGCCGCCTCGGTCGCGCGATGGAGGGCGAGAGCCGCCTCCATCCCGATCACGCCGGCGGCGTCGCGGAGCCCCAGCCCCGTGCCGGCCGACGCGAAGCCGCCGTTTCGGCCACTGGCGCCCGACGCAACCCGATCAGCCTCCACCACCAGCACCGACGCACCGCCCTGGGCCAGCCGCAGCGCACATGCGCAGCCGGTCACCCCCGCGCCGATGACGACCACGTCCGCCGCCGCGTCACCCCGGAGCGGCGCAAACCCCGCCCACGGCTGCTCCACCTGCCAGAGTGAGGATGGCGCGGACATCGCCCTACGCTAGCCACCGCCGACCGCGAATGTTGAGTGGCCGGCCACCGGCGCACTCGCGTGACCTGAGCCGCTCGGGTTAGGCTCGCACGATGCATCAGACCGCTGCACACGTGACGGTGCCGGTCGACCGCCGCCGGTGGATCCTGATCGCCACCATTCTCGGGTCGTCGATGACCTTCGTCGACGGGACGGTCGTGAACATCGCGCTGCCCACGATCGGACGTGATCTCAACGCGGGGCTTTCGGCGCAGCAGTGGGTGATGCTCTCGTACTCGCTGGCGGTCGCGTCGCTCTACATCGTCTCCGGTGCCCTGGGCGACCGGTACGGGCGCTGGGTGCTCTTCGTGGCCGGCGTTGGCGGGTTCGCGGCCGCCTCGGCGCTCGCGGGCGTCGCGCCCAACACCGCGCTCCTTGTCGCCGGACGGGTCCTGCAGGGGATCGCCGGCGCGCTTCTGACCACCAACAGCCTCGCGCTGCTGCGCGCGACCTACGCCGAGGACAGCGGCCGTGCGGTCGGCCAGTGGACGGCCTGGAGCAGCATCGCAACGATGCTCGGGCCGCCGCTCGGGGGCCTCCTGGTGGAGTACGCATCGTGGCGCTGGATCTTCTTCATGAACCTGCCTGGGGCCGCAATCGCGATTGGGATGGCGTTCGCCGGCCGCGGCGACGAGCATCTTCCGGCGGTGCCCCGGCCGGTGCAGTGGTCGGGTGCCGCCGCCATCGCGGTCACGTTCGCGGCGCTTACGTATGCGTTGATCGAGGGCGCCCAGGCGGGATTCGCCTCGATGTGGTGGGCGTTCGCGCTTGCGATTGCCGGCCTGGCCCTGCTGATCACGCTCGAGCGGCGGTCGGAGACTCCGCTTCTGCCGATCGACCTCCTGCGGTCGCGCGTGTTCGTGGTCGCCAACGTCTACACGCTGCTGGTCTACGCGGCGCTCGGCGGAGCCACGTTCTACCTCGCCCTCTACCTGCAGTCGGGCGCTGTCGGATACAGTCCCGCGCGCGCCTCGCTCATCTTCCTGCCCATCAGCATCGTCATGTTCGTCGGCGCGGCCAGGTTCGGGAAACTGGCCGACCGCGACGGGCCGCGCCGCTACCTGATCGTCGCACCGGTGGTGATGGCCGCCGGGTTCATCCTGCTCACGCTCGTGACGAGCACCAACCCACTGGTGCCGCTGCCGGGCGTCATCGTGATGGCCGTTGGCCTGGCGATGCTCGTCGCCCCGATCACCGCCACCGCGCTGAAGGCCGCGTCCGACGAGTTCGCCGGCCTCGCGGCGGGCGTGAACACGACGGTCTCGCGCCTCGGAGGGCTGATCGCGACGCCGCTCCTCGGCGTCGCGATCACGCTGGTCTTCGCCGCCCGCGCACCGCACTCCAACGCCGACCCGTTTGCGACCCACGCGCTTCTGGCCGGGCAGCGCGACGCCACCGTGACCGCGTTTCGGGCCGGAATCGGCGTCGCGGTTGCGCTGTGCGTGGCCGGGTCGCTGCTTGCCCTGCGCGGCCTGCGATCCAGCGATCGGTGACGGGTGGCCGACGTCAGGCGGCGGCTGCTGCCGCTGCGTGCGCCCGCTTCTGCGCGTACATGTCGGCGTCGGCCCGGCCGATGAGCGCGGTGGCGTCCTCGGCCCCGTCCCACACGGCGAGTCCGATCGATGCGCGGTGCAGCCCGCTGATCGCTCGTTCGAGCCGCGCCACGACCTCGAGCGCGGCGGTGCTGTCCGTGAGTTCCAGGATGACGCCGAACTCGTCGCCCCCTGTCCGCCCGAGCAGGTCGGTGGCCCGCAGCTCCGCGGTCCAGCGGTCGCCGACGGTCTTGAGCAGCGCGTCGCCGGCGCTGTGACCCTGCTCGTCGTTGACCCGCTTGAACGCGTCGAGGTCGAGGATCAGGATGCTGAGCGGCTGGGCGGTGCGGTGTCCGCGGGCCAGCGCCCGGTCGAGCTGGTGATACCAGGCGCGGCGGTTGGCGAGCCCGGTCAACTCGTCGGTGACCGCCTGGCCGGTGAGCTTCTCGATCAGCTCCGCGCGGACCAGCGCTCCGCCGACGATGCTGGCCAGAAGCGCGAGGAGTTGCGATTCATACCCCTGGAAGCCGCCGGGCGAGGCCGACCAGACGAGCAGCACGCCCCGCATGTCTTCGCCGTCGAGCAGGGGCACGAGGATCAGCGAGCGGGCGCCGACACGCCGGCACGCCGCGCGGTGGGCGTGCGAGTCGGTCTCGCTGTCGGAGCAGATCATGATCTCCCGCCTGCGAAAGCACTCGCCGGTGATCGACTCGCTGGCCTTGAGCCGGAGGCCGAGAAACCCGACCGCGACCCCGGCGGCTGCGACGTTCACGATCTCCTCGCCGTCGAGTAGCTCGACGCATGCACCGTCCGCGCCGGTGAGGGTGAGTGCACGCTCGGTCGCAATGGTCATGAGATCCGTGACCCCGACATGGGACGACGCGATCGCCGTCTGCGTCTCCACGAGCTGGCCCAGTCCCTGGGCGCGGTCCCGGATGGCAGCGGTCTGGCTGCGGTGATGGGCGACCGCCCGGTTCACTCCGGTGCCGATCACGAACGAGACAACCGCCCACAGAACGACGCTTCGCCAGCCGGCTTCGGGATAGAACGGCGCCCCGATGAGGACGATCGGCACCGCGAACAGGAGCGCCGTGCAGGCACTCATCGCTGCAACCGCCCGCCGCCCGTGCGTGAGACCGACCCACACGACCGGAAGGATCACGAGCGGTCCATAGCCCGACGCGCTTCCGCCCTGCGCCTGCCGCAGCAGCGCGATCGCGACGTCGATCGAGACCGGCAGGACGAGCACCGTCGCAGATGGGAGGGATGACCATGGCAGCACCGCCGCGACCGCGGCCAGCACCGCGACCCCAAGCGCCGCGATGACTACGAGCGACCAGTCCGTGCCCGAGTGCTCGAGCCCCGTGGCCGCAATTGCCAGCACGGCGATGCCCAGGAACGGGACGACCGGGCGCTCGAGCAGGGTCAACTTCAACGTCAGGGCCATCCCGCAGCATCGACAGATCCGAGGGCGAAGGTGAGCGGCCTCGACAAGGCTGCCGGTCGGCGCCGGCACGGCCTTGCCCGGAAGATCCTCGCCAGCGCCACCGTCCTGGGATGTGAGGGCCGGACTCGGAGGAGGCGAACTGAATGGGGCGACCCGCGGCTTCGGGCCGCCCGTTCGCCTACATTCCGGGGTACGGGCCGCCGTTGACCACAGAGTGCGGCTCTTCCCCGACAGAGAGACGGCCCGCGCGATGACCCCGATCGAGCTCACCCCCGCCGAGATGGCCCGGCTCACGGAGGAGCTGGCAGAACTGGAGGGCCCCCGCCGCGAGGATGCCGTCGCGGCGATCGCGACCGCCCGCGGGTTCGGCGATCTCAGCGAGAATTTCGAGTATCACGCCGCCAAGAACGAACAGGGCCTGCTCGAGCGCCGCATCACCATCCTGCGCGCCAAGATCGCCTCGGCGGTGGTCGTCGACCCGCCCGCCGACAACGGCCGCGTCCATACGGGCAGCCGGGTCAGCCTCGAGGACCAGTGGGGCGACCGCATCGAGGTGACGGTGAGCGCCGCCGGCGGAGCCGATGCCTGCTCGCCCGACTCCCCGCTCGGACAGGCGGTGTACGGCGCCGCCGTCGGCGATCAGGTCAAGGTCGCCGCGCCGAACGGAAGCTGGACCGCGCGCATCCTCACCATCGCGTAGCGCAGGCCTTACGGCCCCGGGGGATCGAGGTCGCCCCTCGCTCCGCCGCCGAAGTGCTCCTCAGCGCTGCGGTCGGCCGCGAGCCCCTCGACGTCGCCCGACCGGAGCTCCTGCTCCTCGGCCGGAGGCGCCGCTGCCGATGAGTCGGGCCCGTAGTCGGCCTCGAGCTCCTCGGACAGCTCGGGCGATCCCGTGTCCGGCTCGGTGTCGGCGGGCGGATGCCCCGAGGCGACGATCTTCGTGCCACGGGACGTGAGGCGGTCCATCAGCCGGTCGATCCAGTTCACGCCCGGGAGTCTACTTCGCTGGACCAGCGGCGATGGCGATGGGCTAGGCAGGATGGCCGGGATGGAAGTCTTTTGCGTCGCGCACACGGACGACCTCGCCATCCGGCCCCGCGCTTCCGGCGCTCGGCGTGAGCAGCATGCCGTCGTGGTCGCCGAGCCCGAACCGGGCCTGGATCAGCCCCACGAACCTGGTCGGGCAGTCGTCGAGAAGCGGCACGTTCTCCGGCCCCGGTGACCACGAGCAGCGGGCGAACTTGTCGACGCCGTCGTCGGCGGTCTCCTCGCCGAAGAGCCGGGCCAGATCCAGCCGCGACGCGGGGACCACGTGCACGCCCAGCACCCGGGCGGCCTGGGCGGCGCGCGCGGTTGCATTCTTGACCGACAGGCACACGAGCATCCGGGGCGGGTCGATGCTGGCCTGGGTGGAGAAGCCGACAAGGCAGCCGGCGGGCGGCCGTCCGGCTGCCGTCACGATCAGGAGCGCCGGGTTGTCGATCCGGGCGATGTCGGCGAAGCCCTCCACCGGGCACTCATTCCCCGCGTGGTAAGGTGCTAATCCGCTTCGTTCTACGCCATACGTGGCGGCTGCGCTTCCGGGCCTGAACCCCGCTCGGCCCCAGCGCGTCGGCTTTCCCAGAGGTCGGTGCGGCCATTGACCGACGTCGCGCGCGCCGCGACCGTGAGGAGCCCAACGTGACCTCAAATCGCAAGATCGCGCTTGCCGCCGGGGTGCTGTTCATCATCACCTTCATCACCTCGATCCCCGCGCTCTATCTGTTTGAACCTGTTTTGCGTAACCCCGCCGGCTACATCGCCGGCTCCGGCGCGGACAACACCCGCATCTTCGTGGGAGCCACGCTGGAACTGCTCCTCATCGTCGCGAACGTCGCCAGCGCCGTCGTCCTGTTTCCGATCCTCAAGCGGCAGAACGAACTGCTTGCCCTCGGCTATGTCACCGCCCGTCTCGTCGAGAGCATGTTCATCGCAATCGGTCTCGTCAGCGTCCTTGGAGTGGTGAGCCTGCAGCAGGCGGGCGGGACGGGCGCGGATGCCGGCACCATCGGTGTCGCGCTCGCCGCGGTCAAGGATTGGACGTTCCTGCTCGGACCCGGCTTCATCGTCGGGATAGGAAACGGGCTATTGCTCGGCTACCTGATGTACCGATCCGGCCTGGTGCCACGGCGCATGGCCATGCTGGGACTCGTCGGAGGACCGCTGATCTGCGCGTCGGGGATCCTGGTTCTGCTCGGCGTCCTCGCCGATGGCGGCGCGGGCCAGGGAGTCGCGACCGCCCCGGAATTCCTGTGGGAGCTCTCGCTGGGTGTCTGGCTGGCCGTCAAGGGATTCAATCCCTCTCCGATCCTGCCCGCGGATGGCGGCCGTATCCGGCCTCACGCCCGGGACGTCGCGGTGCTCGCCGCCGGAGACTAACGCCGATCTACACGTCGTCGAGCTCGAACGAGCGCAGCGACTCGATCGTGACGCGGTAGCCCTCGCGCAGGTGCACGGCCACCAGCAGGACCGCACCGCACTCGGGGCAGGCAAGCACATCGCCCGGGGCGTGCGTGTAGGCGATCGCGGCCCCCAGCGCATTGACGGCTCCGCAGCCCGCGCACGTCCCGATTGCCGCGGTCATCTCGCGTCCGAAGACGTCCATGAGCACGCCGCCGACGGCGTTGCCGTCGACATGGCGCTCGTCGTGAGTCATGGCGGACCTCCTGTTGGGCCGAAGCGCTCGGTGCGGATTCGCAGCGGGTCGTGGCCGAGCGAGACCATTGCGCCGGCGGCGGTCTCGACGAAGCCGGTCGGCCCGCAGACGAAGACGTGCGGGGCGTCGCTCGGCGGCCAGGCCACCTCGGCCAGCATGTCACGGTCGACCCGGCCGGCGTAGCCGGTCCAGCCGGGCGGCTGCGACCGGGTCAGTGTGTGCGTGATCTCGACGCCCGGGTCGCTCCCGATCCGCTCGAGCTCCTCGCCGGAAGATGACCTCATCCTGCGAGCGGGCCGAGAGCAGCATGCGCACGGGCACGTCGACGGCGGCGGCCACGCGTGCGCGCAGCATCGCCATGAGTGGCACAACGCCGCTACCGCCCGCGATCAGGAGCAGCGGGCCACCCAGGCGAGGCTCCCAGACGAAGTAGCCGCCGATAGGGCCGCGCAGCTCGATCTGATCGCCTGGGCGCAGCTCGTCGGTCAGGTACGGCGAGACCTCGCCGTCGTCGAGACGCTCGACCGTCAGCTCGACGCGGTCGCCATCGGCGGGTGCGGCAATGGAGTAGCTGCGCTGGGCCTGATAGCCGTCCTCCGCCGTCAGCCGGATGTCGACATGCTGGCCGGGCAGGTGGCCCTGCCAGCCCGGGCAGTCAAGTGCAATCGTGCGCACGCCGGGTGGCCCGTCGGCCACCTCGACGACGTCGCCGAGCAGCCAGGTCAGTCGCCCGCGTAGCGTTGCTCCAGCCACGGATCTCCGTACGAGTGATAGCCGTACCCCTCCCAGAACCCGGGCTCGTCATCTCCGCGCAGCTCGATCTCGCGCACCCACTTCGCGCTCTTCCAGAAGTACAGGTGGGGAACGAGCAGACGCGCCGGCCCGCCGTGCTCGGGGTCGAGCGGCTCGCCGTCGTATGTGTGCGCGATCCAGGCCTTGCCGTCGGAGACGTCTGCGAGCGGAAGGTTGGTCGTGTAGCCGCCGTAGCTGCGGGCGAGCACGAACTCGGCCGACGTGTCGACGTCGGCGAGGAGCGTGTCCAGCGACACGCCGACCCAACCCGTATCGAGCTTCGACCACTTCGTGACGCAGTGGATGTCGACCGTGATCTCCTCCTGCGGCAGTGCGCGAAGCTCGTCCCACGTCCAGGTCAGCGGCTCGTCTATCTCGCCGACGAGCGACAGGCGCCAGTCGGAGATGTCGACATGAGGCGTCGGCCCGGCGGCGAGGATCGGGAACCCATCGGTCAGGTACTGGCCGGGTGGAACACGGCCGGCGGGGACGTCGCGTCTGCGCCGGCCCAGGAACCCCCTCGAGATTCGGCTCATGCCGGGACTATGCCAGACGCGGGCCAGGGAACTTCAGCCGCACGGTCCGTCGCCCTCGCCGTCGTCGACGGCGGGCTGGTCTACGCCTGGGACGACGGCTGCGCGGCCGCGCCGGCGGTGTCCAGGAAGCGCTCCAGCTGCTCGGCCGACTCGGGCTCGACCGCCGGCAACGACGTGATGCCGTAGCCGGCCAGCGCCTCGGCGAGGCCGTCGCGGCGGCCGACGATCACAAGCACATACCCGTGCCGGGCGAACTCCTCAGCCTGCTCGGCGACCTGCTCCAGCAGGGGGCCTGCCACCGCGTCCGGATAGTCGGCGGACGGGAGCTGGACGGCTCCCCATCCGGCGCGCTCGAGCACCGCCAGGCCGTCGACCCCGCCGTCGCGCGGGTTCACGAGCTCGTCGGCGATCAGCGCGACCCGGAAGCCGCGCTCGTCATTCTCCACGGCGGCCCCCGGCGAGCTCGACGATCGCGCCCCGCTCGGCGGCCGGGTCGTGGTCGGGGAGCTGGTGGGTGATGCCGGTCGCCCGCGGCATCGGCACGCCCCGGCCGGCCAGCTCGGCCGCGAGCTCCTCGATGAAGATGCCGCTCCCGGGCGACAGCTCGTCGGTGCCCTCCGGCCATTCGGGGCGGCCGCCGCGCCCGGGGTCGGAGCTGGTGACGTGCACGCCCATCGACGGGCTGCCGTCGAGGCCGACAAGGATCACGTCGTCGCCGGCGCCGACGTGCACCTCGATCGCGCCCGCGACCGCGCGGCGCGAGCCGGCGGCAGTGCTGCCGGTAGGCGGTCGTCTCGAGCTGCTCGCGCACCGCCCAGAACCGGTGCAGGCCGGTGAACGCGAGCTCGGGGCAGGGCATCTGCTGGATCTGCCAGCCCTGCTCGCGCAGCACCTCGACGAGCGGTGAGTACACGCCGGCGCAGCGTGCGCCGCCTCGCACCTTCGAGTTCTGGTTCAGAAGACAGTGCGCGACGAACGCGACCCTATTTGTTGCAGACTGCATAGCCGGATTGGTAGAACAGCTGATGGTATCGCCGGAGCTTGTTCACGGCCCGGACGCAGGGGGACAGCACGCGCGGGTAGGTGTGCATGAATATTCTCGGCCCTCGCCCCCGTGTAGCCCGGTGGCGGTGGCTGGCACTCGCGATGCAAGCAGCGCGCGCATCCTCGCGATGAGCGGTGCCTCGGCGGGGCGAGACGCGATGTTTTGGAGTTCGAACGGATCCGTCCGGAGGTTGTACAGCTCCTGCCAGCCGCCCTGGTAGAGCGCGTACATGTAGCGGGTGCTGCGAATCCCGCAGAACGACGGCGCAAGTGACGGTGGATTGCCGTCCAGGTGCTCGAGCAGAAACTGCGTGCGCCAGGGCGTTCGCCAGCCGGCCCTTTCCGAGCAGCGGAGCGAAGCTGCGGCCGGCGGTCGCGGGGTGGGGCACCCCGGCGATGCTGGCCAGCGTGGGCGCCCAGTCGATGTTGACGATCAGATGATGGTCGATGCTCGGCCGGCTGGTGTACGGCTCGTAACGCACCACGAGCGGCACCCGCAGGTCCTCCTCGTATGCCAGCTGCTTCGTCGCCGCCGGCTGGCGGTGCTCGCCCCAGCTCACGCCGTTGTCGGATCGCAAACAGGATCACGCTGTGCGCGAGGCGGTGCGTCCGGCGGAGTGAGCGCACGATCGCGGCCACCTGATTGTCGACGGTGAGCAGCGTCTGGAACTGCGCTCTTCGGTCGGCGTCGATCTGCTGATCCTGGATGTTGTCGAAGCGGGGCAGATCGCGCATCCAGGGCGGTTTGTCCGAGATGTTCGCCTCGTTGAAGCTGGGCGGCCGGTAGGGCTTCAGATGCCGGAACCGCTGCGCGTATCGCAGCTGGGGAATCGACGGCGCGTGAGGAGCGTACGGTGTGTAGTACACGAACACCGGCTTCGATGCGGGTGCCGTGTCGATAAAGTTTGTGGCCGCGTTTCCGAAGTACGTCGTCGAGTACATCTTCTGCTTCGGCAGCTCGCACGAATCCAGTCCGTCGTGGCATGCGCCGGGAGCATTGGTGTAGACGCCGTAGTCGGTATACGCGGCCGCCTCGGGGTATCCGCCTGCGCCCTCCACACGGTGGCCGACCGTCTCGAACGACACCCACCTGTCCCAACCCGGGAGGGACGCCGCCCCGATAGGAGTTCAGGTACTTCCCGAAGAGTCCCGTGTCGTACCCGCTCGCCTTGAGCCAGGTTGCGATCGTCGAGTTCTGGTCTCCGCTCTTCTGGAACTCGAGCGCGCCGCCGTTCGGCGGGTGGTTGTCGTAGATCTTGGTCGTGTGGGCGTAGTTGCCGGTGAGGATGCTGGCGCGGCTGGGACAGCACAGCGAGTCCGACACGAACGAGTTGGCAAACGTCACACCGTGCTTGACGAGGAGCGACTGTACGTGCGGCATGGCCCACAACGTGTCCGGGCGCTGGTCATCGGTCACGATCATGATCACGTTCGTGCGCGTGGTTGTTGCGACCTGGAGCTTCGGCGGAAGCTGCGCGGCCGATCCGCCTCCGGTCTCGAACCGGGTCACGGTCACGACGACCACGACCAGAACGAGCACCGCCGCCAACGCCCTGACGAGCCTCACCTTGATGCGTCTCGCTCGCCTCGCTCGCTCACGGCGCTGGTCCTGGGCCATCGCGACGAGAGGGTACTTCCAAGTGCTCGCATACGGGGTCAGACCCCGGATGGGGCCGACGGCGGCGCCGGGGCCTCAGCTCTGGCTCGACGACGCCCACAGGTTGATGTCGCTCTCGGTGGCGTAGCGGTCGATCTCGGCCAGCTCCGCCGGCGTCGAAGTCGAGCCTGGCGAGCGTGCCGACGTTGTCCTCGAGCTGCGCCACGCTGCTCGCCCCGACGAGCGTCGAGGTCACCCGCGGGTCACGCAGCGTCCACGCCAGCGCCATCTGCGCCAGCGTCTGGCCGCGTCTCTGCGGCGATCTCGTTCAGAGCCCGCACCTTGGCCATCGTCTGGTCGGTGAGCAGATCCGGCGAGAGCGACGTGTCCTGGCTGGCCCGCGAGCCGGGCGGGATCCCGTTCAGGTAGCGGTCGGTGAGCATGCCCTGCGCCAGCGGCGAGAACGTGATGCAGCCGATGCCCTCGTCGCCGAGCGTGTCGAGCAGGTCGGGCTCGATCCAGCGGTTCAGCATCGAGTAGGACGGCTGGTGGATCAGGAGCCGCACGCCCATGTCGCGCAGGATCGCCGCCGCCCGGGCGGTGTCCTCGGGCGAGTACGACGAGATGCCGACGTAGAGCGCCTTCCCGGCGCGCACCGCGCTCTCGAGCGCCCCCATCGTCTCCTCGAGCGGCGTGTCGGGGTCGAACCGGTGGGAGTAGAAGATGTCGACGTAGTCGAGCCCGAGCCGGCCCAGGCTCTGGTCGAGGCTGGCGAGCAGGTACTTGCGCGAGCCGCGGTCGCCGTACGGCCCCGGCCACATGTCCCAGCCGGCCTTGGTCGAGATGATCAGCTCATCCCGGAACGGCCCGCGAGGTCGCGCCGCAGCAGCCGGCCGAAGTTCTCCTCGGCGGCACCGTACGGAGGCCCGTAGTTGTTGGCCAGGTCGAAGTGGGTGATGCCGAGATCGAATGCGCGCCGGACGATGGCCGCGCTCGTGTCCAGCGGCCGGTCGTGGCCGAAGTTGTGCCACAGGCCGAGCGACACCAGCCGGCAGGTCGAGCCCGCTGCGTCCGCAGCGGCGGTAGCTGCATCTGCTCGTAACGCTCGGCGGCTGGCTCGTAGCGATCGGTCATCTCGATGCCGGAGGACAGATAGCTCGCCCTTGTACGGCCAGGCAGACCAGCGCGAAATTGCAGACGGCGGGTCGGTCGACTGGGCGGCCTGCTCCCTTGAGCACCTCTGAAAAGTGCATGAGAATGCGACCTGGAGTCTCAATTTTCGTTGCCTCAGGCCGTGGCGTGCCGCATAGTGGGTTCAGTGTTCCGGGATGGACACCGGTAGTCAGCCAGCGGAGGAGGACGTCGTGAGTGCTCGCGTGAAGCGCCGGATCGTGATCGCCGCCCTCGCGCTGGGCGTGGTCGGGCTCGGCGGCAGCGCGCTTGCGAGTTCCTCCTCCGCCGGCAACACCTTCTTCGACGACGTCGCCCGCCATCTCGGAGTCTCGCCGGCCAAGCTCCAGACGGCGATCAACCAGGCCCAGGTCGATCGTCTGAACCAGCTCGTCAAGCAGGGGAGGCTGACCAAGGCACAGGCGGGTGCGATCGAGAAGCAGATGAAGCAGCACGGCGGCGCACCGTTCGTGGGCCCGTTCGGCGGCCCGTTCGGCGGCCCGTTCGGCACTCCCTTCGGCGGCCCGCATCCGTTCGGCAATCACCACTTCCGCGGCCAGGGCCGCCTGATGCCGTTCTTCTTCGGCCTCGCCGATGGACTCCCTGCAGACCGCCGCCACCTATCTCGGCATCTCCCCGCAGACGCTCGGCAGCGACCTGCGCTCGGGAAAGACCCTGGCCGCAATCGCCAAGGCGAAGGGCAAGTCGGTGAGCGGCCTCGAGCAGGCGATGCTGGCGGCCGCGAAGAAGCAGCTCGACTCGGCGGTCAAGGCGAAGAGGCTCACCGCCGCCAGGAGAGCATGTTCCTGAAGGCGCTCTCAAGCCGCATCGACACGTTCGTGACGAAGGGTTTCCATTTCGGCTTCGGCGGCCCGATGCACTTCGGCTGGGACGGTCATCATCGCCTGGATGCACGACGGCAGCGACGGGCTCGTCGACGGCGCCCACCGCGTTCGGCCTGTCGGCCTAGTCACATGAAGAGGCCGCCGTTGATGTCGAGGCACGTGCCGGTCATGTAGCCGCCCTCGCCGGCGACGAACACCACCGCCCGAGCCACCTCCTCCGGCTGCGCGAACCGGCCGAGCGGAACGCGCGCCACGAGCCGCTCGCGGATCGGCGTCGGAGACCGAGCCGAGCATGTCGGTGTCGGTGAAGCCTGGGCAGACGCAGTTCGACCGTGACCCCGAACCGCGCCAGCTCGAGCGCGAGCGTCTTCGTCCACGCGATCAGCCCGCCCTTGGCGGCGGCGTAGTTCGCCTGGCCGAAGTTCCCGAGCTCGCCGACGAAGCTCGAGATGGTCACGATGCGCCCGAAGCCCGCCTCGCACATCGGCTCGACCACGGCTCGGGTCACGCGGTGAGTGCCGGTGAGGTTCGTCTCGACGACGGTCGTCCAAGTCCTCGTCGGTCATCTTGCGCATGGTCACGTCGCGGGTGATGCCCGCGTTGTTGACCAGGATGTCGATGCGGCCGAACTCCTCGAGCGCGGCCGCGGCGAGGGCCGGGCCGGTGCCCGGATCGGCGATCGACCCGGCAACGGCGATCGCCTCGCCGCCGCGCGCTGCGCACGTCCTGCCACCAGCGCATCGGCCGCCTCTGGGACGACTGGTAGTTGACGACGAGCCGGCAGCCGCGCACGGCCAGGAGCTGGCAGACGGCCCGGCCGATGCCGCGGGCGCCTCCCGTCACGATCGCGGTTCTGCCCGTCAGATCACTCGTCTCGTCCATCCGTTTTGCGATGGTATCCCGGCTGTGGTGACGATCGAAGACGTACGAGCGGTGGCGATCGAGCTCCCCAGGACGACGGAGGCGCTCGTGCGCGGCCGCGTCAAATTCCGCGTCGGCCGGATCGTGTATGTGGCCTTCTCGCGCGACGAGACGCTGATGGGCTTCGGGTTCCCGAAGGAGGAGCGCGAATGGCTGGTCGGGACGGAGCCCGAGAAGTTCCTCATGCCGGGCGCGTCAGACCTGCGGTGGAACTGGGTCGTGGTGCGGCTCGCCGCGATCGACGTCGCAGAGATGCGCGGCCTCGTGATCGACGCGTGGAGCATGGTTGTGCCCAAGCGCCTGTCGGCGGCCTACCGCGAGCGGGACTAGGAGGATTTAGGCGAGCTGTTCGACCAGGAAGCCGAGCGTGCGCGCCCAGGCGTCCCGGGACGCCCGGACCCGGTAGGCCGGCCGGGTGTCGTTGAAGAACGCGTGCGGCGCGCGCGGGTAGACGTGGTGGTCGAAGCGCTTGCCGGCGGCCTGCATCGCATCGGCGAACGCGGGCACCGCATCGGTGATGCGGTGATCCTTGCCGCCGTAGATGCCGAGCACCGGGCAGGCGATCCCGCCGACGCGGTCGGACGCAGGCGGTGTGCCGTAGAAGGCGACCGCGGCTCGCAGCGCGGGCTCGTCACAGGCGAGCAGCCCGGCCAGGCCGCCGCCCAGGCAGAACCCGATCGCCCCGATCTGGCCGTTGCAGTCGGGATGGTCGCGCAGGTGGGCGACCGCGCCGCGCAGGTCGATGACGAACTGGTCGGGAGCGTTCATGCCGGCAAAGAGGGCCGCCATCGACTCCTCGACGCGCTCGCGCTCGGTCTCGGGCAGCTTCTCGAGTGCCTGAGTCCGCACCGTCGCCGTCGCCCAGGCCGCCCGCGGGAAGCGTGTCGGTGAACCGCTTGAGCGCGTCGATGCGATCGGGCGCGAGCGCCGCCGGGCGGCTGCCGCCGTGGGCAGTACAGGTCGGGCACGAACGCGAGGTATCCGGCCGTTGCGATCCGGTCGGCGATGTCCTGGATGTGGGCGTCGGCGCCCCACGCCTCGTGGATCACGATCACGGCCGGAAGCGCTCCCCGTGCCGCGGCCGGGCGCACCATCGTCGCCGGCACGGCGCCGCCGCCGTTGCTCGTGTACGTCACGTGCGAGATCGAGTGCTGCACAGGCGTCCCCCTGAGTCGGCGTCCGTGGCGCGGCGCAGCATAGCATAATGCTTGCATGTTGCAAGCAACCTTGCTACGGTGAGGGTATGGCAGTCGTCGACCCCCACCATCAGGCCGAGCGGGACGATCTCACCCGCATCGCCGATGCCCTGGCCGGCGTGTTCCGAGCCGGGCACGCCGCCCGCCTGCACGAGCGGGCGTCCGAGGAGGCCGGCGTCAGCGTCGACCGCACCGGGTTCGTGCTGCTGGTGAAGGTGATGGAGGAGCCCGCGCGGATCTCTCGCCTGGCCGATCGGATCGGCCTCGACATCTCGACGACGAGCCGCAAGGTGGCCGAGCTCGAGGCCGCCGGGCTGGTCGTCCGCGCCCACGATCCCAGCGACGGGCGGGCAGCGCTCGTCTCGCCCACCGAGAAGGGCGACGACCTGGTCGGCCGCCTGCGGCAGGCCCGCCGGCGCGCCTTCGGCGACATGCTGGCCGGCTGGAAGGACTCCGACCGCGCGCGCCTGGCCGACCTCCTCGAGCGGCTCGTCGATGACATCAACCGCCAGGGCGGCCTCGGTGGCTGAGAGTCCCGGTCACGCCGATCGAGACGAAGGTCTACAGCCACCGCCAGATCATGGTGATCATGAGCGGGCTGATGCTGGGCATGCTCCTGGCCGCGCTCGACCAGACGATCGTGGCCACCGCGCTGCCGACCATCGTCGGCGACCTGGGCGGGCTGAACCACCTGTCCTGGGTCGTGACCGCGTACCTGGTCGCCTCGACGGTGACCACGCCGCTCTACGGCAAGTTCAGCGACATCTACGGGCGCAAGCGCACCTTCCAGTTCGCGATCGTCGTGTTCCTGTTCGGATCGGCGCTGGCCGGCCTCTCGCAGAGCATGATCGAGCTGATCGCGTTCCGCGGCCTGCAGGGCATCGGCGCCGGCGGTCTGATGACGCTCGCGATGACGATCATCGGCGACGTCGTTCCGCCCCGCCAGCGCGGCCGCTATCAGGGCTACATGGGCGCCGTCTTCGCGCTGGCGAGCGTGATCGGCCCGCTCCTGGGCGGCTTCTTCGTCGACCAGTTGTCGTGGCGGTGGGTCTTCTACGTCAACATCCCGGTCGGCGCCGTGGCGCTCGTCGTCACGAGCATCGTGCTCGACCTGCCCTACACGCGCATGGTGCACCGCATCGACTGGGCCGGCACCGTGCTGCTCGTGAGCGCCGTCGGGTCGATCCTGCTCGCCGTCACCTGGGGCGGGACGCAGTACGCCTGGGGATCGCCGATCATCATCGCCCTCGGCGTCGTCGGCGCGATCCTGCTGGTCGCGTTCGTCGCGGTCGAGCGGCGCGCGGCCGAGCCGGTGCTGCCGCTGTACCTGTTCCGAAACCGGGTGTTCGCGGTCTCGACGGCGACCATGTTCATCGTCGGCCTGGCGATGTTCGGCGGCATCATCTACCTGCCGCTGTTCCTGCAGGTCGTCGGCCGCAAGAGCGCCACGAGCGCCGGGCTGCTGCTCCTGCCGCTGATCCTCGGGATCGTGTTCACGTCGATCCTCTCGGGGCGCGTGATCAGCCGCACCGGCCGGTACAAGGCGTTCCCGGTGGTGGGGATGCTGGTGATGTCGCTCGGCCTCTACCTGCTCTCGACGATGGGCCCGACCACCACCGAGGTCAGCGCCGGCGCTCTACATGGTCGTGCTCGGCCTGGGCCTGGGGATGGTCATGCAGGTGCTGGTGCTGGCGGTGCAGAACGCCGTCGAGCGCCGCGACCTGGGCACGGCCACCGGGGCGGCGACGTTCCTGCGGTCGATGGGCGGCTCGTTCGGCGTCGCCCTGTTCGGCGCGGTGCTCTCGAACCGCCTGGCGACGAACCTCGCGAACATGCTCCCCGGCGGCCACCTTCCGGCCGGCGTCTCGGAGTCGACGCTGCGGGGCAGCCCGAAGGTGATCCTGAGCCTGCCGCCGGGCGTGCGCGGCATCGTCATCGACGCCTTCGCGCGCTCGATCGACACCGTCTTTCTGGCCGCCGTGCCGATCGCCCTCGCCGGGCTTTGCGATCACCCTGCTTCTGCGCGAGCTGCCACTGCGCGCGACGCAGGACGGGGCCCCGTTGCCTGCAGCAGCCGGAGTTCGACGGAGCTTGACGGGCGGCCCGACCGGGATGTCGTGGCGGCGCAGGATCGCGCCGTAGCCGCTCGCGGTAGACGTGCATGTCGGCCGGCTGCCAGTCGGAGTGGGTCTGGCAGCGCCAGGCGGGATCGAGCTCGTGGTGGTAGGGCGACGTGAGGCTCTCGGCGTGCCCGATCACGTCGCCGAGGCGGGATGTGGAAGCGCTGCATCAGCCAGGCCGTCAGGTGCGAGCGAGGCGCGCATCTGCGCGGGGTTTTGGAGGATCTCGGCGTCGCGACGTGCCGACGTGCTCGATGCCGATCGCCGTCGAGTTGAGGCCGACCGTGTGGCGGCAGATGACGTCCAGCGGCACGAGCTGGTAGATCGTGCCGTCGGTATCGACGATGAAATGCGCGCACGTGCCGGGCAGCTCGTGGAGCTCGCTGTCGGGGACGTCCTGGGCGAACAGCGACCACGCCGACATCATCGTCGTCGAAGCGGTGTAGTGCTCGACGATCACGTGCGGGTGGCGCAGCCGCCAGGTGTCGAGGCCGTAGTGGCGCTCCGAGTAGGCGGCCGTCTCGGCCAGCCGGGCGGCGGGGAACGGGATCGGCTTCCACACGATCCGCGGTCGGCGTAGCCGCGGCGGTGGGGGTGGCGGCGCGGTGGTGGTGGTGGTCGGCGCCGTCGTCGACGGGGTGGTCGCGGTCGTCGTGGGCGTCGTCGTGTGCGCGGCCGTCGACGGCGGGGGCGCCGCGGTCTTGGAGCCGTGTCCGCTGATGCCCACCGCGATGGCGACGCCCGCTCCCACGGCGATCACGAGTGCAGCCACGCCCGCATCCGCAGGGTACGCGCGATTGCGGCGCTTGCAGGGGGTTTAGCCGCATCTTAAGATGACGACCGATACTTTGACTGTGGAAGTCCTGATCGTTGACGACGAGCCGGCGGTGGTCGACGCCCTTGACCGGGCCCTGGTCCAGGAGGGGTATGCGGTCGCCTCGGCCGGCGACGGCCGGGCCGCCCTCGAGCGGGTCGCCCGCGCCCGGCCCGACGCCGTCATCCTCGACGTGAGCATGCCCCAGATGAGCGGCCTGGAGGTGTGCCGGCGGATGCGCGCGAACGGCGACCGCACGCCGGTGCTGATGCTGACCGCGCGCGACCAGGTCGACCGACCGGGTGGCCGGGCTCGACGCCGGCGCCGACGACTACCTGGTCAAGCCCTTCGCGCTCGAGGAGCTGCTGGCCCGGCTGCGGGCCCTGCTGCGCCGCACGACGCCCGAGGACGAGGGTGTGCTGCGGTTCGCCGACCTCACGCTCGACCCGAGCACCTACGAGGCGCGCCGCGGCGACCGCGTGATCGAGACGACCCGCACCGAGTACCTGCTGCTCGAGCTGCTGATGCGCCACCCCCGCCAGGTGCTGACGCGCGCGACCATCTTCGAGCGGGTCTGGGGCTACGACTTCGGCTACGCGTCGAACTCGCTCGACGTCTACATCGGCTACCTGCGCCGCAAGACCGAGGCCGACGGCGAGCCGCGGCTGATCCACACGAAGCGCGGCATCGGCTACGTGCTGCGGGAGTCATGAGCTTCCGCCTGCGACTGACGCTGTCTGTCGCTACGGCCGTCGCACTGGCGGTGGCGACGGCGTGCGCCATCGCCTATGTGGTCGTGGGCCGGCAGATGTACGGTCAGGTCGACTCGAGCCTGCGGCTCGAGGAGCCGCGCCTCGCCGCCGCCCTCACAGGCTTGCCCAGCCGGCCCCCGAAGGGCACCCGGCTGCCACCGGCGTTCTCCGGCTCGGACACATACTTCTGGCAGGTGGTGACCGCGAGTGGCTCGATCTTCTACCGGCCGGCGTATTACCGTGGCTGACCTCCCCATCACCCAGACCGCGCTCGCGGCTGCACGCGGCCGGTCTCCGCTCGTGATCGGCGACATGACCGTGCAGGGCGTGCACCTGCGGGTCGCGACAATCACCGTGGCGCCGGGCTACGCGCTTCAGATCGCCCGTCGCCTGAGCGATGCCGACACCGTGCTGGCCCAGCTGCGCACCTGGTTCCTGCTCGTCGCGATCGGGGGCGTTGCGCTGGCCGCGTTCCTGGGAGCTCTCGTCGCCCGCTCGGCGCTGCGGCCGGTGCGGCGGCTGACCGATGCGGCCGAGCATGTCGCCGAGACGCACGATCTGAGCGGCCGGATCGATGCGACCGGAACCGACGAGCTGAGCCGGCTCGCGGTCAGTTTCAACACGATGCTGGCAGCGCTCGAGCAGTCGGTCGCGGCTCAGCGCCAGCTGGTCGCCGACGCGTCGCACGAGCTGCGGACGCCGCTCACGAGCCTGCGCACCAACTTCGAGGTGCTCATGCGGCCCGGCGGGCTGCCGGAGGAGAGCCGGCGCAAGCTCGAGCACGATGTCCTGCGGCAATTCGAGGAGATGGCGGCGCTTGTGGCCGACATCGTCGAACTCGCGCGCGACGGCCCGTCGACGGCCGAGGAGGACGATGTCCGCCTCGACGTGCTGGTGGCCGAGGCGGTCGAGCGCGCCGAGCGCAACACCCCCACCGTCCGCTTCGGGCTCGTGTCCACGCCGACGCTCGTCCACGGCGTCCCGGGCCGGCTCGACCGCGCCGTGACGAACCTACTCGACAACGCGGCGAAGTGGAGTCCTCCGGGTGAGCTCGTCGAGGTGGAGGTCAGCGACGGCACCGTGGCCGTGCGCGATCACGGTCCGGGGATCGCGGACGATGACCTGCCGTTCATCTTCGACCGCTTCTACCGCTCGGCCGAGGCACGCAGCATGCGTGGCTCCGGGCTTGGCCTTGCGATCGTCCGCCAGGTGGCCGAGGCCCACGGCGGCCAGGTGACGGTCGAGCGGCCGCCGGACGGCGGCAGCGGTTCGTCCTCACCGTGCCCGCCTTGCCGGTGCCGAGCGAGGATCTCGTCGACGTCTAGACCAGCAGGTCTCGACAAACCCTTAACTTCCGCTCAGACTGTTCTTAGGCGGGCGGTGTTCAATAACAGCACAGCCCGCGCGACCTCCTCGGAGAAAGCCCGGGGCGCCCGCGAGCCGGCCACTGTAGAGCGTGCCGGCCGCAGGGCCCCCGAGTGTTGCTGGTCGTGTAGGTGGGCGGTGCCCCCGCTCGGCCACCGGGATACCCCTCCCCGCTTGGCCGAGCGGGAGATCGCCCGCGGCTTCGGCGCCGGTGGTTGGGTGGCTCGCCGCCTGTCGGCCGCGGCTCGGTGAATACCCGGTGCCAAGCCCACCTGCAACAAAAGCGTCCCAACTCCCACACCGGCCGCAACCGGGGACTGGCCCCGGTTGGTTGGCCTCGCGGCCTTTGGCCGCGGCTCGGTGTCAGGCCGGGGACCCGCGACGGCGACCACGTCGGGCGTTTCGATCTGTGCCTCGGAGCCCGCGCTCGGCAGGCGGAACTCGAGCCGGGTGCCCTCGCCGGGGCTCGAGTCGATGTCGATCGCGCCGCCCGCGAGCCGGACCCGCTCGATGGTGGCGTCGAGGCCCAGGTGCATGCGGGTGCGGTGGCGATCGAGCGCGCGGTGGACGTCGAACCCGAGCCCGTCGTCGGCGATCGTGCCGCGCAGTTCGCCGTCGATCTGGATCAGCGTCACCTCGAGCCGGCGGGCGCGCGCGTGCCGGCGCACGTTTGCCACGGCCTCGCGCACGATCCGGTAGACCAGCGTCTCGAACGCCTCGGCGTAGCGAGGCACCTCCACGTTCACCGCGACCTCGAGCCCGAGCTCGTGATTGGCGTGCTCGACCAGGTCGCGCACGGCAGGCGCCAGGCCGTGCGCCTCGAGCAGCGGCGGGCGCAGCTCGAACATGAGCCGGCGGGTGCGCTCGAGCGCAAGCGCCAGAGTGTCGCGCGCACGCTGGCCCGCCTCGGCGGCCGCCTCGTAGGCGCCGCGGTCGCCGGACAGGCGCTGGCGGTCGAGTGACACCAGGGTGGCGGTCAGCACCTGGACGGTGTCGTCGTGCAGCTCCTCGGCGATCCGGGCGCGCTCGTCGGCCTCGGCGCTCAGCATCTGGTTCAGCACCATGCGCCGCTGCTCCTCGGCATCCAGCAGGGCCACGCGCAGCTGCTCGCTCTCGCGCAGGCTGCGGAAGCTGAGCGAGACGCGCATCGCCACTCCGAGCAGCACCAGAACCGATAGCGCCATCGCGACCGGATTGGTCGCGTGGATCAGGTCGAGGGCCTGCAGCGTCACCGCGATCAGCGCGAACACGGCGGTGAAGCCGACGACGGGGCGGGCGGGGGTCGGGCGCGCCCGGCCGGTGGGGATGATGGCCGCGGTCGCCATCAGCACCGCCGCCACCGGGACGAGCGTCTGGCGCCATCCGCCCGGCAGGCCGGCGATCGTTGCGGTGGAGTGATAGAGCGAGAGCGCGTCGGCCGCCGCCAGCACCGCCGCGCCCGCAAACAGGAGCCAGCGCTCGCGCTGTCCGCGCGAGGCCGCAAGCGCGGCGCACCCGGCCATGATCCCCAGCACGGCCAGGTCGGACGCCAGCCAGACCCCGTCGACGGCGACGCCTGCGAGGCGCATGTGGGTGTGGTGCAGCAGTGGCTCGAGCCCGATCTCGGCCGCGACGGCCGCCACCGTGACGCCGCCGATCAGTCCGTCGACGACCAGGCCCGCATCGAACCGGGCCGCCCGGCTGCGCGCGAGCAACACGACGCTCGCGATCAGGAACGGATAGAAGCGTGAGCCAGAGGATCGCGGCCGACGGGGTGAACGACGCCATCCCGTGCTGCAGGTGCGGTGCCGCGACGACCGACACCGTGCCGTACCCGGACAGACCGATGCCGAGCGCGGTCCATGCCGCCCGATCCGAGCGGTCGACGGCGGCCCGGCCGAATGCGGCCAGGCCGCACAGGATGATCGCCGCCGCGTACAGCCTCGCGTCGGCCGCCGACCGCTCCCACGAGCCCGCCGGGCCGAGTGCGATGCGGGCGACATGCACCACGGCGAGCACCGCGGCCGCAGCGGGCAGCGCGGCCAACAGTCGATGGCTGCGCGGTCTACGGCGTAGACGTGTCGATTTGGCCTCCACTGGTTGTATCCTCGCCGCCTGGGCCGCCGCGGCGGTCTCCCCGCATTGGAGGATCCTCTCTCACACATGCGAGGGACATGCCCATCCCTCGAAAATGCAGGGATTTTTCGGCCAATTCTCCAGGTCCTGTCAGCCCGGGGCGAGCCGCCTCTCGACGGCGGTCGTACAATCTCTGGAAATGCCCGGAGTCAAGTTCATGCGCGGTGCCGACGGCCGCAGATCGGTGCGGCTGGTGGGGTGCTGCGGGGATCCCGACCGGTGGCGGCGCGACTACGAGGAGCAGTTCCTGCGCCAGACGCTGGACGAGGGCGGCCGGGTGGTCTCGAGCGGTCCCGGCGGCGTCGACCTGGTCGATCGCCGTGGTCGCAGGCATCACGTCGACGTGCAGCTTTCTGCGACGGCGGCTCGGCCGCGCTTTTCCTGCGGCGGGTGAGGGTACGGCGAGAGCCCGGCCCAGGCCATCAGCCGGATGCCGGCCACCGTCGCCAGGACGATGATGACGGCGTCGAGCAGATCGGGCTTGGCCAGCGCGAAGAAGTCGCGCGCCGGCTCCGCGCTCAGCGTGCCCAGATAGGCCGCGGCGAGTGCGCCCACCAATGACGCGATGCCCACCGCGTACGCCCGGCTGGCGGACACGCGCTCCGCGTCGAGCACGAACAGCAGGTAGAGGCCGAGGGCGACGAACACCGTGACGGCCGCGGTGCGCGCGTCGGTGATCGACCGCACCCGCACCGCCCGTTCCAGCAGGTAGGCGGCCAGCACGGCCGCCGCGGTCACCGAGCCTGCGGGGATCGCGAACCTCGCCACCCGGCGCAGGAACGACCCCGGCTCCGGCCGCTCCTCCGACGGAATCAGCGCGATCACGAACCCGGGGATGCCCACCGTGACCGTCGCCGCCAAGGTCAGGTGCCGCGGCAGCAGCGGGAAACCCGCCGTCGTGAGCCCGAAGGCGAGGATCACGCAGGCGGCGAACACCGTCTTGGTCACGAACAGGCGGGCGACCCGCTGGACGTTCTGGATGATCTGGCGGCCCTCGGCGATTGCCGCGGGGACGGCGGCGAAGCTGTCCGTCACGAGCACGCTGTCGGCCACGCTCTTTGCCATCTGCGCGCCGCTTCCGAGCGCGATCGCAAGCCGCGAGCCCTTCATCGCGGGCACGTCGTTGACTCCGTCGCCGATCATCGCCACGTAGCGGCCTGACGCGGTGAGGGACTCGATCAGCATCCGCTTCTGCTGCGGCGCGAGGCGCGCGAACACCGTCGATTCGGTGGCCGCCCGGGTCAGCTCGGCGCCGGGCTCCGGCAGGTTCTTGCCGTCGATCGGCGGCCCCTCGACCTGGATTCCCGCCCGCTCGGCGACGGCCGCGACGGTCGTCGGGGAGTCGCCGGACATGACCTTCACCGACACGCCCTGGCTGTGTAGAAACGCGATCGTCTCGGCGGCCTCCGGCCGAACGTGCTCCTCGAGCGCGATGACCGCGACCGGCTCGATCGCCGGCGGCGGTGCGCCGTCTGCGGGCGCCATGAGGTCGGCGGACGTGCGGCCGAAGAGCAGCGTGCGCCTGCCCGCGCGCTCCTGCTCGACCGCGACGGCGGGCGCGTCGGCGCCCATCAGCACGTCGGGCGCGCCCAGCACGAGTGTCGCCGTCTCCCCCTCGAGGAGGCACGCGCTCCATTTCCACCGCGACGAGAACGGCACCTCCGATCGCACCGGCCGGGCGGTGCCCGGGCAGGGCGGCCGAGATCGCGTCGACGGTGTCGTTGCGCGACGTCGCACTGGCGGCGTAGTCGGCCACCAGGCGCTCGGCCGCGCCCGGCTCGATCGCCGCGAGAGGCGTGACGCCGTGCAGGGCGAGGGTGCCGTCGGTGAGCGTGCCCGTCTTGTCCAGGCACACCGTGTCGACGTTGGCGAGCGACTCGACCGCGTTGAACGACTGCACCAGCATGCCGCGGCCCGACAGCCGGACCGCGGCCACCGCGAACGTGAGGCTCATCAGCAGCACCAGTCCCTCCGGCACCAGGGTGACGATGCCGGCGGTCGCCGTCGCGGCCGCTGAGCGGAAACGCAGGTGGTGTGCGATCAGCACCCACACGAATGCCGCTCCCAGGGGCAGCATGACCGCCGTCGTCACGAGCAGGAGCCGGTTGATCTGCTGCTCGAGCGGTGAGCGCCGGTAGTTGAACTCGCGCGCCTCGCCGACGACCCGCGAGGCGTAGCTCTCCTCGCCGGTGCGGTTCACCAGGTAGCGACCGCTGCCCTCGACGCAGAACGACCCCGACAGGAGCTCGTCGCCGACCTCCTTCGCGACGGCGCGTGACTCGCCGCTCAGCTGGGACTCGTCGAGCATCAGCGACGAGCTCTCGACCACGGCGCCGTCCGCCACGACCTGGTCGCCCGGCCGCAGGCCGACGACGTCACCGTCGACCACCTCGTCGGCCGCGATCGTGCCCTCCCGGCCGTCACGGACGGCCCGTGCGTGCGGAGCCACGAGCAGCGCGAGCCGGTCGAGCGCTCGCTTGGCCCGCACGTCCTGCATGATGCCGATGCCGGTGTTGGCCACCAGAACGATGCCGAAGAGGCCGTCGGCGGGGCGGCCGGCGGCGAGGATCACGACCCAGAACGAGCCCAGGATCAGGTTGAACAGCGTGAGCGTGTTCGAGCGCACGATGCTCGAGTAGGAGCGGCTGGTGGCTGGCCGGCGCGCGCGGTGGTGACGCCTCCAGGCGCCGGCGGGCCTCGACGTCTGTGAGGCCGGTGAGCCTGGCTTCGGTCACTCGCCGAGTCTAGATGCGGAGTCTCGGGGTTCCGTTCAAGGCTCGGGGTGGGCACCGCGGTATTTGATCGCGCAATACTTGACTGCTCACGTATGAGCTGGTAGAGTTACTTGCGTAATCAAGTTTTCCCGAGTAGGAGGGTCAAATTCTCATGAGCGCACTCGAATCGACCGCAACGCAGACACTGCCCGTGGGCACGTGGAACGTCGATCCCGTCCATTCCCAGGTCGGGTTCGCGGTCAAGTACATGGTCGGCACGTTCCGGGGCAGCTTCTCGCCCGTCGAGGCCACCCTGTCGGTCTCCAACGACGGCGGCGCGAGCCTGACCGGATCGTCTCGGGCCGAGGCCGTCAAGGTGCAGGAGCCGAACCTGGTTGCGCACCTGCTCTCGCCCGACTTCTTCGACGCGGAGCGCGCGCCCGAGCTTCGCTTCCGCTCCACCGACGTGCGCGCCGAGGGCGAGCATGTCACGGTCACGGGCGACCTGACGATCAAGGGCATCACCCGTTCGATCACCCTCGACGGTGACGTGACCGAGCAGATCACCGACCCGTACGGGCGCGAGCGCATCGGCGTCAGCCTCGCCGGCACGATCGACCGCACGGAGTTCGGCATCACCTGGAACAACCCGCTGCCGAGCGGCAAGTCGGCGCTCGCCAACGAGGTCAGCCTCGAGGCCGAGCTGTACCTGGTGAAGGAGTAGCGGTCGCGATGAAGGTGCTCGGCGTCTCCGGCAGCCTCAGGGCTGACTCCCACAACACGGCGATCCTGCGCGGTGCTCGTGAACTCATGCCCACGGGGGTGGAGCTCGAGTTGTGGGACGGACTGCGGGATATCCCCCCGTACGACGAGGACACCGACGCCGAGCCGGTGCCGCCGGCGGTCGCCGCGTTCCGCGCGGCGCTCGCCGGCGCCGACGCCGTGCTGTTCTCGACACCCGAGTACAACTCGTCGATCCCCGGCCAGCTCAAGAACGCACTCGACTGGGCGTCGCGGCCGCTCGCGACCAGCGTGCTGCGCAATACGCCCGTCGCCGTGGTCGGCGCGAGCACGGGAGCGTTCGGGGCGGTGTGGGCCCAGGCCGAGCTGCGCAAGGTGCTGGGTGCGATCGGCGCCCGGGTCGTCGAGGGCGAGGTTGCCATCGGACACGCACACCAGAAGCTCGACGCCGACGGCCGGCTGACCGACGACAACCTGCGCGAGGAGTTGGCCGAGGTGGTCGAGCAGCCTCGTCGAGGCTGTCCGCGCGCGCTCGGCCGCCATCGCGGCCTGACCCGGTTGCGAGCGGGCGGCCGGAGCCGCTCCCGGCGGTCCGCGCCTACAGCGCGAACTCAGCGCCGCGGGGGCGGAACTCGCCGAGGGCTGAGCTCGGGCTTGCGCACCGGCTCCTGCTTGCCGCACAGCCTGCATCGCCGGTTCCACAACTCGCCCTCGCCGTACAGCGACTCGAGCTCCCAGTCATGCCGGCAGGCCCGCTGCCTGGCCATCCGGTCCTCCCGCCTGATTCCGAGCCAGATCACCAGGAGAACGACACAGAGGATGAGTCCAACGACGTTCGACAGCACGAATATTGCCTACCCCGGAGGCGGGGCGGGCAAACCTCAGGGCAGCAGGTGCACGGTGCGGCTGATCATCGTCATGTCCAGGATGCGCCGGATCGAGGGCGAGCCGCACACCAGCTCCAGCCGGCCGCCGCGCTCAGCCATGCGCTGCGCCGAGGCGAGGATCACGCCGAGCGCCGTCGAGTCGAGGAAGGTCACCGAGCCGGCGTCGACCCGCAGCACCGAGCAGCGCTCACCCTCGGCGGCGTCGAGCGCATCTCGCAGCGCGTCGGCCGAATTGATGTCGAGCTCGCCGTCCACCCGCACCACGGTCGCCGTCTCCTCGATCGTGTCTCGGGTGAAACGGGCCGACGTTGTCTTCGGGGAACCGTGGCCGCCGTCTTCCATCGCAGGACACCTTACCCCGGCGGCACGGTTCTGTACCACCGGGAGGCGTCGATGTTTGAGCCGCGGGCCGGAGCGCACATGTCCTTTCCAGACAAAGGTCATCCTGGGAGGGAGTGACACGTGCCGCATTCACAGACGCACCGGTCGGATTTCGAGCTGATTGCGGGGTATCGGGAGGGTCACGACGCCGACTGCCGTGAGCAGTTGGTGCTGCGTCACAGCGGGCTCGTGCGCAGGATCGCGCGCCGCTACAACGGCCGGGGGCTGGCGTACGAGGACATCGAGCAGACGGGATACGTGGGGTTGATCAACGCGGTCGACCGCTACGACCCCGCCCGCGGCGTGCCGCTGGGCGCCTTTGCGGCGCGGACGATCGAGGGCGAGATCATGCACCTCTTCCGCGATCGCGGCTGGGCGGTTCGCGTTCCCCGCTCGCTGCAGGAGCTGAGCCGGCGGGTGACGTCGGTGCGCGACCGCCTCAGTCACCGGCTGGGCCGCTCGCCGTCGCTCCAGGAGCTGGCCGAGGCGATCGGCGAGACGGAGCAGCGCGTCGCCGAGGCCGTCGCTGCGGGTCGTGCCCACACGGCCGAGCCGCTCGTCGATGGCGGCGCGACCGAGGCGGGCGCAACCGACTCACGGCCCACCGCGCGGCCGCTCATCTCCGAGGAGGTCGGCTTCGCGCGCGTCGAGGATCGTGACCTGCTCGAGCGCGCCATCCACACCCTGCCCGCCCGCGAGCGGCGGATCGTCGGGCTGCGCGTCTATCACGACCTCACCCAGTCCGAGATCGCCGAGCGCACCGGCATCAGCCAGATGCACGTCTCGCGGCTCCTGCGAGCGTCGCTGCGCACGCTCGAGCGCGAGATGGACGTGGCGGTCGCCTGAGCCTCGCGCCTACCCGCGCGGGCCGGTGGTCGCACCGGCGATCGCGGCCGCGCGGGTGGGAGCGGTCGCCAGGCGCCGCTCCGTGTCGGTCAGTTCCAGCAGCCGGCGCACGCCATGCCCGGTGGTGTCGCCGAGCGCGACCCGAAAGCCGATGCCGCGCTCGTCCGCCTGTTCCCGGGCACAGATCAGCACGCGCAGGACGCTCGAGTCGATGAATGTCGTCTCCATGAGGTCGACAGCCACCGCGGCGCCCGAGTCCAAGGCGCCCTTCAGCTGCCGCTCGAGCTCGGGTGCAGTGGACAGATCGTGCTCACCGGTGACGACCACCACCTCGACCCCCGGCTCCGTCCGCTCGACCACGATCGTGTTCACACCCATCAGGATAGTGGACCCGGACCGGTCACCTACGAAGCATCCGCACCCAGGTCGAAGATCATCCTCACAAGTGTGCCCGAGCCGTCGGGCGAATCGATTTCGAGTGCCTCCGCGATCGCTGCGATCACGGGCAGGCCGACGCCGAGCCCGGGGCTGTCCACCCGCGGCGCCATCCCGGAGCCATAGTCGCGGACGATGACGAAGAGCCGCCCACCGGGGGCGAGCTCGGCCGCCACCTCGAACGTCCCGATGTCGTCGTGATAGGCGTGCAAAACAGCGTTCGCGCATGCCTCGGTCACCGCGAGGGCGATGTCGGCGGTACGTTCATCGGAGATGCCCGATGCCTCCAGAAGCCCCCGCAGCGCGTGCCTCACCAAGGGGACATTGTCGGCCTCCGCGGCAAGCTCCAACTCGAACCCATGCGAGTTCGGAGCCATTGTGGATGAGGATACCCGTCGCATCGCTTCGCTATGCATTCCCCGTTAGCCGCAGAACAATCACGGCAACGTCATCCGCAGGGGGTCCGGGCGTGAACTCGAGCACGGCCCGCTCGATGCGGTCGGCGATCCCGGCGGCGCTCAGGCCCGCCGACGAGCGCAGCAGCCGGGCCAGCCGCTCCTCCCCGAACATGTGCCCCTGCCGCCGTTCCTCGGTGACGCCGTCGGTGTAGAAGGCCACGGCGTCACCCGGGGTCAGCTCGACCGCATGATCGGAGAGCTGCACGTGCTCGTAGATCCCGAGCAGCGTGCCGGGAGTCCCCGCCTCCTCAACCGTTCCGTCGCGCCGGATCAAAAGCGGCGGCGGATGGCCGCCGCAGCAGACGGTCAGGCGGGCGCCGCCGGCGGTCGTCTCGAGCCGGCCGACTGCCACGGTGCAGAACCTGCGCTCGATCATCTGCCTCAGGAGGGCCTGGTTCAGGGTGCGCAGAATCGCCTTCGGTGAGCGCTCACGGACGGCCGCGGCCCGCACAGTGTGGCGGGCGATGCCGGTCAGGGCGGCAGCCGGCGCGCCCTTCCCGCACACGTCGCCGATGGCCAGGTAGAGCCCGCTCTCACCCGTCTCGAACGCATCGTAGAAGTCGCCACCCACATCGCCGCCGCCGCCGGCGGGGTGGTACACCGCGGCCAGTTCGATCCCCGGGACGTCGGGGAGGTCGGGCGGCAGCAGGCTGCGCTGGAGCGTGCGGGCGACCTGGTCGCGGTCCTGGTAGAGCCGGGCCGTGTCGATCGCCGTCGCGGCCCGCCGGGCGAGCTCGGTAGCGAATGCGAGGTCGTCGTCGCCGTAGATGCGCCCTGACTCGGCCGTGACCAGCGTCAGCGTGCCGTGCGTGCGGCCACGAGCCGTGAGGGGCACGACGATCACCGACCGCATGCCGAGCCCGCGCAGGATCGCACGGTGCTCATCGTCGTCGGCGGTCCGCTCGAGGAAGGCGGCCGGAGCGCCCGGAGCGAGCTCGGAGACCGCGGCGGTGAGCACGGTGGTCGCGCCGGCGCCGGCCGCGTCGTCGGGGTCAGGCGGGTAGCGCCGGACCAGCTCGCGCGCCAGCTCCACCTTCGCCGGGTCGGTGTGGGCAACCGAGATCTTGTGGAAGCCGTTCGCCTCGACCAGGTCGATCGCGCACCAGTCGGCGAGGTGGGGCACGATCAGGCGGGCGAGGTCGCCCAGTGCCGAGCGAAAGTCCAGCGACTCGCCGAGGACGTCAGACGTCCGCGCGAGCAGCTCCAGCCGCAGCCGGGCGTCGTGCTCGGCCTCGTAGGCCTGGGCGCGGTCGACGGCCAGCGCGATCCGCCCGGCGGCCAGTCCGACCAGGTCGATCTCGTCCTGCCCCAGCGCCCGCGGTGCGAGCCAGTCGGTCTGGAGCACGCCGACGATGCGTCGACCCACTCGCAGCGGTGTCGCCATCAGCGTGCGCACGCCGCGGCCACTGAGCAGCGGCCCGGCATCCTCGTCGGTGGGGTCGTGGATGACCACCGGCGCGCCGGCGCTCACCGCCCCGGCGGCCGAGCGGTCGTCGGCGGGGATCCGCATCCCCCGGCCGGTACCACCCTCGAGCCCGCTTGTGGCGCGCACCGTCAGGCGCCGGCCTTCCGGCTCCATCAGGAGAACCGCGGCGGCGTCGGATCCGAGCTCGTGGCGGAGGAGCGCCAAGATCTCGTCGAGCAGGTCGTCGAGGTCGACGTGCGCGAGCGCGGCATCCGACAGGCGCTGAAGGCGCTGGGCCGCATCGGCCCGCTCCCGCGCCTCGCGCAGGAGCACGCTGTTGTCGACGGCCACGGCGGTGCGCCGGGCGAGCTCCTCGGCGACGGCGACGTCGTCGGGGCTGAACGGCGGCCGGTCGCCACAGGCGAGGAGCAACACGGCTCCCAGCGTCCGGCCCCGGGCCGCGAGAGGCAGGATCAGCGCCGACCGGGCGTCGATCTCGCGCACGACCTCGATGTGCGCGCTGCCCCGGAGGCGGTCGCCCAGGATCTCGTCGGACAGCTCGGTCAGGATCTCGGTGCGGCCCTCGCGCAGCGCGACCGACATGTGCATCCCGTCGGGGTCGGGTGGGAATGCGCGCAATCGCTCGGTCACCGGCGCGCGCGACCGGTCGGCATCGGCCACCGCCACACGGCGCATCCCGCCCTCCTCGTCGAGCAGGTCGATTACGCACACGTCGGCGAGCCACGACGCGGCCAGCCGTGCCACGCCCACGAGCCCGGCTTCGGGATCGAGCGACCGGGCCAGCATCTCACTCGCCTGCAGCAGTAGCTCCAGCCGCATCTGGGCGGCCTGCGCGTGGTCGTCGCCGGGGTACTCGAGTGATATCGAGACGGCGCCGGAGCGGCGGCCGTCGGCGTCGCTGATCGGGGCGCCCACCACGTGGATGCGGATGCGCGACCCGTCCTTGCGCACCGCCGGCACCTCTCCGTGCCAGATGCCGCCGGCCCGGAGGCGGCTTCGCAGCTCGAGAACGGCCGGCGGCAGGTCCGCGCCGGCGGTCAGGTCCTCGGCCGTGCGCCCGATCACCTCGCCGGCCGCGTATCCGAAGAGTCGCTCGGCCTGGCGGTTCCAGGACACGATCGCCCCATCGCGGTCGGTGACCACGATCGCCGCCGGTGCCTGATCGATCAGATCCGCGCCCGCGACCCCCGCGAGGGCGATCTCGGGGCCGGTCATGTCCCGTTGCCGGCCGGTGGCATACGCCAGGGTAGATCGGCCGGGCAATCGGTGTCAATCGACCATTCGCGCAACGGCCCGCTGCCGTGAATAACCGGTGCCTGGCACCGGTTATTCATCCGACTTGGCGGTGGTGGTGCGGCCAACCGGGGTCAGACCCCTTCGGCGCAGAGGCCCTTGCGGCGTTTGGCCGGCCTCCCGCCGGGGCAGCTACCCTGACGTGGTGGCGGCGATCGAGGGAACAGTCAGCCTCCGGGTGCTGGGCTCGGCGCCGGCGGCCGCGGTGGCCGAGCCGGTGCTGCTTGCGCTCGGAGCCCGCGCCGGCCTCGATGTCGCCCGCCTCGACGAGCTGGCCATGGCGCTCGAACTGGCCATCCGCCGCGCGGGCCGGCCGCTCCTGATCGAGCTGACTCCCGACCAGGGGCGCCTCACGGTGGCCGTGCGGCCGCTCGCGCCGGGCGGGCTCCGGGAATGCGAGGAGTTGGTGCAGCGGCTGGTGGGCGCCGTGGAGGTGGACGGCGAGGGGCTCGTGATGCGTGCCGGCTGACCGGGCCGGCCGGTTGGCTGTTCTTGCCGCTTCCGGCGACGAGGCTGCCAAGGCGGAATTGGTCGAATGCATGGCCCCGCTCGTCGGTCGGTTGGCGGCGCGGCTGGCCAGCCGCAGGGTGCCGCGTGAGGATCTCGAGCAGGCGGGGATGATCGGCGTGCTGGACGCGGCCGACGGGTTCGACCCCGCCCGCGGCGCCGCCTTCGAGGCGTACGCCACGCGGTACGTCCTGGGTGAGATGCTCGCCCTGGGCCGCCAGGCCGCGGCGGTCCACGTGTCGCGAACCGGCCGCGATCTGGCGGGTGCGGTCGAGGCCGCCGCCGAGAAGGCGACCGCCGAGACCGGCGTCGCCCCGACCGTCGCCGAGATCGCCGCGCGTGCCGATCTGGACGAGGAGCAGGTCGTGACCGGGCTGCGTGCCCGCCGGGCGCTCGCGCCGCCCACGGGCGGCGACCGCGACCTGCTGGAGGCACACGGCGGCTACGAGGACGCGATCGAGCAGGTCGAGCGCCGCCTCGACCTTGGCCTGCGGCTGCGCGCGCTCGATCATCGCTCGCAGGTCGTCGTTGCCCTGCGGTTTGGGCTCGAGCTGTCACAGGCCGAGATCGCCGAGCGGCTCGGGATCTCGCAGATGCACGTCTCGCGGCTCCTGCGGGCCGCGCTCGAGTCCGTCTGGGGCGACGGGGCGGACCCCTAGGCTGCCGGGGCGGCCTCCACCCAGGCGGTGCGGTCGGGCGGGCCCGGTGCGATCCGTACCCGTGTGGGCACGCCGAGCTCAGCCCAGATCGACCCGAACGTGATCCAGGGCCGGCCGGGCTCGGGGATGACGCAAAGGGGCGTATCGCGGTCTGCCAGCACGCGCTCGCTATCGGCTCCCGACCGCACGTGCGGCGCGGCCGCTTCGAGCGCCGCGAGCCGGGTGTGCGAATCCGCCGCGCCCTCCGGCGCACGCTCCGGATCGAGGTCGCCGCTGCGGAGAGGATGGTTGGTGTGGCGGAGGCTGCCCGAGCCGTCGTCGGAGCGCACCGCACCGGCCGCGGAGCACTCGTAGCCGGCAACGGTGCCCGTGTCGGCCAGGGCATAGTGCTGCCCCGACGCATGCGGGACATCCTCGAGGAAGGCGGCCGCGGCGTTCACGCTCGTCCGCTCCAGCACTCCGCGCATGACGAAGGCGACGGGCAGGCCCGCCCGCGAGTGGTTCAGCATCGTCAGCGTGTTGACGCACACGCCCAGGCCGGCGGCGTTCACGCCGGTCAGCCCGATCATGCCGGCGGCGGTGAGCGCGACGCCGGCTCCGCCCCTGCCATCGTCCCAGCGCAGGATCGTCTGGGCGCCGTCCATGACCTCCGGCAGGTCCATGTTCTGGGCCACCACCGGCGCGTGACCGTCACCCCCCGCCACCGCGAGGACGCTGCAGGCCTCGCGCGGCTCGGCCGGGGCCGTCAGCCACCACTCCTCGTCCATCAGGTTCAGCGCGAGCACCCGCTCGAACGCGAACCCGGCCGCCTCGGCGATGCCGCGCACCTCCTCGAGCAACTCCGGTGTGTGGCGCTCGATCGCGGCGACGAATCCCGTCGCGCCCACCAGTTCGGCAACCAGAGCGGCCGGCCCGCGGTCGAAGCGGGCGGCGACGTCGGCGTCCCAGCGTTCGAGCAGCGCGGCGATCCGTTCGCGCAGCGCCTCGCCGTGGGCGTGGCCGCGCTCGCGGCCGTTGCCGCGGCATTCCACGATCGCATCCGGGGCCACCGCCACCATCAAACCCTACTCGTTCAGATCAGGTAGAACTAGCGCGTGAGCGGGATCGCCCACTGGGACGCCGTCGAGGGGAGGCGGCGCGAGGCCGGTCATCTCGACGCCGAGTGGTTCGACCTCGGGTCCGCGGCCGGAACTGACACCGTGGGGCTGCAGCGGATCAAGGTCGCGCCGGGAGCCTGGTCGACTCCCGCCCACATCGAGCACGGCGAGGAGGAGATCTTCTGGGTGCTGGCCGGCTCGGGTCTGTCATGGCAGGACGCCGGCGACGGCCCCACGACGCACGCGGTCGGCCCCGGCGACTGCCTGGTCCACCGCATGCTGGCCGAAGCGCACACGCTCCATGCCGGTGAGGACGGGCTCGACGTGCTCGCCTTCGGCCAGCGGGCGCGGTCAGGCGGTGCACGGCTGCCGCGGGCCGGGCTGAGCTGGTTCGGGCCGAGTTGGGTGCGCTCGGGCGGCCCGCCCGCTCCGTGGGAGGCCGAGGCGCTGGCCTCGGCGCCGGAGCTGCCCGCGCCGTCCGCGCGGCCGGCATCGATCGTGCACCTCGGTGCGGTGGCCGGCGACCGCCGCGACGGCGCGACCGTGGCCCGCGAGCGGCGCGACCTGGGCACCGCGGCCGGTTCGGCGACGACCGGGCTCAAGCACATCCAGGTGGACGACGGCAAGCTGGCCGGCCCGCCGCACTGTCACTCGGCCGAGGAGGAGCTCTTCGTCGTGCTCGAGGGCGAGGGCATGCTCGTGCTGGGCGAGGAGGAGCATCCCGTCCGCGCCGGCACGATCGTCTCGCGGTCGGCAGGGACAGGCGTGGCCCACACCTTTTGCGCCGGCCCGGGAGGGCTGGCCCTGCTGGCGTACGGCACGCGTCAGCCCAACGACATCTGCTACTACCCGCGCTCGGGCAAGGTGGCGCTGTGGGGTGTCGGGCTGGTTGGGCGGATCGAGCCGCTCGACTACTGGGACGGCGAGGACTGATGGCGCTCGAGATCGTGTCGGTCACCCGTCCTGCGGTGGGCGAGCCGGCCGGCATGCTGGTTCTGCTGCATGGGCGCGGCACCAGCGAGCAGGACCTCGCTGCCGCTTGCCGACGCTCTCGATCCCGGCCGTCGGCTTGTGGCGGTCCTCCCGCGTGCGCCACTGCGGCTCCCGCCCGGGGGGAACCACTGGTACGTCACCCGCGAGCTGGGCTGGCCCGACCCGGACACGTTCCTGCCCACCCTCGCCGCGGCAGGCGGCTGGGTCGATGCCGCAGCGGCCGCCAACGGCGTGGAGCCCGATCGGGTCGTGCTGGCCGGGTTTTCGCAGGGATGCGTCATGGCGCATGCCCTCGGGCTCGGCGCGGGCCGGCCGCGGCCGGGGGGAGTCATCGCCCTGTCGGGGTTTGTCCCCAGCGCGCCGGGCTTCGAGCTCGACCTGGCCGGCCGTGCAGGGATGCCGGTCGCCATCGGGCACGGGACACTCGACCAGGTGATCCCGGTCGAGTGGGGGCGGCGGGCCCGCACGCTGCTCGAGGATGCCGGGATGGCGGTTCGCTACCGTGAGACGATCATGGGCCACGGCATCGACCCCGAGTACGTGGACGAGCTCACCGGCTGGCTCGCCGAGGTCGTTCCCGAGCGCTGATATCATTGTTGGCGCAACTACCACCGCGGGGAGTCACGATGCGCAACCAATCGGCTGGAGGGTTGGCGCTGCTGAGCGAGGCCGAGCTGGCCTCGTGGCGGGGGTTCCTGCGCGTGCACGCGGCGCTCGAGCGTGAGCTCGACGCCGAGCTCACCGAGCTGCACGGCCTGCCGCTCTCGTCCTACGAGGTGCTCCTGACGGTGGCCGACGCGCCGGACGAGCGGATGCGGATGTCCGAGATCGCCGACTCGGTCCTGCTGTCGCGGAGCGGCGTCACCCGCCTGGTCGACCGGCTCGAGCGCGATGGGCTCGTCGAGCGGATCCCGTGTGAGGACGACGCCCGCGGCCAGTACGCCGTGCTCACTCCGCGTGGCCGGGAGGCGTTCGACGCCGCCCGGGTGACGCACCTGGCCGGCGTACGGAGGCGGTTCCTGGAGCGCTTCGACGACGACGAGCTGCGGCGCATGGCCGTGTACTGGGAGCGGCTCGTGCCCGGTGCGAGCGGGGAGGCGGGATGACGGTTGCCGCCCGGATCAGCCTGATCACCCTCGGCGTCGCCGACGTCGCCAAGAGCACCGCCTTCTACCGGGCGCTGGGGTGGCCGCTCTCGCCCTCCTCGGTGCCGGGCGAGGTCAGCTTCTTCAACACCGACGGCGGCTTCCTTGCGCTTTGGGGCCGTGACGATCTCGCCCGTGACGCGGGCGCAACCGGCGGGCAGGCTGGCTTCCGTGGGGTCGCCCTGGCCATCAATCTCGAGAGCCGTGAGCTGGTGGATGCCTGCTTCGACGAGGTGCGGGCAATCGGCGGCGAGGTTGTGAAGCCGCCCGAGGAGACCGATTGGGGTGGCTACAACGGCTACTTCGCCGATCCCGACGGGCATCTGTGGGAGGCCGCACACAACCCGAGCTGGCCGATGGGAGCCGACGGCCGCCCGGCGCTGCCGCGCGCGTGAGCCCGCGGCTGGACGCCTATCGCGGGAAGCGAGATCCGGCGCGCACGCCGGAGCCGTTCTCGGACGAGGGCGGCGGCGCCGAGCCGATCTTCGTCGTCCAGCGGCATGACGCCCGCCGGCTGCACTACGACTTTCGCATCGAGCGCGGCGGCGCCCTGCAGAGCTGGGCTGTGCCCAAGGGCATCCCGATGCGCAAGGGCCAGCGCCATCTGGCCGTCCACGTCGAGGACCACCCGCTCGCCTACGCCACGTTCGAGGGCGAGATCCCGGCGGGGGAGTATGGCGGCGGCACGGTCGAGATCTGGGACAGGGGCCACTATGAGCTGGTCGAGGAGAAGCGCGACGGCGGTATCACGGTGCGCCTGCACGGCGAGCGCCTGGACGGCCTGTGGACGCTCGTCCCGACGCGCCTCGACAACCACGAGCGCAATTGGCTCATGATCCGCAAGGACGAGGGCGAGGCCGGCGCGAGCGGCGCCGATCTGCGCCCGATGCTGGCGGTGGCCGCGACCGAGCTGCCCACCGGTAAGGGCCAGGATTGGGTCTACGAGGTCAAGTGGGACGGGTACCGCGTGATCGCGACGGTCGACGGCGGCGAGGCGACGCTCCGCAGCCGCAACGGCAACGACCTCAGCGCCCGTTTTGCCGACGTTGCGCGTGCGCTTCCGGCGCGCGCTGCGCAGCGCCGACTGCGTGCTCGACGGCGAGGTGTGCGCGCTCGACGAGGATGGCCATCCGCGGTTCTCGCTGCTCCAGCATGGCGGCGGCACGCTCGCCATGTACGTGTTCGACCTGCTCCGGCTCGACGGCCGCGACCTGACCGGCCTGCCGTTGCGCGAGCGCCGCGACCTGCTGGAGGCGACGCTCATCGGCAGCGGCGTGATCCGGCTCTCGATTGCCTTCGACGACGGCCCGGCCCTGCTTCGAGCAGTCGCTCACACTGGGGCTCGAGGGCGTGATCGCCAAGCGCACCTCGAGCCGCTACCTGGCCGGCCGTCGCAGCGACGCGTGGATGAAGGTGAAGACGCAGCAGCGCCAGGAGCTGATCATCGCCGGCTACACGCGCGGGCAGGGCCGCCGCGAAGGGGCGCTCGGCGCGCTCGTGCTCGCCGTCGAGCGTGGCGGCGAGCTCGTGTGGGCCGGCAACTGCGGCACCGGCTTCGACGACGCCGAGCTCGACTTCCTGGTGAGCAAGCTCCACCCGCTGCGGCGCAAGACCTCGCCTCTCGCGGTCACGCCGCGCATGCCGCGGGTGCGCGCGGCCGACGTCACCTGGGTCGAGCCAAAGCTCGTGTGCGAGGTGGAGTTCCTCGAGTGGACGCGCGAGGGCCGCCTGCGCGCCCCCTCCTACAAGGGCCTGCGAGACGACAAGGAGGCACGTGACGTGCACCGCGAGCACCCCCGCAAGCAATCGGCCGGCTCTCCGCAGCGCCCGCTCGAGCTCTCGAACCTCGACAAGGTCTTCTGGCCCGGCGAGGGCATCACCAAGGGCGACCTGATCGACTACTACCGCGCGGTCGCCGACGTCGTCGTGCCGCACATCGAGGGGCGCCCGTTCACGATGAAGCGCTATCCCGACGGGATCGCGGCCAAGCCGTTCTTCCAGAAGAACGCCCCGTCACACATGCCGGAGTGGATCCCGACGGCCGAGTTCCCCGCCACGTCCCGGGACACGCGCGAGAAGCGCATGATCCGCTACCCGCTCGTGAACGAGGAGGCGGCGCTTCTGTGGATGGCCAACATGGGCTGCATCGACCTGAACGCGTGGTGCTCACGGGCTGACCGGGCCGACCGGCCCGACTTCGCCCTGTTCGACCTCGATCCGACACCCGAGGCCGGATTCGCGGCGGCGGCGGAGGTGGCCCTGCTGGTGCGCGACGCGCTGGCCGCGGTCGACCTGCGCGGCTATCCGAAGACGAGCGGCTCCGACGGGGTGCACGTGCTCGTGCCGCTCGCGCGGCGGTACGGCTACGACCAGACGCGGGGGGTGGTGGCCGCGATCTCACGAGCGCTGGCCTCGATGCGGCCCGAGCTCGTCACCACGGAGTGGTCGAAGGCCAAGCGCAGGGGCGTCCTGATCGACGCGAACCAGAACGGCCCCGGGCGCACGATCGCGTTCGCCTACTCCGTGCGTCCGCACCCGGGCGCGCCGGTGTCGGCGCCGGTGACGTGGGAGGAGCTGGCGGCGGGCGTTCAGCCGGGCGACTTCACGATGTCGGTGATCCTCGACCGGATCGCCCGCCACGGCGACCTGTACGCCCCGGTGCTCGAGGACCTGCAGGCCCTGGGCCCCGCCCTCCGCTCTCTCTAGGCGACAAGGGCTTCCGACCGGGGACTGTCCCCGGTCGGTGTGCCACTATGCAGGGATGGTGGTGACCGAGGGAGAGCGGCGTGTCGTTGCCGTCCTGATGGCGGACGTGGCCGGGTCGACGGCGATCGGCGAGCAGCTCGGCGCGGAGCGGTCGAAGTACCTGTTCGACGAGGTCGTCCGGCTGATGTCCGAGCAGGTCGAGCGCTACGACGGCACGGTCGCCCAGCTGCTCGGGGACGGCCTCCTGGCCGTGTTCGGGGCGCCGGTCGCACACGAGGACGACAGCGAGCGGGCCGTGCGTGCGGGCATGGCCATCCAGCGCGCGCTGGCCGCCTACTCGCGCGAGGTGGACGACGCCTACGGGATCGAGCTGCGAGCGCGGGTGGCGGTCAACACCGGCCCCGTGCTCATCACGCCGGACAGCGACGACTCCAACCGCTGGAACGCGCTCGGAGACACGGTCAACGTGACCGCGCGGCTGCAGGCGCTGGCGAGCGAGGCCGAGGTGACGCTCGGCCCCGAGACGGCCGCCCAGGTGCGGGACTGCTTCGAGCTCGAGGAGCTGGGCGCCACCGAGCTGCGCGGCCGCAACCGGCCCGTCGACCTCTATCGCGTGGTGAGCGAGCGCGATCGGCACGCCCGGCCGTCAGATAGCCCCCTGGTCGGCCGCGATGCCGAGCTCGCCATCGTCGGTGCCGCCTTCGAGCGGACGGCGGACGGGATCGGCGTGATCGTCTCTGTGACCGGCGAGCCGGGCATCGGCAAGTCCCGGCTCGTGGCCGATGCGGTCGCACCGGTGCGCGACCGCGTCCGACTGCTCGTCGGCCGCAGTTTCTCCTACTCGCAGGGGTTCTCGTACTGGCCGATCCGCGACCTGCTGCGCGACTGGCTGGGCGCGTCGGCGACCACCGGCGAGGCGCGGGTGCGGCTCGACCTGAAGGCGGCCTTGCACGAGCTCTTCGGCCCCGGCGGCGACGAGCGCTACCCCTTCCTGGCCAATCTCCTGGGCCTGCAGGAGCCCGACCCGCGCGCGGTCGAGGAGCTGCATGAGCTGAGCCGCGACGCCCTGCACCGGCGCAGCCTCGAGGTGGTCTCCGAGCTCGTGCAGAGGCTCTCCAGGGACCGGCCGCTCCTCGTCGTCTTCGAGGATCTGCACTGGGCCGACGAGCTCACCCTCCAGGCGGTGGAGCAGCTGCTGGAGCTGACCGAGGCCGAGGCGCTCGGGATCGTCCTGCTCTACCGCAGCGAGCGCGACCTGGCGTCGTGGTCGCTTGGAGAGCACGCGCGGCAGCGATACCCTCACCGTTATGTAGAGGTTGAGCTTCGGCCGCTCGCGGGCGACGCGACACTTGCGCTCGCACAGGCGCTGGCCGATGCTCCCCTCCCGGCGGCCGTCTCGGATCTGATCTCGCAGCGGGCCGGCGGCAACCCGCTGTTCGTGACCGAGGCGCTCCGCGATCTGGTCGAGCGAGGCGTGATCCGGCGTGCCAACGGCAGCTGGGAGCTGGCGGTCGCTCCCGACCAGCTCGAGGTGCCGGCGCTCGTGCAGGGCATCCTCCAGGCCCGGCTCGACCGGCTCGACCACCCCGCTCGCGAGACGATCGCAGTCGCCGCGGTGATCGGTCGCCGCTTCGGCATGCCGCTCCTCGAACGCGTGGTCGATCCCAAGACGCTGCCCGGGGCGCTGTCGGAGCTGCAGCGGCTCGAGCTGATCGTCGAGGAGCGCCGGCGTCCGTATCCCGAATACCGGTTCCGGCACGGGCTCGTGCAGGAGGCGGCCTATGCCGGCCTGACCGAGACCGACCGCCAGGCGCTCCACGGCCGTGTCGGCAGGGCGCTCGAGGAGCTGGCGGGCGACGATCCGAGCCCGAGCATCTACGCCCTTCTGGCGAGCCATTTCACCGCCGCCGACGACGCTGCCACGGCCGTCGAGTATCTGCTCCGCGCCGGCGACGCGGCCCGGGCGAACTACGCCGACCAGGAGGCGATCCGCCACTACCGGCGGGCGCGCGAGTTCCTCGGCCGGCTCGGCGACGACCGCCGCTCGCGCGAGACGCTCTTCAAGATCGCGCTCGTCCACCATCTGGCGTTCGACTTCCCCCAGGCCGAGAGCGCCTATGACGAGGCCTTTGCGTGCAAGGTCGAGCCGTTCGAGCAGCCCGCCCCCACCGAGCGGCTGGTCACCGCGCTGCTGCGCCCCAACTCGCTCGCGCCCGGCCTCGAGTACATCTCCGAGACGAGTGCGCTCACGGCCCACCTGTTCCGCGGCCTGCTCATCGTCGACCGCGACCTGAACGTGATGCCGTCGCTGGCCGAGAACTTCCGCGTCTCGAGCGATGGGACGACGTACATGTTCCAGCTCCGCGCGGGCACGTGCTGGAGCGATGGCGAGCCCCTCACGGCCCATGACTTCGTCTACACGTGGGAGCGCGCGCGGGAGCGCTCGACCGTCACGGCGTTCCTGCTCGAGGACGTGGAGCGGGCGACTGCGCTCGACGATCACACGCTCGAGGTCGTGCTGCGCGAGCCGCGCAACTACTTCCCCTACATTCTGGCCTCGACCTACGCGTATCCGTGGCCGCGCCACCTGTGCGAGACGGTGGGAGACGACTGGCACCACCAGCGGCCGCTGGTGTCGAGCGGGCCGTTCGTGCTGTCCGAGCTGACCGACGAGTCCATGGTGATGGTCGCCAATCCGCGCTGGACCGGCCGCCGCGGCAACCTGCGCGAGATCGAGGTCAGTTTCCGCGCCCACGGGAAGGCGATCCGGAACATTTGGCGGTCGGGCGAGGTCGATGTGCTCTCGAGCTCGTTCGTGCCGGAGCAGGGCGACGACACCTGTGTCGAGTCCTCGCCCGCGCTGGGCACCACCATGATCGGTTTCCGTCCGGGGCGCGAGCAGTTCTCGGACGTGCGGATGCGGCGAGCGGTGGCCGGCGCGCTCGCTCCGGTGGCCGGCGCGTTCGCCCAGCTCGGGCTTGTCGGCCGGCCGGCGGCCGGCGGCGGTCTTCTGCCGCCCGCCATGCCGGGCCACGATCACAATGTGGCGCCGCCGCTCGACGTTCCGGCCGTGCGCGCGCTGCTGGCAGAAGCCGGACATCCCGGCGGGGTCGGGCTCGCGCCGGTGCAGGTGCTGATTTCGAGCGGGCTCGAGATGCTGACCGAGGCGATCACGGCCGCCCTCGCGGAGGTCGGCCTGAAGGTCGAGTTCTCGCTCAGCCCGCGCGGCGGACGCATTGCCGACGTGCCCGCGGACCTGTCGGTGACCAGCTGGCTGGCCGACTATCCCGACCCCGACGGCTTCTTCCGCGGCCTGCTGACCGATCCGCTCGATCCGATCGCCGACGACGAGCAGACGCGTCAACTGGTCGAGCTCATGAACCGGGCGCGGGCCTCCCGTGGCCAGGACGAGCGGCTGGGACTGTACGGACAGATCGACCGGCTGCTGGTTGCCGAGTGGGTCGTCCTCGTTCCGCTGGCGTATGCGCGCACAACGCTCCTGCGGCGGCCCTGGGTGCACGGATTGTGGGCGAACGCGCTCACGCCGCTGCGGTTCGACGCGGTCATGGTCGAGCGCGAGTGAGCGCTCCTGCCGAGCCGGCCCCAGCGCCGGCGCCGACGGCGGTTCGCCCTCCGACCGCCGAGCTTGCTGCGGCCTTCGCCGCGATCTACCTCGTCTGGGGCTCGACCTTTCTGGCGATCCGCTACGCCGTCGAGACAATCCCGCCGTTTGCGATGGTCGCCGCCCGGTGCCTGCTGGGGGGCGCCGTCCTCGTCGGGATCGCGCTGGTCAGGGAGCGGAGCGGGCTGAGGTGGCCGACCTGGCGGGAGTGGGGAGGCTCGATCGTGCTCGGCGCCTTCCTATTCGTGGGCTGCCACGGCGTGATCGCCTACGCCGAGGAGCGGGTGCCCTCGGGGACGGCCGCCCTGTGCCTGGCCACCATCCCGCTGTTCGTGCCGCTGCTCGTGTGGGCCCTTCCGGGTGGGATCCCGCCGTCGCGGCGGCGAACGGCAGCGCTTCTGGGCGGCTTCGCCGGCGTCGCGCTGCTCGTGGCCTCGCAGGACGCCGGCGGCCGGCTGGACCCGCTCCAAGGCGTCATGCTGCTCGGGGCCGCGCTATCGTGGGCGGCCGGCACCGTCGCGACCCGGGTCGTGCCGGTGCCCCGCTCGCCGGTGCTCGGCGCGGCGCTGCCGCTGCTCTCCGCAGGGGTGATCCTGATGCTCGTCTCGCTGGGATCGGGGGAGCTCTCGGCCGGGCGCCTTGACCACGTGTCGGCCCGCTCGGCGGGCGGCCTCGCCTACCTGATCGTCTTCGGCACGGTGGTCACCTTCTCGGCCTACGTGTGGCTGCTGCGCGTCGTCTCGCCGTCGCGGGTCGCCACCTACGCGTTCGTGAACCCGGCGGTCGCCGTTATCCTGGGCTGGGGGCTCGCCGGCGAGTCCCTCTCGGTCGGCGCGGTGCTCGCGAGCGTGGTCATCCTCGTGGCGGTCGCGGTGGCCGTATCGGAGCGCGATCGGGCCGCGGTGGCACCCGCGTGATTTGACAGCGACAGTATCGCGATATATCATGACCTAACGCGATAGTCAGAAACGAGAGAGGAGGATTCAATGACATACGCAGAAACACCATCGTTTGGCGGCTACGGCCGCCGTCGCCACCGGCACCGGCATGGCATGCTGATGTTCGGCGGCAAGCACCGGCACGCGCGGGGCGAATTCCCGTTCGGCCGCGGGGGCCGGCGGGCCGGCCGCGGAGACATCCGCGCCGCCATCCTGGCGCTGCTCAGCGAGAGCTCGATGCACGGATACCAGATCATCCGCGAGCTGTCCGAGCGTACCGGCGGGGCCTGGACGCCGAGCCCGGGGTCGGTGTACCCGACCCTGCAGCAGCTCGAGGACGAGGAGCTCGTCGTCGAGCAGAAGTCCGACACCGGCAGGCGCGTCTACGCGCTGACCGAGGCCGGACGCGAGAGGGCGGCGGCACTGCCGTCGCCGGCACCGTGGGAGCAGGTTGCCGCCGAGGCCAACGACGAGACGGCCGACTTCCGCAGCCTGGTGTTCCAGGTGCTGGGAGCCGTGAAGCAGGTCGCCGGCGCCGGCACCCCGGCCCAGATCGAGGCCGCACAGGACGTGCTCCGCACGGCCCGGCGCAGCCTCTACCAGATCCTCGCGGAGGATCCGGCCGAGGAGCCCGAGCCCAAGGCGTAGCCCACGAGCCTGGTCAGCCCAGCGCGATCGGGTTTGACCAGGCCGTCCGGCCGTCGCTGTCTGCGAGCTCGATGCGGCCGGCGGCGGCGGCGGGCGGCGGCTCGAATGTGACCGCCGTGATCATCCCGGCGGGATCGCGATCGACGATCCGGGCGCGGTGGAGGTAGGCGAGGCGGCCGGTGTTGGCGCGGCAGCCGTCCTCGGGGCCGGTGAGCAGGGTCACCGACCGGCAGGGGCTGCAGCGCACCAGCACCCCTCCTGCGACCGGCTCGACCGCGTCCAGCCGAGGGCCGGTCGAGCCGTAGCAGGCGCCGGTGCGAAGCGCCTCGAGCAGCGCCGCCGGCGTCGCCTCCGATGCCCGTGCCATCGTCCAGGCGTAGCCCGAGTCGAAGCCGGCGTAGTGGGTGTCGTCACAGGCGACGGCGAAGGTCGTCCGGCCCGAGTCGAGCAGCATGTCCCAGTGCACCGTCGAGAGTCCACGCCCGTTCTCGAGCTCGCATCCGGCGTTCCACACTTCGATCCCCACAACGGCCTCGAGCGGCGCGATCTCGTCCACCGGCACGCCGCTCCAATAGGGGTGGGCGACGTAGGCGACGCCGCCATGCTCGGCCACGAACGCCATCGCATCGGGCAGATCCGGGTAGGTGCCCTCGTCGTCGGGATCGACGTCGAGCTCGCGCTCCAGGCCGTAGACGAGCACGTCCACCCAGCCGCCGGAGGTCGTCCGGCACGTCAGCTCGATGCCGCGCAGAAGCACCATGTCCGGCCGCGGCGGCGGCTCGGTGATCGTCCAGTGGTCGGTGACCGCCAGCGCGTTCCACTCGGCCCGGGCGTAGTGGTCGACGAGCGACTCGGGCTGGAGCTCGCCATCGGAGCGGGTCGTGTGGGCGTGCAGCGCGCAGCGCAACCACGTGCCCTCGCTCAGGAATGGGTTGATCAGCGCCAAGAGTGCGGCGAATCTACCATTGCCGACCGTCGTGACGGCCGCCGACGCCCCACGTGTCGGACAGCACGTAGCCCTCGGGGAACGGGTCGGCGGGATCGACCAGGACCTGCGAGATGCCGGTGATCCACGCGCTGCCGCGGATCGCCGGGCACGATTGCCGGCCGGCCGTCGCCGACGCGCGCATCCGACACGATCCGGCCCGCGAATGTCGTTCCGATCGCGGATGAGTGGGTCATGCCGTCGCCCACCCGCATCAGCCCGCGGGCGTGCAGGGCCGCCATCCGCGCACACAGGCCCGTGCCGCAGGCCGAGCGGTCGAGGCGCCCGGGCGCGACGACGACCGCGTTTCGGCTCACCTCCCCGACGCCCTGCCACGGCCCGGCGATCTGCACGATGCTGACGCCCGCAATCTCGGGATTGTCCGGGTGGACGCACTCGAGCTGGTCGCGCGCGGCAGCCCGAATGCGCTCTCCGGCGAGCGACAGGTCGCGGGCCTCGCCCGGCTCGATCGCGAACCCGAGTGCCCGGGCGTCGGCGATGGCGTACCACATGCCGCCGTAGCTGACATCGACCGCGATCGTGCCGAGGCCTTCGACCTCGATCGGCGCGTCGAGCACACCTGCGAAACAGGGCACATTGGTCAGCTCGACGCTCTCGCAGCGGCCGTCCCGGCACTCCGCCCGCACCTCGACCACGCCGCCGGGAGCCTCGAGGCGCAGCGTCGTTTCGGGCTCGCGCATCGCGACCATGCCCGTCTCGAGCAGTACGGTCGCCGTGCAGATCGTGTTCGACCCCGACATCGGCGGATACTCGGTCGGCTCCATGATGATGAAGCCGGCGTCGCAGTCGGGCCGCGTCGCCGGCACGACCAGATTCGCGTGGCAGGCGACGCTGCCGCGCGGCTCGTGCAGCAGCAGCTGCCGCAGCCCGTCGCCGTCGCGCCGAAGCGCCTGCATCTGCTCGAACACCGTCGCACCCGGAGGGGGCAGCACGCCGCCCGTGACGACGTTTCCGATCTCGCCCCCGGCGTGACAGCCCACCACCGTGATCGCGCGTCCGGCCCGCATGCCGGGGAACATACCGAGGGAGTAGGGTGCGGGCGTGCGTTTCCCGCCGCTCGAGAGCGCCCGGCTGACCGTCCGCGAGCTGGTTGCCGGCGACCGCGCCGCGGTCGAGGACCTGCTCGGGGACGACCGCGAGCGGTGGCTGCGCTGGACCGCCCTCGGATACGAGCAGCTGGCCGAGCTGCGCCAGCCGCCGTACGGCGAACGCGGCCTGGTGCTGCGCGAGTCGGGTCGCCTGGTCGGACTGGTCGGACTCGTGCCTTCGCTCGGGCCGTTCGGCCTGCTGCCCTCGTGGCCCGAGCCAGGCCGCCGGTATCGGCCGGAGGTGGGCCTGTACTGGGCCGTCGCCCCGTCGCAGCGGCGCCGGGGACTCGCGTCGGAGGCCGCGGCTGCGCTGATCGCCCATGCGTTCGCCGAGCTGCACCTGGCGCGCGTCGTGGCCACAACCGAGCGCGGGAATGTCGCCTCGATCGGTGTCATGCGCCGGCTGGGGATGCGAGTCGAGGAGAACCCCGAGCCCGAACCGGCCTGGTTCCAGGTGGTGGGCAGCCTCGATTCCGGCGCTGGCAAGATTCCGCGATCCACTCATCCAAGGGAGGACGACTGATGCCACGATCCGGGCATGTCGAGTTTGTGATCCGGTTCCGGGGAGGGAGCTTCGAGAGCTGGAAGGCCGCGTTCGACAAGCACGAGCCGCAGCGGATACGACACGGCGCGGTCGGCCACTGGATCGCCCGCTCGATCGACGATCCCAATGAGTTCATCGGCGTGGTGGAGTTCACGTCGGTCGGTGGTGCCCGGGCGTACGCGCGCGACGCCGACCGGATGGACCTGGCGGATGCGCTCATGCTCGAGGGCGGCCCACATCAGAAGACGTGGGAAGAGGGCATCCACGAGACCGTCGACAAGGTGACCTACTCCACCTAGTACGCTTTGCAGCGATGACGCTCCACCACGAGGTGGCCGGGGAGGGGCCGGCGGTGGTGTTCGTCCACGCCGGCATCTGCGACAGCCGTATGTGGGACCACCAGTGGCACTCGCTCGCAACCGGGCGCCGAATGCTGCGCTACGACATGCGCGGATACGGCCGCTCGCCGCTTCCGCCCGAGCCGTACTCGGGCGCACGCGACTTGCTCGACGTCATGGATGCCGCCGGGATCGAGCGCGCAGCGCTGGTGGCGGTGTCGCTGGGCGGCCGGGTGGCGCTCGAGGTGGCCCTGGTCGAGCCGGCGCGGGTGTCGGGGCTCGTGGCGGTCGGCTCCGGGCTGCCCGGCCACGACTGGTCGGTGGCTGCCCGGGAGTTCTTCGAGGCCGAGGACGCCGTCCTCGCGCGCGGCGATCTCGATGCCGCCGCCGAGCTCAACGTGCGCTTCTGGGTGGACGGGCCTCGCCGATCATCCAAGCAGGTGGACGCATCTGTCCGCGATCGCGTCCGGGAGATGCAGAAGCATGCCTTCGAGCTACAGCTGCCGACGTGGGAGCAGGCCGAGGAGCGGCCGCTTGCCCCAGACCTCGCCGATCGACTGGCCGAGATCGAGCAGCCGACGCTGGTGCTGGTCGGCGCGGACGACCAGCCCGACATCCACGCCATCGCCGATCAACTGGTGCGGACACTCCCGAACGTCGGGTTCGACTCGATCCCGAATGCCGGCCACGTCCCGAACATGGAGCAGCCCGAGCGGTTCGACCAGATCGTGGGTGCCTTTCTCGAGGGCTAGATGGTCGCGCCCATACGCGTAGCCGGTATGAGCGCTTCCTGCGTCCTTGCGCGCGTCCGCGATCTGCTGAGTAGCAGATCGCTCCCGAACCCCGCAAGGCGAGGCCTTGCGGGTGGTTCTCGCCGCCCTGGACACCACGGAGATATCGATCAACCATCTAGTGCACGGGCTTGAGCGACCGTGCGATCCCGACCATCTCGGGATTGGTCAAATCGTCCATCAGCGAGTTCTGCACCCAGTAGGCCACGCCGTTCTCGATGAATGCGATCGTCTGGATGTGGCTGCCGTTGAAGAAGAACAGGTAGTTGCGGCCATCGAGGTGGCGGGTGGCGTTCGGCGTCGCAAGCAGGGGCGCACCCGTGTAGCGCGTCTCCTCGATACCCCAGTAGGCGTCGCCGGTGTTGGCCGACATGTGGAACACGGCGTAGGTCGAGTTCCAGCCCTTTCCAGCGGCGGGGATCCCGTAGATGCGCGTCGGCGAGCTCGACGTGCCCTCGCAGGTGAGCACGCCCGGACCGCTGGGCACCGGCACCCACGGGCAGAATGTCGACGCATTCTGGGCCACGGTGGGATACAGGATCGGGAACTTGAGCACCTGCTCGGCGTGGACGAAGTCGGCTCGGTATTCGGTCGTGGGTGAGAGCGTCGCGGGCAGGCCGGTGTGGTGCTGCGCCTTGTTGGTCGACGGAGCAGACACGGCCAGCTTGCCGGTGAATCCGGTGCCGAGCACGACCGCGACCTCCACCCGGGGTCCGATGACCGCGTTGATCGCCGCCGGGATCGCCGCGGTGGTGGACTTCCCGAGGATGTGCGCGAGATCGCCCGCAGCGTCCGCCCCGCCGGGCCGGTAGTAGACCCAGGTACGGGGCGACGGGCTGGGCGCGTTCCCCGAGTGGGCGGGGTAGCCCCAGGCCGTGAGCCCGGTGACCGTTTTCGACGCCGCGTGGGCGATGCCGTTGCCGTTCAGGACCGTGACTTTCACTCCCGCCGGGGTGACCTTCGGCTTCCACGCCTGCTTGGCCGGCTTGTGCTTGCCCGTCGGCAGCGTGGCCGCCCCGCGCGAGATCAGCCACGGATGCTTCCACTGCGAGATGGCCTGGGGGAAGTTGGTCACCTGCACCGCATCCGCGCCGCCGGGGGCGATGAATGACCCCCAGTTGAGGTGGATGCTGACGACATGCGACCGGGCCTGGTAGGCGGTCGCTGCAAACGTCAGCAGCGTGCTCGGACTCGGCGCCTTCTCGCCGGGGCCGACGATCGTGACGCTGTTTGAGATCGCGCCCAGCATCGTGTTGATGAACGGGATGTCGGTCACCGAGATGCCGTGGAAGCGGTCTGCGGCGCGCGCCTCGAACGCGCGCAGGAACATCTGCTGGCGAGCCTGGCGGTGGAAGTCGTCGTCGGTGTGCCGGTAGCGCGAGAAGGCGAGCGCATCGGCCCCGTTCAGCTTCTGGTATCCGGGCTTCACGTCGATCGCCGAGAAGCCGGTGTACTGGGACTGGGCGAGTGGGTTGTAGTAGTACTGGTCGACGTTCAGGTAGACGCCGCCCAGCGAGTCAACGAGCTTCTGGAATCCCGAGAAGTCGACGTTCAGGAGGTAGTTCGGGTGTACGCCGGTGACCTCCTCGACCGCCTGCAGCGACTTCGCGTCGCCCCCCTCCGAGTACGCCGAGTTGATCTTGTTGCCGAGGCTGGGCACCCAGAGGTCGCGCGGGATCGAGAGCAGCGAGACCATGTGGTGCTTCGGGTCCATCCGCGCCAGCATCAGGGTGTCGGAGAGGCCGTTCTTGCCGGTCGCGCCGTTGGAGCGGTGGTCGGAGCCAATCAGGAGCGCGGTGATCGGCTGGCCCGACGTCGGGATCTGGGGCGCGAGGTGGTGGGAGGCCTTCTTGTCCAGGCCGGTCACCTTCGTCACCTTGTTGTAGATGCTGTTCAGGTACCAGAGCTCATAGCCGCCCGCGCCCAGCACCACGGCCACCAGCAGGCCGAGCACGGACAGCGTGTAGCGCGCCCAGCGGGGTATGCGGCGGCGCCGGCCGCGGCGGCGCTTGGGCGGCTCGCTGCCGTAGACGGACATTTTGACTGCGCGCCGGGGAGGAACTCCATCGCCCGGGCCGTTGGGCGGAGGTTGAGTGGCCAATCGGCTCCTGGCTCGCCGCGGCCGGTGGGTCGCGGCAACATTCGCGGGGGCACGGGTCGGCGGAGTATATGCCGATCGATTGGCGCCAAAGTTGGATACCCATTGACTCACCCGCTCCGATCATCGCCGCCGTCGGGTGCCCTGACATGCTGGACGGCGACGATGCCGGATGGGGGACAGTCCGAGTTTCCGCTGTCTGCGGCCGCCCGGCGATCCCCCGCCCGGGGGATACACTCGCGGGCATGGAGCAGGTGTCGCTCGGCCCGCTTCGGGTCTCTCGCGTGGGGCTCGGCTGCAACAACTTCGGCGGCCGGCTCGACTTCGACCGCACGCGCGCCGTCGTCGACGCGGCGATCGCGGCCGGCATCACGTTCTTCGACACGGCCGACATCTACGGCGGCCGGGGCGGGAGCGAGCGGATGCTCGGCGAGCTTCTGCGTGGCCGCCGCGACGAGGTGGTGCTGGCGACGAAGTTCGGCGGCGACATGGGTGACGACGTGGCGGCGCGAGGGGAGCCGGGCTACGTCCGCCGCTCGCTCGACCGCTCGCTCGAGCGGCTTCAGACCGACCGCGTCGACCTGCTCTACTACCACTGGCCCGACGAGGTGACGCCGATCGCCGAGACCGTCGCCGCCATGGCCGAGCTCGTCGATGCGGGCAAGGTGCGCGCGATCGGCGTCTCGAATCTCACGCTCGCGCAGCTTGGGGAGGCCGCCGAAGCGGCGCCGATCGCCGCCCTCCAGAACGAGTACTCGCTGCTCGAGCGTTCCCCCGAGCGTGACCTCCTTCCCCGCTGCGTTGAGCTCGGAATCGGCTTTGTGCCCTACTACCCGCTTGCGGCCGGCCTGTTGACGGGCAAGTACAAGCACGGAGGGCTGCCGCCGCAGGGCACGCGCTGGGCGGGCGAGGAGGCGATGAGCGAGGGGACGTGGGTCAGCCCGAGTGTTGAGGCGTCGGCGACCACGTTCGCGCTCGTTGATCGCCTCGGCGAGTACGCCCGCGGCCGTGGCCACGGCCTGCTCGACCTGGCGATCGCCGGGCTTGCCTCGCGGCCCGGCGTCGCATCCGTGATCGCGGGCGCCACCAGCCCTGCGCAGATTGCGGCCAACGCAGCCGCCGGCGATTGGCATCTGACCGCCGCTGAGCTGGAGGCGATCCCGTGAGCGACGCGGCAAAGGGGGTCTGACCCCTTCTTGCGTGCCCGTGGAGGCACGGGGGACTGCCGTCCTTACAGATCCCGGTACGTTCGCCCTCGCCGCCAACGCTCATCATCTGTAGGGGAGCGCTGCCCCCCCAAGGCGCCACCATGGAGAGACCGCCAACCAGCGAGGGCGTGAGCCTCCGAGGGCGCGACCTGGATGAATAAACGGTGCCTGGCACCGTTTATTCACGGGTGCGCCAAAAGGGGTCTGACCCCGTTTGGCGCTAGTACGACGCGGAGCGCTCTGCGGCGCGCAGGCGAGCGGCCAGGGTGCGCAGCAGCAGCATGGCCATCTTCGGGTCGGCCACCACCGCTCTCTGGAACGCGGTGCGCCCCAGGAGCATCACGAACGCCTCGGTCTCGGCTTCGACCGTCGCCGTGCGGGGCGCGCCGTCGAGCAGCGCCATCTCCCCGAACCAGTCGCCGGGCTTCAGACGCACCGTGCGCTTGCCGGCGGGCTTGACGAGCACCGTCCCGTCGAGGATGACGTAGAAGCTGTCGCCGCGCTCGCCCTCGCGAACGATCTTGGTGAAGCGCGCATACCGGCGGGTCTTCGCCAGACCGGCGATCTTGTTCAGGTGGCGCTTCGAAAGGTCTGCGAAGAGTGGGATCTCACCGAGAACGTCGGCCCACCCTCGGCCCATCACATCCGACGGCATCGCGTCTCCTCCATCGTGGCGGCCGAGTATTTCACGATGGCGAGGGCGGCGCCTCTGATTTGACGTAAGCAGGCGCCGGCGGGCATACTTAGGCCACCCTAAGGTTAGGGGAGCCTAAGTCGTCAACCGGAGAGGAGCCGCGGCGTGCTGCCGACCTTTGTGATCGGCCTCCGCGAGGGTGTGGAGGCCGCCCTCGTGGTCGGGATCGTCGCCGCGTTCCTGCGCCAGGGCGGCCACCGCGCCGCGCTGCGGGCAATGTGGGCGGGGGTGGGCCTCGCACTCGTCCTCTGCGTCGCAGTCGCCGTCGGCCTGCAGGTGCTCGACCAGGCCCTGCCTCAGCAGCAGCAGGAGGGGCTCGAGACGATCGTCGCGACAGCCGCAGTCGGCATGGTCACCTTCATGATCGTGTGGATGCGCAGGCACGCCCGCACGCTTGCCGCAGACCTGCGGGCGAGCGCCGCCGTCGCGGTCGCGCAGAGCTCGGCATGGGCACTCGTCGCGATGGCCTTCTTCGCCGTCATGCGCGAGGGCATCGAGACCGCCGTGTTCATGCTCGCCGCATTCCAGGCATCCGGCGATTCGACGGCCGCCGGACTGGGGGCCGTGTCCGGCATTCTGGTGGCGGTCGGCTTCGGTTTTGGTATCTACAAGGGCGGTGTCCGGCTCGACCTCGGCCGCTTCTTCCGCGTGACCGCGGCGGTGCTCGTGCTGGTGGCCGCCGGACTGGTCGCAAGCGCGATTCACACGGCCCATGAGGCCACATGGTGGAACGGCCTTCAGGCCGGCGCAGTCAACCTGAACTGGCTTGTGCGGCCGGGCACGGTCACGAGCTCGCTCGTCACCGGCGTCCTCGGCGTGCAGCCGGAGCCGACGGTCGGCGAGACGCTGGGGTGGCTGCTCTACGCGGTGCCGATGCTGGCCTACGTGCTGGCTCCCCGCCGGCAGCGGGCGCCACGACCGGTCGCGGAGCGCCTTTCCGCGCTCGGGTCGACCGGCGAGCCGGCGTGACCTCGTCTGCTTCCAGCGCGACCCGCCCCCGCGGGAACGCTGCCGAGGGGCCTGTTCGCAGCATGACGGTTTCAGGGTGTACGGTGGCCGGGTGAACTTTGCCGTCTCTGCCACTTCCTACGACCGGTTCATGGGCCGCTACTCGGCGCAACTGTCACCGCAACTGGCCGACCTGGCCGGTGTCACCGCGGGCCAGCGAGTGCTCGACGTCGGCGCCGGGTCGGGCATGCTGACCGCTGAGCTCGTCGGGCGGGTCGGGCCCGAAGCGGTCTCGGCGGTCGATCCTTCGGAGTCGTTCGTCGCCGCGGTGCGGGAGCGCCATCCGGGCGTCGACGTGCACCGGTGCGGGGCCGAGGAGATGCCGTTTGCGGATGCGACGTTCGACGCGGCGCTTGCCCAACTCGTGATCAGCTTCATGACCGACCCCGTCGCCGGCCTGCGCGAGATGGCGCGCGTCACCCGCCCTGGCGGAGTCATCGCGACCTGCATGTGGGATGTGGCGGGAGGCCGGGCGCCGATCTCGCCGTTCTGGCAGGCGGCGCTTCAGCTCGATCCTGATGCCGGAGGTGAACGCCGCCTCGTTGGTGTGCGCGATGGCGAGATCGCCGGGCTTCTGAAGTCGACAGGCCTGGCCGAGGTGACCCAGTCGGAGCTCTCGTCGACCATCGAGCATCCGACGTTCGACGACTGGTGGCAGCCGTTCGGCCTGGGTGTGGGACCGGCCGGCGCCTATCTGAACGGGCTCGACGACGCCCGTCGCGACGCGCTTCGCAACCGCTGTCGAGAGCTCCTGGGCGACGGCCCGTTCAGGTTGCAGACATGGGTCTGGGCGGTGCGCGGCGTCGTTACGCCCGGCTGACGGCGCGCTCATAGGCCGCCGGATCGGTCGCCCCTTCGGTTGCGACCAGCACCACGCGGCTGTGCGCTCCCAGCCCGACCGCCTCGCGTAGCCCCGCGCACTCGGGCTCGGAGGTGAGCGCCCGCAGCGCGGCCAGCGGAGCGGCGCCGCAGTCGCCGATGACCAGCCCGGCGGCGGCGAGCTCACGCATCGGCGGCGTGCGCCTCGGCGTCGGTCACCGTCAGCATCCCGTGGATGCCGTCACGCAGCGACGGCCACGCGCTCGCCGAGATCTCCGAGCAGTTGAGCCCGGCCATGGTGGTGCCCGGGTTCGCCACCGCCGTCGGCGCCCCGGCGGCGAGGGATGCCGTCAGACAGGCTGCCGTGGCGGGCTCGACACCGATGATCGCGACCCCGGCGCTCGCCCCGTAGCGCGCGGCCGCCGCGGCGAGTGACCCCACTCCGACAGGTACGAGCAGGACGTCACACCCGCCGCCGGCCTCGATCTCGGCATAGAGCGTGTGATAGCCGTCCACCACCCAACGGGCCGGTCCGGACTCGCCGACGTCGGCGATCTCGATCGCGCCCGGCTCCCAGCCCGCCCGGGTGGCCTGTGACACCGCCTGCTCATAGGCGCCGCCGGTCACCACGACCTCGGCCCCCTCGGCGGCGATCGCCTCCGCCCGCGCGGGGGCCGACCCCGCCGGAAGGTAGATGCGGCAGGCGAGCCCGCGCAGCGCCGCAACCCGCGCCACCGCGCGGCCGTGATTGCCGGCGCTGGCCGCGACGAGCATGCGCACGTCGGGCTGTTCGCGCAACGCCCGCTCGACTGCCCACGACGCCCCGAGCACCTTGAACGCCGGCAGGCCGAGCCGGTCGGACTCGTCCTTGAGCGTCACGGCACCCAAGCCCATCTCGGCGGCGATCGCGGGAAGATCGTGCTGCGGGGTCGGCCGGTAGCCCGCGAGTGCGGCATGAAACGCGAGGGCGTCGGTGGTCGGCGACGGTACCGCCGAGGTGTCAAGAGCGGGATTTACGAGCGCCCGCATGCGCACGATTGTGCCACGAATCTGTCAGTCGCCTTCGGCGTGGGCCAGAGTCCCGCTCGGCTCGTGCAACCCGACGCGGAACACCGCGCCGCCGATCGCGCCGGCCGCCAGCGCAAAGACCGCTCCCGCCAGGAAGGCCACGTGGTAGCCGCCGTTCAGAGCCGCGAGCGCCCCCGAGCCGGAGGCCTGCAGACTCTGTGTGTGGGACGCTGCCAGGCTCGCGAGCACCGCCAGGCCCAGAGCGCCGCCCATCATGAAGGCGGTGTTGACGACTCCTGAGGCGAGGCCGGCCTCGGTCGGCGAGACGTCGTTCATGGCGGCCATCAACAACGGGTTGAAGGACACCCCGGCGCCGCAGCCGAGCAGGATCATGCTCGGCAGCACGTCGGTGACGAAGCTCCCGTCGACGGGAGCCCGCGCGAACAGCGCCAGGCCGAGCGCCGACAGAGAGAGTCCCACCGCGAGCGGTCGCCGGATGCCGAAGCGCATCACGATCTTCGCCGACAGGCCCAGCGAGAACGCACCCATGATCAGGTTCGTCGGCAGGAATGCCAGGCCGACCCGCAGCGGGCTGTACCCGAGCACCAGCTGGAGGTAGAGGGCCGAAAGGAAGAACCACGCGAACATGGCAGCGGCCCACAGGATGGCGACGATATTGGCCGTCGCGACGTTCCGCAGCCGGAACAGCCCGAGCGGCACGAGCGGTGCGGCCACCCGCGCCTCGATACCCAGGAACACCACCAGCAGGGCAACGGCGCCGGCCAGCAGACCGATCGTCTGGGCGGATGTCCAGCCGTTCTGGTTGCCGTTGACGATGGCGTACGTTGCCAGCATCAGCGCGGCCGTCACGGTCACGGCGCCCGCGGCATCGAGCCGCTCCGCGGTGGCGATTCCGCCGCCTCCGGGCAGGAGCACGAGGCAGAGCGCGAACACGGCCACGCCGACCGGCAGGTTCACGATGAAGATCCAGTGCCAGTCGAGGGTGTCGGTCAGGACGCCTCCGAGCAGCACGCCAAGCGTGCCCCCGCCGGCCGCGACGAACCCGAACACGCCCATCGCCTTGGCCCGCTCGCCCGGCTCGGTGAACATCGTCATCACCAGCGAGAGCGCGACCGCCGAGACGATCGCCCCGCCGAGACCCTGCACCGTGCGTGCCGCGATGAGCAGATGCTGGGTGTTCGCGAGGCCGCACGCGAGTGAGGCCACCGTGAAAAGGGCGATCCCGATCAGAAACAGCCGCCGCTGACCGAACAGGTCGCCGAGCCTGCCGCCGAGCAGGAGGAATCCGCCGAAGGTGAGCAGATAGGCGTTCACGACCCACGCCAGCGAGGCCTCCGAAAAGCCGAGGTCCTGCCTGATCGACGGCAGCGCCACGTTCACGATCGTCGAGTCGAGGACGATCATCAGGCTGCCGCTGCAGAGGACGACCAGCGCCAGCCAGCGCCGGCGGCCCTCGATCTGCGTTCCCACTCCCTGTTCGGTCATGCCATTGGCTCCTTCATCGCTTCCGTCGCCAATGCAGACCCGCCGGTGCCTCGAAACTCATCGCAGGAACTATGCCGGAGTGACCGTCCAGGGCTCGCCGATGGTGCGGCGCAGGCGCGCGGTGCACGTGGGGCACGTGTTGCCCTGGGTGTCCGCCTCCTGGTTTCCCGCGCCGCTTGTGTGTGTCCAGATCGCCCTGACCACCGTGCCGCAGTCGGGGCAGGCGTCGGCGCTGAGAGGCTCAGGCATCGAGCGCCATCCTCAGGTAGTGGACGACGGCACGCTGCTCGCCGGCGTCCCGGCCGGCCCGATCGATCCATTTCTGCCAGGCCGGCGTGATCTCCGGCTGACCGGCGAACGCCGTGTGTGTGCTGTCGCGGTGGCCCATGTCCGTGGTGGCATGCGCCAGTCCCGCGGCGTTGATCGCGTACTGGTGCGGCGAGAAGCGAGAGTCGCCGAGCCACATCCAACCCGCGTGGCGCGGGTTGTCCCCGGCGACGAAGCCGCTGTCGGAAACGTCCGCGGCCGCGCTCATCGGCCGGAGGTGTCGTCGCCGCTCGGCTCGGCCGGGATACGTATCAACTCGGGGCCGCGGGTGTCACTAGAGACGTTACCTAACAGAAGCTGTGTGGCGAGTGTCAGCATGACCACCGCGATGGCGAGATACAAAACGATCATGACGTTCCCTTCCGGTCCACCACGACTCCGAGAGACGCCGGCGGCGGAGCCCCGTGGCATCCAGGACGATGAGTGGCCCCGCGGCGCAAATGCTCGTTCGCGATGAGGTCCGTGTGGCCGTCGTCCTCTTCATGGTCGACGCACTCCTGTCGGCCAGATGCGGGCGGCCGGCAAATCCCGGGCCGGTTCGGACAGGAGCGGGAAATGCTCGCCTCGGTTGGACCGACGCTCGAACTCTAGCAGTCGTAACGTTCCCGGAACGATCCGCGTGAGAGAGTTGGCATCATCCTCGAGTGAAGGGAGTCCCATGCGCGCTGCTCGATCGTTCCACGGCGGCCTCGCCCACCTGTTCGCCGTCCTCGTAGTCCTCCAGTTCTTCCTGGCGGGGCTGGGGGCCTTCACGACCATTCACAACAAGAAGTTCAGCGACAACAACTTCGGCCCGCACGCGATCCTCGGCACCCTGATGGTCCTGGTCGCGCTGGTGATCCTGGTCGCCGCGCTCGTGGGGCGCTGGTCGCCGCGGGCGACGAAGCTGAGCGCTGGGCTGTTTGGCCTGATGGTCCTGCAGCTCGTGCTTGCGGGCATCGGGTCGGGTAGCGCGCCCGTGGTCGGCGGGCTCCATGCCGCGAACGCCCTGTTCGTCACCGCCGTCGCCTATCTGCTCGTCCGTGATGCGCGGCACGACCGAGAGCCGGCCGCAGCGGTGTAGCAAGCCTCCAGTGCTACCATAAAAGATCCGATGGAGGACGATTGCCATATCGTCACTGGTTTGCTGTACTGAACGTGGACGGTGTGGAGGAACGCATCGGGCCTTTCGCGACGCGTAAGACGGCCAGGCGGGAGGCAAAGGCGCACCCGCCGTGGGCGGCGTCGGTTGTGACGATCGTCTACGAGCACGAGGCGCCCAAACCGGGCCGCTATCGCGCCTGACGTGGCGTCGCGTCGGATCGGTGCAATGGCGCTGCTCGTCGCACTTGCCACGGCGTGCGGTTCGTCCGGTTCGGCCGGCTCGAGCTCCGGCCACGCGGCCGTCACCGGGCAGGAGCGCGTCGACCGCATGGTGCTCACCGACGGCGACCTGCCGGGGTACCACGTCCAGAGCGTGGGTGCCGAGTCGCTCGCAGACCAGCTCCCGCCCCCGCGCGCGCCCCAGCGCGCACTCGTCAGGCGGCTCGTCACGGCCAACTGGGTCGCGAGTGAGCACTCGACGCTCGTCTCCTCCAAGAGGAGCGACCCGGCGGTCTTCAGCGATGCGAACCTGTTCAAGAACTCCGCGGCGCTGCATCGCATCTGGGCGCTCGAGGGCGCACGGGTGCACGGGATCCAGCGGCACGACCTGGCCCCACCGGCCGGGTCGCCGAGGGGCGCGCTCTACGGATACTTCGCAGGCGCCGCGGGCGCCTCCTACCAGCTCAGCTGGCCGGAGGGGCCCGCCTTTGGCATCGTGCTCGTCCAGGTCTCGCCGCACGCCCGCCTCTCCGCCCGCACGCGCGCCAAGATCGCGACGACGCTCGGGCAGGCCGCGAAGGCCGAATCTGTCCGCATCGCCGCTGCGGTGGACAACTCTGCCGCAACGGTCTGAGAGCTAAAGCTGAGCCAGATCCGCCGTGAGCTGCGCCAGGTTGAACCCCTGCGGCGACTCTCCGGCCGCATTCAGGAAGTCCGGTGAGACGATCGCCCAGGCCTCGTCGACGTAGTGCTCGAGGAATCGCGTCCCCATGGGCTGCACCCGCCCCCACGTCACGCACTCGACGTGCTTGCGGTGTGCGATGACGGGCACGTAGTGGCCCCCCGCGTTCGGCGAGCCCGCGACGTATGACCACATCTTGTGCTCGGAGAACTCGGTCTCGGCCGACTGAGGCACCTGGATTCCCAGGCCGACCGCGCCAAACAGGTACACCGCCTCGGCGACCTCGCTGAAGTCACCCGCCTGGATCTTGGTGACGTCGAGTGCAAGATAGGCGCCGATCTTGTGCCGCCGGCCGTTCGCGTCCACGATCCCGGTGGACCGCCGGTAGCCGAGTCCCTCGCGCACGTTGGTTCCGTTGTCCGTGCTCGGATCTCCCGGGACGTACCCCGTCACCGCCGAGTAGTCGGACAGCACGCCCGTGTCGGTGAAGGCGGTCGGGTGGCCGGCCACCGTGCTCGTGAGGATGACCTCGTGGGCGAACCCGGCAAAGACGCAGTCGCCCACCGAATCGTTGCCCAGCATGCCCCACGTGCCCTGGGCGACGACGTTGTCGTACCCCCAGTCGTCCGGTGGAGCCGGCAGTGCCGCCGGCGTGCGGTAGGTCGAGAACTTCAGGTCACGCGGGTCCGCCGTCGCCGGCGCCTTGCCATAGTGAAACGCCATCGGATCCACCCCTTTTTGCCCTGGTCCGTTGCCCTTGGTGGTTCAGCAGGTGAGAGGCTAACACCTGCAGGACCGGCGAAGATCGCGTGGTGGCGCAGCTGCTCGCGGTCGTCGCGGCGGGAGCGGGCGCTGACAGCCCGCTCCCGCCGGTGATCTGCTGCTAATTGACCACGATGCCGAACGGCGTGGCGCCGGCCGGCAGCGAGGTCGGGGAGGAGTGCAGCTCGGTCAGGTTCCCGCCCCTGACCCTGAACCCGCTGATCTTGGCGACGCCCGCGTCGACGACCCAGAGGGTGCGGCCGTCGGGGGCCAGGCGGGCGTCGACCGGGCCGAGCCCTCCGGGCAGGTTGAATGCGCTCGTGCCGAGCAGGTGGAGCCTCCCGCTCGCGGCGATGCGGTACCGGGAGATGCTCGGAACCGCGGTGTTGACGGTGAACAGGTAGCGGCCGTTGTGGCTGATCTCGACCCAGCAGGGGGCCGTCTGCAGATCGGCGAACGGCGAGGCCCCGATCGACGTCAGGGTGCCGTCCGGCGAGTCCCGGAAGGCCGAGACGGTGCCGGCGTTCGTTCCGCCGTGTGCGTTCGAGACGAACAGCTGCCGGGGGTTCGTCGGCCGGAACTCGCTCCCGAACGGCCCGGGGCCCTGCGCGGTAAAGGGCGAGCCGGCCGCCGCGGTCAGGCGCCCGCCGGCCCCGACCTTGAAGCTGTCGATCTGTGACGTGCCGACGCGGGTGCCGACCAGGTTCGTGCCGGTGGAGTTGAAGAGCACGTCGCCGGGCTGGGCGCCGTCGGGCAGCATCACCGTCGAGCGGGCCAGTGCGTGCAGCCGGCCCGAGCCGGTGAGCCGGAAGCCGGTGTAGTTGCTGCCGCCCGCGCCGGCGTTTGCGACGTAGACGAGGTGATTGTGAACCGCGATCGAGACCGGCTCGTTACCGCCGGACGAGACCGGGCTGCCCGCAACCGGGGTGAGCGTGCCGTTCGACCTGATCCGGAGCACCGAGATCTGATTGCTGCCGGCATCGGCCGCGAGGAGGAAGCGGCCGTGGTCGGCGGTCTGCAGCGATCCCTGCGAGCCGATGCCGGCACCGGTGCCGGCGCCGCCCGCCGAGAACGGCGAACCGGCCGCCGGGGTCAGCGTCCCGTCGGCATGGCGATCGAACGCGCCGACCGTGTTCTTGCCGGCGGTGTTGTCGTCGACGTACACGTGACCGACCACACGCGACGCCGCCGAGGCACTGCTTGACGCGGCGGTCGGTAGCACGACCGCGAGCGCCAGGAGTGCGATTGATGGAGCCCGTTTTCCGAGGTGCACTGCCGTCTCCTTCGAGTTGCCTACAGGAGTTCGCACCGTACTCAGGCCCGTCTTACCGGCTCCTGTCCAGGGTCTTACAACTCGCGAAACTCCACTATGTGAGGCTCCGCCGAAGGCGGGTGACCCAACCCCCCGGTTACGGCTGGTATGACCCGGGCACCCACGCGCGAGTTGTGACGGCGAGGGCGTTCCACGCGTTGATGGCCACGATCAGGCTCAGCAGCGCCGCGACCTCGTCGGGCGTGAACTGCGCGGCGACGGCCTCGTACTCCTCCACCGGCACGTGACTTTGGGCGACCAGGGTGACCGCCTCGGTGAACGCCAGCGCGGCGCGCTCACGGTCGTTGAAGAACGGCGTCTCCCTCCAGGCCGGCAGTGCGTAGAGCCGCTGCTCGGTCTCGCCCAGCGAGCGGGCGTCCTTGGAGTGCATGTCGATGCAGTACCCACAGCCGTTCAGCTGGGAGGCGCGGAGGCGGACGAGCTCACGCAGATTGGGTTCGAAATCGACGGCGTCGAGCTGTTTTGTGGCGGCGTGGTCGAGATGGCTCATCGCGCGGGTGAAGTCGTCGGCGTGGGTCTCGAAGTCCAGGCGGACGGGGATCTGTGTGGTGTGCTCGGAAGTGTTCATACCGTCGAGTGTAGCCACCTCCTAGCTCCGCTCGACGTCGGACAGCGTCTGCTCCCGGCGTTCGAACTCGAGCATCAGCAGGCGCAGCAGCGCGTTCAGCTGGACCTTCTCGCGGTCGTTCAGCGCGGCCGTGACCAGGGCCTCCTTTTTGGCCTGCACGCCGACGGCATTGCGGTAGGTGTCCCGGCCGTGGTCGGTCAGTTCCACGACGACCCTGCGCCGATCGTCCGGGTCTGGGAGCCGGCGGATGAGGCCGGCGGCCTCGAGGCGGTCGAGTCGGTTCGTCATCGCCCCGCTCGAGAGATCCATCCTCCCCGCGAGCTCGCCGGGCGTGCTCCGGTGGGGCTCGCCGGCCTGAGCGAGCACCGAGAGCGCCTTGTGCTCGGCCGAGTCGAGCCCGAACTCGGCAAGCGTCTCGTCCATGGTCCGGTGGAGCCGGCGGCTGATCCCCGCGATCCGGTCGACGATCCCCTCGACCTCCAGGTCGAGGGCGGGGAAGACGTAGTTGATCCTCTCGAGGAACCGATCGACGTGGTCTCGCTGCGCGGGCTTCTTGGCCATCACGTGGAAGTGTCGCACAAATTCCTTTCGATGTCGAGATATCTGTGCTAAAGTCTCTCGACTTCAAGATATTCCACATCGAAGGAGGTGTCACGATGCAGCCGATGGACACACAGGGGCGGAGGCGGCTCGCCGCCGAGCGGTTCGAGTTCCTGCGCGACGATGCCCGTTCCTCCTTGACCGCCCGCCGCGTGCGCCCGCGGTTCGGTGGCCTGTTCGGGTCTCTGACCGTCAGACGCCCGCCGCGCCCTGAAGCGCGCGTACCCGGCGAGACAGTGTCGCCATCGCAGCGATCGCGATGCGAGGCTCATTCTCGAGCAATTTGAGGAACTTGAGTCCGCCGTCCTTTGACCGCGACCGGCGCCAGGAGTACAGTTTCCGCGTTATGCGAAGCGCTTCGTATCGCCGTGTGCTGACAGTGGTGGGTGCCTGCGCCGTTTTGGCTCTGGCAGCGGCGTGTGGGAGCAGTTCCTCGAGCCCCTCGCCCGCCGCCGGGAGTGGCGGTGGAGGCGGGAGCTCGCCGACCGGGGGATCGACGACTTCTCAGGGCGGACTCGGCCTGTCGGATTCGAGCTTCTGCAATCTCGCCAAGAAGTGGAAGAAGCAGGAGCCGAAGCAGGCCGCCGTGCTCACCGGCCTCTCGGCGGGACCGGCCGGGATCAAGGCGTTCTACACCAAGCTTGCGTCCGACTATCGGGGTCTGATCGCCCTGGCCCCGTCGGATGTCAAGCCCAGCCTCCAGGTGCTCTACACCGACTTCGTCAAGCTGAACGACGTACTCGCCAAGTACAAGTACGACCTGCAGAAGGCCGCGCCGTCACTTGCTGCAGACGCGAAGCTCTTCAACTCGCCCGCCACCAAGGCCGCCATCGCGAGGCTCGACGCCTGGGGCAAGGCCAACAGCTGCCACCTGTAGCGGGTCCCTGAGCGAAGGTCAGCCGGTGTCTGCGGGCGATTCCAGAATCGCCTCAGCCTCGGCGATCCCGCCGACATATCCCTTGGCCATGGACAGATCCCGCGCCGCCCGCGCCTGCACCGCGGCCGCCTCCGGATCGGCCGTGGCGCGCAGCGCTCGGGCGAGCGTGAGCCGGGCATCCGCGTTCAGCACCGCCCAGTCACCGGTGTCGGCGACGTCCACGGCCGCCCGAGCTTGCTCGACTGCGCGCCCCGCATCGCCCTCGGCAAGGTGCAGCTCGGCGTGCAGGATGTGCGCACGCGCGCGACCCTCATACCCCGCCAGAGGCGGGGCGACGGCGCGGGCCGCCTCCATGTCCCCGCGGCGCATCTCTGCGAACCCCAGCCAGCCGCGTGCGACGGCCGCGTTCTCCTCGGCGCCCAGGCGCTCCAACTCCGCGATGGTCGGTTGCAACGCCTCCCGAGCCTCGTCGAACCGTCCGGCGCGCACCAGCATCACTCCGTGCAGCTCCGGGCCCCTCACGCCCTTGCTGCGACCGAGGTCGCGTTCGATCTCCCGCGCTGACTCGAGCAGCGTCCACGCCCTGTCGGGCTGACCGCTCAGCTGCGCCAGCTGGGCCAGCCCGACGATCAGCTCCGCCCGGACGCTCGGCCGGACTCCGAGCTCGTCCAGCAGGCGGGAGAGCAGTTCCTCGGCCTCCGTCACCGGCATCGGTGACTCGACGAGGCCCCACACCAGATTCGCGAGCGCCCACACCGTGTCCTCGTCGGCGGCGCGCAGCACGTCGAACGCCCGCTGCGCGGACAGGGTTGCGTCCCCAGCCCTGCCGAGCGAGCACTCCGCGTTCGCTCGAGTGCACAGGACGGTCCCGAGAGCACGCGGGTCGTCGAGCGCTTCGAGCTCGGACAGTACGGCCTCGGTCTCGGCGATCACCTCGTGTGGTGTCAGCGCATCGGGGGAGCTGTCGGGAACCGCACCGATGCGGAGGATCCGGGCCCGCAGCTCGAGCGCACGCAGGCCGCGCTCGGCGGCGAGGTCGACCCCGGCATCCAGCAGCCGCCGTACCTCGTCTCCGGGGAGCAGGTTCCAGCCGGCGGCGGCCAGCTCGATCGTCGCCCCCGCCCGGCCGGGGCTGTCCTCGGAAAGCAGGTCGAGCGCTCGCTCGAGCAAGAACCGCGCCCTGCGCGGATCTCCCATCGCGTCCGCCCGGCGGCCTGCTGCGGCGAGCCGCGTCCCGGCCTCCTCGCCCAGTTGCGACGTCGCGTCATTCGATTGGCCAAGCTCTGTCCGCAGCGCGTGGGCGCGGGCCAGGTGATCGGCCACGACTGCGTCGCTCGCGTCCTGCGTATCGAGCCACCGGGCAAGGCGCGTGTGCAGGTCGCCGCGGCGTCCCTTGGGAATCAGCCCATAGGCGGCCTCCTGGAGCAGCGCGTGCCCGAACTGGCACCTGCCGGGGGCTGTCGGCTCGATCAGCTCGCGCTGCTCGAGCCGGTCGAGCTCCTCGCCGATCGGTCTTCCCACGAGCGCCTCGACCGCATCCACCGGGAAGTTGCGTCCGGCCACGGCGGCGGCGCTCACAACCTCGCGCTCGGGCGCGGTGAGCGCCTCGACGCGCGCGGAGAGCAGGACCTGGATGGAGCGGGGCAGGAGGCTCGGTGCCTCCTGATCACCGAACAACGCGGCCAGGTGCTCGGCAAACAGCGGGTTGCCCTCCGCCGCCTCGATCACGCGCTCGGCCCGGTCGGCTGCAAGCGCCGGGCTGGCGTGCGTCAGGAGGGTGCGAGTCTGCGCGTCGTCGAGCCGCTCGAGGGCGACCGAGATCGTGTTTGCCCCAGCGCCCCATCCCGGCCGCCGCTCGGCGAACTCCGGCCTGGCGGTGCAGATGACGACCAGCGATCCGCGCCGGCTGCGACCCAGCAGCTGCTCGACGATGTCGAGCAGCGGATCGCCTGCCCAGTGCACGTCCTCGAGCACGATCACGACCGTCCGGGTGAGGGCCATCGTCCCGATCAGCCGGGTGATCGCCCAGCCGACGTCCGGGGCGGAGGCCGCTCCCGCCGGAGTCAGGCAGGCGGCCACGGCCGCCGCGTCGGGCTCGCCGGGCATCAGGTCGAGAATGGCCTCGGGAAGCCGCCTGCCGTCCGGGGCGGTTGTCGCCGCGACCTCGAGCAGGGGCTCGAGCGCGGAGGGGCCCAGCATGGCCCGGCAGTGGCCGACGAGCACGGTGAGGTCGTCGCGCAGGCGGGGGACGTCCGACACGAGTCGCGACTTCCCGATCCCGGGCTGGCCCAGCACGGTCACGAGATGCGGCCTCTGCGTCTGGCCGGCCCGCGCAACGGCCCACCCCAGCGCGTCGAGCTCGGCCTCGCGCCCGACCATCGGCAGATCGAGCCGGCGCCGGTGTCCGCCCGCCGCGGGGTCGACTCCGCGCAGCCGCCAGGCGACGAGGGGCTCGCGCTTGCCCTTTGCGGCGATGGGTGCGGCCCGGTCGCCGCGCGCCGCGTGCCCCACCAGGGCCCACGTCGCCTCGCCCACCAGCACCTCGCCCGGCGCCGCCGCCTGCTCCAGCCGGGCCGCGACATTCACCGCATCTCCCACGACCAGCGATTCTCCGGGTGTCGCATCGCGCGCGAGCACGTCGCCGGTATTCACCCCGATGCGGGCCTCGATGTCGTCCATCGCCGACACCGCGGACTGCATCTCGAGCGCGGCCCGCACCGCCCGCAGCGCGTCGTCCTCGCGCACGACGGGCATCCCGAACACCGCCACCAGGGCATCGCCGATCATCTTCTCGACCGTCCCGCCGTGCCGCTCGACGGGCTCGCGCACCGCCGCGTAGAAGCGGGCCATCACCCCCCGAACGACCTCGGGATCGTGCTGCTCGCCAAGCGCGGTCGACCCGACGACGTCGCAAAAGAGGACGGTGACCGTCTTTCTCACGTCGCGCGCAGGCTCTGCGGCGGCGGTGAGCGGCGCCCCGCACGAGTTGCAGAAGCGCGCGCCGTCCGGGTTCTCGCTGCCGCATTGGGGGCAGATGGCCATCGGCCGAGTTTAGGGTCTGGCTCACCCGCGGGTCGTTGCGCTGCGACTGGCGGTGTGATATCCCGGTGGCAACGTGCGACGCCTTTGCGTCTACGGGGTGCTGGTGGTTACGGGGCTTGGCGCGGCACTGCCGGCCGTGGGCGCAGCCCAGGTCCTGTACCGCACGCCACAGCGGATCCTGCGCTTGACGGCCAGTTCGGGGCGGCTCGCCTGGGCCCAGGAGCGGCCGGGGACGGACTGCTTCCACCTCTACCGCCGCGGCGACTTCGGCACCACACCGCAGCAGTTGACGAAGTGCCGGCCCGATCCCGACTCGTCGAAGGGGAGGATCGAGTGGGTGCGCCTGGTCGGCCCCGACGTGTTCTGGGACGAGACAGGCCGTGGAAACACCGAGGCCGATCACTTCGTGTACTCGACCACGGGTGTCGGGATGGTCACGCCGCCGACCGTGTACACGATCAACTGCGGTGGGAGCGGCGGGGCCGGCAAGACGCTGGGGCCGCTCGCGGCGGGCGCGCCCTACTACTCGGTCTTCACCGTCGGCACCGACGGGGACTGCGGGCTCCTCAGCGGGACGGGCGTCGTGCGCCGGCTCCTGGTGGCATCCAACGGTGCGATCAGCCGTCCACTGGTGCCGGGGGCGCCCGGCCCTGCGTTCCTCGCCCATGCGCCGCGCCGCCTGCTCGAGGTGCCGGGTGTCATCTCAAGCTTCCAGATCGCGCCCACGACGACGCTCGAGCTGCGCGGCGACCGGTCGGGGAACCTGCGGTGGTCGATCTCGTTTACGGGCACGGCGAAGGCGATCGCCCTCTCGGCCCGGTACGCCGTGACCCTCGTGCGGCCGTCGTCAGGCGCGGCGCGGATCCGGGCCTACCGGGCGGGCTCGGGTGCCCTCCTGCGTTCACTGGTGGTGCGGCCGACTATCCTCCCCACCATCTCGATCGCAGGCCCGCGCGTGATCTTCGCCTACCCGCGCTGGATCATGATCTGGAACGTGCGCCACAACCTGCTGCGACAGCTCCGCCGGACGCCGCACGCCGTCCGCAACCTCGCGGTGGATGGCCGCCTCGTCGTCTGGAACACGCCGCACACGATCCACGGTGTGGTGCTTTGACGGATGCCCCGGCCTCATGCGGCGACGACCGACCGGCTCCTCCTGACGGACGAGTCGGCAGCCCGGAGATCACCTATCCCGCCCTCACGAGTCACATGGGAACGGTCGTCGGATTTCGCTTCCAGACGCTCGGGCTCTTCCTGGTGGCGCTCGGGTTCATCGTCAGCCGCAACGACCGCTGGGTCGCAGCCCTTGTCCTGATCCTGGCGCTGGGACTGTGGATCGTCGAGCTCAAGACGCGGGCCCTCCTGGACGCCCTCGGCGAAGAGGGACGTCGCATGGAACGTGATCTGGGTGGCGGTGCCTTCACGGCCCAAGATCCGAGAACGCTCGGCCCCGACGCGTACCGTTACGTCGAGGTGGGGGCGGGATGGCGGGTGCCATTCCCGTTTCAGCTCCGACACACGCTCGGTCTCGACCTGGTCTACATCGGCGTCATGGTCTGGGCACTGCTACTTCTCGTACACGGATGACCCACGCGGCGAGGGCCTCGGTGGTCGTGACCACCCCGGTTGCGCCCCTCGCTACCGGCGACCGTCAGGTTCCGGCCAGCTGAACACCTCGACCCGGATGCCGTCGGGATCGAACACGAAGAAGGCGTAGTAGCCCTCTTCGTCGCGATCCTCCTCGGGCGGGAAGTGGATCCTGGCACCCGCCGCCTGGCAGCGCGTATGCCTCGTCCACCTCATCCGGGCGCTCGACCGCGAAGGCGACATGCTCGATGCCGACCTCGTAGTAGCGGTGGGCGCCGCCGTCGGCGGGCCGGAGCCCGAGGTACTGCGGGCCGCAGCTCAGATACACGACCTCCTCCGTGCCGCGGTAGCTCGGGTACCGGTCGCGTACGGCCCAGCCGAGCGGGCCAAGCAGGTCGAGGTAGAACGCGAGCGACCGTTCGACGTCGGCAACCGCCAGATCGACGTGGTCAGCCCTCTCGCTGCCATCCTGCCTCCAGGGGTTCGTGAGGTGGCGAGCCTACAGCGGGGCGCTCTCCGGATAGGCTTGCACCAATGGTGACCGCAGACGAGATCGCCCGCGTCCCGATCTTCGCCGCACTCAGCGAGGTGCAGCGTGAGCGGCTCTCCCGGATCGCGGCGGACATCCGGGTCAGGCCCGGCGAGTACGTGGTGCACGCCGGTGACGAGCGGGCGCTGCTCGCCGTACTCGAGGGTCACGTGGAGACCGTTGCGCTCGTCGACGGGATCGAACGGATCGTCGGCGGACGCGCTGTGGACGACCTCATCGGCGAGGTGCCGATCGCGCTCGGGACGACGTTCCCGTTCGGGTTCCGTGCGACAGAGCCCTCGCGGGTGATGCGGATCGCCGCCCAGGACTACCACGCAGTCGCGGCCGAAACGCCTGAGGTCGGCGTCGAGCTCGGGAAGCTGGCGCGTGACCGGATCGGCGGATTGCAGGGCATCACGGCCGACCAGCCGCCGCCGCGCGCGATCGTGGTGGGGCACCGTTTCGACGCCTCGTGCGGGCAGCTGCGCCGCTTCCTCGACCGCAACCAGGTCACATTCCGGTGGATCACGCCGGACACGCCGGAGGCGGCCGACCTCTGGGGCGGCCCGCTGCCGGCGGATGAGGATTGCCCCGTGATCCGCGTGGTCGATGGCAAGACGGTGGTGCGGCCGCAGCTGAGCCGCGTGGCGGACCTGCTCGGCCTCCCCACGCAGGCGTCCGCCGCCGAGTACGACACCGTCATCGTCGGCGCCGGGCCCGCGGGGCTCGCGGCCGCGGTGTACGGAGCGTCGGAGGGGCTCCGGACGATTGTGGTCGAGCGGGAGGCGCCCGGCGGCCAGGCCGGCACGTCGGCCCGGATCGAGAACTACCTCGGATTTCCGTCGGGCGTGTCGGGCGACGAGCTCGCGAGCCGTGCGCTGCAGCAGGCGCGCAGGCTCGGCGCCGAGATCCTCGTGACCCGGTCGATCACACGCATCGACGTCCCGACCCGTCACGTGCACCTCGACGGCGGCGACGTCCTCAAGGCGCGGACGATCATCCTCGCCTGCGGAGTGGCATGGCGGCACCTGCCGATCGAGGGCTTCGACCGTCTGGTCGGCAAGGGCGTCTCGTACGGCGCCGCGCGCAGCGAGGCCTCCAGCGCGCACGGGCTCGACGTCCACATCGTCGGTGCGGGCAACTCGGCGGGCCAGGCGGCGCTCTTCTTCTCGACCTACGCACGCAGCGTGACGATCCTCTGCCGCGGAGAGCGGCTCGAGAAGAACATGTCCCGCTACCTGATCGACCAGGTCGCCGTTCTGTCGAACATCAGTGTGATGTTCGAGAGCGAGGTGGCCGCGGTGCACGGCGAGGTCGCGCTGGAGGAGATCGACGTCAAGGACATCAACACGGGGGAGACGACCCGGCTCGAGTCGGGCGGCCTCTTCATCTTCATCGGCGCAGACGCGGAGACGGGGTGGCTGCCTTCCGAGGTCGCCCTGGACCGCAGGGGCTATGTCCTCACAGGCTCTGACGTGCCGGCCGAGGCGCGCGCCGAGCACGACCGCGACCCCTACCTGCTCGAGACGAGCGTGCCGGGCATCTTCGCCTGCGGCGACGTGCGGTTCAGCCCCGTCAAGCGCGTCGCTGCGGCGGTCGGCGAGGGAAGCATGGCCATCGCGTTTGTCCACCAGTACCTCAAGGACGCGCCCGACCGGGCCTCCGTGGCGTAGGATCCTCCTCCCGGGACGCGGCTCCGCCGCGGCCCTCAACGTACGAGGAGCGCAAATGCCCACCGTGATCGGCCATCATGACGTGAAGGACACGCAGCATTGGCTCGCCTCGCCGAAGCGCGAAGAGGTCTTCGGCCCCCTCGGCGTCACCAATATCCGCACATTCGTCAATCCGCAGAACCCCACCCAGGTGGCGGTGCTCATGGACGTCGCCGACATGGATGTGGTCACGGCCGCGATGCAGACGCAGCCGATGGCCGACGCGATGGAGTACGACGGTGTTCTGCCTGAGACTCTGGTGATCCTGGTCGAGGCGTAGACCGTCTCGCGTGGCGGCATATGAGAGTCGCTCCGGCGACGAGGTCCGACTCAACCCGAACTGAGGGAGTACCGAGATGGCGTACGGAGTTGTGCATCAGTTCCACGGTGGCACCAAGGAGCAGTACGAGGCATCGATCGCCGCCGTCCACCCGAGTGACGGCAGCCTGCCCGACGGCCAGATCTTCCATGCCGCCGGCCCGTCCGACGGGGCCTGGACGATCATGGCGGTGCACGATACGAAGGAGAGCTGGGAGCGATTTCGCGACGAGACGCTGATGCCGGCGATGCAGCGGGGCATCGAGGGCGGGTTCACCGCGCCGCCGGAGGAGATCGCGATCGACATCGACACGCTCGCCCCCTGACCTGCGCGCCGACCCGAGGAGCTCCGAGATGTATGCACGCGTCGCAACGTTCGACAACGACCCGGCCAAGGTGGAGGGCGCGATCACGAGAATCCGCGAGAACATCGACGCCGGTATGCCGGAGATGCCCGGACTCGAGGACGTCAAGTTCCTGATGCTGGCCAACCGCGAGTCCGGCAAGATGATCGGCATCGCCCTGTTCGAGAGCGAAGAGGCGATGGTGGCCGGCGACGCGGTGATGAACGCCGGCCCCGGCGCCGCCGGCCCTCGATCGGGGGTCGAGTTCTACGAGGTCCCGGTGCACACGCTCGACTGAGGCCGGCGCCGGCGTGCAGTTACGGCGGGGTCGGCCGCGAGCCTGAACTGGTCTACGCGATCCTCGTCGGGGTGCTGGCGTCGTCGCAGCCACGGTCCGGCCGAGCCACGCGAGTCTCTGGCTGCGCCGTGCGGCGCCGCCCGTTGCAGCTGAGCTCCTTGCGCGATGCCAGGAAATGTGATATCTATTTGATATCCCTTTCTTGAGGGGCACTCCGAAGGAGCAGTCATGAGCCAGTCTGTCCAGCCCTACCGCGAGCCCGAGTCGATTCCGACCGGTCACTCGGGCACCCGCGTCCAGATCCACGAGCGGCCGGCGTGGGCCATCAGCGGCTGGTTCGGCGTCCTCGTCGTCGCCGCCTGCATCGCCGCCGTCTACCTGCTCGTCCAGCGCTCGGACACCGGCATCGCCATCGCGCCGGGCGTCATCGCCGTTGTCATCCTGTCCTCGCTGGTCATCGTGCAGCCCGGCCAGACCAGGGTCGTGCGGTTCTTCGGCAGCTACGTCGGCACCGTGCGTCGCACCGGCCTGTCCTGGATCCTGCCCCTCACCGACCGGCGCAACGTCAGCATTCGGGTCAGGAACTTCGAGACGAACCACCTGAAGGTCAACGACGCCGACGGCAATCCCGTCGAGATCGCCGCGATCGTCGTCTGGCAGGTTGCCGATACCTCGCGTGCGCTCTACGCCGTCGATGACTACCTCAATTTCGTGCGCGTCCAGGCCGAGTCGGCGCTGCGGCATGTCGCGACCACGCATCCGTACGACGATCCCGGCCGAGACGGGCCTCTCACTGCGCGGCTCGACCGACATCGTCGCGGGCGAGCTCGCCGCGGAGGTGGCCGAGCGCGTCGCCATCGCCGGGGTCGAGATCGTCGAGGTGCGCATCAGCCATCTCGCCTACGCGGCCGGAGATCGCCCAGGCCATGCTGCGCCGACAGCAGGCCAACGCCGTCGTCGCCGCCCGCTCCCGCATCGTCGACGGCGCGGTCGGGATGGTCGAGATGGCGCTCGACCGGCTGAGCGAGCGCGGCATCGTCGACCTCGACGAGGAGCGCAAAGCGGCGATGGTCAGCAATCTGATGGTCGTGCTGTGCGGTGACCAGCCGGCTTCGCCAGTCGTCAACACCGGCACCCTCTACTCGTGATCCGTGAATGACCGCAAGCAGGTACTGCTGCGGATCGATCCCGCGGTCCACGACGCGCTCGCCCAGTGGGCGGCCGATGAGTTCCGCAGCCTCAACGCCCACGTCGAGATGCTGCTGCGCCGAGAGCTCGACGACGCCGGGCGAATGCCGAAGAGGGCGCGGCCCCTGCCGAAGCGGGGCCGGCCCCCTGCTGCATAGGTCAACCGGGCTCAGGACCCGACGAACAGTCCGTGGGTGCCGGCGAAGCCGCTGGCTGCGATCGTCGTCTGGGTGCCGGGGACCGGCACGCTGTTTTGGAAGGCGATCGACTGCAGCGCCCCGCCCGAGGTCGCGTAGTAGATTCGCCCCGCGGCCAGGGTCGCTCCGGTGGTCGAGATCCAGTCGAGGCCGTCGCCGTTGCCCGACGCGATGAACTCCTGCCCGCCGACCAGCCCGTCCTCGGGCTCGAACCAGCGCCAGTACAGGTAGTGGCTGCCCGACTCCGTGTAGTAGATCCGGCCAGCCGAGTAGAACATGCCGGTCACATTTGCGGCCGCGAAGTGGGTCGGGGAGAGGCTGTTCAACTGGAGGGCGGTCGCCGCGCCCAGAGTGGTGCCGTTGAAGCTGCGCTCGTACATGTTGCCGTCGCTCCACGGGGTGTAGAGCTCGCCGCCCAGAAGGAAACCGCCGCGCGCCTGAGACCAGTCCACGCCCGGTGCCGAGACGATGCTTGCCGAGCCGAGGCTTGTGCCGTTGAACGACTGGCCGGTGAGTGTGGACGCGCCGATCGCATACAACGTTCCGGGCAGGCCCTGGGGGGTGAAGCTGGGCGGCGTCTCTCCGCCGGCGAGGGGCATGAATGCGATCCGGTTCCGGTAGAGGCCGTCGATGTAGCCGGTGTTGCTGCCGATGTACAGGCCCTGCGACGTCGGCAGAAGCGCCCACGCGCCGGTTCCGCGCGGGTCGCGACCGGGGTTCCAGGCGTAGGGCAGTCCGTTGACCGGGTCAAGGGCGGCGATTCCGAATCGCTGCACCGCGCCGCCGGAAGCGGCATCGCTGCCGTACGGGTTGTTCATCCAGCGCTGGTGGCCCCCCACATAGACCGCCCCACCGGTCACGGTCACGCTGGTGAGGCTGTCGCCGCCGGTGTAGTCGATCCAGGTCGGCGTCAGGCCTGTGCCGGTGGCGTTGCTCTCCCACCGCTGCGCGCTGTCGCAGTACGTGCCCGCGAACGGCCCGCCCGTATCCGCCACCACAAAGTACGTCCCGTCCGGCGAGAAGTCGACGCCGCGAAGGTCGGTGTCGAACTTGGTCGAGCAGGCCGCCTTGAAGCCGTCCGTCTCCCAGTTGGCGAGGCTGACGGGATTGGTGGTCAGGTTGAGCATGGCGATCTGGCTGCGGTCCTGGCCGTTGGCGAGCGTGAACGTGCCGACGACCACCATCTTGGTGCCGTCCGGCGACACGCCCATGTGCGCGACCCGGAGGGTGCCTGCGCGCTTTGCCGTGAAGCTCACCGTGACGTTCGGATCCACCGCGCCGGTGGTGGTGTTGACCGCGCCGAAGCGGCCGCGGACGGCGCCGTCGATCTTCGTCTCCGAGCCGCCGATGTAGAGCCGGGTGCCGACGACGACGAGCGACTCGACCTCTGTCGCCTCGACGGTCGCGGTAAATCCCGCGGTCGGCGCACCGGTCGCCAGGTCGAGCTTGGCCAGGCGCTTCATCGGCTTCCCGGCGATGTTCGAGAATGTTCCACCCGCGAAGACGGCGGTTCCGCCGGGAGCGGTCGCCAGCGTGTAGACGGTGCCGTCCGGGTTGGGCTCGAACCTCGTGTCCACCAGGCCGGTCTGGGCATTGAACGCGAACAGGTTCGAAAGGTTGTAGATCGTGCCGCCGCGATTCGCGACCTGCGTGAACGATCCGCCCACGACGATGTCAGGGCCGACCTGCGCGGCCGCGTACACCGTGCCGTTCAGCACGTTGGGCGTGGTGGTCGCGGGTACAGAGCTCACGATCTGCGCCTGTTGAAGCGCCGCGCCCGCCTGGGGCACGGCCGAAGTGGTCATCAGCGCCAACCCGAGAGCGACACCAAGGCCAAGCATGCGTTTCATTCTCATCTCCTACCAGACGTCCATTCTGGGGATCGCGTCAACACGATCTAATGCCCTTGCCACTTCGACCATACGCGCTGTCGGGCGGGTTGCCTAGATCGCCGACCCCAGGACAGCTCGGCCGAGATCGCCGGTGAAGGTTGCGCGGGACACCGCGCTGACGAAGTGGGTTGACAGGCGGTTTCTGTAAGCCTATTTTTACCGTTCGTGTCCACTTACCAAGTTCCGAAGCCGGAGCGGTGATGAGACGGCGAGTGTTTGCGGCGCTGTACGACACGGTTGGCAAGGGATCGGAAGCGGCCGGTTTTCGGGAGGAGCGGCGACGGCTTCTGGCCGGCAGCGGGGGAGCGACGATCGAGATCGGGGCCGGCACCGGGCTCAACCTTGCGCACTATCCGGAAGCGGTGACGCGGTTGGTGCTGGCCGAGCCCGACCGGCACATGCGCCGTCGCCTTCGCAAGCGTGTCGACGCGCTCGACCGGGCGGCCGAGATCATCGATGCCCCGGCCGAGCTGCTGCCATTCCCGGATGCCACCTTTGACACCGCCGTTGTGACGCTGGTGCTGTGCAGCGTCCCCAGCCAGGAGGCGGCGCTGGCGGAGATCGCACGGGTCTTGAAGCCGGACGGGCGCCTCCTCTTCCTCGAGCACGTCCGCTCCGGCGACCCGAAGCTGGCCAAGCGGCAGGACCGGATCAGGCCGCTGTACAACCTGGTCGGCTGCAACCCCAATCGGGACACCCTGGCGGCGATCGAGGCGTCAGCGCTCAGCGTCGAGTCGGTCAGGCATGGCGACGTCCCGAAGGCGCCGAGGGTCGAGCGCCCCATGATCGTCGGCACCGCGCGCCGCTGAGCTCGGCTTGACAAGGCTTGGTCGGTAAGTGTATATTTACCGTTCGTGACCACTTACCAAGAGCGAGCGCTGCAGGCGCTCGGAGATCCGAGCCGGCGCCAGATCTTCGAACGCCTCACCCAGAATCCCTCGCCGGTCGGCCAGCTCGCGCGCGAGCTTCCGATCAGCCGCCCCGCCGTCTCACAGCATCTCAAGGTGCTCAAGGAGGCGGGACTTGTTTTCGACCGCAGGACGGGAACGCGACGCGTCTACCAGGTCGATCCGAAGGCAGTCGAGGCGCTGCGCGAGTACTTCGACTCGTTCTGGGGCCACGCGCTCGCGAGCTTTCGCGCAGCCGCCGAAGACCAATCTCGAAAGGACACGAAATGACCGCCACAGAAGACACCGCCGTCCGGCACACGATCACCGTTGAGGCGCCGCAGGAGAAGGCGTTCGCAGTCTTTACCGATGGCTTCGACAGGTGGTGGCCGCGCTCCCACAAGATCGGCCCGGAAGCGCTGGACCAGGCCGTGCTCGAAGGTCGCGAGGGAGGCCGCTGGTACGAGCGCGATACCGACGGCAGCGAGTGCGACTGGGGCAAAGTCCTCGTCTGGGAACCGCCCTCGCGACTCGTGCTCGCCTGGCAGATCACCGGCGAATGGGCCTACGACGCAGACTTTCTCACCGAGGTCGAGGTCACGTTCGTCCCCGACGGCCCCAACCGGACGCGGGTCGAGGTGGAGCACCGCGGCCTCGACGCCTATGGTGACCAGGCGGCCGATATGCGCGACCAGTTCAACTCACCCGGTGGGTGGTCGAGCCTGCTCGAGGCCTTCGCCGGAGCGGCCTCAGCCTAACCGCATGACCTCAACACGAGCGTGTACGCTTGCCGGCCATGGCGCCGCGGCTCGAACTGACCAGGCCGCAGATCCTTGGCTTCCGACGCCGCGTCGGGGCGCTCGACGAGCGGCTTCCCGCAGGGCGGCGGTCGCTGCGGCAGGCCGCGTGGGCGGGCCTGCAGGACAGCATGCCGAGGGCCGCGCTGCTGTCGATCCACGCGCGTGTCGAGGGAGCAGGGCCGTCGAGCTGGGAGGACACCTCGCTCGTCCAGCTCTGGGGGCCGCGGTTTCAGGTCTACGTCATCGCCGCGCGCGACCTCGCGGTGTTCTCGCTCGGGAGGTTCCCGGACGACGCGAAAGGCCGGCAGAGAGCGGAGGGTCTGGCCGCTCGCCTGCACGCCCACCTTGACGGCCGGACCATGACATACGGAGAGGCGGGGCACGCGCTCGGGGTGCATCCGAACTCGCTTCGGTACGCCGCGACGACGGGCACGGTTCTGATCCGGTGGGCGGGAGCGCGGCTGCCCACCGTCTGGACGGTGCCGCCGGCCGGGGACGACCCGTTCGGGGCCCGGCTCGAGATGGCGCGCCGGCACCTCCACGTGTTCGGTCCCACCACGGCCGGAGCGTTCGCCCGCTGGGCGGGGATCTCCGCACGGGCGGCGGTGGCGGCCTTCGCGTCACTCCGCGAGTCGCTGACAGCGGTTCGCACCCCACCCGGCGACGCATGGATCCTCACCAGTGACGAGCCGGCCGTCCGCGCCGACCCAGGCCCGGTGGCGCCCGCCCGGCTCCTGCCGAGCGGCGACGCCTACTACCTGCTCCAGGGAGACGATCGCGCACTGCTCGTCCCCGACGCCGGTCGTCGCGGCGAGCTCTGGACCCCCCGCGTGTGGCCGGGCGCCGTCCTGGTGGACGGCGAGGTCCGCGGGACCTGGCGGCGGGCGCACGACAGGATGACGATCCAGGTCTGGGGGCGGCTTTCCGGCGCACAACGCCACGCCGTTGAGGCGGAAGCAGCGGCGTTGCCCCTGCCCGGTGTTCAGGGGCAGATCGTGGTCCGCTTCACCGACTAGCGTCGCCTAGTTCGCTTGCGTATTGAGGTCGACCGCGGCGCGGATGAGCGCCTTGAATGCGCCCGCGTCGAGCTCCTCCCCCTCATGGATGTCGATCGCGCGCCGTGCGTTCCCGTCGAGGCTGGAGTTGAAGAGGTGGGCCGGGTCCTCAAGCGATGCCCCCTTGAAGAAGGTCAGCTTCACCGCAGACGTGTACGACTCGCCGGTGCAGATGATGCCGTCGTGCGACCAGACAGGAGTGCCCGGGTTGGTTCGCTTGGCCCACTTCCACTCTTCCACAACGTCGGGGTCGGCCTCCTTGATGAGCCTGCGCATCCTGCTCAGGGTCTCCCCGCGCCAGTCGCCGAGTTCGGCGATTCTCCCGTCGATCAGCTCAGGTGCCGACCGGTCTTCGGTCAAGTCCGACATTTCGATGTTCTCCTCGGCGTGCGGGATCAGGTGGGCATCTCGGCGAACTGGGGCGCGTCGTCGCCGATCTCGTGCCAGCTCGCCTTGTAGGCGACCTGCTGGTGGAAGCTGGGGCGGAGGTCGAGGTCGGGCATCAGGCCCGCGGCTACGAAGTAGACCGCCCCGAGGTCGTCGTAGAGGCTGGAACCGCAGTTGCTGCAGAAGTTGCGCGGTGCCAGGTGGCTCTCGTACGTCTTGACCAGGTCCCGGCCCTTGGTGAACCTGAAGTTCTCCTTCGCCACAACGACACCGGCGAGGCTCGATCCGGTCCAGTGCTGACAGCGGGTGCAGTGGCAGTATCCCAGCGACTGGGGTTCACTGACCTCGTACTCGACACCGCCGCAGAGGCACGTTCCCGTGAGCGTCTCAGACATGGCGACCCCTTCCCGTAGTGGCCGAAACGATCCCGCCACGGTACCAGACCTGCCGTTCGCCACGGCACCGAAACGCTTGTCCCGGAGGCGCCTGACGGACATCTGGATGCCGCCTTGCGTACTAGCGGCCAACCGGGTCGAGGCATGCGAGGAGCCGGTCGCTGAGCACGACGTCGTGGGGCAGCTGCATCAGCTCGCTGCCGGCGATGATGACGCCTTGCGCACGGAGCTTCTCGGCGAGGGCGTTCCAGTGGTCGGTCTCCATGTCGGCCTGCGAGTGTTCGCCGAACGGCTCGTCGGGCCCCACGACCACGCGGGTCATCTCAGCGATGTCATGTTCGGAGGTGCCCGCCCAGATATCGGCCTCGTCCGCGCCCGCACCGCGGAGGCTTGAGCTCCACCCGCGGTCGTCGAGGAGGAGCAGCCGGCGGCCGTCCTCGAGCACGGCTTCCTGTCGTGCGGACACGGAAATTGTCCGGGCGTCGGGATGCTCACGGACATCGGCGAGGGTCACGATTCGAACCACGTGGGACATCTGGGCATCCTCGCGCAAATCGGCGGACCCCCGCGCTGCCGTCGTGAGGTATGGCGTAACGCCGCGCCACCAAACATTGTCGGGAAGCGATCCAGGAAGCAGTGACCGTACGCCCGCCGGAGGTGGGCCGGGCGTTGCCCGCGGCGCTAGGCCGCGGGGTCACGCACGGTCGTCTGGCTGGGACGCAGCCAGAGACTCGCGTGGCTGGGTTGGACGGTGGCCGCCACGACGTTGAGAACGTCGGCTGAGATCTCATCGAGGCCGATCTGGCTGCGAAGACGGTCGGTGAACGCGCCGAGCGTCTTGGCAGCGTCATACGCGCTGCGGTAGAAACGGTGATTCACAGCTCGCTGGATCCGTGTTCGCAGGGGCTGGAAGCCCGCGGCGACGGCGAGCGTGGAGATGGTGACCGCGAACGCACCGGACTGGCCGGTTCCCGACTGGAGGGCCCTCTCGATCACGTAGATCCCACCGAGGTACACCAGGCCGAGCACCCCAATGAGGGCCGTGTAGACGAGCGTTCTGCGGATGATCAGGTCGATCCCGTACAGGCGGTAGCGAAGGATCGCGATGCCAGTGGCGCCGATCACCCCGGTCAGTGCGGCCGGCACCGCCAGAGTCAACACCTGCCATGCGACCGTTCCGCCCGCAAAGTGCTTGAGCAGCCCGACACCGCCAAGCACGAGCGCGAACATCGCCGCCGCTGATCCGAACCATTTCAGCTGCTGGCGCAGATCGCCGCTGGACCGCCGGTAGCGCCGCACCTGCGAGCCGGTCGCGACAACCACACCGCCGATGATGAGAATGAGGCTGCCCTTCCCGACGGCCTGACGCACGAACACGCCGAGCCCCCCATGGAGCGCAAGCGGGTTCTCGATCGAGTCGTGAGCCAAGGAGACCATCCCACCCGGCTGGAGGATCGTGCCCACCACAACCAGGGCCACCCCGGCCGTCCACAGTCCGGCGAGCGGCCGCCAGCGGCGGGAGGGCAACCGGCCTTCGGGAAACACCAGGATCAGGGCTGGCAGCGCATAGAACGCGGCCAGCTCGGCCTGGTTGGCCACAACCGCCGCAGCCAACTGCCCTGAGAACCCCAACTGTCGAGCGGCAAACCCATACGCATCGAACAGCAGGCCAACCGCCAACGCGGACCCGCTGAACACATAGAGCCACCCGATCAGGTTGTCAGGTACCCGCAACCTCACCACCAGACCAACACCGCAGAAGCACAACGCCGACACTCCCGGTATCAACACCCACGAAACGCCGCCGTCACCGCCAACCACCAACCCCACGGCGGCCACCACCGCCACGAGCGAGATCACCCACCCCGACCATGCCAACCACCTCTGTGCGGACGCCACCACCCGGCCATTCTGCCAATCCAGACGTCCGGAAAACGTTACGGCCAAGTGCTCACACCATCGACGTCTAGCGCGTGCGCTGGTCCGCTTCGAGCTGGCCGGCAAGTCCCGGACGCAGCCACAGGCTGACGTGGCGCGGGTGCAACGCCGTGGTCACGACCTCAAGCACGTCGGCCGACAGCGCGTCGAGCTCGATCTGGTCGCGCAGCCTGCCGGTGAACGCTTCGAGGGTCTTGGCCGAGTCGTAGCGCTGACGGTAGAAGCGGTGGTCGACGGCCCGCTGCAGGCGGGTGCGCAGGGGCTGGAACGCGCCCACCACGGCGAGTGTGGACAGGGTGACGGCGAGCGCGCCGGACTGGCCGGTGAGCGACTGGAGGGCGCCGTCGATCACATAGATGCCGCCCAGGTAGACAGCCGCCAGCGAGCCGATCAACGCCGCGTAGACCAGCGTCCTTCGGATGATCACGTCGATCCCGTAGAGCCGGTACTTGAAGATTCCGACGCCCATGCTGACCGGAAGCGCACCGATCCCGAAACCCGTCACACCGCCGACCACGTGCAGAATCCCGGACGATGATCCAAAGATGACGACGCTGGGGATCGAGGCGGCGGTGATCGCCGACCCGCACATCGCCCACTTCAACTGCTGGCGAGAATCGCCGGTCGCGCGCCGGTAGTTCGCGATCAACCGGCCGACGAAGGCGACCCAGCACGCGAGCGTCACCAGCACCAGCAGGCCTTCGAGAGCCGAGACACCCGCGTTGGCCAGAACATGCGGCGCCGGCGACGTGAGGTTCCCGGAGGAGCCCATGTGTACCCGGTGCTGGACGATCGCACTCACCCCAACCGTCAGCTGATCCGCCAGCAGCAAGCCGGTGGCCGCGAGATACACCCGCACAATCCACCGCCAGCGGCGTGACTGCACACGGCCATCCGGAAACATCATGATCGCCAGTGGGGGCAGGAAGAGCGCCACCACCCAGCACTGACCGAGCAGCAGCGCGAGCTGCCCAAACGGAAGGCCGCCGTATCCGCCTCGATAGACCAGATACGAGTACTGCTCGCCGTCCACCAGCCCAACCGACACCGCCAGGCCGACACCGATCAGAAGCCAGCCGATCGGGTTTCGCGGCTCGCGCCTGGCCACCACGACCCCCACCGCGGCATAGATCAGCGTGACCGCCGCCTGCGCACCCGCAAAGCCGGTGAACATCCCCGCCACGCTGCTATGGGACAGCCACGCCAGCGGCACCCAGGCCGCCGTGCACACGACCACCAGCACGCCCAGGCCAACGGCCACCGTCGGCGAGAACACCCCAAGACGCGCTACGCGATCCACGACTGGCTCCGACTCTACCCGGGAGGCGTTCCGTGAACGTTACGGGCACCGCCCGGAGCTCCGAGGTGCGAGCCGACGCTTGGAGGGACGGTCTCTGCCCGAACCACTGTCTGGTGAGCGCCGGTTGAGTTTCCGCCGTGAAGACGGTGGAGCTCCACGAGCAGGATGGCGTCACGACGATGACGGTCCTGCTCGCCTTCAAGGACCAGTCGAGTCGCGATTCGAGCACCTGGACCGCGGCGGATGGTGTGCACGCGGCGGATGGCGTGCAGGGGAGCTACGACAACCTCGAGCACCACCTCACCACACTCGCGTAGCGCGCGGTTCGGCGGCCACGTCCCTGCGGGTTTGGTCGCGTCTACGAGGGCGTGCCCAGGTGCAGTGTCACCACCGCGCCGCGGCCGGGCCGGTTCGCGGCAGTGGCGCTTCCGCCGTGGGCGACGGCCACCGCGTTCGCCATCGCCAACCCGAGCCCGGCTCCTCCGTCCTCGCCGGCCGCCCGGTTGAACGGCTCGAACGCCGCGGCCAGGGCCGACTCGGTGAAGCCGCTGCCGTCGTCCTCGACGACGAGCCGCGCACCTTTGCCGTCCACCGTGGCCGACACCGACACGGCACCTCCGGGCGGCGTGTGGCGAATCGCGTTCGCGATCAGATTGTCGAGCGCCTGACGGGCGCGACGACGGTCGAGCTGAGCGCTGACGTCGTCGGCCTCTGCCGTCAGGGCGACACCTGCGTGCTCGGCGGTCGGCGTGAATGCCTTGACGCGGTCATGGACGAGCTCGCGCAGCGAGGTCGTCGTGCGGGCGATCGGCAGGCCGCCTTTGCCGTCACGTGCGAGCACGAGCAGGCCTTCGGTGATCGCGATCAGGTGGCGCACCTCCCCGGCCGCCGACGCCAGGGCTTCGCACAGCTCGTCGTGCGTCCGCGGCGCCGACAGGGCGGTGTCGACCTCAGCCTTCAGCGTTGCGAGGGGGGTTCGCAGCTCGTGGCTTGCGTTGCCCGCGAACCGTCGCTCCCTCCGGATCGCCTCCTGGAGGCGATCGAACGTGCTGTTCAACGTCGATGCGAGCAAGGCCATCGCCGGCTCACCGCGCGGGATTGTCATGCGACGGTCGGGCTGGTCGCCGCCGATCGCGGCTGCCTCGACGCTCATCCGCCGCATCGGCCGGAGTGCGGCGCCGGCCAGCAGCCACCCGATCACTGATGAGACGGCGAGTGCGGCCGGCAGTGCGACCAGGAACAGAAGCGCCAGCCGACCCAGCTCCTCGCGGGTGTCGCTCATGGTGGCACCGACGACGAGGTAGGCGGGCTGCCCATGGTCGGTGGTCGCGGCCACGAACAGGCGCATTGCATCGAGGCGCGGCGGCTTCGTGTTCGCGAACCTGCCTGCGCGCAGCTCGCGCAACGGCAGCAGCGGCTGGCCGGCGACCGACCGTGTCGAGCCGAGCACGCGGCCCTGCGGTGTCAGTAGCTGGGCGACCGACTCGTCGTTGTCGGCATAGTGGCCGCTCGTGAAGCGGAGCGGGCCCGTGGAGTCGCCGGCCGTCAGCGCCTGCGCCCGCGCGCGCAACCCCAGATCGACCTGGTGTCGCAGGTCGCCACGCACCTGCACGTACACGAATGCGCCGACGCCCAGTGAGACGACCGTCATGCCGGCCGCGAAGGCCAGCGTCAGGCGTGCTCTAAGCGGGATCCGCACCAGTCGCATCATTCGCCAGCCGGTACCCGATCCCACGCACCGTCTCCAGGCTGTCGCGACCGAAGGGCCGGTCGATCTTGTCGCGCAGGCGGCGCACGTAGACGTCAACCAGATTCGAGTCGCCGCGGTAGGACTCGTCCCAGACAGCCTCGATCAGCTGCTCGCGGGACAGCGCCGCCCCGCCGTGCCGGGCCAGGTACTCGAGCAGCGCGAACTCCTTGGGCGTCAGGTCGATCCCGTTGCCGCCGCGGGTGACCCGATGGGCGGCGGGGTCGATCACGAGATCGCCACAGGCGTGCGCGACGGGGCGGGCGTCCTGGCCGCGCCGAACGAGCGCGCGCAGCCGCGCAAACAGCTCGGGGAACTCGAACGGCTTGGTCATGTAGTCGTCGGCGCCGCAGTCGAGACCGTCCACCCGATCGCCAAGGCTGTCGCGAGCCGTGAGCATCAGGATCGGCGTCCAGCAGCCGTACCGGCGCAGTTCTGTGCAGGCATCGAGCCCGTCCACGTCGGGCAGCCGCAGGTCGAGGACGATCGCGTCATACCGGGTCGATCGCGCGCGCTGGATCGCGTCCGTGCCGGTATCCGTCGCATCGGTTGCATATCCCTCCTCACGCAGCCGGCGGGCGACGATCTCGCGCAGCCGCGGGGCGTCCTCCACGAGCAAGACTCGCATGAGACCAGTGTACGGCCGGCCTTCGGCCAGGGCCGAGAACCAGGCCACCGAGTTTCACCAATCGTTCAGACGCGGGTGGGACAGTGGACGCGATGGAAACGACCGTGGAGTGTGAACCATGATCCGCAAAAATCTGGTGGTCGGCACGATCCTCTGCCTGCTGGTAGCGACCGCCGCGCTCACCATTCGCCACTCACCGGCGATCGATGCCGCGAAGGCGGGCGCGACGATCGACCCGAGCAACTTCGTGCGTACGATCAGCAACCCGTGGTTGCCCTACCGGCCTGGTTCGGTCTGGGTGTACCGCGGCATCAAGGATGGACAGACGCAACGCGACGTGGTCACGGTGACGCACCGCACCAGGGTGCTGATGGGCGTCAGATGCGAATCGCTGACCGACATCGCGACGCACGGAACCACGGTGCTGGAGCGCACGACCGACTGGTACGCGCAGGACAAGCAGGGGAACGTCTGGTACTTCGGTGAGCGCACCGCGGCCTACTCGAACGGCGGGGTCGACCACTCCGGATCGTGGCTCGCGGGCGTGCATGGCGCTCAACCGGGGATCGTCATGACAGCGCATCCGGCGGTGGCGGATACGCACCGGCAGGAATACTGGCCCGGCCGGGCCGAGGATCAATACTGGCTGGTCGATCTCAGCCAGCATGTGTCGGTGCCGTACGGGACGTTCCACCACGCGGCGCTGACGCTCGAGTGGTCGCGGCTCGAGCCCAACGTGATCGACCGCAAGGACTACGTGCGGGGCATCGGGGTCGTGCGCGAGATGTCTGCGCAGGGACCGCGCGAGACGGCCGACCTGGTCTCCTTCCGGCATCCGTAGAAGGTCGGACACTGGCGATGTGGAGGCGGGTGAGCCGGGACTACTTGCGGACGCGGAACCGGAGGATGGTTGCGTCGCCCGACCGCGTGCTGCTCACCGGTTCCAGGTCCACCCTGGTGAGCCCCGGGGACGAGAAGGGGATGCCCTCGCCGAGCAGCACCGGCAGGACATAGACGAGGATCTCGTCGACGAGCCCGCGGCCCAGGCACTGGCCGGCCACATCGGCGCCGAGGATCTCCAGGTTCTTGCCGCCCGCAGCGTCCAGTGCAGTGGCAACCGCTTCCCCGATGTCACCGCTGAGGATCGTGACATCCCCGTCCGGCGGCTCCGGCGGCCTGTGGGTGAGGAGGAAGAACGGGCCGGAGAAGGGGTAGTCCACGCTGCCGGGGTCGTCGGCCTCCATCTTGCTGCCCACGTCCCAGGTTCGCCGGCCGATGAGCATTGCGCCGGTGGCCGCCGCGATCTCCGCGAAATCGTCCGGCGCCACGAAGTCCGCGAGCGGGCGACCACCGCCCCAGTCCATCGTATGGCCGGGACCGGCGATGAAGCCGTCGAGCGACATCGACCTGTTCACGACCACCCTGCCGTTTCCGGTGCTCGTTTCGCTCATCGATCGTTGTGGTTGACGACCTCGACGTTGTGGCCGTCCGGGTCGAGCACGAAGGCGCCGTAGTAGCCCGGGTGGTACACGGCGCGCTCGCCGGGGGCGCCGTGGTCCTCGTAGCCCGCGGCGAGCGCGGCGGCGTGGAAGGCGCGCACCGTGGCGTCCGCGTCCGCGGCGAAGGCGAGGTGGACGTGCTCGGTGAGCGGGCGCTCGTCGCGCACGAGCGAGAAGGAGAAGTCGAGGCCGGAGAGCTGCACGCGATCCGGCGCGTCGTGCGTCAGGCGGAGCCCGGCGTACGGCGCGACCGTCGTGTAGAAGCGCCGCGACGCCTGCGGGTCGCGGACGCGGAGCCACAGGTGGTCGATGCGGCCGTCGGGCACGGGGCGCTCGCGATCGCCGTGGACCGCCTCGACGCTGTTGCCGTCCGGGTCGAGCAGGAAGCCGCCGTAGTAGTCGTGGCCGTAGACCGTGCGCGGCCCGGGCGCGCCGTCGTGCGGGTGACCGGCGTCGATCCCCGCCTGCCAGAAGGCGTCGACCGCCGCGCGGTCCGGCGCGCGGAAGCCGACGTGCAGGCCGCGGGTCACCGGGTGCTCGCGGTCCATCGGGCCGATCGCCCAGTCCTCCCACTCGACCAGCTCGGCGTCCGCGTGGCTCGGCTCGACGCCGAGCACGGAGAGCACCGTGCGGTAGAAGCGCTCGGACGCGGCGAGGTCGGACACCGCGATCCCCACGTGGTCGAACATCGCCCGAGGCTACCATTGCCGCGGTGCGGCCAGCGCGGTGTCGTCGAGCGTTCGCGAAGATCCGTGAGGACTTCGAGTGATGCGTGGTTACTGGGCGAACGAAATGCGATGCTGAGGTTGTGGGAGCGCGCGTAAGGCTCTGCCGCCCCAAGTCGTCACAATCACTTTGGAGGAGAGTAATGGCCGACACCACCTGCCACATGTCGATCTCCCTCGACGGCTTCGTCGCCGGGCCGGATCAAAGCCGCGAAGACCCGCTCGGCAAGCGGGGCCGCGAGCTTCACGGCTGGCACCTTGGCGACGAGCGCGCGAACGAGGCGGACGCCACCGCCGAGCGCCGTTTGCTGCGCCCCCGCGGCGCCTACGTCATGGGCCGCAACATGTTTGGCCCGATCCGCGGCGAGTGGGACGAGGAGTGGTCGGGCTGGTGGGGGCCCGAGCCGCCCTACCACGCGCCCGTGTTCGTCCTAACCCATCACACTCACGCGCCGATCGAGATGGAGGGCGGGACGACGTTTCACTTCGTCACCGATGGCTTCGACGCCGCCTACGCCCAGGCCCGCGAGACCGCCGGCGCAGACGGCATCGACATCGCGGGCGGCGCCTCGACCGTCCGCCAAGCGCTGCTGGCGGGCGTCATCGACGAGCTCTGGCTCGACATCGTCCCCGTTCTACTCGGGTCCGGCGAGGGGATATTCAACGGCGTCGCCGAGTTCGATTTCGAGCCCGACGAGGTCCTCCATTCCCCACTGGCGACGCACATCTGCTACCGCCGGACGGGATGAGATGGATACACGCAACCGTGCAAGCACCTGCGCAGTCACGGTGTACGTCCCACCGGATTCAACCGAGGCGGTCGTGTTCGCCGGGGACGGCCAGCTGATCCGGCGATGGGGAGCGCACTCGAGGAGGCGGCCGTACCGTCCCGAACGCATGCGCGGGCGCGGAGGGATCCGGAATACGGCCCTCTCAGCGACGCAGCGGCCATGGTGGGCCAAAGATCGCGACGAATTCGCTGAGCTCTCCGTCTCAGCGAGTGAACAGCTTCCAGTGCCCCTCGGAGACGACTTCGACGGTGCCGTCGACCACTTTGATGGCGGTCTCGTCGTCGATCGCGTACGCCGGACCTGGCGATGCCGGCCGCCCATTTTTCTGCGTCGGCCATGGTGTTCTCCGGCAGGAGTCCGGTGATCCAGGTGCGGGAAGATCGAGAAGTCGACGATGCCCAGCGTGCTGTCGTCACCGGTGGGCGGCTTCCAGCCGACGAAGTCCTCCCCGATACGGGGGGTCATCACCATGCTCCCGGCGCTCAGCCCCACCCAGACCGTCTCGCGCAGCGACGGCAGGAGATCCGCCAGCCCGGACTGCCGCATCCAGTGGCACAGGTACAGGGCGTCGCCGCCATTCACCAGCAGGACGTCCGTCTCTCGGACCCAGGGGACCCAGCGTTCTTTGTCGATGCTGGGCAGCGCGGTGAGCTCCAGCACGCCCAAGGACTTCCAACCCAGCTCGCACATGGGGGTGGTGGCTTGTCCGCTGATGAACCGCCATGCCCCGCCAGGACTGCCCTGGGGGTGCCCGTACCCCGCGGTGGGGATGCAGAGGGCGTTGGACTCGGCGATCGGTTTGCCCAGCAGGTCGACCAGCGCGTCGTGGATGCTCGTGTTCTTGATGCCAGCGGAAGTGAGAAGAAGCTTCATCGAGTACCTCCTTCGTGAGGGCGGTTCCAGCACCCGTCAGACCGGTCGAGCCGTCAATTCTCATCGATCACCGTTGTGGCATCGACGCGAACCGCAACGCTCAGCGTCTCCGCGGCTGCGCCGCACCACACGGGTCAGCCAAGCCCGTCCTGTGGTCGGCGACGAGGGAGCGTTCAAACCCGCTGATCGCGAGCGCTCCGCCGTTCAGTGCCCGCAGCTGCTCCAGAACTTGGTCGAGGTCGCCTCTGGAATCCAACGCCGATACGAGCTTCTCGCGAGCTGGTTCCGCGTCAATGTCCTCCTAAGACACGTGCGTTACCCCACGCTACAGCAATGGCCTCACCACCGGTATACGAATTGCCGGAGCCGAAGCATTCGAGTTGGAGGGTCTGGACCCCTGTTACATTGACATCCACCGTTTTTGGCTTACGGACGCTGACACTAAACGTCCGGAGAGTGCGCCCATCGCCATCCAGTATTAGGCCCGCTTGGAATTGGGGGGGCGACTTGGCCGCTAGTCCAATGGTGGCTTGAAACCGGCGAGCGTTATGCTCTAGCTTGTATGCAGGAAAAGCGGTTGGATCACCAACGTTACAATAGAACGAGATGCTCTTGGGGTAAATTGATCCGGATATCTTGACCGGACCCGGCGTTACCAGCTCGCCCAGATCCCCGGAAGTGTGCAGGTCTGAGAGATATGAGAACGAGGACGTACCGGAAGTCTCCGGAACTACCACCGGGACAGACTTGCTAGCTGGAGGGCTTGCACTGGCCGAAATGGGAGGCACGGGCGAAGAGGCTGCTTTTGGCGGCGTGCCAGAGTTGACTTGGATCAACGCTATTACTACCGCCACTGCAGCTACGACGCTTCCGATAATCGTCCAGGAGAGTGTCCGCCCTCGCCGCACCTGTCCTCCGAGGCCATCGTGCCTGAGTCTAGGCAACTTAGCATCCTCCCTCCCTGGCGATCAGTTCGCGCTGGAGGCGTCGGCCGACCCGGGCGGCTTCCATGCTCTCGGCTCCGTGACTGCAGGAGCTGAGGAGGTTCCTGACAAGGATCCTTACTGGTCGGATCCGGCTGAGGGCGAGCGGCTCACCTGCCGCGTCTGGATCAAGATTCATGAGGGTTCTGCCCAGCCCCATCCCGTGCGACGGAGCTTGCGGCTGACCCCGTTTGGCCGCTGACCAGGGGTGCGGATGATGCGCAGGCGCCTGGCAGACGCACTTCGGTGCGGCGCTGTCACGATCGGCGACGTAGGCGTGAGATGTGCACGATCGCCCCCGTTCCCCTCGTCGCGGTCGTAGACTCGACTGATCGTGGCTGAGCACACGAGATCGGGCGGGGCGCCGCCCGTGGTCTCCGGGGCGGATGTCCCGATCCCGGTGACGTTCTTGTTCACGGACGTTGAGGGCTCGACGCAGCTATTGAGGCGGTTGGGCACGCGCGAGTACGCGAAGGTGCTGGCCGAGCATGATCGTGTTCTGCGGGCAGCGATCGCCGGGGGTGGCGGTGAGGTCGTGGACACTCAGGGCGATGCCGTGTTCGCGGCTTTCTCGGATGCTTCCCGTGCGGTTGGGGCGGCCGTGGCGGCACAACGGTCCCTTCGGGGGTTGGTGTCATCGGAGAAGGAATCGGTTCGAGTTCGGATGGGGCTCCACACCGGAACTCCGGAGATCTCTGAAGGTCGCTACCTGGGGTTGGATGTGCATCTTGCGGCCAGGATCTGCGCCGCCGCCCACGGCGGTCAGACAGTGATATCGGAGGCCGTTGGCGAACAGGTGGAGGCCCACGCGGGCGGATTGTCGGTCCGTGCGCTGGGCGAGCATTACCTAAAGGATTTCGACGCCCCACAGTCGCTGTACCAGATTGATCCGGATGGGGTGGCTGTCGAGTTTCCACCCCTCAGATCGAGCGCCTCGTCGGGTGATGTTGGCCGATTTGCTGGACGTGAGGACGAACTCGCGGGGGCGGCAGTGGAGGCAATCGCTCGCTCGGCGCGCCGGTCAGAGCGACGTCGGGTGCTCGCCGTTGTCGCAGCAATCGTGGCGATCGGCGCGCTCGTGGCAGCCTACGTCCTGACGCGGGCCACCCCCATACCCGTGCGCGGTAACTCGATCGCCGTTCTGGATGGAGCCACAGGGCAGGTGACCGCGGACGTGCTCCTGGCGAGCCCACCCACCGCTCTCGCAGCAAGTCCTGGAGCCATTTGGGTGACCAGCGGCAGTGGCAGGAGCCTGACGCGAATCAGTGAGACGACGCTCACGGCTCACGCCCCTCTCGCGGTCCAGTATGACCGACGCGGCCCGACCGACGTCGGCACAGGGTTCGGGGATGTCTGGGTTGTGAACGGGTTCGATCGCTCAATCACGGTGGTCCGCGCTCACGGGACGGCCCCGCCGGTGCGGATACCTCTACCGATGAGCTTGGGCGTGTTGGGCATCGGCGACTCGCACATCGCGATCAGCAAGAACGCGGTGTGGATTGACAATGGCGGCGAAGCAGGTGTGACACGACTGACGCCGGGGTTCTCCCGTCGGAAGCAAACTCGGGATCTCCCGACCGGCGCGATCGCAACCGGGGCGGGGGCTGTGTGGGTCGGCGGAGCTCGCAACTACTTCGGCGCCGGCGACGTCAGCGAGCTCGATCCGAAGACCGTTCAGCCGATCGCGACCTTCAAGGTCGGCGAGGTGGACGGCCTCGCGGTTGGACTTGGGCACGCGTGGGTGACGAACGCGACCGACGGCGTGGTGCAACGGCTTGATCCTGTCGCCGCACCGGCGGGAGGACAACCTGTCGGTGGACCGGTCAAGAACGGGGGGATCGGCCGACCCATCCGGGTCGGTCGAGGGGTGCAGGGAATCGTCGCGGACGGCTCGCATCTGTGGACCGCCAACCCGCTGACGGGCGTCATCTCGGAGATCGACCCCGTGCACGACCGGATCGTGTGGCATAGACAGATCGCCGGGGCGCCGGTAAAGCTCGTGGCGAGCGCGGGACGCCTGTGGGTGGCGGTGCTTCCACGACCGGCGGCTCCGCCAACCGAGCGGCGTCCGGATTGCCCTAGCCCCGGGTGACATCGACTCGGTCGACCCAGCCGTGTCGTCGACCGGCCCGATGTGGCAGATCGAATACGCGAGCGGACTCAACCTCGTCCGCTTCGCCGACCAGCCGGGGCGCGCCGGACTCCGTATAGTGCCCGATGCCGCCGCGGCCATTCCTCGTGTCTCCCAACATGGGCGCACGTACACGTTCCGGATCCGCCCCGGGCTGCGGTTCTCGCCGCCGTTTGATCATCAGACGGTGACGGCGCAGACGTTCAGGTACGCGCTCGAGCGCCAGATCACCATAGGCTCGTCCTTCGGCGCGTTCCTCGGCCACGAAGTCGTTGGCGCGTGGCGGTTCCTGAACGGGAAAACACGACACGTGAGCGGGATCAGCGTCCGTCGAAACTTCATTTCCATCACGATCAACCCTCCGGAGCAGAGCCTCAACCTTCTAAGCACGCTCGCACTTCCATATTCGAGCGCCGTACCAATCAACTGGACGGGTCCCGGCCCCGACGGGAGCGTGCCCAGCGCCGGTCCGTATTACGTCCGATCCTATGTCCCAAACGACCAGCTCATCCTTACGAGAAACCCCAACTACCACGGCTCACGAGAAGGACGCATCGAGGAATACACCTTCCTCGAATCGAAGAACCCCTGGCTCGAGGTCGCGAACGGCCAAGCCAGTTACACGCCGGACGGGCCGCCGACCCCCGCCCAGATCGCAGACCAGATCGCGCGGTACGGACCAGCCAGTTCGGCGGCTCGGGCCGGCGACCAGCGCGTCTTCATCCACCCCTCGAACTTCGGCGCGCTCTTCTTCCTCCTCACCAACACACGAAGGGGGCCGTTTACCAATACGCTCGTTCGCAAGGCGGTCAACGAGGCGATCGACCGCCCTGCGCTGGCAGCAACCCTAGGGCCGAGGGCCGCCCGCGTTACCGACCAATACCTCGTGCCTGGGATCGCGGGCTTCCCCGCGACCGGTGCCGGCTATCCCCTGACCGGCCCGGACGTTCCGGCCGCCCTCAGACTCATGCGCCAGGCGCAGATCGGCCGCCCGATAAACGCGACGCTGCTAACGGCCACCGGTGCTGCGGCCGCGGCACGCGGAAGGATCATCACCCGCGATCTGAAGCGCATCGGCATCAACCTCACCACCCACACCGAGCCCTATATCGCTCTCGTCCAAGCAGGAGACCACCCGTCGAAGTACAACCTGATCGACACCAACTTCCAGTTCGCCGTCCCGGACCCAGCGTTCTTGCTCGGAGGCGGCCAAGCGAACTGGGGCGAAGGCCCCTACGCCCATCAGTTCGCGGACGCCAACAACCTCCCTTACGATCGGCGGGCACGCGAGGTCGGCCGGCTCGACATCGCGCTCGCGCGCAACTATGCCCCACTCGCTGCCTATGGCTACAGCACCCACGTCGATTACTTCGCCATGGGCATTCACGGGCAGACCTTCCAACCGTACTTCGGAATCGACTACACACGGCTCTACGAGCCAGGTCGGTAAGGAGCCAGGAGCCCAGCGCGCACGTCGGCAATCTCCAAACCACAATCCGTCCGCCCTGTCGAGCTCTCGAAGCAGCAGGCGCCTTACCAGAGTGCTTGGATCGCCGTGCCGTTGTGCAGTGTCGCCACCGTGGCCTTGGAGCTCCACGCCACCACAGCGGACAGGTCGGGCCAATTCTCCGTCGCGTCCTGCCAGTGCCTGGTGATCCCGGCCGGTGACTCGTAGTACTCATCCAGCACGAAAATCGTTCTGCCGGTCGGCTCGGAGGTCGGGTCCAACGGGTTCGACAGTTCCGGGCCCTTGGAGACGGTGTACTCCAGCAGCGCCGCGTCGCCGTCGCGGGGATGCCCCTTCATCCATCGGCCATGGCTCGCGAAGATGCGATCTCCCTCAGCCACGTCGTCAGCCCCCACCGTCCACATGATCATGAGATGCGACTTTCCCAGCTGCGACATGCTGATGTCCTCTCCTAAGGGCACAAGTGCGAAGTGCCACAACCCTACCACCTCCCACGCTTTCACCCCGACAAATGCGGAACCCTCCCCGCACCCTCTAAGACCGATCCCCCTCCACAGCCTGGCAAACACAGCCCGATAGCGCGGAACCCCTACCGCGTTCAGGAGATTGAGGATTGAAGAACCACCGATCCAAAACGCCGACTCAATCTGCATGAACCTCTAACGCCCCGCCGGCCATCCGGGAACGACAGGCCGGGCAGGTGCCGCCCTACACCAGCCGACCCCTCCGTGGCCGACCCCTCCCGCCAGACCCATCCACCGCACGCTTGGCCGAGTCCACGCTAGGCCCGAGCGCCGGAGCGAGCGAGCCCCTCTACTGGAAAGAAGGTTGCCAGTATGAAAGGGGGGGCAGGAGGACGCTTTGCGAGGGGGTTGTAGAGATAACCCACCGCTGCCTTGACGGAGGTCGGCGTCCTTGCGCTTGACAGCGACTAGGTAACGGTTATATTGTGTAGCTAACCGTTAGGGAGGACGTCTTGTCGTCGATGGTTGAGCGAGTGGATCGGGAATGGTCACGGGGCTTTCACCTGCGGGTGGTGCAGGAGGTGCTGCTTGCCTTACTGGCGGCGGAGCCGTCGTACGGCTATCAGTTGCGGGCGCGGTTGCAGTTGGCGCTCGGCCCGCTGGCCGAGTCGTTGAACGCGGGGCAGGTGTATGTGACGCTCGGGCGTCTCGAGAAGTCCGGCCTTGCTTAGCTCGGAGCGAGTTGAGCAGTCGGAGCGGCCGGACCGGCGCGCGTACGCGCTCACCGAGTCGGGCCGGGCGCGTGTGGGCGAGTGGTTGGCGGATACGAGTTGGCCGAAACCAGCTCCGGCAGACTTTCACCTCAAGCTGGTCGCGGCGGCTGCCGCGCGGCTGGCCGACCCGGTGCGGTTGGTGGATGCGCAGCGGCATGCGGTATTGGCGTCGTTGGCGGAGGCTCAGCGGGCCGCGTTGGCTGAGCCCGAGGAGTCCGTCGCCGGGCTGCTTCTCGAGGGTGTGGTGTTGAGGCTTCAGGCTGATGTGCGCTGGCTGGAGGCTTGCGCAGGCTTTTGGAGTGCGAAGGAGGGACCATGATCGAGCGTGCTGGAGCGCTCTTGCGCGCGCGCGGGTTGAGCAAGGAGTACGGCGCCGGCGCTGCGCTCGTGGGAGCGGTCAAGGATGTCAATCTCGACGTCGCGGCCGGCGAGACGGTCGCTGTGATGGGACCGAGTGGATGCGGGAAGTCGACGCTGCTGCACCTGCTCGGTGGTTTGGAGCGGCCGTCCGCCGGTGAGCTTCGTCTCGACGGCGCCAGGTTGGATCAGCTTGGCGAGCATGCGCTTGCCCGACTGCGACGCACGGCGATCGGCTTCGTCTTCCAAGCTTTTCACCTGGTTGAGGAGTTGACGGCTGCAGAGAACGTCGAGCTTCCGGCGCTGTTGGCGGGACGCTCGCCGCGGGTTGCACATGCGCGGGCGCGGGAGTTGTTGGAGCAGATTGGTCTTGGAGACCGTGCGCGACATCTGCCATCGGCACTCTCCGGTGGAGAGCGTCAGCGCGTCGCGATCGCGAGGGCGCTCAGCAACGACCCCAAGGTTGTCTTTGCCGATGAGCCGACCGGGAATCTCGACAGTGCAGCGACACTGGACGTGTTACGGCTGCTCGAGGGGTTGCGCGCTGGTGGGCAGACGCTGGTGATCGTCACGCACGACGAGCGCGTCGCGGCGACCGCGGACCGTCTGGTTTCGATGCGCGACGGCGTCTTCGTCGAGGAGACTCGACTCTCGCATGGCAGCGCTAGTCGGCTCGCCGAGCTAACAGGATTCGAGGTGTGAGTAAGATGGGACGCGCATTTCTCGTCGCTCGCCTTGCCTCAGCCGATATTCGCCGACATCCCGTCGAGGCGACGCTGCTCCTTATGGCGATCACCGCGGCGACCGCGACGCTGGCACTCGGCCTCGCCTTGCACGGTGTGACGAACGACCCCTACCAACGCACACGCGATGCAACTGCCGGCCCGGACGTCGTCGCGGGATTGTTCATCCTCCCGTCGCCCGGCACGGGCGCCGGGCCGCGACACGAGACGTTGTCCAGCACCGACAACCAGTCAAGCAAAAAGCGCATCGCCGGCTTCGACGCCATAGCCCATGCCCCGGGGGTTGTCGCGCACTCGGGGCCTTATCCGATCGCCTGGGCGACTCTCGGCTGGGGCGCACACACGGCTGGCGTAGCGGTTGAGGGGCGCGACCGGACCCGCGCGGTAGTAGACCAGCCGCTTGTCACCAAAGGTCACTGGATAAGCGGTCGCCCCGACGCCGTCGTTGAAGCCGGCTACGCCGAGTCGCTTGGCATCCACGTCGGAGACCAGATCAGCCTCAACAGCAAGCGGTTCCAGGTCGTCGGATTGGCCGTAACCGCCGCCGTCCCAGATTACCCAAGCGTGCAAACAGCAGTCGGAGCGAGCCCCTTCCCGGATCCCGGCTTGATCTGGGTCAACAGTGCGGCCGCACGCAAACTCGCCACTGCCAGGCTGCCGCTCTCCTACCTACTCAACCTGAAGCTCAGCCGCTCGTTGCCGCACACTCTTCCGCCCTCTGTTCGCGGGATTATCCCGCTCGGCGATGGTCGGCTGTGGCATGTTGGCTGCCCCTGCTCGATCGTCACCTCCGACCAGATCCTCCAGCAAGACGCAAAGCTGATCGTCGTCGAACAGCGTGCGCTGACGATCGGCAGCTGGCTGCTTGGCCTGCTCGCTGTAGCGAGCGTTGCGGTCCTCGTCGGGGGACGGATGGCAGAACAGGAACGGCGGGCTGGCCTCCTCAAAGCAGTCGGAGCGACCCCGGCTCTCGTCGCCGCAGTGATCCTGCTGGAACACCTGGTGCTCGCGCTCGGAGCCGCCGGCGCCGGCGTGTTGATCGGCTGGCTCGCAGCCCCACTACTTACCGACCCAGGGGCCGGGCTGCTCGGCAGCGCGGGCGCCCCCTCGATCACGCTCTCAAACGTCCTCCTGGTTGTGGCGGTCGCACTCGGTGTCTCCACACTTGCCACACTCGTGCCCGCCCTCCGTGCCGCAAGGCTAAGCACCATGCATGCACTTGCTGATGCCGCCCGTGCACCGCGACGCAGTCCTCGACTGATCAGTCTGTCGACGCGCTTGCCAATACCGCTACTCCTCGGCCTCCGCCTGGCTGCACGCCGCCCCCGCCGGGCGACGCTGGCCGCCTTCAGCATCGCCGTCACCGTCACTACCCTCACTGCCGTCGTGACCGTGCACTCTCATCAGGAGCTGATGACCATCGCGGGG
>CAVOFQ010000001.1:0-624454 GCA_963695025.1 uncultured Actinomycetes bacterium | reverse complement strand
CTAAAACGGCAACTTAGGAGAGTTCGTCTGCCGACAGTGGCTCGAACTCGCTGATCCAAACGTCGAGATCCGTCGCATCCACCCTGAAGGTGTTCGGGGGCAGCTCCGCATTGCGGCGCGCCAGGCGTGCCAGCAGCTCGTCCCGCGGTACGTCCAGAAAAAACAACTTTGTCTCGGCACTGAGCTCAGTCGCGCGCTGAAGGACTTCGACTCACCGCAGCCTCTGTACGGGTGGGGTACAGGCCTGGCCACGCCCGCCCCTCAGTTGTCTGGTGTAGACTGTCGACACTGTGACCACCCCCTCCCGAAACGGCGGGCCGGAGGGTCGCGCATACGACGCGATCGTGGTCGGCGGCGGTCACAACGGGCTGGTTGCCGCCTTCTACCTGGCCCAGGCGGGGCTCTCCACGCTGGTGCTCGAGCGGCGGTCATTCGTTGGCGGATGCTGCGTCACCGAGGAGTTCGCGCCGGGGTATCGCGCCTCGACGGGCGCATACGTGTTGAGCATGCTGCGCCAGGCGATCTGGCACGACATGCGGCTGGCCCAGCGTGGCCTCACCGTGTCGCCGGCGGGGCCGAGCCTGAACCTGTTCCCCGACGGGGCGCGGTTCACCCTCTCCGACGACCTTGGGGACACTGAGCGCGAGATCGCCCGGTTCTCGAAGCACGACGCACGCCGCTTCCAGGCGTTCGAGCAGAAGCTCGCCGACCTGGCCTCGATCGTGATGCCGATGTTCGAGTGGACCCCGCCGACCACATCGCAGAGCTTGGCGGAGATGGTGACGACAGCGCGGATGGGGCGCAAGGTGCTCGGCGGCCGCCGCGACATCTTCGACCTCCAGTTCCTGTTTTCTACGTCGGCAACGCAGTACCTCGACACGTGGTTCGAGTCCGACTACGTCAAGGGAGCGTTCGGTTGGCACGCGATCAACGACAGCGTCTCCGGGCCCTCGACGCCCGGCACTGCCTATGTGCTGCTGCACGACCACGCCTCCGAGGAGTCGGGCGGCGGCGTTCGCAGGTGGGGCTTCGTCCGCGGCGGCATGGGCGAGGTGACGCGGCTGATGGCGGAGGCGGCGCGGGAGGCCGGCGCCGAGATCCGCTGTGACGCCGAGGTCGAGCGGATCGTGACCACCAACGGCACGGCGACCCATCTGCTGCTGGCGGACGGCAGTGAGCTGTCCGCCGGAGTGGTGCTCTCGAACGCCGATCCCAAGCTGACCTTCGAGCGCCTGCTGTCCGCGAAGGACGTCCCCGAGGAGTTCCTGTCGGCGATCAAGGCGTACCGCTGCATCGGCACCAGCATCAAGATCAACCTCGGCGTGTCGGAGCTGCCGCAGGCGACGGGCGTTCGCGCCGACCTCGGCTACCACACCGGCGTGATGGAGATCAGCTCGCCGCTGATCGACATGGACCGGGCCCAGGGGCTCGCCCTGCGCGGGATCCCTGCGGAGAACGCGCACATCGAGTTCTGCATCCCGACCGTGCACGACCCGTCGCTGGCGCCGGAGGGCAAGCACATCGTGACCATCGACGTCAACTCGCAGCCCTACAACCTCGCCCCCGACCAGGGTGCGTGGGATGACATCCGCGAGGCGGTGGCCGACAGGGCGATCGCCCAGCTGGCAACGTACTTCACGAACCTCCCTGGCTCGATCGAGCACCGGCAGGTGCTCTCGCCGCTCGACATGGAGCGGCTGCTGGGGATCACCGGCGGACACCCGCTGCACGGCGACATGGGCTCGGACCAGCTGTTCGCGCTACGCCCGGTACCCGGGCACGGCGGCTACCGCACCCCGGTCAAGAACCTCTACCTGTGCGGTGCCGGCACCCACCCGGGCGGCGGTGTCACCGGAGCCAACGGCCGCAACTGCGCGCGCGAGGTGCTGCGCGACGTCCGCCGGGCGCGGCGCTCGGCGGCGGCGCGACGCACCGCGCGTCAGGTGTCGAGCCGGTTCAGCCGCCCCAGGTAGTACGCGGCGGCTGCCATTAGGCCGGTCGCCACCAGCAGCAGCGCACTCAGCGCCGCGCCCTGGCCGAGGTCGCCCGATTCGGTGATCAGCTCCGCATTCAGCTGGCCCAGCATGAAAGAGCCGGTGCCGCCCACCAGGGTCGGCGTCGCGAACTCCGTGTAGAGCGGCAGGTACACGAGGATGATGGCGACGAAGATGCCGGGCGCCGACAGCGGGACCAGGATCTTCGTCGTGCGACGGAACCATCCCGCGCCGAGATCGGTCGAGGCCTCGATCAGCGAGGAGTCGATCGCCTTCATGGCGGCGTAGATCGGTATCACGGTGTAGGTGATGTAGCTGGTCGACAGCACAACCACGACCGCGAAGTTGTCGAACAGGAGCCAGCTGATCGGGTGCGCCCGGCTGACCAGGCCGATCGCCTCGAGACCGCGGTTGATGATCCCCTCCCGCCCCAGCACCACCCGGTAGGCGTAGATGCGCACGATCGGGTTCAGCTCGTCGGCCAGCACGAGCAGGAGGATGACCGGGAGCTCCCAGCGGCCCGCCCTGAAGGCGAGCACATAGGCCAGGGGGAATCCGACCAGGAGCTGCACCGCCATCGTCGCGGTCGCGATCTCGGTCGTCGTTACGACGATGTGCCGGTAGTTGCCGGCGTGAAAGATCGTCCCGTAGTTCGACAGTGTCCAGCCCCCGACGTGGAACAGCGAGTTGTGCTGGAACCCGATCAGGAAGAGCGTCAGGAGCGGGGCCACGAAGAACAGGCCCAGCAGCACGAGCGGCGCCGACAGCAGCCACCACGGCGTCAACTTGCGCGTCCAGCGGCGGCGGCGCGGAGGTGGAATGGATGCGGCAACCGTCGTCATGGCAGCACGTCGATCACGGCGGTTGCAGTCCTGTGCTCATCCGACTCGTCGCCGGCGAGCAGCCGCCAGGCGAAGATCACCATGATGACCTGGACGGCCGAGATCAGCGTCGAGCTGGCGTTGATGATCGGCAGGTTGGGTGCCCGGCGCAGCTCCGAGTAGACCCACACCGGGAACGTCTGGTCGTACCCGCCGACGAAGAAGTCGATCTCGAAGTTGTTGAACGACCACGAGAAGGCGAAGATCGCGGCCGCTCCCAGCGCCGGCGTCAGCTGGGGCAGGATCACCCGCCGCACCACCTGTAGGCGTGACGCGCCGAGGTCCACCGCGGCCTCTTCCTGCACGCTTTCGAACCGGGCAAGACGGGAAGCCAGCACCGCCGTGACCAGCGGGAACGTGCAGATGATCTGCACCGCGGTCACGGAGTGCAGCGAGAGCGGGAACATATCCGGCACCTGGTAGTGGAAGAAGAAGATGGCGGCCCCGATGCCGATCATCAGCCACGGCACCACCAGCGGCGCACCGATCAGGCTCGCGACAAACCCGCGCCCTCGAAACCGGAAGCGGGTGATCGCAAGCGCCGACATCGTCCCCAGCACCATGCTGATGACGGTGACGATGACGGCCACGACCAGTGAGTTCCAGACCGCCGAGCGCAGGTCGCTGTTAACCCAGGCGTCGTGATACCACTGGGTGGTGAAACCCTGCCAGTAGAGGGCGATGATCGTGCTCTTGTCGAACGAGAGCACGGCCAGCAGCACGATCGGCCCGAACAGCACCAGCATCACGAAGATGACCAGGGCCGCGCTGAGGGCGCCGGGGATCTTGCGGCGGATGCGGATCCCCAGAGGCATCCCTGCCCGCCGCGGGGCTGCCGTCACACTCCCTGTGGCCTCCGGCTCGGCTATTCGCCGCTCTTCACGTCCTGCCATATCTGCACCCACTCGGTGTAGTTCTTGGGCTCGGACGCGGGAATCGGGTTCACGAGCTTTTGGTTGTTGCCTGACCGGATAAGCACTTCCTTGGGTAGCATGGCCCGCGCCTTGGTGTTGGCGATCCGGTAGTACCAGGTCTTCGCCTCGTAGGTCTCTGCCGCCACGCTGGCGTACCAGTTGAGCATTGCGTAGGCGGCGTTCACGTTGTGGGCGTGGGCGCTGATGCCGTAGCCACAGGTCCACTCCAGCGAGCCCTCCTTTGGCAGGACGAAGTCGTTGGGGACACCCGACTTCGCCACCGTGTAGGCGTCATCGCGATAGCCGCTCGAGATCCAGATCTCACCGGTCTTGTAGAGCTGCTCCTCGTCGGTGTCCGACTCCCACCAGGTGCGGAACTCACTGCGATGTGCGACCAGGAAGTTCTTGACCTGCTGGAGCTGTGCTTCGGTCATGTGCAGAGGGTCCTTGATCCCGATGGCCAGCGCGCCGGCGTCGATGGCCGTGACCGGGTTGTCCTCCAGCGCCGCCTCGCCCTTGTACTTTGGGTTGAAGAGATCCTTCCAGGACGTCGGCGCCGGGTGGACATGTCGCGGGTCGTACTGGATGCCGCCGTCGCCAGCGTCTACAGGAATCACATACACCTTGCCGTTCATTTCGACCCCGGGCAGCTTCTTCAGCGTCGGGTCGATGTACTTCCAGTTCGGGATCTTCGAGATGTCCAGCGGCTGGTACACGCCCAGCCGCACTTCCTCGGCCGCGTTCTCGTCGACGCAGGTGTTGATGATGTCCGGCGAGACGGAACCCGTGCGCAGCTTGGTCAGCGCCTGGGAGCTGCTGTCGAAGGCCTGCGTCTCGAGTTGCACGTTCGGGTATTCCTTCTTGAAGCTCGCGACGTAGCCGGGGGTGAACCCGTCCTCGTAGGCGTAGTCCTTGAGCACCCCTGAAACGTGTGCCGGGGAGATGTTGATATTCGTCGCCGGCGCGTTCTGGGCGGCGGAGCTCGAGCTCCCGCAGCCGGCGGTGACCACCAGCGCCGCGGCCACGATCGACGCGAATCCCAGGCAGGACGGGTTCTTCATCTCGCTCTCCTTCGGATCACCCGCGGGCTCGCCGGACCTTTCCGTCCCAGCGGTCGAGGATCTGTGGCTCGGCAGGCGGCCGCTTCGACACCTTGGTGATCGCCTCGCACACCTGCTCGCATGACCAGCGGAACAGCTCTTCGGGCATGTTCAGCGCCGGTTGCATGCGGTACACCCACTTCCCCCACTGGGTGATGCCCAGCACGCCTCTGCGCAACAGCTCCTGGTGGACGTCGCGGTGGAATGCCGGGGCAGGCGCGATGGTGTCCATGTCGGTGACGAACTCGATGCCGATGAATGCTCCCGCGATTCGGACGTCTCCGACCTGCTCGAACTGGCCAACCAACGGCGTCAGCATCTCGTCCGCGATCGACTCCAGTCGGGCGACGTTCTCGAGAGCCCGCTCGCGCAGGATGGCGTCGATGCCGGCCAGCGCCCCTGCGCAGGCTGCCGGCACCCAGGCGAAGGTGCCGCCGGAGTGGACGTCGGAGTCGGCCAGAACGTCCTCCGTGCCGAGGACGGCGGCCAGCGGCTGTCCGCCTGCCGCGATCCCCTTGCCGAGCAGCAACAGCTCGGGGCGCAGGTCCCAGCGCTCGGCGGTGAACATGGTGCCGCAGCGCCCCATTCCGGTCTGCACCTCGTCGAGGATCATCAGCCAGCCGAACCGCCTGCAGAGGGCGGTCATCCGCTCCCAGAACGCGTCGGAGGGGATCAGGATCCCGCCCTCACCCGCGATCGGCTCGATCAGCACGCCGGCCACCTGCTCGGGCTCGACCTGGTGGACCAGCAGCCAGTCCTCGATGTAGTCGACGTACATCGTGTCGTCGTGCGGGCCCGGCCCGCGATGGAACGGTGTCCGGAACCGGTTCGGGTACGGCGCGAAGACGAACCCCGGGACGTACTGGGCGCTGCCCGTGGTCACCTCCGAAAGGTCGGTGCCCAGGGCAGCGGTGAGCAGACTGGACTCGCCGTGGTACTGACCCAGGAACGACAGGATCATCGGCCGGCCGGTCGCCGCGCGCGCGAACTTGATGCCCGACTCGACGGCCAGCGTCCCGCTGACGCTGGGCGCCACCCGGGTCAGCCCCGGGGGTGCGATCTCGATCAGCCGCCGTGCCAGCTCGATCGCCGGGAGCGAGGTCACGTAGTCGGTGATCTCCATCCCGTAGCGGGCCTGCGCCTCGGCCTGCGCGGCTTCGACGGCCGGCGGATGCGCACCGAGCGGCGTGGATCCCCAGCAGCTCTGGTGGTCGGCGAACGTGTTGCCGTCCACGTCCTCCAGGATCCAGTCCGACTTCGACGCGAGCACCAGCGGCACCTCGTCGTACTCGCGCATCGGCCCGTAGATGACCTCGGCCTGCTGCTCGAGAAGCGCCCGGCTGCGGGGGCCGGGAAGCGCCGAATGTACCGACGGAACCTCGAAGTCCACGCCACTCGCCATGGTTAAATATCCCTCCCGGTCGCCGGAGTGACCTCGGGGCGGCTGTTGACTGTCGACAGTCTCGCAGTCTGCACGAACCGTGTCAAGGTAGACTGTCGACATGCGCCCGCTGCGCTCACGCCGGCCCCTCGCGGAGGAGGCCGCAGACCAGATCCGAGACGAGATCCTGGCCGGCCGCCTCGGCCAGGGCGAGCGGCTGGTCGAGACCCGGATCGCCGAGGCGCTGAACATCAGCCGCGGGCCGGTGCGCGAGGCGTTCAAGCTGCTTCGCGCCGAGGGCCTGCTGCACGAGGAGCGCAACCGCGGCACGTACGTCGTCCGGCTCTCGAGCGCGGACGTCCATGAGATCTACGATCTGCGCGCGGCGATCGAGTCGCGCGCGGCGAAGCTGCTCGCGCGCGCCGGCCGGCATGACGATCTGGAAGTGCTCCACAAGTCCCTGGACGAGCTGGAACACGCGGCCGATCGGGGCGATGTTAGCGCGGTCTCGCGCACCGACCTCGCCTTCCACGAGACGGTCTGCCGGCTGACCGGGAACCACCGGCTGCACGCCGTGTTCATGCGCTACGTGCCAATCGTGCGCACGATCATCCGGCTCGACGAGCACCTGTACCGGTCGCTCGACGAGATCGCCGAGGAGCACCGGCCGATGCTGGCCGCCATCGAGGCGCGCAACCCCGACCTGGCGGCCCAGCGGTTCGAGACGCACGTCGAGCGTGCCTTCGGCCTCGTGGCCGACTACATCGAGCACCTCCCCGGTGCCCCGCAGGTTGACGTGTCCGCCCAACGTTCAGCGTAGACTGTTGACAGTCGCCAATCCCGGCGTCTAGGATCTCTGAGGGCCGCTGCTCCACGCGGCTAGCGAGGGAGCCGTTTCCACGGCCGAGGAGGCCGCATGCCGGACGTGTCAATCTCGAGCATCGGGGCGCGGGAGGTGCTGGACTGCCGCGGCCTGCCCACTGTGCAGGTCGACGTCGTGGTCGGCGACGGCGTGCTGGGGCGCGCCGACGTGCCCGCGGGGCGCTCCACCGGCTCTCACGAGGCCCACGAGGTGCGCGACGGGGGCACCCGGTTCGGCGGCTACGGCGTCCGCCGGGCGGTCGCGAACGTCAACGACCGGATCGCACCGGCGCTGATCGGCCGCCCAGCCGCGCCGCAGCGCGAGCTCGATGCGGCGCTGCTCGAGCTGGACGGCACGGACGACAAGTCGGCTCTCGGGGCGAACGCCATCCTCGGCGTCTCGCTCGCATCCGCGCGGGCCGCGGCCGCCGCCCACGGGATGCCGTTGTACCGGTACGTCAACGCCAACGCACACGTCCTGCCCGCTCCCCAGGTGAACCTGATCAACGGCGGTCGCCACGCGTCCAACGATCTCGACTTCCAGGAGTTCATCGTCATCCCGTCGGGCGCCGAGGGCGTGCTGCACGCGCTCCAGATCTCGACCGAGATCAACCTGAAGCTCGGCGAGATCCTGCTCCAGCGCTTCGGCAAGGCCGCCCTCAACACCGGGGACGAGGGCGGGTATGCGCCGGCGATCACCGATCCCCGCGAGGCGCTCGAGTACCTGCACGAGGCGGTCGGCCGCGCCGGGTACGACGACCTCATCACCTACGGCCTCGACTGCGCCGCGACCCATCTCTACGACAGCGCGACCGAGACCTACGAGGTCGCGGGTGCGCGCTACGACCGCGCGGGGATGATAGAGCTCTACCTCGACCTGATCGAGCGCTACGGCATCGTCACCATCGAGGACCCGCTGCACGAGGACGACTTCGAGGGGTTTGCGGAGCTGACCCGGGCGAGCGGCATCCAGATCGTCGGCGACGACCTGTTCGTCACCAACCCGGACCGCCTCGGCCGGGGCATCGAGTTGGGATCGGCAAACGCGCTGCTCTGGAAGGTGAACCAGATCGGGACGCTCAGCGAGGCGCTCGATGCAGCCGAGATGGCCTTCCGCAGCGGCTATAGCGTGGTTGTCTCGGAGCGCTCGGGCGAGACCGAGGACCCGATCATCGCCGACCTGGTGGTCGCGCTCAACGCCGGTCAGATCAAGACCGGCGCGCCGGTGCGCGGCGAGCGCACTGCCAAGTACAACCGGCTGCTCGCGATCGCCGAGGAGTTGGGTGCGACCGGCCGGTACCCGACCAAGACGACGGCGGCAGCCTAAGCGGCGGGATGAGCGCAGTCGGCACCGACGTCCTGCCCGACCGCGCCGCGCTCCTCTCCCGCGGCCCGGCCCGGCTGCGGTCGATGGTGCTCGACGTCGTCGAGGCCGGCCTGCAGGCGGCCGACCCGGCCCCGGTGGTGCGGGAGGTCGTCTCACGCGGGCCGAAGGGCGCGGTGGTGGTCGATGGGGTCGTGCACCGGCCCGGCCGCGGGGGCCGGATCGTGGTGCTGGGCGCGGGCAAGGCGAGCGTCCGCATCGCCACGGCCCTCGAGGAGATGCTCGGCGACGCCATCGCCGAGGGCGTCGTGGTCGCCCCGGCGCTGCCGCCCGAAGAGCTTCGCCGGATCGAACTGCTGACCGCGGGCCACCCCCTGCCCACCCACGCCAGCCGCCGCGCCGCGCTGCGCCTGATGCGCCTGGCACAGACCGCGGGGCAGGGCGACGTCCTCCTCGCCTGCTTCACCGGCGGCAGCTCCGCCCTTGCCTCCCTGCCCGCGAGCGGCGTCCGCTTCGAGGAGAAGCGCGACCTGCACCAGCTCCTGCTCGACTCGGGCGCCCCGATCCGCGACATCAACACGGTGCGAAAGCACGTGTCGCGGTTCAAGGGCGGCCGACTCGCAGCGGCGGCGAACGGCGCATCGATCGTCAACCTGACCGTCTCGGACGTCGTCGACGACCCGCTGGATGCCATCACCGACCCGACCGTCCCCGATATGACCACCACCCGTGATGCGATCGACGTGCTGCACGCGTACGATCTCTGGGATGACGTGGCGCCCTCGATCCGCCGCCACCTGTCCACGCCCCGGGCCGAGTCCCCGGCACTCGACGACGGTTCCATCCAGAGCCGGATCCTGGTCAACGGCGAGGACGTGGCGGCTGCAATGGTGCGCCGCTGCGCCGACCTCGGAGTCGCCGCCCACGTCCTCTCCACCGGCATGGAGGGCGAGAGCCGAGAGGTGGGAGCGGCACTGGCGGCGATCGCCGTCGAGACCCACGACCACGGCCGCCCGTTCTCGACACCTTGCATGCTGCTCGGGGCAGGTGGCGAGACGACCGTGACGCTGCGGCACCATGACCACCACCTCGGCGACGGCGGCCCAAACCAGGCGGCTGCGCTCGCCGCCGCCCTGCGCGTCGGCACGGGCCGGGCCATCGCCGCGGCCTTCCTCGATACCGACGGCATGGACGGAGGCACCGGCATCGCCGGCGCGCTGGTCGACGGATCGACCCTGGAGCGGGCCGCGGCGCTCGACCTCGACCTCCGGCATGCGCTGCTCCAGCACCGCTCCAGCGAGGCGCTCTGCCGGCTCGGCGACGCGATCGTCACCGGGCGCACCGGACGCAACGTCAACGACCTCTTCGCAATCGCCGTCGGCAGGCGGCAGATCGGGGACGATCTGGCATGACCGATCCCACGAACCGCGGGGAGATCGTGCTCGACGGCGTGACCAAGCTGTTCGGCTCGGTGGTCGCCGTCCACGAGCTCAACCTGACCATCCCCGGCGGCGAGTTCTTCTCGATGCTGGGCCCGAGCGGCTGCGGCAAGACCACCACCCTGCGCATGATCGGCGGCTTCGAGGAGCCGACCCGCGGCCGGATCCTGCTGCAGGGCGAGGACGTGACGTGGGTGCCGCCGGCCAAGCGCAACGTCAACATGGTGTTCCAGGCCTACGGGCTGTTCCCCCACATGACGGTGGCGGACAATGTGGCGTTCGGCCTCAAGATCAAGCGCATCAAGCGGTCGGAGATCGCGCTGCGGGTGTCGGAGGCGGTGCGGATGGTGCGCCTGGAGGGACTCGACGAGCGTCGGCCACGGCAGCTCTCGGGCGGCCAGCAACAGCGCGTCGCGCTGGCCCGGGCGTTGGTCAACCGACCCGCCGCACTCCTCCTGGATGAGCCGCTCGGCGCCCTCGACCTCAAGCTGCGCAAGGAGATGCAGCTCGAGCTGAAGGCGATCGCGGGAGACTCGGCGACCACGTTCGTCTACGTCACGCATGATCAGGAAGAGGCGCTGACGATGTCCGACCGGATCGCGGTGATGAACGAGGGCGTGGTCGAGCAGGTGGCAGAGCCACGCGAGCTCTACGAGCACCCCGCAACCCCGTTCGTCGCCGGATTCATCGGGACGTCTAACCTGCTCTCACTGAAGGTCGACGAGCGCGCGGGCGGCACGATCGCGATGCGGCTGGACCAGGGCCAGCGCATGCTCGCGCCCGACCCCGGCACGACCACCAGCCCCGTGCAGATCACCGTGCGGCCGGAGAAGGTGAAGCTCGCCAACGGCGACGTGCCCGACGACTTCTCGATGATCTTGGGGAAGGTCGAGGACGTCGTGTACCTGGGCTCGATGACCGAGCTGATCGTGCGGCTGGCGACCGGTGAGCAACTGGCCGTCCACCAGTTGAACGACGAGGAGGACCAGGTCTACGCGGACGTGGGTGACGACGTGAGGCTGCAGTGGCGCCTCGAGCACAGCTACGTGATCGGCTCGGGCCCGGTCAGCACGGGTGCCGGAGCGGCCGGCTCATGACCACCGTCCCCAGCATCCGTGTGGCGCCGCCGGGGCCACGCAGCCGGGAGCTGCTCGAGCGCCTGCGCGCAGTCGCGTACCCGGGTCTGACCGCTGAGCTGGCGCCGTTCGTCGTCGCCCGCAAGCAGGGCTGGACGGTCGAGGATGTCGACGGCAACGTCTACCTCGACCTGATCTCGGCGTCGGCGTCGGTGCCGCTGGGAGCCTGCCGCGAGGACATCATCGAACCGGCGGTGGAGGTGCTCCGCCGCTACGGGAACGAGGACAGCCACGGGCTGGCGTCGGAGCTGATGGCGCCGCTGGCCGAGCGCCTGGTGGCCGCCGCGCCGGCGAGCCTGACCCGCGTCGACATCGCGCTCAACGGCACCGAGGCCGTGGAGATCGCGCTGAAGATGATGCGGCGGGCGACCGGGCGACCGCTGATCCTGGCCTTCTTCGGGTCATACCACGGAGAGAGCACGACCACCGCCACGCTGGGTGCCGAGCGCCACGACATCTCCAGCGGCCTGCGCCACCTGAGCCCGGGTTTCGTCCACGTCCCCTATCCGCACCCCTACCGCTCGCCCTTCGGCGAGCCGCGGCCGGGCGGCACCGGCGACGCCACGGTCGACTACATCCGCGATCAGGTGCTCTTCCACGCCGTCGACCCTCACGACGTCGCCGGTGTGATCATCGAGCCGGTGGCGGGCTCGGGCGGCGTGCTCGTCCCGCCGGACAGTTTCTGGCCCGCGCTCACCGACCTCTGCCGCGAGCACGCCTGGCTGCTCTGCGCCGACGAGGTGAAGACCGGATTCGGGCGCACCGGCACGTTGTTCGCCGTCGAGCAATGGGGCGTCGAGCCGGACCTGATGTGCCTCGGCAAGGGGATGGGTGGAGGGGTGATGCCGATCGGCGCCCTGCTCGGCTCTGAGCGGGCGATGGGCGGGTTCGACGACGTCCCCACCGGGAGCACCTGGGCCTGGCTGCCGGCCGCATGCGCCGCCGCGCTGGCGACCCTGGACATTTTCGACCGCGAGCCGGTGCTCGAGAACGTGCGGGCGCTGGACGCCCGGGCGAGGGAGACCCTGGCCCGGCTGCCGGAGCGGCACGAGGCGGTCGGCGACGTCCGGATCAAGGGCTGCTTCATGGCGGTCGAGTTCGTCCGCGACAGGATCACCAAGGAGCGTGCGCCCGACGTGCAGGAAGCGGTTGCGATGGAGTGCCTGCGGCGCGGGGTCCTGGCTGACTCGAGCACCACCTCCTACAACATCCAGCCCTCGCTGGTGATGCCGGTCGAAGTGCTCGACCAGGCGGTCGCGATCGTCGACGAGGCGATTGCGACCGTCTGCGCGTGAGCGCGCCCGCAGTCGAGCCATTCACTGACGATCACACCGCCTCCGCCGGTGCAGCAACAACCCATCCGCTGAACAGGCCGGCGCTGACCGGCAGGCCGGCATCGCCGGAGATGATTTGACAAAGCAGCGGCCCTTCTTCATGCTTTATCTATGGACGATAGATAAGTCGGTAAGCGGGACGGGTGAGGCGTCGCCCATCGAGTTCCGCCTCGATCCGAGCTCGGGCGTGCCGACGTACCTGCAGATCGTCCAGCAGGTGGAGCACGCGCTGCGGCTCGGCTATCTCGTCAAGGGAGACCAGCTCCCGAAGGTCCGGGAGGTGGTCGCCTCCCTCGCCATCAACCCGAACACGGTGCTCAAGGCCTACCGGGAGCTGGAGCACAAGGGCCTGGCCGCCGGGCGCCCCGGCCAGGGCACGTTCATCGAGGGCACCCTCGACGTCGTGCCGCTGCGGGATCAACAGGCGCTGAAACGCGGGCTGACGCGGTGGCTCACCGAAGCCACCGAGGCCGGTCTGGACGAGGAGGGGATCGCCGCGCTGTTCGCCAGCGCACTTCACGATCTCCGTCGACAAGGAAAGGGGGTGATCGCCTCATGAACGCGATTGAGACACACGGCCTCGGCAAGCGCTACGGGCGCACCTGGGCGCTGCGCGACTGCACGCTGGCCATCCCGGCCGGACGGGTCGTCGCCCTGGTCGGCCCGAACGGGGCCGGCAAGACCACGCTGTTGCAGCTCGCCGTCGGGCTGATCGGCCAGACCACCGGGGAGATCGCGGTGCTCGACGGCATCGCGCCGGGCTCGTCCGAGGCGCTCGACGGCATCGCGTTCGTGGCCCAGGACACCCCGCTGTACAAGTACCTGAGCGTCGCCGACACGCTGCGGCTGGTTTCCAGCCTGGCCAACACGCTGGGACGAGGCCCGCGCCCGGGCCCGGCTCGACGCGCTGGGCATCCCGCTGAGCCGCAAGGTGGGCAAGCTCTCCGGCGGCCAGCAGGCGCAGGTCGCCCTGGCCGTCGCGCTGGCCCGCCACCCGCGGCTGCTCATCCTGGACGAGCCGGTCGCCGAGCTCGACCCGCTGGCCCGCCACGACTTCATGTCCACCCTCATGGAGGCGGTCGCCGACGACGGCGTCTCGGTGGTGTTCTCCTCGCACGTGCTCTCCGAGCTGGAACGGGTCTGCGACTACCTGGTGCTGCTCTCCCGCGGCAGCGTGCAGATCGCCGGAACCGTCGACGACCTCGTCGCGACCCACCGGGTGTTCACCGGGCCGGTGGACCAGGCCGACGCGGTGGCCGCGGCCCTGCCCGTCGTGCACGAGCGGCGCGCCGGGCGGCAGGCGAGCCTGCTGGTCCGCACCACCAACCACCCCACCGTGCCTGCCGGGTGGCAGGACGACCCGAGCAACCTCGAAGAGATCGTGCTGAGCTACCTGCGCTCGCCCGACGCGAGCGCGCTGCCCGGACCCGACTCATCGAGCAGCGACACCTCGAAGGCGGTGACGGCATGACCGCGACCGCCCTCAGCCCGACGACGAGCCCGGCCGCGTGTCCCCGCCCTGCGCGGCCTGGCCTGGGTGACCTGGCGCCAACACCGCTTCGCCCTCGCCGGGGTGCTGGTGGTGCTCGGCGGCCTCGGCCTGTTCCTGCTGTTCAACGGGCTGGCCATGCACCACGCCTACACCAGCCTGGGTCTGGACACCTGCGGCAAACTCGGCGGCCCCAGCTGTCAGAGCCAGCTCACCGTCTTCCAGCAGGACTACTGCAGTTGGGCGGACCACCTGCCGCACTTCTGATGTTCCTGCCGGGACTGATCGGCGTGTTCGTCGGAGCGCCGCTGGTGGCACGGGAGTTGGAGTCCGGCACCTTCCGGTTCGCGTGGACGCAGGCCCGCAGCCGGGTCCAGTGGATCGTCACCAAGCTCGTCCTCCTCGCGCGTGGTGCTCACCGCGCTCGCGCTCGCCTTCTCGGCGCTGTTCACCTGGTGGTACGGGCCCTTCGACGCCATCACCGGCCGGATGTCCCCCTACGGCGCCTACGAGATCTCCGGGCTGGTCTTCGCCGCGCGCACACTGTTCGGCTTCACCCTCGGCGCGCTGCTGGGCCTGCTGATCCGGCGCACCGTGCCCGCGATGGCCGCCACCGCGGCCGCCTGGGTCGCCGTGGTGGTGTCGTCCATGACTCTAGCTGCGGCCACTGATCCAGAAGCCGATCACCACCATCGGCGCACCCGGCCAAAGGGACCATCGCCGGCAGCCACGTGCCCTTCAACGCCAATGTGGTCAACCACTGGATCCAGGACGCCGCCGGCCACCACGTCGGCTTCGACCAGCTCTTCCAGCAGGCGATCGTCGGCAACGGCGGCACCCCGCCGTCCCCGGACCAGTTCAACGCCTATCTGGCCCAGCACCACTACAGCCAATGGGTCTCCTACCGGCCGAACAGCTGGTTCTGGCACTTCCAGACCGTCGAGGCCTCCGGCTACGCCATCCTCGCCATCCTGCTGGCCGTCGCCACCGTGCTGCTCCTGCGCCGCCGAGCGGTCTGAGGCGAGCACACGTGTCGGCCTGGCTGCCGCCAGGCGGATCGTTGGGATGGGATGCGAGCGGCGTCACCGTGACCCGCAGCCAGTCGGCGAGCGGCAGGTCGGAGAGCAGCGCGTCGAGCTCCGCTTCGCTGTCGGCGCGGTACAGGCCAACTGCCGTTGCCCCGTCGCCCGTGGGCGGCCGCTTGGCTGCCGCCGCCGACTCGGCCCGCTCACGCTGTCTGACCTCGGACGGCGGCGTTCCTGCCGGAACCTTTACATCGAACTCGACGAGGAACTCCATGCTGCTCTCTCCTTCGACGGCGTTGGATCACGCCGGCAGGTCGGTCCCGGCCTGCTCGGCCACCATGTAGGCGAAGGAGCCACGGCTGAGCGCCTGTACCGGGAAGCGATCGCGCGACTGTCCCGCATCCATTGGCGGGGATCCCAGGCGCTGGCCTGCGCGCCCGCGCACCGTCGAGTGGCACCTGGGCAAAGTGTTCGGCAAGCTCGGGATCAGCTCCCGCAAGGAGCTCCGCTCGGCGCTGTCGGACATCGGCGCAAACGTGGTACCGGCATAGCGTGCTCCTATGGGCCGGGGTTCGGCCCGTCGGCGAGCGACACTTCGGCGCGATGGCAGGCGGCCAGGCGCCCCCCCACCTGGCGCAGCGCCGGACGCTCCTCACGGCAGCGGTCGATCGCGATCGGGCAGCGTGGGTGGAACGGACAGCCGGGCGGGGGAGCGGCCGGATCGGGCGGCTCTGCGCGCTTCGTTTCCGGACGCGGCAGCTCTTCCGAGACCTCCGGCACCGCCGCCCGCAACGCTCGCGAGTACGGGTGCGCCGGGTGGGCCAGCACACGACGGGTGTCACCCTGCTCAACCACCTGGCCGAGGTAGAGGACAGCGATCTGCTCGCACAGCCGTTCGACCACTGCCAGATTGTGCGAGATCAGAAGATAGGCGAGCGAGCGCTCCTCGCGGAGTCGTGCAATCAGCTCGAGCACCCGCGCCTGAACAGTCACGTCGAGCGCGCTCGTAGGCTCGTCGAGGACGAGCAGGCGCGGCTCGACGGCCAGCGCTCGGGCGATTGCAACCCGCTGGCGCTGGCCGCCCGAAAGCTGATGGGGGAGGCGGTCGGCGTGCTCGGCCTGCAGCCCCACCGAGGCCAGAAGCTCGATGACCCGACCGCGGGAGCCGGCGCGGTCGACGATGGTGTGTGCTCGCAGCGCCTCGGTGATCGCCGCGCCGACGCGCATCCGCGGGTCGAGCGTCGAGTCCGGATCCTGGAACACGATCTGGACGCTCTTGCGGTACGCCTTCAGTGCGCTCCGACGCGCCCGAAACGCGTCGACGCCGTCGAGGCTCACCTCCCCGGAGGTGGGGGCGGTCAGGCGCACGATCGTTCGGCCGATCGTGGTCTTCCCGGAGCCGCTTTCGCCGACCAGGCCGAGGCCGGCAGGCCCCGGCGGCACGCTCAGCGAGACGCCGTCGACGGCGACAACCGGGCCGTAACGGACGACCAGGTCGCGCACCTCAAGCATCGCTCTCTCCCGGGCGCGCTCAGACGCGGCACGGCGGCCAGCAGCTCGCGTGTGTACGGGTGCTCCGGGTGGCGGAGCGTATGCGCGACGGGCCCCCGTTCGACGACCTCCCCGTCGTGCATGATCGCGACGGTGTCGCAGATCCCCGACACGACGGCCAGGTCGTGGCTGATGAAGAGGGCGGCCATGGACTGTTCGGCGCGCAGCTTCTGGAGCACCTCCAAGATCTCGGCCTGAACGGTGACGTCGAGCGCGCTCGTGGGCTCGTCCGCGATCAGCACCTCGGCGCGGAGCGCCACGGCCAGCGCGATCGCCACCCGCTGTGCCTGACCGCCTGACAGCTGGTGCGGGTACCGGTGCAGGAGGTCGGGCGACAGCGCCACCGAGCGCATCGCCACAGCCGCCCGCTCGCGCGCCTCGGGCTTCGATGCGCCGTGCAGGCGAAGCGCGCGAAGGAACATGTCGCCCACACGGAACACAGGATTCAGCGACGAGATCGGGGCCTGGAAGATCATCGCGATCTGCCGCCCCCGGACGTCGCGGAGCTCGTGGTCGGACAGCCCGATCAGCTCGCGCCCCTCCAGCTTCACCGACCCCTCGACGCGCGCGCCCATCCCCGGCGCCAGCCCGGCGATCGCGTAGGCGGTCATCGACTTGCCGGACCCAGTCTCGCCGACGATCCCGAGCATCCGGCCGCGGTCGAGGTCCAGGGCGTCGATGGCGACGACCTGACGGTCGCCAAACCACACGCCCAGTCCTCGCACCTCGAGCATCACCGGCTGATCACCCGCTTCGGATCGAGGAGCTCGCGAACACCGTCGCCGATCAGGTTGAACGCGATGGCGGTGAGCAGGATCGCCAGCCCGGCAAACGTCACGAACCACCACTGTGTCGAGAAGTACTGGGCTCCCTGACTCACGATCAGCCCCCACTCGGGGGTGGGATCCTGAGCCCCCAGCCCGAGGAACGAGATGGACGCAGCGGTGAGCAGGATCCCACCGGCGTCCATCGACATCTGCACCAGCACCGGGGTGACCGAGTTGGGGAGGACATGACGAAGGAGGATCCGGATCGGTGAGATCCCCAGCGTGCGGCAGCTCTCGATGTAGGGCCGAGTGGCGACGGAGGCGGCCTCGCCGCGCACGAGACGCGTGTACCACGGCCACCAGGTCACCGCGATCGCAATGGTCATATTCGACACGCTGGGCGTCAGCACAAACGCGATCGCCAGCGAGAGGAGCAGCGCCGGGAACGCCAGGAACACGTCGGTGACGCGCATGATCACCTGGTCCACGTGGCCGCCGAAGTACCCGGCCACCAGTCCCGATGGGATGCCGACCAGGCCGGCGATCACGAGCACCTCGACGACGAGCCGAAGCGAGATCCGCGCGCCGTACATGATGCGCGTCAGCAGGTCGCGTCCCACCAGGTCGGTGCCGAACGGATGCGCCGACGACGGAGCTGCGAGCACCCGGAACGGGTGGGTCGCGGTCCCTGCGTCGGCGGGGTCAGGCGCCAGCCACGGCGCAAGCAGGGCCACGAGCACGATCAGGGCGAGCAGCACGACGCCGAGCACGAGGGTGGGATTGCGGCGGACGAACCCGTGTCGGCGTACGACCGGGGCGATGGCGATGGTCGTCACCGCAGCCGGATCCTCGGGTCGATGGCGGCCTGGGCGATGTCGACGAGCAGGTTGAGGACGACGTACACGATCGCCACGATCAGGGTGACGCCGACGATGGCCGGCGTGTCGAGGGCTTGCAGGGAGTTGGCGGCGTAGCTGCCCAGGCCGGGCCAGTCGAACACGGCCTCGACCAGGAAGGTGTTGGCGAGCGAATAGGCGAAGACGAGCGCGGTCACCTGGATAACCGGGTTCAGGGCCGGGCGGAGCGCCCACCGGCCGAAGATCGCGCCGTCGCCGAAGCCGAGCGAGCGCGCCATCCGGATGTGGCTCTCCCCGAGCGTGTCCAGGACGGACGCCCGCACCATCCTTGCCAGAAGCCCCGCTGGGTACAGAGCAACCACCGCCGCCGGGAGAATGAGATGCGAAATCGAGCTCTCCAGGACCGGGACGTTGCCGGTGATCAGGGCGTCGACCGTCGGCATCTGGACGTAGCTGGTGAGCGGGCTGGTGTAGTAGAGGTTCGGGTCGTACTCCCCGGCCGCCGGCAGCCAGCCGAGCCGCTGGGCGAACACCAGCTGCAGGATCAGTGCGGCCCAGAAGACCGGCATCGAGACGCCGATCACCGACACGATCCTGACCAGGACGTCGGGCAGCCGCTGGTGGAAGCGCGCCGAGACCAATCCGAGTGGCAACCCGACGATCAGCGCGAGGAACAGGCCTGCGGTCACCAACTCGATCGACGCCGGCAGCGCCGTTTTGAGGTCGGACAGCACCGGCCGCTTCGTGCGGTACGAGGTGCCCCAGTCGCCGGTCGCAATCCCCTTCAGGTAGTCGGCGAGCTGGACGACCACGGACTGGTCGAGCCCGAGCTGCCGGCGCGTCTGCTCGAGCTGTGTTTTGGACGCCCGCGGACCGGCGTAGGTCACGGCCGGATCGCCCGGGATAACCCGGGCGATCAGGAACGTGAGCACCACCACGCCGACAACGACGAGCACTCCGAGCGCAAGCCGTTGTGCGGCGTATCGGATCATTGACCAGGCGTCAGGCTGTACACGAAGACGACGCTCGGGTAGGCCGGGTTGTCGACATAGCCGCCGACCGACTTCTGCATGGCCCGCTCATACGTCTGCGTGCCCAGGAAGAGCGCAGGCGAGTCCTTCAGCAGCCTCGTCTGGATCTGCGTGTAGAGCTGGATCGCCTTCTGACGGTTGGTCGCCGAGAGCGGCTCCACCTGGTCGATCTGCTTGTCGACCGTCGAGTTGTCGTAGTAGGCGAGGTTGAAGAACGGCGGGTTGGCCGAGTGGAACAGGTTGATGAACCAGGAGTACGGGTCCGGGTAGTCCGGCCACCAATAGAACAGCAGGATGTCCTGGCGACTGGCCGGATTTGTCGACTTGGCCTTCGACCACTGTGTCGGCCATGCCAGAGACGAGACGTTGAGCGTGATGTGGAGCGGCGCGTACTCCGACTTGAGGAGCGATGCCGCGGTCTGCTCGTACTGATCACCCTGGGTGTAGGTCAGGTTCAGCGTCATCGACTTGCCGCCCGGCCCGTAGCCCGCCGACTGCAGTAGCTGCTTGGCCTTCGCCACGTTCGTCTTGTAGGCGGGGAGGTTCGCGTTGTAGCCCCACAGGCCGTGCGGGATGATCCCGATCGACGGTGTGAAGGCCCCCATCGCCGCGACCAGCCCCTTGTAGTTGGTGGCGTAGGCGAGTGCCTGCCGCACCTTGGGGTTCTTCAGCGGGCCGAAGGACGTGTTCAGCATTCCGAACAGGTTCTGATAGGAACTCGCCGTCGTCGTGGTGAGGTTCGGATCGCTCTTCAGCGAGTCCCACAGCTGCGGTGTCATCTGCTCGGCCCAGGTGATCTGTCCGTCACGCACGAGCTGGGCCGTGGTGCTGGCGGTGGGGACAACGCGGAACACGACGTTCTTGTAGTGCGCGCCCGACCAGCCGCCCCAGTAGCCGGGGAAGCTCTTGAGGCGGAGCTCGATCTCCTGGCCCTTGCTCCACTGGGCAACCGTGTAGGGGCCGGTTCCGGCGTCGTGTCCCTGCGCGAACCACTTGCCGAGCGGCGTCGACCCCGAGGCCTTCGTGTCGTAGATGAAGGCCGCGTAACCGGCAGAGGAGATGAGGTCGATCGGTGCCGGGTACTTGAGGTGGAACACCACCGTCGTGGCGTTCGGCGCGTCGATCGACTTGACCGCGCCCCAGATGTAGGCGGCGCCCTGGTTCACCTTGATTGTGCGGTCGATCGATGCCTTGACGTCGTCGGCCGTCATCGGCCTGCCGTCGTGGAACTTCACGCCCTGGCGGATCGTGAACGTCCAGGTCTTGGCGTCCGCCGACCTCTTCCACGCGGTCGCGAGCAGCGGCTGTACCTGACCGGTCTTGCTGTCGTAGCGGGTCAGGGTCTCGTACATGTTGTTCATCGCGATGATCTCGTTGGAGTAGTCGGTCGAGGGATCCCAGCCGACCATCACCGGCGTAAACGCGCCGTAGGTAAAGGTCGCGTTGACCGGGTTGCCGCCGCCAGAGCTGGCGCCGGCCGGCTTGGACGTCGAACCGCAGGCGCTCGCGGCGAGCGCCAGCGCGACCGCCAGCACGGCGGCGGCCAGGATCCGTCGTTGGCGATTCCGGGTGATCTGCAGTGAGCACGGTGTTCTCCTCCTTAGTGGGCTCTCAGCGCCCCCGCCGCCTTGGCGCGGATCCGAACGGCAGGGGTGGTGAGATAGGCGAGGGGCAGTTCTTCGAGCGCGACGATCTCGACGCGGGCAGGATCAGCACCGGCCCGCACCGCTTCGTCGTGTGCGACCTGGCGGGCTTCGTCGAGCATCGCCGAGCGCCCGCCCGGCCCTTGGTGGTAGATGCGGTCGACCTGGCCCGACACCGATGCGATGGCGGCGCCGATGGCGTTCGCAACGTCGTGGTTCCGCGGCCTGACAACCTCGCTGATTCCGGGCAGCCGGTCTGGCACCAGCGGGCTGCCTCCGCCGACCACGACCAGCGGTGCCTCGCCGCGGGCGGTCTTGATCCGGTCGATTGCGTCGGCGAGCATCTCGTCGCAACGCCGCATCGCCCGCTGCAGCTCGCCCCGCCGGGCCGTGGCCGCCCTCGGGTCCCCGAGCTCCAGCCGGCCGCAGGCGACAGCGGCGTCGGTCAGGGTGGCGATGGACCCTCCAAACACGAGCGCCTGCTCATGCAGCCGGTAGCCGACGCTGGCAGGGCCGACGCGCGGCACCGGGTCAGCGTCTTCGACGATGCTGCCGCCGCCGAGAGCGATCGCGACCAGGTCGGGCATCCGGAAGTTGGTGCGCACCCCGCCGATGTCGACGGCCGCGCTCGACTCGCGCGGGAACCCGTTCACGAGCACGCCGACATCGGTCGACGTGCCCCCGACGTCTGCGACCAGTGTGTCTGACGCGCCGGTCAGGTAGGCGGCGCCACGAATGCTGTTCGCCGGGCCACTGCCGATCGTCAGCACCGGGTGGCGGATGGCGTAGTCGAGCGCCATCAGGGTGCCGTCGTTCTGGGCGAAGAAGATCACGGGCTCGAGGTCATACGCCGCGAGCGCCGACTCGAGTGCGGTCGCGACCTCGGTCGCCACGGAGCGCAGCGCGGCGTTCATGACCGTCGCGTTCTCGCGTTCGAGCAGGCCGATCGAGCCGATCTCGTGGCTGAGCGACACCGGCAGTTCGCCCAGCTCCTCGCGGATGATGTCCGCCGCCGCCTCCTCGTGCCGGTCGGAGACCGACGCGAACACGCTGGTCACCGCGATCGCCTCGGCCTGTCCGGCCACCTCCCCGAGGAAGGCCCGCAGCTCGTCCCCGCCAAGCGGGACGATCTCGCGGCCGTCGTACTCGATCCCGCCGGGAATGATCGCCTCGCCGACCGAGATCGCCTCGCGCAGGTCCGGTGGCCAGTCGTAGAGCGGCGGGATCGACGTGGTCGAAGGGGCCCCGATCCGCACCGCCGCCACCCGCTCCAGGCGTTTCCGCTCGAGCACCGCGTTGGTGGCGTGTGTCGTCCCCAGCATGACATGGCCGATCCGGCCCCGCTCGACGGCGGGCTCGGCAAGGACGGCATCCAGGGCAGCGGTGATACCTCTTGTGACGTCAGCGCTCGTCGGTCGTTTGGCCTTCGCCACCAACGAGCCGTCTCGATCGAGGACGACTGCGTCGGTGTTGGTTCCGCCGACGTCGAGCCCAAGCCGGAGATCGAGCCCGGCGCTCATGCTGCCAGCTCCTCGATCGGGACGAAATCGAACTCGTACCCGAAGGCGCGCGGGCCGGCCAGCGCAAGCCCGCGCGGGCTGCGCCAGATCGGGTCGCAGGGGAAGGCGACAACCGATACCCGCTGCCCGTAGCGCAGGCGCTCGGTGTGGATCGCCTCCGCCGTTTCGCTGTCGAGCACGGTGATGATGTCGGGCACCGACGCCAGTACGCGGTCGCCGTCCAGGGCGACCAGGTTCTCGTTCTGAATCTCGAGCACGACGGTGCGGCCGCGGTGCCCGTCCAGACCCTCGACCTCGGCGCGGCCGCGGACGAACCCACCCGCCACGCGGCGCTCGACATCGGTCAGCTTGCCGGTGATCAGGACGCGGGCGCCGACGGTGGCACTGAGCGCGTCGACCGGCTCGTCGGCGGCGGCCATCGCCTCCCCGATGCGGATGGCCAGGGTGACCGAGTGGCGCACGGTCGCGGTGCGGGCCTGCGCGGCGGTCATCGAGTACTCGGTCGAACACGCGCGCCCCCCGAACTCGACCGACAGGGCACGCTCGATCCGCTCCATCCAGGCGCCGTCGGCGGCGGTGATGCTGAGCCGGTTGCCGCGCTCGTCGGTGAGCACCGCCGGGGAGGCGCTGATCCCGGCGATCTCCATCGTCACCTGCGGGATCTCGGGGAAGGCCCGGCCCATCCCGTCGGCGTCGACGACCGGCAGCCCGATATGGGCGGCCCAGTTGATTGGCTGCATGCCGTTGGCCCCGCCGATCTCACCTGCCATCAGGGCCGCCACGCGTCCCTCCCGCACCCGCTCGAGGCCGTCGCGCAGCCAGCGCCCCTCTTCGCCGGTGCCGAGCTTCTCGATCGAGACGACCGGCGCCCCGACGCCGCCGCAGGGCATGATCAGGGCGTCGTCGGGCAACTCGTCGAGGTCGACCAGCCCGACCGGCCCGAACCGCTCGATTGCGTGACGGGACGCGAGCAGGCTGGTGTAGGTGTCGCCGCCGCCGCCGGCCCCCAGCACCGAGCAGCCCCTGGCCATCGGGGCGAGGTGTGCAACGTCGATCCGGGTGAGGCGCCCGCTCAGGGGTCGCCCTCGACGGCGTGTGGGAAGTGCCGGAGGGCGTACTCCTCCGAGATATACCCGTCGCGCAGGTCGCGGCGGACGGCCTCCGGGTCACGCTCGCGGGGGTCGCCGTACCCGCCACCGCCGCCGGTGTGCAGGTGAACGGTCGCGCCTTTCGGCACCTTCAGCCGCGTGACCTTCGAATAGCGGGCGCGGGCCCCGTCGGGTAGCTCCACCTCGAGCGAGTTGGGCCTGGCCTCGCCGCCCCCTTCGAGCCCCCAGGGAGCGTTCTTCGTGCGCTCGACCGCCGACGTCAGCCACGCGTCCTCGAGCATATGGAACGAGAGGTCGAGTCCCAGGCCGCCGCGCTCGCGGCCGGGCCCGCACGAGTCCTGGGCGAGCTCGACGCGGTCCAGCAGCCAGGGGTTCTTCGCCTCCCACACCTCGATCGGCGTGCACCGCGTTGACGCCTCCGACACGTGCATCAGGCTGCTCGCGCCGTCGCCGTGCACCGAGGCACCCTGGCCGATCGGATGCGGCGCGCCGTCCGTCCACGGCTCGCCGGTCTGCTCGCGAGTGCCCCACCACACGAGCGCACAGATGTCGCCGCCGCTGCACGCGGGCACCGCCGTCGGCAACGCCTGGCCCACCGCCTGGTAGATCGCTTCGATCGACTGGTCGCCGATCCACCCATACAGAAAGCACGGCGCAGGATGGAGCGGGTGGAACACCGTGCCCGGGCGAGTGACGATCTCGATTGGGCGGAAGTGCCCCTCGTTGGGCGCCGTGCCGCCGCCGGCCAGCATCGCGATCGCGATCCGGCTGGCCGAGACGGTCGAGGGGAGCGGGCAGTTGATCGGACCCTCCTGCTGCGGCGGGCCGTCCGAGAAGTCGAGGCGCACGCCGTCGTGTGAGATGTCGACCGTGACCTCGAACGGCACCGGGTCGTCGGTCACACCGTTGGAGTCCATCTCGCCGCGACCGACGTAGCGCCCCTGAGGCAGTCGCGAGAACCAGTCCTTGACCAGCGCCTCGCCGTGGTCGTACATGGCTGCAACCGCCTCGTCGAAGCGCTCGAGCCCGTACCGCTCGACCACCCGAACGAGTCCGGCGGCGCCGGTCCGCACGCCTACGACCGTGGCGTTGATGTCGCCCGCGACCATCTTCGGCACCCGCGAGTTCGCCGTCGCAAAGCGGAAGATGTCCGAGACCAGGCGGCCTCGCGAGAAGAGCTTGACACCTGGGAAAATGGTGCCTTCCTGGAACACGTCGACCGTGTCGGTGGAGTAGGGCTCCTTGCCGCCGATGTCGAGCCAGTGCGCCTTGATTGCGGCGTAGCCGATGAGTTCGCCCTCGGGCAGGAACACCGGCATCACCATGGCCGCGTCCTGCGGGTGCGAGCCGGTGCCGAACGGGTCGTTGTAGAGGATGATGTCGCCCGGTTCGAGTGCCGGCTCGCCACCCACCGCGTCGACCGCGCCGCGCACGCAGAAGCTCATCGTGCCCATGAAAACCGGCAACGTCGGCGCCTGTGCGAGCAGGCAGATGTCACGGTCGTAGAGGGCTGCTGCGAAGTCCAGGACCTCGTAGATCACCGGCGAGAACGACGTTCGCACCAACGCCCTCTTCATCTGATCGGCGGCCGCGTTGAGGCCCTGGCGAACGATCTCAGTCGTGATCGGGTCAGCATCGGCAACGCCGCTGGCGCGGCCGCCGCCCGCGCGCGAGATCACCGTTTGGGCGCTCATGCGTCACCGCCCCTCGTGATCAGGAGCGCGCCGCTGGAATGAACCGTCGCCCGATAGCCGCGGTCGACGTACGTCGTCGCCGTCTGCTCGCGCACGATCGCCGGCCCGTCGAGCTCGGCGTCACGGCCGAGCGCGGAGCGGTCGACGACCGCAAACCAGGTCAGTCCGCCGCCGGTGAACGACCATGCCCGCACCGTCCCGTTCGCGCCCGAGCCGTCGCCCTGACTCCCGTTGGCTGCAGCCGGCGTGTCCGTTGCGCTCCAGCGGCGTCGTCGCAATTGCGCGCACGCAAACGATCTCGAGCTCCTCGTCGAGGATCGAGCCGAAGGTCCGCTCATACTCGTCCAGGAAGCGCTCGGCGACCGGCTCGGGCTCGCGCTCGACCGCTCCGCCGGGGGCCGGGACGGGGACGGTCAGGGTGTGCTCCTGACCGACAAACCGGATATCCATGTGCACCTCCCGGATGCTCCGCCGCGACTCGCCCGAGCCTCGCGAGTCGAGCTCGCCGAACAGCTGCTCCGCCAGGGCGCCGGCCTCCGTCAGCCCCTCGGCTGACAGACGGGTGACGCGCGTTCGCGATGCGCTGCGAGCGAGATCGGCGCTGAGCAGGCCGACGGCCGAGAAGTTGCCGGCGTACGGGGGAATCACGACGGTGCTGACGCCGAGCTCGTCGGCAAGCACGGTGCCGAACAGCGGCCCAGCGCCGCCGAAGGCGACGAGTGCCGCCTCGCGCGGGTCGCGGCCGCGCTCGATCGTGACGCTGCGGATCGCATCGGCCATCTGCGCGGCGACGATGCGGATCACGCCGCAGGCGACCTCGGTCACGGAGTCGAAGCCGAGCGGCTCCGCCAGGCGGGCGAGGGCGCGCTCGGCCAGGTCGTGCACAAGCGGCACGTCGCCTGCGATCAGGGCCGCCGGGATCATCCCCAGGACGAGTGCCGCATCGGTGACCGTCGGCCGCTCCCCGCCACGGTCGTAGCACGCCGGGCCCGGGTCGGCGCCCGCGCTCTGGGGGCCAACGCGCAGCAGGCCACCCGAGTCGACGTAGGCGATCGAGCCGCCACCCGCGCCGATCGACCGGACGTCGATCCACGGCGTCTGGATCGGAAGGCCGACCACCTCGCCCTGGTACAGCACCGGCGGGCGGCCGTCGTCGATCAGGCACGTGTCGAAGCTGGTGCCACCGACATCGGCAGAGATCGCGTGGCGGAGGTCAAGCGCGCGGGCAAGCTCAGCGACGGCGCGGGCGCCGGCGACGGGGCCGGAGAGAATCGTCTCGAACGGCCGGTCGGCTGCCTCGTCGAAGGTCATCGCACCGCCCCCCGACCGCATGATCATGCAGCCGCCGGCGAACCCCTTGTCGCCCAGAGCATCCTCGACGCGGCCGAGGTAGGAACCCAGGCGGCGGCGGACGAAGGCGTCGATGACGGTGGTACAGGTGCGCTCGTACTCGCGGTACTCGCCCGACACCCGGTGCGAGAGCGAGACCTCGCCGGTGAACCCGGCCTCGCGCAGCAGCCGCTCCGCCTCCAACTCATGGGCCGGGTTGGCGTATGCGTTCATGAAGGCGACCGCCACGGCGCCGACGCCGTGCTCGGTGAACCGGCCGGCCGCCTCGGTCACGTCGGCCGGCTCGAGCGGGGCGTGCTCCACCCCGTCCGCGCGCATTCGCCCCCCGACGGGAATCCGCAGGTGGCGCTCGACCATCGGCGCCGGTGGGTGCCAGAAAAGGTCGTAGGGGTCACCGCGATCGCCCCGGCGCACCTCGAGGACGTCGCGGAAGCCGCGCGTGCAGAGAAGGCCGACCAGCGCCCCACGGTTCTCGAGCAGCGAGTTCAGGCCGACCGTCGTGCCGTGCAGGAAGTACTCCGAGGAGGCGACGTCACCATCGGCCAGCACCGCGTTCAGCACGGCGAGCACGCCCTCGTCGGGGGCGTCGGGGACGGTTGGCATCTTGCCGATGACGATCCGCCCGGTCTCATCGTTGCTGAGCACGAGATCCGTAAATGTCCCGCCGACGTCGACTGCGATCCTGTTTGGCATGGCGGCACTCTGACCGGTGCGAAGAGGCCGGTCAATGTGCGACCAAACCAGTGTTTGGCGAGAATCTGTGCTCATGACATACTCGGCGGATGCGCATCGACGACGTCCTGCGCCGGGATCCCGCGCTCGATCTGACCCTGGTCGCCGGCCCCTGGGACGCCCGCATCGTCGAGCGCGTCAGCGTCATGGACGACACCGCTCGGATCGCCGCAGTCCGCCGCGGCGAGCTGGTGGTGCTCACCCGGCGGGCGTCACGGAGCGCATCGGGTCGCAGGCTGATCCAGCTCCTCGCGGCCGCCGGCGAACACGGGCTGGCCGCACTCGCGTTGTACGGGCGGGCAACAACGTCACAGGCGGCGATCGCGGCGGCGAGCGGCGCCCGGGTTGCCCTGCTGGCGATCGGGATCGGCGAGGATCCGGCAGCGCTCGCCTTCGCCCTCGACGCGACGCTTCGCGCCGACGCCGACGCCGTCCTGCGACGGCTGACCGCGGCGGTCGCCGCGATCGAGCACGCGGAGCCCGACGGAACCGAGGCGATCCTGGTCGCGGCGTCGGCCGCCCTCGATGCCGAGGTGAGCTGCCGGGATGGCGTCGTGGCAGCCGACCGGGACGACACCGCTGTTCGCATCGGGTGCAGGCTCGTGGCCGACGCTGTCGCCCGCGCCGCGTCGCACCCGGAGCCGCCGGTCCGCGGCGGGACCGTCGTCCTGGTCGAGCCCGCGGGCCGGGACGGCGGCGACCTCGTCGTGCTGGAGGCGCTACGACTCGCCCGCGAGGCCGGGTGGCACGCCGACCGCGAGAGAGACGGCGTTCGCCTCTCGGGCGACGGAGACGGGGCGGCCACCGCGGCACGGCTGATCGAGCGGCTGCCGGTCTCGGTGGTCTGTGGCGTCGGCGCCCATGTCAGCGAAGCGCGCGCGGCGCTCGCTCGGGCGCGCGCGGCACACGTCACGGACGTCCCGCTTCGTTACGACGCCATCGACCCGAACCGGCTCGTGGACGAGCTCGCCGGGTCGCCGACCGCTCGATCCTCGGCGACCGGCCTCCTCGCGCCGCTGGAGCAACTCGGAGGCCCGAAGGCGACCGCCGCGATCGAGACCCTGCGTGTCTACCTCGACTGCTGGGGCTCGCTGGCTCGCAGCGGCGAGATCCTGCACCTGCACCCGAACGGCGTCGCGCACCGGATGAAGCGCATCCGCGCCCTGCTGCCCGCCGACCTCGACGATCCCGACCAGCGGCTGGCGCTGCAGATCGCGTGCAGAGCACGGACGCCCCCACCGTAGAAGGCTCGCGCGCAGGTTCGTATACTCCGCCCGTGGCTGCGAACTGAGCACCTGAGAGGCCTTTGCCCTCGCCTGGCGGTCGTGTTTGTCGCGAACGCCAGGCTGTCTGTGCTCTTCGCGCGCAGCGCGCGCCTGATTTCGAGGAGATACCAATGACGCAAGAAGCACGACTCGAGCCCGTCGCGTCGGGCCTCGCGCCCGTGACGCCGGGGTGGTTCGTCGTCAACGCCCGCGACGCCGCGTGGATGAACAACGATCAGACGCAGTCCTGCTGCATCTTCGAGTCTGACGACTTCGTGTTGCGCGGCCGGCCCGACCTCACCGAGTACGTCAAGCCCGGCGCGGGATTCGTCCTGCGCGTGCTTCGGCCGGGACAACCGGTCGGCATGTACCACGCGGAGTCCGTCGAGGAGGACTTCCTCGTCCTGATGGGCGAATGCATCGCGATCGTCGAAGACCAGGAACGCCACCTCCGCGCCTGGGACTTCGTGCACTGTCCGCCCGGGACGGGGCATACGTTCGTCGGAGCGGGCGCCGGTCCCTGCATCCTCGTCTGCGCCGGGAACCGCGACCTGAACGAGGAAACGTTCTGGCGCATCTCCAAGCGATCGGAGGTCGCTCTGCGCTACGGCGCGAGTGTCGAGCGGGATACGACCTCCGAAGCCGAGGCAAACGCGCCGTGGCGAGGACGCTGGCGCGTCGAGCGCCCGGAAACCTGGAGCGAGCTTCCGTGGAGCTGAGTTCGGCGCGGATCGGGTTCGTCCCAGTATGTGGACATCGTGTCCACTGAGCGGTATGGTCGGCCCGTGTCAGACCCGGAACATGCGGAGTCGGTCGGCGTCCTCGCGAAGGCCGCCGCTCTTCTGGATCAGCTTGCCGAGGAGAGAGAGTCCACCGCGGCGCGTCTGAGCGAGGCGCTGGGGGAGCCGCGCACGACCGTGTACCGGCTCATCCGTTCGCTCGTCAGCGTTGGGTTCGTCGAGCCCGGATCACAGCGGGGAAGCTACCGGCTCGGTCTCCGGCTGTTTCACCTCGGCGGGGCCGTCGTGGCGCGTTTCGACGAGCGCCAGGCCGCGCTCCCGCAGATGGAGCACCTCAACCACGTGACGGGCGAGACCGTCTTCTTGTGCGTCCGGCGCGGGATGCAGGCCGTCTGCATCGAGCGAATTGAGGGCTCGCGAGCAGTGTCGCTCGCTCTGCGCCTCGGCGGGTCGCTCCCGCTGCATGCGGGCGCCGCGCCACGTGCCCTTCTCGCCGCAGAACCGCGATCGTTCTGGGAGCACTACTGCGAGGCCGTGGGCGAGCTGGAGCGGCTCACCCCGGCGACACCGGACACCCGGGAAGCCCTGTTCGGCGCACTCGAACAGTCCCGCCGCCTGGGGTACTCCGTCAGCGACGAGGACGTCACGGTCGGCATCGCCGCCCTTGGAGCACCGATCCGGGACAACCGCGGCGCCGTCACCGCCGCCCTTTCCATCAGTGGCATCCGGCCGGCGATCCTTGGTGATGGGTTCGATCAGATGGTCGCTGCGGTAACGGCCGCGGCCGACGCGGTGTCAACCTCGCTCGGGTTCGAGCCGAAGACGGCGGCGGTCGGGTATGAGTGACCCGTCCCCGGTGATCGATGTCTCCTCCGGCCGGCCGTTCGACGGACTCGGCGCACCGGTGCGCCGGCTCATCCACCCACACACGGTCGGCTCGGATCAGCTCGGGGTGTCGATCTGTGACATGCCGCCCGGCTCGCGCGTCCGCCGGCACCGACACGCCTACGAGGAGGCGTACTTCGTGATCAGCGGCGCCGGCCGGATGTACCTTGAGGGCGAGCCGGGCGACATCGAGCTCGCACCCGGACTGCTCGTCTACGTCGCTCCCGGACGCGTGCACGGGCAGGTCAACGATGGACCGGAGCCGCTTCGGATCCTCTGCTCGCTGTCGCCACCGCCGGTCGAGGGTGAGACGCCGGAGTTGATGGAGGAGGCCGAGGTATGAGCGCCGATCCGGACGCGATCAGGGCTCGGGCGCGGTTCCTGCGAGAGGAGACCGTCAGGCTGATTGCCATCGCGAAGACGGGTCACTACGCCTCGTCGTTCTCGTGCGCGGAGATACTCGCGGTCCTCTACGACGGTGTCCTTCAGCTCCGCCGCGGAGAGCCGGACTGGCCCGGGCGCGACCGGTTCATTCTCGGCAAGGGCCATGCGGCCGTCGCGCTCTATCCCCTCCTCGCGGGCCTCGGCTACTTCCCGGCGAGCGACCTCGACAGCTACGCGAGCCTCGGCAGTCCGTTCGGCGACCACCCCGACATGCGCCGCATCCCGGGCATCGACTTCAGTTCGGGCTCGCTTGGCCACGCCCTCTCAGTTGGGCTGGGGATGGCGCTCGGCGCCCCGCTCACTGGCCAGGACTACCGCGTGTACGTCCTTCTCGGAGACGGGGAGCTGCATGAGGGACAGGTGTGGGAGGCCGCGATGGCCGCGGCCCACCGACGAACGCGAAACCTGGTCGCCATCGTCGACCGCAACGAGTACTGCCTCGACGGGGTCGTGGAGGACGTCGTGGGTCTTGAGCCCCTCGCCGAGAAGTGGGAGGCCTTCGGCTGGCAGGCGACCACCGTCGACGGCCACGACGTTGACGCCCTCCTGGGAGTCTTCGCCGGCCTCGCTGCCGACACGGCGCGCGACCGGCCCGCGGTCGTCATCGCGAACACCGTGAAGGGGAAGGGCGTCGGGTTCATGGAACGAGAACCCGGCTGGCACCTGGGCTACCTCGACCCCGCCGACGAGGAGCGCGTGCTCGCCGAGCTCGGCGGTGAAGGGTGAGCTCAGCGCCGGATCTCAACCGCGGGACGTGGCAGCTGACCACGCTGATCGAGCAGGCGCCCGTGTTGCGGACACTTGCCGACACGCTCGCCGACCTCGTCGACCAGGGCGCTCCGATCGTCGCGTGCACGGCCGACTTGAAGCACTCGAACGGCCTCGTCCGGTTCGAGCGGCGGCATCCGGAGCGCTTCTTCCAGTTCGGGATCTCCGAGCAGAACATGGTCACCGCGGCCGCGGGCATGGCAACCACCGGCCTGGAGCCGTATGTGGCCACGTTCGCATCGTTCCTGGCCCTGCTGTGTGCCGAGCAGATCCGCACCGACATTGCGTACACCGGCCTTCCGGTGCGGCTCGTGGGACATCACGCCGGCATCAGCCTGGGCTTCTACGGAACATCGCACCACGCTACCGAGGACATCGCCGTCACACGGGCGATGGCCGGCATGACCGTGCTCGCGCCGGCGGATTCGGCGTCGCTCGCGGCAGCCGTGCGCGCGGCCACCCACCATCCGGGGCCGATCTACCTGCGCATCGGCCGCGGCCGCGAGCCGGACGTCTACACGGCGGCTGAGGTCGCGCGGCTCGAGATCGGTACGGCGATCGAACACGGCCTCGGGGCGGACCTGACGGTCATCGCGACCGGCTCATGCGTGCACCCCGCGCTCGAGGCTGCAGCGCTCCTCCGCGAGCGCGGCCATGACGTCGGGGTGCTCGACATGCACACCGTCAAGCCACTCGACGTCGATGCGATCGCGCGCGCGGCGGCACGCAGCTCGACCCTCCTGACAGTCGAGGAGCACAACGTGATCGGCGGTCTCGGAGGCGCGGTCGCCGAGGCGCTCACCGATCTTGGAGCGGCCGTCAGATTGCGGCGGCACGGCCTCCTGGATACCTACAGCCTGATCGGGCCGCCGACGCATCTTCTTCGCAACTACCGGCTCGACGGCCCCGGCATCGCCGCCGTCGGATTGGATCTGATCACCGCCCGGGAGGCCGCGGAGGGCCATGGTATTCTCGGCGCCCGCCGCGGCCGGAGACAGACCGAGGGACAACTCTGAGACCGACGCTGAACCGCATGAAAGGAGAGCGCTTCATGTCAGGAGAACGCCATGACGACCAGCGCGGGATCACGCGAGGACAGCTCGTTCGCGGCGCGCTTGGGGCCAGTGCCGCGCTTTCGGCCGCGCCCCTGATCGCCGCGTGTGGCGGCAGCGGCTCGTCCACAGGCTCCACCGCCACGACGCTCAAGCCGAAGAAGGGCGGCATTCTGCGGGTCGGGATCCTGGGCGGCTCGTCGTCCGATACGCTCGACGCCGGCCGGATTGTGACGGAGCCCGACACGATCCGGGCGATGGCGCTCTACAACGGCCTCGTGCGCCTGTCGAACAGCGGCCGCAGCGTCGAGATGGATCTCGCCGAGGAGGTGTCGTCGACGCCGGACGCCAAGCTGTGGACGGTGCGCCTGCGGCAAGGGCTGACCTTCCATGACGGCAAGCCGGTCACACCGGCCGACGTCGTCTTCTCCCTCAAGCGCATCGTCAACCCGAAGTCTCCCGGCAACGGCGCGAGCGCGCTCGCGCCACTCGATGTCAATGCGATCAAGATCGTCGACTCGCGCACGCTCCAGCTGCCGATGACCGTGCCGTATGCGTCGTTCCCCGAGCAGATCGCGAACGTCTTCAACTTCCCGATCATCCCGAGCGACTACAACCCGAAGAGCCCGATCGGCACGGGCCCGTTCAAGTACCAAAGTTTCACGCCGGGCCAGCAGAGCGTGTTCGTCCGCTTCCCCGAGTTCCACCAGCACGGGCTGCCGTATCTCGATCAGGTGACGATCATCGACTCGTTCGCCTCCGACACGGCCGCATTCAACGCCCTCCAGGGCAACGAGCTCGACGTGTTCTCGACCGCGCCGCTCAACCTGGCCAAGCAGATCGCCGGGAACGCGCAGCTGACGGCGCTCGTGTCGCTCCCGGGCCAGTGGACGCCGTTCACGATGCGGGTCGACAAGCCGCCGTTCACCGATGTGAACGTGCGCCAGGCGATGCGCTACATCGTCGACCGCCACCAGTTGATCGACCTGTCGCTGGACGGCTTCGGCGCCGTCGGAAACGACGTGTTCTCGCAATGGGACCCCGACTACGACACATCGCTCAAGCGTGACCAAGACCTCGGCAGAGCCAAGTCGCTGCTCAAGAAAGCCGGCCAGGAGGGCCTCACCGTCGACCTGATGACAGCTGACTTCGCGGTCGGCGTGCTCCAGGCGGCGCAGGTGTTCGCGCAGCAGGCCAAGGGTGCCGGGGTGACGGTGAACATCAAGCAGGTCCCGGTGGGGACGTTCTATGGGCCCAACTATCTGCAGTGGACGTTCGCTCAGGACTTCTGGGGATACAGCCCGTACCTGAGCCAGGTTGCACAGGGGTCGCTCACGTCGTCGCCCTTCAATGAGACACACTGGAACGATCCGCAGTACGTCTCCCTGTACAAACAGGCCAACTCGACGACCGATCCGGCGAAGCGCAAGGAGCTGGTCCAGGCGATGCAGAAGATCGACTTCGACTCGGGCGGCTACATCATCGCGGCCTACAACAAGCTCCTCGACATCACGACGTCGCGCGTGCACGGCTTCACCCCGGCCGGCACCGGGATCGTGCTCGGAAATGCGGACTGGGCGCATGCCTGGATGAGCTAGGTGTACTACTACGTCGAGTTCGTCGAGCCCAAGCCGGGCGTGTCCCAGAAGCGGTTCCAGGAGGTCGTCGCCATGGCCTCCGACCGTTGGGCGGCCGAGCATCCCGAGGACGAGCTCGTCCTCAACATCGGGCGGACATGGCGGCTCGGGCCGCGCCCGGGGGTCTACATGACCGTGTGGCGCGTGAGGGATCTCGCGGTGCTCGAGCGGTGGGATGAAGAGTTCCAGAAGGCGCGGATCCAGGAGGAGCACAGCGAGTTCACCGAGGTGGCGACGATCGTCGACGCCGGGGTGTACGCGGATCTCGGCCACGAGGTCTGGTAGATGCACCACCGGGGCGAGCCGGCAGACGACCGGTTTGCGCGCCTCGATGGGCGGGTCGTGGTCGTCACCGGCTCCGGCAGCGGGATCGGGCGTGCGGTCTCGGTCGAGCTGGCCGGGGCCGGCGCGCATGTCCTCGCCACGTCGCGCACCGAGGCCTCGGCACGCGAGACCGCCCGGCTGTGCGGGGAGCGATGCGAGGCGATCAGGCTCGACGTGACCGATGCCGGCGAGCGCCGCGGCCTTGCCGACCGGCTCGGCGAGACCCACGGCCGGCTCGACGTCCTTGTCGCGAACGCCGGTGTCGACCTGGCTCACGAGCCCGGCGTCCTGGAGCTCACCGACGAGGAGTGGGACACGGTGCTCGAGACCAACCTCTCGAGCGTCTTTCGGCTGGTGCGGACGGTGCTGCCGCTGATGCGGCCCGGCGCCTCGATCGTCACGATCGGATCTGCCGCCTCGCTCGTCGCACGCGCCGGCGCCGCCGCCTACGTCGCCTCGAAGGGAGGCTTGCTCCAGCTGACCCGTGCGCTGGCGGTCGACCTGGCCCCCAGCCGAATCCGGGCGAACTGCGTCTGCCCGGGCAACATCTCGACGCCGCTCACGGACAGCTTCCTGGCCGCGTCGCACGATCCCGGCCGGCTGCGGGCGGCGTATGCTGAGGACGCCCCCATGAACCGGCTCGGGACGGCGGCGGAGGTCGCGGCCTGCGTTCGCTTCCTGGCGTCGGCGGAAGCGTCGTTCGTGACCGGGGCCGCGCTGACAGTCGACGGCGGAATGACCGCAATCTGAGCGATGACGAGCGAATCGATCACCGATGGGACGCCATCGCCGGGGCTCGGCGCGAGGCTCGGCGACAGCTTCATCTTCCGCACGATCCTGCGCAGGATCCTGCTCGGCGTGCTCACGCTGTTCCTCGTGTCGATCGTCGTCTTCGCCGCGACGCAGCTCCTCCCCGGCGACGCTGCGCGAGCCGTGCTCGGCCGCGACGCCACGCCGCAGCGGCTGGCCGCGTTCCGGCGGGAGTTCCACCTGAACCAGTCGGCGGTCTCGCAGTACTGGTCATGGCTCTCGGGGCTCTTGCATGGCAACCCGGGCACGTCGCTCGCGAACGGGCTCCCGGTCTGGTCGTTCGTCGAGCCCCGCATCGTGAACTCCATCTACCTGATGGCCCTCGTCGGCGTGGTGGGCGTCCCGCTCTCGCTGGGGCTGGGGATCTGGTCGGCGCTGCGGCGGGACACGCTGTTCGACCACGCCACATCGACGGTCACGCTCGCGGCGGCGGCGCTGCCCGAGTTCGTCGTCGCGATCGCCCTCATCATCGTGTTCGCGACCGTGGTGCTCCAGGTGCTGCCGCCGGTGTCGCTCGTCGCGCCCGGAACAAGCGTGTGGTCGGATCCGACCGTCCTTGTGCTCCCGGTGGCGACGCTGACGATCGCCGTCGTTCCCTACATCTACCGAATGGCTCGCGGGACGATGATCGAGGTGCTCGAGAGCGAGTACATCGAGATGGCGCGCCTGAAGGGGACACCCCGGCGCGCACTGCTCCTGCGTCACGCCCTTCCGAACGCCTTCGCCACCACCGTGCAGGCGATCGCGCTCACGTTCGCATACCTCGCCGGCGGGGTCGTCGTGGTCGAATACGTCTTCGGCTATCCGGGCATCGGCCAGGGGCTTGTGAACGCGGTCAGCGCACGCGACCTGCCCACGATCCAGCTGATCGTGCTCCTGCTGGCGGCGTTCTACGTCGTGGTCAACATCCTGGCCGACGTCATCGCGATCATGGTCACACCGAGGATGCGAACGACATCATGGCGGCGAACGTAGTCGTCCCCGAGGAGCGCTCAGCGCCTCGGCGCTCGCGCGGCGTCTGGCTCGCCGTGCTGGGCGTGGCCGCACGCTCGCGACGGGGGAGGATCGCCCTTGCGCTCATCGTCCCGGTGGTGCTCATCGCACTCGTCGGGCCGTACGTGGCGCCGAAGTCCCCCACCACGTTCGTCGGCGTGCCGTTTGCCGGGCCGAGCTCCAGCGCGTGGCTGGGGACCGACGAAATCGGACGTGACGTGCTCTCCCGCGTGCTCTACGGCGGCCGCGAGATCCTCGGCCTGGCGGCCCTTGCCACGGCCATCGGGATCGTCGTTGGAACCGCCTTCGGCGTCACCGCCGGCTACGTCCGAGGCCTGGTGGACGAGTCCATCATGCGTGCGCTCGATGTCGCGCTCGCGTTCCCGCAGATCATCCTGGCGCTGCTCCTGGTCAGCATCGTCGGGCCAAAGCTCTGGCTCGTGTGCCTGGCGGTGGCCGCAATCCACGCTCCACAGGTGGCCCGAGTGGCCCGGGGGGCGACGCTGCGCACGGTCGAGCAGGACTACGTCAAGTACGCCGAGTCCTTCGGCATCCCCCGGCGGATCGTGATGATCGGCGAAATCGTCCCGAACATCATCGGCCCGTTGATGGTCGAGGCGGGCCTTCGGCTGACGTACTCGATCGCGATCATCGCGTCGCTCAGCTTCCTCGGCTTCGGGCTCCAGCCGCCGGATGCCGACTGGGGTCTGATGGTGAACGAGAACCGGATCGGGATTCAGCAGAACCCGTGGCCGGTCGTCGCGCCGATCGTCCTGATCGCGATCCTGACGGTCGGCGCCAACATGTTCAGCGACGCCATTGCCCGTACGGCGCTCGGCATCGAGGCCCCGATCGGCCCGACCGCGATGCTCGGCTCCGAGTCGGATCCCATTGGCGGGGGCGATCCGGCCGCGGGCGTCGGGACGGCAGGATGAGCACGGCGCCCGTGCTGCGCGTGGAGAACCTCGTGATCGAGGTCGCGGGGGCCGAGGCTCGCGTCGTCGACGACGTCTCGCTCGAGGTCGCACCCGGCGAGGTGCTGGGACTGGCGGGAGAGTCGGGATGCGGCAAGACGACCCTCTCCCTCGCTCTGCTCGGGTACACGCGACGCGGCCTGCGCGTTCGCAGCGGCGGCGTGAGCATCGACGGCCGTTCGCTCCTCGACATGGACGAGTCCGCGCTCGAGCGGGCCCGGGGGTCACTCGTCACCTACGTCCCGCAGGACCCGGGGAGCGCGCTCAACCCGGCGATCCGCGTGGGCAGACAGCTCGGAGAGGCGCTGATCTACCACGGCGCCGGCGGGAGCGCGGATGAGCGCAGGGGACAGATCGCGGCAGTACTCGACGACGTCCACCTGCCCGCGACGCGGCGGCTGCTGCGTTCGTACCCACACCAGCTCTCGGGCGGTCAGCAGCAGCGGATCGTGATCGCGATGGCGATCGTCAACCGGCCGCGGCTCATCGTCATGGACGAGCCGACGACCGGCCTCGACGTGACCACCCAGGCCCGCGTGCTGCAGACGATCCAGGAGATCTCACGGATCCATGGCGGCGCGGTGGTCTATGTCACGCACGACCTCGCCGTCGCCTCGACCCTGGCCATCCGGGTCGCGGTGATGTACGCGGGCCGGCTCGCTGAGGTGGGGCCGACGGCCGGCGTGCTCGGCAGCCCGCGGCATCCGTACGTGCGCGGCCTGATGCAGGCCGTGCCCGACATCGACGGGACAAGGCTCCTCGTCGGCATCCCCGGCCAGGCCCCCGAGCCCGGCCGCCGCCTTGACGAGTGCCTCTTCGCTCCTCGCTGCCCTCTGGCGCTGCCGGAGTGCCGCGCGGCCGTCCCGGCCGAGGTCGCCGTGGGCCCGGCGCATGGCGTGTGGTGTGTGCGGGCGGCCGAGGCGGCGCCGGCGGCGCCCCGGCCGGCGGCGGCGGTGGCCGGGCACGGGCCCGGGGCGGCGGCGCTGCTTGCGGTGGATGGCCTCGCCGCGTCCTACGGAGGCCGACGGGTGCTCGAAGACGTCTCGTTCACGATCTCCGAGGGCGCCAGCCTGGCGCTGGTCGGGCAGTCCGGCTCAGGCAAGACGACAATCGCGCGCTGCATCGCCGGCCTGCACTCGGAGTACCTGGGAACGATCTCCCTCGCCGGCACCCCGCTTCGGAACTCGGCTCGTGAGCGCCCTCAGGAGGCACGCGAGGCGATCCAGTACGTCTTCCAAAACCCGTACTCGTCGCTCAACCCCCGCCGCGCGGTTGAGCAGTCGATCGCCCAGCCGCTCCACTACGCGTCTTCGCAGCCCGGCACCCGCGAAATCGCGGCCCGGGTCGACGAGGCGCTCGCGAGCGTGTCGCTGACGGCCGCGGTAAAGGCGCGCTTTCCACATGAGCTCTCCGGCGGCCAGCGCCAGCGGGTCGCCATCGCCCGGGCGCTGATCGTTGAGCCAAGGCTCCTCGTGTGCGACGAGGTGACCTCGTCGCTCGACGTCTCGGTTCAAGCGGTGATCATCGAGCTCCTCGACCAGTTGCGCCGCCAGCGCGGGCTGAGCCTGCTGTTCGTCACGCACAACCTCGCCCTGGTGCACAGCGTCGCCGACGACATTGCCGTGATCCTCGACGGGCGCATCATCGAGCGCGGCCGGGTCGCCGACGTGCTCAAGGCACCGGCGAACGACGAGACGCGCACGCTGGTTGCCAACGTCCCCCGCCTCGCCGCCGACGGCGCATGACGGACGTTGGCCTTGGGATCGACCTCGGCCTGACGGGTGTGCGCGTGGGTCTGGTTCGCGTGGACGGGGAGGTGCTGGCCCGCGCCACCGCACCAACCGGCGACGCCAGAACGTGGGCCGCCGCCGTCGCCAAGGCGACTCGGTCGGCGCTTGCGGAGGGGCCGCCGGGGGCGCGCGTCGTGGCCATCGCCGCTGCGGGTGCCGGCCCTCAGCCGATCCCCGTCGACGAGCGGCTCGACCCGCTCCTGCCGTCCGTCCTCACCGCGCACGACCGCCGCCCGACCGCCGAGCGGGATCGGCTTGCGTCGCAGTGCGGCCTCACGGCCGACGCCCTGATCGACCACGCGGCGCCGGTGATGCACTGGTGGCGGGAGCATGCGCGTGATGCGTTCGATCGCGCGGCTCACGCTCTCGACGCAACCGGATTCCTGGTCGCGTGGCTCACGGGCCGTCCGGTGATGGACCGCATCACCCGCGACGACTACGTCCTTCCGGGACTCGAGCCGCCGCTGCCGATCCCCGCCGCCGGCGAACCGCTCGATGTGGCCGGCCGGCTCGGGCAGACGGCCGCGGCGGCGCTCGGCGTGGACGTGGGCGTCCCCGTCGCGCTGGGGACATACGACTCGTGGGTCGATCTCGAGAGCATGGGCGGAGCGAACCGGATCTTGCTCGGCAGCACGATGATTCTCACGACCGAGTCTCGCGTTGCCCGCAGCGACGCCGGAGACCTCCGCTCCGTGGTGCTTCCTGGAGGCGAGCGAGCGATCAGCGGCTGGACGTCTGCCGCCGGATCGACGATCGCGTGGGCGCGTGACCGGTTCGGCGGCGAGGACATCGCCGGGCTCGAGCCGGGCGCCGGTGGCCTCCTGGCACTGCCCTATCTCGCCGGCGAGCGAACGCCCGTCTGGGACCCCGAGGCGCGCGGAATCGTCGTGGGGCTGACGACGGCCACCTCCGCGGCGCAGCTCGGACGGGCCTTTCTCGACGCCGTCGCGCTCTCGGCCCGCGACATCGTTGAGCGCATGCGAGAGCTCGGGCATGCGACCGCCACGTGGCGGGTCGCCGGCGGCGGCATCCACGACTCCGGGTGGCTGCAGGCGACGAGCGACGCGCTGGCTGCGGAGCTCGAGGTCGTCGACACCACCGGCGGCGTCGGGGCGGCGGTGTTCGCGCTCCGGGCGACCGGCCACCACCCGGCGGTGCCGGTGATACGGCGGGTCTCACCGCACGCGCCGGCAGCACGACGGTACGACGACCTCTACCCCCTGTACCGCGAGTTGTATGCGCCGCTTCGGGCCACGATGGCGGCGCTCGCCGGGTTCGATGCCGCGGCTACCAGTGACTCCCAAGCGCGACGGTGATCGCCTCGCCGTTGAGGCCTGACGCGTCGTCCGAGGCCAGGAACCGCACAACGCCGGCGATCTCGCTGGGGTCGAGCACACGCTTGGCCGCGTAGCCCGCCGCCCGCTCGGCCCACACCTCGTCGCCCGTCATCCCTCTCGCCCGGCCCTCCACCTCGGCATCGGCGTCTCCCATGACCGTGCGCACCCATCCGGGCAGGACGGCGTTGCACGTGACGCCGTGTTCGATGGTGTCGGCTGCCACCGAGCGCATGAGCCCGATCAGGCCGTGCTTCGACGCGCAGTAGGCGGACATGGCCGGCGCCCCGACCTCTCCCGCGGTCGAGCTGATCATGACGATGCGGCCCCATCGCTGCGCGACCATGTCGCCCACCGCCATGCGGGTGAGCCAGAACGGGGCATCCAGGTTGAGTGCCATCGTCTCCCGCCACGTCGCGGTCGTCTGGTCCCAGATCGGGCGCTCGTCGTACGAGCCGATCCCGGCGTTGTTCACCAGGATGTCGATGGGGCCGAGTACCCGGTGTGTCTCGCTGACGGCGTGCAGGCAGCCCGCCTCGGTTGCGAGCGACACGGCGACGTGCATGCCGCCGATCTCCTCGGCAGCGGCGCGCACCTCGGGCTCGGAGCGGGCGACGACGCTGACCGCGGCGCCCTCCGCCGCGAGTGCGACCGCAATCGCCCGGCCGATCCCGCGACCGCCGCCGGTCACCAGGGCGACCCTGCCGTCGAGCCCGCCTGCGCTCATGCCGGCGGCATCGTTCGCTCGAGCATGCCCCCGTCGACCGGAAGCGCAACGCCCGTGACCATGCGTGATCCCTCCGACAGCAGCCAGAGCACGGCATCCGAGACCTCGTCGGGCGTGACGAGCCGCTCGATCAGCTGGTCCGGGGCCCAGCGGCTGATCGCCTCGGCCCGGCGCAGCCCGGCGATCTCGACCTGGGCGTCGAACATCGGCGTGTCGACCCACCCCGGGCAGACGGCGTTCACCCGGATGCCGTCTGCGGCGAGCTCGTTCGCAAGCGTCCGCATCAGCCCGAGAACTCCGTGCTTGGACGCGTTGTATGCGGCCGCGCCCACGTATCCGCGCAGGCCGGAGATCGACGACACGAGCACCATCCCCCCACCGTGGGGGCGCATCTGCGGAATCGCCGCCTTGACCGTGTGGAACACGCCGGTCAGGTTGACCTGCAGCACCCGCGACCAGCCGGCCGGGTCGAGGTCGGCGACCGCAGCGACCGGCCCCAGCACCCCGGCATTTGCGATGACGGCGCGCACGGGCCCAAGCTCCCGTCGCATCGCGTCGGCGGCTGCCGTCATCGCCTCCCAGTCGCCGACGTCCGCGGCACGCGCGGCCGCAACCCCGCCTTCGGCGCGTATCCCCGCCGCGACCCGCTCGGCCGCGTCGCCGTCGACGTCGAGACAGGCGACGCGCGCGCCCGCCTGCGCCAGCCGTTCGGCGTGCTTCGCGCCCATGCCGCTGCCCGCACCCGTCACCCAGGCGGTACATCCGGAGAGTCCGTGCTCAGCGGCCATCGCGCCCATCCTACGCGCCGGTGACGCAAGCGTGAGTGCCCCGAGGTCGCGTCTCGGTATGGTTGCGCCGTGGCGGATGCGGAGGCGCAGAACAGACGGCCGGTGGCCGTGGGAGTGATCGGGGCCGGGAACGCGCTGCCGGGGTATCTGGGCGCGCTGGATCGGCTCGGTGGGCGGGGGATGGCGGAGCTGCGGGTGATCTGCGCACGGCGCCGCTCGGCCTGGCCGGCCCTGCTCGCCCGCCGCCCGGGCACGAGACTGGTGGAGGACGTCGACGAAGTCCTCGACGCCGACCTCGACGTGGTGGTCGTCCTCACCCCGCCCGATTCGCACGCCGACCTGGCGCTGGCCGCGATCGAGCGTGGAAAGCACGTCGTCGTCGAGAAGCCGCTCTCGCTTGACCCCGCCCGGGCTCGCGCCGTGTGCGAGGCCGCCCGCTCGCGACGGCGGCATCTGCTGATCTCTCCGTTCGTGCAGCTCTCGCCCACATTCCGGGCGCTCTGGACGGCGCTCGCGGGGGGAGCGATCGGGCGGATCCACTCGGCTCGCGGTCTCTACGGCAACCCCGGCTCGGACTGGGCACCCTGGTACCACCGTGGCGGAGTCGGTCCGCTCGCGGAGGCGGGCATTTACAACGTCAAGAGCCTGACGGCGCTGCTCGGGCCAGTCCTCGAGGTGCAGGCCGCCGAGGCCACGGCCGTCAGCCCTCGCATGGCCGGTGGCGAGACGATCGAGACGCCGGACGCCGACGTCGCTCACGTCGTCCTCCGGCATCGATCGGGCGCGCTCTCGTCGATCGTGGCCAGCCACGCGATCCACCGCTACCGGCCAACGGGGCTGGAGCTGTATGGCGTCGACGGCACCGCCAACCTGCTCGGAGACGACTGGGATCCGTCCGGCTTCGAGATCTGGAGCACGGCGCGTGGCGCGTGGGAGCAGTACGAGTCACTCGACCCGACCTGGCACTGGTCCGACGGGCTCCACGAGGTCGTGGCCGCGATTCGCGAGCGCCGCGCACCGCTCGTGGACCTCGACCACGATATTCATGTGCTGGACGTGATCGCCACCGCTCGGACCGCGGCCTCCGAGCGGGTCGCCGTTTCGGTCGGCTCGGACTTCGGGCCGCTCGAGCTCACCCTGGAGGTCGACCCCGCGGCCGCGCGGCGGCATGACCACACGCGAGCGCCGGATGAGCAGTAGCGGCGCCGCGACGATGCGGGCGGCGCGCCTCCACGGCATCCGCGACCTGCGCGTGGAGCGCCTGCCCCGGCCGGAGCCGCTCGCCGGCGAGCTGCTCGTCGAGATCGAGGCCTGCGGCGTCTGCCCGACCGACGTCCGCAAGTACCTGATCGGCCTGGGAGGGTCGGGCTATCCGCTCAATCCGGGGCACGAGTGGGTCGGCCGGGTCGCGAGCGTCGGCGCCGGGGTGCAGGGCTGGGGAATCGGTGAACGGGTGTACGGCGATACCTATGCCGGATATGCCGAGTACGCGACGATCGCGGTCGAGCGGGGCGAGTGGTCGCACGGCCCAATGCGGATCGACGATGCGCTGCCGCTCGAACGAGCCGTCTTTGTCGAGCCGCTCGCCGATTGCATCCACGCGGTCACGCACCAGGGCTCGATCTCGGCGGGCGACCATGCGGTCGTGCTCGGAGCCGGGCAGATGGGCTTGCAGCTGGTCGCCGTCGCACATGCGACGGGCGCGAAGGTGCTCGCCGTGGACCCGCTCGAGGCTCGCCGTGAGCTGGCGCTCGCGTTCGGGGCGGATGCGGCCGTCGCCGCCGAGGGTTGGGAGGAGCACGCCCGCGAGTGGGCCGGGGATGATGGGGTGCAGGCCGTCATCGTGGCGCTCGGGCGCGCGGCCTCGGTGGAGCCGGGTCTCCGGGCGCTCGCGCCGGGCGGTCGCCTCGTCCTTTTCGCCGGCTTCGGCGAGCAGGGCCTTGCGCCCGTCGACCTCAACCTCGTGCACTATCAGGAGCTCTCGATCGTCGGCAGCGAGTGGGTCGGAACGCCCCCCAACTCCCGTCTGGAGTGCTACCGACGGGCCCAGGAGCTGCTTTCGTCCGGCGAGCTTCGGCTGGAACGACTCGTCACGCGTCGATGCACACTCGACACGCTGGTCGAGGCGTTCGCCGATGTCGAGAGCCTCAACGCGCTCAAGATCGTGCTCACGCCCTAACCTCATGCCGCCGCTCTTCGCAAAAGCCCCCCGCGCCGTGATCGTGGCGATCGATCACCCCCTCTACATGTGGCCGTGCGCAGGCCTCGAGGATCGCCGCAGTCTGATCGCATCGCTGGCAGCCGCGGGAGCGGACGCGTTCATCGCCACCTACGGCACCCTGCGTGACTGTGCCGAGGAGTTCGCCGGCTGCACGAAGATCATGAAGCTCGACCTCGCCACCGTGTCGGTCGGGGCGTATCGTGACAGCGAGTTCCGAGTGGTGTGGACGGTCGAAGATGCCGCTCGTGTGGGTGCCGATGCGGTGCTGACGTATGTCCAACTCGGCACCCCGGGCGAGCTCGACGCCCTCGCCGCGGCGGCGCGGGTCGCGGCTGCGGCTGACCGCGCCGGGCTCGCGTACGTGTGCGAAATCATGCCGATCGAGGGTCCGCACTACACGGACCCGTATGATCCGGACGCGATCGCGGCGGCGGCGCGAGCCGCCGCCGAGCTCGGCGCCCACGTGGTCAAGACGTCGATGCCGACGCCACCGGAGGCCGTGGCGCTCGCCACCACGTGTGGGGTTCCGGTCGTCATCGCGGGGGGTGATTTGACCGGCGATGCCGATGCGCTGCTCGCCCGGGTCAGGACGGCGATCGCCGCCGGCGCGGCGGGCGTCGCGTTTGGCCGCAACGTGTGGAGCTCTGCCGACCCCGCGGGCATGGTGCGGAGTCTGCGCGGGGCGGTCCACGCCGGCGAGGGCGAACAGCCGGGCCTCTCGAGTTAGCAGCAGTGGGGGCATGGAGAAAGCGGCCATCACTCCCGGGCTGGTCTCCCGCCTCGTGGCCATGCAGTTCCCTCACTGGGCGCACCTGCCGGTGACTCCGGTCGACCTCGACGGCCACGACAACACGACGTTTCGGCTCGGTGACGAGCTCTCGGTACGGCTGCCGAGCGCCGAGGACTACGTCCCCCAGGTCGAGAAGGAGCACCGGTGGCTGCCGATGCTCGCGCCACGCCTGCCGCTGCCCATCCCGGAGCCGCTCGCGCGGGGCGTCCCGGCGCTTGGATTTCCGCGGCCGTGGTCGGTCTACCGCTGGCGGCCCGGGGAGCCCGCGACAGCCGAGCGGGTGTACGACGAGACCCGTTTCGCGACCGATCTGGCGGGCTTCCTCGCCGCGCTGTATGCGATCGACCCGATGGGCGGCCCGGCCGCGGGCGCACACAGCTTCTTCCGCGGCGGCCCGGTCGCGACACTTGACGCCGACGTGCGGCGGTCAATCGCCACGTTGGCGCACGAGCTTGACGCCGACGCGGCCGCCGCCGTCTGGGAGGCGGCCCTGGCGAGCGCCTGGGAGCGCCCTGCGGTCTGGGTGCACGGCGACATCACGAACTCGAACCTGCTCGTGATGAACGGCCGGCTCAGCGCCGTACTCGACTTCGGCTGCTCGGCGGTCGGCGACCCGGCGTGTGACCTTGCGATCGCCTGGACGTTCTTCGTGGGCGAGAGCCGCCGAGCGTTCCGCGGCGCACTCGCTCTTGATGACGGTACGTGGGCGCGCGGCCGTGGGTGGGCACTGTGGAAGGCCCTCCTCACACACCCGAAACTCGTGCGCTCCAGCACCCGGACGGTCGACGCCGCTCACCGATTCGGCTGGCGACTGAGCTCACGCGGCGTGCTCGACGAAGTGCTGGCGGACGCCTGAGCACACAGGGCGGCCATTGCGCCTGGAGGGACGGGACCGTACGTTGGGGGTGCGTCCATGCGAGCGACGTGCTCGCGCCCGGAGGTATCGGAGGTCAGGATGAGCTCGGTGGCTCCGCGTCGGATTCGCCTCCGCGCAGGATTGGTGGTGCTTGTGGTCGTGGTGGCGGCGGGCGTCGACGGCACCGTCGTCCGATCCGGCGCGGCCGTGATCGCGCCCGCCCCGAATCCGGCGTTCACCCTGAAGTCGGTTGACCAGAAGTGCTTCTACGCCGCTCGGCCGGCGGGCGGCTGGCCGTTTCTTCCGCAAACCCAGATCCGGCCGATTCGCGGTGGCTTCAATGACGTGCGCTCCCCTGTTCACGATGGGGTGGACGTCGAGGCGCCTTCGGATCACGCCCCGGTGTATGCGATCGATGCGGGCACGATCGCAAATGAGACCGCTCCCAACCGCCCCAACGGCGGCACGCACCTGGACGTGATCGATGCGCCGGGCCACTCCTACACCTACTGGCACATCACGTGGCCGTCCTCGCTGGTGGATGGCGTTCACGTACGGCGCGGGCAGTTGCTCGGTCATATCGACTACACGTTCTGGCACGTCCATATCTCGGAGACCGTCGCCGGCTGCGCGCTGGTGGATCCCCGCCGGCCCACCGGTGTTCTGCACGATCCGGCGAACACCGAGTCGCCTGCGATCGGCACGTTGGCGGCATACGTCGCCGACAGCGGGGCGTACTCGTTCACGTTGGGGGCCACCTCGGATCCGTCGACCCCGGTGCCGCTCGGCGCCCTCACGGGGATCGTCGACCTGCGCGCGGCCGTGACCGACACACCGCACGACGCCACGCGCCAGTTCGTCCAGCTTCCGCTCGCGCCGGCCGCGATCCGCGGGTACCTCGCACCTGCCGGGTCGACCAACTCTCATCTCGGCCCGATCTCGGTCTACGACGGATCGCAGTTCATCCTCAACACCTACGGCTCGTCGCTCGGCTATCAACAGGTGTGGGCGTTCGGCACCAATTGGTCGAACACCTGCTTCTTCACCCCCGGAACCACGTGCGCGGCCAACTACATCTACCACACCGCCGGCGCGGGATTCGACACCAGCCTCGTCCCCAACGGGGCCTATCAATGGTGCGTGCAAGCCCTGACGATCGCCGGTGTGAGCGCCCGCCGATGCACGGCGGTCGCCATCGCGAACTGATCAGACACCCGCCCCAGGCGTTCTTCACTATGCTCTCCGGCGGCGGCTGACGGCCGCGTTGGTGTCCTGGGGGCGATGGGAAGGAGCGTGGCGTGTCGGAGGGACTCGCCGGCCGAGGCGCCGGCCTGGGAGTGGGGTCGTCGGGGTTCATCGCGACCCACGGCCTGCACAGCGACGAGCAGCGCGAGGCGGCCGCCGAGGTCGTGCGGCGGATCAGGGACGAGGGCCTGCGCACCGTCCGGCTGATCGTCGTCGACCAGCACGGCATCCCGCGCGCGAAGTATCTCTCCGGCGACGCGCTCGTCTCGGCGCTCGAGAACGGCTCGGACTTCTCGGGTGCGATCTACAGCCTCGACAGCGGCAACGGTGTGTTCCCGCCGCCGTTCGCCGCGGGCGGCGGCTTCGGTATCGAGGAGATGACGGGCTTCCCGGACGTCACGCTGGTTCCCGACCCGACGACGTTTCGCGTACTGCCATACGCCGACCGCACGGGCTGGATCCTGTCCGATGCGTACTTCGCGAACGGCGCGCCGATACCGCTCGACAGCCGCGGGCTCCTGCGCCGCCAGCTCGCCCGCCTCGCCGAGCGGGGGCTGGAGGTCTACTCCGGCCTCGAGGTCGAGCTGTACGTCACCCGGCTGGCGCACGCGTCCATCGGGTTCGACGAAACGGGGCTGCCGGGCGCGCCGGGCGCGCCGCTCGAGGTCGAGGTGATCGAGCGCGGCTACCAGTTCCTCTCGGACAGCCGTATGGACGGCGTCGCCGGGACGCTGGAGGCGATCCGGGACGGGCTCGTCGACGCCGGCATCCCGCCGCGCTCGATCGAGAACGAGTGGGGCCCCGGGCAGATCGAGATCACATTCAGCCCGATGGAGGGCATCGCCGCGGCCGACGCCATGATCCTCTTCCGCAGCACCGTGAAGGCGATCTGCGCGCGCCTCGGGCTGCATGCGACGTTCATGTGCTGGCCGGCGCTGCCGAACTTCTTCCCGAGCGGCTGGCACCTCCACCAGTCGCTCATCGAGATCGAGAGCGGCCGCAACGTCTTCGTGGACGACCGCGAGCTCCTGTCGCAGACCGGACTCCGGTTCGTCGCCGGGCTGCTCGACCACGCGCGGGAGATGGCCGTCTTCGGCGACCCGACGACGAACGCGTACCCGCGCTTCCGCCCGTACTCGTTCGCCCCTGACCGCATCTGCTGGGGCGCGGACAACCGCGGTGCGCTCATTCGCGTTCAGGGCGGGCCGGGCGACGCCGGCACACACGTCGAGAACCGGCTCTCGGAGCCCGCCGCAAACCCGTACCTGTGGCTCGCCGCCAACATCGCGGCGGGACTCGACGGCATCGACCGCGGCGCCGATCCACCGGCGCCCGTCGAGGGCGACCCGTACGTGGCCGACGCGCCGCCCCTGCCGCAGTCACTCGCAGAGGCCGTCGAAGACCTCGAGCGCAGCACCTTCTACCGAGAGGCCTTCGGCGATCCACTCGTCGACTACCTCGTGATGATGAAGCGGGCCGAGCTGAAGCGCTACGACGAGGCGGCCGGCGACGGGACCGACGGCTCCGGGCACAGCGGCTGGGAGATGCGCGAGTACTTCGAGTTCTACTGATGTGCCGCCTGCTCGCGCACGTCTGCCGCCGTCCGCTCACGGTCGCCGAGGCGATCGGCGACGCCGACCTCGCCTCCTTCGGCGACCTCTCGCCGCGCCACCCCGACGGATGGGGCATGGCGTGGTGGCCGTCGCTCGACGCGGCCGTCGCCCGCGCGGTCCCCGAGCATCGGCGCGCGGTCGGAAGCGCGCGCGATGACCCGTACTTCACCGCGACGATGCGCGGCGTGGCCGGCTGCGCGAACGTCGTGCACCTGCGTGGTGCAACGCCGGGCCTCACGATCGGGCACGAGAACTGCCACCCGTTCGTGCGCCCCGGTGCCGCCTTCGCGCAGAACGGCGCGATCCACCCCCAGCACCGCCTGCCCGAGCTCCTGCCGGCGCACCTCGAGGCGGAGGTCGCCGGCTCGACCGACAGCGAGCGGCTGTTCCTCTACCTGTACGACCTGCTCGAGGACGGCGGCCCGTTCGTCGAGGTCGTCCGCGACGCGCTCGCCGAGATGCTCGAGCGGTTCACGTCGCCTGTGCTCAACTCGATGTATCTGACGCCACAGAGCCTGCACGTGATCAACGCGCACAACCCGACGGCGCTGCCGTACCCCGGCGACCCGCACGACCTCTTCGCGCTGCGCTTCCGGATCGACGACGACCTGGTCGTCGTCGCGTCGAGCGGCTTCGACCAGCCCGAGTCGCGCGGATGGCATACGCTCGACAACATGACCATCCTCACGGTCGCACTCGACACGCTCGAGATCTCGATCGACGCGCTCGACGGTGTGCCCGTCCCCTCCTACGACTACTCGGAGAGCCTGTGAGCACGCACCGCGAGCGCGTCGCCCTCGTCACCGGCGCAGCGGGAGCAATCGGCGCCGCGACCGCCCGCACCATCGCCGCCGAGGGTGCCGGGGTCGTCGTCCACGACGTGCGCCGCGAAGGCCGGCTCGCCGAGCTCGCCGACGAGCTCGGCGACGCGGGCCACGCGCTTGAGGCCGACCTGCGCGACCCGGCGACGGCGGACGCGCTCTGGCACGAAGCCGTGGCCTGGCGCGGTCACGTCGACGTCCTCGTCAACAACGCGGGCATCTACGAGGCAGCCAGTCCCGACGCCGACCTCGCGACCTGGCAGGCAGCGTGGGAGCGCACACTCGCGATCTGCCTCGTCTCGCCGGCGGCGCTCTGCCGCGCGGCGATCGCGACCTTCCGCGAGCAGCCCGGCGGCGGCATCATCGTCAACCTCGCAAGCCGCGCGGCCTGGCGCGGCGAGGACGCCGACTACTGGCACTACGCGTCCGCGAAGGCGGGCGTCGTCGCGATGACAAAGACCATCGCGCGGCAGTACGGCCGCCAGGGCGTGACCGCGTTCGCGGTGGCGCCGGGCTTCGTGGACACGCCGTTCAACGCGCCCGCAGTCGCCGAGCACGGCATGCAGCTGTTCGTGGACGACACCGCACTCGGCGAGGTCGCCCAGCCGCAGGACGTCGCGAACGTGATCGCCTTCCTCGCCTCGGGCAAGGCGCGCCACGCGACGGGCGCGACGATCGACGTGAACAGCGCGAGCTACGTCCGCTGAGCACGGACGGCGACCGGTCCGTGGCACTCCACCTCTACGCCGGGATCTGCGTCAGCGACTACGCCGCAGCGAGGCCATGGTACGAGCGGTTGCTCGGCTCCGAGCCGACCTTCCTCGCGCACGAGACCGAGGCTGTCTGGCAGCTGACCGACGGAGGCTCGATCTTCGTCAAGGAAGATGCCGAGCGGGCCGGGCATGCGCTCCACACGCTCTTCGCAGACGACCTCGATGCGCTGGTGTCGGAGATCGCGTCCCGTGGCATCAGCCCCGCCGAGCGCGAGACCTACTCCAACGGTGTCCGCAAGGCCATCTACCGCGACGCCGACGGGAACGAGGTCGGCTTCGGCGGCGCGCCCGGCTGATCCCACCGGCGGCGGAACTGGCCCGGGTCGTCGAGGAGCAGCTGGCGATGCTCTGCGCAGAGGAAGAACGCTTCGCGCGCACGGTGCGCGACCTCGAGGGTCGTCGGCTCGTCGCATCGGGGGAACTTACAGGGCGTCGCGTCCAAGTCGGTCGAGTTATCGGCTGCTGACGGCTGCGCTTTACCCGTCGACGCCACCGCGCGGGGCGGCGCTCGGCCGCCCCGCGCGGTGGACGCCGCGTTTCCTCGGCTAGTAGTTGAGGTGGAACACGTCCGTTGACGTGTTGGTGCCGGTCGGAGTGCTGATCATCTCGCCGCGCACCTTGGCGAATCGGCCCGTGCCGCCCGTGATCGCGACATGGACTACCGCATTGCTTGCGGGCGCAAGCGCGCTCACAGCAAGCGTCCCGCCGGGGAGGTTCGCGGTGCCGACACAGTTGGCATTGGCGTTGAAGACGAGTGTGCAGACCACGTTGGCGGTCCCGATCAGTCGCCCGGCGCTGGTGAACCTGGCGTGGAAGATGTACTCGTCGCCTGGCTTGCCGTTCTTGGTGTGGCTGATGTTCACGAACGCGGACTGGTTGTCGACCTCTTTGAGCGTGAACGTGTGGTTGGTCGCATGCTGCCCGCCGGCGCGGGCGATCGAGACGCCGCCGATGGCCAGGGCAACGGCCGAAGCCGCGACCGCCGTCATCGCCACTCTCCGCAGCGTGGGTGTCCGGAACATGGCTCTCCCTCCTCCTCGTCGTGTACCTGCCAGCGCCGAGGCTATACCCCGCCTCGCCTTCCGTAAACTGACAATTCCGCCGTGCGATGTCCGCACGAATTTGACAGGCGGCGGCCAGGCGAAGGGGTAGGCTCGTACCCGGAGCCTTCGATTCGTGCCTGATCACCCTGACACCATCGCGAACGGGCACAACGGCCTCTGGGCCGCCCCCGCCCCCGGGGCGCCGCCGGTCAGCCCGGAGTCCCGGCGGCTCGGCTTCTGGTTGGGCGAATGGACGCTCACGTGGGACGGGGGCGGCGGGCGCAACGTGATCCGCGAGCTCCACGGCGGCCGTGCAGTGCTCGAGACGTTCTCGGCCGACCCGCCCGAGGAGTTGAAGGGCAACAGCATCTCGGTGTGGGACTCGCGACATGGCTGCTGGGCACAGACCTGGTGGGACAACCACGGATCGGTGTTCCAGCTGACCGGCGACTTCGTGGGTACCGACCTGGTGCTCATGACCGCACCGGAGCCCGGCGGGTCGCTGTACCGGATGACCTTTGCGAAGATCACCGCGACCTCGCTCGAGTGGGAATGGGCACGCGGCTCGAGCGGCCGCGACTTCGAGCCCATGTGGGCCGTCCACTACCACCGGACGTGACGCCGTCTGCGCTGCAGCCGCCCGTCGCGCGCACGATCGGCGTCCTGACCGCCGCCTACGGCGTGAGCGCGATCCTGCGTCCGCAGACGCTCGCGCGGTGGACCGAGCTCGGCGACCCGGCCTCGCCCAGCGCGGCCGTGCGTGCCCTGTCGGCGGGCATCGGCGTTCGCGACCTGTGCTCGGGCGCGGCGATCGTCCTCGCTCCGCGGGGCCGGGCGCTGCGCACCGCGCTCGTCATCCGGGCGACGCTGGACGCCGGCGATGCGGTCGTGTTCGGCACGCTGTGCCCGACCCGCCGAGCCCGGGTCACGATCGCGGCGGTCGCGGCGGGCTGGGGCGCGCTCGCAGCCGCCACCGCGATGCGGACGGCGCACAGGTGACGCGCGGCAGGCACCTGCAGGATCGGGAAACCGCACTCCTTGAAGCCGCCTATTGAGGATTCATCAGCGCGATGGTATGGTCGCGTCCGATATGGCCCTCGACGCGCTGGATCGGCGCCTGATTTCGTGTTTGAAGCTCGACGGGCGCATGAGCTACTCGGAGCTCGCGGGGCGGCTGAAGGTGAGCGAGGGCACCGCCCGAAATCGGCTCGGAAAGCTCGTCACGTCCGGTGCGCTGAAGATCGTCCCGGTTGTCGAGCCGGATCGGATCGGCTATCGGCTGAACATGTGGATCGGCGTGCGCTGCCGCCCCGGTGCCGCCCGGACGGTCGCGGAGGGACTCGCGCACTTCCACGCGGTGCGATACGCGACCGCGTGCGCCGGGGTGTACGACGTCATCTGCGAGGCCGTGTTCCTGTCTCAGGCGGAGATGCTCGGGTTTCTGGAATCCGAGCTCCGGACGGTCGATGGGATCACGAGCGCCGAGACGTCCCTGGTGCTCGAGATTGCCAAGGCGGGTTGGGAGTGGGAGCTGCGTGAAGAGGATGCCCGCTCGACCGCGAGGCGCGACCGCGAAGGGGTGTAGGTGGGGATCTCCGACGCCGAGGTCGACGCCCGGGTGGAGCGGCTGCAGGCCGAGTTGCGAGCGCGCGGGCTGGTCGCCGCGATCTGCTTCGGGGCGCACCGCGACTACTGCCCCGCCGACCTGCGCTACCTGGCACGGTGGTCGTGCACCGACGAAGAGCTGTCGTTCGTCTTCGTCCCGCAGGATGGGCCGACGACCCTGATGACCGACGCGGAGTGGGACCTGGAGCGAGCGCAGACGGAGGCGCGCGCGGGAGACGTCATCCTCGACGCCGAGCCGTCGCGAGGGCTCGCGCGTCTTGTCCGTGGGCACACCTCGGCCGGCGACCGGGTCGGAATCAGCGGGTTCGCGGTCTTCCCCGCTCCGATCTACCTGGCGCTCGTCGAGGCCTGCCCGGGCGTCCGCTTCGAAGATGTCACCGCGGTGACCGCGGCGCTGCGGCGGGTCAAGTCAGCCGCAGAAATCGCGCTCCTGCGAGAGGCGGCACGCATCTCCGATGCCGGCATGCGAGCGGGCATCGAGCGGATCGAGCAGGGCGTGAGTGAGTTCGAGGTCGTCGCGGCCGCCGAGTACGCGATCCGCCAGAGCGGCGCCGAACTTTCGTTTGTCACCGTCATGGGCGCGGGGCCTCGCACCGCGCAAACCACGTTCTTCCCCGCTCGCCGGGCCATGAGACGGGGGGAGTTCGCGGTACTTGACTGCGGCGCCCGGATCGAGGGATATCACGGCGACATGTGCCGCACCGTGGTCGTCGGCCGGCCGGACGCATCCCAACGCCGGATGCTCGAGGCCGTCGCCGCGAGCGTGGATGCCGCCATCGCGAGCGCACGTCCCGGCGTGCGCAGCGCCGAGGTCTCGGCCGCGGCCCGAGAGGCCGTCGAGGACGCCGGCCTGGGTGAGTTCTGGTGGGGCTACTACATGCCGCACGGGGCCGGAACAGGACAGCACGAACCGCCGGATGCCCGCACCGACGGCGAGCTTCAACTCGAAGCGGGGATGGTGCTCTGCATCGAACCGGGGATTGCGGTTCCGGGAACCGGCGCAGTCATCCTCGAGCAGATGATCCACATCACCCCCGGCGGAGCGGAGACGCTGAACCAGCTGCCGCTCGCGCTGTGGGACGGATGACAACCCCAGGACCGGAGGGAGCGAGAAGATGGCACCCGACTTGAACGACCACTCAACGACCCTGGCCATCTCGGAGCGCGCGAAACTCATGAAGAGTCTCCGCCGCCTTGACATGATGCTGTTCCTGGTATGCGCGCTGGTCGGCCTGGACACCCTCGGACAGGTGGCCAGCTACGGGGCTCAGACATTCACATGGGTCGTGGTGCTCGGGCTGCTGTTCCTCGTTCCGTACGGCCTGGTCATGGCAGAGCTCGGCACGGCGTTTCCCCAGGAGGGCGGCCAGTACGAGTGGATGAAGCTCGCGTGGGGCCGATTCTCGGCCGGCCTCGGATCGGTGCTCTACTGGATCTCGAACCCGCTCTGGGTGGGAGGATCGCTCGCGTTCGTCTCAACCGCAGCCTGGTCTTCGTACATTCACCCTGTCGGGACGAAGACGCTCGGTGACTACGTCTTCAAGCTCGCGTTCATCTGGATCACCGTCATCGTCGCCATCGTCGCGCTGCGGGTTGGAAAGTGGATCCCCAACCTGGGGGCCGTCGCGAGGGTCGCCGTGCTCGCATTCTTCTCGCTCACCGTCGTCATCTACGCCGTCGAGCATGGCATCCACGGCTACTCAGCGGGAGATTTCGCACCTTCGAGCGCCATCTTCATCGGCCTCGTCCCCCTGCTCCTCTTCAACTACGTCGGGTTCGAGCTCCAGAGCGGCGCCGCAGAGGAGATGGTGAACCCACGCCGCGACGTCCCGGTGAGCGTCCTGCGCGGGGGAATCATCACCGTGCTCTGCTATGCCGTCCCGATCTTCGGCATCGTCGCGGTGCTGCCCGCGTCGAAAGTGAGCGGCATCGCCGGGTTCCTCGACGCCGTGAACGCCACGTTCACGGTGTATGGCTCCGCTCATCATTTCCTGCTCGAGGTGATGGCGATCCTCTTCATCTTCGCCCTCGCGACAGGAGGCGCGGCCTGGATCATCGGCTCCGACCGCGTCCTCGCCGTCGCGGGCTACGACGGCGCGTTCGCCGGATGGTTCGGCGTCTTCAACGGCCGCCTCGGGACACCGGTGCGCGTGAACGTGCTCTCAGGAGTGGTCTCGACAGGATTCATGCTCGCGGCGGAGTTCCTGAACACCGGGTCCAACGCGAGCACGTTCGTCGTCGTCCTGTACATGGCCACCTCGACCGGCCTCTTGTCCTACCTGCTGATCTTCCCGGCCGTGATCCGGCTGCGCTACACCCACCCCGACGTTCCGAGGCCCTACCGGATCCCGTTCGGGAACGCCGGCGTGTGGCTGGGCGGAGGGATCACGCTCGCCTGGGTCATGCTCGGCTCCTGGATCGCCGTATTCCCGGACACAATCGAGAACCTGGTCGGAGCCGGCTACAACTTCAAGGCCTACTGGGGCATAAGCCGCCTGCGGTTTGAGGTGTTCACGCTTGGCACGCTGCTGGTCATCGCCATAATCGGGATCGTTGGCTACGCCGCGGGGAGCGCAACCCGCTCCGCGTCCGCCGAGATCCCCCTCGACCCCGCCCAGGTGGCGGAGCCTGGATGACTCTGGGAGGCTCGATAGACTCGGCGTCGTGACTGATTGCGACGAGCGGGTCGATGGACGTCCGGACGTTTCTGATCACGCCGCGGACTGCCCGTACACGGCCGGATCGACGAGCGCCGGTGTCTGGACACAGCCCGACCTGGCCGCGGCGCGGGAGCTCGTGCGCCGCTCCGGCATGCGCGGACGCTCGGTCGTGATCTGGGCATGGGGAGGTTCCGCCGATCACGTGCTCGTCGGCTACATCGTGGAGGTCCTCGACCGGCTCGGCCTGCGGGCGTCAGCCCACGTCACACCCGCGACCGGCGCGGGCTTCGGCCTCTGGAACAGCACCACGGCAAACTCGGGGCATGGAGTGTCGGCGGTGCTGGGCGGCTGGACCGCCGACTACCCGAACCCGATCGACTTCCTCGATCTGCTGCTCTCGTGCCGGTCGTTCGTGCCGCGCAGCAACACGAACCTCAACACCTCCGAGTTCTGCGACCCGCGCCTCGACTCGCTGATCCACTCCGCGGAAGCCGTCCAGGTGGGAAACCCCTCTCGCGGCGCAGCGCTCTGGCAGCAGGCTGACCGGCGGGCGGTCGACCGCGCCGCCTGGGTGCCACTCGTGAACTCGCTCGGGATCGACGTCCTCGGCCGGGGCGTCGAGAACTATCAGCGCAACCCTGAGTGGTCGGTGCTCGTCGACCAGCTGTGGGCGGGCTGAGCCGCCCGGCAGGTACCGCGCCTCAGCCGCCCGGCGCGTCCGGTCGTCGCTTGAGGTCGGGTTTTGATACCACGAGGTATGCCGGGTGCTCCACGACCACGACCTCCACGGCGAGGTCCTCGTGCCCGGGGGCGACGATGAACCGGTCGACGGGCTTGACCGCCTGCTCGTACTCCCCGAGGGGCAGCTCGACCGCCCGCGCGCAGGCCGGGTCATCGCACTCGCACGCAAACGGCACCGGCTCGTCCTTGGGGACACCGCCGGCGTCTTCGAGGGCGGCACGGCGCTCGTTGTGAGCCTTGAACGCCTGCTCGTTCCGCTCGGCACGGGTGAGCCGCGTGTCGCCGTTCGAGCTCATCAGCGGGCGATCCTATCAAGGCGCCTCCCGGCCGCGGTCAGCGGGTCAGGCGGCGTCGGGCAGCTCGTCCGCCTCGAGCGCCGGGGTGAGTCGGTGCTTGGCGCGGTAGAGCGAGACATCCGCGGATGCAAGGGCGACGTCGATGCGGGCGCCGTCAGTGGTCGAGTGCAGGCTGGTGCCGACCCGGGCACCGGGAATGGCGTCGGGCATCGCCCCGATCTGGGCGGCGCGCTCGGGGCTCGTGAGGGCGAGGAACTCGTCTCCGCCGACGCGGCACACGAATCCGGACGCTCCCAGCAACCTTTCCAGGGCGCGCCCGATCGAGATGATGGCGTCGTCACCGGCTCCATGTCCCTGGGCGTCGTTGATCCGTTTGAGGCCGTCGACGTCGCAGGCGACGACCCCGAGGACGCTGGAGGTGCGCGATCGCCGCTCGACCTCCTCGAAGAATGCCCGCCGGTTCGGGAGCTTCGTGAGCGGATCGGTGAACGCCACGCCGCGCAGGCGGTGGGCGAACTCACCGACGACCACCGCCACGAAGACGTAGGTCACACTGCGAAGCCCGATCGACGTTGCGCCGACCCCGGCCGAGATGTTGTGCGGGACCGCCGCAAACCACGCCACCTGCAGGAGCATGACCACGGCGACGACGCCGACCGCGACGCGCGCGCCGAACCAGAGCGCGACCAGCGTCACCGGCCACAGGTACAGCGAGCCGATCCCGTAGTTCTGCCATGCGGGCACCGAGAACTGCACGGCGGCGACGAAGCCGACCATGATGGCGACGATGGCCGCCATCGCAGGAGTCGTTTTCAGTGTTTGCTGCATATGCCGCTAATCGGCGCGTGGGGCACGATTCTTGACGCCTGTCTCGAATCCGTGTGGTAAAGAAGGGGTCGACCGAGCGAGGAGGAGAGCGCACATGGTGCCAGAGGCCAAGATGGAGGACAGCGCCGGCGGCAGGAAGCCGGCAGGCGAGGGATGGTTCGTCGTCAACGCGCGCGATGCGGCGTGGATCCACAACGAGAAGTTCGGTGCCGGGGTCACGTTCGAGGGCAAGCACCACTTCCCGCACTACGGGATCAACCTCCAGGTGGTGTGGCCGGGTCAGCCCAACTGCTACTACCACGCCGAGGAGGCCCAGGAGGATTTCCTGGTGCTGAGCGGCGAATGCCTGTTGCTCGTCGAGGGCCAGGAGCGCCGCCTCCGCGCCTGGGACTTCGTGCATTGCCCGGCGTGGACGGAGCATGTCTTCGTCGGCGCGGGCGAACGGACCGTGCGTGTTCCTGGGGGTCGGCGCGCGCAATGCCGGCGAGGGACTCCGCTACCCGGTCTCCGAGCTGGCCCTGCGCCACGCGGCCGGCGTGACCGAGGAGGCGACCACGGGCAAGGTGGCCTACGCCGAGACTCCTGACACGACGCCCGGTCCCATCCCCGAAGGATTGCTGCCCGAGCGGTGATCGTGCGGCCAGGCGGCGGCCGCCGCCGCCTGTGCGATTTGCCACACATGGGCGTGGAGCGTGTAGGGTCGGCGGCCACGCCGCGCTCGCCGTGAGCGCGGCCCGAACCTTGCGGAGGCTTCGATGAGCTCAGCCGGAACCAGCCCGCGGGCGGACCTCGTTCGGCGCGGGTACGCCGCCTTCCAGAACGGCGACATGGACACGTTGCGCACGATCCTCACCGGCGACGTCGCGTGGCACGCGCCCGGGCAGGGCCCTCGGTCGGGGGACTTCCAGGGACTCGAGAACGTGATCGGAGAGTTCGGCCGGCTCTTCCAGGACAGCGGCGGGACGTTCCGCGTCGAGATCACCGAGATCCTCGAGGGCGACGAAAGCGTCGTCGTCCTGGCCCGGTCGAGCGCATCCCGGGAGGGACGGACGCTCGACCAGCCCTACGCGCACATCTTCCACTTCCGTGGCGATCAGGTGTCCGAGGCCTGGGTGGTGAACTACGACCAGGCCGAGTCGGACGCGTTCTGGTCGTAGCGGTGACTCACGCGCGCCCGCGCCGCCCGCGGCGCAGAGCCTCGATCCGCCGCCGGTCCTGCTTCGTCGGCCGCCCGTCCAGATCTCCGCCGAGGGGAGGCGAGAGCCTGCGCTCGTCAGCCGCTTGAGCCCGCTCGGCGACCGACTCCTCGCTCTCCTCGTAGAGGGTGGCGGCAACCCGCGCGGAGCCGCGCTTGTCGGCCACGCCGCGGACCGCGATCGTCCAGGTCACCGCGCCGGCGCGCACCTCGACGACATCCGCGGGGCGGACGGCCTTCGCCGGTTTTACACGATCCCCGTTGAGTCGCACCCGGCCGCCGAGGACGGCCTCGGTCGCCGCCGCGCGGGTCTTGAAGAACCGCGCCGCCCACAGCCACCTGTCAATCCGGACGCTGTCCATCACCGAACCTCACGAGGAGCGGGGCACAGCGCGCGGCGCACTCTCCCACGTCGACGCATGCGCAGTCCCGGCTGGTGCGGAGGATCGCCGCCATCGCCTCGGCCCGCGCAACGACGCCGCCCAACTCGGCAAGCCTTGCGTCGACGAGCTCCCGCCAACGCTTCTTCTGGGCCCTCCCGCGCGGCGGTGCCAGCAGGTCACGGATCTCGGCGAGGCTGAACCCGAGCGCCCGGCAGAACCGGATCACGGTGAGCTGCTCGATCGCCCCGCTGCGGTAGCGGCGCCGGCCGCCGACCCGTTCGTCCGGGGTGATCAGGCCTTCTTGCTCGTAGTAGCGCAATGTGGACGTGCGCACGCCCGCCGCGGCGGCGACTTCACCGATGGGAAGCAGTGGCTCGCCGTGGCTCACAGCCGTCAACCTATCGAACCCCGGCCTTGACTTCAAGCTGACTTGAAGTGCAATGATGCGCGCATGCATGAATTCCCCGACTCCAAGAACGCCGTCGCCTGCACGCTCGGCGCGGCCGGCCTCTCGGCTCAGGCAGAGCGCTGGCGGCGGCTGATCGCACGTGCCGCCGTCGCGCGCCATGAAACACCCCACGGCATCCGTATCGAGTTCCGTGCGGACACGGGAGTGGCGGAGGAGCTCGCACGGCTCGTCGCCACCGAGAACGAGTGCTGCTCGTGGGCGAAGTGGTCGGTCGACGCCGTCGCCGGCGAGGTCGTCCTGGACGCCACCTCGACCGGGGCCGGCGCGACGGCGCTCCACTCCATGCTCACGAAGGTCTAGGTGGTAACCGCGCCCTACTCGGCCGTCAGCTCATGCGGGGCGAAGAGGCCGTGCTTGGCCCAGCGGTCCACCTTCTCGTCGAACTCCACCAGGATGTGGAAGCCCCCGGCGCGGACCGAGTCCACGCGGCCGTGAGCCCATCCCCCGTGCCGGACCGCCCTGACCCGGTCGTCGAGCTTCCACCGGGTCGAGGCGCCCTGCGTGCCGCCGACCGCGCGCACCGCCGATTCGATGGTCGGGTAGCCGTTGCGCTGACGGAACCGCACCCGCTTGTCGTGGTTCCTCGTCTCGGCCTGGCTCTGCGTGATGTAGCTCGGTAGCGAGATGAACGCTCCTCTGGTCACGTGCGGGGGTTTCGAGGAGTCTATCCGGGGAGGCCCTGTGCTATACACGCCGCGATGCACGACGACGCATTCCCCGCGGTGAGCGCGGAGCTGCGGGCCCTCCGCGACCGCTACGCGGCATTCATGGAGGAGCACGTCTATCCCAACGAGCGTGCCTTCTCGGCCGACGACGATGCCTCCGACGCGATGATCGCGGGGCTGCGGACGCGGGCGAAGGAGGCCGGGCTGTGGGCCCCGCACATCGGCCCCGAGGCCGGCGGCACGGGCGGCGGCTTCCTCTCCTACGCCTTCCTGAACGAGGTGATCGGGCGCAGCCACTGGGGCCAGCTCGTATTCGGGTGTCAGGCACCGGACGCCGGAAACAGCGAGATCCTGCACAGTTTTGGCACGCCGGAGCAGCGGCGGCGGTGGCTTGCGCCGCTCGTTGCCGGGGAGGTGCGCTCGTTCTTCGGCATGACCGAGCCGGACGTCTCGGGAGCCGACCCCACGACGCTCGAGAGCCGCGCGGTGCAGGACGGCGGCGACTGGGTGATCGACGGTCACAAGTGGTTCTCCACCGGTGCCGACGGCGCCGCGTTCGGAATCGTCATGGCGGTCACCGATCCCGGCGAGGCTCCACATCGGCGCATGTCGCTGATCGTCGTTCCGGCAGAGACGCCGGGCGTCGAGGTCGTGCGCAACATCCCGGTGTTCGGGCACACCGGCCGCGGCTGGAACTCGCACAGCGAGGTGCGCTTCGCAAACGTGCGCGTCCCGGCCGAGAACCTCCTCGGCGGGCGCGGCGACGGGTTCTCGATCGCCCAGAAGCGGCTCGGGCCCGGCCGCATCCACCACGCCATGCGCTGGCTCGGCCAGATGCAGCGGGCGTTCGACCTGATGTGCTCCTACAGCCTGCGCCGATCCGCGTTCGGTGGCCCGCTGGCCGACAAGCAGACGATCCAGACGTGGATCGCCGACTCGGCGGCCGAGATCGGGGCGTGCCGGCTGATGACGCTCGATGCCGCGCACAAGATCGACCGGGGCGAACAGGCTCGGGTCGAGGTCTCGGCGCTCAAGGTCTTCTCGGCCCAGGTGCTGCATGACGTCATCGACCGCGCCATCCAGACCCATGGAGCGCTCGGCGTCTCCGGCGATTCACCACTCGCGGAGATGTATACGAACGCACGCTTCGCCCGTATCTACGACGGCCCCGATGAGGTGCATCGAATGGTGGTCGCACGCAAGATCCTCGAGACGTATCGAGCGGGCGATGCCTGGAGCTTCGAGTAGCGCGGTGCGGCTCGATCTCGCCGCTGTCGCGGCGTTCTGCGACGCCCACGGGATCGGCGTCGGCCGGCTCCGCGCCGAGCGGCTCGGCGACGGCCACTCCAACCTGACCTACCTGGTCGAGCGCGGCGACCGCAGGTTCGTACTGCGGCGGCCACCACCGCCGCCCCTGCCGCCGTCGGCGCACGACATGCTGCGCGAGAGCACGATCGTCGCAGGCCTGCACCGGGCCGGCGCGCGCGTGCCCGAGGTGCTCGCGGTCTGCGCCGATCCGGCCGTGCTCGGAGTCCCGTTCTACCTGATGACGCTCGCCGACGGTCTCCCGCTGGACGCCGCCCTGCCGGCGGCAGTCGACACTCCCGCCGAGCGCGCCCACGTGGGACGCGACGTCGTCGATGCCCTGGTCGAGCTGCACGGCATCGCTCCCCGCGCAGCCGGGCTCGAGTCGATCGGCCGGCCGCGCGGCTACCTCGCCCGCCAGGTGCGGCGGTTCATGGGCCTCTGGGAGGTCAACCGCACGCGCGACCTGCCGCAGGTCGCCGAGGTCGGCGCGCTCCTCGCCGACACCGTGCCGGACTCGGGCCCCCCGACGATCGTCCACGGCGACTACCGGGTCGGCAACCTGCTGGTCGCCGCCGACGCGCCGGGCCGCGTCACGGCGATCCTCGACTGGGAGCTCGCCACCATCGGCGACCCGCTCGCCGATCTGGGCTACCTCGTCTCGGCGTACACCGACCGCGACTCGCCCCCCGGCGAGGGCATCGCCGGACTCTCGCCGGTCACGCGTGCGGCCGGGTTTCCGACCCGGCCCGAGCTCGCGGCCCACTACGCCGAACGCAGCGGCCGGCCGGTCGAGCACCTCGCATGGTACGAGGCCCTCGGCCACTGGAAGGCGGCGATCTTCTGCGAGAACATGTACCGGCGCTACCTCGCCGGCGAGCGCACCGACGACTTCGCCCGGCTCATGGAGACCGGGGTCCCCGCGAAGCTCGAGTCGGCGGCAGCCGCTCTCCGCCGGTATCGAAACGGCGCGGAGTAGGATCGGTCTGCGCATGCCGCCGCCGGCATCCCACTCACCGCTCACTCCCCTGAGCGCGCTCCTGCACGCGGCATCCGTGTGGGGTGAGCGGCCGGCGGTGCGATGGGACGACTGGAGCATCACGTATCGTGAGCTTCACGACCGCGTGGGCCGGGTCGCGGGTGGGCTCGAGGCGAGCGGCATCGAACCGGGCGACCGCGTGGCCGCCCTGCTCCCCAACGTCCCGGAACTGCTCGAGATGCACTTCGCCGCGCCGGCGGCCCGGGCGGTGTTCGTGCCGATCAACGTGCGCGTCTCGGGCCCCGAGCTGGCCTACATCCTGGATCACTGCGGCGCCAAGCTGCTGGTGACACATCCGGGTCTCGAGGCGACGGTGACAGAGGCTGTGGCAGCGCTCGCAGATCCACCCCGCGTGATCATGACCCGGATGGGGCCCGGCGACGGGTCGGACTACGAGGACCGGCTCGCGGCCGCGGCGCCGATATCGATCACCGGGCCCGGCGACGAGACCGATCTGCTCTCCGTCAATTACACAAGCGGCACCACGGGCCGGCCGAAGGGCGTCATGTACACCCACCGCGGCGCGTACCTGCACACGCTGGGAGTCATCGCCGAGGCGCAGCTCGACACCCGCACCGCGTACCTGTGGACGCTGCCGATGTTCCACTGCCACGGGTGGGCGTTCACCTGGGCGGTGACGGCGATGGGCGGGGAGCATCGCTGCCTCGCGCGGTTCGACGCCGGAAAGGTCTGGGCGATGCTCGCGGCCGGGGACGTGAGCCATCTGTGCGGCGCGCCGACGGTGCTGACGATGCTCGCCGCCGACCCGGCCGCGACCCGGCTGCCCCGTCCGGTGCGCGTGTTCGTCGGGGGCGCGCCGCCGTCTCCCGCCCTGCTGCACGTCGTCGAGGAGCTCGGCATGCAGGTCACACACCTCTACGGCCTGACCGAGACCTACGGGCCGATTGCCGTGTGTGCGTGGCAGCCCGCGTGGGATGCGCTCGACACCCCGCAGCGCATGGTGATGCGGTCACGCCAGGGGGTCGCGACCGTCGTCAGCGAGACGCTGCGAGTGGTCGACCACGACCTCGCCGACGTGCCCGCCGACGGCGAGACGATGGGCGAGATCGTCATGCGGGGAAACAACGTCGCGATCGGCTACTACCGCGACGAGGCCGCCACCGCCGCGGCCTTTGCCGGGGGCTGGTTTCGCTCGGGCGACCTCGGGGTGATGCATCCCGACGGATACGTCGAGATCCGCGACCGCGCCAAGGACATGATCATCTCGGGCGGCGAGAACATCTCCAGCATCGAGGTCGAGCACGGCCTGGCCGCGCACTCAGACGTCGTCGAGGTGGCGGTGGTCGCCGTGCCGGACGACGTCTGGGGCGAGGTGCCGAAGGCGTATGTGGTCGTGGGCAACGGCGCCCACCTCACCGCGGAGGACATCCGCGAGTACGGCCGCACCCGCCTGGCCCGGCACAAGGTGCCGAAGATGGTGGAGTTCGTCGACGCGCTTCCCAAGACCGCGACCGGGAAGGTGCAGAAACACGTCCTGCGCGAGCGGGGTGCGCGGTGACGGTGCTCGACCTGTTCGACCTCACCGGCAAGACCGCGATCGTCACCGGCGGCGCCACCGGCATCGGCAGGCAGATGGCGGGTGCGCTGGCCGACCTGGGTGCGAGCCTGGTGCTGTGCGGGCGCAACGAGGAGCGCTGCGTCGATGTGGCCGAGGAGGTGTCGGCCGCATACGGCGGGCGCTGCCTCGGCCTGCGCTGTGACGTGACGGATCCCGACGAGGTCGAGGCGATGGCGGCGGCCACCATGGGGGCGTATGGCCGCATCGACATCCTGGTGAACAACGCCGGCACCGCCTGGGGCGGCCCCGCCGAGACCACGCCGCTGCGCGGCTGGCAGAAGGTGGTCGACGTCAACCTCACCGGCGTCTTTCTGTGCGCGCAGGCCGTCGGCAGGGTGATGATCGAGCAGCGGTCGGGGAAGATCGTCAACATCGCGTCGATCACGGGCCTTCGCGGCGAGCCGCCCGAGGTGCTCGACGCGATCGCCTACAGCTCGACCAAGGGCGCGGTGATCGCGTTCACGCGCGACCTGGCCTGGAAGTGGGCCCGCCACGGCGTCGGCGTGAATGCGATCGCTCCAGGCTGGTTTCCGAGCGATCTCTCGCGGCCGGTGCTCGAGCGTGCCGGCGCGCGCCTGACCGACGGCATCCCGATGGGGCGGCTCGGTGGCGACGGCGATCTGCGGGGTGCGGTCGCCTACCTCGCCTCGGCGGCGTCGGACTACGTCACCGGCCACACGCTCGTGGTCGACGGCGGCGCCTCGGCCTGAGGCTGCGCTTCAGCGGACGGCCGTGAGCCCGCCGTCGATGACAAGTGCATGCCCGGCCACGTAGCTCGCGTCGTCGGACGCGAGGAAGGCGACGGCCGCGGCAATTTCCTCCGGTGTCCCCTGGCGCCCGACGGGAACGTTGGCGTGCACCATCGCGTCGATCGCCTCGTCGGAGAGGTGCGCGAGAACCGGATCGTTGAAGCCTGTCGGGATCCAGCCCGGACACACGCAGTTGACGCGGATCCCGTCCCGCGAGTAGTCGCACGCGAGCTGCCGGGTGAGGTTGATGATGGCGGCCTTGGATGCGTTGTAGGCCGGCGTCTCGTGTTCGCCGACCAGGCCCGAACTCGACGCGGTGTTGACGATGGCGCCGCCACCGCGGATACGCATCGCGGGGATCACCTCGCGGCAGCCGAGCATGATCGAGCGGACGTTGACGGCAAACGTGAGGTCCCACTCCTCCAGGTCGACCGTGGTCACGCTCCCCGAACGGAGCCGCCCGGCGTTGTTGTGGAGCACGTCGATGTGGCCGAACCGGCTGAGCGTCTCGGCGACGAACCCCGCCACCGCGGCCGGCTGCGAGACATCGGCGGAGAAGGGAACCGCCGTGATGCCGAGGCCCTCGAGCCTGGCCGCCTCCGCCTCCACGCCCTCGCCGTTGAGATCGACCAGAGCCACGGTCGCGCCCTCGCTCCCAAGCCGCTCGGCCGTGGCCCGGCCGATCCCGTGAGCCGCCCCCGTCACGATCGCGACCTTGCCTTCGAATCGTCCCACGGTCATGAATGGTCCTCCCGGTCGGCGTGGTTGAATCGTGCAGAAAACTGTACTAGGGTCAACATCCTGAATGGAAGCGCACGTGCATCCGCTCGATCCTCTCACCGAGGCGGAGCTTCGCGATGCCGTGCGCATCCTGCGCGCGGGGGCAGATCTCGGCGATCGCATCCGGTGCATCGACGTCAGCCTCCACGAGCCGGACAAGGCCGACCTGGCCCGGCACGCCCGTGGCGGGACGCTGCCCCGGCGGGCGTACATCGTCGTGTTGGACAATGCGGACGGCGCGACGTACGAGGCCATCGTCTCGCTGAGCGCGGAGGCGGTCGAGTCGCTCGACCCCGTCCCGGGCGTGCAGCCCGCCATCACCCTCGACGAGTACGTCGAGGCCGAGCGGGCGGTGCGGGCGGATCCCCGGTTTCAGGCGGCGCTTCACCGTCGCGGCGTCAAGCACCCCGAGCGGGTCATGGCCGAGGCGTGGACGGTCGGCTCCCACGCGCCGGCCGAGGAACAGGAGCGCCGGCTGGCGTGGACGCCCTGCTGGTACCGCGAGGACCCGGCCGACAACGGGTACTCGCGGCCGATCGAGGGCCTCTTTGCCATCGTCGACCTGAACTCGATGGAGGTGCTCCGGGTGGAGGAGCATGCCGACACGGCGATCCCGGCCGCATCCGGCGACTACACGTCCGACCGCGTCGGCCCGCTGCGCTCGGACGTGCGGCCGCTGGAGATCTCCCAGCCCGAGGGTCCGAGCTTCGTCATCGCCGGGCGCGAGGTGCGCTGGCAGAAGTGGCGGTTTCGAGTGGGGTTCACGCCTCGGGAGGGCCTGGTCATCCACACGGTCAGCTACCAGGATGGCGACCGAGAGCGGTCGGTGCTCCACCGCGCCTCGTACGCCGAGCTCGTCATTCCCTATGGCGATCCGAGCCCGGGCAGGTTCCGCACGAACGCGTACGACATCGGCGAGTACGGGATCGGGCCGATGACGAACTCGCTCGAGCTCGGCTGCGACTGCCTCGGCGAGATTCGCTACATGGACGCGCACGTGAGCGACAGCCGCGGCGAGCCGGTGACGGTGCGTAACGCAATCTGCCTGCACGAGGAGGACTTCGGCCTCCTCTGGAAGCACTACGACTGGGTGACCGGGCGATCCGAGGTGCGCCGCTCACGGCGGCTGGTCGTGTCGTCGATCATCACCGCCGCCAACTACGAATACGGCTTCTACTGGTACTTCTACCAGGACGGGTCGATCGAGACCGAGGTGAAGCTCACGGGGATCGTCCTCACCTCGGCGCTCCCCTCGGACGAGTCGCCCGAGTACGGCAGGCTCGTCAGCCCCGGCCTCTCGGCCCTCAATCACCAGCACTTCTTCTGCGTCCGCCTGGACATGGCCGTGGATGGCACCGCCAATGACCTGTACGAGGTGCATACCGAGGGCGTTCCCGTCGGAGCGGACAACCCTCACGGAAACGCGTTTCGCTCGGTCGCCACCCACCTGCGCAGCGAACAGCAGGCCCAGCGGCTGATCGATCCGCTGGCAGCCCGGTACTGGCGCGTGGAGAACCCGACTGTGCGCAACGCCCTGGGCGAGCCCGTCGCCTACAAGCTGCTTCCGGGCACCAACGTCGGCCATTTCGCGGCGGCGGACTCCAGCTCCCTGCAACGCGCGGGGTTCGTCACGAAGCACCTGTGGGCGACTCCGCACCGGCCCCGCGAGCGCTACCCCGCCGGCGAATACCCCAACCAGCACCTGGGGCCGGGCGGCCTGACCGAGTGGACGCAGGCCGACCGGTCGCTCGAGGGCGAGAACATCGTCCTCTGGTACGTCTTCGGGAGCCACCACGTCCCGCGGGTCGAGGACTGGCCGGTGATGCCGGTCAAGCGGATCGGATTCACCCTCGAGCCGGACGGATTCTTCGATCGCAACCCCGCGCTCGACGTGCCACCGCCACCCGGCCACTGCCACCACACCGATGGGGGGAGCTGAGATGGCGATGACACCCGATGCACCATCACGGAAGACCGCCGGCGACCTCGAGCACTCCGGGTACCTGCGTGCAAACGCCCTGAACCTCGTTGGAGCCGTCTCGATCGCACTCGGCTCGGCGGCGCCCACCGCCTCGCTCGCCCTCACGCTGGCGGCCATCGTGGCGGTGTCCGGGTACGCGAGCCCGGTCGCGATCCTGGTCTGCGCAATCCCGATGCTGGGGATCGCGATCGCCTATCGCAGGCTCAACATGTGGGAGGTCAACTGCGGCGGCACGTACGTCTGGGCCGGCCGGGCCATCTCGCCCTATTTCGGATTCATGGTGGGCTGGACGATCATCCTCGCCTACTGGGTGGGGGCGATGTCGATCGTGCTTCCGATCGGCACGTACGCGCTTCAGATCTTCCACAACAGCTACCAGAACTCGAACACTGCGTCGGCGATCATCGGGACGGCGGCACTCGTGTTCGTCACGGGTATCGCCTACCTCGGAATCAGGGCGACCGCCCGCGTGCAGATCCTGCTGATCGCGGTCGAGTACATCGCGATCAGCATTCTCGGAATCCTCGGCCTGATCGCGGTCTTCGGCGGCGACAACCGCTCGGTCGGGTTCGACTGGAGCTGGTTCTCATGGAGCTCGCTGGGAGGCACGAGCGGGTTCGTCGCCGCCAGCCTGATCGCGGTGTACATGTTCAGCGGCTGGGACACCGCGATTCTCGTCAACGAGGAGTCCGAGAACCCCCGTGTCACCCCGGGCACGGCGGTCATCCTGTCGGTGCTCGGTCTTGCGTTCATCTATTCGATCTTCACGTTCGCACTCCAGGCCGCGGTCAAGCCGGCCGTCCTCCAGGCACACAGCGGCGACCTGCTGACGTACCTCGGCGGCGAGTATTCAGGGTCATTGCTCGCGAAGGCCCTGATCGTGACCGTCACACTCTCGGCCGTCGGATCGGCACTCGCGTGTCTGGTGTCGGGTGCCCGGGTTGCGTTTGCCATGGGGTTCGACCGGGTTTTGCCCGCCGCATTCGGACGCACGCATCCGCGCCACAAGACCCCCGTCCTGGGAACGTTCGCGGGCGCGGCGATCGCGCTGACCGTCCTGTGGGCGTACTCGCTCGGATCCTCGAGCACCCAGACCATCTTCGACACGATCGTGAGCGTCGACGGCATCCTGTATGCCCTGTTCTACGCCGCCACGGGCGTCGCGATGGCGGTGTACTACCGGCGCCTGGCCACGCGCAGCCTGGGCGGTCTTTTCGAGCTCTCGATCTTTCCCCTGGCCTCGTCCCTGTTCCTGCTCTACGTCGTCTACCGGTCGGTGCCGGGCCTGGGCGGGTGGGGTAGCCGGAGCCTCGAATATCTGTACGGGCTGATGGCAATCGGCATCGTTCTCATGCTGGTGGCGCGAGCCCGGCGCGAGTCCGACTACTTCGACCTGCCGATCGAGGCGTATGACCCAGACGCGACGGCTCGGGCAGCCGACGCGGATGGCTGAGGCGCACGACCTCATCGCGGGAGACGACGACCCCGCCGCCGCCAGGCGCCGGCTTGTCGGTCGGCGGTTGAGAGCTCTTCGTGTCGCGCAGAACGCATCGCTGCGCGAGGTCGCGACCGCGGTCGACGTGTCGCCCTCGTTTCTCAGCATGATCGAGCGCGGCCAGAACGACCTCTCGCTGGGGCGGTTCAGCCGGCTCGCGATGTTCTTCGGCGTGCCCCCGAGCGAGCTTCTCGCCGACGACGAGATGAAGCCCGGGCCCGACATCGCAGACCTCCGGGAGCTGGAGGCCGTCGACCGGGGCGAGGGCGTGGAGTACCGCATCGTTCGCCGCGATCCACCGCAGGTCGTGGCGGTCACACTCGCACCGGGCGCCCGCTTCACCGACCTGCGCGCCCACCGCGGGGAGGACACCTGGCTGATCACGAACGGGCGGGCGCAGGTTCTCTACGGCGCTGATGTGTACGACCTGAGCACCTTTCAGGTGGCGACCTTCTCGGGCCTCGTCCCCCACGGCATCTCGAATCCATACCCGGAGCCCGCCGTGCTGCTCGCCGTGTGCAGCGTGCCCTACTGGTAGGCCGCGAACGGGCGCCGGGCGGCGCGGGCGATCCGGCGTGTGCTTGCACGCATGACGTGCCGTGCAAACGCCGGGTTCTCCCGGAATCGGCGCATGCAGTACTCGTACCAGTCCTCACCGAACGGCACGTACACACGCACCCTCTGGCCGTCGGCGAGAAGGAGGTCGGCGAGCTCGGGCCGGACGCCGAGCAGCACCTGAAACTCGTACTCCGACGGCTCGAGCCCACGTTGCCGCAGCTGCTCCAGGGACTCGGCGATCAGCCAGTCGTCGTGAGTCGCAATCTCGACGTAGCCCCCCGCGTCAAGCACGCGCCCCACGATTCGCAGGTAGTTCGCGCGGATGACGTCGGGATCGTCGTGGGCGACCGCGAAGGGCTCGACCCAGATCCCCTTCACGATCCGAACTCGAGGGGCGAGGCCGGCGAGGTCGGCGACGTCGGCGAGTGTCCGGCGGAGCGCCGCCTGGAGCACGATCCCCACGTTGTCGAAGCCCTCGCGCCGCAATCGCCGATAGGCCTCGAGCGTCGCGGTCGTGGTGGAGCTGTCCTCCATGTTGATCGTGATGTCACAGCCGCGCGACCGGGCCTCCCGCGCCACTCGCGTCAGGTTCTCGTGGCAGAGGCCGGGATCGATGAGAAGCCCGAGGCCGGTCATCATCACACTGAGCGTCGGAGGCGCGACCGCCGTTCTCTGGGCGCCCAGGATCCCGACATACTGGTCGGCGAGAGCCCGTGTCTTCCCGGGCGTGTCGTAGCCCTCGCCGAGCACGTCGAACGAGACGAGACGGCCGGCCTGGGTGAGGTCGTCGGCGACGCGCAGCGCATCCGCCAGGCCCGGCCCGGCGACGTAGTCGCGAGCGAACCGCTCGACGACCGCGGCGGGGACGGCGGTGAGCGTGCCCATGAGAGCGCGGTGGATGAGATTTGGCTTCCCCAAGCGGTGAGGCCAGTATCTCAGGGCCGCGGTATCGTAAGCCCCTGTGTCGCTCGCCTCACCGGCCAGAACCGCCACGGCCGATGTCATCCGCACCGTTGATCTGACCAAGGTCTACCCTGGCGGCGTCACCGCGGTCGACGGGCTCAACCTCACCGTCGCCGAGGGCGAGATCTTCGGGCTGCTCGGCCCCAACGGCGCGGGCAAGACCACCACCGCGAGCATGCTGACCACGCGCGTGATCCCGACGGCCGGACGGGCGTTCGTCAACGACATCGATGTCGTCGCGCACCCCGCCATCGCCAAGCAGCTGATCGGCGTCGTCCCACAGACGAACACCCTCGACCGCGCGCTCACCGTGTGGGAGAACCTCTACTTCCACGGCCGCTTCTTCGGGATGGGAGCCGCGGCATCGCGCGCCGCCGCCGACGACCTGCTCGTCAAGTTCCACCTCACCGAGCGCGCAAAGGCGCCGGTGATGGCGCTCTCGGGCGGCCTCGCCCAGCGCCTGATGGTCGCGCGCGCGATCCTCCACAACCCGGCGATCCTGTTCCTCGACGAGCCCACCGCCGGCCTCGACCCGCAGAGCCGGATCGGACTCTGGGAGATCGTCGGCAGCCTGCACCACTCCGGCCAGACGGTTGTCCTGACGACACACAACATGGAGGAGGCCGACCAGCTCTGTGACCGCATCGGCATCATGGATCACGGCAAGATCCTGGCGCTCGGGACGCCGGACGAGCTCAAGCGGTCGGTCGGCGCCGACACGATCGTGACCGTGAACGCCGAAGGCGATCTCTCGGAGCTGGCGCGGCGGCTCGAGGCGACCGTCGAGGGAGTGGACTCCGTGACCACGCTCGACGGCTCGGTGCAGCTCGCCGTGCGCGGAACCGACCGCGTGCTCGTGCGGGTGATCGGAGCGGCGGACGACGCCGGGTTCGTCGTGCGCGACGTCCAGATCGCGCCCCCGACCCTCGAGACCGTCTTCATCAAGCTGACGGGGAAGGACCTGCGCGACTGATGGCCGCCACCGCCGCACCCCGCACGATCTTTGCCACCCGCTCGACGCTCACGTCGAGCCGCGTCGCCTTCGGTGCGCTCCTCCTGCGCGACCTCGTGGTGCTCCGGAAGCGGCTGCGCGAGTTCGTTCCGCGCACGATCGTCCAGCCGCTGCTCCTCTGCTTCGTGTTCCTGTACGTCTTCCCGACCATCGGCACCGGGGTCGGCGCCGGCGGGGGCGCCGCGGGCGAGTCGGCGTTTGCGACCATCCTCGTGGCCGGCGTCATCGGCCTCTCGATCATGTTTCAGGGCATCCAGGCGGTGGCGCTGCCGATGGTGCAGGAGTTCGGCTACACGAAGGAGATCGAAGACCGCGTGCTCGCACCGCTGCCGGTGGCGCTGGTTGCGCTCGAGAAGGTCATCTTCGGCGCCATCCAGGGACTGCTCGCCGCGGCCATTGTGTTCCCGATCGCGGCCGTCGTGCACGCGAGCCGGATCCACATCAACCTGCAGGTGCACTGGCTCGTGCTGGTCACGCTGACGCCGCTGGCCTGCATCACCTGCTCGGCGCTCGGGCTGACGTTCGGCACGATCTTCGACCCGCGCACGGTGCCGCTGCTGTTCGGCATCATCATCCTGCCGCTGACGTTTCTGGGCGGCACCTATTACGCCTGGACAACGCTCGCCCCCGTGACCGCCGGAGGCGTCCACTGGCTCCAGATCCTCGTGCTCGTGAACCCGCTCATCTACATCAACGAGGGCTTCCGGGCGGCGCTCACGTCGTCCTCCCACATGTCGCTGTGGGCCGTCTACCCCGCGCTGCTCGGGTTCTGCGGGGTCTTCCTGTGGGCGGGCACGCGCAACTTCAAGCGCCGCGTGATCTCATAATGCCGGGGCCGCGCTGCCGCCGATCATCGGCGGGTCGGGGTAGGCCGATTCGCCGTGCATCGCCTCGTCGAGCCCGCCCTCAGCGTCCTCGCCGACCCGCACGGGCGTGATCTGGTCGATGACCTTCAGCATGATCCAGGTGAAGGCGAAGGCATAGGCCGAGCAGCCCACTCCGGCCGCCAGCTGCTTGCCGAAGAACGAGCCGCTGCCGTGGATCAGGCCGACGCCGCCGGCCGGGTTCATGCTCGTGCTGGCAAAGACGCCGAGCAGGATGATGCCCAGGAGGCCGCCCATGCCGTGGACGCCCCACACGTCGAGGGCGTCGTCCCAGTGCAGGCGGTTCTTGAGCGCGACGGCGTAGTAGCAGACGAGGCCGGCGGCGATGCCGATGATCACCGACGCGTAGATGGGGACGTACCCGGCGGCGGGCGTGATGGTCGCCAGGCCCGCCACGGCGCCGGTCAGAAGCCCGACGAAGTGCGGCTTGCGGGCGTGACCCCACTCGACGAAGAGCCACGTCGTGGCCGCGAACGACGCGGCCAGGTCGGTGTTCAGGAAGGCGGTGCTCGTGATGTCATCGACCTTGAGCTCGCTGCCGGCGTTGAAGCCGTACCAGCCGAACCACAGGAGCCCGGTGCCGAGCGCGATGAACGGGATGTTGTGCGGCGAGTCCACGATCTTGCGCCTGCCGACGTAGAGCACGGAGGCGAGCGCCGCCCACCCGGCCGAGGCGTGCACCACGATGCCGCCGGCGAAGTCGCGCACGCCCCACTGCGCGAGCAGCCCGTTGCCCCAGATCATGTGGACGAACGGGTAGTAGACGAAGAGCTGCCACACGACCAGGAAGATCAGATAGCGACTTGAACGTCACCCGGTTCGTGAACGCGCCGGTTATCAGCGCGGGCGTGATGATCGCGAACATCATCTGGTAGGCGATCAGCACCACCAGCGGGATGTGCGACGGCGTGTACATCGACGACGGCGTCACGCCCTTCAGGAAGGCGAGGTGGAAGTTGCCGTAGATCCCGTCCGCGCCGCCGCTGAAGCACAGCGAGTAGCCGACGAGCCACCACATCACGGTCGTGATCCCCATCGAGGCGAAGCTCTGGATCATGATCGTGAGGGTGTTCGACCGGCCGACCAGGCCGCCGTAGAAGAAGGCGAGCCCCGGCGTCATCAGCATCACCAAGCTCGCAGCCAGCAGCATGAAACCGGTGTTGGCCTGGTTGATCATGACGCGCTCCCCTCCCGGGCGGACAGAATTCCTCGAGCCGGGTTTCGACGCCGGGGCCGGAGTGCCTTCTCGAACCCTTGGGAACGGCGGGTGTGGCTAGGTCGCTTCGCTGGCGTCGGGACTGCGCGGGAGCAGGCGATGCCCGTCGACCACGGCCTCGGCGATCGTCGTCAGCTTGCGGTTGGTGCTGCGGGAATGTGCGCGCAGCATCTCGAACGCGTGGCCCTCGTCGACCGCGTGACGCTCCATGAGGATGCCCTTGGCGCGTTCGATCAGCGCCCGCCGGCCGAACGCGCCCTCGAGGTTCTGGAACTCCGAGAAGCGGCGCAGGACGATCGCGAGCGCGTCCTGGAGCTGGTTGGCCTCGGCACCGGTGATATAGGCGAACACACCGCGCTTGGCCGCCTCCGAGATGAACGCATGGTCGTCGGTCTCGAGCAGCGCGATCACCGGGCATGAGGCCTGGCGGACGATCTCGCCGATCAACTCGAGCGCGTGATCGGAGCTGTCGCCCAGACCGACGAGCGCAACGTCGGGCCGCTCTCGGGTGGTGACGGCCGCCACCTCGGTCACCTCGATCGACCGCGCGATCACCTCATGGCCCAGCGAAACCACGATCGTGGTGACGTGGTCCAAACGATCCGGGCGCTGATTCGCGATCAGGACCCGGAGGTGGTGTTGCTCTTCGGGGGTGCTCACGAGGTAACCGTCCGCGTGTGGCAAAGTCTACTCTCGCAGGCTCCGGTTTGCGAGGCGATCCCGACCCGCTCCACAGTCGAGAGGAACCCGATGAACGAGGTGTCCGGCAACATCAATATCGATGGTGAGGTGTTCGAGGGAGTCTCCATGAGTCCGAGTGATGTCTTCGATGGTTGGGTGCGGGTCAAAATCGCGCACCGCGGTGACGAGGCCGTCTACCACATCCCGCCTCAGCGCATCGTCTGGGTGCTGGAAGGGTCGAGCCACGGACCTCTCCGGTAGTCGTCGGCGAGTTTCAGTCCTTCTCCGGCACCACCGGCGTGACGGGCGCCGGCTTGACGATGTTGTTCGAGCGTCCCACGACACCGTCGGTGGGCGCTGACCGGCCCACGGGCCGGCCGTCGCCCCACGCCTCGCTGGCGATGCTCAGCGCCGACGTGAGCTCACTCGGGATGACCCAGATCGTGTTGTTGTCGCCCTGCGCGATCTGCGGCAGCATCTGCAGGTACTGATACGCCAGCAGCTTGGGATCGGCGTCGCCCTCGTGCACGGCGCGGAACACGGTCTCGATCGCCTTGGCCTGGCCCTCGGCCCGAAGGATCTGCGACTGCCGCTCGCCCTCGGAGCGCAGGATCGCAGCCTGCTTCTCGCCCTCGGCGGTCAGGATCTCGGACTGCTTCAGGCCCTCGGCGGTCAGGATCGCGGCCCGCTTGTCACGGTCGGCCCGCATCTGCTTCTCCATCGCCTCCTGGATCGTGCGGGGCGGATCGACCGCCTTGAGCTCGACCCGGTTGACGCGGATGCCCCACTTGCCGGTCGCCTCGTCGAGCACGCCGCGAAGTTCCCCATTGACCTGATCGCGCGAGGTGAGCGTGCGCTCGAGCGTCATGCCGCCGATCACGTTTCGCAGTGTGGTCACGGTCAGCTGCTCGATGGCCTGGATGTAGTTTGCGATCTCGTACATCGCGGCCTTGGCATCGGTCACCTGGTAGTAGATCACCGTGTCGATGCTGACCACGAGGTTGTCCTCGGTGATCACGGGTTGCGGCTCGAAGGACACCACCTGCTCGCGCAGGTCGATCAGCGGCCGCAGCCGGTCGATGACGGGGATGAGCACCGCCAGCCCCGGATTCAGCGTGCGTGAGTAGCGGCCCAGGCGCTCGACGACACCCGCGCGCGCCTGCGGCACGATCCGCACGGTCCGCGCGAACAGCACGAGCGCGATCACCACCGCGACAGGGATGAGAATGAGTCCAAGCATCGCCACACCGTCCCACGAAAGGATCCACAGGCGACCAGGTCTCTGAGGTCAAGCCAAGCGTGGCAGGCGATTGGGCCACGCCGCACAAGAGTTTAGCGGACGGCGGTCGATCCGCGATGAGTTTTTGCGCGCTTGCGGGGTCTTTGTCACAATGGCCGCCGCAGCGCCGAAGCCGCTCGCCTTCGCCGTCGAAGGCCCGATCGCGCGCGCCGACCTGCCCGGTCTCTGCGCGCGGGTGTGCGCGCTGCTCGAGCAGAGCGGCGCCGACACGGCGTTCTGCGACGTCGCCGGGGTCGAGCCGGACGCGGTGACCGTCGACGCGCTGGCGCGGCTTCAGCTCGCCGCCCGCCGGTCTGGCTGCCGGGTGCGCCTGCGCGGCGCATCGCCCGAGCTCCGCGAGATCGTGGCGTTCATGGGGCTCGCGGACGTCCTGCCGGAGTGACGTCGCCTGGTCAGCCGGGTTCGGGCCGCGTGAGCCAGTTCCAGTCCAGAACCCGGCGGAACCCCAGCTTGGCATAGACGGACGCGCCCATCGCGGATGCCTGCAGGTATGCGAGCTGAGCGCCCGCGGCGAAGCCGTCGGCGACGATTTGCGCCGACGACCGCAGAGCCATACCCACGCCGGCGATGCTCCGGCGGCGTCGCGACGCTGTAGACGCCGACGAGTCCCGGGTGGTGCAGCCGACGCCCGTCGCGACCGGTTCGCCGTCGACCTCGGCCAGGTAGAAGGCCATGCCGGGCGCTGACAGCAGGCGCGGGGTGTAGAGCACCGCCACCGCCTCGGCGGGGGCGCCGAACCCGGCGGCCGCCACGTCGAGGGTGAGCCGCAGATCCTCCGCCTTTTCGATGCGGCGCACGCTCACGGCGGTTTCGGGCGCCTTCCCGATATCAGAGGGTGCCGCGACCATGCCCACCACCTGCTGGCGCTGGGTCAGCCCGAGCGCCGCGGCGGCGGCCGTCACATCTGGACACCGATCCTCGATCACCTGCACGAAGCAGGGCGCGCCGGCCGCCTCGACCTCCTCGACCGCCGCCGCGAGCTCGCAGGCGATCTGCGCATCCTGCGCCGGATCGTCGACCCAGATGCCGCAGAACGGGGGGAACGGAGTGCGTGGCGAGATCAGCACCCGATAGCCCGTCTCGCACTGTGACACGGCCGTCATCGACCAGCGGCATCAGTGTCTCGAACGCCTCCCGCAGGCCTCGCTCCAGCTCATCCGCTTCACTCGCGTACCCGGCCACGTGAGGACGTTACACGGCGGGACGCGGGGACAGTCCCCGGTCGGAGGTCGGCGAAAGACGACCTTGACGGCTGACGTCGGGGACGCAGTTTGGGGACAGTCCCCCGGGGCCCACGCCTACGGCGCGGGGCGGGGACAGTCCCCGGTCTAGTCCAGCTCGGGGTGGAAGGCCGAACAGCGGGAAGAGCGTCTCGGTCGCCAGGAAGAAGGAGAACTCGACGATCCGGCCGTCGGCGATCTCGAGCACCTGCAGCGCCCACGGGTCGTGCCCCTTGCCGGTCTCGCTGGGCTTGTACTGCCCGAACGCCGGCGAGCCGTTCGCCGCGACGGTCGGGATCACGCGCGAGCCCTCGCAGCCGATGCCCGGCCCGAACCACCACGTCAGGATGTCTTCGCGGCCGGCCAGCCACATGTCGAACGGCGGCATCGACTGGGTCGCGTCCTCGTGGATCAGCGACGTGAGCGCATCGATGTCGTAGCGCTCGAACGCCTCGACGTAGCGCGCGAGCAGCGCCGCGTTGGCGGCATCCACCGCCGGCGTCGCGTCGGCCGCGCTGAGCTCGCGGGCGTCGATCGTCGCGCGCGCCCGCTGCAGTGAGCTGTTGACCGACGCCACGCTCGTCTCGAGCAGCTCGGCCACCTCGGCCGCCTTCCAGCGCAGCACCTCGCACAGGATCAGCACCGCGCGCTGCCGCGGCGGCAGGTGCTGCAGGGCCGCGACGAACGCGAGCCGGATCGTCTCGCGCGACTCGGCCACCTCGGCCGGATCGGCGTCGGCGGGGACGACGAGCCCGTCCGGCACCGGCTCGAGCCACGTCACCTCGGACGGCACGTTCAGGTTCGAGGCCTCCGGCGCGCGGGCCGGGCCGAAGTCCATCGGCCGCGCCCGCCGCTCGCGCCCCTTCAGCATGTCGAAGCAGACGTTCGTCGCGATCCGGTAGAGCCACGAGCGCAGGGCCGCGCGGCCCTCGAACCGGTCGTAGCCCCGCCAGGCGCGGATGAACGCCTCCTGCACCGCGTCCTCGGCCTCGAACGCCGAGCCCAGCATCCGGTAGCAGTAGGCGGTCAGCTCGGTGCGGTGCTGCTCGAGCCGCTCCTCGACGGGTGCGGCGGTGAGCGAGGAGTCGGTCACGCGCACCATCTTACCGGCCCCGCGCGCGAAGCGACCGCCGCTTGCCCGTACCGCGCCAAACGGGGTCAGACCCCTTTTGGCGCACCGCTTCTAGAGTACGTCCGTGCCTGAGGACTACTTCGGCGAGGCCGTGGCCGCGCGGTACGACGAGGCGCAGGGCGACACCTTCGAGCCTGCGGCCGTCGCTTCGGTCGTCGACTTCCTGGCCGATCTGGCGGGCGACGGCGCGGCGCTCGAGCTCGGCATCGGCACCGGCCGCATTGCCCTGCCACTGTCGCGGCGCGGCGTTCCGGTGCACGGCATCGACCTCTCGACGGCGATGGTGGCGAGACTGCGGGCGAAGCCCGGCGCCGAGGACATCGGCGTGACGATCGGAGACTTCGCGACGACCACCGTCGAGGGCGTGTTCTCGCTCGCCTACCTCGTGTTCAACACCATCATGAACCTGACCACGCAGGACGAACAGGTCGCCTGCTTCCAGAACGTGGCCGCGCATCTCGCGCCGGGAGGGCGCTTCGTGATCGAGGTGGGCGTCCCTGATCTCCAGCGGCTGCCGCCCGGCGAGACCTTCCGGCCATTTCACGTCAGCGCGACACACCTCGGCTTCGATGAGTACGACGTCGCGAGGCAGGGCCTGATCTCACATCACTTCACCGCGGGTCCCGAAGGCAACCTCGAGCCCTACTCGATCCCGTTCCGCTACGTCTGGCCGGCCGAGCTCGACCTGATGGCGCGGATCGCCGGCATGAAGCTTCGAGAGCGCTTCGCCGGCTGGCGGCGCGAGCCGTTCACGAGCGAGAGCACCATGCACGTCTCGGTCTGGGAGAAGCTGGCTCCACCTCAATAAGGGCACACACGGGGATGACTAGGAGACGTCACCGCGGGTCGCGTTGGCTTTACCCCTGGCAATCTCGCCGGCGGTTGCTTTGCGACCGGCGAAGTCATCGTAGGTGACAACCCCAGGGTAGGTGTTCGCGTAGAGAAAGATTCCGTCATAGGAGTCGAAGCCGGGCCGTGACCGATCCGTAGTCGAGCCGATCATCTTGCCGTCTTCGAGTACTGCCACCGTGGTCGATCCGTCCGAGGCCTTGGCACAGACGATGCCGATTCGGATCGGCGTGGCGGATGGCGTCGATGAACGGGTGTTGGTTCCAGTGAGCCAGGTGAAGTCCTTCTCGAGGCGGGCGATTCCCCATGTCCCGTAGGTGCTGACCGCTGCGATGTAGCCGTGGTGGTCATCCTTCAGACATCCGACTCCAACCAGTGCGCCCTTTTTCACTCCGGTGCCGCTGACGACCGCCACCGTGACGTCCACACGCACCGCGTTGGAGTTGAAGCGGAAATCGTGCGTGACGTGATAGGCGTTGTCGCCCTCCTGCTTCAGAGTCATCTTGTAGCCGCCTCCGGAGCAACCGTAGGTGAAGGAGTCGCCATTCGATCCACTCGGCCACTGGCAGTCACCCGAAAAGTCGTCCGAAAACGGGAGCGACTGGGAAGAGCTACCACTGCCACCACAAGCGGTCCCCGCAACCAGCAGGCACAACCACGTCGTCAATGTCGTCGCCCGCGACACGATCCCGCATGCTCTCACATTCGCGGCCGGCGCGCAGCTGTGCGCCAACGTGCGCCTACCGCCAACGTCGGACCCGCTCGCCCGGGAGGCGGGCGCTCGTCCCGAGCCTCGCGACTGTTACAGCTGCTCCTCGCCTTTCCGGTAGGTACTGAGAGTGCGCAGGTCGGGGATCAGGTGCCTCTTCACGTGAAGCCTCTAGCCCGCCCCCGCGTCGGCCGCACAGCGCTCACACAATCCCACGATCGGGAAGTGGGTGAAGCGGGCCTCGAAGCCGTGCAGCTGCCGGATCTGGTCGCGCACCGCATCGAGCGCCTCCGGCGGCAGCGACCGCGCGGCGCCGCAGCGATCGCAGTAGAGGTACTCGCGCTCGCCCGGGCCGACCAGGGCGTGCAGCCCCGGCCCGTGGCCGAGGTGGACGTGCTTGACGACCCCGTGGGCCTCGAGTGTCTCGAGGTTGCGGTAGACCGACGCGGCGTCGAGGCCGAGGCGTGTCGAGAGGTGCTCTGCCGAGACCGGGCCTTCGGCCTCGAAGAGCGCCTCGAGCACCAGCCGCCGCGGCGTCGAGAGCCGCAGGCCGCGCCGGCGCAGCGCCGTGATGGCCTCGTCGAGGTCGGTGAACGGGAGCGGCCGGACGCGAGGGGCCTCGGTCATGGTCCGCGAAAGAGCCTACACCCGCGTCTTGAGCTGGGCGCTCCAGCGCTCCTCGATGCGCCCGAAGCGCCAGACCACGAGCGACACGGCCCAGGTCGCCACGAACATCCCCACGATCACGAACCCGAGCGTGTTCATGTTCACGTTCTCGACCCACACCCAGAACGACCCGCTCGCGTTGAGGTGTTGCGCAACGACGCCGGCCAACTCGACCGTCCCGATGAAGAGCGCGACCAGCACCGTCAGGCCGGTGACGGTGATGTTGTAGTACACCTTCCGCACGGGCCGCGAGAACGCCCAGCCGTAGGCGAACGTCATGAACGCGCCGTCGATGGTGTCGAGCAGCGACATGCCGGCGGCGAACAGGATCGGCAGACACAGGATGGCGTAGAACGGCAGCCCCGCGCCCGCCGCGCCCGCCGCCAGGAAGAGCAGCGCGACCTCGGTCGCCGTGTCGAACCCGAGTCCGAAGAGGAGACCGATCGGGTACATCTGCCAGGGCCGGTTGACCATCCGCGTGAACCGGCCGTAGAAGCGGTTCATGAGCCCGCGCGTGTTCAGCTGGTGCTCGAGCTCGGCCTCGTCGAAGCGGCCCCTGCGCATGTCCCGGAACACCCGGAGTATCGCGAGCAAGATCATCACGTTCAGGACCGCGATGAGGTACAGGAAGGTGCCCGAGACGCCCGTCCCGATCAGCCCGGTGACGCTGTGCAGCCGGGACCCGTCGTTCGAGACCTGGCCGTTCAGCGCGCGCACGCCGATCGCAAACAGGAACGACAGCAGGAAGACGATCGTCGAGTGGCCGAGCGAGAAGAAGAAGCCGACGCTCATCGGACGCTTCCCGTCGGCCATGAGCTTCCGGGTGGTGTTGTCGATCGCCGAGATGTGATCGGCGTCGAACGCGTGGCGCATGCCCAGCGTGTAGGCGGTCAGCCCCACCCCGATCGTGAACGCGCCGGCGGTGCCCATGCGGTAGTGGCCGGGGGCGACGAGCGCGATCAGCAGAAAGAAGCCGGCGGCGTGGAGCCCGCCGACGACGGCCGCCATTGCGGCGATGCTTCGCCACTGGCCTGCGCTGAGCGCGCCCCGTATCGAGCGTCCCTCCCCCATCGGCATTCACCCTAGAGCGAGGCTCTCGATACTGCAACCGAGTCGCAATAGGGTGTAATCAGGCTGACCCCGGTCGGCCTACGGTACGGGCGTGATCTCGGAAACCCCAGCCGCTCCGAACCGGATTGCCCAGCTCGGCAGCGGCGTGCCGGCCCCGCTGCTCATGGTCGCGGCGATGCTCTCGTTCCAGCTCGGCGCGGCGGTTGCCACCGGCCTCTTCGCGCGGGTCGGCATCCCGGCGACGGCGTTCCTGCGAAACCTCGTCGGCGGACTGCTGCTGCTCGCCATCGCGCGCCCCAGCCTGCGCCGCCCCCGGGCCGAGCTCCTGTGGCTGGTCGCCTTCGGCGTGGAGCTGGCGCTGATGAACGTCGTGTTCTACGAGGCGATCAAGCGCATCCCGCTGGGCGTCGCCGTGACGGTCGAGTTCGTCGGCCCGCTGTCGGTCGCGCTGCTCCAGTCGCGCCGGCTGCGCGACGTGATCTGGGCGCTGCTCGCCGCCGCAGGGATCGCCCTCTTCGCCGGCACCCCGACCAGTGCGGGCATCAACGCCGCCGGGCTCCTCTTCGCCCTTCTGGCCGGCACGGCCTGGGCGTGTTACATCTTCACCGCCCAGCGCGTCGGCCGTTCGTGGCAGGGCAGCCAGGGCCTCGCCGCCGGCATGTTCGTGTCGTCCATCCTGCTCGCACCCGAGGGCCTCGGGCGGATCGGGTCGGTGACCGCCGGGAGCGGGCTCACGATCGTCGCCCTCGGGATCCTCTCGGCCGCCCTGCCGTTCGGGCTCGAGATGGCGGCCCTGCGCCGGCTCACGGCGCGGGCCTACGGCGTGCTCGCGAGCCTCGAGCCGGCGATTGCGACCGTTGTCGGCGTCGCCGCACTGGGCCAGAGCGTGCGGGCAACGGAGGTCGTGGCGACGCTGCTCGTGGTGACCGCGTCGGTCGGCACGACGGTCGAGGGTTAGACCGCCACCGCCGGCGGGTATCTCGCAAGCGATGAACGAGAACGGTGGACCCAGCCGCGATCGGCGATCGCACGGCGAGGACTATCCCGGCGCGCCGGATGACGACAGCAACGAGTCGCGCTATTCGGCGCCGCCGGGTGAACCGGCGCGGCGGGACGGGGACACGGCCAGACCGAAGCCGCGCCCGGATCGCGGGCAGGGCCGTGGCGACGACACCGCGGCGCTCCGGTTCGGGCCCGAGCCCGGCGACGAGTGAACTGTGGCCACGCCGGATGATGAGCCGTTGGCCGAGCTCGAGCTCGCGCGCCACCGTGACCTGACCGGTCGGCGGTGGGGGCCCGTGGCGATTCGGATGGTGATCGCGATCCTCGCAGCCTTCGTGATCCTGGCGGCGCTGAACGGCTTCGGCCAGCAACCGTCCACCTCGAGCGCCGCCGGCCAGACGGCCCGGATGGACGTCTCGACCCCGTCGCGGCTGCGGGGCGGACTGATCTTCCAGACCCGGGTCGACGTGCGGGCGCTGCGAGCGATCGCGAAGCCGACCCTCGTGCTGGGGGGCGGCTGGTTTGACGGGATGACGCTCAACTCGTACCAGCCGCCCGCCGCAAACCAGGCCTCACGCGGCAAGGCGGTCACCTTCTCGTACCCGCCGCTGGCTGCGGGCGCCCACATGACGGTCTGGCTCGAGTGGTCGGTGAATCCGACCAACGTGGCGTGGGACCGCGCGGAGCCGATCCAGCTCGACGACGGTCGCAGGCGGCTCGTCCAGCTCACCCCGAGCGTGACGGTGTTCCCCTGAGCCATGGATCTCGTCGGCCGCGCATTCGTGATGTTCCTGTTGATCCTCCTGCTGGTCAGGGTCGTCAACCGCCGGGAGCTCAGCAAGATGGAGCCGTACGACCTCGTGCTCCTGATCGTGCTGGGCGACCTGGTGCAACAGGGCATCACGCAGAACGACTACTCGGTAACCGGCGCGGCCATCGTGATCGTGACGATGACGCTCCTGTCGATCTTCACGGCCTATATCGCCTACCGGCTGCCGCGATTCGGACGGGTGCTCGACGGCGAGCCGGTCATCCTGCTCGAAAACGGACGCCCGCTCGAGAAGAACCTGCGCCGAGAGCGCATCAGCATCGGCGAGCTGGCCGCGGAGGCGCGCCAGAACGACATCGCGGACCTCGGCTCGATCCGCTATGCGGTGCTCGAGACGAGCGGGGCGATCAGCTTCCTCACCGACCGTTGAGCCGAGATTGGCGCACAACGTTTACCGCCGCCGGGCTGCGGGTAGCCGCACGGTGCGCACGAAGCCTGCCCCGCATTCCGACCTGCTTGAAAGGTGAGCCATGATGTCCGAGAACGTCGCCGATTTCCTGCTCCAACGCCTGCGCGACTGGGGCGTCAAGCGCGTCTACGGCTTCCCGGGTGACGGCATCAACGCGATCATCGGCGCATTCCGGCGGGCGGACGACGATCCCGAGTTCATCCAGGTTCGGCATGAGGAGATGGCGGCGTTCATGGCCTGCGGCCATGCGAAGTTCACCGGCGAAGTCGGAGTGTGCCTGGCCACGTCCGGCCCCGGCGCAATCCATCTGCTGAACGGCCTCTACGACGCCAAGCTCGATCACCAGCCGGTGGTCGCAATCGTCGGCCAGCAGGCCCGCAGCTCCCTCGGCGGGAGCTACCAGCAGGAGGTCGACCTCGTCTCGCTGTACAAGGACGTGGCACACGAGTTCGTCGAGATGGCCACCGAGCCGGCGCAGATCCGCCATCTGGTCGACCGCGCGATCCGGATCGCGCGCGACCAGCGCACGGTCACGTGCATCATCATTCCGAACGACCTCGCCTCGATGGATGCCGTCGAGGTGCCGCCGCACGCGCACGGCACGATCCACTCCTCGCTCGGCTACTCCGCCCCGGTCGTCACCCCCTCCGACCACGACCTGCGCGCCGCCGCGGACGTCCTCAACGCGGGCGAGAAGGTCGCGATGCTCGTCGGTGCGGGCGCACTGGGCGCGGCCGACGAGGTGATCGAGGTTGCGGACATCCTCGGTGCGGGCGTCGCCAAGGCGCTCCTGGGGAAGGCCGCCATCGCCGACGACCTGCCGTTCGTGACCGGTTCGATCGGCCTGCTGGGCACCGAGCCGAGCTCGGACATGATGGCGGACTGCGACACGCTGCTCATGGTCGGGTCGAGCTTCCCCTACTCCGAGTTCCTGCCCGAGGAGGGGCGGGCGCGGGGGGTGCAGATCGACCTCGACGGCCGCATGATCGGGATCCGCTACCCGATGGAGATCCAACTCGTGGGAGACGCACGGGCGACCCTCCGGGCGCTGACGCCGCTGCTCGTTCGCAAAACCGACCGCGGCTGGCGTGACGGGATCGAGGAGTCGGTCGCCCGCTGGTGGCAGCTGATGGAGCGGCGCGCCATGGCCGACGCCGACCCCATCAATCCTCAGCGTGTCTTCTTCGAGCTCAGCAAGCAGCTGCCTGACGGAGCGATCCTCACCTCCGACTCCGGCTCGTCAGCAAACTGGTATGCCCGCGACATCAGGCTCCGTGCCGGCATGATGGGCACCCTCTCGGGAAACCTGGCCACGATGGGGCCCGGCATCCCGTACGCGGTCGCGGCGAAGTTCGCCCACCCGGGCCGCCCGGTGATCGCGCTCGTCGGTGACGGCGCCTTCCAGATGAACGGGATGAACGAGCTGCTCACGATCGCGAAGTACCGCCACCGCTGGAGCGACCAGCGGTTGATCGTGCTCGTCCTGCACAACAACGACCTGAATCAGGTGACCTGGGAGCAGCGCGCGATGGAGGGCGACCCCAAGTTCGATGCGTCCCAGCAGATCCCCGAATTCGACTATGCGGCGTTTGCCGAGTCGGTCGGGCTGCGCGGGATCCGCGTGGACGACCCGAACGACATCGGCCCCGCCTGGGCGGCGGCGCTCGCGTCGGACCGGCCGGTCGTGCTCGACGCCGTCACCGATCCCGAAGTGCCGCCGCTGCCACCGCATATCACGTTCACGCAGGCGGTGAACTTCGCCCACGCGGTCGCTCACGGCGACTCCGGCCGCCGCGGCATGATCACCCAGGCGATCCGGCAAAAAGCGCAGCAGCTCGTCCCCGGACGCTGATGATCTCGACCGACCGTCGCTCCGGGGGGCTGCGGCCTTTCGCCGGCGTCGATGTGCCGGTGGAGGCCGTGCACGTCTCTGCCTACACGATCCCGGCCGACCAGCCGGAGTCCGACGGCACCGCGGAGTGGGATGCGACGACGATGGTGCTCGTGCACGCCCATGCCGCCGGTGAGGCCGGCCTTGGCTACACCTACGGCAACCTCGCCTCGGGCACGGTCGTGGAGTCGACGCTGGCCGCCGCGGTCGTCGGCCGCGACGCGATGTCTGTGACCGCGGCCTGGGACGCGATGGCGCGGGCCTGCCGCAACATGGGCCGGCCCGGAGTCGCCGCGATGGCGATCAGCGCGGTCGATACGGCTCTGTGGGATCTGAAGGCCCGTCTTCTCGGGCTGCCGCTGGCCACGCTCCTGGGGGCCGTGCGACCGGCCGTTCCGATCTACGGCAGCGGCGGTTTCACCTCGTATTCCGACGAGCGGCTGGCCGAGCAGCTCGGGAGCTGGGCCGCGCAGGGAATCCCGCGCGTGAAGATGAAGGTCGGGCGCGCGCCAGACCGGGACGTCGAGCGGGTTCGCGGTCGCGCGGAGCGCGATCGGCCCCGAGACCGAGCTCTACGTCGATGCGAACGGCGCACTCAGCCGCAAGCGGGCGCTCCTGTTCGCGGCGCGGTGTTCCGAGCACGATGTGCGCTGGTTCGAAGAGCCCGTGTCGTCCGACGATCTCGCCGGCCTGCGCCTCATCCGCGACCGCGCACCCGCTGGTATGGACATCGCCGCCGGCGAGTACGGCTACATGCTGCCGTACTTCGAGGCGATGCTCGCCGCCGAGGCCGTTGACTGCCTCCAGGCCGACGTCACCCGCTGCGAGGGCATCACGGGGTTCATGCGCGTCGCCGCGCTCTGCCAGGCGAGATCGCTCGAGCTCTCCGCGCACTGCGGGCCTGCGATCCACATGCACCCGTGCTGCGCCGCGCCGTCGCTGCGCCACCTGGAGTACTTCCACGACCACGTCCGGATCGAGCACCTGCTGTTCGACGGGGTGCCCGAGCCCGTGGCCGGGACGCTCGCGCCCGACCTGTCCCGGCCCGGGCACGGCCTCGAGCTCAAGACCGCGGATGCCGCCGCCTATGCCGTCTAACACCAAGGAGAACCGATGCGCACCGTGACCAGGGCTCCGTCGCGCCTGCTCGCCAACCTCCGTGCCGGCCGGATGCAGAAGACGCTCGCCGCCTGTGCGGCGGTGAGCGCGCCCGCGCTTGCATTCGAGATCTACCTCGAGCACTACAAGGCGTCGTTCGGCGACCGCTGGATGTGGACGCCGATCGTCCTGACGCCACCCCTGACCGCGGCGGGGATCGCGGCGATCTTCTCGGAGCGCGCGGCCAAAACCGTGCTCCCGGCCGTCTCGGCGCTGTACGCGGCCGACGGACTGGTCGGCGTCGTCACGCATCTGCGGGGCATCCATCGCAAGCCCGGCGGCCTGCGCAACGCCACGTACAACCTGGTGATGGGCCCGCCGCTCCTGGCGCCGGGCTCGCTGCTTCTGATCGGCGCCTTCGGGATGCTCGCTCCACTGATGGCGCGGGAGTCGTAGCCCTGCCCCCCGACTTCACCGAGGCGGGTCACCTGCCGAATCTGCGCTCCGGCCGCGACCCTGCGGATCCCCGCGAGCTGCCCCGCCAGCGGCGCGGGACCACCCCGCAGATGCACGGCCGCTATCCGGACTTCGACGTCGTCGAGCAGGCGGCGCACTGGGACGACCGCACGCGCACAGTGGTGCTCGGCCGGATCGACCGGGTACCGCACAGGCGCTTCTTCACCGAGGCGGAGACCGCCACGCTGACGGCGTTCTGCGACGACGTGCTCGGCCAGGACTCCGAACCGCGCATCCCCGTGCTCGCCTTCATCGACGAGAAGCTCTACCAGGGCCGCCTGGACGGATTCCAGTACGCCGGTATGCCCGATGACCGCGACACCTGGCGCCTCGTCGCGCGCGGCCTGGACGAGGCCGCCCGCCGCGACGGCGGAGAGTCGTACGCCTCCGCAGGGGACGCCCTGCGGTCGGAGGTCCTGGACGGGTTCGCCGCCGGAAAGCTGGAGGGCGGGGCATGGGACGAGCTGGAACGGCACGCGCGCCTGGAGCGTCGTCATGCGTGCGGCGCTCTCGGCGTTCTACTCGCATCCCTGGGCATGGAACGAGATCGGGTTCGGAGGGCCGGCGTATCCGCGCGGGTATGCCCGTATGGGCGTCGGTCTCGACGAGGCGTGGGAGGGACGGGAGGCGCTCGACGTCGATCCCGTCCCCGACGTCAAGCGGCGAGGGCTCGAGTGAGCGTCGCCACGTTGCTGAAGGGCTCCGTCCGCCCGGTCGCCAACGACTCCGCGTGGCTTCTGGACCCGCACCGGCGGGGCGTGCCCGGGTACGACCGCATGCAGCGCCACCGGGACGACGACGAGGTGGACATGGTGATCGTCGGCTGTGGCGCGGGCGGCGGCGTCCTCGCCCAGCGGCTCGCCCGCGCCGGCTGGAGCGTCGTCGTGCTCGAGCGAGGGCCGTTCTGGGATCCCGACGCCGACTGGGTCTCCGACGAGGAGGGATCGGCGCACCTCTACTGGAACGACAAGCGGATCATCGGCGGAGACGACCCGGTCGAGATGGGGAAGAACAACTCGGGCCACGGCGTCGGCGGCTCGATGGTGCACTACGCCGGCTACACGCCGCGCTTCCACCCCTCCGACTTCGCGGTCGCGACGGAGGACGGCGTCGGGGCCGACTGGCCGATCTCCTACCCGGATCTGAAGCCGCACTACGAGCGCCTCGAACGCGAGCTGCCGGTGGCGGGCCAGGATTGGCCGTGGGGCGATCCGCACACCTACCCGCACGCGCCCCATCCGGTGTGCGGCGCCGCCGAGCGGGCGTGGGCGGGCGCCCTGAAGCACGGCATCCAGATGCGCGTCGGCCCGGTGGCGATCACCAACGGCGTCTTCGGCAACCGGCCCCACTGCATCTACCGCGGATTCTGCCTGCAGGGCTGCAAGGTGAACGCGAAGGCCAGCCCGCTCGTCACCCATGTCCCCGACGCGATCGAGCACGGCGCCGAGATCCGGGCCGACGCGATGGCCATCCGCCTCGAGGTCGACGACCGTGGCTGCTGCACGGGGGTCTCGTACGTCCACGACGGGCGCGTGCGCTTCCAGCGGGCTGCCGCCGTCGCGGTCTGCGGATACTCCATCGAGACCCCGCGGCTGCTGCTGCACTCCACGAGCACGCGGTTCCCGCACGGGCTCGGCAACGACCACGACCAGGTCGGCCGCTACCTGATGGTGCAGGGGGCGCCTCAGGTGGCGGGGCGATTCCCCGAGCTGCTGCGGATGTACAAGGGCCCGCCGCCGGAGGTGTCGTCGGAGCAGTTCTACGAGACCGACCGGGCGCGCGGCTTTGCGCGCGGCTTCTCGATCCAGACCGTCAGCCCGCTTCCCATCGGCTGGGCGGAGCACGTCGCTGCCGAGGGCCATCGCGGTGCCGCGCTGCGCGAGTACATGCGCGACTACAACCACTGGGCCGTGCTCGGCGCACTGTGCGAGCTGCTCCCGCTGCCCGAGAACCGGGTCACGCTGGCAGACGAGGTGGACGCAAACGGCGATGCCGATCCCCCGCATCGACTACACGCAGTGCCCAAACGACCGTGCCAGCATCGCGTTCGCCAAACAGACGCTGCACGGCATCTGGGACTCCGCGGGCGCCCAGGACGTGCTGACCATCGACCGCTACGCGCACCTGGTCGGCGGCTGCCGGATGGGCGCGAGCCCGCAGGACAGCGTGGTCGATCGCGACCATCGCGTGTGGGGCACCACGAACGTGTTCGTCGCCGACGGGAGCGTGATGCCGACGCAGGGCAGCGCCAACCCCGCCCTCACCATCATGGCGCTGGCGGCGCGCCTGGCCGAGCGCCTCGGCGATGCGAGCGTCACGCCCGCCGGTGCCCAGGCTCGTCGCGAGGCGGGTGCCCGATGACCGCCTCCGCGGCTCGCGAGGTCGTCGTCGTCACGGGCGCATCGGCCGGAGTCGGGCGGGCGATCGCCCACGCCTTCGCCCGGCGGGGTGCGGCGGTGGGCCTGCTCGCCCGCGGGCGCGAGGGGCTCGAGGCCGCCGCCAGGGAGGTCGAGGAGCTCGGCGGCACCGCCCTCGTGCTGCCGGCCGATGTCGCCGATGCCGACCAGGTCGAGGCCGCGGCAGCGGCGGTCGAGGAGCGGTTCGGGCACATCGACGTCTGGGTCAACGATGCGATGGCGACGATCTTCGCGCCCTTCACCGAGATCAGCCCCGAAGAGTTCACGCGCGCGACCGAGGTCACGTACCTGGGGACGGTGTTCGGCACCATGGCGGCACTCCGGCGGATGGTCCCGCGCGACCGCGGTGCCATCGTCCAGGTCGGATCCGCGCTTGCATACCGTGCGATCCCGCTGCAGTCCGCCTACTGCGGGGGCAAGTTCGCCGTGCGCGGGTTCACCGACTCGGTGCGCACGGAACTTCTGCACACGAAGAGCCGCGTCTGGATCTCGATGGTGCAGCTCCCGGCCGTCAACACCCCGCAGTTCAACTGGTGCCGCACCAAGCTCCCGAACCACCCCCAACCGGTCGCGCCGATCTTCCAGCCCGAGGTCCCGGCCGAGGCGGTGGTGTGGGCAGCGCACCATCGCAGGCGGGAGATCACCGTCGGCGGAAGCGCGGTCAAGGCGATCGTCGGCACCAAGCTCGCCCCGCGCTTCGCCGACTGGTACCTGGCCCGTACCGGCTATGACTCGCAGCAGATCGCCGGACATGCCGGTCGCACCCGACCGCCCGAACAACCTGTTCGAGCCTGTGCCGGCCGAGGCGGCCACCCACGGGATGTTCGATCGCAGGGCGGCGCTGCGCAGCCACCAGCTGTGGTTGACCACGCACCGCGGACTGGTCGCCGGCGCCATCGGAGCGGCCGGCCTCACCGCGGCGCTCCTGCGGCGACCGCGATGAGCCCCGGGGAGCCCGCTCGCCCGTCACCCTTTGCGCTTCGCGAGTACGCGCTCCTGGCCGACGGCGAGCGGGGGGCGCTGGTCGACCCGCATGGAAACCTGGCCTGGCTGTGCCTCCCGCACTGGGACAGCCCGGCCGTGTTCTCGACGCTCATGGACGGGCGCGGACACTACGCCGTGACCCCGGTCCAGCGCTTTGTCTGGGGCGGCTACTACGAGCCCGGCACGCTCATCTGGCGAAGCCGCTGGGTCACGAACGACGGGATCGTCGAATGCCGGGAGGCGCTGGCGCTGCCTGCGAAGACCGGGGCGGTCGTGATCCTGCGCCAGATCGCGGTCAGACGCGGCAGCGGGCGACTGCGCGTCGAGCTTCACCCGCGCGCCCAGTTCGGCGGCTGTCCGCTGGAGCGACCTGACGAAGGATGACGCCGGTGTCTGGCGCGGCCGTACCGGCAAGGTCGCGGTCACGTGGCTGGGCGGCGCGGACGCACGGCCCCACGCGGGACGCGACGGGGACGAGTCGCTCGTCGCCGAGCTCGCGCTCGACGAGGGCGACTCGCACGACCTCGTGCTTCTGCTCGACACCGGCGAAGACGGCGGCGAGCCGCCACGCCCGGAGGCCGCCTGGCGATCGACCGAGACCGCGTGGCGAGAGCGCGTGCCCGAGCTCGAAAACACCGCGGCACAACGGGACGCACGGCACGCCTACGCCGTGCTCGCGGGCCTCACGAGCCGCGGCGGAGGCATGGTCGCGGCGGCGACGACCTCGCTTCCGGAGCGCGCCCGCGAGGGCCGCAACTACGACTACCGCTACGTCTGGATCCGCGATCAGGCCTACGCGGGGCAGGCCGTCGCCGCCGCAGGTGCTCACCCGCTGATGGACAGCGCTGTCGAGCTTCGTGCGTGACCGCCTGCTCGCCGACGGCCGCGACCTCCGGCCGGCCTATACGACTCGTGGCGGCGATGTCCCCGACGAGCACTCGCTCGACGTGCCCGGCTACCCCGGCGGCGGCGACATCGCGGGCAACTGGGTCAACAGCCAGTTCCAGCTCGACGCGTTCGGCGAGGCCCTGCTCCTCTTCGCCGCAGCGGCCCGCCACGACCATCTCGATGCCGACGCCTGGCGGGCGGGCGAGATCGCGGCTGACGTCGTGGCCGAGCGCTGGCAGGAGCAGGACGCGGGAATCTGGGAGCTCGATCCCGCCACGTGGACGCACAGCCGCCTCATCTGCGCCGCAGGCTTGCGGATGCTGAGCGAACACTCCCCGTCCCGCGAGCAGGCGGCCGGATGGGTCGCCCTGGCAGACCGGATCGTCGCGGATACGGCCGCGCGGGCCGTGCACCGGTCGGGCCGCTGGCAGCGCGCACGGGACGACGCGCGCGTGGACGCGGCCCTCGTGCTGCCCGCGCTCCGCGGTGCCGTGGCAGCCGGCGATCCTCGTTCGCGGGCGACGCTCCTCGCCGTCGACCGCGAGCTCACCCGGGACGGATACGCGTACCGGTACCGGCCCGACGAGCGACCGCTGGGTGACTCCGAGGGCGCGTTCCTCGTGTGCGGGTACTGGATGTCGCTCGCATGGGCCCAGCAGCGCGATCCTGTCGCTGCGACGCGCTGGTTCGAGCGCAGCCGTGCCGCGTGTGGGCCACCCGGGCTCTTCGCCGAGGAGTACGACATCACCCAACGCCAGCTGCGCGGGAACCTGCCCCAGGCGTTCGTCCATGCGCTGCTGCTCGAGTGCGCGGCCGCCCTGCACGGTTTCGAGCCGCCGTCCGGCGGGTAAAGAACCGGATGACGCCGAGCACTACCAGCGGGGCCAAGGGCCGGCGCGAACCAGGGGGAACACCCGTGAAGCTCACAAGCTTGCATGACGTCTTCGTCGAGCAGCTCGCAGACCTGCTCTCGGCTGAACGCCAGCTGCTCGAGGCTCTGCCCAAGGTGGCAACCGCCGCCTCCACGCCCGACCTGATCGACGCGATCGAGGAGCACCTCCGCGAGACCCGGGGGCACGTCGCCCGCCTCGAGCGGGTGCACGAGCTCGCGAACCTGTCCGCCACGGACGAGGAGTGCGAGGCGATGAAGGGCCTGATCCGCGAGGGCGAGGAGGTCGCGCAGGCCGACGGCGACCCGGTCGCCAGGGACGTCGCCTTGATCGCGTCGGCTCAGCGGGTCGAGCACTACGAGATTGCGGCATACGGCACCGTCAGGGAGCTCGCCAAGCAGCTCGACCTGGACGAGATCGTCCCGATCCTCGAGGACACCCTGTCCGAGGAGACCGCCGCAGACGAGCGCCTGACCAGGATCGCCACCGGCGGACTGTTCACCGGCGGCGTGAACCAGAAGGCCGCTCACTGAAGGACGGCCGTGTTGCCCGCCGTGACGCCGGTCGCGGCGGGCAACAGGGCCTATCGACCTCCGTGGACGAGCCGCAGTCTCACCGCCAGCGGCACGAGGTACCACAGCACCGCGAGCGCGGCCACGAGCAGCGAGCCCGCCACGGCCGCGTATGAGGTTCCATACAGGTAGCTCGTGATGAACAGCATCACGCTGCCGATGGCGACGGCCAGGAACACCGTGCCCACGATGGCGAGCGCACTCGAGATCCGCAGGAGCAGCTCCTTGTCGCCGTGCTGCCAGACGATCCGGTGAAACGAGGTTGGGGCGATGAAGCACACCGACGCCCCCGCGGCAGCGACGAACGCGGAGTAGTAGAGCCCCCGCTGGTTTGACGTCACGTGGGAGAACCGCTGGCTGAACGGCACGGCCAGCAGAAACCCGAACAGCATCTGCACGCCGGGCAGCGCCACCCGCAGCTCGTTCAGGAGCTCGGTCAGCTGGCGGTTGCGGCGCGCGTCGGCGGTCTCACCGTCAATGGTCACAGAGCGCTCTTCGGCGCGCTGTGCACGCGTCCCTGCCCGGCCGCTACCTGTCCCTCACCCTCAGCACCAGAAACGCGACGTCATCCCGAAGCGCGGACCGGGTGTGCGACCGCACCTCGGCCTCGAGCTGCTGTGCAACCTGCTCGGCGGTCAATGCGCGGTTGTCGGCGAGGAACCGGCGCAGGTCGGGCTCGGTCATCGCGGCGAGCGATCCGCTCTCGTCGGAGAGCCCGTCGGTGTACAGAAGCAGGATCTCCCCCGGATGGAGCTCGAGGCGCTCCTCGCGCAACCTGACGTCGGGGAACATCCCGAGCAATGTGCCGGGGTGGCCGACCGCCGTCACCGCTCCGTCCGCCGCGACGAGAAGGGCGGGCGGATGGCCGCCGAGGCACAGGCGCAGCTCGATCGAGCCGGCATCCGGGTCGGGCTGCAACCGGGCGTACGCGACGGTCACGAAGCGGGTCTCCTCGACCTGGTCCAGCAACTCGGCATTGAGCGCCTGCAGCAGCCGGTCGGGTGCTGCGGTGCGAGCGTGCCAGCGCCCGCAGCGTCGAGCGGGCAAGTCCCATCACCGCGGCCGCCTCGGGCCCCTTCCCGCACACATCGCCGATGACCACGTCCCAGCTGCCCGCCCCCGAGGCGTAGGCGTCGTAGAAGTCTCCGCCCGCCTCGACCGTCTCACCAGCCGGGAAGTACCGGGCCGCCAGGTCGACCATGGGGACGTCGGGCAGCCGCCGGGGCAGTAGGCCCTGTTGGAGTGCGTGGGCAATCCGGTCACGTTCCTGATAGAGGCGGGCGTTGTCGATGCGCACCGACGCCCGGCGGGCGATCTCCTCAGCAATCGCAACGTCGGTCTCGCCGTAGCGGCGGCGGGGATGCGTCGAGACCAGCGTGAGCGCTCCCAGGATGCGTCCGCGGGTGACCAGGGGCACGCACATGTACGACTCGAAACCGAGTTCCCGCACGAGCCGGAAATGCTCCTCGTCCCTGCACGTCGAGCGCAGAAACTCGTCGCTCATGATCGGCGCGAACCGCGACGTCGCCGACTCCACGACGCTGGCCGCCGGATGTGCGCCGCCGGCGACCGGCCCGAACTCGGTGCGGAGCCGATCGGCGATCGGCTGTTTGAGCGGATCGTGGTGGACTGCGGCAACGCGCGAGATCTTCCCCCGCGAGTCGCTGACGTCGATCAGGCACAGATCGGCGAAGTCGACCACGATGCGCGTGGCGAGCTTCTCGAACGCGCCGGGGTAGTCGAGCGACGCGGCCAGGAGCTCGCTCGCGTCGGAGACGAGCCGCAGCCGCCACCAGGCCGTCTCGGCTGATTCGCGGGCGGCCTGTGCGGCCTCGAGCAGCCGCTCGCCCGCCTCTTCGGAGCGGCGCTCCTCGCTCATGTCCCGGATCACCGCCACGAACTGCATCGACGAGCCGGCGTCGGCGCGCGTCACCGTCAGCTCCACCGGAAACACGCTGCCGTCGACGCGCATCGCCTCGACCCGGATGCGCCGGCCCAGGATCGTCGACTCACCCGTCTCGACATACCGGCGCAAGGCCGCCCTGTGCCGCTCCTGGAACTCGGGCGGGACGAGCACATCGGCGATCAGCTCGCCGGCCATGTCCTCTCGCCGGTGGCCGAACATCTCCTCGGCCGCGCGGTTGGCGGCGACGATCCGGCCGTCCCCATCGGCCGTGATGACGGCATCGATCACCGCGTCGAAGATGGCCGCCTGCCGTACGGACTCTTCGCCTGCGACCATCTTGTCACGATACACGCGGGCCGGGGTTTACGGCATGCGACGGCGGGGGTACGGACGGTCCATGCCAGACACATGGACACCCAAGCAGGAGCGCAAGTACGAGCACATCAAGGACAGCGAGCGCGACTCCGGCAAGTCGATGGCCCGGGCGAAGGAGATCGCCGCCCGGACGGTCAACAAGGAGCGGGCACAGCGCGGCCAGTCGAAGACGGCCTCTCGCAGCTCGGTGGAGGACGTTTCGTCGTCGCACCGGGGCGGAGTCCGCGCACATCGCTCGGCCCCCCGCGGGCGCACGAAGGAGCAGCTCTACAACGAGGCCCGTCAGCGCAACATCCCGGGCCGGTCGGGAATGAACAAGGAAGAGCTGCGCCGCGCGGTGGACGCGCGCAAGTAGGCACTCCGCGGTTCTCCCCCCGCTGCCGCGCTCAATCGCGCCCGGGGATTGCCGATCTCATAGGTGTGAACATCGAGGATGGCGATGGTGCTGACCGCTCCCTGCGTGAGGACGTTCGGCTCTCGCAGCGTCTCGCTGCGCTCTACGCCGTCACCGCCCGCCTGACCGCGTCGGGCAGCGTCGACGATGTGCTCGTCGAGGTCGGCCGGGGAGTGGGCCAGGCCATGCCGCGCGTGGGCGAGGTCTCGATCGCGGTCTGGGACCCGCGCCGGGGCGTCATTCGTGACGTGCTCGAGTTCAGGCCGTGGACGAACCGGCGGGTGCCGCTGCCTCCGCCCGGCGTCCACAGCGTCGCCGCCCTGCCCGAGCTCGCGGCGCTCCTGGCGGGTGAGACCAGCCATGCCCAGTCGCTGGTCGACGATCCGGCCGTCTCGCAGGGACAGCGCGAGTACATGCGCAGGTGGGGCTGGCACACGGTGCTCCAGGTGCCGCTGATCGCGAACGGGCGTATCCTCGGAGTGGTCGAGATCGTCGATCCGGTGCATGCAGCGCCGTTCTCCGGTGACGAGATCCGTTTCTGCGAGGCGCTTGCCGCGACGGGTGCGGGCTCGCTCCGCCAGGCGCAGCTCTACGAGCGGGTGCGCCGGCTGGCCGACCAGGATGCGCTCACCGGGCTTGCCAACACACGCACGTTCCGCCGCCGGCTGGCGGCGGCGTTGCGCGCTTCGAACCGGCTGGGAGAGCCGGTCAGCATCCTCGTGATCGACATCGACGACTTCAAGCAGCTGAACGACCGCAACGGACACGCCCACGGCGACCGCGTCCTGCGGACGGCGGCCCGGCTGCTACGCCGGCACGCCCGCGACGCCGACACGGCGGGCCGCCTGGGCGGCGACGAGCTGGCGCTCGCCACCCGGAACACGTCCGCCGCCGCCGCGGCGACACTCTCGGCCCGTCTCCTCGCCGGATTCGCACGCGAGGGCATCGCGGTCTCGGTCGGCGTCGCGACGCACCCGCTGCACGGTCGCACGGCGGACGCCCTGATCCGCGCGGCCGACATCGCTCTGCTGACCGCCAAGGGCGAGGGCAAGCACCGCTTCAGCGTCGCCGCCTGAGCCACGGCCGCGCCGACCCTTGACTTTGCGGCCGCCGCGGGCCTATCCTCTTCCCCGTATTGTCAGGAAAGTTTCCTTACTGCAGCGGATGAGGGGCGATGCGATGAGAGCTGCACCCCAGTTCGCCGCCGGGACGCCCAGCCTCCTGCGCGCGATCAACGAGCGCAGCCTGCTGGAGCTGATCCGCCGCGAGGGCGCGATGTCGCGGGCCGAGGCCGCCCGCCGCAGCGGGCTGTCGAAACCCACGGTGTCCCAGGCACTCCTCGGGCTCGAGGACGCCGGCCTGGTGCACCAGGCCGGCCGTTCGCGTGGCCCCAAGGGCCCGGGCGCGGTGGTCTACGAGCTGAATCCCGAATCGGGCTGGGTGGTCGGCATCGACGTCGGCAGCCACTGGGTCCGGGCCGCGCTGGCCGACATCAGCGGGACCGTCCGTGCCCGCCGCGATGAGCGCACGCACCGCAGCGCCGCGGCAACCGTCGCCCAGATCCGCAGCCTCGCCGACAGCTTGGCGGGCGAGCGCGGGCTCGACTGGTCGCGCATCACGCACGCCACGGTCGGCCTGCCCGGCGTGCTCGACCCGTCGGGCACCAGGCTCGCGCTCAGCCCCAACCTGCCCGGCGGCAAGCCAGGGCTGGTCGAGGCGATCCGGGCAGAGCTCGGAGGAAACGTGAGCTTCGAGAACGACGTCAACTTGGCGGCGCTCGGCGAGCACGCCCGCGGGGTGGGCCAGGACGTCTCGAACTTCGTATTCCTATGGGTCGGCACCGGGATCGGGCTCGGCATCATCGTGGACGGCCACCTCTACCGCGGCGCGGCCGGTGCGGCCGGCGAGATCGCCTACCTGCCCGTCGGGCCGGGCGACCCGCATGACCCCGCCTACCGCCGCCGCGGTCAGCTGGAGGAGACGGCTGCCGCCGCCGCCGTCACCCGGATTGCGCGCGAGCACGGAATGAAATCGCCCTCGGCCAAGAACGTGTTCGCGGCCGCGCGCCGGGGCGATCCCGCCGCGGCCGAGGTGGTCGGCCTGATCGCGGTCCGGATCGCGCTTGCGATCGCCGCGGTGGTGCCGGTGCTCGATCCTGCTCTGGTGATCCTGGGCGGCGGTATCGCGGGCAATGGGGGCGATCTGCTGTGCGCGCCGATCGAGCGGGAGCTTCACCGGCTCTCGCCGTTTCGGCCGCGATTGGCGGTATCGGCGCTGGGCGACGAGGTCGTCCTGCACGGCGCCGTTGCGACTGCGCTTGCGGCGGCGCAGGAGACGTTGTTCGACCGCGTTCGCGACACACAACCGAGGGAGGGTGTGGGATGACAGGACGTCCTCAAGTGTTCGGAGCCGCTGCGGCGCTGGTGCTCGCGCTGGCCGCGGCCTGCGGCGGGAGCGGGTCGAGTGGGTCGAGCGCCGGAGGGAGCTCCGGCTCGCACACGCCCGTGACACTCACCGTCTGGCACCAGTTTGCCGCCGAGGAGGCAAAGCCGTTTGCAGATGCCCTCGCGGGGTTCTCCAAGCAGTATCCGTGGATCCACCTCAACCTCGCCCTCCAGCCCAATCCCGCGAATGACACGTTCGACCCAAACCTGATCGCGGCCATCAAGGGCGGGAACGCACCTGATGTCGCGATCGGGTTCACGCCCGCGTACGCGGGCCAGTACTGCTCGAGCGGGCTCTGGGAGAACCTGACCCCGTTCATGCAGAAGGACCACATGTCGATCAGCCAGTTCGCGCCGGCGACCCTGAGCTACACCAGCTTCGGCGGGAAGCAGTGCGCGCTGCCCTCGCTGACAGATGCCTACGGCTTCTACTACAACAAGAAGATGTTCGCGAAGGCCGACATCACGTCTCCACCGAAGACGATGACCGAACTCGCCGCCGACGCAAAGAAGCTGACCGTCCGCAACCCCGACGGCACGATCAAGGTGGCCGGCTTCGTCCCCCTCAACCAGTGGGAGGAACTCGACATCGCCGACCTCGGAAACGCCTTCGGCGCGACCTGGTTCGACAAGAGCGGGAAGGCGCAGCTGGCGAACGAGCCCGGCTGGACAGCCGCGTTCGAGTGGCAGAAGCAGCTCGTCGACTGGTACGGCTACTCGAATCTCGAGAAGTTCTTCGCGACGTACACCAACTCCGAGTTCAACGCGACCAACGCATTCGAAACGGGCAAGGTGGCGATGGTGTTCGACGGCGAGTGGCGGACCGCGTTCATCAAGCGCGACCACCCCTCCCTCGACTACGGCACCGCCCCGTTCCCGGTGGCCGACAACCAGCCGCAGCTGTACGGCTCCGGCCGCGTCGGCGGCACCATCGTCGGCATCCCTCAGGGCACCAAGCATCCGCAGGAGGCGTGGGACCTGGTGAAGTACCTGTCAACCGACACCAACTACCTGGTGACGCTGGCCAACTCGGCCGGGAACGTGCCCACCACCACGGCGTCGGGTACCTCGCCGAACCTCCGCCTGGGACCGCAGTTCAAGACGTTCATCGACATCTGGAACAACCCCAAGTCGTCGTTCTACCCACCGCTCACCGCGTCGGGAGCGGGGTATGCGCAGCTCGCTGACAACTTCGACGCCCAGTGGCAGGCGGGCAACGTCTCCGACCTGCAGGCCGGGCTGCAGAAGCTCGACTCGAACATCGACAACCAGCTGCAGCTGGGAGGGCAGACGCCGTAGACGGCTCGGTCGGCATCACCTCCACCGCGCCGCTCCCCGTGCGCACGCCGGCCGAGCGCCGGCGTGCGCGGCGGCGCCTGACCGCCGGCCGGTACGGCTACGTCGTGCTGTTCCTCTCGCCGTGGATCATCGGCTTCGTGCTGTTCACCGCATGGCCGATGCTGCTCAGCCTGTACTACTCGTTCACGTCCTATGACCTGCTCACGAGCCCGCGCTTCATCGGCCTCGACAACTATCGCTTCATGTTCGGGGTGGGCACGATCGGCGGCAGGCACGAGGCCGACCCGTACTTCTGGCAGTCGGTGCGAAACACGATCTGGATCATCGCCATCACGGTGCCGCTGCGCGTGGTCGTGGCGATGCTGACGGCGATGCTCCTGACGCGTCCCAAGCGCGGGGTCAATGTCTACCGGACGCTCTTCTTCATGCCATCCCTGGCTCCGACGGTGGGCAGCGCGCTCGTGTTCGTGTATCTCCTCAACCCCTCGACGGGGCCGGTCGATCAACTGCTCGCGAAGATCCCCGGGATCGGCGCGCCGCTCTGGTTCTACGACCCGGCGTGGGCGAAGCCGGCGCTCGTCGTGCTCGGCCTCTGGGGCATCGGCGATGCGATCGTGATCTACCTGGCGGGCCTGCTGGACGTCCCCCGCGACCTGTACGAGGCGATCGCCATCGAGGGCGCCAACGCCTGGCAGCGGTTCCGCCACGTCACCCTGCCGATGCTCACGCCGGTGATCTTCTTCACGCTCGTGATCGGGATCATCAACGGCTTCCAGTACTTCGACCAGGCGTTCGTGTCATCGACCACGGCCGGCCAGTCCCCGGGCGACCCGCAGGGCTCGCTTCTGTTCTACGGCGTGTGGGTGTACGAGCAGGCGTTCACGTACTTCCACATGGGCTACGCGTCCGCCCTGGCCTGGGTGCTGTTCCTGGTGACGATGGCGACCACGGCGGTGCTGTTCGTCACGGCAAAGCGCTGGGTGCACTACCGGGGAGGGTTGTCATAGCCGTCCGCGGTCGTTCACGAACGGCAACTCCCGCCCGCGGTGCGGCGGCGGCGGGTGCTCCTTGCGATCGCCAACCACGCGGTGCTGATCGCAGTCTCCCTGGCGTTCGCCCTGCCGGTGCTGTTCATGCTCCTGACCGCGCTCATGACCGACCGCCAGGCGCTCTCGGCCAGTCTCATCCCGCACCCGTTCGTGTGGTCGAACTTCAAGAACGTCTTCAACAGCATCGACCTGCCGCGCTACACCTGGAACTCGTTCGTCTACGCCGGCCTCGCCACGGTGGGCGTGGTGGTGTCATCGGTGCCCGTGGCCTACGGCTTCTCGCGCATCGAGTGGCGCGGGCCGAAACGTCGTGCTGCTGCTCGTGCTCTCGTCGCTGATGCTGCCGCCGCAGGTGACGTCGGTGCCGCTTTACATCCTGTTCTCGAAGCAGTATCACGACTGGACCGGCATCCAGTTCATCGGCACGCTCAAGCCGCTCATCATCCCCAACTTCTTCGGCGACGCGTTCTCGATCTTCCTGCTGCGCCAGTTCTTCATGACCATCCCCAAGGAGCTGACCGACGCCATCCGGGTCGACGGCGGCGGCCACTGGCAGATCCTGCGCCGGGTGATGATCCCGCTCTCGAAACCGGCGATCGCCGCGATCGCCCTGTTCAACTTCATCTACTCGTGGAACGACTTCTACGGGCCGCTGGTGTACCTGGCGGGCAACCCCAGCTCGCAGACGCTGTCGGTCGCACTGGCGTCGTTCCGCAGCCTGCACCACGTCGACTGGAACCTGACGATGGCGGCGGCGCTGCTCTTCATGCTGCCGGTGATCATCCTGTTCTTCCTCGCCCAGCGGGTGTTCATCGAGGGGATCACGCTCACCGGCGTGAAGGGCTAGCTCTAGCCCGACTCCGCCCGAAGTCGACGTCCTTGGTCGCGACGGCCCCCGCCGTCCGGCCCGGTGCCGTCTGGTAGCCCCAGTACAGATTGGTGTGCGCGATGACCTGGTCCGGCGGCGGCGCTCCCCATTCCGTCAGGTCCTCGGTCGTGTGGGCGTCGCTCACAAGGGTCGTGTCGTACCCCCTGGCGAACGCGCCGTGGAGCGTCGAGCGGATGCACGCATCGGTCTGTGCGCCGACGACGACGACCCGCCCAACCCCAAGGCCCTGACAGCACGGTCTCGAGAGTGGTGTCCTCGAAGGCGTCGCCGTAGCGCTTCTCGACGTGTGGCTCCGCGTCGTCCGGGCTCAGCTCCGGGACGATCCGCCAGCCGTCGCTGCCGGTGGCGAGTTGCTCGCTCGAGTGCTGCACCCAGACAACGGGCACCTGTTCCTTCCGCGCTTTCTCGACGAGGCTGCCGACGTTCGCGACGACCGTGTCGCGCTCGGGCGCCCCTTCGACGACGTTCTTCTGCACGTCGACGACGAGCAGCGCGGTGTTCGGCCGGTTTTCGAGAGTCGTCACGAGCCCCTCCTTGGAACGCTTACGAAGCTGCCGCTGCGAGCGGCGTTGTGGGCGCCAGTACCCGCCCGGACTCACTTTCAAAGAAGTGCAGGCGGGTCGGGTCGACCGAGAGCCTCACCTTCTCGCCCGGTCGCGCCCTGGTACGGGCGTCGACGCAGGCGGTGCAGACCGTCCCGCCGGCGCCGGCCACAAGCGGCGCCGGTGCCTCCTCCCCGCCCTCCTCCTGCGGCGTCCTGCCGCCGGCCGGATCGACCGCGGGCCGCGCATCCAGGCCGAAGATCACGTTGGAATCGGCGCCCAGCTCCTCGACGACGTCAACCGTCACCTCGAGCACCGCGCGCGACTCGTCGCGCCACACCTCGGCATCCTCGAAGTCCGACGGCCGGATCCCGACGACCACCGGCCCCTGGCGGCCGCCCAGGCGACCTGCGGGCAGCGCGACTCTGTGGCCGCCGAACACGACATGGCCGGAGTCGACCACGGCCTCGAAGAGGTTCATCGACGGCGAGCCGATGAAGGCGGCCACGAACAGGTTGGCCGGGTGCGCATACAGGTTGTGCGGGGTGTCGAGCTGCTGCACGACCCCGTCCTTCATCACCGCCACGCGGTCGCCCAGGGTCATCGCCTCGACCTGGTCGTGCGTGACGTAGACGGTGGTTGTGCGCAGCCGGTCGCGTAGGCGGGCGAGCTCGGCGCGCATCTGCACTCGCAGCTTGGCGTCGAGGTTCGACAGCGGCTCGTCCATCAGGAACGCCTGCGGCTCGCGCACCATCGCCCGCCCCATCGCGACCCGCTGGCGCTGGCCACCCGAGAGCTCGCCCGGCTTGCGGCCGAGCAGCGGCTCGAGGCCGAGGATCGCGGCGGCGTCGGCCACCTTGCTCTCGACCTCGGCCTTGGGGCGCTTGCGGATCTTGAGGCCGATCGCGATGTTCTGGGCGACCGTCATGTGCGGGTACAGCGCGTAGTTCTGGAACACCATCGCGACGTCTCTGTCCTTCGGCGCCAGATCGGTCACGATCCGGTCGCCGATCACGACCTCGCCGTCGGTGACGTCCTCGAGCCCGGCGATGATCCGAAGCAGCGTCGTCTTGCCGCACCCCGACGGCCCCACCAGCACCATGAACTCGCCGTCGGGGATCTCCATCGACACCGTGTCGACGGCGATCACGTCCTTGCCGAACCGCTTGGTGACGTCTTGGAGAACGATCCGCGCCATGGCTCCTCCTCAGGGTACCGCGCCGTTACGCTCGAATCTGGATGCGATCAGCTGGCCCCGCACGCGAGCGTCGGCGCCGTCGGCGACCGCCAGCCGGTCGAGCCCGAGCAGGGCCGCGCCGACGACGGGCGGCTCGTCGACCACCGCGATGCGGGCGAGCGGAGCGCACGCGCCCACCCGCTCGGCTCAGCCGCTGCATGAAGATCGCGTTGCGGGCCCGCGCGACCCCCCCGCCGAGCACCACGTCGGCGTCCGTGCTTCGCAGGCGCAGCCGCCGCAGGGTCGTGCACACCAGCACGGCCACCTCCTCGGCCTGGCGCTCGACGATCCCACGCGCAACCGGGTCGCCCGCGTTTGCGGCCGCGAACACCACCGGCGCGAGCTCGACCATGCGCGACTCGGCGAGCCTGCCCGTGTGCAGCGCCTCCATCACCTGACGCGGCGTGCGCATGCCGAAATATGCCGGCACGGCCCGCTCGAGCTCGGTGCGCGGCCCACGGCCGTCGCGCGCCCGCACGCTCGCTCCCACAGCCTCGACGCCGATCGCGTCGCCCCCGGCGAAGTCGCCCGAGATCGGCCCGAGGGCGGGGAAGCGCACCTCGCGGCCGTCCGGGCCGACGCCTGTGCAGTTGAAGCCGGCCCCGCAGACAACCGCCACGCCCCAGCCGCGGGATGCGCCCGCGCGCATGACCGCGAAGGTGTCGTTGCGCAGGAGCGGCTCGGACGCCAGGCCCAGTCCCTTCACCGACCGCAGGATGCGGCGGTCGTCGGCCGGCAGGTCGGCGCCGGCAAGGCAGAAGATGCCGATGTCGGCCACGGGCTCGGAGCCGATCCCGGCCAGGCGCGCCGCCTCGCGCACCGTCCGGTCGAGGTTGGCGACCGAGCGATCGTGCGCCTTCGGCGAGAATGACGCCCCGGGCCCGCGGTGGGTGCCGAGCACCCGGCCGGTCTCGTCGAGGATGGCGACGTCGGTCTTCGAGTTGCCGCCGTCGACCGCGACCACGGTGCGCAGGCCGCTCACGCCGCGACCTCGTCCAGCCCGACCATGCGGGCGCCGGCATCCGCCAGGCCGGACAGAATCGCGGGCAGGGCGGCGATCGTCGCCGGCGGCCAGCTGTGGAGGAGCACGACGGCGCCGTCGCCGTGCTGCAGGGCGCCGTCGATCACCAGCCGCTCGAGATCGGCCGGCGTCCGCTCCGGCTGCCAGTCGTCGGGCTCCACGTCCCAGTGGATGTTGCGATAGCCGGCCCGATCGAGGGCCGCAAGGACGCGCGGGTCGGCGTGCCCGTACCCGAACGGGCAGCGAAACCAGGGCCGGGGATCCGCGCCCGTGACCGCCACGATCGCCTCCTGGGCCTTGAGAACATCGCTCTCGATGCCCGCGTCGGTGAGGGTGTCCATCGGGGCATGGTGGTGCGAGTGGTTGCCGACCAGGTGGCCGGCGGCCGCGATCCGCCGGGCGCACTCCGGGTACGCGGTCGCCCAGCGGCCCTGCACGAAGAACGTCGCCCGCACGCCGGCCGCGGCGAGCACGTCGAGGATGCGGTCCTGCACGTCCGGCGTCGAGGGATGGCTCCAGTGCTCGGTGTCGAAGGTGAGCGCGATCCTGGGGCTACTCATGACTGGTCACCTTGGAGGCGATGGTATAGATGCCTGGCGCGAGCCCGCGGCTGCGCGCAAGCGCCCACGAGAGCAGTTGGACGGGCACGATCTCGACGGCCGAGGCGAGCCCGCCGGTGATCTCCCCGGTGGCGATGCCCATCGCCCCGTCGGGAGCGGCGCCGTCGGGGCCCGTCACGAGCACGGCCGATCCGGCCGCGACGAGCTCCGCGGCGAGGCCCAGGTCGAGGTCACGGGTGGCACGCTCCGAGGCGTGCACCACCACCGCCAGCTCGGGCCCGGCCAGCTCGAGCGGGCCGTGCCGGAACTGCGCGGCCTGCAGCGACTCGGCCGGGAAGCGGGCGGCCTCCTTCAGCGTGAGCGCGCCCATCTCGGCGGCCGCGCGCGACTCGCCCCGGCCGAGCAGCGTGAGCACCGGTCGCTCGCCGAGCCACGCCGCGAGCGTCCGGGCATCGCCGTCGGGATCCTGCAGCAGCCGTTCGGCACCGGCCGCGGCGGTCTCGGCATCGGAGGCGACGGTCGAGTCGCGCCCGGCCAGCCCGGCCGCGAGGGCCGACATCATCACCAGCGTGGCCGCGAAGGTCATCGTCGACGGGCCGTGCTCCTCGCCCGCGCGGGTGTCGAGGTTCACGTCCGCAAGCTGCGCCAGCGCGCTTCGGCTCCCGTTGGTCACCGCCGCGACCGCGGGCCCGCCGGCCCGCGCCCGCAGCTCGCGCACGAGGCGCACGGTCTCGGCGCTCTCGCCCGACTGGCTCACGCACACGAGCAGCGTCGCCGTGTCGAGGGCGTCGAGCCGGAAGTGCAGCAGCTCGGCGGCATCGACCATCGTGGCCAGCACGCCGCTTGCCGCCAGGCGGGTGGCGGCGGGGTAGCACGCGTCATAGGAGCTGCCCATGCCGGTGAGGACCACCCGCGGGCGACGGCTGAGCTCGGCCCGCAATGCGGCGATTCGGCCGGCCTGATCGGTGGCGGCGGCGGCCGCCCGGCGGATGGCCGCGGGCTGGCCCGCGATCTCGGCCATGAATATGTCAGGAAAGTTTCCTAACGAATGCACGGCGCATAGATTACAATGCGCGGCCGTGGTTGGAAACCCCAAGATCGCGGTGATCGGCGGCGGCAGCACCTACACCCCCGAGCTGATCGAGGGCCTGGCGCTGCGGGCCGAGCGGCTCGGCATCGCCGAGCTCGTCCTGCACGACATCGACGAGGGCCGGCTGGACGTGGTCGGCGGCCTCGCCGGGAGGATCCTTCGCCGCCGGGGGTTCCCCGGCCGGTTCTCGTGCACGACCGATCGCGAGCGTGCCGTCGAGGGCGCCGCGTTCGTGCTCGTGCAGCTGCGAGTCGGCGGCCTCGCAGCCCGGCTCGAGGACGAGACCGTGCCGGCGCGGTTCGGCTGCATCGGCCAGGAGACGACCGGCGCCGGCGGGTTTGCCAAGGCGCTGCGGACGGTGCCGGTGGTGCTCGACATCGCCCGCGACACCGCCCGCCTGGGCGCCGACGGCGCGTGGCTGCTCGACTTCACCAACCCGGCCGGACTGGTCGCCCAGGCGCTGATCGACGCCGGCCACCGGGCGATCGGGCTCTGCAACATCCCGATCGGCTTCCAGCGCCAGCTGGCCGACCGGCTCGGGGTCGAGCCCGGCCAGGTCGAGCTCGAGCACGTCGGCCTGAACCACCTCTCGTGGGAGCGCGGTGTCTATGTGGACGGCGTCGACAGGCTGCCCGGCCTGATCGAGACGTTCGCGGATCAGCTCGGCGAAGACGTCGACCTACCGGGCGACCTGATCCGCCTCGTGCGCGCGATCCCGTCGTACTACCTGCGCTACTTCTATCTCACCGAACGGATGGTCAAGGAGCAGAGCGAGCACCCCACGCGCGCCAGTGAGGTGATGCAGATCGAGCAGGATCTGCTCGAGATGTACCGCGACCCCGGCCTGGACGTGAAGCCGAAGCTGCTCGAGCAGCGTGGCGGGGCGTTCTACTCCGAGGCGGCGGCGATGCTGGTGGAGTCGCTGCAGACCGACCGCGGCGACAGGCAGATCGTGAACGTGCGCAATGCCGGAGCGATCCCCAACATCGATGCAGACGCGGTGGTCGAGGTGCCGTGCCGCATCGGCGCGGCCGGAGCGCAACCCCTGCCGCAGCGGCCGCTGCCGCCGGAGATGCTCGGCCTCGTCGAGCAGGTGAAGGCCTACGAGCGGCTGACCGTGAGCGCGGCGGTGACAGGCGACCGCGGAGTGGCCCTGCAGGCGCTGATGGCAAACCCGCTGGTGCGCAGCTACGACATCGCCACGCCGCTCCTGGACGCACTGCTCGAGGCTCACCGCGCGCACCTGCCGCAGTTCTTCGCGCGCACCGGCTGACCGTGCCGCTCGTCCCGCCCGACCTCCCCCTGAGCGACGGCGTGATCAGCCTGCGTCCGGTCGCCGACCGCGACCTTGCGGCGATCCAGCGGGTGTTCGGCGACCCGTCGTGGATCCGCTGGTTCGGGCCCGGCCACAGCGCCGAGGAGCACATCGCCCGGGTGCGGAGGGACTGGCGCGACGGCACCGAGATCTGGTTTGCGATCTGCGATACGGACGGCGACCAGTATCTGGGCGAGGTCGCCGTCCGCCCCGAGGCGTGCTCGCGGGCGATCGTGGAGTACTGGCTGGCCGCCGAGGGCCGCGGCGGGGGTCGGGCGACGCGGGCGGTGCGCCTGGCCTCGGCGTGGGCGCTCGGCCCGGGCGGCATCGCCCGCCTCCAGCTCTGGACCGAGCCCGAGAACCGGGCCTCGCAGGGAGTCGCTGTGCGCAGCGGCTACCGCCGCGAGGGCGTCCTGCGCAAGTACGACGAGATCGGCGGCCGGCGGGTCGACTCCGTGATGTTCTCGCTCCTGCCGGAGGATCTGCCCGCGCAGTCTCAGCGTTCGGCGGACTGACGCTTGCGCCGCTGGTCGAACCACTGGATGCCCTCGGCGACCACGATGATCCACACCGCGAAGCCGACGTCGACCAGCCACGAGTCCGATCCCAGCACCCGCCACAGCAGCGTGACGGCCACGAGCTCGACGACGACACGGACGGCCCGGGGCACGCGGCGCAGCATGCCTCCAGCGTAGTCGTGCCGTGAATACATGGGGCCCGGCCCCGAGTATTCATGGACGCAAAGCTCCCGGTTACCAGCTCAGGGTGAAGTGGCGGAATTCGCACTTCGGCTCGTACCCGATGTCTGCGTAGATGTGGTTGGATGTCACGTTGGCCTGGTCGGTGAAGAGCGAGCACCAGCCCTGGCCGGCGTCGAGCTCCCTCTGCGACAGCGCCGCGGTGACGGCGCTCGCATAGCCCCGGCCGCGGAGTTCCGGGGGCGTGTAGACGAACCCGACCGACGACGACCAGGGTGTGCGGCGGCTCACCGCGGCCATCGACACCGGCCGGCCGTCGGCCTCCCAAACGACCAGATCGCCGTCCGAGATCAACAGCGCCACCCGGCGCGCGGCGTCGTCGGCGGTGATCCGCTCGCGGATGTCGGCGCCGAACGCGACGAACCAGGCGGCAAGCGCATCGATCTCGGGCGCCGCGGCGGGCCGGAAACGCCCAGCCGACGGCCGCGGCGGCCGCACCGTGCGCAGCTCGAATGCGTGCATGTCCCGGTACACCGCGGGCGTCGCCCCGGCGAGGTCGCGCCACGCCTCGACGAAGGGCTCGCTCCAGCGGCGGGCGCCGTTCACCCCGAGCGGCCGCCGACCCGTGTCGCGCATCGCGCCGACCAGATCGGCGAACCCGACCTCGGCGACGTCCGCGAACCCGACGATCAGCGCCGGGTGCGGGCCGGTCATCGTCACCAGTGCGGCCGGGCGCCCCGACCGCATCCCGATCAGAATCGTCACCTCGTCTCCGTAGGCATCGGGCTCGCCGGTCAGCCGGCGCAAAATCCCGAACGACAACTCCCCCTCGGCGCCGGCCCCACGGAGCGGCTCGCTGACCTCGGCGAGCGCCTGCTCCACATCCGCGAGGTGACGAACCTCCATTGAAAAAACGTAGCCGATAGAGTGGTTCGATGCCGATCGCCGATCGCCGGGCGCGGTTCCGGCAGCTGCACGCAGATGACGGGATCTTCGTCATGCCGAACCCGTGGGATGCCGGCTCGGCCCGGCTGCTGCAGTGGAGCGGGTTCCAGGCGCTTGCGACCACCAGCGCGGGACTTGCCTGGACGCTCGGCAAGAACGACCAGCAGGTCACCCGCGACGAGTTGGTCGCGCACGTCGCCTGGCTCTCGGCGGCGACCGACCTGCCGCTGTCGGTGGACAGCGAGCGCTGCTTCGCCGACGACCTCGCCGGGGTCGCCGAGACCGTGCGCCTCCTGGGCGAGGCCGGCGCGGCGGGCTGCTCGATCGAGGACTACGACCCCGCGACGGGTCGGATCGACGAGGTCGGCCGGGCGGCCGAGCGAGTCGCGGCCGCGGCGCAGGCGGCGCACGAGGGCGATGCGATGGTGCTGACGGCGCGAGCCGAGAACCACCTCTACGGGGCCGGCGACCTTGCGGACACGATCGCGAGGCTCGTGGCCTATCGCGCTGCGGGAGCCGATGTGCTGTATGCGCCCGGACTGACCGACCCGGCCGACATCGCCGCGGTTGTGGCCGCCGTCGACGCCCCCGTGAACGTGCTCGCGCTGCCCGACGGGCCGAGCGTGGCGGAACTCGGGGAGCTCGGGGTGCGCCGCGTCTCGACCGGCTCACTGCTGGCAAGCGCCGCCTATGGGGCGATGCTTGCGGGAGCACGCGGAGCTGCTGGGAACGGGCAGCTCCGACTACGCGCGGGCAGGCCTGCCGCGTGATGTGCGCGCCGCCGCGCTCTGAGAGAGCTGCCCGGCGGCTCAACTTTTGCCTACTGACACCCGATTACCGGGGTGTGAACGGTCGTCAAATTCTCCGCACTGGTCTGGCCCTGGTCGCGTTCGTGCCGGCGGCGTTGTTCGCGCTCGTGCGGACAGGTGTCCTGCACGTTTCCGGAGGCTTCACCTCACCGCCGACGCACGTGACCACGGTCGGCGGTGCCGCGCTGGCCGCCGTCGTCGCGGCGATGCTGATGGTCTACGTCGCCCGGCGCGAGAACGACGCGCGCGCAGGCCTGGTCGGCGTCGGCTTCCTGGTCATGGCCGGGCTGCTCCTGATCCACGCACTGGCCACGCCCGATTTCATCCTCGGTGAGTACGGGCGCAACGCGACCGTCGGTCTCGCCGGAGCGCTCGCCGTTCCCGCCGGCGGCATCGTCTTCGCGATTGCACTCATGCTGCCCGCGCGACGGGTGGCGGCGCCAAGGCTGATCGACCGCTCGGCGGGTGTGGCCCTCCTCGTCCTGGTGACCCTGGGCGTGATCGGCATCTCCCACCCCGGGCTGATACCGCTCATTCCTGTCACCGTCACCCCCTGGTCGTACGTGCTGCTTGCGCCCGCCTGCTTCGTCTACGCGTGGCTGGCCCGGCGCACATGGCACACCTATCAGCTCACCAGGCGGATCACCGACGCAATGGTCGCCGTCGGGCTCGTGTGGCTGGGCACGTCGATCCCCGTCTACCTGCTCTCACCCGTGTGGTCGTGGCTTTTCTGGGGCGGTCACTCGCTGGAGGCGTGTGGCTTCCTGGCGGTGGCAACGGCGGTCTCGCGCGACCTCATGCTACGAAGGCCGACGCTCGTGCTCCCCCGCCAGACGCGGGCGCAGGACCTGCTCGCCGACGAGTCGGCGCTGCTCGGCGGCTATGTCAAGTCGCTGACCGACTCGCTGCACGATCACGACCCCACGACCCTGATCCACTCCCGGAGGGTCGCGCAGCTTGCCGTCGAGATCGGCGAGCATCTCGACCTGCCCACCGACGCCCTGCGCCGGCTCGCGGTCGCCGGTCTGCTGCACGACATCGGCAAGCTGCAGGTTCCCGGGGCGATTCTGACGAAGCCCGGGCCGCTGACCGACGACGAGTACCACACGATCCAGACCCATCCGCAGGCCGGCGCCGACCTGCTGGCCCACCTGGGCAGCTTCGAGGAGGAGATCCCGATCGTCCTCGCCCACCACGAGCGCCGGGACGGGCACGGGTATCCAAACAGCGTTGCCGGCGAGCACATCCCGCTCGAGGCCCGCATCCTCTCGATCTGCGACGTCTTCGACGCGCTCACAAGCCCGCGACCCTATCGCGAGGCGTGGTCGCGCGACCAAGCGCTCGAGCTGATCGTGAAGGAGACGGGCACCGCGTTTGACCCCATGTGCACCGCCGCGCTCCTGGCCGTGGTTGTCGAGGGCAACCACGCGGTCGCCGGCCTGGCCGCCTAGCACCGCGCCAAACGGGGTCAGGCCTCTTTTGGCGCATCGGTAGCGGCGCCCAATCTGGTTGACTACAGAGGTGGCGAGCTCAGTTGCGATCGACGGCATGGCGCGATCGCAGCACCGGCGCGGGCAGCTGTTCGTGGCGCTGGCCGCCCTGGCCTGGTCGACCGCCGGCGTGCTGCAGCGTGAGATGCACATCGGACTCGGCACGCAGGTTGCCGGCCGGGCGTTCTTCGCCTTCATCGCGCTGGCGGTGTTCGTGCTCGCCGGGCACCGGCGCGAGCTGGCCGTGTCGGTGCGCCGCAGCGGCTGGGCCATGCTCGGTGTGGGCGTGTCCACGGCAATCGCGTCGGCATCGTTCATCGTCGCGCTCAACTACACGACCGTCGCGCACGTCCTCTTCCTGCAGGCCTCCTCGCCGATTCTGGCGGCGCTCCTGGGACGGATCATCCTCGGCGAGGCGGTCTCGACGCGGGCATGGGTGGCGATGCTCGTGGCGCTGGCCGGCGTCGCGGTGATGGTCGGCGCGCCCGGTGGGAGCGGTCTCGCCAACCTGCTCTCGGTGCTGATGGCGCTCTCGTTCGCGGTCAGCATCATCATCACGCGCAGCCAACGGCACATCTCCATGGCCCCGGCCACCTGCCTGGCCCAGGTGCTGATCCTGGTGTTTGCGCTCCCGTTTGCTCACCCGGGCTCGGTCGACGGGCGCGACCTGGTGCTCCTGATCCTGCTCGGCGCGGGCCAGATCGGGCTCGGCCTGGCGCTGCTCAGCATCGGTGCCCGTCTGATTCCGGCGGCCGAGATCGCCACGATCACGCTGCTCGAGGTCGTCCTCGGCCCGCTCTGGGTGTGGATGGCGGTTTCGGAGCGGCCGTCGACGGCGACCCTGATCGGCGGCGCCATCGTCGTCGTGGGCGTGCTCCTCCAGGCTGGCGCGGAACCGCCGGGCGCGACTCAGCCGGCGGCCACGACCCTGAACGTCTGAAGCTGCGGGTCGGACGCAAACGCGATCCGCGCCCCCTCGGCCGCCTCGGTGCGCAGGCGCTGCCACAACTCCTCGCCGATCACCTCGCCCGGCGCCAGCGCCGGGATGCCGGGCGGATAGGGCACCGCGAACTCGGCGGCCACGCGGCCTGCGACGCGATCGGCGGGGACGACCTCGGAGCGGGCGTAGAACGCCTCGCGGGGGGTCATCGCCTGTTCGGCCTGTGATTGCCACGAGGTCGAGACGGGCGGCAGGCCCGGCGCCCTTCCGCGGACCTCGTCCACCGCGCTGCGCAGGATCGGCACGAACGCCTCGATCCGGGCGACATCGTCGCCGACCGTGATGTGGGGCACGATCAGGCGCCGGTCGGCCCCCTCGACCTGGACACCGCGGGCCCGCAGGGCGTGGTCGAGGGCGATGCCGTCGGCCTCGGCGCCGGACACGTCGACGACGAGCTTCAGGGGATCGCGGGTCATCACCGACGGGTGCCCAAGGACGTCGGAGTCGCGCAGCACCCGCAGGCCGGGGATGGCCTCGATGCCGGCCCGCGCCCGCTCCGCGAGCTCGCACGCTGTCGCGAGCAGGGCCTCTCCGTCGGCCTGCATCCGCGCCCGGCAGGCGTCGATGCTGGCGTAGATCGTGGCCGAGGGGCTCGTGGTCAGCAGCAGATCGAACGCCGCCGACAGGTGCTCGAGGTCGATGTGCCCGCTGCGGCGGGCGAGCAGCAGTGCCCCGGGCGTCAGCGACGGGAGCGTCTTGTGCGTGCTGAGCGCGATCGCGTCGGCGCCCATTGTGAGCGCGTTGGGCGGCACCGAGCTCCCGAAGCCGAAGTGGGCCGCCCAGGCATGGTCGCAGACAAGCGCGACCCCGCGATCGTGACAGACGGCGGCGATCGCCGGGATGTCGGAGAGGACGCCGACGTAGGAAGGCTCGGTGAGGATCGCCGTGCGGATGCGCGGCTCGGCATCGAGCGCCTCGGCGACTCGCGCGGCCGGAGTGCCCAGCGGGATCCCGAGGTCCTCCGAGACGTCAGGCGAGAGCCATACCGGCCGCGCGCCGGCCAGGATCAGGCCGGTGTACACGGACTTGTGGCAGGTGCGGTGGACGAGCACCGGCTCACCCGGTGTGGTCGTTGCCAGGCACAGCGCCTGATTGGGGTGGGTCGAGCCGTTGTGCGTGAACCGGCACATGTCGGCGTCCCACACGGCCGCCGCGAGCTCCTGGGCCCGCTCGAGGATCCCGGTCTCGTTGCGCAGGGTCTCGGCGCCGCCATGAAACGGCACGTCGGAGAGCAGCAGCGAGGTGTCGCCGACGAGCGCCGGGTTGCGCTTGTGGCCCGGCGTCGAGAGCGGGAGCGGAATGTCGCGCAGGTAGGCGGCGACGGCGTCGGCGAAGGGGGTCTCGGTCATCGTGCGAGTGTACGTGACCGGTTGCGCCGGGCCGCGCCCACCCGCGATGATCGGCGGCGATGCCGAACACGATCCCGGAGTTCTTCGACGCGGCCGTCGCGGAGGTGCCCGACAAGGTGTGGCTCGTGGCCGGCGACGAAGCGTTCACCTACGCTCAGGCGCGTGAGCGGGCCGGGCGGGCGGCGGCGGCGCTCGGCGACCTGGGCGCCCGCCGCGGCGACCTGGTGCTCGCGACCATGCGCAGCACTCCGGACTACCTGTTCACGTGGCTCGCCACCGCGTACACGGGCGCGATCCTCGTCACCGCGAACCCGCGCAGCGCACCGGCGGAACTGGCGGGGCTGATCGGCCAGGTGGAGCCGCGGCTGGTGGTGACCGACCCCGGGCTCGACGAGGTGATGGCGGCGGCGCGGGGATGGGGCGCCGGCGAAGTGGTGGACGTCGCCCGTCTGGACGACTCCGCCTCGGCCGTGAACGGCACCGGCCCGGCCGGCCCGGACGACCCGGCGGTGCTGATCCCGACCTCGGGGACGACCGGCCGGTCGAAGCTCGTCACCCAGACCCACCGGGCGTACGTGATGGCGGGCGAGGGCTTCCCCTGGTGGATGGAGCTTCGGCCCGACGACCGGCTGATGACATCGCTGCCGCTCTTCCACATCAACGCACCGGCCTACTCGATGCTCGGCTCGGTCGGCGCGCGGGCGAGCCTCGCGCTCCTGCCCGCCTTCTCGGCGAGCGGGTTCATCGACTCCGCGCGGCGGCACGGGGCGACGGAGTTCAACGCGATCGGGGCGATGCTCGAGATCCTGATGCGCCAGCCCGGGCGGCCCGACGACGCGGACAACCCGTTGCGGCTGTGCTACACCGGCCCGGCGCCCGCGGAGCAGCGCCAGCTCGAGATCGAGAGCCCGCTTCGGCCTGCGTATCGTCTGCGGCTATGCCATGTCCGAGACGCCCGTACGGCACGATCTGGGCGCGCGGCACCCGCCCGTTCGGAACGCTCGGCAGCATCCGCCAGCACCCGACGCTCGGGGTCGTCAACGAGGGCCGCGTGATGCACGAGGGCCGACCGGCGGGCATCGGCGAGGTCGGCGAGCTCGAGCTGCGAAACCCCGCCGTGATGAAGGGATACTGGGGCATGCCCGAGGAGACCGCCAACGTGCTCTCGGCCGACGGCTGGCTGCGCACGGGCGACCTGGTGACGGCGGACCCCGCCGGTACCTACACCTTCGTCGGCCGGGTCAAGGAGGTGATCCGGCGGCGCGGCGAGAACGTCGCGCCGGTCGAGATCGAGGAGGCGCTGGCCGGCCACCCCGACGTGTTCGAGGTGGCGGTGGTCGGTGTGCCGTCTGAGCTGTCCGAGGAGGAGATCAAGGCCTTCCTGGTCACCGCCCAGGATGCCGACCTGACCGCGATCCGCGTCGCACGCGGCCGCCCTGCTCGCACCGTTCAAGGTGCCCCGCTACATGGAGGCGGTCGCCGAGCTCCCGCACACGCCGACCGGGCGCGTGGCCAAGCATGAGCTGCCGAGCGAGCGCTCCGCGGCCGAGATCGACTTCGATTCCCCGCGGGCATCTTCGCCCGCCACCGAAAGGACGACATGAGCACGAGCGACTGGCTTCGCACCGGGATCGGCGCCACCACGGCCGACTCGATCACGATCCGTGGACGCGACCTGGCCGGCGAGCTGATGGGGAACGTGACTTTCACCGAGCTGTCGTTCCTGCTCGTTCAGGGCACGCCGCCGACGCCGGGGCAGGCCCGGCTGCTCGACGCCGTCCTCGTGTCGCTGGCCGATCACGGGCTCACGCCGACGGTGCTCGCCGCGCGGCTCACCTACACCGGCGCGCCGGAGTCGCTCCAGGGAGCGGTCGCCGCCGGACTCCTGGGCGCCGGCTCGGTGTTCCTCGGCGTCGTCGAGGATGCGGCCGTCTTCCTCGAGCAGATCGTCGCGGCAAGCGCGCGGTGGCTCGGAGGCCGACCTGCGCGTCGCGGCCGATGCCGCCGTCGCCGCCCGGCGGGCGGAGGGCGGCCGCATCCCGGGGCTCGGCCACCCAATCCACAAGGTGGAGGACCCGCGCACGGCGCGGATCTACGCGATCGCCGCCGAGGCCGGTCTGCTCGGCCTGAACCTGCGGGCGCTCGAGATGGTTGCCGCCGCGAGCGCGATCCAGTCCGGCCGCGCGCTTCCGATCAACGGCGCCGGTGCGGGCGGGGCGGCGCTCGCAGACCTGGGATTCGCGCCGGCCATCGTGCGCGGCTTCGCCCTGCTCGCCCGCACGGCGGGCCTGGTCGCGCACCTGGCCGAGGAGATGGCCCAGCCGATGGGGATGCCCCTCTTCCGCGAGATCGACGAGCGTGTCACGTACGAGCCCGGCGCGTAAGCGCCGCGCACGAGTGCGACAGCGGCGCGGTGTGACAGAACTGGAACGATTTGCACAGCCGGACATTCGGGGGACTGTCCCCGGTTAATAGGCCATCCAGCCGCCGTCCACCATGAGGTTCGCGCCGCTCATGTAGCCGGCCTCGCCCGCGAGGAAGGCCACGGCGGCGGACACGTCCTCCGGGCGTCCGAGGCGCGAAAACGGCGTCCGCGAGCGCACGTAGGCCAGGCCGGCGTCGTCGGCGCTCAGATCGCCGGGCGCGCCCGTCACGATCTTGCCGGGCGAGACCGAGTTGCAGAGCACGCCGTCGGCACCGTGCTCGACCGCGATCTGGCGCGTCATCTGCAGCAGGCCGCCCTTGCTGACGCTGTAGGAGAAGTGTCCGGGGGAGCCGACCATCCCGTGCTGCGAGGTGATGTTCACGATCCGGCCGCGCACCTCGTCGCGCGGCGCCTGGCCGAGCATCTGGCGGACGGCCGCGCGGCACAGGAGGAACGGCCCGCGCAGGTTCACGGCCATGATCGCATCCCAGTCGGAATCGTCGGTCGCGATGAGCGGCTTCGAGTGCCGGCCGGCGATCGCCGCATTGTTGACCAGCACGTCTAGCGCGCCGGTGCGCTCGACGGCCACCGCGACCAGGCGGTCGCAGTCGGCCGGCTCCGCGATGTCAGCGTCAACGTGGACCGCGCTCCCGCCAGCCGCCGCGATCACTTCGGCCGTTGCCTCGCCACCCGTGATCGGGTCGCGGCGGACGTCGGCGGCCACCACGTCGAAGCCGTCGGCAGCGAGCCGGATCGCGATCGCCCGGCCGATGCCCGACGATGCTCCGGTCACAACGGCACTTCTCACACTGCTCCCTCCATCCGGGTCATCACATCATCTCCCAGAGTCTCGTGTGAGAGCATCCAGGAGCCCTCGCCGAAAGGACTCTTCCGTGGATGGAACGCTGCTCGCCTCGAACCTCGGGTTCCCCGAAGGCCCCGTCGTCATGCGCGACGGGGCGATCGTGTTCTGCGACGGAAACACCGGCGAGCTGCGCAGCTGGAAGGACGGCGTGCTCGATACCTACGCGTACACCGGCGGCTCGCCGTGGGGCGCGGTGCTCGGCTCCGACGGCGCGATCTACGTCACGCAGGGCGGACCGGTTCCCGGCAGCAACGAGCCGGGTGTCGTGTCCGGCATCCAGCGGGTCGACGCCGATGGGACGGTCGAGCTGCTCTCGTCGAGCATCGCCGGCCACACGCTGATCGGCCCCAACGACCTGGCCTTCGGCCCCGACGGCCGCCTGTGGTTCACCGACTCCGGATCCGAGCAGGATCTCCGCTTCGACGTGCGTGTCCCCGGCAAGCTCTACGCCCTCGACGCGACCGGCGGCGGCGAGATGCTGATGGAACGGCCCGACGTGTACCCGAACGGGATCGCCTTCGACGAGCACGAGCGCATGTACTGGACCGAGTCGGCCGCCCACCGCATCTGCCGGCTCGACGACGGCCGGCCGATCGTGTGGGCGCAGCTCAGCGACGGGCACGTGCCGGACGGGATGGCGTTTGCCGCCGACGGGCGCGCGTTTGTGTGCACCACCATTTCCGGAGGCGTCACGGTGCTCTCGGCCGACGGAGAGGTGCTCGAGGAGATCCACCTGGGCGAGCACGCGACCAACTGCATCTTCGCCGGGTCGACGCTGTACGTGACCGCCACCAAGGTGGCCGACATCCACGTCGATCAGCGCACCGGGACGTTCTGGAGCGTCGAGACCGATGCGACCGGCCTCCCGCTGATTCCCGGCCGGCTGTAGGCACCGACCGCGGCGCCGCTCAGACGGGGACGACCCGGCCGTGCTCGAGGGCGCGCTCACAGGCCAGCGCCACCGCCAGCGTGCGCAGCGCATCCGCCGGCGGACAGACGACGACCCCACGGTCGCCCGTCCGAGCCGCCTCCAGGAAGCGCGCGATCGACCGGTCGATCGGATCGCCGTACTCCCCCGCCAGCGGGCGGCCGGCCGACTGCCCGCCGATGCGGAAGGCGGCGGGGCCGAGCTCGAGCGCGATCGTCGCGTCGGTGGCCAGGATGTCCGTGGCGTAGAGCTCGGGCTGGCCGTCGCGCGACCAAGCGTTGTGGACGCTGCCCAACGCACCGCTCGCGAAGTGGAACGTGAGCGTCACGACATCGTCGACGTCGCCGCGCTCGCGCCGGGCCTGCGCCAGCCGCACCGATCCCGCCACCGCCTGGACGGCCGAGATCTCGCCCGCGAGCGCTCGCTGCAGGTCGATGTGGTGGCTCCCGCGCTCGAGCACCTGGCCACCGCCCTGGGCCCGGTCCATGAACCACGGCCGGCCCGCCACCGGGCCGAAGTTGCGCCCGACCAGCAGGCCGATGGACTGGCCGTGAAGCGCCGCGCGGGCATCCTCGAGCAGTTCGGTGGCATGCCACTGGTAGCCGACGGCGCACACCGCGCCGGCAGCCGCCTCTGCCGCGGCGACGATCGCCTCGGCGTCGTCCATGGTGCGGGCGATGGGCTTCTCGAGATAGACGTGGACGCCGGCGGCCACCGCGGCCACGACCGGGGCGCGGTGGTGCAGGGGCGGCGTGCACACCCACAGCACGTCGAGCCGCTCACGCTCGAGCATCTCCTCCCAGCGGGCATAGGCGTTCGCGCCGCGAGGGTCCGCGATCGCCTTGGCGCGCTCGAAGGCGCTGTCGCAGGCGGCGACGAGGTGGACGTCCTCGGCGGCGTCGATGGCCGGCACGTGCCGGCGGGCGATCCAGCCGCCGCCGATGATCCCGGCGCGCATCACCCGGGCGGGTGGTGGTCGAGCCACCACCGGGCGATGTCGCTGCGGCGCATGAAGATGACGCCGGGCTGCGCCTGGGCGTGCTCGATGAAGAGCCGCACGACCGCTGCCCTGGCCGCCTGGCCGCTCCAGCGTGCGTGGACGGCGACGGTCATCATCGTCCGGCGCTCGTCGCCCTCGCGCACCAGCTCGTCGAGGCCCATCACAACCGTCTCGAGGAAGTCGCCGGGGCTCGCGAACCCCGGGTTCATCAGGAACCGCGAGTCGTTGTAGGTCTTGGAGTACGGCACCACCAGAAACGGCTTGCCGCCGACGGGCTCGTAGTAGGGGACGTCGTCGGAGTAGCCGTCGGAGTGGTACAGGAACCCGCCCTGCTCGATCAGGAGCTCGCGGGTATTCTCGCTCGGCCAGGAGCGTGAGCTCCAGCCGGGCGGGGAGCTGCCGAACACGCGCTCGTACGTCTCGACGGCCCGCGCGATCTGCTCGCGCTCCGCGTCGCGCGACATCGTCCACGGCTCGATCCAGCGCCACCCGTGGCCCATCAGGTCGTGGCCGCGCTCGCGCATCCAGACAGCGACCCCGGGGTTGAGCTCGAGCGCGACGGCGGCCGCCGACACGGTCACGGGGACACCCGCCGCGTCGAAGATCCGGGCCAGGCGCCAGACGCCCGCGCGGCCGCCGTACTCGTAGTGCGACTCGGTGCCGGGATCGCGGTGCGGGGGCTGCACGCCGGGATCGGCATACTCGCCCCAGCCGTCGTTGCGGTCGTCGCCCCAGAGCACCGAGTACTCCGACCCCTCCTCGTAGACGAGCACGACGTTGATGACGACCCGGGCATCGTCCGGCCAGCTGAACCGCGGCGGCGTGCGGCCGTAGCCGACCAGGTCACGCGCCCGCACCGGCTCGGGAATCACGCCAGCGGCTCCATCGTCATCCTAGAGTGCCTCGACCTCGGCGGTGAGGTCGTAGTTGCCGCCAAGGGAGTCGAGCAGGCCCTCGAGCGGGATCCGGTAGCGGTGCCGGCCGCCGCTTCGGCCCGGAAGCTCGACGTAGGGGACGACGCCCCGCTCGATCCAGTTCACGACCGTGCGCCGGTCGACGCGGAGAAACCCGGCGGCTTCGGTGGTTGTGAGCAGTCGGCTTTGGGCTTCCGTGGAGGACACTAATGGCCGCAATTCGCCAAGCGCGTCTGGATTCCTTCTTTTCCGATCATTCCGTTCCGGCGTGATGCTCATTCGTCGGTGATGGTGCATCGGGGATACTGCGGCCATGGATCTGGGACTGGCGGGCACGGTCGCGATCGTTGGCGGCTCATCGTCGGGGATGGGGCGGGCGACCGCGCGCACGTTGGCCGGCGAGGGCTGCCGGGTCGTCCTGTTTGCGCGCCGCGCCGAGCTGCTGAACGAGGTGGCGGCGGCGATCACAGCCGAGACGGGCACCGAGGCGCTGGCGGTGCCCACCGACGCGACCAACCCGGCCGCGCTGGACGCCGTCGTCGATGCGGCGCTCGACCGGTTTGGGCGCCTCGACATCGTGGTCAACAATGCCGGCGGCCCGCCCGCGGGCGGCTATGAGCAGTTGGGCGACGACGACTTCCAGCGGGCCTACGAGCTGACGCTGCTCTCGGCACTGCGCCTGACCCGGCGGGCGCTTCCGGCGCTGCGCGCGAGCGGCCGCGGCCGGATCGTGAACCTGACCGGCTCGTCCGTCAAGGAGCCGAACGAGGGGCTCTTGCTGTCCAACGTGTTTCGTCCCGGCGTGATCGGGTGGGCCAAGACGATCTCGCGCGAGGAGGCCCGGCACGGGATCACCGTCAACTCGATCGCGCCCGGCTCGATCGCCACCGACCGGCTCGTGGAGCTCTACGCGAACGAGCCCGATCCCGCCGCCGCCCAGCGCCGCGACGAGGCCCTGATCCCCGCCGGCCGCTTCGGCGACCCCGAGGAGATCGCGGCCGCCGTGGCGTTTCTGTGCTCGACCGGCGCGGCGTACATCACCGGGACGACACTGCTCGTGGACGGCGGACTCGCCCAGGGTTTGCTCAGCTGATGGCGAGCGGCGGGACCGACTGGGCGCAGCTGGCGAGGCCGTGGCTGCGCGACCTCGACCCGTACGACCCGGGCTCGAGCCGCGACGAGCTCAGGCAGATCCACCACCTGGACGAGCTGGCGCCGCTCAACTGGAACGAGGACCTCTTCGGCACGCCACAGCACATCCTGGATGCGGCGGCGGCGGAGGTCACCCGCGCCGCGCTCTATCCCGAGCGGGCCTACGCGGACTTCCGCCTGGCCGTGGCGGAGTGGCTCGGGGTCCCTGAGGAGTGCGTCGTGCCGGCGCACGGGGCTCAGGCCCTGATCAGCGCCATCGCCTCGACCTTCATCGACCCCGGCACGGCGGTCGTGATCCCGGAGACGACCTACGGCCTCTACGCACAGGTCTCGGCGGCCGGCGGGGCCGCGGTCACCCGCGTGCCGGGAGACGGCCTTGCCTTCGACCTCCCTGCGATCGCCGCGGCGGCCCGCACCGCGGCGGCGCGGCTCGTGTGGCTGTGCGACCCCAACAACCCCACGGGCATCCTCATCGGCCGCGATGAATGGGCCGGGTTTCTCGACCGGCTGCCGGGCGACTGCATCGTCGTGGTCGACGAGGCCTACATCGACTTCTCCGACCCCGGCGTGCGCGTGCACCGCGAGCGCGACGTCCTCGCCGGCCGGCCGGTGATCGTGATCCGCTCCTGCTCGAAGGTGTTCGGCCTCGCCGGCCTGCGGCTGGGATACGCGATCGCCGACCCCCAGGTCGGGCGGCTGTTGAATGTGGTGCAGGAGCCGTTCAACGTCAACCGGGTGGCGCTCGCCGCCGGTCACGCCGCCGTTTCAACCCCAGAGCTCGTGCCGCGCCGACGGGCCGAGGTCGCCGCCGCCAGGGACGCATTCGCCGCCGCGCTCGGCGCGGCCGGGATCGAGACGGTGGCGTCGCAGGCCAACTTCGTCCTGATCCGGCTCGGGGTCGCCGACGGGCCGGTGTACGAGCGACTGCTCGGCAGGGGAATCCTCGTGCGCGGCGGCGAGACGATCGGCCTGCCCGGCCACCTCCGCGTGACGATGGGCCCGCCCGCGCTGATGCAGGACGCGGCCCGCGAGATCATCGCCGCGCTCGGGCACGCATGACCGCTGCGCTCGACGCCGCGGGGCGGGTCATGTCACGGGCCGACGAACTGGCCGCATGCACCGAGGTGCCGGGCGAGATCACGCGCCGCTACGGCACCCCGGCCCTGCTCGAGGCGCGCGGGCTGCTGGACGGGTGGATGCGGGCGGCCGGGATGACGACCCGTATCGACCGGGTCGGGAACCTGATCGGTGCGACGGCCGCGGGGCGACGACCGGCCGGCGTTCGTGATCGGCTCGCACTTCGACACCGTCGTCGATGCCGGCCGTTACGACGGCGCCCTCGGCATCCTGGTCGGGATCGCGTGCGCCGAGCAGATGCGGGACGGCGAACCCGCGCCGGCGCACGACCTCACGGTGACGGCGTTCTGCGACGAGGAGGGGGCGCGCTTCCACACCGCCTATCTCGGCAGCCGGGGGTTTGTGAGCGGCGACCTCCCGCCGGACACAAACCTGACCGACGCCGACGGCGCCTCGCTGCAGAGTGCCATCGCGACCGCCGGCAACCCGGATGCGCCGGCCGTCTCGGGCGTGCCGCCCAGGGCGGTGGGATACCTCGAGGCCCACATCGAGCAGGGCCCGGTGCTCGACGGCCGTGGGGCGCCGCTCGGGATCGTCACCGCGGTCACAGGCGGGGTGCGGTTGTCCGTCGCGCTCACGGGGACGGCGGGCCACGCCGGCACGGTGCCGATGCCCCTGCGCCACGACCCGTTCTCGGCGGCCGCCGAGATCGCGCTCGCGGTCGAGCGGCTGGCCAGATCCGACGGTGCGGCCGTCGCCACCGTCGGCCGGGTCTCGGTGGAGCCCGGAGCGGCCAATGTCATCCCGGGCCGCGTCTGCATCTCGATCGACGTCCGCCATCCCGACGACGTCCGCCGCACCGGCCTGCTTGGCGGGGTGCGCGAGATCGTCGCCGCGGTCGCCGGGGAGCGCCGGGTGGAGGCGCGCATCCAGGTCGTGCACGACGAACGCTCGGTTCCGTGCGACGAGATCCTCGCCGGGAGGCTGCGGCGCGCGGCGATCGGGATCGGACTGCAACCGCCCGCGCTCCCGAGCGGTGCCGGCCACGACGCCGTCGTGCTGGCCGAGCTGATGCCCGCGGCGATGCTCTTCGTGCGCTGCCGCGACGGGATCAGCCACAACCCGGCGGAGTCGGTGACCGTCGCGGACGTCGCGGCCGCGATCGCCGTCCTGACCGAGGTCGTTCGGACCTAGACGGTTGCTCGATATCTCCGTGGTGTCCAGGGCGGCGAGGACGCCCCGGCGAAGCGCCTGATAGCCTCGCCGGCGTGAGCCGCGTCCGCGCCGCCGTCGTGCATGCCCCCGGCCGCTTTGCCGTCGACGAGTTTCCCGAGCCGGAGCCGGGCCCCGGCGCCGTCCTCCTGCGGATGCACTACTCCGGCATCTGCGGCACCGACAAGCACACATGGCGCGGCGAGAGCCTGCAGTACGCGGGCACCGACCACGAGCGCGAGGCCGCCTACCCGCTGATCTGCGGGCACGAGAACGTGGGTGTGATCGAGGCGATCGGGCCGGGCGATCCCCCCGTCGATGCCGACGGCAAGGCGCTTGCGCTGGGCGACCGGGTTGTCCCCGCGCCGAACCTGACATGCGGCCGCTGCCGCTTCTGCCTCGGCCAGGGATACCCCTACTACCTCTGCACGGCCCTCGAGGACTACGGCAACTCCTTGAGCTGCGAGTCGCCGCCGCATCTGCTCGGCGGATGGTCGGAGCTGATGTACCTGCTGCCCGGCACGCGCCTCTTCCGGGTGCCCGACGGCGCTGCCGTCGGAGCTCGCCGCGCTGACCGAGCTGATGGCGGTCACCAACGGCTTTGACCGGTCTCGTGCGCTCCCGGGCGGGTTCGCGTTCGGCGACACGGTGGCGGTGATCGGGATCGGGCCGCTGGGGCTGATGCACCTGGCCAAGGCCGAGATGATGGGCGCCGGCGCGCTGATCGCCGTCGACATGATGCCCGAGCGATTGGAGCACGCCCGCGCGTTCGGCGCCGACGTGCTCCTGGACGCGTCGCGCACCACGCCCGAGGAGCGGCTCGAGCTGGTGCGCGAGGCGACCGGCGGGGTCGGCGCCGACGTCGTGGTGAGCTGCTCGGGCCAGGCGACGACCATGATCGAGGGGCTCGAGATGGTGCGCCCCGGCGGCACCGTGATCGAGGCCGGCGCGTTCGTCGACATGGGCCCCGTGCCGATCAACCCCAACAGCCAGGTGTGCATCAAGGGCGTGACGATCCTCGGCATCGGCGGCGAGACGCTCGACCAGTACCGGCCGGCCCTGGACATGCTGACGCGGCACCGCGACCGGCTCCCCTTCGCCCGCGCGATCACCCACCGCGTCAGCCTGGACGAGGTCGGCTCGGCGCTCGAGCTCGCCCAGACGGGCGCGGCGATGAAGGTGCTCGTCGCCCCCAACGGCGGCTGAGCCTCACGCGGAGTGACGCCCGTCCCGGCCGCGAGACCGTGCCTGGCACCGAACGCCGCAACGCCGGATGTCACCGTTTCGACTCACGCCGACCGCTGTCGAGCCATTCGGTCCGATCGCTGCAACGCTGCAGTCACGGCCGTGTCACGGCCGCAGCGTCGTGCCTGGCACCGGCGAGCCGTACCACCGGGCGGCGGGAGCGGCAGCGGGCCGACTCGCTCGCGCCACGGCACCGCCAGGCTCTCGGCGATGCCGACCAGCCGCTCGAGCAGCGGCCGCGAGCGCTCCTCGAGCCCGCGCCGCGACTCCTCGGGGTCGGCCACGAGGGCGGCGTCGAAGAGCGTCCGCCCGACGATGAAGCCGCTTGCACCGGCCCGGCACGCGTCCTCGATCTGGCCGCCGATCACGTCCTCGCTCGCGCCGCCGCCGAGCAGCACCCAGGGGATGTCGCGGCCGACGGCCGCGTCCAGCGCCTCGCACCCGGCCGCCGTACCCGGGTATTGCAGCTTCAGCACGTCCGGCTCGAGCGCCGCCAGCCGGCGGGCGCCCTCGACGACGAGCTCGGCATAGCGGTCCTCGCCGGCCCGCTCCTCGCCCTCGCGCTTGTAGACGATCGGCTCCAGGATCAGCGCCAGCCCCGCCTCACGACAGGCCGCGACCGCCGCTCGCACGACCTCCTCCTGGCGCGTGGCCTGGTCGGGCACATCGGCGCGGTAGGGCAGGAGCAGCTTGGCACCCGAAGCTCCCAGCCGGCGGGCCTTGGCCGCCGACCAGCCGTCCAGGAACGCGGTCACCTCGACCTTGGCGACGTCGCCGTAGCCCATCGTCTCGAGCGGGACAACGAGCGCGGTCGCGCCCGGCAGCACGCCGGCGGCGATCGCCTGGGCGGCCGAGAGCTCGGCGTCGAGCAGGATCAGCGTGGCGACCGGCGCGAGCGCCGCGGCGACGCGCAGCTTGAGCTCGGTGACGCCGGCGTCGTCCAGCTCGAGCCCGCGCTTGGCGAGCGCCGCCTGGAGCGAGTCGCGGTGGTCGACCGCGGCGCCGGCGATCACGCCGGTCGGAGAGGACAGGCGGTCGAGCGCCCGAGCGCGCTGGGCCGAGTGCATGTGGGCGCTCACGATGCGGCCATCCCCGCGATCGCGCAGCGGGCCACGTCGGTCAGAAGCCGGGCATCGCGGATCGCGGCCTCGACCGGGTTTCGCACCGGCTCGCCCTGCACGGCACTCGCCCAGAACCCCTCCAGCTCGCGCACGAATGCCTCCTCGTAGCCCGCCTGCACATGCACCGTGTCCAGCCGCAGCCCCTGCGACCGCCGCACCCGCAGGTCGGTCTGCTGGTTGTTCAGGTAGGGCGACGGGAACTGCAGCTCGATCACCCGGTCGTCGAAGCAGAGCACATAGTGCTCGCGGTACCAGCCGACACCGGGCACCAGCACCTGGGCGAGATGCCACAGCGCGCGACCGCCCAGAAGCGACACGGTGCCCGCGGCGCCTTCGCCGCCGGCAAAGATCCGCCCGCCGACGACCTCGCCCGGTTCGACGCCCATGTGGTCGAGCATGCCGTGCACCGCATTCACGCAGTGCACGATGCCGGACATCAGCGGGTCGCAGTATCCGCGCAGAGCTTCGCCGTCGACCTCCATCCCGAGCGCCTCGGCCGCCTGCGCGCGCTGACGGGCGCGGGAGTCGGCGATGAGCGCGGCGGGCACGTCGTCGGCGCGCGTCGAGCGGCCGGTGGGCGACGAACGGCCACGAGTCGGGGTCGCTGACCTCGACCGAGATGTAGCGCAACCCCTTGCCGCCCTCGGGCAGGTACGCGAGCGCCGCCTCGTAGTTGGGGTCAAACCGCTTCATGTAGCCGACCTGGACGACCCGGCCGGCCCGGTCGCGCGCCGCGGTGATGGCCGCCGCCTCGGCCTCGGTGAAGCACAGGGGCTTCTCGCAGAACACGTGCAGCCCGGCGGCGAGCGCATCGAGCACGGTCTGGGCGTGGAGCGGGTCGGGCACGGCGACGACGATCGCGTCGAGCGGCTGGGACATCAGCTCGGCGGCGGTGGCGTAGCCGGGCACTCCGTGGCGCTCGCGGACGGCCGCACGGACGACCACGGAGGGGTCGGCCACTCCCACCAGGTCGTACAGAGGGCTCAGGTGAAGCAGGTTGGGGATGTGCTCGACCTGGGCGATCATCCCCGCGCCGACAACGCCCACGCGCAGCCGCTCAGTCATCCCCGCCGCCCGTGAAGTCACGCTCGCGGGCCCGCTCGCGCTCGTAGCCGGCCCGCGCCCGCTCGACGGCCGGCATGGTCGAGACCTCCGCCACCGGCACGTCCCACCACGCCTCGTACGAGCCGACCCCGCGGTCGCCGTCGCACTCGATCACGATCACGGTCGTGCGGTCGGCCCCGCGCGCGTCGGCGAGCGCCGCGGCCAGCTCGCGCGGTCGTCTCCACCCGCACAGCGTGGGCGCCGAGGCTGCGCGCGTTCGCGGCCAGGTCGACCTCGTTCGGGTAGGCGGTGCCGAACCCCTCCGACCCCAGCGACCGGGACAGGCCGCCGATGGAGCCGAAGCCGTGGTTGTCGATCAGCACCACGGTCAGCCGCGCGCCCTCCTGGATCGACGTCGCGATCTCCGCCGACATCATGAGCCACGAGCCGTCGCCGACCATGACGATCACCTCGCGGTCGGGGTCGGCGAGCTTCACCCCCAGGCCGCCGGCGACCTCGTAGCCCATGCACGAGTAGCCGTACTCGACGTGGTAGCCCTTGGGATCGCGCGTGCGCCAGAGCTTGTGCAGATCGCCCGGCATGCTGCCCGCGGCGCAGACGACCACGTCGCGGGGCTCGCTCGAGTCGTTGACGACCCCGATCACCTGGGCCTGGTCGACCGGGCCGCCCGGCTCCCCCGCGTACAGCCGCCCGACCTCGGCATCCCACTCGCGGTTCAGACGCGCCGCGAGCTCGGCGTGCTCCGGCTCGACCCGGTGGCCGGCGAGCTCCGCCGCCAGCGCCTCGAGGCCCGCCCGGGCGTCGCCGACGAGCGGGAGCGCGCCCAGCTTGTGGGCGTCGAAGGCGGCCACGTTCAGCGCCACCAGCCGCACGCCGGGATCCTGGAACGCCGTGCGCGAGGCCGTGGTGAAGTCGCCCAGCCGCGTGCCGACCGCGATGACCAGGTCGGCGTCGCGGGCGACGACGATTTGCCGCCCGCGTGCCGGTCGCGCCGATCGCGCCCAGCGCGCCGGGGTGGTCGTAGGGCATCGCGCCCTTGCCCGCCTGCGTCTCGGCCACCGGGATGCCCGTTGCCTCGGCGAGCGCCCGCAGCGCGCCGGTCGCCTCGGAGTAGATGACGCCGCCGCCGGCGACGATGAGCGGCCGCCGCGCGGCCCGCACGAGCGCGGCGGTCGCGCGCACCGCCTCGGCGTCGGGGACCTGCCGCGCGACCGTCCACACCCGGCGCGCGAAGAGCGCCTGCGGATAGTCGTGCGCCTCGGCCTGCACGTCCTGGGGCAGCGCGATCGTGACCGCGCCCGTCTCGGCCTGATCGGTCAGCACCCGCATCGCCTCGAGCAGCGACGCCGGCAGCTGGTCGGGGCGGTTGATGCGATCGAAGAAGCGGCTGACCGGCCGGAAGGCGTCGTTGACCGATGCGTCCGGGGCACCGGGCACCTCGAGTTGCTGGAGCACCGGGCTCACCCGGCGCGAGGCGAACACGTCGCCGGGCAGGAGCAGCACGGGCAGGCGGTTGATCGTCGCCAGCGCCGCGCCGGTGACCATGTTCGTGGCGCCGGGGCCGATCGACGACGTGCACGCCCAGGTCTGGAGCCGGTTTCGGTGCCGGGCGTGGGCGACCGCGGTGTGCACCATCGCCTGCTCGTTGCGGGGCAGGATGTAGCGCAGGCCGCCGTGCTGCTGCAGCGCCTGGCCGATGCCGGCGACGTTGCCGTGGCCGAAGATGCCCAGCACCCCGGCGAAGAGCGGCTGCTGCACCCCGTCGCGCTCGACGTGCTGCGCGGCCAGGAACGCCACCAGCGCCTGCGCCATCGTCCTCCGGACGGTCGTCACTTGACCGCGCCCAGCGTCAGCCCGCGCACGAAGTGGCGCTGCACCACCAGGGCGAAGATCACGATCGGAAGCGCCCCGATCACCCCGGCGGCCGCCATCGGCCCATACTCGATCTGGATCTTCCCGATCAGCGTCGAGACGCCGACGGGCACCGTCTGCGCCTGGGTCGTCGAGGTCAGCGAGAGCGCGATCAGAAAGTCGTTGTAGGTGGTGATGACGCTGAAGATGGCGGTGGCGGCCAGGCCCGGGTGCGGCCAGCGGCACGACCACCCGCACCAGCGCCGACAGCCGCGAGTCGCCGTCGACCATCGCCGCCTCCTCGATGTCGCGCGGGATCTCGGCGAGGAAGCTCTGCATCATCCAGATCACGAAGCTCGTGTTCAGGCCGGAGTAGATCAGAATCAGCCCGAGCCGGGTGTTGAGCAGACCCCACTTGGCCAGGGTGATGTAGAGCGGGATCACGAGCAGGATGCCGGGGATCATGCGCACGAGCAGCGCCACCACGAGCGCCGACTGGTTGAGCCCGAAGCGCATCCGGAACCGGGCGAGCGCGTAGGCCGCCAGCGTGCCGATCGTCAGGCTGACGGCGACCGAGATCGTGACGACGACCAGGCTGTTCTGCAGGTACGACCCGAAGTGGTAGGTGTTGAAGAGCCGCGAGTAGTTGCTCGTGGTGGGGTGGTGCGGGTACAGCGTGACGCCGCCGAAGATGTCGACCGGCTGCTTGAGCGACGTGTCGAGCATCCACCAGAACGGGAAGATGGCGATCGCCAGGATCAGCGCGATCACGGCGTAGAGGCCGATCCGGGGCAGGCGCCCGCTCACCGGACCGTCTTTCGGAGCATGCGCACGGCCACCAGCATCAGCAGCATGACCATCGCCAGCAGGGCAATGAGCATCGCCGCCGCCTGGCCGTACTGGGTGAACAGGAACGCGGTGTTGTAGGCGTAGATCGAGATCAGGCGGGTGGACGTTCCCGGCCCGCCCTGCGTGAGCACGTAGATCTGGTCGAACGTGCCGATGGCGTCGATCGTTCGCAGGACGATCGCGACCAGGAGCACCGGCCGCAGCAGCGGCAGCGTGTGGTCGAGGAACAGGCGCACGCGGCCCGCGCCGTCGACGAGCGCCGCCTCCAGCGGCTCCTGCGGAAGCGACTGCAGGCCCGCGAGCAGGATCAGGAAAATCAGCGGCGTCCACTCCCATACGTCCACCAGGACGACGCTGGCAAACGCCGTCCCGTTGTGGGCGAGCACGTCCGGCGGGCTGAAGCCGAACAGCTGGAACAGCGGGTCTGTCACCCCCACCCCCGAGTCGTACAGGAGCCGCCACATCACGCCCACCACGACCGGCGCGATCGTCATCGGCAGGATCAGCCCGACCCTGATCGGCCCGCCGAAGCGGATCTCACGTGATACCAGGAGCGCCAGGGCAAGGCCCAGCACCGTCTCGATCGCGACGCAGATCACCACGTACTTGAACGTGGTCTCCATCGCCTGGCGGAAGAACGTGTCGTGCCAGATCTCGCGGTAGTTCGTCAGCCCGTTGAAGCCGAAGTCGCGCCCGTACAGGTAGTGCGTGATGCTGGCGCGCACCCCGTAGAACAGCGGGTACACCGACACCCCGGCGAGCGCGACCGCCGCCGGGACGAGGAGCAGGTAGGGACTGGCGAGGAATCGCTTCACCCGCCAGTCCCGTATCTGTTTCGCAGGTTCCGCCGTCCGCGTCATCGCCTAGTAGGTACCCTGAGCCTTCAGGTAGGCGGTGATCTGGTTGGCAGCGGTGGTCAGGTGCGATTGTGCGATCTGCTGGTAGCCGGATTTCTGCGAGATGGCCTGCACCAGCGCCTGGTTCAGGGCCGTCCCCAGCAGGTCCTCCATCTTGGGCTCGTCGGGCGTGCGCGGCTTGGGGATCGAGTTGTCGACCGCATCGGCGATCGCCGGCAGCCAGCGGTACTTGGCCGACAGCGTCGGGTCACGCAGCGCAGAACCGGTCACGGCCGCGCTGCCCGTGGCCGCGAACTCCTTCTGCACCTTGCTCGACGTGAACCATTCGAGGAACTTGACCGCCCCGGCCGTGTTCGGCGCGCCGGAGGCGATGCCGCAGATGAACGTGCCGATGGCCGGCCCGCTCTTGACCTGCTTCGGTGTGGCGGCGAAGTCGATCTTGCCGACCACCTTCGACTGGGTCGGGTCGTCCACGACGTGGGCCGTGCCGGTGTACTCGGTCATGGCCGTGCAGTGCCCCTGCAGCATGACCGCGGTCTCCTGGCTCGTGTCGAAGGCCGCGATGCCGGACGGCATGTAGGGGATGAACTCGAACAGCCGCTCGAGCGCGCCGACTCCCTCGGGGCCGGCGAATCCGGGCGACCAGTCGTCGTTTGCGAAGTTGCCGCCGTAGGAGTTGAGCAGCGGCAGGTAGGTCTGCACGATCGGGTTGCCGGCGACGCCGCGCGGCGACCATCCGTACAGGGTCGGGGGATGGGACTTCGCCTTGGCGACCGCGAAGATGTCGTCCCACGTCACCGGCGGCGTCGAGAAGTAGTCCTTGTTGTAGTACAGGATCTCGACGTCGTCGATGATGACGAGCGAGAAGAGCTCCGGCGTCGCATTGGCGAACGCCTTCAGGCGCGGGCCGGTCTTGGGCGGCCAGTAGCCCTGCTCGAGCCCCTTCTCGAGGATGTCCGGGTTGACCTTGAGGCCGACCTTGTCGAGGCTCTGAACGATGCCTCCGGCCGCGAACTCCGGGACCCAGTTGTCGTCCATGACGTAGATGTCGTAGGCGCCGGTCTTCTGGAGGCCGTCCGTCTTGGAGTTCTGGTACCAGGCGTTGTAGTTCGTCTCGGAGTAGTGGGCCGTGATGCCGGTCTCGGCCTGGAACTTGGGCAGGAAGATGTCCCTGAAGGGAACCATGGCCGGGTCGGAGAAGCTGCCGATCGTGATCGAACCGCCGCCGCCGCGCGCTGCCCCCGGACGAGCTCGAACCGCCGCCGCAGGCTGCCGCGAGCGGGCTCGAGGCCAAGGACCGCGCCGGTGCCGATCGCCCCCTTGACGATCTGGCGGCGGGTGTACGAGCGCGAACCGCGCTCACTGCTCATGTTGTCGCTCATGCAACGCTCCTTCGGTGGCTGGCGCGGATGGGGGCGGAGTTGAAGTGGTGGGCAAGGGAAATGGCGGGGACTCCTCCTTCTGTGCGGGCGCCGCGGGGATGGCGGCGCCGGTTTCCGAGTCGAAGAGGTGCAGGCGGCCGCGCTCGGGCTGAAGCCCGATGCGGGTGCCGATGGCCGGGTCGACGCCCGCAGCCGCGCGCAGGTTGATCAGGTCGTCGCCGAGCGCGATCGTGATGAGCGTCTCGTTCCCGAGCGGCTCGACCACGTAGACCTCGCCCGCGAGGGAGTCGGGCGCTCCGGACGCGACCATCGCGGCGTGCTCGGGCCGGAAGCCGAGCATCGCGGGGCCGCGAACCGATTCCGCCCCGAGGTCGACGGACCCCTGCGCGTGCGCGAAGACGCCGGAGGTGACCTCGCCCTTGAGGACGTTCATCGGCGGCGACCCGCAGAAGCGGGCGACGAACAGGTTGGCCGGACGGGCGTACAGGTCGGCCGGGGTGGCGAGCTGCTGGAGCCGGCCCTCGTGCATGACGGCCACCATGTCGGCCATCGTCATGGCCTCCACCTGGTCGTGGGTGACGTAGAGGGTGGTGACCGCGAGCTGCTTCTGCAGCCGTTTGATCTCGATCCGCATCTGCAGCCGCAGCTGGGCGTCGAGATTGGACAGGGGCTCGTCCATGAGGAAGACGCGGGGCTCGCGCACGATCGCGCGGGCGAGCGCGACGCGCTGGCGCTGGCCGCCCGAGAGCTGCCGCGGCATGCGGTCGAGCAGCGGATCGATCGAGAGCATCTCGGCCACCTTGGCGACCCGCTCGGCGCGCTCGGGCTTGGGCACCTTGCGCACCCGCAGCGGGTAGCCGATGTTGTCGGCCACGCTCTTGTGCGGGTAGAGCGCATAGCTCTGGAACACCATCGCGATGTCGCGATCCTTGGGCTGCAGCCGGGTGACGTTGCGCTCGCCCAGAAAGACGCTGCCCGCGGTCGGCTCCTCGAGGCCGGCCAGGATCCGCAGCGCGGTGGTCTTGCCGCAGCCGGACGGCCCCAGGAGCGCCAGGAACGTGCCGTCGGGCACGTCCAGGTCGAGCTCGATCAACGCCTCGACGCCGGCGAAGCTCTTGGACACGTGGTCGTAGCGGACGTCCATCAGCCGCCCCTCCGGACCGGTCCGGTCGAACCGCGGACGACGAGCTGGGTGGGCACGATCACGCGCCGGGCGGCGTGCCCGCCCGCGGAGATCGCCGAGAGCAGCATCTCGGCGGCCAGCTGCCCCATCTCCTCGGCCGGCTGGTGCACCGTGGTCAGATCGATCCGGCGGTGGGCGGCCATGGGGATGTCGTCGAAGCCGACGACCGACACGTCCGCGGGGACGCTCACCCCCTCGCACTCCAGCCGGTCGATCAGCGCCATCGCGATCACGTCGTTCGTACAGCAGAAGGCGGTGGCACCGTCCCTGACCGGCACCGGCTGGAGCCCGCGGCGGGCGAGCGCGTCGGCCAGTGCGGCGGGACGGCTGTCGACGGACTCCTCGTGCGCTCCCGAGTGGGCGAACGCGATCCGTTCGTGGCCGAGGCCGGTGAGGTGGTCGACGACCGCCTCCATCGCGGCGTGCTCGTCGACATGGACGGTGCCGAGGCGCGGGTCGCGGCCCTCGAACGAGACCACGACCACCGGCACGCCGCGGTCGAGCAGCTCCGAGGGGATGGTCGAGCCCGCTGTGACAGCCGGGAAGATGACGCCGTCGACCCGGCGCCCGACCAGTGCGCGCACCTGGGCGGACTCGGTCGCCGGGTCGTTCTCGGTCTCGGCCAGGAGCACCGCGAAGCCGTCACGGTGGGCCCGGCGCTCGACCTGCAGGGCGACGGTCGCGTGGAACGGGTTCAGGGCATCGGGGATGACCACGCCGAGCGTGCGCGTCGCTCGCCGCTTGAGCGAGCGGGCGACCTCGTTCTGGCGGTAGCCAAGCTCCTCGATCGCCTCGAGCACCCGCCGCCTCGTCTCCTCCGAGACCGGCGCCGTGCGGTGCAGGACGTTCGAGACCGTGGCCACCGATACTCCCGATCTGCGTGCGACATCGACCATGGTGACGGTCACCCGACCGGCACTTCCGCCTGCGCCAACGCGGCCCGCAGTGCTGCCAGAGATGTCTCGATGCCCGCCTCGGCGCTCATGCGCGGGTCCTCGTGCTCGATCGACACGTCGCCGTCGTGGCCGGCGGCGCGGAGCGCGCCCAGGAGCTCGGCCCACACCTCGAGGCTGTGCCCATCGCCGACGGCGGCGAAATGCCACGGCGCCAGGTCGGGGTCGACCGGGAACCCGCAGTCGATCACCCCGTGACGGCGCACCCGGTCGGCGTGGATCAGCGTGTCCTTGCCGTGGGCAAACCCGATCCGGTCGCCGAGCTCGTCGATGACGCACAGCGGGTCGATCTGCTGCCACCAGAAGTGGCTCGGATCGAGGTTGACCCCGAGGTTGGGTCCGGCGGCCCGGGCCAGGCGCAGGAACGAGTCGGCGTTGTAGGCCGACGCGCCCGGATGCAGCTCGAGGCAGATGCGCACGTCCGGCGCCTCGCCGGCGGCCCATGCGCACAGCTCGTGCCAGAACGGGGCCAGGCGCTGCTCGAGCTGCCAGTTCCACAGCGACTCGTCGTCGGGCGTGAGCGCCCACGGTGCGAACACCGGAGTCTCGCCGCCGTCCCTGCCGCCGGGGCACCCGCTCATGGTGACGACACGGCCGACGCCCATGAGTTGCGCCAGCTCGATCGCGCCGCGCACCAGGGCGGCGTGGTGGGCGCCGGTCGCGGGATGCGGGTGCAGCGGGTTTCCGGCCGCGTTCACGCACGAGAGCTCGAGGCCGTGCTCACGCAGCTCGCCGCCCAGGCGGTCGCGGGCGCCGCGGTCGGCCAGGAGCGCACCCAGCTCGAGCTGGTGGGCGGCCTGCGCCCACGCTCCGACACCCATCTCGATCCGGCCGACGCCGCGCTCCGCACACCAGGCGAAGGCCTGCTCGCGCGTCAGGTGCGCAAGCCCGTCGTTGAACACGCCGATCTGCAACCGGCACTCCCTGGGTCGAGGTTGAAACGTTTCAACCGATCGCGTATCTTCTGCCTCGATTTCCGCGTTGTCAAGTGCCGTTTTTTCCACGCAAGGGAGCCGATGACGACTCCGCTGGAAGCGATCGTGATGGGACGGGCCGGGGTCGATCTCTACCCGATGCAGCTCGAGACCCGCCTCGAGGACGTCGCCGGGTTCCACAAATACGCCGGCGGATTCGCGGCCAATGTCGCCACCGGACTGGCCCGTCTGGGCGTCCGGGTGGGGATCGTCTCGGCGGTCGGCGACGACGGCCACGGCCGCTTCGTGCGCGCGTTTCTCGAGGCCGAGGGCGTGGACTGCCGCTGGCTGGGAGTGCATCCGACCCTGCGCACCGCCCTCGCGTTCTGCGAGGCCTGGCCGCCCGACAACTTCCCGATCACCTTCTACCGCACGCCGACATGCCCCGACTGGGAGCTCGAGCCGGGCGCGCTCGATCTGGCCGGGATCGCCGCGGCGCAGCTGCTGTACGTGAGCGGCACGGGGCTGGCACGGGAGCCGTCGCGGCTGGCCACGATGGCGGCCGTCGAGGCGCGCGCCGCGGGGGACGGGACGACGGTGCTCGATCTCGACTGGCGAGCGGTGCTCTGGGACGACCCGGCCGACTATGCCGCCGCCGTGCGGGTGTGCGCCCGCATGGCCGACATCGCGCTCGGATCCGACCAGGAGATCGCGGCCGCCGCCGGCGTGAACGAGCCGGCCAGGATCCTGGAGCTCGGCCCGGGCGTGCTCGTGCAAAAGCACGGGCCGGACGGGGCGACCGTGCACACTCGCGGCGGCCGGAGCGAGCGGATCGCCGCCCACGCTGTGGAGGTCGTGAACGGCCTCGGAGCCGGTGACGCGTTCGCCGCCGCCTTCGGCTGGCGGCTGCTGCGCGGCGACTCCCCGGGGCAGGCGGCCGCGGTCGCAAACCGTGCCGGCGCGCACGTGGCCGCCCGGCTGGGATGCTCCATCGCCATGCCAAGAGAAGGAGACCTCCAGTGAGCGAGCTGATGCAGAGGGCGCCTGCGCCCGCGGTCACCCCGGTCGGAGCCGGCTGGCGATGGCTCTCGTACCGGTCCGAGCGCGTCGACGGCCGCAGCGAGCTTGCGACCGGGGATGACGAGGTGTGCCTGGTCAACCTGGGCGGAGCCGTCGCGGCCTCGGTCGCCGGCGAGCGCCACAGCCTGGGCGAGCGGGAGACGCCGTTTGCGGGCCTCCCGCGCTCGCTCTACCTGCCGCCGGACACGGCGTATGTCCTCGAAGGCGACGGCCTCGTCGGCGTGTGCGCCGCGCGGGCGGAGTCCCGCCACCCGGTGCGGCCGATCCCGCCCGAGGAGGTGCGCGTCGAGGTGCGCGGATCGGGAAACGCGACCCGCCAGATCAACCACATTATCCCGCCCGGGTTCCCCGCCCACCGGCTGCTGGTGGTCGAGGTGCTGACCCCGGGCGGCAACTGGTCGTCGTACCCGCCGCACAAGCACGAGCAGGAACGGCTGCCGGTCGAGAACGACCTCGAGGAGGTCTACGCCTACCGGTTCGAGCACCCCGAGGGGTTCGGAGTGCAGCGGCTCTACAGCCGCACCGGCGACCTGGACGAGACGTGGACCGTGCGCGACGGCGACGTGCTGCTCGTCCCGCGCGGGTACCACCCGTTCTGCGCGGCGCACGGCTACCACGGCTACTACCTGAACGCGCTCGCCGCCGAGCAGCGGTCGATGGCGGCCGAGGACGACCCCGACCTGGCGTGGACGCGCGACCGCTGGCCGGAGATGGAGCGCGATCCCCGTGTTCCCATGACCGGCGAGGAGACCTCATGAGAGTCGCATCAGCCCCCGTTTCGTTCGGCATCTTCGAGCTCACGGCCGACGACTCGGGCCTCCCCGACCCGCTCGACGTGCTCGACGCGATCGCCGACACGGATCACGAGGGCACCGAGCTCGGGCCGCCCGGCTACTTCGGCGACGCCGCGGGGACGGCCGCGGCGCTCGAACAGCGCGGGCTGGCCCTGGTGGGGTCGTTCCTGCCGATGCGGCTTTCGCGCAAGGAGCACATCGATGAGGACTTCGCGTTCCTCGACCGGGCGCTTGGAATCCTCGACGAGACCACGCCGCCGGGCGACGTGCGCCCGCTGGCGCTGATCTCCGACGCGTTCTGCGAGCCCGAGCGGCTGGCCGGCGCCGGCCGGATCGAGGAGCTGCCCGGCACCTGGCTCGGCGACGCCCGGTTCGCGCTGCTCGTCGAGAACGCCCAGCGGGCGGCCGAGCGCTGCCTGGAGCGCGGGTACCGGCCCGCGTTCCACTACCACGGCGGCACGTACGTCGAGACCCCTCGCGAGATCGACCGGTTCGCCGCGATGGTCGACCACGACGTCCTCGGCTTCTGCTTCGACAGCGGCCACTCGCTCTTCGGCGGCGGCGACCCCGTCGAGTTCCTCGACACCTACGGCGAGCTCGTGTCGCACGTCCACCTCAAGGACGTGAATGCTGGCGGTGATGGCCGAGATCCGCTCGCGCGGCCTCGGCCTCGAGGAGGCGTGGCGGCGAGGCGTGTTCTGCCTGTTCGGCGACGGTGGGGTCGACCTGGCGGGCATCGTCAGGCGGCTCGGCTCGCTCGGCTACGCTGACTGGGTGGTCGTCGAGCAGGACCGGTATCTCCAGCCCGGCCAGACGATCGCATCCCTGACCGAGGACGCCCGCCACAATCGTGAGGTGCTGAGGGAGCTCGGCCTGTAGCGGTGTTCACCCCGGACTTCCCGATCCAGACCGAGCGGCTCCTGCTGCGGCCGTTCGAGGCGGGCGACTTCGACGCGCTGTTTGCAATCGAGTCGCGCGCCGACGTCGTCCGCTTCCTCTACCACGAGCCGCGCTCGCCCGAGGAGGCGCGCGAGGTGCTCGAGCGCAGGATCGCGAGCACGTCGCTCGCGGACGAGGGCGACACCCTGTCGGTGGCCGTCGTCGTGCGCGCGACCGGCGCGATGATCGGCGACTGCATGCTGCACTGGTCGAGCCGCCAGCACCAGTCCGGTGAGGTCGGCTTCGCCCTGCATCCCGACCACCACGGCCGCGGGTATGCGACCGAGGCCGCGCGCGCGCTCGTCGAGTACGGGTTCGGCGAGGTGGGGCTGCACCGCATCGTCGGCCGCCTGGAGGCCCGCAACTTCGCCTCGGCACGCGTGCTCGAGAAGCTCGGTATGCGGCGCGAGGCGCTGCTGATCGAGAACGAGTTCGTGAAGGGTGAGTGGCAGAGCGAGATCGTCTACGCGATCCTCGAGCGGGAGTGGCGCGCCCTCCAATTCGACATGTGACCATCACGGGTGTCTGGCGCTGAATATCTCACGCGCAGCGTGAATATTCAGTGCCTGACACCGTGCCGCGGCCGGTAGGCCGCGAGCCACCCACCAACCACGCACCAGCCCGGTATGCACGCGCAGCGTGAATACCGGGCACAGACCACACCGCGTGAATATTAAGTGCCTGGCACCGGTTATTCAGCCGGCGGCTCCGGTACCGCGGTCAGCTGGCACCGAGTATTCACCGTAGCCGCGGCCGCAGGCCGCGAGCCACCCACCAACCACGCACCAGCCCGGTATGCACGCGCAGCGTGAATACCGGGCACAGACTGCTACGCGGCGCGGCGCTGGTCGCCGGCGAGCAGCGCGTTCAGCTGGGCGACCGGAAGCGGGCGGCTGTAGAGGTAGCCCTGGCCGAGCGGGCACCCGCGCTCCTGCAGGAAGGCGAGCTGGGCCTCGGTCTCGATGCCCTCGGCCAGACACTGGATCCCGAGCTTCTCGGCCATGGTGATCATGGTCTCGACCAGCACGGCGGAGTTGCGGTGGTCGGGCAGGCCGTTCACGAACGACCGGTCGATCTTGATCATGCTCGGCCGCAGCCGGCACAGCCGCTCGAGCGACGAGTAGCCCGTGCCGAAATCGTCGATCGCAAGCCGCAGGCCCTGCGAGTGGATCTCGGTCAAAAGCGGTTCCAGATCGGCGATGTCGGTCATCGCCGCCTGCTCGGTGAGCTCGATCATGATGCGGTCGGCACTCAGGCCGAACGACTCGACGGTCGCGATCACCCGCCTGACGGCGGCCGGGTGCCAGTACGCCGGCGGCAGGTTCACCGCCGCATACAGGTCGAGGCCCCGGTCGCACCAGCGCCTGACCTCGGTGCAGGCCCGCTCGAGCACCCAGGCGGTGATCGGCCGGATCAGCCCGGTGCGCTCGGCGGCCGACAGGAAGTCGCCGGGCAGGAGCAGTCCCGCCTCGGGGTGGTTCCAGCGAATCAGCGCCTCGGCGCCCACGATGCACGACGTCCCGAGATCGACGATGGGCTGGTAGTAGAGCTCGAGCTGGTCGCGCCGCTCGGCATGCCGCAGCTGCGCGGCGATCGTCAGCTCTCGGGCCGAGTCGCGCTTGGGCGGCTGGTACAGGCGGTAGCCGTCGCGGCCGCCGTCCTTGGCCGCGTACATCGCGATGTCGGCATGCTTGAGCAGTGTCTCGGCCGTATCGCCGTCGGCCGGAAACAGGCTCGCGCCGATGCTGGGCGTCACGTACAGGTCGGTGCCTGCGACCGGGAACGGCTTCGCGAGCGCCGTACGCAGCTTGGTGGCGACCACCTCGGCCGCCGTGCCCGGAGAGCCTTCATCGGCGGCGCCCTGCACGAGCACGAGGAACTCGTCGCCGCCCTGGCGTGCGACGACGTCTCCGGCCCGGCACGATTCGCGCAGCCGCCGCGACACCGTCATCAGCAACTCGTCGCCGACCGCGTGACCGAAGCTGTCGTTGACGAGCTTGAAGTCGTCCAGGTCGATGAAGAGCACCGCGCCGCCGGTGCCGCTGCGCTCCGCATTTGCGACCGCGACGGTCAGGTGCTCCTGGAACAGGGCGCGGTTGGGCAGGTCTGTGAGCGGATCGTGCAGCGCCAGGTGGGCAAGCCGCTCCTCGCTCGAACGGCGCAGGGTCACGTCGAACAGCACGCCGTCGACATACCGCACGACACCGTCGGGGTCGTACACGCCCTGGCCGTGGCCCTGCACCCAGCGGATCGAGCCGTCCGTGTGGATCAGGCGGTACTCGATCGCATACGGCTCACGGCGCGCAAGCGCATCCTGGAACAGCTCCGTGACGGCGGGAAGGTCTTCGGGATGGATGATGGTGTAGTAGCGGCGCCCGTCGGCGCCGAGGAACGCCTCCGGCGGGAGGCCGGTGATCGCCTCGATCGACGGTGACACCGAGCGCATGACCCATGCCCCGTTCAGGTGCTCGTGGCGATACGGCGTCCCCGGGAGCACCGACACGTGCCCGCCGGACCGCTCGCCCCACGGGATTTGGCTGCGATCGTGCATGTCCTCCAGGTAGTCGGATTGCCCTAAGGCCGGTGCATCACTCCGACGGGGGAGGGTGACCCGACTCGACCGACTCGGCCAGGAGCGTGGCCACATCGGCCACCCGCAGGTCGCGGCCGGAGGTGCGCACGCCGTCGTCGAGCATGATCGTGCAGTAGGGGCAGGCCACAGCGAGCGTGCTCGGCCCCGGTCTCGGCCGCCTGCCGCACCCGCTCCTCGTTGATGCCGCGGCCGCGCTCCTCCATCCACATGTGCGCTCCGCCCGCCCCGCAGCAGAACGTGCGCTTCCCGGTCTTCTCCATCTCGACCGGCTGGCCGACCGCGGCGACCAGCTCGCGCGGGTCCTGGGCGATGTCGTTGTGACGGGCCAGATAGCAGGAATCGTGATAGGTGATGCGCCGATCGCCGCCGGTGGGCGCGATCCGGCCCTCGCGGACGAGCTCGGCCAGGAGCTCTGAGTGGTGCACCACGTCGTAGCTGCCGCCGAAGTCGGGGTACTCGTTGGAGAGGGTGTTGAAGCAGTGCGGGCACGAGGTGACGATCTTGCCCACGCCGGCCTCGTTCAGCGTCCCGACGTTCTGCTCGGCGAAGGCCTGGAACACGTACTCGTTGCCCATCCGCCGGGCGGGGTCGCCGGTGCACGCCTCGCGCGGACCGAGGATGGCGAAGTCGACCCCGGCCGCCTTCATGAGCTTGGCGGTCGACTCGGCCGACGCCTTCGCGCGCTCGTCGAACGAGGCCGCACAGCCGACCCAGTAGAGCACCTCCGGCGCGGGATCGCCCGGCTCCAGCACGCGCACGCCGAGGCCCTCGGCCCACGCCGCGCGTTCGGCCTGCGCCTTGCCCCACGGGTTGGACGAGCGCTCCACGTCGCGCAGCATCGGCTCGGCCTCGGCCGGGAACCGGGCCTCGACCATCACCAGATGGCGGCGCAGGTCGACGATGTGGTCGATGTGCTCGATCGACACCGGGCACTCCTGCACGCAGGCGCCACAGGTGACGCAGTCCCACACGACGTCGTCGGTGACCGCACCCGGAACCAGCGGCGGCGAGTCGGCCTGTCCGCCGGCGGCGCGGGCGGCGACGGCCAGCGGGCCCTCGGCGAACAGGTGGTCGCGGAGCCCCATGATCAGGAGCTTCGGCGAGAGGTCCTTGCCCGTCGCCCACGCGGGGCAGGCGTCCTGGCAGCGGCCGCACTCGGTGCACGAGTACGCGTCCACGACCTGCTTCCAGGTCATGTCCGAGACGGTGCCCGAGCCCATCCGGATGTCCTCCTCTGGGCCCTCCTCGTCGAACCGCAGCGGCTCGAGCCGCCCGCGCGCACGGGTGCGCCCGAAGTAGACGTTGATCACCGCCGTCATGATGTGCAGGTGCTTGGAGCGCGGCAGGTAGGCCAGGAAACCGAGGACGATGAGGACGTGCGCCCACACGAACACGCGCTCGGCATCGTGGGTGCGGCCTCCGCCGCCGAACAGGTGTGAGAGCGCCTTCGACACCGGCGACCATCCCGACGGCCAGTCGTTCAGGTGAAGTGCGATCAGCGAGGCGTGCCACAGGAGCAGTGTCGTGACAATGCCCGCGATGAGGCCGAGGATCAGGTCGGCCTCGCCCATGTGGCTGCCCTCGAAGCGGGCCGGCCGCTGGAGCTTTCGGATCGCGACCGCGGCCACCACTCCCGACAGCACGAGCACGCAGAAGATGTCGACCAGCAGCGCGAACCAGCCCTGGTGCCCGAGCCACGGAATCGTCTGGCCACGATCCACGACGGCGATCAGGGCCATCAGGATCGTCGGGAACAGGGCCAGGAAGCCCCAGAAGATGAACGCGTGCATCAGCCCGGGGCCCAGCCGCTGCAGCAGCTTGCGCTGACCGAACGCGATCACCGCCTCATTGCGCAGCCGCGCCGGGACCTCCCCGGAGCGGTCGCTTGGCTGCGCCGCCCGCACCAGCCGCACGAGCAGCAGCGCGCGCTGGCCGAAGAGGCCGCCGGCCACGGCGGCCACACACACCAGCGCGACCAGGGCGACGGGGTCTATCCGCCCCTCGCCTTCGCGATCGCGGCCGTGATCGCAGGGACGACCTCGTGCAGGTCGCCGATCACCGCGTAGTCGGCATTCGAGACGATCGGCGCCTCGGGATCGGTGTTGACGGCCAGGATGCGCTTGGCGCCCTTGCAGCCGGCCATGTGCTGCGTGGCGCCGCTGATGCCGCAGGGGATGTAGATCTCGGGCGCGATCTTGGTGCCCGTCTGGCCCACCTGGTCGGTGTGCGGCCGCCAGCCGGCGATGGTGACCGCGCGCGAGCAGCCGACGGCGCCGCCGAGGGCCGCAGCCAGGGCCTCAATCGGCGCGAAGCCCTCGGCCGAGCCGGTGCCGCGGCCGCCGCTCACGACCACCTTGGCGTCGGCCAGCGACACACCGCCGCCCGTCGCGGTCTGGATCGTCTCCGACACGCGCACCGCCAGGTCGGCGTCGCTCAGCTCCGGTGTGAACGCCGCGACGGCGGTCTGCACCGGCGCGGCGGCGGCCGTGGCCGCGACGGTGTGCGGTGCGACCGTGAGCAGCTTCACGGCGCCATGGACGGCGGCCTGCTCGAGCAGGCTCCCGCCCCAGCGCAGCCTGGTCACGGTGGCCGGATCCCCCGGTGTGGCCTCGATGCAGTTCGCGGCCAGCGGCAGGTCGGCGATCGCCGCCGCGTGCGCCATCGCCTCGGTGGCGCGCTCGCTGCCGGGGGCGATCACGGCGGCCGGGGCCAGGCGCTCGATCAGCTCGGCGATGATCCGGCCCCACGCCTGCGGAGCGTGCGCCGCGAGCCCGTCATGGGTTGCGACGTGCGCCGTCTGCACCCCGAGCTCGCCCAGCGCGACCGCCGCCCCGCCATCGGCTCCGATCAGGATGGCCTCGAGCGGCAGGCCGGCGGCCTCGGCGTACCCGCGCGCGACGGTGACCGCCTGACGGGAGACATCGTCGATGCCGCCGTCGACCTGCTCGGCCAGCACGAGGACCGGCATCAGAGCAGGCCCGCCTGCTGGAGCAGCTCGACCACCGCGGGTGCGGCATCGGGGCCGTGGCCGAGGATCTGCGTCTGCTTGCCCTGCCCCTCGGGAACCACCAGCCGCACCTTCTCGACGCCGGCGCCGGTGCGGGTCGGCGTGCGCGTCTCGAGCGGCTTTCGCTTCGCCCGCATCCGGCCGGGCACCGATGGGTAGCGGGGCAGGTTCAGGCCCTCCTTGACCGTCACCACCGCAGGCAGCCCGACCTGGTAGATGTCGCGGCCGCCCGCCACCTCCTGCTCGCAGCGCAGGCCGCCCTCGTGCAGGGCGATGCCCTTGAGCCCGGTCACGCACGGCCACCCAAGCGCGTGCGCGACCCGGATTCCGACCTGGTAGTTGCCGGCGTCGGCCGACTCGTTCCCGAAGAAGATCAGGTCGTACTCGGTGCCGGCCGCGCGCTCGGCGGCGATCGTCTCGACGATCGCGGCCGCGGTGGCCTGGCCGTCGAACTCCTGGTCGGCCACGAGCAGGATCGCCCGGTCGATGCCGAGCGCCATCGCGTCTCGCAGCTGCTCCTCCGCCTCGGCCGGTCCGAGCGTCAGCACCGTCGAGCTGCCGCCGTGCTGCTCGATCAGGCGCACGGCCTCCTCGACGCCGCACTCCTCGTGCGGACTGATCGTGAACCCGAGGTGGCGGGTCTCGATCGCCTGCTCGTCGGCGGTGAGGACGATGCGGCCGCCGGTCATCGGCACCCGCTTGACGCAGCACAGGATGTTCATCAGCTCCGAATCCTCGTGTTGTCGGGGTCGAACACCGGCGTCGGGCCGGCCACGGCGACCGTGACAGGGTAGCGCTCGCCCAGGTACTCGACCGCGAGCTCCGCACCCTCGCGGGCATGCTCGGGGGGCAGGTAGGCCATGAGGATGTGCTTGCCGATCGACGGCCCCGCGCCCGCGCTCGTGACGTAGGAGCGCCGCCCCTGGCGGTCGACCAGCGGCCCGCCGTCGCGCGTGACGATCGGCTCGCGCCCGAGCATGTAGCGCTTGACGCCCGTGGACGAGGTGTGATCGTCGACCGTGAGCGTGCACATGATCGTGGCCGGCTCCTCCTCGCGGTGGCGCAGGTGCGCCTCTCGGCCGACGAAGTCCTCGTCCTTCACCTTCGGCCCCGACATGCCCGCCTCGAGCACGTTGTACTCGCTCTCGAGCTCGAAGCCGTAGGCGCGGTAGCACTTCTCGAGCCTGCCGGTGGTGCCGTAGACGCCGATCCCGACCGGTGCCAGGCCGTGCGGCCGACCCGCCTCCCAGACCAGGTCCCACAGCTTCGCGCCCTGCTCGATCGGCACGTACAGCTCCCAGCCGAGGTCGCCGACGTAGGAGATCCGCGACGCGAGCACCCGCAGCGTGTCGACCTCGATGGTTTGGCACGTGCCGAACCGGAAGCCCTCGTGCGAGACGTCGTCGCGCGTGAGCGACGCCAGGATGTCGCGTGCACGCGGGCCCCAGAGGCCGAGCGTCGTCCAGGCCGACGTCTGGTCGGCGAGCTGCGCCGAGCCGTCGGCGGGCAGGTGGTCCGAGAACCACTTGCGGTCGGCCATCCCGTGGGCGCCGCCGGTGACGACCCGGAACAGGTCGTCGCCGAGCCGCATGATGGTGAGGTCGGCCTTGAAGCCGCCGCCCGGAGTCAGGATCGGCGTGTACACAACCCGCCCGATCGGCACGTCCATCTGGCGCACCGCCACGCCCTGCACCGCGGCGAGCGCACCCGGGCCGGAGATGTCGAACACGGCGAACGCGGTCAGGTCGACCATCCCGGCCCGGTCGCGCAGCGCCAGGTGCTCGGCGTTGATGATGGGCGACCACCAGCGCGCATCCCACTCGGCCTCGCGCCGGTTGACCCGGTCGCCGTACTCCTCCAGGAGCGGCGCGTTGGACTCGTACCACTGCGGTCGCTCCCAGCCGGCGGCCTCGAAGAACACCGCGCCGAGCTCGCGCTCGCGGGCGTGGAACGGGGCCAGGCGGACGTCACGGTTCGAGGCCCACTGCTCGCCGGGGTGGACGATGCCGTAGGTCTTGTTGAAGCCCTCGGCCGCCCGCGCGCGCACGTGTGCTCGGGTCTTCTGGTGGTCCCAGAAGCGGGCGATGTCCGACGAGTGCAGGTCGATCTCGGACTCCCCGTGGGCCATCCACTCCGACACGGCCCTGCCGATCCCCGGCCCCTCCTTGACCCAGACCGCGGCGACCGACCACAGGCCCTTGACCTCGGGTGTCTCGCCGAGTACCGGCAGCCCGTCGGGCGTGAGCGAGAGGATGCCGTTGATGGCGTACTTCACGCCGACCGTCTCGTCGCCGACGATCTCGGGCATCAGCTCGAGGGCGTGCTCCATCTGCTGCTCGAAGTCGGCCTGGGTGAACGGGAACTCGGTGGGCGAGAGCGCCGCCTCCTCGACCGAGGGAATCTCCTCGGGGTCGTGCAGGATCGGGCGGTGGGCGTAGGAGCCGATCTCGAGGCCGGCGCCGTCCTGGCGCTCGTACATGTTGGTGTCCATGTCGCGCACGATCGGGTAGTCGATGTGTGACTTGGCGTCGGCGAAGCGCGGGACGGGGCCGACGTCGATCATCTGGTGGACGGCCGGCGTGAGTGGGATCGAGGCTCCGGCCATGCGGGCCAGCTTCGGGCTCCAGACGCCACAGGCGATGATCACGATCTCGGCCTCGATGTCGCCGCGAGTGGTGCGGACGCGCGTCACCCGGCCGTGCTCGACGTCGATGCCGAGCACCTCGGTGTTGGCCATGGCCGTGAGCGCGCCGGCCTCCTGGGCGCGCTCGCGCATGAGCGTGCCCGCCCGCAGCGAGTCGACGACCCCGACAGTGGGGGTCGAGAACCCGCCAACGAGGATGCTCTCGTCGATGAAGGGCACCATCTGCTTGATCTCGGCGGGCGTGACGAGCGATGAGCCGTCGATGCCCCATGCGCCGGCAGACGACATGCGCCGGCGCAGTTCCTGCATCCGCTCCTCGGTGCGCGCGACCTCGATGCCGCCGCTCTGGGTGAAGACGCCGAGCTCGCGGTACTGGCGCACGCTGTCGGCCGTGAGCGCGGTCATCTCCTTGGAGTGGTCGACGGGGAAGATGAAGTTCGACGCGTGGCCCGTCGAGCCGCCGGGGTTCGGGAACGGCCCCTTGTCGATCAGCACCAGGTCGGTCCAGCCCTGATGGTGCAGGTGGTAGGCGACGCTGTTGCCGACGATCCCGGCCCCGATCACCACAGCGCGGGCGCGTCCCGGTAGCGTGCTCATCGCGTCGTCCTCCTCGTCGTCCAAAAACTGGGACGCGGACTTGCCCGCATCCGTCCGGTCTGGTAGACAACTGATATATCAGAGCAGCGCAACGCACGCAAGCGCACTGTCGCACCGGGTCCCGGGGACGAGTCCGTCCTGCTGTCGGATCGTGCCTACGGCGCCCTGCGTGACCGCCTGATCACGCTCGCGATCCCGCCCGGCGCACCCATCGACGAGGACGCGCTCAGCACCGAGCTGGGGATGGGGCGCACGCCCGTCCGCGAGGCGGTGCGCCGGCTGGTGCTCGAAGGCTTGGTGGTCGTGTTCCCGCGCCGGGGGACGTTCGCGTCGAGCGTGAACATCACGAGCCTGAGCGACATCACCGACGTCCGCGCGCAGCTCGAGCCGCATGCCGCAGAACGGGCGGCGCGGCTGGCCGACGACGGCGACCGGCGCGAGGCGGCCGAGCTCCTGGCGCAGCTCGACGAGGTCACGGGCCAGTCGTCGCTGATCGAGCTGGACGCACGCGTGCACCGGTTCGTCCACCGCTGCTCGCGCAACCCCTATCTCGCCCGCGACCTCGACCGCTACCTCAACATGTCGATCCGGATCTGGTACGTCACGTTCGACCGCCTGCCGCCGATGCAGGATCCCGTCCACGAGCACCGCGAGCTGCTGGAGGCGATCGCCGCCGCGGATGCCCCGACGGCCCGCACGATCGCGCTCGAGCACGTGCTCGCCTTCGAACGCGAGATGCGCGCGGTGCTGTGAATACCTGGGGCCTGGCCCCATCTATTCACGTTGATGCAGGCCCGGCGGCTCGCCGCGGGCGAGGCGGGCCGCGCCCAGGAGCGCGGTGCGGTCGTTCAGGATCACGTGCACCGGGACATGCCCGAGCAGGTCGGCAAACCGGCCCTTGGCGGTGAACGCCGCCATGAACGCTCCGTCCTGCAGCTTCGGCAGGATCTGCGGGGCGATGCCGCCGCCGAGGTAGACGCCGCCCGTCGCGAGCAGCTTGAGCGTCAGGTTGCCCGCCTCGGCGCCGTAGATCGACACCATCATCTCGAGCGCCCGCACGCAGACCGGATCGCGGCCCTCGAGCCCCGCCTTCGAGATGACCCCGCCGGCATCGTGCTGCGCCATCTCGGCCGTCAGCCAGTCGGGCTCGGGCTCACCGCCGGGGCGCAGGAACCCGTAGATCGCGACGAGCCCCATTCCCGAGCACACCCGCTCGTAGCTCACGTGCGCGTGCTGGGCGGCGAGGTGGGCCCGCAGCGCCGTCTCGGTGTCGTTGCGCGGGCCGAAGTCGGTGTGGCCCCCCTCGCTCGCAAACACGTGGTGGCGCGTCCCGTCCCAGAAGAGCCCGGCCTCGCCGAGCCCCGTGCCGGCCGAGACGACGGCCGCGTTGCCGCCGGCGGCCGGGTCGCCCTCGTTGAGCGGTGCGACGTCGCTCGGCCCGAGCTCGGCGATCCCGTAGGCGTTGGCCACCAGATCGTTCACGAGTCCCACCCGCCCGAGGCCGAGCACGGCCGCGAGGCTGGCCGCATCGACCGGCCACGCCAGGTTCGTCGTCTTCACACGGCCGTTGCGGACAGGGCCCGCGACGCCGAAGCAGGCCCGCTCGATCGTGGCCGGATGCGCCTCCAAGAATGCCCGCACCATCGCCTCGAGGCCGTCGTGGTCACGGCTCGAGTAGATCTCGAGCGCGGCCGGCTCAGGCGTGCCGGGGGCGAACACCGCGAGGCGAGTGTGCGTGCCGCCGATGTCGCCGGCGAGATCCACGCGAGCTCAGTCCACCCACCAGTCGGGGACGGATACGCCGTCGCCGCCCTCGGGTCGGTCCGATCCGACCGCGATCACCTCCATGCCGTCGGGTCCGCCCTCGAGCCCGCGGATCGTCTCGGGCGCGACGCGGATGATGTCCCACTGGTTCAGCTCGACGATCGTATCGTCGAGCCGCATCCGGCCCGAGCCGCTGACCACGACGTAGACCTCCTCCTGCTCGCGGTGGTGGTGTCCCACCGGCGCGCGGAAGCCCGCCGCGTAGCGGAAATACGTGACGCCGAGGTGCTCGGAGTCGAGGTGGTTACGGGCGAAATGCGCCTCGAGGTTCGGTGCTCGGTTGGCCGCCGAGTCCTCGATCGCCTTCAAATTCGTGTGCGTGAAGCCGGACATGGTCGGTACCTCCTTCGGGGAGGCCGAACCTTAGGTCAGCGGCGCGCGGACTACGTCGCCTGCCGGGCGACGCGCGGGTAGCGCCGCACGGGCAGCTCGACGAGGCCCTGGAGCACGAAGGCCTCGGCGACCAGCGTCGCAACCGAGATCGCGAGCGACAGGTACAGCGTCACCGGCGCGGTGGCCGTCAGGGCGTGCAGGCTGCGCGACTCGGCGAACCAGTCCGCGACGAGCGAGGCGACTCCGAGGGACGCGAGGTCGAACGCTCCGAGCACCGCAACCGTTCCGATGACCGAGATCCAGAGTCCGCGGTACGAGGCCACCACGAGTTTGATCACGACCGCCTGCACGATCAGGCCGGGAAGCAGCAGCCGCAGCAGGTTCCACGCAATGTGGCGCTGGTCTGCGCCGACCAGATTGTCGGGCGTGAGCAGGCCGCCGCCACCCACACTCGTGACCTGGACGGCCGAGGCCATCGCGACGTCCGCGAGGCGGGCGACTGCGCCCGTGGCGAGCAGGATCACGACCATCGTCGCGACCCCGAAAACCGACGTCCGCTGTGTTCTCATACATCGGTTATCCCCCGTCCGGGGTAGCCCGTCAACGGCTGCGCTCAAACATTTTTGCGCTACCGTCGCGGGACCCAATCGACCGAGGAGAGCACATGTCCGGCGAGATCGTTCACATCGAGTTCCCGGCCGCCGACGCCGACCGCGCCGCGAGCTTCTGGGAGGGCCTGTTCGGCTGGAAGTTCGCGGACTCCGGAATGCCCGGGATGGACTACCGGATGGCTCAGACGAGCCCCGCGAGCGGCGCGGCCATCTTCGCCGTCCGACGAGCGCTCGGGGCACCCGAACTTCTACTTCGCGACCGACGACATCAACGCCTCGATCGCCAAGGTGCGCGAGCTGGGCGGCGAGGCCGGCGAGCGCTCGCCGGTGCCCGGGCACGGCTGGTTCGCGAGCTGCTCCGACAGCGAGTCGAACGCGTTTCACCTGTGGCAGCAGGACGAGTCGGCCGGCTGAGGCCGCATACCGCAGATGCAGATCGGCGTCTACACGTTCGCCGAGCTTGCTCCTGACCCCGAGAGCCGGCGCGCGATTCCCGCTGCGCGGCGGCTGCGCGACCTGATCGAGGAGATCGAACTGGCCGACCAGGTCGGCCTCGAGGTGTTCGGTGTCGGCGAGCACCACCGGCCCGACTTCGCGGTGTCGGCGCCCGCCGTGGCCCTGGCCGCGGCGGGCGAACGCACCGAGCGCATCCGGCTCTCGAGCGCGGTCACGGTGCTGAGCTCGGACGATCCGGTGCGGGTGTTCCAGGCTTTCGCCACGCTCGACCTGCTCACGAGTGGCCGGGCCGAGATCATGGCGGGGCGGGGGTCGTTCATCGAGTCGTTCCCGCTGTTCGGCCAGGACCTGGACGACTACGACGACCTCTTCGCCGAGAAGCTCGACCTGCTGCTCGCGCTGCGCGAGTCCGAGATCGTCACCTGGTCGGGCCGGCACCGGCCGCCGATCGCCGGCCTGGGCGTCTATCCGCGTCCGATCCAGGATCCGCTGCCGATCTGGATCGCCGTCGGCGGAACGCCACAGTCGGTCGTGCGTGCGGGGACGCTCGGGCTGCCGCTGGCCGTTGCCATCATCGGCGGTGCGCCTGAGCGGTTCGGCCCCGCTGGTCGAGCTCTACCGCGAGGCCGCTCGCACCGCCGGGCACGATCCCGCCTCGCTCCCTGTCGGCATCAACTCGCACGCCTACGTCGCCGAGACCTCGCAGCGGGCCGCGCGCGAGTTCTACCCCGGCTACGCCGCCATGATGACCAGGATCGGGCGCGAGCGCGGATGGCCGCCGATGACCCGCGAGCAGTTCGACTCGATGCGCTCGCCGCAGGGTGCACTCGTGGTCGGAAGCCCGCAGGAGGTGACCGAGAAGATCCTGGCGCAGCACGAGATCTTCGGCCACAGCCGCTTCCTCGCCCAGATGAGCGTCGGCACCATGCCGCACGGCGACGTCATGCGCGCGATCGAGCTGCTCGGCACCGAGGTCGCGCCCGCGGTGCGGGCTGCGGTCTAGAAGCGCCGGCCTTCACTTTTCGCCCGCTCTGCCGATCTTGCGGAGCGTTGGTCGTTGTATACACGACCAACCGCAAATTCAATGGAGCGAACCGGCGACACCCATACGGCTCGTCATCGTCCCGCGCTGGACGAGCGCCGCCGCCTGCCCGAGGGGACGCCCGCCTCGAGGCGAGGCACGGGCGAGCCGCTGGGCAACGCGCTCGTCGAGCGCGGCCTGCTTGACCCCCGAGCGAGCTGACCTGGGCGCTCGCGGCGCACCGGCGCACGGGCGAGCGGCTCGGCCGCGTGCTGCTGGCCGCCGGGCTCGTGCGCCGGCAGACGCTCTACTCGGTGCTCGCCGAGCTGTGGGGCTGCGGGTTCGTCGACCTCGTGCACACGCCGCCCGAGATGTCCGCGGCCGGCATGTTCGACCCCGAGCAGATGGCGCTCGAGGGCTGGATCCCGCTCGAGCTGCGCGGCGGCGTCCTGCACGTGGCGACGGCGGAGCCGCCCACGCGGGAGCTGCGCCGGCACATCCACTCGTCGTGCGCACCGCGCGACGCCCAGGACATCATCGCGATGACCTTCTCGGCCACGACCGACTGGGACGTGCTGGCCGCGATCCGGATGCTGTTCGCCCACGAGCTGCGCCACGAGGCCGCCTACGGCCTGTCCGAGCGCGACCCGCTGCGCTCGGCACTCGGCGGGCCGAGCCGCGGCCAGCGTATCGGGCTCGGCGTGGCCGCGGCCGGCATCGTCGCGGCGGGCGCGGTCGACTACCGCAGCCTCGTGATCGGGACGATGGTCGTGCTGCAGACCGCGTTCGTCGCTGGGCGTGCTCTTCAAGCTCCTGACGTCGCTGGCCGGCATCGGCGCCACGCGCCGCCGCTCGCGGCACGTCCCCGGCGCCCGCGTTCCCGACAACGAGCTGCCGCTCTACACGGTGCTCGTGCCGGTCTACCACGAGGCGAACATCGTCGGCGGCCTGATCGAGCACCTGCGCCGGCTGGACTACCCGCCCGAGAAGCTCGAGATCCTGCTCCTGATGGAGGAGGACGACCACGAGACGATCGACGCGGCGCGATCGGCCGACCCGCCCGACACCGTCCGCTTCATCCTCATCCCCGACGGCGAGCCGAAGACCAAGCCGCGCGCGTGCAACGTCGGCCTGTTCTTCGCCCGCGGCGAGTACGTGGTCATCTACGACGCCGAGGACCGGCCCGAGCCGGCCCAGCTGCGCGATGCGGTGGCGGCCTTCCGGCAGGGCGGCGACGACCTGGTCTGCGTCCAGGCTCGCCTGAACTACTTCAACGCCCGCCAGAACGTGCTCACGCGCATGTTCACGCTCGAGTACTCCTACTGGTTCGACTACATGCTGCCCGGCCTCGACCGGCTCGGCCTGCCGATCCCGCTCGGCGGCACGTCCAACCACTTCCGCGCCGACCGGCTGCGCAGCCTCGGCGGCTGGGACGCGTTCAACGTCACCGAGGACGCCGACCTGGGCCTGCGGGCGGCGGCGAAGGGCTACACGCGTCGGCATCATCGCCTCGACGACGTTCGAGGAGGCGTGCTCGCAGGTGATGCCGTTCGTGCGCCAGCGAACGCGCTGGATCAAGGGCTACATGCAGACCGCCATCGTCCACTCACGCCGGCCGGTCACCTTCACCCGCGAGGCCGGTGTGCGCAGCCTGGCCGGGCTCGTGCTCCTGATCGCCGGCACGCCGACCACCTTCCTGGCGGTGCCGGTGATGTGGTTCGTGACGACGGTGTGGCTGGTCGGCGCCGTCTCGGGCACGACCGTCTCGCACCTCTTCCCGCACCCGTTCGACATGCTGGCCGAGTTCAGCATGGTGGTCGGGAACCTGGGCATGATCGGCCTGAACGCGCTGGCCGTGGTGCGGCGGCGCATGTTCCACCTGCTCCCGTTCGCACTGCTCGCGCCGCTCTACTGGGTGCTGCACTCGATCGCCGCATGGCGCGCGCTCGACCAGCTGATCCGGCGGCCGTTCGTGTGGGAGAAGACGCCGCACGGGCTGCTCGACGCCGCGGCGTACGAGGCGGCGTGACGCGCGCGCCTACGCCGCCAGGCGCAACGCGGCAACATGCGCGGCGAGCGCGGCGAACGGCTCGGCGAAGAAGGCGCTTCCGACACCACGGCGCATGAGATCCAGCGCATCGTCGGAGGGCATGGGATCGCGGTAGGGCCGGCTGGCCGTCAGCGCGTCGTAGACGTCGGCGCAGGCCAGCACCCGGCCGATCGGCGGGATCGCGGCACCGGACAGGCCGCGGTGGTAGCCGTGCCCATCACGGCGCTCGTGGTGAGCGCCGGCCGCCTCGGCCAGCCCGGAGAAGATCGGGACGTGGCGCAGGATCGCCTCGGTGTCGGCGGGGTGGCGCTTGACGATGTCGTACTCGGCCGTCGTCAGTTTCCCGGGTTTGTCGAGGATCGAGTTGGACACGCCCAGCTTGCCGATGTCGTGCAGCAGGCCGGCGCGGCGCAGGTCGCGCAGCTCCCGCTCGCCCCAGCCGAGCTCGCGGCCGATGCCGACGGCGTAGGCGGCCACCCGCTCGGAGTGACTGGCGGTGAATGGGCTCTTCGCGTCGATCATCGATGCGAACGCCTCGGCGATCCGGTCGACCCGCGCGTCGTCGGCCGACACCGGCCGGCCGGCGGGGGCGGGGGCGTCGTGGCCCATCGTCAGGTCGGCGAAGAGCGGATCGGAGTCGGGCAGGGCCGAAAATGCGTCGGCCACCCAGGGATCGAACCAGCGGCCGCGGCGGACGCGGACCATCTCGCGGGCGGCGGCGAGACCGTCCTGGGTGATGAACACGTCGGCGGTCTGCGCCAGGCAGGCGATGCGTGCCAGGATCGGGATCGCCTCACCGCGCAACTTGTACGGTTGGCCGCGCCCGTCCCAGTGCTCGTCCAGATATCTCACCGCGTCGGCGGCGGCATCGGGAAACTCCAGCATCGTCACGATGTCCGCGCCGCGCTCACACCGCGTCTCCACCATGAGGCTGCCCTCGTTGGCCATGCCTCGCAGCGCGGTCAGCACCCGGCGGGCGCGGGCGAGCGTCGAGTCGCCGCGGCCGGCCTCGCGCATGGTGAACCCGATCGCCTGGCGCGGGCTCGTGAAGTCGATGGACTTGGCGATCCGCTTCAGCTCGAGATCGTCGGCGGCGAAGATCTCGGTCATCCGGGCCGACGACGACGAACAGCCGGCGTCCTTGAGCAGCATCGCGTAGTAGAGGCTTGCGCGGTCGGCCGCCGCAAGCCCGAGCGCATCGGCGAGCCGCAATGCGATCAGGCAGCTGCGCCTGGCGTGCCCCGGCGGCTGGCCCTCGGTCAGGTCGAGGGCATGCGAGAGGGCGGCAACCACCTCGCCGACGGCGAAGGTCGGCGGGTGCCGTTCGGGAAGCAGGCGGAGGGATGCGGTCATGGCCCACTCCCTTCATCGGCGGGCGCGACCGCCGGCTCGATGGTTTCTCTAGACTCGGACCGTGGCGGAACTCGTGATCGGCGTGCTGCATCCCGGCGAGATGGGCGCAGCGGTGGCGTCGGCGCTGCGGGCCCGCGGACACGACGTGCTGTGGGCGTCGGAGGGGAGACGGCCGGCCACGGCGAGGCGCGCCGCCGCCGCGGGACTCCGGGACGCCGGCTCCGTTGCCGCCATGGCGGCAGAGTGTGACCTGATCCTGTCGGTGTGCCCGCCCCACGCCGCCGTCGCAGTGGCCGGGCAGATCGTTCGCTACACCGGCGTCTACGTCGATGCCAACGCAGTGTCGCCCGCAACCGCGCGCGCGATCGGCGACATCGTCACGGGCGCCGGCGCGAGCTTTGTCGACGGGGGCATCATCGGCCCGCCGCCGCACGAGCCGGGCACGACGCGGCTCTACCTGTCGGGTGCCGAGGCGGGTGCCGTCGCCGAGGCGGTTGCCGGCTCGGCGCTCCAGCCGGAGGTCGTCTCGGCCCGGCCCGGAGACGCGTCGGCGGTGAAGATGGCCTACGCGGCGTGGTCGAAGGGCAGCGCCGCGCTCCTGCTCGCCGCCCGCGCGCTCGCGCGGTCGGAGGGAGTCGAGGCCGAGCTGGTGCGCGAGTGGGGCCGGTCACATCCCGAGCTGGGCGACGCGTGCCTGCAGGCGGCCCGGTCGGCCACGGCCAAGGGCTGGCGCTGGGTCGGCGAGATGGACGAGATCGCGGCCACCCACGCCGCCGCCGGCCTGCCCGACGGCTTCCACCGCGCGGCCGGAGAGGTGTTCGGCCGCGCCCCCCGGCTGGCGCCGAGCGCGCACGCCGACGAGGCGCTCGAGCTGGTGCTGACGGTGCTCGCGGCCGACCCCTCCGAGGTCACCGACTCGAGGCGGTGACCGCGCGCACCAACTCGTCGCCGAGCTCGGCCGTGCTCGCGGCCCCGCCGAGGTCGGGAGTGCGCACCTCCGTGTCGGCCAGGACACGTTCGATCGCGGCCATCACCCGCGCGCCGGACTCGGGCTCGCCCAGGTGGTCGAGCATCATCGCGCCGGCCCAGACCGCGCCGATGGGGTTGGCCCGCGACCGGCCGGCGATGTCGGGCGCCGAGCCGTGGACAGGCTCGAACAGCCCCGGGCCGGTGCCGGCGGGCGAGATGTTCGCGCTGGCGGCGAGCCCCATCCCACCCTGGATGGCCGCGCCGATGTCGGTGATGATGTCGCCGAACAGGTTGGACGCCACCATGACGTCGAACCGCTGGGGCTGGGTGATCATGTAGGCGCAGGCCGCATCGACCAGGATCCGGTCGAGCTCGACGTCGGGGAAGTCGGCGTGGACCAGCGCGACGATCTCGTCCCACATGACGAAGTGGTGCGGGCTGGCGTTCGACTTGGTGATGCTCGCGAGGCGGCCGCGGCGCGACCGCGCCAGCTCGAACGCGTGGCGGACGACCCGCTCGACCCCCAGGCGCGTGAACACATCCACCTGGATGCCGACCTCGTGCTCCATGCCGACGTGCACGCGCCCGCCGGCGCCGGCGTACTCGCCCTCGGTGTTCTCGCGCACGCAGACCATGTCGATGTCGCCCGCGGCAGCGCCGGCCAGGGGCGAGGCGACGCCCGGCAGGAGCCTGATCGGGCGGATGTTGAGATAGAGGTCGAACCGCTGCCGGATCGGCAGCAGCAGCCCCCACAGCGTGACGTGGTCGGGCACGCCGCGGCGAGCCGACCGCGCCGAGGTAGACCGCATCGTGCTCCTCGAGCACGCGCAGGCCGTCGGCCGGCATCAGGGCGCCGGTGCGCTCGTGGTGGTCGCTCCCCCACGGCAGGTGCGTCCAGTCGAGCTCGCAGCCGTCGCAGGCTGCTGTCGAGCACCCGGATCCCCTGTTCGACCACCTCGGGCCCGACGCCGTCGCCACCGATCACCGCGATCCGATGCCGCCTCACGGCGCGAACCTTACGGCCTACGAGCTCGTGTGCTCGCAGTCGATGAGCCGGGTGAGCAGCGTCCACGTGTACGTCTCGTAGGCCGGGCCGTCGACCTGGATGGTCGCGGTGGCATACGCCGTGGCGGGGCCGAGCTCCAGTTGCAGGCCGGGGTCGGCCACAACCGCCGTCGCGGTCCAGTGCTTGCTCTTCGGATTCGTGTAGACCGCCGTGGACGAGCCGTTTGCCGTGACGACGTTTCCCGCGGCGTCCACCTGCGAGATGGTCACCGCGAACACCGCACTCACCTCGTCGGGATCCCACTTGACGATCGGGCCCCTGACCTCGACCCGCTTTCCGCCCTCCTTCAGGCACAGCCGCTTCTTGACCTTGGACGTCATCGTGACTCCCATCGTCCGAGTGGCTCACGCGGGCGCGTGACCGGCCACCAATCGTTCCAACCGGACGGCGGAGACGGCGTTTCCCTTCCGCCGGTAGAGCTCGAGGGCGGCCTCCTGCGCCAGGCGCGCGTCGCGCGTGCGGCCGGCGAGACCGTGCACATGGCCGAGATCCACGAGCGCCCCCGCGTGCTCGTTCAGGTAGTCGGTCAGGGCCGCCAGCGACACCGCCTCGTCGGCCAGCCGCGAGGCCTCGGTCAGACGGCCGCGACCCGCCAGCACCTTGGCGCGAATTCTCCGCCAGAGCACCTGCGGGGAGAGGTCGTCCGCCGTCGTGAGCCGCGCCGATCGCCGGGCGAGCCGGTCGGCCTCGGCATCGCGCCCCTGCGCGAGCACCACCATTCCGAGCCACGCCTCGGTCGATGCGAGCACCGCCCGCTCCCCCATGGCCGTAAGCAGCCGCCGGCCGGCACGCAGGCGCCGCTCGGCCCGGTTGGCATCGCCGGCGAGCATCGACACGAGCACCTCGGGGTGCGAGACGGCGGCATCAACGGTGGGCGAGAAGCCGGCGAGCACCGCATTCGCCCGGTCGATGAGCGCGAACGCCCGGTCGAACTCCCCCCGCATGCCGTGCAGCCCGGCGACCTGATGGTGCGCCAGCGCCTCGGCCCACGGGTCGCCGCGGAGCCGGGCGAGGATTTCGCCGCAGCGGCCGAACGCCTCGTCCACCGGCATCGGGCCGTGCGTCAGCGCCGATGCCTCCCACCCGAGCACGTCGGAGACCATGCGGTCGTCGCCGGCCCGGCCGGCCGCGGCGGCCGCCCGCCGCCAGTCGGTGACGGCATCCCCGGCCTGCGCGCGAATCCAGGACAGCAGCGCGCGCAGGTGCCAGAGCCGAGCCAGGCCGGCGTGGTCGCCCGCCTCCTCGAGCGAGCGGGCCAGCCGGCCGCCCTGCCGCGCGGTCTGCCGCGCGACGGCGGCGGGGTCCACCTGCAGCCGCACCAAGAGCCGCTCCACCTGGGCCCGGGCCTCGAGCCCGGCGTCGCCAAGGCCGCCCGCGAGCCGCACCGCCTCCGAGAGCGCGTGTTGGGCGAGATCGAACCGGCCCTCCTCCCGCAGAACGCCGCCCAGGTCGATCAGGAGCGCCGGCCGCTCGGGATCGTCGGCCGGCCGCAGCGCCGCCGCGCGGGTCAGCAGGTTGGCGGCGGCCGACCGGTCGCCCGCGGCGAGCACCCGCCGGCCGGCCGCGCTGAGGTGCCCCGATGCGTCGGCGGCGAGCGCGCGGTGCGGCGAGGCGTCGACCCGCCCCAGCTGGCGACGGTAGCCGTAGGCCTGCTCGAGGTGGTAGCCGACGATCTCGTCGACCTCGCGGCGCCCCGCGGTCGCGGCCCGCAGCCACGTCGCGAACCCGACATGGAGGTCGGCGCGGCGGCGCTTGGGGATGAGGTCGTAGGCGGCGTCGCGGACGAGGATGTGGGTGAAGCGGTAGCCCCGCTCTCCGGCGAACACCGCCGGCGCGCGGCGCACCATCTCGCGCTGCTGGAGCTCGGCGAGCGCGGCGCCGACGTCGATGCCGGGGTGGTCGGCAAGCAGGGCCGAGACGACCCCGGCGTGGAACCCGCGGCCCTCGATCGCCGCCGCCTCGATCACCCGCCGCGGGGCCGGCGGCAGGGCGTCCACGCGAGCGGCGAGGAGCGCCTGGATGCTCGGCGGCGTCGCGCCGGCGGGATCGTCGGCCCGCATCGCGACGAGTTGTTCGAGGAAGAGCGGGTTGCCCTCGGCGGCGGCGAGGATCTCGTCGCGGCGCACGCGGGCGCCCCGCCGCCCGGCGAGCCCGCGCAGCAGGCGGGCCGAGTCGGTGCCCGACAGCGGCCGCAGGCGCAGCGTCGCACCGCGGCCGAACGCCGTCGCCCACCGGGGCCGGCGCTCCAGGAGATCGTCGCGGGCGAGGCAGACGATCGGCACCGGCGCCGAGGTGACGTAGCTCGCCAGATACTCGATCAGGTCGAGCAGCGGCGGCTCGGCCCAGTGGATGTCGTCGAAGACCACCACCACCGGAGCCGGCCGGGCCAGCGCCTCGAGCATCCTGCGCACCGCCCACTGGACGTCCTGTGCCGACGCGGCCGCGTGCGACCGGCCGATCGCGGCCGACACCATCGCCGCCGCGAGCTCGTCCTGCTCGTCGCCGGCCATGAGCTCAGGCAGCGCCTCGGCGCCGCCGAGGTCGTCGACGATGTCCTTCAGCGGCCAGTAGGTGATGCCCTCGCCGTAGGGCAGGCAGCGGCCGACGACGATCCGCGCGTCCCCCTCCAGGTCGGCCAGGAACTGCCGCGCCAGCCGCGACTTGCCGATCCCGGCCGGCCCGAACACCGTGGTGACCACGCACCGCCGCTGCTCGACGGAGCGGTCGAAGCGGCGCCGCAGCCTTCCGAGCTCGCGCCGCCTGCCGACCATCGCATCCGCCGGCGCCGCCCGCAGCGACTCGCGGCCGCGGGCGAGCCCCTCGACCCGCCAGGTGCGCATCCGACCGGTCTTTCCGCGCAGCTCGAGGTCGGCGTGCCGGCGCAGGCGGACGAGCCCGGCCACGAGCCGGTGGGTGCCAGGGCCGATCAGCACCGCGCCCGTCGGCGCCGCGGCCTGCAGCCTCGCGGCGGCGTTCACCGCGTCGCCGGCAACCAGCGCCTGGTCGACCGCGAGCTCGTCGGTGATCACCTCGCCGGTGTGCACTCCGATCCGGATTCCGAGCTCGACGCCGTAGTCGGCCTCGAGCTCGCCGTTCAGGGCGACGACCGCTTCCCGCATGCCCAGGCCGGCCCGCACGGCCCGCAGCGCATCGTCCTCGTGCAGGACCGGCACACCGAAGACGGCCATGACAGCATCGCCGATGAACTTCTCGACCCGCCCGCCGTGGAGCTCGGCGACGCGCCGCATCTCGCCCCCGTAGCGGCCGATCACGAGCTGCAGCGCCTCTGGGTCGAGCCGCTCGCCGAGCGCGGTCGAGCCGACGACGTCCGCAAACACGATCGAGACCGTCTTTCGCACACGCGCGCCTGCCGCCAGCTCGCTACTCCCGTCACGAGCTCCCATCGGCAGAGTCTAAACCGTCTGGGTGTGGAAGAATCGGGCGCGGTCGTCCGTCTTGTCGGCTGCAGGCAGCCCTTTCCCTGGTCCCGGAGGATCCCATGACACTCACCTCATCGGTTGACACCGAACAGCTCGAAGCGTTCGCCGCGACGTTCGGAGGCGTCGTTCTGACGCGTGTGGACGACGGCTACCACACCGCGCGCCGCGTGCAGAACGGTCTCGTCGATCGCGAGCCGGCGGTCATCGCCCGCTGCAGCGGCACCGCCGACGTGGCGGCCGCGGTGCGCTTCGCGCGGCAGTCCGGCCTCGAGATCTCCGTCCGCGGCGGCGGCCACAACGTCGCCGGCCGTGCCGTCACCCACGGCGGCTTGATGATCGACCTCTCGCTCATGAGGGGCATCCACGTCGATGGGCAGGCGCGTACCGCCCGCGCCCAGGGCGGCGTGCTCTGGAGCGAGCTGAACCGCGAGACGGCGGTGCACGGACTGGCCGTCACCGGCGGGGCGATCTCGAGCACCGGTATCGCCGGGTACACGCTGGGAGGCGGGCTCGGCTGGCTCATGTCCACGCAGGGCCTCGGAGCCGACAACCTCATCGGCGTGCAGCTGGTCACCGCCGAGGGCGAGGTGCTGGACGTGAGCGACGAGTCGCATCCCGACCTGATGTGGGCGCTGCGCGGCGGCGGCGGGAACTTCGGCGTTGCCGCATCGTTCGTCTACCGCCTGCGGCCGCAGGCGATGGTCGTGGGCGGCCTGATCGCCCACCCGATCGATGCCGCCGGCGACATGCTGCGGTTCTACCGCGACGCGGCCGCCAACTGCCCCGACGAGCTGACGGTGTTCGCCGGGCTGGTGCACGCGCCGGACGGCTCGGGGATGAAGCTCGCCGCGATGCTCGTGTGCCACACCGACCCCGAGCGGGCGGATCGCGACCTGGCGCCGTTCCTCGGCTTCGGCTCGCCGCTCATGGCTCAGGTCGGCCCGATGCCGTATCCCGTCATGAACACGCTGCTCGACGCCGGCTACCCGACGGGGGCGCTCAACTACTGGCTCTCGAGCTTCACGACGGGCATGTCGGACGAGTTGATCGACACCGCCGTCCAGCGCTTCGAGTCGGTTCCGTCGCCGATGACGGTGATTCTGTTCGAGCACTTCCACGGCGAGGTCACGCGGATCGATCCGACCGCCACAGCGGTGCCGCACCGCGAGGAGGGGTTCAACCTGCTCCTGCCGTCGGAGTGGCTCGACCCGGCCGAGACCGAGGCGAACATCGCCTGGACGAAGGACACGTTCGCGGCCGTGTCGGAGCACCTGGTCGCGCGCCGCTGGCTGAACTACCTCGGCGACGACCAGAACGACGACGCGATCCGGGCCGCCTACGGGCCGAACTACGACCGGCTCGTCGAGATCAAGCGCGCGTACGACCCGCAGAACGTCTTCCACCTGAACCACAACATCACGCCATAGAGGGCGAGGGGGGGCCCCCGGTTCACCGGCGACCCCCCTGCCTTCATCTGGCGAGCAGCTCCTCCAGCGCCTCCCCGTCGCTGACGGCGAACAGACCCTCGTCGCTGTTCATGTAGACGTACACGTCGCCGCGGTCGCGCCAGCCAGCGATCCGCTCGGCCCAGCGCTCGAGCTCGGCCGGCGCGTAGCGCTCATCCGGGCCGGCCGCGCCGTGGTTCAGGCGCAGGTACGTCCAGTCGGCCGTCCACTCGTACGTCTGAAATGGGCGGTCGGGATGGTCGCCGATGGCAAGGCCGACGCCCGCTGCGCGCATCGCCTCCATGACCGGCTCGCAGAACCACGACGGATGCCGGAACTCGATGGCGTGCCGGAACCCGCTCGGGAACCGCCTCATCGCCGTCGCCAGGCGCTCGTCGTCGCGCTTGAAGTTGGGCGGCAACTGCCACAGGAGCGGCCCGAGCTTGCCCGCCCCGACGATGGGCGCGAGCCGCTCGAGCAGGGTGAAGGTCGCCCGATTTCGGCGCGGCCAGCCGTTTGATGTGCGTCAGGTAGCGGCCGACCTTGACCGCGAAGAGGAAGCCGTCGGGCGTCTGGTCGGCCCAGGTCTGGACCGTGCTCTCGAGCGGCAGCCGGTAGAACGTCGCGTTCACCTCGACCGTCGGGAACCGCTCCGCGTACCGCCGTAGCCACTCGCGCTGCGGCGCGCCGGCGTAGACCTCGGTCTTCCACTGCCGGTAGTTCCAGCCGGCGCACCCGATCCGGATCACGTCCCGGACTCTACGGCCTGCTGAGATCGAGCGAGACCGCACTGCAGAATGCCTCGACCACCGTGCCGTCGAACTGCGTGCCGACGTGCCCTCTGAGCTCCTCGAGTGCGGCGGCGACATTCATCGGCCCTCGGTAGGGCCGCTCGGACGTCATCGCGTCAAAGGCATCGCAGACCGCGATGATGCGCGCGCCCAGGGGGATGTCCTCGCCCACAAGCCCGTCGGGGTAGCCGCGCCCATCGACGCGCTCGTGGCTCGAGCGGATGAGCGGCGCCGTGCCCGCCAGGGCGGGAGCGGCCAGCACGATGCGCTCCCCGATGAGGGGGTGACGGTGCATGAACTCCCACTCACCCTCGTCGAGCGGACCGCGCTTGTTGAGGATGCCCGCCGGGATGGCCGTCTTGCCAACGTCGTGCAGCCGTGCGGCCAGACGCACTCGCCACACCTCGTGATCGGGCTGGCCCAGCGCCTCGGCCACCGCGCCGGCGAGCTCAGCCACACGCTCGACGTGCTCGTCGAGGAACGCGTTCTGCTCGGTGATCACCTGCAGCAGCGCGTCCGTGACCTGCCGGCTTGCCGACGAGCGCGTCGCCTTGTTGCCGTACATACGCTCATCCGCCAGGATCAGTGCCTGGCTCTCGCTGGTGGCCTCCGACGGGACCCACACGGCGCCCCGCGAGCACCCGACGTGCCAGCCCTCACCCCCGTCCTGCAGGGCCGCGCTTGCGGCGGCCAGCAACCGCCCGGCCGCATCGCGCGAGCAGCGGGCGAGCACACAGAACTCGTCGCCTCCGAGCCGGTAGGCCGAGCCCAGCGGATCCACCGCGACCGCGAGGCTGCCGCCCAGCCGCTGGAGCAACGCATCTCCCGCCGCGTGACCGAACGAGTCGTTGTACTGCTTGAACCCGTCGAGGTCGAACATCGCCAGCAGGAGTTCATGCGGCGAGACGGGCTGGGTGATCGCTCGTGCCAGGTCGCTCGCGAGCGCCCTGCGGTTGCCGAGTCCGGTCAGAGGGTCGGTCCTGGCCTCGAATTGGCTCTCTCCGAGCAGGGTTTCCTTCTCCCGGACAAGGCGCTCGACGACCCCCCGAGCGATGATCGAGCGGAAGTAGAAGTACCCGAATACCCCCAGCAGCAGCAGCATTGCCGCCGTGGTACCGATCTTGACCTGGGTATGGCCACGCGCGGAACGGGCGGCGTCGGCACGGCTGATCTGGTCGAGAACACTCGAGAACGCGGCCGACCGGGTGGTCAGAAACTGCTGCAGCTTCCCCACACTGCCGCCCGCCGCCGCCAGGCCGCCCTTCTCCAGGGCGAGCTGGTAGATCGTCACGACGACGGAGTCGATCTCGGCCAGGTTCGCGCGTCCGCGTGCGAGCAGGCGGGGCGGCACATTGGACTGCGCGTCCGACGTCAGGCCCCGTGCCAGCGACAGCTCGTCGGCGTCGATCCTCCGCTGGCTTCTCGCTGGAGAGCCGCCGGTGTCCGGATCGGCGTTGAAGGGAGCCGACTGGAGGTCGGCGAGGGCCAGCTTCATCGACGCGACCTCGAACTGGGCGTTGCTGCTCTCGTCGGCCCGGCTCGTGAGCAGCCACACGGCCGCGATCGCGCCTATCGTCAGTAGGAGCACGACTGCGGGCGCGACCAGCTTTGAGCGGAGTATGTGCAAAAGGGTTCTAACCCCCTCATCGGCCCGGTTTGCGGTTCGCAGTAGGACCGCTGAGGGCGGTAGGCGCCCTTAGGCGCGCGCCCGCGCGGCGAGCGCGAGCAAGGGCTCGACCTGCTCGCGGGAGCCGCCTGACCGTTCGACGATCTCCAAAGCGACCATCCCCGCGAACGCGGCGCACCAGTCGAACAGTCGTCGCGGGTCGGCTCCGATCGCGGTCGCCAACAGCTCGGCCCGTCTGGCGATCGTGGCAGCATCGCCGGCCCGCCAGAGCACGAGGTCGATGGCATCGAAGGCGGGATCACCCACGCACGGCGCCGGATCGATCGCAACCAGACCGCGCTCCGCGCCGCCGTCGAGAACGTTCACCGGCGTGAGATCACCGTGCAGGACAACGGTCGCGGATGCCTCGGCGGCAAGACGCAGGGCCAGCTCGCGGCTGCGCTCGTAGAGCTCGGGGGAGACCCACTCGACGAGGTCGGGCTTCCACTCGTAGAGCTTCCTGCTGGAGTCGAAGAGGTGGGCGACGCGAGCCGCGACCGGCCCGTACGCAAGGTCCGGCACCGCGCTTTTGTGCATCGATCTGAGGAGGGAAGCGACGCCCTCCATGCTCGGGTAGCCCTCGGTCTCATCGAGCGGTGTTCCCGGCTCGATCGCCTCGATCATCCGCGCACCCACGCTCTCGTCGACGCAGAGCACGGCAGGGACATGAGGCGTCCGCCAATGCGCGAGGGCGGCCGCCTCGAGCGCGAGCCGCTCCCGGTCAGGGCTCACCTTCAGCACGGCCGCGCGGCCATCCGCGGCTTGGCAGCGGATGACGACCGCCATGCTCCCCCGCTGGATCAGCGTGCCCCACTCGACGCCCCACCGCTCGGCCAGGTCGCCCAGGACGGCAGGCAGCTCCGCGAACCACCCGTCGATCCCGCTTCCAAAGCGGCGCCCGAGCCGCACGCGCAGCTCGTCGTCGAGTTCAGGGATGCCGGCAGGCACCGCGACCAGGATCAGGGGCTATGGACGGCCAGCACGGAAATGCGGCGCCCGCTCGCCCCGTCGGTCACCAGGCAACAGCGGCACGCCGTAGTACCCGAGCAGCGCACCTGTCTCGATCTCGCCTCCCCCACACGCGGCGAACGCGTCAAGGTACTCACCAAACCACCGGCTCACGTCACCGCTGTCCACGGCCACGGACGATATCGTCGTTGCTCCACGCGCGGCGTCCGAAAAGTGGGCCGTACAGGGATCGAACCTGTGACCTTGGGATTAAAAGTCCCCTGCTCTACCAGCTGAGCTAACGGCCCGAGAGAGCGCCAAGTGTACGTGGTAGCGTCCGGGCCGATGCTGCGGATCGGCCATCGCGGAGCGGCCGCGCTCGCGCCGGAGAACACGATCGCGAGCGTGCGCGCCGCGCTCGCGGTGGGGGTGGATGCGATCGAGTTCGACGTCTGCCCGGGCCTGATCGTCGCCCACGATCGGGGCCGGCCTGGACCGGCGCTGGCGGAATTTCTGGCCGACCTGCGAGAGCTGACCCCCGCCAAGACCGAGTTCATCGTCGACCTCAAGACGGCCGGGTACGAGCTCGATGTCCTGGCCGAGTGCCAGCATGCCGGGCTGGCTGACCGGTGCATCTTCTCGACCGCCGAGTTCGCGGCGCTGACGAGCCTGAACGCCATCGCCCGCACGAGCGCCACGATCTCGGCCGGACGGGCGTGGCTGCCGTCCTCATGGCGGACGCCTGCCGTCGCGATGTACGAGCGCTCCGGCGCCCGCGACGCCACGGTGCGCCACGACGCCGTCACGCCCGAGGTGGTCGAGGCCGTGCACGAGCGCAACGGGCGCGTCTATGCGTGGACGGTGAACACCCGCCGCGGGATCGAGCGGATGCGCGCTCTGGGCGTCGACGGCGTCATCACCGACGACCCGCGCCTGTTCCAGTCACCGCCCAGGGCCCGCAGGTCTGGTTCGACCAGATCGCACCCACCTGTGCAATAGTGGGGAACCATTCCCGGCGCCTGAGCGTAGTAGTTGGTGAAGACGCAGATGAGCCCCACAGCCGACACAATCACCCAGTTTCCGCTCTCACAGCGAGTGGTCTGGCTGCGGTACCTGGAACGGACGCGCGAGGCCGGCGACGACTACGCCGACGTCGAGCAGGCCGCGTGGGAAGAGCTGCAGGCCGCCCTCGGGCGGATCCCGCCGCGCCCTGAAGACGCTGCCTGACCCGGTATCCTGCCCGCGCGCCCCCATCGGCTAGCGGCCTAGGCCCCCGCCCTTTCAAGGCGGTAACACGGGTTCGAATCCCGTTGGGGGTATTGCGAAGGTTGCAGAAGCCGACGACCTTCCCACCTCGGCGCTGTACCAGATCTGGAGAGCCGATCGCTTCGCATGGCCGGACATGGCCGCGGCTCGACTGGCTGGTCAGCGTGCTACCTGGCGGACTGCAGCTCCCAGGCGCCAATGATCTCGTCTTCGACGGCTATCTGCCGGCCGCATAACCCATCGGCGTCCTTCGCAGTGAGTACCGGGCGGTGCGCGGCAAAGCGCTGCCCGGCACCGTGTGGCCGGAATATGGCCAGCCGCGTTCCTCGTGACAGGCCAGTCGCAGATCCACGCCGGCCCGCACCAGCACCCGGCCGCAATCGCCAGCGTGGCGAACGGCGATGACGGCCTACTTCGTGCTCCGTGACCACCCGCTCCGGCCCGGCCAGGTCGGCCCGGCGATCACGCTCACCGACGCTGATGTCGCCGACACCGACCGCCGCCTCCGACAGCAGGAGTCGGTCGTGCCGCCGCCGCCATGGTCGACCGCATCGCCCGTCATTCACCGCGCCAAGTGCGGTTTAGAACTCCCACGGGCCGGGCCGAAGCCCCACCCAGGACAGGACGACGCCCAGCAGAATCAGGCTCAGTACCAGTTCCATGACCGAGGCTGTACCCGACGACGACCACGATGAAACGGGAGGTCACCGGCCGATGTGAGTGCAGACTGTCAGAGTCGCGTAAGCATCCCGTAAGCCCACGGGGATTGGGGGTGCGGGGTCGCTACCTTCCGGCGTGTGAAACGGATACTGCTGGCTCTCTCGTTGCTCGGCGTTCTGGCGGTCACGCTGGGAGGCCCGGCCGTCGCGGCCACGACGCCGGCCGTCTCCGCCCCCGCCGCGTGCGGACGGTTGGCGGGGCGCACTCCCGTCATCCACCGCGTGATCGTGCTCGTGATGGAGAACCACTCCTACTCCGACGTGATCGGCCACGCTCCGTTCATCACCAGCTTGGCGCACCGCTGCGGCCTGGCCAGGAACTACCACGCGGTCAGCCACCCCAGCCTGCCCAACTACCTCGCCATGACCAGCGGTTCGACCCACGGCGTCCACTCCGACTGTACGCCGAGCGAGTGTCCACAGCGCGGGCGCAGCATCTTCTCCCAGGCCACCAGGCATCGTCTGCGCTGGCGCGCCTACGCCGAGTCGATGCCGGTGACGTGCGACACCGGCTCGAACGGCCTCTACGCCGCCAAACACGTCCCGGCGGTGTACTACCTGCGGGTGCGACCGATCTGCCACACCCACGTTCGCGCATCGGGCGCGCTCACAACGGGACGGCTGCACCACGCGCTGAACAGCGGCCACGCCCCGTCCTACATGTTCGTGACGCCGAATTTGTGCAGCGACATGCACGACTGCTCCCTGTCCACCGGCGACACCTGGCTGTCACGCTGGGTGCCGATGATGACAAAGAGCCGCGCCTACCGCGCCGGGCACACTGTCATCTTGCTCGTGTGGGACGAAGGCAGCGGCGATAACCAGGTGCCGCTGATCGTGGTCAGCCCGTATACGCGGGCGGGGACGGTCAGCTCCCGGGCGATGAACCACTACTCGCTCCTGCGGGCGTCGGAACATCTGCTCGGCTTCCGCCGCTACCTGGGCGCCGCGAGGGTGTTCTCCGGCCTGGGCAAGTCGTTCCACCTGTAACCCGCGCATCGCGAGTCGCCACCACGGGTAGGATCGCAGGACGCGGGCCTCGTGCCCGAACCGATCCCGGGAGTGGCCAATGTACGCGCGTCTTGCAACCTTCGAGAGCGATCCCAGCGCCGTCGACGATGCGATCGGCACGGTCCGCCGGCAAGTCGACTCCGGCTCCGCCCCGCCCGGCCTGGAAGGCGCAAAGATGCTCATGCTGGTCAACCGCCAGACCGGGAAGGGCATCGGCGTAACCCTGTTCGAGAGCGAGGATGCCATGCGCCGCGGCGACGAGGCCCTCAACGCGATGAACCCTGGCTCGAGCGAACGCCGCACCTCAGTCGAGTTCTACGAAGTCCCCGTCGAGACCATCACGTCGTGAAGGGCAGGGGATGACGTTACGAGCGTCCGTGCAGGCGCGTCCAGACCTGGCTGACGACGGCCGGGTCGGGGCCTGGGTCGAGGAAGACGCAGCCGACGGTGACAGTGTCGGGGTCTGGGGTGGTACGGGCGATTCGGATCTCGGTGGAGATTTCGCCCTCAAGGAAGCGGGCATAGAGCCACAGCCGGTCGCGAACACGGACGCGGCGATCGCCCGTCGTAACCGCGCAGCCTGATTCGGAAAGGTCGACGAGGGTGACAGGAAGCACCTCGTCGGGGACGATGCGGTCGCAGATCAGTGCTCGAAGCGTCGCCGGAGTGGCGACGCTGAGACGCGCGCTGCGCCGCTCGCGGGTGGCCACGCGAGAGACATCGGTGACCCTGATGGTGATCGCCGCCCGCGCGGTCGATCGATACTCGGCGGTTTCGACCACGCCGTGGATGGAGATCGGCCCCGTGTCGGTGACCGCGCGACAGCGAAGCTCCAAGCCGGCAGAGACGGCCAGTCTGGGCGCGCTTGCCGAGACGACCGCGCCTTGGTGGCTGATCGTCCAGACCTCGAGGATGTCGCCGCGATCCGTTTCGGCCTCGATCACCGACTCCGCGACCAGCAGCGCCGCGGCCCCGTCCAAGTTCGGCGGCGGCCGCTCCACCGGCGCGGGCTCGTCAGGCCGTTCGTCACGAGCCGGGTCGGCAGCACGCTCCGCAGCGACCAGCGCCGCGGCGTCCGCGCGCCGTTGCAGCTCCTCCAAAACGGCGGTCAGGTACCGGTCGACCTCGTCAGGCGAGTATCCGGCACCCACGCTCTCAAAGCTGGTCGCAAACGCGCTCGGGTCGACCGGCGCCCGGCTCTCCAATGCCGTCGCGATCTGGTGCAGGACGTCGTCCACCTGGCGTGGGTTGTACCCGCGCGCCGTCAAGCCGAACGACATCGACCGGATCCGAGACGGCACCAGCAACACCCCTCTGGTATACCCGAAACCGCGGCCAGGTTGACTTGTTGACAGTGCCGCAGTGTGGTCGTAGATTTGTGGTTGAGCAACTGATTATGAAACGTACCCGCCTTCTCACTGCCTCTGCGCTGAGCGCCCTGATCCTGTGGGGATCGGCCTCGGGATCAGCGTTTGCAGCCGACCGAACGCCGAGCAATGCCAACTACGGCAACGTCGCCGGCAACCATGCACTTGGAGACACCTCGCACGCGGCCGGAACCGCAGGCACGCTCCCCTTCACCGGCGCCGACCTCGTCGTCTACGTCGTTGCCGGCCTGGGCATGGCCGGCACGGGCATCGCCTTGCGGCGATCCGCCCAGCCCAAGCCCTGAACAGCGGCGGCGCGACCTGGTCGTGCCGGCCGACCGCGCCGTGGGGCGCGGTAGAGTGGGCAGCTGATGCGCGGACGTGGGACACGAGCTCGGTGGCTGGCCAGCCTCGTTCTGGCCGGAATCATCACGCTCGTCCCCTTCGGTGCAGGAAGCGCCGCTGCGACGGTGAGCGATCCCTGCGGGCAGCTGGCAGGGCCGCCTCCGACCTATTCCCACGTGGTCGTGATCATGGAGGAGAACCTCTCCTACCAGGACGCGATCGGGAATACCGATGCCCCGTACCTGAACATGCTGGCGTCCGACTGCGCCCTGGCGACGAACTTCCACAACGAGACGCACCCGAGCCAGCCCAACTACATGGCGGCGACGTCAGGCTATGCGACCGGGGTCGGCGTTGCCAGCTCGAACCCTTCGATCTACCAGCAGGTGTCCGGGTGGAACGACCTCGAGGAGTCGATGGGCGGAAACTGCGGGCTGAAGGCGCCCCTGTACAAGCACGGCCACGACCCCGCCTACTGGTACACCCCGATCACCTCAGCCTGCACCGTGGATGACATCCCGATGACGGCCTCCGATACCGGTGCTACCCAGCTCCCCACGGCTCCGTTCACGTGGATTACGCCCAATCAGTGCCACAACCATCACTGGAAAACCGGCTGCACCGAGCCGAGCACGCCCGCCGCCTTCACTCAGGCGATGGACACGTGGCTCTCGGGCACGATCCAGGCGATCCAGGCGACCCCCGACTACCAGGCAGGCAACACCCTGATCTTTGTCACCTTCGACGAAGGCCAGGGCGGCACACATGGCGAGAACTGCGCCGATCCGTCCAACAGCGACCCGTCCTGCCAAGTCGTCACCGTCGCCGTCGCCGCGGGCGTGCAGGCAACGACGGACTCCACCTTCTACACCCACTACTCACTGCTTCGCGCCACCGAAGAGGCGCTGGGCATCACCACCTACCTGGGGAACGCCGCCACGGCCAATGACATGCGGCCAGGCATGGGGTTCTAGAAGCACCATGCCAGTCATCGACGCCGGCACCCTCGCGAACGGAAACCTCGTAGGCGCCGAGCACGACGCGACGGTCTCGCTGATCCTCGACGACAGCGAGCCCGGCCACGGACCACGGCTTCACCGCCACCCCTACGACGAGACCTGGGTCGTCGTGGAAGGGAACCTCACCTTTCAGCTGGGGGACGAGCGTGCCGCCGCCGGCCCCGGCGACATCGTCATCGCTCCGCCCGGGGTCCCGCACAAGTTCACGAACGACGGCCCCGGACGGTCGAAGCTCGTCTGCATCCACGCCAACCCAACGTTCGTCACCGAGTGGCTTGAGCCGGAAGGCGCCTGAAGGCGGCGAAGACGACCGCGAGCAGCGCGAGCCCGACGGCGACGATCCCCGCCAGCAGCACGAGCCCGCCCCGGGCGCCCTCGTGGTTCACGAGGGGGCCAATCGACAACGTCACGACCACCTGGAGCACCATCGACACGAGCAGGAACGTCGACGACGTCCGTCCCATCACCTCGTTGGGGACGACCTTGAAGAGGTAGGCCGAGGTCATGACCCGGAACGCCGACGAGCAGAAGCCGGCGAGGAACAGCACGGCGTAGAAGACCACCACCCCCGCCGGCGCTCCGGCGAGCGCGAGGTAGCAGCCGATGAGCGCGACGATCGCGCACGTCATCGCCCTCCACTCCCCCAGCCGTAGCACGAGCAGCGCCGCGAAGATCCCCGACGTCATCGCCCCGACTCCGTACGTCATGTCGGCGAGTCCGTACGCGGTCGCCCCGAGGTGCATGACCTGGAGCACGTAGGCGACGAGCACCACGTTCAGGCTGATCGTCGCCACCCAGGGGATGACGCTCGCGATGCCGAAGCCGGCCACCGCCGGGTGGCGGCGCAGGTACGCGAATCCCGCGCGCGCCATCGCGAGACCCGACTCGTGCGGGCCCTCGGCCGGGGCCGGCCGGTGGTGGAGCGCAAGCAGCGCGGCGGCCGAGAGGGCGTAGGTGCACGCGTCGATCGCAAACGCCGTGCCGAGCCCGAACCGGACGAGGATCGGGCCGCCCAGGGCAGCTCCGGTGAGATTCCCGCTCTGCCACGTGATCTCCACGAGGCCGCTCGCCGCGGCGAGCTGGTCGGGGCGGATCACCTCCTGGAGCAGCGCGGTGATCGACGGCCAGAACACGCTGTGCCCGAGCCCGACCAGGAACGTGAGCACGTAGAGGGCGGGGAGCGACGGCGAGCCCGCGTACGCGAGCGCCGCCATCGCGACGACCAGAACCAGCCGGGCGAGGTCGGCCGAGATCGCGAGCCCCCGGCGGGGGTAGCGGTCGGCCAGCGTGCCCGCGAACGGCAGCACGACGATGCCCGAGCCGAGCCCCAACGCCCAGACGAGCGCCACCGACGTCGCCGACCCGGTGCGGTCGAGGAGGTACCAGCCCAGCGCGACGATGTGCAGGCCCGAGCCCGCCGACGACAGCACCTCGCCCGTGAAGTAGAGCCGGAAGTCCCGGTCGGCCAGCGGTGCGAACGGATTCACGATGCGAGGCTAGACGACCGCTCCGACGCTTCGCCGCTCGACGCGGTCGTCTACCGTGTGGGCGGGCACTTTACGGAAGGACCAGGGCAATGACCGTCCGAGCAGAAGTCGACGCGGCGATCGACGAGGCCAATAACGCCGTCCAGGCCGGCGATCCCGCGATCTCCGATCCGGTCGTAACGAAGCTCGTCCAGGTGCTCGCCGATCAGGTGGACGATCTGCACGAGCGGATCTCTCGGCTCGAGGACCGGGCCGAGGGCGCCGGCGCCGCGCCGCGCATCACGTGAGCCCAGCCTGGGAGATGGTGCGGCACATTCGCCGGGCAGCGCCCTGTAGTTACCTCAAACGGGGCGCTGGGCACGTGAATCCCTCCGCAGGCACGCCGATCACAAGGAGTGCGGATACCCGGGAGGGGAATCCGCTTCGCCCAAGCAACCAAAGGGTGCCCCTCATGGAGATCTGCCCCACAGTGGACGAGACCGCCTGCAGGCTGAAAGCCGCCAGCTACTCGCTCACCGTCAAGCTCATGCACGACGGCCGCTACCTGGCCGAGGCGGTCAGCCTCGGCGGCAGCCGCCGCGGCCCCACCGGCGAAGGACGCACACCGGACCGGGCCGCGTTCATGGCGCTCGTGCTGCTCGAGCAGTACCCCGACGCGTACGCGGCGTAAGCCGCCTACAGCCACCGCCAACCTGAGGCCGATGCGCCACGTCACAGTGCGTGGCGGCTCGAACGCCCCCGAGGGACCCCTCTCTTCGCGTTCGGGCCGCCGTTGCGCGCCTAGAGTACGCAGCCCGAGGTGGAGGCGAGTCGATTGAGCGAAAACGCGGTAACCCGTGCCATCGCCGAGCGAGGCGTGGCGGTCGGCGCGATGATGTTCGAGTTCGACACCCCGGGGATCATGCGGATCCTCGCCGCCGCCGGGGCCGACTTCGCCCTCTTCGACCTCGAGCACACCGGGTGGGACGCGCGGTCGCTGCGGCGGGTGCTCGCCGCCGGCCGCGGCACCGGCCTCTACCCGATCAGCCGTGTCGTTCGCGCCGAGTACGAGCTGATCGCGCCCGCGCTCGATGCGGGCTCGCGCGGCATCATGGCGCCGATGGTCGAGTCGCGGGCGGACGCCGAGCGGCTGGTCGCGGCGGCCAAGTACCCGCCGCTCGGGCGGCGCGGGTTCGGGGTGCTCCAGAGCGATGAGCTGGCGGACGGGCCGGGTGCGCTGGCCGAGCGCTCCAACCGCGAGAACCTGGTCATCGCCCAGATCGAGTCGGCGGCCGGGATCGAGAATGCCGACGCGATCGCCTCCGTGCCCGGCGTCGACGTCGTGTGGGTGGGGCAGTTCGACCTGTCGCTGTCGCTGGGCGTCCCCGGCCGGTTCGATGACGCCACCTACCTCGCCGCCGTCGACCGCCTGATCGAGGTCTGCCGCCGGCACCATACGCCGCTCGGGCAGATGATCGGCACGCCCGCCGAAGGAGCGGCCCTGCGCGACCGCGGCTTTCAGGTGCTCGCCTACGCCGACGTGCTGGTGTTCGAGCGGGCGCTGCGGGAGCAGATGGACGCGCTCCGCGGCGGCTGACCTCAGCCCGGCGCGGGCACCTCGTCGCGCTCCCACACCATGCTCGCGACGGTCACGACGACGATCAGGAGGGTCGCGGCCAGCGCGACATGGACCGCGATCACCGCCCAGGGCAGCCCGTTTCGGTACTGGTACTCGCCCACGCCCGCCTGGCAGGCGAGCAGCACGACGCCGACCGCCGCCAGCCGCTGGGCGCCCGTCCCGCGGGAGCGCCGCCACAGCCACACCGCCACCGCGACGAAGAGCACGGTGAACGTTGTCGCGACGCGGACGTGCACATAGGCGGAGTCGTAGAAGTTGCCCAGCCGCTCGATCGGGGTGCTCGTGCTGCCGGGATGCGGCCCGGCCGCCGTCACGAACGCGCCGGACGTGATCAGCGCGAGGTAGGCGACCACCGAGGCCCAGGCCAGCAGGCCGAGCCGGCGGGCGACCGGGGTGGCCGCGATCCGCGTGGGCCGCAGCGCCCGCACCGTCGCCCAGGTCGAGAACGAGACCACCGCCATCGCCAGCAGGAAGTGGGAGATGACGAGGTACGGGTTCAGGTCGAACGCGACGGTGATCGCGCCCAGCGGCACCTGCGCGACCGTGCCGGCGGCGGCGATCGCGAGCGCGCGGGCGATGCGGCGGTCGAGACCGACGACCCGGTACGCCATGATCGCCGTGGCAACGGCCGCCAGCATCGCCAGGCCGGAGATCGTGCGGTTCGAGAACTCGATCAGCGCATGCGAGGAGTCCTGGGGCACGAGCTGGTTGGCCGTGCACGTGGGCCAGTGCGGGCAGCCCAGGCCCGATGCGGTCAGCCGCACGAGCGCGCCCGTTGTGACCACGAGCCACAGGATCACGAGCGTCACAACCGCCATGCGCTGGAACGTGCGCATTGAGACGACGCGGGATCGCAGGCGCGGCAGCGACGGCGTGTCGGCGTGGGCCATCCATTGCCAGTGTATCCCGCGCTCGGTGCGGGCGAGCCGCTGCTCCGGCGCCGCTGCAAAGACGATTTTTTGATCTCCAGATTTTCACTGGAAATTCGCGCAAATTCCGGCGTCGGCCGATTTGACCGATTGTCGGCGGGCCGCGAAGATGGCAAGGTTCTGCGTGTGGGTACGCGGTCTTCGGTAGGTGGGCGTGGTGTGTCGTCGCAGGTGCTGCGGGCGCCCGAAGGTGAGTTCGTTTCAGGCGAACTCGCGGCCGACTGCGCCCGCTTCCTGGCCGAGACCCGCCGCCGGGTGGAGCAGCGGCGCACCGTCGACACCCGGCCGCTCGTGCGGCCGACGCGCGCCGCGTCTGATCCCCGGCCGACGTGGACGAGGCGGTCGGCGCGTACGCCCGCGCAGTCGCAGAGACGCTCGGCGCGGCGCTCGGCGGCGACCTGTTCGGCCTCTACCTGCACGGTTCGGCGGCGCTCGGCGACTACCACCCCGATCGTAGCGATGTCGACCTCCTCGCCGTGTGCGCGGCACCCATCGGTGGGACGGCCCGGGACACGCTGGCCGCGCGTCTCGCCGCCGACGCCCTTCCCTGTCCGGCCGCCGGCGGGCTCGAGTTCAGCCTGATCACGCGGTCGGAGGCGACCAATCCGGTCGCCGCCCCGGCGTATGAGCTGCACGGCTGGGACGCGCAGGGCCGTCTCCATGCCGATCCCGGGCCGGGCGACCCCGACCTGCCGCTGCACTTCGCTGCGATCCGCGCCGGCGGCGTGGTGATGCTCGGCCCCGGACCGAGCGGCGTCTTCCGGGAGGTCGCGCGCGGCGAGCTCCTGCCTCGGCTTGCGGCCGAGCTCGACTGGGCGGACGCACACGCCAGCCCGAGCTACCGGGTGCTCTCGGCCTGTCGGGCCCTGCGCGTCCTCGCCGACGGACGGATCTGCTCAAAACGGGAGGCGGCCGAGTGGGTGCTCGAGCGTGGAGACTCGCCGCCGCCGGTGGCGGCCGTGCTGCATCACCACACCGCCGCCACCATCCCCGCCGGCGGCCTGGAGCCGGCGTCGGTCGCAGCGTTCGTCGCGACCGTCCGCGCGCGGCTGCTGGCGGAGACCGGTGGCGCCTCCCGCTCGCCGGGGTAGGCTTGCACTCATGTCCGAGACCGAGCGCCGCCAGGGCCCCTTGGGACGGCGGGAGTTCGATGACACGCGCGACGCCGCCCGCCGCACCCGGCTCGCCAACGAGCGCACCTACCTGGCGTGGTGGCGCACCGGCCTGACCTCGCTCGCGGTCAGCCTCGCCGCCGGCCGGGTCGTACCGACGCTGTCGCACCGCACCGCGTGGCCCTACGAGGTGCTCGGCGGCGGGTTCGCGCTGCTCGGGGTCGCCTGCATCGCCATCGCCTACCAGCGCGAGCGCGAGATCGAACGGGCGCTCGAGCACGGCCGGTTCGCGACCATGGACTCGCGCACGACGATGGTCCTGACGGCGTTCGGTGTCATCCTCGGCCTGCTCACGCTCATCCTGATCGTCAGCAATCCGTGACGGCCACGCCGGCGTCGCGGAGGACGTCGCGCAGCATGTGCGCGTTGGTCGGCGCCTGTGCGATCGGCCCCTCCGGCCCGGCGCTGCGGCCGTTGTTGTTGAACATCACGTAGGTGCCCTCCGAGAGCGAGGACAGCTCGCGCAGCGGCTCGGTCCACTCCCCCAGCTCGTCGCGCGAGTACAGGTAGTCGAACCGCTCGGCGGCGCTTCGGCCGCGGACGTTCCAGGTGGCGGCGTTGCGGCCGTGCAGGCGCAGGTACGCGGTCGGCGAGGTGGTGGCGACGACCGTTGGCACCAGGTTCCGGGCCGCGGTGCGCGGCGCGTCGACCATCACGTAGGTCGCGCCGAGCTCACGCAGAAACGCGAGCGTGTCGGGGGCGTTCTCGGGCTCGAGCCAGCTGCGGTGGCGAAACTCGACCATCATCTCGTCTCCACCGAGGCGCTCCTTCGCCCATTCCAGGTACTGCAGCGATGCCGGCTTGAACGTGATGTACGACGGGAACTGCATCAGGATCCCGCCCAGCTTGCCCGCCTCGCGCAGCGGCTCGAGCGCCGCCCGGAACCGCGTGAACACCTCGCCGCGAAGGTCGCGCGGCGGATGATCGATCCGTCCCCGCTCGTCCACCGGCGCATCGGCCCGCAGATCGGCCGGGAGCTGCTCGGGCCGCACCGGGTGGCGCGTCATCATCCCGAACGCCTTGACGTGAAACACGAACCCCGGCGGTGTCCGCCGCGCCCACGCCGCCGTCGCCTCCGGGCTCGGCAGCGCGTAGTAGCTGGAGTTGACCTCGACCGTGTCGAACTGCTCGGCATAGTGGTGCAGGCGCGCCTCGGCCGTCTTCACCGACGCGGGGTACCACGTCTTGGTCAGCGTCTCGTCCGCCCACGAGCAGGTGCCGATGCGAACCGTGCTGCTCAGAGAACAACGCCCCCGGCCGGCTCGAGCGGCCGGTCGGCGGCCACCCAGCCTCGTAGGCCGCCGGCCAGGTTGCGGGCGTCGTAGCCGGCGGCGACCAGCGCCTCGGCCGCGTACTCGCTGCGCGAGCCGCTGCGGCACACGATCACCAGTGGCCGGTCGTGTGGAAGCTCCGCCGCGCGGGCGGCCAGCTCAGTGAGCGGGATCCACACCGACCCAGCCATGTGACCGGCCTGGCGCTCGTCGGCCTCGCGCACGTCAACGGCGAGCGCGCCCTCGTCGCGCACCGCCGCCTCGGCCTCCGCCGGCGTCAGCTGAGGTGCGGACTCCATGCCCGGATTGTAGGTGCCGCCGGCTCGGGATCAGGCCGGGCCGGGCTCGGTGGCGCCGACGTACGTCGCCTGGAACCAGCCCAGCGACAGCGGCTGCATCCGCACCCAGTCGCCGGTGTGCGGTGCGGCCACCACCCAGCCGTTGCCGATGTACATGGCGACGTGGCCGAGGTGGTGGAAGAAGACCAGATCGCCGGGCCGGAGCGCGTCCTTGGAGACGGGCGGGCCGAGGTGGAACTGGGACGCGGCGAAGTGGGGCAGCGCGATGCCGTGCTTGGCATAGAGCCACATCACGAGACCGGAGCAGTCGAAGCCCGCGGGCGATGCACCGCCCCACACGTACGGCACGCCGATCTGCTGCAGCGACTGCATCGCGACCTGGTCGCGGAGCTCCTGGCCGGGATCGTTCCTGTCGCCGCGCAGATCGGCCGTGAGCCACTTCTGCGCCTCGAGCGCGAGGTCGGCCTGCCCGATCCGGTCGGCGGCCGTCATGACGGTGATCTGCTGGCCGAGCTTGGCCACCAGCAGCCTGCGGCGGCGCAGCTCACGCTTGATCTGGCGGCGGCGGAGGATCAGTTCCTGCTTGTCGGCGCGCGCCTTCACCTGCGCGGCGTGAATGGTGCGGCGCTCGGCGGCGATCGCCAGCTTGGCGGCCGTGATCTGTTCCACCGTGACGGTGATGGCGGTGTTCAGGCGCTTCTGGAGATCCATGCTGCCGGTCACCTGTGACATGGAGGAGGCGGAGAGGACGATCTCGATCGTGCGCGGGTCGCCGCCCTTGTACTCCTCCACCATGAGCCGGCCAAGGACACCCTGCTCGTAGCGGAGCTTCTTGCGCTCAACGATCAGCTGCGCTGTCGCGACCCGCATCTTCTGCTTCAGGATGCCCAGCTCCCAGACCACCTTGTCGTACTGCTCGGTCAGCATCTCGGCGTGGTTGTCGAGGCGCCGGATCGCGGCGTGGACGTTGGCGTACTGGGCACGCTTGGCGTCGAGCAGCGTGTCGGCGTGTGCGGGCTGCGCGTGGAGACCGACGAACGCTGCGGCCGTTGCGACCGTGAGCACGAACCCCGGACGGCGCAGAAAAGTGCTGAGCTCCATCCATAGTGTGTTCGGCTCAAACGCGGAAATATTGAGCTGTCGCTAAAGCCGCAGCGGGTTTTGGCCGACTGAGACTGTGCCCATGAACATCACCATCGACTGTCCCTCCTGCGAGTCGGCCAAACGGCCGCTCCAGCCCTGCGCCGCGTGCGGAACCGAAGGCCACATCGAGGAGCTCAGCGCCTGGCGCAAACGGCTGCACGCCCACTCCCTGAGCGTGATCATGGCCGAGCCGCGGCGCGACACGCTCGCCGCGCCCGTCCATCTGCCGCGCCCCCTGGAGATCAGGCTGCGCCTGGAGGAGCTGTTCGAGACCTCCTCCGAGGCCCTGATCGTGCCCGAGTCGGTCGTGCTCCCGAACAACCCGCTCTCGTTCGACTGGGACGAGCGCCGCAGCCTGCGCCGCCTCCGCAAGAGCGCCTAGCGCTCCCTCGCAAAAAGCGCGCGACTCCGTCCCGCCCGCTGGAACGGTGCCTGGCACCGAAACAGCCGGGCGGCATCGGCTGCGACCGTTTCGGCACACGCAGATCGGCCAGTTCAAGCCGTTACAGACGCGGGCCGCAGGTCGAGCAACTCTGCCGGCAGCTCGAGCGGCTCCACCGCGACGCCGCGCGAGGTCATCTCGGCGATCAGGCCGGCGTACGCCTCGGCCTCGACCGGGTCTTTCGGCTGCCACGGATGCAGGAAGCGCACGCCGCTGACCCCGGCCTGGTAGAGCTCCTTCAGGCACCCGAAGCAGGGCCGAAGCGTGGTGTAGCAGGTGGCCGACTGCACCGTGTAGCCAAGCCGGGCCGCCTGCAGCACGGCGTTCTGCTCGGCGTGCACGCAGATGCAGACGTCGTAGCCCTGGCCGCTGGGATAGTCCTCGGGGTGCGCGCAGCGATGACACCCGCCCTCGTCGCAGTTGCGAAACCCGGTGGGGGTGCCGTTGTAGCCGGTGGCGATGATGCGCTGATCGGCCACCAGGATGGCGCCCACGTGCCGGCCGAGGCAGGCCGCGCGCTCGCGCGTCGCCACGGCGAGCAGCATGAAGTACTGCTCCGGAGTGGGCCGCACGACGGCCTTGCGGACATTGGGGTCGGGCACTCGGGTCAGCCTACACACGCCGGCCGACGGGTCGGGTTCAGCCCGGCCGGTGGGCCATGCCGAGCGTGCGCGCAAACTCGCGCTGGGCCGACTCGTCGACGTGCCACACCACGGGGCCGTGGACGATCACGTCCTCGCCGCGCTCCTTGAGCAGGTCGGGAAGGAACGTCTCGACCAGCCACTCGCGCCCGTGCGCGACCGTCGCGCGCAGCCGGATCCGCACCAGGTCGTCGTCGAGATGCTCAACCTCCTCCACCCACGGCACCCGGACGATCCGGGTCGGCCCGACGGGGACGATCCGAGCGACCTCGGCGACCAGGTCGCGGCCCCCCTCCTCGCTGGTGGCAAAGAACTCCACCTCGACCTCGCGCGCGCCGCGCGGCTGCACCTTCACGGCGAGCATCTGGGAGTTGTGGACGCGGACGACCTCACCGGTGATCGCGCGCAGGCGCGTCGAGCGCAGGCCCACCTCGTCGACGATGCCGCGGACGTCGAGGGGCTCGATCGTGATGTTGTCGCCCACCGAGAACCAGCCCTCGAAGAACATGAAGAACCCGGCCAGGATGTCGGTCAGGAACCGCTGGGCGGCAAAGCCGATCATCAGCACGAGCAGCGACGCGCCGGCGACCGTGCCGAGCCGGTTGCCGAAGCTGATGGTGCCCAGTGCGAGCACGAGCGCGAAGCCGTACGCGGCGTAGCGCACGGTGGTGCGCACCAGCGAGACAGCCGTCTCACGCCGCTTGAGCGACGTCATGACGCCGGTGTCGGCGGGGCCCTCACCGCTCAGATGGCGGGCCTCGTTCCGGCGTACGACCCAGCCCGCGAGCCGGCCCGACATGCGCGAGATGAGCCACGCAGCGGCGAAGACCCCGACCACCCAGGCGGCTGTCACCCAGGTCGGCGTCGGGAGCGCGGAGAGGAGGCCGGTGCGGATGTCCATGCACACAGTGTGCCGCACCGGCCCCCCGATCGCGCCGATCTGCCCCCGTTTTGTTTAGGGAGTGTTGGTCATGTTGAACGTCGCCGGCTTCGGAAGCGGGCCGGGGTGGAGATTGGCCGTCACCTTGTAGGTGCCGGCGGTCGCGTTCGCGGTCACGGCGACCCGCACGTAGCCCTTCTTGCCGGTCTTGTGCGTCCACGTCGTCCTGCCGTTGGCGAACGTCAGGCTGGGGCCCGTCGCCGGGGCGGTGAACGTCACCAGAAGGCCGACGCGCGGGTTCCCCTTGGCACCCAGAACGCGGGCGGACAGCTTGTGCGCGAACGCGGTGCTCACAGTGGCGGAACCCGGCGTGCCGCCGGTCGCGGTGATCGTCGGCCCCGTCGCGGCGCTTGCCGCCAGAACCGGAATCAGAAGGAGCGCGCATGCCGCCACGCCACTCCTCCGGGTGAATGACGCAATTCTCACTTGGATCCTCCCCGTAGGTGCTCGGCTTCAAGTATCAGGGTGCGTCCGACACATGGGAAGAGGGTTGACAGATCGCTAACATCGGCGGCTCTCCGGCGACCAGGGGGTTTTGAATGGATCTCGCAGAGTTCAGGGCGGAGTTTCCGATCACGCGGACGCGTGCGTATCTCTTCAGCGGCGCCCTTGCCCCCGCGGCGACCCGCGTGCGCGCGGCCTGGGACGGGTGGTCGGCGAGCTGGAGCGACGACCCGAACAGCGTCTACACCGGCGAGATGATGATCGGAGCGATGGACGATCTGCGCGCCTCGTTCGGCCGCCTGATCGGTGCCAAAGCGGGCACCATCGCGATCACCGACAACACCTGCCGGGCTGCCAACATCGCGATCCGGATCCTGGCGGAGCGGCCCGGGAACGTCGTTCTCGACGACGGTACCTACCCGTCGAGCGCCTACCCGTGGTACGCCCGCGGCGACCGGGACGTGCGGTTCGTGGCCACCGACGGCGTCGACGACGCCGCGGCGTGCGCTGGCCCAGCGGATCGACGCCGACACCGTCGCCGTCTGCGTGACCCACGTCGCCCCGTTCACCGGCCGCCGCCACGATCTGCGCGCGATCGCCGATGCCGCACACGCGCACGGGGCGATGCTGCTGGTGGATGCGGCCCAATCCACCGGCATCGTGCCGATCGACGTCGCGCGCGATGGGGTGGACGCCCTGGTCACGACCGCGATGAAGTGGCTCCTGGGCCCGCCCGGGATCGGCTTTCTCTACCTGAGCTCCGAGCTGCTCGCCGACGCGCCGACGCTCGATGTCGGCTATCTCGGCCTCGACGCACCACTCGGCGAGTGGCCGCCGAACGCAATGCCGGCGGTCATGGCCGACGCCCGCCGGTACGAGCTCGGACTCCCCAACCTGCCCGGGGTCTTTGCCGCCCGCGCCGGCATCGACCTGCTCCTCGAGGTCGGCGTCGATCGCCTGTTCGCGCACGCCGAGGGGCTGGCCACGCGGTGCATCGACGGCCTCCTCGAGCGGGGCGGTGACGTGGTGACCCCGCGGGATGAAGCGCAGCGCGCCAGTGTGGTGGTCGCCCGGCATCCCGACCTGCAGCGCCTGTTTGAGCTCTGCCGCGAGCGCGGCGTCGACATCGGCGCGATCGGAGGTATCCGCGTCGACCCGGCCGGCTTCAACACCGAGGCCGACATCGATCGGTTCCTCGCCTGCTACGACGAGGTCTCGGGCTAGGTTTCGAGCGCCTGGGTGATCTGCTCGATGGCGGCGTGCTCGGCCGGGCTGACGGCCTGGCCATCCTCGCGGTGGGCGCCGGCAACCTTCTCCGCCACCGCCAGCACGAACTGCTTGTACTCGGCGAGCTCCGCCGGTGTCGCCTTGCCCTTGAGCACGTTCACGGCCTCACCGAGGTGGGCGAGGGATGCCTTGGTGAGCTCGTCGGGCGAGTGATAGCGCGTGTGGTCCATCTGCGGCTTGGCCGCGACGATGTCGTCGAGCAGCTCGCTCTGGCCGTGGTGCTGCCGGGCCTCGGTGTAGGCCTTGGCGATCGCGAACGTCTCCCGGAACGTCCCGCCGCGCTGGGCGAACATCACCAGCAACCCGGCACTGGGCGGGCCCTCGAGAACGCTGGCCCACTCGGCGTCGGTGAAGTCTGCCTTTGCGGTCATGCGGGCACGATAGACGACATCCCCGCTCCACGGGGCAGCCTCGAGAACCCGTAACGTTTCCGGGACGTCGGCCATGGCAGAATCGGCTCATGGCCCGCGCGCTCGCGTACGCATCCCTGCTCGGAGTCGTCCTGTTGGCGGTCGTGTTGGGCTGGCTCAACAGCGCCAACAACTCGTCGTGGACCGGCGTGTGGTCGTCGGCCGTGATCGCGCTGCCATTCGTCGTCGTGGGCGTCGTGGTGGTGTTGCGCGAGCCGCGCAACCCGGTCGGGTGGATCCTGATGGGAGTCATCGGGTTGTTCTTCCTGAGCAACGACGCCGGCCTTTACGAACAGCTGGTCTACGAGCACGGGCACGCGTGGCCGGGAGGCCCGGTGTCGCTGTTCCTCGAGCCGCTCTGGGCACCGGGCCTCATCCTTCTGCCGCCGGCGGCGATCCTGCTCTTCCCCGACGGGCGGGTGGAATCGCGCATTCTGCGCTCGATGCTGTGGCTCTACGCTGCGGTCAGCGTCGGCCTTTTGGCCGCCTTCTGGGTGGTCGTCGCGGGCGCCGTGATCGACAACAACATCCACCTCGTGCCCGACGGCGACCTCACGGTCATCAACACCCCGCCGGCCTGGTTCCATGTGGTCGAAGGCGTGAGCCTGGCGTACGTCGGCGTGTGCGCCTTCATCTGGATCGGCGCCCAGGTGATCCGGTGGCGGCGCGCGACGGGCGTGTACCGCCAGCAGGTGAAGTGGTTGATGGGCGGCGCCGCGATCGCCATGCTCTGCCTCGGGTTCCTGCTGTTCGGGCCGAACACGAGCTCCTCGGCCGTGGGCCGGGTGTTCGAGGCGGCGCTCCCAGCCGGCATCGCCGCCCTCCCGGTCGGGATCGGCGTCGGGATCCTGCGCTACCGCCTGTACGAGATCGACGTGATCATCCGCAAAACGCTGGTGTACACGGCGCTCCTGGGCCTGCTCGCAGCCTGCTACCTGAGCGGCGTGTACCTGATGGGCGATCTGCTCCAGGCGCTCACCGGCCAGTCCGGGGCTCTGGCCGTGACGCTCTCGACCCTGGCCGTTGCGGCGGCCTTCCAGCCCCTGCGAACGCGCATCCAGCGCACCGTCGACCACCGCTTCTACCGGCGCAAGTACGACGCGGCCCAGACGCTCGACGCATTCACCGGCCGGCTGCGCGACCAGATCGAGCTCGACGCCCTCGCCTCGGACGTGCTCGAAGTGGTCAGGCTGACGCTCCAGCCGAGCGTGGCGAGCCTGTGGTTGGTGCCGCCGCGGGCCGTCGTGCCGAAGCCCGACGCGGGCTCGTAAGATGGGCGGTACTGGGTTCGAACCAGTGACCTCCTGCGTGTAAGGCAGGCGCTCTCCCAGCTGAGCTAACCGCCCCGCGTGCTCCAAGTCTAGATGGCCGCCGGAGGGGTCGGTCATACCGCAACTTGTGGGCAACCTCCCCCATTTTGCGTAGGCTCCGCATGTCCACCGGGAGGACAATCCGTCGATGGCCGAGCAGTTCCCTTCGGAGACGCTGCGCGAGATCGCCGACCGCGCGCGCCTCGCGCTGGGCGCTGACCGTGCGCTCGTGCTGCCGCTGGCCGGCGGCGACCCGCTGCCGCCGGGGCCCGAGGGCGGCCCGAGCCTCTCGGCCCCGATCCGCATCGACGGCGATCCGGTGGCGACGCTCGTCGTCAGCCGCGACCCCGGCGGAGCGCCCTTCGGCGAGGAGTCGGGCCTGCTCTCGACGGTGTGCGACCTGGCCGCCCACGCCATCGCCGCATCCCGCCGCGCCGACCTGCGCACCGAGCAACTGGCGCTTGTGCAGGCGGTCGCGAGCGCCGTCTCCGCAGCGACCGCCGTGGACGAGGCCTTCCGGATGGCGGCCACCGTCGTGTTCGAGCACACCCGCTACTCGGGCGTGACCGCGACCATGGTCGACCGCGCCGCGAAGCAGCAGCTCGTCGTCGTCGACCTCGGCGGCGACATCGCGACCACACAGCCGATCCGGCGCGATCTCGAGGCCGGCCTCGTCGGCGCCTGCATCCGCGAAGCGACCCAGTTGGTGCTCGCCGAGGCGACGGCGGACCCACGCTACTCGTGGTCGGCCGACGGCCGCTGGGAGTCGCTGCTCCTGACGCCGGTGATGGTCGAGGGCCGCTGCGAAGGCGTGCTCGAGCTGGCCGACAGCGAGCCGAACCGGTTCGACGCCGCCGACGCCGCGCTGATGCAGGTCGCGGCCGACCAGGTCGCGACCGCGCTCGTGGGAGTGCGGCTGCGCGAGCGCTCAACGCGGCTCCAGAACGAGTCGCAGCGGCGGGCGCAGCGACTGGAGCTGGCATCGGACCTGTCGCGCGAGATCGCCTCCACCGGCAGCGTGGAGGAGCTCCTGCGCACCGTCACGGTCACCCTCCATCGCCATACCGACTACACCGCGGTGTGGACGGCCGTGGCCGACCACCGCCAAGGGCACGCAGCGAATGTGGACGATCACACGGGGCCGCGACGCGGTCACGGTGTCGGCGCACCCGCTCGACTCGGGCATCATCGGGCAGGTCGTGCGGACGGGGCGACAGGCGCTGCTCGGCCGGTCGCACCTGGCCGACGCCGGCGGGGCGTGGGCCGCGGCCGGATACGAGTCGCTGCTCGCGACCCCGGTCGTGATCGACCGCCGCTGCGAAGCGGTGATCGGCCTCAGCGACCTGCGGGCCGACCAGTTCGACGACTCAGACGCGCTGCTCATGCGGACGCTCGCCGAGCAGGTCGCCGCCGCCCTCCGCGGCGCGGCGCTGCGCGAGGAGTCCGACCGCCGCGCCACCCGGCTGAACGTGGTCGCGGAGGTCGCGCGTGCCCTGCGGGCGCCCGAGACCGTCGAGCAGGCACTGCACGACGCCGCCCAGGCGATCAGCCGCTACACGGGCTACTCCGGGCTCACCGCCTGGCTCGTGGAGCCCGCCTGGGGCGAGCGCCGGGCGGTCTTCGCGCGCGACCGCGGCACCGATGTCTACACCGGGCTGCGCGTCCCCACCGGCGCCGGCATCCCGGGAGCGGCGATCACCGCCGGCAAGGTGCTGCGCCTCGGCCGGGCCGGTGACCACCCCGCCTTCGCCTGGCCGGGCCGCGACCCGAACAACTCCGTCCTGATCGCCCCCGTGATGGTCGCAGGACGCCTGTGCGGCGGCGCTTGTGATCTCGGACGAGCGCCCCAACTGGTTCGACAGCGACGACGAGGAGCTGGTCAAGGCGATCGCCGACCACACCGCCGCCGCAATCCGCGCGGTGCAGCTGCGCGAGGAGTCGGCTCGGCGCGCGCAGCGGCTGTCGCTGGCGGCCGATATCGCCGTCCTGCTGGCCGCCGAGCAGACGCCCGAAGGCGCCTTGCGCGTGGCGGTGGAGGCCGTGCACGCGCGCGCACACTACGACGCGGTCATGGCGATCACGGTGCTCGAGGAGACCTCGGAGCAGCTGGTGGTGGCCGACGTGGGCGCCGACCGGGATGGCTTCGCCGGGCTGCGGCGGCCGCTCGGCACGGGGATCACCGCCCGCACCGTCGCCTCGGGCCGCCAGAACCTCATCAACCGGCACGAGGACGACCCGGCCTACGCCCCCTGGGGGGACGAGGAGTCGTTCGACTCACTGCTCTCGACACCGGTCATGCTCGACGGCCGCTGCGTGGCGGTGCTCGAGGTCGCGAGCCGGCCGATGAACCAGTTCGACCACTCCGACGAGGCGCTGATGACCGCGGTCGCCGAGCAGCTCGCCGCAGCCCTGCGCGGCGTGCGCCTGCGCGCCGAGTCGGAGCGGCGGGCGCAACGGCTGGCCCTCACCGCATCCGTCGCGACCGCCGTCGCCTCGGCCGACACCGCTCGGGCCGTGCTCCGGGCCGCCGTGGATGCCATCTTCGAGCCGACCGACTACGGCGCGGTCACGGCCATCCTGGCGCTGCCGGACTCGGAGGAGCACCTCGTGGTCACCGATCGCGTCCGCGTGGGCGCATCGATCGAGGGCAGCCGGCGGCCGATCCACCACGGCGCCGCCGGCCGGGCCCTCGCCACGGGCGAGCAGATCGTCGTCGGCCGGCTCGCCGATCCCGGCGACCCGGTCGCCCCGCTCGCGCACCAGTCGGCGCTCGTGACACCCGTGTTCGACGGCGCGACCAGTGCGGCGCTGGCGCTGTATGACCACCGTCCCAACCGGTTTGACTCCTCTGACGCCACCCTGATGCAGACCGTGGCGGAGCAGGTCGCCTCGGCCCTGCGGGGAGTGCGGCTGCGCGACGAGTCCGAGCAGCGCTCCCAGCGGCTGGCGCTCACCACCGAGGTCGCGGGGGCGATCGCCCCCGCCCAGACGATCGACGAGGTGCTGGAGGCCGTGGTGGCGACCGTCCACCAGGGGCGCGGCTACTCGGCCGCGGTGGCCATCCGCGTGCTGCCGGAGACCGGCGAGCAGGTCGTGGTGGCCAACCTCGGCGACGAGGGCACGACCGCGGTAGGACTGCGGCGGCCGATCGACACGGGGACGGTCGGCACCGTGATCGCGTCGGGCAGCCAGGTGGTGCTGGGCGACGCGCTGGCCCACCCCGCCTTCGACTGGCCGGCGGAGATCCTGCTGCCGTCGGAGCTCCTGACCCCGGTCATGGTCGACGGCCGCTGCATCGCCGTTCTGGGCGTGTACGACGAGCACCGCGACCGGTTCGAGCCCGCCGATGCACTCGCGATGCACACGGTCGCAGATCAGGTTGCGGCGACCTGCCGGGGAGTGCTCCTGCGCGAGCAGTCAGAGCAGCGCGCGCAGCGGCTGGCGGTGCTCGAGCGCCGCCACCGCGTGCTGATGGAACGGCTCGTGCGCGCCCAGGAGCAGGAGCGCTCGCGGGTTGCCGCCGACCTGCACGACGACACGATCCAGGTGATGTCGGCCTGCGTGATCTCGCTCGACAGCGTCCGCCTGGCGATGCAGGACGGCAACGTCGAACGCGCCACCGCCGGGCTCAGGCAGGTGGCCGACCTCATCTCGGGCGCGGTCGAGCGCACCCGCCGGATGACGTTCGAGCTGCGGCCCGCGGTGCTGTGGCATCACGGCCTGGTGACGGCGATCGAGCAGTCGCTCGACACCCTCGAGCGTGAGATCGGCGTCACGTCCAGCCTCGAGGTGGCCGGAATGGAGGCGCGGATCGACGCGACGATGGAGACGCTCATGTTCCGGTCGATCACGGAGATCCTGAGCAACGTCCGCGCCCACGCGGCGGCCGAGTCGGTCGCGGTGCGGCTCGAGCGGATAGGCGACGTGCTGCGGGTGACGGTCGCCGACGACGGCCGCGGCTTCGAGCTCGAGGCGGCCCTTGCCCGGGCGCGGCGCACCAACCATCTGGGCCTCGAATCGCTGATGGAGCGCGTGGACGCCGCCGGCGGGACGGTCGAGATCATCACGGCGCCCGGCGCCGGGACGACAGCCGACATCGCCCTGCCGGTCTGGTCTGAAGACTAGAGCCGGCGGTCGAGGTTGACCGCGGCGCTGATCAGGGAGAGGTGCGTGAACGCCTGGGGGAAGTTCCCGAGCGCCTCGCCGGACGGGCCGATCTCCTCGGAGTAGAGGCCGAGGTGGTTGGCGTAGGTGAGCATCTTCTCGAACGCGAGCCGAGCGTCGGCGGTGTGCCCCGCCCGGGCGAGCGCCTCGACGTACCAGAAGGTGCAGATCGAGAAGGTGCCCTCCTCACCCTGCAGACCGTCGGGCGATGCCTTGGCGTTGTAGCGGTACACCAGGCTGTCGGACACGAGCTCGCGCCCGATGGCATCCAGCGTGCGCAGCCAGCGCGGGTCCTTCGGGGCGATGAACTTGGTGAGCGGCATCAGGAGCAGCGACGCATCGAGCACGTCGGAGCCATAGTGCTGCACGAACGCGTTTCGCTTCGGATTCCAGCCACGCGTCATGATCTGCTCGGTGATGCGGTCGCGCACCTCCATCCACTTGACGATGTTGGCCGGCAGGCCGCGGAAGCGGGCGACGCGCACGGCCCGCTCGATCGCCACCCAGCACATGAGCCGCGAGTAGGTGAAGTCCTGCCGCCCGCCGCGTGTCTCCCAGATGCCCTCGTCGGGCTGATCCCAGTGGTCACACAGCCACTCGATGACCTTGGCGACCTCCCTCCAGGCGTCGTACGAGATCGGCTCCCCGTACTTGTTGTAGAGGTAGATGGAGTCGATCAGCTCGCCGTAGATATCGAGCTGAAGCTGCGTCGCGGCGCCGTTTCCGATCCGCACCGGAGCTGACCCCTCATAGCCCTCGAAGTGGTCGAGCACCTCCTCGGTGAGGTCGGAGCGCCCGTCGACGCCGTACATGATCTGAAGCGGGCCGCCCTCGCCGTAGTCGGTCTCGCCGAAGCGGTCGGTGAGCCACGTGATGAACGCCTCCGCCTCCTCGGTGAACCCGAGCGTCAGGAGCGCGTACATCGAGAAGGCGGCGTCGCGCACCCACGTGTAGCGGTAGTCCCAGTTGCGCGGCCCGCCGAGGTGCTCGGGCAGGCTCGTGGTCGCGGCGGCGACGATCGCTCCGGTCGGGCGGTAGGTGAGGAGCTTGAGCGTCAGCGCCGACCGGTTCACCATCTCGCGCCAGCGGCCGCGGTACGTGGAGTGCGAAAGCCAACCGCGCCAGAAGCGGACCGTGCGGTTGAACGAGTCCGCCGAGGCCGCCTCGGTGGTGGGGCCCAGCCTCGCTCCCGGCTCGGTCTTCTGGAGCACGAATGTCGCGCTCTTGCCATGCGTGAGCGTGAAGCGGGAGGTGACGTCGCCGCCGCTTCGCTCGAGCGGCCGGTTGGTTGCGAGCGTCATCGTGAGATCCGGCGAGCTGAACACCGCGCCGCCGTCGTACAGTTCGAGCTCGTGCGCCTGGCGGCCGTAGTCGAAGCGCGGCCGGCACTCGAGCTCGAACTCCATCTCCCCGCGCACCGCCACCACCCGCCGCACCAGCTTGCGAACGTGCTTGGGATCGCGGTGGATCGGCATGAAGTCGTGCACCTCACCCACACCGTCCGGGGTCAGGAACCGCGTGATGAGCACGTTTGTGTCGGGGAAGTAGAGCTGCTTCGTCCTGTGCCCGTCGTTCGCCGGCGCGATCCGGTAGAAGCCGCCCTTCTTCGAGTCGAGGATCGATGCGAACACGCTGGGCGAGTCGAACCGCGGGCAGCAGAACCAGTCGATCGTGCCGTCGGTCCCGACCAGGGCGACGCTGTGGAGGTCGCCGATCACGCCGTGCTCGGCGATGGGCAGGTACTCGCTCATCGTGCAGGCGGAGGTGTACCGGATCGGCGTGGGCGCCACAACCAGAACCGCACCCCCGGTGCTGCCCGGCGATGGCCCAGGGTTATACTCTGGCCCCTCGCGGGGGCGTAGTTCAGCTGGTTAGAACGCCGGCCTGTCACGCCGGAGGTCGCGGGTTCGAGTCCCGTCGCTCCCGCTTGTTCCGCCCCACGTGGGCGGCGGAGAACTCGCTCCTATCAGGACACGTACGCCTTCCGCACCGTAGCGGCGGTCCAGCGGTTCCTCCCGTGGGCCGGTGGGACGCCTTTTTTGTTCAGGTTCTCTGCGATCTCGGCGAGCGACCTGCCCTTTGCCAGCATTGTCCTGATCTGCATGCGCCACCCGTAGTCCTGATTGTTGCACCAAATGTGTGACAGCCGGACGTTTTCGGGGAGCAGCTTTCCGCCGGCCGACTTGAGGATCGGGTAGTGGTCGGGCGACGGTGCCCACTTGGTGCGCGGGGTCGTGACGGGATCGAACGCACCGCGCCCTTTGTGGTGGTAGCACCGCGGCATCTCGCATCTCAAGGCGAGGAGCTGCCCGCGCTCGGCCATCTGCACGAGAACACCCTTCGTTACTCCGAGCGCGCGGAGCTTATCCACGATCGAGTTCTCAGAGCCGCTGCCACCAACTGCTTCCCTCACTCCGAATCCCCTCCTCGCGTATTGCGTCCTGGCAGGCGGTCAGGCGGCGAGCGCGACGATCGCCTCGACCTCGACGGCCAGACCGCTTGGCAGTTCGGCGACGCCGATCGCGCTGCGGGCGCACACGCCGCGATCGTCGCCCCACAGCTCCGCGATCGCGTTGCTGAACCCGTTCGCGACGGCGGGCTGGTCGCCGAAGCCCGGCGCGGAGCGCACGAGCACGAGCACCTTCAGCCAGCGCTCAACCTGATCGAGCGAGCCCAGCTCATCACGCAGACTCCGGCACATCAGGTGCGCGGTCGTCCGCGCCGCGATCGCCGCCCGCTCGAGGTCGACATCGTCTCCGACCCGACCGAGGCAGCCGAGGTCGCCGTTGCCGGACAGATACGCCAACCCAGCGTGGACGACGACCGGCTTGAGGCGTGCCGCGAACGGGAGCGTCGGCGGCACGGGCAACTCGATCCCGAGCTCCTCGAGCCGTGCCTCAGGCGTCATGTGTTTGATACCGCTTTCGTCTGAGCGTGGGTGTTGGAGTTTCGAACCCGCGCGAGGCGGCGCTCCGCCGGGCGGCCGGCAGGAACACCCATTCGAGGCCGAACAGGATGGATCGTGAGATCAGTTCTGGGAGAAGCGGTGGAAGGACCAGGCCGATCGCAAGTGCGGAGACAAGCCAACGCTTTCTCCAGGCAACCACCCCGACGGCTGCAAGAACCGGCGGGATTATCCAGATCTGGGACGGCCCCCAGTTCCATACCCACCCGAATATCCAGTAGAGGGCCGTGAGGACGAATCCGAGAGCGGTGATGAACTGGCCCGCAACGTCGAGTTTCGACCACACCCCGCGCTTGAACCGCCCGGCTGCGTCGACGCCCGCCCACATGATCCAGCGGCGCAGTAGTGGAACGCCTGATTCGGCGAGCGCATCGCGGAACACGAGGTTGGCTTCGTCGACCCGCGCAGGGTCCGGATCGTCGTAGAGTTGGTCGTGGATAATCGCCGCGCGGGTTTGATGCCCGTAGCTGGCGATCAGCCACCAAAAGAGGATCGGGACCGATGCCAGGTCGGTGCTGTTGTTGGCGCACTTCGGGTCGGCCGTCAGATCGTGGGCGTTGATCTGGTACCAGTGGTCGGAACTCGGTCGGCGGTAGAAGAATTCACGCATGAGTTGGAACGTCAGTGGGCCGACGCAGCGGAGGAGCACCTCCGGACGACCATCGGCAAGTGCGTGCCAGGTCGTCTCACCAGAGATCTGCGGTTCGAGTGGTGGAGGTGGCGTGGGGGAGCGATACGGCATTGAGGCTGGCAACCGGGACTGGGCGTCGTAGCCGATGTGGGCTTCGGCCCTCGTGGCGCCTCGACGACTGCCACCAAGGGGACGCCAACCTGCCGATGCCTGGCGCCTTGTGATGGATGACGCAAAGCGCGACTGTAGTATCTCAGCCCGCAAGCTGTCAAGGTGTCCGGTTAGAGCGCGATCCCGTCGAGCGCGTGCGCTCGGCTCGGCAGGTCGCGGCCGAAGCTGTCGGGGTTCGTGCCGAGGCGCTCGGCGGTCTCCAGGGCGATCTTCTGCACAACGGCCGTGAGTGGAAAGACGGACAGGAGCTCGCTGGGCCGGTCGATGGTGATCACGTGCACGGTGACCTGGCACGACTCCGCCGAGCGGGCGACGGCGAGCAGCCGCTCCTCCGCCGGGCCGCCGCCGTTCAGGCAGATCAGCGTGTCGTCGGCCCGCGGGGCGACCGACGGGCCGTGCAGGTACTGCTCGACGTTCATTCCGGAGGCGGCGACATACGCGGTCTCGCGCACCTTGAGCGCCCCCTCGGCGGCCGTCCACTGGTTGGGCCCGGCTCCGATGTACTCGAGCGACCGACGCGGCGGCTCCACGCCGATCGCCGGTCCGTCCACAACGGCCGCGACGGCGTCGGCCACGGCGGTGAGCGGCCCGAGGTCGGCGCCCAGCGCGACCGCGATCTGGGCGAGTCGCAGCATCGCCCCGGTGTGGCTCGCGGTATAGGCGGATGAACGCTCCTGGGCCGTCGTCTCGATGTCCGCCCCCGGCGAGCCGAGGCCCGAGATCACCACCGTCGCGGCGCCGTCGGCACGGGCGCGCTCGAGCGTCTGCGTCGTGTACAGCTTCGTACCGCGGTGGCTGAGCAGGATCAGGCCGTCCTCCTTCGCCGGGCGGGGGCCGTAGAGCGCGGCGTCGATCGCCTGCACCGGCACAGCGTCCACTCCGGCCGCGCCCAGGAACCACGCCCCGATGTTGGCCGCGTGCCAGCTCGTCCCGGTGCCGACCAGGAACAGCCGCCGCCCGCGCAGGCGGTCGGCCGCTGCGGTCACGTCAGCCACGTCGGCGAGCATCCGCCGCAGCTCGCCGGCCTGGGACGCCATCGTTTCGGCCATCACACTCACAGTACGGCAGTATGGCGGGGTCAGGCCACGACGCGAGCCGCTTGTCCAGCCGGGCGTGGGCACGTGGGTGCGGCTCTAGGATCCGGCACATGCCATCACCGCAGACGTTGCTGGTGTTCCTGCTCGTGTCGGCGGCGTTCGTCGCGGTGCCCGGCCCGAGCAACCTGTTCGTGCTGGGACGCGGATTGCAGGGCGGTGCCCGCGCGGCGGTCGCCGGCGCAACGGGCTGCGCCACGGGAGCCCTGATCTACGTGATCGCGACCGCCGCGGGGCTCTCGGCCCTCATCGCCTCATCGCAGACGGTGTTCACGACGATCCACTACGCCGGCGCGGCGTACCTGTGCTGGCTCGGGATCTCCGCGCTGCGCATGGCGCACGAGGGGCTCGCGGCGAACACCGAGGCGGGCCCGACGGCGATCGGGCCGGCCTACCGCCACGGCGTCATCGTCGAGCTCGGAAACCCGAAGGTTGCGCTGTTCTTCCTCGCGCTGTTCCCGCAGTTCGTGCACAGCGCTGCCGGCGCCGCGTGGATGCAGATCATGGTGCTCGGCGCCATCTTCGTGACCGTCGGGCTGCTCTCGGACTGCGCCTATGCGATGGGCTCCGGCCGGATCCGGGCTTGGCTGTTGCGGCGACCCGGGCGGATGCCCCGCCAGCAGCGGATGACGGGGGTGCTCTACATCGGGCTCGGGCTCTGGGCGGCCCTCGCAGGCGCCGACCGCGGGACATCTGCCACGCCCAGCCGGCACTGACTGCCATGCCGATGGGGATGGACTTCGACATCGTCGGCCCGCTCGCGGGCGGAGAGGTCGGCGCCACCGAGGTGCGCGACCGGGACGGGCGGCGGCTCGTCCTCAAGCAGTGGCCGGGCGGCGACGAGGAAGGCGAGGTGCTGCGGGCGGGGATCGCGCTGGTGGAGCGGCTCCGCGGCGGCGGCTATCCCGCGCCGAGATATCTTCTCGCCGGCTCGTTCGGCGGTCAGGTGATGGCGGTGCAGACGTGGGTGGAAGGTCGCCAACGCGAGGACCTGAGCGAGGCGATGGTCCGCCGCCTCACCGACCTGGCCCTCGGCCACGGCGAGGTGGAGGCACCGGCGAGCGACGCGTTCGGGGCATGGCTCACGGGCTCGCTGCTCGAGGGCTGCGACGGGTACTGCATCCACGAGCCTCTGCGCACGTACAGCGATGAGACACGGGCGCTGCTCGATCGCATCCACGTCATCGGCGCGCGCACGGCCGATGGCATCGAGCCCTCGACCGGCGTTGTGCACCGCGACTTCCACCACCGCAACGTGCTCTGGCAGGGCGACGAGGTGGCCGCCGTCATCGACTGGGAGGGCGCGGGCGCCGGCGACCCGGCGTTCGACCTCGTCACGCTGGCCTTCGGCCTCACCGTCGCGACCGGGCCGCCGCAGGCCCGCGAGCTGCCGTGGCGCGCCGCCCAGCGATCTCGATCCCCGGATGTCCTTCAGGCATACGCCGCCCACATGGCCCTGCGCCAGGTTGACTGGTCGATTCGCCACCGCACCCAGGAGGACGTGGAGCACTGGCTCGGGGTCGGGAGCGCCGCGCTCGACCGGTTCGGGGGCGTATGACCGACTACGGGCACGACGTCGAGTTCGGCGTCTTCATCACCCCCGCGAGCCAGGACGCCGAGACGGTCGTCACCCTCGCGGCGCTGGCCGACCGGACCGGGCTCGACCTGGTCACCTTCCAGGACCACCCCTACCAGGCGCGGTTCCTCGACGCCTGGACGCTGCTCTCGTTCGTCGCCGCCCGGACCTCCCGAGTACGCCTGAGCGCCAACGTTCTCAACCTGCCCCTTCGCAACCCCGCGGTCGTGGCCCGCGCGGTCGCGAGCCTCGACATCGTGAGCGGCGGCCGGGCGGAGCTCGGAATCGGCGCCGGAGCCTTCTGGGACGGGATCGAGGCGATGGGCGGGCCGCGCCTGACTCCCGGCCAGAGCGTCACCGCGCTCGAGGAGGCGATCGACGTCATCCGGGCGCTCTGGGACGTCGGCCAACCCGGCCCGGCGCACGTCGAGGGTTCCCACCACCGCCTCGGCGGCGCCGCCCGCGGCCCGGCGCCACTGCACGACATCGGCATCTGGGTCGGCGCCTACAAGCCGCGCATGCTCGATCTGACGGGGCGCAAGGCCGGCGGTTGGCTGCCCACGCTCTCCTACCTCGAGCCGGGCGACCTCGCGGCCGGCAACCGCGCCATCGACGCGGCGGCGGCGGCGGCCGGCCGCGACCCGGCCGCGATCCGCAGGCTCCTGAACGTGTCTGGCGCATTCTCGCCCGCGCAGTGGGTGGAGGAGCTGACGCGGCTCGCCCTCGAGGACGGGATCGGGACGTTCATCCTGGCGGCCGACGACGCAGACGCCATCCAGACGTGGGCCACCGAGGTCGCGCCGGCCGTGCGTGAGCGGGTCGCGGCGGCGCGCTCTGGGGCGAGCGCCGGCGCGCCCGCCGAACCCGTCGAGCCTGTCGCCGGCACCGAGTCGGAGTACGACCGGCTCGGCGTGCGGCCGACCCCGGACCCGGGAGTGCGCCTCGGCACCACCGTTCCGTGGGACGAATCGACGCGCCCCCACCGCCCCGAGTCCGGCCCCGACGTGGAGTACACCAGACGGGGGCGGCTCGTCGGCCAGCACCTCGTCGACGTCCACGACATGCTGCGCACGGAGCTGACCGAGCTCCGCGAGATCCTGGCGCAGGTGCGCGACGGTGGCCTGAGCGCGGGGGGCGCCCGGTCGGCCCTCAACGAGATGGCACTGCGCCAGAACGACTGGACGCTGGGCGCGTTCTGCTCGCGCTACTGCGGCGCGGTCGCCCAGCACCACGGCCTCGAGGACGACGCGATCTTCCCGCACCTCGCACGCAGCGACCGCAGCCTCGAGCCGGTGATCGAGCGGCTCGCCGACGAGCACCTGGTCATCCACGACGCCATCCAGGCGGTCGACCACGCCCTGGTCGATCACATCAACCACCCCGACGACTACCGCCCGATCCAAGCGGCGATCGACGCCCTGACCGACTCGCTGCTCTCGCATCTCTCCTACGAGGAGCACGAGATCGTCGAGCCGCTCGCCCGCCTCGGCTTCTACCCCGGGCAGGTGTGACCCGACCTACCCGGCGGCAGGCTCGGGCAGCGTCTTCAAGCGTGGCAGCGGGGAGGGCAGGAGCCAGAGCGCGCTCAGGGCGCCCCCGACCGTGGCGACCCAGAGGGTCGCGTGAATCCCGAACGCGCTCGCGGCGATGCCGGCGGAAAGCGACCCGAGCGGCCGCACGCCGTAGTTGACGATCGTCCAGGCGCCCTGAACGCGCGCCCGCAGGTGGCTCGGAATCAGCGCGGAGTTGATCGATCCTGCGGTGATGTCGAGGATCATGACCCCCATTCCCGATCCGAACTCGGCGAGGAACAGCAGCGCGAGCACCAGCGTGTGCGAGCCGCCGGCGAGTGGAACGAGGATCAGCGGGGCGGGAAAGAGCACCAACCCCAGGATGTAGCTGGGGCCGACCCCGATCCGGGTGGTCAGGCGGCGGGTGACCACGGCTCCCAGCATGCCGCCGATGGCGCCGATGCCGAGGACGATGCCGAGCGTTCCGGCATGCACGTGCAGCGCCCGCACCGCATACAGCAGGAACAGTGCCGAGAACGCGAGGTTGAAGAAGTTCACCGTCGCCACCGAGACGAGCTCGTAGAAGAGGATCGGCGTGCGGCGGATGAACCGGACGCCGGCCGTGAGGTGACCGGGCTCTGACGGCTGGGGTTCCGGCTCCGCCGGGGCGATGCGACTCAGGAAGCCGGCCGACATGAGGAACGACACGGCGTCCACCAACAGGGCCGCCGGCGCCGACAGCGCCTGGATGAGAATGCCACCGAGGCTCGGGCCGGCCATGAACGTGGCCGCGCGGCTGCCGTAGACCAGGGAGTTCGCGTCGAGATAGTCGTCGCGCTCCACGATGCAGACGAAGAGGGTGCTGTCCGACACGTTGAAAAACACGCTCAGGCTGCCGGCCGCGAATGCCACCGCGTAGAGCTGGGCCATGCTGAGCGCATCGAGGGCGGCCGCGGCGGGCACGCTTGCGAGCAGCAGCGCCCGGCCGACGTCGGCGGTCATCATCACCCACCGCCGCCGCCCCCACCGATCGGCCAGGGCGCCGGCGTGGAGGCCCAGGACGAGGTTCGGCGCCCAGACGAGCGCGGTCAGCACCCCCATCTGCGCCGGTGAGGCGTTGAGCGTGATCACCCCGACCAGGGGCAGCGCGATCCCGGTGATCTGGTCGCCCAGCATCGAGATGCTCTGCGCCGACCAGTAGAGGCGAAACACGCGCTGGCGCAGGAGCGGCGGCACGCGGTGACGTTAGATGACTTCGCGCGCCCGCAGCTCGTACTTCTTGATCTTCCCGGTCGACGTCTTCGGCAGGTCGCCGAACTCGACGGCGCTCGGCGCCTTGAATCCCGCCAGCGTCTCGCGCGAGAACGCGATCAGCTCCTGCCCGGTGAGGGTGGAGCCGGGGCGCAGCGTCACGAACGCCTTCGGCCGCTCGCCCCACTTCTCGTCCGGCGATCGCAACCACCGCGGCCTCGAGCACGTCGGGGTGGCGGACGAGCGCCTGCTCGACCTCGATCGTCGAGATGTTCTCGCCGCCCGAGATGATGATGTCCTTGGCGCGGTCGCGCAGCTCGACGTAGCCGTCCGGGTGCATCACGCCGAGGTCGCCCGAGTGGAACCAGCCGCCGCGAAACGCCTCGGCGGTCGCCGCCGGGTCGTCGAAGTAGCCCTTCATCACGTTGTTGCCGCGCATCACGACCTCGCCCATCGTCTCGCCGTCGGCGGGGACGTCGCGCATGCTCCGCGTCGACGACGCGCACCGGATCGCGCGGTGACCATCGACGAGGCCCTGCCGCGCCTTCAGGCGCGCCCGCTCCTCGACGTCGAGACCGTCCCAGTCGGGATTCCACTCGCAGATCGTGATCGGCCCGTAGGTCTCGGTCAGGCCGTAGACGTGGTTGATCTGGAAGCCGAGCGCCTCGGTGCGCTCGATCACGGCCGGCGGCGGCGGAGCACCGGCCGTCGTGACGAGCACCGGCCGCTCGAGCATGTGCGCGGCCGGCGTCGGCGCGCGAGCATGACCAGCACCGTCGGGGCGCCGTTCAGGTGCGTGACGCCCTCCTCGTCGATCAGCCGCCAGACCAGCGGCGGGTCGACCTTGCGCAGGCAGACGTGCGTCGCCCCGACGGCCGTGACCGCCCACGTGAAGCACCAGCCGTTGCAGTGGAACATCGGCAGCGTCCACAGGTACACCGAGCGCGAGTCGAGGCGCGAGTGGGCCGCCTCGGCCAGCGCGTTCAGGTACGCGCCGCGGTAGGTGTACATGACGCCCTTCGGCCGGCCGGTCGTGCCGCTCGTGTAGTTGATGCTGATCGTGTCGTCCTCGGACTCGATCCGGTCCTCCGGCTCGCCGTCGCCGGCCGACGCCAGGAACTCCTCGTAGTCGCCGCCGTCGCCGCAGACGATGACCCGGTCCAGCGCGAGCGCCGTCCACGAGGTGCGCGAGCGTGTGGTCGACGACGAGCACGACGCGCACCGCAGTGCCCGAGGATGTACGCGATCTCGTCCGGCGGTCAGGCGGGTGTTGATCGCCACCAGCACGGCGCCGGCCGCGGGCACGCCGTAGTGGGCCTCGAGCAGCTCGACGGTGTTCGGCGCGAGGAACGCGACCCGGTCGCCGCGCTCGATCGCCGCCTCGCTGGAGCGCCACCGCGAGGCGGCGAGCGCGCTCGCGAAGCTCGGACCAGGTCAGGCGGCGGTCGCCGTCGACCACCGCGACGCGGTCCGGGAAGGCGGTGGCGCTGCGCTCGAGGAACGAGAGCGGCGTCAGTCGCGACAGGTGAACGCCCGTGGACACGAGCGCCAGCGTACTCCCTCAGCCGCGCGCCGCTCCAACGGCGTGGAAATCGCGCCGACGCACGAGCGCGACGCCGCAGACCGCGCCCAGGAACACGGCGATCGCCCCGATGGCCAGAAGATCGTTCATCCCCGAGACGAACGCGTGGTGGGAGACCCCGGCGATCCCCGGGTCGTGCGGATCGCTGGCAACGGCCGCGCGGGTGCCGCCCGAGGCGATGGTCTTGGCGAGCGCCGCCGCGGGCACGCCCAGACCGCTGTGCGCCGAAAGCTCGTTGGTGAGCTGATGCTGGAACACCGCGCCCAGCGCGGCCACGCCGGTCGCCAGCCCGCCGATGCGAAACGTGTTGCTGATCCCGGAGGCCATGCCGCTTCGCTGCGGCTCCACCACGCCAAGGCCGATCTTGGCGATGGCGGGGTTGACGATGCCGATGCCAAAGCCGGTGAGCAGGAGGCCGGGGATGAGGTGCGTCCACGTCGAGCCCGTGCTCAGACCCAGCATGAGGGCGATCCCCGCGGCGGTGATGGCCATGCCCGCACCGAGCACCGCGCCGGGCGGGAAGCGCTCGACGACCGACCGGGTGGCGAGCGGCACGACGAAGCACAGGACGGTCGAGGGCAGCAGCCTCGCGCCCCCGCCAAGCGGCGAGTAGCCGAGGTCGTTCTGCAGGTACAGGGTGATGTACGGGTACATCGCGAACATCCCCCCGCCGATGGCGAACGTTGCGAGTGAGACCCCGACGAAGCCCGGTTTCCGGAAGAGCGTCAGATCGAACATCGGCCGGGTCTGGCGCAGCTCGACGACGACGAACGCCACCATCAGGACGGCGGAGGAGGCGAGCAGCCCGACGATCAGCCCACTCCCCCAGCCGTCGTCGTTGCCGCGCAGGAGACCCAGGATCAGGAGGAACAGCGAGCCGGCGAACGTGACCAGGCCGGCGATGTCGAGACGCACCGCACCGGGGTCGCTGATGTTGCGCATCCGGGCAGCCCCGAGCGCGACGGTGACGATCCCGATCGGCACGTTGACGAAGAAGATCCACCGCCAGCCGAGGCTGTCGGTCAGCGCACCGCCGACCAACGGCCCGATGGCGACCGCGGCGCCAACCGTCGCCCCCCAAGCGGCGATCGCCCGGCCGCGGTCGGCGCCGTGGTAGTCCTGTCCGATCAGCGCCAGGCCGGTGGCGAACATCGCCCCTCCGCCGAGCCCCTGCACGGCCCGTGCCCAGATCAGGACGACGGAGCTCTGCGCCACGCCGCACAGGAGCGACGCGAGCGTGAAGATCACCAGGCCGGCGATGAAGATCCGCTTGCGCCCGAACCGGTCGGCCAGCGCACCGCATGTCAGCAGGATGCTGGCCAGGGAGAGCGCGTACGCATCGATGACCCACTCGAGGTCGGAGAAGCTCGAGTGCAGGTGCCGCTGGATCGTCGGCAGGGCGACCTGCACGATCGTCACGTCCACGAGCAGCATGAACGTCGCGGCGCACACCGCAACCAGCGTCCACCAGCTCCGCTCGGTGTTCTCGACGGCCGCCATTGCGGCTGCGATGGTAGCGTCCGCCGCATGGCCGGCGCTCCCATCCCGGCGGCGATCCCCACCAGCCTCGTCGGGTCGTATGCCCAGCCCGACTGGCTGATCGACCGCGAGCGCCTGCGCCACCGCTTCCCGCCGCGTGTCCGTGCAACCGAGCTCTGGCGGGTCGATCCGCTGTACCTGGAACAGGCTCAGGATGATGCGACGCTGATCGCGATCCGCGACCAGGAGCGGGCGGGGCTCGACATCATCACCGACGGCGAGGCCCGCCGCGAGAGCTACTCGAACCGCTTCGCAACCGCTCTGGAGGGCGTCGACATCGACAACCCCGGCACCGCCCTCGACCGCAGCGGGGAGCCGAACCCGGTGCCGCGGGTGGTCGGCCCGATCGCACGCCGGCACCCGGTGCAGGTGCGCGACGTGCGCTTTCTGCGCTCGAACACGAGCCGGGCGATCAAGATCACCGTCCCCGGCCCGTTCACCATGTCGCAGCAGGCCCAGAACGACGCCTACGAGAGCGAGGCGGAGCTTGCCCTGGCCTACGCGGACGCCGTCCACGACGAGATCGCCGACCTGTTCGCGGCGGGGGCGGACATCGTCCAGATCGACGAGCCCTACATGCAGGCGCGGCCCGAGAAGGCGCGCGATTTCGGGGTGGCGGCGCTCGAGCGGGCACTCGACGGCGTCACCGGCACGACGGCGGTGCACATCTGCTTCGGGTACGCGGCCATCATCCACGGCCGGCCATCGGAGTACTCGTTCCTCCCGGAGCTCGCCGCCTGCTCGTGTGACCAGGTCTCGATCGAGACCGCGCAATCGGGCATCGATACCGCCGTGCTGGCAACGCTGCCCGGCAAGCGCATCATCCTCGGCGTGATCGATCTCGACGACCTCGGCGTCGAGACGGCCGAGACGGTGGCCGATCGCATCCGGCGCGCGCTTCCCTACAAACGACCCGACGAGCTGGTCGCAGCGCCCGACTGCGGGATGAAGTATCTCCCCCGCGATGTTGCGTACGCCAAACTCGAGTCGATGGTGGCCGGCGCGGCGATGGTCCGCGCCCAGGCGTAGCGTCAGCGGGCGGCACGCCACATCGTTGTGATCGGCGTCCCGTTGGGTAACGTCACGAGACCGTGCCGCTCGAAGCCGTAGCGTCTGTAGCGGGCGTCGTTGGCAGGATTCGTGGACTCGAGGTAGGCGGGCATGTGCTCGGCGTCGATGGACTCGAGACAGGCGCCGAGCAGCCCCATGCCGAGGCCTCTTCCGCGATGGTCGGAGTGGGTCGCAAGCAGGCTCAGGTAGTGGTGCGGATCGTCGTGCGGATGGGCGCCACCGAGACGCTCGGAGATGTCGACGACGACCCGGGCCTGCGCCGGGCCGAACAAGCGCGCGAGCAGGTCGGCGACCTCGGCCTCCTGCTGTGGGGTCATCTCGTCCTCGCCGGGCGGAATCCACACCGCGGCGGCCTCGCACCCGGGCGTCACAAACGTCGCCGAGAGGCGCATGGCCGCGCGAACGCCGAGCTCCCAGAACGGCCGTGCGACCTCCGGGCGCTCGGAGACACCGGGAAACGCGTACTCACCCCACACCGGGTCTCCGGCAAACGCAGTGACGATCGCCGCGGTCACAGCGGCGGTATCGGCTTCAGAGGCGAGACGGCATTCGGTCATGGCTACCCCGCTGGGGGAACGGCCGGCATCGTACTTCCCGCCCCGTCAGGCGGCCTCGCGCTGCGGCCGGTACGTGACGGCCAGCACTCCCGACGCGAACGTCACGGCTTCCGCCAGCTCCATCACTTTCGGCGGCGAGCCGTCCTTGAAGAACCGGCGGCCGCTGCCGAGCACGACGGGTGACACCAGGAAGCGCAGCTCGTCGACCAGGCCGGCCCGAAGCAGCGTGTCGGCCAGTTCGCCGCTGCCGCCCACAAGGATGTTCTGCCCCTCCTGCTGCTTGAGCGCCGCTACCGCCTCGACGACGTCGCCCTCGATCAGCCGGGAGTTCTGCCACTCGACCTTGTCGAGTGTCGTTGAGGCGACGTACTTGGGCACGCTGTTCATCCGCTCGCCGAACTCGTCGTCGGTCATCGCCGGCCACGCCGCCGCGAACCCCTCGTAGGTGACCCGTCCGAGCAGCAGCGCGTCGGCGGCGAACAGCTCGTCGTACTTGTACCTGGCCGACTCGTCGCTCCAGAACTTGAAGCTCCAGCCGCCGTGCTCGGTCTTCTCGGCTCCGCCGGGATCCCCGAAGACACCGTCCATCGTGATGAACTCCGATACGACCACGTTGCGCATGATGTTCCCCTTCCCGTGTCAGGTTCTTGCACTGCTCTGACGGCGCGTTGGCGGCAAACTCATCGGCAGTGGCCGGCCGGGTGCGGTGGGGGCACGTCGAGCGCGGGGTTTCGGTCGAAGAAGCCGACCGGGCGCAGCTGGAATCCGCACCGCACGACGGGCATCACCGGCCAGTCCTCGAGCCGGGGGAAGTGGTGGGCGCCGAAGACGTACCAGAGCACCAGGTCCTCGTCGATCAGGTTGCGGTCGGCGGCCGTCCACCGCGGCAGGCCGTCGCCGGCGGCCGACTGGTTGGGGTAGTCGCCGGCCGGGTAGCGCTCGTCGGGCCGGTACGGCGTCACCCAGACGTGGTGATCGAGGAAGCGGGCGCGCTCGCGCACCGGCGAATCGGGCTGCTGCATCGGGCGCACGTTCTCGCCGGGGACGAGCTCGTAGGCGACCGGGTCGCCGATCCTGTTTCGGCGAGCCCGGTTCTCGACCCGGAACCGGCGGGCGGCGTCGGGCGAGACTACGCGGCGGGCCTGCGACTCGCGTTCGTACGTGAGCCGTTCCGGCCGGAATGCACTGCCGTCGGGGTTGCCGTCGCCCCAGGGTTCGCACACCGCCTCGATGTCGCAGGCGACGTTCGCCGGCCCGTCGATGTCGAGGTCGAGCCGGGCGCAGAAGAAGTGCTGGTGGTTGGAGGTCACGATGCCGTCGCCCAGAGGCAGCGAGTACGGCGAGCGCGATTCGGAGATCCAGCCGGCGGTGTGGACGATGCCGGTCAGCCGGGCCTCGAACTCGATCGAGGCGTCCTGGTAGAGGTGCCAGAAGAAGGCGTACTCGTAGTTGCCCACGGTCGCGATCGACGAGATCACCAGCCGCCGTGAGCGGGCCCGGTCGACGCGGCCGGAATGGTCGTCGGTGTGCTTCCAGAGCAGGTTCTGGTCCTCCTCGTGGATGCAGATCGCGTTGCGGATGACGCGCGGCTCGCCCGTCCAGGTGTTGGTCACGCCGTCGAGATAGGCCACCTCGCCCAGGCAGTCGCAGCCGAGCTCGAGCGAGTTCGTGAGCGGGCCCATGCCGTACTCGCCGGTGTCGAACACGTTCTTGAAGTGGACGGTCGGGTTGGGGTCGCCGTAGGGGATCACGAGCTCGGCGATCGATGCCCGGTGGCAGATCGAGCGCCGCTCGCCGGCGTCCGCGTAGCCGATGTCGTGCAGCACGAGGCCCTCGCGCGGGTGGAACCCGACCCGCACGTCCCAGCCCTGCCACCGCAGCCTCCGGCCGTCGAGCACGTAGCTCGGGCCCTCGGGCTGGGTGATCTCGATCGGGCGCAGGTCGGTGCGGTACGGCCGCCCGCCGCCTTCGCGGTAGTCACCGCCGTCGCCCGACGGCGGCGGCGTCCCCGGGGCGTGGTCGTCAACGCGCAGCACCGCCATCTCATGCAGGTCGACCACGGCCATAAGCCCGTACAGCGGCCGCGAATAGGGGTTGTCGCCGTGATCGTCGCGGCGCAGCCACGAGATCGCCCGCGCCTGCCGCGCCGAGCCCGGCTCGAACGTCCCGCTCGACCATGCCTCGACGTGCACCGCGGCGGGATCGATGCCACGCTTTCGCACGGCCTCGATGTACCGGGGGTCAGCCCGCACGGCGGCGGCGGCCGCGACGAACTCCTCGATGTGGATCGCGGGCTGCACCCCCTCGGGTAGGTCGGTGCACGACACGAGCCGGTTGGCGTCGAGCGAGACGAGCACCTCGACCCCGCGCCGGCGCTCGTTGTCGAGCACGACGCAGAAGGCCTCTCGCGGCAGCGCCCCTCCACGCTGCCGCCAGGCCAGATACGCGCTCTTGGCGGGCTCGCGCAGCTCGACCGACACGACCCGCAGCCGGTCGGAGAGGCCCGGTGCTGTGCGCACGACCGCGACGGCGCGGGCCACCTCGTCGGCCGCCAGCGGATCGAGCGGGTGGGGGCTACTACTCATCGCCCGGGACGCCGTAGCTCGGGGCGAGGCTCGGCTCGAGCGCCCGGGTGACATAGTCGGCGGCCAGAGGCTGCCAGCGCCGCCACAGCGAGGAGAGCTCCTCGACCGGGTCGGCATCGGTCCAGTCGACGCGCAGGTCGGTGACCGGCCAGCTCACCGAGTCGACCACCACCATCCCGGCGGAGTGGACGCCCCCCTCCTCGCCACCGGCGTCACGACCGGCCCGAAGCGCCGCCACGAGCCGGTCGCCCAGATCGGCCGCGGGATCGGCCGCGAAGGCGGCGGCCATCGCTTCCGGCGCTGCCTTGTCTGCGAGCAGGTTCCCGGCTGCGGCGCAGTCCTCGCCGGTGCAGTCGGCATGGATCCCCAGCGTCCGCTTGCCTGAGAAGGACGCGGCGCGGCCGAAGGCGTCCACGGCAATCAGCTGGCGGTAGTCGATGTGCACAGCCGCCGCCATGATCGCCGCCATGGCATCGGGCGCCGACGCACCCCCCGCGATCCGGTCGAGCAGCGCATCGCCGAGCGACGGGTCGGTCACGTTCTGGGAGCACGCGGCGCCGACCCGCGAACGGGCCCGCGCGCAGCGGGACGCGACGGCCGGGCTCGATGACATCACAATCGCGCCCAGCATGCCGGTGCGCGCACAGCACCCGGCCAGCGAGAGCGTCACGGCCGCACCGCGGTCACGGTCACCTCGACCACCCATTCGGGTCGCGCCAGGCCCTGCACGACGAGCCCGGTGAAGACCGGATACACGCCCGCCAGGCGCTCGCCGAGCACCTGGTAGACCGGCTCGCGGTGGCGGATGTCGGTCAGGTAGACGTGACACGAGACGATGTGCTCGAGCCCGGCGCCGCACTCGCCGAGCAGGAGCTCGACGTTGTCCATCACCCGCCGCGCCTGCCCGGCCGGATCACCGACGGCAACGTTCTCGCGCGTGTCGAGGTCCTGTGCCACCTGACCGCGCAGGTAGATCGTGTTGCCCGCGATCACCGCCTGGCAGAGGTCGTTTCCGAGCCGCTGCTCGGGGTAGGTGTCGCGGGTGTTGAACGGCCGCACGCGCAGGTGCCCACCGACGGTGATCGGCTCGCCGCTCATACGCCGCCCCCGAGCGGTTCCTCGAGGCCGGCGTAGCGGCGGACAAGGTCGGCCGGGCCGGAGAAGTCGTAGTTGTTGTACACGGCGAGCAGGTGGGCGAAGGCGGGCGATTGGGCGAAGAGCTGGAACGTGAGGCGGTGGCCGGCGTAGTCGGAGTTCAGGAGATCGCGCGCGAAGGCGAACAGCCGGCGGCGGTCATCGGCTCCGAACCGGCCGACCCGATAGTACTTCTGCAGCAGCGGGCCGATCTCGGGCGAGGCGAACGATGCCGCATCCGGGGTCACGCACAACTGGCCGCCGCACAGGTCGCGGGCCAGGTGCACCATCGCCGGAAGCCCAGTGCAGGCAACGACGCGGCCGGTCGAGAGCAGCGCCTGGTTGGGCATCAGCAGGCCCCCCGGGCTGACCTCTGCCAGCTCGATCGCGGCGGTCAGGTGGGCGTTGATGCTCTCGCGATAGCAGGCCAGCTCGGCCAGCTTCTCGCGCACGCCCTGATGCATCTTGATCCCGGTCTGGGTGGCGCTCGAGTAGGCCGTGCCGACCAGCAGGTCGGCGAAGCGCAGGTGGCGTTGCACGAACGGGAACATGCTGTAGCGGTGCAGGGTGGTGCGGATGAAGGCGGCCGCACGGGTGTGGCGGTTGAAGAACACGTTCTCCCACGGGATCTCCACGTCGTCGAACACGATCATCGTGTCGATCTCGTCGAACCGGTTCGAGAGCGGGTAGTCGGCCTCGGGGCGGCGCTCGCCGAACCCCGACCGGCAGATGTGCGTGATGCCGGGCGCCGCCATGTCGGCGACGAACCCCACGGCGTACTCGCTGAGCTCGGCGTTGCCCCAATCGCCGATCGTCGGCTTGACGAACGCCTGGTTGGCGTAGGCGGCCGCCGTCTCGAACTTGGCGCCGCGCACGACGATGCCCGCGCCGGTCTCGCGCACCACCCGCAGGAGCACGTCGGGGTCCTGGTCCTGCGGCCGGATCGAGCGGTCGCCCTTGGGATCGGTGTTGGCCGAGACGTGGAAGGGATCGGCAACGGCGGCGTGGCGGACGTGATGGCGGATGTGCTCCGAGAAGGCGGGGTCGATCTCGTTCAGCACGTCCTGGCCGTCGTAGAGCGACCACATCTCGCCCACCGTCTCGTCACCGACACGGGTGACGATCCGCCGACGTCGTCGAGGACGGTGTCGACGGCGAGGCGCTTGTCGTGCCAGTCCTCCTTGGTCACGGGCAGCTTGGATCCGACCGCGCAGCGCTCGCCGGTCTCGGCGTCGAGATAGGACATGCGCTCCTGGGTCGCCTGGTCGTGGGCGAGGTCGTAGATGCGCGCGCGGATGTCGACGATCGGCTTGAACGCCGGATGGGTCGTGACGTCGGGCACGCGCTCGCCGTCGATCCACACCTCGCGCCCGTCGCGGATCGACTCGCGATATTCGTCTCCGGTTCTGATCATGCCATGCATCGTGGCGGCTGCCATGGAATCGGTCAAATCGGTCTTACACCAGCTGTATCATCGGATCTGACGATGTCAGATCCGGCCGCCAGATTCACCTTGCGCCAGCTCTCCTGCTTCGTCGCCGCCTGCGAGGGCGGCGGCATCGGGGCGGCCGCGGGCCGCCTCCAGCTCGCGCAGGCGACCGTGTCGGCCGCGATCGCCGATCTCGAACGGACCCTCGGTGTGCAGCTGCTGGTGCGGGGCAGCCGCCGCGCGGCGGCGCCGTCGCCGGCCGGCCGGGAGCTCCTGGCGGCGGCGGTCGAGGTGCTGGCGGCGGCCGGGCGGCTGGACGAGCGCTCGGCGGCGCTGCGCGGCGACGTCTCGGGCGAGCTGCCGGTGGGATGCCTGGTCACGCTGGCGCCCGTCGCAGCGCCGAGGGTCTGCCGCGCCTTCGAGCAGCGCTGGCCGCGGGCACGGGTGCGGCTGTTGCCCGGCGATCAGGGCGAGCTGCTCGCGCGCCTGCGCGACGGCACCGTCGCCGTCGCGATCACGTACGACCTCGGCCTCGACGACCAGGTCGAGTTCCGGCCGCTCGCGCCGGCCCCGCCCTACGCCCTGGTCGCGGCCGGCCACCGGCTGGCCGGCGCCCGCACGCTGAGGCTCGCCGCCCTCGCCGCCGAACCGCTCGTCCTGCTCGACCTGCCGTTGTCGCGCGAGTACTTCCTCGAGCTCTTCCGCACGGCGGGCGCCGCGCCCCAGATCTCACGCCGGGTGGCCGACCCGGAGCTGGCCCGAAGCCTCGTCGCATGGGGCTACGGCTACACGCTCGCCAACGCCCGACCCGCGCCGACCCAGGCCATCGACGGGACACCGCTTCGGGCCATCCCGCTTCGGGGGCCCGTCCATGCGCCGAACGTCGGTCTCGCCCGCCGGGCCGGGCTCGAGCCCACGCGGAGCGCCGCCGCCTTCGCCGAGGTGTGCGCAGAGCTTCTCGCAGCGCCGCCCGGCTGAGGTTGGCACGATACGGCGATGCTGCTGGCCCAGATCGCAACGACATCCGAGGACGTCCGGGCGACCTCGGCGCGCGGTGCAAAGGTGGCCCGGTTGGTGGAGTGTCTCGCGGCGCTGCATCCCGACGAGGTGCCGGCGGGGGTCGCATATCTGTCGGGCCGGCTGCTCCAGCGCCAGACCGGCGCGGGCTGGGCGGCGCTGCGCGATCTGCCGCCTCCGGGGCCCGGGTCGACTCTGACGGTGCTCGAGGTCGATGCGGCCTTCGCGCACATGGCCGCGCTCAGCGGCCCCGGGTCGACCGGAGCGCGGCGCGATCTGGTGCACGACCTGTTCGCGCGGGCCGGCGCGGCCGAGCAGCGCCTGCTGCGCGGGCTGATCGCGGGTGAGTTGCGCCAGGGCGCACAGGAGGGGGTGATGATCGAGGCGGCGGCGAAGGCCGCCTCGGTGCCCGCTTCCGAGCTGCGCCGGGCGCTGATGCTGCGCGGCGACCTGGGCGACGTCGCGGCAACCGCGCTTCGCGACGGCGTGGACGGCCTGCGCCGCTACCGGCTCGAGGTCGGCCGCCCGCTGCAGCCGATGCTCGCCCAGACCGCCGAGAGCGTGACCGCCGCGCTGGCCCGTCTGGGGACCGCGGCGATCGAGTGGAAGCTCGACGGCGCCCGCATCCAGATCCACCGCCACGGCGCAGACGTCGCGGTGTTCACGCGCACGCTGGACGACATCACGGCCCGCGTGCCCGAGGTCGTCGAGGCGGTGATGGCGCTGCCGGTGACCGCGGCCGTGCTCGACGGCGAGGCGATCGCGCTGGCCCCGAACGGGCGGCCGCTGCCGTTCCAGGTCACCGCCGCGCGCATCGCCGGCCGCCGCAACGTCGAGAGCCTGCGCGACCGAGGTCCCGCTGACGCCGGTCGTCTTCGACCTGCTGCATCTGAACGGCACCGACCTGCTCGAGCGGCCGGGCTCCGAACGGTTCACCGCTCTGGCCGGCGCGGCGCCGCAGCTCGTGGTGCCACGCCTGTCCGATCCTGACGCCGACGCGGCCGAGGCCTTCGCCCGCGAGGCGCTCGCACACGGGCACGAGGGCGTCATGGTGAAGGCGCTCGACCAGCCGTACGAGGCCGGCAGGCGCGGCGCCGGCTGGCTGAAGGTGAAGCCCGTGCACACGCTCGACCTGGTGGTGCTCGCCGCCGAGTGGGGCCACGGCCGCCGGCACGGCGTGCTCTCGAACCTGCACCTCGGCGCGCGCGACCCGGACGGTGGCTTCGTCATGCTGGGAAAGACGTTCAAGGGCATGACCGACGCGATGCTCGCCTGGCAGACCGAGCGCCTGCTCGAGCTCGCATCGAGCCGCGAGGGCCACATCGTCCACGTCCGCCCCGAGCTCGTCGTCGAGATCGCCTTCGACGGTATCCAGACGAGCCCGCGCTATCCCGGCGGCGTCGCTCTGCGGTTCGCGCGGGTCAGGCGCTACCGGTCAGACAAGCGCGCCGGTGACGCCGACACCATCGCTGCCGTGCTCGCCATCCACGCCGCCGCCGGTGGTGCCGTTCTGGCCGAGGACGCGTAGCAGGGCGTCCTCGCGGCCGTAGTGGCCGACGGCGTCGAAGGCCTGCTTCGCCCGCAGGCCGACGCGCAGGTCGCAGTCGTGAATGAGCATCCCCTCGCCGCCGTAGAGCGGGCCGGCGACCACCTTGCCGCTGCCGGCCTCGACGATCACGCTGCCGCCGCGCGAGAACTCGTCCGGCCGGTCGGCGGGCAGCTCGACCGGCATGTCGGCCGGAAGCTGCGAGCGGTGCATGTACTGGGTGACGCCGATCACCCAGGCACCGGCCTCGAACGCGATCGTGCTCATCAGCCCGAGCCACGCGTCGCCGTCGTCCATGGTCGGGGCGACCCAGATCTGGGGGCCCTGCCGGTAGAGCGCGTAGCGCGCGAGCGGCATGAAGTTCTCCCAGCAGATCAGACCGCCGATGCGGCCGATCGGGGTGTCGACGACCGCCAGATCGTCGCCGCCGCCGATGCCGTGGAACAGCCGCTCGTGATGGGTGGGCATGAGCTTGCGGTGCCGGTGCAGGAGACCGCCCGGCCCGAACGTGAGCATCGAGTTGTAGAGCGTCCCCGACCGGTCGCTCTCGCGCTCGTTGATCCCGATGACGAGATGGACGCCGAGCTCGGCGCAGGCAGCTGCCAGCCGGTCGGTGTGCCGACCGGGAACGTCCACCGAGTTCATCCACATGCGCTCGTAGAGGGCGGTCTGGGCGCTGTCCCAGTCCGACTTTGTGAGCCACGACTTGGGATAGAACGGCACGAAGCACTCGGGCAGCACCACGAGCTGCGCGCCCTCCGCCGCCGCCGCGCGCATGTGGCCGATCGCAAGCTCGATGCAGGCATCGCCGTCGAGCATGACCGGAGTCGCCTGCACGGCGGCGACGCGAACGGTCGGGAAGCTGGACATGCGGTCACCGTATCGCCCTCACCGGCGGGGATCAACCGGGATATGCTCGTCGGCATGGCCCTCTACGACCGCCTCGCAGACCTCGGCCTGACCCTCGACGGCTACACGATCGAGCGCAGGCAGGTCGACGTGTCGACCAAGTTCACCCGCGTCACCACCACCGTGGTCATGCACGGCGGCGGCCACCGCGGCCAGGGCGAGGACGTCGCCTACACGGCCGACGATCACCTCGACTTCCCCGAAGCGCTGCCCCTGGCGGGCGCGCGCTCGCTGCGCGAGGTCTCCGCCCGGCTCGACGCCGAGACCCTGTACCCGCACGAGCCGGCCATGGAGGCGGCGCGGGACTACCGGCGGTGGGCGTTCGAGTCCGCAGCACTCGACCTGGTGCTGCGCCAGGCCGGCCTGTCGCTGGCGGCCGCGGTCGGGCGCACAGCCCGCCCCGTGCGGTTCGTGGCCTCGACGCGCGGCGACGTCGACGGGTGGATGGCGGCCGACCCGGCACTCGAGTTCAAGCTCGACCCGGAGGAGTCGTGGGACGCCGCCCTGATCGCGAAGCTCGCCGCCACCGGCCGGGTGCGGGTGCTCGACCTCAAGTCGTACTACCACGGCACGGGCGTCGACCTGGAGCCCGACCCGGTGCTCTACCGCGCGATCGCGACCGGATTCCCCGACGCCGTCATCGAGGACCCGTCGCTCGAGGGCGAGTGCCGCGAGGCGCTGCGCCCGGCCGACGACCGGCTGAGCTTCGACGCGCCCATCCACTCACTTGCCGACGTCGACGCACTGCCCGTCTCGCCCCGGTGGCTCAACATCAAGCCGTCGCGTTTCGGGACGGTGCAGCGCCTGCTGGAGTGCATCGAGGCCTGCGAGGAGCGCGGCATCCGCATGTACGGCGGCGGTCAGTTCGAGCTGGGCGTCGGGCGTCGCCAGATCCAGGTGCTGGCGAGCGTCTTCTATCCCGACACGCCGAACGACGTCGCTCCGGGCGTCTACAACGAGGGCGATCCGCGCCCCGGGCTCCCCAAGAGCCCGCTGCCGGCGCTCGACGCGGTCGGATTCTAGAGGGCGCCGCCCGCCGCGGCGGGCGCGGTGGCGTCGGCGGCCTCGCCGGTTGACTCGCGGGCGAGATACTCCTCGGCCAGGAGCGGGTTGTCACGTGCCCGCTCGACCACCTTGAGGAGATCGGACATGCTCGAGACCTCCTCCACCTGCTCCTTGATGAACCACTGCATGAACTGCTCGCCCGCGTAGTCGCCGCCATCGCGGGCGGCGGCCGCGAGCGCGTTGATCTGCCCCGTCACCCGCCGCTCCTGGGCCAGCGCCAGCGCCACGGGCTCGACGGTGTCGGCAAATCCGCACTTGGGCGCCTCCACGGCGGGGATGGTCACTGGCTCACCGGCGTCGAGCAGGTACTGCACCATCATCATTGCGTGGTTTCGCTCCTCGACCGCCTGGCGGTAGAAGAACGCGGCCAGACGCGGAAGGGTCTCGTCGTCGTAGTGGACGGCAATCGCGATGTACTGCTGGCTCGCGCCGAACTCATAGGCAATCTGCTCGTTCAGCGCTGAGACGAACTTGGTCTGGCTCATTCGGGCCTCCTGAGAAGGGCGAGCAAGTAACCTACCTGCCACGATGCTCCGAGTGCGCGCGATCCACGTCTCGGCGGTCAAATCGCTGCACCTGACCGCGGTCGAGGAGGCTGCGATCGGGGCCGACGGAGTCGACCACGACCGCCGGTTCATGCTTGTCGACAGCGCCGGCCGCGTCGCCACCCAGCGGCACGTCCCGGTGCTCGCCCAGGTCTCGAGCAGCTACGACGCCGAGACCGACGTGCTGGAGCTGCGGCTGCCCGGCGGCACGACCGTGCGTGAGGTGCCCGCGGCTGTGGACCGGACGAGCGTCGAGCTCTGGGGCAGGGACGTGCCGGCCAGCGTGATGAACGGCCCCTTTGCCGACGCGATGTCGGCGCTCGCCGGCATGCCGCTGCGGTTGCTGCGCGCCGACAACGGCCTGCGCGCACTCGACTCCCACCCCGTCTCGCTGCTCTCGCAGGCGTCGGCGGACGAGGTCGGACGACACGGTGGGCGGGCGCACCTCGATGCCCGCCGCTTCCGCCCCACCCTGCTGATCGACGGCTGCGCGGCCCATGCCGAGGACGCCTGGGTCGGCCGCCGCGTGCGGGCGGGCGAGGCCGTTCTGACGGTGGTGCGACTCGACCCCCGCTGTGCGCTCACGACGCTCGACCCCGACACGGGCGCGCGCGACGCCGACACGCTGCGGTGGCTCGCGGAGTACCGCCCGCCCCAAGACGGCGAGGTGTTCTGCGGCATCTATGCCGACGTCGAGACGCCCGGACGCGTCCGCGTCGGCGACTCGGTCGAGCCCCTGGAGGACACATGAGCGCGGTGAAGCCGTTTCGCAACCACCTGCCCGTCAAGATCCGGTTCGGCGAGGGCGTCTCGGCCGACCTGGCGGCCGTGGTCGCCGAGGAGGGCGCGACCCGGCCGCTGATCGTGATCGACGAGGGCCTGGCCGGCCTCGTCCCGCGGGTGGCCGACGCGGTCGCGGCGTTCTCCGGGGCCACGATGTTCGAGAAGGCGCCGGGCGAGCCGACGGCCGAGCTGGTCGAGCGGGCGGCGGAGGCGCTCACGGCCGCCGGCTGCGACGCCGTGGTGGCCATCGGCGGCGGCTCCGCGATGGACACCGCCAAGGCGGCGCGGCTCGTGGCAGGCCAGGGCGGGCCGTACATGCGCTTCGCCGGTGGCGGGGTCGCCTACGAGCCGCCGGCGATCCCGCTCGTGTGCGTGCCGACCACCGCGGGCACGGGCTCCGAGGTGTCCGGCGGCGCGGTCATCACCGACGAGCGCACGCATACCAAGGCCGGAATCGCCAGCCCGCACCTGCGCGCCCAGCACGCCCTGGTCGACCCCGCGCTCACCTGGGGGCTGCCGCCGACCATCACGGCGCACACCGGCGTCGACGCGCTCGCGCAGGCGATCGCCGCGATGGTCGTGACGGCCAGGACACCGGTCGGTGACGGCATTGCCCTCGAGGCGGTGCGGCTGGCGGGGCGTGCGCTCGTGCCGGCGGTGCGCAACGGGGCCGACCACGACGCCCGCTCCGAGATGGCCTGTGCGAGCCTGATGGCGGGCCTCGCGATGAACATCTCCGACTGCGGGGCGGAGCACTCGCTCGGCCAGGCGCTCGGCGGCCGGTTTGGCCTCCCCCACGGCCTCACCATCGGGCTCGTCATGGCCGAGACGATGGACCGCGACCGCCACCACGTGCCCGAGCAGTTCGAGCGGATCGCAGACGCCCTGGGCGCACCCGCCGACGGCCCGGCCGACGGTTCGCGCGCGGTGCGGGCCGTGCGCCGGATCCTGGCCGAGCTCGAGTTCGACACGCTCGCCGGGGTGGGCGTGGGCGAATCGGATCTGGACGGACTCGTGGAGGGCGCGCTGGCCGACTACTTCATCTCGGTCGCGCCGGCGCCGTGGTCGGCGGCCGAGGTGCGCGCGGCCTACGAGCAGGGACTGGCGCTGGGTGCGCGCCGGTAGGAACCCGCTCCGGCGGCCGTGGGCGGCATTCGAGCACCGCATCGCCGAGGCCACCCGCCCGACCCTGTTGCGCTGGGAGGCGCTGCCCGGTCAGGTGCAGGTCGGGATCACGTACCCGGTCACCGCCGTGCTGCTCTTCATCTTCCACATCGTGGTCTTCAACCTCTCGGCGGTGCGCTCTGCGTTCTACGGTCTGTTCTGGGCCGTGATGGCCACCGCGATCGTCTATGTCGCAACCCACGCGGAGGCGGCCAAGCGTGCGCGCGACCACCCACCCGGCGATGAATAGTCGGGGCCTGGCCCCAAATATGGATCACGCGGTAGGCTTCCGGCAATGAACACCGTTCCGGCGATCGAGCTGCCCTGGACTGAGGATGCCGAGGCCAACCGGCTGATCGCCTCGGATGCCAATGCGCTTCTGATCGGCTTCGTGCTCGACCAGCAGGTGCAGGTGCAGAAGGCCTTCGCCGGCCCGCTGGAGCTCAAGCGCCGGCTCGGGCACCTGGATCCCGGCCGGATCGCGGCCACCGATCCCGACGCGCTGGTCGAGGTCTTCGTCCAGCGGCCCGCCATCCACCGCTACCCGGCGGTGATGGCCAAGCGGGTGCAGAACCTGTGCGCGGTGATCGACCGTGACTACGGCGGCGACGGATCGCGTGTGTGGACCGAGGCCGCCGACGCGGCCGACCTCAAGGCCAGGCTCGGGCGCCTGCCCGGCATCGGCGACATGAAGGTGCGCAGCCTGACCGCCACGATCGTCAAGCGCCTGGGCGTCCGACCGCAGGGATGGGAGGAGGCGCTGCCCAACCACCCCACCCTGGGCGACGTCGACACCCCGCAGGCCCTGGCCGACTACCAGGCCGGCAAACGCGCGCACAAGGCCGCCATGCGCGCACAACGTTCGTGATCATCGAGCGCAGCATGCACCCGGAGTGGCTCTCGAACTCCTACCTGGTCGGAGACGAGTCGGGCGGCACGGGCGTCATCATCGACGCGGGCGGCCCGGTTGCGCCGCTGCTCGACGCGGCCGACATCGAGCGGCTGACGATCACGCACCTTCTCATCACCCACGCCGACGGCGACCACATCGACGAGGCGGGCCTCGTGATCGAGCGGTTCCGGCCGCGGGTGCTCGCGCACGAGATCGAGGCGCGGCGCATGTCGGGCGTCACCGGCCACCTCGACCACGACGACGCCTTCACCACCGGCGGCCTCGAGATCACCGCGCTCTTCACGCCCGGGCACAGCCCGGGGCACCTCTCGTTCCTCGTCGGCGACTGCTGCTTCACCGCCGACGTCCTCTTCAAGGACACCGTCGGGGGCACCATGCGCGACAGCTACGAGAGCCTGCACCACTCGATCATGGACGTGCTGATGCAGCTCCCGCCCGAGACGCACGTGCTGCCCGGGCACACCGACCCGACCACGATCGGCGCCGAGTGGGAGACCAACCCGTTCGTGCGCATCTGGCGGGGCGCCGACGAGCCCGGCGCCGATCCGTGCACCGTTGCGGGCCGGCCCGCAACGCTTCTGCTCTTTGCCGGCGACTACGACGGGGGACACAAGGGCTGGGTGCGCTGGGAGGACGGCTCCCAGGACATCGTCCCCGGCAGCAGGGTCGAGCGAACCTGATGCCGGCCGGGCGCGAAAGGACCTCACATGACCGCTGACCTCTCCGAGCTGCCCGTACCCGAGCGTGGGCGCAACACCGCGATGATCGTGATCACGATCCTGCCGTTCGCAGGACTGATCGCGGCGGTGACGCTGCTCTGGAACAAGGCGGTCGGCCCGAGCGACCTGGCGCTGTTCGCCGGCATGTACGTGCTGTGCGGCTTCGGGATCACGATCGGCTTCCACCGCATGCTCACCCACCACGCCTTCGAGGCGATCGCCCCGCTCAAGGCGGGCCTGCTCATCTTCGGGTCGCTCGCGATCCAGGGCCCGGCCATCGACTGGGCGGTCGACCACCGCACGCATCACGCCTTCTCCGACAAGGAGGGCGACCCGCACAGCCCCCACCACGGCTACTCGAGCTCGGTCTGGGGGCGGCTGCAGGGGCTCGCACACGCCCACGTCGGCTGGATGTTCGGCCACAACCGCACCGAGCGCGAGCGCTACGCGAAGGATCTGCTCGGCGACCGGCTGGTCGTGGCCATCTCGAAGCCTCTTTCCGCTGTGGGTGGTGCTGTCGTTCGCCATCCCGTTCGCGCTCGGCGGGCTCATCACCGACAGCTGGAAGGGCGCCTTCACCGGCCTCGTCTGGGGCGGGCTCGTGCGGCTCTTCTTCAACCACCACATCACGTGGAGCGTGAACTCCATCTGCCACGTGTTCGGCCGGCGGCCGTTCGCCGCGGCGGACCAGTCGACGAACAACTGGGTGCTGGCGCTGCCGTCGCTGGGCGAGGCCTGGCACCACAACCACCACGTCTTTCCGACCTCGGCCTTCCACGGCCTGGGCTGGCGCCAGATCGACCTGTCGGGCCTGACGATCGCGGTCTGGGAGAAGCTGCACCTGGTGCGCAACGTGCGCCGGCCGACGGCCGAGCAGATCGGGCGCAAGCGCGCCGCCGCAGCCGGCGTGTAGACGGCCGGCGAGGAGAGGCGTACACTGGCGGGCCGCCGCCCCGCGCTCGGGGAAGAAGCCGTTGCCCGCTCGCCGCATCGCCGTCCTGCTCGGAACCGCCCTGGCAGTGGCGTTCGCCGCAGTGACGCTGACAGGGCATGCGACGCCGGCCGCGCGCCGGCACCGGCACGTGCCGGTGAACCGAGATGCGCTCGAGATGCGCGACCTGCCCGTGCCTGTTCCGCTCCCGCGCCACCGCTTCCACGGCCCCAGGCTGCGCACGCCGGTGCCGGTGCTCATGTATCACGTCATCGGCACGCCTCCGCCGGGGGCGCCGTTCCCCGAGTTGTACGTCGCGCCCGGGCTGTTCCGAGCCCAGATCGGCGCACTCGCGGCGGCGGGCTACCACGCCGTCACGCTCGACCGGGTGTGGCAGGCCTGGCACGGCCGCGCCCGCCTGCCGTCCAGGCCGGTCGTCCTGTCGTTCGACGACGGCTACCGCGGCGACTTCGGAGCGGCGATGCCCGTGCTGCGCCGGCGGGGATGGCCGGGCGTGCTCAACCTGCTCGTGGCCAACCTCCACCGGCGCGGCTGGGGGCTGCGCGGCTGGATGGTGCAGCGGATGATCCGAAACGGATGGGAGGTCGCCTCGCACACGCTCACCCACCCCGATCTGACCACGCTGTCTCCGGCCCAGCTGTGGCGCGAGGTGCACCGGTCGCGGATCGTCCTGCAGCGGCTCTTCCATGTCCCCGTCGACTTCTTCTGCTACCCGTCCGGGGACTTTGACGCGGCGGTGCTGGCCGCGGTCCGCCGGGCCGGCTACGTGGGAGCGACCACCGAGCTACCCGGCCTGGCGCAGCCGTCGCAGCCCGACACGCTGAGCCGCATCCGGATCGTTGGTGGCGAGTCACCTGCGGCGGTGCTCGCGATGATCGCCGCAGCCTGAGTCATGCTACGAGCGTGGACGACCTGATCCTGCTCGGGGACAACCTGGAGCTCCTGCCGCGGTTCGGCGACGGCGCGTTCGCGATGATCTACCTCGACCCGCCGTTCAACACCGGGCAGGAGCGCAGCGCGCGGCCGCTGCGGGCCGTCGCCGACCCGGACGGCGACCGCACCGGGTTCGGCGGGCGCCGCTACCGCACCGAGCTGCTCGAGCAGTCGTCCTACCGCGACAGCTTCGACGACTACCTCGGCTTCCTCGAGCCGCGCCTGCGCCATGCCCACCGGCTGCTCTCGGCCGAGGGCACGCTCTACCTGCATCTCGACTACCGCGAGGCGCACTACGTGAAGCTCCTGTGCGACGAGGTGTTCGGCCGCGAGTGCTTCCTGAACGAGATCGTGTGGGCGTACGACTACGGCGGCAAGCCCAAGCGGCGCTGGCCGGCCAAGCACGACACGATCCTGGTGTACGTGCGCGATCCCGACCGGCTACTGGTTCGACTCCGAGGCGGTGGAGCGCGAGCCGTACATGGCCCCGGGGCTCGTCACACCCGAGAAGGCGGCCCGCGGCAAGCTCCCGACCGACTGCTGGTGGCACACCATCGTCCCCACCAGCGGGCGGCGAGCGCACGGGCTATCCGACGCAGAAACCCGAGGGCCTCGTGCGCCGGATGGTGCAGGCCTCGACCCGGCCCGGCGACCGCGTGGCCGACTTCTTTGCCGGCTCCGGCACGCTGGGTGCGGTCGCCGTGGCGCTCGACCGCCGCTACGTCCTGATCGACTCGAACCCCGAGGCGGTTGCGGTCATGGAGCGACGGCTGGGCGCGACCCGCGCTCGAGCACTCTGACGCCGGCGCCGGTGCCGACGACCGCCACACCGGCCATGCCCAGGAAGAACCCGTGCTCGACGACACCGGGCACGCTGCGGACGCCGGCGGCGAGCGCCGCGGGATCGGGCCAGTCGTCGTCGCGGCGGCAGTCGAGGATCGCGTTGCCCTCGTCGGTCACGAACGGCCTGCCGTCGGCCGCCATCCGCAGGGCCGGCCGCCAGCCGAGCCCGCGCAGCTTGAGGTCGCACACCGGCCGCGCGAACTCGACCACCTCGACCGGCAACGGCGCCCGCTCCCCCAGCCGTGCCACCAGCTTGGCCTCGTCGGCGACGACGACCATGAGCTCCCCGGCGCACGCCACCACCTTCTCGCGCAGGTGCGCCCCGCCGAGCCCCTTGATCAGGTTCAGGCCGGGGTCGATCTCGTCGGCTCCGTCGATCACGACGTCGAGCGCTGGGGCATCGTCGAGCGTGGTCAGCGGGATGCCGAGCTCGCGGCACCGCTCGGCCGTCGCCTCCGAGGTGGGCACGCCGGCGATGTCGCGCAGGCGGCCGTCGGCCAGCCTGGCGGCCAGCGCCGCGAGCATCATCCCGGCGGTCGCGCCCGTGCCGAGTCCCAGCGTCATCCCGTCGCGAACGTAGGCCGCAACGGCATGCTCGCCGGCGGCCTGGCGCTGGGCGTCGGTCGCGGTCACGCCGCCATCGCCGCGCGGGCGGCGGCCGGATCGGTCAGCGGCGCCCGGCAGGCGAACCGCTCGCAGATGTAGGCGGCAGGCGCGCCGTTCACCGGCCCGCGGCCCTCCAGCAGCGGAATGCCGCCCGCATCGGCACCGTCGCCGAACGCGTAGACGACGTCGGGGTGAAACCCGTCGCGCACCGCGTCGGCGAGCGCCCGCGTTGCAGGGTCGGCCGCCGGCCCGACCACCGCCACCTCCCGTGGCTGCGAGAGGTGGAGGTCGAGCGCCGCGAGCATCTGGCCGAGGCCGTGGGGTGCACGGCGCATCGCGTCGACCGCCAGCCGCATCGTCGCGGCAGCGAGCCGCTCGAGCTCGGGCTCGGCGTAGATGCGGCCGAGCCGGATCAGCGACTGGGCGAGCAGCGCGTTGCCCGACGGCGTCGGGTTGTCGTCGAGCTCCTTGTGCCGCGCGACCAGCCGCTCGGCGTCGGATGCCGACTGGTAGAAGCCGCCGTTGTGGTCGTCGCCGAACCTCGCGACGGCCTCGTCGGCGAGCCGGCGGGCGGGCGGCAGCCACCCGGGCTCGCCGGTCGCGAGGGCCAGTTCGAGCAGCCCGTGGCAGACCGCGGCGTAGTCATCCAGGTAGGCCGGGATTCGGGCGCTGCCCAGCCGGTAGGTGCGGCGCAGGCGCCCGTCGGCCGCCGTCATCGGGCCCGAGCAGGAAGCGGGCGCAGTCGCGCGCTGCGTCCAGCAGGTCGGGCCGCCGCAGCCGCCATCCGCCCTGCGCGAGCGCAGCCAGAACGAGGCCGTTCCATGACGCCAGCGCCTTGTCGTCGCGGCCGGGCTGGGGCCGGCGGGAGCGGCGCTCGAGCAGGGTCGCCCGGATCTCGGCCAGATCCGGCGGCGGCGCTCCCTGCGCCCGCAGGACCGTCGCTGAGCCCTCGAAGTTCCCGGCGTCGGTGACCCCGTAGTGGGCGGCGGCGGTGGCCGCCCGCTCCTCGCCCAGCGCCTCGGCGAGCTGGGCCGGCGTCCACACGTAGGTCGAGCCCTCCTCGCCGTCGGTGTCGGCGTCCTGAGACGAGGCGAAGCCGCCCTCGGGCAGCCGCATCTCGCGCACCAGATAGTCGAGCGTGTCCTCGGCGACCTTGGCGTACCGGCGCTCGCCGGTCACGGCGAACCCCTCCAGGTACGCACTGGCGAGCAGCGCGTTGTCGTACAGCATCTTCTCGAAGTGCGGGACGAGCCAGATGCGATCGACCGCATAGCGGTGAAAGCCGCCGCCGATCAGGTCGTGCATCCCGCCGAGGGCCATCCCGTCGAGCGTCTCGGTCGCCATCCGCAGTGCATCGACGCTCCCGGTGCGCACGTGCAGGCGCAGAAGCAGGCCGACCGTCGAGGCGGCCGGGAAACTTGGGGGCACCGCCGAACCCGCCCCATTCGGGGTCGAAGGCCGAGCGCAGCGCCGGCATGGCCCCGGTCAGCAGCTCGGCGGTGAGCGGCTCGGTCGACGGCGCCACCTCGGCCGACCGCCGCAGCCCCGCCGCGAGGGCCGCGCCCGCCTGCATGACCTCACCGCGCCGTTCCCGCCACGCGTCGTCGACCGCACTCAGCACCTGGCGGAACGACGGCATGCCGAAGCGGGGCTCCGGCGGGTAGTAGGTGCCGCCGTGGAACGGCTCGCCGGCCGGGGTCAGGAACATGGTCATCGGCCACCCGCCCTGGCCGGTCATCCCGACGACCGCGTTCATGTAGACCGCATCCAGGTCGGGCCGCTCCTCGCGGTCCACCTTGATGTTCACGAAGTGCGTGTTCATCAGCTCGGCCGTCTCGGAGTCCTCGAACGACTCGTGCGCCATGACGTGGCACCAGTGGCAGGCGGAGTAGCCGATCGAGAGCAGGATCGGCCGGTCCTCGGCGCGCGCGCGCTCCAGCGCCTCATCGCCCCACGGATACCACTCAACCGGGTTTTCAGCGTGCTGAAGCAGGTACGGGCTGGTCTCGTCGGCGAGCCGGTTCATGCCCGGACGTTAGCGGTGGCGCGTAGGTCCTCGACGGCCGACGCCTCAATGCTTCGCGGCTCAGGGGGCAGCCCTCCTCTCCAGATGATGAGCGCCGGCGGCAAGGACGCGCGTGCCTAATGCGCCAAAAAGGAGGTCTGACCCCGTTTAGCGCACAACCACCGCAAAGGGTGGATGAATAACCGGTGCCTGGCACCGGTTATTCACGGCCGCAGGCCGTGGAGGCGAAAGGTCGACAAGACCGCAAGGAAGGGGACATTGCTTGTCTCTCGAATGGTTTTTTCGGAGGGCGAGCGGTGTCCCCACCCCAGCCGCCACGTGGCGCGAGACCACCAAAGGTGTTCACGCCACCACCTGGCGGATCTGGTGGACCGCCACCATCGTCACCGAGGCATCGTCGCCGGGGGCGGCCGTCAGCGAGGCCATCAGCGATGCCAGGCGCTCGTACGGGTCGGTGCGCGTGGCGAGGTAGCGGTCGACCGCGGCGTCGATCGAGGCATCGCCCGCTTCGGCCAGGACGCTCGAGGCGATCTGCCGCCGCAGCAGCCGCAGGTCCTCTGCCAGCGACGCCCACGCCAGCCGCTGCCAGCGCGTCTCGGCCGGAAGCTCCGCGGCCCGGCGCTCGATCACGTCGAGGTAGAGCCGCTCGCCGATGACGAAGAACGCGTGCGCGACGTCGGCAATCGGGCGATCGTAGGTGCGCGCGACGGTGATGATGTCGGGCGCGTACACAAGGTCCGGGCCGATGGCGGCAAACCGTGCCGCCGAATCGGGAACGCCCTGTTCGACCAGCCGCTCGAGCCGCTCTTCGCGCGTGAGCCGCCATGCGGTCGTGGCGACATCGCCCATGCACGCGACGAGCTCGGCGAACGGGCCCTGGGCGCGCTCGACCTCGGTCGCGAGATCGATCTGGGGCACGTGGGTCAGGTACCAGCGGGCGAGGTCCTCGACCATCGAGTCGACGCCGGTCATGAGCTCCGCCTGGAGGTCGTTCGGCACGATGCGGTCGAGCCGCTCGACGGCGTCCCACGGGCCGCGGGCGGCGCTCACGTCGCGGGCGACGATGAAGGCGCGGGCGACCTCCTCGGCGCCGACGCCCGTCTCGGTCACCATCCGCGAGGCGAACGTGATGCCCATCGAGTTGATGACGTCGTTGGTGACGATGGTGGCCACCATCTCGCGCCGGAGCGGGTGGGCCGTCATCAGGTGGCCGAACCGCTCCACCACGGCGGGCGGGAAGTACTCGCGCAGCGATGCGTCCAGGTAGGGATCGTCGGGGAACGTCGAGGCCAGCACCTGTTCGCGCAGCAGTCGCTTGGCGTACGCCAGGAGCACGCACAGCTCGGGGCGGGCAAGGCCCGTCCCGGCGGCGCGGCGCTCGGCCATCTGCTCGGAGGTGGGCAGGAACTCGAGCCCCCGCTCGAGCAGCCCTCGGTTCTCGAGCTCGACCATCAGATCCTCGTAGGCCTCCATGCGCTGGGGTGACGCAGCGAACTCCTGGCTCAGGATCTGCACCTGCAGGTAGTTGTCGTAGAGAACGTGCGAGACCACGTCGCCGACGACGCTCTGCAGCACCTCATTCCGCTGCTCGAACGTCAGGTCGTCCGCCTCGACGGCCAGCCCCAGCAGGATCTTCAGGTTGACCTCGTGGTCGGAGCAGTCGACGCCGCCGGAGTTGTCGATCGCATCGGTGTTGATCCGGCCGCCGCGCGTGGCGTACTCGATGCGGCCGCGCTGGGTGAGGCCGAGGTTCCCGCCCTCGCCAACGACCTTGGCGCGCAGCTCGCGGCCGTCGACACGGACGGCGTCGTTGGTACGGTCGCCAACGTCGGCATGCGACTCGGAGGCCGCCTTCACGTAGGTGCCGATTCCCCCGTTCCAGAGCAGGTCGACGGGTGCCCGCAGCACCGCCTGGATCAGGTCGGTGGGGGCCATCCGCTCGGCCTCGACGCCAAGCGCCGCGCGCGCCTCGGGTGACAGCGGAATCGACTTTGCAGATCGTGGCCAGACGCCGCCGCCGGAAGAGATCAGGTTGCGGTCGTAGTCGTCCCACGACGACGACGGCAGACTGAACAGGCGCAGCCGCTCGGCGAACGAGGGCTCCGCGTCGGGGTCCGGGTCGATGAACACATGCCGGTGGTCGAAGGCGGCCACAAGCCGCATCTGGTGCGAGAGCAGCATCCCGTTGCCGAACACGTCGCCCGACATGTCGCCGATGCCGACCGCCGTGAACGGCTCGGTCATGACGTCGCGGCCGAGCTCGCGGAAGTGGCGCGAGACGCTCTCCCACGCGCCCTTGGCGGTGATCCCGAGGGCCTTGTGGTCGTAGCCGTCCGAGCCGCCGGACGCGTAGGCGTCGCCGAGCCAGAACCCGTACTCGGCACTGACGGCGTTGGCCGTGTCGGACAGGTGCGCCGTGCCCTTGTCGGCGGCGACCACGAGGTAGGGGTCGGGGCCGTCGAGCACCCGCACGTCGGCCGGATGCACGACCTCACCGGAGACCATGTTGTCGGTCACGTCGAGCATCCCCCGCATCAGCGTGATGTACTGCCGGCGCTCCTCCTCTTTCAGCTCGGCGCGATCGGCGGGCGGCCGCTTGAGCACGAACCCGCCCTTGGCGCCGACCGGCACGATGACCGCGTTCTTGACCATCTGAGCCTTCATCAGGCCGAGGATCTCGGTGCGGTAGTCCTCGAGCCGGTCCGACCAGCGGATGCCGCCGCGGGCGACCATGCCGCCCCGCAGGTGGACACCCGCCATGAGCGGGGAGTACACGAAGATCTCCCACAGCGGCACCGGCCGGGGCATGTTGGGCACCGCTTCGCAGCGGAACTTGAGCGACAGGTGCTCGGAGCGGCCCTCGCGGACGTACGCGTTCGTGCGCACGGTCGCGAGGATCATGTCCAGGTAGCCGCGCAGGATGCGGTCGTCGTCGAGCGACTTGACGGCGTCGAGGTCGGACGTGATCGCATCGACGATCGCCTGCTCGGCGTCATCGCCGCCGGCGCGGGCGGGATCGAACCGGGCCTCGAACAGCTCCACGAGCTTGCGCGCGATCGGCGCATTGCGCACGAAGCAGTCGTTCTGGTAGCGGGAGGTGAACGGCGCGCCCAGCACCTGGCGGTACTCACGGTAGGCCCGCAGCACCGTCACCTGCTGCCACGACAGGCCCCCGACGACCACCAGCCGGTTGAGCCAGTCCGACCCGGCCCGGCCGTCCCAGACGGCGCCGACCGTCGAGCTCACGAGCTCGGCGTAGACGCTCAGGTCGAGATGCTTGCCGTCGGGGCCGAGCACCCCGAAGTCGTGCAGGTAGCGGCTCTCGTCGGGGTTGCCCTGAAGCCGCGTCGGCACCTCCTCGATCACGGTCAGGCCGAGCTGCTCGAGCAGCGGCAGGAGCTCGGTGAGGGGCGCCTTGCCGCCGGTCTTGTAGAGCTTCACCCGCGTCAGCGGCTCCGCCGGCCCGTGCTCGTTCTGGAGTGCCACCACGTACGGCCGGTCGGGGCCGAGGAGCTCGAACTGCTCGACGTCGAAGCGGGCCTGATAGGTATCGGCGGCGCTCTTGTAGTACTCCGGGAAGAGGGCGGCGTAGCGGCGCGCAAGCTCGTGCCCCCGCATCTGCCCGAACGTCTCGGCGAGGGCGTCGGAGAGCGCGTCGTCCCACGAGCGGGCCGCGTCCGCGACCTCGCGCTGGAGATCGGGGACCGAGACGTCCGGCATCTCGTCGTCGCTGACGTGGATCGTGAAATGGAACCGGGCCGGATCGGTCGAGAACGACAGCGCGTAGTCGGCGACGGTGCCGTGGAAGCGGTACTCGAACAGGTGCTCGAGTCGCAGCCGCAGCTCCGTCGTCACCCGGTCACGCGCCAGCGCGACGATCGCCCACACCGTCTTGCGGCCCGGATCGGAGCGCAGGAACAGGCGCACATTGCGCTGCTCCTGCATGGCGGCGAGCGCCATGATGGTCGCCCGCAGCTCCTGCGGCGGGGCGGCGAAGAGCTCGTCCTTGGGGAAGCTGTCGAAGAGCTCGACCACCGCCTTGTAGTCGTGGGAACCGGAGATCAGGTCCTCCCAGCGCATGATCGCCTCGAGCTTGCGCCGGACCAGCGGGATGTGGTGCGCAGACTCGGCGTACGCCTTGCTGGTGAAGAGCCCGATCATGCGCAGCTCGCCCACCACCTTGCCCGCGTCGTCGATCCGCTTGACGGCGATGCAGTCCATCCGCGCGCGACGGTGGATGGCCGTCTCGGTGTTGGTCTTCGAGACCACGAGCAGCGGCCCGCCGAAGAAGCGGTCGCGGACACGCTGATCGAGCGAGGCCAGCGGCACGGGCTCGGCAAACCGCGACCGCCGATCGTCTGCCATCACCCCAAGGCCGGTCCCGGCAACGACCGCCACGGTTGCGTCGTCTCCCGTTCCCTCGATGCGGTACTCGCGGTAGCCCAGATAGATGAAGCTGTCGTCGGTGAGCCACTGCAGGAACTCGATCGACTCGTGGATGACGTCCGCCGACCAGCGCGGCCCGGCCGTCGAGGCGACCTCGATCATCGTCTCGACCCGCTCGACCATCGGCAGGAAGTCGCGGACGGCCAGAGCCAGGTCGGAGAGCACGCCGACGAGGTCGGCCCGCAGCGACTCGAGCGCATCGTCTTCGAGCCGGCGGTCGGCCTGGAAGTACATCACCGATTCGCGGCGGGCGGCTCCCCGGGCGGGGGTGATCGCAACGACCGTCCCGTCGTCGGAGCGCTCGACGCCCATCACGGGGTGGACGACGGCGCGAACCTGCAGGCCGTGCACGTGCATCTCGGTGGTCACGGTGTCGACCAGGAAGGGCGAGTCCTCGACGGCGACCTGCACCACGGACCCCGACGCGTGCCAGCCGTCCTTCTCGAGATCGGGGTTGTAGGCCCGCACCGCGAGCTGCCCGGCGGGCCGCTCGGTCATGAACGTGAACAGCCGGCCGACATGCGCGGCCAGCTCCTCGAGGCCGAGCTCGGAGACGAGCACCGCCGGGACGCGGCGCGCGTAGTGGCGCACGAACTCGGCCAGCAATCCGACCCGGCCGGCGCCCAGCTCTTCGAGCAGCGTGTCGACGAGAGCGGCGTCGCTCGATTCGGGCTCGGCCATGGCGGGCGCCTGAGGCTCGCTGCTCACGAGCCGTGATCGTATCTCAGCGGGCCGCTGTCGGCTGTCCGGTAGGGCCGCCGGAGCCCACCTTGGGCTCGGCGGCGAAGCGGTAGCCGACCCCGGGATGGGTGTGGATGTAGGTGTGCGTCGCCGAGCTGCGGTCGAGCTTCGCGCGCAACTTGCGCACGCAGACGTCCACCGACCGGTCGCGCTTGGTGTGCGGCATGCCCCACACCCGGCGGCGGAGCTGGTCGCGGGTGAGCGCCCGGCCCGGCTCCTGGGCCATCGCGTGCAGCAGCCGGAACTCGAGCACCGTCAGCCCCGCATCCTCGCCGTCGACGAACACGCGCCGCAGCTCGGAGTCGATCACGAGGCCCGGCTCCTCGATCGCGCCGTTCTCGGTGTGGAACCCGCCGGACGTGCGCCGCAGCGCCGACTCGACGCGTGCCACCAGCTCGGGCATGCCGAACGGCTTGCACAGGTAGTCGTCGGCACCCATGCGGAGGGCGTCGACGCGGTCGCGTTCGGACACTCGCGCACTCACGACCACCACGGCCGCCTCAATACCGTCGGCGCGCACCGCTTCGATCACCTGCCATCCGTCGGTGCCCGGCAGCATCAGGTCGAGCACGATCGCGTCGGGGCTGGCGTAACGGATCCGCCGCAGCGCCTTGAGGCCGTCGTCGACTGTGTCGACCTCGTAGCCCGAGGCCCGCAGGTAGGCGCCGATCGCGGTTGCGATGACCGCGTCGTCCTCGACCACCAGAATCTTGCGGCGACGGCCGCCGGCCGACCCGTTCCTCATGCGACCGGCACCGGGACCCGCTCGTGGGCTGCCGCCGACCGCACCGGGCCTTCGATGTGCCGATCGGAGGTCGAGCGAGAGCCCATGTTTGCATTGTGCCCGCCGCGAATCGGGCAGGGGTTTCCACATGGTGACGATCGCGTGAAGCTTTGGAGAAAGCCGCTGGGCGGAGCTACGCGGCGGAGCGCTCGGCCAGGAGCACATCGGCCAGGCCTTCACGCAGACCGCCGCGGGCGACCTGCAGAGGCACGCCGAGCACCTGCTGGGTCCCCGACAGGATCAGCGCCCCGGCGAGCAGAACGCGGGCCCGCTCCACGTGGATGCCGTACGTGCCGGCGACGCGGCCGGACGGCTGCCGCGAGACGAGCCGGATCGCGCGCTCGAGCCGGCGCTCGTCCAGTGTGCGGCCGACGAGCCGGCGCAGCGCCCGGGCACTGCCGCCCGTGGCGAGCGCCGTAGCGACCTGGATGCTCTCGAGATCGCCGATCCGCTCGCGCACCTCTTTGCGGGCATGGTTGATCGCGCGGCGCGAGGGCGGGTCTCCCTCGAGGAACCGGCTGGTCAGCCGCAGCGAGCCGATCTCGACCGAGATCAGGCCGTCCGGACGGCGATCGGGACCGCCGATGGCGATCTCGGTGGAACCGCCGCCGACGTCGCACACGGCCACCGGCACCTCCAGGCCGGTGTGGCCTGCGGTGGCGCCCTCGAAGGCATAGCGGCCCTCGTCGCGGGCCGACAGCACTCGCGCCTTGACCCCGGTGGCGTGGCTCAGACCGGCCAGGAGCACCGTCGGCGTTGTCACTCTGGCGGCCGGGGGCCGTGATCACCACGTCGATGTGCCTGGCGCCATGCGCCCGGGCGAGCCGTGCGTAGCGGCGGGCGCAGGTCATCGTCTCGTCGAGCTTCTGGGCCGAGATGGTGCCGGTGTTCTCGATCTCGTGCCCCAGCCCCAGCACGGTGCGCTCGGTGCGAAGAGGCGACGACCGCGGCGGTGCTGCCACGCCGGGCGACGAGCAGCCGGCCCGTGTTCGAGCCGATGTCGATCACCGCAACGGTCATGCGGGGAGTTTGACCGGTGGGTCGGCTGTCCTCGTCCGGGGGCATGCCCAGCACTTCGATCTCAGCGACGCTCACGGGCGGGCCGCCTGTGCCCGCCGCCGTGCCCGGCGCATCAGCGCCAACTGGGCGCCTCCGGTGCCGTCGCCGGGGAGCCGCTCCCAGCCGCCGTCGGGCAGGAGCTGCCACGAGAAATCAGCCGTGCCGAACAGGAGGTCGAACATCTCGGCCACCTGCGCGCGGGCAGCCGCGTCCTCGATCGGCACCAGCACCTCGAAGCGGCCGTCCAGGTTGCGCGGCATCAGGTCGGCGCTGCCGAGGAGGTAGGTCGCCGACTCGCCGGCCTCGATGATGAACGCCCGGCTGTGCTCGAGCCAGCGGCCGAGGATGCTGCGGACGCGGATGTTCTCGCTCATGCCCTCGACTCCGGGCCGCAGCGCACAGACGCTGCGCGTGACGACGTCGATCGACGCTCCCGCCCGCGAAGCCGCGTACAGGCCGTCGATGATCTCGACGTCGGTGAAGTTGTTGACCTTGATCCGGATCCGGGCGTGCTTGCCGGCGCGCGCGGCGTCGGCCACCGCCCGGATGTGCTCGAGCAGCTTGGGCCGCAGCGTGTAGGGCGCCACAAGGAGCTTGCGGAACGTCTGCGGCCGGCCGAACCCGGTCAGGAGGTTGAAGAGGTCGGCCACGTCGGCGGTGATGTCATTGTCGGCGGTGAACAGGCCGAAGTCCTCGTACAGGCGGGCCGTGAGCGCGTGATAGTTGCCGGTGCCGATGTGGGCATACCGGCGCAGCCCGCGGCCCTCGCGGCGGACGATCAGCGTCGTCTTGGCGTGCACCTTGAGGTTGGGGAAGCCGTAGGCGACATGGGTGCCCGCCTCTTCCAGGGCTCTTGACCAGTGGATGTTGCGGCTCTCGTCGAAACGGGCCTTGAGCTCGACCACGCACACGCTCTGCTTGCCCTCCTCGGCGGCCCGGATCAGAGCCGGGATCAGCGGCGAGCGCTCGCTGGTGCGGTACACGGTCGTCTTCAGGGCCACGGAGTCGGGGTCGCGGGCGCCGGCGTTGATGAACTCCTCGACGGTGGCGGCAAACGAGTCGTACGGCAGGTGGATCAGGATGTCGCCGGCATCGACGGCGGCGAACATCGCCTTGCGGTCGCCGGTCGCAAACCGCGGCGGCACCATCCCGACCCACGGCTCATACTTGAGGTCGGGCCGGTCGAGATCGGCGACCTGCGACACGTCGGCCAGGTCGAGCATGCTGTGGATCCGGAACACCTGGCGATCGGTGACATCGAGCGAGTCGACCAGGCGGCGCTGCATCCGCGGCGACATGTCGTGCGCGACCTCGAGCCGCACGACGTCGCCGAAGCGCCGGCGGCGCAACTCGACCTGCACCGCCTGGAGCAGGTCGTCCGCATCGTCGGAAACCTCGAAGTCGGCGTCGCGTGTGACCCGGAACGGCGCCGACTCGACCACCTCCATGCCCGGGAACAGGCGAGTCAGGAAGTGGGCGATCACCTCCTCGAGCGGGAAGGTGAGCCGGTCGCGCCCGATCGTGACGAACCGGGGCATGCCCTCGGGCACCTTCACCCTGGCCAGCCGCTCCTCGCCGCTTGCCGGGTCGCGGACGAACACGCCCAGGCTGAGCGAGAGGCCCGAGATATACGGGAACGGCTGTCCGGGGCCGATCGCAAGCGGGGTCAGCACCGGGTAGATCTCGCGCTCGTAGTGCACGGCGAGCGCGCGCAGCTCCGCGCGCGCGCCCTGCTCGACCCGGCCCAGCCTGATGCCGGCCTCACCGAGCGCCGGGACGAGGTCGCGCTCCCAGAGCGCCGACTGGCGCGACACCTGCTCGCGCACGCGCCCGGCGATCTCGTCGAGTGCCGTATGCGGGCTGCGGCCGTCGGGCGAGCGCACATCGAGGCCCGATGCCGCCTGCCGCTCGAGGCCGGCCACACGCACCATGAAGAACTCATCCAGGCCGGAGGAGACGAACGAGCACAGGCGGACGCGCTCGAGCAGCGGCACGCGCGGATCCTCCGCCACCTCCATGACCCGGGTGTTCCAGTCGAGCCACGAGAGCTCGCGGTTCAGGAACCGGTCGGGCGGCGCCTTGACCTTGCGGGCCGCCGCCCGCGCGGCCGCGGGCCGGCGGCGGCGAGCGGTGCCCAGCTCAGTCACCTTGGCGCCGGCCTCGCCCTTGTCCGCCGGATCTGCCATCTAGTGCTCCACTACCCGAACCGGCCCGTGACGTACGCCTCGGTACGCTCATCGGAGGGACGGGTGAACAGCTGGACAGTCGGCGCGTGCTCGACCAGGATGCCGCAACGCGAGCCCGACTTCGGCAGACCTCGACGCTGAAGAACGCGGTCATGTCGGCGATCCTGGCCGCCTGTTGCATGTTGTGGGTCACTATCACAATCGTATAGTCGTTCTTGAGTTCGGCAACCAGATCCTCGATCGCTCTGGGTGGCGATCGGGTCGAGCGCCGAGGCCGGCTCGTCCATCAGCACGACGTCGGGCTCGATGGCCAGCGCCCGGGCGATGCAGAGGCGCTGCTGCTGGCCGCCGGAGAGCGAAAGGGCGTTCGACTTGAGGCGCGTGTGCACCTCGTCCCACAGCGCCGCCTGGCGCAGCGCCTGCTTCGACCCGATCGTTGAGGTTGTCGGTCATCCCGTGCAGGCGCAGGCCGAACGCGACGTTGTCGAAGATCGACTTCGGGAAGGGGTTGGGCCGCTGGAACACCATCCCGATCCGGCGCCGCACCTCGACGGGATCGACGCCGGCCGCGTTCAGGTCGTGGCCGTGGTAGCGGATCGTGCCCGTACACGACCGCGCCCGGGATGAGGTCGTTCATCCGGTTCAGGCTGCGCAGGAGCGTCGTCTTGCCGCAGCCCGACGGGCCGATGAAGGCCGTCACGAGAGCTCTTGTGGACGTCGAGGTTGCACGTCGCGGATCGCCGTCGCTCCCGGAGTACGACACGGACACGTCCTCGAGTCTCAGCACCACGGCCTTGCCCTCCTGGGGACTGGGCGCCGTGCTTGGCGGCGATCTCGGCCATCTGAGCCTGCGAGCGGGCCAGCGCGACGTCGGCGGTGTCGCCACCCTGGTCGCGCCCCTCCGGATCGGTGCGGTTGGGATCGGTCATGAGGGGGATATTGCCTGGTCCTTGCGTGTACTCGTCGTGCATCGGTCATCTCCCCTCACCTGAGTAGTCGAAAATGGGCGGACTTCTCGCTTCACCTGGCCGGTCATCCCAGGGCGGGAGAGCGCCGGCACCGCGGTGGGAGGTCGCGGTACCGGCGCCACCCCTGCCACCAGGAGATCGTGCTGATCTCCCTCTCGTCTCGAGCGACGGCCCTCAACGTTCACGGGATGCGTCATATGAACGCCCGAACGCCCTGGCTCGAGTAGCCACACGCGGATCTCGGCAGCCGCCCCGCCATAACGTCCGCAACCTCAGCATCAATCCTCCATCTGGGCAACCACATCGCCGGGGTCTTCAGGCCTGTAGGGAGATTGTGCGTGGGTCGAGGCCCGAAACGGGATACGGACCGGAGAGCATGTGGTGAAATGTTGGTGAACCGGTTGCAAACCAGTAACTCGAGCCTCTTGAGATGGGCGTTGGTCTCAGCCGGCGATCGCGTTGACGGGCAGTTGCGTCGGCACCGGCATCGCACTCGATCCTCTCTGTCGCCCTCGGCATCCGTCAGCACCGCCCGCCTCCCACATCGGTAACGCCGAGCAGCTCAGAGCGCGGCGGTCACCGTGCCTGCTCGATCTGCCGGCGCGTACGCAGCGAGAGCACCCGGCCCACGATGCTCCCGACGAGGACAACCGCGATCAGTACCAGCGCCGCGGCCCAAGCCTGTTGCTGGTCGTGTGCGCTGGGTGACTCTGAGCTGGTGAAGATGTACGATTGGGAGAGTCGCCATCGGCTGACGTGGATCCGTGGTGATCACCGTGCTGACGAAGATCGAGCAGGTGAAGAGCAGCGGCGCAGTCTCTCCGGCAGCCCGCGCGACGGCAACGATCGTCGCCGTCACCATCCCACCCACGGCGGTCGGCAGGATCACCGTCAGGACGGTGCGCGTCCGAGATGCTCCGAGGGCCATGCTCGCCCTCGCGGAGGCTGGACGGCACAAGCAGCAGCACCTCTTCGGTCGCCCGGGCGATCAGCGGGAGCATCACGATCGCGAAGCCGATTGCGCCAGCGAAGCCGCTCTGCCCGTGTCCAACCACAATCAAGCTGAAGATGAAGACCCCAGTGACGATCGTCGGAACTCCGGCCAGAACGTTCAACGTAAGCCGGATCGCGTCGGCGACGCGCGGCGGCGCGAACTCGGTGTTGAAGACCGCCAGTCAGCACGCCCGCTGGGACGGTGATCGCAGTCGCGATCGCGACGATGATCACGGTTCCCACGATCGCGTTTGCGATGCCGCCCCCCGACTGGCCGAACGGTGCGGCGTTCTGGGTAAAGAAGTTCAGGTTCAGCGCCGGCCACCCCCGCTTCGCCACAGAGATGAGGACGATCGCGAGCACGGCAACAGCGAGAAGAGCCGCGGCGGTCGCAAGTCCTTCCACGACTCGACCGATCAACTTGCGGCGTCGAGCGCGTCCTGTCCGGGCCGTCAGGGCCCGGGATCTACCTGCGCGTTCATCGGGCGCCCAACCTGCGTTGCATCCGCCGGACGATGAGCTGGGCGATCAGGTTGGTGATCAGGCTGATCACGAGCAGGATCACGGCCAGATACGCCAGCGATGCCTTCTGCAGCGAGGTGGCCGCCCCCGCGTACTGCGCCGCGAGCCGCCCGGCCATCGTGTCGGCCGGCGCGTAGAGACGTGCTCGGACGTACGAGCGACCCGCCGATCACCTGGGTGACGGCGATCGCCTCGCCAACGGCGCGGGCGAAGCCGAGCATGACGCCCGCGGCCAGACCCCCGGTGACCTGCGGGATCATCACCTTCGCGCACCATCTCCCAGCGGGTCGAGCCGAGCGCGAGCGCACCCCGCTTTGAGATCGCTGGGGACGCTCGAGAAGAGCTCGCGGCTGATCGAGGCGACGATCGGGACGATCATGACCGACAGGATGAGGCACGCGGGAAGCAGGCCGACAGGAGACGGGAATCCGCCGAAGAGCGGGATGAAGCCGAGGTGGTCGATCATCCACGGCTCGACGTGGGCCTTCAGGAACGGTCCCATGACCACGATCCCCCAAAGGCCGAGGACGACGCTCGGGATCGCGGCCAGTAGCTCGACCATCATCCCGACCGGCGTACGCAGCGCACGAGGAGCGAGCTCGGTCAGGAACAGGGCGATAGCGATCGCGACTGGCACCGCGATTACAAGTGCGAAGAGCGACGTCGCCAGCGTGCCCCAGATCAGGTCGAGCGCGCCGAACTTGTCGGTGACCGCGTTCCATGTGTTCGATGTCAGAAACGAGAGGCCGAACTTGCTGATCGACGGCCACGCCTCGTGCACGACGTTGTAGATCAGCAACAGCATCAGCAGTGCCAACCCCAGAACCGCGAGGAGCGCGAGGCCCTGCGAGCACGAAGTCTTCCAGCCGTCGACGAACTGTTGCCGGTCGTAGGGAGGGCAGGAGTGGGTGTTTCGGCGGTCATCGTTCTCCGTAGCGCGGAAGGGTCGGCTCGAACCTCGTCGAGCCGACCCTTCCGGTCATGGTGGTTAGGAGTGAATCTCGGCGATCAGCTTCATGTCGCTCGCTGCGACCGCAGCCGGCAGTATCGGGTAGGCAGGCGGCCCGAACGCCTGTCCCTTGGGGCCGACGGCGTAGGTCAGGAACGCCTTGATCACGGACGCCTTCGAGGACGTTTTGGGGACGATCACGTAGGTGTACGACGCCAGCGGGTAGGCGGTTGCCGCCGATGCAGGCGGATTCACCAGCTTGAGTGTGCCGTCCGGCCGCGGGGTTCCGACCGCAGCAGCTGCGAGCACGGCCTTCGTTGTGGGCTCGGACGTAGTTACCGGCGGCGTTCTGGATCAACGCAGAGTTGCAGTGAGTCCGCCGTGATGTAGGCCGTCTCGGCGTAGGTGATCGCTCCGTCGGTGGCCTGCATGGAGGCAATCACGCCCGAGCTGTGTTCAGCGCCGGTCCCTGCCGGGAATGTCGGCTGCGTAGAGGCGCCGACCTTGCTCGCCCACTCGGGGCTGACGGACGACAGGTAGTCCGTGAACACGAAGCTCGTGCCCGAGCCGTCGCTGCGGTAGATCGGCGTGATGTGGGTCGACGGCAGCTTCACGCCCGGGTTCAGCGTCTTGATCTTGGGGTCGTTCCAGGAAGTGATGTTACCCAGGAAGATGTCCGCGAGCACCGGGCCCGGTCAGCTTCAGATGATCGGGCGCGCCCTTGACGTTGTATGCAACGGTCGTCGCGCCGAGTGCCCACGGGATCTGGACGCAACCCTTGCAGGCCGTCGGCCTGGTCAGGCGTGAGCGGCGCATCGCTTGCGCCGAAGTCGACCGCACGCGCGGTGATCTGGTCGATGCCACCGCCGCTACCGATCGCGCCGTAGGTCACCGTGACCGCGGCCGGGCTCTTCGCGTAGTCGGCCTCCCAGGCCTGTACCAGCGGAGCCACGAACGTGCTGCCGGCGCCGATCAGCACTTTGCTGCTGCTCCCACTGTTGGTCGAACCGGAGCTACCTACCACTGCTGCTCGAGCCGCATCCCGCCGCAAGGGCGACCGTCACGGCCACCCCGATCAACCATGTCAACTTGCGCATGAATCCTCCAGTTGGAGTTGCCGTCTGCATTCCGTTTTTCGCTCGCTCCAAACGACCGCGGTCACCGCTCACGCTCATACCTCTCCTTGCCGATCCCCGGAGTCGCTTCGATCATCAGGGTGCTCGGCCAAGCGTGGGGTTATTCGGCGGTGAATGTGTGGTGAAAGGTCGGATAAGCCTTGGGCTGCAGCGCCACGGATGACGCCGCCCGCCCGTGCGGTGCCCTATGCTCGACACATGCCAAGGGAAGAGTTTCAACACGAGCTGGACGAGATCGAGGCGATGCTTCAGGACGAGGGCCGCCTCTGCGGCCACTCGCTGGAGACCGTGCTGAAGGGGCTGCACAACGGCGACGAGGTCGCCGCCCAGCAGGTGATCGCCGCCGACGACGAGGTCGACGGCATCTATCTGCGCGTCGAAGCGGCCATCGAGTCGCTGTTCGCCCGCCAGGCCCCTGTGGCCGTCGACCTGCGGCTGGTCCTGGCGATGATCCATATCAACCTGCACCTGGAGCGGATCGGCGATCAGTGCGTCAACATCGCCAAGCTCGGCCTGCTGCTCCCCCCCGATCCCCCGCTGCCCGAGGCGCTCCTGGCCGATTTCGCGACCATGGGCCGGCAGGCCCAGGCGATGATCGCCGAGGCGATGCGCTCGTTTGGCGCGCGCGATCTCGCCGGTGCCGAGTCGCTGCTCGCGATGGATCAGGTCATCAACCGCACCAACCACGGCATCGCCCGGCGGATCCTGTCACTGGCCGACGACGAGCCGTCGCACGAGGCCGGCCTGCGGGCGATCCTGATCTCGCGCTGCCTCGAGCGGATCGGCGACAACACCGTGGATATCGGCGAGCAGACGGCGTACCTGGTGACCGCGGAGTTCCGCGAGTTCACCGACGCCTCGCGCACCGCGTCGGTCTAGGCGGCGGAGCAACACCCCTCGCCGTCGGCGGCCGGTGTGCAGCAGGCTGGCGCGGCCGCATGCTCCTGGTCGTCCTCGTCCTCATCGATGTCGGCGAGCACCGTGTAGACCTCCCAGCGGTTCCCGGCGGGGTCGGCGACCCACACCTTGTCCTGGCGGGCATAGCAGCAGGCGGTGTCGCGCTCCTCGAGCGTGACCAAGCCCGACTCACGCAGCCGCCCAGAGGCCGCCTCCACCTCGGAGATCGTGTCCACCCGAATGCCAAGGTGTGAGAGGGCGGGGCCTCTGGCCTGCTGAAGCGCGAGTGCGACGGGGGGATCGGCGAGCTCGAACTTGGCGTAGCCCGTCTTGCGCTTGGCCGGTGGGCGGCCGAAGAGCTCGGTGTAGAACGCGACCGCGCGGTCGAGGTCGGGCACGTCGAGGGACAGATGGAACGTGTTCACGGCGGCTCTCCTTTGATCGAAGTTCATCGATATTTCTAGCAGTAGCCATCCAGATTCGCAAATACTCATACTCTTCGATATGATCGCATCAGGATGAAGGCGTTGCCCACGATCAGCTGCTGCACGCCTCTGGCCGGCTCGTCTCTCTCGGACGCCGAGGCCGGCGAGCTCGAGCGCCTGTTCCGCGTCCTGGGTGACCGGCACCGCGTCAAGATCCTGAACATCCTGCTGCGGGCGGCCGGACAGGCCGTGTGCGTGTGCGAATTCACCGACCAGCTCGGGCTCGCCCAACCGACCGTGAGCTACCACCTGAAGCAACTCACCGCCGCCGGCCTGCTCGACCGCGAGAAGCGCGGGACCTTCGCGTACTTCCGCGTCCGCGACGATGCGATGCGGCGGCTGCAGAGCCTGGTCGAGCCGGCCACGCTCGCAAAGACGGGCTGAGCGTGGACACAAAGCTGGCACGCGCGCTTCTGGCCGAGGCGGTCGGGACGTTCGCGCTCGTGTTCGCAGGCTGCGGCGCCATCATGGTCGACGCGACGACGCACAGCCTGGGCCACATCGGCGTGGCGATCAGCTTCGGCCTCGTGATCATGGTGATGATCTACGCGGTCGGCCATATCTCCGGCGCCCATTTCAACGGGTCGGTCACCCTGGCATTCGCGTTGTCCCGTCACTTCCCGTGGCGGCGGGTGCCCGCCTACTGGGCGGCGCAGCTCGCGGGCGCAATCGCTGCTGCACTCGTTCTGCGCGGTTCGCTCGGCGACGTCGCCCATGTCGGCGCCACGCTGCCATCGGGCTCCGACGGTCAGGCGTTCCTCTGGGAGGCCGTGCTGACCTTCTTCCTGATGTTCGTGATCATGGCCGTGGCGACGGACACGCGGGCCGTCGGTGAGGGCGCGGCGATCGCAATCGGAGGCACGATCGCCCTCGACGCGCTGTTCGGAGGGCCGATCACCGGCGCCTCGATGAATCCCATCCGGTCGCTCGGACCGGCCATCGTGTCGGGCGATCTGACATCGGTCTGGGTCTACGTCGCGGCCCCGGTGCTCGGGGCAATCGTCGGCGCGCTCACGTACCAGCTGCTGCGCGGAGAGCAGGAGGCCGCATGAGCCGCGTCCTGTTCGTCTGTATCCAGAACGCCGGCCGCTCGCAGATGGCGCAGGTTCTGTTCGATCGCGCGGCGGCGGGCGAGCACGATTCCCGCTCGGCGGGCAGCCGGCCGGCTGCGCACGTGCATCCCGAGGTCGTCGAGGCGATGCGCGAGCTCGGCATCGATCTGAGCGGCCGTGTCCCGCATCTGCTCGACCGCGAGGATGCGGAGTGGGCCGATGTCGTCGTGACGATGGGCTGCGGCGACGAGTGCCCCTACATCCCCGGCAGGCGCTACGTCGACTGGGAGCTCGACGACCCGGCCGGCCGGCCGCTCGCCGAGGTGCGCGAGATACGTGATGAGATCGCCCGGCGGGTGGACCGGCTGGTCGCGGAGCTTCCGACCTGACGGCTACTCCGGCCGGTGGGTGACCGCCTCGGCGTTGTTCCCGTCGGGATCGAGGACGAACGCGCCGTAGTAGGCCGGGTGGTAGATCTCGCGCAGCCCCGGGCCGCCGTTGTCGCGACCGCCGGCCGCCAGCGCCTCGCGGTGAAACGCGTCCACCGTCGCGCGGTCGGCGGCCAGGAACGCAACGTGGATCGGCTCGGCCGGCTCCCGCTCGCCTTCGAGCCAGAAGAAGGGCTTGCGGTCTCGGCCGAATCCAACCGCGCCGCGAAGGTCCAGGACGACGCCGATCCCGAGCGGTGCGAGAGCGCGCTCGTAGAACGCCCTGCTCACGGCGAGGTCCGAGACGCCGACTCCGATGTGATCGATCACGCCGGCAACGATACCCGGATCGTCTCCATCATTTCCCCGCGAGTTCACCAGAGGCCCGGCACGCTTCAGGCATGCCCACAACGCCCCACACACCCCGGCGCCGCTCGCTCCTTTGCGAGCTGCACGCCCACACCACCTGGAGCGACGGCGAACTCGGCCTCGACGAGATCGTCGAGCTCTACGGCGCCCGCGGATTCGACGTGCTCTGTATCACCGACCATGTGGTCCGCGCCGCCGACCTGACGGCCCACGCGGTCGACGCGCGCACCCACGCCGCGTACCTCGACGCAGTCGACACGGTGGCGGAACGGGCGCGGCGCGACCACGGGATGCTGGTGATCCCGGGCCTCGAGCTGACCTACTCGGACATGGAGCCCGACCTCGCGGTGCACGCCCTCGCCGTGGGCCTGCGCCGGTTCGTCGGGGTCGACCAGGGGCCGCGGGCGGCGATGGCGGAGGCCCGCGCGGCGGGCGCCGCCATCATCGCCGCCCATCCGCACTCCGAGGAGCGAGACCCGGCGCCCGGCCGCACCACGCGGGGCGTCTATCGCGACCCGACGCGGATGCGCGACCTGGTTGATCGCTACGAGCTGGTGAACCGGCACGACGTCTTCGCGTGGGTGGCCCGCGAGCGCCTGCCCAGCGTCGCGTGCGGAGACACGCACCGGGCGGAGCACGTGCTGACGTGGAAGACGCTCCTGCAATGCGCCCCGACGTCGGCCGACGTGGTCGCGTTCCTGCGCTCGAGCGCGCCGGCACACCTCACCCGCGTCGACGCCTCGGCCGAGAGCACCGCCGCCTGAGGCCTACGAACGGTCGGGCGGCTCGAGCGCCGCGGCGACGCCGTCGGCCGCCATCGTCTCCTGGGCGATCGCGAACGCCGCATTTGCGGCCGGAACGCCGGCGTACACAGCCGTCTGCATCAGCACCTCGGCGATCTCCGCGGGCGTGAGCCCGTTTCGCAGCGCGGCGCGCACGTGCATACCAAGCTCGTTCTCGGCCCGCAGCGCTGTCAGCACCGCCAGGGTGACCGCGCTGCGCGTGCGCCGGTCGAGGCCGGGCCGGCTCCAGACGTCGCCCCAGGCGTGGCGGGTGATCATCTCCTGAAATGGCTCTGTGAACCGCGTCGTGCCCGCGACCGCCCGGTCGACGTGCGCATCTCCGAGCACCTCGCGCCGCACCCGCATGCCGTCTTCTCGGTCGCTCATGGCTCCCCCTCTCCCTCCGCGCCGAGGTGCCCGAGCACGAGCTCGGTGACGACGTCCGGGGTCTCGACGTTGACCAGGTGTGCGCCGCGCTCGAGCACCACGAGGCGCGCTCCCGGGATGCCCTCGGCGATCACGCGTGCGTGCTCCGGCGGCGTCGACGGATCTTCGCGCGCGGCGATCACGAGCGTCGGAGCGCGGATCGCGAGCAGGTCGGCGCGCAGGTCCATCCGCTCGACCGCCCCGCAGCAGGCGGCGTAGCCGTCCGCAGGGGTGGCGACCAGGTCGGCGCGGGTGGCGGCGACCACGTCCGGCCGAGCGGCCGCGAACGCGGGCGTGAACCAGCGCGCGACCACGGCGTCGGCGACCGCCTGGACCCCGGAGCGGCGCACGAGCGCCGCCCGCTCGGCCCAGATCTCGGGCGGCCCGAAGAGCGCCGAGGTCGAGCACAGCACCAGCCGATCGACCCGCTCGGGAGCGTGCGCCGCGAGCCACATCGACACCATCCCGCCGAGCGACACGCCGCAGAGCGACGCCCGCTCGATTCCGTACCGGTCGAGCAGCGAGATGACGTCCCGGCCCAGATCGGCCAGGTCGTAGGGCGGCGGGGGCACGGGCGAGTGGCCGTGCCCGCGGGTGTCGTAGCGCAGCACCAGCCGGGCGCGGGCGAGCGCGGCCGCCTGAGCGTCCCACATCCGCATCGTCGTGCCGAGCGAGTTGGACAGCACCACGGGGGCGCCGGACGCCGGGCCCTCGAGCGTGTGATGGACGCTGCAGAAGTTCATGCCTCGAGCACCACGGCCAGACCCTGGCCGACGCCGATGCAGATCGCCGCCAGGCCGCGCCCACCGCCCCGGCGGCGCAGCTCGTGCGCAAGCGAGCCGAGGATCCGCGCGCCCGAGCAGCCCAGCGGATGCCCGATCGCGATCGCGCCGCCGTTGGGGTTCACGAGCTCGGGGTCGAGATCGGGCCACTCGGCCAGGCAGGCCAGCGATTGCGAGGCGAAGGCCTCGTTCAGCTCGACGACGGCCAGATCGCCGAGCTCGATCCCGGCCCGGCCAAGCGCCATGCGGGCCGCTCCGACGGGGGCGATCCCGAACACGTCGGGGTCGACTCCGGCCACGCCCCGCGAGACGATCCGGGCAATGGGCTCACGGCCGAGAGTAGCGGCAGCCTGCTCGTCGCCGATGAAGAGCGCCGCCGCCCCGTCGCTGAGCGGCGAGGAGTTGCCCGCGGTGACCGTGCCCTCGGCCCGGAACACCGGCCGCAGCTTGGCCAGCGCCTCGAGCGAGCTGTCGGCGCGGATACTCTCGTCGCGCTCGACGCCGGAGCCGGCGACGGCCACGATCTCGGCACCGAACCGGCCCGCGTCCCACGCCGCGGCTGCAAGGCGATGGCTGCGCAGGGCGAAGGCGTCCTGTGCCTCGCGGGAGATCGCGTAGCGGTCGGCCAGGATCTCGGCGCTCTCGCCGAGCGACACCGTCCACTGTTCGGGCATCGCCGGATTCACCATCCGCCACCCGAGCGTGCTCGAGTGCAGCGTCTCGTGGCCTCGGGAGAAGGGGCGGTCGGGCTTGAGCAGCACCCACGGCGCCCGTGTCATCGACTCGACGCCACCGGCCAGCACGAGCGACGCATCGCCGACCTCGACCGCGCGGCTCGCGGCGATGACCGCCTCGAGGCCCGAACCGCACAGGCGGTTGATCGTTGCGCCGGGAACGCTCGTCGGCAGGCCTGCGAGCAGGACGGCCATGCGGGCGACATCCCGATTGTCCTCGCCGGACGCGTTGGCGTCACCCAGGTAGACGTCGTCGATGCCCGCCGGGTCGAGCCCGGGACTGCGGTCGACCAGGGCCCGCACCACGCCGGCGGCGAGGTCGTCGGGCCGGATCTCGGCGAGCCCACCACCATGACGGCCGATGGGCGTGCGCACGGCGTCGTAGACGAACACCTCGTTCGGCATCGGCCGGTCAGTCCCCCCGGGCCGGTGCGAGCAGGCGCAGGGCGCGCAGCTCCTCGACGCTGGGCGGGGACGTCACGCGAAGGTCGGCCGCCGACCGCAGCGGCCAGCCGGTGGCGGCGCGTGCACGATCCGGATCGACGCCGGGATGAAGATGGGTCAGGGTCAGCTCGCAGGTCTCGGGATCGGGCTCGAGCACACCCAGGTCGGTGATCACCTTGACCGGCCCGCGGCCGCGGAGGCCGAGGCGCTCGCGGTCGCCCGGGCCGTTGCCGTACCCGACCGACGTCACGAACTCGACCCGCTCCACGAACGTGCGCAGGCTCTGGCGCACGATCACCACCACCTCGCCACAGGACGCGGCGATCTCGGGAGCGCCACCTGCGCCGGGCAGGCGCACGCGCGGACGGACGTAGTCGCCCCCGATGATGGTGGTGTTGATGTTGGCGTGGCGGTCGATCTGGGCCGCACCCAGAAAGCCCACATCGATGCGCCCGGGCTGCAACCAGTAGTTGAAGACCTCGGGCACGCTCACGACGGTGTCGGCCGTCTCGGCCAGCTCGCCGTCACCGATCGAGAGCGGCAGCACGGTCGGCTTGGCGCCGATCGTGCCCGACTCGTAGATCAGCACCAGGTTGGGGGCGTGGGTGCGGCGAGCCAGGTTGGCGGCCGTGCTGGGCAGCCCGATGCCGACGAAGCACGCTGTCCCGTCGGTCAGCGTGCGAGCGGCGGCGACCGTCATCATGTCGTCGGAGGTGACGTCCTCGGGCAGAACCGCCCTCGCCGCGGTCACGCCGCCGCTCCATCCCGGCCGAAGACCTCGTCCTCGAGCCAGGCGGCGAACGCGTCCCGGTCGCGGCTGACCGCGTCCCAGGCCCGGTACCCCTCGTTGTCGCGGTCGTAGTACCCATGCGCATACGACGGCCGGGCGCCACCCGGCACCTCGGCGACGCACGCGACGACCCACGCCGGGATGACGATCGCCCCGGGGCGCGGCTCGAGCTCGTCCACGATCTCCTCGACCGTCACGACCGCACGCGCGGACGCCAGGATCGCCTCCTTCTGAACGCCGACGATGCCCCACAGCTGCACGTTGCCGGCCCGGTCGGCGCGCTGGGCGTGCACCACGGCGACATCGGGTCGCAGGGCGGCGACGGCGGTGAGCTGCTCACCGGTGAACGGGCACGTGACCGGACGGATCGTGTCGGTATGCCGAACGAGGTCGGTGCCCGAGTATCCGCGGAGAACGCCGAACGGCAGCCCGGACGCGCCGGCCACGTACCGGTTCGCCATGCCCGCATGGCTGTGCTCGTCGATCTCGAGCGGGTGGGGGTGGCCGTGCTCGACCGCGTCGCGGAAGCGGTGCAGTGAGCCCACGCCCGGGTTCCCGCCCCACGAGAAGACCAGCTTGCGCACGCACCCGGCTCCGATCAGCTGGTCGCAGACGAGATCGGGCGTGAGGCGAATCAGCGTCAGGTCGCGGCGGCGCTGGCGGATGAGCTCGTGCGCGGCCGCAAACGGGATCAGGTGGGTGAATCCCTCAAGGGCGACGCTGTCGCCGTCGTGGACGACCTCGGCCAGCGCCTGCTCGAGCGAGACAATCGGGGCCATGCGACGGAAGCCTATTCCGACTTGACAGGTCCGGCGGGGTCATCGACACTCGCCCGTCCATGGGCGAGACGATGCGCGCGGCGGTGTATGACCGGTACGGGCCGGCCGGCGAGGTGCTGCGGGTGGCCGAGATCGAGCGGCCTGAGCCCGGTGCGGGCGAGGTGCGTGTGCGGATGCGCGTCTCGGGAGTGAACCCGACCGATTGGAAGAGCCGCTCCGGCTCGCCGGGAGCCACGCCGCCGTTCCCCTACCTGGTGCCGAACCAGGACGGCGCCGGCGAGATCGACGTGGTCGGCGCGGGGGTCGATCCCGCCCGGGCCGGGCAGCGCGTGTGGGTGTACTTCGCCGCCCACAAGCGCCAGCACGGCGCCGCCGCGCAATGGATCTGCGTCCCCGAGCGCCAGGCGGTGGAGCTGCCCGATTCGGCCTCGTTCGACCTGGGAGCGAACCTCGGTATCCCCGCCGTGACCGCCCACCACTGCCTCCTTGCAGACGGGCCGATCGACGGAAAGACCGTGCTCGTCGCCGGCGGAGCCGGGGCGGTGGGCCACTTCGCGATCGAGCTCGGCCGCCGGGCCGGGGCCCGGATCATCAGCACGGTCAGCTCCGACGAGAAGGCGGCGCTCGCGCGGACGGCGGGCGCCCACACGGTTGTGAACTACCGCACCGAGGATGCGGGCGCGGCCATCCTGGCCGCCGCGCCGGGCGGCGTCGACCGCATCATCGAGGTCGCCCCGGCGGCAAACGCCGCGCTCGACGTCGCGGTTGCGGCGGAGCACGCCGTGGTGGTCGCCTACGCCTCCGACGGTGATCTGGCAACGCCGGTGCGGCCCCTCATGCAGCGCAACCTGACGCTGCGGTTCATGCTCGTCTACGACATCACGGCGGAGGCACTCGCACAGGCGGTGGCAGGGGTGAGCGCGGCCGTCGCCGCGGGTGAACTGACCGAGCTGCCCGCGCTGCGGTTCGAGCTCGACGAGATCGCCGCGGCCCATGAGGCGGTCGAGCGCAACGCCGTCGGCAAGGTGCTGGTCGACATCGACTAGCGTCATGGCCTTCACCGGTCGCGCACCGCACCTTCACCGCACCGATACGCGCCACTGCCCGACACTTGGGGCATGCTCGGACGCGCCCGGGAACCGGCGGAGGAACTCCGCGAGCAGCTCGACCTGCTCGACGACCAGGTCATGCGCTACGGCAGGGCGATCGAGACGGCGGCGGCCGCGCGCGCGGCCGGCTACGTCGTCCCGGCGACGCAGGTCGAGGGCGCCGAGATCGCTCGCAAAGCGGCGCGCCTGGCCGACCGGGCGGTGCAAAGCGCGGACAGCCGCGACCACGATCGCGCGCGGGCGCTGCGAAAGGTCGCCGGCCATCTCCACGAGCTGGATTGCGCGCTTGGCGGCCGCCGCGGCGAGGACACGCTCGGCCACGATGCCTACGACGTCGTGACCGCAGCGCTTGCCGCGGCACTCGATGTGTTCGCGCGGCCCGACATCCTCGGGCTCGCCCTGCTGCAGGACCGGGTCGACCGGTTGCTCGACCACGTCGATCACCACCCGGGCCTGCGCCGGCTGGCGACGCCGCTGATGGGGATCGGCACCGCGGCCGAGTTCGCGTGGGCGAACCACCCGCACGCTGCAGCGGAGCGCCGCCGCAACGAGCTAAGTCTGCGAGCTCTCCATCCGCGCGAAGCACGAGTAGCAGCGCGTCGCGTCGAGCTCCGTCCGCGACTGACAGTTCGGGCACGTGCTCTGCGCGAGGCGCGCTCGCACCCAGCGCAGGACGGCGCTCATCGGTCACTCGAATCGTTCATGCTTCCGTTCTACCGGTGGTTCGGGCGGTCCGCTACCCGGCGGCGGCGCGATCCACGAGCCACTGCGCCCCCTGCACCATGCCCGCGGGCAGCGACTCGCCGGCGCGGATGCGGGCGAGCGGAACCGCCTTGGCCTCACCGGTGACCAGGAAGTACGTGCGCCGGGCGGCGTTCAGCGCCGGCAGCGTGAGCGTGTGTCGGGCCATGCCCTGGACGATGTCGGGCGGGTCGATCGCCCACCGCTCCTGCTCGAGCAGCGACACCGAGCCCGGGAAGAGCGAGGCGGTGTGGCCGTCGTCGCCCATGCCGAGGTACAGGAGGTCGAACTCGCACCTCTCGCCGAAGAACGCGCGCAGGAGCCCCTCGTACTGATCGGCGTCGGTCAGCGGGTGCACGTTCGCCGCCGTGACGGGGACATGGTCGAGCAGCGACTCGCAGGCGTTGCGGTAGTTCGACCGCGGATCGTCCAGCGGCACCCGGCGCTCGTCGCCGAAGAACACGTGAACGCGGGGCCAGTCGACCCGATCGGCGTAGTCGGGGGTCGCGAGGAGGCGGTGGGTGGCCTGTGGCGTCGATCCACCCGTGAGGCACACAGCCGGCCGTTCCCCGGCGGCGGCGACGGCCTCCACAAACACATCGGCGGCCCGCCGGGCGACCTCTGCCGGGTCATGGCAGACGGTCAGGTTCACCGCGTAGCGCCATCCGCCCAGCGTACCGCGGTCGTCGACCGCAGCCCGCGCCGCCGGCAACCCCGAAAGGCGGGGACAGTCCCCGGTTGTGGCCGGTGCGAAAGCTGTGACGCTCTTGTTGCGAGTCGCGATCCGCTAGGAAGCCGAGGCCCGCCAGCGCCGCCGCGAGCGCCGCGGCGAACACGGGGTCGGAGCCGTGCACGTCCAGCGCGCGGCCCAGGAGCACCGAGGCGTCGAGCAGCGGCAGCACCACGGCGTGCTCGGAGACGCCGGTGCCGTAGGCGCGGCCGACCTGCACGCGGGTGTGGCGCTCGACCACGTACTCGGCCCGTCCGCAGGTGACGGCGAGGCGCTCGACGTGGGGGCGTTCGTTGTGGGTGAGCGCCACGTGACGGTCGAGCCGCGATCCGAGCCATCCGGCCAGCAGCCGGGCCTCGTTGATCGGGCCGTCCACGTCGACGGCGCTGAGATCCGCGAGAGCGGCGGCGACCGGGGGCGGATCGAACACCGACGCGATCGCCTCGCGCCACGGTTCGAGGCGCAGCCATGCCAGATCCGTCACGGCCGGCTCGAGCCGGCCGACCCGATCGACGCCTTCGAGCGACGAGACGTTCGAGTCGACGATGGTGGACGTCCCCAGCGCCGCCAGGTCGCACAGGAGCGCGAGCTCGGGCGGCATCGGCCCCTGCCACCACACGAACGTCGGCAGGTCGGGTACGAGCAGCGACAGAACGGCGCTCGGCAAGGCGTCTGCGCGTGCCGTCAGAACCACCTGCTCGGAGCACACCTGCTGCAGGCCGGTGCCGAGCCAACACGAGGCCGACACCGATGCACGCACGCCGTTCGCTCCGATGCCGGCGATGATCGCGCGCAGGGGGCGGCTGCCGCCGATCCGCTCGAGGGCGCGCTGCGTGAACGCCACGTCTGCAGGCTCCGGCGCGTAGGCAACCAGGTTGAGCGTGGTCGCTCGCACCGACCCGGGGCCGCCGGCACGGCTCGCCGCAAGCGCCCGCTCGACCTGGCTCAGATCGGTCAGCTCGACGGCTGGGTTGGCGATCACGGCCGGCGCCAGCGGCGGCCGTCGCGCGTGATCAGCTCGGCCGCGAGCTCCGGGCCCCAGGAGCCCGAGTCGTAGATCTGCGGCGTTCCCGAGCGCCACTCCTCGAGCAGCGGGTCGCAGATCTCCCACGACCGCTCGACGCCGGCCTGAGGGGTGAACAGGGTGCGGTCGCCGCGGATCGCATCCAGGATCAGCGTCTCGTAGGCCTCGGGCACGTCGTGCAGGAAGGACGAGCCGTACAGGAAGTCCATATTGACCGTGCTGATCGCGATGGTCGGCGACGGCGCCTTGGCGCCGAAGCGCAGCGAGATGCCCTCGTCGGGCTGGATCCGCAGCACCAGCGAGTTGGCCTCGAGGTGCTCCGACGCCCCCATCGTGAACGGCAGGTGGGGAACGCCCTTGAACTGCACGGCGACCTCGGTGACCCGCTTGGGCATCCGCTTGCCTGTGCGGATGTAGAACGGGGTGCCCGCCCAGCGCCAGTTGTCGATCTCAACCTTGGCGGCGATGAACGTCGGCGTATTGGAGTCGGCGGGGACGTCGTCCTCCTCGGCGTAGGCGACCACCTCCTCGCCGGCCACGAAGCCGCGGCCGTACTGGCCGCGGACGCTGTTCTTGAACGACAGCGGCCGCGTCGCTCGCAGCACCTTGGTCTTCTCATCGCGGACCGCATCGGCCTCGAACGCTGCCGGCGGCTCCATCGCCACGAGCGCCAGCACCTGCAGAAGGTGGTTCTGGACGATGTCGCGGACGACTCCCGTCTCCTCGTAGAACGCGGCCCGGTGCTCGACGCCGAGCGCCTCGGACACGGTGATCTGGACATGGTCGACGTAGCGGTTCGTCCACACCGGCTCGAAGATCGCGTTCGCAAACCGGAACACGAAGATGTTCTGGACCGTCTCCTTGCCCAGGTAGTGGTCGATCCGGTAGATCTGGCGCTCCTGGAACGGGCCGTGCACGATCTCGGCCAGCTCGCGGGCCGACTCCAGGTCGTGACCGAACGGCTTCTCGATCACGACCCGCGCGAACCCGGGAGGGTCGTTGAGGCCCGCCTCGCCCATGTGGCTCACGATCACCGGGAAGAAGCTCGAGGGGGTCGAGAGGTAGTAGACGCGGTTGCCCTCGGTGCCGTGCTCGGCATCGACGCGCCCGAGCGTCTCGCCGAGCTCGCGGAAGTGCTCCAGGTCGTCGAAGCCTCCGCTGTGGTAGTGGAGCGACTCGGCGAACGCCGCCCAGTAGTGCTCGTCGATCGCCGTGCGCGAGTACTTCTCGACGGACGACCGTGCGAGCTCCCGCCATTCGTGGTCGGACATCTCCCTGCGGGCATAGCCGACCACCGCAAACCGGTTGGGCAAGAGGCCGCGCATGCCCAGGTTGTAGATCGCCGGCAGAAGCTTGCGATGGGCGAGGTCGCCCGTCGCGCCGAAGATGACGAACACCGCCGGGACGGTCGCCCCGCCGGCCCGCAGACCGGTCCGCAGGGGATTGGCCGAGGGATCGCTGACCACGGACGCCATGGCGTTACCTCGAGCCGATCTCGAGGTCCTCCAGGGCCTCGGGCGTCAGCCTGGCCACCGGCCGGCCGCGCTTGCGAAGCGCCTGCAGGTCGCCGATCGACTGCGCCTTGATCAGCGTCCCGAACCCGAATGCCCGGCCCGGAATGGCCAGGTCACCGGGATCGTCCTCGACCACCTGGATGAAGCAGCCCACCTGCGGGCCGCCCTTGTGCAGCTGGCCGGTCGAGTGCAGGAACCGCGGCCCGAAGCCGAACGTGGTCGCCACGTGGTACCGGTCGCGGATGGCGGTGCGCACCCGGGCGAATCGCTGCTCGTTCTCGTCGGTGGGATCGACGTACGCCATGATGGCCACATAGCCCCCCGGCTCGATCGCCGCCAGCACATCCGCGACGGTGTCGGCCTCGGGGTCGGGCAGCGCATCGGAGCTCTCCCACTGCTCGAGGATGCGGGCGGTGTTTGCCTTCGACTCGGCCACGTTGGGCTCGTCGAACGGGTTGATGCCGAGCAGGACGCCGGCGGCCGCCGTCGCCACCTCCCACTGCAGGAACTCGTTGCCGAGCTCGTGCGGATCGGAGATCTCGCGCGTCAGCACCGGGTGGCCGGCCTCGGCCAGGTGGTGCATCGCCCGGTCGTGCGAGCCGTCGCTGCGCAGGTGCACGAACACGCGGTCGTCGCCGTAGCAGTCCGCGTCGCCCAGCGCCTCACCGGAGACGGGGACGAGCCCCTTGCCCTCCTTGCCGGTCGACTCGGCCAGCAGCTGCTCGGCCCAGAGGCCGAAGCTCGAAAAGCGGCCCTCGGCGACGATCGTGACCTTGTTCCGACCCGCGCGGCCGAGTCCGCCGAGCGCCGCCCCCAGAGCGGCGCCGCCGTAGATCTGCTCGCCATGGTCGTCGCGCTCGATGGTGTTCAGAAGCGCCGAGACGTCGATGCCCGCGAGGGCCGCCGCCACCATGCCGAAGTACGACAGCGCCGAATAGCGGCCGCCGATGTCCGGCGGGTTCTCGAACACCCGCCGGTAGCCGCGCTCCGAAGCCGTGCTGCCCAGATCGGTGCCGGGATCGGTGATCGCCGCAAACCGGGCCGGGTCGCCGCCGGTGCGCTCCCAGAAGTACGCCTCATGCGAGCGCGTCTCGAGCGTCCCGCCCGACTTCGAGGCGACCAGGTAGAGCGCATCGGTGTGCTCGGCGGCACGGACGGCCGCCGGATACGTGGTGTCGGTGACGTCGGGCCGGTCGGCGTGGAACGTCCGCCGCAGCACCTCGGGACAGAGCGACGAGCCGCCCATGCCCAACAGCACGGCGTGCGGCAGGGTGCCCTGCAGCTCGGCGGCCCACTCGTTCAGCTCGACGGCCCGGTCGCGCATCCTGGCGACGACCGGCAGCCAGCCGAGCCGGTTCCCGATCGCCGCCTGATCGCCCCGCCAGAGCGACGGATCGCCCTTGCGGAGGCGATCGAGGAACCCGCAGTCCTCGAGCTCGGTCTCCGCGGCGGCGACCGCCTCGCCGAGCTCAGGCTGCGCCGCGGGCACGCAGCTCCTCCATGCTGTGTCCGATCGTCTCGATGAGCGAGTCGAAGGAGGCCCCAAACGACTTGACGCCATCGATCTCGAGCTGCTTGGTGACCGCATCGAGGCTCACGCCCGCCCGCTCGATCTGCTCCAGCACGGCATTGGCGTCATCGACGTTCTCGTCCACCGTGCGGCGGACGGTGCCGTGGTCGAGGAAGGCGGCAATCGTGCCCTCGGGCATGGTGTTGACGCAGTCCGGCCCGATCAGCTCCTCGACGTACAGCACGTCCGAGTAGGCCGGGTTCTTCGTGCCGGTTGACGCCCACAGCGGCCGCTGCACCGAGGCGCCCTGGCGAGCCAGTGCGCGCCACCGGTCAGAGCCGGTGATGCCGAGAAAGCGCTGATAGGCCAGCCGGGCGTTCGCCACGGCGGCCTTGCCCCGGAGCGGGGAGTCCTCGGGCAGCTGAGCGTCGACGGCGGTGTCGACCCGCGAGACGAAGAAGCTCGCCACCGAGTGGACGTCGTCGATCGGCCGGCCGGCAACCACGCGCCGCTCGAGCCCGCGCAGGTAGGCATCGTGGATGGCCTCGTAGTTGGCCAGCGAGAACAGGAGCGTGACGTTGACGTTGATCCCGGCCGCGATCGTCTCCTCGATCGCGGGCACGCCCTCGGCGGTGCCGGGGATCTTGATGAAGATGTTGGGCCGGTCGATCCGCGCGAAGAAATCGGGCGCCGCGGCGATCGATGCCGCCGTGTCGTTGGCCATGCCCGGCGGCAGCTCGAACGAGACGAACCCGTCGAGATGGCCCGTGTCGTCGTAGACGTCGCGGATCTGGTCGGCGGCACCGCGCACATCCTCGATCGCGAGCTCGAAGAAGACGTCGGCGGGCGAGAGTCCCGAGGTCGTCAGCGCCGCCACCGCATCGTCGTAGTCGCTCGAGTCGGCGATCGCCTTCTGGAAGATCGTGGGGTTCGAGGTGACGCCGACGACGCCCTCGTCCACCATCCGCCGGAACTCGCCCGAAACCAGCCAGCCGCGGCGGATGTTGTCGAGCCACGGGCTCGTGCCAACGGCCGCCAGCTGCTGCAGTTTGTTTGCCATAGTCGCCACTCCTCTCGACCCTTCGGCCCACGCATAGGAGGCCCGCCGCGAGCTCATCCGGACGTTACCACCGGCGCGCCGCCAGCTCCTCTCCCGCCCGGTCGAGATCGCCCTGCTCGAGCGTCTGGCAGCCACGCCGCCCCAGCTCGGCGGCGGCCGCGGCCTCGACAACTCCGCCGACGGCAACGCAGGTGACGCCCACGGCCGCCGACCGCGCCGCGACCTCGGCCACAACCTTGCCGCTCAGCGTCTGGCCGTCGATCTGGCCCTCCGCCGTCACGCAGAGGTCAGCCCCGGCGAGCAGCGCGTCGAGACCGACCGCGTCCGCCACGAGCTGGGCGCCCCGAACCGCCCGGGCGCCCAGCGCCATCAGCATGCCGCCGATGCCCCCGCCGGCACCCGCACCGGGCCGCTCGGCGGTCTCGAGCCCGAGTGCCGCCAGCCGCCGCTCGAGCTCGGCCACCTGATGGGGGGAGGCGCCCTTCTGCGGCCCGTACACGGCGGCGGCCCCGTTTGGCCCGAGCAGCGGGTTTTGGACGTCGAGCGCCGCCACGAGCTCGACTCCCTCGGCGGCAGGGCCGAGCGCATGGCGCAGCCCGGCCCCGCCGTCCGTGCTGGCGGTGCCGCCGACCCCGATCGTGATCCGGTGTGCGCCGGCGACCACCGCCGCGGCGATCAGCTGCCCGGCCCCGAACGAGCTCGCAGCGAGTGGGTCGGGCGGCAGGTCGGCGACGGTCTGGCGCCCGCACGCCTCCGCCACGTCGAGTGCGGCCTCGCCGTCGGCAAGCAGAGCGAAGCGCGCCCGCCGCGGCCGGCCGAGGGCATCCCGCACCGTGCAGCTGCGCCACTCGCCACCGCGGGCGGCGAGCAGCGCCTCGGCGGTACCCTCGCCGCCGTCCGCGAGCGGCACCGCCACCGTGTCGTCGCCGGGGCGGCCGCGCAGCCATCCGCCGGCCAGCGCCGTGGCAGCCTCGGTGGCCGTGTAGGTGCCGCGAAGCTTGTCGGGCGCGATCACGATCCGCACGCACACCTCGCCTCCAGGGCACCGGTTAGCATCCTCCCCATCGGCGACGCACGTTACATCTGGCAGCCGCCGGCCGACGTGGTCGAGCGTGCCCGCGCGACCGCCTTCATGCGCGAGCACGGGATCTCCGACTGGCGCACGCTGATCACCCGCAGCCAGGACGACATCGAGTGGTTCTGGGATGCGGCGGTCGAGCACCTGGGCATCGAGTTCTTCCAGCCCTACGAGCGTGTCCTGGACGCGTCGCGCGGCCCGGAGTGGCCGCGCTGGTTCGTCGGCGGCACCGTGAACCTGACCCACAACTGCGTCGACCGCCACGCCGCCACCGCAGCGACCGAACGGCCCGCCGTGATCTGGGAGAGCGAGGACGGCCACGTCGACTCGATGACGTACCGCGAGCTCTCGGCCGAGGTGAACCGGCTGGCAAACGCCCTCCTCGAGCTCGGCGTGGGCAGGGGAGACGCCGTCGGCCTCTTCCTGCCGATGTCGATCCAGATCGTCGCCGGGTTCTACGCGATCGCCAAGATCGGAGCGATCGTCGTCCCGATCTTCTCGGGATTCGCCGCGCCGGCGCTGGCCGCCAGGCTGGCCGATGCCGGCGCGGTCGCGCTCCTGACGGCCGACGCCGTGCCGCGCCGGGGCAAGCCCGTGGCGATGAAGGCGATCGCCGACCAGGCCGTGGAGGAGGTGCCGTCGGTGCGCTCGCTGGTGGTGTGGTCGCGTCTCGGCACGGAGCCGCCCATGCAGGCGGGGCGCGACCACCGCTGGGACGAGCTCGTCGGCCGCCAGAGCCCCGTGCTCCCGGCCCCCGAGCTCGACCCCGAGACGCCGATGATGGTGATCTACACGTCCGGGACGACGGGGCGCCCGAAGGGGGCCGTGCACGTCCACGGAGGGTTCCTGGTCAAGATCGCCGAGGAGTGCGCGTTCCAGCTCGACGTCGGCGCCGGCGACCGCCTCATGTGGGTGACCGACATGGGCTGGATCATGGGGCCGTTCGAGGTGGTCGGCGCCGGTGCGCTGGGCGCAACGCTCGTGATCGGCGAGGGCGCCCCCGACTACCCCGGCCCCGACCGCCTGTGGGACATGGTCGAGCGCCACCGGATCAGCGTGCTCGGTGTCTCGCCGACCCTGATCCGGGCGCTGCAGTCACACGGCGACGAGCCGGTGCTGCGCCACGACCGCTCGTCGCTGCGGGTGCTGGGCTCGACGGGCGAGGCCTGGAACCCGGATCCGTACCGCTGGCTGCACCGGGTCGTCGCCGAGGGCCGGGCGCCGATCATCAACATCTCCGGCGGCACCGAGGTCGGCGCGTGCTTCCTCTCGCCGATGCCGGTGATGCCACTCAAGGAGTGCACCCTGGGCGCCCCGGCGCTGGCGATGGCGATGGACGTCGTCGGCCCCGACGGCGAGCACCTCCCGCCGGGATCGGTCGGTGAGCTGGTGTGCCGCAAGCCCTGGCCGAGCATGACCCGAGGGGTCTGGGGCGACCCCGAGCGCTACCTCGAGGCGTACTGGTCGCGCTGGCCCGGCGTGTGGGCGCACGGCGACTGGGCGTCGGTCGACGAGGACGGCTGCTGGTACCTGCATGGGCGCTCGGACGACACCCTGAACATTGCCGGCAAGCGCATCGGCCCGGCAGAGTTCGAGTCGGCCGCTGTCGGCCATCCGGCGGTCGCCGAGGCCTGCGCGGTGGGAATGCCGGACGAGGTCAAGGGGGAGGTGGCGTGGCTCTACTGCGTGCTCCGGCCCGGGTTCGGGGCGAGCGACGAGCTGCGGGCCGATATCCGGGCCACGGTCACGGCCGTCCTGGGCAAGGCCTTCGCGCCGGCCCGGATCGCGTTCGTGACGGCGCTTCCCAAGACGCGCTCGGCCAAGATCGTCCGCCGGGCGGTGCGGGCGGTCGCGCTGGGCGACGACGTGGGCGACACCTCGTCGCTGGAGGACCCGGGCGTGCTCGCGCTGGTGGCGGACGCCCGGTGAACCATCTAGTCTGGCAATCCGTTGACTCCGGGAGGGTGATGTGACGGCAGGCATGCTGGACGGCAAGCGCGCATTGGTTGCCGGCGTGGCCAACAAGCGCTCGATCGCATGGGCGATCGCGCAGGCGCTGCACGGCGCCGGCGCCGAGCTCGCATTCACCTACCAGGGCGAGCGCCTGGAGGGCTCGGTGCGAAAGCTCGCCGCCGAGGTGGGGTCGGAGGACGTGATCGAGTGCGACGTCTCCGACGACGGGAGCATCGACCGGGCGTTCGCGGCAGCGGCGGCGGCCGGAGGCATCGACATCATGGTGCACTCGATCGCCTACGCCCCGCAGGAGACGTTCACCGACCGCTTCGTCAACACGTCCCGCGAGGCCTTCCGCGTCGCCCACGACGTGTCGGCCTACTCATTGATCGCGATGGCGCGACGGGCCGAGCCGCTCATGGCCGAACGCGGCGGCGGCTCGATCGTGACCATGACCTACATGGCCAGCGAGCGCGCATTCCCGGGCTACAACATCATGGCCAGCGCGAAGGCGGCGCTCGAGTGCGGAGTGCGCTACCTGGCCTACGAGCTCGGGGAGAACAAGATCCGGGTGAACGCCATCTCGGCGGGACCCGTGCGGACGCTGGCATCGGCCGGCATCGCCGGCTTCAAGGACATGGAGGAGATCATCGAGCAGCGCACGCCGCTGCGCCAGAACATCCAGACGACCGACGTCGGCCAGGCTGCGCTGTACCTGTGCAGCCCGATGTCGGCAATGGTCACCGGCACGACCCTGTACGTGGATTCGGGCTACCACGCGATGGGCATCTGAGCGACACGTGCTGCGGTTCACCGTCCTCGGGGGAAGCCCGGCGTGGCCGAATCCCGGTCAGGCGGCCAGCGGGTACCTGGTCGAGACCGACCACGTACGGATGCTGGTCGACTGCGGCTCGGGCATCGCGACGGAGCTGCGCGCCCACGATCCCGGGCCGCTGACCGACATCGTCATCAGCCACTTCCACGCCGACCACTGGTTCGACCTGGTGCCGCTGCACTACGCACACCGGTTCGGATCGTGGAGCGACCGGCCGCACGCCACGCTGCACCTGCCGCCGGGCGGCCGCAACGTGCTCGACACGGTGGCCGCCGTGTGGGACGGATCGGTCGAGACGTTCGAGGCGGCGTGGGACATCCAGGAGTTCGACCCCCAGGCCGACCTGCGCGTCGGCGACCTGCGGCTCTCGTTTGCGCCGACCCGCCACTACACCACCTGCTACTCGATCAAGATCGACGCGCCCGACGCCACCATCGCGTACTCGGCGGACACCGCACCGACCGAGCGGCTCGCCCGTTTCGCCCACGGCGCCAACCTGTTCGTGTGCGAGGCCTCCCTGAGCGACGCCTCCTCCGACTCGGGCGAGCGCGGGCACATGGACGCCGCCGAGGCCGGCCGCGAGGCGGCCCGGGCCGGCGTCGACCGCCTCTTGCTGACCCACGTCCCGGCCGAGAACGGCGCCGAGCGGGTGCTCGCCATGGCGGCAGCGGAGTACTCCGGCCCGATCGAGATCGCCGCGCCCGGCTGGACGATCGAGCTCTAACCGGCGAGCGTGACCCGCGAGATGCCGAGCATCCCCTCGGCCGCCTTCTCGGCGGCCCGCTGCAGGCTCTCGGACATCGACGGGTTGACCGCCGCCGTCTCGGCCAGCATCTGCACCGACAGACGGGCGTGCACCGCCAGGGCGACCGCCGTGATCACCTCGGACGCGCGCAGGCCGACCATGGCGCCGCCCAGGATGGTGCCGTCGTCGGGGTCGGAGAGGAGCTTGATCATGCCGTCCGTCTCACCCTCCATCACCGCCCGCGGATTGGCCCGCACGAGGTGCTTGGTCACGCGGACGCTGATCCCCTCGAGGCGCGCCTGCCGCTCGGAGATGCCCGCCTTGGCGATCTCGGGCCGGGTGAACACGCACCAGGCGACGCCCGAGTAGGCGACCGGGTCGACGGACACGCCGAGCGCGTGCAGAGCGGCCGTGCGACCGTGCAGCGAGGCGGTGTTGGCGAGCATGATCTGGCCGGTGACATCGCCGCAGGCGTAGATGTGGGGGACGTTCGTGCGGCAGAACTCGTCGGCGGGCAGCGTGCCCCGCTCGGCGATCTCGACGCCCGCTGCGTCCAGGCCGAGCCCCGAGGTGTTCGGGCGCATGCCGATGCAGAGGAGGAGGTGCGAGCAGGTCAGATCGCGGCCGTCCTCGAGCACGAGCCGCACCTGCGTCGCGTCCTCGCAGTCCACGGCCGCCGCCCGGCCGTTCTTGATCACGTCCAGGCCGCGACGCAGGAACACCTCCTCAAGCACCTCCGCCAGGTCGGGGTCGTCGTTCGGCAAGAGCTGATCGCGCGCCGACACGAGCGTCACCCGCGCCCCGCAGCGCGAGAAGAAGTCTGCGAACTCGCACCCGGTCGGGCCGGCCCCGAGCACCACGAGATGCTCGGGCAGGTCGCGCAGATCGAACACCTGCCGCGTCGTCAGCACGCGATGGCCGTCGGGCGTGGCGAACGGCGGCACGAACGGCGAGGCGCCGGTGCACACCAGCAGCGCGTCGAACTCGATCGTGTGGTCGCGGCCGTCGACGTTTGCGACCAGCTCGTTCGGCCCTGTGACGTGGCCGCGGCCCGGCAGCACGCGGACGTTCACGCCGTCCATGCGCTCGCGGACGCCGCGGCTCTGATGCAGCGCGACGGCGCGCGAGCGGGCCAGCGTCCGGCGCATGTTGACCGACGGCAGGCCGTGCGAGAAGTCGAGCCCGACCTCCTCAGCGCGGGCCACCTCGAGCATCGCATCGGCGGTCGTGAGCAGCGTCTTCGACGGAATCGCGTCCGTCATGGTGCAGTTTCCGCCGAGCGACATGTCCTCGACCAGGGTGACCTCGGCGCCCAGGTGGGCCGCGGTGGTTGCGGCGGCGTATCCTGCCGGGCCGCCGCCAAGGATGACAAGCCTCATGCGCGGCATCGTAGACTCCGCACCATGAACGAGATCGCAACCCCGCTTCACCCCGATCGGATCCGGTCAGGGTTTCCGTCGCTGCGCGACGGCCGCACCTTCCTCGACAACCCCGGCGGCACCCAGGTGCACCAATCCGTCTACGACGCGGTCGCCGGCTACTACCGCGATGCGAACGCCAACCTCGGCGGCCCGTTCGTGACCTCGGTCGCGTCCGGGGAGATCCTCGAAGATGCCCGGGCGCAGACCGCGGCGTTCCTGGGCGCCCAGTCCGGCGAGATCGTCTTCGGAGCCAACATGACGACGCTCACGATGCACGCCTCGCGGACGCTCTTCCGCGACCTCGGCCCGGGCGACGAGGTACTGGTGACCGGGCTTGACCACGACGCCAACGTGGCGCCGTGGCTGCTCGCCGCCGAGGATCGAGGCGCGACCGTGCGCCAGGTCGCGATCGACCCGGAGATCTGCGTCGTCGACCCCGACGCGTTTGCCGCACTGCTCACCGATCGCACCCGGGTGGCGGCGTTCGGCTGGGCATCGAACGGCGCCGGCACGGTCAACGACGTCGCCGCCCTGTGCGCGCTCTGCCGCGACGCGGGTGCACTCTCCTACGTGGATGCGGTCCACTTCGCGCCTCACGGCCAGATCGACGTGGCCGCCATCGGGTGCGATTTCCTGGTCTGCTCGGCCTACAAGTTCTTCGGCCCGCACGTCGGCGTCCTGTTCGGCCGCGCCGAGTTGCTCGAGCGCCACCGCCCCTACAAGGTGCGGCCGGCTCCGGACGACCCGCCCCATTCGTGGGAGACGGGCACCGTCAACCTCGAGGGCATCGCCGGCACCGCGGCTGCGGTGAGATACCTGCGCTCCCTGGGCATGGATGCCGTGGCCGCGTACGAGCGCGGCCTGTCCATGCAGTTGCTCGAGGGGCTCACCGGCATCGCGGGCGTGACCGTGTACGGGACGACCGCCCTTGACCGGCGCGTTCCCACGGCGGCCTTCAACGTCAGGGGTCATTCGCCGGCGGAGGTGTCGGCGGCACTCGGGGAGCAGGGCATCTTCGTCTGGGACGGCAACTACTACGCCCTCGAGCTCATGCAGCGGCTCGGCCTCGAAGGGTCCGGCGGAGCGGTGCGGGTGGGCGCGGTGCACTACAACACCGCCGGGGAGATCGACCGGTTCCTCGAAGCGGTGGCCGGCCTGCGCTAGTTACAGCCCGCTCCCGCGCCGCCGCTGCCACAGAGCGGCCTCCGCGGCGATGATCGCAACCAGCGCCGCACACGCCCACAGAAGCTCCGCGCGCAGCGGATGATGGCGGTGAGACCGCAAGACGCAGCGTGCGCTGACCGGGCAGCGGCCGGCGCTCGATTTCATCTGCCACTCGGCCACGCCCACCACGAGCAGCACAAGGGCCACGAGCAGCAGGACGCCGGGTACGAGCCATCGCCGAGAACGCGACATGTCGGTCACGCTACCACCCCGAAACGACACGGCGGTTTGACACGACTTCACCGTTTCTGCGACACTTCCTGGCGTGGGCCGCCTGCCGCCGCTCCTGGTGCTTCTGGCCGTCCTGCTGGGCGCGTCGTCGGCGTCGGCCCATACCGGCGGTACGGCGTCCGCGACGCTGACCGGCATGCCGAGCCCGGTGACAGCCGGCGGAACGGTCGCGTACCAGACGACGTTCACGAACGGGACATCCAAGCGGCTCGCGAATGCCGTGCTCGAGGCTCCCGCGCCGGCTGGATTCAGCATTCTGAGCGTCGTCACCACAGCCTCGTGCACCACCTCCGCAGGCGATGCGACGTGTCAGTTCGGCACGCTCGCCGCGGGGGCGACCGTCTCGGCGACCGTGATCATGAGCGTGCCCTCCTCACCAGGCTCGGTCGGCTCGTCGGTCACATGGACGACGAGCGACGGCGACCACGACGACGACGACCTGACCGTCCAGGCGACCACGACGATCGCCGTGCAGGCACCGTCGCCGAACGCGATCTCGGAGTATGTCCTGCCGAGCGGCGACACGGTCAGCACCGGCTCGACCACCAGCGCCGCCAACCCGCAGTCGACCTCGGTCGGCGTCCCGGCGACGTCCACCGGGGCGGCAACGTCCGTGGCCGAGGTCAACGCCGCGAGCCCCACCGACGCCTGCGGCTCCGGCGCGAAGTGCGTTGGACAGATCTCCGTCGTCACCGTCGCGGCCCCGGCCTTCTCAGCGACCGATCCCCTCCACCTCAGCTTCCTGCTCGACTCGAGCGAGCTCGGGAAGCATTTCGACGCCGACGATGTGAAGAAGCTGCCGATGTTCCACGACGGCGTCGCGGTGCCGAACTGCACGGGCGGATCCGGCGTCGCATCGCCGGCCACCTGCGTATCGGCACGGAAGATCATCAGGCCGAAGCACTGTCACAAGGGTCAGTTCACGGTCGAGATCGACGTCCTCTCGACCACGAACGGCCGCTGGCGCACCTGATCAGGCGTCGACCGGCTCCAGGCCGAGCGCGGCCCGCAGCTCGGTGACCCGCGCCTCGGACACGACGCTTCCTTTCTGGCGGTAGAGCGCCGCCGCCGCCGCCAGCTCGCGGTCGGCGGCCGCGACGTCTCCCCGTGCAGCCGCGACGCGGGCGCTGACGACGGCGGCGTCGGCGACGATCGTCGGCGCCTCGACCCCATCGAGCAGCTCGATCGCGGCAGCGATGGTGGCGCCCGCCGCCTCGATCCGCCCCGCGTCCAGGTAAAGGAGTGCGCGGACGCTGCGGACGAGCACCTGCGACTCGACGTCGTCGTCGGCCGCTGCGGCCTCCGCCCGATCGCAGGCCGCGGCGGCCTCGTCGTACCTCCCCTGGGCGATCAGGGCCTGCGCCAGCAGGGCCGCCATCGTCGAGAGCAGATAGCGCTCGCCCATCCGCTCGAGGAGGTCGGTGTCGCGCGCGAGGTGGCGCTCCGCCGCAACGGGGTCGCCGGCCAGGAGCTCGACCGTGCTCGAATCGAGCGCCGTGGACGCCCCGAGCACGCCACCGCCGATCTCGGTCAGCACGGCACGCGCGGTCGTGTACATCTCACGGGCCTCGGAGAAGTTCCCCCGCATCGCCTCGAGCTGCGCGAGCGCGCACAGTGCGAGCCCCTCGGTTCGGCGGTCGCCGGCGGCGATCGCTCTGATCTCATCGCAACGCTCGATCGCGGCCGCCACCGGCATCGGGCCGTAGACGCACGCCATCGTCAAGGCGCCCGCATTTCTCCGCTCCTGCCGCCTGTCCCCCGCAAGCCGGGAGCACTCGATCGCTCGCTGAACGGCATCGGCCGCATGGCTGTAGCGGAGGGCGGTCGCGTGCACCGAGCCAATGATGCGCCAGGCCTTTGCGAGGCCCTGGTTGTCGCCCACGAGCTCGAACACCCGCCGAGCGTGCTCGGCCTCGCCCAACGCGCGCTCCCCCCATGCACCCTCCTCGCCGTACAGCTGCACGAGCAGACGGCCGAGGTTGGCCTCGGCCGCGAGCCGGTGGTCGCCGATCGCATCGGCGGCGGCGAGGGCGCCGACGAGCACCTCCTCGGCGCGGGCGAACTCGCCGAGGTCCATCAGGGCCTCGCCGAGGTCGGGCAGGAGCCCGAGACGGTCGGGGTCGTACTCGGGCATGAGGTCGACCGCGCGCCCGAGCAGGCCGGCCGCAGCATGCATGTCGCCGCGGTAGAAGGCGCGTTGGCCGGCGCCGGCCAGCCGCTCAGCGGCGCGCCGCCCGAGCGTGCGGCCGTGGTCGTCCAGCGGCCCGAGCTCTGCCAGATAGCGATGCGCCTGCTCGAGGTGGTAGGCGGTGATCTCGGCGAACTCGGCCGCGCGGTCGCCGTTCACGCGATCGGCCCACGCCGCGAACCGCTCGTGCAGCTGTGACCGAGTGCGCTTGAGCAGCCTCCGGTAGACCGCGTCGCGGACCAGGATGTGCTCGAACTCGTAGGTGTTGTCGTCGCCCATGATCGCCGGGTGCGAGCGGATGAACCGGCGCCGCTCGACAGCCACGAGCCGGTCGGGCACGCCGGCGCGCATCGACTCGTCCGTGAGCTCGACGACCGCCGCCGACGGGAACGCGAGGCCCGCCACCGATGCCGGTTCGAGGACGGCCCGCTCGGGTTGAGCGAGCCGGTCGAGACGGGCCGCCAGCAGCGCCAGGATCGTCGGGGGAACGTCGAAGTCGGCGACGGGGTCGGCGTCGTCGAGCATCGCGGCCATCTGCTCCATGAACAGGGGGTTGCCGTCGGATGCGACCACGATCCGGTCGAGGGTGGCCGCGTCCACCGGACGGCCCGCGAGCAGCCGCTCGGCCATCGCGGTGGCATCGCCGGCCCCCAGGCGGTCAAGCGCGATCTGGACGCGGCCGTCGCCCTCGACCGGGGCGTCGGGCCGGTCGAGCAGCTCGGGCCGGGCGGTGCAGACCAACACGCATGGGCGCCCCACCCGCTCGACCACGTTGTCGATCAGCTCGAGCAGAGTCGGCTCGGCCCAGTGCAGATCCTCCATCACGACAACGAGGGGCCGGTCGGCAGCCAGGATCTCGAACAGGCGCCGCACACCCCAGAACGTCTCTTCGACCGCGTAGACCGCGGGGATGAGCCCGATGGCGGACGCCACCCGGTCGGACACGTCCACGTCGTCGCCGGCGAGGGCGAGGACCTTGGCCCGGGCGGCGTCGACGTGGTCGTCCTCGGCAATCGCCGCAGCCGAGCGCACCGCCTCCGCCAACGGCCAGAACGTGATCCCCTCGCCGTAGGGTAGGCAGCGCCCGTGCACCACCCGGGCCGAACCCCCGAGCCCCGCCGTGAACTCGCGCAGGAGCCGCGATTTGCCCACCCCGGCCTCGCCGAGCACCATCACGAGCCTGCCCGTTCCCGTGGCGGCGGCAGCGCCGACCTGCGCGCGCAGAAGCTCGAGGTCGTCGTCGCGGCCGACCAGCGGGGATGAGCTTGTGGAATCTCGATTCACCAGCGCGACCAGCCGGAACGCCGGCACGCGCTCGGCCTTCCCCTTCAGCTCCAGTGGTTCGACCGCCTCCACCTCGACCCGGTCGCTCACGAGCGTCTGCGTGAGCGCACCGAGAAGAGTCTCCATGGCCGGGGCGGCCTGCTCCAGCCGAGCGGCCACGTTGACGGCGTCGCCCGTCGCGAGCCGCTGGTTGCCGGCGGCCTCGTCGGTGACCACCTCGCCGGTGTTGACCCCGGTGCGATTCGCCATGGTGACGCCGTAGTCGCGCTGGAGCTCGGCGTTCAGTTGGTCGAGGCCCGTGCGCATGTCGACGGCTGCCCGCACGGCGCGCAGAGCGTCGTCCTCGTGCGCCTGGGGCAGCCCGAAGACCGCCATGACGGCGTCGCCGATGTACTTCTCGACGATGCCTCCGTGCCGCTCGATGGACGAGCGCATGACGTCGAAATAGCGGCCCATGACCTCGCGCAGCGACTCGGGATCGAGCCGCTCGCCCAGGCTGGTCGAGCCCGCCACGTCGCTGAAGAGGATCGTGACCGTCTTTCGCACCTCGACCGGCGCCCGCACCTCGAGGGGGGTGCCACAGAACCCGCACAGGCGGAACCGGGGCGGGTTCTCCTCGCCGCAGGCGGGGCAGATCGGCATGGGACCAGTCTAGGCGGGGGACTACCCGATCCACTCTCCGAACGCCGGCGCCCCCTCGATTGGAGCCGCGCCGATGCAGATGATGCGCGTGCCCGGCTCGAGCGGCCGGAACGAGCGCGTCGCCGCCGGGTCGGGGGCCGCGACCACGGTCCCGGGCACCGCGTCGTAGATGTCGAGGCCGATGCGGAACTCGGCCCGGCCGGCGACGACGATGTAGGCCTCGTGCTGGCCGGTGTCGGTCTCGTCGTGAGTCGTGTCGATGGCCTCGCCGGGGTCGCACTCGATTGCATTGATCCCGAAGGCGCCCAGGCCGAGCGGCGCGTTCAGCGGCTGCCACCGGCCGAAGGCCGTCTGGGTGGTGGGAAATGCGCTGAGATCGATGTACGGCATGCGGTGTCCTCCTTATTCGAACAGGGTGAGCTCCGGTGCGACCTCGCCCCTCAGAACGTCGTAGTCAACGGCGACGAAGTCGAAGCCGCGGGCCTGGCACATGACCCGGGCCTGGGGGGCGATCTCCGGTGCGACCAGGATGCCGCGGCAGGGGGCGTGGGCCGGATCGAGGTCGACCCGCTCGCAGTAGCGGGTCAGCTGCTCGACGTGGGCGGCAACCGCGCGCACGCGCTTGACCTCGACCACCACCGTGCGGCCGCCCGAATCGCGGCAGAACAGGTCGACAGGACCGACATCGGTGAACCGCTCGCGTGAGATCACAAGCAGGCCCGGCTCGATCAGATCCGGAGCCTGTTCCAAGAGGACGTGCATCTGCCGCTCGGCGCCGTCGCGCTCGAGGACGGCTTCGTCGTCAAGCTCGTGGACGACATCGTGCAGCACCGCCTCCACAAGGATCACCAGCGTCTCGCCGGAGGCGGCGCGGTGGACGCGGATGACGTCGCCGTCCTCGCTCAGGCTGGTCGGCCCGGGCATGTAGTTGAGCGGCTTGTAGCCCTTCTCGGCGTGAACGCAGAGCGAGCCGTCGTCCTTGAAGAGGATCACCCGGTCGCCGGCGCCCAGCCGCGTGGTGGCACGACCGTGATAGGCGATCTCGCAGCGGGCGACCAGGATGCGCACGGAGACCTACGATACCGGCCGGGGTCGTGGGCGCTTGACCGCGGAGTCGCAGCTCGCTCCAGGGGGGCGTCTGGCCCGCGTGCACGGAGCCAGCGCGGCTCCCGACTGCACTGAGATCATCGCGATCAGCGTCGCCGGAGCCCCCCACAGCACCCCGGTTCGCTGGAGTGCTGTCGCACGCATCGTCCAGCACAATACGATACGCGGCATGTTCGAAAAGACAGTCCTCCCAAACGGCCTGCGCGTGGTGACCGCACCCATGCCCGCCGCCAAATCCGTCGCCGTGATGGTGATGATCGCGGCCGGCAGCCGCTACGAGACTCCCGCCACGAACGGCATCGCGCACTTCGCCGAGCACATGTTCTTCAAGGGCACCGAGCGCCGCCCGACCGCCAAGGACATCTCGGCCGAGGTGGACGGGATCGGCGGTGAGTTCAACGCCTTCACCAGCAAGGAGTACACCGGCTACTACATCAAGTGTGCGGCCGAGCATCGGACGCTCGCTTTGGACGTCCTGGCCGACCAGCTTCTGAACTCGAAGTTCGAGCCCGAGGAGGTGGAGCGCGAAAAGGGCGTGATCATCGAGGAGCTGAACATGTACGTCGACACGCCTCGCGACCACGTCGACAGCGTCTACGACCACCTCCTCTTCGGCGACCAGCCGCTCGGCTGGGACATCCTCGGCTCCAAGGAGACGATCCGCGCCGCCGGCCGCCAGACGTTCCTGGACTACCTCGACTCGTGGTACGCGCCCCGCAGGATCGTGGTCGGTGCAGCGGGCGCGGTGAACGGCGGCTTCCTCGGCGAGGTCGAGAGCCAGTTCGGGCATCTGGACGACCGCGACACCGGCTCGGCGGCGCCGACACGGGTCGAGCAGGACGGGCCGCGCGTGCTGATCGACACACGCGACTCAGACCAGGCCCATCTCCGGCTCGGCGTTCGCGGCATCCCCACCACCCACTCCGACCGGTACGTGATGCAGGTGCTCGGGGCGATCCTGGGCGGCGGCATGTCGTCGCGGCTCTTCACCGAGGTGCGCGAGCGGCTGGGCCTGGCGTACTACGTCTTCTGCCACCACCAGTCCTACGACGACGCGGGCACGTTGTTCTCCCAGTCAGGCGTCGACATCAAGCGCATCGACCTCGCCGTGCAGACCATCGTGCGCGAGTTCGGGAAGCTCACGCGCGAGCCCGTCGACGAGGTCGAGCTGCGACGGACGAAGAACTACCTCAAGGGCCGCATCGTGCTCCAGCTCGAGGATCCCCGCGGCCTGCTCACGTTCGGCCTGCGCCGCGAGACGCTCGAGAACGGCCTCGCCGAGCCCGAGCAGATCCTGGACGGCATCGAGGCCGTGACCGCCGCCGACATCCAGCGGCTGGCGGGCGAGGTGATCCGAAACGAGGGACTCAACTTCGGGCTGGTCGGGCCGTTCGACGACGACGCCCGCTTCCTCGAGCTGCTGGCAATTTGACCACCGGGCTGCATCTCTACGCCATCCCGTACTCGACCAACGTCGAGCGGGTGGCACTGGCCCTGGGGCACAAGGGCCTCGCCGCGGACGTGATCATGTCGGATCCGGCCGACCGGTCGGCGATCCGCGAGGCCAGCGGTCAGGACCTCGTGCCGGCGCTGGATGACGACGGCTTCGTGGTCGTCGACTCGAGCCGCATCATCGAGCACCTCGAGCGCCGCTTCCCCGACCCGCCGCTCTTCCCGGCGGAGCCCGCGCGCCGGGCCGAGGTACGGGTCTTCGTCGAGTGGTTCGACCGCGTCTGGAAGGGACCGCCAAACGCAATCGATGCCGAGCTCGCGAACGCGGCCCCCGACCACATCCGCATCGCGGCTCTCGAGCACGAGTTGCGGGCGACGCTGGACGTCTTCGAGGCGATGCTGGACGGCCGCGACTACCTGATGTCGGACTCGCTGACGGCGGCCGACTGCGCGGCCTTTCCGTTCCTCAAGTACGGCCTTTGGATCGAGCCCTCAGACGAGGAGCGCTTCCACCACATCCTTGCCCAGAACCTGGCCCTTGACGGTGACCATCCCCGGCTCGACGCATGGGTGCGACGGGTGAGCGCCCACCCCCGCGTCGACGGGATCGTCACCTACGACGGCTAGAAGCTCTTACGGGTGGATCTCGAGGTCGTACGGGAAATCCGTCAGGACCTCACAGCCGCCGTCCCGGACAACCGCCAGATCCTCCAGCCGCACGCCGCCGAAGCCCTTCCGATAGACGCCGGGCTCGATCGTGACGACGTCGCCGACCACCAGGTCGTCGCCGGCGAGGCCCAGGTTGGGCGACTCGTGCACCTCGATGCCGACGCCGTGGCCGAGGCCGTGGAAGAAGTCCTCATCGAGCGTCTCGCCGTCGGCGAGGCCGCGGGTCGTGCGGTAGCCGCCGGCCTCGATCGCGTCGCACGCGGCCTCCCAGACCACGGCGCCGTTGACCCCCGCGGCGATCCGCTCGGTGCTGCGCTTGACCGCCTCGAGGACGGTGGCATGCATGTGCCGCAGCTGATCGGGCGCCTCGCCGACGCAGAAGGTGCGGGTCATGTCCGCGAAGAAGCGGCTGGCCGCGTGGCGGGGGAAGATGTCGACGATGATCGACTCGTGGGGCTGGATCTGGCCCGATCCGTGCTCGTGGACGTTCGCGCCCGTCGGCCCGGCGCCGACAAGCGGCGGCTCGCCCTCGCAGCCGTGTGCGCGCAGGACGTCCTCGATCCCGGCCGTCACCCGCTCGCACGTGAGCGGCTCGCCGTCCAGCATCAGGCCGTCGGCGCCGGGCGTCGAGGCTCCCAGCATCTCCTTGACGCGCACGAACGCGGCCTCGGTCGCCCGCTGCGCAATCCTGATCCCGTCGAGTGCGCGCTCGTCCTTGACGCGCCGGCGCATCTCGTAGCCTGCGCGATCGGCGGTCACCGTGATCGCGTGCTCGCGCAGATAGTCGGCCAGATCGACCGGAAACGACGGCGGCACAGCGACCTCGGTCAGCTCGAGCCGCTCCAGCACGCGGCGGACGACCTCGAGGCCTGAGTCGTGGGGATGCATCCCCTGCTTGATCAGCTCCCGGCGGCCGAAGTCGGACTCGATCCACACCTCGGTGGCGCTCGACTTGCGCCGAGCGGCGTCGGCCTCGAGCTCGCTCGTCACGATCACGCGCTTGCCGTCGGTCTCGACGTAGGTGAACGGATCGATCACGCTGATTCCGGTCGCCAGATAGAGATCGGCGTCGCGGATCGAGTCGGCGTACATCAGGCGAGCGGGCGGCACCGGCGCAAGGTAGCACTTCGGCGCTGGCGCTGGTAGCGTTCGCGCGTGCCCAACCGCTTTGACGATCTGCTCCGCCGGCACATCGATCGCACGACCGGCCTGCGCCCGCCGGGGCTGCGCGTATGGGACGCCCACACCCACCTCGGGGTCGACGAGGACGGCTTCACGCTCACGGTCGAGGAGCTGCTCGAGACGATGCGCGCCCAGGGGGTGGAGCGGGCATTCTCGTTCCCGCTCAACGACCCCGACCGGCGCCCCGGCCTATCGCGTCCCGAACGACCGCGTCATGCGGTGGGCGGCGGAATCGGGCGGCGCGATCGTGCCGTTCTGCCGGCTCGACCTGACCGAGGAGCCCGATCGCCGAGGCCGAGCGCTGCCTCGACGCCGGCGCCCGCGGGATCAAGCTGCATCCCCGCGCCCAGGCGTTCGACTTCGGCGAGGCCGCCCTGAACCCGGTGTTCCAGATCGCGGCCGAGCGGCGGGTGCCGATCCTGATCCACGCCGGCCGCGGCCTGCCCGCGATCGCCGACGACCTGCGCAACCTGGTCGAGCGCCACAGCGAGGCCCAGCTGATCCTGGCCCACGGCGCGATCGCCGACCTCGAGCACATCGCCCGCACGCTGAACGACCATCCCAACGTCCTCTACGACACCTCCGTCTGGAGCTCGACCGACCTGCGCACGCTGCTCGCCTCGGCGTCGCCGGAGCAGGTCGTGTTTGCGAGCGACCTGCCCTACGGGATGCCCGGGACGTCCCAGCTCGCGCTGTCACTCGCGCTACGCCGCGCGGGCGCGACCGAGGCGCAGACGCGAGCGATGTTCTGGGGCAACGCCGAGCGGGCCGCGCGCGGCGAGCCCGCGGAGTCGCTGAGCCCGCCGCTCTTCACCCGCGAGCGCTGCGCGCCGCTGCAGCGGCTGCGCATCCACGACTACCTGGTGATGACCCAGACGATGATGTGGTCGCGAATGGGCGACCGGCCGGGCGCGCTCGGACTGGCACTGCGTGCCTGCGACACGGACGGGCCGGGCGATCTGGGCGACGTGGCCGAGCTGCTCGAGGCCGTCCAGGTGCTGTGGTCGGAGGCGCTCCAGGTCGAGGACGAGGATGCGGCGCGCGAGCCGACGCGAGCGGCAATCCGGCTGCTCCAGATCGCAGACGCCCTGGTCCTCGACGTGTGATCGCGGCGGTCGTCCTGGCGGCGGGTGAGGGCCGCCGATTCGGCGGGCTCAAGCAGCTGCACTCCGTCGACGGCCGGCCGATGCTGGAGGGCGTGCTCGAGACGCTCGCGCGGGCGGGGCCGGAGCTTCGGGTCGTGGTGCTGGGCGCGCGGGCGGGGACGATCCTCGAGCGCGTCGATTTGCACGGCGCCGAGCCGGTCGTGTGCGACGACTGGGGCGCCGGCCAGGCGGCGTCGCTGCACGCCGGCCTCGCCGCGCTCCCGGACGAGGCCGGCTGGGCACTCGTGGTGCTCGGCGACGGGCCCAACCTCGACCCGCGGGCGGTGGCCCGGATGGCGGCCGCGGCTCAACCCGGTGACCGGCGCATCCTGGCGGCCGACTACGGGACCGGACGCCTGCACCCGGTGCTGATCCCCCGCAGCCGCTGGAGTGAGATCCCGCGCCGGGGCGACCGGCCGGTGCGGGGCCTGGACGCAGAGCCGGTCGATTGCAGCGACCTGACGCCGCCGGGCGACGTCGACTACGCCTGATCCGAGCAGCGCCGCCGCAGCCGCTCGACGAAGCCGGCCGGAACAGGCTCCTCGCAGCAGCACTCCTTGACCGCCGAGCGCAGGCTGCGCTCGAACACATACCGGTCGCTGCAGTAGCTGCAATCGCGCAGGTGAGCGTCGATGCGTGCCGCCTCGACCTCGGTGAGGACCCGGTCGATGTACGGCTGCATCATGCTCTCGGCCCCACGGCACGGATCCACGCTCATGCCGCCTCCCCCTCCCCGGCCTGGTCGGCGAGCGCGCGCTTGAGCAGGCGCCGCCCGCGGTAGAGCCGCGACATGACGGTGCCGATGGGGATGCCGAGGATGCCCGCAGCATCGGCATAGGTGAAGTCGCCGACGTCGACGAGCACGACCACCTCGCGGAAATTGGGCGGGAGATCGCCGAGCGCCGAGACGATCGCGTTGCCGGACAGGCGGGCGATCACCTCGTCCTGGGGCTGGGGCCCGGCGGCCGCCAGACGGTTGTACAGGTAGTAGTCGCCGTCGTCGTCGAGCGGCTCCTGCACAGGCCGTCGGCTCTGACGGCGCAGCTCGTCGAGATTGGCGTTGCGCATGATCGTCGCGAGCCATGCGGCCAGGTTCGTGCCGGGCCGGTAGCTGCGCCACGCACGGAACGCCCGCAGATAGGTCTCCTGCACCAGATCCTCGGCAGCCTGGCGGCTGCCGGTGAGCCGCAGGGCGATCCGGTAGAGGTGCTCAGCGTGAAGGAGCGCCTCCTCCTCGAATCCGGAGCGGTCTCGGACCTCGGACGCCTGGACGACACCGGGGGGCGGATCGTTGGGGGCCATCCTCTCGAGCGTATCAGCCATGAGGAGCATGTCTCTTCTCTAACGAACGGTGCCGCGCCGCCATTCCCGACGAGTTTTAGTCACTTGAGCTAATATTGCCGCCGATGGGCTCAACCGTCACCGTCCGCACCGATGTGCTCGTGCTGGGCGCCGGCCTCGCCGGGCTCTATGCGGCGTTGCATGCGGCCGGGCAGGGAGCGGCCGTGACGCTCGCGACCAAGGGCTCACTGCGGGCATCCAACTCCTACCTCGCCCAGGGCGGGGTGGCGGCGGCGGTTGGCGCCGACGATGGCTTCGAGCTCCATGCCGCCGACACCATGGAGGTCGGGCGCGGCCTGTGCGATCGGGATGCCGTGCGGACGCTCGCCGAGGAGGGGCCGGGCCGCATCGCCGACCTCGAGCGGATGGGTGTGCGGTTCGATCGCGACGCCGCCGGGCGGCACCAGCTCGGGCGCGAGGGCGGCCACAGCCGCCGCCGAATCCTGCATGCGGGAGGCGCCGCCACCGGCGCCGCCATCGCCAAGGCCTTGATCGCCCGCGTCGCCGCAGAGCCGCGGATCGAGGTGCTCGAGCACACCGCCGCCATCGCCCTGGCCGGGCGGCGACGACGGTTGCGCCGGCGCGTGGCTGCTCGGGCACGACGAGCTTCGCCTCGTCCGCGCCCGCATGACGCCTGCTCGCAACCGGAGGCGCCTGCGCCCTCTTCGCCCGCACGACCAACCCGTCCGGGGCGATCGGCGACGGGATCGCCCTCGCACATCGGGCCGGCGCCGTCGTGCGCGACATGGAATTCGTCCAGTTTCACCCGACAGCGCTGGCCGGCGGCGGGCGGGCGTTTCTGATCTCCGAAGCTGTCCGCGGAGAGGGAGCGCAGCTCGTGGACGGCTTCGGCCACCGCTTCATGACCGGCGTTCACCCTGACGCCGAGCTCGCTCCCGCGCGATGTCGTCACCAAGTCGATTCTGGCGCTGCTCGAGCGGGGCGGCACCGCGTACCTCAGCCTGCGTCACCTCGACCGCGAGCGTGTGCTGCAGCGGTTCGGAAATCTCGCCGCCGGCGCCGCCCAGGCCGGTTTCGACCTGTGCGCCGACCCCGTGCCCGTGGCACCCGCCGCGCACTATCTGATGGGCGGCATCGCCACCGACCTCGAGGGCGCGACGTCGGTCGCCGGCCTCTTCGCCGGCGGCGAATGTGCGTCGACCGGGGTTCACGGGGCCAACCGGCTTGCGTCCAACTCACTGCTCGAATGCTTCGTGTTCTCGCGCCGCGCCGTCGACTGTGGACTGGCGCGCGCGGACGCCAGGGCCGAGGCTGGACCACCGCCCGACCGGCCGCTGGGGCGAGCGCCGCTGCCGGAGCTGCGCCGGCGTATGTGGCAGGACGCGGGGCCGGTGCGCGACGACGACGGGCTCTCACGCCTGCGGGCCTGGATCGGCGAGCAGCCGCGCTCCAACCCGATGCTCGTCGCTGAGCTGATCGCCACGGCAGCCTCACGGCGCACCGAGAGCCGCGGCGCCCACCTTCGCCGAGACTTCCCCCAGACCGACCCCACGCAGGCCAGGAGCAGCGAGTGTCCACCGCTTCACTCCACAGTGTGATCGATGCTGCCCTGGCGGAGGACGCCGGCCACGGCGACCCCACGACCGAGGCGACCGTCCCGGCCGAGCTGACGGCGCTCGCCGACGTCGTCATGCGTGAGCCGGGAGTCGTGTGCGGCCTGGCGGTGGCCCACGAGGTCGTGCGCCGGCTCGATCCGGCTGCCGCGATGGAGGTGCTCGTCGGCGAGGGCGAGAGCGTTGCGGAGGCGCCATGCACGATCGCCCGGATCGAGGGCTCGGCCCGCGCGATCCTGACCGCCGAACGCACCGCGCTCAATCTGCTCCAGCGGCTCTCGGGCATCGCCACCGCCACCCGCCGGTACGTCACAGCGGTCGAGGGCACCGGCGTCGAGATCCTCGACACGCGCAAGACCGCGCCGGGGCTGCGGCGGCTCGACAAGCTCGCGGTCGCCTGCGGAGGCGGCACGAACCATCGCGCGGATCTCGCCGACGCGATCCTGATCAAGGACAACCACGTCGCTCTCGGTGCCGGCGTCGGCGAGGCCGTCCTCGCCGCCCGGGCTGCGTATCCACACCTGCACGTGCAGGCCGAGGCCGACACGCTCGAGCAGCTCGACGAAGCCACCGCCGCGGGCGCCGACAGCGTCCTGCTCGACAACATGAGCGTCCCCACCCTTCGCGCCGCCGTCGCGCGCGCCGGCGGCGCGATCCGGCTCGAAGCATCGGGGGGCGTCACGCTCGAGACCGTGCGCCCGATCGCAGAGACCGGCGTCGACGCGATCTCCATCGGTGCGCTCACCCACTCGGTGCGCGCGCTCGACATCTCGCTGGAGGTGCATACGTGCCCACGCTGACCCCGAACGAGATCTCGAGCCTGCACGACCAGGTGCGCGCGCTCGCGGCCGAGCGCAACGCCGTCATCCTCGCCCACAACTATCAGCTGCCCGAGGTGCAGGACGTCGCCGACCTGGTGGGCGACTCGCTCGGGCTGTCGCAGGCGGCCGCCGGTACCGAGGCCGACGTGATCGCCTTCTGCGGCGTCCACTTCATGGCCGAGACAGCCGCGATCCTCTCGCCGTCGCGGACGGTGCTGATCCCCGACCTCGATGCCGGCTGTTCGCTGGCCGCGACGATCGACGCCGACCAGCTGCGAGCCTGGAAGGCCGAAAACCCCGGCGCCGTCGTCGTCAGCTACGTGAACACGACCGCCGAGGTGAAGGCGCTCTCGGACTACTGCTGCACCTCCGGCAACGCGCGCGCGGTGATCGAGGCCGTGCCGGCCGACCGCGACATCCTGTTTCTGCCCGACATGTTCCTCGGCGCCTACCTCGAGCGCGTCACAGGCCGCAAGATGAAGGTGTGGCCCGGCGAGTGCCACGTCCATGCCGGCATCCGCACCGACGACGTCACCCGGATGCTGGACGCGCATCCGTCGGCCGACCTCCTGATCCACCCCGAGTGCGGCTGCGCCAGCCAGTGCATGTACGCGGCATCGGAGGACGAGGCGATCGGCCGGCGCACGCAGGTGCTCTCGACCGAGGGCATGGTCCGGCACGCCACCCGCTCGCCCAAGCGCGACTTCGTGGTCGCGACCGAGACCGGCATCCTGCACAGGCTGAGCCGCGAGGCTCCCGACAAGCGCTTCTACGCCATGTCCGAGCGGGCGGTGTGCCGCTACATGAAGATGATCACGCTGCCGAAGCTGCGCGACGCGCTGCGCGACATGCGCCACGTCGTGACGGTCGATCCCGAGGTCGCAGACCGGGCCCGGGGGGCGATCCAGCGTATGGTCGAGATCGTCTAGGGATGCTGATCCTGGTGCCGACGGCGCTCGAGTCCGACCTCCTGTTCCCGGATGGGGCCCCGGGCCAGGTGGTGGTGTGCGGATTCGGGCTCGCCGCAGCGGGCGCGGGCGCGGCGCACGCGATCGCGGCCCATCAGGCCGCGGCCGCCGACGGCGTCGTTCTGGTGGGTGCGGCGGGGACATACGACACCGACCGCCACCCGGTCGGCTCGGCCATGATCGCCGGCTCCATCCGGTGCGACGGCATCGGCGCCGGCTCGGGCGAAGGCCATCGCTCGGCCGCCGCACTGGGGTTTGCCGAGTCCGACGCGATCGACCTGGGTGACGGCGACGAGCTGCTGTCGGTCACGACCGCGGCCGGGTCCGAGCAGGAGGCCGCCGCGCGCAAGGCCCGCCACCCGGCCGCGGCCGGCGAGGAGATGGAGGGCTATGCGGTCGCGGTTGCCGCCGGGTTGTTCGGCGTCGGCCTCACCATCGTCCGCGGCTTCTCCAACGCCGCCGGCGACCGCGACCGAGCGGGTTGGCGGATGGCCGACGCCCTCGGCCAGGCGGGCGCGATGGTGAACGGGGCCGTGCGATGAAGCTGCGGCTCGGCCTGTCCACGTGCCCGAACGACACCTTCGCGTTTCACGCCATCCTCGAGCGCCGCATCGACCTGCGCGGGCTCGAGTTCGAGCCGGAGCTGCTCGACGTGCAGCAGCTGAACGACGGCCTCTTCGCGGGCCGCTACGACGTGTCCAAGGCCAGCTTCTACGCCGCGCTTGCTGCTCGCCGGCAGCTACGGCGTGGTGCGCGCGGGGGCCGCGCTCGGCTTCGGCGTCGGCCCGCTGGTGGTCGCCGCGCGGCCGAACGTCCGGCCGGGCCCCGAGCGCGCGCGTCCTCTGTCCCGGGCCGACGACGACGGCGACGCTCCTCTACCGGTCGCTGCACCCGGGCGAGGGCGAGATCGGCCACGCGGTGTTCTCCGACATCGGGCCCGCACTGCGGCGCGGCGATGCCGACCTCGGCGTCCTGATCCACGAGGGCCGGCTCACGTACCGCCGCGACGGCCTGCACCTGATCGAGGACCTTGGCGACTCGTTCGAGCGGCTGGCGCGGGCGCCGCTGCCACTGGGCGGGATTCTCGCCCGGCTGACGCTGCCCGACGATGTCGCAGAACGCGTTCGCGGCGGTGCTGCGCGACTCGATCGCCTACGCCTGGGCGAACCCCGACGAGGTGCTCGTCACCATCCGCCGGTACGCGCAGGAGCTGGGCGAGGACGTGATCTGGCCGTATGTCAAGCTGTACGTGAACGACCACACGGTTGACCTTGGCGACGACGGCATCCGGGCGCTCGAAACGCTTGAGCGGACCGCCGGAGCTGCGGGCGCGCTGCCGGTGGGCACGCCGAAGCTGCGAATTCTGGGTGGCGAAATTCCACCCACAGAGCCGCGCAATCGTGTTGCGACGTCTGAAACCTCGGTTTAGCCAACCCTAACGCGGACGTGGTACCTGGCTTTAGGGGAGCCGTTCGGGTTGACGGTTTCGCGACCGCCCGGGGACTGTCCCCGCCCCACGCCACAGGGGTGGGCTCCGGTGGACTGCTCCCAACACCGGGTACCAAGACCAGCGCCAGAGCGGGCTTAACCGTATTGCGAGTGACAAAACCTCGCTTTTGTCGGACCTCAAACTCGCGCGCGCGCGACCGAAAAACCAGCGCTCGAGCGGAACGAGCAGCTCCGTATCGGTGAACCGCTCGACCTGCTGCGGCTTGCCCTCCTCGGCGGACACGTCGAGGTCGGACTCGACGGCGGCGTTCGCAGCGGCCACTGCATCGCCCATCTCGTAGCCCTCGAACACATAGTCGTCGGCCCGCACCAGCCCATCGGCCCGCTGGGCGAGATCGACCGCTCGGCCGACCGCCCACAGCGCCCCGGGCTTGCGCTCGATCCAGATGGTGACGACCTCGGCCGCGCCATCGTCGCCCACCCCCCGGATCGATCGTTCGGCGAACCACTGGGCGCCATTGCCGTTGTGTTGCATTGCCAAGCCTCCGGTCGTCAGGGCGGGCTCTCAGTCTAGGCGGGGCGGGGCGGGACCGGCAAACCGCGCCGGTATGATCGCGACCGATGCGAGCCACCGCAGCGGCGTTCGTGCGCGACCTGGTCAGGCCGGCGGTGGCCGGCTGGGAGCGGGACGGCGCGTACCCGCGCGAGGCGGTGGCGGGCTCGGGGCTCACGGGGCTCTTCTGCCCCCTTGCGGTCGGCGGGGCCGAGCTCGGCTTCGCCGCGGGGATGGAGGTGTTCGAGGAGCTCGGCCGGGGCGATGCGGCACTGGCGTTCTCGCTCTCGATGCACAACGCCGTCGCGGCCGCGATCGCCGGCTGTAACGACGATGCACTGCGAACGCGCTGGGGTGCCGACCTGGCCGCCGGCCGCGCGCTCGGCGGTTTCTCGCTGACCGAGCCACAGGCGGGCTCCGACGCGACCGCAATCACGACGCTCGCGCGCCGCCCCGACGGCGGCGGCTGGCGCGTGAGCGGGCGCAAGGCATGGGTCTCGCTCGCCGGGGAGGCCGACCTGTTCCTCGTCGTCTGCAAGACCGGAGACGGCGCCGGGGCATGCGGACATCGCGCTCCTGGCGGTCGAGGCGGCCGCGCCGGGGGTGACCTTCCCGCGCCTCTACCGGAAAGCGGCGGCGGCGTTCCTGCCGATCGGCGAAATGCTGCTCGAAGACGCACCGGCGACGCTGATCGCGCCGCCGGGTAGCGGGATGCGCGCCGCCCTTGCCGCGATCGACGTCGCCCGATGCGACATCGCCGCAATCGCGTGCGGCCTGCACGCAGAAGCGCTCGACCTCGCTCTCCGGCACGCCCGCGACCGGCACGCGTTTGGGGGACCGCTGCTCGCCCTCGACACCATCCGCTTCATGCTGGCAGACGTGCTGACAGACCTCGAGGCCGGCCGGCTGCTCTACGCCCGGGCCGCGGGTCTCCTGGGGACGCCCGCCGGCCCGGCGGCCGTCGCGCATGCAAAGCGGTTTTGCCCCGATGCGGCCCTGCGGGCCGCCATCGCATGCAGCGAGGTGCTGGGAGCCTACGGGTGGCTCGAGGACACGCCACTGCCCCGGCTGATCACCCTCGCGAAGATGCTGCAGGTGGTCGACGGCACCGCCGAGATCCAGCGGCTGGTGATCGGCCGCGAACTGGCACGGATGGCCGCTGCGCTGGATTAGAGAACGCGCTCGAAGAGCTCGAGAAGGCGCATCCAGTGACGCTCCGCCGAGGGCTCGTCATAGGCGGGCGTGTCGGTCTGTGTCCACCCATGCTTCGCCCCCACGTACAGCTCTGTGGTGTGCCGCACGTGGGCGTCCCCGAGGGCCCGGGCCAGGCGCCCCATCTGCTCCGGATCCATCGACCCATCGTTGTCCGCATGGCCGATATAGAGCTCTGCGGCCGCGCGCACAGCGGACAGGTGCGGGCTGTCATCCTCGCCCGTGGCGAGGTTCCCGCCGTGGAAGCTGGCCGCAGCAGCGACGGCATCGGCGAACTCCCCCGCCATGCGCAGGGCTAAGGCGCCCGCCCATGCAGTAGCCGACCGTGCCGATCGGCCCTTCACGCACGTCGTCGCGGTCGCGGAGGAACGCCAGCCACGCCTGAGAATCGGCGATCGTGGCCTCGGGCGTGAGCGCCTGCATCATCGGGCCAAGCTGCGCGAACAACGCCGCGCGGTCGGATCCACCGATGAGCTGCTCGATGTTCTCGATCACCGGCGAGAGGCCGTGACGGTAGAAGACGTTGGGCACGAAAACGGAGTAGCCGTGGGACGCGAGCCGCCGCGCGTGCGCCTCGAGCGCGGGGCGAATGCCGTACGCATCCATGTAGAGCAGCACCGCCGGATGCGGGCCGCCCGCGACGGGCCGGGCGAAGAACCCATCGGCCATCCCCTCCGCCGCGTGCACGGTCACCGTCTCGGAGTAAAGCTCCATCAGCAGATGGTTGCGTTCATACCGGTTGAGCGTATGGGCGCGACCGAGGACGTAGCGAGGCGACGGTTCGCAGCCGCTGCCCCACCACCAACCACCAACCCACCACCGATGCACGTCCAGGCGCGCGGAGACGTGGAATCAACCATCTCAGTTGGCGAAGTCCTCGGGGGAGACGTTCTCGAGGAACTTCTTGAACTCCTCGACCACCTCGCCGGCCTCCTCGGGCTCCTGCCCGAACTCGATCGCCGAATCGTCGATCACCTGGTCGGCGACGAAGATCTTGGCATCGGCTCGCACGGCCAGAGCGAGCGCGTCGGACGGGCGGGAGTCGATCTCGATCTCGGACCCGTCGATCCGGAGGGTGATGCAGGCGTAAAACGTGTTGTCGCGCAACTCGGTGACGGCGATCTTCTCGACCCTCGCATTCAGCTCGCCCAGCATGTCGGTGACGAGGTCGTGCGTCATCGGCCGCGGGGTGGGCGTGCCCTGCAGTTTCATCAGAATCGCGGCGGCCTCGGGGTGGCCGATCCAGATGGGCAGGAACTTGCTGCCGTCGAGCGTCCGGAGCAGCACGATGGGCTGCTTGCCGACCATGTCGAAGGACACCCCGTAGATGCTCATTTCCTGCATCCCTAACCAGTATACCCAGCACCCTCGAGGCCACCCGAAGGGCCCGTCACGCCCCGCCGAGCTCGTACCGGAAGCACTCGGCGACATGGTCGTTCACCATGCCGACGGCCTGCATGAATGCGTAGCAGGTTGTGGCTCCGAGGAACCGGAAGCCCTGTCGTTTCAGCTCCTTGCTGAGCGCCCGCGACTCGGGTGTCTCGGCCGGGATCTCGCCCGTCGCGCGCCGGCCGCCGCGGAGCGGGCGCGCCGGGAACGAGCCCCCACAGGTACGCGTCCAGGCTGCCGTGGAGCTCTCGCACCGCCAGGACGGCCTTGGCGTTCTGGACGGCCGACTCGATCTTGCCGCGGTGGCGGACGATGCCCGGGTCGGAGACGAGCCGGTCAACGTCGGCGGCGGTGAACCGGGCGACCGTCGTCGGGGTCGAAGCCGGCGAACGCGCGCCGGTACCCCGCCCGCCTGTGCAGGATGGTCGACCAGGAGAGACCGGACTGCGCGCCCTCGAGCACGAGCATCTCGAACAGGTGCCGGTCGTCGTGCGAGGGAACACCCCATTCGTCGTCGTGGTAGGCGACGTAGAGCGGGTCCCCGCGGGGACCCAGGCACAGCGCGTCTTGGTGTCCGCCGAGGCTGCCAGTGGGCGATCCTGGATTCGAACCAGGGACCTCCGCCTTATCAGAGCGGCGCTCTAACCGACTGAGCTAATCGCCCGGGGGACGGCAGAATACCACCGGCTAACGCCCAACACGCCACCTCTGAGCGTGTCAGGGCCGAGCAGTGCAAGGACGCACGACGATGCTCGCAATGCGACGGCCGTGGCGCGCTCAGTCGGCCCAGGAGACGCGTTCGGCGCGTAGCTGATCCACAATCGGCCGAGTTCGGCGGGCGTCGTGAAGTGGATCTCGACCCGTCCGCCACGCGGGCCGCGGCGGACGCCTGCGCGCAGGGAAAGCGACTGCCAGGCGGCGTCGACGACGAGATGCGTGAGTTCGTCGTCCATCGCCCCCGGAGTGCGTTTGGGGGCGGGCTTCGGGCGACCGGCGCGCTTGGCGGCGACCTCGAGATCGCGCACCGACCAGCCCCGCGCAACCGCCGTCCTGGCCAGTGCCACCCGCTCGTCCTGCCCGGAGGCCTGCAGCACCGCGCGGCCGTGGCCCTCCGAGAGCGTCCCGGCCGAGATGAGGTCGAGCACCGCGTCGGGCAGCTCCAGGAGCCGCATGGTGTTGGCGACCGCGGGCCGGCTCTTGCCCACCCGGCGGGCGATCTCGGTCTGGCTCAGATCGAGCTCGTCGGCGAGCACGGCGTACGCCCGGGCCTGCTCGACGGCATTCAGGTCTTCGCGGGCGACGTTCTCGGCAAGAGCCAGGATCAGGAGCTCGCGCTCGTCCGCCGTCCGTACGAGCGACGGGATCGTGCGCAGCCCGGCCAGCTGGGCCGCCCGCCAGCGCCGCTCCCCGGCGACGATCTCGTAGCCGTCGCCGGCATCGCGCACGATGATGGGCTGGACGACGCCGTCGGCCCGCACGGATTCGGCCAGGCGCTCGATCGCGTCGTTGTCGAACACGCGCCGCGGCTGGCGCGGGTTGGGCCGCACCTGGGTGATCTCGAGCTCGACCATGGCCACGTGGTCGGTGGGGAACTCGGCGACGAGCGCCGCCAGGCCCCTGCCGAGGCCGCGTGGGACGGCTCGACTCAGCCACGTTCGACCACCTCGAGCGCCGCACGGTAGTAGGCGTCGGCGCCGGCGGAGGACGCGTCGTAGGTGGTGATCGGCAGACCGTGGCTGGGGGCCTCGGCGAGGCGGATGCTGCGGGGCACGACGGTGTCGAACACGAGCGGCCCGAAATGGGTGCGCACCTCGCTGGCGACGTCGCTCGCAAGGCGAGTGCGGGCGTCGTACATCGTGAGCAGGACGCCGGTGATGCCGAGGCGCGGGTTGATCCGTGTGCGTACGAGCTCGATGCTCTGAAGCAGCTGGGCGAGGCCCTCGAGCGCGTAGTACTCGCACTGGACGGGCACGATCAGCCGGTTTGCAGCCGCGAGGGCGTTCACCGTCAGGAGGCCGAGCGACGGCGGGCAGTCGACGAACACATAGGGGAAACGCTCCTCGGTGCCGACCAGGAGGTCGCGCAGAAGCGTCCCGTGCTCGGAGAGCGTGGGGAGCTCGACCTGGGCTGCCGCCAGATCCGGGTGCGACGGGACGAGCCAGAGGTTCGGCACCGCTGGTCTCGACGACCACCTCGTCGAGGGGCCGGCCGTGCAGCAGGTCATAGGTGCTTGCACTCAGCTGCTCGGGCCGAAATCCGAGTCCAGTCGTCGCATTGGACTGCGGATCGAGATCGATGAGCAGCACCGGCGTGCCCGCTTCGGCAACGCATGCGGCCATGTTGATGGCCGTCGTCGTCTTGCCGACGCCGCCCTTCTGGTTTGCGAGGGCATAGACGCGTCCGCTCATGTGCGAGATCGTACCTGTCCGAGCGGACGCTTGGTGGCCATTCCCGGTCGGCGCGGAAACCGATCGGGCGTGGGAGCGCACTTCGCCAGCAGGATGAGATGGCGGTTCGGCCGCACGGCGGCCGTCTCGGCGACCGCCCCGCCGACCTCGGTGGCGACGCGCTCGAGCGCTGTGACATCGGTGTCAGCCGTCCAGAGCAGGACGTGGCCGCCCGTGCGGACGAGCGGGAGGCACAGCTCAGCGGCCGCCGCAGGCGGCGCCAGGGCCCGCGCCAGAGCCAGATCGAAGCCTTCGCGGCCATCACCGCGGGCGAAGTCCTCCGACCGTTCGTGGACGACCGGGCACCGCAGGCCGAGCGCCGCGGCCGTGCGGCGCAGGAAGTCGCACTTGGCGGCCGACGCCTCGAGGAGCGTGACATCGATGCCGGTCGCGATTGCGATGGGGAGGCCGGGGCTGCCCCCGCCCGAACCGACGTCGACGACCGTGGCGGGTTCGAGCCGCAACACCAGGTCGAGGGCCGAGAGCGCGTCCGTCACATGGAGGTCCCACGCCGCATCGGGGTCGCGCACTGATGTGACCGAGACCGGCTCGGCAACGAGCAGGTCGCGATAGGCGCGGAGCGCCGGATCGGGGTGTTTCACGTTTTACACCTCGGCCGGATCGTCGCCCGGAAGGACGACCACGTGCCGGTTGGGCTCGACGCCCTCGCTGGTGGTGCCCACACCGGCGATCTCCTTCAGGTGCAGATGCACGATCTTGCGCTCGACAGACGTCATCGGCTCCAGTGCGACCGGCTCGCCGTCGCGGCGGGCCTCGGCCGCAGCGCGGTCGGCGACGGCACACAGGACCCGTTTCCGGCGCTCGCGGTAGCCCTCGGCGTCGATGACCACCTCGACCGGATCGGCCTTCCTGCGGTGAAGCATCGCGTTTGCGAGGTACTGAATCGCATCGATCGTCTGGCCGTGGCGGCCGATCAACAGCCCCAGGTCGGCGCCCGAGACGACCCCTGTGACGCGGCCCTCGGCCTCCTCGATCTCGACGTCGGCGTCGAGACCCAGGCCCAACACGACCTGCGTGAGCAGCTCACGCACGAGGGCGGCCGCCACGGAGTCGTCCTCACGCGGCGGGGCCAGAGGCGACTCGGACGCCGCGTGCGCCGGCGCCGGCGCTGCGTGGGCTCGATCGCAAGCGCGGCGATGACCCGGGCGGGCTCGTACCCGACCCCCAGCAGGCCGCGCTGACCCTCGGACAGCACAACGAACTCGATCTGTTCGCGATCGAGCCCGGGATAGCGCCGCTCGAGCTCGTGCAGCGCCGCCCACCGCGCCTCACCCACCGTCTCGCCGGTGGCCTCGACCCGCACGGCCGGCTCGGTCACCGCTTGCGGCCGCCCCGGCGCTGACTCGATCGGCGGCCCGCCTGCTGAGACGGCCGCCGGCCGCCGCCGCGCTGTGGCCGCGGAGCGCTGCTGGGCTCGCCGGCGGGCTTGCCGCCGCCCTTATCGCCCCCGGAGCCGCCGCCCTTGCTGCCCTTGTCGCCGCCCTTGCTGCCCCCGGTGCCCGCGCCGCCCTTGGCCGGCGCCTGGGGGAAGCGGTGGCCCATTGTGCGCTTGATCATGCCCTGCTGGCCGAGCGTCCAGAAGTTCGACGTGATCCAGTAGATCATCACACCGGTGCTGAAGTTGAGGACGAAGGGCACGAAAATGATCGGCATGGCGGCCAGCATGTACTTCTGCTGGCGATCGGTCACGAACGAGAACAGCAGCGTCGAAGCGAGCATCGAGCCGACGTAGAGCGCGATCAGGATGTACTCGGGAAGCGTCCCGAGCTGATTCAGCTTGGCGAAGATGTCGGAGATCCCGAGGAAGCCCTGGTCGCCGTGCGGGTGGATGTGGTAGCGGAGCACGGCGTTCAGGGCAATGAACACGGGTGCCTGGATCAGCAGCGGCAGACACGAGCCGAACGGGTTGACGTTGTGCTCCTTGTAGAGCTCCATCAACTCCTGCTGCATCTTCTGGCGGTCATCCCGGCCGGTCTTGCCTTTATACCGGTTTTGCAGCTGTTTTACCTTCGGCTGGACGATCTGCATCGCCGCCATCGACCGGAACTGCTTCAGCGTCAGCGGCACCATCGCAAGCCGGATGGTGAACGTCAGCAGGACGATCGCCCACCCCCACGAGCCGAGCGCGTTGTGGTAGTGGTTGAGCAGCCAGACCAGCGCGTTCTCGATCTGCGTCCAGATGATGATGTCGTGAAAGATCATCACGGCCGCGCCACCGGGTCGTACCCGCCCCGCGACCACGGATTGCAGCGCAGCACCCGCCAGGCGGCCATCAGCATGCCCCGCACCGGGCCATGCGCGCGGATGGCCTGCTCGGCGTAGTGCGAACACGTGGGCTCGTACTTGCACACCCGGGGTGTGATCGACGTCATGGCGACGAACGGCGTGAGTGCGAGACGAGCGACCCGCACCAGCACGATCAGGAGGCGCGAGATCATCGCGCCGTCTCCGCAGACCGCAGGAGCTCTGCGACCTGGTCGCACAACCAGTCGAAGCCGCGAGCATCGGCCGTGCCGGCGATGCCGGGCCGTGCGATCACCACGTAGTCGGTGGCAGGGGCGAGGCTGGCGGCGTGTCGCGCCATCGCCTCGCGCAGGCGCCGTTTGACGCTGTTTCGCTCGACGGCATTGCCGACCCGCCGGGGCACGGCGTAGCCGATGCGAGCCTCACCGCCGTCCTCCCGGGCGCGATAGCGGAGCGTCAGGTACCTGCCTCCGACAGCGCTGCCGAGGTGCGTGACCGCGTCGAACTCCGCGGCGCGAGACAGGCGGCCGCGCCGGTTCGACGGGGACGGTGCGTCGGAAGTCACGGAATGGCTATGCGGACAGGCGCTTCCGGCCGCGTGCCCGCCGCCGCTTGAGCACGGCCCGGCCCGCACGCGTACTCATGCGCTTCCGGAATCCGTGCGTCTTGGCACGCTTGCGGGTGTTGGGCTGATAGGTGCGCTTCATGGGGTGCCCGGCAGTATAAAGCAGCACCTCGGATCGCCCGCCGTCCAGAAACCGTCCGCGATCGCACTGTGGAAATCGTGTCGCCGGCCGGTGACCCAAACGGACACCAAACTGCGCGCAAACGGCCGCTTTTCACTCCTCCGGACGACACGTGTGGAATCTGTCCACAGCTGTGGACAGACCTGGGGGTATCTATGAAATACCTGCAAAATGCGTAGTTTTTGGCTTCGGCCCCGCCGCCGTACCGCCTTGCCGCGTGGTCGGCCACAGCGTAGACTCGCCGCTCATGACCTCCGAGCCGGCCGCCGCGACCCAGACCTGGGAAACCATCTCCATGCGTCTGCGTGAATCGCTCAACGCCAGCACGTTTGCCAACTGGTTCGGCGCCGCAACCCCGCTCGAGCAGGACAGCGAGCGGCTGGTCATTGGCGTTCCCAACGAGTTCACCAAGGCCTGGATCGAGGGTCACTTCGGCAGCCTCCTGAACGCGGCGGCCGCAGAGCAGGAGCTCGTGCTCGAGCTGCGAGTCGCCGTCTCCGAGGCGGTCGCCAGGGCGACGACTCCCGTCGCGGCGGCCGAACCGGCCGACGAGAGCTCTGACCTGCCTCCCGCGCCGACCCTCACCGGGCTCAACCCGCGCTACACGTTCGACCTGTTCGTGATCGGGCCGAGCAACCGTTTTGCCCACGCAGCCGCCCTGGCGGTGGCCGAATCCCCCGCACAGGCCTACAACCCGCTCTTCATCTACGGATCCACAGGCCTGGGGAAAACACACCTGCTGCAGGCGGTCGGTCAATACGTGAGCCAACAACATCCGCATCTGAGTGTGCGATACGTCACGACCGAGACCGTCCTGAATGAGTTTGTCGATGCTTTGCGGGACAAAAACACCGCCGGATTCAAAATTCGCTATAGGACGTACGACGTTCTGCTGGTTGACGACATTCAGTTCATTGAAGGCAAGGACACCCTCCAGGAGGAGTTTTTCCACACCTTCAACAGTTTGTACGAAGCCGGCAAGCAGATCATCATCTCGTCCGATCGGCAACCGCGCGAGCTGGCGACGCTCGAGGCCCGGTTGAAATCGCGCTTCGAGTGGGGCCTGATCACCGACATCCAGCCGCCGGATCTCGAGACCCGCATCGCCATCCTGCGCAAGAAGGTCGCCACCGACCGCATCGACATCCCCGATACCGACGTGCTCACGTTCATCGCCGACCGGGTCACGAGCAACATCCGCGAGCTCGAGGGATCGCTGACGCGGGTGATCGCCTACGCGTCGCTCACGGGCCGGCCGATCTCGGTCGCGGTGGCCGACGAGGTGCTGAAGGACCTGTTTCCCGGCGGCAGCGCGCGCTCGATCACCATCGAACAGGTGCAGACCGCGGTCTGCGAGTGGTTCTCGCTCAGCCAGGCCGACCTGCGCGGCGACAAGCGCCCGCAGTCGATCGCCTACCCCCGTCACATCGCCATGTACCTGTGCCGGGAGCTGACCGACCAGTCGCTGCCGAAGATCGGCGCCAAGTTCGGCGGCCGCGACCACTCCACCGTGATGCACGGCGTGCGCCGCATCGGTGACCTCATCCGGGAGGATCGCGAAGTCTTCAACGTGGTCCAGGAACTGACCGCCCGGATCAAGCGCACCCGGTGAACAACTGCCCCAATTCACTGTGGACAGCCTGTGCGGTTGTCATGATGGTCCCCCAGGGCGTACCTCCCGAGAGCGTCCCGGATGTCCGAACGGGGGGAAACCGGGACAAGTCGTCACACCTCGTCCCCAATCCGACACACCCGCAATCCGTGGCTCTGTGCGGCCGGCAAGGCCTTTTCCCCACCGTCCCCAGCCCCTACTCCTATAACCTCTTTTAAATTCAATTCTTAGAAGAGCTCGTAGACCGGGAGGTCTGTACCACCCGATGAAAATCGTCTGTCCCCAGGATGAACTCCTCGCACGTCTGCAGATCGCCGCGCGAGGCGTGTCGCAGCGCTCCACTGTCCAGATCCTGTCCGGGATCCTGCTTCGGGCCGAGTCCGGGGGGCCGGTCGAACTGGCCGCCACCGACATGGAGCTCTCGGTGCGGGTGCCGGTGCCGGCGCAGGTGCAGGAGGCCGGTTCGACCGTGCTTCCGGGCCGGCTGCTGCTCGAGATCGTCCGGGCGCTGCCGCAGTCTGAGGTCACGATCGAGCAGACACCGGGGACGGGCGCGGTGCGGATCGTGTGCGGGCCGAGCGAGTACTCGCTGCACGCCCAGGGCGCCGAGGACTTCCCCCACCTGCCGGATCCCTCGGGCCCCGCGTTCGCGGTCGAGCGGCAGTCGTTCGTCGCGACGATCAACCACGTTGCCAGAGCGGCCTCGAGGGATGAGTCGCGGCCTGTGCTGACGGGCATTCTGGTGGAGTTCGGCGACGGCCGGGTGACCATGGCCGCCACCGACAGCTACCGCCTGAGCGTGAAGGAGGCGGTGGTGCCGGGAGCCGGCGGCGACGCCCAGGCGATCGTGCCGGCCCGGGCCCTGGTCGAGCTCTCGCGGGTTGCCGCGGCGCTGGACGCCGACAGCATCCAGGTCGCGATCGGCGAGAACCAGATCCTGTTCGGCATGGAGGGCGTGTGGCTGTCGGCGCGCCGCATCGACGGCCAGTTCCCGAACTACCGCCAGCTGCTGCCGCAGACGTTCGAGCACGAGATCCCGGCGGCCCGCGACGAGCTCTTGGACGTGGTGCGGCGCACGTCGCTGATGGCGCAGCGGACGCTGCCGCTGCGGCTCGCCTTCGAGCAGGGCAAGCTGACGATCAGCGCGCAGACGCAGGACGTCGGCGAGGCCCGCGAGTCGCTGCCGGTCGACTTCCACGGTGAGCCCCTCGAGATCGGATTCAACGCCGACTTCCTCCGCGACGGCATCGAGAGTGTCGAGGGGGACACGGTCAGGCTCAAGCTGATCAGCCCGCTGCGCCCCGGCCTGCTCCAGGGCGAGGACGGCAGCTTCTCCTACCTGATCATGCCGATCAGGCTCTCGACCTGAGCCGCCCGTGCTGGTCACCGCAGTGCGTGGCCACAACTTCCGCTGCTACGAGCGCGTCGAGATCGGCTTTGCGCCCGGGCTGGTGGGGATCGTGGGGCCAAACGGCGCCGGCAAGACAAGCCTTGTCGAGATGATCCACTTCGGGGCGCTGGCGTACTCGCCGCGCACCGCAGGCGAGGCGCAGATGATCGCCTTCGGCCAGGACTTCACGCGGGTCGAGCTCGAGGCCGAGCTGGCGACCGGCGCGGCCAGGGTCGAGGTCGGCTTTCAGACCCGGCGAGCCGAAGCGGGTCACGGTCGACGGGGTCGCCGAGCGCTCGGCCGCCGGCCTGCTCGGCCGCTTCGCGGTGCTCGTGTTCACGCCCGACCGGATCCGGCTCGTCCAGGGCGCACCGGCGATGCGGCGCACGTATCTCGACCGCGCGCTGGTGCGGCTGTGGCCGGCGCTGGCCGAGGTGCCCGCCGCGTACGCCCGCGCCCTCGCGCAGCGAAATCACCTGCTGCGCCGGCTGCGGGCCGGCTTCGGGGCCGAGGAGGCGCTGGTGGGCTGGGACGACGTCGCGGCACGGGCCGGCAGTGAGCTGATCGCAGCCCGCGAGCGCCTGTGCGCGCTGCTCGCGCCGGCGTTCGCCGTCAGGCTCGAGCAGCTCGGCGGAGATCCCGGCCCCGCGCCGCTGCGGTTGTTGTCGAACACCCCCGGCGATGCGCTCGCGGGAGTTCTGCGCGAGCGTCACCGCCGCGACATCGAGCGAGCCGCCACGGGCGCCGGCCCGCACCTCGACGACTTCGAGCTCAACGAGTCGGGCCGCGAGCTGCGCCGGTTCGGCTCGCAGGGCGAGCAGCGGCGCGCGCTCCTGGCGCTCATCCTCGCCGAGGCCGATCTTCTGACCGAGGAGCGCGGCGAGCAGCCGGTGCTGCTCCTCGACGACGTGACCGGCGAGTTCGACGCCGCCCGCCGCTCGCTGCTCCTCGATGCCGTGAGCCGGTTTCAGCAGGCGATCGTGACCACGACCGACGAGGCCGATCTGGAGGCGCGGCCGGCGTCCGTGGTGCACGTCGAGGCGGGTACGGTGCGGGTGTGAAGGATCTGGAGCGGATCAGCACCGACCGTGTGATCGGCCGCCGTGCGCCGAAGCCGGATCCGGTGCTGGTGGCGGCGCGAGCGTGCTGGCAGGTGGTGGTCGGCGATGCGGTCGCGCGCCACGCCGTGCCCGTGCGGGTGAGCGGCGAGACGCTCGTGGTGGCGTGTTCGAGCGCGGCCTGGTCGTCGGAGCTGACCCTGCTTGCGCCGACGGTCGGCGCCCGGCTGGCGGCCGAGCTGGGCCGGGAGCTGGGACTGCGCTTCGAGGTGGGTGAGCTGCCGGTGACCCCGGAGCCGCCCGCGCCGGTGCCGCGAGCGCCCGTTGCCGCCGACGCCGCCGACCAGGCGCGCCGGATCACGGCCGGCGTCGCCTCGGACGAGCTTCGAGCGAGCCTCGAGCGGGCGATCGCGCGCACGCTTCTGAGCTGATTTTGGGCCGTTTCGGGACGTTCTCCGAAGGGGATCCGACCCCGCCCTCTGGTAGACTTCAAGCAGTCCCTTTTCCGCCTATTCAAGCGGGTTTCGTTTGACCGAATCTGGCTACGACGCCAAAGACATCACCGTTCTCGAGGGCCTGGAGGCCGTGCGCCTGCGTCCGGGCATGTACATCGGTTCGACCGGGCCCCGCGGTCTGCACCATCTCGTCTACGAGGTTGTGGATAACAGCGTCGACGAAGCCCTGCAGGGGTATTGCGATCACATCACCGTGGTGCTTGCGCCCGACGGCCGTGTGACCGTGACCGACAACGGGCGCGGCATCCCCGTCGACGAGATGGCGGAGGGTGGGCTTTCGGCTGTCGAGGTCGTCATGACCACGCTGCACGCCGGCGGGAAGTTCGGCGGCGACGGCTACAAGGTCTCCGGCGGCCTGCACGGCGTCGGCATCTCGGTTGTGAACGCGCTTTCGGAGTCGCTCGAGCTCGAGGTGCGCCGCAACGGCTATGTGTGGCGCCAGCGCTACGAGCGCGGCGAGCCGCAGACACCGCTCGAGAAGGGCGAGGCGACGAAGGAAACGGGCACGACCACCACGTTTCTGCCCGACGGCGAGATCTTCGAGGAGACCGACTTCTCGTTCGAGACGCTGACCCAGCGGCTGCGCGAGATGGCGTTCCTGACCCGCGGCCTCCTGATCGAGCTGAGCGACGAGCGCGCGGGCGGCGAGAAGGTCGTCTTCCAGTACGAGGGCGGCATCCGCGATTTCATCGCCTACGTCAACGAGGAGAAGGCTCCGATCCACAAGGACGTCATCTACTTCGACACCGAGAACGCCGACGGCGAGGTCGAGGTCGCGATGCAGTGGAACTCGTCGTACGTCGAGTCGACGTACTCGTTCGCCAACAACATCAACACCCACGAGGGCGGCACGCACCTTTCGGGGTTCAAGGCGTCGATCACCCGGACGCTCAACGACTACGCCCGCAACAAGGGCCTCCTGAAGGAGAAGGAGGAGGCGCTGACGGGTGACGACTGCCGCGAGGGCCTGGCCGCAATCGTGTCGGTGAAGCTGCGCGAGCCGCAGTTCGAGGGCCAGACGAAGACCAAGCTCGGCAACCCGTCGATCCGCGGGATCGTCGAGACGGCGTGCAACGCCAAGCTCTCGGAGTACCTCGAGGAGCACCCCAACGAGGCCCGCGCGATCGTGAACAAGCTGGTCGCCGCCAGCCGCGCCCGCCAGGCGGCGCGCAAGGCCCGCGAGCTGATCCGGCGCAAGACCGCCCTCGGCGGCGGCGGCCTGCCCGGAAAGCTGGCCGACTGCTCGATCTCCGACCCGAGCGCGGCAGAGCTCTACCTGGTCGAGGGCGACAGCGCCGGCGGCAGCGCCGTCGAGGCCCGCGACCGCAGCTTCCAGGCCATCCTGCCCCTGCGCGGCAAGATCATCAACGTCGAGAAGGCCCGCATCAACAAGGTGCTCTCCAACAACGAGATCCAGGCGATGATCACCGCCGTCGGCACCGGCATCGGCGAGGAGTTCGACATCGCCGGCGCCCGCTACCACAAGGTGGTCGTCACCTGCGATGCCGACGTCGACGGCGCCCACATCCGCACGCTGATCCTGACCTTCCTGTTCCGGCACATGCCGGAGCTGATCGAGGCCGGCTTCGTCTACATCGCCCAGCCGCCGCTCTACAAGCTCAAGGTCGGCTCCGACGACCGCTACTTCGAGAAGGAGCTCCAGCTCGAGGAGTGGCTCATGCGCGAGCGCCTGGGCAAGGTCGAGGTGACCGACCGCAACGGCGAGCAGGTCCGGCTGACCGAGTCGCGGCTGCAGCGGCTGCAGCGTGCGGTCAAGGAGTACGAGGGCTGGGGCTCGAAGCTCAAGGAGCAGTTCGGCCCGACCGCCGTGGACTACGTCAAGGACCACCGGCTGGTCGAGCACGCGATCGAGACCGTTGCCGATCTCGAGACGTACATGCGCACCCAGGTGCCCGAGGAGGAGCCGCACCGGGTCGAGGTCACCGAGCGTCGACGACGACGTGCTGCACGTGCGCATCATCGAGAAGACGACCGGTGCCGCCCTCGCGGCCGACGATCCCGGTCGCGCTCTTCCGCAGCCACGGCTACCGCAGCCTGAAGGCCACGCATGCGCGGCTGGTCGAGCTCACGGGCCCGCCGCCGTTCAGCGTGAAGATGGGCAAGCTCGCCGAGACCGTGCACACGTTCGAGGCGCTCCGGCCGGTGATCCTGGACATGGCCAAGGAGGGCCTCAACCTGCAGCGGTTCAAGGGCCTCGGCGAGATGAACCCGATCCAGCTGTGGGAGACGACGATGAATCCCGAGAACCGGGTGCTGAAGAAGGTGTCGGTCGACGATGCCGCGGCGGCCGACGCGATGTTCACGATGCTGATGGGCGACCGGGTCGAGCCCCGGCGCGATTTCATCGAGCGCAATGCCCGCGACGTGAAGTTCCTGGACATCTGACACCCAGTGAGCGTGTGACGAATGGCGATTGACACTCTCGGCGGCGGCCGGATCGAACCGCAGGATCTCGCGGAGGAGATGCGCACGAGCTACCTCGACTACGCGATGAGCGTGATCGTGAGCCGCGCCCTCCCCGACGTCCGCGACGGCCTGAAGCCGGTGCACCGGCGCGTGCTGCACTCGATGAACGAGGCCGGGACTGCAGCCCGGCCGGCCGTACTCGAAGTGCTCGCGCGTCGTCGGAGACGTGCTCGGCAAGTACCACCCGCACGGCGACACGGCTGCCTACGACGCCCTGGTGCGGATGGCGCAGTGGTTCTCGCTGCGCTACCCGCTGGTCGACGGGCAGGGCAACTTCGGCAACCAGGACGGCTACGGCGCCGCCGCCATGCGCTACACCGAGTGCCGGCTGAGCCGGCTTGCGGTGGAGCTCCTGCGCGACATCGACGCAGACACCGTCGACTTCGTGCCCAACTACGACGGCCGCCAGCGCCAGCCGACCGTGCTGCCGGCGCGCTTCCCCAACCTGCTCGTGAACGGCTCGTCCGGGATCGCGGTCGGCATGGCCACCAACATCCCGCCCCACAACCTGCGGCGAGACGATCAACGCCTGCATCGCCCTCATCGACAACCCCGACGCCGGGGTCGACGAGCTGATGACCCACATCAAGGGGCCCGACTTCCCGACCGGGGCGACCATCATGGGCATGGCGGGCATCCGGGAGGCCTACGAGACGGGCCGCGGACGGGTCGTCATGCGGGCGCGGATGCACACCGAGGAGCTGAAGGGCGGCCGGACGGCGCTGATCGTCACCGAGGTGCCCTATCAGGTCAAGCGCGACGGCGACGAGGGCCTGGTCAAGAAGATCGCCGACCTGGTGAACGACAAGGTGATCCCCGAGATCGCCGACGTCAACAACCACTCCGACCGCGGCGGCACCCGGCTCACGATCGAGCTGAAGCGCGACGCCATCCCCAAGGTCGTGCTGAACAAGCTCTTCAAGCACACGCCGCTTCAGAGCACGTTCGGCGTCAACATGGTCGCGCTGGTCGACGGCATCCCGCGCACCCTCTCGCTGCGCCAGGTGCTGGTGCACTACATCGGCCACCAGAAAGAGGTCATCACCCGGCGCACGAAGTTCGAGCTCGACCGCGCCGAGCGGCGCGCGCACGTGCTCGAGGGCTACCTGATCGCGCTCGACAACCTCGACGCGGTCATCGCCCTGATCCGGGCGGCCGACGACGCCGACATCGCCCGCGCGGGCCTGATGGAGCAGTTCGGCCTGACCGAGATCCAGGCCCAGGCGATCCTGGACATGCGCCTGCGGGCGCTCACGGGCCTCGAGCGCAAGCGGGTCACCGACGAGCATGCCGACCTGCTCGAGCGCATCGCCGAGCTGCACGCGATCCTGTCCGACGAGGCCCGGCTGATGGCGCTGATCCGCGAGGAGCTCGAGGAGATCCGCGACCAGTTCGGCGACGAGCGCCGCACCGAGATCGTGCCGGCCGAGGGCGAGATCGACCTCGAGCAGCTGATCGCCGAGGAGGACATGGTCATCTCGATCACGCGCTCCGGCTACATCAAGCGGCTCGCGCTCTCCGCCTACCGCGTCCAGGGCCGCGGCGGGATCGGCGTGATGGGCATGGACACCAAGGAGGACGACTACATCGAGCACCTGTTCGTCGCCTCGACCCACGACTACCTGCTGTTCTTCACGACCGTCGGCAAGGTGTACCGGATCAAGGTGCACGAGCTGCCGACGGGCAACCGGCAGTCGAAGGGCCGCGCGCTCGTCAACGTGCTGCCGCTGCGGCAGGACGAGAAGGTGCGGGCCGTGATCGACACGCGTGACTACGGCGAGGGCAAGTACCTGCTGTTCGCGACCCGCAAGGGCATCGTCAAGAAGACCGAGTTCAAGGCCTACGACACCATCCTCCGCGCCGACGGCATCATCGCCCTCAAGGTGCGCGAGGGCGACGAGCTGATCGGCGTGCGGCTGACCGACGGCGACGACCACGTCCTGATGGTGTCGCGCAACGGCAAGGCAGTGCGCTTCTCGGAGCACGACGTGCGCGCGATGGGCCGCGACACGACGGGCGTGGCCGGGATGAAGCTGCGGGGCGACGACGAGGTGATCGCGGTCGAGATCGCCCGCGACGACCAGGACCTGCTGGTCGTGACCGAGAACGGCTTCGGCAAGCGCACCCGCGTGTCCGAGTACCCGGCCAAGGGCCGCGGCACGATGGGCGTCCTGACGATCCGCTACACCGAGGCGCGCGGCCGCCTGGCCGGCGCGATGATCGTCCGCGACGGCTACGAGGTGATGTTCATCAGCCGCGACGGCACGATCATCCGCACCGCGGTCGAGGGCATCTCCCGGATGAGCCGCTCGACGCAGGGCGTGCGGCTGATGAACCTGCGCGGCGACGACACCGTCTCGAGCATCGCCCGGGTCACCGAGCCGTCGCCGGAGGATCCGGAGAACCCCGACGCTCCGCTGGACGTCGACCCGGACGCCGGCGCTGGCGACGATGTCGACGTCGACGGGGACACCGGCCCGGACATCGAGCCGAGCTAGGCGGCTGAGGCCGAACGCAGCTCACGCGCAGCGACGTCGGGGTCGACGATGTTGACCCAGACGCCCGCGCCGAGCTCGACGGATGCCGCCACCGTCAGCCGCGGCCAGATCTCGATGTGCCAGTGGTACGGATCGCCGCCGCGAAGCGGCGCGGCGTGCAGGACGGCGTTCCAGGCGAGCTCCTCGCCGAGCACCGCCCGCAGCCGCCGGGTGGCGTCGAGCAGCGCCGCGGCCAGCGCGTCCGGGTCGGCGGGTTGACCCGTGTGCTCGCTCGGGCACGATCCAGAGCTCGTAGGCGAACCGGCCCCAGGCCGGGGCGAACGTGCGCAGGCCGCCGGCGAGGTCGGACCGTGCGGTCGCCCTCTCCCGCCGCCGCGGCGCACAGCGCACACGACGCGGCGAAGGCCGGCATCTCGGCCGCGACCGCAGGCGGGATCTCGGCGAACGGGACGAGCTGGGAGTGGGAGTGGTCGAGGGACGCGCCGGCGGCCGGGCCCTCGTTGATCGCCGCCAGCAGGTAGGCGGGCCCGTCCGCGCTTCGCGTGAAGTGGTCGCGGCGCTCGTTCCAGGCCTCGAGTGCGGTGGTCACCACTCCCGGCGACAGCTCGGCGAAGGCCGTCACGTGCCCGGGGCCGTGCACGACCACCTCCTGGCCGGGGATCGCCGGGAACTTGTTGGGCACGACCCGCACCGTCCAGCCCGGGCGTGTCGGGGTCGCCGCCGGCGCGTCCGAGCGCGAGCACCTCGGGCGGGGTCATCGCCTCGTGGCCCTCGCAGAACGGGCAGGTTGCGGCGTCGGCGATACGGGTGGTGCGGCCCAGGGCGCCGGGGCGGGTCGAGCGGCCAGGCGCCACCACCACCGGCACCCCGGTGAGGGGGTTGCGACGGATGTCCAACCGCTACTCCTCGCCGGCTTGACCACGTGCGTGAGCGCGTGCAGCAGGTCGATCGGGATCGGGAGCACCGTCGTCGCGTTGTTCGTGCTCGAGATCTCGATCAGCGTCTGCAGGTAGCGCAGCTGGAGCGCGATCGGATGCTCGGCGATCACCGCCGCGGCGTCCGCCAGCTTCGCGGATGCCTGGAACTCGCCCTCGGCCGCGATCACCTTCGCCCGCCGTTCGCGCTCGGCCTCGGCCTGGCGGGCCATCGCCCGCTGCATGCCGGACGGGATCTCGACGTCCTTGCACCTCGACGACGCTGACCTTGATCCCCCAGGGCGCCGTCTGCTCGTCGATGATCTGCTGCAGGATCTGGTTGATCTTGTCGCGCTCGGACAGGAGCTCGTCCAGCGTGTGCTGGCCGAGCACGCTTCGCAGCGTCGTCTGCGAGATCTGCGACGTGGCGTTCCCGAAGTCGGCCACCTCGACGATGGCCGCGGTCGGGCTGACAACCCGGAAGTACGCCACGGCGTTGACCCGCACAGGCACGTTGTCCCGCGTGATCACCTCCTGCGGGGGGACGACCAGCGTGATCGTCCGCAGATCGACCTGGACCATGCGGTCGATGATGGGGATGAGCAGGAAGAGGCCCGGGCCCTTGGGGTCGCCGAGCAGTCGGCCGAGCCGGAAGACCACTCCGCGTTGGTACTCGCGCAGGACGCGCACCGAGCTGGCCAGGAGGGCGATCGCGAAGGCGAACAGCACCGCCAGCACGATGAGCGGGGCAAGCGAGACGAGCACGATCACGTGGGAACTCCTTCGGTTGGATGCGGGACGAGGGGCGCGACCTTGAGAATCAGGCCGGCGACGTCTCGGACGACCACCTGGCTGCCGGGGGCGATATCGCCCTCGGTCGCCTCAGCCTGCCACAGCTCGCCGCGTAGGTACACCTGTCCCCGCGGCTGCAGCCGTGTGCGCGCGATCGCGGTTTGGCCGAGCAGCGCCTTCACGCCCGATCCGATCACGACCGGGCGGTGCCGGGCCGAGACGACCTTCGTGGCCACGAACGCGAGCAGGCCGCCCGCGACGACGCTCATGCCGATCACCAGGAATGGGTCGACCCCCGCTCCCGGCGTGCGGAACAGCATCAGCCCGCCGGCTCCGATCGCGATCACCCCCGAGATGCCCATCAGGCCGTGGGCGCTCACCCAGGCCTCGAGGCCGAGGAGCGCCACCCCGAAGAGCATCAGCACGACGCCGGCGAGGTTGATCGAGACGACCTCGAAGCCGAACAGGGCCAGGACCAGCGACACGGCACCGAGCGTGCCGGGCAGGATCACCCCCGGGTGGAACACCTCGTACGCGATCCCGATGATGCCGGCCAGGAACAGCAGGTAGAGCAGGTTCGGATCGATCAGGATGTTCAGGAGCTCGAGCGTCCACGGCATGGTGATCGTCTCGATCCGGGCGTTCGCCGTGTGCAGCACGATCGGTTTCTGGGTGTACGTGGTGGTGGTCCCGTTGATCTGGTCGAGGAGCACCGGCAGGCTGCGCGCAACATGCTCGATCAGGTTTTGGTGCAGCGCCTGCGCGGCGGTGTACTCACTGGCGTTGGTCACGATCAGCCGCGCCAGGCGCCCGTTGCGGCCGTGACCCTGGGCGAGGCTCACGATCTGGGCGACGGCGTCGTGCTTGATCTTGCGGGCGAGGTCGGAGCCGACGTTCTGGCCGTTGGCCTCGATCGGCGTCGCCGCGCCGATGTGGGTGGTCGGGGCCATCGCCGCGACGTCGGACGCCAGCGTGATGTACGCCCCTGCGGAGGCCGCCCGCGCACCCTCGGGGGCGACGTACACGATCACCGGCACCTTCGAGTTGAGCTCGGCCTGGATGATCTTGTTCATCGAGGTCGAGTCACCCCCGGGGGTGTCCATCAGGATGACGAGCGCCGCTGCGTGGTCGCTCTCGGCCTTGCTGATCGTGTCCTCGACGAAGCTCGCGGTGACCGGGTTGATCTCGGCGTCGAGGCGCATCGCCAGCACGAGTGGGCGCGCGCCCGCCGCTCGCGCAGGTGACGCGGTCGCTCCCGCCACGAGCCCGAGGCATGCAACCGTCAGGATGAGGAGTCGTTTGGGCACTTGGCCTCTACGTCAACCGCAGTGTAACGCCCGCGTTCTGCGCCCACGAGGACCGCGGTCACCTCCGCCGAAGTGTGCGCGCGGCCGGCCACGACCAGCCGTCCGGCGGCGTCGACGCCGGCCGAGACACCGCTCGCGCCGCCGGCGAGCTCGACATGGCGGCCGCGGAGCTCGTCGCGCTCGAGGCCGGTGAAGCCGTCGCGCTCGAAGCGGTCGTAGCGCTCCTCGATCGCCGCCACGAGATCGGCCAGAAGCTGCGGCCGGTCGACGGGCGCCCCGCGCAGGATTCGCAGCGACGTCGCCGAGACGCGCGCGTCGTCCGGCAGGTCGGCCGCTGTCAGGTTCGCGTTGACCCCGACGCCGATCACCAGCTTGCCCTCGCGCAACTCCGCCAGCACCCCCGCCAGCTTGCGTCCCTCGACAACCACGTCGTTGGGCCAGCGCACCTCGGCCTGCGGCCACGTCGCCTCGCACACCGCCTCGGCGACGACGAGCCCGAACGGCGGCAGCCGCTCGGCCGGAGTACCTGGCTCGAGCGTGAGCGAGAACAGGACGCCGGCGCCCCGCGGGCTCGTCCAGCGCCGGCCCATGCGCCCCCGCCCGGCCGTCTGCAGCTCGCACGTGCCGACCGCTCCCTCACCCAGATCGCGCACGAGCTCCTGCGTGCTGGGGCAGCTGGGAACGTAGATGTAGGGGTCGCCGAACCGGCCCCGAAACAGCGGTACGACGGCCTCGGGCCGAAGCGTGTTCTCCACGACGGCACTAGAATACTTTGCTCATGTTCCCGCAACCCAAACGCGCGCAAGCGCGTCTGAAGGTCCGTGATCGGGTACGTGACCGGCCGGCGTACGAATCCCTGTCCGACCTCGTGCTGTCGGTGCGCGCCAAGGACGGCGACCAGCGCGCCCTGGAGGCGCTGGTCGAACGGCACGCGGCGGGTGTGCGGCGTTTGACCGCGTATCTGCTCTCGGACACTCAGGACGCGGAGGACGCCGCCCAAGAGGCGCTTGCCAAGCTGTGCACACGGATCGGACAGTTCAGGGGGGAGGCCCGGTTCCAGACCTGGCTGCACAGCCTGGTGGCCAACACGTGCCGCGACATGGCCGAGCGCCAGCGCCGCCGCCGCCATCAGCCGCTCGACGCGGTGGCCGAGGCGCCGTCGGGCGAGGTGCCCGAGGACGTCGCGGTGCAGCGCGAGCAGCGGGCCGAGCTGCGGGCGTGCATGGCCAACCTCTCGGACGACCAGCGCCGGGTGCTGGTGATGAAGGACGTGCTCTCGCTCAGCTACGAACAGATTGCCGCCGCGATGGAGATGCCCGTCGGGACGGTCAAGTGCCACGCCCACCGCGGTCGGCTGCGCATGCGCGATGCAATGGCGCCCAGCCTGCGGGCGGCGGGCCTGTGATTCCGGCGGCGCCGCTCGACCGAGAGGGCATACGGGCGATCATCCCTCACCGCGAGCCGTTCCTGCTGCTGGACGAGGTGACCGAGCTCGAGCCCGGAGTCCGCGCCCGCGGCAGGTATCTCGTCAAGCCGGACGACTGGTATCTCGCCGGCCACTTCCCCGGCAACCCGATCATGCCTGGCGTCCTGCAGGTCGAGGCGCTGGCCCAGCTCGGGTCGGTGTGCGGCCTCGCCCATCCCGATTTCGCCGGCAAGCTCGCGCTGTTCGCCGGCATCGACGACGTCCGCTTCAAGCGCATCGTCCGCCCGGGTGACGTCCTCGACCTGGAGTGTGCGATCAACCGCCTGCGCGGCCCGATCGGAAAGGCCGATGCGACCGCGATGGTGGGCGGCGAGCTGGCCTGCCGGGCGACGCTCACCTTCGCGCTCACGACGATCGAGGCGCCGGCGTGATCACGGCATGCCGGCAGGGTGTCGAGGTGCTGGGCGTGGGCGCGTTTGCGCCCGAGCGGGTGGTGACCAATGACGAGCTGGCCACGCGGGTCGAGACGAGCGACGAGTGGATCGCGAGCCGAACCGGCATCCGCGAGCGCCGGGTCGCGTCCGACGAGCAGTCGGCCGCCGCTCTCGGGTACGAGGCCGCCCGGCGGGCGCTTGACATGGCGGGTGTGGATCCTGCCGACCTCGGCCTGATCGTGGTCGCCACCGCGAGCCCCGACTTCTACTTCCCCGCCACCGCGACGCTGATCGGCGAGCGCCTGGGCGCCGCCGACGTCGCCGGGTTCGACCTCTCGGCCGCGTGCACCGGATTCGTGTTCGCGCTGGCCCAGGCATATGGGCAGGTCGCGGCCGGGCTCGCCGACACGGTGCTGGTGGTCGGCAGCGAGGTGTTCTCGCGGCTGCTCGACTGGGACGACCGCTCGACCTGCGTCCTGTTCGGCGACGGCGCCGGTGCCGTCGTGCTGGGTGGGAGCGGGTCGAAGGGCGGTCTGCTCGGGCTTCGAGCTGGGCTCGAACGGCGGCGGCGGCGACCTGCTCAAGGTGGCGGCGGTCGGCCACGCCCGCAACCCGGCCGCCGGCCGCTATCTGACGATGGACGGGCCGCAGGTGTACAAGTTTGCGACCACGGTGAGCGTGGAGTCGGCCGCCCGGGTGCTGGATGCGATCGGGATGACCGTCGCAGACGTCGACGTGTTCGTCCCCCACCAGGCCAATCTGCGCATCATCGAGCACGCCGCCCGGCGGCTCGGGATCCCGCTCGAGAAGGTGGTGTCGAACGTCGACCGGTACGGCAACACGTCCGCGGCGTCGATTCCGATCTGCCTCGACGAGGCGCACCGCACGGGCCGGATCCGCCCCGGCGACATCGTGCTCATGGTTGGATTTGGCGGAGGCCTCTCGTGGGGCTCATGTGTGATGGAGTGGACAACCCCTCTCAAGGAGCCGGCATGACCAAGGTTGCGTTCTGTTTCCCGGGGCAGGGAAGTCAGCGCGTGGGCATGGCGCGGGATCTCGTGGCGCAGTTCCCCGAGGCCGCGGCGGTGTTCGACGAGGCGTCGGACGAGCTCGACTTCGATCTCCGCAAGGTGTGTTTCGAGGGCCCGATCGAGGAGCTCTCCGAGACCCAGGTGACGCAGCCGGCGCTGGTGACGGCGTCGCTGGCGGCGCTGCGTGCGGTCCAGGAGCGGCTGGGGATCCTGCCGTATGCGGTCGTCGGCCACAGCGTGGGCGAGTACGCGGCCATCGCCGCCGCCGACAGCGTCAGCGTCGGCCTGGTCACCCGGCTCGTGCGCGAGCGCGGCCTGGCGATGGCGGCGTCGAAGGCGAAGGGTGCGATGGCGGCGGTGCTGGGCCTGGCCGACGAGGAGGTCGAGCGGCTCTGCGCCGAGGCCGGCGATGTGTGGCCGGCCAACTACAACTGTCCCGGGCAGCTCGTGATCTCGGGCCGCGAGCACGGCGTGACGAGCGTCGGCGAGAAGGCCCGTGAGCTGGGCGCAAAGGTGGTGCGGCTGCGCGTCTCGGGTGCGTTTCACAGCCCCCTGGTCGAGGACGCCGCCCACCGGCTCGAGCCGGCGCTGCGCGCCGCCCATTTCGGCGAGCTCAAGACGAAATTCATGTCCACGGTCTCGAGCAAGCTGGAGACCGCCGACCGCGTCCCCGGCCTCCTGATCGAGCAGGTGACGGCGCCCGTGCGGTTCACCCAGTCGGTGCAGGCGCTGATCGGCGATGGTGTCCGCACCTTCGTCGAGGTCGGCCCCGGCGGCGTCCTGTCCGGGCTCGTGAAGCGGATCGACCGGTCGGTGACCGCGATCTCGGTGGGGACGTCCGACGAGCTGCGCGCGGCGGAGGCGAGCCTTGCCGGATCGTGACCTCGCCGGCCGGGTCGCCCTGGTGACCGGCGGCTCGCGCGGCATCGGCGCCGCGGTGTGTGCCGAGCTCGGCGCCGCGGGCGCCGAGGTCGCCGTGAACTACGCGCGCTCGGCCGACTGCGGCCGAGGAGGTCTGCGCCGCCGTGCGCGCGGCCGGCGGCACCGCGCACGCCGTGGCCGGCGACGTCTCCACGCCCGAGGGCGCCGCGGGCCTGGTCGCGCAGGTCGAGTCCGAGGTCGGGCCGATCGCGATCCTGGTGTGCAACGCGGGCATCACCCGCGACAACCTGATCATGAAGCTCTCGGATGACGACTGGCGGTCGGTGATCGACACGAACCTCGGCGGGGCCTTCTTCACCTGCCGGGCGGTGGCGCGGCCGATGCTGAAGCGGCGGGCGGGCGTGATCGTGACCATGAGCTCGGTGGTGGGCGTCCACGGGAATGCGGGTCAGACGAACTACGCCGCCTCCAAGGCCGGGCTGATCGGGCTGACCAAGTCGCTTGCCAAGGAGCTCGGCGGGCGCGGCATCCGTGTGAATGCGGTGGCGCCGGGGTACATCGCGACCGAGCTCACCGACGCCCTGCCCGAGCCCGCCCGCGAGGCGATCCTGGCGCAGACGCCGCTTGGCCGGCTCGGCGATCCAGGCTGATGTTGCGCAGGTCGTGCGGTTTCTGGTGTCGGACGCGGCGGCCTTTGTGACCGGTGACGTGCTGGCGGTGGACGGAGGGTTGGGGATATGAGCACTCAAGGCAGGCGACGGGTCGTGATCTCGGGGATGGGCGCGGTCACGCCCTGCGGGCTCATCGATGGACGACTCCTGGGCGAACATCCGGGCCGGACGGTCAGGCGTGTCGCGCATCGAGGGATTCGAGATGCCCGAGGGGACGGTGAACATCGCCGGGCAGGTGAAGGGGTTCGACCCGACCGAGTACATGGACAAGCGCACTGTGCGCAAGACCGACCGCTTCGCCCACCTGTCCGTCGCGGCCGCGACCCAGGCCGTCGCGGACGCCGACCTGGACGTGCGCGCCGATGCGGCCCGGATCGGCTGCTCGATCGGCACCGGCGTCGGCGGGCTCAAGACGCAGGAGATCGCCCACGCCAAGCTGTTCGAGGCGGGCCCCGACCGGCTGAGCCCGTTCTGGGTCACCGCGCTGATCGCCAACATGGGTGCGGCCGAGGTGTCGATGGCGCTCGGGCACGCGCGGCCCGCTCACGACGGAATGCACGGCCTGTGCCGCATCCGGCATGTCGATCGGCAATGCCACCATGTACATCCGGGCGGGCATGGCCGACGCGATGCTGGCCGGCGGCGTCGAGGCCCCGATCGTGCCGCTCGCGCTGGGTGGGTTCGGCACGATGCGGGCGCTGTCGCGGCGGCTGGACGATCCCGGAGGGTGCGAGCCGCCCATTCGACTCCGGTCGTGACGGCTTCATCCTCTCCGAGGGAGCCGCCGTGATCGTGCTGGAGGAGCTCGAACGGGCCCGCGCCCGCGGTGCCCGCATCTACGCCGAGGTGCTCGGCTACGGCATGTCGAGCGATGCGCATCACGTCACCGAGCCCGACCCGGTCGGCACGAATCCGGCCCGGGCGATGACGATGGCGATGGCGGAGGCCGGCGTCACCCCCGACCAGGATCGGGTATGTGAACGCCCACGGCACCTCGACGCCGGCTGGCGACTCGGCCGAGACGCGGGCTCTCAAGCTCGCATTCGGCGACGAGCAGGCCGCCCGGATTCCCGGTGTCGTCCACCAAGAGCGAGACCGGCCACCTGCTGGGCGCGACCGGGGCGCTCGAGGTGGCGGTGACGGCGCTTGCGATGCGCGACGGGTTCCTGCCGCCAACGATCAACCTGACCGATCCCGACCCCGAGTGCGACCTCGACTACATCCCGAACGTCGGCCGCGAGGCGGACGTGCGGGTGGCGGTGTCGAACTCTTTCGGGTTCGGCGGGCACAATGCGGTCCTTGTCCTGCAGCGCTGGGATGCGGACGACTGACGAAGGTTCGGAACGGCCGTGGCAAACCACATCGACGTCGACATCAGCCGCTCGGACGACTCCGGGGCTCCCCTGGAGCCGCCGATGCGGACGCGCAACACCTGCCCCACCTGTGCCTCGCACTACCGGGAGGACGAGATGGTGCAGAACCTGCGGGTGTGCACCAACTGCGGCTACCACTTCCCGGTGACCGCCCGCGAGCGGATCGTCCAGCTGGTCGACGAGGGCACCTTCTCGGAGCTGGCCGCCAACCTCGAGTCGACCGACCCGCTCGAGTTCGTCGACTCGCGCCCGTACCCCGAACGGCTCCAGGCGGCGGTCGGGGCCACCGGCCTCCGCGACGCGATCGTGGTCGGCGCCGCCGAGATCGGCGGCACACCCGTCGCGCTGGCGGTGATGGACTTTGCCTTCCTCGGTGGTTCGATGGGATCGGTCGTCGGCGAGAAGTTCGCCCGCGCCGCCGACCTGGCCCTCGACCGGCGGCTGCCGCTCGTCTCGGTGGCCGCGTCGGGCGGCGCGCGCATGCAGGAGGGCGTGCTGGCGCTCATGCAGATGGCAAAGACCGTCGCCGCGATCGACGAGCTCCAGGAGGCGGGCCGGCCGTTCATCTCGGTGCTGGCGCACCCGACGACCGGTGGCGTCGCCGCGAGCTTCGCCGCCCTCGGCGACGTGATCATCGCCGAGCCGGGGGCGCTGGTCTCGTTCTCGGGCCCGAGGGTCGTGAAGCAGACGACGCGCGAGCGGCTGCCAGACGACTTCGGCCTCGCCGAGTCGAACTTCCGCCACGGCCACATCGATCTCATCGTGCCCCGGCCGGAGCTGCGCGACATGGTCGCGCGGGTCGCGGCATTGCTCGCCGGCGGCACGCCGTACCGCCCGCCGGGGCTGGTGGGCGAGCTCGACCCCGTTGGGGCGATCGGCCGGGCGCTGTCGGGCATGCGCCGCCGCATCACGGGCGTCAACCCGTTCCGCAACGGAGGCCCGAATGTCCACGACTGAGCGCTCCGAGCGCTTCGGCTTCCTGCGCCGGCGCGGCGTCGAGCGCGACGCCTGGCATGCCGTACAGCTCGCGCGTCACCAGGACCGGCCGTACACGCTCGACTATCTCGAGCGCATCTGCGACGACTTCGTCGAGCTCCACGGCGACCGGGCGCAGGGCGACGATCCGGCCATCGTGGCCGGCATCGGCTCGTTCCGCGGCCAGTCGGTCGCGTTCGTCGGCCACCAGAAGGGCCGTGACCTCAAGCAGCGCACCCACCGCAACTTCGGCATGCCGAGCCCCGAGGGCTACCGCAAGGCCATGCGGGTGTTCGCGCTCGCCGGGCGGCTGAACTTTCCCGTGGTGACGCTGATCGACACCCCCGGTGCGGCGCCGGGCGTCGGCGCCGAGCAGCGCGGGCAGTCCGGCGCCATCGCCCGCTCACAGCTGACGCTCATGCGCCTGCCGGTGCCCGTGGTCGCATGCGTGATCGGCGAGGGGTCGTCCGGCGGCGCGCTTGCGATCGGCGTCGCCGACCGGGTGCTGATGCAGCAGAACGCCGTCTACACCGTGATCTCACCCGAGGGCTGTGCCGCCATCCTGTGGAAGGACGCCGGCGAGGCCAAGCGTGCGGCCGCCGCGCTGCGGCCGACGGCCGAGGCCTGCCTGGCGCTCGGGGTCGTCGACGTGATCGTGCCGGAACCGTCCGGGGGCGCGCACCGCGACCAGACGCGCGCGGCCGAGCTCCTCGGCGACGCGATCGCCATCGAGCTCGAGATCCTGGCGTCGGTGCCGCCGGCGCAGCGGCGCGCGGGCCGGCGGGCCAAGTTCCGCAGCATGGGCGCCTATCAGGAGTAGGTTCGAGACGGCGGTTAGGCTGCGCCGGTGACGCGGCGGCTCAACACGTTCGAGCTCGCCTCGGTGGGTACGGCGTTGGGGCTGAGCATCGCGGCGGGGGTGTTCGACCTGGCGGGCGCCGGCAGCACGGCCGTGTTTCTCGCGTCCGCCGTGGCGCTTGTGGCTCTCGCCTGGATCGTTGGGATGGCCACCGAGCAGCTCGGCGAGAGCAGCGGCCCCAAGGTCGGCGGGGTGCTGAACGCGACGTTCGGCAACGCCGCCGAGCTCATCATCACGATCTTCGCCATCCGGGCGGGGCAGCTCGAGGTGGCGACCGCGTCGATCACCGGCTCGATCCTCGGCAACACGCTGCTGGTGCTCGGCGCCTCGTTTGTGGTCGCGGGCGTGCGCCACGGCCGGCTGACGTTCGACCGCCGCATCGCCGGTATGAACGCCTCGATGCTGGCGCTGGCGGTGATCGGCCTGGGCTTGCCAACGGCGTTTGCAGCGGCCCGCGGCACGGGTGCCGACGTGCAGACGATCTCCGACGTGACCGCCGCCATCCTGGCCGTGCTCTACGTTCTCAGCCTGATCTTCTACTTCCGCGCAGGCTCCGGGGGCCACCCCGCCTCGGGTGAGCCGCACTGGCCGGCGGGGCTTGCGATCGGCGTCCTGCTGCTCTCGACAGGCACCGTCGCCGTGATCTCGGACGTGTTCGTCGGTACCCTGGCCAGCGTGATCACGACTCTCGGCATCAGCGCCGCCTTCCTCGGGCTGGTCATTGTCCCGCTCGTGGGGAACATCGCCGAGAACATCGTTGGCATCAAGATCGCCTACCGCAACCAGATGGACTTCTCGATGGTGGTGTCGCTCGGCTCGTCACAGCAGGTCGCGCTGGGCGTCGCCCCCGCGCTCGTCTTCATCTCGCTCCTGACGCCGCACCACTTCGACCTGGTCTTCCCGGTCATCCAGGTGCTCGCGCTGGTCGCGGCGGTGACCATCACCGCCCTGATCGCGGCCGACGGCGAATCGAACTGGCTCGAGGGCGCCCAGCTCGTCGCCGTGTACCTGATCATCGCGACCGCCTTCTGGTACCTGTGAGCCGGCGCGAGCTCCTGAGCTTCACGGGCGTCTTCGTCGTCGCGGCGATTGCCGTGGTGATGCACGCGGTGGGTGTGGGCGGACAGCTGGTCTTCGTGGTCTCCGGCATCGCCCTGGCCGGCCTTGCGTGGACGCTCGGCGAGGCCACCGATCAGGCCGGCGATGCCGCGGGGGCGCGGGCGTCGGCGCTCCTGAACGCCACGTTCGGCAATCTGCCCGAGGTCGTGATCGTGGTGCTCTCGATCCGAGCGGGCCTCGGCGACATCGCTCGGGCGTCGATCATTGGCTCGGTGATCGGCAACGTGCTCCTGATCCTGGGCCTGTCGCTCATCATCGGAGGCTGGAAGAACGGGGCACAGACGTTCAACGAGCGCGTTGCCGCCACGAACTCGTCGATGCTGTTCCTCGGCGTGGCCGCGCTCGGCCTGCCCACGCTGTTTGCGGCGCTCGAGCACGACCCGCCGGCGGCGGAGCTGCTGTCGCGATGGACGGGTGGGGCCATGCTCGTCTGCTACGCGGCCTACCTGGTGTTCAGCTTCCGGATGCCGGGGCTGGCGTTCGAGGACGCGCCCCGCAAGCCGCGCTGGTCGCGTCGCGAGGCCGTCATCGCACTCGCGCTGACCGCGCTGGGAACGGGCATCGTGTCGGAGGTCCTGGTGGATTCGATCCGGCCGGCGGTGCAGTCGTTCGGCGTGCCGCGCCCGTTCGTCGGCCTGATCGTGGTGCCGTTCGTGGGCAATGTGGCCGAGCACTTCTCGGCCGTCCGCCTCGCCTACCGCAACCGGGTCGATTTCTCGATGGGCATCGCCTACGGGTCGGGGATCCAGGTGGCCCTGGTAGCCTCGGCCGTCGCGGTGTTCGCCGGCGCCGCCATGGGCCACAACCTGACGCTCGTGTTCGACCCGCTCGAGCTGGCCGCGCTGGCCGCCGCTGCGGTGGGCGCGTCACTGATCGCCCGCGGCGGCGAGACCAACTGGCTCGAGGGCCTGCAGCTGGTCACGATCTACCTGGTCGTGGGCGTCGCGGTCTGGCTGCGCTGAATAGTTGGGGCCAGGCCCCAATTATTCACCGGATCGGGTAGAAGCGGCCGTGCAGGGCGGGGAGCACCTGGGCGGTGACAAACGCCGGCGTGATCGTGCTGCCCGGCTGGTAGTTGAACGCGCCGTTTGGAAGCTCCCGGGCGACCAGCCACGCCCGCGCGCGCTGGTTGCGCAGGCCGCAGGCGTGCCTGGCCTGGATCACCCACGAGGTCGACTGGCTGTCGGCCGCGGCACCCGGGAGCAGGCCGTAGCCGTGCGATGAGGTCTGGGCGGTGCCCAGGTAGCCGTATGCGTGACTGATGCTGGCGCTGCCGCAGCCGACACCGGCCGCGTGCAGCGCGAGCACGGCCGCGGCGGTGTCGTTCGAGTCCGGCGCCGCCGAGATCGACCATCCGTAGCCGCCGGTGCGGTGCTGGCGGCTGCCGATGTAGCGGAGCGTCCTCGCGGGCACGCCCGATCCGGCGGCGCGCAGCGCCAGCACGCCCCAGTAGGTCGAGTTCGCCGCGGAGCCGATCTGGCCCTTGACCCCGATCTTGCCTCGCAGGGCGGCCACCAGATTGCGGCCCCCGAAGCTGGCCGGGTTATGGCCGCTCGCCACCACCGCCAGAATGCCGCGCTCGAGGTCGTAGGCGTTCTGCCACGCGCCGGCGTGCGCGGTCAGGTACGCCGTGGGGGTGTGCCCGCCGCTGCGATGCACGCTCCCGGCCGCCACGCCCGCGGCCCGCAGCCCCATGACCGCCCACTCGGTGACGACGGTGCTCGGGGTGCCGCTGCCGGCCTCGGCGAAGCCTCCGGAGGAGGTCTGGCGTGAGAGCAGGTACTGCGATCCCGTCGGTGGCGCGTGCCGCCGGGGCGGCCGCCAGCAGGAGTGCGAGTGAAATGACAAGGGCGGTGATTTTCATGTCTGCTCCAGTGGGACGAAGGTGCCATGCAACTTGCGTGCGTATCGGTCGAGCATGCGGATCAGGGTCGGGCCGGCGACGAGCGCCAGGATGACGTTTCCGGCCGCGTGGGCGACGTCGAACCAGATCCCCGTCGAGACCAGGGCGAAGAACGTTGTCGTTCCACCCCCCAGCGACGACCACGCCCACACGTCCATGAACCAGTCGAACAGGAATCCCCAGGCCAGCCCGAACAGCGCCAGCGCGAGCCGGTTTCGCAGCAACGGCGCGGCCATCGCGGCGGTCACGCCCACCATGCCCCAGCCCGCCATCTGCCACGGAGTCCACGGGCCCTGGCCGAGGAAGGCGTTCGACGCCAGCGCCGCCGCGGCGCCGGTCGCGAGCCCCGCACGTGCCCCCAGGGTCACGCCGGCGACCGCGACCATCATGGTCACCGGCTGGACGTTGGGGATGGCGGCGAAGAGCACTCGCCCGCCGGCCGCCGCGGCGGCGAGGGCGGCCACCAGCGCGAGCTCGCGGCTGCGGTTCGGTCCCGTCTCGACCGCCACCAGCCCGAGCGTGATCACGGCCAGCAGCGCGAGTGCGACGGTGTCGCTAGACATGCGCCGCCTGCCGGCGTTCGGTCAGGAGAGCGACGGCATCGGCCATCGATGCGCATCCGAGCGCGAGCCCGAGCTGCGAGACGAAGAAGATCCCCGAAGCGAGCAGATCTCGGGGCGCGCGGTCTGACAGCACCCGGCCCGCGGCCATGCTGGTGACGACGTCGGCGGCCTCCGCCGCGAAGTCCATGTCATGCGTGACGACGACCACGGCCGTTCCCTGCGCCGCCATCGTTCGCACCAGCTCGACCAGAGCCAGCTTGCGCCGCCCGTCGACGCCGCGTGTCGGCTCGTCGAGCACGAGCAGCTCCGGCTCCATCACGGCCACCGACGCGATCGCCAGCCGCTGGCGCTCGCCGCTCGAGAGGTCGCGCGGATGCCGGTCGCAGAACGCCTCGAGCCCAAGCTGTGCGAGCGTCCCTCGCACCCGCCTGCCCCGCTCCGGCTCTCGCACGCCGAGGTTGCGCAGGGCGTAGGAGACCTCGTCGGTGACGGTGTCATGGGTGAGGTAGTGCGACGGATCCTGGCCGACGTAGCCGCCCCGGCTCGCCGCGGTGCGGACCGTACCGCGGTCGAGTTCGAGCAGCCCGCACACAACCCGTGCCAGCGTCGTCTTGCCGGCGCCGTTCTCACCGATCAGCGCGGTGACGCGGCCGCTCTCGAACCCGGTCGAGATGCCGTCAAGTGCGGCGACGTCGCCGAGCCGCTTGTGCCCCGAGCTCACCCCGGCGACCACCGGAGCGGCCGGCGCGGCCGCGAGCACGGGCCGCAGCGCCGGTGCCGCCAGCCTTCGCGCGTCGCGCACGGTCAGCGGCAGCTCCTCGCGGCGCGCGCGGGCAAACGCCTGAGTCACCGGGGGCAGGAGCCACGGCGCCGCCACCGCCAGCGCCCGTGCGGCCACCGGCGGCGTCGCATCGACGGTGATCTTGCCGCCCTGCATTGCCACAACGCGGTCGGCCTCGGCGAACAGGCGCCCGGTGCGGTGCTCGGCGAGTACGACGGTCACGCCGCGGTCGCGGTTGATGCGCACCGCCAGCGCCAGAAGCTCCTCGGCGGCGACCGGGTCGAGCTGGCTCGTGGGCTCGTCCAGGAGCAGGATCGGCTGCCCCATCGCCAGCACCGACGCGATCGCGACCCGTTGCTGTTCGCCACCCGAGAGCACCGCGGTCGGCCGTCGCGCGATCCCCGAGGCGCCCACCGCGGCGAGGGCCTCGCGTGCCCGCATGGCGATCTCGCGCGGCGGGTGGCCGAGGTTCTCGAGCCCGAACGCGGCCTCGCGGTCGGGCCGCTGCATCACGAGCTGAGACTCGGGGTCCTGGAACACGAGCCCCGCATGCCGGGCCAGCTCGCCCGGCCGGTGATCGCGCGTGTCCCGGTCGGCAACGACCACCCGCCCGCGCAGTTCACCGCCGTGGAAGTGCGGCACCAGGCCGAGCGCCGCTCGCAACAGCGTGGACTTGCCCGAGCCGGAGCCGCCGACGAGCAGTACGAACTGGCCCGGCTCGATCTGCAGGTCGACGCCGTCGAGCGCCGGTGCGGCAGCGCCCGGATACCGGTACGAGACGCCCTCAAAGCTCAGCGCAGCCATCGCACCATCGCCGCGGCCGTTGCGGTCAGGAGAAGCAGCGCCACCGAGCCGGCGATCGCCGCCGGATGCAGCGGGTCGCCGAGCGTGTCGTAGTAGCGGTACGAGGTGGCGCCGCCGGCCAGGCCCGCCGTCGACCAGCGCGACGGTGGCTGCGCCCGTCACACCGACGGCCCACTCGCGCCTGTTCGCACGCCGTTCGATCGCCCGTGTCCGGCTCGGCCCGCCGTATCCGCGGGCCTCCATCGCCTCGGCGACCGAAAGCGATCGTTCGAGCGACGTCGCCAGCAGCGGCCCGAGCAGGCCCGCGGCCGTGCGGGGGGTGTTGAGCCGGGCCGCGCGGGTGCGGGCCGCGATCACGATGCCCGCCGCGTCGCGCTCGAGCGCCGGCAGCATCCGGGACGACAGCGCGGCGATCATGGCCGACCGCGGGCGCCACCCGAGCAACGGCTCGCAGCAGCAGATCGGCGTCCACCAGGCGGACGAAGGCGGCGACGGCCAGCGCCGACGCCGCGACTCGCATTCCGGCTCCCGCGCCGTACGCGAGCTCCTCGGCGGTGATCTGCGTGTCGAGGATCGGGACGTGGGGCCCCTGCCAGAGCACGGTCAGGCCCTGGACCGACACGAAGGGGTTGATGACAAAGAGGATCACCCCGGAGCTGACGGCGGTCACCGCGTAGATCCGCCGCGGCGCGGGCGCTGCGGCGAGCAGCATCGCCGCGCCCAGGGTGGCAGCCGCCAGCCAGAGGGGGCTCCAGGCCGCAACGGCAGCGAGGATGACCGCGCCGGTGACCAGCGCTGCCGGGAGTGGCTTCACGGGCGTCCACCGTAAGCGATCACATGACCGGAGCCGTCCAGTGCAACCGCGTAGGCGCCGCGGATGCTTCCGGGCCGCTCCGCCAATGTCGCCGCCGCCGCGCATGCGGACGCCGGCGTGTCGCCGGCGACGATCAGCTCGGCCGACGTCCCGGTCGCAGGCCCCGGCTGGTAGGCGGCAATGACCGCATGCGCCCGTGGGTCGGGCTGCTCCCCGCCGCGGCCGCGATAGACGACCACGTGCCCGTCCGAAAGCGACACCGTCAGGCCGCGACCCTGCCAGAGGCTCGACGACAGTGCGGCCGCCGCGCGCGAAAACGTCTCGACCCGCACCGAGAATGCCGTGGCCCGGCGGACGACATGGGCGCCGGCCCTCCGCAGCGCCGTCGTCAGCCGCGCAGCGCAGCTCGGCCCGGTGACCTGCACCTGCGGCCGTTTGCCGCCGTATCCGTGGACGAACGGATCCGGCCACGCCCCGATCGCGACCGGAACCTGGATCAGGTCGTTCCAGTACCGGTAGTCCCACCACTCGTGGTCGCCCGGGTGAAGCGTGTAGTCGGCGGAGCCGACGTTGGCCTGGATGCCGTTCACGAAGTACAGCCATGCCATTCCGGCGGACTGGTCGCCCGCCAGTCCGTCGATTGCCTGCACGAAGCGGCCGCCGTATCTGGTCGACACGTGGGCGCTGCGCCGGAGGGCGTCGAGGGCCGACTGGCCCGGCGCAGCGCGCGCCGTCGTGAGCGTCTTCTGCCCGAAGCCGCGGGTGATGGTGACGATCGCCGCCCGAGGGCCGCTCGGGGGTGTTGCCACCCCCGAGCCGCAGCCGGCGACGACGGTCGCCGTCAGGACGAGGCAGAGCCGAGAACGTGCACCCATAGCGTGCGCGACCGGATTGTCCCGGCAAGCGTCGCCCGCACCGGGAAGGTGCCTGCCCTCGAGAATTGGACGGTGAGGTGGCCGGTGGAGTCTGACCGAACGGCGATGCCGCCGATGCTCACCAGCGCGCCGGCCGCGGCCTTGCTCGTGCCGGCGTCGTTCCACGATCTGACGTTGAACGTCACCGTTCCGCCGCGGCTGACGGTCTTGGCGCCGTCCAGCCCGAGCGTCGGCTCTGTCGCGCCTGTCGTGGGATTGAACGTGGTGTAGTAGTAGAGGACATGCAGGCCCGCCGTCGCCGGAACCGATGCGGCACCGATCGACGACAGGGTGTGACCAACCTTGAACGCCCAGAAGTGGGTCGCGTCGCCGGAGACGCCGGCGATGGAGTTGACGAAGAACCCGCAGCAGTCAAACCACTGCAGCGCGACGTGGAAGTGATGCCCGCGACCGGCCGCGAGCAGCGCTCCCAGCGCGGTCGGCGTGGACAGTGGATGGCCGGCGAAGGTTCCGGTGATCGGCACGGGATCGGACTGGCGTCACGGTGGCCGTGGGTCCCTCCACCCGGACGTGGACGTGCACGGCCGCCGCGGCGGTCTGGGCCACACCGAGGCCGATCGCAGCCGAGACCGCCACCATGGCCGCCAGGTGCTTGAAGCGATTGCGTGTCAACGTGTCCTCCTTCCTCGAGAGGCGTCGTCGTCTTTTGGCGAGCGGCAGGTCTTCTGGCTCGGGCGCTGCTCCCGGAATGTCCGGGCCGTCCGGCTGACCTTCCCGGCCTCTCAGCCAGTGGCCACCTTGTGGTGCGCCGAACGGACGCCCTCACAGCGGCGGGACCGCGCCGGAATTGCACCGGCTTCCCTTGACCGCTCGCGGGGCGCCGAGTGTACCACCGCTGCGGTAGCGTGAGCCTCGTGTACGTCGCGGTTGCGGGAGCTGGCCGGGCATCGGCCGAGGTCGAGCATCTGGCCGAGGAGGTCGGGCGCCTGCTGGCCGGCGCCGGCGCGGTCGTCGTCACCGGTGGGCTGGGCGGCGTCATGGAGGCCGCGTCCCGCGGTGCGGCTCAGGCGGGCGGTCAGGTGATCGCGATCGTGCCGGGTGAGTCGCGCGAGGCCGCCACGGCGCATGCCACCGCCGTGGTCGCGACCGGCACCGGCCAGGCGCGCAACCTGGCATTGGCGGCGACCTGCGACGGCATGATCGCGGTCGGCGGCGAGTGGGGGACGCTGTCGGAGATCGCCTTGGCCGGGAAGCTCGGCCGGCCGGTTGTCGCCCTGGCGGGCTGGCAGGTGCGCGGCGTCGATCTCGCCGCCGATCCGGCCGACGCGGTCGCGCGCCTGCTCGAGCGGCTGGTGCCGGCGTCCTAGCTCACTCGTTCCGCTCGAATGCCGGGTAGCAGCCGAGGTACCCGATCTCGGCCACGTTCTCCTCGAGCGCCCGCAGTGCGGTCGAGACCGCGGAGTCCAGCGGGTGCCCCTCGAGGTCGGCGTAAAACTGGTAGTTCCACGGCCGCCCGGGGATCGGCCGCGATTGCAGCGCGGTCATGTTCACGCCGAAGCGGGCCAGCGGCTCGATGGCGCTGAGGAGCGCCCCGGGGTGGTGGTGCGTGACGAAGCGCACGGCCGTGTGCCACAGGCGGCCCTGGTCGCGGTCGATGCGGGTGTGGGTGGCGACGCTGACGAAGCGCGTGTAGTTCTCGGCATGATCGGAGACGTCGTTCAGAAGCACCACGAGGCCGAACCGGGCGGCCGCACGGCGCGACGAGATGGCGGCCTGGCCGCGGTCGCCCGCCTCGGCCACGCGGCGGGCCGCACCGGCGGTCGACGGCGCCACCTCGGGCAGCGTGTCGGGAAGCGACGAGAGGAACCGGCGGCACTGCGCGAGCGCGGCCGGGTGGGAGTGGACACGTGACAGTGCGTCGATGTTGGTGCCCGCAACCCCGACGAGGCAGTGCGGGACGGGGATGACCGTCTCGGCCGCGATCGCAAGCGTCGCGTGGGCGAGGACGTCATATGTCTCGGGAATCGCGCCTGCGAGCGAGTTCTCGATCGGGAACACGCCGTAGTCCGCCTCTCCGCGGCCCACGGCGCGGGCGACATCGGTCCACGATTTGCACGATTGCAGCTCCGCGTCGGGGTAGAGGCGCGCGCCGGCCTCGGCGGCATAGGCGCCCTCCTCACCGGGATAGGCAACGGTCAACGGCATCGAGTGTTCCTCCAGTACGAAAAAAGCCCCCGCATCGAGCGGAGGCTTCAGAACGGCGCGGACTCTCTGCGAGCGCGTTCAGACGCCTCCGGGCAGGCTGGTAAACAGGAAGCTGAACGGGCCGCGATACATTGCGCGCCATGCTATCAGAGGACGATCTGGTGGCCGCGATCGCCGCGGTCGCCGGGGTTGCGCAGGCCGGCATCGTCGTCGGCATCGGCGACGACGCCGCTGTCATCGACGGCGGCCTGGTCGCATCGACCGACATGCTGGTCGACGGCGTGCACTTCGACGCCGCCGCGATGTCGCCCGCCGACATCGGCCACCGGGCGGCCGCGGCGAGCCTGTCTGACATGGCGGCGATGGGGGCCGAGCCGGTGTGCCTGCTGGCGGCAGTCGGTGTTCCCGAGGGATTTGACGCAGTGCGCGAGCTGGCCGCGGGGATGGCCGAGCACGGTGTCGCGGTCGCGGGCGGCGACCTGTCCCGCAGCCCGGCCCTCGTCGTGTCGGTGACAGCGATCGGACGGGCCGAGCGGCCGGTGCTGCGGTCGGGCGGCCGCGCCGGGCGACCTGCTGGTCGTCACCGGGCGGCTGGGCGGCCAGGCGGTGGCCGGCTACTCCCTCCGGGTGACGCCGCGACTGGCCGAGGGCCGGGCTCTCGCCGCGGTTGCGACCGCGATGCTGGACATCTCCGACGGCATCGCCACCGACGTCCGCCGGCTGGCCGTGGCCTCGGGCACCGGCGCCGTTGTCGAGCTGGAGCGGCTTCCGCGGGCACCCGGTGCCACCGTCGAACAGGCCGCGACCGGCGGTGAGGACTACGAGCTGCTGGCCGCGGTGCCGGCCGATGCGGCGATGCCCGTCGCGGTGACCGTGGTCGGCCGGCTGACGGGCGACGGCAATGTGTGCCTGCTCGGCGCCGACGGCCGTCCACAGGCTCTGCGTGGCTGGGACCACTTCGCGTGATCCCGATTCTGGCGGGGCTGACGGCCGCGCTGTGCTGGGGCCTCTCGACGGTCGTGGCATCGCGCTCGACGCGCATCCTGGGGTCGCAGCAGGCGCTCGCCTACGTGATGCTGCTCGGGTTGGCGGCGCTGGCGGTGATCGCGCCGGCGTCAGGGTTGCCGGCGCACATCCGTCCGGGTGCGCTGGCCTGGGCGCTGGCGGCGGGGGTCGGTTCGGCGATTGGCCTGTCGATGCTCTACCGGGCGGTGCGCATGGGGAAGGTCGGCGTGGTGACCCCGATCGCCTCCACCGAGGGCGCGGTGGCCGCGGTGTTGTCCATCGCCCTCGGCGAGCGGTTGACCCTGAGCGTCGCGCTCTGCCTTGCCGTCGTCGCGCTCGGTGTGGTCGTGGTGACGCTGCGCGGATCCGCGGCCGACGTGCACCTGCGGCCGTCGCTGTACGCGTTCGGCGCCGCGTGCTTCTTCGGCACCGGCCTTGTCGCGAGCGCGCACGCGGGTGACACGCTCGGGGCGCTCTGGACGATTCTGATCGCCCGCATCGTCGGCGTGGCCGTCATCTCGGCGCCGCTGATCCTGCGCCGCTCGCTCCCGCTTCCCGGGCGGGCGTGGTGGATGGTGTTGTTCTCAGCCGTTGCCGAGCTGACCGGGTACGTCGCGTACGTCGGTGGGTCGCACAAGGGCGTCGCCATCCCGGCCGTCCTGGGCTCGCAGTTCGCCGCGATCGCAACGCTCGGCTCGTTCCTTGCCTTCGGCGAGCGCATCGGCCGCCGCCAGCTGGCCGGCGCGGCCGTGATCGTGGCGGGTGTGGGCGCCCTGGCCGCGGTGCGCGGCTAGGCCGTCTCGGTGGCCGTCCAGGCCGACAGCTCGTCCTCGAGGCGCCGCCTGGGGATCGCGCCGATCAGCTTCTTCTGCATCTCGCCGCCGTCGAAGACCATCAGCGTGGGGATGGAGAGGATGTCGTAGCGCGTTGCCGTCTGCAGGTTGTCGTCGACGTTCAGCTTGGTGAACTTGATCCGGCCGGCATGTGCCTGTGCGAGCTCGTCCAGAATCGGATCCATCACGCGGCAGGGGCCGCACCACGGCGCCCAGAAATCCACCACGACGGGCTGGCTCGACCCGACCACCTCGGACTCCCAGGTGGAGTCGCTGACCTCGACGATGCTCTCGCTCACGACCTGCTCTCCTGTCTCTCTACGACCGGTGGGACTATAGCGGTGGGCGGCTGGCGACCAGGGGCGCGACGCCGGGCTGGGCGCAGGCTTCCGTCGAGCGGCTCGCCGCGTGCGCGGAGGCGCAGCACGGGCACCTTCCACACCGCCTCGGCGACGATCGCGGGGGTCATCTTGCTCGAGCCGGCGGTGCGGTCCTCGAACGTGATCGGCACCTCCACCACCCGTCCGCCCATCCGCAGCGTGCGGTAGGTCAGCTCGATCTGGAACACATAGCCCTGGCCGTGCACGGCGTCGAGGTTGGCGGCCTCGAGCACGCGCCGGTGGAAGCACTTGAACCCCCCGGTGAGATCACGGACGGGGACGCCGAGCAGGGTGCGCGCATACAGCGAGCCGGCGCGCGAGATCAGGCGCCGGTGCGCGGGCCATCCGACCACCCCGCCGCCGTCGATGTAGCGCGAGCCGAGCACGAGGTCGGCGTCGGCGGAGGCCTCGAGCAGCCGTGGCACGGCGCTCGGCGGGTGGGACATGTCGGCGTCCATCTCGATGATGTGGCTGTAGCCGTGCTCGAGCGCCCAGCGGAATCCGTCGACATACGCCCGCCCGAGACCGCGCTTGGTCGGGCGGTGGAGCACGTGCACCCACGGGTGGGCGCGGGCCAGCGCGTCGGCCAGCTCGCCGGTGCCGTCCGGCGACGCGTCGTCGACGATCAGCACGTCCCCCGGAAACGGCGTCAACGGTCGCACCTCGGAAAGCGCGGCCACGACCCGTTCGACGTTCTCGCGCTCGTTGTACGTGGGGAGAACGATCACGTACCGGTCGATCACGCGGCCACCCTATCATTGGCCCCGTGGAATCCCCGCCGCTCTCGAACGGCGACATTGCAGATCTGTTTGATCTGATGGCCGACCTGCTGGAGCTCGAGGGGGCGGTCGTCTACCGGGTGCTTGCCTACCGGCGGGCTGCCAAGACGCTGCGCGAGACGCCCGAATCGGTCGCGCGGCTGTCGGCCGAGTCGCGGCTGACGAGCCTCCCCGGAGTCGGCCAGACGATCGCCGACAAGGTTGCGGAGCTGCTGCAATCGGGCAAGATCGCCGCGCTCGAGCGGCTCGTTGCCCGCAATCCACCGGGCGCTGTCGCGGTGATGCGGCTGCAGGGCGTGGGACCGAAGACCGCCCGCCGGATCTTCGACGAGCTCAGCCTGACCACCGTCGACGACGTGCGCGACGCGGCCCAAGCCGGGCGCATCCGCGCGCTTTCCGGGATGGGCGAGAAGACCGAGGCGGCCATCCTGACGGGGCTTGCCGACGGAGACGGCTCGGCGCCCGCACCGCGCCGGTCGATCGCGCGGATACGTGCCCTCGGCGAGCGGGTGGTGGACGACCTGCGGGCGTGCGAGGGCGTCGATCGCTGCGACCTTGCCGGGAGCGCTCGCCGCTGGCAGGAGACGTCCAAGGACGTCGACATCGTCGCGGCGGTCTCCGATCGGGTTGCGGCCGCAGAGGTATTCACCTCGTCCGACTGGGTCGCCGAGGTCGCGTCGCGGGGCGACAATCGCATCACGGCCCGGGCGCACGACGGCACCGTGGTCGAGCTGCGGATGGTGCCGCCCGGCTGCTACGGCAACCTGCTCCAGCACCTGACGGGCTCCAAGGCGCACAACGTCGCGCTCCGCGAGGCGGCCGTCCGGGCGGGGCTGAAGGTGAGCGAGTACGGCATCGAGCGGGTCGAGTCGGGTGAGGTGTGGAGCTCGGACGAGGAGGCCGAGGTCTACTCCCAGCTCGGGCTGCCGTGGATCCCGCCGGAGCTACGCGAGCACCGCGGCGAGCTCGAGGCGGCGCGGGCCGGAAAGCTGCCTGAGCTCGTGGCCGAGAGCGACATCTGCGGTGACCTGCACGTCCACACGGACTGGAGCGACGGCAAGGCCACCCTCGAGCAGATGGTGGCCGCCGGCCGCGACCGCGGGTATGCGTACATGAACATCACCGACCACTCGCCGGCGGTCGGGTTCGGGATGGGGCTCGACGCGGGCCGGCTGCATGCCCAGATCGAGCGCGTGCGTGCGCTGGCGGCGGAGCTCCAGCCCGAGTTCACGCTGCTGGCGGGGGCCGAGGTGGACATCCTGCGCGACGGGTCGCTCGACTACTCAGACGAGCTGCTGGAGCAGCTCGACGTGGTGGTCGCAAGCGTGCACGCGTCGCACCGGCTCTCTGCGGCCGACCAGACCAAGCGCGTCTGCGCGGCGCTCGAGAACCCCAACGTCGACATCCTCGGCCACCCCACCGGGAGGCTGATCGGACGCCGCCCCCCGAACCCGATCGACATGGAGGCGGTGGTGCAGAAGGCGGTCGATACCGGCACCGTGCTCGAGGCGAGCTGCCAGCCCGACCGGCTCGATCTGAGCGACGTCCATGTGCGCCTGGCGATCGAGGCCGGCGCGTTGCTCTCGATCGACACCGATGCGCACTCGGTGGCCGCGCTCGACTACCTGCCGTTCGGCGTCATGAACGCCCGGCGGGGGTGGGCCGGCCCCGCCAATGTGGTCAACACGCGGCAGTGGCCCGAGCTGCGCAAGCTGCTGAAGGACGGCTGACGCTCCCGGCCGCAGCGGCCTGAATCAGTCGATGTCGGCGAGGTGGTTCAAGAGCTCGATCACCGCGAGCGGCCCATCGACGACCGCGTCGGCCGCCTCGATCAGCTGGCGGGGAGCCTCGGCCGAGCGGACGGCGATGCAGATGGTCGCCTCGCGGAACGCGTCGAGGTCGCTGCGATCGTCGCCGACAAAGAGAAGGTTGTCGATCCGGCGCCGGCCGCGAAGGCGCACCACCGCCGCACCCTTGTCGACGGCGACGGGTGGCCGCACCTCGAGCACCATGCGGCCGTAGTTGTAGGCCAGGCCGGCGCGTTCGAGCTGGGGTGCGATCTGGGTCTCGAGGTAGCGGCGGGCGTGGTCGGCCCGCGGCGAGTTGCGGTAGTGGATCGTGAACGTGATGCCCTTGTCCTCGACCTGGCAGCCGAGCTCCGGCAGGAGCCCGTCGTTGCGCACGATCTGGAGCGCGTCATGGATCGCGTCCTGGTACTTGGCCGCCTGCGGCGCCAGATGCACCGCGCCGTCGCGCCACACCTCGAGCCCGTGATTGCCCGAGATGGCGACCGCCTCCAGCGGCACGAGCTTGCGCGCCTCGGCCGCCGGGCGGCCGGTCACGCAGGCCACGAGCGCATAGCGGCGCGTGAGCCGCTCGAGTGCGGCGAGCGCCTCCGGAAGCACGCGCGCCTCATCCGGGGTGGCGACGATCGGGGCGAGCGTGCCGTCGATGTCGCACACCACCGCTCCCCGCCGCGGGTCAGCCCGAAGCGGCGCAACCAAGCGGGCCAGGCTGGATTCCACGAGACTTACAATACCGGCCGTGTCGCGCCGAACCCTCGCCCTGGTGGGCATCGGCCTCGTGGCGGGGTTCTTCTCGGGCGTCCTCGGAGTCGGCGGCGGCGTCGTCATCGTGCCCCTCCTGGTGGCGGGTGTTGCCTACAAGGCCAAGCCGGCCATGGCAACCTCGCTGGCTGCGATTCTGTTCACATCGGTTGCCGCAGCCGCCGCGCATGCCCAGGCGGGCGACGTCGCCTGGCGCGACGCGGCACTGATCGGCCTGCCGGCCACGGTGGGCGCGGTGGGCGGTGCCTGGCTGCACCAGCGGGTCACGGCCCGCGGCGTCACCCTTGCGTTTGCGGCGTTCCTGGTTCTCACCGCGGCGAAGCTGGCGCTGTGACACACGAGCTGGCGGCCGTGGCGCTTGGGGTGCTCGCCGGGGTGCTCTCGGCGCTCTTCGGCGTCGGCGGCGGAATCATCTTCGTGCCCACACTGATCTTTCTCGGGCACTCCGCCCACGTTGCCGTCGCGACGTCGCTGGCGGCGATGGTGCCGGTGGTCCTGATGGGCTCGTGGCGCCAGACCCGCTACGGCAGCGTGATCTGGCGCGACGCGATTGTCATCGGCGTGGCCTCGGTGCCGACGGCGAAGCTGGGAGAGGTGGTGGCGACGTCGCTTCCCAATGACGTGCTTCGGCGCCTGTTTGCGCTGGTACTCGTGGTGGTCGCCGTGCAGCTGACGCTGCGCGCCCTCCGCGCCGGCTCCCAGCCCGCCGCTGAATAAATGGGGCCAGGTCCCACGTATTCAGAGGTGCTCGCCGTAGCCGGCCGCCTCAGCGCCGGCTCGGCGAACGTCGGTCCTACGACTCGTACTCGAACTCGTCCTCGTCGCGGTGGAGGACCTTCTTCAGGCCAACGGCCGCAGCGCCGGCGAAGAGCGCGCCGAACACCAGCTTGCGGAACTTCCGGCTCTTGCGGTGGGTCTTGCCGGACAGGCGCTCCGCGGTCATGCGGATCTCCGAAGCGGCCTTGACGACCTCATCGGAGACCGTCTTCGACGTGGCCGCCTTGCGCGGGCCGTCGGACTGGATCTTCGTATAGATCGCCTTGGCCGAGTCGAGCGCGGTCTTGGCGTGCGCGCGGAGCTCCTCGTCCTGAGTGACTCGTGTCACAAGGGGCGAAATGGACTCGGCGACTTTGTCCCTACGGATCTTTGTCGTCATGCTGTACCTCCAAACGGGGGTTTGCCGTCACACTACCACTGTGGATTTCGAAAAGATCCGGGCGATCCTGGCCGACTGGGGCGAACCCGCGTACCGGTTTCGGCAGGTGTACGAGGGTGCCACGCGCGGTCTGGCGGGCGACTTCTCGGAGCTGACGACACTGCCCGCGGGTCTGCGCGCGCGCCTGAGCGACGAGGGGCCGCTGCGCTGTCTGGCAGTCTCCGACACGCGCGAGTCGCAGGACGGGACGATCAAGCTGGGCCTGGCCACGCCCGACGGATTCCCGCTCGAGGCGGTGGTCATGCGCCATCGCAACCGGATCACCGCCTGCCTGTCGTCGCAGTCGGGCTGCCCGCTCGCCTGCACCTTCTGCGCCACGGGTGCGATGGGGCTCGGGCGCAACCTGACCGCGGGCGAGATCGTCGAGCAGCTGCTCGTGCTGGCGCGGCTCGTCCGCGACGGTGACGGCAGCCGGATCTCGAACGTGGTGATGATGGGCATGGGTGAGCCCTTCCTGAACTACGACGCGGTGCTCGACGCATGCCGCACGATGGCCGATCCCGCCGGGTATGCGCTCGGCGCCCGCCACATCGCCATCTCGACGGCCGGCTGGGTGCCGGGCATCGAGCGTCTGGCGGCGGAGCCGCTCCAGGTGAAGCTCGCGCTGTCGCTGCACGCGCCCGAGGATGAGCTGCGCTCCAGCCTGATGCCGGTCACTCGGCGCTTCCCGCTCGCCCGGCTCATGCAGGCCTGCCGCGACTACCGGGCCGCCACCGGCCGCCGGGTCTTCATCGAGTACCTGCTGCTCGAGGGCGTGAACGACAGCGACGCTGACGCCGTCCGGCTGGCGCGGCTGCTGGGCGCGCGTGGCGGGTTCCATGTGAACCTGATCGCCTACAACCCGACCGCGGCCGGGTACCGCGGCTCCGGCGCTCGCCGGGTCGAGGCCTTCGCGGGCACGCTGCGGCGGCGGGGACTCGACGTGAGCTACCGCCGCTCGCACGGCGGCGACATCGACGCCGCCTGCGGCCAGCTGGCGGTCGCGGGCGCCGGTGCACGGCGCAGGGAGCTCCGCAAGGCCGCGGTACGATAAGCCATGACTGCCGCGGCCACCATGGAAGCGTGGGTGATCAGGCCCGATCGCCTGGGCGACCCGGTGCAGGCGATGCAGCTCGAGCAGATCGAGGTGCCCGAGCCGGGCCCGGGTGAGGTGCGGGTGCGGGTGATGGCGGCGGGCGTGAACTACAACGGTGTCTGGGCCGCGGCCGGACTACCCGTCTCGATCTTCCGCTACACGGGCTACGACTTTCATATCGCCGGCTCGGACGCGTCGGGGATCGTCGACAAGGTCGGGCCCGGCGTGACCCGCTGGGAGCCGGGTGACGAGGTCGTGATCCACTGCAACCAGAGCTGCGGCGAGTGCGCCGAGTGCAACGGCCGCGACCCGATGGCCTGCTCGCGCCAGCGCATCTGGGCGTACGAGTCGAACTGGGGCAGCTTCGCCGAGCACTGCCTGGTGCAGGCCCAGCAGCTCTTGCCCAAGCCCCCGAGGCTGACCTGGGAGGAGGCGGCGTCCTACGGGCTCACGTACTTCACCGCCTACCGGATGCTAATCGACCGCGCCCGCATCAAGCCGGGCGACAACGTGCTGATATGGGGCGCCGGCGGCGGCCTCGGCACGTTCGCCGTGCAGCTCTGCAAGCTGAACGGGGCCAACGCGATCGCCGTCGTCTCCTCGGACGACAAGGTGGAGCTGGTGCGCGAGCTGGGCGCCGCGGCCGTACTCGACCGGCGCGAGTTCGCACTGGCCGACCCCGACACCGGCGAGCGGATCATGGACGAGATCAAGCGCTTCGGAACCGCGATTCGCGAGCTGACCGGCGGCGTCGACTGCGACGTCGTCTTCGAGCACGTCGGTGCCGCGACCTTCTACACGAGCGTATTCGTGTGCCGCACCTTCGGCACCATCGTCATCTGCGGCGCGACGTCGGGGTTCCAGCTCGACTTCGACGTCCGCTACCTGTGGATGCGGCAGAAGTCGATTCTCGGCAGCCACTTCGCCAACGCCTACGAGTGCCAGCGGGCCAACCAGCTGATCACCGAGGGCAAGGTGCACCCGGTGCTCTCGCGCGTCTTCCCGTGGAGCGAGTGCCCGGTGCCGCACCAGCTGATGAAGGACAACCGGCACGTCGGCAAGATGGTGGTGCTCGTCGGCGCCGAGCGCGAGGGCGAGGGCCGGCGGGAGTGAGCGACCATCCCTTCGCCGAGCCCGGCGACGTCGACCTGGACTACGCCCGCGACCTGGGCGACCCGGGCGAGTTCCCGTTCACCCGCGGGATCCACCGCGACATGTACGCGGGCCGGCCGTGGTCGATCCGCCAGTACGCCGGGTTCGGCACCGCCGAGGAGACGAACCGGCGCTTCCGCTTCCTGATCGACCGCGGCCAGCCGGCGCTCTCGACCGCCTTCGACCTCCCGACCCAGATGGGGATGGACTCCGACGACCCGATGGCCGACGGCGAGGTCGGCCGGGTCGGCGTGGCGATCAACTCGGTGCGCGACATGGAGGCGATGTTCGCCGGCATCCCGCTCGACGAGGTGTCCACCTCGATGACCATCAACGCCCCGGCGGCCGTGCTGGTGGCGATGTACTTCGTCGCCTGCGAGCGCCAGGGCCGCGACCCGAGCCAGATCCGCGGCACCGCCCAGAACGACGTGCTCAAGGAGTACGTCTCGCGTGGCACCTACATCTACCCGCCGCGGCCGTCGCTGCGCCTGGCGGCCGACCTGATCGAGTGGTCGGTGACGGCCGCCCCGCGCTTCAACGCCATCTCGCTCTCGGGCTACCACATGCGCGAGGCCGGCTGCACGGCCGCGCAGGAGATGGCGTTCGGGATCTCCAACGCGATCGCCTACGTCTCGGCGGTCACCGAGCGCGGCATCGACGTCGATGCGTTCGCGCCCCGGCTGTCGTGGATCTTCAACACCCACATGAACTTCTTCGAGGAGGTCGCGAAATACCGGGCGCTGCGGCGCCTGTGGGCCCATGTGATGCGCGACCGCTTCGGCGCCCTCGACCCGCGCTCGATGATGCTGCGGACGCACACGCAGACGGCGGGCTCGACGCTGACGCTGCAGCAGCCCGAGAACAACATCGTCCGGGCGGCGGTGCAGGCGCTGGCCGCGGCGCTCGGCGGCGTGCAGTCGATGGCGCTCTCGTGCTTCGACGAGGCGATCGCGATCCCCACCCAGCACGCGCAGATGCTGGCGGTGCGCACACAGCAGATGCTGCAGCACGAGTTCGGGATCACCGACGTCGCCGATCCGCTGGGGGGCTCGTGGTACGTCGAGGAGCTGACCGACCGGCTCGACCGCGAGGCCCGCGAGCTGATCGACCACATCGACTCGATCGGCGGCGCGGCGGCGGCCATCGAGTCGGGCTTCTACCAGCGGGTGATCTCGGATGAGGCCTATGAGCGCGAGCGGCGGGTCGCCGCGGGCGATGAGATCGTCGTCGGCGTGAACGCCTACATCGACGAGAGCGAGGAGCAGCCGGAGCGGTTCGACGTCCCGGTGCAGCTCGCCGGCGACCAGCGGCGGAGGCTCGAGGCGCTGCGGGCAGATCGCGACGCGGGTGCGGTGACGGCGGCCCTCGACGCGCTCGCCGGCCACGCGGGCGGCGACTCGAACCTGATGCCGGCGATCCTCGCCGCCGTGCGTGCCGAGGCGACGCTGGGCGAGATCTGCAGTGCGATGCGCACGGTGTTCGGCGCCTACCGGCCGGCCTCCGCCGCCCAGATCTGAGGCCTGGCGAGACCCCGTGGGGTATCATCAGGCCTTCGTGAGCGCCGTCCCCGAAATGCCCGGCCCCCTCGGTCGTGCGCTCAGAAAGCTCCGGGTGGGCGGGATGGTCGTGGTGTGCGACGACCCCGACCGTGAGGATGAGGGCGACCTGTGCATGGCGGCGGAATTCGTCACGGCCGAGGCGATCGCGTTCATGGCCTGCAACGCCCGTGGGCTGATCTGCCTGGCGTTGCCCGAGGACCGCTGCGACGAGCTCGACCTGCCGCTGATGGTGCCGGCGAACCAGGGCACCGACGCAACGGGCTTCGCGGTCTCCATCGAGGCGGCCACGGGCGTGACCACCGGGATCTCGGCCGCCGACCGCGCTCGCACGATCCGCGTCGCCGTGGATCCGGCCACACGGGCGTCCGACCTGGTGCGGCCGGGGCACGTCTTCCCGCTGCGCGCCCGCTCACGTGGCGTGCTCGAGCGGCGCGGCCAGACCGAGGCGGCCGTCGACCTCACGCGCCTGGCCGGCCTCACACCTGGCGGTGTCCTGTGCGAGGTCATCAACGACGACGGCACGATGGCGCGCGGCCCCCAGCTGGCGGCGTTCTGCCGTCGCAACGGGCTTCCGATCGTCACCGTCGAGCACATCGCCGGCTACGTGCGCAGCCTCGCACCCGCCGTCACCGTCGCCTGACCGGCACCACCCCATCTACGCAGCGGGCGCTCCCCGATGCTCGGCGATGAGCGCCTTGGCCGCCTCGACCTCGTCGCTGCGGTTCACGCCCAGGCACGCGGTCACGTTGTCGTCGTCGTCCAGGTAGTACGCCACGAAGTCGTCGGAGTCCATCGAGCCACGGATCTCGACTCGCCCCTTGCCGGGGCCGACGTACTCGAACCACGTCCAGTCGCCCAGGTCGGAGAAGAAGTACGGCACGACGGCGTAGGGCCCGTCCTCCTTGCCGGCCCAGCTGCGGCCGACGTACGCGCCCTGGTTGAGGGCGACGTCCCAGTGCTCGATCCGCATCCGGCGGCCGTGGACGACGCTCTGGTAGGCGGCGATGTCGCCGACCGCCCACACATCGGAGCCCGCGCTCAGGTGCTCGTCGACGTGCACGCCGTTGTCGACCGTGAACCCTGCGGCCTCGGCCAGCTGGGTGTTCGGCGTGACGCCGATCCCGGCCAGGCGCACGTCGTAGCCGCCCTCCGGCAGCTCCTTGGTGCCGGTATGCAAATGGACGCCGTTCTTCTCGAGCTGTTTCTGGAAGTAGCCGGCGGCCTCGGCCCCGAAGAGGTGCTCCCACACGACCTGTTCCGGCACGGCCATGGTCACCTCCCAGCCCTTCATGCGCGCGCTCGCGGCCGCCTCGACGCCGATGAAGCCGCCGCCGACGACGCCCAGGTGCCCCGGCCCGGCCTCCAGCCGCGCGGCCAGCGCCTCGGAGTCCTCGAGCGTGCGGATGCTGGACGCGCCGGGCAGGGTGCGTGGAGTCGCCCCCGTCGCCAGCACGAGGCGGCCGTACTCGATGGTCTCGCCGTCGTCCAGCGTCACCGTGTGGGCACCGACGTCGATCGCGGCGACATCCGTGCCGGTGCGGAGGTCGACGTTCTGCTCGCCCCACCACTCGGCGGGGTGCATGTAGACCTCGGAGACGGGCTTCTCACCGCGCAGAAACTCCTTGGTGAGCGGAGGGCGGTGATAGGGCGGATGCGCCTCGCGGGCGATCAGGAGCACCGCCCCATCGCCTCCCTGCTCGCGGTACTCCTGGGCGACCATGCCGCCGGCCAGGCCACCTCCGACGATGACGTTCTCAACGCGCACAACGTCCCCCCTAGATCGAAGCTTCCCACCGGAACGATCGCAGCCCGATCACTGCCAGGACCGCCGTTGTCCCCAACAGTATCCCGATGTCCCCTGCGACATGTGCGATCGAGAGGCCTCGCACGGTCGTATCACGCAGTCCGTTCGCCATGTAGTAGAGGGGCAGGACGCGTGCGATCACCTGCACGAACGACGGCATCGCCGACACCGGGAAGAACGTTCCCGAGAGGAACATCATCGGGTTGGTGATGACGTTCGAGACCGCGTCGCCGGTCTCGGGATTCGACACCACCGAGCCGATCGCAAAGCCCATCGCCAGGAAGCACAGGCAGCCCGCGAGGGCCACGGGGATCGCCGCCCACGCGGTGGTCGAGATGTGGACGCCGAAGGCGATGCGGCCGAAGGCGAGCAGCACCACCACCTGCATCACCGCCACCACCAGCGATGCGCTGATGCGCGCGGCGAAGAACTCGGCCAGCGGGATCGGAGTGAGCTTCAGACGGCGCAGGATGCCGCGCTGGCGCCAGTCGACCAGGATCGTCGCGAGGCCGATCACCGCTGAGATCATGATCGCGAGCGCGAGGATCCCCGGCAGCAGGAAGTCGATGTAGGTGAGCGACGAGGAGTCGACCGACTCGGGCCGGAAGGTGAGCGCCGGTGTCGATCCGGCGGCGGCAACCGCGACCCCGTCGGTGGCACCCGCGACGATTCCCCTGATGATGCCCGCCTGGTCCGCCGAGGTGTTCGACGTGTACAGCTTGACGATGGACGAGCCGCCACCGCCCGGTGCGAACACGACCGCCGCGTCGCGGTCGCCATCCTTGACCTGGCGGATCGCCGTCGCGGGGTTGGGCGCCATCTTCACCGTCAGGCCCCTGGTGTGCTCGAGCACCCTCACCATGGCGACCGCCGCCCGCGAATGCACCGGGGCGACGGCGATCGTGCCCGCGCTCACCGATCGGCCGAAGAGCAGCCCGAGCAGCGTCATCAGGATCATCGGGAACACGAGCGACCAGAACAGCGTGATCCGGCGCCGGAAGGTCATCCGCAGCTGCGCCACGGTGGTGGCGATGAACCGGCCGAGGTTCACTCGCGGTACTCGCGTCCCGTGAGCTGCATGAAGACGTCCTCGAGGTCGGCGCCCTTCACCGACAGGTTGCTGACCCGCTCGCCGTCGGCCCGCGCCCGCTCGAGCACCTCGAGCACCGTCGCCTGCGCGTCCTTGACGTAGACCGTGTGGTCACCCGAGCCGTCGGTGTACGAGACGCGGGCGTCGGCGTCGAGCGCTGCAATCAGACCGGACGGAGTGTCGAGGGCCACGATCCGGGCCTGGTCCATGATCGCCACGCGGTCGCACAGCTCCTCGGCCTCCTCCAGGTAGTGGGTGGTGAGCACGACCGTCTTCTCCTGCTCCGTGTTGATCGACCGGATGACGTCCCAGAGGTTCAGGCGCGCCTGCGGGTCGAGCCCCGTCGTGGGCTCGTCGAGGAACACGATCTCGGGGTCGTGCACCAGCGCGAGCGCGATCGCAAGCCGCTGCTGCTGGCCGCCCGAGAGGCGCTTGGCGTAGTCGTCGGCCTTCGACTCGAGCCCGACCAGCTGCAGCGCGATATTGGCGCGCTCGGCCGAGTCGGTTCGCAGGTAGAACCGCGCGAAGAGCTCGAGCAGCTCGCGGGCCGTGAGCATGTCGAAGAGCGACGTCGACTGCAGCTGCACGCCGATCCGGGCCTGAATGCGGCGCGGGTCGGGCCACACCGGCTGGCCCAGCAGCGTGATCTCGCCGGCGTCGGGGCGGCGCAGGCCCTCGATCATCTCGAGCGTCGTCGTCTTGCCGGCGCCGTTGGGCCCCAGAATCCCGAACGCCTCGCCCTGCTCGACGCGGAAGCTGACGCCGTCCACGGCAACATGGTCGCCGTAGCGTTTCGTGAGTCCGGCGACCGAGATCGCGGCGTCCATCAGCCGGGGTTGCGCTTGGGGACGAGCACCTTGCGCCGGAACTCGCACACGATCTCGCCGCGCTGGTTCGTGCCGACGGTGTCCACCGTGACCACCCCGCGATCGGGTTTGGAGCGCGACGGGACCACGTCGACCACCGTCGTCGTCGCGTACACGGTGTCGCCGTGGAACGTGGGCTTCTGGTGCTTGAGCGACTCCACCTCGAGGTTCGCAATCGCCTTGCCGGACACGTCCGGGACGCTCATCCCCAGCACGAGCGAATAGACCAGGTTGCCCACCACGACGTTGCGCCCGAACTGCGTCTCGGTCTCGGCGTAGTGGGCGTCGGTGTGCAGCGGGTGGTGGTTCATGGTGATCATGCAGAAGAGATGGTCGTCGGCCTCGGTGATCGTCTTGCCCGGCCAGTGCCGGTAGACGTCGCCGACCTCGAAGTCCTCCAGGTAACGGCCGAAGCGGATCTCGCGGGCGTCGAACTCGCGGCTCACAGCGGGTTCCTCTGCAGGAGGCCGCGGGCGATGATCAGCTTCTGGATCTCGGAGGTGCCCTCGCCGATCAGGAGCAGTGGCGCGTCCCGGTAGAGCCGCTCGATCTCGTACTCCTTCGAGTAGCCGTAGCCGCCGTGGATGCGCAGTGCGTCCTCGACCACCTCGTTGCAGATCTCAGTCGCGAACAGCTTGGCCATTCCGGCTTCGACGTCGGAGCGCTCGCCCGCGTCCTTGCGCCGGGCCGCCGACAGCATCAGGAGCCGGGCGGCCTCGATCTTCGTCCCCATCTCTGCGAGCTTGAACTGGATCCCCTGGTGCTTGGCGATCGGGCGGCCGAACGCCTCTCGTTCCTGGGCGTAGCGGATGGCGATCTCGAAGGCGCGGCGGGCGACGCCGACCCCGCGGGCGGCGACATTCACGCGCCCGACCTCGATCCCCGACATCATCTGCTGGAACCCGCGCCCCTCGACACCGCCCAGCAGGTCGCCGGCGGGCACGCGGTGGTCGGTGAACACGAGCTCGGTCGTCTCGACGCCCTTGTAGCCGAGCTTCTCGAGCTGGGGCGGGATCACGAGCCCGCCCTGCTCCGCGACCCCGGGCTCCTTCTCGATCAGGAGGCAGCTCATGCCGCGGTGCGCGGGTGCGGCGTCGGGATCGGTCTTGACGAGCGTCGCCACCATCCCCGACCGCAGGCCGTTTGTGACCCACATCTTCTGGCCGTTCACCACGTAGTCGTCGCCGTCGCGCAGAGCCCGCGAGCGAATCGCCTGCACGTCGGAGCCGCACTCGGGCTCGGTCATCGAGAACGCGCAGCGCATCTCGCCGGTGGCCATCCGGGGCAGAAACCGCTGCTTCTGCTCGTCGGTGCCGTCGCGCAGGAGCATGTCGGCGACGATGAAGTGGGTGTTCACGATGCCCGACACGCTCATCCAGCCCCGCGAGAGCTCGCACACCGCCAGGGCATAGGTCGTCAGGTCGAGGCCCAGGCCGCCGTACTCCTCGGGGATCGTGAAGCCGAAGATGCCGAGCTCGCGCAGCCCCGCGACGATCTCGTCCGGGAAGATGTCGTCCCGCTCGAGCCTCGAAGCCACCGGGATGATCTGCTCGTCGGTGAACCGGCGCACCAGGCCGACGATCTCGCGCTGGTCGTCGGTGAGGTCGTCGAGCACGCTGCTCACGCAGGTGCTCCTGCGGTCATGCCCGCCGCCTCGCCCCGCACCACGACCGCCTCGGCGATCTTGCGGGACGCCTCGTCGATCATCTGGCCCTCGTGCATGACCGCGCCCTTGCGCTCGACGGTGGTGGCGTGGTGGTAGGCGTCGAGCAGCCGGCGGGCGGAGTCGAACTGGTCCTGCGTGGGCATGAACACCTCGTTGGCCACGTCCACCTGGGCCGGGTGGAGCACCCACTTGCCGTCAAAGCCGACCAGCCGCGCGCGATGGCATAGGCGGCGGTACTCGTCGACGTTCTTGATATCGGTGTACGGCCCGTCGATCGCCTGCAGCCCGTGGGCGCGGGCCGTCGTGACGATCTTCGAGAGCACGTAGTGCCACTGGTCGCCGGGGTAGTCGGGGTCGATCGAGCCGATGACGAGCTGGGCGACGCCGATCGAGGCCGCATAGTCGCCGGGACCGAAGATGATGGTCTCGATGCGGTTGGTGGCGGTGGCGATCTCGCGCAGATTCAGGGTGCCCCTGGCGTTTTCGATCTGTGCCTCGATGCCGATCCGGTGCGGGATCCCGTGCTGCGTCTCGAGCTGGGTCAGCAGGTGATCGACGAAGTGCAGCTGGGCGGCATCCTCGACCTTGGGGATCATGATGCAGTCGAGGTTCTGGCCGGCGCCGCCGACCACCTCGAGAATGTCTCCGAGGCACCACTGCGTGGTGACGCCGTTGACCCGAACGACCCGCGTCTTGCCCGAGTAGTCGTGCGTGTTGAGCGCCCCGACCACCGTTGCCCGCGAGCTCTCCTTTTCGAGCGGCGAGACGGCGTCCTCGAGATCGAGGAAGACCTGATCGGCCGCCAGCGTGGCGGCCTTGGCCAGCATCTTCTCGGATGAGCCCGGCACCGCCAGGCAGGAACGGCGCAACCTCACCGCGACTCCTCGTCTCGGGGAGCCGCAGTCTATCGACGTGGGTGCGCCCGGCCGCTCACAGAAGGCCGAGGCGCCCGAGCGGCCAGTAGCGGATGCGGGCGATGCCGATCAGGCCGCCGCGTGGCTCGAGGCCCCAGATTCGCGAGTCCTCCGAGATCGAGCGGTTGTCGCCCAGCATCAGGTAGAAGCCCGGAGGGATGGTCTCGCGGGGCAGGCCGGTGGTGGCCTTGCCGTGGGTGTACGGCTCGTTGAGTTGGAAGGCCGGCCTGCCCTTGTCCTTGATCCACACATGGCCGCCGCTGGCCCACACCGTCTCGCCGGGAAGGCCGATCACGCGCTTCACGAAGGTCGTCGACGCCAGGCCCTGCCGCATCTTCAGATTCGGTGTCGTGCAGACGTTGTCGACGTCGTCGAAGCCGGACTTGCAGTGCGGGGGATGGAACACGACGATCTGGCCGCGGCCGGGGTTCTCGAAGTCGAGGCTGAGGCGGTCCGCGAGCACGCGGTCGCCGGGCTCCAGGGTGGGCACCATGCTCCCCGTGGGGACACGGTAGGGCTTGATCACGAACGCCTGTCCGAGCCACGCGATGCCGAGCGCGACGATCAGCGTGAGGGCCGTTTCGACCACGGTTCGGATCGGCTTCGGCAGCGCGGCGAAGAGGCGCATGTCGCCGCAGGGTATCGACCACCGGTTGGACGCGCTGTAGGTCGGCGGTACCGGCTTAACCTGAGTCTTACTCAGGGAGGGGTACCCTCCGTCCGATGGTGTTGGCATGAGGCGACGATCGGCATCGTGCATCGCGGCGGTTCTGACGCTCTCGTTTGCGGCGTCGGCTCAGGCGGCGACCGTGTTCACCCTGACGGGCCACGGCTGGGGCCACGGCATCGGCATGTCGCAGTACGGCGCCCTCGGCTATGCCGAGCACGGCTGGGGCTACAAGCAGATGCTCGAGCACTACTTCACCGGCACGCACGTGGCCCCGCTGCGAGGCTCGGTGACCGAGCGCGTGCTTCTTGCCTCTGGGCCTGCGATCCACTTCGGCGACTCCGCGGGCATGACGATGCGTGACCGCACCGGTGCAACGACCGCCCTGGCCGCGGGGACATACCACCTGCAGCCGGGCGGCACCGCGGGCCACCTGCAGCTCGTGAGCAGATCGGGTGCGGTGACCAAGGGGCTCGTGGCACCGGTGCTGATCAGCCCGCGCTCCCAGCCGCTCAAGCTCAACGACTCCGCCGGGATCGGTTTTGCGAGGGACCACTGGCACGGATCGTTCCGGGTGATCGAGTCGGGCTCGAGCCTCCTGTGCGTGAACGTCGTCGGGATGGAGAAGTACCTGCGCGGAGTCGTCCCCAGCGAGATGCCGGCCTCGTGGATGCTGCCGGCGCTCAAGGCCCAGGCGGTCGCGGCCCGCTCCTATGCCTTTGCGACCCGCAACCCGTCGGGCGACTTCGACGCCTACGCCGACACGCGCAGCCAGGTCTACGGCCCGATCGAGCATGAGGCGGCGGCGTCGACCGCCGCGGTGCTCGACACAGCCCACCAGGTCGTCTGGTACAGGAGCACCGTCGCGACCACCTTCTTCTCGTCCAGCTCAGGCGGACGCACCGCCTCCGAGCAGGCGGCGTGGGGGACGACGTTCGGCGAGCCCTATCTGAAGCCGGTGGTGGACAGGTACGACAGCGCCGACGGGGCGAACCCGAACCACACCTGGGCGCCGCAGGCGTACTCGCCCGCCGCGCTCGCCCGGGGACTCGGGCTCTCCGGCGTCGTCGGGTCGATCCGCGCGACGATCGACCCCGCGTCGCAGCGGGTGCTGAAGATGGCGATCACCTCGTCGGCCGGCACCTCGACATTCACCGGCGACCAGATTCAGGGCGACCTCGGCCTCCGCTCGAACTACTTCCGCCTGCTGCAGCGCACGCTGGTCGCGCCCACGACCGCGGTGGCCGGCGCCGGGTTCACGATCACCGGGCGGGCGTGGCCGGTGCCGTCAGGCCGGCTCTCGCTCGAGCGGCGTGGTGCGGCGGGCACGCCCTGGCAGGTCGTCGCGGCGTCGCTTCACGTCGGCGCATCAGGGAACTTCGCCGCCCGGGTGACGCCCAAGGCAAACCGGTACTACCGGCTGGTCTCTGCCGGCGCGGCCATCTCCCCGGCCGTCCTGGTCAAGGTGCAGCCGGCACTGTCGCTCGCGGTCGTGGCCGGCCACTTCCGGGCGAGCATGTACCCGGCCCTGCCGGGGGAGAAGCTCGAGCTCGAGCGGCACACCACGGCCGGTTGGGCGATCGGCGAGGCGGCCACGGTCGGCCGGCACGGCCACGCTGCCTTCGCCACGGTGCCCGCGGCCGGCCTCTGGCGGGTCCGGTACCCGGGCGACGCGATCCACCTGCACGGCCACTCGGCGGCCGTCACCGTCTCCTAACCCAGACGCGCGCTGTTGACAGGTGGCAATGGTGGCGCATACGATGTCTGGCTGAAGGTTTCGGCAAGGGGCAGCTGTCGATGGAAGGTGTGGGCGATCGTCTGACACGGCGCTCGGTGCTCGTGGCGGGCGCGGGTGCGCTGGTGGCTGCCGGCGGGTATGGGCGGTTACCGGTCGCGCATGCCGCCGCCCCGCCTCGCGACCCGCGCATCATCGCCAGCTGGGGCGGCTTTGTGATTCCCGCCACCGGCTGCTGGTTCGGCGCCGACGACACGACCCGCGGTTTCACCCCGAAGACCGGGATCGAGACCGAGCTGGGCCGGCGAATGGCGATCCGCAACCGCCGCTACGGCTGGCTGGCCACATGCCCGTCGCCGCAGGCGGTCGCCGACGCCGCGCTCACGAGCCCGCGCGTGGTCGTCATGTGCTCGTTCGGGCAGCCCTCCACGTTTCCGTGCAAGACGTCGGGCTGGTCTGGCAGCGAGGATCTCTCGACGACGGCGTTCGGCACGGGCATCGATCGCATCACGAACGGCGAGTTCGACCCCTACTGGGCGGGCGTCGCGAGCCGCCTGACCTCGCTCGGCGGGCCCGTGATCGTTCGCCTGTGGCAGGAGCCGAACGGCCAGCACAACCCGTACTGGGCGGGGTTCCAGGGTGGCGTCGGCGCCGGCGGCGAGCAGGCCTACATCAGCGCGTGGCGGCATGTGCGGTCGGTGTTCGCCGCCGCCGGCGCCACGATCGACACCGGTGGCCGCTGCATCTTCGTCTTCTGCGCGCAGAGGCGCAGCACGCAGGGCACGTGGGAGGTCTACTACCCCGGGGATGACGTGGTCGACTTCGTCGCCTGCGACCTGTACCGCGACACGCTCGCCGACTCGGCCATGAACACCGCGAACGACTGGAACACGCTCACGTTCGCGGCGGCGCACGGCAAGCCCTACATGGTCTCCGAGAGCGGCTTCGTGCAGGGCCAGCGGGTGAAGGTGGGCAAGACGTCGTATGACAAGGACGGATCGGTGACCGGCAACAGCCTGATCCTGAACACCTACCAATCGGTCATGCAGAACCCGTGGGTGGTCGCCTACCTGCCCTGGAACAACAGCGGCCCCAACGGTGTCGCCTTCGTCGACACGAGCACCACGTCGCTCGCCCAGTACAGGCAATGGGCAAACGACCCGTACTTCGGCCTCGTACTGACGTAGCTGCCTACAGCAATTCGTCGGCCGGCACGTCGCGCAGCACACGAGCGGGCACGCCCACCACGATCTTGCCGGCGGGCACGTCGCGGACGACGACCGCACCCGCTCCAACAAAGGCCTCGGGCCCGATCTCGACTCCGGGGAGCAGTGTGGCCCCGCCGCCCACCCGGGCGCCGCGGCGGATGACCGCGCCCCTGATCAGCGCATGCCGGCGCTCGGTGCGGCCCATGAAGTTGTCGTTGGTGGTGACGACGCAGGGGGCGATGAAGACGTGCTCCTCGAGCGTGCAGTAGGCGGTGATATAGGCGTTCGTCTGGATCTTGGTGTGGGCGCCGATCGTCGTGTCGTTCTCGACGCACACGCCGCGGCCGATCACGACCTCGTCGCCGATCGTGCAGCGCTCGCGCACCGTTGCCAGGTCGCCGACCACGCAGCCCGTGCCCAGCGTCGTGCCCGCCGACAGCACCGCCCCGGTCGGAGACGCGCGTGTCGGCTCCCAGCCGCAGCGGATCGAGCTCGCCGCGGCGGGCGGTCGACCGGGCCGAGAGCACCGGCCGGCGGCCGAGCACGGCGTTGTCGCCCACGCTGCAGTTGTCGCCGACGACGGTGCCCTCGTGGATGGTCACGTTCGCGCCCAACTGGACGCCGTCGCCGATCGAGACGCCCTCGCCCAGCACCAGGCCGGGCGCCTCCGCAGGCGGCCCACATCACGGCGCCGCCGCTCCCAGCATCATCGTCTCGCCGCCCCGGTCGAGCGACGTCTGCATCGCCTCCAGCACCTCCACCACGCGCACGCCCTCGTCGACTCCCGGCGCGCTCGGTCGATCCGGTGGCGACCGCGCGCAGGAAGTGGCTGCACTCGATGCGCAGCGGCTCGGCGCGGGAGATGTTGGGGATGTGGATGTCGCCGGTGTGGGTGCTGATCGAGCCGTCCGGGATCACGATCGGGCCCTTGTCGTACACGGTCACCTTGCGATCGGGCTCCATGTCGTCGAAGACGGCCATCCGCTTCGAGCCGACCACGGTCATCTTGCGCATCTTGTTGGGGTCGAGCCACGACAGGTGCAGATGGCCGATCTGGCCGCTCGAGAACTTAATGTATCCAAAAACCACATCCTCGACGGTGGGCTGGACATAACACTCTCCGCGCGCCCAGACCTCGATCGGATCGCCCTCGAGCAGGTGCAGGACCACCGAGATGTCGTGCACGCCGAGGCTCCAGAGCGCGTTCTCGTCCGGCCGGATCGTGCCCAGGTTGACCCGGTTGCCGTACACGTAGTGCACGTCGCCGAGGTGGCCCGAATCGACCAGCTCGCGCAGCTTGTCCACGCCCGGGTGGAAGCGCAGCAGGTGGCCGACCATCAGCACCCGGCCGCTGCCCGAGACGAGGTCGCGCAGCTCGTGGGCCTCGGCGGCCGTCCAGGTCATCGGCTTCTCGACCATGACGTCCTTGCCGGCGAGGATCGCCCGCCGGGCGAGCTCGAAGTGGGTCGGCACCGGCGTGGCGAGCACGACCGCGCGCAGCTCGGGGTCGGCCAGAAGCTCGTCGTAGCTGGGCGGTGAAGCGTGCGTCCGGATAGGCCGCCGCGTACCGCTCGCGCGTGGCCTCGTCGGCGTCGCAGCACCAGCGCAGGTCGGCCTCGGGCAGGGTGCCGAAGTTGCGCAGCAGGTTCTTGCCCCAGCCGCCCAGGCCGACCATGCCCACCGTGATCCGGTCGCTCACAGCTGCACCACCGTGTCGCCCGCCGGGACCGCGTTTCGGAAGTCGATCACGAGCGGCGCCTCGGCGGCCACCCGGGCGTAGTCGACGGTCGAGTGGGCGGTCACCACGCAGACGATGTCGGATGCGCGCAGGAGCTCGTCGGTGAGCGGGCGCGACTCGAGCCGCAGCTCGCCCTCGGTCAGGCTGGGCACGAACGAGTCGTGGTAGGACACGTCGGCCCCCTGCTCGTGCAGCAGTCCGATCAGCTTGAGCGCGGGCGACTCGCGCAGGTCGCCGACGTTGCCCTTGTAGGCCACGCCGAGCACCAGGATCGAGCTGCCGGCCACCGGCTTACGGTGGCCGTTCAGCGCCTTCGCCACGCGTTCGGCGCAGTAGTAGGGCATGTGCTGGTTGACCTTGCCCGCCAGCTCGATGAACTCGGTCGGGAAGTCGAGCTCGCGCGCCTTCCAGGCGAGGTAGAACGGGTCGATCGGCAGGCAGTGGCCGCCCAGGCCCGGGCCCGGCTGGAACGGCATGAACCCGTACGGCTTCGTGGCGGCGGCCGCGACGACCTCCCACACGTTCAGGGCCATGCGGTCGCACAGCATCGCGAGCTCGTTGACGAGCGCGATGTTGACCGAGCGGAAGATGTTCTCCAGCAGCTTGGTGAGCTCGGCCGCCTCGCACGAGCTGACCGGGACGAGCTGGTCGACGCACACGCGGTAGAGGTCGAGCGCCCGCTCGAGGCACTCCGGCGTGAGCCCGCCCACGACCTTCGGGGTCGTGCGGATGGTGTGGTCGGTGCGGCCGGGATCGATCCGCTCGGGCGACATCGCCAGGTTGAAGTCGATGCCCGCACGGAGGCCGCCCGCCTCCAGGATCGGCGCCAGCACGTCTCGGGTCGTGCCCGGATACGTGGTCGACTCGAGCACGACCAGCTGGCCGGCGCGCAGGTGCCGGGCGATCCGCTCGGTGGCCCCTGTGAGGATCTCGAGGTCGGGCTCGCGGTTCCTCGAGAGCGGCGTCGGCAGGCAGATCAGGATCGCGTCGGCGTCTGCGACGGCGGCGTAGCCGGTCGTCGCGGTGAGCGTGCCCGCGGCGGTCAGCTCCGAGAGCAGCGGTGAGGGCACGTCCTCGATAGTAGCTCTCGCCGCGGCCGATCGCCGCGACCTTGCGCGCGTCCGAGTCGATGCAGACGACGGGCCTGCCCACCCGAGCGAATTCCACCGCGAGCGGAAGACCGACGTAGCCGGCGCCGACGATGGCGATGTCTGCGGTCATGGCCGCCGGGATGCTATCGGCGGCGGGCGCTTGCGGATGCGACAACCTCGGCGATCCGGGTGGCGGCATCGCCGTCGCCGTACAGGGGCGGATGCTCGGGCGGGGGCGAGAGTCTGCCGCAAGGCGGCCGTGACCGCGCCCGCGTCCAGTCCGCCCGCGAGCCGGTTCCAGCCCAGCTCGACGGTCTCGACCCACTCGCTCGTGTCGCGCAACGTGATACACGGGCACGCGATGCAGATAGGCCTCCTTCTGCACCCCGCCCGAGTCGGTCAGGCACACGGCCGCCGACATCAGGAGGGCGGTGAACTCGAGGTAGCCGAGCGGAGGGGTGAGGGTGGCCGCCGCCGCCGCCCGCGGCAGGAGGCCGGTGCGCTCGAGCGCGGCCTGCGTGCGGGGGTGGATGGGAAACACGGCCGGGCGATCGAGCGCCTCCAGCACCTCGACCAGCGCGGGCATGACGGCGTCGGTGGTGTTCGACTGGCGGTGGACCGTCACGAGCGCGTAGGCGCCCCGCTCGAGCTCCAGCCGCTCGACCGCGCCGGAGCGGCCGGCGGCGGGCGCGAACGCCCGGGCGACATCCACCATCACGTCGCCGACCAGGTGCACGCCCTCGCCGATCCCCTCGGCGGCCAGGTTCTCGACCGCCGTCCGGCTGGGGCAGAAGCGCAGATCGGACAGGACGTCGGCGACGACCCGGTTCACCTCCTCCGGCATCGCACGGTCGAACGAGCGCAGGCCCGCCTCGACGTGGCCGAGCGGGAACTGCAGCTTCGCGGCCACCAGCGACCCGGCGAGCGTCGAGTTGGTGTCGCCGTAGACGAGCACCATGTCGGGCCGCTCGCCGGCGAGCACCGGCTCGAGCCCCACGAGCATCGCGGCGGTCTGGCCGGCGTGGCTGCCCGATCCGGCCTCGATCTCGTGGTCGGGCGGGCGCAGACCGAGCTCGTCGAAGAAGATCTGGGACAGCTCGGCGTCGTAGTGCTGGCCGGTGTGCACCAGGACGTGGTCGGACACGCTTCGCGAGCGCCGCCGCAAGCGGTGCGGCCTTGATGAACTGGGGCCGGTTGCCGACCACCGAGACGACCTTCATGGCCGCCAGACTACCGGCGGGCCGGGTGTCAGGCCTTCAGCAGCGCGTGCAGCACCTGGGCGATCGGGCGGGTGCTGATCCGGCCCGCGTGCTGCCAGGCGATCCTGCCCTGCTGGTCGACGACCACCGTCGTCGGCTTGCCGAACAGCCCGTAGCTGTACGCCAGGCTGTCGTTGGGATCGAACACGATCGGCCAGTTCCAGTGGTAGTGGCGCACGAACGTCATCGCCCCGGGACGCTTGTCGTCGATCGACGATTCCCACGAGCTGCACGCGCGAGCCGAACTCGTGAGCCAGTTTTGCCAGGCCCGGTGCCTCGGCTCGGCAGGGCAGGCACCAGCTGGCGAAGAAGTTGATCACGACGGGCTTGCCGGCAAACGATTTCAGGCTGATGTCGGCGCCGGTCAGCGTGGTTCCGTCGAGCGCGGGTGCCGCATGCCGATCGGCGGCACGGACAGGGGCCACAGGTGCTCGGCGTCAGCAGTGACGCGTTCGAGCGGCCGTAGATGACGATGCCGACAATGGCCGCCGTCGCCGCAATCCCGGCCGCGATCGTGAGCAGCCTGCGCACCCGCCTATCGTACGCTCAGTCGAAGGCGGGCGACGCATCCAGCCGCCGTGCGGTCGCGGCGGCCAGCCGGGCGGTGTTCTCGAGGTCGTTCGAGGTCGACGATCTCGTTGGGGGAGTGCATGTAGCGGTTGGGGACGCTGATCAGGCCGGCCGGCACGCCGGCGCGGGTGAGCTTCACTGCGTCGGCGTCGGTGTACGTCGATCCGGAGGCTGCTCCGAACTGGTGGGGGATGCCCTCCTCCTCGGCCGTCTCGATGATCAGCTCCGCCATGCGTGGATGCACGCCCGAGCCACGTTCGATCACGGGGCCCGCGCCCAGGCTGATCTCGCCGACCTTGCGCTTGGGCACGTTGGGCTGGTCGGACGTGTGCGTGACGTCGATGACGATGGCCGCGTCGGGGTGCAGGCCGTAGGCGCTGGTGTAGGCGCCGGCAAAGCTCGTCTCCTCGGCCACCGAGGCCACGCCGACCAGCGACCAGGTGCCCGGCATGTCGGCGTACAGCCGCGCCGACTCGGCTGCGACGAACGCCCCGGCGCGGTTGTCGACCGCGCGGCTGGCGAGGCGGGAGCCGACCAGGTCGACGATGGGCTGCTCGATGACCGCCAGGTCGCCGGTGCGCACCAGCGACCGGGCCTCGTCGCCGTCGGCGGCGCCGATGTCGATCCAGAGGTGGTCGAGCCGAAGCGGCTTCTCCTTGTCCTCAGGCTCGGTCAGGTGGGGCGCCTTCTGCCCGACGACGCCCACGATCGGGCCGTCCTTGGCGAGGATGCGGATGCGCTGGGCGACGAGCACCGCCGGCGTCCAGCCGCCGACGCCGCTGAACCACAGGAAGCCCTCGTCGTCGATGTGGGTGATGGCGACGCCGATCTCGTCGACGTGGCCCATGACCACCACGGAGCGCTCGCCGGCCGGGTTCACCGTGGCGTAGCTCGACCCGAGCGCGTCGCCGCGGACGTCGGCGAAATCCGGTCGCGTAGGCGCGCCAGACGCGCGCCGCCTCGCGCTCGTCCCCCGAGGGGCCGGCCGCGGCGAGGAGCTCGCGAAAGAAGGTGTCAGACTGCGGGCGCACGGCGCGGAAGGCTAGCGGGTTCGGCGGCGGCGCGTTGGTAGACTGGCCGACCCGGGGCCGTTAGCTCAGCTGGTAGAGCAGGGGACTCTTAATCCCAAGGTCGAAGGTTCGATCCCTTCACGGCCCATCCGGTACCGCCGTGTCGGGGGCCGACCCGAAACGCGTTCAGGTGCAGGACGGCTGCGGCAACGAGAGGGCGGACGCCGAGCTCAGGGTGTGAAGGTGAAGGTTGTACTGGTCGACGCGGTGTTGCCGGCGTTGTCGGTGGCGAGCGCGCGAACGGTGTAAGCGGTGGACGTCGCGAGGTTGGCGGCTGGGAACACGAGCGCCCAGTTGGGGGGCGTGAGGGTGGTTGTGAGGAGGATTTCGGCGCTGCTCGTGAAGCCCGGCGTCGCGGGGTTCCAGTAGTTGTTGGGCGACCCGGCCTGGCGGATGCTGAGTTGGACCTGATTGACGCCGGAGGATGCGTCTGTGGCGGTGCCGCAGATGTCATCGGTGGCCGGTGTCGAGCAGCCTGCCGTCCAACCGCCGGCGTAGCTGGCGAGCGGGAACGTTATGGCGACGGTGGGAGCGGTGTTGTCGACTGTGACGGTGACCCCGGCCAGGCTGGAGCTGTTCGCGGCCAGGTCTTGGACGGAGAGGCTAAAGGTTTTCGAGCCCGCGGAGAGCACAGCATTCGCCGTGGTGGTGGCGCTCTTGTACTGGTAGGTGACGCCGCCGACTGTGCAGCCACTCGAGCAGGATGCAAGCGCGAGCGTCGTGAGGCCGGTGGTGACGCTGGAGACGTTGGCCGTGATGGTCCCGGTGCCACTCGCGCTGTCGGTGGCGTTTGCGTACACGCTGTACGTGCCGCCCTGGCGGAGATAGCCACCGATACCGGTGGTGGTATTGGCGATCACCGCTGCCAGAGAGGTGGGGGCGGTGTTATCGACCTGCACGCCAAAGCCAGAGCTCGCAACGCTATTTGCAGCCTGGTCGGTGGGCGTGACGGTGTAGGTGAGGGCCCCCTCGGCGAGGGCTGCCCCGGCGGTTTTGGTCGCGCTTTTCCAGGCGTAGGTGACGCCGGCGATGGTGCAACTGCTGGCGCACGGGGTGAGGGCGAGCGCGGTCTGGCCGGCGGTGACGGCGCTGACGTCGGCGGTGATGCTGGACAGGCCGCTGGCCGAGTCTTGCGCGTTGGCGTACACGGCATAGACGCCGCCTTTCTTGATCCACCCGGCGGTGTTGGTGGTGGTGTTGGCGATCACCGAGGCGGTGACGACGGCGGGGGTGTTGTCGACTGCGACCGAGAATCCGGGGGTGGTGCCAAGATTCGTCGCCTTGTCGGTGGTCGTGATCGAGTAGGCGAGGGTCGCTTCGGCGAGTGGGTTGGCGGCGGTCAGGATCGCGCTCTTGTAGGCGTAGGTGACGCCGGCGATGGTGCAGCTGCTGGCGCAGGCCGGCAGCGTCACCGCGGTCTGGCCGGCGGTGACGGCGCTGACGTCGGCGGTGAGGCTGGAGACGCCGGCGCCGGTGTCGGTGGCGTTCGCGTAGATCCGGTATGAGCCGCCCTGTTTGATCCACCCGGCGGTGTTGGTGGTGGTGTTGGCGATCACCGAGGCGGTGACGACGGCGGGGGTGTTGTCGACTGCGACCGAGAATCCGGGGGTGGTGCCAAGATTCGTCGCCTTGTCGGTGGTCGTGATCGAGTAGGCGAGGGTCGCTTCGGCGAGTGGGTTGGCGGCGGTCAGGATCGCGCTCTTGTAGGCGTAGGTGACGCCGGCGATGGTGCAGCTGCTGGCGCAGGCCGGCAGCGTCACCGCGGTCTGGCCGGCGGTGACGGCGCTGACGTCGGCGGTGAGGCTGGAGACGCCGGCGCCGGTGTCGGTGGCGTTCGCGTAGATCCGGTATGAGCCGCCCTGTTTGATCCACCCGGCGGTGTTGGTGGTGGTGTTGGCGATCACCGAGGCGGTGACGACGGCGGGGGTGTTGTCGACGGCGACCGAGAATCCGGGCTGAGCGGTGTTGCCGGCATTGTCGGTGGTCGTAATCGAGTAGGCGAGGGTCGTCTCGGCGAGTGGGTTGGCGGCGGTCAGGATCGCGCTCTTGTAGGCGTAGGTGACGCCGGCGATGGTGCAGCTGCTGACGCAGGCCGGCAGTGCCACCGCGGTCTGGCCGGCGGTGACGGCGCTGACGTCGGCGGTGAGGCTGGAGACGCCCGCCCCGCCGGTGTCGGTGGCGTTCACGTAGATCCGGTATGAGCCGCCCTGGGTGATCCACCCGGCGGTGCTGGTGGTGGTGTTGGCGATCACGGAGGCGCTCACCGTCGGCCCCGCGTTGTCGACGATGACCGAGAAGGTGGCCGGGGCGCTGGTATTCCCCGCGACGTCGGTCCCGACAACGGTGTAGCTGGTCGGCCCGGCCGGCAGGGGAGAATCTGCCCGAACCGGAACACTTGTATACCCGTAGGTGACGCCTGACACCGTGCACGAAGAGGTGCAGGGCGAGAGTACCACCGCGGTCGCGGACGCTGTCAAAGCCGCCAGATGGGCCGTGACCGACGCGACGCCGCTGGGCGGGTTGCCCGTGTCGGACACGTTGGCGTACACGACGAAGAGGTTGCCCTGGCCGACGTAGCCGCCCGTGGAGGTACCACCCACAGGCGCGATGACCGACTGGGGAATCGTGGGGGCGCGGAAGTCCGGCGCGGCGACGGCGCGGCCGCTGCCGGCGGCGGGTGTCGTCCATGACGCAGCCGCGAGCCCCACCCCGACGATCCCCATCAGGGTGAGGCTTGCGGCCAGCGTCACGACGCGCCTCACGGCGCGGCTACGGCGTGCTTGCGGCAGTCGCCGTCAAGTACACGGTGAACGTGGCGCCCTGGCAGGCATCCACGGCCGCGTTGCTCATTGAGATCGCCCCCAGCAGATCAACCGCCAGACTGCCGTTCGCGCTCACCGTCCACCCGGCTCCGCCGTTCGTCTGCGTCGCAAACGACAACGAACCGAGGTTGCAACCACTATGGCCAGCGTCGACTGCAAATCCACTCGTGCCCTGAGAAGCGTCAAGCGCGATGCTCGACACCTGCACCTTGTACGAGTTGGGGTTGGAAATCACCGTCGCGACATCGGCCGAACCGGTCGGCACCAAGGCGCTCGACGGCGTCCCCGACGCAAGCGTCACACCAGACGCGGTGGCCGCCCTGGCGGCTCCCAGCCCCGAGCCACTGCTCGTCCAGGCCGCCACCGCCACAGCGCAGATCACCAGCAACAGCACGGACGCGATCGGCACCGCACGCACACTCAACGAACGTCTCATGGGGGGTCTTCCTCTCAATTACGGCCACAGCCAGGCATCGCCGCGGCACTCGGTACTCTCACGAAGGTTCAGAACTCTGCGTCGCGCCTCCCCCAACCGGGGGGGAAACACAAAGTGCCTACTTTTCGGCATCCGAAGCCCCGATCTTGAGCCCAACGTTTCGCCACCCTCCTCGCCACGCGACCAGCCATCGGCTGCGGCCGTGATCTTGGCGGGGAATTGGCGCTCAAGTGATGCCCGTGCCAGCAGCACGGGACACGGCTCGCGGCGTTCGCTACTGCAGCGTCGCCAGGTAGGCGATGAGTGCATCCACGTCGGTCTGGGACAGGATCCCGCCCCAGTGCGGCATGCTCACGATCGGCGCGCGGCCGATCACGCTGCCGCTGCGGATCACGGCGGCGATCTTGGCCGGCGTGTTGAACTGGGCGCGGAAGGCCGCGCCTGACAGCGGCGGTACGGTTTTGTCGGGCGACTGCGGGTTGGGTACGCCGCCCAGACCGTTGGGTCCGTGGCAGTTGACGCAGCCGTCGCGGACGTACAGCACGGATCCCTCAACCGCGAGCCCCTGATCGGTGGGCACGACCGGGGGTGTCGCGCCGGAGACGGCGGGGAGCCCGGCCCGGATGTAGGCGACCAGCTCGGACACCTGCCGGCCGGAGACGATCGCGCGCCAGACCGGCATGTACGGCTTCGTCGGGTCGGCTTTCTCGCCCAGCCCGTGGTTGATGATGCTGGTCAACTGCTGCACCGTCAACGCGCCTCCGAGGCCGCTGAGGGCCGGAACGTCGGCCGAGATGCCCCCCACGCCTCCCTCACCATGGCATTGGGCGCACCCGAATTGGACGAAGGCGTGCGCCCCGGCGGCCACCGTGTTGCTGACCGTTGTCCGCTGGGAGCTCGCGGGCGGCGCCGTCCCGCGCGTGATGATTGTCGTGGCCGTCTCCGCACTCGAACGGCCGCCGAGCCACGCCGTCACCGCCACGGCCACGATCACCAGCGCGATGGCCGCCACGGCGATGCCGACGACCCCGCCGCCGGTGCCGTTTGCCCGTTCGGGGCCGCCCGTCATGGCCGGACGCTACCCTCAGGTGTCGATTGCCGCAACCTTGGGAGTTGCAGATCGGCTTAGCGGCGTTCGATCAGCACGAACCGGCGCAGGATCAGGACACCCTCGGGGTGCGGGGTGTACTCGCGGCCGTAGTGCTCGAACAGGCGCCGTTCCTCCTCGGGGCTGAGGTCGTTGTCCGCATGCACGGTCGGCGCCGTCTCGATGGCCGACTTGGTGAACGTGACCGAAACCGCGTCCGCCGAGCGCTTCGCGCCCTCGGCAGGCACCAGGTGCAGGTGGTGGCCCAGGAACCCGCTCGAGACGAGCAGGAACTCGGGCTCGCCGGCCTCGCGGCTGACGTACACGTCGACGAGCTTCCCGACCTGCTCGCCGTCCTGCGATACGACGTCCAGCTCGTGCCAGTCCGCGACCTCGAGTGGTGATGGCATCGTCCCCCCTTGGTGGTGTCCCTGCGCCGGATCGGCGTCTCTGCGATCGTAGCGCCTTCGCGCCTTCCCGAGCCTATGATCCGCAGTGGCCTCGATGCCGGTGCGGGGCCGCGGCGCGAGTCTGTCACACCGCAACACGACCCGATAGGAGGTTCACCGTGTTCAAGACAATCGTGCTCGCGATCGACGGCTCCGAGTCGTCCGACCTGGCGGTTGCCGCCGCCGCCGACGTGGCCCGTGAGTCAGGCGGGCGGATCGTCGCCGTCCATATCAAGGAGATGGTCGCCGGCCGCTTCGCCGGTCCCGCTCACGTGGACGAGAACGACCTGCAGGCCAAGATCCGCGGACAGGTCAAGGAGCTTGCCGATTCGGGCCTCGACATCACGCTCGAGATGCACTCCACGATGACGGGCGGCCCGGCTCCAGCCGTCGCCGAAACGGCTGCCCGTGAGCACGCGGATGTCATCGTCGCGGGCACCCGCGGGCACACCGCCCTCGCCGGCGTGATCGTCGGCAGCGTGGCCCAGCGCCTGTTGCACGTCGCACCGTGTCCTGTCCTCGTCGTCCCGATCGGGCACGCCCCGCACGGCCACACATCCGAGCATGCCGAGCAGGCCACGGCCGGCTGACCGCGGCAGGCGCTGACAACCGGGACGGTTTTGTGACCAGGGCGGCGTAGATGTGGACCACCGAACTGCGGAGGAACCGATGGCGGATGTCGTCTCATCCCTGAACGGGCAGGATCTCGAGCACGAGCTGGAGCGCCTGCTCCAAATCGACCGATTCGACCCCCCAGAGGCCTTCGCGAAGCAGGCGCTCCTGTCCGACCCGGCGGTGTACGAGCGCGCCGGCCGCGACCCCGAGGGCTGGTGGGCCGAGCAGGCCGCCGCGCTCGACTGGGCCGAGCCGTGGACACAGGTGCTCGACTGGTCGAACCCGCCGTTTGCGAAGTGGTTCGTGGGCGGGAAGCTGAATGCCTCGTACAACTGCCTCGACCGGCACGTCGCCGCGGGCCTCGGCGACCGCGTCGCCTACCACTGGCACGGCGAGGAAGGCGAGCAGCGCGCGATCACCTACGCCGAACTCCTGGCCGACGTCCAGCGGCTCGCCAACGCCCTGAAGGCGCGCGGCATCGGCCCGGGCGACGTGGTCGGGATCTATCTGCCGATGATCCCCGAGGTCGTGGTGGCGATGCTGGCGTGCGCCCGCATCGGTGCCCCCCACAACGTTGTCTTCGGCGGCTTCTCGCCAGAGGCGGTACGAGAACGGATGGAGTTTTCCGAAGCGCGGGCGCTGGTTACGGTCGATGCCGCCCGGCGCAAAGGTGTCAGCGCCCCGATCAAGCCGGCGGTGGACGCGGTGATCGGCGGCCTGGGGAGCCTCGAGACCGTCATCGTGGTGCGCCACACCGGCGAGTCCGTGCCCATGCAGGCCGGGCGAGACGTCTGGTACCACGAGGTGATGGCGGACGCTGACCCCGAGTGCCCGGCCGAGGCGTTCGATGCGGAGCACCCGCTGTACGTCCTCTACACGTCCGGCTCGACGGCCAAGCCCAAGGGTATTCTGCACACCACCGGCGGCTATATGACCGGCGTCTCGTGCACGCACCGGTACGTCTTCGATCTCAAGCCCGATCAGGACGTCTACTGGTGCGCCGCCGACGTGGGCTGGGTCACCGGACACTCCTACATCGTCTACGGGCCGCTCGCCAATGCGGCCACGAGCGTCATGTACGAAGGCGCGCCCGACTACCCCGGCAAGGACGTCTGGTGGGACATCGTCGAGCGCTACGGCGTGACCATCATGTACACGGCACCCACCGCGATCCGGGCGTGCATGAAGTGGGGCGCCGAGGAGCCCAACAAGCACGACCTGTCGTCGCTGCGGCTGCTCGGGTCGGTCGGCGAGCCGATCAACCCGAAGGCGTGGCTGTGGTATCAGCGTGTCGTCGGCGGCGGCCGCTGCCCGGTGGTCGACACCTGGTGGCAGACCGAGACCGGCAACATCATGATCACGCCGCTGCCCGGAATCACCTCCACCAAGCCGGGATCGGCCACTCGCCCATTCCCCGGCATCTCGGCCGATGTGGTCACGGCCGACGGCCAGTCCATCGAGACCGGCACGGGTCTGCTGGTGCTGACACAGCCATGGCCAGGGATGCTGCGCACGCTCTATCGCGACGACGAGCGCTTCAAGGAGGTGTACTGGTCGCGCTTCGGCGAGCGCACCTATCTGGTCGGCGACGCTGCCCGGAAGGACGAGGACGGCTACGTGTGGATCCTGGGACGGATCGACGACGTCATCAACGTCTCTGCCCACCGCCTGTCGACGGCCGAGGTCGAGTCGGCCATCGTGTCGCACGAACGTGTTGCCGAGGCGGCGGTCGTTGGGCAGTCCGACGAGCTCACCGGGCAGGCGATCGTCGCGTTCGTGACGCTCGTGGGTGGCGGCGACGGCGACGACGCGCTCCGCGACGACATCCGCGGCCATGTGGCCGACCGGATCGGCAAGCTGGCCCGCCCCAAGCGGATCATCTGGGCCGACGATCTGCCCAAGACGCGCTCGGGGAAGATCATGCGCCGCCTGCTGCGTGATGTCGCCGACGGCCGCGAGCTGGGCGACGTGACGACGCTGCGGGATCCGGTGGTGATGGCCGAGATCTCGGCCAAGGTGGCGAGCGGCGAGGACGACGCCTGACGTGGCAACCGGCCGGTACGCTGGGCGGCGTGTCCTGCCGTGCCGTCATTTTCGACTTCAACGGCACGCTGTCCGATGACGAGCCGATCCTGTACGGGATCTATGCCAAGCTCTTTGCCGAGCACGGCAGGCCGCTGACCGAGGCGGAGTACTACGGGCACCTGGCCGGGCTCTCGGATCCCGAGATCGTGCGCCGCTGGCTCGGCCGCCGTGACGATGCGGAGCAGGTCGTGCACCAGCGCGTCAACCGCTACCGTGAGGCGGGCGCCGACGGTTCCACGATCGACCACTCCGTCAGGTGCGCCGTGGCCGATGCCGCCGGCCGCGTCCCGATTGCGATCGTGTCGGGGGCCGCCGCGGCCGAGATCGTCCCGGTGGTCGCCGCGGCGGGGCTCAGCGACCTCTTCACCGCGGTCATCACGTCCGACGACATCAGCCACGGAAAGCCGCACCCGGAGGGCTATCTGGTCGCGCTCGGCCATCTCCGGGGCCGGGTGGGCGACCTGCGCCCGTCCGAGGTGACGGTGTTCGAGGACACCGAGGCCGGGATCCTGGCTGCGAAGGCCGCCGGGATGCGCTGCATCGCCGTTTCCCGCACGCTTCCGCCCGATCGCCTGACCGCCGCGGACGAGATCGTCGCGGGGATCGATCAGGCGGTGATCGACCGCATCCTCGCGCCCTCAATCGATGACGACTGAGATCTCGTGCGCCGCGGCCAGCGCCATCCGGCCGAGCATCGGCAGCCGGGCCGGCGACACCCGCTGGCTCGGCCCCCAGATGTTCAGGATGACCGCCGGCCGGGCCCGGTGGTCGAGCACCGCGGCCGACACGCCGTTCGAGAACTCCTCGAACTCGCCCACGCACGCCCCGTAGCCGTCTCGGCGCACATCGGCGAGCGACGCCCACAACGTCGCCCGGTCGGTGATGGTGTGCACCGAGTAGCGCGCGAGCGTGGAGGGGAGGAGCGCGTCGCGCTCGTCGTCGGGCAGCCAGGCCAGGAACACCTTTCCCGCCGAGGTCGCGTGCATCGGCAGCTGGCGCCCGAGCCAGTTCGGGATCGGAACTCCCGGCGGGTCGACCTGATCGACGTAGACCAGGCTGAACGTGCGCACGGCGGCCAGCATGACGCTCTCGCCGGTGGCCTCGGCCAGGCGTTGCAGGATCGGCCGTGTGCGCCGCGCCAGTGAGTCATAGCCGGCTGCGGACGCGACCTGCAGGGCCGTGTACCCGATCCCGTAGCGTTGGGTGGTCTCGTCGCGTTCGACCAGTCCGTGATGCTCGAGCGTCTGCAGCAGCCGCCAGGCGGTGCTGCGGTTGATGCCGCAGGCCTGGGCGAGCTCCCACGCCGTTGGGGGGCGGGAGCTGGCCGCGATCGCCTTGAGCAGCATCACGGCGCGGTCGACCGACTGGACGCGGGAGGTATCGCGCGCCGCCTGGGGGTTCGAGATCTCGCCGTTTGTGGTTCGCATAATGAACAGGACTCGCGATTGCAGTAGGGGCGTGGTCATCACTATACCGACCATCTTGCCTGCTGAAAAGCCGTGTCCCGCCCCCCTTGACAACCGCTTCTTCACCGTTCTAGTATCGCGCCGCTGTTGCACTATTCGAGTCAACCGTTCGTATAGTGAACGCTTCGCGAGATGTGCACGCGCGGTTGACAGGCTGCGGGCGACGAAGGATCATCCCGGCCGCGCCGCCGGTCAAGCCGGCCGTTTCGCGATTGCCCTAGGAAGGAGACAACGATGGTGGACAAGTCCAGCGACCGTCTGGTGGGGTTTGACGGAGGTCTGTCGCGCCGCGACCTCCTGGTGGGCGCGGGCAGCGTCCTTCTGGCGGGCGGCCTCGCCGCCTGTGGCGGCAGCGGTGGATCGAGCTCGGGCGGCGGCGGCAGCTCCGCGCCGGCCGGCACGCCGAAGCGGGGCGGGAACTTCCGCCTCGGTGTCACGGGCGGCGGTGCGAGCGACATCATCGACGGCCAGAGCATCATCACCAAGCCCGACCAGGCGCGACTGGCCGCGAGCTGGGAGACGCTCGTCACCTACGACGACAACTACAAGCTCACGAACGATGGCCTGGCGGAGTCGGTCATGCAGACGAAGCCCACCGAGTGGACGATCAAGCTCCGCAGCGGCATCGAGTTCCACAACGGCAAGACGCTGAGCGCCGACGACGTCATCTACTCGCTGAACCGCATCCTCGACCCCAAGCAGGGGCTGTTCGGCGCCGCCGGACTGGGGTCGATCGATGCCAAGAACATGAAGAAGGCGGACAACCTCACGGTGATCGTGCCGCTGACGGCCCCCGACTCGACCATCGGGGAGCAGCTCGGCCAGTACTACAACGGCATGGTGCCCGTCGGCTACAGCCGCACCGGGCCGCTCAAGTGGGTCGGCACTGGCCCCTACAAGACCACGAGCTTCACTCCCGGCCAGCAGAGCGTGCACGTTCGCAACAACCACTACTGGCGCACCGGCCAGCCGTACTTCGACCAGGTCACGGTCATCGACTTCGCCCAGGCCACCGGACAGGTGAATGCGCTCCTGGGCGGCCAGCTCGACGCCATCACCGACATCCCGTTCGCGCAGATCAACGTGGCGAAGTCAAACGGCGGCCTCGCAATTCTCGTGTCGCAGGGCGGCGGCTGGCTGCCGCTGTGCATGGCCATCGACATGCCTCCCTTTACCGACAACCGCGTTCGCCAGGCCATGCGGCTGATCGTCGACCGGCCGGCGATGCTCGAGCAGGTGCTGTCAGGCTACGGCCGCGTCGCCAACGACCTGTTCTCGCCGTTCGACGCGTGCTACGACACGTCGATCCCACAGCGCGAGCAGGACATCGGCAAGGCCAAGTCACTGCTCAAGGCCGCCGGGATGGCCGGCGCGACGTTCGACCTGCACACCACCAACGGCGCGGGCGGCATGGTCGACTCGGCCAACATCTTCGCGTCGCAGGCTCAGGCGGCCGGGATCACGATCAACGTGCACAACGATCCCAACTACTACGGCACGCAATACCTCAAGCTGGCGTTCTCGGTCGACTTCTGGGGCACGCGCAACTACCTGCCGCAGGTCTCCAACAGCATGCTTCCGGCGGGGGCGCCGTACAAGACGCCGTACAACGAGACGCACTGGCCGCCGACGACAGGCACCGGCTCCGACTACATCAGCCTGTACAAGCAGGCCCTTGCCGAGGTCAACCCGGGCAAGCGCTGCGACATCATCCATCAGATGCAGATGGAGGAGTACACCAACGGTGGATACATTATCCCGTTCTTCAACAACCTGGTCGATGCGTACAGCACCAAGGTAACGGGATTCGTGCCGAGCAAGGCCACCCAGAACCTCGACTCGTTCGGCCATGGCTATCGAAGCATCTGGTTCAGCTAGCTCCGGACGGCGCCGTGGCGGTGGACTCGGGATCTTCATCCTGCGCCGCCTGCTCGTCGGCGTGCTCGTGCTCGCGCTCGTATCGGTGGTCGTGTTCGCGGCCACCCAGGCCCTCCCGGGCGATCCGGCCCGGGCGATCCTGGGCCGCACGGCGACGGCCGCCAGCCTGAAGGAACTGCGTCACCAGTTGCATCTCGACCGGCCGGTCCTGACCCAGTACACGAGCTGGGTGACCGGCCTTCTGCACGGCGATCTGGGCACATCACTGGCCGCGCGTCAGCCGGTCTCGACGTACCTCCACGACCGGCTGATCAACTCGGCGTTCCTCGTGGTCATTGCGGGGCTGATCTCGATCCCGCTCTCGGTGGCGATCGGCGCCTATGCCGCGCTTCGGCGCGACAAGACGTTCGACGTCGTGTCGTCGGTCGGCACGCTGCTTCTGGCCGCACTGCCGGAGTTCGTCGTCGGAGTCGCGCTCGTGGTGCTGTTCGCGACCACGGTCTTCCCTCACACGCTGCCGGGGGTGTCGCTGCTGGCTCCAGGCGCTCGCCCCTGGAGCCAGCTCAAGGAGATGGTGCTGCCCATCACCACGCTGGTGATCGCCGTCACGCCCTACGTCGCCCGGATCATGCGGGCGTCGATGATCGAGGTGCTCGAATCGGACTACGTCGAGATGGCGCGGCTGAAGGGGGCCCCGGAGCGGGTGGTGATCATGCGCCACGCCCTGCCGAACGCTCTCGGCCCGACCTTCCAGGTGATCGCCATCAACCTGGCCTACCTCGCTGGAGGCGTGATCGTGGTCGAGTACGTGTTCAACTACGCCGGCATCGGCGGTGCGCTCCAAAACGCCGTCTCGACGCGCGACCTGCCGGTGGTGCAGGCGCTGGCGATGCTGATCGCGGCCCTCTACGTGGTGCTGAACATGCTGGCTGACATCGCCACCATCCTGGTCACCCCTCGGCTGCGGACGCGGCTGTGACGCTCGCCAGCGCGGTCACGCCCGAGCCCGAAGCGGTTGCCATCCGCGCTCCGGCGGGCGCCCTCTTTCGGGGCGCGATGCGGCTCTGGCGGACGCGGATCGGCCTCCTGCTCGTCGTGGCCCTGGTGCTCGTGGCCGCGGTCGGCCCCCTGTTTGCCCGGTACGGCCCCACGGCGTTCGTCGGCATCGCTCCCAACTCGCCGCCGGGCAGCAAGGCGCTCTTTGGCACCGACCACATTGGCCAGGACGTGTGGAGCCGGTTCCTGTGGGGCGGGCGCGAGATCCTGATCATGGCGGCGCTTGCGACCGCGATGGGCCTGATTCTCGGCACCGCCGTCGGCCTCACTGCGGCCTATGCCAGGAACGTGCTCGACGACGTGCTCATGCGGACGATGGATGTGATCCTGGCCTTCCCCCAGATCATGCTCGCGCTGGTCGTGATTGCGACGGTGGGCCCCAAGGCGTGGCTGATGGTGGCCGCGGTCGGCCTGACGACCATGCCCCGTGTCGCCCGTGTCACCCGCGGCGCCGCCCAGCCCGTCGTCGAACGCGACTTCGTCGCCGCGGCCGAGGCGCTCGGCCTGCCTCGCGTGCGCATCCTCTTCCGTGAGGTGCTGCCGAACATCCTGAGCCCGCTCCTGGTCGAGGCGAACCTGCGCCTGACCTACTCGATCGGCCTGATCGCATCGCTCGCGTTCCTCGGCTTCACGCCCAACCCCAACGGCGCAGACTGGGGCCTGATGATCCAGGAGAACCAGATCGCTCTGGGCACCAACCAGCCCTGGGGCGTGGTGCTGCCGATGCTTGCGATCGCGCTCCTGACCGTCGGCACCGGCCTCGTCGGCGACGGCTTCGCCCGGGCTGCCGCCGGGATCGACCGGTCGAAGGGCGCCGAGTGAGCGTCACCGAGCCCGCAATCGTCGTCGAGGGCCTGAAGGTGGTCGTGCAGGGCACGGGCAACGACATCGTCGATGACGTCTCGTTCACGATCGCGCCGGGTGAGGTGCTCGGCCTTGTCGGGGAGTCCGGCTCGGGCAAGACGACCGCGGCGCTGGCGCTGCTCGGGCACACCCGGCGTGGAGCGGAGATCGCCGGTGGATCGGTGCGGATCGGCGACTCCGACGTCCTGCAGCTGGGGCAGAACGACCGCCGGCGGCTGCGCGGACGTGTGATCTCGTACGTCCCGCAGGATCCGGCCGCAGCACTCAATCCGGCGCTTCGGATCGGCACCCAGCTGATGGAGGCGCTCGACGTGCACGGCGTCGGCGGGAGCGGCGGGGAGCGCCGAGAACGGGTCGCCGAGATGATGCGCGAGGTGGCGCTGCCCGACGACGCCCCTTACCTGCGCAGGTACCCCCACGAGCTCTCCGGCGGCCAGCAGCAGCGGGTCGGCCTGGCCATGGCGTTTGCCTGCCGTCCGCGGGTGATCGTGCTCGATGAGCCCACGACCGGCCTGGATGTGACCACCCAGGCGCACGTGCTGGACACGATCCGCGATCTGGCGGCGGCTCACCAGGCCGCGGCCCTCTACGTCAGCCACGACCTGGCCGTCGTCGGCACGCTCGCCGCCCGTGTCGCCGTGATGTACGCCGGCCGGATCGTGGAGCTCAGCCCATCCGAGGATCTGTTCCGGACGGCTGCGCACCCGTACACGCGTCGGCTCGTGGCCGCTGTGCCGCATCTCGTCGGAAGCCGGGCGCTGATCGGGATTCCCGGCCGGGCGCCATCGCCGGGCCAGCGCCCCATGGGTTGTTCGTTCGCGCCCCGCTGCACCTTGGTCGAGGAGCGCTGCAGAGCCGCGATGCCCGAGCTACGCCTGATCGCGGCCACCCACAGCGCCCGCTGCGTCAATGCCGAGCAGGTGCGGGCGCAGGCCGCGTTGCTGAGCGGGGTCGCCGAACCCCTGCAGGACCGGGGCGACGCGGATTCGGTGCTCTCCCTCGTCAACGTCTCGGCCGGGTACATCGGGGTCACGGTGGTGCACGACATCAACCTCGCGGTGGCGCCGCGGGAATGTCTCGCGCTCGTGGGCGAGTCGGGCTCGGGCAAGACGACGCTCGCACGCTCGATCGCCGGTCTTCACCGCGAGCGCAGCGGCGAGATCCTCCTTCGGGGCGCGGCGCTCGCGCCGACCGCTCGGGCACGTCCGCGCGATGTCCGCCGGGCGATCCAGTACGTGTTCCAGAACCCGTACGGATCGCTGAACCCGCGCCGCACCATCGGCCAGATCATCCGCCAGCCGCTCGAGCTGTTCGGTGCCGGCGACGCCAAGGAGGTCGACCGGCGGGTCGCCGAGATGCTCGACCGGGTGTCCCTGAATGCCGGCTACGCCCGCCAGTATCCCGATCAGCTCTCGGGAGGCGAGCGCCAGCGGGTCGCGATCGCCCGCGCACTCGTCTGCAACCCCGACGTGCTGGTCTGTGACGAGGTCACGTCGGCCCTGGACGTGAGCGTTCAGGCCGCGATCGTGGACCTGCTCGGCGAGCTGCAGCGCGAGCTCGGCCTCGCCATGTTGTTCGTCACCCACAATCTGCCGCTGGTGCGCTCGATCGCCCAGCGGGTGGCCGTGATGAGCGAGGGCCGGATCGTCGAGCTGGGCAGCGTCGACGCGGTGCTGCAGGCGCCGTCCGACGAGTACACGCAGCGGCTCCTGGCCAACACGCCGTCGCTCGAGTCCGCGCCGGCGTGAACGCGGCCGGGCCGGGGCCCGGCGGCACCGTTGCGCCGGGCTATGAGAGCGTACGGGATGCGTTTGCCGAGGCTGTGAACGCCTCCGCCGCGCTCGCCGCCTCGGTCGACGGCGCGCGTGTGGTCGATCTGTGGACGGGCGGCGGCTTCACCGGAGACACGGCGACCCTGCTCTACTCGGGCACAAAGGGCGTTGCGGCGACCGTCATGCTGATGCTCGTCGAGCGGGGCGCGCTCGACCTGGACGAGCCGGTTTGCCGGTACTGGCCGGAGTTCGCCGCCGCCGGCAAGGAGGCGATCACGGTGACAGACCTGCTGGCGCACTCGGCCGGCCTGCCGGCGGTGGAGCGACCGCTCCAGCGGGCCGACCTCCACCATCCGGGCCGCATTGCCGCTGCGCTGGCCACCCAGGCGCCGATGCTGCCCCCGGGGTCGCCGACGTATCACGCGGTCACCTGGGGATGGCTCGCGGGCGAGCTCGCCCTGCGCGTCTCGGGCCGCAGTCTCGGCACGATCGTCCGCGCAGAGCTGGCCGACCCGCTCGCGCCCGGCCTGGGCATCGGCCTGCGGGCGGGCGATCCGCTCGCCGCGCCGGCTGGTGCGCCCGGTACCGGCCCCCGGCTATAGCCTGTCGGCGTTTCAGGCCGACGAACCCGACCCCGCGCTCATGGGGGTGTACCGAAACCCGTGCTGGAGATGGATTCCTGGTGTGACCCCGATCTGCTCGCGATCGAAGCGCCCGCGGTGAACGGCGTCGGGACGGCCCGGGCCATGGCCCGGCTCTACGGCGAGGTCGCCCGGGGTGTCCTCGTGCGCCCCGAGAGCGTCGCCCGCGCGGGCGTGCCCGCGCGAGTGGGCATCGACCCGCTCACCGGCCGGTTGCTGCGATACGGGCCGACCGGGTACGAGCTGGCCGGGACGTCCAGCGTGCTCGGTCCCGCCCTCGATGCGATCGGCCATACCGGCGCAGGCGGCGGCGCCCACGGCGCGTGGCCGTCGCTTCACACCGGATTCTCGTTCCTGACGGCGGATCTGCGCTCTCAGGATGCCGACCGCCGGGCGACCGTGGTGCTCGATGCGCTCCACGCGGCGGTGAGCCGAGCGTGAGCGACACTCGTCCCAACCTTGTCCTGGTGATGGCCGACCAGCTCGCGGCCTCGTTCCTGCCGGCGTATGGGCATCGGGTCGTGCGCACACCGCACCTGGACGCGCTCGCCCGCGCCGGGACGGTGTTCGAGAGCGCCTACTGCGCATCGCCGCTGTGTGCGCCGTCGCGCTTCGCGATGCTGGCCGGGCGGCGCGCGTCGGCCATCGATGCCTTCGACAATGCGGCGGAGCTGCCCGCGGCGACGCCCACGATCGCCCATCTGCTGCGGGCAAACGGGTACCACACCGTGCTTTCGGGCAAGATGCATTTCGTCGGTCCCGACCAGCTGCACGGGTTCGAGGAGCGGCTGACGACCGACGTCTATCCGGCCGGATTCGACTGGACGCCCGACTGGCGGCTGCCGTCGGAGGTCGCGGCTGCCGTGGTACCACAACCTGTCCGGCGTGCTCGGCGCGGGCGTCCGCGAGGCCGCGATGCAGACGGCGTACGACGACGAGGTCTGCTTCCGGGCCGTGGAGCGGATCCGCGAGCTGGCCCAGAGGCCCGACCGGCGGCCGTTCCTGCTGGTGGTCTCGTTCACGAGCCCGCACGACCCGTGGGAGGTGCGCGCCCGCCACTGGGACATGTACCGCGACGACGAGATCGACGCCCCCGGCGGTACCGGTGATCCCGCCGTCCGAGGCCGATCCGCACAGCCTGCGCCTGCGGGCGATGTGCGGCCTCGACGAGCGGCCGCTTGGCGACGCCGAGATCCAGCGGGCGCGGCACGGCTACTACGCCGCCGTGAGCTACATGGACGAGCGTGTGGGCGAGGTCGACGCCGCCCTAGCGCAGAACGGTCTGGACGGCGAGACGGTGGTCGCATTCACTGCCGATCACGGCGAGATGGGCGGCGAGCGGGGGCTGTGGTTCAAGATGTCGTTCTTCGAGGGCTCTGCGCGAGTGCCGCTGCTCGTGCGCGGCCCGGGAATCGCGTCGGGCCGAGTCAGCGGGCCCGTTTCGCAGCTCGACCTCGCTCCCACGCTGGCGGAGCTGGCGGGAGCGGCCCCGGATGGAGGCCGAGTTCGAGGGCCGGAGCCTCGTTTCCGCGCTGCACGGCGGGGATCCCGGGGCCGCAACGGTCGTCGCCGAGTACCTCGCAGAGGGTGTCACGGCGCCCGCGGTGATGATCCGCCGCGGCCCGTACAAGTACATCCGCTGTCCCGGCGATCCCGATCAGCTCTACGAGCTCGATTCCGATCCTCGAGAACTGGTCAACCTGGCTGCTGGATCCCGGCCATGCCGGGGAGTGCTCGGCGCTGCGGGCCGAATCGGAGGAGCGCTGGGACCTCGCAGAGCTGCGCCGAAGGGTGCTGGCGAGCCAATCTCGGCGCCGGCTGGTCGCGGCCGCCCTTGCGACCGGAACCCACACCCCGTGGGACCATCAGCCGTACGTCGATGCGTCGCGGCAGTACGTGCGCGGCCCGGCGGCCCAGCATCCCCGTCCAGGCGGCCCGCTGGTACCGGGAGCGCTCCCGGCCGACGACGACGTTCGGCCCGCGTGACGCCCGCCGCGAGCGGGCCGGGCGCGGCGTTCCTGCGGTTCTTGCCGCGTGCTATATGCTCCCTGGTGAAGCGGGCCGCACGCTCCCCAAAAAGGGGGATGCGGGATATTCGCGAATGCCGATACAGTGCTGCGAGTTATGAGGGAGGGGTCAGCACCAAATGCGGCGGGGAGAACCTAGAAAGCTAGCTCCGTTGACGCGAAGTCGGGGAATGATCGCGGCGAGCCTGCTCGTCGCCGCCGTTGTGGCGGCCTACGCCAGCCTGGCGATGCTGTCCCTGTCCGCGTCCACGTCGGGAATCGTTCTCGGCGCCGCTGCCAACGTCGAGCACTTCGTCGGGAGCGTCGGCTGGCACCCGCCGGGCCTGCCGGATGTCGGCGTCAAGGTGCTCGATCACGCCGCTGGTCCCAGCCTGGACGATCAGCGGCGGCGCGCGCTCGACGCCCATCGACTTCGGCGCGGCCGTCGGCCACGGCTCTCAGCACGATCGAGCTTCAGAACAACTCGGCGAAGCCGTGCGCCTGCAGTCGCTGACGGTGCACGGGCGCTCCGGGCGTGAGCGCACTGTTCCGCGACAGCGGTCTCCGGACGATGACCGTGCAAGGCCGGCGCAGCGGCGACGATCGAGCTCGTCAGCAATCCGCTGCGACGCCGGCCCGATCAACGGCGAACTTGGCCGATTTCGGTGCCGGGCTCGAACTTCGCGCCGACTCTCGTACCGATCACCGGCGATCAGGCGCCGCTGCCGCCCGGTGCCGTCACCGCCACCGCAGCCGCCGGAGGGGCGGTCGATCTGTCGTGGAGCGCCCTCGCCTTCGTCCGGCGTCGCCGGCTACGTCGTCGAGAGCCAGCACCGGCGGCTCCGCGTACACGCCGGTCGGCGGGCTCATCACGGGCACCACCGCGGTCGAGCAGACCGGGACGAACGCCACCACGTTCTCCTACCAGGTGGTCGCCGTCGCCGCAGGAGTGACGCTCCCAGCTGGCGGGCCTGCCGGGCCCGGCGGGGTCAGCGGTCACCGACTCCCTGGCGCCCGACGCGCCGGCGTCGGTCAGCATGCCCGCCGATCAACGTCAGCAACGTCGGCTCCGTGCCGGTCACCGTCGTTCTCCCGCTGCCACGTCGCTCCAGGCGACACGATCACTGGTCACCCTCACCGATGCGGCCGGAAAGACCGTTGTGAGCCAGCCGCTCCCTGGAGGCCCGGGCCCGTTCACCGTGCAGTTCCCCGGCCGGCACGCTCGCCGACGGCTACGGTGACCGCCTCGGCGACGGCCGCGGACACCCTCGGCAACACGAGCCCGCCGACACAGTCAGATCCGATGCCGAAGATCACGCCGCCGCCGGATGCGCCCACGTCGGTCGCTGCCGTCCGACAGATCCCGTCACCAGCGCGAACGAGAGCAACTTCTCAGTCGCCGTCGCGACCGCCGCGGCCGACGCGGCCGCCGGTGACACCATCACCGTCACGCTCACCGGGCTCGCAGTCGTGACGACGCCAGCCGCGCCGCGCCGGCTGGACGGATCGAGCACGATCCCGGTCGATGTGTCGGCGCTCCCCGACGGCACGTACACCGTCACCGCGACGGTCACCGACCCGGCCGGCAACACCGCCAGCACCTCGGCCGACAGCACCGTCACCATCGACACGTCCGGTCCGGAGAAGCCGACGACCTTCGGCATCGCCGCCGGCCCCAACAACCCGGCCGGCGTCATCAACGCGCAGTCGCAGACCGCGGTCACCATCGCCGGGCACTTCGCCGACCCGCTCGAGGATGGCGAGACCATCACGCTCTCGATCGACCACGGCACCCCGCTCCCTGTCGACGTCGTCCCCGGGACGCAGGACTTCACCCTCGGCCCGCTCGACCTCTCCGGCCTCCCCGACGGTCACGGTGTCCCTCAAGATGAAGCTGACGGACTCCGACGGCAACGTCACGCTCGCGTGGCGCGACAATGGCGTCAAGGAAACGTGCGGCCCGACCGGCCCGACGCAGCGTCGGCGTGCCCGCGGGCGACGCCAACCCGGCCGGTTACGTCAACTCGGCCACCCAGACATCCGCAACGATCGTCGCCGGGTTCGACGCGCCGACCGATCCGGGCGACCAGATCGCCCTCTCGGTGGGCGGCGACTCGAACTTCCCGGTGCAGTCGGGCGGCGGCGACCAGGTGATCTGGAACAACCTCGATCTGAGCCAGCTCAGCGACGGCAACGCTGCCGATCGTCGTGACGATCACCGACGCCAACGGCAACAGCACGAGCGTCTCGGGGTCGCTGATCAAGGACACGCAGGCGCCGCCGGCGCCGGTCGCCGCCCATGTGCTCGGCCCGCCCCTCGACACGATCGCGCCGGGCGACGGGCTCCTGCGTCAACGTCGGCGTGGCCTTCAACCAGGCGCCTGACCCGTCCGACACGGTCACGGTCACCCTCTCCGACGGCCAGTACGAGCGTCCAGGGCTCCACCCAGGCCGGCGACGGTCAGGTGACCGTCGGCTGCATCGATGCGAGCTCGCTCGCCCCCGGCAGCATCAGCGTGAGCGTCACGGTCACGGACGTGGCGGGCAACAGCACCACGATGGCGGGCACCACCGCCACCAAGGCCGGCTGCCACCACGGCTCCGAGTACCCGGCCGTGCAGCTGCGGCCGCGGCCGGCCCTGATCCTACGGGATTGGACGGGGGCCGGGCCGGGCCGCGCCTGCGGGCGGCGAGGGGTGCCGCCCACGGCGCCGCGAGCCGGCCGATGAGCACGGCCAGCAGAGCGAGAATGGCGATCGGGATGACGAACCCGGCGCCGACGATCACGCCTGTGACGACCGTCGTCGCCGAGTGCAGCGCCCTGCGCCCCGCCTTCCAGATCGCGCTGGCATGGGCGGGCGGCGCCGGCCGCGCACCCGCCTCGTGCACGTCGATCGAGATGGTCGAAAGCGCGGTGCGGTTGCGCAGATAGATCAGCCGGCCCTGGATCTCCTCCATCTGCAGCTCGACGCCTTGCAGGACGCCCTGGACGCGGATCGTGTCGCTCACGCTCTGCGTGCGCTCCATCAGGTGCCGCAGGGCCTGTTCCTGCGAGCGCAGGTTGTCCAGGCGGGCACCGAGGTCGACGAACTGCTGGGTGACGTCAACGCCGACGACGCTCTCGTTCGTCGGCCTACCGAGCCGCTCGACCGCCAGCCGCGCCTGGGTGAACCGCCCCACGGGCACGCGCATCACCAGGCGGCCGTCGTGCACGCGCGTCCCGGACGACGATTGCTGGCTCACGAACCCGCCGTACCGGCCGGCGATCTTGCCCGCCGCGTCCATGACGATGCCGAAGCGGCCATGCGGGACGCGCAAGCCCAGCGTGGCCGTCTTGATCACGGCCGAGCGGATGGCCGGGAGGGTGGTTCTGAGCGACACGTCCGACGCCGAAGCCGACGAGTGTGCCGATCCCGCCACCGCCACCCGCCGCCGAGGCCTGCGAGCGCCCGCGGTGCAGCGGCCTTCCGCGAACACGCCGCGCGTGGCGCCGCCGCCGCTGGCCGACGCCGTTCGATCCCGAGCCGCCGGCGCAGCCCGCGGCCGCCCCCACCAGTCCCGAGAGCACCACAATCGCCCCCGCCGTCCATGCCGCTCGCCGCATCGCGCTCATCGCTCGCCTCCGGTGTTGACGAGGATCAGACCGGCTGCACGCCGCGCCGGTTCCCGGGCGGGCGGAATTCGGCCCGGCAGGGGACGGCGGGGGGCGGGGCCGACTCGATCGCCCGCCGCAGCGTGGAGCGGTCGGGGCCGCAGACGAAGAGCCATTCGGTGTTGCGCAGGTGCGACACCCGCCCGACCCGCTCACCGGCCGGGTTGTGGATGCCGATCTGCGCGCCGACGTAGCGCTTGAAGTCGATCGCCAGGGCGCCCACGTACCCCCGCTCGCCCAGCTTCTCGGCGACGGCGGCGGGATCGTGGAAGCCCTCATTCGAGACCGAGACGACGATCCACGGTGCGGCGACGCGCTCGAGCAGGCCTGCCAGCGCCGTCCACGCCTCGCGACGGGAGTTGTACGCGCTCTTGCGGGTGCGGCAGTCGGCGCGCTTGCACGCCACGCCGTAGTGGTCGGGCCGGTCGCCCAGGGCGAGCGTCTCCCACACGTGGTAGTTGCCGAGATAGGAGTGCTGGTTGTAGGGCGGATCGACATAGACGAGGTCGATCCCGTCCAGGCCGGCGGCGAGCCGGTTGGCATCGCCGCGGGCGACCTCGCCCGGCGGGCCGGCAACCGGCTCGGGCTCGCGCAGCTCGAGCGCATTGCCCGCCCGCGGCGCCCATCGCTTCAGGTAGGCCATCTGCACGCCGCAGGTCGAGTCGACCCGGTCGGCCGCCTCGATCAGGCTGGTCAGGAGCAGCCCGCGCTCGACCGGCCCCAGCGCGAGGCGCTCGATCCCGGCTCGAGCCGCGTCGATGCGCATGCCGTTCTCGGGCCGGAAGTAGCGCGACTTGCGGCAGAACGTCTCGGTGACGTAGCCGTCGACCGGCGGCAGCGGCCGAGAGCTCGGCCAGCAGCCGGCGCATGCCCGCCCGGTCGACGTCCGCGCCGGCGGCGATGTACGCCTGCCCGAAGGACTCCGAGAACGCGGCGGTGTCGTTCGACGTCACCCGCAGGCCGCGCCGGCGCAGCTCCTGCCCGACCCGGGTCGTTCCGGCGAACAGATCGGCCGCCGAGCGCACGTCGAGGGCCGCGGCGACCGCGCCGATCACCGGCACCAGCGTGCGCTTCGAGCCCAGGTACTTGATCACGGCCCGACTCTAGTGGCCGGCCCGGTCGTCGGTGCGCCAAGGGTCTGACCCCGTTTGGCGCAGGTCAGGGGTGGGCGAGACTGCCCGAGCCCGAGCTGGACGACTTGGCCAACAGCTGGAACTGGACGATCTGCTGCTGCAGCTGCTTGCGCTGGGCCTTCGTCAGGTTCGGCGAAAGGGCGAGGTAGGCCTGCAGGGAGGTGGCGACGATGGCGTAGCTCTGGGTCGCATACGCGTCTCGGGCCAGCAGGATCTGGTCGTTGGCGTTCTTCGGCTGGAGCTTGACCACCTTCTGGCGCAGCGACATGGCCTGCGCGTAGTCGGTGATCGCGCTCGTCTCGTAGGTCGACGCGATCGTCTGCGCCGGCTGCGCCAGGACGGTGATGAGCGGATGCGTGAGCGCCGCTCCCAGCTTGAGCGACTGGGCGGCGACGGCGTGGTTCACCTGGGTGTACGCGGCCGCCGCGGCGTGATAGGCCTGCGCCTTGGTGGCGCTCGTTGCGCCGCGTTGCTCCAGCAGCGTCGCCGCCGACGACAGCGCCCCGGTGTTCTTCGGCCGCAGCGCGACGTAGGTCTGGTACGCCGAGATCGCCGGAGAGGTCTGCTTCGCGGTCTCGTACGCCCGCGCCAGCGCGAGCCAGGCGCTCGCGTCCTTCGGATGCGACTGCACCCTGGAGTTCAGGCTCGAGATCGAGGGGCCGCCGCTCCCGCTGCTGGAGCTGAAGAGCCCGCCCAGGTCGATGCTGTTCGCGCCCTGGCCGACCCCCAGCGCGACGAACCCCAGCCCGAACATGACGGCCAGGAAGATGAAGATCGGCTTCTGGGTGCGGCGGATGCGTTCGAACAGCACGTGGTCAGCCTCGCGGGGCGTCGATCATCTTTGCGCGCGCGGCGGAGGCATCGGGCCTCGCCCACTCGCCGCGCCTGTAGCGTATCTCGCCCGCGACGACGGTCAGCGCGACCCGGTCGGGCGAGCCGCCGTAGACGGCCGCGGTGATCGGGTCGTCCCATGGCAGAAACGCCGATTCAGCCATGTCCAGCACGATCAGGTCGGCGGCCTTGCCCGGAGTCAGCGAGCCGATCTCGCCGCCCAGCCCGATCGCGTCCGCGGCGCGCGCCGTGGCCAGCTCGAGCGCCGTCTCGGCCGCGAGGGCGTCGGCCCGGTGGGTGCGGGCGCGCGCGAGCATGACCGCCGTGCGCATCTCGGCCCACATGTCGAAGTCGAGCGCCGACGACGGCGAGTCGGTGCCGAGGCCGACCCGGACTCCGGCCGCCAGGAGCTCGCTCAGAGGCGCGATCCCGCAGCCGAGCAGGGCGTTCGAGCGGGGGCAGTGGGCGACGGGGACGTCGAGCCGCGCCAGAAGCTCGATATCGGCCTCGTTCAAGAGCACGCCGTGAACGCGACCGTGTCGGGCCCGAGCACGCCGGCGAATGCGTCCAGGTGCTCGGTCTCGCGGTCGGACTCGAGCAGGTGGGTCGCCACCGGCAGCCCGCGCCGGCGGGCGAGCGCCACGAGCATCGCGTAGTCGGCGTGGGTCACCGTGAACGGTGCGTGCGGCGAGACGCCCGCGTGTACGAGTTCGGACGTCGGCAGCGCGTCCAGGGCCGCCTCGACGCGGGCCTCGAGGCCCTCCCAGACGCTGAACCCCTCGAGATACACGATCGCCCGCAGCCCGGCCTCGACCGCCGCCTGGGCGACCGTGCCGGCGTAGCAGCAGTCGGCCACCGTGGTCACGCCGCCGGCCAGGCAGGCGGCGGCGCCGGCCCGCGACTGGGCCAGCAGGTCAGCCTCCTCCTGCGTGTCCTTGCGGCGGATGTGATCGGCGATCCAGGGGCTGAACGGCATGCCGTCGCCGAAGCCCGCCATGGCCGTGTACTCGAGATGGGTATGGGCGTTCACGAGCCCCGGCAGGATCACGGAGTCGGCGTACCGGACGTCCTCGCCGCCGTCAGCCGGCCCGACCGCCACGATCCGCCCGTCGGCGATCTCGACCGCTCCGTCGGCGATCGGCGGGCCGTCCATCGGGACGACCCAGTCGGCCCGCAGGATCACGGGCTCGGCTCAGGCGTTGAGTAGTCGGGCGCGTTCGGCTTGGGCTCGACCGCCTTCACCAGGAAGTACGAGAGCCAGTACAGCAGCAGCATCGGCACGTACTCGGCGGTCATCGTGACCGGGTCGGTGCCGGGCAGGATCGCGGCGAGCACGGCGAGGACGACGACGGCCTCGCGCCAGCGCTTGCGCATGAACGACGAGCGCAGGATGCCGACCCGGCCGAGCATCATCATCACGACCGGCAGCTCGAACACCACCCCCATCGCAAGCAGCGTCATCAGGACGAAGTGGATGTAGTCGCTCGCCCGGGGCAGATAGTGGATGTTCTGGCTGTTGAACCCGACCAGGAACCGCAATGCCGCCGGGACGACGATGAACCAGCCGAACACGACCCCGACCAGGAAGAGGACGGGGATCATCCACAGCATCGGCCGGATCGTCTTCAGCGACTCGTCGGAGAACGCCGGGATGATGTACGCGTACAGCTGGTAGCTCAAGAACGGTGCGCTGATGATGAGGCCCGCGTACACCGTGACGCCGAGCGTGGTGAAGAAGGCCTCGCCGGGCGAGAAGCTGTAGAGGTGGCGGTGGTGGATCGGGTCTGTGAGCAGGGTGAAGATGCGGCCGTACTCGGCGTAGCACGCCGCAACCGCGATCGTGAGCACGCTCAACGAGACGATCAGCCGCGTACGCAGCTCGTCCAGGTGCTCGACAAGGGTCAGCTCGTCGTCAGGACGGACGCGCCGGAACCGCGCCATCGCGGGTTACTCGCTCGCGCTGGGCGACTTGTCGGGCGGAGCGTACGCCGGCGGTGGCGTGTACGACTGCGGCGGCGTGTAGTTGGGCTGCGGCGGGTTCAGCGCCGAGGCCTGGCTCGGGGTGCCGGGGCTGTCGTCGTGGCCCGAGATCCCGTCCTTGAACTCGCGGATGCCTCTGCCGAGCGAACGGCCCGCTTCCGGCAGCCGCTTGGGGCCGAGGAAGAGCAGCGCGACGACGAGGACCAGGATGACTTCGGGTAGACCAAGTTGGAACGGCATGGTTTCTCCAGGGTAGCAGACTGCAGGAACGGGGAAAACCCCTGATGGCTACACTTCGTTCACGCGTCCGGATCGGTTTGGATGCAGTTTTTCACCCTCATCAAGACTCAAGGACCGCATGTCTGACCTGAGCATTCGCAATCTGCACGCATCGATCGACGGGGCCGAGATCCTGCGCGGCCTCGACCTCGACCTCGACCGGGGCAGCGTCCACGCGATCATGGGGCCCAACGGCTCCGGCAAGTCCACCCTCGCGCACGTCCTCATGGGCCACCCGGCCTACGAGGTGACCGAGGGCACGGTCACGTTCAAGGACACCGATGTGCTCGATCTGGCGCCCGACGAGCGCTCCCGCCTGGGCATCTTCCTGGCATTCCAGTACCCGAGCGCCATCCCCGGCGTGACGGTCGCCAACTTCCTGCGCATGGCGGTGAACGCCCACCGGCGCACCGACGACGGCGAGGCAAACCCGATCCGCATCCCCGAGTTCCGCAAGCTGCTCCAGGAGAACATGGAGATGCTCAAGATCGACCGCTCGATGACCTCGCGGTACCTGAACGACGGATTCTCCGGCGGCGAGAAGAAGCGCGTCGAGATCCTGCAGATGGCGCTCCTCAAGCCGAGCCTCGCGATCATGGACGAGACCGACTCCGGCCTCGACATCGACGCCCTGCGGATCGTCTCCGACGGCGTCAACCAGCTCTCCGGGCCGGAGATGGGCGTGCTGGTGATCACCCACTATTCGAGACTGCTGCGCTACATCAAGCCGGACGTGATCCACGTCCTGGTGGACGGGCGCATCGTCCGCACCGGCGGCGCAGAGCTGGCCGACGAGCTGGAGCGCGACGGCTACGCACCCTATGGCATTGATGAGGAGGCGGTTCCTGTTGGCTAAGACCGAACTCACGCCGAAAGAGGCCGAGGCCACTGCACTCGGCGAGTACAAGTTCGGCTTCCACGACGACTTCGAGCCGGTCTTCCGCACCCAGCGGGGCCTGAACGAGGAGATCGTCCGCGAGATCTCGGCGTACAAGTCGGAGCCCCAGTGGATGACCGACTACCGGGTCAAGGCCTACCGCCATTTCGTCGAGCGTGACCTGCCGCAGTGGGGCGGCAACCTGAACACGATCGACTTCGACAACATCTTCTACTACCTGAAGCCGGTCGAGGAGCAGGCCAAGGACTGGGACGACCTGCCGCCCGGGATGAAGGACACGTGGGACAAGCTGGGCATCCCCGAGGCCGAGAAGAAGTACCTGGCCGGCGTCGGCGCCCAGTACGAGTCCGAGGTCGTCTACCACAACCTGCAGAAGGAGCTGGCCGACCAGGGCGTCATCTTCGCCGACACCGACAGCGGCCTGCGCGAGCACGAGGACCTGTTCCGCGAGTTCTTCGGCACGGTCATCCCGTACAACGACAACAAGTTCGCGGCGCTCAACTCGGCCGTCTGGTCGGGTGGCTCGTTCATCTACGTGCCGCCGGGAGTCAAGGTCGAGCTGCCCCTGCAGGCCTATTTCCGCATCAACGCCGAGAACATGGGCCAGTTCGAGCGCACGCTGATCATCGTCGACAAGGACGCCTGGGTGCACTACGTCGAGGGCTGCACCGCCCCGATCTACTCGAGCGACTCGCTGCACTCCGCCGTGGTCGAGATCATCGTCCGCGACAGCGCCCGCTGCCGCTACACCACCATCCAGAACTGGTCGACGAACGTCTACAACCTGGTCACCAAGCGGGCGGTGGCCGAGCGCAACGCCACCATGGAGTGGGTCGACGGCAACCTCGGCTCGCAGCTGACCATGAAGTACCCGGCGGTGCTCCTCAAGGGCGAGGGCGCCCACGGCGAGGTGCTCTCGATCGCCTTCGCCGGCGCCGGCCAGCACCAGGACGCGGGCGGCAAGATCACCCACATGGCGCCCAACACGTCGTCGGTGATCACCTCGAAGTCGATCTCGAAGGACGGCGGCCGCAGCTCGTACCGTGGCCTGCTGCAGGTGAACGACGGCGCGGTCGGGTCGCGCTCCAAGGTCGTGTGCGACGCGCTCATCCTGGACGACCAGAGCCGCACCGACACCTACCCCTACATCGACATCAAGGAGAACGCCGTCGACATCGGCCACGAGGCGACCGTGTCGAAGATCGGCGACGAGCAGCTCTTCTACCTGATGAGCCGCGGGCTGACCGAGCCTGAGGCCTCGGCGATGGTGGTGTCGGGCTTCATCGAGCCGATCACCCGGGAGCTGCCGCTCGAGTACGCCGTCGAGATGAACCGGCTGATCCAGCTGCAGATGGAAGGTTCCGTAGGCTGATGAGCCAGGCGACGGTGTCAGAGCCCGCCTGGCTTGCGGGGAAGCGCCGGGCTGCGCTTGAGACCTACACCGCGCTGCCGGTGCCGAGCAACCGCGAGGAGGCGTGGCGGTTCACGAACCTGCGCGGCTTCGATCCCGACGCCCACACCGCGCACCCGGGGACGTTCGCGCTGGACGGTGAGCCCGGCGGCGCCGTCTTCACCACCCTGGCCGCAGGCGGTCGAGTCACACCCCGAGCTGGTCGAGCGGTATCTGGGCACCGTCGTGCCCGAGAACGAGAAGTTCTCGGCCGCAAACGCCGCCCGCTGGCACGACGGGGTGCTCCTGCACGTGCCCGCCGGCGTGACCGTCGAGGCGCCGCTGCGGGCGCTGGTCGAGCTGACCGACGAGGGCTCGGCGCTGTACCACCGCGTGCTGGTGGTGCTCGAGCGCGGCGCCCACGCGACGTTCGTCGAGGAGTTCCGCTCGGAGGTGCCCGGGTACCTGAACGTCGTCGTCGAGCTGGTGGTCGCCGACGAGGCCCGGCTCGAGTACGTCACCATCCAGCATCACCACCCCGAGACGCGCCAGTTCGGCACCCACCGGGCGACGGTCGGCCGGGATGCCGAGCTCGACTGGGTGGCCGCGGCCCTCGGCGGGCACGCGGGCCAAGTCGCGCATGGAGAGCCTGCTCGCCGGCCAGGGCGCCCACGTCAAGGTGACCGGCGCGTACTACCTGACCGGGTCGGAGCACATCGACTACGACACGACCCAGGAGCATGCGGCGCCCAACACCACGTCCGACCTGGCGTTCAAGGGCGTGCTCGACGACCACTCGCGGGCCGTCTGGCGCGGGGTCATCCGCGTCGACAAGGGCGCGCAGAAGACCGACGCCTACCAGGAGAACCGCAACCTGCTGCTCTCGGCCGACGCCCAGGCGACCCCGATCCCGGGGCTCGAGATCGAGGCCAACGACGTGCGCTGCACGCACGGCGCCACGGTCGGTCAGGTCGACAGCGCCCAGCTCTTCTACCTGATGGCGCGCGGGCTCGACCGGACCTCGGCGCAGCGGGTGATCGTGCGCGGCTTCTTCGAGCCGGTGCTCGAGCGGATCGGCTCCCCCGACGCGCGCGAGCGCCTCGCCGCCGCGCTCGAATCCCGCATCGGCTGAATGACACGGTGCCTGGCACCGTGTATTCATGCCCAACTACACTCAGGGCATGGCTGTGGAGACGCACACCCCGCTCGATGCCGCCCGGGTCAAGCTCGACTTCCCGATCCTGGCCAAGCCCGTGCACGGCAAGCCGCTGGTCTATCTCGACTCGGCCAACTCGTCGCAGAAGCCGCGTGCGGTGATCGACCGGATCGTCGAGGTCTACGAGTCGGGCTACGCGAACGTCCACCGCGGCGTCTACCACCTCGGCGTCGTTGCCACCGACGCCTACGAGGGCGCCCGCGACAAGGTGGCCGGCGTTCCTGAACGCGCCGTCGCGGCGCGAGGTGATCTTCACCCGCCAGGCCACCGAGGCGCTCAACCTCGTGGCCTACGCCTACGGCCGCAACCACGTCGGCCCGGGCGACCACATCGTCACCACCGAGCTCGAGCACCACTCGAACCTGGTGCCGTGGTGGTATCTGGCCCAGCGGACGGGCGCGACGATCCACTACCTGCGCATCAACGACGAGGGCGAGCTCGACCCCGAGTCGCTCGAGCGCCTGTCGGAGCTCGAGAGCGTCAAGATCGTCGCCGTCGCCGAGGTCTCAAACGCGCTCGGGACGCTGAACGACGTCCCGGCGCTGGCGCGCTGGGCGCACGACCGCGGCGCGGTGCTCGTGGTCGACGGCGCGCAGGCGGCGCCGCACCGGCCGGTCGACGTGCAGGCGCTCGGCTGCGACTTCTACGCCATCTCCGGCCACAAGATGTGCGGCCCCGGCGCCGGCGCGCTGTGGGGCCGGGCCGAGCTGCTCGAGCGGATGGAGCCGTTCCTGACCGGCGGCGAGATGATCAGCAGCGTCTCGCTCGAGCGCACCACCTGGAACGAGATCCCGTGGAAGTTCGAGGCCGGGACGCCCGCGATCGCCGAGTGCATCGGTCTGGGCGCCGCCGTCGACTACCTGCAGTCGATCGGGATGGAGGCCATCGAGGCGCACGAGCAGATGCTCACCCGCTACGGCCACGACGTGCTGCGGTCGATCTCGGGAGTCACGCTGTTCGGGCCGCCGCCCGAGCGCCGCGCCGGCATCCTCACCTTCAACGTCGCCGACCTGCACCCGCACGACGTCGCCCAGGTGCTCGACGGAGACGCGATCTGCGTCCGGGCCGGCCATCACTGCGCCCAGCCCGTCGTCGAGCATTTCGGCGTTGCCGCGACCACGCGGGCGAGCGTCTACCTGTACAACACCACCGACGATCTCGACCGGCTGGGCGAGGGCATCGAGCGGGTCAAGCGCACGTTCGGCGTGTGACCGCCGCGATCGGTCGCCGTTACACTTCGTGCAGGACACCATGGACGACTTCTACCGCGAGAACATCCTCGATCACTACCGCAATCCGCGGAACCACGGCCATCTGGATGCGCCCACGGCCACGGCCGAGGGCGTCAACCCGCTCTGCGGCGATGAGCTGAGCGTCGAGCTGGACGTCGCCGACGGCGTCGTCCGCGACGTCCGCTTCAGCGGCCGCGGCTGTGCCATCAGCCAGGCCGCCGCATCGATGATCTCCGACGTGGTCAAGGGCAAGACGGTCGACGAGGTGGCGGCGCTGGGCCGCGAGGACGTGCTCGAGGAGCTGGGGATCCCGCTCTCGCCAATCCGGCTCAAGTGCGCCCTGCTCTCGGTGAGCGTGCTGCGCGTCGCCCTGGGGCGCTCGCCGGGCGGCGACGAGAGCGAGCTGCAGTGGAGATCCCGGTAGGCCCGGTGGACGCGATCCCCGAAGGGGGGGTCAAGATCGTCCAGTCCGGGTCGCTGTTCGTGGGGGTGTACCGCATCGAGCGGCGAGCTGTACGCGCTCGAGGACCGCTGCAGCCACGACGACGGCCCGCTGTGCGAGGGCGACCGCGAGGGCTTCGAGGTGACCTGCCCCCGGCACGGCGCCCGCTTCGATCTGCGCACCGGCGCGGTGCTGTCGCTGCCCGCCACCGAGGACGTGGATGCGTTCCCGGTCGCGGTGCGCGACGGCGAGGCGTTCGTCCAGGTCTAGACGCTCATCGAGGCTCATATACTGCCGCGCCATGGAGGACGCTGTCCGAGGCCACGCAGGAGTATCTGGAGAGCATCTACTGGCTCTACGAGGCGGGCATCGAGCGCACGCAGGCGAATCTGGCCCGGGCGCTGCAGGTGTCCCAGCCGTCCGCCAGCGAGATGCTGCGCCGGCTCGGCGACGACGGCCTCGTCAGCCGCGACGATCACAAGCTGATCCAGTTCACCGACCGCGGCCGCGAGGTCGCGACCGCGGATCGTCGCCCGGCACCGCACGGTCGAGGCCTACCTGGTGAAGGTCATGGGCATCCCGTGGGACGAGGTGCACGAGGAGGCCCACGCGATGGAGCACTCGATCTCGCCGCGGCTCGAGACCAAGATGCTCGAGATGATCGGCGAGGTGCGCACGTGCCCGCACGGCCATCCCATCGGCGACTATCCGCGCGAGCCGGGCGAGCCGATCCCGGCGGTGCCGGTCGGCAGCGAGCTCATCGTGCTGCGGCTCGAGAACGAGGCCGAGGAGATGCTGCACTACCTCAAGGAGCGCGGCATCGAGCCCGGCTACCGCTACACCGTGGTCGACCGCCGCGGGCACGGCGACGACGCGTCACCGAGCTTCGCATACGACGACGGCGGCACGACCCACGAGGTCGACGACCGCCTCGCCCGGACGGTCTCGGTGCTCGTGCTGGAGCGCGGCGACGGCCCGGTGTCGGACGTCGCCGAGGCGGGCGCCGAGCTCCAGCTGCTCGGCCCCACCCGCTGGGGCATGTGAAGGAACGGGGCCAGGCCCCGTTTATTCACGCTAACGCAGACGGGGCGCACAGGCAAGATGCCGTGTGCGCCCCGTCTCGGTGATATCGCTTGGATTGGGTAGCGGCGACTGCCGAGCCCGCCACCTAGTAGGTGACGGGGGCCATCCCAACGCCGGCTGCAGCGATTCCCCGTAGGTTCAGGGATTCGCCCCTACCCGCGAGCACCTCCGCTCGCCCGTCTTGAACCATCTAACAAGTCGGACCACCTCCTTTCCACGGTACGACCATCGTACCAATTCGGCGCGACGTCGCCAAGAGCTACTCTGGCGCCGTGCCGACGCTCCGGATCATCATCGCCAGCACCCGGCCGGGGCGAGTGGGTCTGCCGGTGGCCAACTGGTTCGAGCCCATCGCCCGCGCACACGGGGGGTTCGACGTCGAGGTGACCGACCTCGCCGAGCTCGGCCTGCCCTTCCTGGACGAGCCCAACCATCCCCGCCTGCGCCGCTACACCCAGGCGCACACCCGCGCCTGGAGCGCGACGGTCGAGGCGTCCGACGCGTTCGTGTTCGTCATGCCCGAGTACAACTTCGGCATGAACGCGCCGCTCAAGAACGCGCTCGACTACCTGCACAGCGAGTGGGAGCACAAGCCGGTCGGATTCGTCGCCTACGGGGGTGTCGCCGCCGGCACCCGCGCGGTGCAGATGACGAAGCTCGTGATGAGCGGGCTCAACCTGGTGCCGCTCTTCGAGGCGGTCTACATCCCGTTCGTCAGGAACATGATCGACGACGACGGGGCGCTGCAGGCCAACGAGACCATGGAGAAGGCGGCGGTGGCCATGCTCGACGAGCTGGTGCGCGTGGAGGCGGCGCTGCGCCCCCTGCGGGCGCCCTCAGCGCGTGTAGGCCTCGGCGATCGACGCCGGGTCGACTCCGAGCTCCGAGCGCATCGGCGCGACGTCGCACTCGGTGCCGGCGAGCAGCATCGTGATCTGGTCGGGGGTGACGCGCAGCGGCGGGGGCAGGTGCCGCCCGATCAGGCGGGCCTGCAGCCGCGCGGCGCCGGCCGGAGCGTGCAGCTTGGGGTGCGGCTTGCGGCCGGTGACGCGGGCGATCTCGTCGAGGAGGTCGTTGAACTCGAACACCTGCGGGCCGCCCAGCTCGAAGCGCTTGCCGATCGTCTCGGGCCGCTCGAGCGCCCGCACGAACGCGGTCGCCACGTCACCCGACCCAGACCGGCTGGTGGCGGTAGCGGCCGTCGCCGACCACCGGCGTGAGCGGCAGCCGGACCAGGCGCTCGAACTCGGCGAAGGCCCCTCCGCCGCGGGCGAACACGAAGCTCGGCTCGAACACGGTCCAGTCGAGGTCGCTCTCGGTCACCGCCCGCTTGGCGGCCCACTTGGTGCGCCAGTAGCGGGTGAGGGGCGCGTGCGCCTCGGTCACGCCCAGCGCGCTCATGTGCAGGAACCGGCGCACGCCCGCCGCCCTCGCCGCCGCGACGACGTTGCGCGTGCCCTGCGCGTTCACGGCCTCGAACGCCTCGTCGCTGCCGTCGAGGATCGCGACCAGGTGCGCGACCGCGTCCACCCCCTCGCACGGCCGGCGCGACCGCGGCCGGGATCGGTCACGTCGCCCCCGCTCGAGCGTGAGAACGGCACGGCCTCGTGGCCCTCCGCCGCGAGCCTGTCCACCAGCCGGCGGCCGATGAACCCGCTCGCCCCGGTCACCAGCACCCTCACGGGGTGCCGCGTGCGCTCGAAGTTCAGGTAGTAGCGGCTCGGCGTCGGCTCGGCCTGTCCCTGGTACTTGCTGCCGAGCTTGCCCGACCCGTACGGGTGCTCGGCCGGCGTGGTGAGGGTGAGAAAGCTCAGCTGGGCGATGCGCATGCCCGCGTACACGGTGATCGGCAGGTTGGCCATGTTGGCCAGCTCGAGCGTGATGTGGCCGTCGAAGCCGGCGTCGATGATGCCCGCCGTCTGGTGCACGACCAGGCCGAGCCGCCCCAGCGAGCTCTTGCCGTCGAGGGCCGCCACGATGTCGTCGGGAAGCGCGAGCCGCTCGGCCACCACTCCGAGCACGAACTCGCCCGGATGCAGGATGAACGGCTCGTCGCCCTCGACGGTCACGAGCTCGGTCAGATCCTCCATCGGCTCCTTGACGTCGATGAAGGCGTAGCGCGAGTTGCGGAAGACGCGGAAGGCGTTGCCGACGCGCACGTCGATGCTGCCCGGCTGCACCATCGCATCGTCGAACGGATCGATCACGATCCGGCCGGCGGCAATCTCCTCGCGGATCGACCGGTCGGACAGCACCATTCCCGGGATTCTACCGAGTGACGTCTGCTATTTTCGATTAGACACACCACCGGGGGAGCGTGAGCAATGGCACGGACGGTCGATCTACGCACGGAGCTGCCGGGACCGAAGTCCCGCGCGATCATGGAGCGCAAGGAGCGCGTGGTCGCCGAGGCCAAGACCGTCCTGGCGCCGTTCGTGATCGACCACGGCCACGGCTGCGTCGTCACCGATGTCGACGGCAACACCCTGCTCGACTGGTCGGGCGGGATCGGCTGCCTGAACGTCGGCCATACCAACGCCGCGGTCTCCGAGGCCCTGCACGCCCAGATCGACCGCTTCCTGCACACCGACTTCACGGTCGTGCCCTACGAGGCCTACGTCGAGCTCGCCGAGCGCCTGCTCGCCGTCACGCCGATCTCGGGCGCCAAGAAGGCCGCGTTCTTCAACTCCGGCGCCGAGGCGGTCGAGAACGCCGTCAAGATCGCCCGGCACGCCACCGGCCGGTCGGCCGTGATCGCGTTCGACTCCGCGTTCCACGGCCGCACGCTGCTGGCCATGTCGCTGACCTCCAAGCAGCACCCGTACAAGGCCGGCATGGGCCCGTTCGCCCCCGAGGTGTACCGGGCGCCGTTCCCCAACCCGTACCGCTGGGAGGGTGACGATCCCGCCGGCGAGGCGCTGGCCGCGCTGCGGCGGATGTTCGTGACGCACGTCGCCGCCGAGGAGGTGGCCGCGATCGTCTTCGAGCCCGTGCAGGGCGAGGGCGGGTTCGTCGTGCCGCCGGCCGAGTGGGTGCGCGGCCTGCGCGAGCTGGCCGACGAGTACGGCATCATCCTGATCGCCGACGAGGTGCAGTCCGGGCTACGGCCGCACCGGCAAGATGTTCGCGGTCGAGCACTTCGGCGTCGAGCCCGACCTGATCACGATCGCCAAGTCGATGGGCGCCGGCGTCCCGATCTCGGGCGTGGTCGGCCGCGCGGCGGTGATGGACGCCGCTCCCGACAGCTCGATCGGCGGCACGTTCGTCGGCTCGCCGCTCGGGTGCGTGGCCGGCGTCGCCGTGCTGGACGAGATCCAGAGCCGCGGCCTGCTCGCCGCGCGGCATCGAGATCGGCGAGCGCATCCGGCGCGCTTCGACGAGTGGGCGGCCCGGTTCGACAACATCGGCGACGTGCGCGGCCTCGGGCCGATGCTGGCGATCGAGTTCGTCACCGACCGCGCGAGCAAGACGCCGGCGCCCGACATCGCCACCGCCGTCCACGAGCACGCCGTCCAGTCCGGGCTGCTGCTGCTCAAGGCCGGCATTCATGGCAACTGTGTGCGAGTGCTGGTCGCGCTGGTCGCGACCGACGAGCAGCTCGACGAGGCGCTCGACATCTTCGAGGCGGCGGTCGAGCAGGCCCTCGGCGCGCCGCGGATGGCTGCCACAGCCGGATAGCCGCCTCTTCGCGGATCCCGGCGCATTTGTAAAGAGAATTTGCCGGGATTAAGGAGTCGGAAAGGGTTCCGTTAACACCGAGCCGCTCGGACCGGTGCCGGAGTACGGTCTCCCCACTCGAGGCGCGAGGAGGGGTCCGTGAAGTTTCGTGTGGTGGGGGTTGTTTTGGTGCTGGCGCTGTGCGCTGGCGCTTCCTGCCACCGCCGGCGCCTTCACCTCGGTACCCGCCTTCCGGTCGGCCCTGCAGCGGCGGATCAACCACTTCCGGGCCGAGTACCACCTGCGGCCGATCCACCTGAACCTGCAGGCTCGAGCACTCCGCCCAGGCCCACAGCGCGGATATGGCGCGCGCACCACGACTTCTCGCACTCGGGATCGTCCGGTGTGAGCTGGATCGCCCGCATTCGCTACTGGGGCTACCACGGCGACTGGATCGGCGAGAACCTGGCAGTCGGCAATGTCAGCGCCCGAACGGTGATGGCAATGTGGAAAGCGAGCCCGCCACACCGTGCGAATCTCCTCCGGTCGGCCTTCGCCGCGGTCGGCATCGGCGCGGCACCGGGGACGTATTCGGGCCGGGCGGCCCTGTACGTCACCTCCGACTTCGGCGGCTGACCGACGCCGCACGCCCGCCGCGGGCCTCGACAGCGCGTTCCCAGATGCCACCACCGCTTGTGGCGCTCAAGCGCGGTCGCAAACGGCCGATACACGGGAGGACAATCGCAGTTTTTTCATAACATAAGGCAAACATGGCAGATCTTCACATCAAGCGGATCACGCTCCCCAGCGGCAAGGTGGTGGAGCTGGTCTACCTCCAGAACGGATGGCATCAGACCGCAACGGTGCGCGGCCGACGCACCGGCGCGGACGCGCGTCCGCCCGATCGAGCTGTGCCCCCAGTGCGGGGGCGACCGGGTGCATCCGCTCGACTGGCGCGAGGTCGACGACATGCGCTGGGAGCTCGACCTGCGCTGCCCCGATTGTCGCTGGGAGGGCGGACACGTCTACGACCAGCACGAGGTCGAGCGCTACGACGATGTGCTGCTGGCCGATGCGGGCGACATGATCGAAGAGCTCGACCGCATCACCCGCCAGAACATGGCCGAGCACCTCGAGCGCTTCAGCGCCGCACTGCACGCCGACGCCATCACACCCTTCGACTTCTAGCCCGCCGGCGCGCCGCCGTCAGTGGCGCAGGTGCTGCTGCTCGCGATGCCGCTCGAGAGCCAGCTCGACCAGCCGGTCGAGCAGCTGCGGGTAGGTCACTCCGCTTGCCTCGAACAGCTTGGCGTAGACGCTTGTCTCGGTGAACCCGGGGATCGTGTTGATCTCGTTCACGATGATGTCGCCCGCGTCGCTGATGAACATGTCGATTCGGGCCATGCCCTCGCACTGGCAGGCCAGGAAGGCGTCCAGCGCCACCCGCTGCACCTCCGCGGCCACCGCCGGGTCGAGGTCGGCCGGCGCCTCGAGGTCCATCCCGCCGGGCTCGTACTTGGCCGCGTAGTCGTACCAGTCGGAGTTCACGTGGAGCCGCCCGGGCACGCTCACCTGGGGATCGTGGGTGCCGAGCACGCCGCACTCGATCTCCATCCCGTGCACCATCGCCTCGATCAGGACCTTGGAGTCGTGCTGGAAGGCGAGGTCGAGCGCGGGGGCGAGGCCGTCGACGTCACTCACCTTGCTGATGCCGACGCTCGACCCCAGCCGGGCCGGCTTGACGAAGCAGGGGAGGCCGATCTCGGCGGCCGCCAGCATCGCTTCGACGTCGGTGTCGAGCACCGTGTGCGCCTCGAGGGTCACGCTGCGGGCCGTGAGGATCCCGTTCGCGCCCAGCACGACCTTGACCATCGCCTTGTCCATCGTGAGCGCCGAGGCCAGCACGCCGGAGCCGACGTACGGCACGCCCAGCATCTCGAGCATCCCCTGCAGGCTGCCGTCCTCGCCGTAGGGGCCATGCAGCATCGGTATGACGACGTCGATCTGGCCGACCGCGCGGGCCTGGCTGAGCGTGCCGCCCGCGCGCGGGATCACGCTGCGCGAGTTGGAGCCCGGGTCGAGCGCCAGCCGCTCGCCCTCGGCGGCGGCCGCCTCGAGCTGCCACGAGCCGTCCCTGTCGATCGTGACGCCGATGACGTCGTAGCGGTCGGGATCCAGCGCGGCCGCCACCGACGCGCCCGAGGCGAGCGAGATCTCGTGCTCGGAGCTGCGGCCGCCGGAGAGAACCGCCACCCGGGTGCGGACGACCTCGCTCACGTCGACCCCGGTCCGCCGGTGCAGGTCGGGTCGTTGGGCCGGAACTTGTCGACGGTGATCGTCACCGTCGAGCCGCGCGGGGCGGTCGGCCCGTCCGGCGACTGCTTCTGGACGATGTTGTTCTGACCCGGATCGCAGACGACCTGTTGCGTGACCGACACGACGAACCCGGCGGCCGGCAAGGTCGTGCTTGGCCTGGCCGGCCGTCTCACCGACGACGTTGGGCAGCGGCACGAGACTCGCGCCGCTCGAGATGTAGACCGTGATCGGCGAGTCCTGCGGCGATCGCGTCCCCTCCCGAGGGTTCGTGGCGAACGCCTGGCCCGTCGGGACCTTGGCATTGTGCTGCTGCTGGCAGGTGGGCTTGAAGCGTGAATTTCTGGAGCGTGGCTGTCGCCTGGTCGCACGTGTCGCCCCTGCACCGAGGTGACGGTGACCGCCCGCTGGCGTACTTGACGTCGACCGTGGCGCCGGGCTTCACCGGGGTCCCCTCCTTCGGGGTGCTGCCGATCACGACGATGCGGCTTCGCCTTCGGGGAGTCGACGGGTATCTGCTGGCCCGAGTCTTCAAGTGGTGCTGTGCGAGCAGCACGTTGAACCTCCGATCAGCGACAGCCCCTTCAGCGGAGGCACCTTGACGCTCTTGGGTCCGATCCCCACCTTGAGCAGGACGGTCGAGCTCTTCGAGGCGCCGGACCCTGGCGATGGGTCGCTGCCGACGACCTTGCCGTCGTTGGCGACGGTCGATGTCGCGTTCACGCACCTGCTGTGCTTGAGCCCGGCGTCGCTCAGCGTCCGCTGGGCCTGCTTGCAGCTCTGGCCGATGATGGAGTTGGGGACGGTGACGTCGTTCCCCGTCAGGATGTGGTAGACGAAGAACCCGGCCACGCCGGCTCCGATCAGGAGCACCAGCACGAGCAGCCACGGCAGCACGCTGCGCCGCGGCGCGGGCCGTTCGGGTGGCGGAGGGGGCCGCAGGACGCCCGTGGCGCTCTCGGGGCGGATCACGCGGGTGGCGTCGCCCGCGGCAATCACGCGCGTGGCCTGCTGGGTGTCGGGCGACGCGGCCTGGCCGCGGCTGACCCGGCCGAGCTCCTCGGCCATCTGCCGCGCCGACTGGAACCGCAGCGCGGGATCCTTGGCCAGCGCCCGCATCACAACCTGCTCCATCGCGGGCGACACGAGCCGGTTGCGGGTGTGCAGGGGCGGCGGCGGGTCGGACACCTGCTTCATCGCGATCTCGACGGCCGAGTCGCCGTTGAACGGCACGTCGCCCGTGAGCATCTCGTACAACACGATCCCCATCGAGTAGATGTCCGATTGTGGCCCCACGGGCAGGCCCCGCGCCTGCTCGGGCGAGAGGTACTGGGCGGTGCCGACGATCGAGCCCACCTCGGTCATCTGCTGGGTGTTGGCGGCGCGGGCGATGCCGAAGTCGGTCACCTTCAGCCGGCCCTCGTCGGTCAGCACCATGTTGTGCGGCTTGATGTCGCGGTGCACCACGCCCTGGCGGTGGGCGGCGTCGAGCGCGGCCAGCGCCTGGGTGGCATAGCCGATCACCTCGGGCTCGGGCATCGGCGCGCGGTGGCCGATCTCTTCCTTGAGCGTCGGGCCGTCGAGGTACTCCATCGCGATGTAGGAGGTGCCGCGGGCCTCGCCGCGGTCGTACACCGTGACGATGTTGGGGTGCCGCAGCGAGGCGGCGGCGGCCGCCTCGCGCCGGAACCGCTCGACGAAGTCGGCGTCGCGGGCATAGCGGTCGGACAGGATCTTGATCGCGACCTTGCGCCCGAGCGACTGGTCGGTGGCCAGGTAGACATCGGCCATGCCACCCGACCCGAGCCTGCTTTCGATCATGTAGCGGCCGTCGAAGAGCTCGCCGATGAGGGAGTGGTAGCTCACGAAGCCGCTACTTTGCCACGCCTGCGCCGAGGTACGCCTCGATCACCTTGGCGGCGATGGGCGCCGAAATCTGGCCGCCGAAGTCCGGAGTGTGCTCCACGACGACCGCCACGGCGATCTTGGGATGCACGACAGGAGCGAAGGCGATGAACCAGGCGGTGTTGACTCCGGTCGTCCCGGTCTCGGCCGTTCCGGTCTTCCCGGCGATCGAAAGGCCGTTCGGCAAGCGGGCGGCTGGTCCCGGTGCCCTCATCGACCACGTTCTGCATATCGGCCGCGAGTTCGGATGCGGTCGCGGTGGACATGACGCGCTCGACGACCTGCGGGTTGCCGGTGTACGCCGTGTGGCCGGAGGGCGTTTCGACCTTGTCCACGAGGCTCGGAGCCATTCGCACACCTCCGTTGCCGACCGTCGCGGCGATCTCGACCATCTGCAGCGGCGTGACCAGGAGCCGCTCCTGGCCGATCGCCAGGCGGCCGGTGTCCACCGGCGCGTTCGTCCCGAGGAGGCGCCCATGGGAGTAAAGGCCGCTCGGGTTCATCTCGTCGGTCGGATAGGTGAACTGCGGCAACTGGAAGAAGCCGAACTTGCGCATCGTGTCCTCGAGCTTCGTCTGGCCCACCTTCTGGCCGAGCTGCGCGAAGTACGTGTTCACCGAGAACGTGAGCGCCGTCTTCAGGTCGATGAACCCGTAGCTCTCCGTGCCGGCGTTGCAGAGCTGCTGGCCCTGGTCGATGATGCAGTGCCCCATGGCGTCGATGGTCGTGGTGGTCCCGGCCTGGAGGGCGGCCGTCGCCGTCACGACCTTGAAGGTCGATCCCGGCGCGTACAGCCCCTGGGTGACGCGGTTGAGGAGCGGGGCGCCGCCGACCCGGTTCAGCCGGGCGAAGTTCTGATCGACATGCGTGGGGTTGAAGCTGGGCGAGGAGTACATCGCGATCACCCGGCCCGTGCTCGGCTCCATCGCGACCACGGCGCCGACAAGCCCCTGTCCGGTCAGGCCTTGCTCGCGCGGCCCTCTGCGCCGGCAGCGACAGGCTGGTGATGACGTTGTCGCCCGTGACCGTCTCGCCCTGCAGGGCCGAGCTGAGGTTCGAGATGACGGTGGCCAGGTTGGAGTTGGAAGCGGTCAGGTAGGGGTTCTCGGCCAGCTCGAGAGCCGTGCGACCGTCGCCGACCGTGTTGTAGCCAATCGCATGGGCGAACAGCGCGCCGTACGGGTAGCGGCGCTCGTACAGCGTCAGGCCGTCGCGATGCACCGCGTGATTCCGCGCCAGCACGGTGTGGCCGTTTGATGCGAGGATCAGCCCGCGCTTGATCTGCAGCTGGCGGTAGACGAGGCGGGCGTTGTCGCGCCGGGATGCGAGCGACGAGGCCGCCCAGATCTGCCAGTAGGCCGTGATCGTGATCAGGAGGGCCACCGCGACCGCGGCCATCCGGAACAGGGTGGCGATCTGGCGGTTCACGTCGTCCGCCTCGTCGCGGCCCGATCGGACACCATCAGGAGCAGCGCCAGCATGAGGAAGTTCGACACGATCGAGGAGCCGCCGTAGCTCACGAACGGCAGCGTCACCCCGGTGAGCGGGATGAGGCGCGTGATGCCGCCCACGATCAGGAACGCCTGCAGCGTGAACGAGAACGTGAGGCCGCACGCGAGCAGCTTCGAGAAGCTGTCCTCGGCCAGGGTCGCGATCTTGAACCCCCGGTAGGCGAACAGCAGGTAGATCAGGAGCAACCCGGCCGCGCCGGCCAGGCCGGTCTCGTCCGACCAGGCGGCGTAGATGCCGTCGGTCTGGACGGCGGGGATGATCGTCTGGCCGTGCCCGATCACCTGCAGGCTGCGGCCCAGCCCGGTGCCGAAGATGCCGCCGTCGGCAATCGACTCGACCGACTGCACCACCTGGTAGCCGGTCGAGTGGGCGTGCGACCACGGATCGAGCCAGATCGTGAAGCGCTCGCGCACGTGCGGCACCGTCTTGTAGATGAACAGCGACCCGGCGGCGAACATCCCGAGGCCGAGCACCGTGTAGAGGTGCCTGCCGGTGGCGACGTAGATCATCGCGAGGAAGATGCCGAACAGGAGCAGGGCCGAGCCGAGGTCGTTCATCACCGCCAGCACGCCGAGCGACGCGGCGGCCATCAGCGCCAGCGGCCCGAGGTGGCGCGCGGCCGGGATGCCCACCCCCAGCACGCGCCGGCGGGCGAACGTGAGCACCTCGCGGTTCTCGCGCAGGTATCCCGCCAGGGCCACGACGAGCAGCAGCTTCACGAACTCGCCCGGCTGCACCTGGACGCCGCCCACGCGGATCCACAACCGGGCTCCGTTGACCGTCGTCCCGGCGACCATCGTGAACAGCAGGAGCCCGACGGCGACCGTCGCAAGCGTGTACTTGTAGGACTCCATGCGGCGGTGGTCGCGCAGCACGAAGATCAACCCCAGAAAGCCGATCAGCCCGACCACGATCCACACCGACTGGTCGCGGGCCAGCGCCGGCTGCAGCCGGTAGATCTCGGTCAGTCCCAGTCCAGACAAAAGTGCGGCGAGTGGCAGGAGCCACGGGTCGGCGTTCGGCAGGCCCGCGCGCACGCCGATGTGGGCGACCGCGAACAGGGCGAGGAAGAAGCCGGCGTAGACGAGCGATGTGCTCGAGATCTGGTTCTGGCGGGCGGTGTAGACGGAGGCGAAGCCGACGGCCGTCAGCACGCCCACCATGATCAGATTGACCAGCTCGCGCAGCCGCGGTGAGCTCACGGGCTCGCGACCTCGTATGGGTGCAGCGCCGACTTGGCGCCCGACTCGCTCCGCAGGGTGTGGTCGAACAGCGTCTTGCGCTGGCGCGCCGTCAGCGAGGCGTAGCTGACCGTCGATTCGAACGTGACGTGGTACATGCGGATGCCGAACGGAAGATCGATCGGCACGCCCTGATAGATCGCGACCCGGCCCGTGCTCGTGTCCGCGCCGATGAAGTGGCTCTCGCGCAGGCCCACGAGCGCTGCGGCGGCCAGGCCCACGGCCAGCACACCCACTCCGGCGAACGCGATCAGCGTGCGCAGCCGCGGGCGGCCGCCGCCGTCACTGTCGGCCTTGAGCGCGGAGGGCAGGATGTGCGCTGGGTCTCCCGGGCCTGCGGCCGCGGGCTCGGCGCCGACCTCGCCCACGCGGAACACGATCGCGGTGACGTTGTCCTCGCCGCCGCCCTCCAGCGCTGCCCGCACCAGCTTGCGTGCGATGGCGGCCGCGGGGTCGCCGGACGAGAGCAGCTCCGCGATCGTCTGCTCGGCCACCATCGTGTTGAGGCCGTCGCTGCAGAGCAGCACCACGTCGCCGTCGTGGGCCTGGACGGTGAACGTGTCGATCTCGACCGCGTCGTCGGTGCCGAGTGCGCGCGTGATCACGCTGCGCTGCGGGTGGTGCTCTGCCTCGACCTCGCTCAGCTCGCCCTTGCGCACAAGCTCGCCCACCAGCGAGTGGTCGTCGGAGAGCCGCTGGAGGCTGCCGTCGCGATACAGGTAGGCGCGGCTGTCGCCGACGTGGGCGAAGGTGATCGAGCCGTCGTCGGCAGCCAGCGCGGCGGTCACCGTGGTGCCCATCCCGGCCGCGTCAGGGTCGGTGCGCGACCGCTCGAGGATGCGCGCGTTGGCCACCCGGATCGTCTCGCGCAGCACGTCCGCGGGGGGACCGCCGACCAGGTTGGACTCGGCGAACGCCTGTGCGGTCATGCGTGAGGCGATCTCGCCCGCCTGAGCGCCGCCCATACCGTCTGCCACGACGAACAGGGGCGACCGCATCAGATAGGAGTCCTCGTTCGACCGGCGGACGTTGCCGGTCTGTGTGAGGCCGGCCGAATCGACGATGCGAAGGCTCATGATCCGGTGCGGTACACGAGCTGGGTCTGGCCGATCGTGACCATGTCGCCGGCGACAAGCCGGCGCACGCCGGTCGAGCGGTCGCCGTTCACGAACGTGCCGTTGGTGGAGTGCAGGTCCTCGATCAGGTCGCCGTCCTGACCGCGGGCAAAGCGGGCGTGCCGGCCCGACGCGTAGCCGTCGGCGCCGAGTGGGATGTCGACGCCGTCGTCGCGCCCCGCGACAAGGTCGCGGCCGATCTCGATGCTCGTACCGACGGCCAGCTCGGGGCTCTCGACGACAACCAGCCGCCCGGTGGCGCGGGCCGGCGCGGCCGCCACCGGCCGGACAGGGCGCAGCACCATGCTCTCCTGCGGTACCGACATGTCCCGCGACGCGACGCGGATCACGCGCCAGATGAACAGGTAGAGCAGGACGACAAACGCGACCTGCAGCGCGAGCAGGAGCTGTCTAACCAAGGCGACGCTCGAACGTGAGCCTGGTTGTGCCCACGCCGATCACGTCTCCGTTCATGAGCGACGTCTCGCCCACCCGCTGACCGTTGACCTCCGTGCCATTGGTCGAGCCCAGGTCGACCAGCGAATAGCCCTCGCCCAGCCGGCGGATCTCGGCGTGCCGGCGCGACACGTTGGGATCGTCGATCACGATGTCGCATCCGCTCGAGCGGCCGAGCACCACGACGCTCTGGTCGAGGATGAGCTCGTGACCGTCCCACAGGAGCAGCGCCCGCTCGCGCGGTTTCCGGGCCGGCTCGGGCTCGGGCACCGGCTCGGGCTCGGGGTCGGGCTCGTAGACCATGGTGGCGCCGGTCGGGAGCGGCACATCGGGCAGCGGCGGGGGCACGACCGGGGCGACGGGGATCGGCGGCGGCGGCACCGGAACCGGCGGGGCGTCGGGCACAGGCGCGGACACGGCGGCCGCCGGGGCGGGCCGTTCGGCCGCACCGTCGTCGGCTCCGACCGCAATCCCGAACATGCCCACGGTCAGGTCGGGCTCGGACTCGAGCATGACGACGGGGCGCGTCGCCGTGCTGTAGCCCTCGCGGCGCGCGTGCTCGACCAGGTACTCGGCGAGCTCGTTGCACATCTGCGTCTCGTAGGCCGCAAACTGCTCGCGGTCGGCCGGGTTCAGGTAGACCGTGTAGGTGTTCGGGACGTAGACCCGGTGGATCGAGATGGTGCGATGGTCGTCCATCTCCTTGGCCAGTTTCCGGGCCAGCTCGACCGGCTGCACCGCAGATCGAAACGTGCGTCCGAAGAGGCCTTCGACAAGGCCCCCGATCCTACGTTCGATGTCGCGGAAAACGCTCACGGTGGGGAGCCGAGACGGGTTGTCCTTGGGGTCAGCTGCCGCGCTCGAGGCCAGGCCCGGCGGCTGCCCAGGCGGCGGGGATTATAGCGGTGAGAGCTGCCGCGACCCCTGCACCAACCCCGCCGGCCCCGTGGACCAGCAGCTGAGGGACGCCACCGGCCGCGAGGCCGAAACCCAGACCCCACAGCGCGACCGCCTGCAGCCGCCGTTCCGCCCGCCATGCAATCGCCAAAAGCACTGCAAACAGCACCATTGCGCCGGCGGTCGCCGCGATCTGCGGGTTGCGCGCGATCACGTGGAGGTAGATCAGCGGGCTGTTTGCGCCGCTCAGGCTGGGCACCGGCCGCAGGCTCGCCCAGCCGCCGAACGTCGCGGCCACCACCGCTCCGGCGGCCGCCTCGAGCGCCCGCCGGCTGCGGGTGGGTGCGGTCGCGGCGACAAGGACGAACGCCGGGCCGAGCCCGATCAACGCCAGCGGCCCGGCGATGAGCGGTGTCAGGCACCGGCGGGGAGAGTCTCCGCGAAGCGACGCCCACGACCATGCGCCGGCGAGGAGGATCCACAGCAGCCCGGCAGCCTCGGCGAAGTTCCAGAAGGCGGGGATGGCCACGACCGCGCCGGTGGCCGCTGCCGCCCGCGGCCGGCGCCAGGCCAGGCCGGCCAGCAGCACCGCGATCGGGATGGTCCATGACGGTGGGTATACCGGAAAGGCCGTCAGCGTAAACAGGGCGGTCCAGCCGGCCAGGAGTGCGGTCGCGGCCGGGGCGGCGCGCCCGCGCAGCGCGGCGGGCAGCGCGGCGGTCGTGCGGTGCGCGGGTGCCGCCACCGGCGACCAGCCGGGCGCCGAGGTGACGGACGGCTCGGCGATCGCGGCCAGCAGCATGTCGCGGAACGCCGCGGCCGTCGGGCGGCGGTCGGGGTTGGAGTGCATCGCCCGCTCCAGCGCATCCGAGAGCTCGCGGGGAAGCTCGGGCCGCGCCCGCCGCAGCGGAGGCGCCCGGTGGCCGAGGTTCTCGAGCAGCTCGGAGAGGCTGCGGGCCTTGTACGGATTGCGGCCGGCCAGTGTCGCATACAGCGTGAGGCCGGCCGACCACACGTCGGTCGCGCCGGTGGCCCGCTTCCCGGCTGCCTGTTCGGGCGCCATGTACGAGAGCGTGCCCAGCAGCCGCTCGTCGACCGTCGGTTCGCGGGCGTCCTCGTCGCGGGCGATGCCGAAGTCGGTCAGCTGGACGACGCCGTCGGTCGACACCAGGATGTTGGCCGGCTTCACGTCGCGGTGAACGACCCCGCGCGCGTGGGCGTGGTCGAGCGCGTCACAGACCGCGGCGATCGCGCGCACCGCCTGCTCGTCCGTGAGGCCGCTGCGGTCGAACCGCTCGCCGACGACGAGGTGGGAGATCAGGTAGGCGTGATCCTCGTCGTGCGCCACCCCGACCACCTCGTGGATGTTGGGGTGGTCGAGCTTGCGGGCGGTGCGGGCCTCGCGATCGGCCCGCGGCGCGAGCCCCTCTCCGCGGCTGAACACCTTTACGGCGACCGCTTCGCCCGACTCGGAGTCGTGCCCTGTGTACACGGCGCCGAAGCCGCCACGGCCCGAGCACGTCGGCCAGACGGTACCGGCCGGCCACGATGCGACCTTCGAGCTGCCCCGGGTCGGTTGCGGATGCGGTCTGGGCCACGGCCCTCAATTGGCGGGAACTGCCTGGATTCCTGCAAATCCGCGTCCGCGTGGGATGGTAGGGTCCGTCCGTGCCTCCTGATGACTTCTTCGACGAGGACTGGGAGGAGCCGAGCAGAACCCAGGACACGGCGATCACCCGCCCCGCCGGCGATGGTGAGGAGCGGCCGCGTGACAGTGCGCCGGAACCGCGGCAGGAGGGTGTTCCGCCGCCTCGCGTGCCGCGCCCGCCACAGCGGCGCCGGCCCCGCCAAGCGCGGCGGGCCGCGGTTCCCGCAGATGCCGAAGCTGCCGAAGATGCCGAGGATGCCCGGCGGATCGGGTGGCGGGGCAACCACGCTGCCGCCGCTCGAGTACCGCCGCCTGGGCGCGCTCGGCGTCGGCATCCTGGTCATCGTCCTGGTGCTCGTGCTGCTGGCCCGGGGCTGCTCGGGCTCGTCGGCCAAGAGCGACAACGAGAACTACGTGAGCGTGCTGACCACGACCGTGCTCAAGCCCTCCGACGACGTCGCCAAGAAGTTCCACGAGATGCTCGACCTGCCGGCGGCATCGCTCGCCATCATCCACAAGCGCCTCGACGGCGAGCTGGCGGCGATGCGCACGGTCAAGGCGCACGCGGCGGCGCTCAAGCCGACCAAGCAGCTCGCGCCGTACCAGCCCGCCCTGCTGCAGGCGCTTCAGTTCCGCGTCACCGGCCTCGAGTGCATGTCCGAGCGCCTCACCACCGCGTGGAAGCTGAAGCATCCGGCGGCTGCCGGCCAGCAGCTGTACTCGTGCACGGGCCAGCTGCTCGCGTCCGACTACGTCTACGCCGACTCGTTTGCGACCGGTGCCGACGCCGCCCTGAAGCAGGTCGGTGCGACCGGCGTGCCCACGTCGCAGTTCCTGCCGGCCTCCGATCTCAACCTGGGTCACCCCGCTCGGCATCGGCCAGCAGCTGCAGGCGCTGCACCCCGGGCCGGTCACGGGCATCCACGGCACCCAGATGGGATCGGTCGTGGCCTCGCCGCAGGGCCTCACCCTGCAGCCGGGCCCGCCCAACTTCGTGAAGGGCGACAAGAACCTTGTCTTCGTCGTCTCGGTCAAGAACAGCGGCAAATTCACCGAGGTCGGCGTGCTGGTGAAGCTGACGTTGAAGCGGGTCGACGGCAAGGGAACGCCGATCGTGAAGACCGGTCGGATCGCGAGTGTCGCCGCGGGCCAGACCGCGACCGGTGCGCTTCAGCGGCCTGTTCGCCTCGACGCAGGGGGCGCCCGACTACTCGGTGCCGTACAAGCTGACCGTGAGCTCGCTGAAGGTGCCGGGCGAGCACAACCTGACGAACAACACGTCCACCTACACCGTCGAGTTCAGCATCTCCTCGTGACAACGGCGGTCGAGGCACGCGACATCGCGATCGGTGCGGCGGCCGCCGCCGGCGTCCTGCTGCTCGCGGTGCTCTATCTGGCCGTCACGCTGCGGCGGATGCGCAGGGGGCAGCGGCTCGTGGTCGGCACCGACAGCCATGACCTGGTCGAGTACGCGATGTCGCTGCTCGCCCGCGTCGAGCAGGTGGAGGGCCGGGCGACCGCTGTCGAGGCGGCCGCCGCGGACGGTCGGAAAGCGGGTCGATCGCTGCCTGGAGCGGCGGTCGATGCTGCGATACGACGCCATCGAGGGCGCGGGGGGCCGCCAGTCGGTCACGATCGCGCTGATGGACGCGTCCCGGTCGGGCCTGATCCTGTCGGCGATCCAGGGCCGCGACTACGCCCGGATCTACGTCAAGGAGATCCGTGACGGCCTCAGCGACGTCGAGCTCTCGCCGGAAGAGATGCGCGCCCTGGAGCAGGCCGTCTCCTCCTGAATACACGGGGCCAGGCCCCGTGTATTCAGTGCCGCTAGGAGCGGCGCCGGGGGAGGTGGCGCTCGAGCTGGAGCAGATCCGACTCCTGGCCCGTGCGCTCCACCTGCAGCGTCGAGTGGTCGATGCCGAAGCTCTCCCGGATCAGCGCGGCCACCTCTCTGCGCACCATCGAGGGCTCGGTGTCGCCGCGCACGGTCACGTGCGCAGCCACCGCCGGAAAGCCGGAGGTGACCGTCCACACGTGCAGGTCGTGCACCTCGACCACACCCTCCACCGCGCACATCATCGTCCCGAGCCGCTCGACGTCGATGCCGAGCGGCGCCGCCTCCATCAGCACGTCCACCGATTCGCGCACGATTCCGACCGCCGAGGCCAGCACCAGCCCGGCGATCAGAAGGCCCGCCAGCGGGTCCGCCAGCTTCCACCCTGTGGTCAGGATGATGACCGCCGCCAGCATCACCCCGGCCTGCGAGAGCGCGTCGGCGGCGACGTGGCGCAGCGCAGCCCGGACGTTCAGCCCGCCGCCGGATCGTGAGAGCACCGAGGTGGACGTCAGATTGAGCCCGAAGCCGATCGCGGCCACCGCGAGGGTGAGCCCGCCGTCGACGTGGGGCTGCGACGAAAGCCGGCCGATCGCGGCCGCGGCAATCCCGACCGCGATCACTCCGAGGACGATGCCGTTGGCGAGTGCCGCCAGGATCTCGGCCCGCTTGAAGCCGAACGTGCGCCGGCCCCTCGCCGGCCGCTGCGCCATCGACGCGGCCCAGAGCGCGAGCCCGATCGAGCCCGCGTCGGCGAACATGTGGCCCGCGTCTGCGAGCAGCGCCAGGCTGCCCGACGCGATTCCGCCGCCCACCTCCGTCGCGCACACCAGCAACGTGACCGCGAGCGCCACCCGCAGCCCACGCCCGCCCCGGTCGCCGGCTCCATGGGCGTGGTGATGGTGCGCGTGTTGGTGGCTGGCCATCCGCACGCAGAGGCTATCGGGTACCGTCCCCGCATGGCCAAGCTCCGCCTCATCCCGCAGACGCGCGAGTTCTACACCCTGTTCAACCGTTCCGCCGCCAATCTGGTGAGCACCTCCCGCCTGCTGCTCGATCTGCTCGAGCACTACCCCGACCGGCGTGAGCTCGTCGCCGAGATCAAGGATCACGAGCACGAGGGCGACAGCGTGACTCACGACATCGTCCAGCTGGTGAACAAGACGTTCGTGACCCCCATCGACGGCGAGGACATCTATGACCTCGCGACGGCACTCGACGACGTCTGCGACTTCATGGACCAGGTCGCCGATGAGCTGAACCTGTATGGCGTCGACGAAGTGCCGAGCGAGGCGATCGAGCAGGCCGGCGTGATCGTCGGGGCGGTCGGCAAGCTCGCCGAGGCGATCGCGGGCCTCGACGGCCTGAAGGACATCAGCGCGCATCTGGTCGACATCCACACGTTCGAGGACGAGGGCGACCGGATCGTGCGCGCCGCCACGGCGCAGCTCTTCCGCGGCGGCCACGACCCCCTGGTCGTCATCCGGTGGAAGGACATCTACGAGCACCTCGAGCAGGCCGTCGACAGCTGTGAGCGGGCGGCGCACGTCCTCGAGAGCATCTACCTCAAGAACCGGTGAGCACCGCCGAGCTGGTCGTCGTGGTGGCGATCGCGCTTGCCTTCGACTTCACGAACGGCTTCCACGACACGGCCAACGCCGTGGCCACCTCGGTCTCGACCCGAGCGCTGAGCCCGCGCAAGGCCGTCGCGATCGCTGCGGTCATGAACTTCGCCGGCGCCTTCACGTCCACCAAGGTGGCGAAGACCGTCGGCGGAGGCCTGATCAACACCGAGGCCGGGTTCGTCACCGCACACGTGCTGCTCGCCGCGCTGCTCGGGGCGATCGTCTGGAACCTCCTCACCTGGCGGCTCGGCCTGCCGTCGTCATCGTCGCACGCGCTCATCGGCGGACTGGTGGGGGCCGCGATCGCCCGCGGGGGATCGCACCCGGTCGACTGGGGCGCCCTGTGGAGCAAGGTCGGGTGGCCGGGGCTGGCGAGCCCGTTCATCGGCTTTCTGCTGGCGGGTCTCCTCATGCTGGCGATCCTGTGGGGGTTCCGGCGCGTCCGCCCGGCGCCGCTCAACCGCGGTTTCCGGCTCGTCCAGATCCTGTCCGGCAGCTTCCTGGCGTTCGCCCACGGCACGAACGACGCCCAGAAGACGATGGGCGTGATGGCGCTGGCCCTGTACGCCGCTCACCGCACGAGCTCGCCGACCAACATTCCCGACTGGGTCATCGCCTCGGCGGCGCTGGCGATGGCCGCGGGTACCTACATCGGCGGCTGGCGGATCATGCGCACGATGGGCACACGCATCTTCAAGCTGCGCCCGCCGCAGGGGTTCGCCGCTCAGACGACGGCCAGTGCCATCATCTACACCATCGCCACCAGGTACGGCTTCCCGGTGTCGACCACCCACGTCATCTCGGGCTCGGTGATGGGGGCGGGCGCGACCACCCGGGTGTCGGCGGTGCGGTGGGGCGTCGCCGGCGAGATGGTCGTCGCGTGGCTGCTCACGATTCCCGCGGCGGCGCTCGTGGCCGCCGCCGTGTACGGCGTGCTCAGCGCCGCGTTCTGAGGTCATCGCACCCTCCAGAATGTGGGAGACGCGAATACCGCGTTGCGGGGATTGCCGCGACCGTCACACTCGCACTACGCTCCACGGTGATGGGCGATGTGGGCACCTCCTTGACGTATGCGCTGACCGCTGCGCGCCGTCACGTCGTGGATGACGAAGCGGCGCCCGAGGATTTCGGCTCCGACGCGGCCGCAACGCCCTGCCGCGTGCTGGGCGAGCTGCTCGGCCTCGACGCCGCCTGGGTGCTGCTGGGCGACGGGGCTCCGCCGATCGTGCACGCGCGCTGGGCGCGCTCCGGGATCCGGCCGCACCGCCTCGGCGTGGCGCGGCTGGCACCGATCCTGGCGGAGTGCCCGGAGCGGTGCACCAGCTGCCGCGACGGCCGCTACGCCATCATCGTCGCCCCGATCGTCTCCGGCGGCGAGCGGCTCGGCTCGCTGGTCGGGTCGGTGCGCTCGGCGCACGAGTTCGAGCCGGCCGAGCTGCAGGCGGCGGAACTGATCGCGGCCGGCGTCGGGGCCACGCTCGCGACTCCCGTCGCGCCTCCGCCGCCGCGGCCGACGGGTGCCGCGATGCGGCCGCTCGCGCACCTCGAGATGCTGCATTCGCTGTCGGTGCGGATGACGCGTGCCCACAGCGACCGCGAGGTCGGCCGGGCCGTGGTCACCGAGCTGACGAGCCTGATCGACCACCACGCGTGCCGCTTCTACCTGCTCTCCGAGGCGGGCGACATGGTGATTCCGGTGGCCCACGAGGGCACGATCGCGGAGTACGAGGACGACCGCACCGCCGACCTCGTATGCCGGGTCGGTGAGGGCGTCGCCGGCGGGGCGATCGTCGACGCCCGCGCGCGGCGCATCCCCGACGCGTCGGTGGATGAGTACGCCGTCGACGTTCCCGGGAGCGAGCCCGTGGACGAGTCGATGATGGTGGCCCCAATGCTGTCCGACGGCGAGCCGATCGGTGCGATCGTCCTGTCCCGGCTGGGGCTCGACCAGTTCGACGACACCGACCTGCACGTCCTCGAGGTCGTGGCCGGCAAGGCCGCGGCCGCCTGCGAGAACGTGCGCCTGTACGCGAGCATGCGGGAGGCGGCCGAGGTGTCCGAGGCACTGCTCGAGCTGGGCGCAGCGCTGGCGCTGCAGGGCAGTGTCGAGGCCGTCGCCGAGATGCTCGCGCGGGCGGTCGACCGCCTGGTTGACTCGGCGGCGATCTCGGTGTGGCTCAGACGGGGCAATGACATGACGCTGGCGGCTCATGTCGGCTACACGCCGGTCGAGGCTCGCCGCCTGGCCGAGAACCCGGTGCCGGTCTCCGCGGCGCCGTTTGTGGGCAACCTGGACTCTCGCACCCTCGCCGTCTGCGAGCCCGGCAAGGCCGGCGCGCTCGCATCCCACCTCGAGACGGTCGCGCCGGGGACGACATTTGCGGTCGTCCCGGTCGGCGAGCGGGCGGCGAATCGCGCGGCCATCGTCGTGCAGCGTGGCCAGCGGCGTGGCGCGCCCGGCCGCCGTGACGAGCTCATGCTGCTCGGGATCGCCGACCAGGCGCTGCTCGCGATGGTCAACCGCTCGCTCTACACCGAGCTCGAGGCCTCGTTCCTGGCCACAGTCGAAGCGCTCGGAAATGCGCTCGGGACGAAGGACGAATACACGGGCGACCACGCCCAGGCCTTGGTCGGGCTGACCACCAACGTCGCCCGTCGCATGGGGCTCACGGGCCCGGTGGTGCGCGACATCACGGTTGCGGCCGCGCTGCACGACGTCGGCAAGATCGGCGTGCCCGCCGCCATCCTCGCGAAGCCGGGCCCGCTGAGCGTCGAAGAGTGGGCGGTCATGCGCCGCCACCCCGAGCTCGGCGCGAAGATCATGGAGCCCGTGCCCGCCCTCGACGGCGCCCGCCGGCTGGTGGTGGCATGCCACGAGCACTGGGACGGCAGCGGGTATCCGTTCGGCCTCCAGGGTGAGGAGATCCCGATCGGGTCGCGGGTGATCCTGGCCTGTGACGCCTTCCACGCGATGACCTCCGACCGCGTCTACCGCTCGGCCATGCCCGTGTCGGACGCCCTCGCCGAGCTCCGTCGCTGTGCCGGGTCGCACTTCGATCCCGACGTGACCGGCGCGCTGATCGCCGCTGTGCTCGAGTCGAGCCCGATCGCCGCTCTCTGACCGCTCGGTAGCATCTGGCCGTGGACGTGCGCGCCTCATCGCCAGCCGCCGAGGCCGCCCGGCGGCTGATGTCCGACTATCTGGACGAGCTCGGCACGCGCCAGGGCGACGGCTTCGACCGCGCGCGCTATGTCGATGCCGCCCCGACCGAGTTCGAGCCGCCCGCCGGGCTGCTCCTGGTCGCCTACGCCGGTGAGGATCCGGTCGCGTGCGGCGGCGTGCGTGTGATCGGTCCCGGGTTGGCGGAGATCAAGCGCATGTATGTCGCTCCGAGCGCGCGCGGCCGCGGCCTGGGGCGGATGCTCCTGGGTGCGCTCGAAGCGGCGGCCGTCGATCTGGGGTGCGATCGCGTCCGGCTCGACACGGCGGCGTCGTTCACGGAGGCGGTCCGGCTCTACCACAGCGCCGGCTACGCCGACATCGCCGACTACAACGGCAACCCCCACGCCAGCGTGTGGATGGAGCGGCGGCTGCGGTAGGAACCGCCGGATGGGTGATCGATATCTCCGTGGTGTCCAGGGCGGCGAAGGTTCGCAGCCGCAGCCCCACCAGCCTTCGCACTACCCCACGACGTCGCGCGGTCTGGCCCCGTGGGAGATATCGACCAACCATCTAGGACGCCTCGGCGCCGTGCCGCTCCCAGTCGCGGTAGAGGTGGGCCAGCTCCTCCTGCAGGCGCTGGTGCTCGCGGCCGTCGGTGACGAGGGCCGCATCGTCGGGGTATCCGTCCGGCTGGGACAGGCGCGCCTCGATCGCTCCCAGCCTCGCCTCGGCGGCCGCGATCTCGGCCTCGAGCCGCGCGACCTCGCGCCGGGCGCGCTGGGACGTCCGGGTGTGCGTGCGTGCAGGGGCCGCGGCGGGGGCCGGGGACGCGGCCGCAACCTTGCGGGCCGGAGGGGTCGCGGCCTTCGCCTTCTTGGCCGGCGGGGGCGGCGGTGCCTCGTGCGCCCTGGCGTAATCACCGAAGGCGCCCTCGCGACCGATCAGGCGGCCGTCCTCGATCGACAGCGTCCGCGTCGCCAGCGCCTCGATCAGCGCGCGGTCGTGCGACACGAGGAGCACCGTGCCCTGAAAGCCGAGCAGCGCATCCTCGAGCGCCTCGCGGCTCTCGATGTCGAGGTGATTGGTGGGCTCGTCGAGGACGAGGAAGTTCGCGCCGGAGACGACGGTGCGCGCCAGCGCGAGCCGCCGCCGCTCGCCACCCGAGAGGGCGGCGATCGGCTTTTCGACGTCGGCGCCCGAGAACAGGAACATCCCCAGGAGGTCACGCGCGGCGGGGCCGGTGAGGCCGGTGCCCGAAGTGATCGCATCCAGCGCCCGATAGGCCTCGGGCAGCTCGAGCGACTGCTGTGAGTAGTAGCCCGGGACGACCCCGTGGCCGATCCGGATCTTGCCGGCCGCGGGTGCCCGCTGTCCCAGGAGCGTCTCGATCAGTGTCGTCTTGCCGGCCCCGTTGGGCCCGATCAGAGCCACCCGCTGGCCACGCTCGATGGCGAAGTCGGCGCCCTCGATCAGCGTCCGGCCGGCGACGGCGACATCGAGCCGCTCGACCTCGGCGACGACCCGGCCGCTGCGGGGCGGCGGGGGGAAGCGGAAACCGAGCGCCCGCTGTTCGGTGGGCCGGTCGATGCGCTCGATGCGCCCCATCGCCTTGAGTTTGCTCTGCGCCTGGCGAGCCTTCGTGCCGTACCGGAAGCGGTCGACGAACCGCTGCAGATGCGCGAGCTCGCCCTGCTGGCGCTCGAACGCGTCGGCCTGCGCGGCCAGCCGCTCGGCCTTCAGCCGCCGCCAGTGCGAGTAGCTGCCCTTGTCGTAGCGGCCGCGGCCGCGGTCGATCTCGAGCACCCCGGTCGCGACCGACTCCAGGAACCAGCGATCGTGTGACACGAATACGACTCCGGCGTCGAGGCCGTCCAGGTGCTCCTCGAGCCACTCGATGGCGGTCGTGTCGAGGTGGTTGGTGGGCTCGTCCAGCAGCAGGAGGTCGGGCTCGGCCGCCAGCGCCCTGGTGAGCGAAGCCCGGGTCAGCTCGCCGCCCGAGAACGTGCGCAGCTGGCGGTCGAGGTCGGCGGGCGAGAAGCCGAGCCCGCGCGCGACCGCCTCGAGCCGCGTGCGCCACGCGTATCCGCCGGCGCGGTCGAATGCCCGCTGGGCGGCGTCGTAGCGGCGCATCACCGGCGCGTCGGTCTCACCGGCGGCCATGCGCCGCTCGAGCTCGGCCAGCTCGGCCTCGAGCCGGCGGGCGTCGGCCGCGCCCGCCCCGACATACGCGCCGAGGGTGATGTCGCCCTGGAGCGGCGGCCGCTGGTCGTGCAGGGCGACCCGCGTCCCGGCGGTCATCGAGACCTCGCCCCGGTCGGGTTGCAGCTCGCCGGCCAGGATCCGGAGCAGCGTCGTCTTCCCGGCACCGTTTCGGCCGACCAGCGCGACCCGGTCGCGGGGTCGCACGATGGCCGACACGTCGGCCAGGACCTCATCCGCTCCGAAGGAGAGCGCCACGGTCGAGACGTGCAGCGTCACCCCCGTATCATGCCCGCGATGGTCGGGTTGTTTCCCACCTGCCTCGGCGATGCCGTGTACCCGCGGGTGGCGCGGGACGCCGAGCTCGTGCTGCGAGCGGCCGGCGCCGACCCGGCGCCGATTCGCGGCGCGACGTGCTGCGGGCAGCCGGCCTGGAACAGCGGTTTCGTCGCCGACGCCCGCCGCATCGCCCGGCCGACTCTGCGGGCGATGGCCGAGCTGGACGCCGTCGTGGTGCCGGCCGGCTCGTGCACCGCCATGATCCGGCTGCACTGGCGGAAGCTCTTCTACGGCGACCCCGACGAGGCGCTCGCCACGCGCGTCGCCGGCCGCACGTTCGAGCTGTCCCAGTATGTCGTCGAGGAGCTCGGTGTCGAGAGCGTCGGGAGCCCGCTCGGCCGGCCGGTCACCTACCACGACTCGTGCCACATGCTGCGGGAGCTGCGCCTGGCCGAGCCGCCGCGCCGGCTGCTGCGGGCCGTTGCCGAGCTGCACGAGCTCCCGCGCGGCGAGCGCTGCTGCGGATTCGGCGGAGCGTTCTCGGTGCGCTACCCGGACGTCTCCACGGCGATGGCCGACGACAAGCTGGCGTCGGTCGCCGTCTCGGGCGTCGAGACGGTCGTGAGCGCCGATCCCGGCTGCATCATGCAGATCGAGGGCCGGGCCGGGCGCACCGGTGCACCGGTTGACGTGATGCACCTGGCGACGCTTCTGGCAGAGGCGCTGTGAACGGTTTCGAGGGCCGTACCGCGGCGGCGCTGGCCGACCCCGTCCGGCGCGAGAACGTGCGGCGGTTCAGCGAGCGAGCGGCGGACAACCGCGTTGCCGGCCTCGAGGGCGTCGACTTCCACGCGCTGCGTGCCAGGGGCGAGCGGATCCGCTCCGAGGCGATCGCGGATCTGCCGGCTCTGCTCGACGCGCTGCAGCAAAACCTGGAGCGACACGGTGCCATGGTGCACCGGGCCGCGACCGGGGCCGACGCGGCCGCCTACATCACCGGCGTCGTGCTGCGGCACGGCCGCGAGGTGGTCAAGGGCAAGTCGATGGCGGCCGAGGAGATCGGCCTCAACGAGCGGCTCCAGGCCGCCGGAATCGACGTCGTCGAGACCGATCTGGGCGAGTTCATCGTGCAGACGGCCGGTGAGGCCCCCGAGCACATCATCATCCCCGCGATCCACAAGAGCCGCGGGGAGGTGCGGGCGCTCCTCGAGCCGCTCGCGGGCCACCCGATCGGCGACGACCCCGCCGCACTGACGGCCTTCGCGCGCGCACACCTGCGCGAGCGGTTCCTGCGCGCGCCCGTGGGCATCACGGGCGTCAACTTCGGCGTGGCCGAGACGGGCACCCTGGTGCTCGTCACGAACGAGGGCAACGGCCGCATGTGCTCGAGCCTGCCGCGCGTGCATATCGCCATCATGGGCATGGAGCGGGTGGTGGCCCACCTGGCCGACCTGGCGACGCTGCTGCCGCTCCTGACCCGGTCGGGCACGGGCCAGAAAATCACCTCGTACGTGACCCTGCTCGGCGGCCCGCGTCGCGGCGACGAGCAGGATGGCCCCGACGAGATGCACGTAGTGATCCTCGACAACGGCCGCTCCCGAGTGCGCGAGACGGAGTACCGCAGCGTCCTTCGCTGCATCCGCTGCGGCGCCTGCCAGAACGTCTGCCCGGTCTACCGGCAGGTGGGCGGGACCGCCTACGGCTGGGTCTACGGCGGACCGATCGGCGCCGTCCTGACGCCGCTCCTGCACCCGCAGGACGGCCTGGACGAGCTCGGCCAGGCGTCGTCCCTGTGCGCCGCCTGCGACGACGTCTGCCCCGTCGGGATCCCTCTGCACGAGCTCCTGCTCGGCCTGCGCCGTGACCGTGCCGCCACGTCGGCCGGGCGCATGGAGCGGCTGGCGTTTCGCGCGCTGAGCGCGGCCTGGAGCCGGCCGTGGCTCTACCGCCTCACGACCCGCGCCGCCCGCCGCGTGCATATTCGGGGCCAGGCCCCGTTTATGCATGTGCCCGTGCTTCGGCGGTGGGCGCGCACGCGCGACCTGGGGGGCCGGCGGTGATCGACCGCTTCACCGCCGCTCTCGAGGCGGTCGGCGGCCACGTCCATCACGGCCGTGAGGCGCTCGACGGCCTGCGGGGCGACGGCGTCTCGGTGACCCCGTGCCTGGCGCTCGTCGCCGAGACCGGGACGGTGGTGGTGTCGTCGCGGCTTCTGGGCGGCCGCCGGCCGAGCCTCGTCGACCCGGTGCATGTCGTCGAAGCCCGGGCCGATCAGCTCGTGCCCGACCTCGCCACGGCGCTGACCGCGATCGAGCCCGAGCTGCTCGCCTCGTCGGCGGTGACGCTGATCACCGGTCCCAGCCGCACGGCGGACATCGAGCAAACGCTGATCCGCGGCGTCCACGGCCCCGGCGACGTCCACGTGGTCTTCGTCTAGATGGCGACGCCGGAGTTCGTCTTCCTCTCGCAGGAGGACGTGGTCGCGGCCGGTGGCACAGACATGGCCGCGATGGTGGACGTCATCGAGCGCGCGTTCCGGGTCAAGGCCGCCGGCGGGGTGCGGATGCCGCACAAGGCGATGATCACGTGGGCCGACGAGCCCGGCACCGAGGAGCGGGACGGCCGCATCATGGCGATGCCCGCCTACGTGGGCGGCGAGTTCGACGTCGCAGGCCTGAAGTGGATTCCCAGCGTGCCCGACAACCCGGCCCGCAACGGCCTGCCCCGGGCGAACGCACTCGTGCTCCTGACCAGCCGCGAGACCGGTCTGCCGCTGGCGGTGATGGACGGGACGGTCGTCTCGGCCATGCGCACCGGCGCGGTGACGGGCGTCGCCGTCCGGCACCTCGCCGATCCGGCCACCCGCGCCGCCTGCCTGCTCGGCGCCGGAGTGCTCGCCCACACCCAGCTCGAGGCACTGCGAGCGGTGCTCCCGCAGCTGCGCGAGGTGCGGGTCTTCGACCCCGCCGCCGACCGCTGCCGGCGGTTCTGCGAGCGCGCCCGCGCGGCGGCGGGCGACTTGGAGGTGCGGCCGGCGGCCACGGCCGAGGACGCGGTGCGCGGCGCCGCGGTGGTCGTGCCCGCGACCATGGCGGTCGAGCCGACCTTCGCCGCCGGCTGGATCGACCCGGGCGCGACCGTGGTGCTGGTCTCGAGCCTGGACGGGCCGCTCGACCTGCAGGCGGTCACCGACCTGCTGGTCGTCGACGACTGGGATCACGAGTCGACCCACCCCGGCCGCTACGCCCAGCGGCTCGTGGCGGCCGGCCTGGTGCCGGCGGACGGCTCGCAGGCCGTCGAGCTGGCCGATGTCGTCGTGGGCCGCCACCCGGGACGCGGCGATGCCTCCCAGCGGATCGTCGTGACGCCGGTCGGTCTGGCCATGGAGGACGTGGCGGCGGCGTGGCACGTCCTGCGGGGAGCCCGCCGTCGCGGGCTGGGGACGCCGCTACGGCTCCGGTCGGGGCCGCCGGAGTGGGAGTGAGCGCGGCCGGAGCGGTCTCCATTGCCCCCATCCCATGCCTCCCATAAGATGCACCCGGTGTCGGCGTTTGCAAAGGTCGGGATCTTCGCGCTGATCGCGGGTGCGGTCGGTGCGGTGGGAGCAATTCTGTGGTTGCCCGACTGGCTCCCGCCCGCCGCGGCCGTCGAGGCCCGCCGTGAGGACACCCTCTACTTGTGGCTGCTGGTGATGTCGGCGATCATCTTCGCGACCGTCGTCTCGTTCCTGGGCTACTCGATGTGGAAGTTCCGCGCCCGGCCCGGCGACATGTCCGACGGGGCCCCGATTCACGGTCACACGGGGCTCGAGATCATCTGGACGGTGATCCCGATCGTGATCGTCCTGGTCTTTGCGGTCGCGGGCACCTTGGTGCTCAACCGCAACGAATCCCTCACCAAGGGCCATTTGGTCGTGAACGTCACCGGACGCCAGTTCGACTGGTCGTTCACCTATCCCAAGTACGGCCACCTGCACAGCGGCGTCCTGGCCCTACCGGAGGGGACGCAGGTCGAGTTCCGGCTCCACGCGCCGCCGACCGACGTGATTCACGGCTTTTACATCCCGACGTTCCGTATCAGCGAGGACGTCGTTCCCGGGACCCCCTCGACGGTGAACGCCACCCCGGACCGGCTGGGGACATACACGATCGAGTGCAACGAGCTCTGCGGCATCGGCCACAGCCAGATGCGCGCACTGGTCGTGGTGATGACGCCGGCCAACTTCACGAAGTGGATCGCCAAACAGCAGCGGCTGGCCAAGGCGCCGCCACCCTCGACCAGCGGCAGCACGGACGCGGCGGCGACCTTCACGTCGGCCGGCTGCGCCGGATGCCACACCTTCGGCCCGGCGAACTCGACCGGCAAGATCGGCCCCGACCTCGACCATCTGACCGCCGATGCGGCCAAGTACGGCCAGGGCGAGACGGCCGCGCAGTACGTGCGCGAGTCGATCACCGACCCGGGTAAGGTGGTGGTCACCGGGTACTCGAACGGAATCATGCCGAGCACGTTTGCCACATCCCTGACGTCGGCTCAGATCGATGCACTGGTGTCTTACCTTCTGAAAGGTGGCGGCTGATGGTTGCACACGCCCCCGAACTTCAAGCTCCCGGGCACCACGCCGACGGACACGGCGGCGGTTCGAGCCGGAGCGTCTGGCTCCGGGGCAGCTGGGTGCGGGCGATGTGGGTCTCCGCCGTGATGGGGCTGGCCGCAGCGGGCATCGTGATGCTCATCCGCCACGCGACCGGCCGCGTCGCGTACAGCGACGGCGTCGTCCAGACGTTCCTGCTCATCTTCGCCGGCGTCGGCTTCACGATCGGGATCGGCTGCTGGGACTACTGGTGGGGCTACCTGATCGGCAATCCCACGCCGGCCCACGAGGATCACTCGAACCACGGCGCCTACACGTGGAAGGACTACTTCAAGGTCAACACCGATCACAAGGTGATCGGCGTGCAGTACCTGGTGACGACGTTCATCTTCTTCATCATCGGCGGGCTGATGGCCGAGGGCGTCCGCGCCGAGCTGGCCACGCCGGGCCTGCAGTACTTCTCGCCCGCGACCTACAACGCCCTGTTCTCGGTGCACGCGGCCCTGATGATCTTCCTGTTCGTCATCCCCGCGTTCGCCGGCCTCGGGAACTTCGTGATCCCGATCATGCTCGGCGCGCAGGACATGGCCTTCCCGCGTCTGAACGCGCTCTCGTTCTGGATGCTGCCGGTCGCGGGCATGTGCATGGTGTGCTCGTTCCTGGTCGGCCCGTTCAACGCCGGCTGGACGAACTACGCGCCGCTCTCGACCTTCGGGCCCCCGGGCGAGACGTTCTGGGTCATGGGCGTCCAGTTCGCCGGCGCCTCGTCGATCGCGACCGCCGTCAACTTCCTGGTCACCATCGTGACGATGCGCGCCCCGGGGATGGGCTTCTGGCGGATGCCCCTGCTCGTGTGGGCCAACCTGGCCACCTCGACGCTGGTGGTGCTGGGCACGCCGTTCATCGCGGGCTCGCAGTTCATGGTGCTGTTCGACCGCATCATGCACGCCCACTTCTTCGATGCGACGAACGGCGGCAACGTCGTCGTCTACCAGCACATCTTCTGGTTCTACTCCCACCCGGCGGTCTACATCATGATGTTGCCGGGATTCGGGATCATCTCCGAGGTGCTCGCGATCCACTCGCGAAAACCGATCTTCGGATACAAGCTGATCGCGATCTCGACGGTCGCGATCGGCGTGCTCGGGTTCACCGTCTGGGCCCACCACATGTTCACATCAGGCATGGCGCCCTGGCTGCGCGTGCCCATGATGTTCACGACCATGGCGATCGCCGTGCCGACCGGGATCAAGATCTTCTCGTGGGTGGCGACGCTGTGGCGGGGGGTGATCCATCTCACGACGCCGATGCTCTTTGCCTGCGGGTTCCTGTTCACGTTCGTGATCGGCGGCCTGTCGGGGATCTTCCTGGCAGTCGTGCCCGTCGACATCAACCTCACCGACACCTACTTCGTGGTTGCCCACATCCACTACGTGCTCTTCGGCGGCTCGGTGTTCACGATCTACGCCGGCATCTACCACTGGTTCCCCAAGATGACCGGCCGGATGTACGACGAGGGCCTCGGCAAGCTGCACTTCTGGCTCACCTTCGTGTTCTTCAACGCGACCTTCATGCCCATGCACTGGCTGGGGATGGAGGGGATGATCCGGCGCGTCGCCGACTACCCGTCCAAGTGGGCGGATCTCAACTTCATCATCTCGATCTGCGCCTTCATCCTCGGCGCGTCCACGCTGGTGTTCATCTACAACATGGCCTACAGCTGGTGGCGGGGCGCGCCGGCGCCGGCCAACCCCTGGCGGGCGCTGACGCTCGAGTGGCAGGTCACCTCACCGCCGCCGATCTTCAACTTCGACGAGCCGCCGCAGATCGTGGGCAGCCCGTACGCCTACGGCGTCCCCGGAGCCCGGCATGCCATCGTCACCGTGCACGTCCCGCCGGCCCCGGAGGAGATCCCCGTCCCGGTCGCACTCCGGCGGGCGACTCCCGTCCAGAGAGAGGCGATCATGAGCGCGCTCAAGCACATCCTGGTGGTGGCCAACCAGACCGTCGCCGGTGACAGCCTGATCGCCGCCGTGCGCAGCCGGGCCGCCGCCGACCCGGTCCGGGTCACGGTGATCTGCCCCCAGAACGACCCGTCCGACAGCTGGGTTGTGGACGACGCCGAGGTGGCGGCCGCCACCCGGGCCCGGTTGAACGCGACCCTCTCGGCGCTGCGCGAGGCAGGCATCGAGGCGTCGGGCTCCGTCGTCGACCGCGATCCGTACACGGCCGTGCTCGACGTGGTCGAGTCCGACCCGCCGGACGAGATCATCGTCTCGACGCTGCCCCACACGCGGTCGGGATGGATGCGACGCGACCTGATCGAGCGTCTGCGAGACCGCACGAACCTGCCGGTCGAGCACGTGGTCGTGGACCAGCCGTCGGGATCCACGACGGCGTGAGCGCGCACGCGGCCACCATCGACGGCCACGGCGGTGAGGCCGCCCCGGTTTCGGCGTACCACGACAGCCTGCTGCGCTCGCCGCTGTTCCTGGGCATGATCATGTTCCTCGGGTCCGAGATCATGCTGTTCGGGTCGTTCTTCACGATCTTCTTCTACCTGCGCTTCACGCATCATCCCTGGCCGCCGACCGGGATCGACGTGCCCAAGAAGCCGACCGGGATCAACACCGCCATCCTGATCTCGTCGTCGTTCACGATGCACTGGGCGCTCGTTTCGGTAAAGCGCAACAACCGCTTCGGCCTGGTCGCGGGACTGGCGCTCACGCTGATCATGGGGCTGACATTCCTCGCCCTGCAGATCCACGAGTACCTGAACCTCGGCTTCACGCCGTCGAACAACGCGTTCACGTCGGGGTTCTTCTCGCTCACCGGGCTGCACGGCTTCCACGTGTTCGTCGGTGCGACGCTGCTCTCGATCGCCCTCACGCGCTCGATCCGGGGCCACTATTCGGCCGGCCAGCACATCGGGCTCGAGGTGACCGGGCTCTACTGGCACTTCGTCGACGTCGTCTGGATCGTCCTCTACACCGTCGTGTACCTGCTCTAGTGGCGGTGGATGTCCACGTCCAACCCGGCCCCTGGCTGCGTCTGACCGCCGCGGGGGCGGCCGTCGCCGCCGCGCTGGTCGTGGTCAGCGGCGCGCTGCACATGACGAGCGCCCACCGCGCGCTCGCGCTCGCCGCGCTCGCTCCGATGGTGGCGATGCTCGCTGCGGCGCGGTTCGCCCATCCCCGCCTGCTTCGCCTCTGGTCGGCCGCGGTCGGCCTGATGCTGGCCGAAATCGGCCTGGGAGCCGCCGTGGCGCTCACCGCCACGAGCTCGCTGCTGCACTGGGGGCACGTCGGGGTCGCCTGCCTGGCGCTTGCGGCGGCCGTGGCCGGAACCGCCGCGACCATGCGCGGCGAGCCGGTGGCGGCAGCGCCCTGGCGCGACTACCTGACGCTCACCAAGCCGCGGGTCATGTCGCTCCTCTTGCTCACCGGCGCATGCGGCATGGTGGTCGGGGAACGCGGCATTCCCCCCGCCGGCCGGTTCGCGGCCATGCTGCTGGGCCTGGCCATGGCCTGCGGCGGAGCGAGCGCGCTCAACCACCTGCTCGACCGCGATATCGACCAGCGGATGAAGCGTACGGCCGGCCGGCCCGTCGCCTCGGGCCGGGTCGCACCGCCACGCGCGCTCGAGTTCGGCCTCGCGCTGTCGGCCGGCTCCTTCGTGCTGCTCTCGAGCCTCGTGAACCCGCTCACGGCCGCCCTCGCGCTGGCGGGGAACCTGTTCTATGTGATCGTCTACACCAGCTGGCTCAAGCGCTCGACGGCGCAGAACATCGTCATCGGCGGTGCGGCCGGAGCCGTGCCACCTCTCGTCGGCTGGGCGGCTGCGACCGGCAACATGTCGGTGGCGGCGGTCGTCCTGTTCGTGATCGTGTTCGTGTGGACGCCGCCGCACTTCTGGGCGCTGGCGCTCCTGATCAAGCGCGACTACGCCGCGGCCGGTGTGCCGATGCTTCCAGTCGTGCGCGGCGACGCCGCGGCCGCGCGGCAGATCCTCGTCTATTCGATCGGTCTGGTGGCCGTGACGGGGCTCCCGGTCGTGGTGGGCATCGCCGGCTGGCCCTATCTCATCGTCGCCGCGGCGTCAGGCGCCTGGTTCGTGTGGCTCGCCTGGCGCCTGCTGCGCGACCCGGTCACGGCGCGGGCGGGCGCGCTGTTTCACTACTCGATGCTGTACCTGGCGGTGCTGTTCGTCGCCATGGCTGCGAACGCCGCCTGAAGCACCGGGGCCTGGCCCGGGTTCTGCATGTCAGTCGGGCAGGTCGCGGTACTCGGTGATCGCGGCGCGCACCCACTGGGCGCCAAAGATGATGGCGATCGTCACCCCGATCGAGACGAGCGTCAGCCGCCAGATGCGCGCGTCCGGCACGAGCCCGAACAGCACCAGGGCGACCCCCATCGACGTCGCGAAGGGCAGCGCCGAGGGCTCCGGCAGATGGAAGTCGCGGGCGCCGGTTTCGTCGTGGTCAGCCATAGCGGACGATCACCCCGATCAGGAGCGTCGCGGCGAAGATCAGGAGCGAGACCAGCGACAGCTTGAGCGCGAGGACGATATTGCGGTGGGCGGTTGGCTTGTCGAGCATCGTCGTCCGGTCAGTCCCCCGCCGCTGCGGCCGCCTCGCGGCGCAGATCGTACAGCGGCCGCTCGCTGCGGATCGGGGGCAGGTCGTCGAAGTTGTGGGGCGGCGGCGGCGAGGAGGTGTACCACTCGAGGCTGTTGCCGCCCCACGGGTCGGCCGGCGCGAGCCGTCCGACGCGCAGCGAGTGGATGCAGTTCCAGAGCACCATGAGGACGCCGGTGGCCAGGATGAACGCGCCGGTCGTCGCCACCAGGTTGGGCGTGTCCCACGTGTGGTTGGTGTAGGTCGCGACCCGCCGCGGCATGCCCGAGAGCCCCAGGTCGTGCATGGGGAAGAAGGTCATGTTGAAGCCGACGAAGATGATCCAGAACGCGCGCACGGCCAGCGCGCGGTCGAGCATGCGGCCGCTCATCTTCGGGAACCAGTAGTGCACGCCCCCGAGCACGGCGAACACGGGCACGGTCCCGAGCACGTAGTGGAAATGGGCGACGACGAAGTAGCTGTCGGTCACGTTCAGGTCGATGGTGAAGGCGGCCAGGAAGATGCCCGAGAGCCCGCCGATCAGGAACAGGCCGATGAACGCCACCGCGTACAGCATCGGCGGCTCGAACCTGATCCGCCCCATCCACAGCGTGCCGATCCAGTTGAAGATCTTGACACCCGTCGGGACGCCGATCGCGAACGAGGCCAGCATGAACCAGATCTGCAGGGGGGTCGAGAAGCCGACCGCGAACATGTGGTGGCCCCAGACCAGGAAGCCCAGGAAGGCAATCGCGACCACCGAGTACACGAGCGCCTTGTACCCGAACAGCGGCTTGCCCGAGAACACGGGGATGATCTCGGAGATCATCCCGAACCCTGGCAGCGCCATCACGTACACGACCGGGTGCGAGTAGAACCAGAACAGGTGCTGGTAGAGGATCGGCCCGTGGGTGGCCGCCTGGTAGAAGCTCGTGCCGTAGTTGCGGTCCATGAGCAGCATCGTGAGTGCACCCGCGAGCACCGGCCCGGCGACGACGATCATCACCGAGTAGACGTCGATCGTCCACGTGAAGAGCGGCATCCGCGTCAGCCGCATGCCCGGGGCGCGCATGTTGTGGATCGTGCAGATGAAGTTGACGGCTCCCAGCAGCGACGAGATACCGAGAATGTGCAGGCCGACGATCCACAGGTCGAGCCCGTGCCCGGGCGAGAGCACCGACAGCGGCGGGTACCCCGTCCAGCCGGCATCGGCTGGGCCCCCGCCCCAGACGAAGCTGGAATACATGACGATGCCGCCCGCCAGAAGCAGCCAGTAGCTGGCCGCGTTCAGTTTGGGGAACGCCATGTCGCGGGCGCCGATCTGGAGCGGCACGAGGTAGTTGCCGAACCCGGCCATCACGGGCACGACGAACAGGAAGATCATCGTCGTGCCGTGCATCGTGAACAGCTGGTCGTACGCCTGCGCCGACACCACCTGGTTGTTGGCGTGCTCGAGCTGGAGCCGGATCACCAGCGCCATCAACCCGCCCGCGGCGAAGAAGAAGAAGGTGGTGAACAGGTACATGATCCCGATCCGCTTGTGGTCGACCGTGGTCACCCACGACCAGATGCCGGAGGGCCGGGGGGCGGGCGCGGGACGGGCGGGGATCGCGGGGGCGTTCGCTTCGGTCACCATGGGATCACGTCTTCTGCAGCTTCGCGGTGTAGGTGCTCCACTCGGCCGGAGTGACCACCTTGACGGTGATCAGCATCGTGGCGTGGCCGAGGCCGCAGAACTCCGCGCACTGGCCCTTGAACGTGCCCGTGCGGGTGGCCTTGAACCAGGTGGAGTTCGTCTGTCCGGGGATGGCGTCGATCTTCGGGCCGAGCGCCGGCACCCACCAGTCGTGGTCGACGTCCTTCGATTTCACCTCGAGTTTGACCGCAGTGTTCTCGGGCACCACCAGCGTCGCGCCGCTGGCCGCCTTCCCGCTGATGCCGGAGTTGGCGCCGTAGACGTATGAGAACGACCACTGCTGGGCGAGCACGTTGACGACCATCGCGCCCGACGGCGCGTCCTTGACCGCCGCGATGTTGTCGATGGTGTACCCGGCCAGCGCTGCCAGGACGAGCACCGGAGCGAGCGTCCAGCCGATCTCGAGCCGAGTCGATCCGCGCACCTGGGGCGGCTCGATGATGGGCTCGCCGCGGCGCGCGCGAAACCGCAGCGCTGAGTAGAGCAGCCACCCGCCGACCAGGACGAAGATGGTCACCGTCACGCCCAGCACCGCCCGGTAGACGTGGTCGATCGCGCTCGCGGCGGGCCCCGCGGGCTGCTCGAACGTGGCCGTGTCGGCCAATGCCGGGGCCGCCTGAAGGGCGAGCACGACCACCGCCGTGAACGCGGCCAGGGCAAGCGGGCGCAGTCGGAGCGTGGGCACGTTCACGGGACGCGGCCCATTCTACAAGTGATACCGGCCCGCCCGAACGGCAGGCGCTACGCGCCGTCCGGCGGGGTCGGGGGGCGAGGCGTGCTGCGGGGCTGGGGCTTCTCCGGAGCCGTGGCGCCCTCGCGCAACGCCGCGCCGAGTCCGGCCACGGCCCCCATCGCGTCGGCCGCGCCGGTCGGGAGCAGGAGCAGCTTGTTGGCGTCGCCCGCGGCGACCTCGGGCAGCGTCTCGAGGTACTTGTACCCGAGCATGTCCGACGGCACGATCCCGGCGTCGCGGACGGTGGCGAAGATCGTTCCCAGTGCCTGGGCCTCTCCCTCGGCGCGCAGCGCCCGGGCCTGTTTCTCGCCCTCGGCCCGCAGCACGTTGGCCTGCTGATCGGCCTCGGCGTTCAGGATCGCGGCCTGGCGGCTGCCCTCGGCGCGCAGGATGGCCGCCTGCTTCTCGCCCTCGGCCTGCAGCACGGCCGCCCGCTTGGCCCGGTCGGCGCGCATCTGCTGCTCCATCGCCTCCTGGATGGTGCGGGGCGGATCGATGCTCTTGAGCTCGACCCGGGTCACCCGCACCCCCCACTTCTCGGTGGCCTCGTCGAGCACCGAGCGCAGCTGCGAGTTGATCTGGTCGCGGCTCGTCAGCGTCTCCTCGAGCGTCATCGACCCGACGACGTTTCGCAGCGTGGTGATGGTGAGCTGCTCCATCGCGACGAGCATGTTCAGCACCTCATATGTGGCCTTGACCGCGTCGGTGACCTGGTAGTAGACGACGGTGTCAACACCGATGGTCACATTGTCCTGGGTGATCACCGGCTGGGGCGCGAATGCCTGCACCGTCTCCTTCATGTCAACGGTCACGCGGACTCGATCGAGCCCCGGCACGAGGAGGTGCACTCCGGGCCCGATGGTGCGCTGGTAGCGGCCGAGCCGCTGAACGACGCCGACCGTGCTCTGCTGGATCACCCGCACGGCCCGGCCGACCACGACCAGCGCCAGTACGACCAGTGCAAGCACCGCAATCAGCTCGGGCGCCATGTGGTCACTCCTCCAGTTCGGGGGTTGGATCGTCGCGGGGCGACGGTGCGGGGACGACCAGTGCGGTGACGCCCTCGATCTTGATCACCTCGACGCGGGAGCCCTCGGCAATCGGCTCTTCGTCATAGAAGCTGCGGGCGGTCCAGGTCTCGCCGCCGACCTTGACGAGGCCCGATTCGAGCTCGCCGATCGCGCGGGTGACGACGCCGATCCTCCCCTGCATCGCATCGACGCCGGTGCGGTGGAGCGCGGTCGAGCCGATCGCGCGCTTGAGCGCGGGCCGGGTGATGGTGAGGCTGCCGACCGAGAGCGCGGCGAACGCGATCAGCTGCACGACGACGCCCAGGCCGGTGAGCGCCACCGCGGCCGCGGCGATCGCCGCGAGCCCGAAATAGATCGCGATGAACGCCGATGTGGTCGCTTCGGCGATCAGGAGCACCACCGCTGCCACCACCCAGATCACCCAGGCGTCCATATGAGGCAAGCCTAGTGCGCAATACTGCGCCCTGTCTATGCAACTCGAGCAGATCACGACGGCTGCGGCGCTTGGCCCTCTGCTCGACCAGGCGCGAGCAGACGGCACCTGCGCGGTCGACACGGAGTTCGTCTGGGAGCGCACCTACGCCCCCGCATTGTGTCTCGTCCAGCTCGCAACCAAAGAGCGCCTGGCGGTGATCGACCCACTCGAGGGCGCGCCGCTCGAGCCGGTCGCCGAGCTGATGGCCGACGCGGCGGTCGAGAAGGTCATGCACGCGCCGTCGGGCGACCTGGCCGCCTTCGTGCTCCATCACGAAGTGCGTCCGCGAAACGTCTTCGACACGCAGGTCGCCGCCGGGTTCGTCGGGTTCGGCGGATCGCCGTCGCTCGAGCGGCTCCTCGACCAGTCCGTCGGGGTGCGCCTGCGCCACGACGAGGGGTTCACCGACTGGCAGCGGCGGCCGCTGACCCCGGTGCAGATCGAGTATGCGGCCGACGACGTCCGCCACCTGCTCGCGGCGGCTGAGGCGCTGCGCACGCGGCTCGCCGAGCAGGGCCGCCAGGCGTGGGTGGACGAGGAGATGGAGCAGCGCTATGGGGCGGAGGCGACGCTGGTGCAGGATCCCGACCAGGCCTGGAGGCGCGTGAGCGGCCGCGGCCGGCTGCGGGGCGAGCAGGTGGCGGTGCTCGCCGCCGTCGCCGCGTGGCGCGAGCGTGAGGCCCGCCGCCGCGATCTGCCGGCCTCGTGGCTGATCAAGGATGCGACGCTGATCGAGGTCGCCCGGCGCCGGCCGGGCACGGCCCGCGAGGCCGAGTCGATCCGCGGCCTCCAGATCCGCAAGGGGGCACAGCTCGACGGCCTGCTGGCCGCCGTGGCCGCGGCGGCACCGATGCCGCCTGGCATGGCCGAGGGGGAGCTGCCGAGCGAGGTGCGCCGGCGCGTGCGGGTCGTGCTGCCGCTGGCGAGCGCCGTTCTGCAGGCCCGCTGCGGTGAGGCGAGAGTCGCGTCCGAGCTTGTCGCCACCCGGTCCGAGCTCGAGTCGCTGATCGCAGGACAGGCCATGGACGCAAACGGCGCGCACCCGCTTCTGCAGGGCTGGCGACGCGAGTTGGCGGGCGAGTCGCTGCTGCGGCTGTTGCATGGCGAGGTCACGCTGCGTGTTCTCCCCCGGGCTCCGCACGTGGCCGAGCAGCCGAGCTAGTACGCTCCCGAACCCCGCAAGGCAAGGCCTTGCGGGCGGTTCTCGCCGCACTGGACACCACGGTGATATCGATCAACCATCTGGACACGCCGCCGCAGTCGCTACCCTTCGCGCGTGGTAGACGCGTCGGTGACGGCGCCGCTGGTTTCGGTGCTGGCGGCCGTACTGGTGGTGGCGGGGCTGGGCAAGCTGCGCGCGCCCGCCGCGGCGGCCGACGCGATGCAAGCCGCCGGGTTGTACTCCGGAGCCGTTCCGGCGCGGCTCGTGGGTACGGTCGAGGTGGGCGTGGGCGCGCTCGCGCTGGTTGCCCCGTCGCGGCCGTCGCTGGGGGCGCTGGCGGCCGCCTATGCGCTCCTGCTGTGGTTTGCGGTGCGGCTCCTCCGCCGGCCCGAGCCGGTCGCCTCGTGCGGGTGCTTTGGCGCCGACGCGCCCCCGTCGCGGCTGCACGCCGGCTTTGACGCGGCGGCGGCCGCCGCCGCCGCACTGGTCGCGGTGCATCCGCCGACGGGGCTGCCCGAGCTGGCGGCACGAGCGCCGCTCGCCGGCGCCGGACTGGTGGCGGGGTGCTGCGCCTGCGCGTACGCCGTCTCGCTGGCGCTGCGCTACCTGCCCCAGACGGCTGCGGCCTACAGCCCCGGCCGGAGGCCGGCGTGACCGACCGGCTGGTCTCGGTCGCCTCGCGGCTGCTCGAGCGGCGGACCTCGCGCCGCGGCGTGCTTATCCGCATTGCGATCGGCGGGTCCGCGCTGGCGGTGGCGCCGATCCGGTACCTGCTTCGGCCGCAGTCAGCGCTGGCGGTCATCACCTGCCGCGACTGTGGAGGCGGAGCGCTCTGCTGCGACGGCTGGACCGAGTTCTGCTGCACCATCAACGGCGGCTCGAACACGTGCCCGCCGTACACGTTCATGGGCGGCTGGTGGAAGTGCACCAACTACACCGGCACCAAGCTGTGCGCGTCCGAGGGCGTGCGCTACTACGTCGACTGCAACCGCAAGCCGGGCCACAGCTGCCCGCATGGATGCTCGTGCGCCGAGGGCTCGTGCGGCCACCGCTCGACCTGCTGCAACGTCTTCCGGTATGGCCAGTGCAACTCGAGCGTGCACCAGGTGACCGAGGTGGTGTGCCGGATGATCACGTGCACGAACCCGTGCCACCTGTTCCCGTCCGAGTGCTCGTGTCACGTGCTGATCGACGATCTCACATGCCACCACGAGGCGGCCTGCCTCGTCCCCGGCGCCGCGGCCCCGCCGTACACCGGACTCGGGGCGGGAGGGGGCGGCGCGCTGTGACCGCCGTCGTCACCATCGAGACGCTGCTGCTGGCCCTGCTGGCACTCCTCGTCGGGGGACTGCTTCGCAGCCACGCCGAGATCCTGCGCCGGCTCGACGAGCTGCAGCCCGGCGGATCGGCGACGGCAGCGCCCGTGCGCGCATCGAGTGCCGGGCACGACCTCTCGGGTGTCACGCTCGACGGCGACGCGCTGCATCTGGGAGTCACGCGGCCGGGTGCGCCCACCCTCCTTGCATTCCTGACCTCGGGATGCAGCACCTGTCACGGGTTCTGGGAGGCCTTCGCCGACCCGCGGACGCAGCTGCCGGCGGGCGTCCAGCTCGTGGTCGTCACAAAGGACCCGAGCCACGAGAGCCCGGTCAAGCTGCGCGAGCTGGCCCCGCCGGCGGTGCGTGTCGTGATGTCGAGCGCCGCCTGGCACGACTACGACGTTCCGGCCAGCCCGTACTTCGTGCACATCGACGGGAACGGTGAGCTCGCGGGCGAGGGGACCGCCCAACGGTTCGAGCAGGTCATCTCGCTGTTCACCGACGCGGTCACCGACGCCGTCGCCCAGGGCGGATCGGCCGACCGGGCGCTGCGCGCCGAGCGCGAGCTCGAGTCGGCCGGCATCGGCCCCGGCCATCCCAGCCTGTACGCCGGCCGGGCGCGGGCGGGCGACGATGCCGGCTGAGCTCTATCTCGGCGTGCCGCTGGCGGTGGTCGCCGGCCTGCGTTCGCTGTGGTCGCCTTGAGGTGAGTCGATGCTCGGGAGCATCACTCCGCTCGGTGAGCGGAGCCGGGGAAGACGATGGGGTGTGACGGTCACGGCGTTCGCGCTCGCGGCCGTCGCGGCGGGCGGCGCCGCCGGCGCCCTGCTGGGTGAGGCCGGTGGCCGCGCCGGCCTCGCAGCCGGGACGCGCACGGGTCTCCTCGCCGTGGCCGTGGCGGCAGCGATCGCGGTGGATGCCGTCCCGAACCTGCATCCTCCCGGCCCGCGCCGGCAGGTCAACGAGGAGTGGCTGCAGCGCTACCGCGGCTGGGTCTACGGGGCCGGGTTCGGTGCCCAGCTGGGGCTCGGAGTGGCGACCATCGTGACGACGGCGGCCGTCTACGCGACGATCGCCGCCGCGGTGCTGGCCGGGACCGCCGCGGGCGGCGCCGCGGTCGGGGCGGTCTTCGGCGCCGCGCGGGCGGCGACGCTGCTGGCGACGGCCGGGGTGCGTGAGCCGCATGCCCTGGCGACCCTCGACCGGCGTGTGCGCTCCTGGGAGCGGCCAACCCGGCTCGGCGCTTTTGCAATCGAGGCCGCGCTGGTGGTCGCGGCCGCACTGGTGGGGGCATGAGGCTCGCGGCGCACGGGATCGCCATGGATCTCCCGGCCGGCTGGGACGGGCGGATCTGGGCCCGCCCCGAAGGCGGACCGGTGGTGCACGCGGCCAACATCCCGCTGCCGGCGTCCGACGGCGACTTCGCGACTCGGGCGACCGACAGGCTGCCCGCCGACGGTGTGGTGGTCGTGCTGGTCGAGTACGCCGCGTCCGAGGCCGGCACGCCGCTCTTCTCGGCGTCCGCCCCAGCCCGCGTCGGCCCCGCCGAGCTCTCCCCGGCCACGCTGCTTCGCCGCCGCCCCGGCCAGCGCGGCCTGCAGAGGTTCTTCACCGTCGCCGGGCGGGCGTTGTGCCTCTATGTGGTGGTGGGCTCCGCCGCGCACGCCACCGACCTGGCGGCCGGGGTCAGCGACGTGCTGGCGACGCTCCAGGTCGCCCCGCGTGCATAGCCGGTGCCAGGCACCAACTCGTCAGCGGTAGGTGAAGTGGTCGGCGGACGAGGAGGCCGACGTCCCACGCGAGGTGGTCACGGTGACATCGACCGTGCCCGACCCGGGTGGGCTCGTCGCCGCGATCGAGGTGGACGACGTGACCACCACGCTCGTCGCCCGCACGGAGCCGAACATCACGGTTGCGGCCGGCCCGAAGTTGCGCCCGGTGATCGTGACGCTCGTGCCTCCGGCCGCCGGGCCCTGTCCCGGTGAGACACCGGTGACGGTGGTCGCCGCCACGGGCTGCCAGCGCGGGATCTCGTTCGCGTGCAGACCCGTCAGCACCGTCGCCGGCCCGCCGCTCACGGGCATCTCGTCGATCGTCTGCCCCGCGGCCGTGGCCCGGACGAACAGGATCCGGCTGCCGTCGGGTGACCAGGCCGGCTGGAACTCGGCCTTCGAGTCGGTCGTCAGCCGCCGCAGGTTCCCCGACGCGAGCGTGAGCACCCACACGTCGAACGACCCCGCACGGTTGCTCACAAACGCGATCCGCGAGCCGTCCGGAGACCAGGCGGGCTGCACGTTTCGGAAAGCTCCGCTGGTGAGCACGGTGACGGCGCCGCCGGTCGCCGGCACCACGCAGATCTGGTAGTGGCCGCCGCGGGGGGAGTCAAAGGCGATCCTCGTGCCGTCCGGAGACCACACGGGCAGGCTGTCAACGCCCTGATGGTGCGTGATCTGCACCGGCTTGCCCGAGCCGTTTGCATCGACGGTGTAGATCTCCCAGTCGCCGTCGCGGTTGCTCGCAAACGCGATCCGGCGGCCGTTGGGTGACCAGCTTGGGAAGGCGTCTTGGGCGACGTTCGAGGTGATCCGGCGCAGCTGGTGGCCGCTCGTACTGGTGGTGTAGATGTCGTAGTTGTGGCCGCGGTTGCTGGAGAACGCGATCCTGGTGCCGCCTGGCGAGAAGGCGGGCGCGAAGTCGGCGGCCCGGTTGGTCGTGATCCGGACGGCACGGGCGGTGCGCGTCGCCGCCTTGACGTAGATGTCCCAGTTGCCCGACCGGTGGCGGTCAAACGCGATCATGCCGTTCCCGCGCAGCGCGGCGGCGCTCCCTGCGGCCGGCGCGGCCAGCGCCACCAGAAGGCCGATCGTCACTGCTCGGATCGCGTATCGCGCCACGGCTCCACTCACCATGCCCACCCCGGGACGGATTCCGGGTGAGCCAATCGTAAACATTTCGGCATCGGGCTCATGCCGCCTGCCCGCGCGCCGATCATTGGATGGTGTCTGGGAAGTATCACCGGTCCCGGGCCTGGGCCCTCGTCGCGGTCGCGGTCATCGGCGCCGGCATGGCGCGCCCCGCCCCGACGCTGGCTGTCCACGGTCAAGGCGGCTCCGCGCTTGACTCGGCAGGCCTGGCGACGCCGCCGCGGTCGATCCTGCCGGGCCTCCTCCATGCCGCGGCGCCCGCCGGGCCCGATTACCCGGGCGCCCTCTGGGAGCCCGCCAATCCTCGCAACTACACCGTGGCCGACCGCCCGTACACCAACCGGGTGACGCGGATCATCATCCACGTCGCCGAGGGCGGCTGGGCGTCGACGTACACCTGGTTCCGCAATGCCGCCGCCGAGGCGTCGGCGAACTATGTCGTCTCGTCCACGGGCCGGGTCGCACAGATGGTGCCCGACCGCGATATCGCATGGCACGCCGGAAACTGGGCGTACAACGAGAGCTCGGTCGGGATCGAGCACGCGGGCTTCACGAACGTCACGCACTTCCCCGACGTCCAGTACCGCGGGTCGGCCAAGCTGGCGGCCTGGATCGCGGACACCTACCTGATCACGCCCGACCGCCTGCATGTCATCGGCCACTACCAGGTGCCCGACCCGGACCACCCCGGCCAGTGGGGCGGCGTCGATCACCACACCGATCCCGGCCGCACCTGGAACTGGCCGCGGTACATGGCCTATCTGCGGGCCGACGCGCACGACACCCACCAGCAGGTGCTCGACAACGCCGATGCCACCGGCGTGAGCTACGACCCCGCGGTCTGGCACGTCCAAACGGCGCAGACGGGCCGCTACGGCCGCAACTATCTCGCGGCGGCCCCGGGGCGGTCGAACAGCCCCGTCAAGTTCCGGCTGGCGGTTCCGGCGACCGACCACTACGACCTGATGATGCGCTGGCCGTGCGGGGCCGACTCGGCGCGGGCCGGTGTCAGCGTCCTCGCGATCCGTGGCCGGCGCAGCACCACCGTCGACGAGGCCCGCGGCTGCGGCCGGTTCCAGTACGTCGGCAGCTACGACCTGGCCGCCGGCACCGCCTGGCGGCTCGAGGTGAGCTCGGCGTCACGCGCGCACGGCACGATCGTGGCCGACGCCTTCAAGCTCGTCGAGCAGTCCGACCCCACGCCGCCGACCGCGCCCGTCGTGACGGCCCACGCGAGCGAGACCGGCATCGACCTGCAGTGGACGAAGGGGAGCGACAACATCGCCGTCGGCGGCTACCGCGTGCTTGTCGACTCCGCACTGCGATACCTGGGCACCGGCCGGACGCTGGCGGTCGCCGGCCTTGCCTGCGACAGCGTCCACGTCATCTCGGTGCGGGCGCTCGACATGGTCTCGAACCGGTCGCCGCGCCTGCCGGTCTGGGTTCGCACCGGCGCCTGCCCGCCGTCTCCGCTGGGATTGGCCGCGACGCCGCAGCCGCGATCGGTCGCGCTGCGGTGGTCGGCGCCGGCTGGTGGGCTCTCGTACGCGGTGTTCGTGAACGGCCGCCTCATCCGCACGACCGCCGCGACCACCTCCACCGTCTCGGGGCTCGCCTGCGCGGTGACCAAGACGTTCTCGGTGGAGAGCGTGGACGCCGCGGGCGGCGTGTCCGCCCCGGCCGACGTCGTCGCGACCACACCCACCTGCTGACCCCGGTGAGCCCGTGGCAGCCGGTACGATGGCGGGTCATCCGCCCTCGTAGCTCAGGGGATAGAGCGCGGCTCTCCTAAGGCCGGCGTCGCAGGTTCGAATCCTGCCGAGGGCGTATGGCTCCTGGAGACCTCTCACCACCTCGGTGAGATCGAGCACCACGGTAGACTCCCCTGGGCCATGGGAACGCCGCGCAGCGCTGAGAAGCCTGGCCGGGCCGCCGCCGCCGAGCCCAGTCCCGAGCTGCTGCTTCACGACCGGGCCCGTCGCAGCGACCAGTTGACTCCACGAGCCCGGGCGATTCTCAACTCGGTCGCAAGGGTCTGTGCCGATCGCGGCTCGGCGGTGAGCATGACCGAGATCGCCGCACGCGCGGGGGTCGGCCGGGCGACGCTCTATCGCCACTTCCCCACACGGGAGGTGCTGATGCGCGAGCTTCAGCTTGTCGCCGTCCAGGACGTGGGTCACAATCTGCGGGCAGCGAGGCTGGACGCACTCGACGCGCCGGCGGCGCTCGACCGGGCGGTGCGGGTGGTGCTCTCGGTCGGCCACCATTACGCCGTCGTGGTGCGCGAGCAGGTGCCGGTATCGCGCAGGGCCGCCGACGAGCTGGTCAGGGATCCGATCCGGGGCATGCTCGCCCGCGCCCAATCCGAGGGCCTGCTGCGGGCGGAGTGCACGCCCGAGTGGCTCGAGGACATGTTCGTGGGGCTGGTCAATGCCGGCCTCGCGCAGATCGTGCGCCGGGGCGCGGACGAGGACGCGACCGCGCGCCGGGTCGTCGCCGCCTACCTCGACGGTGCCGGAGCGCGCCGTGGCTGAGCGCGGCGCGCTCAGCCTGCCGCCACCGCTCCCGAACGGGCCGCGCACCCCGCTCATCCTGTGCACGTGCTGTCACGAGCCGCTCGCCCCCGGCACCGACCTGTGCCCGCGCTGCAACACCGACGTGCGCGGCGGCCAGATGTCGCAGGCGGCGCGGTCGTCGCTCGTGCTCGGGCTGATCGGGCTCGCGGTGCTCCCGATCGTGTTCTCGGTCCCCGCCATCGTGATGTCGCTGCGCGCCCGCCGTGAGCTCGCCGCCAACCCTGCGCTGCACGGGCGTGACTCGGCCGGGTGGGGCCTGGCCATGGGGATCATCGGCACGGTGCTGGGGATCCTGCTGATCGCCATGGTCGTCCTGGGCGCGATCTCTCCGCGGTAGCCGCGGCCTGCATGTTATGGTCGCTGCGTGGGGCGGCCGGCGCTGAGATGGTTCGAGTTGGGAACCCGGCTGGAGTACGCGTGGGTGGCGTTCTCGATCCTCAACCTGGCGGCGATGCTCACGATCATCGAGCTCCGCTTCGGCCAGGGCTGGGAGACGGTCCCGTTCCACTTCATCTACGTCTCGTTCACGATCCTGTACGGCTTCCGGGCCTGGCGGGGCCGGGCGACGCTGTGGGGGATCCTGTTCGTGACCGTCAGCACGGGAGCGGTGACGGCGTTCGGCATCTATCGCCACTGGGAGGCGGTGGCGGAGTTCACCGAGGTGCCGCTGATGTCGCTGATGTTCCTCGGCATGGTCTACCACGTCCGCCGCCGCCAGCAGGCGCAGGCGGTCGCCGAGGCGCTGGCCGCCGAGCGCGAGCGCGATCTCGAGCGCAAGTCGGTGTTCCTCTCGGATGCCTCGCACGAGCTTCTGACCCCGATCACGATCGGCCGCGGCCACCTGGAACTGCTCCAGCGCGATCCCGGCGCCGGCCCGGCCGAGGTATCTGAGACCTGCGATGTCGTCCTGGGCGAGCTCGGCCGGATGGAGCGCGTCATCAACCGGCTCCTGCTGCTGGAATCCGCCGACGCGACCGCGCCGAAGATGTTCGAGCGCGTCGAAGCCGTGGAGGTGGTCACCGAGGTGTTCCAGCGCTGGCGGGGTACGGCCGACCGGGAATGGATCCTCGGCGACATCCGCTGCGTCACGGTCGCCGCCGATCGCGACCAGCTCATGCTCGCCCTCGACGCGCTGGTCGAGAACGCCATCCAGCACACCCGACAGGGCCAGCAGATCGAGATGGGCGCCACCTCCGTCGCGGGCACGCTGCGGATCCGCGTCCGCGACGGCGGGGACGGCATCCCCGAGGCCGCCCGCGCCCGGGTGTTCGACCGCTTCTACCGGGTGGACGGCTCCCGCAACCGCACGAACGGCGGCGTCGGGCTCGGGCTCGCGATCGTGAAGGCGATCGCCGAAGCCCACGGCGGCGGCGTCAGCGTCTCGAGCAGCGTGGGCCAGGGGAGCACGTTCGAGCTGCGCGTTCCGGGCCTGCGCTCAGCAGGGGACGAGCCGGTAGCCACCGCCGCGGACGGTCTCGATCACGGCTTCGGCTTCGAGTTTGCGCCGTAGCCTGGCGACGTAGACGTCGACGACGTTCGAGCGCGGGTCAAACTGGTAGTCCCACACCGCGTTCAAGATCCGCTCCCGCGAAACCACCTCCTGCGGGGTCTGGAGCAGGTACTCGAGCAGCGCGCACTCGCGCTCCGACAGCTGCACCTGCTGTCCGTCGCGGCGGGTGAGCCGGCGATTGCGGGCGTCGAGCTGGAGCAGCTGCTCGCCCGCGTCGTGCGGCCCTCCGAGCGGCTGGCGGCGCAGGCACACGCGCACCCGGGCGAGCAGCTCGTCGAATGAGAACGGCTTGGCCAGGTAGTCGATCGCGCCCGCGTCCAGCGCCGCCACCTTCGTGGCGACGCCGGTCTGCGCCGAGAGCACGAGCACCGGCAGATGGGGATCGAACTCGAGCGCCTTTGCAAGCACCGCAAACCCGTCGAGGCCGGGGAGCATCAGGTCGAGGATGACGAGGTCCCAGTCGCGTTCCCGCAACTCGACCACCGCCTCGTCGCCGCCGATCGCGACCGACGTCGCGTACCCCTCCGCCCGGAGCCCCCGGCCGACAAAACTCGCGATCAGTGGCTCGTCCTCGACCAGCAGGATGCGCACAATTTGAAAGCATACGCCGCCTCGCCGCACCGCGACATGACAGCTCCATGACACACGCTTGACGTGGGGGGCTGAGGCAACCAGCATTGCGGGCGCTCGATCGGAAGGGAGGGGTTCGATCAGTCGCTCGACCCGAATATTCAGTGCGCTGGCCGGGACCGCCGTGGTCGTGGTGCTGGTCGTGTGGTATGTGTTCGGCTACGTCGTCTCGCTGCCGCAGACGGTGCCCCAGGCCTCCGCCGCCGGCATCACGAACCTCACCGTGCAGACGGTGGCGGCCTACGGCCACGCCCCGCACGCCGACTGGGTCTCCTACCTCGTGAAGAACGAGCAGGGCCAGTGGGTGCACAGCACCATCTGGAAGGTGCCGGCCAATTCGACGGTGCGCATGACCGTGCTCCAGTACGACGGCGATAGTGGTCTGCGCAATCCCTTCCTCGGCCTTCCGCGGGGCATCGTCGCCAACACGATGACGGTCAACGGGAAGCCCAAGAGGGTGCTGAACCCCGCCCTCGCCTCGCATACGTTCACCATCCCCGACTTCGGTGTCAGCGTCCCGCTCATGGGCGTCGCCGCCGACGCCAAGAACCAGTGCGGCGTGTCCCCGTGCACGATGGCCGAGGCCCACAACACGATCACGTTCGAGTTCCACACCGGGAAGCCCGGGATGCATCGCTGGCAGTGCTTCGTGCCGTGCGCCGCGGGTTGGCTGTACGGGTTCGGCGGCCCGATGCAGTCGATCGGGTGGATGGACGGGTTCATCAAGGTCGTCTGAGCGATGGAGTCCCGGGGACATCTCAGGCGCGCCTTGGTCATCTGGGTCGTGGTGGCGATCGTCGCGGACCTGCTGATCGGGTTCCTGCTGGCGCCGCACATGCCGCCCGGCCGGTTCTCCAACACCGCCTCCGACCAGACCAAGATCAACAACATTCTCGCGCTGATCCTCACCCCCATCGGGGTCGGTGTGATCACCTTCTTCGTCTACTCGCTGGCCTCGTTCCGGCAGCCGGCCGGGCCGATCGAGGACGGACCGCCGCTCAAGGGCGACGCCACGATGCAGAAGGGCTGGGTCGCGGTGACCACGATGGTCGTGATCGTGCTCGCCATCGTGGGCACGATCGAGTTGCTCCAGGCCCCCTCGAGCCAGGCCGGCTCCGGAGCGGGCGGCGGCCAGGGGGCGACACCGATCAGCGTGCCGAAGGGCAACCCGCTGCAGGTGCAGGTGATCGCCCAGCAGTGGTGGTTCACCTACCGCTACCCGCAGTACGGAGGTATCGAGACGTTCTCGCTGGCCCTGCCGGTCGGCCGGACGGTGGAGTTCCACGTCACCTCTCTCGACGTGATCCACTCGTTCTGGGCCTACCAGCTCGGCGTCAAGGCGGACGCGGTTCCCGGCGCCGACAACGTCGCCTTCACCACGCCCGAGCACCTGGGGCTCTTCGAGGTCCGGTGCGCCGAGCTGTGCGGCCTCTTCCACGGCTACATGGCGGCCCACGGGCGGGTGCTGTCGGCGTCGGGATTCACCACGTGGATCCATCGCGCGCAGAAGCATGACGCGCCGATCATGCGGTTCGTGCCCAACTACCGAAAGATCTACTACCCGCAACCGTATGGGAGAGGTGGATGAGCCACGCCGAGACCCCCGCCGCCGCGCCGGCCAGAGCCGGCAACGGCGTTTTCAGCTTCAACCTCTTGTGGGGTGTGGTCGGCGCCGTCGCCGGGTACGCGATCGGACTCGCGATCGGGCACCGCATGGGCTCGCGCTTCGACTGGGTGGCGAAAATCGACCAAAACGACGTCGCCGTCCTGCTCGGCTACGTGCTCGGGACGTTCGGCTACCTGGCCGGCCTTGGCATCTTCAACCACCCGGTGGCGCGGTTGTTCGGGCGCACCGGCGGCGACCTGGCGAAGGGGGCGACAGGCTGGACCCGGTACGTCCGCGCCAGCACCGACCACAAGGTGATCGGCCTCCAGTACCTGATGGGGATCGCGGTCTTCTTCTTCATTGGCGGGCTGAACGCCATGCTGATCCGTGTCGAGCTCTTGCGGGCGACCACACCCACCTTCTCGCCGGGTGAGTACCTGACCCTGGTTGGACTGCACGGCTCGATGATGATCATGATGGTCTCGAGCATCATCCTCGGGCCGTTCGGGCACTACTTCGTGCCGCTCATGATCGGCAGCCGGCGGATGGCGTTCCCGCGCCTCGAGGCGCTCTCGTTCTGGCTGCTGCCTCTGGCCGGCGTCGTGCTCATGACGACCATCGTCTACGGCGGGTTCCCAACCGGCTGGACCGGCTACCCGACGCTCGGCGACCAGGCTGACGCGGGAATGGACGGGTACCTGTTCGCCTTTGCGCTGGTCGGCATCGGCATGATCCTGAACGCGCTCAACATGCTGGTGACCGTGTTCAACCACCGTGCCCCCGGCATGACGTGGTCACGCCTGCCGATCTTCGTGTGGAGCATGCTGACGACCTCGGTGCTGATGCTGCTCGGCCCGCCGATGCTGCTGGCTGCGGTACTGATGCAGGTGCTCGACCGCACGGCCTCGACCTCGTTCTTCATCCCGTCCCTGGGCGGCAGCCCGTTCCTGTGGGAGAACCTGTTCTGGTTCTTCGGGCACCCCGAGGTGTACATCCTCGCCCTGCCCGGCTTCGGCGTCGTGCTCGAGATCCTGCCGGTGTTCGCGCGCAAGCCCCTGTGGGGGCAGCGGCTCGCCGTCGGCGGGATGCTCGGCGTCGCGCTGCTCTCGTTCATGGTGTGGCAGCACCACCTGTTCGTGAGCGGGATCAACGCGAGCCTGCGGCCGTTCTACATGTTCACGACCGAGCTGATCTCGGTGCCCACCGGCGTCATCTTCCTCGTCGGTCTGGGGACGCTGTGGCGGGCCAAGATCCGCTACGCCGTGCCGATGCTGTTCGCGCTCGCGTTCTTCTTCAACTTCCTGATCGGCGGCCTTTCGGGCGTCTACCTCTCGGACGTGCCGAGCGACGTCAGTTTGCACGGCAGCTTCTTCGTGCTCGCTCACTTCCACTACACCATCATGGGCGGGCTCGTGTTCGGCTTCTTCGCCGGCATCTACTACTGGCTGCCGAAGATGACGGGCATCCAGCTCAATGAGACGCTGGGCAAGATCCACTTCTGGGGGACGTTCATCTTCTTCAACTCGACGTTCCTGCCGCTGTTCGCCGTCGGCATGCTCGGGATGCCGCGGCGGTCGGCCACCTACGCTCCTCACCTCCAGTTCCTGAACGACTGGGTGTCGGTCTCGGCGTTCCTGCTCGGCGCGTCGATGCTGGTGTTCCTGGCCAACTTCGTCTACTCGCTCCTGATCGCCCGGATCCCGGCTCCGTCCAACCCGTGGATGGCACGGTCGCTCGAGTGGCAGCTGCCGTCGCCGGTGCCCGTGTGGAACTTCGACCGGCCGGTGCGGATCCTGGCCGGGCCGTACGAGTACGGCGATCCCTCGGCGCTCCCGGTGATGGAGATGGGCGACCCCGTGATTGCGGCGGGTGACTGAACGATGACCGACATCACCCCCACCGCCGAGGACACCGCCGACCTGGTCGCACGCGACAAGTCGACCGGCGGCCGTCTGTTCATCGCCGCCGAAGCGTTCCTGTTCATGGGCTTCGTGTTTGCCTACCTGTACCTGCGGGCGCTGAACAACAACGGTATGTGGAACCCCAAGGGCGAGAACCCGTCCGGTGCCATGGGGCTGGCCGTGCTGGTCGCGGTGATCGTGACCGCGGCGCTTCTCACCGTCGCCGGGCGCCGGCTGGCCGCCGCCGGTCCGGTTGCCTACCGGGCGCCCGCTGCTGCCGCGGTCGTCACCGGCCTGGTCGCAACCGTCCTCGCGGGTTCGCAGGTATTCCGCCCGGGCTTCTCACCCGCCCATGCGGGTGCGTTCGGAAGCGTATTCATCGGCTTCATGGCGTTCTACTTGCTGCACCTGCTCGGCGGCGTCTACTGGGTCGAGATCCAGGTCGCCCAGGCGCCATCCGACGTTCTGCGCGGCGACGCCCCTCCGGCCCTGCTGTACTGGTGGTTCCTGGCCGTCGTGCTGGCCATCTTCACCGTCCTCTTCTACGTGGCATAGGCGGAGGGAGAGCATGGACATCATCACGCTGGCTTCCAACGACTCCGGCGCGGGTGGGTACCTGACGCTGGTGCTCCCCCTGGGATTGCTGATCGTGGTGCTGCTGGCCGGCTGGGCGATGCGCCACCGCGTGCCGTGACTGCAGACTTTGCCGACGACCCGGGGCCCTGGCTGCGGCTGACGGCCCTTGCCGGGGCCGCCGCCACGGCGCTGGTCGTGGCGGCTGCGGCGCTTCATCTCGATCTGGCCCACCGGGTGCTCGCCGCCGCGGCGCTGCCGCCGCTCGTGGCGGTTGCGGTGGCTGCGGTGGTCGCGCACCATCGACTCCGGCCCGCCGCGCTTGCGGCACTCGGTCTGTTCGTGGCCGAGATCGTGGCCGGAGGGGTCGCGGCGGTAACGGGCCGGCCCTCCTGGGCGGTTGTGCTGCACGTCGCGTTCGCAGCCGCGGCGCTTGCGGCTGCCCTGATCGCCGCCGCCGCGACCTTCCGGGCGCGCTCACCCGGCCACGTGGTCTGGCGCGACTACGTCACACTGACCAAGCCCCGGATCATGTCCCTCCTGCTTCTGACCGCCGCGTGCGGGATGGTGGTCGGGGACGGGGGGCTGCCAGGCGCGGGCAGGTTCGCCGCCACGATGGTGGGCCTGGCGCTGGCCTGCGGCGGCGCGAGCGCGTTCAACCACCTGCTCGACCGCGACATCGACCGAACGATGTCGCGCACCGATCGGCGGCCGGTCGCCTCGGGCCGCGTCTCGCCGCCGCGCGCGCTCGAGTTTGGCCTCGCGCTCTCGGCGGCGTCCTTCGTGCTGCTCGGCGTGACCGTGAATCTGGTCGCCGCGCTGCTGGCTCTCGTGGGCAACCTGTTCTACGTCTTCGTCTACACCCGCTGGCTGAAGCGTTCCACGCCGCAGAACATCGTCATCGGCGGTGCCGCGGGGGCGATCCCGCCGCTGGTCGGGTGGGCGGCCGCGACCGGACGGATCACGCTGCCCGCACTCGTCCTGTTCCTGATCGTCTTCGTCTGGACGCCGCCGCACTTCTGGGCGCTCGCGCTCCTGATCAAGCGCGACTATCAGGCGGCCGGCGTGCCGATGCTGCCGGTGGTGCGCGGCGACGCCGAGGCCACGCGTCAGATCGTGCGCTACTCGCTGGCGATGGTCGCCGTCACGCTGCTTCCGGCCGCCGTCGGCATCTCGGGGTGGGGGTACGTGGTCGCGGCGGCACTGCTCGGCGCCTACTTCCTCTACCTGGCCCGGCGGCTGCGGCGTGACCCCGGGCCGGCCCGTGCCGGGGCCCTGTTCCACTACTCGCTGCTCTACCTGGCGCTGCTGTTCGTCGCGATGGCCCTGGACGCCGCGCTGACGACTCCGATCACCTGACCACGCATGCATGGAGGCACGGGGGACTGCCGTCGGCACAAGTCCCCAAACGCTCATCCCGCCACCAGCGGTCTGATTTGTGCGCGAGGGCTGTCCTCCCCCTGCCGCCCCGTGGCGAGAGACCACCAACCCCGAGGGCGTGAACCGTCAGAACACCACGCGCTTCGCCAAGCACCGCTGCCGGTCACGTGAGCGCTTTGCGCAGAAATACGCGCGCGAAGCCGTCCTCGCGGCGACGGCCGGTCTCGACGTACCCCAGCGCGGCGTAGAAGCGCAGGTTCTCGGTCATCCTCTGGTTGGTGTAGAGCGCGACCTCGGCCAGGCCGGCTGCTCGCGCGTGCTCCTCGGCGAAGGCCATGAGCGCGCGGCCGAGGCCGCGACCCTGCCGCTCGGGCAGCACCGCGACATTCTCGACGAAGAGCGCCGGCGGCTCCGGCCGCATCACCAGCACGCCCACGAGCCCGCGCGCCTCGCACGCCACCCACACGTCGCCACGCGCGATCAGGGCAGCGTTGTCGGCGACCATCGGCGCGGGCTCGCGGCCGATGCGCTCGACGTAGCCGGCGTACGCCGCCCGCACGCAGCTCGTAACCGCGGCGGCGTCGTGCTGGAAGCGCCGGCTCGATCTCCGTCATCGCATGGCGATCGTACCCTCCGGCGCTATCGTGCCCAGGCCGGAACCCTGACCGTCGCGGATCGGAGACAGCATGCAATTGGGAATGATCGGCCTGGGCCGGATGGGTGCCAATCTCACCCGCCGGCTGATGCGCGACGGGCACGAGATGGTGGTCTGGAACCGGGATCCCGCCCCGACCGCGACACTCGCCGGTGAAGGGGCCGTCGGATCGGAGACGCCCGCCGACCTGGTCGCCAAGCTGACAGCGCCCGCGGGCGGTCTGGATCATGGTGCCCGCGGCCGTGACCGGCCGGGTCGTGAGCGACGTCGCCAAGCTCCTCGACGAGGGCGACACGATCATCGACGGCGGCAACTCGTACTACCGCGACGACATCGCCCGTGCCGCCGAGCTGGCGGACGAAGGGGATCCACTACGTCGACGTCGGCACCTCGGGCGGCGTCTTCGGGCTCGAGCGCGGCTACTGCCTGATGATCGGCGGGGAGGACGAGGTCGTCGCGCGGCTCGAGCCGATCTTCGCCACCATCGCGCCCGACGTCGACGCGGCCCCGCGCACACCCGGGCGGACCGGGCGCCGTCGCCACGTCCGAGCGCGGCTACCTGCACTGCGGCCCGAACGGCGCCGGGCACTTCGTCAAGATGGTGCACAACGGGATCGAGTACGGCATCATGGCCGCCTACGCCGAGGGCCTGGACATCCTCAAGAACGCCGACGTCGGGCTGCGCGAGCGCTCCGGCGACGCCGAGACGGCGCCGCTCGAGCATCCCGAGTACTACCGCTACGACATCGACACGGCCGAGGTCGCCGAGGTGTGGCGGCGCGGCAGCGTCGATCGGCTCGTGGCTGCTCGACCTGACCGCGCGACGGCGCTGCACGACGTCCGCCGACCTGGAGGAGTTCTCCGGCCGCGTATCCGACTCCGGCGAGGGCCGCTGGACGTCGATCGCGGCCATCGAGGAGGGCGTCCCCGCCTACGTGCTCACCGCCGCCGTGTACGAGCGTTTCAGCTCGCGCGGCGAGGGGACCTACGCCAACCGCGTGCTGTCCGCGATGCGCAAGGAGTTCGGCGGCCACGTCGAGCTGCCGGCTCAGAAATAGTCGTCGGCGCGTGGCAAGCTACACCTGAACCCACAACCACTCCGCGAGAGGAGCCGCGACATGGCTATCGCACCCGCATCGGACATGGCCCGGATCGAGTCGATCCTGGGAGACGACGCCGAGTCGCTGCTCGGCCACACGTGCAACACGATCTCGCGCGAGCGGCTGCACCTGCCCGGCCCCGACTTCGTCGACCGCGTGTTCGCGCTCTCCGACCGCCGACCCCGGTGCTGCGGCAACCTGCAGCCGCTGTTCGACCACGGCCGGCTGGCCGGCACCGGCTACGTCTCGATCCTGCCCGTCGACCAGGGCATCGAGCACTCGGCCGGCGCGTCCTTCGCCAAGAACCCCGACTACTTCGACCCCGAGAACATCGTCAAGCTCGCGATCGAGGGCGGCTGCAACGCGGTCGCCTCGACGCTCGGCGTGCTCGGCGCGATCGCGCGCGCAAGTACGCGCACAAGATCCCGTTCCTCGTGAAGATCAACCACAACGAGTTCCTCACCTACCCGAACAAGTTACGACCAGATCATGTTCGGCCGGTCAAGCAGGCCTGCGACATGGGCGCGTCGGCGGTCGGCGCGACGATCTACTTCGGCTCTGCGGAGTCGAAGCGCCAGATCCTGGAGGTCGCCGAGGCCTTCGCGGCCGCGCACGAGCTGGGCATGGCGACGGTGCTCTGGTGCTACCTGCGCAACCCGGCGTTCAAGACCAAGGACGGCAGGACTACCACCTGGCGGCCGACCTGACCGGCCAGGCCAACCACCTGGGCGTCACGATCGAGGCCGACATCATCAAGCAGAAGCTGCCCGAGACCAAGCGGCGGCTTCACTCGACGCTCAACTTCGGCAAGACCGACAAGCGGGTCTACACCGAGCTGCCGAGCGACCACCCGATCGACCTGACCCGCTACCAGGTGGCCAACTGCTACATGGGCCGCGCCGGCCTGATCAACTCCGGCGGCGCGTCGTCCGGCGAGAGCGACCTGCCGAGGCCGTCAACACCGCCGTGATCAACAAGCGCGCCGGCGGCATGGGCCTGATCTCGCGGCCGCAAGGCGTTCCAGCGGCCGATGGCCGAGGGCGTCGAGCTGCTGAACGCGATCCAGGACGTGTACCTGTCCGACGAGATCACCATTGCCTAGATGTTTTGTACTGTTAATTTGGCGTGTAGACAGATGTTTAGGGGTATACTGGCGAAGATCCGGGTGCTATCATCAGTATATGAGCAACCTGATGAACATCCATTCGGAACGACAGTTCGCCCAGTCGCGCCCGGAGACCGAGCACGACTACTTCATGCGCCTCGCGCGCAACCTGCGTGACGAGCGCCGCCGCGATCGGCGCCGGCAAGTGATCGCCCGGCTGATCCGCCGCCCGCACGGCAAGTCCGCGTGAGCGCTGTTCGGTGAGCGGGCGCCCGGTACCGTCGGGCGCCCGCTTACATCCGCTCGAAGCTGCGGAAGCGCTCCCAGTCGGTGACCGCCGCCTCGAACGCGCGCTGTTCCGTGCGCGCGTAGTGCAGGTAGTGGTCGACCACGTCGTCCCCGAACGCCGCCCGCGCAATCGCCGAGCCCTCGAGCAGCGCCACCGCCTCGTGCAGGCTGCCGGGAAGCCGCGGCTTGTCGACCGCGTCGTAGGCGTTCCCGGGGTAGGCGGGCTCGAGCTCGAGCTCATTGTCGATCCCGTGCAGGCCCGCGGCGATCATCGCCGCGAACGCGATGTAGGGGTTGACGTCGGCGCCGGAGATGCGGCTCTCGAGCCGCAGTCCGGCACCGTGCCCGACCACCCTGAACCCGCAGGTGCGGTTGTCGACACCCCACACCAGCGTCGTCGGGGCGAACGACCCCCAGGCGTAGCGCTTGTACGAGTTCACGTTGGGGGCGAAGAAGTAGGCCAGCTCCCGCGTCGCGGCCAGCTGGCCGGCGACGAAGTGGTCGAAGATCGGCTGCGGCCGTGGCCGCCGTCGCCCGGGTGACAGGCTGCCGCTCTCGTCCCACAGGCTGACGTGGATGTGGCACGAGTTGCCCTCGCGCTGGTCGTACTTGGCCATGAACGAGAGCGCGCAGCCATGCATGTGCGCGATCTCCTTGGCGCCGTTCTTGTACACCGAGTGGTTGTCGGCCATCGGCCAGCGCGTCGGAGTAGCGGAAGTTGACCTCGTGCTGGCCGAAGTTGCACTCGCCCTTGGAGTCCTCGACGGCGATCCCAGCGCCCGCCATCCCCAGCCGGATCGGCCGCAGCACGTCCTCGACCATGGTCGTGCCCAGGATCGAGTAGTCGACGTTGTAGGGGTTCGCGGGCGTGAGGTCGTGGTAGCGCTTCGCCCGCGCCTGGTCATAGCTGTCGCGGAAGAGCAGGAACTCGAGCTCCGAGCCGATGTTGGCCCGCCACCCGCGCTCGGCGAGCCGGTCGAGCTGGCGGCGCAGGATCTGCCGGGGCGAGGCCGCCACCGGCGAGCCGTCCTCCCACTCGAGATCGGCGACCACGAGCACCGTTCGCTCGAGCCACGGCACCCGCCGCAGCGAGCTCAGATCGGGCCGGAACACGAAGTCGCCGTAGCCCGTCTCCCAAGACGACATGGCGAAGCCCTGCACCGTGTTCATCTCCACATCGACGGCCAGCAGGTAGTTGCAGCCCTCGGCGCCGTGGTCGGCCACCTCGTTCACGAAGAAGGGCGCATGCAGGCGCTTGCCCGACAGCCGTCCCTGCATATCGGTCATGACCAGCAGCACCGTATCCACCGCGCCGGACTCGACATCCCCCCGGAGCTCCTCGAGCGTCAGCGGCATGTGCGATTCATATACTGCGGACGGTATGGACCGCAAGCGCCCGGTGATCGGCATCAGTGCCTACGACGTGCCGGTGGCGTTCGGGGCGTGGACCGACGTCCGCAGCGTGGTCGTCCCGGCGGCGTACTCGGCCTCCGTCGAGCGCGCGGGCGGGCTGCCGATCGCGATACCGCCGGTTCAGGGCTCCACCGAGCTACTCGACCTGCTCGATGGGCTCGTGTTCACCGGCGGCCCCGACCTCGGTCCGTCGCTGTACGGCCAGGAGCCGCACCCCGAGACCACCGGCGTCTCCGTGACGCGCGACCAGGCCGAGCTGGCGCTGATCCAGGAGGCGCTGCGGCGCGACATGCCCGTGCTCGGCATCTGCCGTGGCATGCAGCTCCTGAACGTCGCCCTCGGCGGCGATCTCCACCAGCATCTCGGCAGCGAGACGCACAAGGGGCCGCCCGGCCGGTACACGTTCCACGACGTCACGGTGCTGGCCGGGACGTGCCTTCACGGCATCCTCGGCGCCCAGACCCGCACCCACTCCTGTCACCACCAGGCGCCCGACCGGCTCGGAGCCGGGCTGCGCGTCTCGGCCCGGGCCGAGGACGGCACGGTGGAGGCGGTCGAGCGGCCGGCGGGGCGGCTCGCGCTCGGCGTGCTGTGGCATCCCGAGGAGGACGAGGTCGGCGGCGCGCCGCTCTTCGCCGAGCTGGTCGCCCAGGCCACCACCTACCGACGGGCGGCGCGTGAGCGCGACCGCGGTCGAGGGCCTGGTCATCGGCGGTGAGCGCGTTGCCGCCGCGGAGGGCGCGAGCTTCGACGTCACGAATCCGGCAACGGGCACCCGCCTTGCCAGCGTCGCCGAGGCCGGCGCCGCGGACATCGACCGGGCGGTGGCCGCCGCAACGGCCGCTTACGGCGTCTGGGGGGCGGTCTCGCCGGTCACGCGCGGCCGGCACATGCATCGCTTCGCCGCGCTGGTCGAGGAGCACACGGACGAGCTGGCGCTGCTCGAGTGCCGCAACGTGGGCATGCCCATCGGCGACGCCCGTGGGCAGCTGGGGATGATCGTCGACGTTCTGCGCTACTACGCGGGCGCGGTCGACAAGTTCTTCGGCCACACGATCCCGGTCGAGCGCGACGGCGTCGCGCTGACGTTCCGGGAGCCGATCGGCGTCGTCGGGCTGATCACGCCCTGGAACTTCCCCCTCAACATCGCCAACTGGAAGATCGCGCCGGCGCTCGCCGCCGGCAACACCGTCGTGCTCAAGCCGGCCTCGCTGACGCCGCTCTCGGTGCTGCGCTACGCCGAGCTCGCGGTCGAGGCGGGCATCCCGCCGGGGGCGCTCAACGTCGTGTCCGGACCGGGCGCGACGGTCGGAAACGCGCTGGTCGAGCACCCCGGCGTCGGCAAGATCGGCTTCACGGGCTCCACTGAGGTGGGCTCCGGCATCGCCCGGCGCGCCGCCGCGACGGTCAAGCGGGTGACGCTCGAGCTGGGCGGCAAGTCGGCCTGCGTCGTCTTCGAGGACGCCGACCTCGAGAAGGTCGGGCCGGCTGGCGCCCTACGCCGTGTTCGAGAACTGCGGGCAGGACTGCTGTGCCCGTTCGCGCTTGATCGTGCAGGAGTCGGTCGCCGAGGAGGTGCTCGAGCGCTACTCCGAGACGGCCCGCAACCTGCGCGTCGGGATGCCGGAGGACCCGGCCACCGAGATCGGGCCGCTGATCTCGTCGGGCCAGCGCGACACGGTCGAGCGCTACGTGGGCGTGGGCATCGACGAGGGCGCGCGACTCGTCGTCGGCGGCGAGCGGCCCGGCGGCGACCTCGAGGCCGGGTTCTTCTATCGCCCCACGGTGCTGGCGGACGTGCGCAACGACATGACCGTGGCCCGCGAGGAGATCTTCGGGCCGGTGGTCAGCGTGATCACGTTCCGCGACGAGGCCGACGCCGTGCGGATCGCAAACGACACGCCGTACGGCCTGTCGGGCTCGCTGTGGACGCGTGACGGCGCCCGCCAGCTCCGGGTCGCCCGCGCCCTGCGCACCGGAGTCCTCGGCGTGAACACCAACTCGTCGGTGTTCGTGCAGACGCCGTTCGGCGGCTACAAGCAGTCGGGTGTCGGCAAGGAGCTCGGCATGGAGGCCCTCGCCCACAACACCGAGCTCAAGAGCGTCTTCATCTCGACCGAGGCGTAGACCCCGGTCGCGACCTAGATGGTTGATCGATATCTCCGTGGTGTCCAGGGCGGCGAGAACAGAGCGTCGCAAGGACGCAGGGAGCGTTCATACCGGTGTGGTATGGGCGCGACCGAGGACGTAGCGAGGCGACGGTTCGCAGCCGCAGCCCCACCAACCGATGAACCACCCCAACCCTTGTGCGATCTGGCCCGCGAGAGATATCGATCAACCATCTAGGCGTCCCCGGTCGGAACAACCGTTGCCGGCTCGACCATGACGACGACGGTTCGCTTTGGCGCGCGCGTCCGGTGCAGGACGCCCTTCGGGATCGTCACGCCCTGGTCGGGGCCGAGCACGATCATGTCCCGGCCTTCGACGTCGATCTGCAACTCGCCCTCGAGCACGAGGAAGAACTCGTCTTCCTCATCGTGCTTGTGCCAGTGGAACTCACCCTCGAGCACACCAAGACGCACGGCCGCGTCGTTCACCGTGGTCAGCGTCTGATTGAACGACGGCTCGACGGCAGCCGCCTCGGCCGCGACGTCGAATCGGCGCAACTGCCCAAACTTGTCGTCGAGCCTGATCTCGTACGCACCGCGACATCTCGCTCCTCACCAATAGGAATAGCAATAATCCTATATCATCCGATAGACTCATTGCCATGCCCAATGCTGATCTTTTCGCCGCGCTGGCGAGCGCGAAACGCCTGCAGATCCTCGAGTGGCTGAAGGACCCGCGGGCCCACTTCCCACCGCAGAAGGACGGCGATCTCGTCAAGGACGGCGTCTGCGTGATCTTCATCGCCGAGAAGCTCGGCGTCGCCCAGCCGACGGCAACCGCGCACCTGCAGACGCTCGCCCGCAGCGGGCTCGTCACCTCCAAGCGGGTCGGCCAAGTGGACCTTCTACAAGCGCAACGAGGCTGCGATCAAGACGCTGACGAGGACCATCCGTGACGAGCTCTGAGCGATCGCCGTACCAGGCGCTGCGCGAGCGGTTCGCGGCAACTGCGACCCCGTATCGTGAGATACGGCATGCGCCCGCCGCCTCCGCGCGCGACTATCACGCGATCGTCGGCTCGCGCCTCGAGCAGCAGGCAAAGGCGCTTCTCTTCCGCCGCTACCGCAAAGACGGGACGAAGGACTATCTCGTCTACGCACTGCCGGGCAATGCTGAAGCCGATATCGACGCGCTTCGCGCCGCGTCTGCAAGCAGTCGCCTACGCCTGGCAACACCGGCCGAGCTCGAGCAGCAGACCGGCTGCCGCTTCGGCGAGCTACCGCCCCTAGGCTCGCTCTTCGACTGCGAGCTCGTCCTCGACGAACGCCTCGTCGGCGAGCCCGAGCTGTACTTCAACGCCGGCTGCCTCGACACGCTCCTTCATCGTCGAGCCGGCGCACCTCGTCGAACTCGAGCAGCCGCGAATCTTCTCGCCGTCCGCATCTTGAACAGCTCTTCAGGAGGCGCGGTCGCGGCGCTTGCGCTCATGCATCGCGACCGAGGCACGGGCCAGGGTCTCGGAGACGCTCTCGCCCGGCTCCCGCGCCGCCGCTCCGACGGATGCACCCCGGTAAACGTGCCGGTGTGACTCGGGCACGTCGAGGCGGTCAAGGATGGTCTCGATGGCGCGGCCGCGGGCCCCGGTCGCCGAGCGGTCGCACCCGGGCAGGAGCAGGCAGAACTCGTCGCCGCCGGTGTGCATGCGGGCCGCGAGTTCGCCGGGCCCCGCGAACCGTTTCATCGCTTCGGCGACCGCGACGATCAGCACGTCCCCGCCCCGGGCGTAGTCGTTTGAAAACGCCTCGTTGGCCGCGCGCATGCCGTCGAAGTCGATCACGAGCACGCCGATCGGGAAGGTGTCGGCATGCCCTGCCATCGCGGCGTTGAGCGCCCGCGGGTTGGCCAGGCCCGTGAGCGGGTCGACGTGCGCGGCGCGGTCGAGCACTGCCCGCTCCTCGCCGATCGCCACCGCCAGGGCAGCATTCTCGGCGAACAGGTAGAAGCCGGTGCGGCGCTCGAAAGGCGGCCGGGGCGTTCCGAGCCAGTGGACGGCCATCACGCCGTGCGTCCGCTGGTCGGCGCGGAGCAGGACAGTGTGAACCACCGAGTCCGTCGCCGCCAGTTGACGGCCATATTCCAGGAGGTCGAGATCGAGGCGGGGATGGTTCGAGATCAGCGATCGCTCACGGGCAACGGCCCGTGCGACCAGCGCCGATTCCATGTGCCGGGCCCGCTCGGGCAGTTCCGTGGGCGCGGAGCCCGCCACCAGACGGGCCGGCCGTCCGCCTCGATCCGGAACCCGCGCACGACACTTGCCTCCACCCACTCGGCGATGGTGGCGGCCGTGCGGCGCCACAGCTCTTCTCGGTTGCGGATGCGCAGGATGTCGTACGAGTACATGGCCGCCCGGCGCATGTAGTCCAGGCGTGCAGGCTCCGAGAGGCTGTCGGTGCTCCAGGCGTACACCCTCGTGTTATCGGCTCGATGGCGCGCTCGCCTGAGATAGCGTGATCGCGGTGGACCACGCGCTCGGCTCGCCGCGTCCGAGCAGCGCTATCTGCTGCAGGCGCGGCAGATGCAGGCGCTCTCGTTCGCGGTGCACATCCCGCTCGTCTGCTTCGGGATCGCGTTCCCGGCGCTGGTCCTCTTCGTCGAGTGGCTGCTACCTGCGCACCGGCGACGAGCTCTACCGGACGCTGGCGCGGCGCTGGACGCGGGTCATGGTCGCGCTGTTCGCCGCCGGCGTCGTCACCGGCACGATCCTCAGCTTCGAGATGGGGCTGCTCTGGCCGGACTTCACCGCGCACCTTCGGCAGCGTGTTCGGGCTCGGCTTCGCGATCGAGGGCTTCTCGTTCTTCATGGAGGCGATCTTCATCGGCATCTACGTCTACGGCTGGGACCGGCTCTCGCCGCGCGCGCACTTCGCCAGCGGCATCCCGATCGTCGCTCGCCGGCTTCACCGGCTCGCTGATGGTGATCGCGGTCAACGGCTGGATGAACCACCCGACCGGCTTCCGGCTCAGCCACGGGCAAGGCCGTCGACGTGCACCCGTTCACGGCGCTGTTCGCGAACAGCTACTTCTGGCACGAGCTGGTCCACATGTACCTCGCCGGCTACATGGTCACCGGCTTCCTGGTCGCCGGCGCCTACGCGTCCGGCCGGCTGCGCGGGCGCTGGGGCCGCTACGAGCGGACCGCGCTCGCGGTCCCGCTCGCCGTCGCCGCGCTCGCGTCGCGTCGCGCAGGTCTTCGTCGGCGACTGGAACGGCCGCGAGGTCGCGGCCGGCGCAGCCGATCAAGCTCGCCGCCTTCGAAGGGCTCGGCGCACACGACGAAGGGCGCGCCGGTCCACCTCCTCGGCTGGTACACCGACGGCCAGGTCGAGTACGGGATCCCGATCCCGCGGCTGCTCTCGCTGCTCGCCTTCCACAACCCGAACGCGACCGTCGCAGGGCCTCGACGCGGTCGCCGCCCGCCGACCGGCCGCCGGTGAACGTCGTCCGCGTCGCCTTCCAGACGATGGTCGGGATCGGCACCCTGCTCGCGCTGCTCTCGCGTCGTCTACCTCGTGCGTGCGCGTGCGGCGCAGGCGGCTGCCCGAGTCGACGCTGGTTCTACCGGGCGCTCGTCGCCGCCGGGCCGCTGTCGGTCGTCGCGCTGATCGCGGCTGGGTCGACGACCGAGGTCGGCCGCCAGCCGTGGGTCGTCTACCACGTGATGCGCACCTCCCAGGCGGTCACCGGCGCCGGCGGCATCCCGGTCGGCTACGCGACGCTCGCCGTCGTCTACCTCGGCGCTCGCGGCCGCGCGTCGCCTGGGTGCTGCTGCGGCCTCGCGCGCGCCGCTCGCTCGACGCTCGCCGCGACGACCCGCCGGAGGCGACCTGATGCATCTCTACGACGCTGCCGCTGGTCTTCGCGCTCGTCGGGCTCGCGCTCTACGCCGTGCTCGGCGGCGCCGACTTCGGCGCCGGCTTCTGGCAGCTCGACCGCCGGCGCGGGCGCGCAGGCCGACGGATCCGCGACCACGCCCACCACGCGATGGCGCCGGTCTGGGAGGCGAACCACGTCTGGCTGATCTTCGTCCTCACCGTCGTCTGGACCGCGTACCCGACGGCGTTCGGCTCGATCGCCTCGACGCTCGTCGATCCCGCTCTTCGTCGCCGGCGATCGGGATCGTCCTGCGCGGCGGCGCCTACGCGCTGCGCGCCGGCGACGCAGACGCCGCGCGAGCGACGGCGCGTCGACGACCGTCTTCGCGCTCTCGTCGATCCTGACGCCGTTCGCGCTCGGCACGCGATGCTCGGCGGCGATCGCCTCCGGGCGCGTGCCGGTCGGCAACGCCGCCGGCAGACCTCGTCACGAGCTGGCTCAACCCGACGTCGATCACGATCGGCGTGCTCGCCGTCGCGACGTCCGCCTACCTGGCCGCCGTCTTCCTCGCGGCCGACGCCGTCCGGCCGGGCGAGCCCGAGCTCGCGGAGCGGTTCCGCCGCCGCGCGCTCGTCGCCGGCGTCGTCGCCGGCGCGGTCGCGGTCGCCGGGCTCGTCGTGCTGCGCATCGACGCCCACCGCGCTCTTCCACGCACCTCACTCAGCGGCCGCGGCTCGCCGGCGCTCGTCGTCTCGCTCGTCGCCGGCGTCGCGACGCTCGCCCTCGTCTGGCGCAGGCGCTACGAGCCGGCGCGCTACACGGCCGCGCTCGCGGTCGCGGCGATCATCGCCGGCTGGGCGCTCGCGCAGCAGCCGGTCTTCCTGCCCGGCCTGACGATCAAGCAGGCGGCCGCGCCCCACGACACCCTGGTCGCGGTCATCGTCGCGGTCCTCGCCGGCGGCGTGATCCTCTTCCCGTCGCTCGCGCTGCTCTTCCGCCTCGTCCTGGCCGGCCGGCTCGACGCCACCCGCGGCTGCCGGGGGGCTGCCCGTGCCGGATCGCCGCCGGAGCACCGCCGCCGCGATCGCCCGCGTCGCGGTCGCCTCTTTCGTCGCCGGTGTCGGCCTCACGACCGTCGCCGACGCCGCTTGGGCACACGCGATCGGCGTCACCTGCCTCCTGGTGTTCGTCGCCCTGGGGGCGCGGGCGGTGCTCACGCCCGAGCTCCTGCAGTAGCCCGGAGCTTCCCGGTCAGGCCGCGTTGGCCGAGCGGATGGCGTCGATCAGCTCGTCGAGGCCGACGCCCTTCTTGAGGCAGTTCGCCGCCCCCGCGTTCAGCGCCGCATCGATCATCTGAGGCTCGTCGTAGGCCGAGAGCACGACCACCGGCATCGCCCAGTCGGCGGCGGCGATCTGCTCGGTCGCCTCGATGCCGTCGACGTTTGGCATGCGCATGTCCATCACGACCACGTCGGGCAGCATCCGCTCGGCCACCGTGAAGGCCTCGGCGCCGTCGGAGGCCTCGCCGACAACCGTCATCCCGGCCTCCTCGAGCGCGTCCCGGAGCACGCCGCGCAAGAGCGCGTTGTCCTCGGCGATCAGAATGCGAATGCCGTCGTCCCGCATGGGTCACAGAGTACCCGGCCACACGCGTTCCGTGTGGCGCGCTCACTGGTAGATGCGGTCGGTCCGCACCTCCGCATCGGCCGCCGCGGCAGCCGGATCGTGACCGTGTGAGCGGGCCAGAACGTAGGTGGCCGTCCAGCTGTCACCCGCCCCGGTGGGGTCGGCGTACGGGCCCGTCCCGGTGCCGGGGACGTCCCACAGACCGTCCTCGGTGGCCGCCACGACCCCATCGGGGCCCATCGTCACCACGACCTCCGGCGCCCCCAGGCCCAGGAGCGCCTCACGGTCGAGGCGGCCCCTGCGACGGCCTCGGCCTCGGCCCGATTCAGCTTCAGGATCGCGACGCCGGCGATGTCGCGCGGCGGAAACGGCCGCAGCCGCCCCGCCCCGGGACGGATCCCCGGGCGGGCCCCTGGCCGTCGAGGCACAGACTGTGCCCCGCGCCGCGCAGAAGGGCCAGCGTCTCGGGCGGGAACTCGCCGCCACTGCGGGCCAAGGTGGAGCCAGTGGCAGCCGCGCACGGCGGGCAGCACCAGCGCCACCGTCTCGGTCGGTGAGAAGGGGAGGCCGAACCGCGCCAGCACCTGTTTGGTGCCGTCCCGGTGGTCGAGCCGCGAGTCGTAGGCCGGCCCGCCGGGCACCACCAGCGCCTTGCCCGGATCGGCGCCCCGCGTGACCACGATGCAGTCCGCCCCGGCCGCCTCCAGGGCACGGCGGGCATACAGCGGCGTGCCCCCCAGCCGCCTGCTCGCACCGCCGTCGGGGCCGACCACGGTGTCGATCACGGTGTGGCCGATCAGGCCGATCGTCACCGCGCCGACGGACCGGTCACGGTGGGCATCTCGAGCCGCACGGTCGACCAGCGGCCGGGGCGGGCATCCATCGTGATGGCAGCGCCGATCCGCGCCGCCCGCTCCCGCATCATGCGCAGCCCGATGCCGCTGCCGTTTGCGGTCGTCAGTGTCCCGCCCGCGTCGTCGATGGTGAGGAGGAGGCGCCCATCCTCCTGCTCGAGCCGGATCGTGACCGGTGGCCGGCCGTGGCGGGCGGCGTTGATCGCCGCCTCGCGCGCGATCTGATAGATGGCCGTGTCGCGGTCGTCGTCGGCGTCCCAGGGAGACGACGGCCTGGTGAACCGGGCGTCGACGCCGTACTCCTCGTGCACCGTCTCTGCCAGCGAGCCGAGCGCCTGCACCAGCCCCCGCTGCTCCATGACGACCGGGTGCAGGCCGGCCACCGTCCGGCGCAGGTCGTCGGCGGCATCCGACGCGAGCTGCTCGAGGCGGCGCAGGACCTCGGTCGCGCGGTCGTCGTCGCCCGACCGGACCGCGTCGGCGATCACGCCGCCCATGAGCCGCACGGCGGTCATCGTCTGCTGGGGTCCGTCGTGCAGGCGGTGGGCCAGCGCCGCCCGCTCCTCGTCGATGCTTCGCAGCATATGGTCGAAGAGCTCGCCCTGCTCGCGACTGCGCAGAGCCAGGGTGCGGGTGGTGCGCAGGACGCGATCGGTCGCGAACCAGGCCGCCCCGATGGCGGCGATCATGAGGAGCGCGTGCAGGACGCTCGAGGTCGTGACCGCGACGACCGCCACGACCACGGCACCTCCGCCGATCGCCACCGCGGCGGCGAGGCGCCGTCAGTCGATGAACTCATAGCGGAGCGCGAGCGCCACCGCCTGAGTGCGCGTGTCGGCCTCGAGCTTGGTCATCGCGTTGCGGACGTGCGTGCGCACCGTCTCGGGGCTGATGAACAGGCGCTGCGCGATCTCGGGGTTCGAGTATCCGTTCGCCAGCAGGCCCAGGATCTCGCGCTCGCGGCCCGACAGCGCCGGCAGGTGCTCGGTTGCCTTGGGAGCCACCAGTTCCGACGCAAGCGTCGGGTCGACGTAGGCGCCGCCCTCGGCGACGCGTTTGACCGCCCGGACGATGTCGTCCGGAGGCGCATCCTTGAGCACGTACCCGCGGGCGCCGCAGTCGAGCCCTTCGGCCAGCAGGCCGCGCTCGCCGTGGGCGGTGTAGAGGATGACGGCGATCTCGGGGTGGGCGGCGAGGATCTTGCGCGTCGCCTCGAACCCGTCCATTCCGTCCATGCGCACGTCCATCACGATCACGTCCGGCCGGCGCTTGTCCGCCATCTCGACCGCACCGTCGCCGGATCGACTCTCCCCGATCACCGAGATCTCGCGGTCGCGGGTGAGGATCATCTTCACGCCCTCGCGCACGGCCGCATGGTCGTCGACGACCAGGCAGCGCACCTGGCTGCGATCGGCTGACTGTCCATCGCCCGTGGTACTTGCGCCCATAACCAACGGAACTATTGCACTCCGCGTCCGGAAAACAAAACTTTGCGGGGGGAATACACTCCGCGGATGTCGACGGCGCGGCGCACGGCGCTGGTCTCGCTCGTGGCCGCGGTGGTGCTCGTGGTGGTCAAGGCCGCGGTTGGATTCGCCAGCGGCAGCCTCGGCGTACTGGCCGAGGCCGTCCACTCCGGCATCGATGCCGTTGCCGCGATCCTGACGCGTATGCGGTGGGCGTGGCCGAGCGCCCGGCCGACCGCGAGCATCCGTACGGCCACGGCAAGGCGCAGCACCTGGCCGCCCTGGGCGAGGCGGTGTTCCTGTCGGGGGCCGCCGCCTGGATCGCCGTCGAGGCCGTGCTGCGCCTGCGCTCCGGCAGCTCGCCCGTCCACGCTCGCTGGTACGTCTTTGCGACCATTCTGTTCGTGCTCGTCGTCGATGCGACCCGCACGATGGTCTCGTTGCGGCAGGGTCGGCTCGAGCGCAACGCGGCCCTGATCGCCAACGCGTGGCACTTCGGGTCGGACTTCGCGGGCACGGTGGCGGTGCTGATCGGTCGCGTCGGCGGCCGCCGGGATGCCCGGCGGCGACTCGGTGGCGGCGATCTTCGTCGCGGTGATCGTGCTCGTCGCCGCCCTGCGGCTGGCCCGCGGCAATGTGGATGCGCTCATGGACCGGTCGCCGTCGGGCCTTGCCGGAGTGATCGAGCTGGTGGTCAGGAGCGTCGCCGGCGTGGCCGAGGTGCGCTCGGTCCGCGTCCGCGAGGCGGGTGGCGAAGCTCGCCGACGTGGTCATCGGCGTATCCCGGCTGCAGGGGCTCGAGCAGACGCACGAGACCACCGACCGCGTCGAGAAGGCCGTGCGCGACTCGCTCGGGCGGCCGCAGGTGCAGGTGCACGTCGAGCCCGCCGCGCTCGAAGAGGAGCGGCCGAACGAGCGCGTGGCGGCCGCCGCGCTGCGCGTGTCCGGCGTCGTCGAGGCGCACAACATCACGGTGCTCGAGGACTGGCGGGACGTGCGGTGACGCTGCACGTCCGGCTTCCCGAGGACACGACCCTGCGGCAGGCGGCGGAGGTGATCGAGCGGCTCAAGCGCGAGATCCTGGCCGAGGTCGGAATCGCCCGTGTCTACGCGCACGTCGAGCCCTCGCGGCCTGACGCGCAGCCCGCCCACGATGTCAGCCAGGAGGAGCCCGAGGTGCGCTCACGGGCCGAGGCCGCCGTGCGCTCAGTGGCGGGCACGACGGGCGAGGTCGTCGTCTATCGCCAGGGGCCGAGGCTGCTGGTCGTGACGTCGCTCGAGTCCGACCCCGGCATCTCGGTGCGGGCCGCACATGCCCTGGCGAGCAGGGTCGAGGATGCCGTCCGGGATGCGCTCGATGCGGTCGACGACGTCATCGTCGAGGTGCACTGAGGGCGGTTTCGGGGAATGAAAGGGCCGCCGGGGCCCCATGGCAGGTGGGGTGGGGCCCCGGCGAATCGCGCCCGAAGGCGCGAACCTTGTGCCTAACCGGACTGTGCTCCGAGCGTCACGGGCAGCTGTATGCGCGTACCCCCCCGGATGATCCCCAGGGTGACGTGATCGCCCGGCTGCTTGCCGGCGATCGTTTCGGCGAGGACGGAAAATTGGACGACGGCACGGCCGTCGATCGAGACGATGATGTCGCCGCCGACGGTCAGCGTCTCACCGTCGACCGTCGCGGTGCTCGAGCCGCCGCGCACGCCCGCCCGTGCGGCCGGTGAACCGGGGCGGACGAGGCCGACCAGGACGCCGCGGTCGACCGGCAGGTTGATCGCGGCGGCGATGGCCGGGGTGAGCTCCACCCCGGCGATGCCGAGATAGGTGTGCACCGCCTTGCCGGTGGCGATGATCTCGCGGGCGACCGTTCGGGCGGCGTCGATCGGGACGGCAAAACCGATGCCGATGTTGCCGCTCGTCGGGTTGTTCGTCCCCGTCAGGATCTGGTTGGTGATCCCGATGACGTTCCCGAAGCGGTCGATCAGGGGGCCGCCGGAGTTGCCGTGGTTGATGGCCGCGTCTGTCTGGATCGCGTTATAGATCTTGTAGCCGGGCTTGAGGGAGTTGATCTGGCGGCGCTTGGCCGAGACGATCCCCTCGGTGATGCTGCGGTACTCGCCGAGGGGGTTGCCGATTGCGACCACGGGGTCGCCCACCCGCACCGATCGCACCGTGCCCAGCTGGAGGGGGTGGAGCAGCGTCCGCGGCGCGTTCGGCACATCGAGGACCGCGACATCGTCGATCCGGTCGAGCCCGAGCACCGCGGCGCGGTAGGTGCCGCCCTTGCGGAAGCCGACCGTCACCGACCGGGCCCCTGCCACGACATGGGCGTTCGTGAGGATGTGGCCGCGGCGATCGATGACAAAGCCCGACCCGAGTGCGCGCTCGCTCCGCGCAAGAGTGGCGTTCACGACCACGACTCCGGGCGCATCACGCCTGTAGACCTGAGCGGCATTGAGACCCGTCGAGGTCGATGAGACGTTGATAGGGCCCGCCGGCGCGACCTGGCGGATCGTCGTGGTGGAGTGGTCGGTCAGAGTCGCCCGCCCGAGTGCTATGGCGGTGCCTCCCCCAACGGCTGCGGCGGTGGCAAGCAGCGCCCCCTGTCGCAGATACGCCATCATGCCGGAGTTACGCCCCCCGAATTTGGGCTGGGATTTACCCTGCACCACCGCCCACCGACCACCGCCCTCAGGGTGGATGAAGAAATGGGGCCAGGCCCCATTTATTCACGGCCGCAAGGCCGTGAGCGCGAAAGGTCGACAAGACCGTAGGACGGGACATTGCTCGCCCCCGATAGTTTTTTCGGGGCCCGAGCGGTGTCCCCACCCCAGCCGCTACGTGGCGAGCGGCCACCAACCCTCGAGGGCGAGAACGGTCAGGACACCACGCGCCACCTTCCGCCCACCGACCACAGCCCATGGTGGATGAATAAATGGGGCCTGGCCCTTTTATTCACGGCCGCAGGCCGTGGACGCGAAAGGTCGACAAGACCGTAGGACGGGGACATTGCTCGCCCCCCGATGGTTTTTTCGGGGGCCCGAGCGGTGTCCCCACCCCAGCCGCCCCGATTCGCGAGACCATCAACCTTCGAGGGCGAGAACAGTCAGAACACCACGCTCTTCCGCCGACCCAGCGCCTCAGCGACTGCGCGCGGTCTTGCCGGCGCGGCCGTCCTCGACCCGGCTGATGACCTGGTAGGCGACGGCGAGGAGTGCCAGCAGGGCGAAGTGCACCAGCAGGATGTGCACGCTGCGGATGGCGCCCGTGCCCGCCCGCCAGTCGTCGGCCAGGTGCGCGAGCACGCCGATCGTGCCCACTCCGGCGACCACGCCGGCCCACACATGCGGTGTCTCGCCGTCGAGCCACTGCGCGATCCGGCCCGCCGCCAGCACGGCGGCCAGGATCGCGGCCAGGCCGATGCCGTGTGCAAACGCGGTCGTCTGGCGGTCGGCGCTGGATGGATGTCGCTGCCAGACGTAGGCGAGATGGGCAATGACGACCACGACCGCCGGAACGGCGGCGGCGGCGGCGCAGGTGCGCACTGTCGAGGCTCGCATCGGCGGTTATGGTAGCGGCGATATGCGGGTGCGCCTGATCGTCAACGCGGTCGCCACGGGAGTGCACGGCAGGGTGCTCGACGACGTCTCGGCGTCGCTCGCAGAGGTGTCGGAGCTCGAGGTGGTCACGACCGAGCATGCGGGGCATGCGACCGGCCTCGCGGCGGAGGTGACCGCCGGCGCGGTCGTCGGCCTGGGCGACGGCACTTATAACGAGGTCGCAAACGGCCTTCGCCCAGGCGTCCTGATGGGTGTCCTGCCCGCCGGGGCATCGTCGGTGCTCGCCCGCCAGCTCGGATTCCACAACGACGCGGTCACCGCGGCCAGGGAGCTCGCCGCGGCCATTCGCGCCGGCTCGACCCGGTCGCTCGGGCTGGGCCTCGCCGACAGCCGGCTCTTCACCTTCGCCGCCGGCCTGGGGCTCGACGCCGAGGCGACCGAGATCGTCGATCGCACCCGGCGCGAGCGGCCCGGGAACGAGCGCCCCGGCGACCTGCGCGTGCTGGCAACCGCGCTCGGCGTCCTGCGCTCCGAGGGCTTTGCGCTCCACGAGCGCATGACACTGACGACCCCCAGCGGCGACTCGAACCGGTGCTCGTACATCGCGGTTGCCAACCAGCACCCGTATACGTTCCTCGGGCCGCTCCCGGTGCGGGCGGCGCCGCGCGCCGACTTCGAGCACGGCATGGATGTCGTCTTCACCCGCGAGCTGCGCTCTCGCGATCTTTGGCGCCTGCCCGTGTACGGATTGATCTGGCCCCGCCACGCGGGTCACGGCAGCCGCCGGGTCGGCTATCTGCACGACCTCGAGCGCTTCACCGTCGACTGCGACGAGCCAACCGCGTTCCAGCTCGACGGCGAGTATGTTGGACATGTCGACCGGGTGGAGTTCTCACCGGCCGGACGCGGTCGAGGTATTGGTGCCCCCCGGGTGACCGCCGGCGGCGTTTATCATTCGCCGCCGATGGATCTCGTTATCGCGATCAGCCAGGGGCTCGGCCTGGCGGCTGCAGCCGGTCTGCTCGCAGCTCGCCCCGCTGGCGATCGCCGCAACCGCCGCCACCCAGGGCTGGCTGGACGCGCCGCTCGGCTTTGCGGGCGATGCCGCCACCGTCGCGGTGGCATGGGTGCTCGTGGCCGTCGAGCTCATCGCCGATTCGGTGTGGCCGGGCGCCCAGGCCGGGCTGCGGCTCGGCCGGCGGATCGTGGCCGGCGCCTCGCGTTCGAGCTGGCCGCCGGAGACAAGTTGCCTACGCCGGCCTCGTGGTGGGCGCGGCGGTCGCAGCCGGCGTGCGCCTGGCGATGCGCCGCCTGCGGTCGGGCGCGGTCAAGGCCGGTGGTGACGTGCGCGGGACGGCGGTCGTCGAGGACGGGGCCGGATGGCCGCGGCCGCGCTCGCCGTCGTGCCGTTCGTCGGATTTGTGCTGACCGCTGCCGCCGGCTGGCTGCTGCTGCGCCTGCGCCGCCGCGACGATGCGAAGTTCCGCGGCCTGCGCGTGCTGCGATGACCGCACCGGTCGGCGAGGGCGGGGGCAAGAAGCTGATCCTGGCCGTGGTCGACGGCCTTGGGCCGGCGCTGCTCGATCGCGCGATCGCCGCCGGCCGCGCCCCGACCATGGCTCAGCTGGCGGCCGCCGGCGAGCGCCGCGACGACTGCGTGTCCACCTTCCCGTCGCTGACGCCGGTCTGCTCTGGCCGCGCTGATCACCGGCAAGCACCCGGCGGGGTCGCACATTCCCGGGATGAGCTGGTATCACCGCGGGAGCGGCGCCTGGTCGAGTACGGCTCGTCGTTTGCGGCCACCCTGGCCGAGGGCACGCGCCGGATGGTCGAGGACGTGCTGGTGAACATGAACCTCGTGCACCTCTCCCACGAGCCGACCGTGTTCGAGGCCCTCGACGACGCCGGACTCGTACGGCCGGCGTCAACACCTACGTCTGCCGCGGCCGCACGCGCCACCCGATCACCCGTCCGGTCGCCCGCCCGGCTGGCGCGCAGCGTCGGATCGTGGACGCGGTGTACGTGCCGCGCCGCTACTTCCTCGGCGACCTGTTCTTCTCGGATCGCACCGGCGCGCCGCACGACTTCGGCGGCCGTATCACCGCCACGCCGGCGCCGTCGGCCGCTGGCTGGTGACGCGGGACGGGTTGGACTTCCTGTTCTTCTACATGTACGAGACTGACGCCGCCCAGCACCGGGCCGGAGACGTCCTCGGGGCGTCGAGGGGCCCGACAACGGTCTGGGCCTGATGGTCGAGGCGTCCGTGGGCTCGACCATTCCCTCGACCGCTATGCCGTGATCGTCGTGGCCGACCACTCCCAGAGCGCGGTCGTGCAGATCGCGGATGCCGCCGCCCGCTCGAGGGCTCGACGCTCTTCCGCTCGAGCCGCCGCTCGAATCCGGATGACTGCGAGCCGCGGTGACGGCCTCGAACCGCGTGTCGATGGTGCACCGGCTGGGCCGGGCGCGGAGTCCGCCGGCGTGATCGCCCGGCGCATGCTTGAACACCCGGCGAATGAGTTCGCGATGATCGTGCAGGACGGCTGGCTTGTCGCCCGCCGTGGGCGGGCGAAGCTGCGTTTCCGCCTGGACCGGCGTCGTCGATGACACGCGGCAACCGGTTCACGTGCAGGGCGATTCCGACCTGCTCCACCCCGACCTGCACCCCAATGCGCTCGAACGGATCGAGGGAGCGCTCCTGTGCCCGGCCGCGGCGACATCGTCGTCTCGGCGGCTCCGGATTACGAGGTCGCCGACTCGGTTGGCGCCACCACGCGGCGGGCGGATCACGGATCGCTGCGGGCCGAGGACTCGATCGTGCCGCTGATCACGGCGGGATTTGCGCAGCAGCCGGATTTCGGGGCCCAGCCCTCGATCACCACGTGGCCCGCTCGCCCTGCGCCACTTCGGCTTGCCGTGCCCGTGAGCCCGCGACGATCCGCTCTGGCCGGATCTGATAGGATCCCGGCGTGTGGAGCAGCCCAGACTCGAGTCCGCCGCGGTTCGCGCCCGAGGACACGCCCGAGGTTCCATCTCGCTGTCAAGCACCCGCCCAACTGGATGCAGGTGCTGCGCTACTGCGTTGTGGAAGCCACGGGCTACGTCGTCACCTCCTCGCGTTTCTCGTCCTCGACCGCAGCTTCCACTACATCGTCGCCTTCGTGCTGGCGTTCGGGTTGGCGGCCACCAGCAACTTTGCCTGGAACCGCGCGTGGACGTTCAAGGTCAAGCACGGGGTGCCCCACCACCAGTACGCACGCTTCCTGACCGTTGAGCGCCATGGCGCTTCGCTCGACCTGGCGGTCCTGCGGCGCTGGTCGAGGGAGCGGGGATCGGCGAAGGTGTCGTCGGCTGCGATCGCCATCCTGGTCGCGACGCCGGTCGGCTCTGGCGACAGCTCTGGACGTTTCAGTAGCGCCGCGCTTGTCGTGGCCATGGCCGTGCTCGTCGCGGCCGGCCCCGCCCAGGCCGCTGCCCGCCTGACCGCACACAGGGCGATCGGCATCGCCGCGGCCCAGCCGCAGGCCGCGACGCTGCGGCTGAAGAACCTGGCGCTTACTCGGAGGCCGAGTACAACCCGCGCGCCCACAACTGGACGGTGCTGCTCGAGCCCGCCGGCGCTCACAACGTCCTGGCCGCGTACCACCGACCCGACCGCGAGGGGGCGTCACGACATCAACATCACCCCGACCGTCGGAAAGCCGCGGCTGAACTCGGTGCAGGCGGCGGCGATCGCCTTTCGCCAGGCCGAGATCAGGCAGTGGGCTCGCGCAGGACGCAACGTCAGCACACGTCCACGCTGGGCGACCACCGCATCTGGACGGTCGACTACTACGCCGCCGGCCAGCAGGTCGCCGAGGTGCACATCGCCGACTACACCGAGGATCCGTACGAAGTCGGACGGACCCGCGGTCCAGTGGCAACTGGCGCGCGAGCAGCCCAGGCGTACGGCGCAAGGTCAACGCCGCCTACATCCTGTGGCCGACGTGCGCGCTGTTCCTCGCCGGGCTGATCAACTGGCGGCGGCCGTTCACGATGCGCACGCTCGACCTTGTGATGCTGCTGTCGTTCGTGGAGTCGCTGTACGCCTTCAACAAGGGCGACGTGTCTCGTGACGCCGCTGATCTACCCGCCGATGATCTACCTGACAGTGCGGATGGTGGTGATCGGCTCGCGCCGGCAACCGCGCGAGTTCCAGATCGGCAGCGGCACATGCTCTCCTCGTCGGGCTGACGTTTGCGCTCATCGGCTTCCGGCTGCGGCTGAACAATCAGGACTCAAACGTGATCGACGTCGGCTACGCCGGCGTCGCGGAGCGGCCACGCTGATCGATGGCACGCTGCCGTACGGCCACATGCCCGCACCACCGGCATCCGTGCCACGGTCGCATCTTCCGGCGACCCCGTCGCCTATGTCCAGTTCAACGGCGGTGCGAGTCGCCCATCTCCAGCGGCGACACCTACGGCCCGACCGTCTACCTGGCCTATGTCCCGGCGTGGCCGCGATGGGCTGGAGCGGATATGGGACCGGCTCCCGGCCGCGCACGTCGCCGCGTCGGCGTTCGACATCTGGCGATCGTCGGCCTGTTCGTGGCCGCTCGAGGCTGGGGTCGCGGCGGCTGGGGGTGGCTCTGGCGTTCGCGTGGGCGGCCAATCCGTTCACGCTGTACTCGCTCAACATGAACTCCAACGACGCCCCGTTCGGGGCGCTCGTCGCCTGGACGCTGGCGGTGCTGTCGTTTCCCGTCGCCCGCGGCGTGCTCCTGGCGGCAGCCGGCGTGACCAAGTTCGCGCCGCTTGCCATGATCCCGCTGTTCGGCTCGCTCAAACCGCCTCGCGACGCTGGCCGGGTTCGCGGTCGCGGCGCTGCTCCTGCTCTCGATGCTCGCGCTCGACGCCAACGGCGCCTCGCTGCTCTGGCACGCACGGTCGACTACCAGGTCGGCCGGGTGACGCCGATGTCGGTGTGGACGCTCGGGATTACCACCGGCCTCGTGGGACCTCCGCCCGGTCCAGCACATCCTCCAGATCGCGGCCGCCATCGGGTGTGGGCCTGGCGGTGTTCCCGCGCCACCGCAGATGCCGCCGCCGTCGCCGCGTTCGCCGGGGCGGTCGTGCTCATCGCCCAGATGATGGCGACTTCTCGTTCTACCCGTACGTGTGCTGGTGGCTGGCCGCAGTGCTGATCGCCCTGTTCGTCCCCCGCGCCGGCCACTGCCGCCACCCTCAGAGCCCTATCCCTCATCCTGACCGGCTCGATCGCGTCGCCCGGCCGTCGCCGTCGCAGTCGATCAGCACGCCCTCGAGGTGGACCCCGCCCTCGGCGGCTCGACCCGCACAGGCATCTCGGTCGTGAACCGGCGCAGGACGAGGTCGGCGCGCACCCCGATCACGGAGTCGTGCGGCGTGGTCATGCCCACGTCGGTGATGTACGCCGTGCCGCCGCGGAGCACGTGCGCGTCGCTGGTCTGTATGCGCGTGGGTGCCGATCACCGCAGTCGCCTTCCCGCTAGCAGCCGACCCATCGCCACCTTCTCGCTGGTCGCCTCGGCATGGAAGTCGACCAGCACGAACGGCGTCCGCTCGCGGGCCGCGGCGACGAGCTCCTCGGCCATCGTGAACGGGTCACCGCCGGATCGAGGAAGAGCTTGCCGAGCAGGTTGATCACGGCCACCCGCGTGCCGTCGGCGGCGGTGCCGACGCACCAGCCCTTGCCCGGCGCCGTCGACGGTCAATTGGCGGGCCGGATGATGCGGTCGTCCATGCCCAGGTGCTCGTATACCTTCCGCTGGCGGAAGGCATGGTTCCAGCATGATCACGTCGACGCCAGCGACGTCCGGCGTTTTCCAGCTCGGCTCGTGATGCCATTTCCGTCGGCCAGGTTCTCACCGTTTCGACGACAAAGTACAATGCCGCGGATAGACCACCGCGCGCCTGCTGCTCGATGATCCAGCGCACCGTCGCGGATGCGTCGGCGATGAAGAGATCCTCACAGATCGAGTCATCGTTCGTCGGTACCTCGCGGCCAGGCCGCACAACAGTTTCGAGTGGTACAAATGGTTCGAGTAAGGCTTTGGGCTGCGAACATCACGCCTCGTTGCGTCTCAGTTCGCGCCCATACCGAACCAGTATGAACGCTCCCTTCATTCCTCCCGACGCTTGGTTCTCGCCGCCCTGGACACCACGGAGATACCGATCAACCATCTACAGGAAGAGGTTGGCGGTGGCAGGCGCGGGCCCGACCTCGATGTGGACGTGGTTGCCCGCGTCAGAGGTGTACTTGGCCACCTCCTGCGACAACACCTTGGACAGATCGACGATCGTGCCCAGCTTCGTCTTTGCCGCCGATACCGGCGTGCCCACAGCGATCCCGGCGGCGGTGCGCAGGTTCGTCAGCGTCACCACGTCGGCCGGGGTCGAGGTGGGCTGGACCTCGATCTCGCTGCCGTAGGCTCGGCCGTCGATGACGTAGGGCCGGATGCTGACGACCTTGCCGTCGACCGGCGAGTAGACGTCGGTGCCGGCCACGGCGCCCACGTCCACCGACCCCGTGCTCGCCCCCTGCCCGCCGGCATCGATGTAATAGGAGGGCCCGCCGCCGCTGTCCGGCGTGCCGGTGAGCATCTTTGCGATCGTGCTCAGGATGCCGGCGTTGCGCTGGCTGCCGATCGGGACGAGCGGAATGACCGGTGACGTGCCCACCCCGTGGTAGACGATCGCGGTGATCCGGCGCTGGGTGACGGGCACGTCCAGCACGAGGTTGCCCGGCGCGGTGGCCAGGCCGGCCGGGGCGGGCGGCGCGTTCGGCGCGAGTTGCGTCGGCGGGACGCTCGCGATGGCCGCCGACGTGTTCGACGACGATCCCGACCGGAGCGCGGTCGCGATCACCGTCACCACGACCAGCAGCACCACCGCCAGCGCGATCCGGCGCCGGGTGCGGCGGTGGTCGGGGCGACGGCGCGGATAGCGGCGACGATGCCTCGTAGTCACGCCTGCAACCGTAGCGGATGAGGCCGTCGTGTGGGCCCAAGGAGCCTGCTGCTACGATCGTTACGATGCTCTCCGACGGCCCTGGGAAGATCCTGATCCCGCGGTGGATTCAGCTCGTGGGCCTGCCGCTCGTGGTGGTGGGCACGTGGCTGTTCGTGTCCGCGGCGACCGGCGCGGTGTTCGTGTTCGTCGTCGCCGCGCTGATCGCGATCCTGCTGAATCCCATCGTGCGCGCGTTCTGCGCCCTGCGCCTGCCCCGGGGGATCGCGGTGCTGCTCGTCTACGCGTTCTTTGCGGTCGCGATCGGCGGTCTGAGCGTGATCGCCGGCACGGTGGTCGCACGCGAGACGCAGTCGGTCGCAAACCGCGTGAACGACCAGTTCCGGGCCGACTCGCACGGCGTCACGCCGGCCGACCGCAAGCTGACCGACATTCAGCGCTGGATCAACCGCTCGAGCCCGGTCAAGGTGAATGTCAAGGGCCCGGGCGAGCGGCTGCTGCACCATATCGACGTCACCCACCTGCAGAAGTACTCGGGCCGGGCCGTGTCGGTCGTGCAGTCGCTCGTGATCACCCTCTTCGAGAGCCTGTTCAACCTCGTGCTGGTGATCGTCGTGTCGGTGTACATGCTGCTCGACGCGCCCCGGCTCTCGCGCTTCCTGCGCCGGGTCTTCCCCGGCTCGCGGCCGGAGGACGACCTGGTGACCCGGGTCGAGCGCGCTCTGCTGGCCTACGTGCGCGGCCAGACGATGGTGTCGCTGGCCGTCGGCGTCACCGCCGGCGTCGGCCTGTGGATCCTGGGGGTGACCGGCGTGTTCCCGGGCGGGAAGACCTATGCGCTCGTGTTCGCCGCGTTCGCGGCGGCCGTCGAGATCATCCCTTACGTCGGCCCCTGGCTGGGAGCGCTCGCGCCGGCGGCCGTCGCGGCCACGCAATCGGGCACGGCGGTGATCGCGGTCGCGATCCTGTTCCTGTTCATCCATCAGGTCGAGGGCCATATCATCGTGCCCAAACTGATGGGCGGCGCCGTCAAGGTGCATCCGCTGGGGGTGATCTTCGCGCTCCTGGCGGCGGGCGAGCTGTTCGGCCTCGCGGGCGTCCTGCTCGCGATGCCCCTGGTGGCAATCGGCCGCGAGGTCTCGGAGTTCCTGCTCGAGCGGATCGGGCTCGAGTCGTGGCGGGAGGCGCCGATCCCCGTCGAGGTCGGGATCGAGGAGGCCGTCCCCGACCGACCGCCGCCGTTCCCCGCAGGCGGGGAGTAGCGCGGCGCTCACGCCTACGGGTCGGGCCGGTCGTGGTTGGACGGCGCCAGGTCGGCGGCATGCTCGAAGGCCTCCATGGCGGCCTCGGTGCGCCCGGCCCGGCGCAGAAACTTGCCGTACCACCGGTAGGCCCGCCCCAGCTCGCAATGCCACCCGTTCTGCTTGCGCAGCGCGTCGATGGACGAGGTGTAGGCCTTCTCGGCGCGGTCCAGCTTCGCCGAGCTCGTCGAGCCGCGCGCGAGCGCCAGCTGGGCGATCCCGAGCTCCCCGGGGACCGAGAGTTGCCGAGCAGGGCGACCGAGTCGCGAGCGCGACGTCGACCCTCCGCGTCTCCGCGCTGCAGCGCCCGGCGGGCCTCGTCGACCTCGACGAAGCCCTCATCCACGGTCCCCAGGCGATCGCCGTACGCGCGCGCGACGCCGCGAGCTCGGCCGGCCGGCTCGGTCTCGCCGTCGTCAGCAGGACGTGCGCAAGGAGAAGGTGCGCGTTGGCCTGCGCCCACTCGTCCCCGGTCTCGTAGGCGACCGCGACCGCGGCGGGCGTAGTCGACGGCGAGCTGCGTCTGGCCGGTCATGGCGTAGAGCCGCGACAACGCACAGTAGACGCGAGCGGGTGCGCGATCGAGGTCCTCGGCGTCTCCGCGAAGCACCCCGGCCAGCACGGCGGTTGCGTAGCCGTAAGCAGCCCGGTCGGCGTAGGCGTAGCTCAGATAGACGGTGTATCCGACCATCTTGGCCCGATCGTGATCGGGGCGGGCTTCATTCCGCCAGGCACGGCTCGAGAAGCTCGATCGCGCGCGGCAGGTTCGTGCCCTCGCCATGCAGCCGGGCGAGCTCGAGGTAGAGCTCGAACCGCTCCTCCGGGTCGGCATCGCCGGCCATCTCCAGCGACCGCTCGAGCAGCTCCACGGCGTGGTCGAAGCGGCCCCGGCGCGACGCGATCAGGCCAAGCCCCTCGAGCGCGCGGCTTGCGGCCGCCGAGTCGCCCAGCGCCTCCGTCGTGCGCAGGCTCCGCCGCAGCAGCTCCTCGGCCTCGTCGTAGCGGTCGAGCGCGATCAGCATCATCGCCTCCGAGATCTGCCGTACGGGACCTCAGCCGGTCGTCGATGTCGGTCACGAGCACTGCGGCCAGACGCCGCGGCCGCCTCAGCGATCAGACGGGGATCGGGCGTCGGCGGTCGGCAGAGGCGCGAGCGCATCCTGGTTCGAGGGCGCCAGATCGGCGGCGAGCTCGAACGCCTCGAGTGCCGCCTCCGCGCGGCCGAGCCGCTTCAGGAACTTGCCGTAGTGGCGGTACGCCCGGCCAGGGCCGGCGCCCGTCGGGTTGGCGCTGGAGCGCGACCACCGCGGCCGCGTAGGCCTCGTCGGCGCGTTCCAGCTCGCCGACCTCGTCCTGCACGCGGGCCAGCACCAGGTAGGCGTCGCCGACTCGGGTGTCGGCCGCGACCTGCTCGAGCACCGCGACCGCCTCGACGGCATGCTCACAGCCTCGTCTCCCTGCCCGTCCTGGAGCGCGTGCCGCGCTTCCTCGACGAGCAGGCGGCCGCGTTCGACGGGCTCCGCCGCCGGGCCGAACACCTCGCGAGCGGAGCGCAGGTGCGCGCCGGCGTCGAAGGTGTCGCCCTGGTCGAGCAGCCGCTGGGCGTACGTGAGGTGCGCGTCGCCGAGGGCGTGGTTGTCGTCGGCCAGCTCGTACAACGCCAGCGCGCGGTCGGAGAAGCGGATGGCCTGGTCGAGGTCGCCCGCCGCGGCGTGGCCGCGAGAGATCGCGTACTGGCTCGCGGCCCGGATGCCAGGTCGACAGCCTCGGACCGGTCGATGAGCGCCTCGGAGAGCGCTCGGCCGAGCGCGAGAAGGCGCCCGCCTCGGCGTAGGCCTCGCTCAGCCACAGCGAGTAGCGCACGAGCTTGGCCTGGTCGGCCGGCCCGTCGCGCCGCAGGCGGGCGATGCAGTCCTGCAGCAGCGCCAGCGCGCGGGCGACGTCGCCGGAGCGGCGGTAGATCGCCTGGAGCTGCCGTAGAGCTGCACGCGCTGGCCGGGGTCGGGCGGCGTGCCGACCTCGAGCGCTGCTCGAGCAGGCGGCGGGCCTCGAAGTCGTCGTGGCGCTCGGCCGCGATCAGCGCGAGCCCCTCGCAGGCCTCGCTCACGCGCTCGCCGTCGCCGTTCACCTCGGCCTCGCGCAGCACCCCGCGCAGCAGTTCCTCGGACTCGTCCAGCCGCCCCATGCGCCCGAGCACCATCGCATCCAGCAGCTCGAGCGACCGCGGCCGCTCCTGCGGCGCCGTCTCGCCGGTGAGCTCCTCGGTGCTCACGCCAGGCGATGGGCGATCTCCATCAGCACGCGTGGGCTGGGACGGCGGTCGCCGGCCTCGATGCGGGCGAGATAGCTGTAGGAGCAGCCGTCGAACGAGAGGTCGCGCTGAGTCATCCCGCGCTTGCGGCGCAGGTGCCGGACCCGGGAGCCGAGCTTGCGCAGGGCCTCGTTCGAGTACTCGCCGCCCTGAGCTCTCAGAGACATCCATGTCTTGACCTTCCCACCCCTGCTCCTCTGTCCATTCTTGGCAATCCTACTGCACCGGCGGGAATGCGGCAAGCGCGGATTACACTCTCAGATGCCGTTTCCGACCACCCGCCTGCGCCGGTTGCGGCGCTCACCAGGGCATCCGCCGGATGGTCCAGGAGACGCGGCTCTCGCCCGCGGACATGATCCAGCCGCTGTTCGTGCGCCACGGCGGCGGCGCCTCGACCGAGATCGAGTCGATGCCGGGCCAGCGCCACCACGGGATCGACGGGCTGGTCGCGAAGGCCGCGGCGACGCAGCGGCCGGGGTGCCCGCGGTGCTCCTGTTCGGGATCCCGGCCCGCAAGGACGACGCCGGGAGCGAGGCGTACGACCCCGACGGGATCGTCCAGCTCGGCGTGCGCGCGATCAAGGCGGAGGTGCCCGAGCTGATCGTGATCACCGATGTGTGCCTGTGCCAGTTCACCTCGCACGGCCACTGCGGCGTGCTCCGAGACGGCGTGGTCGACAACGACCTGAGCCTCGAGCTCCTGGCCGAGACCGCCGTCTCCCACGCGTTCGCCGGAGCCGACGTGGTGGCGCCGTCCGACATGATGGACGGCCGGGTGGCGGCGATCCGCGCCGCGCTCGACGGCGACGGCCTGACCGATGCCGCGATCCTGGCCTACAGCGCCAAGTACGCGTCCGCCTTCTACGGCCCGTTCCGCGATGCCGCGCACTCGGCGCCGTCGGAGGGCGACCGCAAGGGCTACCAGATGGATCCGGCCAACGGCAACGAGGCCATCCGCGAGGCGCTGCTCGACATCGAGGAGGGCGCCGACATGGTCATGGTGAAGCCGGCCATGCCCTACCTCGACGTGCTCCAGCGGCTGCGGGGAGAGACGCTCGTGCCGCTCGCCGCCTATCAGGTGAGCGGCGAGTACGCGATGATCGAGGCCGCCGCCGCGCGGGGGCTGGTCGACCGGCCGGCGGCGGTGCTCGAGTCGCTCACGGCGATCCGCCGTGCCGGCGCCGACCTCGTGGTCACGTATTACGCCGCCGAGGCGGCCGGGTGGCTGTCGTAGCGTCGACGGCGACGTCGGCGCGGCTGTTCGACGAGGCGTGCCGGGTGATGCCGGGCGGTGTGTCGAGCCCGGTGCGGGCGATGCGGTCGGTCGGCCGCGACCATCCGCTGTTCCTCGCGCGCGGCTCCGGCGGCTGGGTGTGGGACGCCGACGGCAACCGCTACGTCGACTGGGTGCAGTCCTGGGGGCCGCTGATCGCGGGCCACGCGCATCCCGACGTCGTCGCGGCGGTCTCGGCCGCCGCCGAGCGGGGCACGACCTTCGGCGCGCCGACCGAGCTCGAGCTCGAGCTCGCACAGGCCCTGTGCGCGGCGGTGCCGTCGCTCGAGCAGGTGCGGTTCGTCTCGTCGGGGACCGAGGCGGTGATGAGCGCCGTGCGGCTCGCGCGGGCGCACACCGGCCGCGTCAAGCTGCTCAAGTTCGCGGGCGGCTACCACGGCCACGCCGATGCGCTGCTGGCCCAGGCGGGGTCGGGCGCTCGCGACGCTCGGCATCCCCTCGAGCCCCGGGGTGCCCGCCGCCGTGGTCGCCGACACGCTCGTGTGCGAGTACAACGACCTCGAGGCGGTGCGGGCGCTGGCCGAGCGCCACGGCGACGATCTCGCGGCGGTGATCGTCGAGCCGGTGGCCGGCAACATGGGCGTGGTGCCGGCAGCGCCCGGGTTCCTCGAGGGCCTGCGCACGGTCTGCAACGGCACGGGCGCGCTGCTGGTGATGGACGAGGTGATCACCGGCTTTCGGGTCGGCTACGGCGGCGGCCAGGAGCGGCTCGCGGTGCGGGCCGATCTCACCTGCCTGGGCAAGATCGTCGGCGGCGGCCTGCCGGCGGCGGCCTTCGGCGGCCGGCGCCGACGTGATGCAGCGGCTGGCCCCGGTGGGCGACGTCTACCAGGCGGGCACGCTCTCGGGCAACCCGCTCGCGATGGCGGCGGGGCTGGCGACGCTCGCGCTGCTGCGGGCGCCGGACGCCTACGAGCGGCTGGAACACACCGCGGCGGCGCTCGAGGCGGCGCTGCGGGCGCCCGGAGTGACGGTGAACCGGGTGGGGGCGATGCTGACGGCGTTCTTCCACCCGGGGCCGGTGCGCTCGTTCGCCGACGCCTCCGCCAGCGACACGGCCCGGTTCGCGGCCTTCCACGGCCACATGCTTGCGCACGGGGTGTACGTGGCCCCGTCGCAGTTCGAGGCGCTGATGCCGTCGCTGGCGCACACCGACGAGCAGGTGGAGCTGACGGCGGCCGCCGCCGCGGAGTTCCCGGCGTGAGCGTGCTGCAGGAGGTCGCCGACCGGGCCGCCGCCGACAGCCCGCTGTGGGCGCGGGCGCTGCTTCCCAGCTCGGGTGCCGCAACCCCGCGCTTCCGCGGCCGCTGCCCCGAGCGGCACCTGCTGGGGGTCGAGATGATCTACGAGGGCTACCTGCTGCACTACGGCCGCTCGCGGCTCTTCTCTCAGGCCGACGCCGACCTGGCGCTGCTCACGGGCGACTATCTGTACGCCGCCGGATTGAGCGAGATCTGCGCCACCGGCGACCTGGCCGCGGTGGACGCGCTGGCGCGAGCTGATCTCACGCTGCGCGCGCAACCAGGGCGACGGCGCGGGCGCCGACGACCCGGCGCTCTGGGAGGCAACGATCGCCTCTCTGTGACCCCGTGGCGCACCACCACCGCCTGGTGGATGAATAAACGGTGCCAGGCACCGGTTATTCACGGCCACAGGCCGTCAGCGTCTAGGTCGACAAGACCGTAGGACGGGGACATTGCTCGTCCCCGAATGGTTTGTCTCGGGGGCGAGCGGTGTCCCCACCCCAGCCGCCACGTGGCGAGAGACCGCCAACCCCCGAGGGCGGGAACGGTCAGAACACCACGCACCACCGTCCGCCCAACCACCCGCCAGGGTCGACGAATATGTCGTGCCTGGCACCGGGTATTCACGGTGTCCAGCGGTCGCCGATCGGCGTGACCACCAGCTCGTGCGTCCATGCGCTGCGGCCCTGCTCGTGCAGGAACTGCACCGTTCGCGCGAGCTCGACCGGGTCGATCCGCTCGCCGCCCGCGTCGTCGCCCGGTGTGCCGAACGCGCCGTCGCACACGAGCAGTGCGGCGTGCACGCCCTGCGGCTTGAGCTCGTTTGCGGCCGCCTGGCTGAGCGCCCGCACCGCCGCCGCGCCCGCCGCCCAGGGAGCGCGGCCGGGCAGGGCGCGCCGGGCCGATCCGCCCGTCACCTGGACAAGCGTGCCGAGCCCCGCTCGGCCAGCGCCGCCCCACAGGTGCGGTAGAAGCCGAACACCTCGGGCAGGAGCTGCTCGAGATAGGGCGCCATAGCGTCGTCGTCGGTGGTGGTGAGGTCGCCGCCGCCGAACCGGCCCTTGGGCGACATCGCGTTCACCGCCAGGTCGAACGGAGCCGCCTCGGCGACCACCGCGCGCATCCGCTCGACGTCGGTGAGGTCGGCCACGACGCCGCGGCCGGGAAAGGCCGCCGCGGTGGCCTTCGAGCGTGCGACGCCGACCGCGTCCCAGCCCTGCGGGGCCAGGTGCTCGGCGATGACGCGGCCCAGACCGCGGGCGCCGAAGACGAGCAGGCGTGGCATCCCGCGATCTAATCTACCCGCTTCGCGCCAGGCGTGAGACGAGCACCATCGCGGCGGCCGTAGCGATCAGGCCGGCGCCGGTCAGCACCAGCCCGCCCGACGCGGCGTTGGACACGAGCAGCATCAGCCAGCCCGCACCGGCCCCCGCGCCCATGACGGCGGCGATCGTGGCCCCCCGGCGAGGGCGGATGCCCGCATCCGCCGCCGCAGGCCGCGCGAGCTCGACGGCCCACTGGCCGAGCTCGGCCGCCCCGACCAGGCCGCCCGCCACCAGCGGCGCCCAGGGGTCGAGTGAGCCGTCTCCCAGCGCCAGGCCGGCCGCATAGGCGCCCGCGGCGATCGCGACCGCCCAGACCACTCCCGCCTCCCAGCGGATGAGGACCGCGGCCGCGAGCGCCGCGCACGCCACGACCGCGGTCGCCGTCACCTCGGCCTGTCCGCGGTCGGTCGTCGTGGCCGTGTGGGCGGCGACCGCGGCCGAGAGGCCGACGGCGGCGGTCAGCGCCGCTAGATGCGCACGGTTCGGGCGTATCGCCGCACCTCCTGGAGCTGTGCCAGCACCTCGTCCACCGGCCGGCCGTGCCGCCACTCCGCCACCGGCACCCCCATCGCCCGGAACCGCGATGCGACCTGCTGGCGCTGGAGTCGCCACAGCCGGTGGGCGAGCTCTCCCATCTCCCCCGGCGGGGCGGCGACGAACGGCAGCGGCGAGACGTCGATCATCGCCAGGTCGATGCCGCGCGCCCGCAGGTCGGCGAGGGCCGACAGCATCCGCCGGTCGCTGAGTGGCGAGAGCGCCACCACGAGCGCGTGGGGTGGGAGGGTGCGGGCGGGGATGTACGCCACGTCCCGCCAGGCGTAGCTCACGACCACCTGTGTGTCGATCACGGAGTCGAGGATGCGGTAGACCTGTGTCGTCCCCGACGACGGCAGCACCCAGCGCATGACCCCACCGAAGCCGACGATGCCGACCCGGTCACGCGTGCGCAGGTACGCCGTCGCCAGGGCCGCGGCCGCGCGCACGGTCATGTCGATGGTGCCGCCGGCCCCGTCGCGCGTGTCGCTGAATGCGTCCAGGAACAGCACGACGTCGGCGTTGCGCTCGGGGTGGTACTCGTTGACGTGCAGGCGGCCGCGGCGCGCGCTGACCCGCCAGTTGACCCGCCGCAGCCGATCGCCCGGTACGTGCGGGCGCAGGTCGGCGAACTCGAGCCCCTCGCCGCGGATGCGGGTGACGTAGTTGCCGGAGCCGACATTGGTGGCCGCCGGCCGCGGCAGCGCCCGCAGCCGCTCGACCGCCGGATACACCCGCACCGGCACCGACGCGTCCACGACCTGCTCGAACCGGATCAGCCCGAGCGGCCCGGGCGCGCGCAGGGTCATGCCGCCGGCCAGATAGCCGCCCCAGCGCGTGCACGCGAGCTCGACCGTGACCACGGCCGGCACACCGGGCTCGAGCCGCACCACCCGCGCCGCACGTGCCGGCCCCAGGCCGGCGGGCGCGTGCGGCTCCACCCGTGAGCGCGCCCACGGTCTGCGACTCGGTGGAGAGCTCGGTCTCGAGGGTGACCGTGCTGCCCTCGAGCGCACGGATCTCGTCGCTCGGCACACGGACCTCCACCCGCGGCGGCACGGTTGCGGCCAGGCCCACCGCCAGCAGCAGCCCGAACGGGGCCGCCACCGCGACCAGCTCGGGCCGGTGCAGGCCGATTGCCGCCCACACCAGGGCGGCCGTCAGCGCGGCGTAGCCGCGGAGCTTGGCCGCCGGGATTGCGATCACGGAGCCGGTGCCGACGAGGGCCGGGCCGAGGGCGTCGGCACGGCGTCGAGCACCTCCCGGATGATGTCGTCACCGCTGATCCGCCGGATCCACATCTCGGGCCGCAGCGTCAGGCGGTGGCCGAGGGCCGGGCACGGCGATCGCCTTGACGTCGTCGGGCGAGACGAAGTCGCGTCCGTCGAGCACCGCGCGGCAGCGCGCGAGCTTGAGCAGCGCGAGCGTCCCCCGCGGACTTGCCCCGACCTGCACCTGGCCGTGGCCGCGCGTGGCCGTCACCAGATCGACCATGTAGAGGCCGACGCTGCGATCCACATGGACGGTCTCCACCGCGCGCTGCATCTCGATCAGCTCGTCGCGCGTGCACACCGGCTCGCAGCGTGATGTCGTCGGCCATGCGCTGCATGCGCCGCTCGAGCACCTCCCACTCGTCGTCGCGGGCCGGGTATCCGATCGCGAGCCGCATCAGGAAGCGGTCGAGCTGCGCCTCCGGCAGCGGGTAGGTGCCCTCGTACTCGATCGGGTTCTGGGTGGCGATGCACCAGGAACGGCGACTCCAGCGGGCGCGTCTCGCCCTCGATCGTCACCTGCCGCTCGGCCATCGCCTCGAGCAGCGCCGACTGCGTCTTCGGTGGGGCGCGGTTGATCTCGTCGGCCAGGAGCAGGTTTGTGAACACCGGCCCGGGCCGGAACTCGAACGTCGCGTCGGACTGGCGGTAGATCGACGAGCCGGTCACGTCGGACGGCATCAGGTCGGGTGTGAACTGGACGCGGGCGAACCCGATCGCGAGCACCTGCGCGAACGACCGGGCCACGAGCGTCTTGGCCAGGCCGGGGTAGTCCTCGAGCAGCACGTGGCCGTCGGCGAGGATGCCCATCAGCACCATCTCGAGCGGCTCCCGCTTGCCGATCACCGCCCGTTCGACCTGCTCCAGCACCGCCTCGCAGCGCGCCTGGACGGCGTCGACGCCGAGCGCGCTCACGCCGGCGCCCCGATCCGCTCCAGCGCCTCGACCATGGCCCGCAGGCGGGCGGGCGCGATCCCGCGGGCATGCTGGTCGGCCGGCCGCTCCCGGTCGGGACGCACGAGCTCCCAGATCTCCGGCCCGAGGATCGCGGCGGCCGCGTCTGGGGACGTCTCCAGCCGCACGCCGGTGTGATCGGCCAGGCGCTGGCGGGCGATCTCGCGCACCAGCGGCCGCAACCGGACGTACTCGTCCTGGGCGCTCGAGATGGACATGCTCAGCAGACGGTCGATCGCCGCCAGGTCGGGCGTGGCGCTCCGGTCGCGGCGCCCTCGGCGCACGCGCACACGGCGCCGCGCCCGCGTCTGCCGGCGGTCGGGTCGGGCGGGGCGCGGCAAGATCACCGCGAGCACGACGGCACCCACCGCCAGGAGCACCCCCTGGCCGAGCGTCACGTCGGCTCGCCCGCGTCGCCCGCGAGGTCCTCCACGGCCGCGATCGCCTGCTCCCGCATGCTCTCGTCGACCGCCCGGTGGCTGAAGCGCGCCCGCTGGAAGAGCCCCGTCAGGCGGTGCACCGAGACCACACGAGTGTGACCGTGGCGCGTCACCCGCCCAAGGTACTCCATCGGAGCCTCGTGGACGTCGCGCGGCAGCCCGTCGCGGTCCATCAGCCCCTCCATGACGGCGTACGCGGCGATCACGGCCCGGCGCGGGTTGCGCTCCCGCCGCAGGCCGTCGAGGTCAGGCCCGGGTTCCTCGGCCGCCGGCTTCGGGAGGAGCAGCTCCCGCCGCTCGTGGACAAGCCGCCAGCGCCACATCAGAAACGCAATCGCCCCGACGAGTGCCACCCATATGAGCGCCGTCGAGCGTCCAGTCGGTATTCGAGATCCCCCCATGCGCGCCGCGGTGCAGATCGCTGTTCGGGAGCTTTCCGTGCCCCGCGTTCGCGAGCCGGCTGAGCGGGTTCTGCAGGTGCAGGAACGAGAGCGGGTTCCGGCCCGTGCGCAGGTGGTAGATCATCAACCCGGCGGCGATTGCCAGCAGCACCAGGCCCGCCCGGCGGGACTTGCGGAGCTTCTCCTTGAGCACGGGGTCGGCCTGGAGCCGGAAGATCTGGGCGTAGATGAACAGGGCGCCGCCGACCACCAGCACCATCGGCGCCAGCACCAGCGCCCCGACGACGACAAGGTGCTGGCCGATGGAGTTCGCAATCCCGGAGCCCGGTGGCGCGCTCGTGCTGCCGTCCCCGCGCGTCGCCAGAGAGGCGATTGCCAGCAGCCCCACCATGGCGGCCGCGACCAGGATCGTTCGAGCAGGTGTATGCCGCAACCGCATTGCGCAGATTGTGACGCTCCCAGCCGCCGTCCGGTTAGACTCGCGCCGCCATGGCCTTCGACGACCTGCGCGACTGGATCGACCATCTGCGCCGGAACGGCGAGCTCTGCGAGGTGACGGCCGAGGTCGATCCGTACCTCGAGATCGCCGAGATCACCGACCGGGTCACGAAGGAGGGCGGGCCCGCGCTCCTGTTCCGGAACGTGCGCGGATCGCGCCTGCCGCTCCTGATCAACCAGTTCGGGACCGAGCGGCGGATGTGCATGGCCTTCGGCGTGGACAGCCTCGACGAGCTGGGACAGCGCGTGACCGACGTGCTCGAGATGCAGCCTCCCGAGGGGCTCGTCGACAAGGTGCGTGCGCTGCAGAAGCTGAAATCGCTGGCCGACTCGCGACCGAAGACGGTCTCGCGCGGCGCCTGCCAGGAGATCGTGCTCGACCCGCCGAGCCTGGAGTCTCTGCCGGTGATGACGTGCTGGCCCGGCGACGGCGGCCCCTACATCACCCTGCCCGCGGTGATCACCAAGGATCCCCGTTCGGGCACCCGCAACGTCGGCATGTACCGGGTGCAGGTGTTCGACGCCATCACCACCGCGATGCACTGGCAGATCCACAAGGACGCCGCCGCGGACTGGCGCGGGATGGGCGAGCGGATGGACGTCGCCATCGTGCTCGGGCTCGACCCGGTCACGGCCTACACGGCCTCGGCGCCGCTGCCAAAGCACATCGACGAGCTGATGCTGGCCGGCTTCCTGCGCGGGCGCCCGGTCGAGCTCGTGCGCTGCAAGACGGTCGACCTGGAGGTGCCGGCGAGCGCCGAGATCGTGATCGAGGGCCACATCGTGAAGGGCGAGCTGCGCGACGAGGGCCCCTTCGGCGACCACACCGGCTACTACACGCCGCGCGAGCCGTTCCCGGTCGTGCACGTGACCGCCGTGACGATGCGGCGCGACGCGATCTACCCGTCGATCATCGTCGGCATCCCGCCGCAGGAGGACGCCTGGCTCGGCAAGGCCACCGAGCGGCTGTTCCTGCCGGCGCTGCGGATGACGCTGCCCGAATTGGTCGACTACGACCTGCCGATCGCCGGCGCGTTCCACAACCTGTGCATCGTCTCGATCCGCAAGGCGTTTCCCGGCCACGCGCGCAAGGTGATGCACGCCGTGTGGGGCACGGGGCTCATGTCGCTGACCAAGGGCGTCGTGGTGGTGGACGCCGACGTGGACGTCCACGACTACAGCCAGGTGATGTGGCAGGTGGGCGCGAACGTCGACCCGAAGCGCGACGTGCTCCTGTCGGAGGGGCCGCTCGACCACCTCGACCACGCCCCGACGCTCCAGTTCAGCGGCGGCAAGATCGGTATCGACGCCACGGCCAAGGGGCCTGCCGAGGGGTACACGCGGGGGTGGCCGGAGCAGATCCGGATGACCGACGAGGTGCGCGACCGCGTCACCGGCCGCTGGGCCGAGTACGGCATCGGCACCGGTGCTGCGGGGACGGAATCCACCCCTGCCACGCGGGCGAAAATGCGCCGTTTCGCACGTTCTGGCCGGGACCGCACATGACGGATACAATCCGCCGCGTGCGCCGGTACAATCGCCGCCCGGACGACCTATGAGGAGGACGCGAGGTGGCTGATAGGACGCGGGGCGAGTTCCTTTCGCTCACGAGCGTCGGTCTGGGTGCCATGATCGGTGGAGTCATCGGCGTCCCCGCCACCGCGTACCTCCTGGCCCCGGTGACCAAGGAGGTCACCTTCACGCCGGTCTTCCTCGGCAAGATGTCCGCGTTCACCGGGGAGACGGGCTTCAAGCCCACCCCGGCGACGTACATCGAGGATCCCAGCAACCCGGCCACGAGCCCCGGGCTCGCGTACGTCCACTACACCCAGAAGAAGAGCACCGACTGGCACTCCCAGGACGCGATGTTCGTCGTCTTCTCGAACCGCTGCATGCACCTCGGCTGCCCCATCGCCGCCACGAGTCTGGGCTTCGCCTGCCCGTGCCACGGCGGCCAGTACGACACGAATGGGAATCGAACCGCGGGCCCGCCGATCCGCTCGCTCGACCGCTTCCAGTGGGAGATCAAGAACGGTGACGAGCTCTGGATCACCCAGCGCTGGAGCACGAACATCTACGGCGGCGAGGTGCACTACTACCCGGTCAAGATGCCCGGCCAGCCCACGCACACCCCGGGGCCGAGCTGGATCCCGGACGTGCTCTACCCCCACGTCACCTACACGTACGGCCCGGTGCCCGGGCCCGTACCGCTGCCCAAGGCCTGACCGAGTGCCGCTGCCCATCCCCACCCCCGATCCCAAGCAGGTCGTCCTCCAGACCGAGGACTGGATCGAGTACCGCACAGGCTTCCCGACGCTCGTGCGCAAGTTCCTGTTCCGCAAGGTGCCGCCGACCGGCTGGTTCCACACGCTCGGCAGCTCACTGCTGACGGTGTTCATCCTGCAGGCGGTCACCGGGTCGCTGCTGGCGATGACCTACGACCCGTCGCCCAACGGCGCCTATCAGTCGATCCGCTACATCACCGACCAGCAGACGCTCGGCTGGCTGCTGCGGGGCATGCACAAGTGGGGCGCCTCGATGATGGTGATCCTGCTCTTCCTGCACATGGCCCGCGTGTTCTTCTACGGCGCCTACAAGTACCCGCGCGAGCTGACCTGGCTGACCGGGTCGCTGATCTTCATCCTGACGATGATGATGGGCCTCACCGGCTATCTGCTGGTCTGGGACGAGCGCGCCTACTGGGCATCGGTGGTGGCGGTCAACATCAACGGCACCGCGCCGGTGCTCGGGCCGTTCATCTCGAAGTTCCTGCTGGCGGGGCCGGTGTTCGGCGCTCAGACGATCTCGAGGTTCTATGCGCTGCACATGCTGCTGATACCCGGCGCCATTGGTGCGCTCATTTTCGTGCACATGTGGCTCGTCGTGAAGCTCGGCGTCACGCCGTGGCCCTCCCGGCCGCTGCCCGAGCCTGAGCCCAGCGCCGTCCCCGCCGCGCGCAGAGCCGTGCCCGAGACGGTGGCGGGCGAGTGAGCGCGCGCAAGGTCATCAACCGCAAGGTCCGCTACGAGACGCAGCACGCGGCCGAGGTGCACGAGGGGCACGCGTTCTTCCCCTACGCCATGTTCCACGACGTCGTCGTGAACCTGATCGTCGTGCTGATGATCGTGGGCATGGCGGTGGTGTGGCATGCGACCGCCGGCCCGATCAACGCCGCCCACCCGAACGGCCAGAACGGCCTGTTCGGCGCCCTCTACGAGCAGCAGGCGAACCCGGCGGTGCAGTCGACCGAGCCGCGGCCGGAATGGTACTTCCTGTTCCTGTTCGAACTGCTGCGCATCTTCAAGACGCCGGCGGAGCTGATCCTGGCCACCATCATCATCCCGACCATCTGGATGGTGCTGCTGATCGCCTGGCCGTTCCTCGACCGGGGCCGTGACCGGCGCCTTTCGCGCCGGCCCTGGGGTGTCGCCGTCGGCCTCTCGGTTCCGGCTGTGCTGATCGCGCTGACCATCGCAGGCGCGATCGCCCCAGGGGTGGCGAGTGGATCGAACGTCACCACGATTCCCGCGCTCAACGCGCTCCCCGGTGCCGCCGACGTCTCGACTGCAGGCTGTACGAGCTGCCACAACTTCGGCGCCGGGGGCGGCAATATCGGCGCAGACCTCTCCAAGGGATCGCCGATGTTCGGGACCGACCAGAAGGCGATTCAAGCGTGGCTTGCCGGTGGGGCCAACAAGGCAAACCACGTCATGCCCGACTACACCTCGCTGGGGCCGACGACGATCGCGCAGATCGCCCAACTCGTGGCATCGCTCAAGACAGGTAAGGTCGAACCCCTTCAATAGGAGGCTCTTCCTGTGCAGGTGATGCTGGGACTGACCGGCGCGTCGGGCGCGCCCTATGCGGCGCGCGTCCTGCGGGCGCTCGTCGATGCGGGCGCCGACGTGGGCGTGGTGGCGTCCCGCGCCGGCCGCCAGGTGATCGCCCTGGAGTGCTACGGCGACCGTGAGATGGATCCGGCGGGCACGCTCGAGCGGCTCGTCGCCGACCACGGCGGCACGACCGCAAAGGTCTGGGCCGAGTCGGACTACTCCGCTCCCTACGCCTCCGGCAGCGCCCATACCGATGCGGTCATTGTCTGCCCGTGCTCGATGGCGAGCGTCGGCAGCATCGCCTCGGGCATCGAGTCGAATCTGATCCACCGCGCGGCGGCCGTACAGCTCAAGGAGGGCCGGCGGCTCGTGCTCGTGCCGCGGGAGACGCCGCTTTCGGAGATCCACCTCGAGAACCTGCTGCGCCTGAGGCGCGCTGGCGCAGCGGTGGTGCCGGCGATGCCCGGGTTCTACCGCCTGCCCGAGACCATCGCCGACCTGGTCGACTTCGTCGCCGGCCGCGTGCTGGCGGCCGCGGGCTTCGACGCGGCGCTCGTCAAGCCGTGGGGCTCGGCGTGACCCTGCCTCCCGACGAGGTGCGGGCGATGTTCGACCGCATCTCCCCGGCCTATGACCGCATGAACCGGATCATGAGCCTGGGCATGGACGGCGCCTGGCGGTCGCTCGCCGTGCGCTGCACCGGGGTGCAGCCGGGCGATGCCGCGCTTGATGTGTGCTGCGGCACCGGCGATCTCGCGATCGCACTGCGGGAAGCCGTCTCGGTGACCGGGCGCGTCGTCGGCCTCGACTTCTCGCAGGCGATGCTCGAGGCGGCGGGGCGCAAGAGCGCAGAGGTCGAGTGGGTGCGCGGCGACGCCCTCGCGCTGCCGTTCGGCGAGAGCGGGTTCGCGGCGGCCACCATCGGATTCGGCATGCGCAACCTGGCCGACCACGCCCACGGCTTCCGCGAGCTGCGCCGCGTCGTGCGGCCGGGCGGGCGGGTGGTGTGCCTGGAGCTGACCGACCCGCCGCCCTGGGCGGCGCCGTTCGCGCGCCTCTGGACCGACCGCGCCGTGCCGCTGCTCGGCCGCCTGGTCGCGCGCGAGACCGACGCGTACCGCTACCTGCCGGCGTCGGTGCACCGGTTCCCGCCGGCCGACGAGCTGGCCGCGATCATGCAGCGGGCCGGCCTGCGCCGCGTCCGCTACCGGCGGCTCTCGGGCGGCGCCGTCGCGCTCCATGTTGGTACGGTCCCCGCATGAGCACGGGCGCCGTCGCCGAGGTGCTGGAGGTCCCCGGCCTGCAGGCCTACGTCGACGCGGTCGAGATCGCGCTCGTCGAGGCCGTCGGCCGGCCCGACGGCGAGGTCGCAGGCGCCGGCGCAGAGACGTTGCGATCCGGCGGCAAGCGCCTGCGGCCGATGCTCGTTTACCTGTCCGCGCCCATCGGCGGACGTGAGCGCCGCGGCCTCGTCGCGGCCGGGTGCGCCGTCGAGCTCGTGCACATGGCGACGCTCGTCCACGACGACCAGCTCGACGCCGCCAAGCTGCGGCGGGGCCGGCCGACCGTGTGGGCATCGCGCGGCGAGGCCGCCGCCCGTGCCACCGGCGACTACCTGTTCGCGCGGGCGTTTGCCGAGCTGTGCACGACGGGCGACATGCGCTCGGTGACGATCCTGTCGGACGCCTGCCTGGCGCTTGCCAAGGGCGAGATCCTTCAGCGTGAGCAGTCCGGGAATCCCAAGACGACGCCGGAGCAGTACCTGGAGCGGTGCCGGCTCAAGACCGGACGCCTGTTCTCGGCCGCGGCCATGCTGGGCGGCGGGCTGGGCGGCCTTGCCGCCCACGCTGTCGAGCGGCTCGGCGACTTCGCGGTCGCGCTGGGACTGGCCTTCCAGATCGCCGACGACATCCTCGACTGCGATGGCCGCCCCGACACCACCGGCAAGCCGCTCGGCACCGACCTGCTGGACGGCACCGTCACCCTGCCGCTGCTCCTCGGTGCGAGCCGTGACCCTGCCGTTGCGGGGGTGATCGCCCGCGGTGCGACCCGCGAGGATGTGCTGCCGACCCTCGCCCGCGTCGCCCGGTCCGGCGCGGTTCGCGACGCCCGTGCCGTGGCCGAGCGCCACGCCGACGAGGCGCTCGCCCACCTCGGCTCGATCGACGGCGGCCTCGACTCAGCCGCCCTGCGCGCCGTCGTCCGGGGCGCCGTCGACCGCGATGCGTAGCCACCCCTCAACCGCCGCGGGCGTCCGCAGCCGCACCACCCGCAGGTGGGAGAGCTCGGGCCGGCGCAGGAGCTCGGGCACCGACCGGCGCTGGGAGACGTGCTTTCGAATCGCCCACACGAACAGCGACTCCCGGCCCCAGAACGCGCCCCGCCAGGACTCGCGGTTGCCGTTCCAGAGCTGCTCGCCCGTCCGGATGCGGCCGGATGTGCGCCACCAGAGCCGGCCCAGGCAGACGTGCAGCGGCAGGTCGAGCCACACGATCGTGTCCGCACGCTCGAGCACGTAGGTGCCGATCTTGCGCCGGTAGTCGTTGTCGATCACCCAGCCGTCACCCGCCACAACGGGTTCCAGGAGCGCCCGCAGCTCCGCGTCGGGCGTCTCGGTCCAGCCCGGCCCGTGCACCAGCGCGTCGGTCTCGACATGGGGGACGCCGAGGCGCTCGGCAAGCGCCCGGCCCAGGGTCGTCTTGCCGGATCCGCTGATGCCCAGGATGGAGACCCGCCGCGCCACGGCGAGTGATCGTATCGGGCCTGCAGCCGAGTCGTTACCGGGCCGTGACACGGCTTCCGTAGGCTGGGTCCGTGACCGTCGTACGCACGCTCCTTCTCGCCGCCGTCGCCCTCGGGCTGCCCGCGACCACGCTGGCGGCTGCGACCGCGCCGAGGGCGGCCGCCGCCGGGGCGCCCCCGTCGCAGCGGCTGCTCGACCCCGCCGACACGCCCGGGCGGCTCGACCTCCGCTCGGCGCGGCTGGCACAGTCGGCGTCGTCGCTCAAGTTCTCGTTCACCACCGCGCGCCCGTTCGCGTTGGTGCAGCTGTCGGGGACACAGGATCGGACGGTCTGCGTCGACCTCGTGCCGCGCGGCCGGCCGGCCAGCGGCCAGCGGCTGTGTCTGATCGGCACGGGCGGCCGCCACGCGCTCTACCGGCTCCCGCTCGCACCGGGCGGACCGAAACCGAAGTTCGTCCCCGCCACGGTCCGAAAGGTCAGGCCCGCCACCGTCGCCGTCACATTCGCCTACACGGATATCGGCCTGCGGCCCGAACGGGTCGACTGGGCCGCCTCGAGTGTGTGGAAGGGGCGGGCGGCATGCGCGCATCTGTGCCGCGACGATGTCCCCGACCGTGGCCGCGCGGCCTGGAGGATCGACCACTTCAGGCTGGACGGCTGCACCGCCGCCGGCCCTTCGGAGCGCTTCAACGGAACATCGGCCGGCAAGATGATCGCGCTCACATTCGACGACGGCCCATCGATCTACACGCCCCAGGTGCTGGCGGTGCTCAACCACTACCACGTCCACGCCACGTTCTTCGAGATCGGGCGGCAGGTCGGCCCGTTGGCGGCGATCTCGCGGTCGGTTGTCCGGGACGGCGACGTGATCGGCGACCACACCTGGTCGCACCCCGTCCTGACGGCGGCAAACGCCGCCGGGCAGGTCAATCCCACCCAGCGGGCGATCCACACGGCGACCGGTTTCACGCCCTGCCTCCTGCGTCCCCCGTACGGCACCGCCCCGCCGGGCGTGGTCGCGATCGCCCGGTCGCTCGGCCTGTTGACGATCCAGTGGGACGTCGATCCGGCCGACTGGTCTCGCCCCGGTGCGGCCGAGATCTCGCAGCGCGTGCTCAGCGCCGTGCACCCCGGAGCGATCGTGATCATGCATGACGGCGGCGGCCTGCGCGACCAGACGGTGACCGCACTTGCGACGATCGTGCCCACTCTGATCGACCGCGGCTACCGGCTCGTGACGGTGCCGCAGCTGCTCGGCCTGCGGGGAGCCTACCGCTACCGAAGCTGACCGGCGATAGACTCTCGCTGCTCATGGCTGTCGCCGCTTCACTGGACACACTGGCGCCGATTCGCGAAAAGATCGCCGCCGGGGAGCGGCTCGACTTCGACGACGGCGTCGCGCTGCTCGAGTCGGGCAACATCCTGGAGCTGGGCGAGCTGGCCGACACCGCCCGGCGCCTGCGCGGCGGCGGCGACGAGGTCTACTTCATCAACAACCTGTACCTGAACCACACCAACGTGTGCCGGGTCAAGTGCAAGTTCTGCGCCTTCGCCCGCACCGGCCGCCAGGAGGGCGCCTACACCTGGGACATCCCCGACCTCGTCGCCCACGCCGTCGAGGTGTACGGCCGTGAGACCTACAGCGAGATCCACATGGTCGGCGGCGAGCACCCGCACATCGGCTACGACTACTACCCCGACGTCACGCGCGCCCTGCACGAGGCGCTGCCCGACGTCCACCTGAAGCTGTTCACGGCGTCCGAGATCCACCACATGACCAAGCTCTCGGGCAAGTCCCACAAGGACGTCCTCGCCGACCTCAAGGAGGCGGGGCTGGGATCGCTCCCCGGCGGCGGCGCCGAGGTGTTCGCCGATCGCGTCCGGCGCCTGGTCGCGCCGGGCAAGGAGCACCCGGACAACTGGATCGCGACCCACCGGGCCGCGCACGGCATGGGCATCCCCACCCACTGCACGATGCTGTACGGGCACGTCGAGACCTATGAGGAGCGTGTCGACCACTGGCTGCGGCTGCGCGACCTGCAGGACGAGACCGGCGGCTTCCTCGCGTTCATCCCGCTCCCGTTCCATCCCGAGAACACCGTCTTCCAGCGCCGGGGCTGGCGCTTCTCGACCGGTCACGACGACCTCAAGATGATTGCGGTCTCGCGGCTCATGCTCGACAACATCCCCAATATCAAGGCGTACTGGATCATGATCTCGACGCCGCTCGCGCAGGTCGCGCTGCACTTCGGCGCGAACGACATCCAGGGCACCGTGATGGAAGAGCAGATCGCCCATGCCGCCGGCGCCGTCACGCCGCAGGAGGAGCGGATCGCCGATCTGGCGGCGCTCATCCGCGAGGCCGGCCGCATCCCGATCCAGCGCGACACGCTCTACAACACGGTGAGGACGTTCTGATCCGGCTCGGCCGCATCTCGTACGCCAACATGGCGCCCGTGTTCTACGACCTCGGCGGCGTCGAGGTCGAGCAGGTGACCGGCGTGCCCACCGAGCTGAACCGGCTGCTGATCGCCGGCGAGATCGACGTCGCCCCGATCTCGTCGATCGAGTACGCCCGCAACGCCGACTCGCTGTGGCTCCTGCCGCGGCTGTGTGTCTCGACCGAGGGGGCCGTCGACTCGATCCAGCTGATCACGCGAAAGCCACTCGAGCAGGTGCGAAGCGTCGCGGTCACGCCCGAGAGCGCCACATCGGTGGTCCTCACCAAGGTGCTGCTCGGCGACGTCGAGCTCGTGCCGCTGGAGGAGCCGGCCGACGCGCGCATGCTGATCGGCGACGCGGCGCTGCGCAGTGCCTTCGAGGATCCGACCCCCCATCACGACCTGGGCCAGCTGTGGCAGGAGCGCACCGGCCTGCCGATGGTGTATGCGGTGTGGGCCTGCCGCGAGGGCGCCGGCGAGGGCCTGGCCGAGCTCGAGCGCGCGCACCTGCGCTCGCTGGCCCTGGCCCGGTCGGAGCCCGAGGTGCTGGCGCGCAGAGCGGCCGATGAGTACGGCTGGCCGGCCGGGTTCATGGCCCGCTACTTCGAGAAGCTGCGGTACCACTTCGGCCCGCGCGAGCGGCAGGGCGTGCTGCGGTTCTTCGAGCTCGCCCACTTGGCCGGCGAGCTCGACGAGGTGCCGCCGCTGCGGTTCGTCAGTCCGGCCGCCGTGGAGGCGCACTGATGGCCGTGGCATCCGGCACATCCGCGGTGGCGGAGGCGCTCGAGCGCGCCCTCGCCGGCGAGCGGATCTCCGACGACGACGCCTGCGCAATCCTGCGCTCGCGCGACCTGGTCGCGGTCGGCCGGGTGGCGAACGAGCTCCGCAACCGCGTCGCGGAGCCGGGCGTGGTCACGTTCATCGTCGACCGCAACCTGAACTACACCAACGTCTGTTACACCGACTGCGAGTTCTGCGCGTTCTACCGCCGGCCGGGCGACACCCGCGAGGGCTACACCCTGCCCAGGGCCGTCATCTTCAAGAAGATCGAGGAGACGCTGGCGCTCGGCGGCACCGCCGTCCTCATGCAGGGCGGCCACAACCCCGATCTGGGCATCGAGTGGTACGAGGACCTGTTCCGGTCGATCAAGGCCCGCTACCCGATCCACCTGCACGCGCTCTCGCCCAGCGAGATCCAGCACGTCGCCCGCAAGGCCAAGCTGACGTCGTCGGAGGCGCTCTCGCGGCTGCGCGACGCCGGCCTCGACTCGCTGCCCGGCGGCGGCGCCGAGATCCTGGTCGACCGCGTGCGCAAGATCATCTCGCCCAAGAAGACGACCTCCGACGAGTGGCTCCAGATCATGCGCGCCGCGCACCGGCTGGGCATGAGCACCACCGCGACCATGATGTGGGGCCACGTCGAGACGCTCGAGGAGCGCGTCGAGCACCTGCGCCGGATCCGCGACCTGCAGGACGAGATGCACGGCTTCCGCGCGTTCATCTCGTGGACCTACCAGCCCGACAACACGGCGCTCGCGCCGCAGGTGCGGTGGCATCCCACGAGCTTCGACTACCTGCTGATGCAGGCGGTCAGCCGCATCTACCTGGACAACATCGAGCACATCCAGTCGTCGTGGGTCACCCAGGGGATGAAGATCGGCCAGGTGGCGCTGGCCTTCGGTGCCGACGACATGGGCTCGATCATGATCGAGGAGAACGTGGTCTCCGCCGCCGGCACCACCTACCGCGCCTCCACCGAGGACTTCGTTCACACCATCCGCAACGCCGGCTACCGGGCCCGCCAGCGCGACACGCTCTACCGCCCCGTGCGCGACCACGCGGCGTGACCCGCCGGTGAAGGTGTCGGTGTCCAGCACCTGTCCCGCGTCCCCGGAGGTGGTGTGGGAGTGGATCGCCGATCCCGAGAAGCACATCCGCATGCTCCCCGACGAGATCCGCGACGGGCACGTGCTCGACAACGGCGATGTCGCGTGTGAGCTCGTGGCCATGGGCGTGCGCGAGCGAATGATCGTGCGGGTCGTCGAGGCCGACCCGCCGCGGCGGCTGGTGGAGCAGCGGGTCGACGGCAACCGCGAGGGCATGTCGGTGTTCGAGCTCGAGGCCGAGGGCGAGCACGCCACCCGCGTGACGCTGACCTCCGAGGTCGATCTGCCCAGGTTCCTGGGAGCGATGGCGGCCGGGCCGGTGCGGGCCGCGCTCGAGCACCAGCTCCAAAACCTCGCGGCCCTGGTCGCCACGGGCGAGTAGCGGCGGCGCCCACCGGTGCGCCGTCTGCTCGCACATCGCGATGCCCGGCTGCTCTTCGTGGGGCAGACGCTGTCGGTGTTCGGCGACCGGGCGATGTTCCTCGCGCTCGGTGTGTGGGTGAAGACGCTCACCGGCTCGAACGCCGCCGCAGGCCTTGTGTTCTTCGCGTATGCCGCAACCGGGCTGCTCTCGCCGGTGTTCGGCCTGGTCGTGGACCGCGTGCGCAAGCGGCCGCTGATGATCGGGCTCGACCTCTTCGGTGCGATCGTGCTCCTCACGCTCGTGTTCGTGCACGGCCGCGGGCAGGTGTGGCTGATCTACACCGTCACGCTGCTCTACGGCGCCGTGGGCTACCTGTTCTACTCCGCCCAGTCGGCCTATCTCACCCGGCTCCTCCCGGCAGAGCTCCTCGGCGATGCCAACGCGGCGCTCCAGACGTCCGGCGAGGGCATGCGACTGATCGCCCCGCTGGCGGGCGCGGGGCTCTTCGCGGCCTTCGGCGGCCCGGCCGTGGCGGTCATGGATGCCGCCACATTCCTCGTCTCGGCCTGGTTCCTCGCGGCGATCCACATGCGTGAGGACAGCCCCCGGCCGTCGGAGCATCACCTGCGCGAACAGGTGCTGGCCGGGACGCGCCACATCGCCCGCTCCCAGGGCCTGCGCCGGATCGTGCTCACCACCGGGGCGGCCCTGGCGGTGGTGGGGTTCGCCGAGACGGTGGTCTTCGCGGTCATTCAGCACGGGCTCCATCGTCCGCCCGCGTTCCTCGGCGTCCTCAGCTCCGCACAGGGCATCGGTGCGGTCGCCGGCGGGATCGTCTCGGCTGCGATGCTGCGCCGGGTCGGCGATGGGCGCACGGTGGGGCTCGGGATGCTGCTCTTCGCGATCGGCGACTCGCTGCTCCTCGTACCCAACGTGTTCGTCGTCCTGGTCGGGTTCGCCATCGCGGGTGCGGGCATCTCGTGGGCGGTGGTGGGGTACTACACGGCCGTGCAGCTGCGGACACCGGGCGATTTGCAGGGACGCGTGTACTCCGCCGGCGACATGGTGGTGGGCGTCCCCCAGACGCTCTCGATCGCGCTCGGCGCGGTGCTGATCAGCCTGGTCGACTACCGGGTCCTGATCGTGGTGATGTCGAGTGTGACGGCGCTCTGCGGCTGCTATCTGCTCGCGGCCCGGCTCGAGCCGCCGCATGACGGTCTCGCCAACGCTTCCACACAAACAGGCCTGTAGGCTGGTCGCAGTGCACTCGCTCACCCATGGCCTGCAGACGTTCATCGCCGCCCACGGCCTCGAGGCCGTGTTCCTGCTGATGGTGCTCGAGAGCGCCTGTATTCCCGTTCCCAGCGAGGTGACGATGATCTATGCCGGGTATCTGGTCTCGCAGGGGAGCATGAACTTCGTCGCCGCGGTCGTCGTCGGCACGCTGGCGAACCTGGTCGGGTCGTGGATCGCGTGGGCGGCCGGGGCCTACGGCGTCGATGCGATGCTCCTGCGCTCGGCGCACCACCGCCATCGGGTCGAGCAGGCGCACACCTGGTTCGAGCGCTACGGGACGCCGACGGTGTTCTTCGCCCGGCTCCTGCCGGTCGTGCGGACGTTCATCTCGCTGCCGGCCGGCGTCGCCCGCATGCCGTTGCGGCGGTTCTCGGTGCTGACCGTCCTCGGCACGGTCCCGTGGTGCCTCATGCTCGTCGCCGTCGGCGACGTGGCCGGGCGCAACTGGGACACGTGGCACCGCCGGTTCGGCTATCTCGACTACGTGGTTGGGGCGGCGATCCTTGTCGCCGCAGCCGCGCTGGTACTGCGTCGGCGGCGGGCGGTGGGCAACTAAAGTGGCCGGATGGCAGTTCCGCTCATGGACATTCGCGCCCAGTACGTCGACCTGCTCGACGACGTCAAGCGCGCCGTCTGCGACGTGATCGACTCGGGCCGGTTCATCCTCGGCCCCAACATGCGCGCCTTCGAGGAGGAGTTCGCCTCGGCGGTCTGCGCCGGCCACGCGGTCGCGGTCGCCAACGGCACCGATGCGCTCGTGCTCAGCCTCGAGGCGCTCGGCATCGGCCGGGGCGACGAGGTCATCACGACCGCGTACACGTTCTATGCGACCGCCGAGGCCATTGCGCGTGTGGGGGCGACGCCGGTGTTCGCCGATATCGACGCCGCCACGTTCAACCTCGACCCGCAGGCGGCCGAGGCCGCGGTCACCGAGCGCACGCGCGCCATCGTCGCCGTGCACCTGTACGGCCAGCCGGCCGACATGCCGGCGCTGCGCGAGGTCGCAGACCGGAACGGCCTGGCGCTGATCGAGGACGCGGCCCAGGCCTACGGCGCGTGCGTCGACGGCCGCGGCGCCGGCAGCTTCGGCGACCTGGGGACGTTCTCGTTCTTCCCCACCAAGAACTTCCCGGCGATGGGCGATGCCGGGATGGTCGTCTCGGGCAGCGCAGACCTGGCCGAGCGGGTGCGGCTGCTGCGCTTCCACGGCTCGCGCGAGAAGCGCAAGTTCGAGTTGGTGGGGACGAACTCGCGCATGGACGAGATCCAGGCGGCGGTGCTGCGCCGGTTCCTGCCCGAGGTGGCAGGCTGGAACGCCGCCCGGCGCGCGGCGGCCGAGCGCTACCGCAGCCTCGGCCTCGGCGACCTGGTGGGGCTGCCCGTCGAGGCGGCCGCGACGAGCCATGTCTACCACCTGTACGTGGTTCGATCGCAGGCTCGCGACCAGCTCATCCGCCGGCTTGCGGCTGCCGAGATCGGCTGTCGTGCCTACTACGAGATCCCGCTTCACCTCCAGCCCGTCTTCGCCCACCTCGGCTACCGCGAGGGCGACCTGCCCGAGACCGAGCGCGCCGCCCGCGAGGGGCTCGCGCTGCCGATGTTCCCGACACTGGACGAGGCGGCCCAGCGCGAGGTCGTGGCGGCCGTCCGCGCGGCGGCGCTCGCCGCAGCGTAGGCCGGGCGCGCGTGCGCGTCTGGATCGACCTCACGAACTCCCCGCACGTGGTGATCTTCGCGCCTCTCGTGCGGCGGCTGCGCGAGCGCGGCGATGACGTCTCGGTGACCGCCCGCGCGTTCGCCCAGACGATCGAGCTGCTCGAGCTCCACGGGATCGAGCACACCGTGATCGGCCACCACGGCGGCGGGTCGCGCGCGGGCAAGGCGCGGGCGGCGGGCGGCCGGGTGGCGGCGATGGTGCGGTTCGGCCGGCGCGGCCGTTTCGACGTGGCGATCGCGCACGGCTCCACCGACCTGCCGATGGCCTGCCGCGCGCTGCGGGTCCCCAATACGACGATGTTCGACTACGAGTACGCGATCCTGCAGCACTCGCTCAACTGCCGTCTCGCGACGCGCGTGCTGGTGCCCGATGCGATCCCGCCGCGGCGGCTGCGGCGCTTCGGCGTCCGTCCACCGCGGCTCGTGCGCTATCCGGGCCTCAAGGAGGAGTACTACCTGGCCGGGTTCGTCCCCGATCCGGGCGTCCCCCGCACACTCGGTATCGACGGCAGCCGCATCGGGGTCGTGCTGCGGCCGCCCGCCGACGTCGCCCTCTACCACCGGTTCCAAAACCCGCTGTTCGAGGAGGTGCTCGACCGCCTGGGGCGCCGCGACGACGTGATCGCCGTGGTGCTGCCGCGAACGCCCGAGCAGGGTGAGCGGATCCGTGCGCTGCGCCTGCCCTCGGTCGTGGTCCCCGCACGGGCGGTGGACGGCCACAGCCTGCTCGCGGGTGCCGATCTGGTCGTGAGCGCCGGCGGCACCATGAACCGCGAGGCCGTCGTGCTGGGGACCCCGGTGTACACGACGTTTGCCGGCCGCCTCGGCGGTGTCGACGAGCGCCTGATCTCCGAGGGCCGTCTGCGCCCGCTGTCACACCCGGACGATCTGGTCATCGTGCGCAAGAGCGGCACGGCGGCCGAGGCTCTGCGCCGCGACCCCGATCACCTGCTCGCCCTGGCGCTGACCGGCCTGTCCTGACAGCACATATCCTTATGCAAGTGCGGGCCGCTGATAAGCTTGGCGTGATATGGACCTGCGCCAGCTGCAGACGTTCGTCGAGGTCGTCGAGCGGGGGTCGTTCTCGGCCGCCGCCGACGCCCTGGGGGTGACCCAGCCGGCGGTCAGCCAGCAGATCCAGACGCTCGAGCGGATGATGGGCGCGCCGCTCATCGACCGCTCCGGCCGGCGGGCGACGCCCACCGACCGCGGCGAGGTGCTGCACCGCTACGCGCTGCGCATGCTCGCGCTGCGCGACGAGCTCGCCCGGGAACTGGCGCAGGACAGCGACCAGCCCACGGGGCACCTCATCGTCGGCGCCTCGACCGGCCCCGGCGAGCACGTCCTGCCGCAGCTCCTGGGCAGCTTCCGGGCCGCGCACCCGCATGTCGAGGTGACCCTGCGGGTGGATGCGACCGGGTCGGTCATCGACCGGGTGCTCGACCGTGAGCTCGAGCTTGGCGTCGTCGGCGCGCGCCGCAGCCACCGGGCGCTCGAGTTCGAGCCGTTCCTGCGCGACCGGGTGGTGCTGGCGGTGCCCGCCGGCCATCGCTTCGGCGGCCGCGTGGTCTCGCTCGCCGAGCTCGTCGCCGAGCCCCAGGTCGTGATGCAGTCGGGCGCCGGAGTGCGCACGGTGATCGAGGACGAGCTGCGCCGGGCAGGCGTGCGGGTGCGCGACCTGACCGTTGCAATGGAGCTCGGACTGCAGGAGTCGGCCAAATCGGCGGTCGAGGCGGGCCACGGCGTGTGCTTCCTCTCGTCGCTGGCGGTCGAGAAGGAGCTGCGCCTGGGCACGCTGGCAACGGCCGAGGTGGCCGGCCTCGACCCCGTGCGCGACTTCTATTCCGTGCGGCTCGCAACCCGCAGCCGCCGGCGCCTCACCGATGCGTTCCTGGCGTGGTCCCGCGAGCGGCTGGCAGCCGACTTCGGGGCCGGAGTCGGGGGCTTCTAGGTAACGGTGCGCGGGTGCGGGTGCCGGCTGGTGATGTGATGCCGTTCCGGGTGCACGACGTCGAAATACCAGGTCAGCAGGCGCTGGACGTCGATCGGGGCGATATCCGCCGTCCCGTCGTCGCGCTCTGCCGCGGTCGCGCTGTTTCCCGTCTCGTTCATCGTCTGGGTATCGGCATCCCGGCGGCCGAGGGCGAACCCCCGGATGCGGGACTTGGCCGCAGGCAAGCGGCTACTTTGCCGCGCCGCGCCAGTCGTCCAGATCGGTCCAGAAGCTGGCCCGCAGCGCGTCGGCCAGGCGCGGGTCGGTGTGCTCGCCGTTGAACACGTTGTAGGCCGTGTCGGCGCACACCTCGACCTCGCTCAGCCGCACCGCACCGAGTGCCAGCACGATGTCGTGCGGGAGCTGGAGCTCGTCGGCCGTGTAGTGCTTGAAGTGGAGATCAGGCGCGCGATCCATGAGATCGGGCCAGTCGGGACAGGTCCGCGTCGCCATCCGAAGGAGTCTATGCCCGTTCGGGACGCGGCCGCCCGCGCAGCGACTCCCACGCGAGCGCGAGCCCGATGCCCACGATCAGGCCGATGATCGCGGCGATGATCAGCGAGTGGCGCCGCGTGGCGGCGCTGACCCCTCGCCCGGTGGCGCGGGAGATGAACGACGCCGACTCGATGTCGTGAGCAGCCACGAGCGACACCTCGTCGTTGGTCAGGCTGTCGGTCAGCGTTCCGATCTGTGAGGCCGCGGACTCGAGGTCGCTCACGAAGGGCGACTCGGCCGCCACCTTGTCGAGGGGAAGCGCCGACGAGTTGTCGATGGTCTTGATGTTCTTCTGCGCCTGGGCCTCGGCGTCGGTGAACGTCTTGATCTGTGCCTGCTCGATCGCGATCCGGTGGCTGATCAGCTTGGCCTTCAGCGTTGTGTAGCGGTTCGCGAAGGTGATGAGCAGCTGGGCGAGCGTATTTGTCGCGATCTGCACCTTCTGCTTCGTCCATGGCCCCTCGACGGTGATGGAGATCGTCGGCGCGCCGCCCCCGGTGACCGCCTTGGCCCCCGTTCCGCCACCGCCACCGCCGGCCGAAAGCACGCTGACGTGGCTGCGGAGGTTGCGGTGATCGATCCCCGCCGCCTTCGCAGCGGCGTTGATCTGCTGGGGCGCGGTCACGTAGGTGATCGAGATGGTGGGGTTGGACAGCGGCGTGTTGGCCAGCACCGACGATCCGCCCGGGCCGAACGGCTGGCCCAGATAGACGCTGGCGGTGGCCGCCGACTGTTTGGTTGCCGCGCTGACTCCGTGCAGGAACACGAGCAGCACCGCGGCCACGACGGCGACCACGATCACGTACCAGCGCCTGGCGGCGCGGCGAGCGTAGGCGGTCACCCGCACCTCGCCGGCGGGCTGAACGGGCGGGGTGACGGACACGGAGGAGTAGTCTAGCCAGCGCCATTGGAGCAAGCTTTGGGCAACCGTCCCCTGCGTGTGGCGCTGGTCGACCCGTCGGGGTACTCACGCCCGTACGATCACGAGCTGGCCCGAGCCCTGGCTCGGCGTGGTCAGAAGGTCACGCTGTGGACCGCCGGCTTTGTCCACGGCGACGCCCCCGTGCCCGACGGCTACGAGGTGAGGGAGCACTTCTACCGCCGCAGCAACAGGCGCGAGGTCGGCTCGCGAGCTGCGACACGTGGCCAAGGCGGTGGAGCATCTGGACGATCTGCGCCGCCTGGGAGCCCATCTGCGGCGTGAGCGCCCCGATGTGGTGCACGTCCAGTGGTCGGTGCTGCGTCCGGTCGAGCGGCGCTTCTACCGCCGTCTGCGGGCGACGGGGCTGGCCGCGGTGTTCACGGCGCACGATCCGGTGCCGAATATCGGCGGCGCGTCGCGGCGGCGGTCGGCGGCGGCCACGGCGCGAGTGTTCGAGCGGGTCATCTGCCACAGCGAGTGGGGGCGCGATGCGCTGGTCGACCGCTGCGGCGTCGATCCCGGCCGCGTGCGGGTCATCCCCCACGGCGTGTTCTCATACCTGCGCGAGCTGCCGGCGGTCGCAGCGCCGGTTGATCCCGAGGGGCCGCTGGCCGTGGTGCCGGGCCTGATCCGGCCCTACAAGGGCGTTGACGTCCTGCTCGAGGCATGGCCCGCGGTGCGCGAGCGGGTCCCGGCCGCGACGCTGCTCGTGGCCGGACGGCCGATGATGGATATCGCAGCGCTGCCCGTCGATCAGCCCGGGGTGGTGTTCCTGCCGCGCTTCCTCTCCGATGCCGAGCTGGCCGCCGCTCTGCGCCGGGCCGACCTCGTGGTGCTGCCCTATCGCCGCATCGACAACTCCGGCGTGCTGGCGGCGGCGCTTGCCTTAGGCGCTCCGCTGGTCATGAGCGACGTCGGCGGCTTCGGCGAGCTGCACCGCTGTGACGGCGTCGGCGAGCTCGTGCCGCCCGGAGATGCGGCCGCGCTGGCCGCGACGCTCGCCCGGCTGCTTGCCGACCCGGACGCTCGCGCCCGGCTGGCCGAGCGCAGCGCTGCGGCGGCGGCCGGCCCTCTGGGCTGGGACTCGATCGCGGAGCGCACCGAGGCGGTGTACCGCGAGCTCGTCGACCTTGGCGGTGGTGGCTAGGCGGGCGGCGATGCGTGGTGTTCTGACCGTTCGCGCCCCCGGGGGTTGGTGGTTTCTCGCCGCGTGGCGGCTGTGGTGGGGACACTGCTCGGGCCCTCGAAAACACCATCGGGGGGCGAGCAATGTCCCCTTCCTGACGGTCTTGTCCACCTTCCGCGCCAACGGCGTTCGGCCGTGCATAACCGGTGCCTGGCACCGTGTATGCATCCACCCTGGCGGTCGTGGTAGTGCGCCACGCGGGTCAGACCCCCTTTTGGCGCAGCGCAAGAGCGTGGTCTTCTGCCGTCCGCGCCCCTGCGGCCGAGCTCGTCGAGTGAGACCCCCGGGGACTGCCGTCCTTACAGATCCCATCACGTGTGACCTCGCCACCAGCGATGGTCATCTGTAGGGGAGGGCTGTCCCCGCCCCGGCCGCCCGTCCTGGAGAGACCCTCCACCTTGGAGGGCGAGAACCATCCATAGAGGCACCCGGCCTACCGCGGTCAGAGGCGGGAGCCGGCGGCCTTGTCCCAGGTGGCGGGGACGCCGCGGCGCAGGTAGCCGAACAGGGCGACCACGGTCGCGAGCGTCACAAGCAGGTAGTAGTGCAGCACCCGCAGCACGCGCACACGGCCGCGCAGCAGCATCGAGATGCCCACCAGCGCGAGCCCGACGAGCTGCGCGGCGAGCACAACGGCGTAGACCGGCCCATGCGTCGCCAGCGCGGCACTGGTCGCGAGCAGCACGAGGTGCAGCGGCCCGCTCCAGTAGCGCAGCAGCCGGTGCGAGACGATCTCGACCCAGTAGACCGGGCCCACCTTGCGCAGGCCGAACATGCGGCCTTGGAAGAGGATCAGCCAGCAGTGCTCGAACATGCGCACCTTGCGCCGGAACTCGTCCTCGATGTCGGTGGTCATGCTCTCGGTCGCCCGCGCGGACGGCTCGTACACCGCCCGGTAGCCGTTCTGCACCATCAGATAGGGGAAGCTGAGGTCGTGTCCGAAACGGGGATCGACGTTGCGGTACGCCTCGCGACGCACCGCGTAGATCGCGCCGTTCGAGCCTGTCATCGAGTGCGCCGCCGACTCGCGCCGCCGCAGCCACATCTCGTAGCGCCAGTAGAGGCCCTCCTGGTTGGTGCCTCCGGACGGGTTGACCAGCCGCACGTTGCCGCACGCCATCCCCACCGCGGGATCGGCGAACGGCCGCACCAGCCGGCGCAGCGCATCTGGCTCCCAGCGCACGTTGGCGTCGCCGAACGCCACGATCCCACCCGTCGTCTCGGCCACGGCCCTGTCCTGGGCGGCCACCTTGCCGCCGCGCTCGCAGTGGATCAGCCGCACTCCGCGGCCGGCGAAGCGCGCCACCATGGCATGGGTGCCGTCGGTGGAGTCGTCGGAGGTGACGACGATCTCGAGCCGGTCGGCCGGGTAGTCGAGCGCGAGCGCGTTCTCGAGCTTGGCCTCGATCACGTCCTCCTCGTTGTAGGCGGGGATGATCAGGCTCACGCTGGGCAGGATGTCGGCGGCGGCAACCGGCCGCGGCCGCAGCCGGGCGACCACGGCGATGAACGGCGGATAGAGCAGATGCGTCCAGACGAGCGCGGCCAGGCTCGCCCAGAACAGGACCTCGAGCACCGGGATCACGGCGTGGATCCGAGGGCGGCCGCCACCCGTGCCGGCACCGGCACCCGGGCCGGCCCGAACATCGCCGAGCCTGCGACCGCGAGCAGCGCGAGCGCGAAGAAGTAGTCGAACGTCATGGTCAGGTAGAACAGGTTCGCGGCGGCGGTGGCCACAAACGCTGCGACGAGCCCGTTCCCGATCCGGGAGATGTCCGGGTCCGACGACCGCCAGATCGCCGCTGCGCTCGCGATCAGGTACGCGAAGTAGGCGAGGTAGAGGGCCATCCCGACCATCCCGGTCTCGACGAGGATCGCGATCCAGGCGCTGTGGGGGCCGAAGTCCGTCTTGCCCGTGACGAACTGGTAGAAGACCGCGAAGGTGTTGAACCCCATCCCGAACAGCGGGTTCGGGTCGAGCGCGGGCGGCACCAGCTGGTAGAACTGGAGGTGGGTCTGGGTGCTGCTGCCGTGCAGCTGGGTGCGGGCGCCGATGACCGCGCGGACGAAGTGCGACGACGCGTACAGCGTCCCGAACGCCACGGCCAGGCCGCCCGTCACCATCCCGATGCTGCGGGCGCTCGGCAGATACCGCCGCAGCACGGGCAGGAGCACCGCGATCCCGGCCACGTCGCCGAGAGCCGCCGAGCGCGACAGGGTGAGCACCTGCACGATGAACATGAAGAGCAGCAGAAGACCGGTGCGGCGCCGGCCGCGGCGGTCACCCAGGTAGTAGGGCAGAAGCACCATCAGCGGGACGCACAGCATCACGCCGAGGTGGTTGGGGTCGCCCGTGAGGGCGTTGATCCGGTACACGTTCTGCGAGCCGGCCACGGTGCCGTATATGTTGATGCCGCCGATGCCGCCCTGGTTGGCGGTGAGCGGCCCGACCACGAGCTTGTCGAGGTTGATGCCGGCGGCGATCGCGAGCCCGAGCTGGACGATCCCGTACACGCAGTTGATCACGAGCCCGGCGGTGAAGACGTACACCGCCCGCAGGAAGAGCGCCCGGCCTCGCCGCACCAGATGAGCGGCCCCCAGGATGAGGTAGAGGAAGTGGACCGTCCACGTGCCGAGGCCCTTGAGCCAGTACGCCAGCGCAGCCTTGTCGGTGAGGTCGAAGTACCCGGCCAGGTACACCGCCCCGAATGCGAGCATGAACCCGCCGAGCGTGATCGCCGCCGGGTGCAGCATGGTGTCGCGGCGGTGGATGCGGTCGAGGATCGCGGCCCCCACGAACGCGGCCGCAAGCAGGTTCGACCACGTCAGCGTGACCAGCGATGTCTCCCACCGGATCTTCTCGAAGGTGAGCACGGCCAGCGTGAGCAGGAGCAGCCAGTCCAGGCGCGAGAGCTTCATCCGGGGAACCAGTCTAGTGAGCGCCCACCCCGCTCCGGCTCGCTGGAGGCGCGGATACGATCGGGGGATGTGCGCCAGATTGGACGACGGCCTGCCGGTGGGCTTCCGGATCGTGGCCGCCTCGACGCCGTTCGAGCGCCGCGTCGAGGCCGTGGTGCGGCGGATCCCGGCGGGACGGGTGGCCAGCTACGGCCGGGTCGCCGCCTGGGTCGGCCGGCCGGAGGGCGCGCGGGCGGTGGGGCGGGTGATGGCGATGGGTCTCGACGACATGCCGTGGCACCGGGTGGTGACGGCGGCGGGTCGGCTCGTGCCGAACCACGAGGCCGAGCATGCCGAGCGGCTGCGTGCAGAGGGCGTGATGGTGGCCCGTGGGCACGTCGCCGACCCGATTCCGTGGTGGACCGGCCCCCGCTCGCACTAGCCGCGCCGGAAGAGCGCCGTGCTGCCGCCGTTCTGCTCCGCGAACCCGGCCGCCCGGTACATCGGCTCGCCGGCTGACGTTGCCACGAGGCCGACCAGCGACCGGCCGCCGGCGCGCGCGAGGATGCGCTCGAAGATCGCCCGGCCGATGCCGGTGTGCTGGTGGGCCGGATCGACCACCATGTCGCACACGGTCGCATACAGCGCGCCGTCGTCCAGCAGGCGCGCCATCCCCAGCAGTTCGCCCGCGTCGTCCCGGGCGGTCACGTTCCAGGTCGAATCCAGGGCGGCGCCCAGAATGTCGTCGTCGACGCCGGGGTCGCTCCACCCCACCGCCCCGCGCAGGCGCCGGTACTCGCCCGGATCGAGCTGGTCTCCCTCGGTCAGCCGCATCTCACAGGAACCAGCGGTAGACCTCGAAGACCTCGGCCAGGTCGCGTCCGCCCTCGATGCCCCGGGTGCGGGCGACGTTGCGGACGTACTCCTCGTTGGCGTAGTTGCGATGCGCCTGGCTCTGGTAGCACTTCAGCGCCGCGACCTTGCGGTCGATGTGGCCCGGCTCGAGGGCCACGTAGGCCTGCTGGCGGAAGTTGAAGCAGTTCCACGGGATCTCGTACCCGAGCAGGGTCGTGCGCTTGAACGCGCGCATGCTCTCGCGGGCGATGGTCTCGTGATCCTGGTGGATGTCGCCCAGCGACGGGGTCAGCACGAGGTCGGGCTGGAGGTCGGTGTTGAGGGCGACCAGGATCTCGAGGATGTCCTGGCGCTCGGTCGGGAACGTGCGCACCTCGAAGTCGTGCACGGTCAGCCTGGACTGCGGGATGCCCAGGGTGGCGGTGGCCGCCCGCACCTCGTGCACGAGCGTGTCGGCCGGGAAGCCGGCCGGGAGCGACCGCGATGCCGATGAGAACGCGACGTAGCGCACCTCGGCGCCGGCATCCACGAGCCGGGCGATGGTGCCGCCGCAGCCGAATTCGCCGTCGTCGGTGTGCGGCGCCAGTACCAGCACCGAACGGCCGGCGGAGATCACGTGGCGATCCTGAGGTCGTGCATGCGCGCGGATTGTGTCACGCCGGCAGGTGGAAGCTGCCCGCCGCGACCGGCCTTGACCTGTTGCCGGCCCGGTCGACGGCAATGAGCGTGATCTGCGCTTCGGAGCCGGAGAGCCGGGTGTGACGGAAGTGAACCCGGCCGCCGCGGCCCCGGTAGAGAGCGGCCCGGCCGGCGGCGCGTGCGATCACATACACCACCGCCGGTTCGCTGGTGCTGTACCGGAGCGGCAGCTGGCCGTGGCGCCCGAGCAGGGTGAGCGTCGGCGGGGTGTTGTCGAGCTCGATCGGGTCGGGGATCGTGATCACCTGCCCCAGCGACAGCAGGTCCACCCGCAGGTGGTAGGTGCCCGGAGCCGCCGTCGCCCGTGCGTCGGTGCGCCCGTTCCAGCGCAGCTTGACCGGCCCGCGTGGCAGCCGCTCACCCGCCGCCGGGGTCAGCCTGCGGATGACGTCGCCCGAGCTGCTCACGATGGTGAGCGCCACCGTCGCCGCCTTGCGCAGGCGGAACCGCAGGAGCGCGGAGTGTGACACGCAGCGGGTCTTGTGGTGGATTGGGCACGTCGTCGAGAACGACTTCTGCAGCTTCGTCCCGCCCACCGGCGAGCGCTCGAGCTTGACCTGCTCGGCACGCAGGAAGGACAGGCCGGATGCGGCCAGGAGCACGGCGATGACGATGATGCCTGTCCGGCGGCTGGGCACGACGCCGGATTGTACGGCCGCGGGATTTGCGTCCGCGCCGCCCGGGGTCAGAACGCGCCGAGCAGCTTCAGCCCGGAGAACGCGAGGACGCCCGCGATGCTGCCGCGCAGGGCGCGCTCGGGCAGCTTCGAGGTGAAGTGCGAGCCGATCAGGATGCCGGGGATCGAGCCGATCAGGATGGTGCCGACGTTGCCGAAGTTGGGAGTGCCCCAGATGATCGTGCCGGCCGCCGCGGCAATCGTGACCATCATGGCGTGGAACAGATCGGTGCCGACCACCTTGCGCGCCGACAGCGGGAACACCGTCACGAGCGCCATTCCGAAGAAGACGCCGGATCCGACCGACGTGATGCCGAGGATGAAGCCGAACACGGCTCCGATCGCGACCGCCGCCACCTTGTGGTTGCGGGTGAGCTCGCCGTCAACGGGCAGCTTCGAAGCGTCCCACAGGCCGCGAATCGAGACGAAGGTGCGTATCGCGACCGCGATCCCGACGGCGATCAGCGTGTAGCCGATGACGTCGGGCAGCCAGGAGTTGATGGAGCCGAACAGGTTGTAGAGCGCGAACGTGCCCAGGAATGCGGCCGGGACGCTCCCGGTCGCCATCCACAGCGCCAGCTCGCGGTTGACGTTGCGCAGCTGGCTGTGCCGGGCGGCTCCGAACATCTTCGTCACGGCGGCGTAGACCAGGTCGGTGCCGACCGCCGTACCGGCCGGGATGCCGAATACCGTGATCAGGATCGGGGTCATCAGCGAGCCGGCGCCCATGCCGGTCAATCCGACCAGGAGCCCCACCGTCAAGCCCGCCAACATCAGCCCAAAGTTCATCGGTTCTCCACCCTTGTGGTTGCATTCACCATCTACCCCACCAATATAACCGAACTAGTGGGAAACACAAGGGTGATTGCAAATTAACCACCAACCGGGGACTGTCCCCGCCGCAGCCTGTTACGACCGTGGACCGCGGGGACGCAGTGTTGGGGACAGTCCCCGGGGCCCACGCCTTCGGCGTGGGGCAGGGACAGTCCCCCGGCTGGTCCTTGGCGAGCCCGTGGGGCTCAGGCGGAGCGGTACGCCTCGATGAGCACCTTCGCGACCTCGGGCCGGCTGAACTCGATCGGGGGGATGACGCCCTCTCCGAGCATCTCGCGCACCTTCGTCCCCGACAGGTGCACGTGGTCCTCCGAGGGGTGCGGGCACGTCTTGGCTGAGCCCATGTTCCCGCAGGTGCGGCAGAAGAACGTGTGGTCGAAGAACATCGGCTCGATGTCCAGCTCGTGCGGCGCGAAGTTGTCGAAGATCAGGTGCGCGTCGTAGGTGCCGTAGTAGCTGCCGACGCCCGCATGGTCGCGGCCGACGATGAAGTGCGAGCAGCCGTAGTTCTTGCGGGAGATCGCGTGCCAGACCGCCTCGCGCGGGCCGGCGTAGCGCATGGCCGCAGGGAAGGCGGACAGCATCGTGCGGCCGGCCGGGTAGTAGTTCTCGAGCAGCACCTCGTAGCAGCGCACGCGCACCTCGGCCGGGACGTCGTCGCCCTTGGTCTTGCCGACGAGCGGATGCAGCAGGAGGCCGTCGACGGTCTCGAGTGCGCACTTCTGGATGTACTCGTGCGCCCGGTGCACCGGGTTTCGGGTCTGGAAGCCGACCACCCGGTTCCAGCCGCGCTCGGCGAACTCCGCGCGGGTCTGGGCCGGGTCGTTGTGCAGCGCCGGGAAGGCGGGCTGGGGCCGCGCGAACACGGTCACCGGGCCGCCGACCAGCACATTGCCCTCGGCGTACACCTGGGCGACGCCGGGATGGGCGTCATCGGTGGTGCGGAAGACCTTGGTGGCCTCGTTGGTGCGGTCGGCCTCGAACACGTCGGCGACGTCGATCACGGCCAGGAGGTCGCCCTCGTGGCCCTCGAGCGCCAGCCGCCCGGCGGACGGCTTCTCGGGCACCGACAGCGTCACCGGCAGCGCCCAGGGCAGACCGCTCTCGAGCCGCATCTCCTCGACCACGCGGTCGTAGTCGTCCTTCACCATGAACCCGGTCAGAGGCGACAGCGCCCCCGACGCGATCATGTCCAGATCGGCGGTCTGCTTCTCGGTCATGTGCACGCGGGGCAGTCCGCGCGCCTCCTCGGCGAGCGCCGACGCCTCGTCACCGGTGACCGTGCGGTTGATCAACTCACCGCCGTGCGGCGCGATCAGGCTTCCGCTCATGCGGGCGGCGGTGGAGGAGGTCATCAGGCGACGGCCTCCTCAAGCACCGGGGGGATGATGTCCAGCCGCTCGAGCTCGGACAGGAGGAACGCGGCCGACTCCTCGGGCGTGCGGCCCTCGGTCTGAACGACGATCTCGGCCTGCTCCGGCGCCTCGTACGGATCGCTGACGCCGGTGAACTCCTTGATCTCGCCGGAGAACGCCTTGGCGTAGAGGCCCTTGACATCGCGCCGCGCGCACTCCTCGAGGGAGGTTGCGACGTACACCTCGACGAAGCGGCCGACGGGCAGGATCATCTCGCGCACCATGTCGCGGGTCTCGGCGTACGGCGAGATGGCCGCCACGATCACGCCGGCGCCATGCCGGGTCAGGAGGCGGGACACGAAGCCGATGCGCAGGATGTTCGCGTCGCGGTCCTCACGGGAGAAGCCGAGGCCCTTGCTGAGGTGCGTGCGCACGACGTCACCGTCGAGGTGGTCGACCAGCACGCCGCGGCGCTCGATCTCGGGCCCGATGATGCGGGCGATGGTCGTCTTGCCGGAACCGGAGAGACCGGTGAACCAGAGGGTGAAGCCTGTGGAGTTCTCGTGCACGCTGCTCGTTCCTTTCCCTGAGGGTCGAATTCAGGTTTGAAGTTGTAGCTGTCAGCGGCCGTGAAGGCCGCACTCGATCTTGCCCGTACCCCGCCAGCGTCCCGCGCGCTCGTCAGGCTGCGCGCCGTTCACCGACGTCGTGCACGGCATGCACCCGATCGACGGATAGCCGTGGTCGTGCAGGGTGTTGTAGGGAATGCCGTGTCTCCAGATATAGCGCCATACATCGCGACTGGTCCAATCCGCCAAGGGTTGGACCTTGACGACGCCGCGACGTTCGTCCAATTCGATTTTGCGTGCGTTTTGCCGGCTTGTCGACTGGTCGCGCCGAATTCCCGTGATCCAGGCGTCCATCCCCTCGAGCGCACGCTCGAGCGGCGCGACCTTCCGCATGCCGCAGCACGCGTCGGGATCCCGCTCCCAGAGCCGTTCTCCGTGGACGGCCGCCTGCTGCTCGACGTTCAGCTCAGGCTCGATGCGCTCGAAATTGATCGGGTAGCGCTCGATCAGCTGCCGCCGCGTCTCGTAGGTCTCGGGGAACAAGAGGCCCGTGTCGAACTCCACCACCCGCAGCTCCGGCGCCACCTCGGACAGCATGTGCACGAGCACCGAACTCTGCTTCTGCCACGAGCAGGTCAGGACCGCCCGGCCGCCGAAGCGCTCGGCCGTCCAGCGCATGACATCTTCGGCCGTGCGCTCCTCGAACTCGTCGGACAGGTCGGCGGCCTCGGCCGCGGTGATGGGGAGAACTGCGCTCATGCTCCGGGGACGGGGAGATCGCGCAGCAGGAGGTCGGCCATCGTGTCGGACCGCAGCCCCAGCCGCAGCGTCTCGAGCGGGATGACCTCGTCGGGTGGGATGTTGCCGAGATTGACCTCGGGGCCGAGATGGCGGATGAACCACGCCTGCTGGTCCTTCTGCGGCGCCTCGAAGAGCAGGTTGTCGGCCGGCACCTCGTGCACGATCTCGTCGATCAGGCCCGAGCGCACCTCGCCGCTGCCGCGGAAGATCCCCGCCGTGCCGCCCTCGCGGGCCTCGGTGATCACCTTGGACGCGCCGGCCTCGATCTCCTCCTTGATCCACGCCACCCACTGGTAGGGGGCGAACACGCACTCGGCATCCTTGGAGCCGACCTCGGACAGCACGACGAACTCCTCGGCGAGCGCCGAGATCAGCTCGAGCTTGGAGTCGCGCTCGATCTGGATCGTGCCGTCGGAGACCTCGACGTGCGTGAAGCCGAATCCGAGCGTCCAGCGCTTGAACTCCTCCACGCGGCCGCGGGCGATGGCGGCCTCGAGCAGCGTTCCGCCGCACATGACCGGGATCCCGGCCGACTGGTAGACGCGGATCTTCTCGGCCAGGTTCTGGGTCACATACGACGTGCCCCAGCCCATCTTGACGATGTCCACGTAGTCGCCGGCGGTGTCGATCAGCCCCTGCACCTCGGGCAGGCTCATGCCCTTGTCGATCACGTGCGTCCACCCCCGCTCGCGCGGCTTGGAGGGGCGCATCGGCAGTCCCAGAAACTCCTCGACCATGTCTACAACCTCGCGTAGATCGAATTGTCGAGCCGCTTGTGCGCCTCGACCTGGACGTTCTCGTACAGGCTCTCTCCGTGGCTGTCCATGCCCACGATCAGCGGGCCGAAGTCGCGCACCTTGAAGCGCCACAGGCACTCCGGCATCAGGTCTTCCCACTCGACCTGGGCGATGCTCTCGATCTGGGTCGTCTCGAGCGCGGCGGCGCCCCCGACGATGGCCAGGTAGACCCCGCCGTGCTCGCGCAGCGGCCCGAGCGCCTCGGGCAGCAGGCCGCCCTTGCCCATGATCGCGCGGGCGCCGTGGTCGCGGATCAGGCCCTCGGTGAACCGGCTCATGCGGGCCGACGTGGTGGTGCCGATGCACATCGGCTCGTACGAGCCGTCCGCGAGCTTGCGCACGTTGGGCGCGGTGTGCAACAGGGCCGCTCCGTTCAGCGAGAACGGGGGCGCCTGGCCCTGGTCGAAGATCCGGATCTGAGTGGCGTCGCGAATCCCGATCACCTCGCCCTGGAGGGTCACGGTGTCGCCGGCGCGCAGCTCGCGCACGGAGGCCTCGTCGGTCGGGAAGGGGATCTCGTGGTGGGCCACGGTCACGCCTCCCGGTCGTACTCGACGGCGCCCGCGGCGGTGACGTGGGCGCTGGCGCGGCGGGCCGCCCAGCACTGGTAGTTGACGGCGACGGGGTTGAGCGTGATGTGGGTGTGGGCCTGCTCGACGTGCACGGCGAGCACGGTCGTGTCGCCGCCGAGGCCCATCGGCCCGATGCCGGTCTCGTTGAGGAGCGCGAAGAGGTCTGTCTCGAGCTCGGCCACGTCGGGATCGGCGTTCTGCGTGCCGACCGGGCGCGCGATCGCCTCCTTGGCGAGGTGCATCGCCAGATCGGCCGATCCGCCGATGCCGACGCCCACGATCCCGGGCGGGCACGGCTTGCCGCCGGCGTCCACGATCGAGTCGATCACGAAGCGCTTGATCGCCTTCACGCCGTCGGCGGGCACGAGCATCTTCAGAAAGCTCATGTTCTCCGACCCCGAGCCCTTGGGGACGCATTTCACGTCGAGGCCGTCCCAGTCGGGGACGAACTCCCAATGGATGTGCGGGATGCGGTGGCCGGTGTTGTCGCCCGTCGACTTCCGCGTCAGGGTGTGCACGGTGTTGGAGCGCAGCGGATGCTCGAGCGTCGCGCGCCGGGTGCCGTCGCGCAGGCAGGCCTCGATCCGCACCGGGTGGAGCGGGAACTGCTCGCCGACGCGGACGTAGAAGACGGCGATGCCCGTGTCCTGGCACACCAGGTTGCCGCCGCTCGTCGGCCACCGAGACGTTGGTGTTGATCGTCTCGAGAATGCGCTTGCCGACCTTGTGCGTCTCGCGCTCCATCGCGTCTCGCAGCGCGTCGCGCAGGTCCTGGGGGATGTCCTTGAGCGACCACACGTACAGGTGGGCGCCGACCTCCTCGACCGCCTTCTGCAGGTCGGTGACGGTGGCGGTGCTCATGCCGCCGCCGCCCGTCCGGCCCGGCGCCCGAACACGACGCAGTCGAGCAGGGAGTTGCCCATCATCCGGTTGCGACCGTGCACGCCGCCGGTGATCTCGCCGGCGGCGAACAGCCCGTCAACGGTCGTCCGGCCGTCGTGGTCGATGCGCAGGCCGCCGTTTTGGTAGTGCAGCACCGGGTAGGTCATGATCGGCTCGGCGAGCGGGTCGACGCCGGCGGCGCGGTAGCGGCGCAGCATCGTCGGGATCACCGCGGCGGCGATCTCGGGATCGATCAGGGTCGTGTCGAGGTGTACCGCGGGGCGTCCGTCGGGCGTCTGCAGGCCGCGGCCTTCCTCGCATTCGCGCACGATGGCGGCCGCCACCGTGTCGCGCGGCGCCAGCTCGTCGACGAAACGCTCGCCCTGGGCGTTGAGCAATGTCGCCCCGTAGCTGCGGCACGTCTCGGGGATCGAGAAGCCCTGCAGCGGGGGCGGCCAGGAGCCGCCGGTGGGATGGTGCTGGAGGGCGTCATAGTCGCGCACCTCGGCGCCGAGATCGCGGGCGAGGGCGGTCGCCTCTCCGGTCGAGCCGGGCTGGTTGGTCGTGAGGACGCCGGCCGTGCGAGCCTCGGCGTAACAGCGGCCGCCGGCCGCGAGGACGACCGCGCCGGCATCGAGCCGGTGGACGTCGTCGCCGCGGTGAAGCGTGGCGGCGAAATGGCCGTTGGGCCGCTCGAGGCCGGTCAGCGCGGTGTGGTCGTGGATGGCGATGCCGCAGCGGTCGAGCTCGGCCCGCAGTGCCTTGGCGATGGCGTGGCCGGTGCGGTCGCTGACCTGGAGCAGCCGGGGCACGCTGGCCCCGCCGCAGCGGGCCAGCCGGTAGCCGCCGTGGTCGCGCGAGAATTCGACGCCGATGGACTCGAGCCAGGCGATCGCATCCGGTGCCTCCGAGGTCAGCACCGACACGAGCCCGGGGTCGGCGGTGCCGTGCGACGAGGTGAGCACATCCTGCGCGTGCCGCTCCGGCGAATCCTCTGAGTCCACGGCCGCCTGGATGCCGCCGTGCGCCATGCCCGTGTTGCACGACGCGCGCGATCCCTTGGTCACGAGCGCCACCTCGGCACCCGCGCCGGCGGCCGCCCATGCGGCCGCCAGACCGGCGCCGCCGCTGCCGATCACGAGCACGTCCGCACGCACGGGAAGGTCGTCCACACGCTCTCATGCTACCCAAGCCGGGCTAATCGGTAAAATAAGAGCGGCTTATATCCGCTAGCTCCCCGGGATCGGCCGGAGCTTCGCCCGGGCGCCACGGCAGCACCAGTGGGTCGTTTTGGTAGCGGGGGATGACGTGCACGTGGTAGTGGAAAACGGTCTGCCAGGCCGCCGCGCCGTTTGACTGCATGATGGTGACGCCGTCGGCGCCGAGGCCGCCCATCGCCCGGCCGGCCAGGCGCTTGGCGACCGCTGCCGCCGCGGCGAGATCCTCCTCGGAGACCTCATGCACGTCGGCCGCGTGGGCGCGCGGGATCACGAGCACGTGGCCGCGGGTGGCCGGGAAGACGTCCATGATCGCGATCACGCGGTCGTCCTCATGGACCCGAGTCGAGGGCAGCTCACCCGCGACGATCTTGCAGAACAGACAGTCCACGGGTGTATTCCAGCACAGCGGGAGAGGGTGGTGCTCTGACCGCTCTCGCCCTTGCCCCGCAGCATGAATAACCGGTGCCAGGCACGAAATATTCATCCACCTTGGCGGGGTGGTTGGGCGGACCGTGGTGCGTGGTGTTGTGACCGTTCTCGCCCTCGGGGGTTGGTGGTTTCTCGCGGCGTGGTGGCTGGGGTGGGGACACCTCTCGTCCCCGAGACAAACCGTTCGGGGACGAGTGATGTCCCCTTCCTGGCGGTCTTGTCGACCTTCCGCGTCCACGGCCTGCGGCCGTGAATACACGGTGCCTGGCACCGATTATGCATCCACCCTGGCGGCTGGTGGTGGTGCGCCAAACGGGGTCAGACCCCTTTTGGCGCACAGGGCATATCCTCCCGGCGTGGCCGATTCCAGCTTCGACGTGACCGTCTCGATCGTCTCCAGTGGCGACGTGGCGTTCCTGCGGGACTGCCTCGACTCGCTCCCGGCCGCGGCCGGTGACAGCTCGGTGCAGACGATCGTCGTGGACAACGCTGTCGGCATTGCCGGAGCGGTCGCCGACTCGCACCCGGCCGTGGACGTGATCGCCGGCGGGCTGCGGCGGGGCTTCGGCGCGAACCACAACCTCGTCTGCGCCAGGGCGGTCGGCCGCTACGTCTTCATCCTGAACGACGACACCGTGCTCGACCCGGGCTGCATCGACCGGCTGCGCAGGTTCCTGGACCAGAACACCATCGTGGCCGCGGCCGGCCCGCGGCTGCGCCACGGCGACGGCCGCGTGCAGCCCTCCGCGTTTCACTTCCCGACCCCGGCGAGGGTGGCCGTGACGACCGCCACGCTCCAGCGGGCCGGCTGGGTCATGTCGGGCGGCGACCGCATCCGCCGGGTCGACTGGATCCACGGCGCGGCGATGATGGTGCGGCGGGACGCGCTCGAGCAGGCAGGCGGCCTGGACGAGGGCTTCTACATGTACCTCGAGGACGTGGATCTGTGCCGCCGGCTGCGCGACCGTGGTTGGGAGATCGCGTTCTTTCCCCCGGCCGGGCTCGTCCACCACGAGAACTCCTCCACCGCCGCCGTGCCGAGCCGGCGCATCTACCAGCACGCGCGCAGCCGCGGGATCTATGCCCGCAAGCACCACGGCCGCGCCGGAGAGCGCACCGTGCAGGCGCTGACGGCCGCCACATATCTGGCCCGGTCGGCGCTCGCCCGGGTTCTGCCGGGCTACGACGACGACGATGCGGCTCGCTTCCGCGCCCAAGCCCATGCGGCGCTCTCTCCGTATGCCGAGCCCGCCATCGAGGAGGCGGCCGCCGACCACAACCGCGGGGCGGCGGCGTGAGCGGCCGGGTGCTCGTCACGGGCGGCCTGGGGTTCATCGGCTCGGCGTTCGTGCGAGCCCTGGCGGCCGACGGGACCGAGGTGCTGAACGTCGACCTCGACACCTACGCCGGCGACCAGCGCCGCCTGGCCGAGGTCGGGCCGGGCCTGGTCGAGACCGTGCGCACCGACGTCGCGAGCCCGGAGCTGGGAGACCTCGTCCGGCGTGAGCAGCCTGCGCTGATCGTGCACTTCGCCGCCGAGACGCACGTCACCCGCAGCGAGGGCGCCGCCGAGACGTTCTTCCACGCCAATGTCGACGGTACCCGCAGCGTGCTCGACGCGGCGGTCGCCGCCGGAGTCTCCCGGGTCGTCCACATGTCCACGGACGAGGTCTACGGCCCCTGCCCGGGAGCGCCGTTCGGCGAGCACCAGAAGCTGCAGGGCGAGGGCCTGGCCACGAGCGCCTACGCGCGCTCTAAGGCGCTCGCGGACGATCTCGCTCACTCGTACTCCGACCGCCTCGACGTGGTGATCGCCCGGGCGACGAACTGCATCGGGCCGTGGCAGCACCCCGAGAAAGCCGTGCCGCGCTGGGCGACCCGTGCGCTGCGCGGCGAGCGGCTGCCGGTGTGGGGTGACGGCCAGCAGGTGCGCGACTGGATGTTCGTCTCCGACGCCGTCTCCGGCCTGCGCGCCCTGGCCGAGCGCGGCGAGCGGGGCGCTGCCTACAACGTCGGCCCGGCCGGCGAGGCCGTGCCGAACGTCGAGATCGCGCGGATGGTGGCCCGGGCCGCCGGCAGCGGCGAGGACGCCGTCTACCTGAGCGAGTACGACCGCCCCCAGCACGACCGCCGCTACGCGGTCAGCACCGATCGCATCGCGGCGCTCGGGTGGAGCGCCACCCACAGCCTCGAGCAGGCCGTCGCCGAGACGGTCGCCTGGTACCGCGATCACGCCGACTGGTGGCGCACGCTCGTGCCCGAGGCCGAGGGGCTGTATGCCGACTGAGTCCGTGCCCAGCCCCATCGAGGGCGTGCGCATCTGGCGGCCGCAGGTGCACGCGGATGCCCGCGGCCGCTTCGTCGAGGTGTTTCGCACCGCGGCGGTGCCCGAGCCGCTCGTCCAGTCCAACCACTCGCGCTCGGCGGCCGGCGTCCTGCGCGGCCTGCACTATCACCGCCACCAGGCCGACCTGTGGTACCTCGTGTCCGGCCGCGCCCAGGTCGGGCTGGCCGACCTGCGTACCCGCGGCGCGGCGCCGGTCACCCACACCTTCGTGCTCGACGGCCACACCCCGACGGTGGTGTATGTCCCGTCCGGCGTCGCCCACGGCTACCTGGCCCTGACCGAGATCGACCTGATCTACTGGGTGACGCGGGAGTACGACCCCGCCGACGAGAACGGCGTGGCCTGGGACGACCCCACGCTCGGCATCGCCTGGCAGCTCGACGACGCCCCGGTCGTGAGCGAGCGTGACGCCTCCAACCCGGCGCTCGAGTGGGATCTGATTCCCGCGTTCTCGTAACCGGCGCGGGTGGCCAGGTGGGTCGCGCTCTCCGCGACCGCCTGCCCGGCGCGACCTTCCTCGCGCGGGCCGACCTCGACGTGTCCGAGGCGAGCGCGGTGCGGTCGGCCGTCCGTGATGGGCGACGTGGTCATCCACACCGCGGCGATGACCGATGTCGACGGCTGCGAGCGCGACCCCGAAGCGGCCTTCGCCGTCAACGCCGCCGGAGCCGCGAACGTCGTCGCGAGCGGCGCGCGCGTGATCCTGCTCTCGACCGACTACGTGTTCGACGGCCGCGCCGACCGGGCCTACCGTGAGGACGACCCGACCGGGCCGGTGAGCGCCTACGGTCGCTCGAAGCTCGCGGCCGAACGCTCGGTCCTCGAACGGCCTGGCAACCTGGTCGTCCGCACGTCGTGGGTGTACGGCGCCGGCCGCAACTTCATCCGCTCGATCCTGGCCGCCGAGGCCGCCGGCAGACGGCTGCGGGTGGTGGACGACCAGCGCGGCCGCCCAACGTGGGCCGGCGACCTCGCCGCTGCGCTCGTGCACCTGATCGGCCGGGAATCCACCGGAATCGTCCACGTCACGGGCGACGGCGAGCCGTGCACCTGGGCCGATCTGGCCGAGGCCGTCGTCGGACACCAGGTCGAGCGGATCTCGTCGGCCGAATTCGGCGCCCCCGCGCCGCGGCCGCCTTCGAGCGTGCTCGACCTGGGCCGGGCGCGCGCGCTCGGCGTGCCTCTGGCAGACTGGCGCGGGTCGGTTCGACGCTATCTGGAGGAGGAGCGGTGAAGGGAGTGGTGCTGGCGGGCGGTCTGGGGACGCGGCTCGCGCCGATGACGACTGTGGTGAACAAGCACGTGCTCGACCTGTTCGACGAGCCGATGATCCACTTCCCCGTCCGCACGCTGGCACAGGCGGGTGTGACCGATCTGGTGGTTGTCGTCGGCCGCCACGGTGACCAGATCCGCGAGCTGCTCGGGGACGGGGCCAACCTGGGCGTGTCGATCGCATACGCCCACCAGGAGGGCGAGGCGGGCATCGCCGACGCGCTGGCCCAGGCGCGCGGTCTCGTCGGCGGCGGGCCGCTCGTCGTGATCCTCGGCGACCAGGTCTACCAGGACGATCTGAGCAGCTACATCGACGCCTTCCGGCGTGAGCCCGTGGGCGCCCGCATCCTGCTGAAACAGGTCGAGGATGCACGCCGGTTCGGTGTCGCCAGCGTCGCCGGCGACCGTGTCAGTGCGATCGCCGAGAAGCCCTCCGTGCCGGCGAGCGACCTGGCCGTGACGGGCTGCTACATGTACGACGGGCGCGTGTTCGACATCGTCGCCGGCCTCGAGCCGTCGGAGCGAGGCGAGCTCGAGATCACGGACGTCAACAACGCCTACATCGCCGCCGGCGAGATGGCGTTCGACATCCTGCCCGGCTGGTGGGCCGACGCCGGCACCCACGCCAGCAAGCTCAAGGCCTCGATCCTGGTGGCCCTGACCCGGGGCGTCACCTTCCATGCCTGAATAATTCGGGCCAGGCCCCAATTATTCACTGCCAGGTGAGGGCGACCCGGCCGGTGACCCGGCTGAGCTCGAGCAGGGGCCGGCTCACCTGCAGCGGTGAGGACGCCTCGCTGAAGCGGGGCGTCCGTGCCTCGACGACCCGGATCCTGCCTTCGGCGTCGCGCAGGGCCAGGGCGATCCGGCGGCCTCCGGGAGCCGCGGCCAGACCGGCCACACGGCCGGGCACATTCGTCACGTCCACGCCGCCGGCCGCGCCGTTCACGACGTAGCGGGTGATCGTCGTGCCGGCGCCGATCAGGAGCTGGCGCGGTTGCAGCCAGGCGATCTTCGGGACCCCCGGCATGTTCGCGGAGACGCACAGCCCCCGGCTGTGGTGCAGCGTGTCGACGACCCGCACGCGGCCGGACCGGTCGGCGATCGCGAGCAGGCCGCCGAAGGGGGCGAAGGCCACGGCGGCAGGACGGCGGATGCCGCATCCGCGGGGAAGGGCAGAGGTCGCTCCGCTCGTGGGGCTGTGCAGCATGACCGTGCCGTCCGCCCGGACGTAGGCGAAGGCGAGCGAGTCCCAGCGCCAGCTCGGCGCCTGACCGTTGGTGTGGGCGGCGACCAGATGGTTGTGGGTGCCGTTTCCGTACATGTCGTAGAGGCGGTTGCCCGAGTCCGCGCGAACGACATAGGCGATCCTGATCCCGGCGGGCGCCCAGGCGGCGGCCTCGGCGGCGCCGTTGACGCCGCGAGTGAACGCCGTGCGGAAGTCGGGGATGTGCACGGCCTGCAGCGTGCCGCCCTTCGCCTCCAGCAGGTAGACCGCTCCGGGGCTCACGGTCAGGGCCGACAGCGGGCGGCCGTGCAGCGACGCCCCGGCGCTTGTGGCGAGCCATGCGCGTCCATCGGCCGTCGCCGAGAATGCGATCGCGCCGCGGGGCAGGACCGGGGCCGTGTGACGTGGCGGCACGACGAGGCGCCTCGGGTGGTGGTGTTTTGGCGACGGCCCCACCAGCGGCAGGTGGCCGCCGCTCGCCGCCAGCGTGACGCCGCCGAACACGAATGCGACCGTGCACGCAGCCGCCGGCACCAGCAGCCGCCGTCTGCGCCGCCGCCGTGTCTCGGCCGCCGGCGGCAGGGCGGCGAGCGCCGCCCGCTGTGCCCGGCCGGTGGCATCCTCGCCGGCGGGTGGGATCGCGTGAAGCGCGCGCTCCAGCCGTTCCTCAAGCTCGTCCGGCATCCCGCTCCCGTTCGTGGTTTCGCAGGTCGTCGAGGGCACGCGCCAGGCGCGAGTGCACGGTTCCGACCGGCAACTCCAGAAGCCCCGCGATCGCCGCCGGCGAGTAGCCCAGGCCGTAGCGGAGCACGATCACGACGCGGCGCTGGGGTGAGAGCACCGAGACGGCTGCCAGCAGCAGCCGATCCTCGCCGTCCTGATCGCGCCACTGGCCCTCGATCCGGTCGAGGCCCTCGGGGCCGACGAGCCGCCGCTCGCTGCGCAGCAGGTCGAGCGAGCGGTTGACGACGATCCGGTGCAACCACGGGGCGAACGGGCGCCCCCGGTCGAACCGCGCGAGCGCCGCGAAGGCGCGCTCGAACGCGTCCTGGGCGACATCCTCGGCCATGTCGCGGCGGCCCGTGACCGCGTACGCCACCCGCCACGCGGCCGGCCAATGGCGGCTGAACAGCTCCGCCGCGGCATCGGACGAGCCATGCCGGGCCCGGCCGACCAACTCCCCGTCGCTGAACGCGTGCATTCTCACCCTGGACGGTATACGCCCGCCCGCCGCACGCGCGTCCCCGGCGGACCGGTCAGAGGCGGCGGGTGATGAACGTATCGGTGCGGTACGGCAGCCGCAGCGGCTTGGGGACGTCCGAAACCAGCGCCCGGACATCGTCGAAGAGCTGGTCGCGGGCCGCCTCCGGCATGGTTGCGATGTAGCTGATCGAGCCGATCCTCGCCACCAGGCCGTCGGTGTCGAGCTCGTGGATCAGGCCAAACGTGCGCTCGGCGATCGGCCCGTAAAGCGCAGAGGCCTCGACCGTCGCGCGCCAGCCCGACCGGCCGTACTGCGGCTCGCCGCGGCGTTGCACGTGCACGAGGGCCTGGAGCGCCGCCACCCAGTCGACCGACGTGTCGAACATGTTCCAGATCAGGCCCAGGCCGCCGCCGGGGCGCAGCGCGCGGTGGATGTCGGCGAGCGCGTGCTCGGCGTCGAACCAGTGAAACGCCTGCGCCACGGTCACAGCGTCGACCGCGCCGTCGGCCACGGGGATCGCCTCTGCGGTGCCGTCGAGCACCTCGAGGCCGGGGAGCGCGGACACGAGCACCCGGCGCATCCCCTCGACCGGTTCGACCGCGATGACCCTCGCGCCGGTCGCGGTCAGCATCCGGGTCAGCTTGCCGGTGCCCGCGGCCAGGTCGAGGACGGTTGCGCCGGGCCCGAGGCGGAGCTCCGCCGCCATGTGGGCGACGGCCTCAGGCGGGTATCCCGGGCGGCCGCGCTCGTAGGCATCGGCGGCGCGGTCGAAGCCCGCTGCGGCGGTTGGATGCGTCGCCATCGTCGGCGGAGACTAGTTGGCGCCGACCAGGATGCGTCCGCTCGAGGGAGCGAGCGCGTACACGTCGGTGCTCGGCGGGAGATGCCATGTCGCGACGGCGTGCCCGGTGCGCGCGTCGAGGCCGACGAGGCCGTGTGCGACCACGCCCCCAAGCCTCGTGAACGCGCCGCCGACGTAGACGCGGCCGGAGATGGCGAGCAGCGCGTTCGTCGATGCGCCGCCGCGTCTTGCGACGGCCCACAACTGGCGGCCGCTCGTGGAGGCGAAGGCCGCGATGGGGCAGGCGTCGCCACCGACGAACACCCGGCCGCGCGCGACCGCAATCGCGTGGCCTCCTTGGGCACACGATCCCGATGGGGCGAACGCCGCGAGGACGCGCCCGTTCGATGCATCCGCCGCCGCAATCCCCTCTCGCGGGACGCCGCCGACCGCGGTGAAGCCACCGGTGAAGAACACGGCATACCCCCCGAAGGCGATGTCGTTGACGCAGCCGGTCTCGCCGACGGTGGCGACACCCGGCGACCAGGCGATCGAGTGCCCGGTGGCTCCGGACACGGCCACGATGCAGGGCGGGGCCGCGCACGCGGTCGCCACCCAGGCCCGGCCGGCGTCGGCCCGTACCGCCCAGGCTCCATCGAAGCACACCGGTGGCGTCGCCCAGGCGGGGTCGAGCGATCCATCCGCCGCCCGCAGTGCCACGACGCCGGGGCGGCGCCCCTCGAGGCTGAATCCGCCCGCGAGCAGCAGCCGTGTGCCCGAGCGCGCCAGCGACAGGAACGTCAGGGCGGCGGGCGGCCCGATGTCCGGCCCCTGCCATCCGGTGTCGAGACTCCCATCGGCGCGCACGTGTGCGACGCTTGCCCGCGGATGTCCGTCCACCCGTGTGAACGAACCGGCGATGAACCAGCCGCCGGAGCCGTCGGACACGGCGGCAGTGATGGAGTCGTTCGCGCTGACGGCGCCCACAGCATGCGCGGACGCGGCATCCACGATCATGCCGTTGGCCGAGCGAGGGCCGGTGTTCTCGACAGCGGTGCCACCGTGAGACCGAGAGCTCGACGCGGCGCTCGACGAGTTGCACCCGCAGACGATCGAGCAGGCAACCAGGCTCCAGATCACTGCTCGCATACAGCCGGTACGCGCCGGCTGTGTCCGGGCGTCCCGCGCCGGATACTGCCCCGGTGCGCACTGTCTGCGTCTCCTCCCGGTGCGCACTGCGGCTCTGCTCGAACCCCGGTGCCCGGCCGGAGTACCTGAGCCTCGTCGGCGAGCTCGGTCCCCAGGGTCTCGTGGAGGCCGAGATCGCCCACTCGGTACTGACCGAGCTACGGGTGGTGGGCTCGATGCACGAGCGCATGGCGATGATGGCCGACCACGTGGGCGCGACTGGGGCTGCATGCCAAGCCGATCGGCCTGCATGGCATCCTCGACGCCCACCGCCGTTGCCAAGTGGCTGTGAGCCGCGCGAGGCGCTCGCGGATCCCCGTGGGTCCTGCGTCGGTCAGGCCGTGCGCGCGGTCAAACGCTCGGAGTGGGAGTCGGTGGTCGCGGCCATCGTCGCCAGCACCGCGAGCCGGGCCCGCTCGGATCCTGCGACCGAGAGGACCTCGCAGCCGACGCGGCGGCGGCCGTAGTGAGCCGAGGCGGTGTGCAGGACGCGGACGCGCAGGCGTGCCAGCTTGCGGTCGATGGTCGGCATCACCGTCAGCAGATCGCCCGCCATGATGGGCTCATCGGTGACGAAGGCGAGGCCGTCGGCGGACAGGTCGGTGAGATGGACGTCGAATTCGGACTCGCTGCTGACCTTGCGTGAGTAGAGCACACCCACGAGGGCGTGTTCGCTCATGCGGGCGCGCGGCGAGGTGCGGCGACCGCTGCGGCGGCGTACGCGCTCGACCTCGAGGTGCAGCGTCACGGTCTGCTCGGACTCGTAGAAAAGGTCGACGACACGCATGTGAATGTCGTGCCCCGCGCCGTGCTCGTCGCGGTCTCGCAGGTGCAGCGGGAGACCGACACGGACAAGTTTGAGGGGCGCCAGTGCATGGATGGTCTCGCCGTCGTGACCGGTGACCTCGAGCGTGACGGCGCCGCCGTCCTCGGACAGCACTTCGACCTCGGTCGGCAGGAGCGCGAGCACGGCAACGGCCGTCTCGAGCATCTTCTTCGAGTTCATACGGGGCACAGACAGGTAATCGGCCGCACCAGTGCGAACGTGAGTCCCGCAGCCATCCCGGGTCGGTAGTATCGGTGCGGCAGTCGATGCGGGGAGGGGAATGCGCGTGGCAATCGTCGAGAAGCAGCCCGAGGCGTTCATCCGCCAGGACGGGAAGGACAAGGTCACGGGACTGGGGCGGTACACGGCCGACCTCACCCGTACGGGGATGCTGCACGCCCGTTTCCGGTACTCCGACCACGCCCACGCGCGCCTGGTGTCGGTGGACACGACCCGCGCGCGCGCGCTCCCCGGTGTGTTCGCGGTCCTCACCCAGGACGACGTGCCGGACGTGCGCTACGGCGGCTTCGTCGAGGATCGCACGCTGTTTGCCCGCGATGTCGTCCGCTTCGAGGGCGAGGTCATCGCGGCGGTCGCGGCGCTCACACCCGAGATCGCCGACCGCGCGGTCGAGCTGATCGAGGTCGAGTACGAGCCGCTGCCCGTCGTCCGCGACTCCGAGCAGGCGCTGCTCGCCGGCGCGGTGCTGGTGCACTCGGGCTGGGACGGCTATGAGGCGAACGATGACCTGGTGCGAGACGGCAACGACTGCTCGCGCTCGACGATCGTCAAGGGCGATATCGAGGCCGGGCTGGCCGATGCCGACGTGGTCGTCAAGGAGCGGTACGTGGCTGACATGTCGCACGCCGTGCCGATCGAGCCCCGGGCGATCGTCGCCGAATGGCAGGGCGACAAGGTGACGGTGTGGTCGTCGACGCAGGTGCCGTTCATCGCCCGCTCCGGGGTCGCCACGACGCTGGAGCTGTCCGAGGCCGACGTGCGGGTCATCGTGCCGCACCTCGGCGGCGGGTTCGGCGGCAAGTGCGAGTTCCACTTCGAGGCGCACGTGGCGGCGCTGGCGCGGGCCGCCAACCGGCCTGTGCGCCTGGTGTTCACCCGCCGCGAGGAGTTCCTCGCGCCCGACCACCGCCGCGAGGGCCAGGTGCTCGAGCTCGAGACCGGCGTGATGAACGACGGGACGCTCGTGGCTCGGCGGGGGCACCTCGTGCTCGACAACGGCGCCTACGCCGCCGACGCACCGTTCTTCCCCCAGATGGCGGCGATGATGGCCGTTGGCCCCTACCGCATCCCGCACGTCTCGATCGACGCGCACCTCGCCTACACGAACACGACTCCCTCGGGGTCGGTGCGGGCGCCGACCGCCCCGCAGGCGTGCTGGGCGCTCGAACAGCACATGGACGTCGTCGCCGAGGCGGTCGGCCTCGATCCGGTCGAGCTGCGCCGCCGCAACATCGTGCACGAGGGCGACGAGAGCGCGACCCGGCAGGTGTTCACCCCGATTGCCGCGGCCGAGGCGCTGGAGCGCGCGGTCGAGATGATCGGCTACGGCCGCGAGCTCCCCGACGATGAGGCGATCGGGGTGGCGTGCGGCTGGTGGCCGTCGTTCGCGATGCCCTCGGGCGCCCACGTCAAGCTGCACGGCGACGGCTCGGGCACGATCGTCACGGGCGCCCAGGAGTGCGGCACCGGCTCGGTGATGGCCCTCCCGCTCCTGGCGGCCGAGGTGCTCGGGATGCAGCCGCAGCAGTTCACGGTCGTCTATCAGGACACCGACGCCGGGCCGTGGGATGCCGGCGCGTCCGGCTCGCAGACGACCTTCAACAACGGCCGGGCGGTCGTGCAGGCGGCGATCGACGTCCGCGACCAGCTGCTCGAGCTGGCCGAGGATGTCCTGGAGGCGGCCCGGGCCGACCTGGAACTGGTCGACGGCCGGGTGCAGGTGAAGGGCTCCCCGACGACCGGCGTGGACATCTCGGAGCTGGCCGAGAAGGCGGCGGGCGACAAGCTGCTCCTGGGCCGCGGATCGGGATCGCCCGCGCCGCTGCCCGACTGCGACGCCTCGGGATGCACCGGGCGGTTGGGCATGGAGTCCTTTCTCGCCCCGACGTTCATGACCCACGCGGTGCGCTGCAAGGTCGACCGGGCGACCGGCGTCGTGCGTGTGCTCGAGGTCGCCGCGGCGCACGACTCGGGCCGGGTGCTCAACCGCATCGGCGCCGACGGACAGGTCGAGGGCGGTGTCGCGATGGGCATCGGCATGGCGCTCTCGGAGGGCTCTCAGATCTCCGAGGACGGCCGCAACCTGAACCCGTACCTGCTCGACTACAAGCTGCAGACGGCCGCGGATGTCCCCGCGATCCAGGTCGACTGGGTGGGCGCGCCCGACCCCAACGCCGGCCCGAACGGCGCCAAGGCGGTCGCGGAGCCGCCGTGCGTGCCGACGCCCGGTGCCGTCGGCAACGCGATCGCGAAGGTGACGGGCCGGCGGGTGCACCAGCTGCCGATGACGCCGCTGCGCGTCTGGGAGGCGGTGCGGGAATGACCACGACCTATGCCGCGGCCGCAACGCTCGACGAGGCCCTGGCAGCCGTCCGGGCGGGTGCCCGGCCGATCGCCGGCGGTACCGACCTGGTCGTCGGCGCCCGCCAGGGCAAGACGCCGCTCCCCGACTCCCTGGTCGCAATCCACGAGCTGGAGGAGCTGCGCGGGATCGCCGAGCAGGCCGGCGGCGGCCTGCGCATCGGAGCGCTGGCCAGCCACACCGATCTGGTCGAGCACCCGCTCGTGCGTGAGCGGTTCACCGCGCTCGCGGATGCCTCGGCCATCGTCGGCAGCCACGCCACCCGCCACGTCGGGACGATCGGCGGCAACGTCATGAACGCGTCGCCGGCGATGGAGACCGGCGGCCCGCTCATGTGCTTCGCCGCCGCCGCGGTGCTCGTCTCGGCCGGCGGTGAGCGGCGGCTGCCGCTCGAGGAGCTCCTGACGGGGCCCGGCCGTACGGCCGCCCAGCCCGACGAGTTGCTCGTCGCCATCGAGCTGCCCGCCCCGCCGGCCGGCAGCGGCAGCTGCTACGCCCGCCTGGAGTACCGCCGGCAGATGGAGATCGCGGTCGTCGGCGCGACCTGCGCCGTCACGCTGGATGGGTCGCGGATCACCGCGGCTCGCATCGCGATCACCGCGCTGGCGCCCACGATCCTGCGTGTCCCCGCCGCCGAGGCGGCGCTCGTCGGGAGCGACGGCGGTGCCGCCGCGGTGCGTGCGGCGGGAGATGCCGCGGCCGCGGCGGCCAGCCCGATCTCGGACGTCCGCGCTTCGTCCGGCTACCGACTGGCGATGGCCGCCGTGATCGCCCGCCGGACCATTGCCACCGCCATCGCCCGCGCGCGGGGCGGCAGCGGAGCGGTGCCCATCCCCGCCAGTCCGGCGCTTCACGGCGCCGCCGACTGAGAGAAGAGAGGAACGACGCCATGCGATACGACGCCGTCCTGAACGTGAACGGCTCCGACTACCCGGTCGAAATCGAGCCCCATCGCAGCCTGCTGTCGGTGGTGCGCACCGAGCTGGGCCTGCCGGGGAGCAAGGAGGGCTGCGACGACTCCGAGTGCGGCGCCTGCATGATGCTGGTGGACGGCAGCCCGGTGAACTCGTGCTCGTACCTCGCGCTGCAGGCGCAGGGCCACACCGTCGTGACGGTCGAGGGGCTCTCCGATGAGCACGGGCTGCACCCACTCCAGCGCCAGTTCCTGGAGCAGGGCGGCGTGCAGTGCGGGTTCTGCACGCCGGGGATGCTCATCTCCGCCAAGGCGTTGCTCGACCGGACGCCCGATCCGAGCGACGAGGAGATCCGGCTCGCGCTTGCGGGCAACCTGTGCCGGTGCACCGGCTACCAGGGCATCGTCAGGGCCGTGCGGCTGCCGCGGCGGACATGGTCGGAAGCGAAGCGTAGGCGGCGTGGCCTACACGCTCGTTGCGGCAGGAGACGTCGAACCCGCCTTCGGGGTCTTCCGGAAGATGCGGGTGGCGCTGGCCGCCGAGCGGCTTCGGAGTCAACCAGGTCGACCTCCCCGCGGGCGCCTCAGGACGCGAGCACGACGAGTCCGGGAGCGGCCAGGAGGAGGTCTACGTCGTGCTGGCCGGATCCGGCACGATGCGCATCGACGAGGCCGAGGTGCCCCTGGAGCCCGGGGTGTGGCTGCGGGTCGACGCTGCTTCCACCCGCCTTCCCGTCGCCGGGCACGACGGGCTCAGCTTCATCGCGATCGGCGGTCGGCCCGGCGCCGCGTACGTGCCCAGCCCCGGTCTGTAGCTACCAGCGCGCGACCCAGTCGGCCGTCCACACACAGGCGCCGACGTGGCCGAGGAAGTGGCCGCAGGCGCGGCTGATGCCGACCTGCCGCCACGAAGGCGAGAGCAGGATCGCCCGATGCTCCGGGCTGTGCAACCAGGCCTGGACGGTGGCCAGAGGCGTCGCGGTCGGGCCGAGCCCCCACGCGAGCGTCTCGCCGGCCATCCAGATGTAGCCCCTGACAAAGCCGCTGTGCATGAGCCGGTCTTTCAGCGTCCATCCCGAGGGGCTGGTGTGGCCGAAGTAGTCGCGCAGGATCATGTCGTCGGAGTGCCCCAGGGCAACGCCGTGGAGCAATCTTGCCGGCGCCACAGCCCGCAACCCGTGAGCCACCCGGACGGCATTGATCTGACCGAGCAGTTCCGTCCTGGGGAGTTGTTGCCGCCGCCGCCGCTGCCCCCGCGCCCAGCGTCCCCAGCCCCAGAACCGAAACGACCGCCACCACGAGACCCCATCGTGGAAAGTTCATGCCGCCCATCCTGCAACGGCGGGGGTGTTTCGCTCTTCACCAAAACGGCGCGACCGCCCTCCCCGCTTTCGGGTAATCGGGAGCGGTGCCCGCCTACCCGATTCGTGGCACCCGCCTTCGCGGTCAGACCGGGAAGAGCTCTCCAACCTCGCATGGGCGGGCCAGGAAGAAGCCCTGGCCGAGGGTGGCCCCGAGACCGCGGAGTGTGTCCAGCTCGGCGGGCGTCTCGATGCCCTCGGCGATCACGGTGGCCGAGACCTCGCTCGCGAACGTGAGCAGCGAGCTCGCCAGCGCACGGCGGTCGCCGTCGCTGTCGATGCCCCGCGTGAGTGTCATGTCGAGCTTGATGTAGTCGGGCCGCAGCCGCAGGATGTGACGGAGGCTGGAGTAGCCGGCGCCGGCGTCGTCGACCGCGATGCGGCATCCCGACGTGCGCAGCGTGTCCAGGCCGGACACGAGGGTGTCGTAGTCGGCCACCTCGACGTGCTCGGTCACCTCGAGCACCATCCGCCGGTTCGGGGCGGCGGCGATCATCTCGGCGAGCGAGGTTTCTCCCAGGAGCTCGGGCGACGCGTTGACCGCCAGGAACGCGTCGGGAGCGAGGCCGCCCAGCGCGTCGATGCCCGCGGCGATCGCCGCCAGCTCGAGCTCCTCGCGCAGACCGACGGTGCCCGCATCCGCGAACCAGTCGGGCACGTCCCGGGTCGCGTGGGCGGGAAACCGCGCCAGCGCCTCGTACCCGACCGGCTCGAGCCGTTCGAGATCGAAGATCGGCTGGAGCTCGCTGGTGACGGCTCCGCGGTCGATCACCCGGCGGATCTCGCGCCGCAGGCTGCTGACCAGCGTGGCGGTGCGGTGGTTCTCGCGGCGCCGGCCGGAGAGCTCGGCGACCATGCCGTCGATCGCCTCGCCGGAGAGTGTGGTCGTGCCGTTCGCGGCCCCTTCCAGTGCGGCGATGATCTCGCCCGGCGGCGTGCCCTTCACGACGTAGCCCGACGCGCCTGCCTCGAGCATCGCAAGCACCAGGTTGGTGTCGTGGTAGGCGGAGTGGGCGACGATCTGCGTCCGCGGCGACCGTATGCGGATGGCTCGGGCCGCGGAGATCCCACCGCCCGGCATGCGCACGTCGAGCAGCGCGACATCGGGCTGGATCTCGGCTGCGAGGTCCGCCGCCTCGTCGGCATCCTCCGCGAGCCCCGCCACCTCGAAGCCGTCATGGGCACGGATGAAGCCGGCCACCATCCGCAGCAGGGGCGGCTCGTCGTCGGCGATCAGTACGCGGATTGTCATCGGTGACAGGCGTCGCCCCAACCGATGGAACCACGCAGCGGCCGGCCGATACCACGCCCAGTCCCACCGCCAGCTTGACCCAAACCGGTACGGCTCAATGCCCGAACACCAAAGGGTAGCTCAGTTTGGACGGTAAACAAAGGCCGCGGACGTGTGGCGCGGTCGCGCTGCGTGGGTGTGCGGGCGATACTGCGGCGAGATGCGCACTCAGGTTGGCATCGTCGGCGCCGGCCCAGCGGGCCTCGCGCTGGCCCAGATCCTGCATGTGCAGGGCATCGAGTCGATCGTGATCGAGGCGCGCAGCCGCGACCACGTCGAGCACCGGATCCGGGCCGGCGTGCTCGAGCAGCCCACCGTCGACCTGCTGACCGCGGCGGGCGCGGGCGAGCGGCTGGGTCGCGAGGGCATCGTCCACCATGGCGTCGAGCTGCAGTTCGGCGGCGAGCGGCACCGGATCGCGCTCAGCGACCTCGCCGGGGGCGCTGCGATCGTGATCTACGGGCAGACCGAGGTCGTGAAGGACCTGATCCGGCTGCGGCTCGCAGCGGGCGCCCCGCTCCTCTTCGAGGTCGACAATGTCAGCATGCGCGGCACCGACACCCTCCAGCCGGTGATCGCGTTCACGCATGACGGCCGCCCGCACGAGCTCGAGTGCGACGTGGTCGCCGGGTGCGACGGCTTCCACGGCGTCTGCCGCCCCTCGATCCCCGGCGGGGTGCTGCGCGAGTCGGCGCGCGAGTATCCGTTCGGCTGGCTCGGCATCCTGGCCGACGTTGCGCCGTCGAACGACGAGCTCGTGTACGCCCATAGTGACCGCGGCTTCGCCCTGCTCAGCCTGCGGTCGCCGACCCTGAGCCGGCTCTACCTGCAGTGCGCCCCAGACGAGGACATCGCCCTCTGGCCGGACGAGCGCATCTGGGAGGAGCTGCACCTCCGGCTCGGCATCCCGGGATGGACGTTGCAGGAGGGGCCGATCCTCGAGAAGGGCGTCACCGGCATGCGCAGCTTCGTCGCGGAGCCGATGCAGCACGGCCGCCTGTTCCTGGCGGGCGACGCCGCGCACATCGTCCCGCCCACCGGCGCCAAGGGACTGAACCTGGCCATCGCGGATGCCGCGGTGCTCGCCGAGGCGATCACCGCCTGGTATGAGACCGGCAGCCGCACGGGACTCGACGGCTACTCGGACGCCTGCCTGCGCCGTGTCTGGCGAGCCCAACACTTCTCGTGGTGGATGACGTCGATGCTGCACCTCCCGCCCGGCGGCGACCCCTTCGACCAGCGCCTACAGCTCTCCCAGCTGCGCTACGTCATCCGATCGCAGGCGGCGGCGGCCACGCTCGCCGAGAACTACGTCGGTCTGGCCGGCGGCCGTGCCTGACACTCATGCCGGAGCGATGACGCGCGCCTCGCCGTCCACGACCAGCGTGCCGCCAACCCAGGCCTGGGTCGCAAGCGTCGCGCGGCTGCGGTCCTCGTCCCATGCCGTCACCTCGACCCGGCAGCGGACGTCGTCGCCCGGGCGCACCGGGGCGCGGAAGCGGAGCTGCTGGGAGAGATAGATGGCGCCAGGCCCGGGCAGCTCGTTGCCGATCAGTGCCGAGATGAACGCCGCCGTCAACATGCCGTGCGCCACTCGCCCACCGAACCGGCTCGCCGCGCCGGCGGCCTCGTCGAAGTGGATGGGGTTGCGGTCGCCGGATGCGGCGCCGAATGCTTCGATGGCCGCGTCGTCGACGCGGAAGACGCGCTCGCAGCTCTGGCCGATGCGGAGGGTCATGGAGAAGGCTGGGGCGTCCGGTTTGGCCCCGCGGTCTCAGTCTACCGGCCGCCCGGTGATACGCTCCCGCTGCAGCGCCGAAGCGGTTGGCGCAGCGGTTCCACACGCGGCCAAACCATCTTGGTGCCGCGGACGGTCCGCCCCAAAGCCAGCGGGTTGGAGCAGCACCCGGCTGACCTCAACGCCCGGTCGGCGATGACACGTCGATCCTGGAGGATCGCATGGTCGAGATCCGCGTCGTGGTGCCGGACGAAACCGGTGCGCGCGGTCTCCGCCACCACCTGGTCAGCCTGTTCGGCGGCTCGTGTATCTCATTCGACCGGGCCCGCCAGGAGGTGCGCGTGCGATCGGAGCTCGAGGCACGGGCCGTGGTGCAGGTGATCGCGGCCGTGCAGTCGTGGCTGGCGACGGACGGCCCCGGCTCCGTGCGGCTTTCGGTCGGCGATCGCTCGTACGTGATGGTCGATCCGGCCGCCGCGGATGTCGAGGAGGCGCATGCCGGTCATCGATGAGCCGCCGGAGGACGCGCGGGACGAGGCGACGCGGCACATCGTCGAGCACTCGCTCGGCGAGGCGGCGCGGATCGGGCGGCTCTCGCGGATCCGTGAGTTCGTGCTCGGCGCCCAGGACGGGCTGCTCGTTCCGCTCGGCGTCGTGACGGGGATGGCGGCCGCGCACCCCGCCCGTTCGCTGATCGTCGTCGCCGGGCTGGCCGAGGCCGTCGCCGGCGCGATCTCGATGGGTGGCGGCTCGTACCTGGCAAGCCAGGCCGAGGAGCAGCTGTACCGCTCCGAGATCGCCTCGGAGGGCCGCGAGATCGCGGAGTTCCCGGAGCGCGAGACAGCCGAGCTGGCGGTCGTGCTCGAGCGCGAGGGCCTGACCCGAGCCCGGGCCGAGATGGTTGCCCGCGGGCTCGCCGAGAACCCGAACGTCTTCCTGCGCACGAAGGTCGAAAAGGAGCTCGGGCTCTCACCCGACGCCGGCGGCGATGCGCTCGGTGACGCTTTCGTCGTCGGATGCACCTACCTCGGCGCCGCGATCGTCCCGCTGTGGCCCTACTTCTTCTTCTCACTCCACGTCGCGCTCGCCGTCAGCGTTCTCTGCACGCTCTTCGCGCTTTTCGCGGTCGGCGTCGCCAAGGGGCGGGTGACCCACCTCTCGCTCCTGCGCTCCGGCGTCCAGGTGATGATCATCGGCTCGGTCAGCGCCGGGGTCGGCTACGCCATCGGCCATGTCGTGACTGCGCTCTCCTAGGTATGCGAGAAGGAGGTGCGATGCACGGACTTCCGGTCCCGGGGTGGCAGGCTCAGGTGCGCGATGCCCGCGTCGATGTCGGCCAGGAGCAGGTCGGCCAGGTCGTGGCTGAAGCCGTTTCGCACGACGATCCGCAGGACGACCGTCTCCTGGGCGTTGGGGGGCAGGCGGTAGGCGGGCACCTGCCAGCCCCGCTCCCGCAGGTGATCGGAGAGCTCGAAGGCATCGAACACATCGAAGCCGTCTCGGATCTTCCACGCAAAGACCGGCAGCTCGCTCCCGTCGGTGATCAGCGTGAAGGGGTCTCGGGCGGAGATCCCGCGCGACAGGTGGAGAGCGACGTCCTGCGACGCCTGCTGCACCTGGATGTAGCCCTGCCGGCCGAGCCGCAGGAAGGTGTAGTACTGGCCGAGGATCTGGTTTCCCGGCCGCGAGAAGTTGAGCGTGAACGTCGGCATCTCGCCGCCCAGATAGTTCACCCTGAAGACGAGCTCATCGGGCAGCGCGTCGCGGTCGCGCCACACCACCCAGCCGACTCCCGGATAGACGAGGCCGTACTTGTGCCCCGACGCGTTGATCGAAGCCACTCGCGGGAGCCGGAAATCCCAGGCCAGGCCGGGCTGCAGGAACGGGGCGATGAAGCCGCCGCTCGCGGCGTCCACATGGATCGGGATATCGGGGCCGCCCGTTGCCGCCAGGCTGTCGAGCGCTGCCGCGATATCGCTGACAGGCTCGTAGCTGCCGTCGTACGTGCTGCCGAGGATGGCGACGACCCCGACCGTGTTCTCGTCGCAGTGCGCGGCGGCCGCCTCGGGCGTCAGGTGGTAGCGTCCCGGCCTCGACCGGCACCATGCGCGGCTCGACGTCGAAGTAGCGGCAGAACTTCTCCCAGCACACCTGGACGTTTGCACCCATGACGAGATTCGGCTGCCCGGTCGCCGACCCGGCCGCGTGGCGGCGGGCCTTCCAGCGCCACTTGAGTGCGAGGCCGGCCAGCATCGCCGCCTCGCTCGACCCCAGCGTCGACGTGCCGACCGCGTGGTCGGCGTCGGCCGAGCCCCACAGGCGTGCGAGGATGCTGACGCAGCGCGCCTCGATGGCAGCCGTCTGCGGATACTCATCCTTGTCGATGGCGTTCTTCTCGAACGTGCTCGCCATGAGCTTTTGCGCCTCCGGCTCCATCCAGGTGGTCACGAACGTCGCCAGGTTCAGGCGGGCGTTGCCGTCGACCATCAGCTCGTCGGCCACGATCTGGGCGGCCGCCGCGGCCGACATCGGCTGATCGCCGAGCGCGTGCTTGGGCACGGCGGAGAAGGCCTGGTCGGCGAAGAGCGGGTTGACCCACACGCTCCCCGTGCTATCCGGGTCCTGCTTTTCGTGGAGCACCGCTCTCCTCCTGGTTCGATGACCCTGCCTGCCCGGGAGGCTACGCGCCGCCGCCCGGTTCGCGCTGCGACGCCGCCGCGTCGCGGCTCCAGGTCGGCCAGCGTCAATGGATGCGCGGGCGGGTCCGGAAGCGCGATCCGGCTGTGGATGCGCCGGTGCCGGTCGACGTGGAGGAGCTCACCCGGGTCGAGGAGCCGCCAGCCGGGATTCTCGTCCATCCGCTCGCTCGCGAGCACGACCGCCGGCGCCCGGGCGAGGTCGCCGGCCCGAACGCGCATCCGCCCGGCCGCGCTCGCCAGCTCGAGGTGGCGCGACCCGTGCGGCCCGCCCGGCTCCCGGTCGAGCACCCAGAGCTCGTGGGTGGCCGGGTAGCGCAGCGCCCACAGGTCGGCGGCCGTCGTCAGGATCAGGTTGAGGGCATAGATCGGCAGGTTGGCGGCGGCCCACTCCGCGGCGGCGGCGATGCCGGCGCCGACATCGCCGCCGTGGTCGTCGGTCGCCTTGGTCACGAGTGCGAAGAACCGCTCCGAGTCGGTGTCGCCGCCCACCAGCCGCCGGTAGGTGCCGAGCTGCGTTTCGAGCCGCTCGAGGTCGCCGATCACGCCGTTGTGCGCGAATAGCCTGTTTTGCAGGGCAAACGGGTGCGTGTTTTTTGGATCCAATCCCCCCGTGGAGGCAAAGCGGACGTGCGCGATGAACGTCGTCGAGCGGACGCTGCGCGCCGCCTCGGCGAACGCGCGGTCCTCGTAGGCGGCGATCGCCTGCTTCATGACCCGCGCCTTGCCGTCCTCGAAAGTGCCGAGTCCGGTGCCGTCGGGCTCGCGGCGGCTCTGCATCGCCAGGCTGTCCGGAGCCTCGAGCAGCCAGAACGTCGCCTCGACCTGGGCGGGGACCCCGCTCATCCCGAAGAGCCGGCACACAGCTACGCCTTTCCGGTCGTTGCCCACGATGCCGAGCATGGGCACACCCCCGCCCACGCTCGCCCGTGACTCTCGGAGACGAGCCGGGCGCCGGACGGGAGCGAGATGAGCCCCCACGGCGTGGTAGCCGACCTGACATCGTCGAATCTCAGGCAGTCGAACTTCCGCTGCCGTGGTCGTCGAGCACGATCCCCTCGGTGGCTCCCGCCGCGAGCAGTCCCTCCGCGGCGACCGCTGTCTCGGCCTCCATCCGGGGCTTACCGGTCGCCCAGTACTCGGCCCGGCACGCCAAGGTCTCGTTCGGATCCCCGATCTGGGAGATGCCCTCCATGTCGACGCTGAGAACGATCCTCACCCCGCGAGTCATACCGCACCGCGAGGATCTGCTCGCGCGATCCTCGCAGAACGCGCTCGGACCCGAGGGCCGCTCAGCGGAGCGGCCCCAGGCGCTCACGAGGGCTTGTGTGTGGGCTTGGCGGGGTGTGTGGGCTTGGCGGTGTGTGTGGGCTTGGCGGGGTGTGTGGGCTTGCCGGTGCCCGCGGGTTTGCCGGTGTGTGTGGGCTTGGCGGGGTCTGTGGGCTTGCCGGTGCCCGCGGGTTTGCCGGTGTGTGTGGGCTTGGCGGGGTGTGTGGGCTTGCCGGTGCCCGCGGGCTTGCCGGTGTGCGTGGGCTTCCCGGTGCCTGTGGGCTTGCCTGTGTGTGTGGGTTTGCCGGTGTGGGTGGGCCTGCCCGTCTGTGTGGGCTTGCCGGCGTGGCGCGGGGGCGACGTCGGGCCCGAGGCGGCGACCGTCGCGTTCGGGTGGTGCCGTGCTCGCGGCCGGGTGTCCGAAGTGTCGGAAGAACGCCGTGGCGATCGAGTGGGGGGTGGGATGCGCGATGGCCACCGCTGCGGTCGTGGCCACGAGGGCGACCACGACCTTGGCGCCCAGGACGGCCTTGCCCGCGGTGCTGACGGCCGTTGCAGATCCGATCGTACTCGTCGCTCCACCGCCGCCTGCGGTGCCCGCCGCGGCGGTGGATCCGGCTGCGGCGGTCGATGCGGTCGCCGCTTGGGCCGAGAACCCAGGCACCAGGCCCGCGAGCGTGTGGGCGACGTGCGTGCTGGGCACGAGCGCCAGGACGCTGGCAAGCTCTGCGGTGCGCCTGAGGCGTGTCTGCGCGGTGCGGCAGCGTCCGCACGTTTGCACGTGCGCCGCCTGGGTGTCGCCCAGCGACACCGCGTCGACCAGCCGGCGCCGCACATCCTCACACTCCGCAGACGCGGCGACGTGCTCGGCCACCAGGGTCGCCCGCGCCCGCACCAGCAGTGACTCCACGGCGGACGGAGTCGTCTCCAAGACCTCGGCGATCTCGTTCTGTGAGAGCCCGCTCCAATGCCGGAGCACGAACGCGTGGTGCTGGTTTTCAGGCAGCGTCCACAGCAGCGCGCGAACCGACGCGAGTTCGATCGCCGCCTCGCGCGCAGCGGCACGCGGCGTCTCTCCGGGAAGCATCTTGTCCACGGGGATCTCCCTGCGGTCGCGGCGCAGGTTGAAGGACCGGTGCTTGACGGTGGTCATCAGCCATGCGCGTGGGTTCACGAGGTCGCCCCCCGCCTCCAGATGGCGGTGGGCCTGGAGGAACGCGTGCTGAACGACGTCCTCGGCGTCCTCGCGCCGGCCGGTGAGGTGCAGGGCAAACCGGAACACGTCAACGGCGTGCTCTCGATAGAGGAGCGTGAGCGTTCGACCCGAGCTCGGGTCGGTCGCTGCCCAAGATGCTGCCATCCAGTCACACCCTTCCCAACACGGACCGCAGCGAATTCCTGCGGACAACCAGATGTATCGGCAGATCTCACCCAGACAGTAGCCGCGGAGCCGGGATCCCCCGAGAGAGGGCTGGCCGGTCTTTCGGGTGGTGTAACGATTTGGGTGGCGCGTCCGGTGTTTGCCCGTGACTTCCAGAACCTCACCCGGGCCGCCGGTGCAGGAGACCCTCAAGGGATCACCCTTGTGAGGGATCTGGGGCGGGTCGGCGCAGGATCTCGGGGGATCTCGGGTCTCGTTAGGTAGACAGGAACCCTCAGGTCCAGGAGCGCTTTCAGATGTCACCGACCCGACGCACGATCGATCACCGCGCCGCCTGCCGGGGCCAGGCCGGGCAGGCCCTACCGCTGATCTGCCTGTTCATGGTGACCCTACTGGGTTTCGCCGGCGTCGTGATCGACCTGGGAGATGCGTATCTGCAACGCCAGGAGACCCAGAACGTGGCCGACGCGGCGGCGCTCGCCGGCGCCTCGGCGATCCCGACCGGGACCTACGACACGGCGGCCCAACAGATGGCCGCAAAGAACGACATCGCGGGCGACGGGGTCGCAGTTGCTTTCAACAACACGGACACGGTAACCGTGACCGTCACCCGCACAGCACCCACCTTCTTTCTGCGCCTGTTCGGTGTCGGTTCGATCCCGGTCTCGGCGAGCGCCAAGGCCACCATCTCTGTGCTCAGCCAGGTTCAGGGGCACGTGGCCCCCTACGCGGTCACCCAGCAGGCCTACGCCAACGGCGCCGGGACAACCCTGTTCAAGGAGAGCGGCCCCGGCGTGTACGGCACCGTCGACCTGCCCGCGACCGGGAACGCGTCCGGTGGCAGTTGCAGCGGCAACACCAACCTTGGCACGCCGCCGAATGTCAGCGCCGAACTCGGCGACCAGCTGCAGTCCGGCTCGCTCGTGATCGGTGGCTGCTTGTCAGTCAAGAGCGGCGCCTCCCAGCCGTCGGGGAACGTCGTCAACCAGCTGCCGCCCGCCAACGACGCGATGGGCCAAGACCTCCAGAGCATCGGCAACGGCCAGTACCAGGTGATCCCCCAGTCCTGGGACGACGCGTCCGGGCTGCCTCCACGGCTCCTGACGGTCCCGATCGTCCAATCGCTCCCGGGCGGCAACGGCAACGCCACCATCACCGGCTTCGCCTGGTTCTACGTCACCAGCGCCACCAACCAGGGCAACAAGCTGACCGTCAACGGGCAATGGGTCAGCCTGGAAATCCCCGCCTCGGGACAGACCACCCCATACCAGCCGGGAGGCCAAGGCCAGATCCTCGCGGTGCAACTCACCCAGTGACCGCTCGCCTCCGGCGGGATTTCCACCCTCGCCCGCACTCCAATACAATTGTTCGCTGATCGACGTGAGGCGGGACGAGTGGCGAAGCGATGGCAGTTGAAAACATGGACGAAGGGCACCGGCGCTACGGTAGAGCCGGCGGGGGCGGCTGACCGGCCGTTTACGCGGGCACGTCCCGGGGGGCTGACGCGCCACCCGCCAAAACGCCCTTGGTCCGCCACCGCTCCGCGCCCGGTGCCCCGTCTACCGAAGCCACGAGTATCGGGCGAGGCCCGGCGTCGGCACGCCCGCGGCTATCTGGATACCGCGTCGGTCGAACGGCTCGAAAAGCTCGAGACCGAGCTCGAGCGATCGCCAGGCGCATAGCCGCGAAGACGGCCGAGCCAGCCTCGCTGGAGTCAATGAGCGAGGGCGTGGGCGATCGCCTCCTCGAGCGAGAGGCGGTGGCCACGCTCTCTCGCCTCGTCGAAGGCGGCGCCGAGGACGCGCTCGAGGTGGGGCTCGTACTCGCCGAGCGCGGCGGTGGTGGTCGTCCTGGGCTCATCTTCGGCGGCGGCCTCCACCGCACCCCAGAGCAGTCCCGCTTCTGCTCCGTTCGCACGCAGGGCGGCGAGTGCGGCAGCCGCCGCGAGTGCAATCGGCATGTTGACGCGGTCGCCGACGGTGGCGAGGTCCCGCAACCCCGCCACCAGTGGCTCGGACGCCGCTTCGGCGTCCCCCTCCGCGAGGAGGCACTCGGCGACGGTCACGAGCGTCACGGCCCGCCACCACGTGAACCCGACGCTCTCGGCGACCGCTGCGGCCTCGTAGCCGAGACGGATGCCCTCTTCGCGCTTTCCCTGGGCGAAGGCCGCCCGCGAGAGGGTGTGGAGTGCCATCGCCTCGTCCCGGCGATTCCCCTCGCGACGGTCGTACTCGAGTGCCTCGGTGGCGAGCCGGATCGCCCGCTCGACGTCACCCTCGTGCAGCGCGGCGCCCGCGATCCGCTGCATCAGATGGATCGCCTCGCCCTCTTCGCCCAGCGACCGGAGGATCTCAACCGCACGCTCATATTGCTTCTGCGAGAGGTCGGTGCGGCTGGTCATGTCGTAGGTGGCGCCGCGGATGCGCAGAGCGCGTGCGAGGTCGGCCGGGGCGATCTCGTCGCCGGCGGCGGTCAGAATGCGGTCGACCCACTCGCCTCCAGCGGTCGGGTCGTTGGTCGCCCAGTAGAGCTCGAGAGCCGAGAGCAGTTCGAGCCCGGCCATCGCCTCACCGGAGCCGATCGCCCACGCGAGTGCGACGTCGATGTTCGGCCGCTCCGCCTGGGCCGGCGCCATCTGCGGCTGGCCCGTTTCCTGGTCGCCCACGTTCACCGTCCCGAGCAGTTCGAGCAGATGCCCGAGCAGCCGCCGCAGCAGGGGCTCCCGGGCGTCCGCCGCGAGCCGCTCGGCTGCGAACTCGCGGATCGTCTCGAGCATTCCGAAACGGCCCGATTCCCAGCGCCGCACGAGGCTCTTGTCGACCAGCGACTGCAGGAGGTCGACGTCGGCGTCGCAAACATCCTCGGCGGCTTCGAGTGTCCATCCTCCCCTGAACACCGAGAGCGCCGCGAGCAGGCGTTGCTCGGGCGGATCAAGAAGCTCGTACGACCAGTCGATCGTCGCTCGCAACGTGCGCTGGCGTGTCTCGGCGTCGCGTCCGCCTCGGATGTCGAGGCGCCCGCCGACGCGATCGAGGAGCTGCCGCGAGGTGAGGAGCGACGTCCGCGCCGCGACGAGCTCGAGCGCGAGCGGTAGCTCGTCAAGCCGCGCGCACAACTCCCCGACGAGCGCATCCGGCTCGTAGTCCGGCCGGGCCGAACGAGCGCGCGCAACGAACAGCTCCATCGCGTCCGCCTTCGCCAGCACCGGGACGGGGTACACCTGCTCGCCCCGGAGGTTCAGGCGCTCTCGGCTCGTCACCAGGACGTCGACATGCGGACACGCCGCAAGCAGCGCCGAGACATCTGTCGCCGCTGCGGTGACGTGCTCGAAGTTGTCGAGGAGTAGGAGCAGCCTGCGGTTGCCAACGACCTCTGGGAGCGTCCCACCGCCGCCGAGTGCGCGCGCCGCGGCCGGCGTGACGTCGGCGGCGTCGGTGAGCGGCGCGAGCGGCACCCACCACACGCCCTGCGGATACCCCTCCGCCGCAGCCGCCGCAGCCTGCAGCGCGAGGCGCGTCTTCCCCGAGCCGCCCGGCCCGGTCAGCGCCAGCAACCGCACGTCTTCGCGGCCGATCAGCGCCATCACCTCGCCGAGCTCCTGGACGCGCCCGAGAAACCACGTCGCCGGTACCGGCAGGTTCGTGTGGTGCAGCGTACGCAGCGGCGGAAACTCATGGTCGCCGAGCTGAAACAGCCGCTCCGGGGCGCTGAGATCCTTCAGCCGATGCTCGCCGAGATCGCGCAATGGCGCGTCCGGGAGGAGGGCCGCCGTGGCTGCCGAGATGAGCAGCTGTCCACCGTGACCCGCCGCGGCGATCCGGGCCGCGCGGTGCACGTCGGCGCCGACGTAGCCCTCGGGCGTCAGCAGCGGCGTGCCGGTGTGAATGCCCATCCGCACGGCAACTGACAGCGCCTGCTGGGCTTCGCGGGCAGCCTCGAGCGCTCCCGGCGCGGTGCGAAACGCGACGAAGAACCCATCCCCCTGCGTGTCGACCTCCACGCCGCCGTGCCGCCCGAACGCGTCCCGCAGGACGCTCCGATGCTCCGCGAGCGCCGCCGCGTATCGATCCGCGCCGACGTCGTTCAGCAGCCGCGTCGAGCTCTCGACGTCGGTGAAGAGGAAGGTGACGGTTCCGTCGGGCAGAGAACCCATGGGCGTATCATGCTCCGCCGGTACGATGCACGACCCAGGGGGAGGCACATGAGTGAGGGGGCTTGCAAATGGCTCGGCACCGGCTGAAGGTCGCCGTCGCTGCGGCATGCCTAGCGGTGGCCTCACCGTGGCTGGGGCTGGCCCCATCGGCCGGCGCTTCGCAGAGAGGCGGCGAGCCCTGCTCCCCGGGCGCCCACACGCTGTCGCCGCCTGGCTCGCACGTCTATCCCGAGACCGGCAACGGCGGCTACACGAGCCTGCACACGCTCGTGCACCTGGTCTACGACTCGGCCACCAACACGCTTCCTGCCCGGCAACCGGGTGGTGCTCACCGACCGCGCCACGAAGTGCCTGACCAGCTTCAGCCTCGACTTCGAGCGGCGGTCTGCCAACACCGAGTGCGGGCCCGGACATGCGTGTGCGTTCGGTCAGCGTGGACGGCCGTCCCGGCGCGGTGGAGCTTCGTCCAGCCGACGTACCCGGGCGACCCCAACGGGCAGAACGATCCGAACCCGGCCGCACATGAGGCGTCGCAGGCCAACCCGGTGGGCGGCCCGCGCCACAACCCGCTGCCGCCGGCGTGCTCGCCGGAGCTGCTCCCCAGCGACACGAAGAACTCCCTGAACGGCACGCCCTGCCCGGCCAACAAGCTCGTGATCACACCGCAGGCTCCCCTCCCGCACGGCGCCAGGTTCACCGTCAGGGTCTCCTACACCGGTAGGCCCGGCGTGCACAACGACGGGGACGGCACCACGGAGGGCTGGTTCCGCGCCCGAGGCGGCGGCTTCGTGACCACCGAGCCGGTCGGCTCGGAGGATTGGATGCCGCTCAACGACTACCCGGCGGCCAAGCCGACCTACGACTTCGCCGACACGGTCACCGCGGGCCGCACGGTGATCGCCAACGGCGTGCTGGTGTCGGTCCGGCACCACCCGGCGGATGCTGAGTTCCCCGGCGGCTCGGTGACCTGGAGGTGGCACGCCGCGGCGCCGATCGCCAGCTATCTCGTCGAGGACAGCATCGGCAACTACCGGCTCACCGAACGCACCGTCCGCGGGATGAGGGTCTACGAGGCGCAGGACGCCTCCATCAGCGCGGCACAGCGGCAGAAGAACCGGGCGATCATGCGCATGCAGCCGACGGATCACCAGATTCGAGAGCCGCTTCACCGGGCCGTACCCGTTCACCTCGGAGGGGATCATCGTCGGCACGCCCGTCTGCCGGCTTCGACGAGGAGATGGAGACGATGATCGCCTTCTCCGGCGGGACGATCGACACCGACACGCTCTACCACGAGAACATGCATCAGTGGTGGGGTGACAACGTCACCGAGGGCAGCTACGCCATGACCTTCTTCAAGGAGGGCATGGCAACGTTCGCGGAGTTCCTGTACCAGGCGCGCCTGGCCGAGAACGCGGCCGGCGGCCCGGCCGCGCCCGCCGGTCGAGCCGCCTTCCAGGCCAGCCTGGTGCAGCAGTTCAACGCGATCTACGGGCTCGGTGGAACGTTCTGGACGGCCGCGCCGTCGAACCCTGACCCGTGGGGCCTCTTCTCGGGCTCGGCGACCTACTACCGGCCCGGTGCCGCCTACATCGCGCTGCGCCAGATCCTCGGCCACGCCAACTTCACCCGGGCGCTCAGGCAGATCCAGCGCACCTACGGCGGGGCCAGCATCAGCGAGCGCCAGCTCGAAGCCGCCTTCCGCCGCCGGCTGCCCGAGCAGAGCCGCGGCGGCCCGGGCGCGGCTGCGCCGCTTCTTCACCCAGTGGTTCGACACGGCCTACTCTCCGGGCGGCGGAGCGCACCGGCCCGCCATCACCGGTCCGGGTCTCGCCGGCCCCGGCTTCGCGGCGACGAGCAGGGGGCTTTCGCCGGCGGCACGCGCGTCGTCGGGTCGCCGGCGAGGGTAGTCCCCGCCGGGACGCGGCGGCATGCAGCTATGGGCGCCCGATTGGGCGCTCGGCGGGGCGCCCCCTCACTTGTGGATCAGCTCAGCCGCAGCCGGAGTTGTCCCCGCAGTCGCGGCAGGTGTAGCACGCTCCCGTGCGCACCTTGCGGCCGCCGCACTTGGCGCACTCGACCGCGTCCTCCCAGGCGTTGAAGAGGGCCGTCTGGCGGGCGCTCGGCTGCACCGGCACCGCCTCCGGGGCCGCCTGGCCGGACGGTACGGCCTGGGTGTGGCCGTTGCCGTTGGCCAGCTTCTCGCGCACCGCGGCGCTCATGATGCCGAGCTCGGCCTGCGTGTCGGCCGGGAGGAAGCGCTTGCCCATCCACCGGAAGATGTAGTCCGGAATCGACTTCGCGATGCGGATGTCGGGGTCGTTGGTGATGCCCGACGGCTCGAAGCGCATGTGGGCGAACTTGCTCACGAACACCTCGAGGGGCACGCCGTACTGCATGCCAACCGACACGGCGATCATGAACGCATTCATGAGGCCGGCCAGGGTGGTGCCCTCCTTGGCGATGTCCACGAAGATGTCGCCCGGGTCGCCCTCGGGGAACAGGCCGACGTGGATGTAGCCCTCGTACTCGCCGACCTGGAACTTGCGCCCGATCTCCTGGCGCTCGATCGGCATCACGCGGCGCGTCGGCTTGGCTGCGATCAGCTCCGGCTGGGACGCCTTGGTCTGGAGCGGCTGGGCCAGCTTGCAGCCGTCGCGGTAGATGGCGATCGCCTTGACGCCGAGCTTCCACGCGTCGGTGTACAGCTGCACGACGTCGTCGACGGTCACCTCGGTCGGCAGGTTGACGGTCTTCGAGATCGCCCCCGAGATGAACGGCTGAACCGCGGCCATCATGTTGACGTGGCCCATGTGGTGGATGGCGCGCTCGCCCACCGCCACGTCGAAGACGGTCAGGTGCTCCGGCCGGAACCCGGGCGCACCCTGCACCGTGTTGTGCTCGTTCACGTGGGCGACGATCTGGTCGACCTCGTGGGGCGCGTAGCCGAGCTTCTCGAGGGCGGTCGGGACGGTCTGGTTGACCATCGTGATGTCGCCGCCGCCGACCAGGCGCTTCGACTTGACCAGCGAGAAGTCGGGCTCGATGCCGGTCGTGTCGCAGTCCATCATGAAGCTGATCGTGCCAGTGGGCGCGATCACGACGGCCTGGGCGTTGCGGTAGCCGTGCTGCTCACCCAGTGTGAGCGCGTCGTCCCAGGCCCGCCGGGCGGCGGCGTGCATGTCGTCCGGCACCAGGCCGGAGTCGATGTTGCCGACCGCGGCTCGGTGCTTGCGGATCACGCGCAGCATGGCGTCGGAGTTCTTCGGGTACTCGTCGAACGCACCCATCCGGCTCGCCATGTCGGCGGACTTGCGGTAGGCGCGCCCGGTCATGATCGCCGAGATCGCCGCCGCGTAGGCACGCCCTTCGTCGGAGTCGTAGGCCAGGCCGCGCGCCATCAGGAGCGCGCCCAGGTTGGCATATCCGAGGCCGAGCTGGCGCATCGCCCGGGCGTTCAGGGTGATCTCCTCGGTGGGGTAGCTCGAGTTTCCGACCAGGATCTCCTGGGCCATGAAGATCACGTCCACCGCCCGCTCGAACTGATCGACCTGGAACTCGTCGGTCTCGGAGTCGCGGAACTTCATCAGGTTCAGGCTGGCGAGGTTGCAGGCCGAGTTGTCGACGTGCAGGTACTCCGAGCACGGGTTGCTGGCGTTGATCCGCCCGGTGGCCGGGCAGGTGTGCCAGTCGTTCATGGTCGTGTCGTAGTGCATGCCCGGGTCGGCGCATTTCCAGGCCGCCTCGGCGATCTGGCGCATCAGGTCGCGTGCGCGCACCGTCTTCACCGTCGAGCCGTCCGTGCGCGCGGTCAGGTCCCATTCGCCGTCGTCGACCACGGCCCGCATGAACTCGTCGGTGACGCGGACCGAGTTATTCGCATTCTGGTACTGGATGGACGCCCAGTCGGGCGAGTCGAGGCTCATGTCGTACCCGGCCGCCTGCAGCACGCGGGCCTTCTCCTCCTCGTGCTGCTTGCACCAGATGAACTCCTCGATGTCGGGGTGGTCGACGTTCAGGACGACCATCTTGGCCGCCCGGCGGGTCTTGCCGCCCGACTTGATGGTGCCGGCCGAGGCGTCGGCGCCGCGCATGAACGAGACCGGCCCGGACGCATACCCGCCCTTGGCCAGCTGCTCCTGCGACGAGCGCAGCTTGCTGAGGTTGATGCCCGACCCGGAGCCGCCGCGGAAGACCAGGCCCTCCTTGCGGATCCAGTCGAGGATCGACTCCATGTTGTCCTCGACCGAGAGGATGAAGCAGTTGTGGACGGCGACGTTGTTCGTCAGGTACTCGCCGGACTCCGTCTGGATGTCGTACACGTCCTCGACGCCGATGGCCTCGATCGAGACGATCTCCTCCTCACGGAGGTCTGCGCAGCGCTTGAGTCCGCGCAGCGTCAGCGACTCGAGCAGCTTGTGCTGCTTGCGGGAGTCCACGAACCCGATCAGTTCCGCGAACCGTGCGCGCTCCGAGCCGATCGAGATCTGAACCTCGTGCAGATCGTGGCGGTCGGGGCGGGCCTCGTGCTTGCGCAGGCGGCGCGAGTAGACGCCGACCGATCCGAGCAGGAGTTGCACGTCCTCGGCCCAGCGCTCGCCGATGACCGCGAACGCGACCCGGCCGTTCTCGCAGCCGTTGTCGCGCCGCACGCTGACATACCCGTCGGCCTGGAAGATGCTGCGCAGGTAGGCGACGACCTCGTCATGGGTGGCGGTGAAGAGCCTGTCCGGAACGCGGATCTCGGTGCCCCGGGCCAACAGGCCCCAGCCGTCGACGAACTCCCGGAGGGGCTCGCCGTACAACCTGATCCGCCGGTACCGCAGGGTCGTGTCCTGCGTCTCCACCTCGCGGACGTGCCGGTGGACGTCGGGGAAGACCGTGTCGAGGTGCCTCGAGATCCACTCGAACTCGGCATCCGTGGCGGTCTGGAACTCGATCGTGAGCGACCGGTTCGTGCCTTCCTCGTACTGGCCGACGAACCCGTCCGCCTGCAGCCAGCCGGCCAGTGCCGCCTCGGCGATCGCCAGTGCGTCGGCCGTGGGGGCGAACGCGTCGCTGTCGAGCGAGTCGGCAGACACGCCGCCGCCACCGACCGGCGCCAGCGCCGGCTGGGCGACCCGCGCCCTGTGGGGGTGCAGGTGCATGCGCATGCCCGGCTCGAGCTGATCCGCGCGCACCCATGCCGGCTGGGCTCTGCGCGTCCTGACCGCCTTGACCACATGATCGCCCGTCGCCTCGACGAAGCTGCCGTTGCGCAGCCCGATCCGCAGGACCGGCTTGCGGCCGTTGGCCTTCACGGCGACGATGCGCGTGGTTCCCTGTGAGTCGTACACCTCGCGGCCGACCTGGTCGCCGTCGACGAGCTCGCCGATCGGCACCATTCCGGCAGGGGTCGAGACCAGGGCGCGGTAGGGCTGGCACGCCGAGCACTGCGGGTGCTCCTCGAAGCCGACGTTGAACCACACGGGCGAGTTGAACGCCGCCATCTGGTGCAGCAGCAGGTGGCTCAGCTCGGCCCGGAACGTCTCGGCCTCGTCGCCGTCGGCGAAGTAGCTGTCCTTGAGCCCCCAGGCGGTGATCGTGTCAGCGACGCGCCCGATCATCTGCCGCACCGAGTGTTCGCGCTCGGGCGAGTTGAGCTTGCCGCGGAAGTACTTCTGGGCGACGATGTTGGTCGCGGTCTGGCTCCAGAACGTGGGGAACTCGACGTCCCGCTGCTCGAACGAGGGCCCGTCCTTGCCCGGGATCAGGGCCGTGCGCATCTCCAGCTCGACCGAGTCGAACGGGTCGCTCCCGGCCTTCGTGAAATGGCGGGGCACGCCGATGCGGACGTCCTCCTTGCCCTCGAGCACCGAGTTTTCGGTCCGCTTCAGCTCGCTCATCGCCATGCCCGTCGCCTCCTCATCCGTTGCATTTTACCGAACACTTGTTCGTTTTGCCACCCGTTTGGCGGGCTTCTTGCGACCCTCCAGCAGCGCCAGCTCCCGCTCGAACTCGTCCACGTCCTGAAAGTCCCGGTACACCGACGCGAAGCGCACGTACGCCACCCGGTCGAGATCGCGCAGCACTCGCAGGGCCTGCTCGCCGATCTTGCGCGCCTCGACCTCGTCGCCGACTCCGTTGCGCAGATCGGCCTCGATGCGCACGGCCGCCTGCTCGATCTGGGCCACCGGCACCGGCCGCTTGACGCAGGCCCGCGTGAGGCCGGCCATGAGCTTTGTGCGGTCGAACGGCTGGCGCGAGCCGTCGCGCTTGACCACGTGCAGCGGCGCCTGCTCGACGCGCTCGAACGTCGTCATGCGCTGGCTGCAGAGCAGGCACTCGCGCCGGCGCCGGATGGTGCCTTTGCCGGCGACTCGGGTGTCGATGACCTTGGTTTCGCCGTGTTCGCAGTAGGGACAGTTCATGTGGATCCTTCTCCCCCGGGTTCTACATGTTGTGGGTTGGTTCCTGCCGAACCCCCACATCTAGTGCAAACGACCGGTTGGGGACAGGTATTCTCTCCTCCCGGTCGGACGGACACGGAAAGGCGGCTAACGGAGCGAGATCCGGCTATCCGGCGATCGACCGGAGGGTCTCGGCGAGGCCCTCGTGAAGCGGCGTCTCCGGCCGCCAGCCCAGCTCGCGCTCGGCCAGCGACCAGTCAAGTGCACTCCGGGTGAGCTCGCCCAGGCGCGCGGGCCGGTGCTCGGGTGCGGCATCGATGGCCGCCGCACGCTGGCACTCGGCGAGCAGGTCGAGCACGCTCGTCTCGGTTGCGGTGCCGATGTTGAAGATCGCGTGCGCACCGTGATAGTCGAGCGCGGCGAGGTTCGCGGCGGCGACATCACCGACGAACACGTAGTCGCGAGTCTGGCTGCCCTCGCCGAAGACGACCGGAGTCGCGCCCGCGGTGAGCTTGCCGAAGAAGATCGCGACGACGCCCGCCTCGCCGTGCGGATCCTGGCGCGGCCCGTACACGTTGCCGTAGCGCAGGACGACGTGGCTCGTGCCGTACAGGCGGTTGTAGAGCTCGACGTAATGCTCGCCGCACAGCTTGGACACGCCATACGGCGCCATTGCTGCGCATGGTGTCGACTCGGGCGAGGGGATCGTGTCGACCTCGCCGTAGATGGCGCCGCCGGTGGACGAGAAGACGAGCCTCGCCCCGGCCGTGCGCGCGGCCTCGAGCACCTCGGCCGTGCCGCGGACGTTCACGTCGGCATCGTGCCCGGGGTCGTCGACCGAGACCCGCACGTCGGCCTGGGCTGCCAGGTGGAATATCGCCTCGGGTGAGAACTCCATCGTCAGGTCGCGCAGCTCGCCGCCCGAGCGGATGTCGATCTGGTGGAACTCGGCGCCAGCGGGCACCCGCTCGCGCTTGCCCGTCGAGAGGTCGTCCACCACCGCAACCCGGTCGCCTCGCGCCAGCAGCGCATCGGTCAGGTGGGAGCCGATGAATCCGGCGCCGCCGGTCACGATCGCTCGAATTGGCATCGCGGGGGAGCTTAGTGGCGGCTCAGGCAGCCTGTGGCGCGGTCTCGGCGGGCTCGTCTTCGCGCTGGACGGCCACGGTGTGGTCTGGCTGGAGCACGAGGCGGCCGCGGAACGGGCCCTTGCGGTCCTTGAAGTCCATCCACTCGGACACGCCCGACTCGATCACCTGACGGGCCTCATCGACGCTGATCTGGCGGCCCTTGGTCGACTTCCAGATCACGAATCCGCACCCCGGTTCCTTGCGGCTCTTCCACGAGGAGCACCCATAGGCGCGGCTGTTCTCTCGGATCTCCTGGCCGCACTTGGGGCACGTTGCGATGGTCTCGCGCGGGCCTGCGGGAGCGTCCAGCCGGGTGCCGTCCTCGGCGATCAACTGCACCTTGTTGCCCTCGGCCAGCACCAGCCGGGCGCGGCTCGGCCGGGTCTTGAACCCGTCCAGGAGCTCGGTCTGGCCATGCTCGAGCAGGTCGCGGGCCTCGCCGGGGCTGATCCCGCGGCCCTTCTGCTGCTTCCAGATCACGAAGCCGCAGCCCGGCTCCTCCTTGCTCTGCCACGACGAGCAGCCGTAGGCGGCCCGGTTCTCGCGGATGATGCCGTCGCCGTTGGGGCAGGGACCGATCTCGGCCCGCTGCGCCCGCACCTCTTCGGCGGTCAGGTTGCGGAAGTACTCGACGACCTCGGTGGTGAAGCGGCGGATGTCATCCATGAACCGGTCGCGCTGCTCCTGGCCGCGCTCGATCGCGGTCAGCCGCTTCTCCCAGTTCCCGGTCAGCTCGGCCGAGGTGAGGGCGTGGTCGTGCAGGATGCCGATCGCCTGGCGGCCCTTGGCGGTCGCCCGCAGCGCCCTGCCCAGCCGCTCGATGTAGCCGACGCGCAGCAGCTTCTCGATCGTCTCGGCCCGTGTGGCCGGGGTGCCGAGGCCTGCGTCCTTCATCGCCAGGCGCAGCTCCTCGTCCTCGATCTGCTTGCCGGCGGTCTCCATGTCGCGCAGGAGCGATGCCTCCGAGTAGCGCGGCGGGGGCTTTGTCTGCTTCTCGAGCACCTCGGCCTTCTCGCACGTGCCCTGCTCGCCCTCGTCCACCTTGGGGAGCACCTGGCGGGGCTCGTCCTCGTCGCCCGAGGGTTCCTCAGCGGCGGCCTCCTCACCGAAGGCGGCGCCGCGCCAGCCCGCCTCGATCAGGCGCTTTCCGCGGGTGCGGAAGCGGTGCTCGGCGGCGGCGGTGATGATCTCGGTGTCCTCGAACTTCGCCTCGGGATGGAACACGGCCAGGAAGCGCCGCACGACCAGGTCGAACACGCGCGCGTCGTCGCCCTCGAGCTTCTTGGTGGGGATCTCGCCGGTGGGGATGATGGCGTGGTGGTCGTCGACCCTGGCGTCGTTCACGACGCGCGCCAGCGGCAGAACGTCGAGGCGGGCGACGTACTCGGCCGCGGTCCGCACTCCGGGGATGGTTGTCAGGCTGCGGGCGATGCCCTTGAGCGTCGGGATCTGGTCGGCCGGCAGAAACTGCGAGCGGGTGCGCGGGTAGGTGATGACCGCTCCCGCTGCGGATCCCTCGTACAGTCGCTGGGCCGCCTGCAGCGTCCGCGTTGCCGAGAGCCCATACCGGCTGTTGGCGTCGCGCTGGAGGCTCGTCAGGTCGTACAGAAGCGGTGGGCGGGTGCGCCGCTCGGTGCGCTTGACCGACTCGACCGTTGCCGCGGCGCCGGACGCCGCGGTTGCGACAGCCTCGGCCTTCTCGCGCTTGGGGGTGCGGTCGTCCTTGCCCTCGAACCAGCGGCCGACGTACGTCCGCGGGCCGTCGAGGCCGAAGCGGGCATCGACCTGGAAGTACGTCTCGGGCTCGAACGCATCGATCTCGAGATCGCGGCGGACGATCAGCGCGAGCGTGGGCGTCTGCACGCGGCCGAGCGAGACGACGCCGCCGAGCGCCCGGCCGCGGACGGTGGCGGCGCGGGTGGCGTTCATGCCCACGAGCCAGTCGGCCTCGGAGCGCGACCGGGCGGCGGCCTCGAGGTTGCGCATCTCCTCACCGTCGCGCAGGTGCTCGAAGCCCTCGCCGATCGCCGACTTCGTCATCGACGAGACCCACAGCCGCCGCACCGGCTTGCCCGACTTGGCGACGTCCATGATGTACGCGAAGATCAGCTCGCCCTCGCGGCCGGCGTCGCAGCCGTTCACGATGTCGTCGACGTCGGCCCGCCGCATCAGCTTCTTGATCACGTCGAGCTGCTTGCGGTGGCGGGCGTCGGGGCGCAGCTTGAAGGTCTCCGGGAGCACCGGCAGGGTCTTGATCGACCACCGCTTGAGGGACTCGTCGTAGTCCTCCGGCTCGGCCAGCTCGACCAGGTGGCCGACCGCCCACGAGACGATCTTCTCGTCGGATTCGAGGTAGCCCTCGTGCTTTGCGAAGCCCCCGCCGAGCGCTCGCGCGTAGTCCTGTCCGACGGACGGCTTCTCGGCGATGATCAGTGTCTTCCCCATCGGGGCGGCAGGGTAGCACGGGGTCATTCGCGCGCCATCGCCGCTCAGAGACGTCAGTCGGCGAGGGTGGAGGCCGCCGACATCGACGCGGCCGACGCCGCCTCGCCGAGCGGCGGCAGGCCCGGCAGCCGCTCATTCGTGCGCAGATCGAGTAGTGGGTGAACGGCGTCGAAAGACCCCGTCCCCGGACGCACCGACCGGCGGCCACGACGGTGTGGTGGCGCAGTCTCCTTCACGCGCGTGTAATAACGGCGGGATTGTGCGGGCCGCATAGTCGCCGGAGTTGGCAGGGCGCAGTGCCCGGCATGCTCTCGGCGTACGCCCGCCAGGCGGTCTGGCTGAAGATGCTCGGCCCGTCGCTCTGGCAGCCCGCCCGGCGAGCCAGTCCTGCCCGACGAGGCCCTGGGTCGACCCGGATGTGAGCGCCAGGTAGTTGGGCAGCGACGGATGGCGACGCGTGGTAGCCGGCGGCGAGGCCGCAGCGGTGGGCGAGCGCATTCAGGAACGGCGAGTGGCCGCCACCTGGTCGAAGCCGTGGTTCTCCATGACGATCAGGATCACGTGGCAAACCGGGCCGGCGGCTGCGCTCCGGTGCACGGATGGCCGGCGGCGGACGGCGCCCGGGGGCCGGGCGCCCCGCCCGCCGCAGCCGCGGCGAGGCACACGAGGCCCGCCGCGAGTGCTCGTCTCAGATCCACCTCTTGCGACGGTAGTAGATGATCTGGCCGATCGTCGTGAGCACGATCAGGCTCCACGACCACCAGTAGCCGAAGCTCCAGCCGAACTCGGGGATGCCCTGCAGGTTCTGGCCGTAGAGGCCGACGATGAAGGTCGGCAGGAGCAGCACCGACGCGATCACCGTCAGCCGCTTCATGACCTCGTTCTGGTCGTTGGCCACCTTGGCCTGATGGTAGTCGCGCACGCTTGCGACCAGGTCGCGGGCCAGGTCGAGGCCCTCGCTCGCGCGCAGCAACTTGTCGTAGGAGTCGCCAAAGCGCAGCTCGAGGTCGCGCGAGAAGAGCTCCCGGCCCTCGGTGTCGATGCGGTTGTCCACCACCCGGCGGACCGCGTCACGGGTGGGCGACAGCGTCTGGCGGACGTGCAGCATCTTGTGGCGCAGGTCGGAGAGGCGGCCGCGGACGCGATCGGACGGCCACTCCTCGACGTGATCCTCGAGGTCGTCGATGTGGGTGTCGAGCAGGTCGACCAGGTCGAGGAACCCCTCGGCCACCTCGTCGACGATCCGGTAGGCGATCATGCCCGAGCCCTCGTCCTTGGCCACCGCCTGGATCTCGGCAGGGTCGAACGGCGGGCAGCCCGGCGGCGTCTTTCGCACCGTCATGACCGCGTCGTGGGTGAGGACGATGTCGATCTCCTGGTAGTGCAGCTCGTGCGATTCCTTGTTCAGGACCGGCAGCAAGCAGCACCCCGAACACGTAGTCGATGTGCGCCTCGAGCGTCGGCCGCGGCTCGTCGTCGTGCCGTGCCGGGGCGAGCATGAGGTCGAGCGCGCGTGGGTGCAGCTGGCGTGGGGCGGCCCGTTCGAGCTCCTCCCCATCCGGGTCGAGCAGATCGGTCCAGACAGCGCCGGCCATGGCGGCAGAACGCTACTCGCAGCCTCGGCCGGACCCGCGGCGGGGGTCGGTAGAATTGGGCGGGTGTTCATCTCCTTCGAGGGCCTCGACGGCTGTGGCAAGACGACGCAGGCCGCGCTTCTGGCCGAGTGCCGCCGCCGCCGCCGGGCCGCGAGGTCGTGCCGGTGCGCGAGCCCGGCGGCACCGCGCCCGGCGAGCGCATCCGCTCGGTCCTGCTCGACCCGGAGCTTCGCATCGGCGCCTGGGCCGAGGCGCTGCTGTACGCCGCGGCCCGGGCGCAGCTCGTCGAGGAGGTGATCCGGCCGGCGCTCGAGCGGGGCGCGACGGTGATCGCCGACCGCTTCGTCGACTCGTCGCTGGCCTACCAGGGCTGTGCCCGCGGCCTGGGTGTGGACGAGGTGCTCGAGGTAAACCGTGTCGCCACCCAGGGGCTTCTGCCCGACCGCACCGTGCTGCTCGTGCTCGGTCCCGACCAGGCCGCCGCGCGGCTCGGCGAGCCCGACCGCATCGAGGCCGAGGGCGCGGGGTTCCACCGCCGGGTCGCCGACGGCTTCGCGACCGCGGCCGCCCGGTTCCCGCGAGCGGATCGCCGTCGTGGACGCGTCGGGCACGCCGGCACAGGTGGCCGGGCAGAGTGCGCGAGGCGGTGGGCCTGTGAGCGACTTTCGAGGGACTGCCCGCCCAGCCGCACGCCCTGCGGCTGCTCGAGGCCGCCCTCGCCGCGCCGGCGCACGCCTATCTGCTCTCGGGCCCGTCCGGATCGGGCAAGCGCGTCTACGCCGACCGGTTCGCGGCGGCGCTGCTGCGATCGCCCCTGCACCGGATCGAGTCGCGCACCCACCCCGACCTCTTCGTGCTCGAGCCCGAGGGCCAGGGCATCCTGATCGAGGGCGCCCGCCGGCTGCGGCGCGACCTGCACCTGCGGCCGTTCGAGGCCGACCGCCGGGTGTACCTGATCCTCGACGCCCACCTCCTGCGCGACGAGTCGGCAAACGCGCTCCTCAAGTCGCTCGAGGAACCTCCCGACTACGGCGTCTTCGTGCTCCTCTCCGATCACGCCGAGCGCATGCTCCCCACCATCCGCTCGCGCGTCCAGACGGTCGACTTCCGGCGCTACTCGACCGCGGCCCTCGAGGCCGCCACGGGCGACGCCGTCGCCGCGCGGGCGGCGCTGGGCAGCCTCGCCGGGCGACCGAGCTTGCGACCGACCCGGCGGCGGCCGAGCGCCGGCTCGTGTACCTCGAGCTGGCCCGGGGCGCGTGCAGCGACCAGGGCTTCGACCCGGCTCAGGCCGGCGCGCGTGTGCTGGAGGCGTCCGGCCAGCGCGCGCGGGCCGAGGCCGACGCGGTCGCCCGGGCCCGCGACGCGCGGCTCGAGTCGGTCGACGACCCCAAGGACGAGCGCGCCCTGCGCAAGCGCTACGACGACCGGGCCAAGCGCGAGTCGCGCCGGGCCGAGTGGGACGAGCTGCGGCTGGCCGTCGACACCGTCGGCCTCTGGTACCACGACCTGCTGGCCGCGGCCCTGGGCGCGGACGATGCGGTGCTGAACTCCGACACGGCCGCGGGGCTGCCAGGCGGCCACGCCGCGGCGGCGGCGCCGGTCACGCCGCCCGCGCGCTCGATACGGTTGCAGACGTGCGCCGCTCACTCGAGCTCAACGTCCACCCGGGCCTGGCGGTCGAGGCGCTCTTCCACCGCCTCGTCCAGGCCCGCGAATCCACCCGGCAGGGGGCCTGATGGCAACCGTCGTCGGCGTCGTGTTCCAGCCCGGTGGCAAGGTGTACTCGTTCGACCCGGCCGGCCTGGAGCTGCGCTGGGACGAGCGCGTGATCTGCCAGACGTCGCGCGGGCGTGAGTACGGCCGGGTCGTGCAGACGTCCCACCATCTTCCCGACGAGGAGCTGACCGCGCCGCTCAAGCGGGTCGTGCGCCGGGCCGGCCCGGCCGACGAGGAGCAGATCCGGAAGAACCGGGTGGATGCCAAGCGGGGCATGCTGCTCTTCCGCGAGCAGGCCGTGCGGCACGAGCTGAAGCTGAAGCCGGTGGCGGCCGAGCTCGTGTTCGACCAGAGCCGGATCGTGTTCTCGTTCTCGTCCGACGAGCGGCCCGACACGCGTGCGCTGCAGACCGATCTGGCGGGGCGGCTGAAGCGCCGCGTCGAGCTGCGTCAGGTGGGGCCGCGCGAGCAGGGCCGCCTGTGCGGCGAGGTCGGGCTGTGCGGCACGGGCCGCCTGTGCAGCGCCCGCTACCCGTGCCACGACCAGCCCATCACGCTGAAGATGGCGAAGGAGCAGGACCTGCCGATGAATCCCGGCCGCATCACGGGCTTGTGCGGACGGCTACGCTGCTGTCTCGCATTCGAGCATCCGGTTTACCGCTCGTTCCGCGACCGGGCGCCGGCCGTGGGGCGGACTGTGGCGACACCCAATGGGAGGGGCATCGTGCGCAGCTACGAGGTGCTGAAGGACGCGTGCGTCGTCGAAATGGACGGAAGGACGATGGTGGAGATCAGTCTGGATCGAGATCGTGGAGGTGGCGGCGGGATGAGCGACGTCGCCTTCTGGGGACCGAACGACGAGCCCGCGCTGCGCGGGTTCCGTGAAGCCCTGCGCGCGGAGTGGCTGCGCCGCGGCTTCGAGTTCGCCGACGACAGCGATCCCAGCGCGACCTGCCTGTTCAACTTCATAAATCCGCTCGACCCCAAGCCGTTCCGGCGCCGGCAGCGCTCCACCTACGTCGTCGCCGTGCACACGCTGCCGCGAGGCCCCGGCCGACGTCCTGCGCCACGAATACCCGATGCTCGTCCGCGCCCTCGCCAATCTGGCCATGCTGGTGGTGCCCGGCGACGCCTGCTACTTCGTCACGCCCGAACAGGGCCAGTACGCCGTGCCCGACCCGGGCGACCTGCAGCAGTGGGCGAGCGCCGTGGTCGAGCGGGTCGAGCCCCTGGCGACGTCGCGGCTGGTCATCGACAACCAGTTCGACACCGACCTCGAGCCCGAGCTCTGGGGTGGCGACGAGCTCACCGAGGCGCTCCACCGCGCCGGCCAGCGGCTCGACCGGATGGGCCTCCTGCCGGCGCCCTTCCCGCTCGAGGACCTCGTCAGCGAGGACGACATGCGCTGGATCAAGCTGGTCTACGGGATCGGCGGGCTCTCGTACGGCAACCTGTCGGTGCGCAAGGACGAGCGCCGCTACTGGATGTCCGCGTCGGGCGTCAACAAGTCCGACCTGCGCGAGATCGGGCGCGACATTCTGATGGTCAAGGACTTCGACGCCGATGCCGGCAAGATGATCCTGTCGGTGCCGCCCGGCGATCGAGCCGCGGCGGGCGTCAGTCGACGCGATCGAGCACTGGATGATCTACCGCGAGCATCCCGACGTCGGCGCGATCGTCCACGTGCACGCCTGGATCCCCGGCGTCCGCGCGACCGAGTTCAACTATCCCTGCGGCACGGCCGAGCTGGCCACCGCGGTGGCCGACATCATCCGCGAGGCGCCCGAACCGGGCCAGACGGTGGTCGGCCTCAAGAACCATGGCCTCACAATCACCGGCCCGACGCTGGACGACATCTTCGAGCGGATCGAGCCGGTGATCGAGGTTCAGGTTCCGATGATCGCCTAGGAGGCGGCGGGCGTCGGCAGCAGCGTACCGGCCTTGGCGCGCTCGGCGATCTCGGCCGAACCGTGCAGGAAGGTGCCGTCCTCGAACTCGACGAACGGCAGCTTGCGCTGGCCGGTCAGGCGCTCGACGTCGGCACGGCGGCTGCGCGGAAACGCCGGGTGGTGCACCGCCTCGTACTCGATCCCGGCCTCGTCGAGCGCCTTCTGCGCCTTCCAGCACGGGTGCGCGCCCTTGATGAAGGTTCCGCTGCAACGGTGAAGCTTGATGGCCATGGCTCCCCCTTTTCTGGGCCTTCGGGAAGCATACGCCGAGGCGGTCAGTGCTTGTGGTATCCGTCCTTCCGGAGCCAGGCGGCGGTGTCGCGGACCGTCTCGTCGATCGGCCGCACCGAGAAGCCGAGCTCCACGCGCGCCTTGGCCGCGGTGTAGTACCACCAGTGGGCGCTCGACGCCAGCTCCTGGTCGTCCAGCGGCAGCGGCAGCCGGAGCGCCGAGCCCACCCGCAGGATCGGCCGCAGCATGCCGGGTGAGGTGTGCAGCTGCCGGCGCGGCTTGCCCGTGACCCTGCCCACGAGGGCGAAGAATTCGCGGTGGCTGAGGTTGCCGTCGTCGTTTGTGAGGATGTAGCGCTCGCCGCTCTTGCCGCGGTCCTCGGCCAGCAGGTGCCCGCCGGCGACGTCGCGGGCGTCGACGTAGCTCAGGCCACCCGGCACGGTGAAGCGCAGCCGCCCGCGCAGGTACTCCTCGACCGGCCAGGACGAGACGCGGTGGACATCGCCGGGGCCGATTGCGAAGCCGGGGTTGGTGATGACCACGTCGAGGCCCGCCGCCGCCGCGGCGAGCGCCGCCTGCTCGCCCGCCGCCTTGGTGCGGCCGTAGCGGAAATCCGCCCGGCCGTCGTCGCCGTCGATCAGCCAGGCGCCCTCGTCGCGCGGGTGCCCCGGCCCGCCGGCCGGGCCGATCGTGGACACCGACGACGTGAAGACGATCCGCTCGACGCCCGCCCGGGCGCACAGGTCGAGCACGATCCGTGCGCCGTCGACGTTGACCGCCTGCAGGCGCGGCTCGTCGGAGGCACGATGGCCGACCACGCCCGCCATGTGGAATACGCGCGTGACCCCCTCGAGCGCGCGCTTCACCGACTCGGGATCGAGCACGTCGCCCTCGACGATCTCCGCGCCGAGGCCGTCCAGGCGTGCCGCTCCGGCCCGTGACCGCACGAGTGCCCGCACCTCCCGGTCGCGACGGCGAAGCTCGCGAACGAGCTCGGTACCGAGATAGCCGGTCGCGCCGGTGACCAGGGTGTGCATCGCGGGAGAGCCTATCGCGGGATCGCCGGCGGTAGACTCCTGCCCCCGGGCCGACGTAGCTCAGCTGGCAGAGCACCGCTCTCGTAAAGCGGGGGTCGAGGGTTCGAGTCCCTCCGTCGGCTCTTCCACCGAAACCAGACCTCCGCCAAACCATGACAGGAGCGTCGTTTCCGTCATGGTCAACAGCTACCGGAGAGCGGTTGGGACGAGGTCGACGACGCGCTGCACTGTGTGTGAGTGCAGCTCGAGCCACCCGATATCGTGAGCGCCAGAGCCGTCGCGATCACGCCGTTCCGAACGCGAACGCGTATCAGCATGGAAGGTCGGACAGGCCGCGGGTGCGGCACGCCTACCAGTCCGGATCGTCTCCCCAGCCCGAACACCAGCGCGGTCGCGCGTGCCAATCGTCGCATACCTCGTTAGACGAGTTCCACCGACGAGAGGTTCACGGCCGCTGGGGACGGTCCGCCGCAACCCACTGCCCATGTTGAGCGAAGTCGCCTGCATCCGCTCGTTGCCACGCTTCGGTGAGTTGATCCCGGTAGAGGAGCCAGAGGACGCTCCCGATTACGAGCAGGACGAGTTCGTCAAACGGCCCCGGAAGCGGTAGGAGCCCCAAGGCGCCGCCCCACCGAAGCGGCCTGGGCACGCGCCCGTCGCGAATCACAATCTTGACAGCGCCGACCACCCGGACGATGAAGGCTCGCGTGGATCGCATTCAGCCAGTCCAGGGGGCTAGATCTGCCAGTGGCCGTCGGCGATGAGCGGCCGAGTCCGGCCCTTGGCGACCGTCGCGGTGACGTTGAAGTCGGGCGTGCCGAGCATCACGTCGAGGTGGAACTGCGCCCGGTTGACGCCGCGGTTTTGGCCGCTTTGCCGGGTGATCCCGAAGCCGGCGCCGAAGGCGATGTGGACCGCGGCGTTCTCGTCCAGCAGGGTGTTGTAGTAGAGCCGCCGCTTCGCGCCGATGCGTGACGTGGCATCGACCAGCGCCACCTCGCCGAGCCTTCTGGCGTTGGGCTCGGAATCGAGGAATGCCGCGAGGAACTTGCGGTCGGCCTCGCGTTTGCACGAGAGCCGCACGAGCCGCCCGCTGCGGAACTCGCCGCCGATGTCTTCGATCACCCGGCCCTGGAACGAGAGCGGCATCGAGCAGCGGAACGTGCCCTCGGCAACGCCGGCAGTCGGGCTCGTGAACACCTCCTCGGTGGGAATGTTCGCGCAGACGTCGCGGCCGCGAATGGTCTGGCCGCCTCCGATCCATACCGTGCCCGGGGAGAGCCCGATCTCGAGGCTGGTGGCCGGACCCTCGAGGTGCACCCGCGTCGCTCCGAGCTGAGAGAGCTTCTTGGCCCGGCGGCGCAGCGCCGCGGCGTGGGCGTCCCAGCCAGCGTGCCCGGGAGGGTCTTTCGGGCCAAGCCGGCAGAACTCGAGCAGGTCGCTTGCAAGCCGGCGCTGCGCCTTTGACTGCTCAAGGTCGGGGAACGCCTGAGCCGCCCAGTGCGGCGTCGGCCATGCACAGCCGTTCCAGCGCACGTGCCCGTTCAACATCGCCTTTACCAACCAGTGCAGCCGCTGTGCCGGCCGCTGCATCTCCAGGGCCACGAGACTCGGATCCAGCCCGTCGAACACGCCTGGATCGGACTCACCGATCGTCGCGATCGTCGCCGCGTCGGGACGCAGAAGCGCGCGGTAGCGAGCGGTCGCCCCCGGGGGCAGCTCCCCCAGCGACGCCTCCTCGCCATAGCGGATGCGCGCCGCCTGCACGCGCGGATCCGCATACCGGACATCCACGACGGCCGCGCCCGCCCGGTACCCCGCCTCCGCCAATGCCACCGCCAGCACCCGATGGTCGAGGGCTGAGACCACATCGACCTTGTCGCCGTGCGACACCGCCACACCGGCCGAAACGATGCAGTCGGCATAGCGGGCAAGGTTGCGACCGAACGGGTTCTCAACCACGCTCAGCACAGTACTCACGATCTGATCGGCCCGCCACCGCTGCCACTCACCCGCCGGTCTCATGCTGCCGATAGGGAACCGATGAGACAGCTTCCTGCCGCCCTCGCCGCCGGCCTCGCCGCCGTTGCCCTCGCAACCGGATGCGGCAACTCGGCCACCGCCAGCACGCATCCCAGCTACGCGAGCCTGCTCGCGGGCTACGGAGATGTGGTTGGCTCCAAGGAGCGGGCGACAGTCGCCCCCACCCCCGCGAAGCTCGTCGACGAAATGGGGCAGGACTGGTTGGGGCAGATCTGTGAGACCCAGTCCGAGGCGACAATCGTGGGCATGAAGTTCCCGCGGCTCGCGGGGTTCTTCGCCAAGGGCTACCGCGAAACCGCCCCGGCAGGCGCGCTCTCGCCCAATGCCGTGTTCCGCGGCATCCTGGGAGCCTGCGCCGCTCAGGGCCTTCCGTAGCCAGGCCGGAGTCATTGCACACGAAGGCCGCCGGCTCGGCTCTACGCCGGCGGCCTTCGGGGTCTGGACCGCCAGGGCTCCGATACCCATGGGGGCGGCGATGAGACCCTACGCTCGCGGGCCGTTGGCCACAATGGGCGAAAACCCCCAAAAGGCTGGCCTCTGCAGCGACTTCTGCCCCCGTTGACATTGACCGGAGCGAATGTAGCCTGGGAATGTCTGGAGGGTGGGTATGTCTGACAAGCCTCGGCATTGGCTCGTAGCAGTCCTGGTTGCTGGGTCGCTCGCGCGTCTTGCCATCGGCGTGGGCGAAGCGGCTGCCTCAGACCACTCCGGCAGCGGCTATCACCCGCGCCCCAATCACCTCGGCGTGGTGGTGACCGCACACGAGATCTTCGTGAGCTGGCTCAAGCCGGCCGGGGCCGACGCGGGGACGGTCGTCGTGCGGCGGGGAGAGCCGGCATGTCCACGCAGCCCCGACGAGGGAACAACCCCCCCACGAGACTCGCCGGTGCACGTGATCGACCGCTCGGTCACCCCCGGGCACGCGTACTGCTACACGGTCTTTCTGGAATCGAGCGCCGGCTCGGTCACGACCGTGGGTCGCACCGGAGCGGTGTCGGTTCCCAACGTGAGCGCGGTGCCGCCGCCGGCCGCTCGGGCGCCCGCCCCGATCATGTCGGCATCGTCGAGCGGCTTCGACACGAAGTTGGCAAAGAGGGTGAGCGCCGGTGCGCTCGCGGCGCTCGCGGGCGTGCTCGTCGTCCTCCTGCTCTACCGGAGCGCTCGACGCGTGTCGAACGGCAGGGTGGTGATCCGGCCGACGATGCGCGAGTCGATCGTCGGCCGCAACTCGTCTGCCCTTGTGGTCCCGACCATGATCGCGCTCGGGTGGATCGTCGTCGTCATCGCATTCGTGGTGCTGCGCTAGATGACCGATGACGCTCTCATCCGCGGTCTGACCCAGCGCCGGCTGTCGCGCCGGCAGTTGCTCGCGCGGGCGGGCGCCGCCGCGGGCACGCTCTCGGCCGCCTCCCTTCTGGCCGGCTGCGGCGCCACCGCGACGCCGCTTGCAGTCGGCGGCGAGGAATGGTGGCGGAGGCAGAGGGCCACGGGGAGGCTCACGTTCGCCAATTGGCCGCTCTACATCGACTACTCGAACTGGGTCAAGGATCACCCCACGCTGGCCGCATTCTCGCGCGACACCGGCATCCAGGTCACCTACGAAGAGGTGATCGAGGGCAACGAGCCGTTCTTCGAGAGGATCGCGCCGCGGCTCAAAGCCGGCCGTCCGCTCGGATACGACCTGATCGTCCTGACGAACGGCTGGCAGCTCAGCCAGCTGATCCAGAACTCGTGGGTGATCCCGCTCGACCACTCCCTGCTGCCGAACTTCCAGCGCCACGCCTCGTCGATCGCCAAGAACCCGATCTACGACCCGGGCAACCGCCACACCATCCCGTGGCAGTCCGGGTTCACGGGGATCGCCTACAACACGAACAAGATCAAGCGCCCGATCACGAGCGTCAAGGATCTCTGGGACCCCGCATTCCACGGCCGGGTCGGGATGATGAGCGACAACACCGATCTGGGCACGGCCGGGATGCTCTACCTCGGGATCGACCCCGCCAATTCCACCGAGGACGACTGGCGATCGGCCGCACAGGTGCTCACCGCGCAGCGCGACCAGGTGCGTGGCTACTTCGACCAGCGCTACATCGACGCCCTCGAGAGCGGCGAGACATGGATCAGCCAGGCCTGGTCGGGCGACATCTTCCAGGCCAACGCCTACGGTCACCCCGAGCTCAAGTTCATCGTGCCCGAAGAGGGCGTCATGCACTGGACCGACAACATGGCGATCCCGATGAACGCGGCCGACCCGCTGAGCGCGATCACGTGGATGAACTACTGCTACCAGCCGAACATCGCGGCGCGAGTCGCCGAGACCGTCGCCTACATCACCCCCGTCCCCGACGCCCGCGACATCCTCCTCAAGGCCGCCCCAGGGGTGGCGAGGAGCGCGCTCGTGTTCCCGACGGCGGAGATGACCGCCAAGGTGCGCAACTACCCGACGTTTCAAACGCGGCGCGAGTACGACGCCTGGAACGGGATCTTCAACCCGATCATCACCGGCTGAGCGGGGCAGCCGCGGATACCTTGCCCGCGCAAGCTTCTCGCTAGACTCCGGGCTCTCCCGGAGCACCAGCTGAGCATCGTCCCTCCCCATCCCCGGCAGAGCCCGAATGCAACCTTCGTCGCGCTGAGCGCCGGGGCGCTCGCCTACGTGCTGCTGCAGTCGCTCGTCGTGCCGGCGCTGCCAACCCTCCAGGTCGCGCTGCACACGTCGCAGAGCACCGTGTCCTGGATCCTGACGGCCTACCTCCTGAGCGCGTCTGTGGCGACCCCGGTGCTCGGCCGGCTGGGCGACATGTTCGGCAAGGAGCGGATGCTCGTGATCGTCTTGTGCGCGCTGACCGCCGGCTCGCTCGTCGCCGCGCTGACCAGCTCGATCGCCGTCATGATCGCCGCCCGTGTGCTGCAGGGGCTGGGCGGCGCCGTGTTCCCGCTGGCCTTCGGCATCATCCGCGACGAGTTCCCGCGCGAGCGGGTGGCCGGCGCGATTGGCGGCGTCTCGACCATCCTCGGTGTCGGTGGGGGGCTCGGCATCGTCCTCGCCGGTCCGATCGTCGACCACCTGAACTACCACTGGCTGTTCTGGATCCCGCTCGTGATGACGGCGCTCGCGACGGTTGCGACGTTTTTCTGGGTGCCCGAGTCGCCGGTGAAGACGCCGGGGTCGGTCAACGTCGGCGCGGGCCTGCTCCTGTCGGGGTGGCTCGTCGCGCTGCTTCTGGGTGTGAGCGAGGGCTCGGCGTGGGGCTGGTCGTCCGCCCGCGTCCTGGGTCTGTTCGCGGCCTCGGTGGTCCTGTTCGCCGCCTGGGTGGCCGTGGAGCTGCGCTCGCGGGTGCCGCTCGTCGACGTGCGCCTGATGCGCACGCCGATCGTGTGGTGGACGAACATCTCGGCACTCCTCTTCGGGTTCGGGATGTACTCGATGATGGTGGTGTTGCCGGAGTTCATGGAGGCGCCGCGACAGGCCGGCTACGGCTTCGCCGCGTCGGTCACCGGTGCGGGCGCGGCTCTGATCCCGGCCACGCTGGCGATGATCGTGATCGGGATGGTGATCGGGCCCATCACGGCCGCCATCGGCTCGAAGGTGCCGCTGGCGCTCGGGGGTGTCATCGGCGGCGCGGGCTTCGCGTTCCTGGCCGCCGCCCATTCCGCCACCTGGCAGGTGTACGTCGCCACGGGGCTCGCCGGTGTCGGCATGGGCCTGGCGTTCTCGGCCATGACGAACCTGATCGTCGAGGCCGTGCCGAGCACGCAGACCGGCGTCGCCACGGGCATGAACGCCAACATCCGCACCGTCGGCGGAGCGATCGGGAGCCAGGTTGTGGTCGCGGTGATCACGTCGGGAGTCGCCGCCGGCGTGCTTCCCCACGAGCGCGGATACGTCCTGAGCTTCCTCATCATGGCGGCCGGCATGGTGGCCGCCGGGATGGCGGCGCTGCTCGTTCCCGGCGCGGTGAAGCGTGCCCTTGTGGCCGACGGCCCGGCGCGGGCCGACGCCGTCGAGCCGCTCGTCGAACAGCTTTAGCCCACGCCGGCGGGGGCCCGGAACGCCGGGTGCGCCGCATCAAGCGGGGACAGTCCCCCACCGATCGCCGTTACACGGGCGTCACAGGTTTCGACCGGGGACTGTCCCCGGGTTGGGTGTGGTCGAGCGGTCCGACGAGGTATGTGGACTGCGTCCCGATCACCACCAGAACCTCGAGCTCGCGCCCGTCGGCCGTGGCCTCGGCCCACCGCAGCACCTCGTGCACATCGGAGGCCCCGGTGAGCTCGTGCTCATCAGACCGACGACGCCCGTCGCTCCAGAAGTAGACGTGGTAGAGCGCCGGATGCTCGGACTCGATGAACCTCGGATCCACCGTTCGCGTGTCCATTGCGCTCGCCAGGCTACCGCGGCGGCGTTTCAACCGGGGACTGTCCCCGGTTTCGGCCTCCCGCGCGCGGGCGGTAAGATCGGGCCATGCATTCTTCCTACGCGCTCTCCGCCGAAGACTTCTCCGTCGAACGCAACGGCAGCACCGAGCACCTGTCCACCCTGTGGCCGGGTGGCTGGCAGCCCACCGACCGGCTCGGCGTCCTGCTCGCGAATCCGATGGACGCGGTCGGCTGCTCGAACCTGATCTGCGGCACCATCACGCTGTTTTACGACCAGCTCCGCATGACCAGGGGTACGGGCAATTTCTTCCGCTACTCCGACGTGTACCTGTTCGGGGTCGGCTGCGAGCCTGGCGACTTCAACCAGCTCGACGTCTGGCCGCTGCACAAGTTCGTCTCGATCCTCCAGCCCTCCGCCGAGGCCGTCATCGAGGCCATGAACGACCGCCGCATCACGCTTCTGGCCGTGCCCGAGACGGGCGCGCGCTGCCGTGGCGAGGTCGTGCTTTCGACCTGGAACACGTTCCTCGACCAGGTGCGGGCGGTGCTGCTCTACTCGTCGCGCACCGGCCGCGCCCACGACGCCGACGTGTCGCTCGTGGGAAACAAGGTTGTCGAGAGCTACGTCGAGCAGGCGATCTTCTCGACGCCCGGTCTCGACGCCGGCTACCAGGCCCGTCTGCGGCGGCTGCGGCGCAACATCGACCGCGAGGAGAAGCAGTCGGTGGAGTCGTACCGCACGATCGCCGGTGCCGCCCAGGTGCGCGGACTGGTCGGCGTCACCCAGGTGCTGCCGCCCGGCCACCAGGAGCTGACCCGGCGGGCGACGCCGACCGTGATCATGCCCGTCGAGGTGCCGATGCCGCCGATCGATGCGTCATCGGCCCCTTTTGACATCGGCGCCGCTGCCACCCTTGCGCTGAGCGAGCCCGCCCCCGCCCCGCCGGCGCCGTCCACGGAGGGGCTGCAGAAGACCGCGTTTGACCGCGTCCAGCGCCGCCTCGGCGGCACGTTCGCCGAGTGGGAGGGCTGGGACTGGATCAGCGACTTCGGCGACCCGGTTGCCGAGCATCACGCGGTGCGCGAGTCGGTCGGGATCTGGGACGAGAGCCCGCTGCGGAAGTGGTCGTTTCGGGGCGCCGACGGGCTTCGCGCCGCCGATCGCATCTTCACCGCCAACATGGCTGCGCTCGAGGTCGGCCAGTGCCGGTACGGCCCGTTCTGCGACGAGCAGGGCCGCATGCTGGGCGACGGCGTCGTCTACCGGGGCGAGACCGACGAGGACGTCCTGGTCGTGACGGCGCTCGACACCGACGTTGATCACTTCCGGCGCGTCACCGCCGACCTCGACCTCGAGATCGTCGAGCGCACCTTCGACATGCCGCACCTGCAGGTGCAGGGGCCGCGGTCACGCGAGCTCCTGGCCGGGCTGACCGAAGCCGATATCGCGTCGCTGCACTACTTCCGCTTCTTCCCTCACCCGATCACGGTTGCCGGCGTCGACGGCTGCTGGGTGTCTCGCACCGGCTACTCGGGCGAGCTCGGGTTCGAGGTCTTCTGCCCGCCGGCGGAGGGAGCCGAGCGGGTATGGCAAGGGCTGCTCGACGCGGGCGCCGACATCGGCATCCGCCCGTACGGGCTCGCTGCCGTCGAGTCGCTGCGCATCGAGGCCGGCCTGATCTTCCTGGGCTACGACTACTTCCAGGGCGTCACGAGCCCGTACCACATGAACCTCGAGCGAATGATCAAGCTGGACAAGCCCGAGTTCGTCGGCCGCGACGCCCTCGTGCGCGAGCACGAGGCCGGCATCACCCACCGCATGGTGACGCTCGTGATCGCGGGCGACGAGGCCCCCGAATACAACACGCCGGTCGTGCGCAACGGCCGTCACGTCGGCAAGCTGACCTCGCCGTCGGCCGGACGATCGCCCACCGTCGAGCGCCTGATCGCGATGGCCTGCATCGAGGTCGACCTGACAGCGCCCGGCACCCAGGTCGAGGTCGTCATGGGCGACGGTCGCGCGGTGCCGGCGATCGTCGACCGGTACCCGATCTACGACCCGGAGAAGACGCGGCCGCGGGCGTAGCGGACGCCCCCGTCGGCATCCTGGCCGAGGGCTGGGAGGGGCTGCTAGTGGCCGATCATGTGCAGCGGCTGCTGCCCCGCGAGGACGTGGTGGTGCTGGCAGATCATGCCTACGCGCCGTATGCCGGCCGGCCCGGGGCGGTCGTGTGCGACCGGGTCGGGCACATGGTCGAGGCGCTGCGCGGCCAGTACGGCTGCAAGCTGGTGGTGCTCGCGTCGCTGCAGGCCACGCTCGACTCGGGCGCCGCGGTGGGTGCGGTCGGCATGACCCTGGCTCCGGCCATTGCGCGCGCCGCCGCGGCGACCGGCGGTGTCGTGGGCGTGTGGGTGGCGGCGGGAAGCGTGCGGGGGCCCCAGCTGCGGGACGAGCTGCGCCGGGCGAGGTGGCGCGGACAGCCGGTCGCGACGCCCGAGGAGGCGGCGGTCGGCCCGGCCGAACTGGCCGAGGTGTGCGCCACGCGGGTGCGGGGCGCGCTGCGTCGCAGCGGCCTCGCGGCGGTGCGCAAGCGGCCCGGGCGGAGGATGCTCGTGAGCACCGCGCCGGCCGCGGCCGGGCCGCCTGCGGCGTCCTGACCGGCCGATAGTCTGGCTCGGTGCCCACGCAACAGGCTCTGTATGCCGACCTGGCCGGGAGGAGCTTCGATCCGGAGCTCTCGTGGTCCGAGGACGATCTGCCGGAGCGCATGCGCACCAAGCATGTGCACCGGTTGCACCCCTACCTCGGCAAGTTCGTGCCCCAGCTCGTCGAGACGTTCCTGCGCCGGCACTTCCGCGCGGGCCAGCGCATCCTCGATCCCTTCGCGGGCAGCGGCACGACCCTGGTGGAGTGCTCGACGTACGGCGCACACAGCGTGGGTGTGGACGTGTCGGCGTTCAACGTGCTGCTCTCACGGGTGAAGACCGGGCGCTATGACCCGGCCACGGTCGAGGCCGAGCTGACCGCTGTCCTCGGCGCGGCGGGGGACGGCGCCGGCGACCCCGAGGGCGTCCCCGCGGGTGACTACCTGCGGGCCTGGTACCACCCGGATGCGCTCGGCCAGCTGCTGCGCTACCGCGGCGCGCTGCGCGGCTGCGCGGCGCACGCCGACCTCGCCCAGATCGTGCTCAGCCGCGCGGCCCGGTCGGCACGGCTGACGACGCACTTCGAGCTCGACTTCCCGCGCATGCCCCAGACCGAGCCCTACCAGTGCCGCAAGCACTCACGCGTGTGCGCGCCGACGCACGATGCCGGCAAGTTCCTGCGCCGCTACACGGTGGACACGATCCGCCGCGTCGGCGAGTACGCCGCCCTGCGCGCCGACGTGCGCGCCGACGTGATCCACGGCGACGCCCGGTCGGTCGACTACGGCGTCGGCCTCGACGGGTTGATCACCTCGCCGCCCTACCCCGGCCGGATCGACTACCACGAGCAGCACCGCTACGCGTTCGAGCTTCTGGGCCTGGACGAGCGCCGGGCCGAGGAGATCGGCGCGCCGTGGCGCGGCACGAGCCGGGCCGCCATCAACGCCTATGTCGACGACATGACCGCCGTGTTCGCGAACGCCCGTCGATACCTGACGCCGGCCGCGACGGTGGTGCTGGTGGTGGACGACTCGCGCGACCTCTTCGGCCGGATCCTCGCCGCCGCGGGCCTGCGTATCCGCGAGCAGCGCGTGCGCCACGTCAACCGTCGCACGGGCCGCCGGGCGGGCGAGTTCTTCGAGCAGGTCATCGTCGCCGAGGCCTAGCCTCGGCGGGAGGTTCTCAAACGCGCTCGCGTGACCGGCGGGCGCGGCGTGGCAGTCGCGGACGGTGCAGCATGAGCACCGGGCGGCGACGGCCGGCACGGCGCGGCTCCGGGCGTGCTCGGCCCGTCTCGGCCGGCCGTGGCCGCAGCGGCCCGGCCGCCACGGGCTCCGGCATCCGCCGCAGCGCGGGCAGGAGCAGCATGGTTGCGATCACGGTGAGGACGGACGCCGCCAGGTAGACGCCCTGGGCTCCGAGCCAGGTGACGAGCGGGGCTCCCAGCGCGAACGAGGCCCCCATGGCGCCGAGGACGACCGCGTCGAGAGCCGCCGACACGCGTGAGCGCAGCCGATCGGGCGTGCGCCGCTGGAGCATGTTCTGGGCTGCGACCGTGCCGAACGAGTCGAATACGCCCGCGACCGCCATGCCCAGCAGCACCGGCCAGAAGATCGGCGTCAGGCCGACGATGGCAAACCCGGCAGCGATCGCGCCGCTCCCGCCGACCACCGCCGCCTGCTCGAACCGGCGCCGCAGCCTGACCCCGAGGATCGCCCCCGCGACTCCGCCGCCGTCCCAGAACACCGAGATGAGGCCGTAGCCAAGGGAGCCGACGTGGAAGTGGTGGGCGAGGACGACCTCGGCGACGATCACCGGCCCGACCCCGATCATGATCAGCGCCCAGGCGAGGGTCAGCGTTCGCATCCAGCGATCGGCCATGAGCAGGCGAAAGCCGTCCATGCGCCCGCCGATCTCCTCCTGCCGGTCGGCGTGAAACGGTGCGCGGATGCCGACCATGAGCAGGGCCGAGACCACCATCATGGCGGCCGACACGGCGAACACTCCTGGTGCCGTCGTCACGGACAGGAGCGCGCCGCCGATGCCGGGGCCGAGCATGTAGCCGGCGCTCTTGAACGCGCCGGCAAGGCTATTCGCCCGCGCCAGCTCCTCGTCGGCGACCAGGTTGGGCACCGCGCCCTGGACGGCTGCGGTGAGCGCACCCTGCGTGCATCCCGCGAGCACCATCGCGACGATGGTCGCGAGCATGTCGCCGTGCCAGACGAGGAGGGCGCCGGCGCCGAACCCGACCGCGGCCAGCACGGCGGAGACCATGATGACGATACGCCGGTCGTGACGGTCGCCGACATGGCCGGTCCATGGCGACACGGCGGTCGCGGCGCCGAAGATGACGAGCATCGCCCCCGACAGCCACCACGCCGACCCGGTGGCCGCGTAGAGCGCCCAGATCAGCGCCGTGAGCGCCGCACCGCGGCCGGCATACGCCAGCCCCTGGCTGATCGCCAGGCGGCGGACTGCGGCGTTTGAGGCATGCGAATTGGGTGTCTTCATCACAAGAGGTGGTTGTTGTTGGCGGTCTGCGCCGCTCTGGCGCGCCGATGCGCGCGTGGCGAGACCCTGGGCACAGGATAGCGTTTCGGCAATCTGCGGAGCCGGCTTGAGGGCCGCACTACGCTGCGCCCGTGCTGCTCGTCACCTGGAATGTGAACTCCCTGCGCGTGCGGCTGCCGCGGGTCCTGGAGCTGCTCGAAAAGCACCGGCCGGACGCCGTGCTGATGCAGGAGACGAAGGTCGACCCAGGCGCCTTTCCCCACGCCGAGCTGGAGGCGGCAGGCTACCGCGCGGCGGACCACAGTGGCGGTCGCTGGGCCGGCGTCGCGGTCGTGGCACGCGCCGAGCTGGGAGTGCAGGACGTCCGCACGGGGCTCGCTGGCGAGCCCGACACCGTCGAGGCGCGCTGGATCGAGGCCACCGTCGCCGGGATCCGGCTCGCCAGCGTCTACGTGCCCAACGGCCGCGAGGTGGACTCACCGACCTTTGCCGCCAAGCTCGTGTTCCTCGACGCGATGGCGGCGCGCGCGGCGGAGCTGGCCGCGGCCGGCGAGGCGATGATCGCGGGCGACATGAATGTGTGCCCCACCGACGCCGACGTCTACGACCCGGCGGCGTTCGTCGGCTCGACGCACGTCACGCCGGAGGAGCGCTCGGCCCTCGCCCGGGTGGTGGCCGCGGGCTTCGTGGATTCCTACCGCCACCTCGAGCCCGACGCGCCCGGGTTCACCTGGTGGGACTACCGCCAGGGCCACTTCCACCGCGGCCTGGGCCTCCGCATCGACCTCGCGCTCGTCGCCGTCGGCCTGGCTCCGCGACTGCGGTCGTGCGGGATCGACCGCGACTTCCGCAAGGGGCCGAAGCCGTCCGATCACGCGCCGCTTCTGGTTGGGCTGGCCCGGGCGCTGAGGTCTACCCCTTGCGGGTGATTGACTCTTCGCGATTCGCGCGGAGACTTGAATTAATCGCACCGTCTCGGACGGCTTTCGAGGAGAGGAACCTCATGGGTGTAGGCATTCGAACTCGCCTGACCGGCGGCGCCGGCTCGAGAGCCCGGCGAGCTCACCGACGACGACGTGCAGTCCGCGCTCGGCCGGCTGTCGGCGTACGACGCACAGCCGCCGAGGACGGAGCGGCGCCGTCCGGTCGACTCGACGCCTCCGCTGCGTCGGCGCTTCGGCCTCTGGCAGCGGTAGAGCGTCTGAACTAGAGCGTCTCGGGCGGCCGCGGGCGCGGCTCGCGATCGGGGCGAAAGACGTTGTCGGCCGGGGGCAGCCGGCCTGCCAGCAGATCCGCCAGCCGGCGGCTGCCGGCGGGGCTCAGCATGATGCCGTGGCCGGAGTAGCCGGTGTTGACGAAGAGGCCGGCGACGGCGGTCTCGCCGATGAGCGGCCAGTGGTCGGGGGTCATCGTGTACTGCCCGGCCTGCACCATCCAGTGCGCGGCATTCCGCTCCCACACCTCGCGCCAGAACGGCGCCGTGCGCGCGACCGCGGTGGGGCTGGCCGGGTCGAGCAGCTCGAACGCGAACCCGGGGTCGCTGGGGACCGCGTCGGTCGGATCGGACGGCCGGGTGGTCGGATCGGTGAAGAGCAGCCACGCTCCCCGCAGCGCCGGCCGCCAGTGGGCGCCCGGTGTCCTCGTCGATCGTCATCGGTGCGCCGGCCGGCACCTGGGGCACGTCGGGCATCACCAGCTTGTGCCGGCGCACGGTCTCGATCGGCAGCCGCAGGCCGCCCCACTCGGCCACGCCGCCGGACAGCGGCCCGCAGGCGATCACGACCCGCTCGGCCGCGATCGGGCCGAGCGAGGTGCGCACGCCCTGCAGCCGCCCGCCGGAGATCTCGAAGCCCTCGGCTCTGCACCCGGTGACGACCGTCGCTCCCGACGCCGCGGCGAGACCCATCGTGACGGCCCGGGTGTCGATGAACCCGTCGCCGGCGCGGTACCGGGCCTGGACGACCTCGGGGGCGACGTACGGGAACCGCCGCCGCACCTCGTCGCCGGAGAGCAGCTCGACGTCGGTCACCCCCCACCCGTGCTGGCGCCGCACCAGCTCGCGCTGCTCGGCGGCGCGCTCGGCCGACGTGGTCAGCCACAGGTAGCCCTGGGCGCGGATGCCGGCGTCGTAGCGGCTCTGGCCGGTGACCTCGGTGAAGTTCTGAAACAGCGACACCGATTCCTCGACCAGCCGCAGCTCCTCCTCGGTCGAGAACTGAAGCCGGTAGGCGCCGGTCGAGACGGGGGTCGTGAGCGTGCAGAGCGCCGGTCGCGCCTCGATCAGCACCGGGCGGATCCCGGCGCGGGCGGCGTAGAACGCGGTCGCGGCGCCGACGATCCCCCCACCGATCACCACCAGCTCCGCGGTGCGGGGCGGGGTGTTCACGGCCTGATCCTACCGGGACCGCCGAGGAGTCAACCCGTCTAGGATCGCACCCGAGATGTCCGCCCTGCTCCTGGCCGCCTCGGTGACGCCGCTTCGCGACGGCGGCGCCCGGCTGGACGAGGAGGCGATCGAGCCGCTGGTGCGGTTTCTGATCGACGGCGGGGTCGACGGCATCTTCGCGCTGGGCACGACCGGCGAGGGCGTGCTTCTGAGCATGCCGGAGCGCCGCACCGCTGCGGAGCGGTTCCGCGAGGTGCGCGCCGGGATGCTGATCGTCCATTGCGGTGCGCAGAGCACCGCCGACACCGTCGGCGCTCGCGGCCCACGCCGCGACGATCGGGGCCGACGGCGTCGCCGTCATCCCGCCGCCCTACTACCCGCTGGGCGACGACGCCCTGGTCGAGCACTTCGTGGCGGCGGCCTCCGCCTGCGCGCCGACCCCGTTCTACCTGTATGCCTTCGCCGCCCGCAGCGGCTACCCGCTGCCCGTCGCGGTGGTCGAGCGCGTCCGCGAACGGGTCGAGAACGTCGCCGGGCTCAAGGTGTCGGACGCCCCGTTCGAGCGGGTCCAGCCGTTTCTCGGGCTCGGGCTGCCGGTGTACGTCGGCGCGGAGCGGCTGATCCCCGAGGCGCTCGCCGCCGGTGCCGCCGGCGCCGTGTCGGGGCTCGCGTCGGCCTACCCGGAGGTGGTGGCCGAGGTCGTCCGCCGGCCCGATCCGGACGGCGCCGATCGGCTGGACGCGCTTCGCCGCGGAGATCGAGCGGTACCCGTTCCAGGCCGCGCTCAAGCAGGTGCTCCGGGCCCGGGGCGTCCCGCTCCAGCGCCGACGTGCGCGCGCCGCTCGAGCCGCTCGGAGCCGAGCGCGCCCGCGCGGTCGATCAGCTCGCGGCCGTGCCGCAGGCGGCGGCACCGCCGCACTGAGCCGGGTTCTCGTGGCCCGTGAGTTCGCCGACCGCGCCGACGCAGGCCGGCGCCTGGCCGAGCGGCTGGGGGCGTACGCGGGGCGTGACGACGTGATCGTGCTGGGCCTGCCCCGCGGCGGCGTGCCGGTCGCCGCCGAGGTCGCCCGCAGCCTGCCCGCCCCGCTCGACGTGTGCGTCGTGCGCAAGCTCGGCGTGCCCGGTGACGAGGAGCTCGCCCTGGGCGCGATCGCCGCCGGCGGCGTGCTGGTCCTGAACGACCGTGTCGTCTCCGACCTGCACCTCTCCGAGCGAGGCGATCGCCGACGTCGCCGCCGCCGAGCTTGCCGAGCTGCGCCGGCGCGAGCGGGCCTACCGGGGCGAGCGGCCGCCGGCGGACGTCGCCGGCCGCACCGTGATCGTCGTCGACGACGGCCTCGCCACCGGGGCGACCATGCGGGCCGCCGTCCGCGCCGTCCGCATGCGCGCGCCGGCCCGGGTCGTGGTGGCGGTGCCGGTCGCGGCGGCCGAGACGTGCGCCGCGCTCGGCCCCGAGGTCGACGAGGTCGTCTGCGCGCTGCGGCCCTTCGACTTCCGGTCGGTCGGCGGGTGGTACGACGACTTCTCGCCGACGACCGACGACGAGGTTCGGCGTTGTGTCACATCATTTGTAAGTTCTTCTTGACGCACCCGGCACGGCCATGTACACTCACGCGTCAGTAGGTATCGGCTCTGCGACCCGGAGGAGGCAAGATGACGAATATGACGCATTTCGGTCTCGCCTCCGCGGCGCCCCGCAAGCCCGCTGCCCTCGCGGTATGCCGGTTCGCCGGCACCCAGACGGCCTGAGTCCCAGCCGCACACCGCGTTCCATGTGACACCGCCGCCCGTGCGCCTCCTGCGTACGTGACGTGTCGAGTAGTCACGCTTTCGATATGGCTCAAACCCGGACGGGAGGCAGCTGCATGCGTACGCATTCCGTTATGTCACCAAACGATGGCGTCCAAGGAGGTGAAGCATCATGATCGGGATCCACCCCGAGATCCGGATCGAGCTGGCCCGGCGACACCGCGACGGCCAGATCGAGGCCGCCGCCCAACAGCGGCTGGCCGCCGGACCCGACGTCCGGGTCCGTCCCCGCCGCGCCCAGGTGGCCGGCCGGGTCATCCCCCGTCTCCGTCCGCAGCAGTCGCGCCAATGACCCGCGGGCGCGCTCCTCCCGCCCCCGGCGGGCGGCACCCGTCGGTGTCGCTCGCCGCGGGGCTGCGAGATGGCGGAGGGCGTGGAATCAATCATCTACACTCGCGGCATGGCGGATACACAGCCGCGCACCCCCGCGCAGAGCCCGCCTCGGCACGGCTTCCGGGTCGAGGGGCACGAGCCGAAGCCCGAGCCGAAGCCCGCGCCGCGCATGCCCGGCGGCCGCCGGTTCTGGGTCTTCCTGCTGGTTCTGCTGGTCGCCAACTACGTGATCGCCGGCCTCGTATCGTCCACGCCGTCTCGTCAGCAGGTGCCGTACAGCTTCTTCTTCCGTGAGGTGAGAAGCGGCAATGTGTCGGAGGTCACGGCGACCGGCGACACGATCCAGGGCGACTTCAAGCACGCGGTCAAGGCGCCCAGGACCACCGGCAAGGCGACCACGCGCTTCCAGACCGAGCGGCCGTCGTTCTTCCGCGACTCCCTCGAGAAGCAGCTGCAGAAGACACGGCGTCGTGATCAACGCCAACCCGATCGAGTCGGCCGCGCCGCTGTGGCAGCAGATTCTGCTCGACTTCGGGCCGACGCTGCTGATCGTCGGGGTGTTCGTGCTGATCTTCCGCGGCGCGCGCCGGATGGGCGCCGGCGGTGCGCTCGGCGGCTTCGGCCGGTCGCGGGCCAAGCGGTACGAGCCCGACCAGACCGCCAAGCGGGTCACGTTCGAGGACGTGGCCGGGATCGACGAGGCCGAGGAGGAGCTGGTCGAGGTCGTCGACTTCCTGCGCAATCCCGACCGCTACACGCGCCTGGGCGCGACCGTGCCCGAAGGGAGTGCTTCTGTCGGGCCTGCCCGGGACGGGCAAGACGCTGCTGGCGCGCGCGGTCGCCGGCGAGGCGGCGGTGCCGTTCTTCTCGATCTCGGCGTCGGAGTTCATCGAGGCGATCGTGGGCGTGGGCGCGAGCCGCGTCCGCGATCTGTTCGTCCAGGCCAAGCTGGCGGCCCCCGCGATCGTGTTCATCGACGAGCTGGACGCCGTCGGCCGCGCCCGCGGCGGCTCGACGACGATCGGCGGCCACGACGAGCGCGAGCAGACCCTGAACCAGATCCTGACCGAGATGGACGGCTTCTCGGGCACCGAGGGCGTGATCGTGATCGCCTCGACCAACCGGCCCGAGGTGCTCGACTCGGCGCTGCTGCGGCCGGGCCGTTTCGATCGCCGCGTGACCGTGAACCCGCCCGACCAGACGGGGCGGCGGCAGATTCTCGAGGTGCACACGCGGGGCATGCCGCTCGGCCCCGACGTCGATCTGGACTCGCTCGCGTCGTCCACCCCGGGCATGGTCGGGGCCGACCTGCGAAACCTCGTCAACGAGTCGGCCCTCACGGCGGCGCGCCGCAACCACGACCACGTGCTGCTCGCCGACTTCACCGACTCGCTCGAGCGAATCGTGCTCGGCGCCGAGCGCCGGATCGTCCTCTCGGTGCAGGAGCGCGAGCGCACCGCCTACCACGAGTCGGGCCACGCGCTGCTCGGCATGCTGCGCCCTGGCGCCGACCCGGTGCGCAAGATCTCGATCATCCCCCGCGGGATGGCGCTTGGCGTCACGTTCCAGAGCCCGACGACGGATCGCTACGGGTACACGGTCGACTACCTGCTCGGCCGGCTGGTCGGCGCACTGGGCGGGCGGGCCGCCGAGCAGCTCGTCTACGGCGAGATCACCACCGGAGCCGAGTCCGATCTCGAGCAGGCCACCCGGATCGCGCGGCAGATGGCCGGGCGGTGGGGGATGTCCGAGCGCATCGGCCCCGTGTCGGTCCTGCCAGGGCCGAACGACCAGCCCACGCTGTTCCCGGGTGCGGGCGACTCGTCGGAGCGCACCCGCGAGATGGTCGACGAGGAGGTGCGGCGGATCCTCGAAGAGTGCGAGCACACCGCGATGACCGAGCTCAAGGCCCATCGCGACCAGCTCGAGGCGCTCACGCAGGCGCTGCTCGAGCACGAAACGCTCGACGAGGCCGAGGCGTACCGCATCGCCGGCATCGATCGCGTGCCGGGGCCGACACCCACGTTGCCCCCGGCGCCCGCGCCCGCGACCTGAGCCCGATCCGTCTTTTGAGGTGAAGACTTCTGCGGCCCGACGAGAGTGAGGTACCTCGAGTGAACACACCGGTGACCACGATTGACCGGCGCTACAGCGATCCTGACGCGGATGCCACGGAGTGGGCCGAGACGTGCCGGGTGCTCGAGACCGCCGAGCTCTTCTGGATCTCAACCGTGCGGGCCGACGGCCGGCCGCACGTCACGCCGGTCGTTGCCGTGTGGGTGGACGGAGTGTTGTACTTCAGCACCGGCGACCACGAGCAGAAGGCTGCCAACATGATCGCCAACCCGCATGTGATCCTGACGACGGGCTGCAACCACTGGGACAGCGGGCTCGACGTCGTGGTCGAGGGCGACGCCGTTCGCGTCACCGACCATGAGGCGCTCGAGCGCCTCGCCGAGGTGTGGGCGACGCGCTGGGACGGACGCTGGCAGCACGAGGTCCGCGACGGTGGCTTCCGCCACACCGATGGCGACACGGTCCTCCCGCACGTCATCCACGTGTTCTCGGTGACACCCACCAGGTCGCCGCTCACGCCAAGGGCGATCCGTTCAGCCACACGAATCACAGGTTCGCCTGACGCCAGATTTGTGACATACGCCTCGTGGTATCGTCCAAGCCATGCATCGGATGCGACGTGTGGGCAATCCGCCTCGAGACGCTGTTCCGTTCTTCACCCTCGCGGTGGTGCTCGCCATCGTCGCCGCATTCGTCGTGCACGGAGCGCTCGTGAGGCTCGTCGTCGCCGCGCTTGCGCTGTGTGCCCTGGCGGTCGCGCTCGTCCGCTGGAAGCGTGCGGCGGCCCTGATGGGCGGCGGCCCCGAGGACTTCGGCGATCCCGAGGAGTACCGGCGGCACTATGGCGACAGCATCGTCGACGCCCGCACCAGTGTCGATCCGCAGGTCGGGATGAGGCCGATCGACACCACCCACGAGCGCTGACGGCGCGCAACGGCGGTCAGGCCGGCGGCTGCGTCCGGGCGTCGTAGCGCCAGAACGCCGGAAGTGCGAATGCCGCGACGATCACTCCCGCCACGCACAGGACGCCGCCCGAGACGACCGACACGCGCACGCCGGCGAGTGACGCCACCCCGCCCGACTCGACGTTTCCGAGCAGCGGCCCGGTCGAGTAGCTGACCTGCTCGATCCCGGCCAGGCGGCCGCGCAGGTGGTCGGGGATGGTCTGGTTCCAGATCGTGCCGCGGAAGATGCCCGAGACCATGTCGGCGCCGCCCGCCACCACCAGGCCGACCAGGGCCAGCGCCAGGCCCGGCGCCAGACCGAAGCCGATGATGCCGACGCCCCAGACGGCCGCGGCGATGCACGACGCCGGCGCCGTGGCGGTGGACGTGGGCGACCCAGCCGCTCGTCAGCGTCGCCAGCAGTGAGCCGACCGCCGGTGCGGCGTAGAGCAGGCCGAGCACGCCGGCGCCGCCGAGGTGGGTCGCCTCGGCCGGGAAGAGCGCCATCGGCATGCCGAAGAACATCGCCACGATGTCGACGATGTAGGTGCCCATCAGCTCGGGCCGCGACCGGGCGTAGCGCAGCCCCTCGCGGATCCGCGCCAGGCTCGGTGGCTCGGCCTCGGCCGGCGGCGGCACCGCCCGCATCATCCGCAGCGCCGCCAGCGAGACGGCGAACGTCGCGACGTCGACGGCGTAGGTCGCGGGCAGGCCGGCCGTCGCCACCAGCACGCCGCCGACGGCCGGGCCGGCGATCATGCCGATCGTCATCCGAAACGACGCCAGCGCCCCGGCCGCGGGCAGCTCGTCGCGCTCGACCAGCCGCGGGGTGAGGGCGTCGAGCGACGGCCGCTGCAGCCCGTCGAGGGTCGCGAGCAGCACCGACATCACGAACAGGAGCCACAGCTGCGGGTGGGGCAGGAGCGCGTTTGCGACGAGCACCATCGAGGCGACCGCGAACAGGAGCTCGGTCACCTGCATCATCCGCCGCCGGTCGACGGCGTCGGCGAGCGCGCCGCCGATGAAGGCCGCGACCAGGAGCGGGGCCAGCTCGGCCAGGCCGAGCAGCCCGACCACGAGCGAGGAGCCGCTCAGCTGGTAGGCCTGATATGGGAGGGCGACGTAGGTGATCATCGACCCGAAGAACGACACGCCCTGGCCGATCCAGAGCAGGCGGAAGTCGCGCCGCCGCCGCAGCGGGCCGACATCCATCGTCGCGAGCCGCAGCAGGCGCCGCACCCCACCGGGAGCGACCGGCGGCCCGGGGCCGACTCGCTCGGACTCGGCCTCGCGGAAGTCGCGGTCGGGCTCGGTCATCCGGCCGGGCGGCCGAGCAGCTCGCAGAACCGGGAGACGCCGACGTTGCCGCCCGAGACGATCACGCCCACCCGGGCGCCCGGGCGCCGAGACCCGCCCGGCGAGCAGTGCCGCCAGCGCCGACACCCCGCTCGGCTCGGCGACGAGCTTCATGCGGTCGAACAGGAACGCCATCGCGGCGACGATCTCGGCGTCCGAGACGAGCTCGACCGCGTCCACCAGGCGGCGGTTGACCTCGAACGTGAGCCGGCCGGGGATGTCGCTCTGCTGGCCGTCGGCGATCGTTCTGGGGGTCTCGATCCGCACCCGCTCGCCGGCGGCCAGCGACCGGCGGGTGTCGTCGCCGGCCTCGGGCTCGATGCCCACCACCCGGATGTCGGGGCGCAGCGCCTTGGCGGCCGTGGCGCAGCCTGCGATCAGCCCGCCGCCTCCGACGGGCGCCAGCAGCAGGTCGAGCCCCGGCGCCTGCTCGAGCAGTTCGAGGGCCGCCGTGCCCTGTCCGGCCATGATGGCGGGGTGCTCGTACGGCGGTACGAGCGTGAGGCCCGCGCTCCCCCGCAAGCGTGGCGCCGAGCGCCTCCCGATCCTCGCGGTAGCGGTCGTAGGTGATCACCTCGGCGCCGTAGCCGCGGGTGGCGTCGAGCTTGGCGGCGGGCGTGTCGGCCGGCATCAGGATCACCGCCGTCGAGTCGAGCATGCCCGAGGCGATCGCGACCGCCTGGGCGTGGTTTCCCGACGAGTACGCGGCCACGCCGCGGCTGCGCGTCTCGGCGGGCAGCGCCGAGATCATGTTGTAGGCCCCGCGGAACTTGAACGCACCTCCGCGTTGCAGGCACTCGGCCTTCAGGAACACGCTCGCGCCGGTGCGGGCGTCGAGCGTCCGTGAGGTGAGGACCGGCGTACGGTGGGCGACACCGTCCAGGCGGGCGGCCGCGGCGCGGACGTCGTCAACCGAGATCACGCGTAGTGCAGCCCCTCGGCTGCGTCCTCGTCGACGGTCTGGTCGCACGTGGGGCAGTACCACCGCACCTGGAGCGGGGTCCCGCAGACGGCGTGGCGCGCCTGCTCCTCCTCGCCGCTGTGGCGCGCTCCCCACTCGCTCAGGAGGCGCACGGCGCCGGCGAGCGCGCGGCCCTCGGCGGTCAGCTCGTAGGTCGACCGCGGGGGCCGGTGCGAGTACGGACGGGCGACGACGAGCGCGTCCCGCTCGAGGCTTCGCAGCCGGTCGGTGAGGATGTTGGGGGAGATGCCCGGCAGCGACTCGGCCAGCTCTCCGAACCGGCGGGGGCCCTCGAGCAGCGCCTCGACGACCGGCAGCGACCAGCGGTCGCCCACCCGGGCCATCGCCTCGGCGAGCGGTGACGGTTTCGTGGGCTCGTTCACGCGCCCATCGTATCCCGCTTGCGAATCGTGGCTGCGAGGAGTAACTTGCAGATTGCTACTGACTATCAACTGCGGATGGAGCGAGCGGCGATGAGCGTTTTGGAGGACCTTCAGCAGGCGACCGCGCAGGCGGTCGAGCACGCCGGGCCGGCGGTGGTCGGGCTGCGTTTCGGGTGGAGGCCGGCGTCGGGAGTGGTGATCGCCCCCGACCGGGTGCTCACCTGCGCCCACGCCGTGCGGGGGGAGGCGGTGACCGCGATCTTCGGTGACGGCCGTCGCGTCGAGGGCCGGCCGGCTGCGATCGACGCCGCCGGCGACCTGGCCGTGGTCGAGGTCGAGACGGGCGACGCGCCCGCGATCTCGTGGGAGCGGCCCGAGCCGCAGCTGGGCACCGCCGTGTTCGCTCTGGCCCGGCTTGGCGACGGGGCACTGCGGGTGACGCACGGGCGCGGTCTCGGCGCTCGGCCGCTCGTTCCGCGGGCCCGCGCGGCCGCCGCATCGGCGGCTCGGTCGAGCACACCGCGGCGGTCGCACGCGGCTCGGCCGGCGGGCCGCTGGTCGATGCGCACGGCGGGCTCGCTGGGAGTGAACACGATCCGTCTCGACGGCGGCCTCGTGCTGGCGCTCGCCGCCGGCGCCGACCTGCGCCTGCGCGCCGAGGCGCTCGGGCGGGGCGAGGCGCCGGCCCGCCGCAGCCTGGGAGTCGGCGTCGTTTCGAGCCGGGCCGGCCGCCGGATGCGCCGCGCCGTCGGCCTTGGCGAGCGCGACGGCCTGCTGGTGCGCGAGGTGCGTGCCGACGGCCCGGCGGCGGGCGCCGGGGTCGAGCCCGGCGACCTGATCGTGACCGCCGCAGGGCGGCCGGTGACGTCGATCGACGACCTGTATGCCGCGCTCGACGCGGCTGCCGATGGCGCCGGCGTACGGCTCGGCCTCGTCCGTGGCGAGAGCGAGCGCGAGGTCGACGTCGCGCCGGTCGAGGCGTGATCGTGGACGTCCTCGACACACCTCCCGCCGAGGCGCTGCCCGATGAGGACGAGGCGCTCGACGCCTACTCGCGGATCGTCTCGACGGTGGCCGAGCGGCTGCTGCCCTCGGTCGCCAACCTCCGCGTCCGCCGCCGCGGCCGCCGCCACGAGGCGGTCGGCGGCGGCAGCGCCGTCGTCCTGAGCGCGGACGGATTCATGCTGACGTGCGCGCATGTCGTCGGCGCGAGCGACGCCCGCGGTCGCGCCGCCTTCATCGACGGCAGCGAGCCGGCGTTCGAGGTCGTCGGGCGCGACCCGCTCACCGACCTGGCGCTGATCCGGGCCGACGCGCCCGCGCTGGTGGCCGCCGAGCTCGGCGACGCCGGCAGGCTCCGTGTGGGCCAGCTCGTCGTGGCGATCGGCAACCCCCATGGCCTGGGCGGGACGGTGACCGCAGGCGTCGTGTCGGCCCTCGGGCGCTCGCTGCCGGCCCGCAGCGGCCGGGCCCAGCGGTCGATTCCCAACGTGATCCAGACCGACGCCGCGCTCAACCCGGGAACTCCGGCGGTGCGCTGGCCGACAGCCGCGGTCGCGTGATCGGCATCAACACCGCCCTGGCCGGTGTCGGACTCGGTCTCGCGGTGCCGATCAACGCGGCCACCCGCCGGATCGTCGGCGAGCTGATGCGCACCGGCCGCGTGCGGCGTGCGTTCGTGGGCATCGCCGGCGGCGACCGGCCGCTTCCGCCCGCGGTGCGCGCGGAGCTCGGCCGGGGTACGGCCGTCGAGGTGATCACCGTCGAGCCCGATGGCCCCGCCGCGGTTGCCGGCGTTCGCCCGGAGGATCTGATCGTCTCGGTCGGCGGGGAGCCGGTGGCGGCGATGGACGACCTGCTGCAGCTGATGCCGGGCGAGGTCGTGGGGGTGCCGGTGCAGGTCGGCGTCGTTCGCGCCGGTCAGCGGCTCGAGCTCGAGCTGGTCCCCACGGAGCTGGCGGGGTAGCGCGACAGGTCACCCGGCCGAAGTCAGCTCGGCGCCTCACGGCTTGACAGCGAAGTATGTGACTGCTAACTTCCCACCCATGGCAGTTGCAAAGCACTCCGAGGACGGCCGGTCGGCGCGGATGCCGGCGGCGCAGCGGCGCGAGGAGATCCTCGAGGCCGCCCGCATCGAGTTTGCCCGCGGCGGTCTGAACGGCACGGCGACCGAGGACATCGCCCGCCGGGCCGGGATCACCCAGCCGTACGTCTTCCGGCTGTTCGGCACCAAGAAGGCGCTCTACCTCGAGACGGTCGAGCGCTGCTTCGATCGCATCCAGCGCGAGTTCGACGCGGCGGTCGAAGACGGCCGCGCCGGGCGAGGAGCTGACGGCGATGGGCGATGGCCTACGGCCCGCTGCTGCGCGACCGCACCCTGCTGCTGGGCCAGATGCACAGCTACGCCGACTGCTCCGACCCCGACGTGCAGGCGGTCGTCCAACGCCGCTACGGCCAGCTCTGGGAGTGGGTCGAGCAGGCGTCGGGCGCCGAGACCGCAGGAGGTGCGCGAGTTCTTCGCCAAGGGCATGCTCCTGAACGTGATCGCGGCGATCGACCTTCGCGGCCTCCGTGACCCCTGGGTCGCCGACTGCCTCGGTGAGATGGACCCGAACGCCTGAGGTTTTTTTCGGCGCCTCAACTTCGTAAGCACTAACTACTAAGAAAGGAGCACCCGATGACACACAACGGTCACAGAACACTGTGGACGTTCGCGATCACCAGCATCGCCCTGTTCATGACGACGCTCGACAACCTGGTCGTGACCATGGCGCTCCCGACCATTCAGCGGGACCTGCACGCGTCCATCTCTGGCCTCGAGTGGACGGTCAACGCCTACACCCTCACCTTCGCCGTGCTGCTGCTGATGGGCGCCGCGCTGGGCGACCGGTTCGGGCGCAAGCGGCTGTTCCTGATCGGGATCGGCATCTTCACGCTCGGGTCGGCGGCGGCCGCGCTGGCCCCGTCGATCGGCGCGCTGATCGCTGCTCGCGCCCTGCAGGGCGTCGGCGGCGCGATCGTCACCCCGCTCACGCTGACGCTTCTGACCGAGGCGGTTCCGGCCGAACGGCGCGGGCTCGCGCTGGGCGCCTGGGGCGGCATCAGCGGCCTCGGCGTCGCGCTCGGCCCGCTGGTCGGCGGCGCCGTGGTGCAGGGGATCTCGTGGCAGTGGATCTTCTGGCTGAACGTTCCGCTCGGCCTGCTCGTCCTGCCGCTGGGCCATGGCCCGGCTGCGCGAGAGCCGCGGTCCCTCGATGCGGCTCGACCTGCCCGGCGTGGCCATCGTCACCGCCGGTGCGCTGGGCCTCGTCTGGGGTCTCGTGCGGGCAAATCAGCAGGGCTGGACGAGCCCGGAGATCATCGGCTCGCTGGTTGCCGGGGTCGCACTCCTGGTCGCGTTCGTGGCCTGGGAGCTGCGCACCTCCGCCCCGATGCTGCCGATGCGGCTCTTCAAGAACCGCACGTTCTCGGCCGCAAACGGCGCGTCCCTGCTGATGTTCTTCGGGATGTTCGGCTCGATCTTCCTGCTGAGCCAGTACCTCCAGAACGTGCAGGGATACTCGCCGCTGCAGGCGGGCGTCCGCACCCTGCCGTGGACGGGGATGCCGATGATCGTCGCCCCGATCGCCGGGGCGCTGACCGACCGCATCGGCGGCAAGCCGTTCCTGGTGGCGGGACTCGCCCTGCAGGCGATCGCGCTGGCGTGGATGGCGGCGGTGCTCTCGCCGAACGTGCCCTACACCGAGATCGTGGCGCCGTTCGCGCTGGCCGGGATCGGGATGGGGCTCTTCTTCGCCCCGGTCGCGACCGTGATCATGAGCTCGGTGAAGCTGATCGAGGCCGGCCAGGCATCCGGCGCGAACAACGCCATCCGCGAGCTGGGCGGCGTGTTCGGGGTCGCGGTGCTGGCGTCGATCTTCGCCCACCAGGGCGGCTACGGATCGGCCGAGCCTGTTCACCGACGGGATCCTGCCGGCGCTGTGGGTGGGCTCCGCGGTGGTCGCCGCCGGGATTCGTCGCCGCGCTGATGCTGCCCGGCCGAGCCGCGACGACGGCCGAGCAGGTCGCCGAGGCGGAGCTCGAGCCGGTCACGGCCTGACCACCCGGGCTCAGTTCACGGGTTGGACGTGCGTGGTCAGCCCGCCGCCGGCCGCGAGGTGCAGTGCGAAGGCGGCGGGCTCGTCCACGACCGCGATCTCGCCGCTCCCGGTCAGATCGAGCTGGATCGCGAGATCGGTGCTCGGACACGTGAACACGGTGCACGCGCCGAGGCGCCCGAACATGGCCCGGTGGACGTGGCCCGCGACGATGCGAGAGACGTTTGGCGCCCGCTCGAGCACCGCCGCGAGCTCGGCCCGGCTCGCGTCGTCGAGGCCGATCTCGTCCATCACCCGGATCCCGGTCAGAAGCGGTGGGTGGTGCATCGCGAGCACCGTCGGGGTGTCGCGGTCGGCGGCCAGCGCCTCGGCGATGAACGCGAGGCGCTGATCACACAGGCGGCCGCCGTCCTGGCCCGGCTCGGTCGTATCGCACACCACCAGCCGCAACGGGCCGCTGCGCGCTGTGTAGTGCACGAACGATCCGTGGCCCTCGCCCACGAACGGGCCGAGCCCAGCCCGCAGCGCGTCGCGGTCGTCGTGGTTGCCGGCGAGGACGTGCACTGGCTGCCGCAATGGTGCGAGCAGCTCTGCGATCCGGTCGTACTCGGCCGGGGTGCCGTGGTGGACGAGGTCGCCGGTGACCAGGACCGAGTCGGGCGCCGGGTCGAGCGTGTGCACCGCCGCGACGACAGCCTCGACTCGCGCCACGATGGTGCGATCGCCGGCCCCGACCTGGACGTGGAGGTCGCTGATCTGCGCGAGGAGGGCGGGTTCGTCGGTGGTCATGGTGCGGGACGCCCTCGGTTGGGCGCGGGCAGCCTACGCCGAAGTCGCCGCCAGCGCGTCGGGAAGCTCTGCGAGCGAGTCGATGCGAAGCGTCGCCCGCGCCGCATCCGGTTCGCGGGCCTGCAGCCGGCCCCATGGCCCGCGGCGAATGTGAACGGCCACCATCCCGGCCCGCAGCGCAGGCAGGACATCGTTGTCCAGTCGGTCGCCGACGTAGGCGATCTCGGCCGGGGCGAGCCCGGCCAGCCGCGCGATGGCGGCGAAGAAGTCCTGCGAGGGCTTCGCCGTACCAAGCCCGGTGGACGAGGCGATCAGCGCCTTGCCGCAGTGAGCGCGCAGAAACACCTCGGTCTCGGTGCTCGTGTTGCCCGCGACGCCGACCACGTATCCGCGCTCGCGCAGCGCATCCAGGCAGGGCAGAGCGTCGGGATAGAGATCTTCGGGCCGGAGGATGTCGGGCACACCGGCCGCGGCCCGCGCGCGCCGCTCGGCCTCGAGGTCGAACCCGGGCCGGATCAGCTCGAAGGCGCGCAGGTGATGCTCGCCGCGCCCGATCGTCGCGCCGAGCAGTCCGAGCATCGTCAGCGCCGACACGCCCAGCCAGTCGGCCCAGCCCGTCCACGCGCGCGACTCGTCGAGCAGCGTCTCGCCGACGTCGAAGAAGACCGCCTTCACTCTCCGGCGGCCGCCTCCAGTGCCCGCCGTGTCAGGACGCGGGCGAGGTGTCTGCGGTAGTCCGACGAGGCCGACGTGTCCGCCGGCGGGTTCAGGCCCTCGGCGGCATGCTCCGCGGCCTCGGCGGCGTTGGAGCCCGTGAACGCGCGCTCGGCCGCCTCGGCCCGCACCGGCTTGGCTCCCACGCCGGTCAGCGCGATCCGGGCCGACGCACCGTCGATCACGGCCGCCACCCCGACGATCGCCCAATCCTGCGCTCGCCGGTTGAACTTGACGTAGGCCGAATGCGCGGCCTTCGGCACCCGCACGCCGGTCAGGATCTCGTCCGGGCGCAGTGACGTGGTCAGGTATCCGACGAAGAGGTCGGCGGCTGCGATCGTCCGCGTCCCCTCGGGCCCCTCGGCGGACACCTCCCCGTCGAGTGCCAGGAGCACCGTCGGCAGGTCACCGTGCGGATCGGCCTGCGCGAGCGAGCCGCCGATGGTGCCGCGGTTGCGCACCTGCATGTCGCCGATACCCGCGGCCGCCTGGGCCAGAATCGGGCACGCCGACTGGATCAGGTCGGACGCGGCCACATCCGCATGCCGCGCGAGGGCGCCGATCACGATGTGCGACCCGGTGTCGCTGATGCCGCGCAGGCCCGAGATACCGCCGATATCGATCAGCGTCCCGGGATTCGCGAACCGCAGCTTCATCATCGGCAGCAGCGAGTGGCCACCGGCCAGCACGCGGGCATCCTCGCCGTGCGTCTTCAGCAGCCCGACGGCGTCGGCGACCGTCTCGGGGCGCTCGTAGTCGAATGCCTGCGGGATCATGCCGCACCTCCCTTCTGCATCGCGTTCCAGACCGTCTCGGGAGTCATGGGCATATCAAGGTCGGCGACGCCGATCGCGTCGCACACGGCGCTCACAACCGCCGGTGTTGCCGCGATCGTGCCCGCTTCGCCGATGCCCTTCACCCCCAGGGGGTTGGTTGGCGACGGGGTGACCGTGCGTGCCGTCACGATGTGCGGCACCTCCACCGCCGACGGGATGCCGTAGTCGACCAGCGTTCCGGTCAGGAGCTGGCCCTCGGGGTCGTACACGGCCCCCTCGTACAGCGCCTGGCCGATGCCGTGGGCGACGCCCCCGTGCACCTGTCCGGCCACGATCATCGGGTTGATGACGTTGCCGCAGTCGTCGGCCGCGATGTAGCCGGTGATCTCGACCTTGCCGGTGTCGCGATCCACCTCCACCTCGCAGCCGTGGGCGCCGAAGGGGAAGGTGCAGTTCGGCGGGTCGAAGAACACGGTCTCGTCGAGCCCGGGCGTGACGCCCTCGGGCATGTCGAACGCCTGCCAGGCGCGGAACGCGACCTCCTGGATCGTCACGCGCTGGTCGGGGCTGCCCTTGACCGAGAACGCGCCGCCGCCGAAGTCGAGGTCGTCGACCGACGCCTCGAGCATCTGGGCCGCGACCTGGCGGGCCTTGTCGCGCACCTTGCTCGCCGCCAGATGGACGGCCGTCCCGCCGACCGCGAGGCTGCGGCTGCCGTACGTGCCGAGGCCGTATGGCGCGAAGGCGGTATCGCCATGGATCACCTCGATGTCGTCGAACGGCACGCCCAGCTCGGTCTCGACGATCTGCGACCACGAGGTCGCGTGGCCCTGGCCGTGCGGCGACGTGCCGGTGATGACCGTCGCCTTGCCGGTGGGGTGCATCCGCACGGTCGAGCTCTCCCACCCGCCCGGGGTGAGTCCGAGCGCCTTGCGAGCCACGTCCGACGGCACGAACCCGCACACCTCCACCCATGTCGAGAGGCCGCGCCCGAGCAGCTTGCCGCGGGCGGCAGCCTCAGTGCGGCGGCGCTCGAACGTCTCCTGGTCGTCGCTCATCTCGAGCAGCTTGTCGAGCGTCTTTTCGTAGTCGCCCGAGTCGTAGACGAGCCCGATCGCGCTGGTGAACGGGAACTCGGTGGGGAAGTTGCGCCTGCGCACCTCGGTCCGGCTGATCCCGACCTTCTTGGCCAGGACGTCCATCGTGCGCTCGATGGCGTGCGTCGCCTCGGGGCGGCCGGCGCCGCGCAGCGCGTCGGTTGGCACGGTGTTGGTGTAGACGTTGGTGACCTTGACGTCGATCTCGGGGATGGCATAGGCGCCGGGGGACATCAGCAGGGTGAGCTGCGAGATCAGCGGGGTCAGCATCTGCAGGTAGGAGCCGTAGTCCTGGATGTAGTGCACCCGCATGCCCAGCACCTTGCCGTTGCTGTCGGCCGCCAGCTCGACGTGCGCATCCTGGGCACGGCCGTGACAGGTGGCCAGCATCGCCTCGGAGCGCCCCTCGATCCACTTCACCGGCGCACCGACCTTCCGCGAGGCTGCCGCGGCGATGAACTCCTCGGCGTAGGCGTTCAGCTTGGCGCCGAACCCGCCGCCGACGTCCGGGGCGATCGCCCGCACCTTGGCCTCGCTGACCCCGCACACGATTGCGAGGAACGTGCGCAGGAAGTGCGGCACCTGGGTCGAGCTGTAGACGACCAGATCGTCCGAGGCCGGGTTCCAGTCGGCCACGACGCCGCGGGTCTCGATGGGCACGTGGATCAGGCGCTGGTTGTGGATCGTGAGCTCGACGATCACGTCGGCGCCCGCGAACGCGGCGTCGAGCCCGTCGGTCTTGTGGGCGAGGACGAGCCCAACGTTCGAGTCGAGCTCCTCGTGGATGCGGGGCGCGCCCTCGGCGAGCGCGGCATCCACGCCGATCACGGCCTGAAGCGGCGCGTAGTCGACCTGCACGGCGTCGGCGGCGTCGCGGGCGGCGTACCGGTCGGCCGCGATCACGACGGCGATCGGCTCGCCGACGTGGCGCACCCGGCCCTTCGCAAGCGGCGGGCGGGTCGGATTGCACCATCTCGCCGGTGGGGTTGGACCCGCACGGGACGCCGGCTGCGAACTCGAGGTCATCGCCGGTCAGAACGGCGGTCACGCCCGGCATGCCCCGGGCGGCCGTCGTGTCGATGCCCGTGATGTCGGCGTGGGCGTACTGGCTGCGCACGACCGCCATGTGCAGCATGCCCGGGATCTTGATGTCGTCGACGTAGCGGCCGCGGCCGGTGAGGAACCGGCTGTCCTCCTTGCGCAGGACGGATTCGCCGATGCCCTTGGACTGTTCGGTTGTGGTCGCCATCAGACCGGCACCCCGGCCGCCGAGCGGACGGCTGCGACGATGTTCTCGTAGCCCGTGCACCGGCACAGGTTGCCCTCCAGCCCGTGACGGATCTCCTCGTCGGTCGGCGCGGGGTTGTGCTCGAGGAGCTTGATCGCGGTCATCACCATCCCTGGCGTGCAGTATCCGCACTGCAGGCCGTGGCTCTCGTGGAACGCCTGCTGCATCGCGTGCAGCTCGCCGTTCCCGGAGATCCCCTCGATGGTCGTCACGTCGTGGCCGTCGGCCTGCACGGCGAGGACGGTGCACGACTTCACGGCCTCACCGTCCAGCCAGACGGTGCACGCCCCGCAGTTGGAGGTGTCGCAGCCGACGTGGGTGCCGGTCAGGTTCAGGTGCTCACGCAGCAGGTGGACGAGCAGCGTTCGCGGCTCGGTCTGGGCCGTGCGTGAGACCCCGTTGACGGTCATGGTGACGGCGCTCTTCATCGAGTCTCCTGTCCGATCTGGGGATCCCGTGGTGCACCGGAAGGTCTATCGCAGGCGGGGGGCCTTGACAAGGGCCGGCGCCGCCGCGCGAGAGCCCTGCTGTAAGGGTTTCGTATGGAACTTCTTCCAATCGTTGACCGATCGCGGGAGGCTCCCTATGTAGGGAGGGAAGGCGCGTCGCGGTTCGTGACGGGGGTCACCGGACAGCGAGGCACAAACAGGAGGGTCGCGATGATCGTCGAGCGCATCGAAGCGGTGGAGAGGGATACGGATGCACGGGATGCTGCAAAGCATGCCGAGACCGCGTTCCGCCGGATGGGGCCGTCCGCCGCACTGGGTGAGCGCCCGTCGAACCGCGACCTACGGCGTCTCGAGGTAATGCTCGTGCGCCGGATCGTGACCGGCTGAGAACGGGGAAGCCGGGCGATCTGTTCGCCTACAGGTGGAAGGCCTTGGGAAGGCCGCGAGCGGAACGGGCCTTCCCAAGGTACCGCCTCATCCCGAGCAGCCGCTCGGATGCTCGCAGAAGCGAGTAGTGCGACAGCAGCCGGTGGCTGACCGTGTGCGGGCGCGTGTAGCGGCTGACGACGACCAGCGGCACCACGTTGCTGCCGCTGCCCTCGTCGAAGGTGATCAGGATCGCGGTGTGGCCGTGCCGGTAGGTGCGGCTGGCCACGATCATCGCGATCCACGTTCGCAGCCACTTGTCGCCGGACGCCACCGGGCAACTGTGCATGTCGTTGCACAGGTTGGGGGTGACGAACATGAAGGCGGGTGCGTGCCCGCTGTGAAGCGCTCGGTGCATGCGGCCCGTCCCGACCCTCCCCAGAGACCGCACCTGCCGGCGGCAGTATGGGCGCACCCGCGTGTAGTACACGGCCGGGACGTGCCTGGCCGCAAACAGGCCGGCGGTGCTCATATCGCACGCGACCGGCATGGACTCGGCGTAGGACCGCCAGCGCAGGCCGTGGCGGGAGAGCTGTGAGAAGATGTTCGGCCCGGGCTGCGAACATCTCTGCGGACTGCAGTCGCTGTGGATGCGATGGAACGAGCCACTGGTCATCGCCAGGTAGTTGGGCAGGCTGGGGTGGCTGATCGCGTGATAGTTGATCGCGCTTCCGCACCTCTTCGCCAGAGCGTTCAGGAAGGGGGCGTGGCCCTGGATCGACGAGAGCGAGTGGTTCTCCATCACGATGATGATCACGTGGCGGATGACAGGCCGGGCGTCGCTCGACTGGCCGCACGCCGCCGGGGCGCTGACGGCCGGCTGGAGCCCGCCTTCCGCTGACGCGGGTGCGCTCGATCCGGCGATCACGGTCGTCGCGAGCAGGGCGGCCAGGAGCGGTGCGGCTCTCACGGTCGGTGAGGCTACTGGGCCGGGGGTGGAAAGATCCCAGGCCTTACCAGATGCTTACGCGAAGATGACGGGGTCTTTAGTCCTCCCTCAGGCCGGCCCAGCGGCGGGCACGATCGAGGTGCAGTAGGCGCAGCGGTGAGCGGCGATGGGGATCTCGCTCAGGCACTCGGGGCACTCGCGGGTGGTCGCGGCCGCGTCGGGCTCTCGCGCGGCCCGTCGTGCCGCGAGCATGTTCAGAGGCTTCACCACCAGGAAGAAGATCGCCGCGGCGACGACCAGGAACGAAACGACGGCGTTGATGAAGGCGCCGTAGAGGAACGTGCTCTTGTTGATGGTGAAGCTGAGGCCGGCGAAGTTGGGCTTTCCGAAGATGGCCGCCACGAGCGGCGTTATCAGGTCGGTCACGAGCGCCGTCACCACCGCTCCGAATGCGACTCCGATGACCACCGCGACGGCCAGGTCGACGACGTTTCCGCGCATGATGAACTGTCGGAATTCCTTCAGCATCTCCGTCTCCCTCGGTCGAGATCTTGACGCGCCCACGGTAGCGCTTGGCGGCTTATGATGGCCGCCATGGCGAGCGGTGGCCAACAGGTGGTGGTCCTCGGCGGTGGCTCGACCGGCGAGGCATTCGCGGGCGCGATGCGGGCCCTGGAACCGGGGACGCCGATCACACTGATCGAGCAGGGCCTCGTCGGCGGCGAGTGCTCGTACTACGCCTGCATGCCGTCGAAGGCGTTGCTGCGGCCGCCCGAGGCGCTGGCCGCCGCCAGGCTCGTCCCCGGCGCAGCCGAGGCGGTCACGGGTGCGCTCGACGTCGAGCGCGCGTTCTGGCACCGCGACCAGGTCACGGGCGGCCTGGACGACTCGAGCCAGGTCGACTATCTGGCCGAGCACAAGATCGAGCTCGTGCGTGGGCACGCGCACATCACGGCCCCCGGCACGATCGAGGTGGGCGAGCGCACGATCCGTTACTCACGGCTCCTGATCGCGACCGGGTCGGTGCCGTCGATCCCGCCCGTCCCCGGCCTGGATGAGATCGACTACTGGACGAACCGCGAGGCCACCTCGACACACGAGGTGCCGGCGCGGCTCATCGTCGTCGGCGCCGGGCCGGTCGGATGCGAGCTGGCCCAGGTGTTCTCGCGCATGGGCTCGCAGGTGACCATCGTCGACGTGGGCGAGCGGCTTCTGGCCCGCGATCACCCCGACGCCGGAGCGCTGCTCGCCGACGTGCTCACCGGCGAGGGGGTGAGGCTGCAGCTGGGGCAGAAGCTCGCACGGGTCGAGCCGGGCGTGCGCGTCTGGCTCTCCGACGGCACCAGCATCGAGGCCGACAGGCTGCTGGTCGCCGCCGGCCGGCGGGCGAACGTCGCGGGACTCGGCTTCGAGGCGCTCGGCGTGACGATCTCGGACCGGGGAATCGAGGTCGACGAGCAGCTGCGCGCGGCCGATGGCGTGTGGGCGGCGGGCGACGTCACCGGGATCGCCATGTTCACCCACGTCGGCAAGTACCAGGCCCGGCTCGCCGCGGCCGCGATGGCCGGTCACGCGGTGCGAGCCGACTACCGGGCCGTGCCCGCGGTCACGTTCACAGATCCACAGGTGGCGTCTGTGGGCGACACCTCGGGCGAGGGTGCCGTGATGGGCGAGCGTGGGTCGACCGCGCGCCTGTCGACCTACGAGCGCCCCCGCCGGAAGGGGTTCCTGAAAGTGTTTGCCGACCCGCGGCGGCGGGTGCTGGTGGGCGCGGTCGCCGTCGGCCCCGAGGCGGGCGAGTGGCTCGGCCAGCTGACGCTGGCGATCCGGGCCGAGGTGCCTCTCGAGCTCCTGCTCGACACGATCCAGCCGTACCCCACGTTCTCGGAGGCGATCCAGTTCGCGGTGCGTGACCTCGAGTTGGCGTGAATAACCGGTGCCAGGCACCGATTATGCATCCACCCTGGCGGTGGTGGGTTGGCGAGCGGTGGGGCGTGGTGTTCTGACCGTTCTCGCCCTCGGGGGTTGGTGGCCCCGCGATTCCTGGCGGTCTTGTCGACCTTCCGCGTCCACGACCTTTGGCCGTGAATAACCGGTGCCAGGCACCGTTTATGCATCGACCCTGGCGGTGGTGGGTTGGCGGGCGGTGGGGCGTGGTGTTCTGACCGTTCTCGCCCTCGGGGGTTGGTGGGTTCTCGCGGCGTGGTGGCTGGGGTGGGGACACCTCTCGTCCCCGAGACAAACCGTTCGGGGACGAGTGATGTCCCCTTCCTGGCGGTCTTGTCGACCTTCCGCGTCCACGGCCTGCGGCCGTGAATACACGGTGCCAGGCACCGTTTATGCATCCACCCTGGCGGCGACGGTCGGGCGGGCGGTGGTGCGTGGTGTTCTGACCGTTCTCGCCCTCGGGGGTTGGTGGTCTCTCGATGCGTGGCGGCTGGGGTGGGGACACCGCTCGTCCCCGAGACAAACCGTTCGGGGACGAGTGATGTCCCCGTCCTACGGCCTGTCGACCAAGACGCTGACGGCCGCAGGCCGTCAGCGTGGCTCAGCCGACCGTGATGCGGAACGCCGCCGTGTAGGTGTCGCCCGGGCGCACCCACGTCAGGCCGTCGCCGGTCGCCAGGGCGTTGGTGGGGGCTGTCATCGGCTCGAAGCAGACCAGGTCGTGGTCGGCCGGGGCGAACACCTGCGCGTACCGATATCCCTCGATGAACTCGACCGCGATCGTGCGGCCGCCGCCGTCCACCGTGAACCGTGCGTGCGGCCCGAGGTCGGTGTAGGCGTCGTCGAGGTTGCGAGATCCCAGAACGGCACGGGGCACCCGTACCGCGTCTTGGATCCCGGTCGGCAGCTGCCGGTCGTCCAGGTTGAGCCGCGTCCGGGCGGGGATGTCCACCGTCCACTCCGCGCGCGGCACCCCGGGCAGGCGCAGATAGGGGTGATAACCGAACGAGACCGGGAGCGGCCGCCGCCCCTGAGCGCGCAGGGTCGTCCGGATCTCGAGCCCGGAGGCGTCCAGGACCGCCTCGACCGTGAGCGAGTGCGGGTGGCGGAACACCTCGAGCACCGCAGGATGGTCGTGCGTGTCGAACTGCGCCTCGATCCGCGAGGACGTCTCCTCGATCACGGTGAACGGCAGCGCCCTCGGGAGGACGCCGTGGATGGGAAGTCCGTTGGCGTCGCGGTGCACGAGCTCCGACGCCGGCATGGGCTGCGCGAGCCGGTTGGCCCATGGGTGCAGCAGCGGGATGCCCATCGTCGAGCCGCGCTCGCGGTAGGCATCCAGGCCGTCGCGCAGCTCCAGCAGCTCGACGCCGTCGTGCTCGAGCGAGCAGCCCACCATCGCCAGCTCGGGCACGAAGGCCACCCGCAGGCCGGGCGCCTCGAGCACGTGGATCGCCTCGGTCACGTTTCCCGCGGCTGAACGAGCTCGACGGTGGCGCCGTCGGGGTCGGTGATCCAGACCACCACGCACCCGTCCCAGTGGTGTCCGGCATCAGGGCCGAGGAGGATGGGCTCCGACCGCGCGGTGACGCCCGCGTCGATCAGCCGCCGGTAGGTCGCCCACACGTCGTCCACCGCGAACGCGATGTGGCTGCCGGCGTGGGTTTGGGGCTCATGGTCGCGGTCCTCCACCAGCTCGAGCACACGGCCGTCGCCGAGATCCAGATCTGCGATACGCACGCGGCCGGTGGACTCGCCCGAGATCGCCGTCACCAGGGCCGCGGCCGTGTCGACCTGCTCGCGGACTGAAACGCCGAGCAGGTCGCGGTAGAACCGCAGTGACCGATCGAGATCGGTCACGGTCAGGCTCGCGTGATGGAGCCCGGTGACGGTCATCGCAGGCGCTCCGGGATCACGTCGCGGGCGAACACGTCTGCCACCGTCTCGGCCCGCTTGACGATCTCGGCCTCGTCGCCTCGAACCAGCACGGTGGCCGGGCGCGGCAGGCCGTTGAAGTTGGAGGCACACGCGTCCTGATACGCGCCCGTGTCGAGGAAGGCGAGCACGTCGCCGGCCTCGAGCGCGGGCAGCCGTTCCTGATGGGCGAGCACATCGAATCCGCACGACATCCCGACGATGTCGGCCTCGAGCTCTGCCGGCGCATCCGCTCGCCCGGCCGCCACGACGCCGAAGCGGGCGTGCTCGATCAGGAGGTCGGCCATGAACATCTCGGTGGTGTCCGTCTCGACCCACGTCCACGGCATGGGCCGCGACTGGTGCTTGAGATTTCGCACCGTCGCCAGGTGGATCCCGGTGTCGGCATAGAGCGCCCGCCCGGGCTCGGCCTCCAGGCGAATTCCGCTCACGTCGATCCCGGCCGCCGCGAGGCCCGCTCGCAGCGATGCGGTGATCCGCTCGGCGATCTTCTCGATGGACGGCACCGGAGCGCCGTGCCCCGTCGGGTCGCGGGGTGCCGGATAGCCGCCGCCGACGTCGATCTCCTGCGGCGTCCAGCCCTGAAGATCGCGATGGAGTGCGCCGATCGCAGCGGCGAAGCTCGCCCCCATCCCGGCCCACACGTCCAGGTCGGTGCTGTGGCGGCCGAGGTGGGCCATGACGCCGACCAGCTCGATGCCGTCGGTTTCGAGCGCCCGCCGCGCGACCCCCGCCGCGGCGTCCGCCGGGATGCCGGGCTTGTAGCGCTGTGCGGCGTCGCGCACCGAGAGGCCGGGGTCGAAATCGGAGGGCTGGTCGAGCCCGTCGTAGTCCGGCCGCAGCCGCAGCCGCACGCGCGCCGGGCGGCCGCACGCCCGGGCCGCGGCCGCCGCCAGGTCGAGCTCCATCGGGCTGTCCAGGGTCAGCCGGGCGCCCGCCGCCACGGCGTGCCGCACCAACTCCGCATCCTTGACCGACCCGTTCACCGAGATCAGCTCCGGTGTGGTTCCGGACGTGAGTGCGGCGTGCAGCTCCCCCGGCCCGAATGTGTCGCAGCCGAGGCCCTCGCTGTTCAGGACCGCCCGGAAGGCGAGCCCGAGGTTGGCCTTGAGCGACGGCAGGAGCGCCGTCTCTCCCACGGGCCAGCCGGCCGCGAACGCCGCCGAGATGCGGCGGGCGTTCCGGCGCAGCTGGTCCTCCGAAACGGCATAGAGGGGCGTGCCGAACCGGCGTGCCAGCTCGACCGTGGCGCACTCCTCCATCCACAGCCGCCCGGCACGGATCGACAGGCAATCGTCAAGGCCTACCGTGGTGGTCATTTCGAGAGCCACATCTCCGGGATCAGCTCGAAGTAGGAGCCGGTGAAGACGAGCCCGTGCAGGTTTGGCGACACGAACTTGGGCTCGGCCAGGTGGATGAATGGGGCCCAGCCGGCGTCCCGCTTCATGAACTCGTTGTCGATCTTGGCCCACATCGCGTTTCGGGCGGGGCCGAGCGGCATCAGCTTGGTGCGGTCGATCAGCGTGTTCAACACCGGGTCGTTCGTGTTCGACGTGTCGTTGTTGCCCACCTTCACGATGTTCTGGCCGTTCAGGAGCGTGTCGATGAAGTCCTCCCCCTCGGGGTAGTCCTGATCGAAGTGGTTGAACGCGATCTGGGGATCGGTCTTCTGCACCAGCAGCGTGTCCCAGTACACCGAGTCGTCGAGCGTCCGCACGCCGGTCACCTTGAGGCCGATCGAGCTGAGCACGCTGGCAAGGTACTGCGCGGCCTTGGGGGCCGGGTCGGCATTGGTCGTCCAGATCTGCACGGGAGCACCCGTCGCGCCCGCCCCCGCGACCAGCTGCTTGGCCTTGGCGACGTCGTGCGGGTAGAGGTTGGGCTCGTGGTAGGCGCTTCCGAATCCGGGCGGGAGCACCGTCTCGGTGGGCGTCCCCTGGCCGCCGAACAGCTTGACGAGCGCCGGACGGCTGATGGCGTAGTTGACCGCCTGGCGGACGGCCAGCTTGTTGAACGGCGCCAGCTTCTCGTTCATCGAGAAGTAGGTGACGTTGTTACGCGGGAACATGTGCACCTGCGTGGGGTACTTGGCCCGGAGCTCGGTGAGCCGGTCGGCCGGCACCGCCTCCATGTACCAGTCGAGCTGCCCGTTGATGGTCTCGTTGACGGCCTGCTCGGGGGTGACCCCGATCTGGATGTCGACCTCCTTCAGGTGGCCGTTTGGCGAGTTCGGCGACCACTGGTGGAAGTTGGGGTTGCGGACGAGCACGATCTGCTGCTTGGGCACGTACGTCTTGACCATGTACGGCCCGGTCGCGATCCGCCAGCGGGGGTCGGTGGAGATGTCCTTGTACGGCGTCCCGGCCGGGACGGCGAAGGCGAACGGCATCGCCATGATGTCGAGGAAGGCGCCGTCGGGATGGGTCAGGTGAAACGTGATCGTCATCGCCTTGTCGTTGGCGACGATGCCCGAGATGTGGGTGGCCTTGTGGGCCGCGTAGGCGTCGGCGCCCTGGATGATGGTGTAGAAGCCGACGCCGGGGGAGCCGACGTGGAACAGGCGCTCGATCGCGTAGGCGAAGTCGGACGGGCGCACGGCCCGGTTCTCGGGCGGTGAGTAGCGCACGCCGGAGTGGACGTGGAACGTGTAGGTGCGGCCGCCGTCGGTGACGGTCGGCATCGCGGTCGCCATGTCGGGCACCACCTCCGAGCCCGCCCCGCCGGAGGCCTTCTTGAACGTCAGGAGGCCGTTGTTGGTGGCCTCGAGCAGCTCCCAGCCCTCGACGGCGTAGGAGATGCCGGTGTCGAGGTGGTCGGGGTCATCGGGGATGCCGGCCCGCAGCGTGCCGCCGTTCTGCACCGCTCCCGCAGGTCCCGACGTCGTGCTCGAGCTCGATCCGCAGCCCGCGAGCGTGGCCGTCACCGTCACCAGTGCGAGTACTCGTTTCATCATCTCCACTCCTCCTCCTACTGGATGCGTGTCCGCGGGTCGAGCCAGGCGTAGGCCAGGTCGACGAATGTGTTGACGACGACGACGAAGAAGGCGCCGTACAGGGTCAGCGCCATCAGCGGCGGCAGATCGAGGTGGGCGACGGACTCCTGAGCGTACTGGCCCACGCCCTCGATGCCGAAGATCGGCTCGATCAGGATCACGGTGCCGCCGACGGCCGCGCCGAAGTCGAGCCCGAACAGTGTCACCACGGGAATCAGGCAATTGCGCAGCGTGTGCTGGATCAGCACCCGCCGGTCACGCAGCCCCTTCGCGCGGGCGGTGCGCACGTAGTCCTGGCTGCGCACCTCGAGCAGCGATGCTCGCACCACCCGCGCGTAGAACCCGATCGAGACCACCGCGAGCACGATCCAGGGCAAGAGCAGGTGCTCGGCCCATTGCAGCGGGCTCGTGGTGAAGTCGACGTACCCGCCGGGCGGGACCCACGAGAAGACCGCCCAGGAGTGGTAGCGAAACGTGAGCAGATAGAGCAGCACGGCCCCCAGCCAGAAGATCGGTATCGACACCCCGACGAGCGCCAGGACCGTCAGGATGCGGTCGAGCCAGCGGCCCTGGTGGACCCCCGAGGCCACTCCGATCGCGATCCCGGTCACGAGCCAGATCAGCGCCGCCCCGACGGCCAGCGACAGCGTCCGCGGGATGCCGCGCTCGATGGTCGGCATCACCGGGGTCTGGTCCTGGTAGGAGATCAGGTCGCGCTTGATGAAGAGGCGCTCCATCATGTCGCCGTACTGCACGTAGAGCGGCTTGTCGAAGCCCCAGTCCCTGCGAATCTGGCGGATGTTCTCCTGGGTGGGGTGACGGCCGGCCAGGCGCAGCGCCGGGTCGCCGCCGGGGATGACGTTGAAGATCACGAACACTGCCAGCGAGATCGCAAACAGCACCACCACCAGCCCCAGCATGCGCCGGAGGATGAACGCCCCCATCAGCTGATCCTGATTCGGGCGTGCGGGTCAAGGGCGTCGCGCAGGGCGTCGCCGAGCACGTTCAGCGACACCACGGTCAGCATGATCGCGACTCCAGGCGCCACGGTCAGCGCGGGCGCGGTCACGATCGACGAGTAGCCCTGCTCGATGATGTTGCCCCACGAGGGCGTCAACACGGGCACGCCGACACCGAGGAACGACAGCGCGGCCTCGGTGAGGATGTTGTTGGCGACGATCAGGGTCAGCATGACCAGCGTGATCGAGGCCACGTTGGGCAGGAGCTCCGAGACCATGATCCGGATCGGCCCGGCACCGGTCGCCACGGCCGCCTCGACGAACTCCATCTGCCGCAGCGACAGCACCTGGCCGCGGATCGGACGGGCCACGTAGGGCACGAACACCACCGCGATCACGACGATCGGGATGGCCAGCGAGCTCGACGAGACGTGCAGCGGGCCGACCGCGAGTCCGCCCACCGCCAGTGTGGTCGCCAAGGCCACCGCGAGCAGGTACACCGGGAACGACCAGATCAGGTCGAGGAAGCGCGAGATGACCGAGTCGACGATCCCGCCGGTGTAGCCGGCGACGAGGCCCAGCACCAGCGCGAGCGCGACGCACAGGATCGCCGACGCCCCGCCCACCTCGAGCGAGATGCGGCCGCCGTAGAGGATGCGCACCGCCAGGTCGCGGCCGTTCGAGTCGGCACCGAGCAGGTAGCAGGCCCGCCAGCCGGGGCCGATCGGCGTGCCGTCGTTGCGCACCACCGGAACGCGGTGCCCGCCCTGGTGGATGAAGCCCTCGATGTTCTGGTCGTTGGGGCCGTGATGGCAGGCGAGATCCGCCCACACGGGCGCGCCGGGGAAGCACGCCAGCACGATGATCACCAGCACCGCCGCCGAGACGACCGCGGCCGGGTTTCTCCGCAGCCGCCGCCACGCCAGCGAGACGCCTCCCCGCCCGCCTGGCGCCGCAGCGGCCTCGACCGTCATGGTCCGGGACGCACCGTCACGGAGAGAGCCACATCGACGGGAACAGCTCGAAGTAGGTGCCGTTGAACACGAGGCCGTGCAGCTTCGGCGACACGTACTTCGGCCACTCGCGGTTCATGAACGGCGCCCAGCCGGCGTCGTTCTTCATGTACAGGTAGTCGAGCTTCGCCCAGACCGCATTACGGGCCGCACCGAGCGGCATCCGCTTGGCCTGGTCGATCATCTTGTTGTAGGCCGGGATGTTCGAGTTCGAGACGTCGTTGTTGCCGACGTTCACGATGTGCTGTCCGTTCAGGAGCACGTCGAACCAGTCCTGCGACTCCGGGTAGTCCTCGTTCCAGTCGTTGAACGCGATCTGGGGATCGCCCTTCTCGGTGGCGATCGTGGGCCAGTACACCGACTCGTCCTCGGTCTTCACGGTCGCATGCAGGCCGATCGAGTTCAGCACTCCGGCCATGTACTGCACGGCCTTGGGGGTGGGGTCGGTGTTGTGGCCCCACACCGTGACGCTGGCGCCCTCGAGCGCCGGCCTGCTTGATCAGCTCTCGCGCCTTGGCGACGTCGTGGGGGTAGAGATGGTGGGCCTTGTAGGCCGACCCGAACCCGGGGGGCACGATGTTCTCGGTGGGCGTGCCCTGGCCGCCGAAGATCTTCACCAGCGCCGGCCGGGAGATCGCATAGTTGACGGCCTGGCGCACGGCCAGCTTGGTGAACGGGTACTTGCGCTCGTTCATGACGAAGTACGTGGTGTTGTTGCGCGTGAACAGGTGCACCTGGCTCGGGTAGCGCGCCTTGAGCTCGGTCAGGCGGTCGGGCGGCACCGACTCGAAGTACCAGTCGAGCTGGCCGTCGGCGATCTCGTTCACCGACTGCTCGGGCGTGATCCCGATCTGCACGTCGATCGCGTTCAGGTGGCCGTCGGGAGAGTTGGGTGTCCACTGGTGGAAGTTCGGGTTGCGGGTCATGATGAGCTGCTGCTTCGGGGTGTAGGTCGAGACCCGGTAGGGGCCCGTGGCGATGCGCCACTCCGGCAGCGTCGAGATGTCCTTCGACGGCGTTCCGGTGGGCATCACGAAGGCAAACGGCGTCGCCATGTAGTCGAGGAACGTGCCGTCCGGCTGGGTCAGGTGGAAGGTGATGGTGCCCTTGGCGTCGTCGGCGACGATGCCCGAGATGCCGCCCTTGCGCGTCTTGGCATAGGCGTTGGCGCCCTTGATGCCGGTGAAGAAGGCCAGTCCGCCGGAGTCGATCCGGAACAGGCGCTCGATCGAGAACTTGAAGTCGGACGGCTTCACCGGCCGGCTGACCGGTGGCGAGAACATGACGTTCGGGCGCACGTGGAATGTGTAGGTGAGCCCACCGTCCGTCACGGTCGGCATGGCCGAGGCGATGTCGGGCACGATCTGGGCGCCGGCGCCGCCGGCCGCCTTCTTGAACGTGACCAGGCCATTGTTGGTCGCCTCGAGGATCTCCCAGCCCTCGTTCGTGTAGGACAGGCCGGGATCGAGGTAGTCCGGGTTGTCGGGGATGCCCGCGCGCAGCGTGCCGCCCTTCACCGGCGAGCCCGAGCCCGAGCCGCCCCCGGACGCGCCTCCGCCGCCGCCGCAGCCGGCCGCGAGCACGACCGCGACGAGGGCGGTGAGGGCGAGGGTGGATCGCCTCATCGCACCCCTCCTCTGGGGCCGACCTCGCCCCGCTCGGCCGCCGCTGCGACCGCCGGCATCGCCTCGGCGACCGCCTCGAGCGTCCGGTCGACGTCGGCGTCGGAATGTGCGCCCGACATGAGCCACAGCCCCTCCTGCGGAGGCTGCACCAGGATGCCGCGGTCGCGCAGCTCGGCGTGGAGCGTCGCGAACGGGCTCTGTGCGATCACCGCGTGCGCGCGGCGGTAGTCGCGCGGCGGGTCGGGGGAGAACCAGAGCTGGAAGAGCGCGCCGGTGCCGCTCCAGCACGCCGGGAGACCGGCATCGCGGGCAGCCTGGACGAGCCCGTCTGCGAGCCGCCGCCCGCGGACATCGAGCTCGTCGTAGAACCCGTCCGCCCCGGTCGCCCGGGCGGCCGCGATCACCGCCGCGCACACGAGCGGGCTCGAGTTGTACGTGCCGCCGTGCATCGTGCGCCCATCGGTCACCATCTCGACGATCTCCCGCCTGCCGCCGACGGCCGCGACGGGCACTCCGGCGCCGAGCGCCTTGGCGAGCACCGTCAGGTCGGGGCGGATGCCGAGCAGCTGCTGGGCGCCGCCGGGGGCGACGCGGAAGCCGGTCAGCACCTCGTCGAAGATCAGCACCGCGCCGTGGGCGGCGGTCAGTTCACGCATCCGCTGCAGGTAGCCGGGGGCGGGCATGATCCCGCCGCAGTTGCCCAGGATCGGTTCGGTGATGACGGCAGCGATCTCGTTGCCGTGCTCGGTGAAGATGCGCTCGAGCGCCGCCGTGTCGTTCCAGCAGGCCACGATCAGCGTGCCTGCGACGGCCGCCGGCATGCCGCTGGAACCCGGTGCAGGCGTCGGTGCGGCAGCCGAGCCCCACTCACCCGGGCCCGGGTGGCCCGACCAGTGGATGGCGTCCGACCAGCCGTGGTAGTGGCCCTCGAAGCGGACGATCTTCTCCCGGCCGGTGAATGCGCGGGCAAAGCGCAGCGCGTACTGGACGCACTCGGTGCCGGAGTTGCCGAACCGCAGGAGCTCCATCGACGGCATCCGCGCCGAGACCGCGGCGGCCGCCTCGCCCTCGAGGTCGTGGGCGAGCGAGAAGAGCGATCCACGCTCGCGCAGGGTCTCGGTGATCGCATCGATCACGCCCGGGTGGCGGTGGCCGAGGATCAACGGACCCTGTCCCATCACGTAGTCGATGTAGTGGTTGCCGTCCTCGTCGGTCAGGTGCGCTCCCTCGCCCGCTGCGAACGAACACGGGCACCGGGAGCCATCCCGACCGCGGCGAGCGCGTCCCCGACCCGACTCCGCCGGCGAGGTTCGCGCCGGCTCCCTGGAACAGCTCCCCCGACCGGGCGGTCGGGCGTTCGACGTGCGTATCGCTCATGCGCTGGCCTCCAATGCGGGCAGGTCCTGCCAGGCACCGTAGTGGGTGCAGGTGCGGGCGGCGGCATGGGCACCGCGCTGCATGGCCGCGTCGAGGGCAGCGCCCTCGACCAGGGCCGAGATGCAGGCCGCGATGTAGGCGTCGCCCGCTCCGAGGGTGTCGACGACTGTGACCGGGATCGGCGGCTGGCGGTGGACGCCGCCGGAGACCGCGAGGCTGCCGTCGCGGCCGCGAGTGACCACCGCCGTGGCGGCCCCGGCCGCGATCGCCCGGCCGGCCAGCTCGGCGGCTGCGTCGGCATCGGCACCCGGGGCCGAGAGAAAGGCCACCTCGAGATGGGGGCACAGCTCGGCCATCCGCTCGGGGGTGGAGAGGTGCGAGAAGTCGTACGAGAGCCGCGGCCCGGCGCTGCGCAGGCTGGTGAACCCGTCGACGCCGCCCCACAGGCCGGCCCCGTGCACCCAGGCGCGGCGGCCGAGGTCGGCCAGGGCCGTTCCGGTCGGGCGGAACGTCGCGCTGGTGCCGAGCACCTCGCTCTCGAAGACGCGGTCGCGTTCGTCGGTCAGGCGGATCGTGGTGACGCCGGTCGGCCCGTCGCCCGGTCTGGACGTGGGCCGTGTCGATGCCGCGCGCCCTGGCGGCGGCGAGCACCGCCCGCCCGGCCTCGTCGGGGCCGACGGCTCCGGCGTAGGCCACGTCGTGGCCGAGATCGCGCAGGCCCACGGCGACGTTGAGGGCGTTTCCGCCCACGAACTGGCGCTCGAGCGGCGGCAGGTAGCGATCGAGGCAGTTGTCGCCCATCGTGGCCACCGGCTTCACGGCCAGCCCGCCTGCGAGAGCACGCGGTGCCCCATCAGGGCGCGGTCGTCGAGGTCGTCGATGCCGCGCATGAGGGTCGAGTAGACGATGAACCACTGCAGGGCGACCTTGAGCACGAACGGCTCGAGCAGCGGGTGCACGCCGGGATGGTCGGCGGCGTCGAACACACGCACCCGGGCGCCGTGCTCCCTCGCCACGCGGGCCGAGCGCTCGCCGATCTCGCGGGACGCGTCGCGGCCGAGCAGGAAGATCATGTCGGGCGATTGCCGGTCGAGCATCTCCGCCGGCCCGTGGCGAAACTCGGTGCTGTCGATCACCGAGCTCGCGATGCGCATGTTCTCCATGAACACGGTCAGGCCGAACTTGTACGCCAGCCCGTAGAGCGGCCCCGCGGCAAGGCAGTAGACGAGCTGCGATCCGGCCAGCTCGAGGGCGAGCTCACGCCCGCGGGCGCGCGTGCTCGCAAACGCGTCGCCGACCTGGGCGGGCACGCCCGCCGAGCGCGTCCAGCACCTCGGCGGCCGCGGCGCTGCCCTCGAGTCTGCCCCACTCGCACGCGAACGTCGTGACGGCGGCGAGCGGCAGGCTGTAGAGGCCCGGCGAGCCGTACATGAGCGTCTCGTCGGCCTCGGCGCCGATCGGCGTGTCGGGTTTGCCGACCAGCGCCACTGTGCGGGCGCCACGCGCCCGCGCAAACCGCAGCGCGGCCAGCGTGTCCTCGGTCTGGCCCGAGTAGGAGGCGACGAAGACGACGGCATCGGGACCGAGCCGGCGCGGTGCGCGCCAGATCAGGTCGTACGAGAGCGAGACATCCGACGACGCGGGCACGAACCGGTCGCACAGGAGCTTGCCCGACCACATGCTCGCCCACGAGCCGCCGCTGCCGACGAAGTACACATGCCGCGTGCCCGCGCTGCGGCAGCGGGCCGCGAGCTCGCGCATCTGGGCGGCGCCGTCACCCAGGAACCGGGTCAGGTCGGCCTCGAGGTGGGGCGCGCTGAACAGCTCGGAGCCGAGCGCGATCTCCACCCGTTGCTCGAGATCGGGCATGACTGAGAACGCTATCATGCCCGGCCATGTCGGTCACAATTCGAGATGTCGCCCGGGCGGCGGGGGTATCGCCGGCCACCGCGGCCCGCGCACTGGGCGGATACGGGCACTCGAGTCCGGCGGCTCGGCGCAGGGTCACCGAGAGCGCCCGCGTGCTCGGATACCGCCCGAACGCGGTCGCCCGGGCGCTGGTGTCGCGGGCGACGACGACGGTCGGCCTGGTCGTCGGCGACATCGAGAACCCGTTCTTCGCCGCCGCCGCCCGTGGCCTGAGCGACGTGATGGACGCGCACGGCTACACCGTCCTGCTCGCCAATGCCGACGAGGACGCCGATCGCGAGCGCCGGGCGGTGGACGTTCTGCGCGCGCGGCAGGTGGACGGAATGGTGGTCGTGCCGGCGCCCGGAGCCTCGCCCGGCCATCTCACAGATCTCGTCGCCGCCGGCGTCCCGCTCGTCCTGCTCGACCGTCTGGTCGCCGGGGTCGACGCCGACAGCGTGCTGGTGCGGAATGCCGCCGGGGCGCAGGCCGCGGTCGCCCACCTGATCGGCCTGGGCCACCGCCGCGTCGGCGTCGTCTCGGACTCGCCCGAGATCACCTCGTCGGCCGAGCGCATCGATGGCTACCGGCGGGCGCTGCGCGGAGCGGGCATCGCGGTCGATCCGGGGCTGATCTCGATCGGCGGCCCGACCCGGTCCGACGGCGAGGCGGCGGCGGTGCGCCTGCTCGACCGCGCCGACCGCCCCACCGCGGTGTTCACGGCCAACAACTTCATGACCGTCGGCACGCTGCGGGCCGTGCGCGCGCTCGGCCTGCGCATCCCCACCGACATCGCCCTGGTCGGGTTCGACGACCTCGACTGGACGACGCTCGTGCAGCCGCAGGTGACCGTCGTCAGCCAGCCGGTCGCCGAGCTGGGGCGAACCGCCGGGCTGCGCCTGCTGCGGCGCCTGAACGGCGAGCGCGGCCGGCCGCGCCGGATCCGGCTCGAGGCGCGCCTGATCGTCCGCGGATCCTGCGGGGCGCCGGCATGAGCGCAACCGCGCTGCTGGCAGAGCTGGTCGCCGCCGACTCGACCAACCCCGACCTCGAGCCGGGCGGCGCGGGCGAGGCGGCGGTGGCCGCGATCATGGCGGCGAGGATGGCCGCGGCGGGACTCGAGGTCGACCTGTGGGACGCCGCTCCCGGCCGCCCGAACGTGGTCGGCCGCCTGCGGGGCCGCGGCGGCGGGCGCTCGCTGATGCTCTGCGGCCACACCGACGTGGTCGGGGCGGCTCCCGAAGCCTTCGCGCCCGAGCGTCCGCGACGGGCGCATGCACGGCCGCGGCACGTGCGACATGAAGGCCGGCCTCGCCGCCGCGTTGCTCGCCGTCGAGCGGCTGGCCGCTGATCCCCCCGCGGGCGACGTGCTCGTCGCGGGCGTGATCGACGAGGAGTGGGCCAGCCTGGGCGCCATCGCGCTCGTCGGCCGGCACCGGGCCGACGCCGCCGTGCTGCCCGAGCAGACCGACCTCGACATCGTCTTCGCCCACGGCGGGTTTGCCTGGTACGACGTCCGCAGCCGCGGGATCGAGGCCGCCGGCGGCCGGCCCGAGCGCGGCCGCGACGCGATCGCGCTGGCCGGTCCGCTCCTGCACGGGATCGCCGATCTCGACCGCGACCTGGCGCTGCGCGAGACGGCCGAGTGGGGCCGGCCGAGCGTCCACGCATCGACGATCCGGGGCGGCCAGGACTATCCCAGCTATCCGGCCGAGTGCGTGATCGGCGTCGAGCGCTGCCTGATGCCGGGCGAGTCGCTGGCCGACTCGGCGGCCGAGATGGAGCGGCTGCTCGAGCGGGCGCGGTCGGTGGATGCCCGCTTCGAGGGCGAGTACCGCACGGTCGTCGCCCGCGAGCCGGTGCTCCTCGATCGCGACGAGCCGGTGGTGCGCGCGACGGTCGAGGCGGCCGCGGCGGTGCTCGGCCACGCGCCGGTCGTGCGCAGCGACTACGGCTGGATGGACTCCGGCATCCTGGTCGATGCCGGCATCCCCTGCGTGGTGTTCGGCCCGGTGGGCGACGGCCTGCACACCGCCGACGAGTGGGTCGACCTGGCCTCGATCGACCAGTGCGCAGCGACGTACGAGCGCCTGGCCCGCAGCTTCTGCGCGTAGCGCCACCCGTGGGTATCCAACCGGGGACAGTCCCCCACCGATCCCCGTTGCACTTAAGTGACAGCTTTCGACCGGGGACTGTCCCCGGTTCTGGGTCGCTGGTTAGTGTTCGCCGTCGATGCGGCGGCCCTACCTTCTGTTCTATGCGCTGATCTTCCTGGACGAGGTGGCCCTGCTCGCGCTGGTGCCGCTCCTGCCCTCCTACACCCACGCCTACCACCTCTCGTCGGTGCAGGCGGGGGCGCTGCTCTCGGCGGCGAGCCTCGCGATCGTGGTCGCGTCCGTCCCGGCCGGGCGGCTGAGCGACCGGTTCGGCGCACGCCGCGTGACCCTCGTCGCCGGCGCGATCGTGGGGGTGTCGATGGCCGGCGTGGCGGCGGCGCCGGGATACCCGGCCCTGCTCGCCGCGCGGGCGCTCTTCGGCGTCGGCTCGGGCACGATCTGGTCGGCGGGCGCTCTCGTGGCTGGGCGACTCCGCCGCGCCCGAGGCGCGTGAGCGCGCGCTGGCGGCTGTCGTCACGGTCGCCGGAATCGGCTCGATGGTCGGGCCGGTGTTCGCCGGCGTCCTGGCCGACCAGGTGGGCCGGGGAGCCGCCTTCGCGGTCGTCGCCGTGCTCACGGCCGCGGTCGTGGTGGGGCTCGCCGCGGGTGATCCCGGCCGGCGGGCGGTCCACAGCCACCAGCCGCTCCGCCGAGGTCGCGGCGGGCATGCGGAGCGAGCCGTTGCTGGCCGGGGCGCTTGCGATCATGCTGCTCGGCGGCGTCGGCGACGGCGTGGTCAGCCTCGTCGCGCCGCTGCAGCTCGGCCACAGCGGGCTCTCGTCCGGGACGATCGGGGCGTGGCTGTCGGTGTCGGCGGCGATCTTCATCGTCTCGAGCGCGGTGGTCGCGCGGATGGGGCGGCGGGCGGTGTCGCTGCGGTTCGCGGGCGTGATGGCCGCCTTCCAGGCGGTCGCGCTCGTGCCCGTGCTGATCAGCGGGAGCGCGGCACCGGTTGTGGCAACCGTCCTCTCCCGGTCGGCGTTCGTCGCCGCCCCGTACACGATGGCCTTCCCGCTGGGTGCGCTCGGCGCGACCCGGCTCGGGTTCGGCACCGGAACGGTGAACGGCCTCATGGGCGTCGTCTGGGGCGGTGCCAACTTCGCCGGGCCGCTGATCGCCGGGGCGGTGATCGCCGGGCCGGGCGACCGGGTCGCCTATGCGCTCCTGGGGGCGTTCTCGCTCGTCCTCGGCGTGACGCTCGTGCGGGCGGGCCGGCGCGAGACCATCGCGCAGGCAGCGGCGCTCGTGAGCCCGGATCCGCGATAGTCCCCGGCCATGGACTTCGCCCTCACTCCCGCCCAGCGCGAACTGCGCGACCGCGCCGCCCGCTTCGTCGACGCCGAGCTGATCCCGCTCGAGGAGCAGGCCGAGCTGGCCGGCGGCATCCTGCCCGGCGACGCCGTCGCACAGGTCAAGCGCGCCGCTCGCGACGCGCGGCCTGGTGGGCGGCAACCACGCCAAGAAGCACGGCGGTCAGGGCTGGACGGCGTTCGAGCAGGTGCTCGTGCAGGAGGAGCTGGGCCGGAACACCAACGGCGTGTGGTGGAACATGGGCGGCGGCTACAACGTGCTCGCCCGCGGCACCGACGAGCAGATCCGGCGCTACCTCGAGCCCACGCTGCGCGGCGAACGGGCCGACGCCTACGCCGTGACCGAGGCCGGCGCGGGATCCGACCCCGGCGGGATCGCGGCGACGGCCGAGCGCACGCCGTCGGGCTGGCGGATCCGGGCCGAGAAGTGGTTTGTGACCTCGGGCGACGTGGCCGACTTCGACATCGTGATGGTGAACGTCGTCGACGGCGGACGCACGCCTGCCGACGCTGTTTCTGGTCGACCGCGACCGGCCCGGCATCGATGTCATCGACGACCCGCCGTTCACCCACTCGTTCCCTCACGGCCACCCCACCGTCCGCTACGACTGCGAGGTCGACGCCGACGCGGTGCTCGGCGGCGACGCCATGATCGGGCGCGGCGGCGAGCTCCAGAACGAGTGGTTCATCGAGGAGCGGATCCACATCGCCGCCCGCTGCGTCGGCGCGATGCGGCGGCTGCTCGACGACGCGGTCGCGTGGGCGATCGGCCGCGAGCAGTTCGGCGAGCGGATCTACGACTTCCAGGGCATCAGCTTCCCGCTGGCCGACTCGGCGGCCGACTGCGCCGCCGCCCGCCTCCTGACCTACCAGGTGGCCGACATGGTGGACATCGGCGCCGACCCCAAGCTCGTCCACGGCCGCGCGGCGATGGCCAAGCTGTTTGCGTCCGAGGCCGCCTGGCGCTGCGCCGACCGCTGCGTCCAGGTGCTCGGCGGCCGCGGCTACATGCGCACGTTCGCGGCCGAGCGGTTCCTGCGCGAGCTGCGCGTCGACCGCATCTGGGAGGGCACCAGCGAGATCCAGCGCCTGATCATCGCCCGCGGCCTCGAGAAGCGCGGCGTCGAGCGCCTGCTCTCCATCGAGACCCTGACGGGTCTTGACCTGCGCCCGGGCGGTTGCGTAATGTATCCAAAACCTGGACCAGGGAGGGGACATGGGGACAGCGGAGGCTTCGCAGGCGCACCTCGGCAAGAAGGAACTCACCACCCTGCACGCGATCGGGCAGTCGCTCGCGCTCGGGCCGATCTTCTCGGCGGCCCTGTTCATCGGTTTCATCTCCGCCTTCGCCGGCTTCTCGTCGCCGGTCAGCATCCTGCTCGGCGGCCTGGGCGTGCTCGCGCTTGGCTACGTGATCGTCCTCTATGCCCGCCGGTTCGCCGGCGCCGGGTCGATGTACGAGTACCTCGCTCGCGGCGTGCACCCGTGGGTCGGGGTGCTCTCGGCGGGGATCTACTTTCTCGGCATGCTGTTCCTGGGCGCCGGCGGCGTCTACGTCGGGCTCGGGTTCCTGATCAAGGGGTTCTTCAACCAGCACCTGTCCTCCGATCCGCCGTTCTTCCTGTGCGGCATCGTGGCGCTCCTGATCGTGCTTGGCCTGAACCACTTCGGCGTGCGGCTCGCCGTCCGCGGCGTGCTGCTCCTGGCGGCGTTCTCGATCATTCCGCTCCTGATCCTCGCGATCACGATCATCATCAAGGGCGGAGACGCCGGCAACACCCTCCACGCCTTCAGCTTCTCGGGGGTCGGCTGGAACGGCCCGGTGTTCAAGGGCATCCTGATCGCGGTGACGCTCTTCATCGGCTTCGAGGCGGCTGCCGCGATCGCCGAGGAGACTCCCAACCCGCACCGGTCGGTGCCGATCGCCGTGCTCTCGACCGTGGCCATCGCGACGGTCTTCTACGTCCTCATGGGGTACGCCGTCATGATCGGCTTCGGCGCCGACGCCATCGCGAAGGGCGCCGCCGCGGCCGACCCCGACGCGCTCGGCACCCTCGCCAAGCACTACGACGGCTGGTTCCTGCGAGGCTGGATCGATCTCGTGGTGATCACCGACGCGATCTCGCTCTCTGTGGCGTTCACGGTGTCGGCGACGCGCGGCGTGTTCGCGCTCGCCCGCGACGGCCTCTTGCCCCGCTTCCTCGCCACCACGTCGAGCCATGACACGCCGCTCGGCGGCAATCTGGTGTCGTTCGTGTTCTCGGTCGGCTTCCTGGCGTGGGCGTCGGTCGTCCACTACGGCGCGGGCTTCGGGCTGCCCGACACGCTGGCCGCCTTCCAGATCCTGTCGCTGGCCGGGTCGTTCATGATCGAGCTGATCTACGTCTTCCTCGCGCTCGGGGCGTTCGTGCTGATCTTCCGCAGCGAGCCGCAGTCGAAATGGTGGTGGCAGCTGCCCGTGGTCGTGATCGCGCTCCTGACGCCGCTTGCCGCGTACAAGGGCTCGCTCTGGCCGTGGCCCCCGGACCCGGTCAACCGTGGCATCTACTTCGCCATCGCCGGCGGGGTGATCGCGCTCGTGTGGGCGATCGGGCTGCAGGTGTTGAAGCCCGACCGGGTACGCAACGCCGCGGCGTACGCCACCCGGATCGAGGACGTGGCGCCGACGGCGCCCGTGGACCTCGGCCTGTAGACATGGAGGCGTCGCGCCGGATCGAGGTTCAAAGCGTCGTCGACCAGGTCTACCTGGCCGTGCGCGAGCGGATCCTCGCCGGCGATCTGCCCCCCGGCGGGCGCCTGCGGCAGGAGGAGCTGGCCGCCGAGCTCGGCGTCAGCCGCACCCCCTTGCGCGAGGCGCTGCGGCGGCTCGCCAGCGAGGGCCTGGTCGACTTCCACGCCAACCGCGGGCGCGACCGTGGCCGGAGACGACGAGGCCGGCCTGTGGCACGCCTGGTCGGCCAGGGTCGCGATCGAGCCGGGCGCCGCCCGGCTCGCGGCCCAGGTGTGCGAACCCGAGGCGGTCGCCCGGTTGCGCGCGCTGGTCGAGGTCCAGCGGGCGCGCGTCCGTGACGGCGGTGACAGCTACGACGCCAACCGCGACTTCCATCTCGAGCTGGTGGCGGCCTCGGGCAACCCGCACCTGCTCCGCTTCGCCGAGACGCTGTGGGTGGCGAGGATCGCACGGCGCATCTACGCGGCTCAGGCGATCGACCCGCGCCGGGTGCTGTACTGGGCCGACGACCACGACCGCATCGTCGATGCCGTCGCCGCGGGCGACGGCAACCTGGCGGCGCTGCTGACCCGGGAGCACATCGCGGCCTCGCCGCCGCCGCGCACGGATGTCGTGTCGGCGGCACCGCCGCAGCGCTGAGAGCTTCTACGGCAGCTCGGCCGGCAGCTCGAAGCTGACGACGGTGCCGCACCCGGGGGCCGAGGCGACCTCGACGCCGCCGCCGGCGAGGCGCGAGGCGCTCGCGCATCGCGTCCAGGCCCATCCGCCGCTGCCGGCGGCTGCGCTCGAGGGCAGCCGCGACCTCGAATCCGCGGCCGTCGTCGGCGACCCGGCCGCACAGGCGGCCTGCGGCTTCGCTGACCCTGACTCTCGAGCGACGCCGCGCGGGCGTGCTTGCGCACGTTCACAATGGCCTCGCGGACGGTGCGATACGCGATCTCCTCGACGACGTAGGAGTAGCGCTCCTCGGGCACCGAGACCGTGACCTTGAGCCCGGCCTCCTCCCCGACCTGGTCGGCCAGGTCGCGCAGGGCGCCCGCGAGCCCCTCATCCTGCAGGCTGGTCGGGCGCAGCTCGAACATGAGCCGGCGGGTGCGGTCGGTGGCCGCTGCGAGCGTGCGCCGTGCCGCGGTGACCACGGTCGTGATCCGGCGACGGTCGGCCGTCTCGACCGTCTGCTCGAGGTGGTCGAGGGCCACGAGGCAGGCGGCCAGCACCTGCACCGTGTCGTCGTGCAGCTCCGCCGCCAGGCGCCGCCGCTCCTGCTCCTCGGCGCGCAGGAGCCGCTCCATCGCGTTGCGGCGTTCGAGCTCGCTCTGGCGGATGTCGCGCTCGAGCCGCCGGCAGCGCTCCTCGAGACGCGTGATCTCGGGATCGACGGCAGCCCCGACCAGGCTCCGAGGCGCCAGCAACCGGGGTTTCGTCAATGCGACTTGCCATACCCTACGACGTTTCGGCGACACCCCGGTCGACCGCCCCCAGACCATTCCAGAGGGCTGAGAGAGCGGCTCGCAGGTTGCCCGGCGCGCTGTTCGACCAGCGCCAGCACCTGGTTTGCCTCGGCGACGTAGTGGGGCGCCGCCGTATGCTCGAGCAGATCGATCGCGCTCTGGCACAGGAACCGCGCCTCGTCGAGGTCACCGTCGTGAAGGGCTGCCCGGGCCAGCACGAGCGTCGCACTGCCCGCCACGCCCGGCTCCGTCGCACCCGTCTCGGAGAGGGCTTGCCGAGCGGCCTCGCGGGCCCCCTCGACATCGCCCGCGAGCAGGGCCGCGCGGCCCCGGTCGGCGCTGAGCGTGGCCAGCTCGGGCATTGCGCCCGCGGCCTGCATCAGCTCGCCCGCCCGCTCCAGGTGCTCCTCGGCCTCGGGCCGGCGCTGGTCGACCATGATGCCGCCCAGCACGGCGTGAGCGCGGCCCAGGAGCAGCGTGTGCTCCGCCACTTCGAGCCTGGCGACGACCTCGCCCATGTACCGCTCGGCCAGGCGCAGCCGGCCCTGCTCGGCGTAGGTGCGCGCCATCGCCCACAGCACGCGCGTGCGGGCAATCGGGTCGGCGATGGCCGCCTCGGCATCGAGCACGTCGGCCAGAACGGCTTCGGCATCGGCAAACCGGCCCTGATCCGTGTATGCGCTGGCCAGATACACGCCGAACCTGATCACTCCTCGCACGTCCACGGGCGGTCGGCGCGTCTCCTCGAGCGCCGAGCGCAGCACCGAGATCGCACGGCTCAGATCGCCGGTTCCGGCGTACGCGCGTCCAAGCGACTCGTAGAGGCCGGGCCGCACCCGGGCGGTCGCCGCGGGCTCGAGCGCGCGTGCCTCCTCGAGCAGGGCGGCGGCGCGCTCGTCGTCACGCTGGTCGATCGCGAGCTGGCCCAAGCCCTCGACCGCCCGGCTGTGCGCGTGCAGATCGCCGCAGGCGCGCGCCTCCTCGGCCAGTGCCTCCAGGATCTCGGCGGCATCGTCTGACCCCATCCGGACCGCCATCTCGGCGAGGCCGATCCTGGCAGGTGCGATCGATCCCCCCTCGGCTCGGCCCGCCAGCTCGGCGGTCGTGACCCCGAGCCGGCGGGCGAGCTCCGCCAGGATGCGCGGTGATGGCACCCGCTCCCCGGCCTCGATCCGGCAGACGTATGCTGCCGAGCATCCCGGGAAGGCGAGCTGCTTCATCGACAGCCCGCGCTCGGCTCGCACCGTACGCAGCCTCCGGCCCAGGGAAGCAGGATCGTCGACGTGCGTCGGTGCAGGGCGGCCCACGCCGCAGAGCTTACCCCCCGGCGGCTATTTTGTCGATGTCAATTGACGGAATGCCTCCCGGCCCTGTACCGTGTGCTGCTCCCGTCCGAGATCCCACGCGAACAAGGAGCGCCGAGATGTACGCCGGCAGGCTCTGGCCGTAATCGAGTAGTGACGTCCGGCGTCTCGGTCGGGTGACCGGTGGGCGCGACGAGACCTGGAGCCGCGGCGGGCAGGCCGCGGCTCAGGGCTCGAACGCGACCGGGTTTCGGAGGGTGCCGACGCCGTCCACCGACACCTCGACCACGTCCCCTTCGCGCAGATAGCGCGGGGGCTTGCGGGAATCGCCCACCCCACCCGGTGTGCCCGTGGCGATCACGTCGCCCGGCTCGAGCGTCATGCCCGCCGAGCAGTAGGCGATCAGCTCGACGATCGAGAAGATCAGGTTCTCCGTGCTCGAGTCCTGCATCACCTCGCCCGACACCGTCGTGCGAATGCCGATCGACTCCAGGTCGATGCCGCCGGCCTCGGCGATGCACGGCCCCATCGGGGCGAACGTGTCGAAGCTCTTGCCCAGCGTGAACTGCCGCAGCGGCGTCTCGAGCTGCGCCCGCCGGCCGGAGACGTCGTTCACCGCGGTCAGGCCGCCCACCGCCGCCCGGGCCGCGGCTGCGCCGGCGCGGTACGTGCGCCGGCCGATCACGACCCCCACCTCGCCCTCGTAGTCGGGCCGCGTCTCCTCGCGCGGGATGACGATCGGCTCGCCGTGGCCGGTGAGCGACGAGCCGAACTTCGCGAAGACCACCGGCACGGCGGGGATTTCGAGCTCCGACTCGGCCGCATGGTCACGGTAGTTGAGGCCGATGCCGATCAGTTTTCCGGGCACGACGGGGTGCAGCAGGCGTACCGTGTCCAGCGCGATCGCGGCTCCCGACGCCGCTGCGACGGTCGCCCACGCCTCGGCCGAGGCATCGAAGCCGATCGCCGCGGCCGGGCCGGCGTCGACGACGTGGTCGTCCTCGAGCCGGCCGATGCGCGCCTCGCCGCCCTCCCTCGTGTACCGGACGGCTCTCATCGCCCTTGCCCCGTGCGCAGCACCTTGAGCGCGTTGATCGCACGCGGGATTCCGGTGTATGGGGCGGTCTGCAAGATCGTCTCCTCGATGTCTGAGTCGGGCACCTCGAGCACTCGCAGTGCCTCGATGTGGGCGGCCACCTGCGGGTCGGAGCTGCCGAGGCCGGTCAGGAGGGCGAGGATGATCAGCTCGCGCTCGCGGGCCGAGAGGCCGCCGCGGGCGTGCACGTCGCCGAACACCCAGTCGACGAGCCAGCTCGCCATCGGCTCGCCCATCCGCTCCAGGAACGCCTCCCCGCCGGGGTGGTCTCCCAGCTCGGCCAGCCGCTCCAAGCCGCGTCGGTGCCGTTTGTCGTGCTCGACCATCGCCCCTCCTTGACCCGGTTCAGGGCACCGGATACTGTATCCAATCGTGCCCGACCGCCGTGTGCGCGTGGACGTTACCGGATCTCCGCAGTGGGGGATTCGCAGTGGTGAGCGCATCCTCCTCGAGGACGGCCGCGAGCTCCGGGCTGCGGGGGCGCGGTATCTGGCCCCCGTCGAGCCGACCAAGATCATCGCCACCCACCTCACCTATCGCAGCCGCCTCACCGAGTACGGCGCCCGGGTGCCCGCAGAGCCGTCGTACTTCATGAAGCCGCCCTCGACGTTGAACGGGCACGGCGGGGTGCTCCGGCGCCCCCGGGGCGCGCGCTTCCTGAACTACGAGGGCGAGGTGGCCGCCGTCATCGGGCGCAGCATGCACGGCGTGCCCGAGTCCGAGGCGCTCGAGTACGTGGCCGGGTACGCCCCCGCCAACGATGTCGGGCTGCACGACTTCCGCCATGCCGACCGCGGCTCGATGCTGCGGGTGAAGGGCCAGGACGGGTTCTGCCCGATCGGCCCCGAGCTCACGCCGGCCGCAGACTTCGACCCCACCGACTTTCGGCTGCGCACGTTCCTGAACGGGGCCGTCGTGCAGGAGGCGCACAGCGACGACCTGATCTGGCCGATCGCGTATCTGCTGGCCGACCTGTGCCGTCTGATCACGCTCGAGCCGGGCGACGTGATCCTCACCGGGACGCCCGCCAACTCGCGCCCGATGGAGCCCGGCGACATCGTCGCCGTGGAGGTGTCGGGCCTCGGCCGGCTCGAGAACCCGGTGGTGGACTGGGACGTCGACCTGAGCGGGCCGGGCGAGCAGCTGCAGGTGACGGCGGCGACGCTGCACGTCGCGACGGCGATCCCCGAGGACGAGGCCGAGCGCAGAGTGGCCGCCGGGGGGGCGGGATGACCGTCGCAGCCCGCACCGGGCAGGAGTACCTCGACGGCCTGCGCGGCGACGGCCGCGAGCTGTGGCTGAACGGCGTCAAGATCACGCATCCGCTCGATCACGACGAGCTGCGCGGCGCGGCGATGTCGCTCGCGCGGGTCTACGACCTGCAGCACCAGCACGCCGCGGAGATGCTCGCCCCATCGCCCGACGACGGCCGGCTCGTGAACGTGACGCACCTGATCCCGCGCTCGCAGGCCGACCTCGAGCGGCGGCGGCGGGCGATCGAGCTGGTCGCTGCCCTCTCGGGCGGCACGATGGGGCGCACGCCCGACTATCTGAACGTCACCTTCGCCTGCTTCGCCGGCCGCTCCGACGTCTGGGCCCGGCGCGGCAACGAGGAGGGCGCCGCGAACCTCGTCGCCTACCAGCGGCTGATGCGCGACCGCGACCTCTCGACGACCCACTCGATCATGAACCCCCAGGTCGACCGGTCGAAGCCCGAGGCCGAGCAGGCCGCCGGCCAGGTTGCGCTCCACAAGGTGGGCGAGACCGAGAGCCACATCACCGTGCGGGGCGCCCGGATGCTGGCCACGCTGGCGCCCTTCGCCGACGAGCTCACGATCTACCCGGGGTCGGACATCCGCCCTCAGGACGGCCGCTACGCGCTCTCGTTCGCGATCCCGATGGGCACGCCCGGCCTGAAGTTCATCTGCCGCGACTCCTACTCCAAGCAGCGCTCGAGCTTCGACCATCCGCTGTCGTCCCGCTTCGACGAGGTCGATGCCGTGGCGATCTTCGACGATGTCGAGGTGCCGAAGGAGCGGGTGTTCCTGGACGGCGACACCGAGGGCTACTCCGAGGTGATCACTGACACGGGCTGGCGCGGCCACATCATGCACCAGGCGTTCACGCGGGCCTACGTCAAGCTCTCCTTCGCCTTCGGCCTCGGCCACATGATCGCCAACACCACCGGCGTGGCCCGCTTCGACCACATTCAGGAGAAGCTCGGGCAGATCTGGAACATGGCCGAGCTGACCCGCTCGGCGCTCGTCGCCGCCGAGGCCGGCTCGAGCCTCGACGAGGGCGGCGTGTGGTACCCCGACGACCGGCCGTTCCTGGCCCTGCGTGGCGAGATGCCCAAGTGGCTGCCCTACTGCAACGAGCTGCTGCAGCTGATCGGCGGCGGCGGGTTCATGTGCACGCCGTCGGAGGCCGACCTGCACGGGCCGATGGCGGATGCGATTGCGACCTACTACCAGGCCGCGGGCGCCGATGCCGAGCGCCGCATCCGCCTCTTCCGGCTGGCCTGGGACTATGTCGGCTCCGACCTGGGCGGCCGCGGCGAGCTGTACGAGCGCTTCTACCTGTCCGACTCGTGGCGGATGACGGCGCTGGCCTACAAGATCGCCGACAAGGCCTACGCCGAGTCGCTCGTGGAGCAGTTCCTGCGAGACTAGGGGTTGAGGTGACGAACTCCTCCGGATACTCGCTGCCGCTCTCGCCTCACGGCACGGCGTCGCTCGTGCCGGCGCCGCCGTGGCACTACGTCGGCGACTTCTTCGTGATCGAGTACTGGGCCGACCCGGCGGCCGTCGCCGCGGTCCTCCCGGCAGGCCTCGAGCCGCACCCAGACCCGGGCCGGGCCGCGGCCCTCTTCGTCGACTGGCAGTCCTGCGCAGACGGCGGGGAGGAGCTGCTCGAGCCGGCGCGCGGGCAGTACAAGGAGTTCTTCATCGTCGTGAACGCGCTCCTCGACGGCGAGGAGGTGACCACCTGTCCCTACATCTGGGTCGACAAGGATTTCGCCCTCGTCCGCGGCTGGATTCAGGGCTTCCCCAAGAAGCTCGGCCAGATCGACATGACCCGCTCCTTCGGGCTCGAGTGCCGGGCCGAGGGGCGCACGTTTGCCGGCACGGTCTCGGCCAACGGCCACCGGCTGGGCAAGGCCACCGTCACACCGAAGTGGGAGTCCGCGACCGGGCCGACCCATAACGGCCCGCCGCTCATCAACCGGCGCCACTTTCCGCGGCTCGCGGCTGGACGGCATGACGACCCTGCCGTGCACGAGCTCGTCCGAGCGCGCAGCCGCGACCGGGCGATCTCGGCCATCCACGGCGGGCCGGCCACGCTCGAGCTGCTGCCGGCTCCCGGGGAGGAGCACGACGCGCTCGCGCCCGTCCGGGTCGGTGACGGCTTCCGGTTCACGTTCGCCTACACGGTGGACGACCTCGAGACCGTGCGGGGGCTGTGAGCACGGTCGCCGGCATCGACGTCTCGCCCGACCATTTCATCGGCGGCGAGCGGATCGCCTCATCCGAGCGGTTCTGCGACCGCTCGCCGATCGACGAGGCGCCGCTGGCAGAGGTCGCCCGCGGGGGTGAGCGCGAGGCCGACCTGGCCGTGCGCGCGGCCCGGGCGGCGTTCCCGGGCTGGGCGGCGCTGGGGGCCGCCGGCCGGGCTCCGTACCTGCACCGCCTGGCCGACCTGATCGATCGCGACATCGAGCGCATCGCCCGCGTCGAGTGCCTCGACATGGCCATGCTCGAGCGCTCGCTGCGGGCGCGGGTGATCGGGCGCGGCGCCCGCAACTACCGCAGTTATGCGGATCTGGCCGCCGGGTACACCGAGCGCGTGTGGTCGAGCAACGGCACCCAGAACCGGGTCGTGCGGATGCCTTCCGGGCCGGCCGCGGTGATCACTCCGTGGAACGCGCCGTTCATGCTCTCGACCTGGAAGACGGCGCCGGCCCTGGCGGCCGGGTGCACGGTCGTGCTGAAGCCGGCCGAGTGGTCGCCGCTCTCGTGCTCCCTGCTCGCCGACCTGGCCGCCGAGGCGGGCCTGCCGGCGGGCGTGTTCAACGTGCTGCAGGGCATCGGCGAGGAGGCCGGTGCGGCGCTGGTCGCCCATCCGGGCGTGCGCCGCGTGAGCTTCACCGGCTCGCCCGAGACCGGGCGCCTGATCGGCCGCTCGGCGGCCGCCAACCTGGTGCCGTTCACCGCCGAGCTCGGCGGCAAGGGGCCGCTGCTCGTCTTCGAGGACGCCGACGTCGAGGCGGCGGCGGCCAAGGCGGCCGGCCAGTACGACGATGCCGGACAGGTGTGCCTGGCGGGGACGCGGCTGCTCGTGGCCGAGTCGATCCGGGACGACTTCCTGGAGCGATTCCACCGCCACGTCGACGCCCACGTGCTGGGCGACCCCCGCTCCGACGACACCACCGTCTCGCCGCTCATCCACCGCGACCACCTCGCCCGCGTCGAGGGCTTCGTGGAGCGCGCCCGTGCGAACGGCGACACCATCGTCCGCGGCGGCCGCCAGCCCGAGATCGGTGGGCTGTGGTATGAGCCGACCCTGGTCGAGCCGCGCTCGAACGACTCCGAGATCGTCCAGCGCGAGGTCTTCGGGCCGGTGCTGACCTTCCAGACGTTCGGCTCCGAGGCCGAGGCGGTCGAGCTCGCCAACTCGACGCACTACGGCCTCTCGGCGATCGTCTACACGGGCTCGCACGAGCGCGCCGAGCGGGTGGGGCGGGCGGTGCGGGCCGGGACGGTGTGGGTCAACACCTTCCTCGTGCGCGACCTGACGGCGCCGTTCGGCGGCATGGGCATCTCGGGCATCGGCCGCGAGGGCGGCGACTACGCGCTCGACTTCTACTCCGACCTGAAGACGCTGCAGATCGTCGAGGGCTCGACCGCATGAGCGCCGCACCCGTCACGGTCGACTTCGAGAACGATGTGTTCGCCGCCGGGATCCCGCACGAGATGTTCCGCTGGCTGCGCCAGAACGAGCCGGTGCGCTGGTACGACTGGCCCTACGGCCGCGGTTACTGGGCGGTCACGCGCCACGACGATCTCGTGGCGGTGCACCGCGACACCACCACCTACTCGTCCGAGCTCGGCGCCACCGCCCTCGAGGACCTCGACCAGGACGCGATCGATGCGCGCAAGTCGATGCTCGACACCGATCCGCCCCGGCACACCCGCCTGCGCGCGCTGGTCAACCGCGGCTTCACGCCGCGCGCCGTGTCGGCCTACGAGAACCTGCTGCGCCAGCTGACGACCACGATCCTCGACCGCGCGCTGCCGATGGGCGAGTTCGACTTCGTCGAGGACGTGGCGGCGGTGCTGCCGATCCAGGTGCTGTGCGAGATCCTCGGCGTGCCCCACGCCGACACCAGCAAGCTGATCGAGTGGGGCGACGCCATGATCGGTTCCACCGACCCCGACCTCTCGGCGATTTCCTACGAGGACCCGGCGAGCGACGAATACCGGCTGCTGCCGTTCCGGAGCCCCGTGGCGCTCGAGGTTTACCGCTATGGCCACGGGCTTGCGGCCGACCGCCGCTCGCAGCCGGGCGACGACATCGTCACCAAGCTGGTCGAGGCCGAGATCGAGGGCAGTCGCCTGACCGAGCAGGAGTTCGACGCCATGTTCCTGCTGCTCGTCGTCGCCGGCAACGAGACCACCCGCCAGGCGATCGCCCACGGCATGCAGGCCCTCATGGACCATCCCGGCGAGCTCGACCGGCTGCGCGCCGACCCCGCGCTGATGCCGACCGCGGTCGAGGAGATCCTGCGCTGGTCGACGCCGGTGCTGCACTTCCGCCGCACGGCGACGGTCGATACCGAGTTGCGCGGCGTGCCGATCACGGCGGGCGACAAGGTGGTCACCTGGTATGCCTCGGCCAACTTCGACGAGCTGGTATTCGACGACCCGCTCCGGTTCGATGTCGGCCGCCGCCCCAACGACCACGTCAGCTTCGGCCGCGGCGGCCCGCACTTCTGCCTGGGCGCCCATCTGGCCAAGCTCGAGGTGCGGATCATGTTCGAGGAGCTGCTCCCCCGGCTCGCCTCGATCGAGCCGAACGGGCCGGTGCGGCGGATCCGCACCAACTTCACCAACGCCCTCAAGCGCATGCCCGTGCGCGCCGTCGCCGCATGAAAGGATCCGCGCGTGGCCGATAGCACCCTGAAGGATCTCGAGGCGCGTGGGGTCCGCACCGTCCGCGTCACGTACCCCGACCTGCACGGCATCTCGCGCGGCAAGGACTACCCGCTCTCGCACTTTCCGCACGTCGTCGCCGACGGCGGCGCCTACTGCGAGGCGATCATGACGGTCGACCTGCGCCACAACGTGGTCGCCGGCCCCGAGCACGGCTTCCAGGACATCCTCGCCCGCCCGGATCTCGACACGCTCGTGCCGGTGCCGTGGGAGCCCGAGACCGCGTGGTGCCTGGCCGACCTCCTACGCATGGACGGCTCGCCGTACGGGGTCGATCCGCGGGCGGCCGTGCGCCGGGCGGTGGAGGCCTACGCCGACCTCGGCCTCACCCCGGTTGTCGGTCCCGAGCTCGAGTTCTACCTGTGCACGCCCGATCCCGCTGAGACCGTTGGCTATCGCCGCTATGTGGACAACCCGAGCCACGTCTACACGGTCGGCCAGGTCGCCGATCCGCGCGGCATCCTCACGGAGATGCTGCACGCGTGCGTCGACATGGGCCTCGGCGCCATCGCCGCCAACCACGAGTACGGGCGCAGCCAGTTCGAGATCAACCTCATGCATGGCCCCGCGCTCTCGGCCGCCGACCGCGCGTTCCGGTTCAAGTCGGTCGTCAAGGACATGGCCGCGCGCGATGGCCTTCTGGCGACGTTCATCGGCAAGCCGTGGAACGACGACGAGGGCTCCGGCTTCCACCTGCACCTCTCGCTCAGCGACGGCGACGGCAAGAACGCCTTGAACGGCGACGGCGACGAGGGCCTCTCGCCGCTCGCGGGCCACATGATCGCGGGGCTGCTCGAGCACGGGCCGGCGCTGATGGCCTTCTTCAACCCGACCACGAACGCCTACCGCCGCCTCCATCCCGAGGCGCTCGTGCCGACGCTCGTGAGCTGGGGCCACGACAACCGCCTGACGCTCGCGCGCGTGCCCCGCGAGCGCGGCGGTGCGACCCGGATCGAGTTCCGGGTCGGCGACGGCGCGGCCAACCCGTACCTCGCGATCGCCGCGGCGCTCTTCGCCGGCCTCGACGGCATCCGCCGCAAGCTCGAGCCGCCGCCGCCCTGCGAGGGCCTGATCTACGAGCTGCCCGAGGCCGAGACGATGACGCCGCTCCCGACGACGTTCGAGGCGGCGCTCGAGGCGCTTGCGGCCGACGAGCTGCTCGTCGATGCGATGGGCCCGGAGCTGGTGGCGGTGTTCCGGGTCATCAAGGACGCTGAGCTCGAGCGCGCCCGCCGCACGGTGACGGACTGGGAGTTCCAGGAGTACACCCACCACTTGTGAACGGGGAAACCCAGGGTTCCCCCGCTCACATTACCAGCCTGAGCCGGCGATGCCGATGACGCGGCCGCTGGGGACGAGCGCGTCCTCGTCCAGGCCGCCGAACGCGCCGCGATGGAAGATCAGCGGCTCGCCGCCCGAGCCTTCGAAGTCGACCACCTCGCCGACGATCAGGTCGTGGTCGCCGGCCGCGTGGGTGCTCACCACCTCGCAGCGGAGGATCGCGAGGGCGTGCATGACGGCGACGTAGCCGGCCGGGTCGACGATCGTGTGGCCGGGTGGGAAGGGCGCGCCTCGCTGGGCGAAGGCGAGGGCGACCTCGCGCTGGCGGCGGTGAAGGACGTTGACGGCGAAGCGCTGGCTGCGGGTGACCATCTCGAGCGTGCGCGTGCCGTGCGCCAGAGAGACCAGTACCAGAAGCGGGGAGAGCGACACCGACGTGAACGAGTTGAGCGTCATCCCGGCGTGGGAGTCTCCGACGCGGCTCGTGACCACGGTCACGCCGGTCGCGAATGCGCCGACGACCTCGCGGAAATCGAGCCGGGCCTGGTCGTGCGACATCGCCGCGACCATACGCGAGCCCCACCCGCCGCGCAAACGCGGGTCTGTGCCCGGTATTCACGCTGCGCGTGCATACCGGGTTGTTGGGTTGGTGGTTGGGCGGCTCGCGGCCTTTGGCCGCGGCTACGGTGTCAGGCACCGAATATTCACGCTGCGCGTGAAATATTCATTGCCAGACACCTGTGAATACTCGGTGCCAGCTGACCGCGGTACCGGAGCCGCCGGCTGAATAACCGGTGCCAGGCACTTAATATTCACGCTGCGCGTGATATTCAGCGCCCGACCCCCTTTGGCGCGTTTGCGGCGTATTGCCCCTTGGGCAATGATCCGGCGGTGCCTCCCACCGGCCGACCTGCCGAGCGGCGCCTGGCCGCCGTCGAGCGCGCGCTGCGCGTTCTGGACGCGTTCCTGCGCGTCCGCGGCGACGCCGGCACCACCGAGCTGGCGCGCCTGACCGGGATCAACGCGAGCACCGTCTCACGCACGCTCTCGACCCTGGTCGACGCCGGCTACGTCGAGCACGTCGCCGACACCGGCCGCTACCGCCTGGGCACGCACCTGCTGGCGCTGGCCAACCATGTCGTCGCCCGGCTCGACCTGCGCGTTCTGGGGCGGCCGCACCTGGAGCAGCTCGAGCGTGCGCTGGGCGAGACGGCCACGCTCTCGCTCCCGTCGGAGCCCGATCCGGTCACGGTCGACTTCGTCGCCAGCCACGCGAGCGTGTCGTCGGTGGCCCGGATCGGCCGGGCCAGCGTCGCCCACGCCACCGCCACGGGGAAGGTGATGCTCGCCTTCGGCCCGGAGCTCCCGTTCGCGGGGCCGCTCGAGCGGTTCACCGAACGCACCGTCGTCGGGCGTGAGGCGCTTCGGCGCGAGATCGATGCGGTGCGCACACGTGGCTGGGCGCGCGCCGCCGGTGAGCGCGAGCCGCACCTGAACGCCATCGCCGCCCCCGTGTTCGGGGCCGGCGGCGAGCTCGCCGCGATCCTCGGCGTACAGGGGCCGGACACCCGCTTTGACGCCGCCGCCCAGGACGCGGCGGCTCCCGCTCTGCGTGAACAGGCACTGGCGCTCTCGCGTGGGCTTGGGTATGATGACCTCACAGTTTGGAAATAGCCTTGCCGTAGTGGCAATGAGGAGGAATCAATGGGTGCACTGCCCCGTGGCGTCAAATACCTGGTGATCGGAGCCGGGGTGCACGGCCTGTCGACGGCCTGGCACCTGGCGAAGGAGCAGCGCGCGCGGGGAGAGGAGCCCGATGTCCTGATCGTCGACAAGACCGGCATCGGCGCAGGCGCCTCGGGCATCGCCTGCGGCGTCGTACGCAACAACTACTACCAGCCGGCGATGTCCGAGCTGATGGCCGCGAACGTCGAGGTGTGGGAGCAGGACCCCGCGGCGTTCAGCTACCACGACGTCGGCTACATGGCCCTCGGCTGCAGCACGCAGGTCTCGGATCTCACCGAGGTGCACGAGCGCCAGCAGCGGATCGGCTATCCGTCGGATCTGATCGTCGGCGCCGAGAACGTCCGCAAGCACATGCGCACGATGTTCCCGGACTGGCGCGCACAGGGCGTCGAGGTGTGCCTGCACGAGCACAAGGGGGGCTACGCCAACAACATGGCCTCGATGCGCGGCCTCGCCGGCAAGGCGCTCGAGGCCGGCGCGCGGCTGGTCGACGGAGTCCGCGTGACCGGGTTCGAGATGGACTCGTCCGGGGCCGTCAGCACTGTCCACACCGACCAGGGCGACATCGCCGTCGAGCAGGTCGTGGTCGGCGTGGGCCCGTGGATCGCGTCCATCTGGGAGATGCTCGGGCTGCCGGATCACCTCGACGTGCGCACGCCCACGGGCGAGGTGCACCGCGATCAGCACATGTGGACGTACTGGTACCTGCAGGAGGGCGAGATCGCGGTCGATCCCAAGCTGCTCTCGCTGCCGGACGGCTCGATGCCGCCGGTGCTGCACGTCGACTCGGATGCGCCGCTGTACGACGACGACGGCCACCTGATCACCGACGAGCTCTGGGGCAACTACTTCAAGCAGGACCTGCACGGCGTCCAGGGCGGCGCCGCCCCGCTGATCGTCGGGCACGACTTCGAGGTCGACCCCTATCCGACGGCAAGCGTCGACTCGAGCTTCGCCGACATGTGGTGCGCGTCGCTGTCGCACTGCATGGAGCGGTTCGAGGGCAAGCGCGGCACCTACGCCAACGTCCGCTCGGGCGGTGTCGGCTGCTTCACGGCCGACAGCTTTCCGGTGTTCGACTACATGCGCCCCAACGTCTACGTGGTCGCCGATTCCAACCACGGCTACAAGATGATCGGTGTGGGCCGCGAGGTCGCCCAAGTGATGACCGGCGGCCACTCCGGCGTGCTCTACCCGTTCCGGTACGAGCGCTTCGCCACCGGCGACCTGCACCCGGTCTCGAACAGCCCCTACCCCTGGAGCTGACCGTCGCCGCCAAGCCGCTGATCGGAGTCTCGGCCGGGTTCCACGGCTACGGCGACTATGCGGGCGTCGGCTACCAGCGCTCGCTGGTGCTGGCCGGCGCCGTCGCGATGAACTTCTCGCGGGTGGCCGGGAGCCTCGACGACCAGCTCGACCGGGTGGGCGGGGTGATGCTGGCGGCCGGCCACGACATCGACCCGGGCTGCTACGGCCGCGAGCCCCACCCGCTGCTCGGGACGCTGGACGCCGCCCGCGACCGGTTCGAGATCGAGCTCGTCGAGCGCGCCCTCGACCGCGGCCTGCCCGTGCTCGGCACCTGCCGCGGCATGCAGATGCTGAACGTGGCCCTGGGCGGGACGATGGTGCAGGATCTGAGCCTGGTCGAGGCCTGGCGCCTGCACCCGTCCGACCCGACCGGCCGGCTGTGGCGGCGCTTCCAGCAGGCGACCATGGTCGACCTGCCCGTGCCCGACCACCCCCGCCACCCGGTCGCGCTCACCCCGGGGTCGCGGCTGCATGCCCTGCTCGGCGACGAGGTCTCGGTGGACAGCTTCCACCACCAGGCGGTGGACGCGCTCGGCACGGGCCTGGTCGCCTCCGCCCGCGCCCCCGACGGCGTGGTCGAGGGCATCGAGCTGCCCGGCAGCTTCGTGGTCGGGATGCAGTGCGAGCTGCACGAGGAGTGGCGGATAGAGCCGCGGCTGCAGGGTGTCGTGGAGGCCTTCGTGGCCGCCACTCGCGAGGTGTAGGCCCTCACCGGGCCTTCGGCGGCCGGCGGGCGTGGGCGGCGACGATGAGCGCGGCCGCCAGCGCCGCCGCGAGGGCGGTGCGCCACTCGTCCAGCGCGACGGCGGCGACGGGCGCAGCGATCGCGCCGGCAATGCCCGCCACGGTGAATGCGCGGGTGGCCGCGGTCAGGCCGGCGGCGACCAGCAGGGCGCCGGCCGCGACCCGCCAGTCGAGCACGAGCAGGCCACCGACACCCGGACCCAGGCCCCGGCCGCCCCGGAACCCGAGCTGCACCGGCGCGACGTGCCCGAGCACCACGGCCACGAGTGCGGCGGCCGCCGCGCCGCCGCCCGCGACCGCCCCGGCGAGCGCAACCGCAGCGGCGCCCTTGCCGAGATCGGCGCCGAAGGTCGCCGCCGCAGCTGCGATCCCGGCCCTGCGGGCGACGTTGCGAGCCCCGCTCGACCCGGTCGCGTGGGTGCGCACGTCTTCGCCGGTGATCGCCCGCACCACGTAGTAGCCCGTCGCCAGGCACCCGAGCGCGTAGGCGGCGGCGATGGCAAGGACGGTGGTCACGTGAACGCCAGCACGGCCACGCCGGTCGCCACCAGCACCGCTCCGGCGGCGCGGGTGCGCGATACCTGCTCGTGCAGAAACGCCGCCGCGAGCACCGTTGCCATCACCACGCTCGTCTCGCGCACCGCGGCAACCGAGGCCGCCGGCGCCAGCCGCAGCGCCGCCAGCACCAGCGCGTACGCGCCGAACATCCCGAGTCCTGCCGCGGCGGACCAGCGGGAGAAGCCGGCCACGACCACCCCGGGGCCGCGGGCGACCGAGAGTGCGGCGGCGTAGGCGATCCCCTGCGCCGCCAGGACGACCTCGAAGTACGGGATCGTGGCGGCGTGGTGAAGGCCGCTCTTGTCGATCACCGTGTAGCAGGCGATGGTCGCGGCGACGCCGACCGCCATCACGGTCGAGCGGAGGTCACCGCGCTTGACCGCGCCCCGGACGAGCAGCACGCCGGCCGCGACCGCGAGCACCCCACAGACCTCGAGCGGAGACGGCCTTGCGGCGGTCGCGACCGCCGCCCCGAGCAGGACGAGCACCGGTGCGAGCCCGCGGGCGATCGGGTAGACGAGCGACATGTCCGAGCGCCGGTAGGCGGCGGCCAGGAGCGCGAAATAGGCCAGCTCGGCCGTCGCTGACGCCGCCATGTAGGGCACGGCCGACCACTCCACCTGCCACGTCAGGGCGGCCACCGGGGCGAACACCGCCACCCCGATCAGTACCGCGGCCGCGCCCGCGCCCTCCGGGTCGCCGGCGCGGGCGATGAGCACGTTCCAGCCCGCGTGCAGGGCCGCGGCGGCCAGGGTCAGCGCGAGTGCGTCCGGCGGCACGTGGCGGGGTTACCGCGACCGCGCCAGGGCGAGGATGGCCGCGACGTGGCGTGTGACCGCCGCCCGGGACATCGCGCCCGCCGGGAGCTCGACCGCGAACGATGCGATGCCCGAGAAGTGCCTGTTCTGCCACCGCGAGGCGGTCCCGCCCGGCTTCGGGCTCAGAAACAGCGGCAGGCCGACGATCGCGGCGTAGCGGCGGGCGGCGGCGGTGCTCTGGCCCCACGCCCACACCAGCCGCAGGTGCTGGTGGTACCACACCGAGAGCGTGGGGCGGACGCGCTCGATCAGGCGCTTTGCGGCGCGCGTCTCGGGCTCCGAGAACGGCCGCGGCCCGGAGTAGTACGTGCTCCCCGGAGTGCCGTGCCGCGACCACCCGGCCGAGAAGTTGCGGTTCAGGTCGACGCCGTGCCCGTTCTGGCGCGTGTCGGCGGCGTGGCCGTCGGGATTGAGCGTCGGCACCAGCCAGAGGTCGATCAGTTTCGGGGTTGGCAGATGCCGCAGGCGGCGCACGACCGCCATCCCCGCGCACTCGTTGCCGTGGATGCAGCCCACGACGAGCACTCGGCTGGGAGCCTGCGGCGCGCCCGACTCGGTCGCCATGATCGGGCGGCCGCCGGCGGAGTGCCCGATCTGCTCGGTCACGTGCACCGACGGGCCGAACGGGCCAACCGCGATCATGGGGAGCGTCGCGAGCATCGCCACCAAGGTCGGCATCGGGCCATCGTACTTCCCCACCGGGCTGAGTCAGCCCGTGGTCGCGAACGCCCGCACCGGGAAGGTGCCCATCCCGGCGATCGGCGGTGGCACCGCGTAGAACCGCGTGCCTTCGGCGGGCAGCGCCGCGAGGCCGGTCATGTGCTCGACGATGGGGATCCCGGCGCCCAGGAGCACGGTGTGCACGGGCCGCGCCATGTCGTCCATCGCGTCGATGTTGAGGCCGTCGATGCCGACCACCGCCGCGCCCGCGTCGCGCAGCCACTCGGCCGCGGCCCGGGTCAGGAACGGGTGGCCGCCGGAGAGATAGGTGTCGCTGCCCCAGTGCCGGTCCCAATCGGTCTGGACGAGCACCGCCCGGTCGCGCACGGCCAGGCCGGCGAACGCCTCGGGGCCGATCGGCGCGCCGTCGGCCGGGCCGGGGCGCACCACCAGCGCGGGCCGTCCCGCCAGCGGCCGCAGGGGCTGGCGGGCGAGGTCGTCGCCCTCGGTGTAGCGGTGAAACGGCGTGTCGACGTAGGTGCCGGTGTTCGAGACGAGCTCGATCCGGCCGATCTGAAACTCGGTGCCGGGCGCGTAGCGCTCGCGGCTCGCGGCGCGGGAGAGGAAGTCGCAGATGATCGGCCCGGGCAGCCCCGGGTACGTCGTCATGCCGTCCCGGACGGTATGGGCCAGCTCGAACAGCCGGGTGTCCGCAGCCGCCGTCAGTGCAGCGGGGCCTCCCAGCCCTCGAGCACGGGTGCGTGGTAGTCGGTGCCGACGATCTCGGAGTTCGGCACCCACGAGCCCAGCTCGGGCTGCAGGAACTTGCAGTGCTTGGCCTTGAGCTGGATGCCGTAGGAGTTGCCCGACGTCAGGTGCTTGATCAGCACCTTGCGGGCGATCTCGTTCTCGCGGCCGGCCGGGATCGGGAAGTAGATGCGCAGGAACGAGTTGGAGTAGCGGTCGAACACGGCCGGCACGCCCTCCTCCCCGAGCAGCTCGATGTCCTCGAGCCAGTTGATGTCCTCGCCCGGGGTTGCGGCCAGCAGGTCGACGTCCTCGATCAGCGAGATGTCCTCCTGATAGGGGAAGCGGCGCCCGGCGAGCGTCTCGGCATCGATCTGGACATGGCGTTCTTCGGTCATGGTTGCTCCTACTCCCCCGCCGCCTCGAGCGGCCGGCCGACGTGGGTGATGGCCTCCTCCTCGTGCTTCTTCTCGAGCAGGCGCCGGATCTCGGACAGCGTCTCGCGCTCGGTCACGCCCGGGATGTAGTCGGTGCCGGCCAGCGGCACCTTGGCCATCGCCGCGGCCTCGACGGTGAGGGCGCACAGGTCCTCGGGCTCGAGGCTGTGGATGTTGGTCTTGCCGCACGCCCGCGCCAGCATCTGCACCTCGAGCGTGAGCGTGTGCAGGAAGTTGTAGACCCGCTCGGCGGCCTCGTCGACGATCAGCCGCTTGCGCAGCTCGACGTCCTGCGTCGTGATTCCGACGGGGCAGCGGCCCGTGTGGCAGTGGTAGCACTCGCCGGCCGGCACGCCGATCGTGCCCTCGTAGTCGGTGACGCCCGGGATCTCCTTGTTGCAGTTGAGCGCCATCAGCGCGGAGTGGCCGATCGCGACGGCCTTGGCGCCCAGGGCGATGCACTTGGCGATGTCACCGCCGTTGCGGATACCGCCGGCGACCACGAGGTCGATCTCGTCGGCGAGGCCGACGTCCTCGAGCGCCCGCCGGGCCTCGGGGATGGCGGCCATCAGCGGGATGCCGGTCTCCTCCGAGGCGATGTGCGGGCCGGCGCCGGTGCCGCCCTCGGCTCCGTCCAGGTAGATGATGTCGGGCCCGCACTTGGCGGCCATGCGGACGTCGTCGTAGACGCGCGCCGCGCCCAGCTTGAGCTGGATCGGGATCTGGTAGTCGGTCGCCTCGCGCACCTCCTGCACCTTCAGCGAGAGGTCGTCGGGGCCGAGCCAGTCGGGGTGGCGGGCCGGCGAGCGCTGGTCGATGCCGGCCGGCAGCGAGCGCATCTCGGCGACCTGCTCGGTCACCTTCTGGCCCATCAGATGGCCGCCCAGGCCGACCTTGCAGCCCTGGCCGATGAAGAACTCGCACGCGTCGGCCAGCATCAGGTGGTGCGGGTTGAACCCGTACCGGCTCTGGATGCACTGGTAGTACCACTTGGTCGAGAGGTCGCGCTCGGGCGGGATCATGCCGCCCTCACCCGAGCAGGTGGCGGTACCGGCCATCGATGCGCCCTTGGCCAGCGCCATCTTGGCCTCGAGCGACAGCGCGCCGAAGCTCATGCCCGTGATGTAGACCGGGATGTCGAGCGTGATCGGGTTCTTGGCAAAGCGGGCGCCGAGCACGGTCTTTGTCTCGCACTTCTCGCGGTAGCCCTCGATCACGAACCGGGTCAGCGTCCCCGGCATGAACATCAGCTCGTCCCAGTGCGGGATCGGCTTGAACATCGAGAATCCGCGCATGCGGTAGCGGCCGAGCTCGGACTTGATGTGGATGTCGTTCATCACCTCGGGCGTGAAGATGGAGCTCCGCCCGAGCACGTTGCGCTTCGAGGATGTCTTGTCCTGCGCCATCTAGAGCACCAGCTTCCGTTCGGACGGCTCGAGGTTGTCGTAGTTGTAGAGCTTCTTGCCGCACACGAACTTCTGGAACTCGGGGGGCGAGCCGAGGTCGTAGATGCGGAACTTGCGATCGATGAACTCGGTGTCGGCGTCGGTCCACTCGCCGGGGACGCAGTCGATCCCGAGGGCCTTCACCTTTCCGGCGACGTAGATGATCCCGTCGTACATGGAGTCGCCGAGGCCGGGGCCGGCGTCGCCGCAGATCACCTGGCGGCCGCGCTGCATCATGAAGCCGGTCATCGAGCCCGCGCTGCCGAGGGTGAGGATGGTGCCGCCCTTCTGGTCGATGCCGCTGCGGGCGCCGACGCGGCCCTTCACGACCAGGTCGCCGCCGCGCAGGGCCGCCCCTGTGAGCGAGCCGGCGTTGCCCTCGATCAGGACGACGCCCGACATCATGTTCTCGCACGCCGACCAGCCCACCCGGCCGGTGATGTGCACCTCGGGCCCGTCGATCAGGCCGCAGCCGAAGTAGCCGAGGCTGCCTTCGAAGGTGATCTTGCAGCGGGTGAGGATGCCGACTCCGAGCGAGTGCTTGGAGCCGGGATTGCGCACGGTCACGTCGGTGATGCCCTGCTCGTAGAGGAGCCAGCGCAGCTCCAGGTTGATCTGGCGCGTGGTCAGGTCCTTGGCGTCGAACGACGCCCTCTGACCCTCGATCTCGGACACCTTGGGGATGTCCGCATCCGGCTCCGACAGCCCGCGGGCGTCGTAGGAGATCTGGCGCTCGCCTACCGCGTCCATACCAGCACCTCACCCTCGTAGGGGTCGTATGTGTCGATCTCGTGGTCGATGATGGCGCGGATCGCGATCTCCTCCGACGCCAGCGCAACCAGGCCGTCGCTCTCGTACAGCACGAGCGGCTTGGCCGCCATCTCGTCCTTGGCCACACCCAGCGCGTCCTTGGTGACGCAGATGTAGGTGAAGACGCCGTCGAGCTCCTCCATGCTGGCGCGCATCGATTCCTCGAGCGTCATGCCCTCGCCCATCTTCTCGGCCAGGTAGACCGCGATCACCTCGGAGTCGCACTCCGACTGGAACCGGTGCCCCGACCGCTCGAGCCGCCGCCGCCACTGGAAGTAGTTCGTGAGCTGGCCGTTGTGCACCACCGCGACGTCGGCGAAGGGGTAGGCCCAGTACGGGTGGGCGCCGGAGATGTCGACGTCCGACTCGGTCGCCATGCGGACGTGGCCGATCGCGTGCGTGCCGGTGAAGTCGCCCAGGTCGTACTGCTTCGAGACGGTCTCCGCGTCGCCCAGGTCCTTGACGATCTCGAGCGAGTGTCCCAGCGACAGGATCTCGCAGTCGGGCACGTCCTCGAGGTAGTCGGCCAGCGCCTTCAGGTCACCGTCGTAGTGCAGCACGGCCCGGAACGCGTACTCGGTCTCGTTCTCGACCGACTCGATGGTCGCCCCCAGCTCGCGCATGCGCGCCTCGACCTCACCCCGGTGGCGCTGGAGCTTGTCGGAGAACTCGAAGTCGCGGGGATCGTTGGCGTCGGCCAGCTTGTACCGCACGACGACCGGGTGCGACGCGAGGCCGTACAGGGCGTAGCCCGTCGAGTCCGGCCCGCGGTGCTTCATCGACTGGAGCATCCGAGTCATGTCCCGGCCGATCTCGTTGGCGCCGTTTCGGTAGATGATTCCTGCAATTCCGCACATATGCGAGCCCTTCCGGCTAACAGCGACGATTCCGCTTGGTGAGCGAGGTTGCGGGGGAAATGGTACCGGCGGTGCCCTCCGCCTCCAATGTCGATTCGGACATATCTGGCCGGTGGAAGGCGGTCGCGCCGTGCCAGGCGCGCACGAAGCGGCCGTCGATGGGCGTGTCGAAACGGACGCGCTCGGGGCTCCAGCCGGTGGGGCCGAGCCGGAAGCTGCCGTCGGCGAGCGGCTCGAGTGGCGATACCTCACCCCAGACCTGCGCCACCGGCCGGCCCTCGCGGGTGCCGATCCGAAGCGTCGTTGCCCACGGGTTGTGCGACCGGTAGAGGCCGCACATCGGTCCCCACTCCTCCGCCGGCGCGGTATCGAGCACGACCGCCGCGGCCGGGTCGCTCAGGTCGTCCAGGCCGGGATCGCCGACCTCGTCGCCCGCCGCCACGCGCAGTGCGTGCTCGGCCAGCACCGCCGCTCCCGCCGGGCCGTTCACAAGCGCCGCCGCCACGAGGCCGGCATCGCGGTCGCACCACAGCTGGGCGTGGTGGCCGACCATGCCCCCGCTGTGGCCGATCCAGCGCCGGCCTGCGACCGTGCGCAGGTTCAGTCCGTAGCCGTACCAGCAGCCCTCCTCGGGATCCTCGACCACGGGCGTCGTCAGCCGCTCGAACCCCTCGGCCGAGAGCACGCCGGCGCCGTCGTTCAGCAGCATGCGGCCGTACCCGGCCAGATCGGCCACGGTCGCGCAGATGCTGCCGTCGGCGCCGCGGTACTCGAGCCATGTTGCGGGCGCGAGCGGCTCGCCGAGCGTCCACGGCCACGAGTCGTCGCTCGCCTCGTGGCCGACGGCCAGGCGGCTGCGAAGCGGCGTTCGTGATCGCCGGCTCGGTGTGCTCGAGCGCAAGTGGCGCGAAGATCTCGCGCCGGTAGGTGTCGGCGAACGGCTCGCCCGTCAGCCGCTCGAGCACGAAGCCGAGCGCCTGGTAGCCGACGTTCGAATACCAGAAGCGCTCACCGGCGGGAGCGCGGGCCGAGTCGGCCAGCATGAGCACCTCGAAGCTGGGGCTGGGCGGATCGCCAAGGCTGCACGGCAGGCCGCCGGTGTGGCTCAGCAGGTGGTGGACGGTGATGCCCTCGAGCGGGAACCACGGCAGCAGGTTCGCGACCTCGGCGTCCAGGTCAAGCTCGCCGCGCTCCCACCGGCGCACCAGGCAGATTGCGGTGAACGACTTCGAGATCGAGCCGATCTCAAACATCGTCCGCTCGGTCACCGGCGCGCCGGCGGCGGGGTCGGCGTGGCCGTACGACCACACCCCCAGCAGGCGCTCGCGGTCGCAGAGCGCGACCGCGGCGCCGGGCGTTGCACCGGCCGCGATCAGCCGCTGGGCGAGCGCATCAACCCGCTCAGCGGCGCCGGCCCTCATCGCCTAAGGCAGGACGTCCAGGTACTCCTTGACGTCCCAGTCGCTGACCTCCGAGCAGTACCGCTCCCACTCGTCGTTCTTGTAGTGGGTGAACACGCGGTGCATCTCGCCGGGCAATGCCGACTTCACGAGTTCGTCCTCGTCGAGCGCCTGCAGCGCCTCCCCCAGCGTCATCGGCACCTTCTGCACCTTCTTGCCGGCCTCGATCGCCTCATAGATGTTGCCCTCCTCGGGATCGCCCGGGTCGACCGACCGGGTGATGCCGTCCTCCATCGCCGTGATCAGCGCGCCGAGGGCCAGGTACGGGTTGACCGCCGAGTCGACCGATCGGTACTCGAACCGGTCCGGAGAGGAGACGCGCAGCGCCGTGGTGCGGTTCTGGTAACCCCAGTCGGCGAACACCGGCGCCCAGAAGCCCTGCTCCCAGAACCGCCGGTAGGAGTTCACCGTCGGCGCCGTGATGCAGGTCAGCGCACGCAGGTGCTCGAGGATGCCGCCGATCGCGTTCAGCCCGAGCTGGGACGGCATGCGGGGGTTCTCGCCCTCGGGCAGGAAGAGGTTCGTGTCGCCCTTCCACAGCGAGAGGTTGGTATGGCAGCCGTTGGCCGACACGCCCATGAACGGCTTGGGCATGAAGCACGGAAACGCGTCCATCTCGCGGCCCACCGCCTTGCACACCTGCCGGAACGTGCTCAGGTTGTCGGCCGTCTGCTCGGCGCGGTCGAAGCCGAAGTTGAGCTCGATCTGGCCGGGGGCGTCCTCGTGGTCGCCCTGGATCATGTCGAGCCCGAGCTTGCCGCAGTACTCGACGACCTTGTGGATGATCGGCTGGAGCTCGGAGAACTGGTCGATGTGGTAGCAGTAGGGCTTGGTCTTGCCCTCGACCGAAGGGGTGCCGTCCGGGTTCAGCTTGAGCCACATCATCTCGGGCTCCATACCCGCGCGCAGGTGCATCCCGGTGCGCTCCTCCAGGTCGGCTTGGATCCGGCGCAGGTTGCCGCGACAGTCCGACGTGAGCACCGCGCCGGGCCCTTCCAGATCCTCGCGGTTGCGGAAGCAGGTGCACCACACGCGCGCGACCTTCGCATCCCACGGCAGCGGCGCGAACGTCCCAGGCTCGGGGATGCCGACGAGCTCCCAGGCCTCGGGCCCATAGCCGATGTAGTCGCCGTGGCGGTCGACGAACAGGTTGGCCGTCGAGCCGTAGACGAGCTGGAACCCCTTCTGCGCGATTGTCTCCCAGTGCTTCGCGGGCACGCCCTTGCCCATGATCCGGCCGGTGACCGAGACGAACTGGTAGTAGATGTAGGTGATGCCCTCGGCGTCGATGCGGCGGCGAACGTCAGCCACCTGCTCCGCCCTTCCCGGGGCCTCGACGAACTGGTCGAGGTCGCTCACGGATCCCTCCCTTGGTCGGTTCTGGCAGTGCGGAGGCTACGCGGCGGGCGGGCGCGGTACAAGTGGCAGGATGCCACACTCGCGGGGAGCCGCAGTGTTAATTCTCGACCGGCGTGTCGTCGCGATTGCCCCACTCGTTCCACGAGCCGTCGTAGACGGCGGCCGCGGGGCCGCCGGCCAGTGCCAGGGCGTTCGCGACGGCCGTGGCCGAGACGCCGCCGTTGCAGTAGACGACCACGGGCCGGTCGACCCGCTCGACATCGATGCCCGCATCGGCGAAGGCCTGGCGCAGCGCGGCCGGCGGCAGGAACGGGCCGTCGTGTGCGAGCAGGTCACGGTAGGGGACGTTGACCGCGCCCGGGATGTGGCCGTGGCGGCGGGCGTGGCTTTCGACCCCCGCGTACTCCGCGTGTGCGCGGGCGTCGAGGATGAGCACGTCTCGGTCGAGCGCCGCCCGTATGTCAGGAAGGCGCCACAACTGTGCTCCACGCTCGCCGGGGCGATAGGGCGGGTCGGCCGGTTGCGGCGGCTCGTCGCCGGCACGCAGCTCGTACCCGGCGCCGACCCACGCGCCGAGGCCGCCGTCGAGGATGTGCGCGCGGGTGTGGCCGTAGGTGCGAAGCGCCCACACGACCCGGCCCGCGAGCACGTTCCGGTAGTCGTCGTAGGCCACGACCACCGAGTCGTTCGTGATGCCCAGGCGGGTGGCGTCGGCCGCGAACACGTCGGGCGGTGCGAGCTGCACGGGCACCGGGTCGTCGCGGTCGGTGAAATCGCGGCGCCAGTCGACGAAGGCAGCCCCCGGGATATGGCCGGCGCGGTAGGCCTCCGGGTCGGCGTGGTAGCGCGGCTCCTGCGGCAACACGCGCCCGCGCACGTCCAGGATCCGAACGGTGCTTCCCTGCTCGTGCAGGAAGGTGGGCGTGACGAGGACGTCGGTCACGCCCGGATGGTACGCGGGTAGGCTGGCGGGCGTGGGGATTGACGATCGCTTCTGGGAGCCGATCTCCGATGCCGAGGCCACCGGCATTGTGGGCGACGGCACCCAGGTGCTCGCCCGGCACCGGCGCTGGCTCTTCGCGGTCGCGCGCTGCAGCGGCCCCGACGGCGACGTCTACCTCAAGCGCCAGCCGCCCATGGGCCGCGGCATCGAGCAGCTGCGGCGCCAGCATCTGCTGACCAACCACCTGGCCGACCGGGGGGTGCCTGCCGCGCGGGCGGTTGGCCTGGTCGAGGCCGCCGGCCTGTGGTACGAGCTCCACGAGCCGGCCGCCGGCGAGGACGTCTACACCGGCGCGGACACCTGGGACCCCTTCGACCGTGACGCGCACGTGGTCTCGGCGGGGCGGATGCTGGCGCGCCTGCACGCGGCCGGGGCCGACTTTCCCGATCCGACGCCGCAGCGACAGGCCGGCTTCGTCGTCCAGCTCGGGATGGTGGCGCGCGACCCCGTTGCCGCGGTCGACCGGCTGGCCGCGCTGCGGCCGGCGGTTGGAGACCACCTCGCGACCCGGTCCTGGCAGGGGCCGGTCGAGGCGGCCTACACCGAGCTGTTCGACCGGCTGCGGCCGTACCTGGCCGCGCTCCCGGAGCGGCCGCTGCACGGCGACTGGCAGACGAACAACCTGTTCTTCACGGGCGACGAGTGCACCGGCATCATCGACTTCCACCAGGCCGACTACGCGCCCCGGCTGCTCGACCTGGCGGTCGCGGTCGAGCGCAACTGCTTCTTCTGGAACCGCATCACGGCCGGCGACGATGGCGCGTTCGACCTGCGCCAGGCCGAGCTCCTCGTCCGCGCCTACGACGCCGAGACGCCGCTCGAGCCGATCGAGCGGGTCGTGCTCGCAGACGTGCTCGCGGTGTGTCAGTTCGAGTACGGGATCTCGTTCCTGGACTACTACGCCGGCGTCGAGCGCGACGGGGCCAAGTCCGACTGGGCGTGGAACGACTTCGTGCTCGGCCACGCCCGCTGGTGGGGCTCCCCCGCCGGGCGGGCGGCGGCGGAGACGATCAGGGGCTGGTGGTGAGCGCCGCCTTCACGGTTGCCTCGCTGGCCGACCGGCCCGAGCTCTCCGAGCGGCTGCCATTCGGTCCGGGCTGGCCCGAGTTCATCTTCCACGACCCGGTCGCGCGGAGGTACATGCCCGACGTCGATCGGCTGTTCCCCGAGTTCAACCTTGTCCTGCTCGACACCGGCGACACGGCGATCGCCGGCGGCTGGGGTGTGCCGATTCCGTGGGACGGCACGGTCGCCGGTCTGCCGCAGGGGTGGGACGGCGCCCTCGAGCTGGCCGTCGCCACGCGAGAGCGTGGCGAGCCGGCAACGACGATGTGCGCGATGGCGAGCGAGGTCGTGGGCTCCCATCGCGGCACGGGGCTCGGCGGCGCGATCCTGCGCGCACTGCGTGCGCAGGGCGAGGCCCGGGGCCTGACGTCGATGGTGGCGCCGGCGCGGCCGACCGAGAAGCACCGCTACCCGCTGACGCCGATCGAGCGGTACGCGGAGTGGGTGCGACCCGGCGGCGAGCCGTTCGATCCCTGGCTGCGCACCCACACGCGGGTGGGTGCGCGCGTGCTGGCGACCGAGCGGGAGGCGATGCGGATCGTCGGGACGGTCGCGGAGTGGGAGGAGTGGGTGGGGATGGCGCTGCCCGACTCAGGCGACTTCGTCGTCCCCGCCGCGCTTGCCCCGGTGACGATCGACCGTGAGGCGGACACCGGGGTGTACATCGAGCCGGCGGTCTGGATGCTGCACGCCTGAATATGTGGTGCCTGGCACCGGTTATTCAGGGCGCAGGAGGCTCATCAGCGGACGGGCCTTCACCAGCGACTCCTCGACCTCGGCGGCCGGGTCGGAGTCCCACACGATTCCGCCGCCGACCCACAGGTGCAGGCCGCCGTTCGCCACCGCCAGCGTCCGGATCGTGAGGCCGAGATCGAGGTCGCCGTTTGCGTGCACGACGCCCAGGGCCCCCATCGAGGCGCCGCGGCCGACCGGTTCGAGCCGGGCGATGTGGTTGATGGCGGCCAGCTTCGGTGCACCCGTGACCGACCCGCCGGGGAACGTCGCGCGCAGCAGCTCGGCCAGGCCGACGCCGGGCCGGAGAAAGCCCTCGACAGTCGAGACCATGTGGCGCACGCCCGCCATCGGCCGCTCCGCCAGGTACTCGGCGACGCGCACGCTTCCCGGCCTGCAGACGCGGCCGAGGTCGTTTCGCTCGAGGTCGACGATCATGACGTGCTCGGCTCGGTCCTTGGGGCTCTCCGCAATGGGCTCGCCTGCGCCGGCCGGGCGCGTGCCCTTGATCGGCATCGTACGGGCCCGGTCGCCGCGCGTCTGCAGGAAGAGCTCCGGGGTCGCCGAGACGATCGACCAGCCGTCGCCGTGGAGGGCGTGCGCCCATGGCGCATCGAGCGGCGCGAGCGCCGTCTCGAGCGCCGCAGGCGATCCCTGGAACGGCGCCCACAGGTGTTGCACGAGGTTGACCTGGTACACGTCGCCACGCCCGATCGCGGCCCTCACCTGCTCGACCGCCGCGGCATGCTCGGCCGGCGTCCACGTGGGGACGAACTCCCCGACCCTGAATGACTCGACGGAGGCCGGCCGGGGGTCGGCCGAGCGCACCCGGCACGCGGCCAGCGGGAGCTGTGGGCACGGCTCCGGCGGCCTCGGCTCGTGGACGCCGGGCAGCGATGCCCCCAGCCGGTAGCCGAGGTACAGGTCTGCAACCATGCCCACCGGCGGGTCGGCGCTGCCGAAGCCGTGGCCGGCCAGGAAGCGCTCGATCTGGTCCAGAGGATCGCCGGCCGGCGACTCGACAACCAGCCAGCGGTCACTCGCGCGCGGTGTGAGCGTGCCGGAAGCGATGGACGTATGGTAGGCGCCGTGGATGCGCTCGAGGTGTCGAATCCTCCGACGGCCGACGACCTGGAGAAGATCGCGGAGCGCGTCCCCGACCTCCGCGGGTACCCGCTGCGGGCCGAGCCGCTGCCGGGCGGCCTCACCAATCTGAACTACCGCATCCACGGGGCTCCTTCGGAGTACGTGCTCCGTGTGACAGGCGAGGCCGAGATGCTGGGCGCCGACCGCGAGAACGAATACACCGCAACCGTGATCGCGGGTGGGCTCGGCATCGGCCCGAAGGTACTGGCCTACCTGCGGCCCGAGAAGATCCTGATCACCGACTTCGTGGACGGAGTCGGCGTTCCGGCCGAGCAGCTGCGCACGACGGCGATGATCGGGCAGGTGGCGGCCACGCTGCGGCGGCTGCACGAGGGCCCGCCGGTGCCGGGATCGTTCTCGGCCTTCGCCATCGTCGAGACCTACCGCGACAACGCGCGCTGGCTCGGCGTCGAGCTGCCGGACGCGTTCGAGTGGTCGTGGGAGCGCGCCGGCGAGATGCGCGCGGCGCTCGAGGCCAGCCCGCGCGAGCCGTGCCTGTGCCACAACGACCTTCTGAATGCGAACTTCCTGCTCCAGCAGGGGCGGCTCCTGATCGTCGACTGGGAGTACGCGGGCATGGGCGACCCATTCTTCGACCTGGCCAACTTTTCGACGAACCACGACCTGTCGGAGGACGACGACCGCGTGCTGCTGCGGGCGTACCTGGGCCGGGTGCGCGAGCGTGACATGGCCCGGCTGCGGCTGATGCGGATCATGTCGGACTTCCGGGAGGCGATGTGGGGCGTCGTCCAGCAGGGCCTGCGCACCACGGACGCCGACTACGTCGCATACGCCGAGCGGTTCTTCGGCCGACTGCGCGAGGGGGCCACCGACGATCGCTACCCCCGCTGGATCGAGCACCTTGCGGGTTGACCGGTCTATACCAGTTGTGGCAGGGTTGCGGCCGTGAAGGACGAGGCGCAGGCGGTCGTCATCGGCGGCGGGGTGGGCGGCTGCAGCATCCTCTACCACCTGGCCAAGCTGGGCTGGCGCGACGTCGTTCTGGTCGAGCAGTACGGCCTCACGCACGGCTCGACGTGGCATTCGGCCGGCCTGGTCGGCCAGCTGCGCTCGACCGTCAGCCTGACCAAGATGATGCAGTACTCGGTCGGTCTCTACGCCGACCTGGCCCGCGAGACGGGGAAGGACCCGGGTTGGCACCAGCTGGGCGGCCTGCGGCTGGCGTCGTCGCGTGAGCGCCACGAGGAGATTCAGCGCCAGGCCGGGTGGGCGAAGAGCTTTGGCCTCGAGATGGAGCTCGTCTCGCCCGCCGAGGCCCAGGCGATGTTCCCGCCCATGTCCACCGACGGCGTTGTGGCTGCCGCCTTCATCCCGCTCGACGGGTACCTCGATCCCAGCCAGCTCACCTTTGCGCTCGCCGACGGCGCCCGCCTGCTCGGGGCCGACATCGAGCAGCGCACCCGCGTCACCGGCATCAACCTTCGCAACGGCCGCGTGCACGAGGTGGTCACCGACAAAGGCACGATCCGCACCGACGTCGTCGTGAACGCGGGCGGCATGTACGCGCCGCAAATCGGGCGCATGGTCGGCGCCCAGGTACCGATCATCACCTACGGCCACGAGTTCCTGGTCACCGAGGCGTTCGACGCGCCGCTGCAGCCGTTGCCCACGCTGCGCGACCCCGACCGGCTGATCTATTTCCGCACGGAGGTCGGCGGCCTGATCATGGGCGGCTACGAGCGCAACCCGGCGCCGTGGGCGCTCGACGGCGTGCCCGACGGCTTCGAGGCGCAGCTCCTGCCCGAGGACTGGCCGCGGTTCGAGCCGCTGCTGGAGAACGCGGTCGAGCGGGTGCCCGCGATGGAGACGGCCGAGGTGCGCAAGCTCTACAACGGGCCCGAGGCATTCACCCCCGACGGGGAGTTCATCCTCGGCGAGTCCGACGTGCCCGGGTTCTGGGTGGCGGCCGGCTTCTGCGCCCACGGCCTGGCCGGCGCCGGCGGGATGGGCTGGCAGATGGCGGAGTGGATCACGAGCGGCGAGCCCAGCCTCGACCTGTGGCACATGGACAGCCGCCGCTTCGGCCGCCAGTACCGCAGCCGCGACTACACGCTGGCGCGGTCGACCGAGGTCTACTCGACCTACTACGACATCAAGTACCCAAACCACGAGCGCACGGCGGGCCGGCCGCTGCGGCTCTCGCCCGCGTACGCGCGCCTGGCGGATCTCGGCGCGAGCTTCGGCGAGAAGTCGGGCTGGGAGCGGCCCAACTGGTTCGAGCCCAACGCCGCCAAGGGCGACGAGAGTCTGCGGCCGCGCGGGTGGGCGGGACAGAACTGGTCGCCGGCGATCCACGCCGAGGCGATGGCCACCCGCGAGCGGGCCGGGCTCTTCGACGAGACGTCGTTCGCCAAGATCGAGGTCACCGGGCCGGGGGCCGCCGCCTATCTGCAGCGGCTGTGCGCCAACGACGTCGACCGCGCGGTCGGATCGGTCACCTATACCCAGATGCTGAACAGCCGCGGCGGGATCGAGTGCGACTTCACCGTCACCCGCCTGGCCGAGCGGCGGTTCCGGATCGTGACCGGCACTGCGTTCGGCAACCACGACCTGGGCTGGATCCGCGGCCACATGCCAGACGACGGCTTGGTCGAGGTGGCCGACGTCACCTCGGCGTACGCGTGTCTCGGGCTGTGGGGCCCCCGCGCGCGCGACATCCTGCAGCCGCTCACGCCCGCGGATCTCTCGAACACGGGCCTGCCGTACATGCGCGCGGCCGAGATCGCCGTCCGGCACGTGCCCTGCCTCGCGGTGCGGGTCACCTATGTGGGCGAGCTGGGCTGGGAGCTCTACTGCCCGTCGGAGTACGGGGCCGCGCTGTGGGATGCGATCTGGGAGTCGGGCCGTGCCCACGGCATGCTCGCCGCCGGCTATCGCGCCATCGATGCGCTGCGGGTCGAGAAGGGCTACCGGGTGTGGGGCGCCGACATCACGCCTGAGGACACCCCGGACGAGGCCGGCCTGGGCTTTGCGGTCAAGCCCGACAAGGGGGTCGAGTTCATCGGCCGCGACGCCCTCCTGCGAGCCCGCGAGCAGGAGCCGGGCCGGCGGCTGTGCTGCCTCGCGCTGCACGATCCCGCGGCTGTCACGCTGGGCTCAGAGCCTGTGCGCGTCGGCGGCGAGCTCGCCGGGCGCGTGACGACCGGCGGCTACGGATTCGCCGTCGGGCGCTCGCTGGCGTACGCCTACCTCCCCGCGGCGGCCGCCGCGGTCGGGACGGCTGTCGAGGTCGAGGTGTTCGACGAATGGGTGGCGGCCGAGGTCGTCGCGGAGCCGGTGTGGGACCCGGGCGGTGACCGGATTCGCATGTAGCGGTACGCTTGCAAAATGCAGTGCCAAGCGTGCGGTACGGACAACGAGGAGGGGCGCAAGTTCTGCGGTGAGTGCGGCGCCCCGCTGACCGTCCGTTGCGGCGTCTGCTCGACCGAGAACGCGCCCGGCGCGAAGTTTTGCGGCGAGTGCGGCGCGGGGCTGGGCGCGCCCGTCGAGGCGCACTCGGCAGGGGCAGCCGAGCCGGTCGCCGAGCTGCGGCTGGTGTCGATCCTGTTCGCCGACCTCGTCGGGTTCACCGCCCTGTCGGAGACTCGCGACGCCGAGGACGTGCGCGAGCTCCTGTCGCGCTACTTCGACACCTGCCGGACCCTGATCGCCCGGTATGGCGGCACGGTCGAGAAGTTCATCGGTGATGCCGTGATGGCGGTGTGGGGCGCGCCGGTGGCGATGGAGGACGACGCCGAGCGGGCCGTGCGCGCCGCCCTCGACCTGGCCGCGGCGGTGGCGGCGCTCGGCCAGGAGGTGGGATCGGCGGAGCTGCGGGCGCGCGTGGGCGTCCTCACAGGCGAGACGGCGGTCACGATCGGCGCGAGCAGCGAGGGGATGGTGGCCGGCGATCTGGTCAACACCGCCTCGCGGATCCAGGCGGTGGCCGAGCCTGGCTCGGTGCTGGTGGGGGACTCGACCAAGCACGCAACCGAGGAGGCGGTCGTGTACGAGGACGCCGGCGCGCGCGAGCTCAAGGGCAAGTCCGAGCCGGCGCAGCTGTGGCGGGCCGTGCGGGTGATCAGCGGCATCGGCGGCGCCCAGCGCTCGGCGGGCCTCGAGGCGCCGTTCGTCGGCCGCGACCGCGAGCTGCGAGTGATCAAGGAGCTCTTCCACGCCTCGGCCGGCGAGTCGAGGGCGCAGCTGGCCTCGGTGATGGGCGTGGCCGGGACGGGCAAGTCACGGCTGTCGTGGGAGTTCTTCAAGTACATCGACGGTCTTGCCGGCAACGTCCGCTGGCACGCCGGCCGCTGCCTGCCGTACGGCGAGGGAGTCACCTACTGGGCGCTGGCCGAGATGGTGCGCACGCGGGCATCGATCGCCGAGGGCGAGGAGCCTGCCGCACAGCGCGAGAAGCTGCATATCGCCGTCGAGCAGTCGATCGCCGACCCGGACGAGCGCCGGTTCGTCGAGCCGCGCCTGGCGCACCTGCTCGGCCTTGAGGAGCACGCGCCGTGGGAGCGCGAGAACCTGTTCAGCGCCTGGCGACTGTTCTACGAGCGGCTCGCCGAGGAGATGCCGACCGTGATGGTGTTCGAGGACATGGAGTGGGCCGATGCGGCATTGCTCGACTTCATCGAGCACCTGGTTGACTGGTCGAAGAATCACTCGCTGTTCGTACTGGTACTCGCCCGGCCGGAGCTGGCCGAGCGACGGCCGACGTGGGGCGCGGCCCGGCGCAACTTCAGCTCGCTCTACCTCGAGCCGCTCTCGACCGCCGAGATGGAGACGCTGCTCGCAGGTCTGGTGCCGGGGCTGCCCGACGAGCTGCGCGTGCGGATCCGCGAGCGGGCCGAGGGAGTGCCGCTGTATGCGGTCGAGACCGTGCGGATGCTGCTCGACCGCGATCTGCTGGCGCGGCGCGGGAGCTCGTACGTGCCCGCTGGGCCCGATCGACATCCTGGACGTGCCCGAGACGCTGCACGCCCTGATCGCGGCCCGGCTCGACGGCCTCGCGGCCGACGAGCGGCGGCTGCTGCAGGCCGCCGCGGTGTTGGGAAAGACGTTCACGATCGAGGCGCTGGCGACGCTCACCGGACGGCCGGTCGTTGAGCTTGTTCCGGTGCTGACCGGCCTCGCCCGCAAGGAGGTGCTGTCGCTCCAGGCCGATCCGCTCTCGCCCGAGCGCGGCCAGTACGGGTTCCTGCAGGACCTGGTGCGGAGGGTGGCCTACGAGATGCTCTCCAAGCACGATCGCCGCACCAAGCACCTCGAGGCGGCGGCGATGGACGAGGGCGAGGACGAGTTGGCCGAGGTCGTCGCCGGGCACTACCTGGCGGCCCACCGGGCCGACCCCGATGCGCCCGACGCCGACGAGATCGCGCGGCGGGCGGTGGCAGCGCTCACCCGGGCCGGCGAGCGGGCCTCGGCCCTCGCGGCGAGCCTGGAGGCGCAGCGCTACTTCGAGCAGGCGGCGGCGCTCGCGGCCGACCCGCTCGACCAGGCGGGCCTGCTCGAGCAGGCGGGGATGATGGCGCGCGAGGCGGGCCTCTCGGACGATGCCCGCATCCGCTTCGAGCAGGCGGTCGAGCTGTTCGAGGCTCACGAAGCGACCCACCCCGCGGCGCGTGTGTCCGCCCGCCTGGGCGAGGTGATGTGGGACACGGGCCGGCTGCGGGAGGCGCTCGAGCGGATGGACGCCGCGCTTGGGCTCCTCGCGGGCGAGGAGGCCGATGCCGACGTTGCCGCGCTGGCGGCGCAGGTGGGCCGGTTCCGGTTCTTCGCGGGCGAGCCCGAGATCGCCGCGGAGCGGATCGAGACCGCACTCGAGATGGCCGAGTCGGTGGGGCTGCCCGAGGTGCTCTCACAGGCCGTCAACACGAAGGCGATGATCCTGAGCAACCGCGGCCGCAACGGCGAGTCGGGCGCGCTCGTGCGCTACGCGCTCGACGTCGCCCTCGAGCACGACATCCCGTCGGCGGCGTTTCGCGCATACAACAACGTCGCCGACCTGGAGGCCCGCGGCGACCGCTTCGAGGCGGCGGCCACCGGGTATCGCGATGGCCTGGCGCTCGCCCGGCGGGTGGGCCACCGCCAGCAGGAGTGGCTGTTCCTCGGCCAGACGTATCCGCAGTTCATGCTCGGCCTCTGGGACGAGGCCCTTTCCGAGGTGGCCGAGATCCCCGAGGAGGTCTTCAGCCAGAGCCGGTTCCCCTTCGTCAGCTTCCTCGGCAACAGCGTCGCCATCCTCGCTCACCGCGGGGAGCTCGAGGAGGCCGACCGGCTCTGCCGCCGGTTCACCGATCTGCGTGAGTCGGCTGACGTGGCCGAGCGGGCGACCTACGGCTGGGCGCACTCAACACTGCTGTCCGCACAGGGCCGGATGGCCGAGGCACTGGCGGTCGCCGAGGCGGCGTGGGCGCTGCGCGACGGAGTCGGGATCTCGTCGGAGGCGATCAAGGAGGCGTTCCCCGTCGCGGTCGCGGCCGCGCTCGCCGTGGGCGACGCGGACGCCGTCGAGCGACTGCTGCGCACCGTCGAGGATGGGCGCCCCGGCCGGGTGCCCCAGGTCATCCGGGCCCACGTGCTGAGGTTCCGGGGCCGGGTGGCCGCGGCGGCCGAGGACAGCGAGCAGGCCGAGCGACTGTTCCGCGGCGCTGCCGGCCTCTTCCGCGAACTGGCCACGCCGTTTCCGATGGCGGTCACTCTGCTCGAGCACGCCGAGTGGCTGGTTGCGCAGGGGCGGGCTGACGAAGCCGACGACGGGCTCGGCGAAGCCGCCGAGGTCTTCGGGCGGCTGGCGGCGACACCGTGGCTCGAGCGGGTCGAGCGCGTGCGCGCCGGCAACGTCGTCGCCCTCTGAGGATCCCATCGCGGTCGGGACGGGGCGGCGCCCGGGCGGGCCGGCCAACCTGCCGTGAGGCGGTGGCGCTTCCGCACCGGGCGAGCCGCTTCCGTCCCTGTCTGCGACCGCGGGAGAGAGCCTACGCCTCGTCCGTTAAGGTGAGGGGGCGGAAACGTAACGGTGTGGTAACGGCCGCGCCGATCAGGCGGCGGGAGCGAGCTCACGGCGGGTGAGCGTCTGGTCGCGGCGCTGCCCCACGCCGACCATCGTGACCGGCACCCCGACCCGCCCTTCGACGAAGTCGAGGTAGTTGCGGGCGGCCTCCGGCAGCTGCGCGAAGGCGGTGACGGCGGAGATGTCGGCTCCCCAGCCGGGCAGCTCCTCGTACTCCGGCTGCGCGTGGTGGAAATCGGTCTGGTGGGACGGAAAGTCGGTGGTGAGCGCACCGTCGGTCAGCCGGTAGCCCGTGCAGACGGGGATGCGATCGAACATCGACAACACGTCGAGCTTGGTCACCGCCAGCTCGGTGAGGCCGTTCAGGCGCGCGGCGTACCGCAGCCCGACGATGTCGAGCCAGCCGCAGCGGCGGTCGCGGCCGGTGACGGTGCCGTACTCGCCGCCGCGCTCGCGCAGCTGGGCGCCGCGGTCGGCGTCGGCCTCGCTGGGGAAGGGCCCGGCGCCGACCCGGGTCAGGTAGGCCTTGGTGACGCCGAGCACCGAGCCGATCCGGGTGGGGCCGACGCCGAGGCCGGCGCATGCGCCGCCGGCGACCGGGTTGGACGACGTCACGAACGGATAGGTGCCGTTGTCGATGTCGAGCAGCGTCCCCTGGGCGCCCTCGCAGAGGACGGTATGGCCCGCCTCGAGCGCGTGGTGGATCAGAAGCGACGTGTCGGCGATGAACGGGCGGATGCGCTCGGCGTAGCCCAGCATCGCCACCGTCAGCTCCTCCTTGTCGAGGGGGCGGTGGTGGTGGAGCTTGCGCAGCTCGACGTTCTTCACCGAGAGCGCCGTCTGGATCTTCAGGCGCAGGATCTTCTCGTCGAGCAGGTCCTGGACGCGGATGCCGACGCGCAGGGCTTTGTCGGCATAGGCCGGGCCGATCCCGCGGCGGGTGGTGCCGATCTGGAGCCGGCCGAGCTGCAGCTCGGAGTCGGCGTCGATGATGCGGTGCCAGGGCATGATCAGGTGGGCGTTGCCGCTGATGCGAAGGCCGGAGACATCGACACCCCGGGCGAGTAGGCCGTCGAGCTCTTCGATCAGCACCTCGGGATCGATCACGCAGCCGTTACCGAGCACGCACAGCGTGCCGGGGTAGAGGATGCCGCTCGGGACGAGCCGCAGCTTGTAGGTCTCCTCGCCGATCACCAGTGTGTGCCCGGCGTTGTTGCCGCCCTGGTAGCGGGCGACCACGTCGGCCCGCTCGGCCATCAGGTCGATGATCTTGCCCTTGCCCTCGTCGCCCCACTGGGCTCCCACCACGACCTTGAGTGGCATCGGCCTAGGCTCCGTGCCGGGCCAGGTTGTCGAATCGCGTGTAGCGGCCGACATAGGCGAGCTTGACCGTGTCCAGCGGGCCGTTGCGGTGCTTGGCCATGATCAGCTCGGCCGTGCCCTTGTCGTCGCTCTGATCGTCGTAGTAGTCGTCGCGGTAGACGAACATGACCAGGTCGGCGTCCTGCTCGATCGAGCCCGACTCGCGCAGGTCGCTCAGCACCGGCCGCTTGTCGCTGCGGGCCTCGACCGCGCGGGAGAGCTGCGAGATGGCGAGCACGGGCACATCGAGGTCGCGCGCGATCAGCTTCAGCGAGCGCGAGATCTGGGAGATCTCCTGGACGCGGTTCTCGACCTTCGCCGTGCCACCCATCAGCTGCAGGTAGTCGACGATGACCAGGCCGAGCTCGCCCTTCAGGCGCGACTTCAGACGGCGGCTCTTGGCCTTGATCTCGATCGGGGTGACGCCCGCCGTGTCGTCGACGTAGATGGGCGCGTCGTAGAGCTTGCTCGAGGCGTTGGTGAGCTTCTCCCAGTCACCCCCGTCGAGCGCGCCGCGGCGCAGGCGCTTGGAGTCGACCTTGCCCTCGGCGCACATGAGCCTCGTCGTGACCTCCTCGCGTGACATCTCGAGCGAGAAGATGGCCACGGGCGCGCGCTCGTGGATGCCGACGTGGGCGGCGATGTTGAGCGCGAGCGACGTCTTCCCCATGCCCGGCCGGGCGGCGAGCACGATCAGGTTGGACTTCTGGAAGCCGGCCGTGAGCTCGTCGAGCTGGCGGAAGCCGCTGCCTGTCCCCGTCAGATCCCGGCCGTCAGCGCTGAGCTGGGTGAGGCGGTCGAACGACTCCTTGAGCAGGGTCTCCATGTGCTCGAAGTCGCCGGTGATGCGCTGGTCGGCGATCCCGAACACGATCTGCTCGGCCCGGTCGACCAGCTCGGGCGGCTCGCCGATGCGCTCGTAGCCGAGCGTGGCGATCTCGGTGCCGGCCCGGATGAGGCCGCGGTAGGTGGCGGTGTCGCGGACGATCTGGGCGTAGTGGCGCGCGTTTGCCACCGCCGGCACGGTCGCCGCCAGGGTGTGCACGACCGCCTTGCCGCCGACCTCGTCGAGCAGGCCACGGTTGGAGAGGGCGTTGGTGAGGGTGATCGAGTCGACGTTCTCGCCCCGCCCGTACATCTCCAGGATCGTCTGGTAGATGGTGGCGTGAGAGCGGCGGTAGAAGTCGCCCGGCTGCAGGAGCTCCGAGACGATCGCGACGGCGTTGCCGGACACGAGCATGGCGCCGAGCACCGACTCCTCGGCGTCCAGGTCCTGGGGTGGGACCGTTTGCTCTTGCGACGTGACCGACATGGGCCCGGCCGCGGCTAGTAGTCGACCTCGAGGTCAGAGGGCTCGGCTTCGAACGCCTCCACGCCGCCCTCCTCCTCGGCCCCGCCCGGCACCACCATCACCTTCAGCACCGCGCGGACGTCCCCCCAAATACTCATCTTCACCCGATAGCTGCCGAGCGCCTTGATCGGCTCGTCGAGTTCGACCTTGCGCCGGTCGATGCGGATCCGGCGCGCCTTCCAGATTGCGTCCGAGATGTCGGTCGAGGTGACCGAGCCGTACAGCCGGTCCTCGATTCCGGCCCGGCGCTTGATGGTGAGCACGGTGCGGTTGAGCACGTGCGCCATGTCGCGGGCCTGCTCGTCGCCCTGGGCCTCGTGGCGGGCGCGCTGTTCGGACTGCCGCTGCACCTCGGCCACACGGGCGTCGGTGGCCGGCTCGGCCATGTGCCGCGGGGCCAGGTAGTTGCGCAGGTGCCCCGCGGCCACGTGGACGACGTCGCCCTTGCGGCCGAGCTTCTCCACGTCCTGGAGCAGGATCGCCTGTTGTGCCTTTCGTGCCATGTTCGTTCCCCTAGCCTCGGACGGCCTCGGCCGCCGTCGGATGGTCGCATTCCCGGTTACCGGTTACCAGCCCGCCGAAGCCCAATCGGCCGCAACGAGCGTGGAAACCGGTCAGTTGACCGCGTACGGCAAGAGCGCCATCTCGCGAGCGCGCTTGATCGCCACCGCCACCTGGCGCTGGTGGCGCCGGCAGGCGCCGGAGATCCGCCGCGAGCGGATCTTGCCCTTCTCGGACATGTACCGCCGCAGCTGGTTGTAGTTCTTGTAGTCGATCTCCTCGACCTTTTCCTTGCAGAAGTAGCAGGGCTTGCGCCGTGTGGACGCGCCTGCCGCCTGGCCGCGCTTCGGCGCGCGGCTCTTCGACTTGGGCTTGGATGCCATCGGTTAGGACCTCACTAGAAGGGAATGTCGTCGTCGGACGCGCCGGGAGTTGCGAACACGGGGTCGGGCTTGAGCTCGGCGCTGGGCTTGAAGCTGCCTCCGCCGCTGCCCTCGTTGTCGCCGCGGGAGCCGAGGAACTGGACGGTGTCGGCCACGACCTCCACCTTGGAGCGCTTGCCCCCGTCCTGTGCCTCCCACTCGCTCCACTCGAGCCGGCCGTCGATCGCGACGGGGCGGCCCTTGCTCAGGTACTGGGCGCAGTTCTCGCCCTGCGCGCCCCACACCTTGATGTCGAAGTAGTTGGGCTTCTCGGACCACTCGCCGCTCGACTGATCCTTGTAGCGGCGGTTGACGGCCAGGCGCAGACGGCACACGCTGGTGCCGCTGGGAAGGGTCGACAACTCGGGATCGGCGGTCAGATTGCCGGTCAGAATGACGCGATTGATGTTTGCCACTGGAAGCTCCTCCTCTGCCTACATTGCGAACATGTGTTCGGCATATGATAGGCGGGCGATCGGACGGGGAATCAGGCGTTCGCCTCCGCCGGCTCGGGCTCGACGGGCGCCGGCGCGCCGGATGCGCGATGCGGCCGCGCGGTTGCCATGTGCCGCATGACGCCGTCGGTGATCGCCAGCACGCGGGTCGCCTCATGCAGCGCCGCGGGCTCGGACTCGAACGTGAGCACGTAGTACCAGGCGTCGCCCATGTGGTCGATTTCGTAGGCCAGTTTGCGCTTGCCCCACGCGTCGACCGATCCCCATACGCCGCCGCCTTCGGTGACGGTGGCCTTGGTGCGCTCGATGATCTCGGAGTGGCGTTCCTCGGCCACCTCGGGCTCGATCATCAGCATGATCTCGTATGCGTTGATCCTGATCACCTCCTCTGGACTCGGGCGGCTCCGGAGTGCCGGACGGCGTGCGCCGACCGCATCTGGCGCCACGATCAGGAGTGCGGCGCCACCCCGGAGCAGGAAGCTGCTCGGTTGTGGGGGCGAGTATACTCGGCCCCGTGCGGCGATTGGGGTGGTTCCTGGTTGGGGCAACGAGTGCAGCCGGGGCGCTGGTGGCGGCGCCGCGGGTGTACGAGCGGCTGCGTGCCGCGCTCGGTGCGGGCGATCCGTGGACCGAGCTCGAGCCCGACGAGCGGGAGTGGGGAGTGCTGCGCGAGGCCCCGCCGATCGAGACCGAGCCCGAGCCGTGGGTTGCCGAGTCGACCGCCCCCGAGTCCGAGCCTGCGCCGGAGGCCCAGCCCGAGCCGGAGGTCGAGCTCCAGCCGGAGTCCGAGTCGGAGGCGGAAGCGGAAGCGGAAGGCGACTACACGACGGTGTGGAGCCCGCAGCCCGTGGCCCCCGAGGCGCCAGTCGAGGAGACGCCGGCTGAGGCCGCGGTCGTCGAACCAGAGCCCGAGCCTGAGCCTGAGCCCGAGCCAGTGGCGGAGGCCGAGCCCGAGCAGGGCCAGGACGACGACACCGACGAGATCACCTTCACACCGCTCACGCCCGCCCCGGCGCCCGACGACACAACCGCGAGCGAGCTCCGCTCCCGCATCGAGGCCAGCCGGGCGCGGCTGCGGCGCAAGGCGCGGCCGGACGGCGATGACGCCGAGACCGAGGTGTCCGAGCCCGAAGAGCCGGAAGAGCCGGAGGAGCCCGACTCCAGCGCGTAGCATGCGGGACTCCTGGAGTGGCAGGGGCCCG